>CAWDBN010000001.1:0-331703 GCA_963800575.1 uncultured Acidobacteriaceae bacterium
TGGAATATACAATCAATGTAATTCACGAAGCGAAAAAATGACCAACAGGATTATGCCGCTAGCGGTCGGCGATACGCTCGGGCCCTACGAAATTCTCTCGCAGATCGGCGCCGGCGGGATGGGTGTCGTCTACAAGGCTCGCGACACTCGCCTCGACCGGATCGTCGCTCTCAAGGTTTCCACCGAGCAGTACTCGGAACGATTTGGACGGGAAGCCCGCGCCGTCGCCGCTCTGAACCACCCGAACATCTGTCAGATCTACGACGTCGGTCCCGATTTCATTGTCCTGGAATTCGTCAATGGGCATCCGCTGCTGTCCCCGGCCGAACCTGGTCCCCTGCCTCTGACGCGCGCCCTGGAATATGCCGGGCAGATCTGCGATGCGCTGGAAGCGGCGCATCAGAGCGGAACAGTGCACCGGGATCTGAAGCCCGCCAACATCCTGGTGACCAAGGCCGGCGTAAAGCTTTTGGATTTCGGATTGGCGAAAGTCGTGGCACAAGCATCGGCCAAGGGAGGTTTCCACCAGGACGACGACACTGAAACCATCACGCTCACCCAGGAAAACACCGTCCTGGGGACGGTTCATTACATGTCGCCGGAGCAGGCCCAGGGCAAGAGCGTGGACGCGCGCTCGGACATTTTCTCCTTTGGCGTCGTCTTGTATGAGATGCTCAGCGCGCGGAAAGCATTCCGCGGCGAAAACGCGATCTCGATCCTGGCGGCGATCCTGCACACGGATCCACCGCCGCTGACGGAGGCGCCGTCGGAGGTTGCGCGCGTCGTCGCTGGTTGCCTCGCGAAGCTGCCGGCGCAGCGGTTCCAGAGCATCGCGGAGGTAAAACAGGCGCTGATACAAGCCGCGGCGGCTCCTGTCTCGAACCCACCTTCGATCGCAGTGCTCCCGTTCTCCAATCTCAGCGGCGACAAGGAAAATGAATACTTCAGCGACGGCTTGGCCGAGGACATCCTCAATGCGCTGGTCAAGGTGCCGGGGCTGCTCGTGACGGCGCGCACCTCGACGCTGGCGTTCGTTGGAAAGGGACAGGACATCCGCAGCATCGCGCAGGGGCTGAACGTGGAATATATTTTGGAAGGTAGTGTGCGCAAACTCGGGAGTCGCCTCCGCGTGACCGCCCAGCTGATCAAGGCGTCGGACGGATACCACCTTTGGTCGGAGCGCTACGACCGCGAGATGACCGACGTGTTCGCGATTCAGGATGAAATCTCGCAGGCCATCGTCGAAACACTGAAACTGAAGCTGAGCGGCCAGCCGCTGCTGAACCGGCCCACCGCGGATCTGGAGGCCTACAATCTCTACCTGCGGGGACGGCATCTTTCGGCCCGGCTCAATCCTGAGAGCGTTCGCGTCGCCCGGGAGTACTTCGAGCGGGCGCTCGCGCGCGACTCCAAGTACGCGCTCGCTTACGCTGGGGTGGGATACTTGCTGTTCATCGAAGCCGTGTGGGGGCTAAGTGCTCCTTGCGGTATTTTGCCGGACGCGAAACGGGCTTTGGAGAAAGCGCTGGAGCTGGATGGGAGTCTCCCGGTTGCGCATGCCTACCTGGGCAGCGTGCTGGGATACTATGACTACGACTGGACAGGAGCCGAGCGTGAGATGAAGCGGGCTTTGGAGCTTGGCCCGGCCGTCGCCGAAGTCCATTTCTGTTACGCCATGCACTTCCTCCAGCCTCTGGGACGTTTGCAGGAAGCGGAAGTCGAGTTCAACCGGGCGGCGGAGCTCGACCCGCTCTATCATCTGGCGGTGATCGGCCTGGCGGAAAATGCGTATCGCCGGGATGATCCGGATACGGCGATCACCCTGGCGACGAAGGCGCTCGAGTTGGACGCGACCTACTATTTTTCGCACTGGATGCTCGGGCTGGCATATTTCCTCAAAGGCAAGGTCGAGAAGGCGGTCGATGCCGTAGAGCGTGCCGCTGGGTTTTCGGAGCGAAACCCGTGGGTGCTGGCTTCGCTGCACAATCTTTATTCGCGGGCAGGCCGGAGCGAAGAGGCGACAGCTGTCTTGAAGGAAATAGAACAGCGCACGCAATCGGGTTACGTGGCTCCCGGCGTATTCGGAATCATGTGCCTGGGTCTGGGACAGGTGGAACAGGCGCTGGACTGGTATGAGAAAGCCATCGAGGACCGCGATGCCATCGCGCTGTATCTCGCCACAGAGCCCAAACTAGGCCGTCTTCGGTCCCACCCTCGCTACCAGGCCCTGCGCCGCAAAATGCTTCTGCCAGATTGAAAGCTGCGGTTCCTAATTCATAAGGCAAGGTGATACTTCCGCAGGCAAGGTGATACTTCCGCGCCAGCAGGATTACCGCCGTCAAGTCTATGATGCCGCTTTAAACAACTTCGCCAGACTATCGATGTCCGCGGCACTCGCGTCGCCGATCACGAAGTAGCGAAGCCCGCCCTGACTCCATGTTTCCATGTTGAACGGTTGTTTCTTAGAAACAGGATTTTCGTCCAACCTGACCGGCAGCGACCGTTCCTGGAACACGAACACGGAAATGTGGTGCTTTCGCACGTCGTAAATGAGATGCGCGCCCGGCGTTTGATCGAGATAGGTCAGGCGGCCGCCCAGCAAGGTGAACTCGGAGTTCTGGAGTTCCGGCAAATTGAACGCGAAGGGGATTTTTCCCTGGAACCAGGGCTTCACCGTGTGCCGATCGGTTGAAATCACATCCACGGGAGATGAGCTGGCGAGCGTTGCCACGTGCAAGTCTGCGATCTCGCTGAAAACCTGATCTCTGCCGGCTCTAGTTCCCAGATAGGCTGAAGTCAATGTCCCGGCCACGAGGATGACAGCTGCCGCAGCGGCTAACGTCCACGCCAGAACGAAACTTCGCCGGGGTTTTGCGGCAATTTTCTGCTGCATCCGCTCCCTGAACTCAGCGCTGGGGGTGTAGCGTCTCCCAGCGGCTTGAATCGCGCGCTTCATCTGCACGCGCGCAAGGGCATCCGCCGAGCAAGAGGGGCAACTGCGCACATGAGCGTCGAAGCCGCACATTTCCTCCTCAGGCACCTCACCGTCAAGGTAAGTGTCAAGTTTCACTTTCCAAGACTCACAAACCATAGGTCACCATTTTAGTTCGTCCTATTCGCAAACTGTTCCTGCAGGCTGCCGCGCAGCGCTTTTCTGGCACGGGATAAACGCGACATTACCGTACCCATCGGGATGGCGAGAGTGGCAGAGATTTCCTGGTAGGACATCTCTTCGACTTCACACAGCAGCAGGATCTCGCGATAAGGGACTGGCAGTTCCTCCAAGGCATGCTGCACGAGCTGGCCATCGGAACGCTGCAGCAGGATGCTCTCTGGGGTTTCCTTGTCCGTAGGCAAAGCTTGCTCTTCGCCGTCAAGATCGAGCGGCACGGTAGCAGTCGCCTTCAGGCCGGTGCGGGAGGTCAGAAACGCATTCCGCAGGATTTTGTAGATCCAGGCGCGAAAATTCGTTCCTGGCTGGAACGAGGAAAACCCCTTGAGCGCTTTGACGTAAGTCTCCTGCACAAGATCCTCGGCTTCTTGCCGGTCGTGCGTCAGCCAGCAGGCAAAGTTATAGAGCCGCTCGAAGTGAGGCATGGCTAGCTGCTCGAACGACTCCGATGGCAGGTTCTCTTCCGACATGCCCATAAGGGTAAACCAGCAGGCGTGCGTTTTATTCCCGCACCCCCCAAAATACCCCGGAATAAAAACCGGATAACAACCGGTTCCGCACCGCGAGCGCAGATTTCCAGAGGGCATCTCCCACATCGATTGCTTCTCTTGGAGTAGTCTGTACCGTGCACAAATCGTTAGCTCTGGTTGAGGCTTACGGGAACGGTCATGACTATTCTGGAGTTTAGCCTGCTCGTCTGTGCGGGCTCATTCATGGCCGGTTTCCTGGGAGCGCTTACCGGGCTGGGCGGTGGAGTGGTACTTGTTCCCATGCTCACCGTGCTTCTTGGAGTGGACATCCGATATGCAATTGGGGCGTCGTTGGTTTCGGTGATTGCGACTTCCTCGGGGGCGGCAGCAACCTACGTTAAAGAGGGCTTTTCCAATATCAGGATCGGAATGTTTCTGGAGATCGCAACCACCGTGGGGGCTTTGGCCGGTGCGACATTGGCCACACACATCTCCACTTCCGCAATTTCCGTTATTTTTGGATTAGTGCTGATGGGCTCAGCATATCTGTCTCGGAACCCCCGTCCGAAAAATGAGCGAAATATCCCGCCCGACCCGCTGGCCACCAGATTGCGCTTGAACGGGAGCTTTCCCGATGTGGATGGTGTTCGAAACTATAACGTCCAGCATGTGCCGCTGGGATGGACTCTGATGTTTGGCGCGGGAACGCTTTCGGGGTTGCTGGGGATCGGCTCGGGGGCGATGAAGGTTATCGCCATGGACCAGGCGATGAAGATTCCTTTCAAAGTGTCAACCACGACCAGCAACTTCATGATTGGCGTCACGGCCGCGGCCAGCGCTGGGGTTTATCTGGCTCGCGGATATATCGATCCCGGGCTCGCCATGCCCATAATGCTAGGCGTTCTTGCCGGATCGTTGCTGGGCACACGGGTTCTCGTCAAAGCAGAGACAAAGTGGTTGCGTCGGGTCTTCAGCCTGGTGATCGCGCTTCTGGGAATCGAGATGCTTTACAAGGGCCTTTCAGGGAGGATTTGATATGGCCGGCGAGCGAAGTTGGACCGATAGACGGATGGACGTGGTGATTGGCAACCTTCTCCGGTACAGCGTCCTGCTTTCTGCGCTCGTTGTACTGTTTGGTGGGGTTCTTTATCTTGCACGGCATGGGCACTCCCCCACAGATTACCGCGTGTTTCGTGGCGAACCTTCAGACCTTCGCGGCGTCGGGGGCATCCTTCGTGATGCGGTCGCGTTCAACGGGAGAGGCGTTATCCAGTTCGGACTGCTGCTGCTCATCGCGACGCCAGTGGCACGGGTAGCCTTCTCAATTTTTGGATTCGCAGGGGAGCACGACCGCATGTACGTCGTGGTTGCGTCGATCGTGCTCCTGGTTTTGGCTTACAGCCTGATCGGCTCCGCCTGATCCATGTAAACACCCGCTGCCTGGGCGTGAACTAGCTCAGAAAGATCGAACGTTTGCACGGTCGCCGACCGGCGATGGTAAACTTGTCGTCCGAACTTTCGGATGTCGCCAGGATGACTCTCCCGATAGATCCCGGTCCGATCAAAGCCTCCGAAGCGGCAGAGGTCCTTCCTGCCGTCGCGCAGGCGGTAGCCGCGCCGCTTACTCGTGCTGCGATCTTCCTGGTCGCAACTCTCAACCCGGGCCCGGAAAATCGTGCCACCCTGCGCTCTTTCTGCGGAGACCTAGCCGCACTGGTGCGCGCGGTGGAATTTCGCGACCTGGAAGGGAGCCTTTCCTGTGTCATGGGGATCGGGTCCAACGCGTGGGACCGCGTCTTTGGTACGCCGCGGCCGGCAGAACTGCATTCGTTTCGCGAGATCCGCTCCGAAAAGCGGCATGCGGTCTCCACACCGGGCGACCTGCTGTTCCACATCCGTGCCAAGCGCATGGATCTTTGTTTCGAGCTTGCGACGCAAATCATGGCGCGTTTGGGGGATGCCGTTTCGCCGGTGGACGAAGTGCAGAGCTTCCGTTACTTCGACGACCGCGATCTCCTCGGCTTCGTCGATGGGACGGAGAACCCCAGAGGCGCAGCAGTGATCGAAGCCGCGCTGATCGGCGACGAGGACACTGCTTTCAGCGGGGGCAGCTACGTTATCGTGCAAAAATATCTTCACGAGGTCGGGGCCTGGAATGCACTCTCGACCGAGGCGCAGGAGCGCATCATCGGCCGCACCAAGCTGTCTGACATCGAACTGGACGATTCCGTCAAACCGACGTCGGCGCACAACGCGCTCACGACGATCGTCGAGAATGGGAAAGAGATCAAGATCCTGCGCGACAACATGCCCTTCGGCCAGCCCTCGCACGGTGAATTTGGCACGTACTTCATCGGCTACAGCCGTTCGCCGCGCACGATCGAGCGAATGCTTGAGAACATGTTCATCGGCCGGCCGCCCGGCAACTACGACCGGATACTCGATTTCAGCCGCGCCGTTACCGGATGCCTGTTCTTCGTTCCGTCGGCAACATTTCTAGATAACGTGAGCGAAGACCAAAGCAGCGAAGAGGAAACTAGTGAAGAGCAGCCTGCGGCGGGACCCCTTGCGCCGCCGGCCGCGGCCGAAACCTCTTCGTCCGTCCCATCTTCATCCAATCCATCGGTGCGCGAGGGTTCGCTCGGCATCGGTTCTCTCAAAGGAGACGCACGATATGAATAACCTCCATCGCGAACTTGCTCCCATTTCCGATTCGGCCTGGGCCCAGATCGAAGAAGAAACATCGCGCACGTTCAAGCGCTACCTCGCCGGACGTCGCGTCGTGGATGTGAACGGGCCGTCCGGCACCGGGCTCTCTGCCGTCGGCACGGGCCACCTGCGGACGATCACCGCCCAGGCGAAAGGCATTCTCGCGAGGCAGCGCGAGGTGAAGGCGATGGTCGAGCTGCGTGTTCCGTTCGACCTGGAGCGCCAGCAGATTGACGATGTCGAGCGCGGCGCGAATGACTCCGACTGGCAACCGGCGAAGGACGCGGCGCGACAGATCGCCTTTGCCGAGGACGGCGCTATATTCGAGGGCTACAACGCCGCCGGCATTGGGGGCATCCGTCAAGGGACCAGCAATCCAATCAGGACGCTCCCGGCCGACGTGCGCGAGTACCCGGATGCAATTTCACAAGCCTTGAGCCAACTGCGTCTCGTTGGCGTCAACGGCCCCTACTCCGTGCTGCTCGGCGCCGACGCCTACACGGCGCTCGCCGAGACGAGCGACCACGGATACCCGGTCCTGGAGCACGTCAAGCGGCTCGTCAAGGATGAAATTATCTGGGCTCCCGCGATTGCAGGCGCTTTCGTGCTGACCACGCGTGGCGGCGATTTTGACCTGCACATCGGCCAGGACGTCTCCATCGGCTATCTCAGCCATACCGATGCTACTGTCCGCTTGTACCTGCAGGAGACGTTTACTTTCCTTCTGCTCACCACCGAGGCCGCCGTGGCTCTGGTTCCTCCCGGGAAGGCGAAAAAGTCTTGACGCGAGACCCAGACTCGTCGGCACGTCCGACTCGCCCGGATCGAATCATAGGAAACGGAAGTATGGCAGTTGGCAAAGAGGAAAACATTGCGTTCTCGGAGATTGACAGCGAGCGATTCGGGGTTCGCGTTGCCAGGGCGCAGGTGGAGGGGAAGAATCTCTCGCAGATTATCGATTCCTGTGCTGTAGAACAGATCAAGCTGCTGATCGCTCGTTGCGCCACCAAAGAACTTCGCACCATTCAAGAGATGGAAAGCCGAGGCTTCTTGTTGATGGACACCCTCGTCTATTACAGTTTCGACCTCACCAAGGGCGCGATTCCTGACGATGCTTCGAGCGCCCACGTTCGGAAGATTGCGCGGGACGACGCGGCCCAGCTGGAGGCTGTCGCGGCAGCGGCGTTCAAAGGATATTTCGGTCACTACCATGCCGATTCCAGGTTGGACCAGGGCAAATGCAATGAAGGCTACGTTTCCTGGGCAGTGCGATCGTGCACGTCAAAGCAAGTAGCCACCGAAGTGTTGGTCGCGGAGATCGATAGCAAAATTGTCGGATTTCTAACCCTCCGGCTCAATAGCCCCGAGGAAATGGAAGGGTTGTTGTTCGGGGTCTCTCCTGAAGGGCAGGGAATCGGGGTTGGCCGCTCTCTTATGGTGAATGGGCTGAAGTTATGCAAAAAGCAGCAGGTGAAGCGGATGGTTATCTCCACCCAGGTGACAAACGTCGCGGTGCAGAAAGTGTGGTGCCGTGTTGGTTTCGAACCCGCCAACTCCTATTACACCTTGCACAAGTGGTTTTAGTTCTGAATGGATAATGCATTCGGTTCGGTTGCACGCACGAGTTTCTGCGTCGCTCGTGCCTTAACGATTCCTTCGCGCAACGACAACCAGAGAAGTACCGAACGGCAAGTGGTGACCGCGAGCTACCCAGCGCGCTTCGAGCGTCATTACTGATGTCAGTAGATCGTTGATTACGGGGATGACACGAAACTCCTGCATCGTCAGCTTTCTTGCCTCTTCCCGACTACCGGATCCTCGAAGGCCTCCGATTTTTCTGAATGCCCAAACCAGGGGGAAGATGCACGCCATAAAGTGACTTGCAAACTCTATCTCAAATCCGGCTTCGGCCAAGGTCTTGCGAATCTGCGTGATCGAATAACGACGGCAATGATGAGCCGCTTCGTCAAAATGGCTCCACAAGAATTGATGTGCCGGGACCGTCAAGATCAGCCTTCCTCCAGTTACGAGCATTTCACGCAGAGATAGAAGCGTCTCACGTTCCTCCGGTATGTGCTCAAGGACGTCGAACATTCCCACAAGTTCGAATGGCTTTCCAAAAGGAAGGCTGCGAGCGTCTGCCTGCACGAGCCGCCCGGCATAGCGTCGTCGGGCGTGCGGGAGGCCGTCAAAGAAGCGTTCCATGCCAACCACCACGCCGCCGTCGCACGCCCTGCGAAGAGCGTTCAGTACATTTCCGGTTCCACAACCAACCTCGAGAACGAGATATCCAGGCTTCAACCCGGAACAGAGTTTCTTTGCCAACGCGTAAATTAAGATGTTCCGCGCGCGAAACCAGAAGTGGCGATCCTCCACGCGTGCCAAATCGTCAAAGAGCGAGGCATCGTAGCCGCCAGAGGTGGGTTCAATCGACGATGGCATGGACTAGCGCCTGCATTCCAGAATGAGATGGCTATAGGGAATTCGCAGCATGTCATGACGGACTGTCGAGTGAACGGTCGAAAAAGAAGTCGACGCAAGTGCCACGTATTCCTCTGCGTGCCTGACGAAGCGTCCACGGTCTCTGCTTAGCAAGAATTTTGCAAATCTCGATTGACCGGCCACCCAGACACCATCCAGCGTGATCAGCCTGCCCTCAGGCTTTAGAGTACGACGAGCCATGCGAAACAGTTGCACAGCCTCCAGATCCTCGAGATGATGCAGAATTCCTAACGCGATAACGATGTCGAAGTATTCGGATTGCGGCAGATTGTACTCATTGACCCGATCGCATGTGAAATGCACTTCGGGAAAGCGTCGCTGCGCCTGCTGAATGTAATCGGGGTTCGCATCGAAGCCGAAATATTCTGAACTTGGAAGATAAGGGACCATGCTTCCAGGACCGCAACCGATGTCAAGGATCCTGTCGCTTTGCCTGGCTCGAATGTGCTCTTTCGCAAGGGTCTTCCGGTATTCATCCGAGCCTACGATGCCGCCCCACATCTGGTATGCCCACGGCAGGTTGAGGATCGGCCGAAACGTTTCAATCATCGAATACCTTTTTTCACCGGAGACGACGTTCAATCCTGCACATCGAAGAAGTCTTTGATCAAGCCTACGACCTGCGCCTGATCGTCCTCAGTCAAGTCATTATAGAAAGGCAGTCTGAGCAGCCGGGAACTGAGGTCCTCGGTGACAGGACACTTTCGTGCCCCAAATTTCATCCCCATTACCGACAAGTGCAGGGGAACGTAATGAAAGACGCTCAGTATTCCATGCTCCTTCAAGTGCGCGATCAAGGCCTGGCGGCACTCGAGCGAGGGAAGTATCAAATAAAACATATGATAAGCCTGCTCGCACTCAGCGGGAATCACGGGTAGCCGGACCTTCTTTTCCTGGGCCAGGCCCTGCAGATGCCGCCAGTAGTATTCCCAAACTCGACGCCGCTTGGTTTGGATTTCTTGCCGGCCCTCCAACTGCGCGAGCAAGAACGCCGTCAGCAGATCGGACGGCAGATAACTGGAACCGATATCCACCCAGGTATATTTGTCGACTTGACCGCGGAAGAACTGGCTGCGGTTGGTCCCCTTTTCGCGGATGATCATGGCGCGTTCGACCATCTGTGGATCGTTCACCACCAGCGCTCCGCCTTCGCCGCAAATGATGTTCTTGGTCTCGTGAAAACTCTGGGTGCTCAAGCAGCCAAAGGTGCCGGTGAGCTTACCTTTGTAGCGAGCAAACAAACTATGGGCGTTGTCCTCAACGACTCGAACACCATGTTCGCGCGCAAGGCCACAGATCGAGTCCATTTCGCAGGCGACCCCGGCGTAGTGCACCGGAACGATGGCTTTTGTCCGCTTCGTGATGAGAGATTGCAGACGGCTTTCATCGAGATTCAAAGTGTCAGGACGGATATCGGCAAATACGATGCGGGCGCCGCGCAATGCGAAAGCGTTTGCGGTGGAAACAAAGGTGAATGAAGGAATGATGATTTCATCGCCTGGCGCGCAATCGAGCAGGATCGCCGCCATCTCGAGCGCATGCGTGCAGGAGGTCGTGAGGAGAACCTTCGGTGCCTGCAACTCCCGTTCCAGCAGCTCGTGGCAGCGTCGCGTGAAGGGGCCATCCCCGGAGGCTTGGCCATTCGCGATCGCCTCGGTGATGTATTTATATTCGTTGCCCGCCAGGCATGGCCGGTTGAAGGGAATGCGAAAGTCCATCAGGTTGTTCCTTCGCTTCCTGGGGGGCCGATGACTTCGCGAATGGCGTAGGTCGGCCGGTCCATCATGCGGAAATGCATGCGGGCAAGGTATTCGCCAATAATCCCCAGAGCGAACAACTGTGCTCCCGAAAAGATCGCGATGATGGAGGCGAGAAAGGGAAATCCTGGGACAGCATCTCCACTGAGAAAGTAGCGGATCGCCACATAAAACAGGACTCCGATACCAAGAAGCGTAAAACAGAACCCTACGATGCTGGCGAACTGCAAGGGCACAGTGCTGAACCCGGTCATCATGTTCATCGCGTGGGTCGCAAGTTTTCTGAAGGTATAACCGGACGCTCCCTGCTTCCGGGCCTCGTGACGGACCTTGACGGCGCCGAACCGGTTGCTTCCCCAAGTCAGCAATACGTCAACGGAGACGAATGAGCCTTCATACTGGCGGAACGCATCCGCTACCTGCCTGCGAAATGCGCGGAATGCCGAGACTTGCCTGGCAATCTCCGCTCCCACGACATTTCTCAGGGCCATCTTGGTTGCAAGAGAGGCCAGATCACGGCCCAAACCGTGCTGCTCTTGCTGTGGCGTGCCATACACGACGTCGAAGCCATGGGAAAGCTCACTCAGTAACTTCGAAATCTCCTCGGGAGGATGCTGCAAGTCGTCGTCCATGGTAATAATCACTTCATATCTTGCAGCTCGGATCCCACACAGGAGCGCATTATGCTGGCCGTAATTGCGCATGAGGTTGATGCCGCGTATCCATGCGAACTGGCGCTGGAGTTGGCCGATGACGGCCCAACTTTGGTCGGGACTGCAGTCATTTACTAGAACGAGTTCGTACTCTTGGGCGAGAGGCGGCAGCGCTAGCGAAAGCCGTCGCACAAGTTCGGGCAAGATGGCTTCGCTGCGGTAAACGGGCACTACTACCGAAATGCCGGGCCATCGGCCAGCGTCAGATCGAGTCATGGTTTCCACCTGACTTCAAAGTCGCCGGCATCAGCGCGATTGGGGAACTCACGCTCCAGAGCATTCTTGAGATCATCCGCGATTGGACCCGCGAACGGCGGACGATGATTCAGGACGACCAGATTGATGTTGTGCGAGTCGATGACTGCCAACGCACGCTCGGTTCTCCCCGACGGGTCTTCATAGAAATCAAAAAAGATACCGGTTGGATCGCGAAAGCCAGAAAGAAAATAAACTTCCGGAGAATCGGGTTTGGCCATGATGTATTCGCCGCGAGCATGCTGGTGGATAAGATTGTTCAGCGCCTCATATTCGCGCGCGCTCGCAGCGGTGACACGCAGGCCTCCTGCGCGAGGTATGGAAAGCCGAACCGTCTGGGTGTCTGGCGCATATTCAGCGCCCAGGTGATAAACGAATCCCGGCGTCAGGTCGAACACGACATACACAAAACAGAAGCACATCAAGCCGGCCACGGCTAACCGTGGCGGCGGGTCCATCGAACTAACCACGGCGGTGATGGAGAGCAAAACCAGCGGCGCAACGTAGCAAAAATAGATGGTGTTGCTGAAGGGGAATTGAATCAAGCTGCACGCGGCCGTCACCGAAAGAGTGAGGAATAGTCGCTGCCGGGGAATGGGTTCCAATCGGTTCAGCCAGGACCAGCGGGCTAGCAGCGCAACGCCGACGACCACCACGACGGGCGCAAAAACCCAAATCGTGCTCCACACGTGTTGATAGTAATAGCGGGATCGGCGAGCCAAAAGCACAAGGGAAGGGATGAGGATGAGCATGGAAACACCGAACAGGACTTGTTTCCAAAGTTTGGGGGTGGTTCTCGATCGGGTCAGGAGTACGAGTGCGATCAGCACTGCGTTCACTTCGATTCCCTGATGAAACCAACGCACAGGCGGCTTCATCCCCACGAGCCCGATCAAACGGCTCGATATGCCGAAAATGTCTCGCACCAGAAGACCGATACTTCCAGTCAGAAGGTAGGGAACCAGGAAGACCGCGATTGGAATAGCAACGCCGGCTGCGAACAGTAACAGTTCGCGTAGAAGAAAGTGAAATCTTTGGCTTCGATTTCTGGAAGCGTAGATTTCGTTCCAAACTAAAAACGCGCCAATGGCAAGCTCCGGCACCCAGAAGTAATAATAGGTAGCACTATTAGCTAGCTTTCGCAGGAGCATAAAGAGCAGAGCTTCGTATAAAAGTATCGAGGCTATGACGAAACCCCGGTATGCCCCGGTCTCGCGGCGATCGCCCGGTTTGGCGCTGGGCGCAAGTTGTTCGCGATACACAAGAAAGAACAAGGCGCCCGCGACAAAGAACAAACCCGGGAGCTTGAACAGGATCGAGATACCGCCGCAAGCCCCGGCAATCAGCAGCCAAACTCCAGTTTGGGTTTCGATGTAGCGCAACAGGGCCGCGAGCCCGAAGGTTGCGAAGAACAGGTTGTACCAGGAGGTCAGTGCGGCAGCGTAATTCGGCGGTCCCCATGCCACCGCCAAAAGGGTCACCGCGCCGGCGACCGATGCGGAAGCAAACCTCGAGGCCGCGTAATAAACCGCCGGAACCCAGGCCAGAAAAAACAGAAACAGCATGTAACGCATGCTGGCCAGGTTTGTTCCAAACAATCGAAACGCGGCTGCATTTAGATAACCTAATACTCCGGTGTAGCCGTCGTGATAATCACGGTGAGGAAGTTCTCCGCGCAGCACGTGCTCGGCGCTTTCCGCCAGAGTGCCTTCGTCCGAGGGAACCCACCCACGCTTTAATTCCAGCGCCATGTACAGCGCACTCAGCAGCAAAACCAGGGCTAGCACGAGTCGCCCCTGAGAGGAAGGTTTCGCCACATACCACTGCGCCCCGCGCGCCGCAATGCCTGCAGAAACAGACTGCGGAAGTTGTACCTCCAGAGAAGTCATTGGCTTTGCGTCGATCGTCGCCGATAGATCTCGAATCTGTCAATGTTGCGGAACACAGAATGGTTGGAGCTTCCTACCGAGCGCTTTCAGTGTAAGGCTTTTGTCAATTCGCCGTGAGTGCCGCTGCCGCCGATCTCCAGAACCGAATGCAGCCTGTATGGCATCCATAGCCATCATGAGGATGCCTTGCGATGAAGCCGTAATGCGGTCAGCAAGTGCCGAAACACCATGTCGGCCAGAGGCGAGAATCTGGGTGCTGGTCGCGACTATTCTCGGTTCCAGCATGGCATTCATCGATGGCACGGTCGTCAACATCGCTCTGCCCGCGATCCAGGCCAACTTTCATGCAAACGTAGTCGATGTGCAATGGGTGGTCGAGTCTTATGGGCTGTTTCTAAGCGCGCTGATTCTTGTCGGAGGTTCGCTCGGCGACTTGTTAGGGCGCCGTCTGATATTCGTAGTCGGGACAGCAATCTTCGCCGTGGCTTCGGTTGCTTGCGGAGCCGCTTCGAACATTCATCAGTTAATCGTCGCCAGGAGTATTCAAGGCGTTGGCGCTGCGCTCCTGGTGCCCGGCAGTCTCGCGATTATCGGTGCATCTTTTGATGAGAAGAGTCGTGGCAGTGCGATTGGTACCTGGTCGGGCTTTACCGCGATCACCACCGCCGTCGGACCAGTTCTCGGCGGTTGGCTAGTCGAGCACGGTTCCTGGCGGTGGGTATTCTTCATCAATCTCCCGCTTGCAGTGACGGTAATGACCATTTCACTGAGGCACATTCCAGAGAGCCGCAACGAGGACGCGGGCCGCATCGATTGGGCAGGAGCGCTGCTCGCGACAGTTGGATTAGGCGGCTTGGTTGCCGGGTTCATGGAATCAGTCGATTTGGGTTGGCGAAATCCTCTGGTCTCCGGGAGTTTAATCCTGGGCGCCGCCTGTCTTATCGCTATGGTAGTTGTCGAAGGAACTGTAACGTCACCAATGCTCCCACTGGCGCTGTTCGACTCCCGCAGCTTCACTGGTGCAAACCTGCTTACGCTCTTCCTGTACGCGGCGACGGGCATTTTCTTTTTCTCATTCCCATTGAACCTGATCCAAGTGCAAAACTATTCCGCCACCGCCGCCGGTGCCGCTCTCCTTCCGTTGATCTTGCTGATGTTCTTTCTCTCCCGCTGGTCCGGCGGACTCGTGGCTCGCTACGGTCCCAGAATTCCGCTGATCGCTGGTCCACTCATTGTCTCGGTTGGGTTCGCTCTGTTCGCGATCCCGTCTTTAGGAGGGAGCTACTGGAAGACATTTTTCCCGGCGATCCTTGTGCTGGGGTTTGGGACATCAGCGACGGTGGCTCCGCTTACCACCGTCGTTATGAATTCGGTTGCTCTGGACCGCGTCGGCTCGGCTTCTGGAATCAACAACGCCGTGGCGCGCGTAGCCGGGGTGCTGGCGATCGCGATATTCGGGATTGTAATGGTGAAAGCCTTTGGTTATGAGCTGAACCGCAGCCTGGCTCAGCTTTCGCTGTCGCCTGCGATTTTGCGGGAGCTTCATTCGGAAGAGATCAAGCTTGCGGGCTTGCAGGTTCCTCTTGGCCTCAACCCCAGTACCAGTGCCGCGATCGAAGAATCCGTGAAAGAAGCATTTGTATTTGGCTTTCGAATTGTCATGTTGGCTTGCGCGGGGCTGTCTCTGGCAAGCGCGATGGTAGCCTGGCTGACGATTCGGAACCATCCCAGCAGTTCGAACGCCGCGCAAGAATCGCCTCTTCTAAATGGATCTATCTGACTTCGACCACCGCGAGCCCGTACGAAGGCAAGGTCACAGTCAATTCTCCCCCTTTCAGGTTGCGCTCCGCGGCTGGAGGAATCTCTGCAGCCTGTTTGAGTTGTTGAATCTGCGCCTGCGAAAGGTAGCGCGGCGATCCCATCTTCTCGTAAATTGAGTCGACGTCTCCGTGATCGGGGTCGACCGTCGACACGAGCGCGTGCTTATAGTGTCCGCCCTGGAAGCGCAGAGTTACCGTCTTGGCCGCCCCAGCGTGATCCGGCGGCGCATAGTTCCAGATGGCGAGCACGAGACTGCCGTCTTTCTTTTTTGTGAGGAGCGCAGAATCTGAATTGACATCGATTCGCTGCTCCCCTAGCCGGTGCAGGATTTTGAAAACGTTGAAAGCCGGCTTAGGAATTCCATCTTCAGCCAGCAGGCCGAAACCGCCGTAGAATGGCGTGTTCACTACGCCTTGCTCCTCGAAAACGTCGGAGAAAGTCCAATAGCTCATCACGTCCACCAGACCATCACATTGACGAATCGTGTCCGCCAGCCACGGGCCCATGTATGAGGCATCGGTAACCAGAGTTTCATTGAAATAGCTGGCATTGAACTCGCTCCAGATCAGCGGCAGGTTGGGCATGGCGGAGGCTGCGATCTGGTCGTGAACTTTTTTCACGGCGCGGCACACCATCTTATTGCGAGGAATATTTTCGTCCGTTCCAAATACGTCCTTTGCCTGGTCGTTGCCATAGACGTGGCTGGAAACGAAATCAACTGGAACGTGATTGGCCGCGCAATGTTCAATGAATGCGTCTGCCCAGGCTGCCTGTGCGGTTGCTGGTCCGCCAATTCGCAATCGACGGCTCACCGCCTTGACGGCGCGTGCAGTGTGGTCGTAGAGGTCCCAGTAGGTCGCCTGCTTGGGATCGCCTCCCCAGAAATCAATGTTCGGTTCGTTCCAAACTTCGAAATACCACTGGCTGACTTCATCGATGCCGTAACGGTCTACCAGATGTTTGGTGAACTGGGTGATCAGGTTGTCCCATTTCGCCCAGTCTTTAGGTGGTGCCACATCTGGCTTGTACCAGAAGGCTTGCAGGATCGGTTTCTCGGCCAGCTTGTTGGGCATGAAACTCAATTCTACGAAGGGCTTCACGCCGTTCGCCAACAGACCGTCGTAGACCTGATCGACGTAGGAAAAATTAAAGACCGGCTGCCCTTGCTTGTCTTCGTCGTAAACGCCGACTTCATCATGAAAGATAGCGTGGAAGCGAACATACTGGAACCCGGTGATCTGTTTTACAGCCTGCAAGTCCTGGCGATAATTTTCTCGCAGGCTCAAAATCGCGCGGCCAGAACCGAACATCTGTTCCCAGAAATGCGGAAAGGCGTGCGCGGGAGCAGAGCCATCAATCACGATTGTCTCGACGGTCTGCGCCGGCGCGGCACCCGGCAACATAACCAGGAGCAGGGAAGCGATGATCGTTCTTAGCATGATTATCCTTAGCGAGGATGACCTTCTACGCGAAACAGGAATGCCAATGCCCTTTGGGACGCCCTTACTGAAAACTGTATCCGGGCTTGAGATCGCAACGGTACACCTTGGTTTGATCTGGATTTACTCTGGCGTTGCAACTCGCCCAACTTAAGAACAGCTCGGGGCCGAGTGGAAAGATAATCATCTGCCCATCCAGTTCCGCTTCAATACTGACGCCTTCGGCGGTCGAGGGCAGAGTAAAATTTAGACCTTCTCCAAAGATGACCGGGTAAGATTCGTGAACGATTTGACTGACCATGGGGTGCACCACTTCCGCTTCCAGTAAGAAAGTCGCAGTGTCGGACCAGTCGCGGGCAGAGACTGTGTAAGTCTGTTCGCCGCGCGAGTAATGGTCTGATTCGATTTTGGTGAACGGACATGGCCCGGCGATGCAGGATGCTCTGGCGCTTCGGAACTCGTTCCCCGTCCCCGCGTCGAGAGACGCCGAGCCCTGTGCGGCGCGCCATTTGCCATCGGGTGAGCAAGGTCGCTGACCCTTGCACGGCACGTTGCCCTTGTTTTCAATCTGAAATGTTTTCACCGCGCTGCCTACATTGAACTCCGTCATCACGCGGCCAGAGTATCTGACGTGAACGTTCGCGACTTTCACCGCAGGTCGAGTGGTGGAAGGCGTGACCGCCGGGAGGGGTGACATGTGGACGATATAGAGCTTGTCCCCGACAAAATCACTTAGATCGAGTGGAAGGTAGTGCGGCTGGCGGAAGTGGAGGACGAGCGGGTGGCCCCTCCGCACGAATCCGCGCAGCGGGAGCGTGAACAAGCCACTTGAGTCAGATTTCGCCGCGTTGGTGGCCAAATCAGCGGTTACGTCGACATCGGCGATGGGCTGTTCTTTTCTGCTGTCAGTGTCCCGGACAGTGACTGCTCCCCGCAGCGATATCGATCCGTGGGTGTACCACGGAAGAAGGAGCAGGGCGCCAACAATCGTAAGGATGATGGTCGAGCCGATCCAGAGATTAACTTTAGGTGTGCGGTTTATGTCCACAATCTTTCGAATATTCTACGACGAAGCTCAGCAATGCGGGAATCTGAGGTCCCTCGCGCGTAATCCTTGTGTCAATCCCTGCAAGAGGCGACTTCGTTTAGGATTGATAGGTAGCACCCGAGTGCCAGATGTGAGGCCGAATCGGTTTTCCCGTCGGGAGGTGATGCGCCAGATGCTGGGCGCGGGGGGATGCCTGTCTTTGGCTAGACTGATGCCGGCCCTGCCCGTGAGCCAACAATCGACGAGCCAGCAATCGACAAGCCAGCAGACGGCGAAAGGGCCACCGTCTCTATCCGGCTTGGCGCCTCTGTCGCCCGAAGACGACTGGTTTCTGAACGAGTTGGAAATCGCCAATCTCAGCTATTTCTGGGAGCAGGCCAGCCCCAAGACAGGGATGGTGAAAGACCGTTGCCACGTCGGCACGAATGATCAAGGGATCGTAGCCAGCATTGCCGCCACCGGTTTCGGTTTGACGGCTCTGTGCATCGGAGAGCAGCGCGGCCTGATTCCCACCAGCGATGCCCTCGAACGGGTGTTTGTCGCCCTCCGGTTCCTGTGGAAGAAGCTGCCGAACCACCGCGGGTTTTTTTACCACTTTGCCGATATCAACAGTGGAGAAAGAGTTTGGGATTCTGAAGTTTCCTCCGTCGACACCGCCATTTTGCTGTGCGGAATCCTTACGTGCCGCGAGCACTTTCGCCATCCTGAGGTCCTGCAACTTGCGGACTTGATCTTCGGGAGGGTGGATTGGACCTGGCTTTCGGAAGACACCTCACTGCTGCCCCACGGCTGGACCCCGGAAGTTGGGTTCCTGCCTTCCCGCTGGGATTACTACAGCGAATTGATGATGATGTATCTGCTGGGCTTGGGCTCGTCTACTCATCCCCTGAAGGATGAAACCTGGACGGCATGGAAACGCCTTGTCTTTGAATACGATGGCTTGCGCTACGTCGGCTCTTTCGCTCCCTTGTTCGTGCATCAATATTCCCAGGCGTGGTTCGATTTTCGTGGAAGGCGCGACAAGTTCGCCGACTATTTTCAGAATTCGGTGATCGCCACCGATGTCCACCGGCGGTTTTGCCTGGAGCTGGGGAAACAGTATCCCGATTACAGTGATGACCTGTGGGGAATCACCGCTTCGGATTCAATCCACGGATACGTGATCTGGGGCGGACCGCCGGCCACGGGGCCGATTGACGGCACCGTCGTGCCGAGCGCAGCTGGGGGATCGTTGCCCTTCCAGCCGCAAGCCACCTTGCGCGTCCTGAAAAACATTCGAAATCGCTACGGTGCAGCCTGGAGTAAGTATGGGTTCGTGAACGCATTCAACCCTCTCACCAACTGGTACGACTCCGACGTGATCGGAATCGATACCGGTATTACCATGCTGATGGCGGAGAACCTCCGGACTGGCTTTGTGTGGAACACCTTCATGAAAACCCCCGAAGCGCAGCGAGGGATGCAGCGAGCCGGACTGAACAAGTACTACCGGGCCGGACCCGTGGTCCCTTGATCGCTCGTTATAGCAATAGGCACCAACCCTGCGATCTGTTCCGCTCATCTAATACCTGCTCAATGCCGCCATTGCTCTGATCTTGTTGCCCGGAAGGCATTGGGCTACACTCAATGAATCGGGCGTAGCCCGGTCTGGCGCGGGTCGCGTCGTGTGGTCTCAGCTTAATGTTGCCGGGGCTAACGCCCCTTAGGACTCACCCATGGCCGGAAAACAAGATTCCTGGAACGGATGGCGCGAGCGCATTTCCGCTCTGCGGAATGTGCCTGCGGTCCTGCGAATCGTCTGGGAATCAGGCCGAGCGGTCGTGGTGCTCGGTATTGTTTTTCGTGTCGTTGCTTCTGTTCTGCCCCTCGGCCTCCTGTGGATTACCAAGCTGATCGTCGACATCCTTGTGCGTGCCCACACGACCCATCAAGCCGTCGGCACGCGGCTGTGGTGGCTGGTTGCAGCGGAATTCTCCCTGGCGGTCTTCGGCAGCGTTTTGAGCCGAGGCGTCGATTTTCTCGACGCTCTACTGGCCGACAAATACACCCGGCACGTCAGCGTGCTGGTGATGCAACACGCGGCAGCGCTCGACCTCACGGTCTATGAAGACCCGGTTTTCTACGATCGCCTGGAGCGGGCCCGCGTCCAGGCCACAGACCGGCTGGGCATGATTCAATCGATCGGGCGGCTTATTCAGCAGGTTATTACGACGATCTCTCTTTCCGTCGCAATCATGTTGTTCTCGCCCTGGCTTCTGCTCATGCTTGTTGCTTGCGTCGTGCCTGCGTTCTTGGGAGAGAGTCATTTTGCTTTTCTGGGATACGCCAAGAACTTCCGCCAGACTCCTGTTCGCCGTCAACTGGACTACTTGCGGGTATTGGGCGGCAGCAAAGAAGCGGCCAAGGAACTTAAGCTGTTTGGGCTTGCACCGTTTCTTACGGAACGGTTTTCTCGGCTTTCGAACCAGATCTATGAGGAAGATGTCGACCTGGCGCGAAGGCGGCTTGGGGCAGGTTCGTTTTTGTCGACCATCAGCACTGGCGGCTACTATTTGGCCTACGTGTTCGTGATCTGGCGGACGGTGACTGGAGTGCTCAGCATCGGAACTTTTACTTTCCTCGCAGGCGCGATTCAGCAGGCCAGTTCAAATATCCAGCAA
Source organism: uncultured Acidobacteriaceae bacterium (assembly GCA_963800575.1). Classification (GTDB taxonomy): domain Bacteria; phylum Acidobacteriota; class Terriglobia; order Terriglobales; family Acidobacteriaceae; genus Sulfotelmatobacter. The sequence goes on from CAWDBN010000001.1 coordinate 20,436, forward strand.
ATCTTTTCTACCGTCTCTTCCATCGCCGATCAAGCTTTGTTCCTGACCGACTTGATTGCTTTTTTCGAAATGCGGCCGATGATCGCTTCGAAGCCGAACGCCTTGCCCGCGCCACGGCCGATTATTCGCGGATTCGAATTCCGCAACGTTTCCTTCCGCTATCCTGGAAGTTCCCGCCTGGTTCTGGACGGATTGAACTTTCATTTCCGCCCCGGTGAGCGGGTCGCGCTGATTGGGGAAAATGGCGAGGGGAAAACAACAATCGTCAAACTGCTCACCCGGCTTTACGATCCGGTCGAGGGGCAGGTGTTGCTGGATGGCGTTGATCTTCGCGAGTACAACCTGGAAGATCTCTACCGGGAGATCGGTGTTATTTTTCAGGACTTCATGCGGTACGAGATGACGGCGCGCGAGAATATAGCGGTAGGCCGTATCGAGCAACTCGATGATCTTTCGCTTCTCCAGCAGTCTGCTCAGAAAAGCATGGCCGACGAGGTCGTAGGGAGGCTTCCGCGTGGATATGAACAGATGCTCGGGCGGCGCTTCGACGGTGGCGTCGACCTTTCGGGCGGAGAATGGCAGAAGGTGGCGCTGGCTCGCGCCTATCTGCGTGACGCGCAGATACTGATCCTCGATGAACCAACGGCAGCGCTCGACGCGCGCAGCGAATATGAGGTTTTTCAGCGTTTCGCCGAACTTACCGCGGGAAAAATGGCGCTCTTCATTTCGCATCGGTTCTCCACGGTGCGTATGGCAGACCGAATCGTTGTGCTGGAAAATGGCCGCATCGCCGAGGATGGTGATCACGAAAACCTGACTCGTCTCGGTGGCCGCTATGCGGAGATGTTTGAACTGCAGGCTGCCAGTTATCGTTAGGCAACGGAGAAGGACTAAGGACAAGGATGATTCGCGACCTACAAGCTGAGGACATTGCCGCAGAGGAAAGCCAGCATGCACCGGCCGGCGAACTCTCGGATCCCGCTTCCGACTTTGCCGGCGATCTTGCGGGATTGCGCCGCGCCGCGACCGAGCTCGCTTCCCGGCTGGGATGGCTGCCGGGCGTTCGCACTTCGAGAACATTTCCCTCTCGCTGCCGCAAGTTGAAGAGGGCATTTCAACCCTTATTCGCAAGTGTCGAAGCGGCAGGAAGGCTCAACCCGGAATCCGAAGATCTGCGCTGGTTCCGTGACAACGACCAGCTGATCTATGCGGAACTGAGAAACATCGCCGATGAACTTAAGCCGCTGAAGCGGTTGCCCCACGCGCGCGGGCGTAAGGACGAGGTCGTGCCCCGGGTGCTGGCGCTCGCGCAGGCGTTTCTTGATCTCACCGGCAATCATTTCCGCGAGATAGCATTCACCACATTCTTCAAGGCATTTGAGACGAGCACGGTCCTTGAGTTACGCGAGGTGTCAGCGACAGTTCCCGCGATGAAGCTTGTTTTGCTGGAACGAATCGCTGCACGTTGCCGGTGCCTGCTTAGCGATCCAGCAGCCGCGTCCGATGGCCTGGGCGTATGCGTGAGGAGCCTGCGAGACATTACACAGACTTCGTGGAATGAAGTTCTCGAACCGCTGATTCTTTTCGATGCCATCCTTCGGCGCGACCCCGCGGGTGTATATGCGGCGATGGACCGTGAAAGTCGACGCCTGTACCGGGAAAAGTTGTCGAAAATTGCGCGCCGATCCGACTTGGGAGAGATGGACGTTGCCCGCCAGGCGCTGGAGTTGGCCCAACAGGCCCAGGTGAGAACCTACCGCGATGATCGCTCCAAGCTGCGGCAATCTCATATTGGCTATTACCTCATCGGCGAAGGCCACGATCTGCTTTGTCAGAAAGTCGGCTTCAAGTCTGATTTCCTCCAAAGCCTGCGCGCCCGACTGCGTCACTATCCCGATGAATTCTTCCTGACCGGAATCGCGGTCCTCACTTTCGCCATCATTACGGGAATCCTGCTGTGGCTCACTCCGCCTGACAGTCCGCCTCAATTGCTGCTGCTTTCCATGCTGATGCTGCTGGTTCCCTGTTCGCAGTCTGCCGTGCAACTCATGCATTACCTGGTTGCGGCTCTGCTCCCGGCGGAGATTCTACCGAAGCTGGACTATTCCGAGGGGATTCCCGACGATTGTGTGACTCTAGTAGCGATCCCGACCCTTCTGCTAAGCGAGAAGCAAGTGCGGGGCCTGGTTGAGGACCTGGAGGTTCGCTTTCTCGGCAACCACGACCGCAATGTTCACCTCGCGCTCATCACCGACCTGCCTGACTCCGACGAACCGTCTCCGGAAGCCAATCCGCTGATCGACCTGTGCGCTAACCTGATTCGCGAACTGGACGAAAGATACGGTGGAAAACAGATGGGATCCTTCTTTCTGCTGCATCGCCATCGGGTTTACAACCGCCGTGAAAAGGGATGGATGGGCTGGGAACGCAAGCGCGGCAAGTTGCTCGATTTGAACAATCTCTTGCGCGGAGAATACGACAGCTTCCCGGTCAAAGTTGGCGACCTCTCAATCCTGCCCAAGGTGCGGTTTGTGCTCACGCTTGATTCCGATACTGAGCTTCCGCGCGGAGCGGCGCACCGTATGGTCGGGACCATGACTCATCCGCTGAACCAGGCGATCATCGATCCCGAGAAGAACATTGTGGTTGCGGGATACGGCATACTGCAGCCGCGAGTCGCGGTGAGCGTGCAAAGTACAGCGCGTTCGCGGCTCGCCGCAGCCTATGCGGGCGAGACCGGCCTCGATATCTACACCCGCGCGCTTTCTGATGCTTACCAGGACCTTTACGGGGAAGGTAGTTATACCGGCAAGGGAATCTATGAAGTCGACGCTGTGCATCAGGTGCTCGACCGGCGTTTCCCGAGAAATGCGCTGCTCAGTCATGACCTCATCGAAGGCGCCTACGCCCGCGCAGGCCTGGCGAGTGACATTGAAGTGATTGAGGACTATCCCTCACATTACAGCGCTTCCAACCGCCGCAAACACCGGTGGCTGCGGGGAGACTGGCAAATTGCGGAGTGGCTGACCTCGAGCGTGCCCGATGAGTCGGGCGCCCGCGTGGCGAATCCAATCTCGCTGGTTTCCCGCTGGAAGATTCTCGACAACCTGCGGCGCAGTCTGGTGGAGCCGGCCACATTCCTGCTCCTGCTGTTTGACTGGCTCGTTCCTGGAGAAAGCGCACTGCGCTGGACTCTGGCAACCGTTTTGATTTTAATTATTCCCTCGTGGTTTGAATTTGCCTTCGCGCTGGTGCGCGCGGCCGTCGAGCGCAAAATGTCCGTTGCGCGTGAGGCCGTGGCCGCGTTCTACGCCGCCAACTTCTCCGTACTGCTGAACCTGGTATTCCTCGCTCATCAGACTCTGCTCTCGCTCGATGCCGTGGCACGGGCGCTAGTGCGGCGAAAGGTGACCCGGGAGCGGCTGTTGGAATGGGAGACGGCTGCGCAGGCTGAACTGGGCACTCGGCAGACTTTGCTCGATCGCTATCTCGACTGGATGCCCTTCTTCGCCGCCGGTCTGGGCCTTCTGATCTGGCTGGTGCGGCCGCACTCTCTGACGGCCGCCATTCCTGTTCTTGTCCTCTGGGCTGGCAGCAAACTGGTTGCTCTTTGGCTGAATGAGTCGCCGGTTGTGCCTAAGGACGCTCTTTCGCGACAGGACACATTGTTTCTGCGCCGGGCCGCGCTTTATACCTGGAGGTATTTCGCCGAGTTCTGCACCGAGGAACACAACTGGCTGATCCCGGACAACATTCAAGAGGAACCGCTCGCAGTTGCAGCGCGGATTTCTCCGACCAATCTCGGTCTCTTGCTCAATGCGCGGCAGGTTGCGGTTGAGCTCGGATATCTGACGGTTCCCGAACTGGCGGTCCTGACGCAGCGAACTCTGACTACGGTATCCCGTCTCGTGAAGCACCGTGGCCATTTGCTGAACTGGTACGATACGCACTCGCTCGCGCCACTGACACCACTCATTGTTTCCTCTGTCGACAGCGGCAATCTGCTGGCTTCCCTTTGGACGCTGCAACAAGGCTGCCTGGATCGCATTCGCAGGCCACTCTGCCAGCGGCGTCTGGCCGAGGGCCTGTTGGACCATCTCCGGGTTCTGGCCGAGGCAGGGGTATTTCCCCGGAAGCAACTGGCCCAATATGAGGCCAGGTTCCGGGAGAAAAGCTGGCTGCTTTCCATCCTGGAGCTGCGAGAAGAGGACCTGGACGGTTATTTTATTTCCAGCCAGCCCGCTCCGACTGAAGACGCTCGCTGGTTCTGCCAGCAGGCCCAGTTACTGCTGCGCAACATCCGGCAGGTGACCACGGACTTTGAACCGTGGTGGCTGCCTGAATTCGCGCCACTGCGAGAAAGGCTCGGACTGAACGTTAAATTCATGGGCCGCGTTCCCTTACAGAAACTGCCCGAGTTGATTCGGGAGCTGGAAGGGATGGTCGAGCGAGTGACATCTTCGACGCCTGAATTGGGCAGGCCTCTTTGTGAGCGCTTCAAGACGCGGCTCATTGAGGCGCGGTCGAAAGCGGTTTCCCTGATCGAGAGCTTGCGCCAGCTCAGCGCCCAGGCCGGGGCACTGGCCGACGCCATGGATTTCAGCTTTCTGCTCGATCCCCATCGCAAGTTGATGTCGGTGGGTTTTGATGCGGAGTCGCATCAGTTGCTGAATTCCTGCTATGACCTGCTGGCCACGGAATCCCGCACTGCAGTGTTTATCGCAATCGCAAACGATGATATTCCTCAGGATTGCTGGTTCCTGCTCGGTCGCGGCCATACTCTTGATCATGGTCGACCCGTACTGCTCTCGTGGACGGGAACAATGTTCGAGTATCTGATGCCCTCTCTGTGGATGCGTTCCTATCCCAACACGCTGCTCGACCGATCGCAGATGGCTGCAGTGCGATCGCAGCAAGCTTACACGGCCCGCAGGGGAATTCCATGGGGCATCTCGGAATCGGCTTATTCCAAACTCGACGCGCACGGCAACTACCAATATCAGGCTTTCGGTTTGCCCCAGCTTTCGCTGATGAGACGGGAGTCGAATCCACTAGTGATTTCGCCGTATTCGACCTTTCTGGCCTTGAGTGTTGATCGCCGGGGATCGTTGCGCAATCTGCGCCGCATGGACGCGCTCGGTTGGTTTGGATCCCGCGGATTTTACGAATCAGCCGACTACACCACAGCAGGCGGCCGGTTCCGCTCGCCGCGCTGCGAAGTCGTGCGTTGTTGGATGGCGCACCATCAGGGAATGAGCTTGCTCTCCATGGCCAACCTGTTGTGCGACAACGTCGTGCAGCGATGGTTCCACGCCGATCGCCGTGTGCAGGCCACGGAGCTCTTGCTGCAGGAAAAACCTGTCGTGCACGTTCCCTCGACTGAATTGCCGTCCCGAAAAGCCGTGGCCTAGCGAGTTTCTGCCTAGAGTTTGTGCGGTGGAACGTTCTGATTCAGCCGAAAAAAATTATTGGGATCATAGCGCGACTTGACCGCTACGATGCGGTCCCACCGTTCGTGATAAGCCTCAGGTACGCGATCCTGTTCGTCACCGCTCATGAAGTTTATATAAACGCCGGGTTTCATTGCGGGCCGAAGCTTGTTGAAGACCCCGCGAATCCACGCAACATTGGCGGCGTCAGCGGAAGACTCTGACCAATTCGCCAGCAGATTCAGTATGAACGGAGAGCTGCGATCCCCGAATGCGGTCTCGTCAGCGCCTACGTGAGCTGCGGCGCCGCCAAGATACGCCAGTTCAATCTGTGTTTCCGATGACGGAATCGTGGCTACCGCCTCGAGCAGGCGATTAATAGTGGTGTCTTCGAGATCACTGAAATAACCTGATTTTGTGTAGTAGCGACGGCCATGTGGGAAATCGGAATCCGCCATGGTTTGCAAGCTCATAAAGGACACAATCCTGCCGCTCACAGAATCCGGGCTGCACAGGGAAAGCGCGCGCCGCAGAAAAGGGCGCCCGGCTTCGGAATCACCCGTCCAAATCAAAGAACTGCTGGCGATTGGACGCCCACGGAGCGCGATAGGCACCTTATTTGCATTCGGGGCGAGGCGTAGATCGATATTCCATTTCAAGTCGAGCGGCGCCTCGGCCATGGAGTCTCTCCAGCATTCAAGCAGTTTGCGAATTTCGGGTTCTGGAGTCAGGCCTTCTGCGATCACCACAGATGTGAGCGGATGGAGTTTCAGTTCGAATTCTGTCACTACTCCGAAGTTGCCGCCGCCTCCGCGGAGAGCCCAGAATAAATCCGGATTCTCCTTTGAGTTGGCGCGCACGATGGAACTATCGGCAGTCACAAGAGTGAAGCCCTCGACGTTATCGCATGACATTCCAAATCGCCGCGTGAGCCACCCGGTTCCTCCACCCAGGATCAATCCGGAAGCTCCGGTGTGAGAGACGACACCGGAGGGAAAGACGAGCCCGACTTTCTGTGTTGCGCTATCGATTGATCCCAACAGGCAACCTCCGGCGATTCTGGCCCGGCGTGCCTCGGGATCAACCGTGACCCGGCGCATTCTCGAGAGGTCAATCACAAGACCGCCATCGCACGTGCTGAAACCTGCGAGACTATGCCCTCCGCAGCGGATCGCTGTAAGAATCCCGGTTTCAGAGGCGACTCGGACCGCGCTTTGGACATCACTCACATCTGCGCAGCGCGCGATAAGGCCCGGTTTGCGAGCAACCATTCCATTCCAAATCGCACGCGCATCTTCGTAGCCGTTATCGCCGGGACGCAGCAAATCACCTTTGAATTGCCGGTGTAGTGACGAGTGGACGTCTTGGCTGGCTTCGACCATTACGCACTTTCTTTACAAAATGTCCTTGCAAACCGCGCGGTGGCTCTGTCCTAAGTGGTTTTGTGCCGCCGGTTACGCAGGTACAAGATTGAGATAAGGACCAGGAAAACAGAAAAAGCTGGAACCGACCATTGCAATCCATCCACGAAGAAAGTTGTGACTGAGATCGCAAGAAGTAACAGAATGCCGATCACGGTGAACAACGGATGAGCCCACAGGCGCATGGGCAATCTTCTTAGCTGCTCGTGAGTAATAGCTTTGCGAAAACGGAGGTGCGTGTTGAGAATCACCAGCCACACAAAAAGCATTCCGGCTACTGCAGTCCCATAGAGCATGAGGAAAGCATTTCTGGGAGCGAAGATGGCCAGCAGAATCGCAGCGACGATCCCGGCAGTTGAGGCCAGCAGCGCATAATGCGGCACCCCGTTGCGGCTCACTCTTCCGATCCATTCTGGGGCATAACCCCCTCGTCCCAAAGAAAAGAGCATTCGAGTCGACAGATAAAGGTTCGTATTCACGCTCGACAGTGCAGCCGTCAGCACAACGAAATTCATGATCGCAGCCGCGAACGGTATATGTGCCGCAGCGAATGCGGTGACAAAAGGGCTACCGGAAAGAGCGGAAGAAGCACTGGTCTGATTCCATGGAACCAGCGTCACCATAACCGCAATCGCCAGCACGTAAAACAAAATGAGCCGCCATACAATGCTCCTCATCGCGCGTGGAATGGTAATTTCCGGACGTTCGGCTTCTCCCGCGGTAACAGCGATGATTTCGATTCCCATATAACTCGTGACCGTGATGGTGAGCGAAAGCCAGACTCCCTTCCATCCGGCAGGCAGAAACCCTCCATGCTGGGTTAAATTGGCCAGCCCAATTGCGCTGCGCGAGCCAACGCCAAAAATCAAGGATATTCCGATAATGATGAAGGCCACGATGGCCGCCACTTTGATGAGTGCGAACCAATATTCAAACTCACCCAGGCGGTTGACCCGCATGGAATTCAGCGCCACCAGCGCGGCGGAAACCAATACGACCCAAATCCATTGCGGAACATTCGGGAACCAGAAAGAAATATAGATGCCGGCGGCAGTGACCTCAGCACCGATGGCGATGATCTGTGCGACTCCGTAGGTAGCTCGGACCGAAAAACCTGCCCAGCGATTGAGATACTTCTCGGCGTAAACTCCGAAGGCCCCGGCGACCGGATGGACGACCGCCATCTCTGCCAGCGCGTAGGACATGATCAGAGCGATGCCAGCCCCCAGAAGATAGGAAAGAATCACGGCGGGCCCGGCGAGGCGAATGGTGACGCTGCTCCCCAGGAACAAACCGACGCCGATGGCGCCACCGATTGCCATCATGGTGAGCTGCCTTTGGCTCAACCGGCGCTGAAGGCCTTCGACTTCCGGCATTGGAAGCGCATCACCGGCAAGCGCGGTCGCCGGCGAAGGATATTGATCAGTCATGTCTGCCGACGCTGACAGGATCAAGGACCATAAGGTGGATCTGCGTGTCGGTCAGCATGATTTTGTTATTTCAGCGAGAACTCTGCCGAATCGGCGCACCTCTTGAACCGTATTGTAGTGGACCAATGACGCCCGGACTGCGCCGGTTTCTATGGGGAGCCCGAGTCGCTTCATCAGCCGCGGGGTATACATATGGCCGTCGCGCACGCCCATATTTTGTTTCGCAAGTTCTTCCGTGACTGTTGCGGGGGGCACGTTCGGCAAATTGAAGCAAAGCGTTGGCACTCGTTGGCTGATGCGCTCTTTCTCCGTGACTCCGTAGACGACCGCGCCACAATCCTTGAAAACTCGGAGCATCTCGAGCGAAAGCGATTCTTCGTAGGCCCGGATTGCCTCGAACGCTCGGTGCAGAGCGGACCGCCTCGATTCTGGTTTTGCCCCTGCATCACTTCCCGCGGCGCCTCGGCCCAGCGTTTCCAGGTAACCTACCGCAGCATCCATCCCGGCCACATTTTCGTAAACAAAGGTGCCGGCCTCGATTTTGCCTGGTGGTTCGTTAGGAATGAAATCCTCACGGAAGGTTGGGAGTCTTTCCAGCAGTTCGCGCCGTCCCCAAAGAAAGCCCATGTGGGGACCAAAGATCTTATAGCCCGAACAAACCAAATAATCGCAATCGAAGGCTTGTACGTCGATCAACCCATGAGGGCCGTAATGCACGGCATCGAGGAATATCTCCGCGCCGGAGGCGTGGGCAACTCTTGCTGCCGCCGCGACATCCACAATCGAGCCGAGAGCATTCGAAGCTAGCGTGCACGCCACCAGGCGGGTCGTCGAAGAGACCAGAGGGACAAGGTCGTCCACATTCAGATTCCCGTCGTCCCTCACCTTCCACCAGGAGAACTTCGCTCCGCTCCGTTCCAAAGCCAGCCAGGTGGCGACGTTAGCCTCGTGGTCCAGGTCGGTTACGACAATTTCGTTGCGCTTGCCGAGCGTTTGTCCGATCGCCAGACTCACCAGACGAATAAAGGATGTCGCGTTCATGCCAAACGCGATTTCGCTTGCGTCGCGAGCGTTCACCAGATCAGCGACGCTGTGCCGTGCACGCAAAACCATCTCATCCACTTCACGGCTTTTCGCGTAGCGTCCCCCTCGCTGCACGTTATGTTCGAGAAGATGATGATTCACCGCGTCCAGCACGACCTGTGGAACCTGCGCTCCCGCTGCATTGTCAAAGAAGATGAAGCCTGGAGGCCGCGTCAGTGCGGGAAACGCAGCACGAACGCGTTCGATCGGAAAGGCCGCGCTCGCGGGAACTTCAGGGTTGAGAACACTTTGGGATCCGGCCTTCAAATCTCGCTCCTGGTTACTTCTGAGAAGTTATGTCTGAAAAATTACGTCTGAAAAGACCCTGTCGTCTTGCAAAACGACCAGCGCCAAACCTATACTCCGCTGCAACAACTCGTCAACCTCAAAGCGAGCCTATGCCAGTATCCTCGACCAACTCAAAGCTGATCTATGACGCTTTGAAGGAGTGCGACATCCGCCTGGTTTCGGCTCTGCCGGAAACCTGGCTGGTGCATCTAATTCGATCGGCCGACGAGGATCCAGAGATGATTTTAGTGCGCCTGGCGAAGGAGGAAGAAGGCATTGGCATCTCTGCTGGTGCGTACTTTGCCGGGGTCAAGTCGGCTATGCTGATGCAGAACCACGGCTTCCTGGCTTCCATTAACGGTATCGTCTCTTTCGCGCATCTGTACAAGATCCCTCTCTTGATGCTCATCAGCTACCGCGGTTCTTTGGGAGAACGCGACCCATGGCAAACGCAAGGCGGCAATGTTACGGAGCCGCTCTTGCGAGCGTTGCGTATCCCTTACTTTTTTCTGGATGCATCAGACACTGTCAGGAAACGTATTCGGCAAGGGCAGACTCTCGCCGAAAGCAGCTTGCAGCCAGTCGCTCTTCTGCTTACGCGCGACTTGATGTGGGAGGAGTGATGCTCCGCCTCGACTGTCTCCGATCGGTTTATTCAGAGCTAGAAAACTGTCTGGTCGTCACCATCATGGGAGCAGTCGCTGCCGAACTGCAATCCCTGGGTCACCGTCCCAATTTCTTCTACTTGCAACACGCGATGGGATTGGCTTCTTCGACCGGATTGGGCCTCGCTCTCTGCCTGCCGGAACAAACCGTGATCGTGTTCGATGGCGACGGTTCGCTTCTGATGAACCTGGGCAGTCTCAGCACGATGGCGCGCTATCGCCCCAGGAAGCTGATTCATGTTGTCTTTGACAACGAAAGTCTGCTCTCGGTCGGAGGTTTTCCAACCGCGACCGGCACAGGTGCGGACCTGGAGGGTATCGCCCGTGCCTCCGGCATCCCTCGAGTGAGCACGGTTCGGAGTGTAGAAAGCTTTAAGACAGCAGTCTGCGACGCCATGCAGGGCAGGGAACTCACGACAATCGTCGCCAAGGTCGAAGCCAAAGGTCCCGCCGCCTACGTTACCGACCTGACGCTGTTGGAGAATCGGTTTCAATTCCGGCGGTATATTCAGTCGCTCAAGGGACGCTGAGACATAGCCGATGACATTGGTAAGCCGTTCTAGCCCCTCGAGTGGAAGTAGCATGCGGGCCGTAAAGTTTCTGAGGAGCGCCGATGTCTCTCATCTTATCTAAACTGCTTGAGGAACTTGCTTCCGGTCGGCTGCGGGTCGTCGACCTGACCCAGCCCTTGAGTCCGCAGACTCCTTTGCTGCCCTTGCCGCCACAGTTCAACAACACGCCACCATTCAAAGTCTGGGAGCTGTCGCACTACGATGAGCGCGGCCCCGCCTGGTACTGGAACGGGTTCGAGACCGGCGAGCACACGGGCACCCATTTCGATGCTCCAGTCCACTGGGTCTCGGGGAAAGACCTTCCAGACAACACTGTGGATCGCATCCCGCCAAGGAAATTTGTGGGACCCGCGTGCGTGATCGACATCAGTTTAGAGGTGGCGAAGAACCCAAACTATCTGTTGACGCCAGAGCGCATCGGCCAGTGGGAAAAACAGCATGGCCCCATTCCAGCGGGCGCATGGGTTCTCTTACGTACGGACTGGTCGAAGCGCACCGACCCGAAGGACTACATCAACCTAAAGGAGAATGGACCGCATACTCCCGGATTGGCCAAGGAAAGCTCAGTGCTCCTCGCCAACGAGCGGGATGTGCTGGGCGTCGGCGTGGAAACGGTCGGGACCGACGCAGGTCAGGCCGCCACTTTTGATCCACCCTTCCCGAATCACTATCTGATGCACGGAAGTGGCAAGTTTGGATTGGCCAGCCTGTCGAACCTTGATCAGCTTCCGCCCACCGGCGCCATCGTCATCGCCGCGCCACTGAAAATCGTCGGCGGCTCCGGCAGTCCTCTGCGAGTCATTGCCATCACGCCGTGAAGCATGGCGACGAGTCGCTCCCGTGCGAAGACACTATGCGATCATTATTGCTTCGCCGGCGGAGTGGCCACGACGGCAAGACTGCTCTCTGCGAGAGAGCGGTTCAGAGCGGGAACATCCTCTTTCATGACTTTCCGGTAGTCCGCATCTGCTCCTGCCATTTCGGTTTCGAACGTCTGCAGTGACTCTAGTTCGGTATCGGTCGGGGCGAAGTCGGCGCCACCCGCGACATCGGCGCCTCCCGTCCCAACCTCCGCGTTAAGCCAGATCAGGTTGAGATAAACCTTGTAGGACTCGACGAAGTACTTGTCATCGCTATTAAGGAGGGCCTGCGACACGAGCTTGTATTCGACGGCCGAGAGCTTCTTGTCCAGCTCTTCTGCACCTTTCAAGAGTTCGGCTTTGCGTTTTGCTTGAGCTTCGTTCAACACCGGTGGCGGAGCCGGCGAAGGTTCACCTTCATCGTCATCCTCCTCGTCGACAGCGGGCTTCTCTTCATCCTTCTTCTTAGGTGGTCGAAGCATCGTCTCGATCACCTCGATTTGCTTGCGAAGCCATTCGATCTGGTTGACCGTATCGGAAACGCGGTCAATATCGGCATTGATGCGACGAAGAGTCTTCACGGAAAGTTCGATGTCGGCGTCGGATCCTGGCGCGCGAGGATCGCGCAAGATGGTCAGAGGTTGTGTGTAGGACTGGTCCCCGATCTTCAGACGCACGGCGTAGTTTCCCGGGGCCACGACAGGACCCACCTCGGCCGGTGCGGTTCCCCAATGCGTGATAGGCCGCGAATCGGAATCGCGGAAGCGGGGTTCGTCCCAGATGCGTGGATTATCCGGAGCAAGCGTTCGCAGCGCAATCAATCGAGGAGATTCATAGCGCAGGTCCCATGACACACGATTGATGCCGGCGCGACCTTTGGTTTCGAGTTGTCTGATTACCTTCCCATCCGCGTCCAGGATCTCAAGCTGTATCGGATCCTTTGGAGCGGTCTTGAGTGAAAAGCTGAGCATGGCCTGGCCGCCACGGGTAAAGCGGTAGGTGCGGCGCGGCTCAAAGAGGATGACCGCGGCATCCGAATGATTTTTTGCCAGCTGTTCCAGGGGCGTGATGTCGTCGAGAATGTAAAGTCCTCGCCCGTAGGTGGAAATCACCAGATCATGAAAATCTTTTTGCACTACGGCCCAGCTTACCGGTGCATGCGGTAATCCCGCCTCGAGTGCGGTCCAATGCCCTCCGTCATCCAGAGAATAGTAAAGACCGCTTCCGGTACCAGCAAACAGCAGGCCTTCGCAATTGGGATCTTCAGCGATCGTGCGGACATAAGATAAAGAGTGCTTCGGGAGATTTCCGGTGATCTGCTTCCAGGTTTTGCCGAAGTCTGTCGTCTTGTAGATGAAAGGATCGCGATTATCCACGAGATGAAAATCAACGCTGATGTATGCGGTGCCGGGATTGAAATTAGAAGGCGCAATGCTGGTGATCGTGCCCCACGGAGGCAGTCCGGGGATATTCTTGGTTACGTTGATCGAGTTCGCGCCATCATTTGTGTGCCAGACTTGGCCATCATTGGTTCCGGCCCAAATGAGTCCCTTTTGAATTTTTGAAGGTGCGATGGCGAAGACAACTTCTCCGTAGAATTGCCCAAGGTTATCGCCGACAATTCCGCCCGAAGGCACGATGCGAGCCGGATCCTGGGTAGAGAGGTCGGGGCTGATAACCGACCAACTCTGGCCGCCGTTCACGGTTTTGAAGATCACCTGGCAGCCGTAGTAGACGGTGTTGTGGTCGAAGGGATCGATGGCGAGCGGCGCCGTCCAATGGCAGCGATACTTGATATCGTTTGGCGGCGAATCCAGGGTATGCATCCATGGACTGACTGAGCGCGCGTGCTTGGTCCGGGCATCCCATCGAGTGACTTTATTTCCATAACAAGTGGCCCACACGACATTGGGATCAACTAAGTCTGGAACGGTGAAGCCGGATTCGCAACCGCCCATCTCGTGATCCCAGCCGGTTTCCCGGGAATCCACAGGCAGACTGGGGCCGCGCATGTTTCCGTCGTCTTGCATGTTGCTATAGAAGTAATAAGGAATTTGATTGTCGACGTCCACGTGATACATCTGGCCGATCGGCATCGTCGCGCGGTGAAAACCGCGACCGTGAACAGTAGTGATGTTCAACCCGCCGTCGTCAGTGATCACAAAGCGATCGGCGTTCGTGGGGTCGAACCAGATGTCGTGGGTGTCTCCGCCCCAGGGAACTTCTTTGAAGTTCTCCCCTCCATCGAGCGACTGATGGAAGGAACTGCTGGCAACGAGAACTTCGTTATCGCTGGCCGGCGAAACGGCCAGCCGAATGTAGTAGCCGGCTCGTCCAATTAGTGCTCGCTGATAATTGATCGCCTTCCAGTGTTCTCCGGCGTCGTCGGATCTCCAGAGGGAACCCTGGTCCTTGGTCTGAATGAGGGCGAAGATGCGATTCGAATTGGTCGGTGCAACCGCGACATCGATCTTGCCGAGCGGGCTGTGAGGCAGGCCATGTTCTTCGATGCGTGTCCACTTCGTTCCGCCGTCGTGGGAAACATAAATTCCGCTGCCTGGGCCGCCGCTGAATTCGCCCCAGGTATGCATCTCCACTTGCCACATACCCGCAAACAATGTGCGCGGGTTGTGCGCGTCCATCGAGAGGCCGGAGCAGCCGACGTTTTCTGCGGCAAAGAGTACGCGCTCCCAATGCTGACCTCCGTCGGTGGTGCGGAAGACGCCGCGCTCGGGCTGCGGTCCAGTAGAGCGGCCTAGAACGCAGGCGAAAACAATGTTCGGATTGGACGGGTGGATGACGATGCGGCCGATGCGGCCGCTTTCCGGCAGGCCCATGTTGGTCCAGGTTTTGCCGGCATCCGTCGATTTATAAATTCCATTGCCCATCACATCGCTGTCGCGGATCATCCAGGCCTCACCGGTTCCAGCCCAGACGGTGCTTGGATCAGAAGGAGCTACGGCCAGTGAGCCGATTGCGGCCACCGGTTCTTTGTCAAAGATCGGCGTCCAGCGATTCCCGCCGTCGGTCGATTTCCAGACTCCTCCCGAGGCCGCTCCCGCGTAGTAAGTGCTGGCATCGCCCGGCACGCCAGCTACGGCCGCGATGCGATTCCCCACCCTGGGGCCCACGAAGCGGAAGCGGAACTGGCCTTCGTCGTCGGAGTCGGATTGTTGCCCACGCGCTGACATGCTCCCAAGCACGGCAATCGCGGCCAAACACAACGTCATTTTTCTGATGAGCATCCCTGGAATCCTCCACTCAGAACATCGTGCATCTTACATGTCGGAAGGCGAGGCGGCAAAGTCGACTGGGAAAACGGTTGTTCGTTCAATGCTTTCGGGAGCTTGAAATTTTCTGGAACGGTCTACGCTCTCACAGGCAGGGATACCTGATTCCTTCTAATGGGGCGACGACGGCTCTACTTTGCGAGCGCGGGGACCGTTGCATCGAGCGTTCTCATGACATCCAGAATCATGTGAACCACAGCCTCATCGCCGATCGCAGTATTGATCATGGTGTGGTAAACGGCGCGATCAGGCCATTCGACGTGGAAATATTTCTGGATGAAATCAATGCGCTCGCGATCCACCGTGTCCACGAGCTGCTCAGCTTCCTTTTCGCTCTTGCCGCGAGCCAGCAGGCGCCGGACTTTATTCTCCCTCGGAGCATAAAGAAAAACGCGCAACGCATCTTGCCGGTTCTTCAGAAACTGCTGTGATCCTCTTCCCACGATGACCGAGTTGCCGGTCTTTGCCACGCTTTGAACGACCTGTTCGGTAAATTTCAAAATGCATTCGCTGTCGACCAGCTTGAGCTTATGCGCATTTAAACTTCCTTCGTAACTGCCGCGCAAAAACGATTTGAAGAGGCGGTAGTAGAGCGGATCGGTTCGTTCCTCGCGCCCCTCGACGACTGTCTTGGGGCAATCGGCAAGGCGCGCAATCTCCTCTGTCAGCAACTGATCCCAAAGCTTCCAGCCCAGCTGCCGGGCAAGGAGTTGGGCAATCTCGCCGCCGCCGCTTCCGTATTCGCGTTCAATGGTAACGATTTTTATCTGCATAGTAACGACCAAAGCCTAGAAGCCTAAATGTGGACGGCAAGCACGGGGCAAGGTCCCAACTGCAGCGTGCGATAGGTTGTCGAACCGAACACCGCTTGATCCATCGCGCCCCGGCCGCGCACCCCCATTACTACCATGTCGATTTGCGCTTCTGTAGCCAGCTGAATGATTTGCTCGTACGGTTTTCCAGTGCGCACCGCGCTCTTCACTTTGAGGGTTTTGCGTTTCCCCGGTGGGATCAGTTTATCGAGCCGGTCCCTGGCTGTCGCTATAGCTGCTTTAGTCTTCGCCGGACCTGGAGCCCGTTCCAACACGTGCAGAAGGATCAATTCGGCGTCGTATTCGTCCGTCACAGAAATCGCATAGCTCAAGGCCCTCTCGGAGTTCTCGGAAAAATCTGTACAGAAAAGAATTCGGTTTAAGTGGTGCACTTGACGCTGCTCACCATCTTCGGTCACCGACTCGTTCGGCAGCTTGGATATCGTCAGCACCGGGCAAGGAGCCTTGCGCATGACCCGGTCGGTCACCGACCCGAGCACCAGACGGTCAAACCCCCGGCGGCCGTGCGTTCCCATCACTATCAAATCGGTTTTTCGTTCTTGCGCAAACGACAGAATGCAATCTGGGGCAGCGCCGTCGTGTACTACAGGCTCTGGCTGAATCTTTCCGTGTGTACGTGCCTTTACGAATTCGCACAGTTTCTGTTCGCCGCCGTCGCGAAGCCCACGGCAAAACTCGGCATAATCTCCCGTAGAGGCGACATATTGGGCGTAAGGATATCGCGATAACTCTACGATATGCTGGGCCACCAACTTGGCCCGATAATGTTCGGCCACTGAAAGCGCATAATGATATGCCCTTATCGAAAACTCTGAGAAATCGACGGGGCAAAGGATAAGTTTAATTTCCATAACCGCATCTGTGGCCTGCTACGGCCCGAGTTGCATCAATTGCATCTATTATTCCGCTACTCTCACCCCGCCGCTACCAGGATCATTCTTCTTCAGGAGAAAAGCCAGACCGAACATGATTGCGGATCCTATGCAAAGAACCATAAACGTATCAATGTATGCGAGGCTCGCGGCCTGCGCTTGCAGCGATTGGTAAATCCGGGCATAAGCCGTGAGTTGCGCCTCATGCCTGCCCACACCGGAGATAACCAGGCGTTGAGCCAGGCCATTCGCCGAATTCACGAAGTTGGGGTTGTCGAGCCTGGCATTCTGCACAAGCCGAGCCTGATGGAATTGCGAGCGCCTTGCAATCAACGTTGTGACCAGCGACGTTCCCACGCTGCTTCCCATGTTACGCATGAAATTTACGATTCCTGCGACCGCATTATTTTTCTCCGGCGCAACTCCGATGTACGCCACCAGCGTAATCGGCACGAATAAGAACCCGAGACCAATCACCTGGGCGATGCGCAGCCAAGTCGCCGCGCTGAAACTGATCAGCAAGTCGATTCGCCTTGTGGAGTAGAACATGGAGACGGATAGCGCCAGCCAGCCGAAGGCAATCAGGTAGCGCGCCTGAATCTTGGTTGTCAACTGCCCCATGATGGGCATCTCAAAAAGCAAAACCAGTCCTCCTGCCGAAAGAGCAAGCCCGGCTAGTTCCGACGTGTACCCGACCAGCGTCTGCAGGAACTGCGGCATCAGCACCAGGCTGCTGAACAGCATGATGCCCAGGGTGAACATCATCAGGCTCGAGCTTGCGAAGTTAAAGTTCTTGAACATGTGCACGTCGATGATCGGTGCTTTGTGATACCACTCCCAGATCACCAGCGAGATCAGGCATACGGTTGCGACCACGATTAAAGTCGTGATGAAGTTTGAGCCGAACCAGTCATCTTCCTGGCCCTTGTCGAGTAGCACTTGTAACGCTCCGATACCGAGTGCCAGCAGAGCGATGCCGATGTAATCCAACTTGACCCCGGCCGCTTTGAGCTTGGCTAAATATGGAGGGTCTTCGACAAAGCGCCGCACCAAGAGCCATGTGAGCACGCCGACCGGAAGGTTGATGAAAAAAATCCACCGCCAGGAATAGTTGAAGGTGATCCACCCGCCCAGAGTTGGCCCGATCGTTGGTGCCATGATGGCCGTAATTCCATACAGGGCAAATGCCAGGCCTCGCTGCTGGGGTGGAAAGGTATCCGCCAAAATGGCTTGAGCCATAGGCTGCAGGCCACCGCCACCGGCGCCCTGCAGCACCCGAAAGAAAAGAAGAAATCCGAGACTGGGTGCGATGCCGCAAAGCAGAGAGCTGACAGTAAAGACAGCCAGGCAGGACATGAAGAAGCGCTTGCGTCCCAATGCGCCAGCGAGCCAGCCGCTGATCGGCAGGATGATGGCGTTCGAGACCAGGTAGGAAGTCAACACCCACGTACTCTGGTCGTTGCTCGCGCCCAGATTGCCGGCCATATAGGGCAATGCCACGTTTGCGATGCTGGTATCTAGCACCTCCATGAACGCAGCCAGGGCCACGACGACCGCAATCAGCCAGGGATTGTACTTGGGCCGCCAAACTGCCTCATCGAGTGTGAGAGCAGCAGAACTCATTTGAGATAAACGTCCGGCACCACATTCATGCCCGGGCGAAGGCGGCGATCCTTGTTTTCGCCGGGTTCGAGAACGATCTTGACTGGAATCCTCTGGACAATCTTCACGTAGTTTCCCGTGGCATTCTCCGGTGGGAGCAAACTGAAGAGCGGTCCCGTTGCTCCCGCAATGCTGTCCACATGGCCCTTTAGCGTGCGGCCGCTCGAATCCACATGGAGTTCCGCCTTCTGTCCAACTTGCATGTGCTTGAGCTGGGTCTCTTTGAAATTGGCGGTGACCCAAACTTCATCGAGAGGCACAACGGTGAGTAGTTGCTGTCCGTTCTGAACATTCATCCCAACCACCACCGTTTTGTTCACCTCGCCAGTAACCGGAGCAACGATTTTTGTGTAACCGAGATTCAGTTGGGCCTGTTCAAGTTGGGTGCGCTTTTGCTCAACATCGGCGATGGCAGCTCGCACGCGAGCCCGGGTCGACGAAACTTGCTGCGGCCCGGTCTCCGCGTATTGGTGGTTCGCATTGGCTTGCGCCAATCGGCTGCGGGCCTGTTGAACGAATTGCTGCGCCGCGGACTCGCTGGCCCGAGCTGCAGAAACCGTCGCCGTGCTCGATTTGGCGGCGGCTAACGCCTGATCGTAGATTTGTTGTGATACTTCCCGTTTGTCGACGAGTTGCTTGTAGCGGTGGAGATCGTCCTGCGCTTTTACATCGTTTGCCTCGGCCGCTTCCAATTGGTCGTGAGCTGCGGCCAGTTGCCGCTCTGCGGCGACCACTCCGGCGTCAGCGTCTTCGATACCAGAGGCAGTGAAGCTGAGTTGGCTTGAACTGTTTACTGAAGTAATCGGAACCGTAATGTTCAGCGACTGGGCCGTGGCCACTGCATTGTCGAGATTGGCTTGCGCCTGCGCGACCGCAACCTGATAGTCTTTGGGGTCGATCTCGACCAGCACGGTGCCTTTTTCGACCCACTGGTTGTCGTCTACGTTGACTTTCACCACATAGCCGGAGACTCGCGCACTGACTGGATAAAGGTGCACGTCCGCCTGGGCGTCGTCCGTCGATTCGTAACTGCTCAGGTAGCGCCATAAGAACACGCCGGCGACAACCACCACCACGGCGATGACGAGAATCAAAATGTTTCTCCGGCGCTTGGGATTCGAGCGCACCGGTGGCGTATAGCTTCTCTCCGCCAAGGGCGATGAATCTGTTGAAGATTCGGAACGGGGTGGGTTTTCGTCCGCCATGTTTATTGTCCTTTGAAATATTCTTTGACGCCCTGCTCCGCGATTCCCAGAGCGCGAATCAGCGAAATTTTCGCGTAATTATAGCTGTACAGACTTGAAATGTACTGCTCGTGCGCACTCGCGACCGCCTCCTCCGACTGCACCACCTCTACGCTATCGGTGACCCCGGCGCTGAAACGATCACGCGATTGGGTCAGTGTTTCTTCCGCCAGTTCGATGTTGCTGCGAGCCACGTTGACCTGATCGGCCGAGGACTGCAGGTTCAGCAGCGCCGCGCGCACATCAGAGTCGATCTGCGCTCGCAGACTCTCCAGGCGTTCGCGGCTCTGCTCGAGTCTGGCATCGGCCTGCAGAACGTCGGCGTGAACGCTGCCACCCTGAAAGATTGGAATCGAGAGCGTTCCGCGTACGTCGGCCACTGGCGTTGCCGTGGAGGGATGCGACCCTCCCAAACCATAATCTGCATTGAAGGACAACGATGGGAAATAGCCCCCCAGCGCGGCCTTTCGGGAAAATTCCGCTGCGCGTACGTCGCTGATGGCTGCCTGGTAATCGGAACGCGAGGCATAAGCACGTCCCAAAGCCGCATCCACGGTAAGGACTTCGAGCGCCTGATACGGCGACTTGTCAGCGAACTCAAATTCCTGGCCAGGAGCTAAGCCAATCACGCGCGCCACGGTCAGCTTCTGGATGGCGAAGTTGTTCTTCGCCTGGATCAACTGCTGTTGCCGGGTCTGGAGTTCAACCTTGGTACGCAAGCCGTCGATGTCCGGCGAAGTTCCGGCATTCACCTGATCGTTGGCTTGATCGTAGAGCGCCTGCGACGTCTTGACCTGCGCCTCCGCGGTTTCAATGCGGGCTTCGTCCGCGATCGCCTGCAAGTAGGTGTAGCCGACGGCCAGCACAACCAGATCGCGAGCGTCGTTGAAGGCGTAGCCGGCGGATTTCACACTCTGGTTTGCTGCGCGGGCAGCGTTGATGGATTTCCAATCGAACAGGGTCTGGGTCAAACTGGCGCGCGCATCAAAGTAAGAAAAAGGGCCCACCGACGGCGGGATGCCGAGAAGTTTGGCGAGGCCGGCAAAGCCGAGTTCATCGACGTTCACTTTTGACACCGCCACATAAGGATCCCCTGTCACGTGTGGCAAGAGAGCACTCAATTGCTCCCAGCGCTGTCCGCGGGCCGCGCGAACGTCCGCGTGCGAAAGGAGCAATCCGAGATTCTGCTTCAATCCGCGGTCGATGGCATCCTGAAACGAAAGCGACAGAACCCCTGGAACCAGCTTCGCCGGGACGCTGGCTGCGAACGAGCTCACGCCGGTAGTTCCGGGAATCGCTTGGCCCGGATTGCTCGGCCCAGGTGTTGTCTCGGTTTGCGCCAGGGATGCTGCTGCCCCGCACAACAGGACTCCGGCCAACAGGAAAACGCGGCAGCGTTCGTAACTGAGTCTCAAGGGAGTCTCCTCCTTATCGATCACGCTAAGACTTGTGCCCTCCCATCAAGTGGGAAGGATGACATGATATGCCCGGCGATTGAGTGCATGCACCACTGTGCACTCGCCGAGGCATGAGACGCACACGACGGTTCCCGGAAGAATCGCGTTACGCCCGGGCTTTGTCGATCATCGTTTTCCAAATACCCTTGGATTTCAGAACCAGCTCAACCGCTTCACGAATTGCGCCGCGGCCGGCAAGAGCTCTCGTGGTGTAGTGGGCCGCGTCTTTTGCCTCGGGAACTGCATCGCCGACCGCAATGGCCAGGCCAGCCCGCCGCATCAGTGGGATATCAGGAAGGTCGTCGCCGATATAAGCGACAGCGGAATCGGAGACGCCCGCTCTTCGCAGGATGTCTTCGTATGCCGGCATCTTCACCGGCTGTTTCATGTAGATAAAGTCCATCCTCATTTCCTGGGCGCGGCGAAGCAGTGCCGCGCTCTCCCGGCCCGTGATGCAGCCCGTGCGCAGGCCAGCTGTCTGGGCGAGAGTTAACCCCTGGCCGTCGTGAGCGTCAAAGGTCTTGATTTCGAGGGCGATGCCATCGGTCTGCGAGAGCAGAGTGACGCCGCCGTCGGTCATTGTGCCGTCCACGTCCATAAGGAGCAGTTCGATCCGCGCGGCGCGCTTTTTAAGCGCAGGGGAGATTTTGGGAATACGGGCCAAAGAAGCCTCCAGAGAAAAACGTAGATGAAAGTTTAAGGTAAAAGATTCGTCGAGCGCATAAAAAAGCTTTCCTGCTCGAATAGCTCGACTGCCCCACGAAGCTGGATAATTATTTTGCATACTTAGTCACTACCACAAGCATCTGTTCGAAGAAGGAGCTAACCATGAGCACAGTCGCCGCACCGGAAGTAACCGCCATCACCACCTGGAACATTGATCCCGTTCACTCCACCGCCCAGTTCAAAGTCAAGCACATGATGATCTCGAACGTGAAGGGCGAGTTTACTGCCGTTACCGGCAAGTTGGAACTAAACAACGCCGACATAACTAAATCAAAGATCGAAGCCTCGATCGATGCCGGCTCGATCAACACCCGGGAACCGCAGCGCGATGCGCACCTGAAGAGCGCAGATTTCCTCGATGTTGAGAAGTTCCCCGTTTTGACCTTCAAGTCGACTCGCGTCTCAAAGGTCAAAGTTGACGAACTTTCAGTAGAGGGCAACCTCTCGATCCACGGCGTTACTCGCAAAGTTGTATTTGAGGTCGAGGGCCCAAGCGCTCCGGTCAAGGATCCTTGGGGCAACACTCGGATCGGCATCTCGGCCACGACGCGTATCGACCGCAAAGATTTCGGCTTAAGCTGGAACGCAACGCTCGAGGCGGGCGGCATCATGGTGGGACACGAAGTGACGATCACCCTCGATGTCGAGTTTGTAAAAGCCTAACCCTTATGCGGGTCCTGTGATCGGTCCACTGACATGGCATCTATCGAAGCATCGGTCTTAATTTTGCCCGACCAATGCGTCCGGTGCTAGACTGCGCAAATGGCTACTAAAAAGAAGGCGAAGAAGAAGTCCGCGAAGCCGAAGAAGAGTGCGCGCGGGAAGGTCGCGCGGACGAAGAAGCGGGTGCGGACCAAGAAAACTCCTAAGAAACTGGCGAAGAACAGTTCCGTTCGGTCCAACGCCGCGGGCAAGAAGAGGGGCGTGAAGAAAGCGGCCAGTGGGAAGACCGCGAGCCCGCGTAACAGAAAGGTTCCAAAAAAGCGCCACGGGCGGAGCGCGCCGGCATTCTCCCGTGAGGCGCCGGAGCCGTTCTCGGGCGGGGAATCGGGAGATCTGCAAGGCTTGTCCAACGTCGAAAGTGCCGATTCGGAAAGCGTTGACGAGTTGATCGAGGAAGGAAACGCGTTCGAGGCTGGCGTGGTTTCGGGCGTTGAAGAGGCCGACGGCGAGGACGAGAGGGAAGTGCACACTCGTGAAGTGCCCGAAGACGATGTGCCCGGCGAATACCTGGATAATGACTAGCAATGACTAGCGAGGATAACGACTAGCGAGATTCGCGGTTATGGATGCGGCTGTGCGCTAGCCTGGTCGTATGCGGGGCGAAGCCAGTTGGGATGCTGGTTCACCCGCTTCCAGCATTCGCAATCGCTCGCGTATGTCGCCGCGGAGCAGCTCAAGGGAAATGCCTCCAAAGAATTCTGGATAGCGGTCGAGTCGCCCCAACGCAGCTTGCAACAAGAGAGTCGTTCCCATGCGATTGTCGCACTGCAAGTGGTGAAATGCCGCAGTCACCTGAATTAGTCCCTGAAGAAAGGTTTTCTCCGGCTCTGGCAGCTTTAGCCACACGCTCTCCCAAGCCTCATGCGCGGTGAAAAACTCACCAGCATCGTAGAGACGTAAGCCCTCCGCGAGAGCTCCCTCTGTCCAGTCGAACTTCATCATCTCCGGCTCATGCTAAAAACTAGCATGGATGAAGAGGGAAGGACGTATCTCATGGAGTCGCCGAAAGGGGTGTACACTGTCTGGCAGCATTCGACGAGAACCCCTGCTAGAGGGGCGAGTCGACCAAGGAATGCCCTGCCTTTCCCCGGCGGTTGGAGTTTTCATGCGGAGTTCTCCGGAAGTGAGGCGGATGGTCACGCTCGGTGGTGCGCCCACAGGCTTATTTACAGCCCGAATCCTGCTCCTCGGTTTACTGCTGTGCCTTACCTGGTTTTGGATTTGCCCGGTTCGTGCGTTTGCTCAGGTCGGTGTTCAGCAGACTCCCGCCACCAACTCAGCTTCTCGGTCCGAGACTAAGCAAAACTCTGCAGAACTCGCTTCTCACGACGAGCCTGCCACCTTCAAAGTGAATGTAAAACTGGTGGTGGTGCGGGCAGTGGTCCGCGATCCCCAGGGCCACGCTATCGGAAATCTTCGCCAGGACGATTTTCAGGTCTTCGACAAGGGCAAGCCGCAAGTGATCAGCCAGTTCGAAGTCGAACAGCCGGGAAGTCTGGCAGCCAACGCGCGCCAGGAGTCGATGGAGAACTCGGGCGAGATTCCTTCCGCCGATATTTCCTCTAATACTGGGAATGTACCTGCCGTGCCCGAACATTTTGTAGCTTACCTGTTTGACGATGTGCACCTTGAGTTCGGCGACCTTGCTCGGGTGAGAGAGGCCGCGGAACACCACTTCGCCAAGTTGCGGCCCACCGACCGTGCCGCGATCTTCAGCACATCAGGCCAGACGACGCTGGATTTTACTGACGATCGCGCTCAGCTGCACGCAACCTTGCTTCGTCTGCAACCCCGCCCCATCGCCCGCAGCTTCGGGCAAGGCTGCCCCGATATCAGCTACTACCAGGCAGATCTGATCGTCAACAAGAACGATCCTCAGGCGACGCAGGTGGCCATCGAAGATGCGGTTGCATGCAGCCCACCACCGCCCAACAATGCCGCAGCGGTGGCCCTGCAGATGGCCGCAGCGTTAGTGCAAGGTACCAGCGCAAGCGTATTAAGTGCTGGTGACCACGAAAGCCGCATCGCTCTGGGCTTACTGGCAGATGTGGTTCGCAACGCATCCAGGATGCCCGGCCAGCGAAGCGTCGTCCTCGTTTCTCCCGGATTCATCACTCCGCAACTTGAATATGACTACACCCAGATCATCGATCGCGCTCTGCGCGCGCAAGTCGTCATCAATAGTCTGGACGCGCGTGGGTTATACGTCCCAGCCTCTTTCGGAGATCCGAGTCTGACCCGCCCGCCTTCCGGCGGTAAGACTTTGATTGAAACTATGGCTGCTTCCGCCCAGGACGACCTCCTCGCCGTTTTAGCGGACGGTACTGGCGGTGTTTTCTTCCACAACAATAACGATCTCGACGAGGGCTTCCGCCGCGTCGCCGACACTCCCGAGTATTCTTATGTGCTGGCTTTCGTTCCGCAAAATCTCAAACTCGACGGCAGCTTTCACAGCCTGAAGGTCACGCTAAAGAACCCGCAAAAACTGACGTTGCAAGCCCGCCGCGGTTATTACGCGCCCAAGAACTTCACCAGCCCGGACGAGCAAGCCAAGCAGGAAATTGTTGATGCAATGTATTCCCAGGAGGAGTTGCACAATCTTCCCGTCAACCTGCACACGCAGTTTTTCAAAGCCAGCGATCAGGATGCCACGCTTGTCGTGCTCGCTCACGTGGACGTAAAACGCCTGCGCTTCCGAAAAGTCGAAGGCCGGAACGACAACGTCTTAACCTGCGTGTCGGCTTTATTCAATCGCAATGGCAACTTTGTCCAGGGGATAGAGAAGACCGTGACCATGAGATTGAAAGACGAGACTCTGGAGCACAAGCTCGGCTCAGGAATTACGCTCAAGACCAGCTTCGACGTAAAACCGGGGAGCTATCTGGTAAGGCTGGTGGTAAGGGACGCGGAAGGGCAAATGATGTCCGCGGAGAACGGGACCGTTGAGATTCGTTAAACAGGCATTTTGGAGGTGAAGTATGCGCCATCGCCCGCTAATTATTTTCATTGGCCTGATTAGTCTGGCCAGCTTCTGGATGCTTCGCGAATCAGGCTCAAGCATCCCCAAGGTGTATGCCCAACAATCAAGCGCAGCGGGCACGGACGACGCCGGTGTGATCCGGGCTGAGACCCGCCTGGTTCTGGTGGATAGCGTTGTCACCGACAAGAAGGGCGAGTACGTTCGCGATCTGGCCCAGAAAGACTTCAAGGTCTGGGAAGATGGCAAGGAGCAAGCCATCACCAGCTTCTCCTTTGAGGAGAGCACGAACTCCGCCAACCCACAGCCCCACTACCTGGTCTTATTTTTCGACAACTCCACCATGGACATGGGCGATCAGACCAGAGCGCGGGATGCCGCCGCAAAGTTTATTGACGCAAACGCAGGCCCCGACCGCTTGATAGCCATCGCGGATTTCGGCGGCACGGTACACATCTCGCAAAACTTCACCGCAGACGCCCAGCGCTTGAAGCAAGTAGTGGCGGGTCTACAAGGATCATCAGTATCGCCGAACGCGCAGCCACCGGTAATGGTGGCTTCGATGGGCACTCCCTCCATAGGGCCGTCTCTGAGTAACGCGGAAGCCGACTTTGGCGTCCAGACCGTGCTGCTTGCTCTGCGGAGCCTGGCCAAAAGTCTTTCCACTGTGCCCGGCCGAAAGTCGCTGGTAATGCTGACCTCCGGCTTCAAAATGAACCCCGAATATGAGTCGGAACTGACAGCGGTCATCGATACCTGTAATCGATCGAATGTTGCTCTCTATCCCATCGATGTGCGCGGCTTGGTAACTCCAGATATGGTGGCGCCGCATAGCCGTCTGGCCCTGCCTTCGACCCATGCGGTATCAGGATCATATGTTCCGGCAACATTTCGCGATTCGGCAAGGGGCTCTCATCAGCCGATGCTCCGTTTGGTGGCATTTGCTGAACCGGCCGCGGCTCCCGCCCAGCATGGCGGAGGTGGCGGTGGTCATGGCGGTGGTGGGACGGGCGGTGTAGGCACTGGTGGCGGAGGCACGGGTGGGGGCGGGACCGGTGGGGGTGGAACCGGCGGTGGCGGCAAAACCGGCGGCGGTGGCACTACCGGCGGGGGAACCACTGGTGGCAGGACCGGAACCGGCGGAACCACGTCGAATAACAATTTGTACAGTCCTTACAACCAGCCCAGGCAGATCGTTCCGCCATTTCCTTCTAGCGCTTCTGACAATCAGCAGGTTCTCTATCAACTTGCCGACGGTACCGGCGGATTTGTGATCCTCAATACCAACGATTTGCTGGGTGGTCTGCAAAGGATCGCCAAGGATCAAAACCAGTACTACCTTCTCGGCTATAAGCCGGCAGTTTCAATCGAAGGGAGTTGCCACACGTTGAAAGTTAAAGTGGAGCGCGGTGGAACCAACGTCCGCTCTCGCAGTGGGTATTGCAACGTCCGGCCGACGGATCTGCTGGCCGGTAATCCAGTCGAGAAGGACCTTGAAACCCGTGCCAGCGGCGAGATGCAAGGCAATGTTACCGCGATGATGCAGGCGCCTTTCTTTTACACTTCACCCAACACTGCTCAAGTTCACCTTGCCGTCGAGATTCCTTCAACGGCGCTCAAGTTTGAAAAGGTGAAAGGAAAGCAACACGCAGCGGTCAACATATTAGGTATCGCCTACAAGCCGGATGGATCGATCGCGGCGCGTTTCAGCGACACCGTGAATGTTGACGTCGATGGCAAGAAAGAGGTGGAGGAATTTCAGAAAGTACCGTTTCGTTACGAAAACCAGTTTGGGATCGCCTCTGGCGAGTACAAGCTCAAAGTCGTGTTCAGTTCCGGCAACGAGAGCTTTGGCAAACTCGAAACGCCGCTTTTGATTGACCCCTATTTTGGTAGTCAATTCAGCATCAGTGGTGTGGCGCTCAGCAACAACCTGCGACGCGCCGCCGACGTCGCCGCGGATCTGGACAGTCAACTGCTCGAAAACAGGACTCCTTTGCTCGCGGACGGTTTTCAGATTTCACCGTCCGCGTCCAACCATTTCAAGAAAACCGATACTGCGGCGATCTACGCCGAGGTGTACGAACCTCTCTTGAAAAATCCGAATCCTCCCAAAGTTGGTTTCGAGCTCATCGTTGTCGAACGCGCGAGTGGACAGGAGAAACTACATTTCGGTCACGGGATCCCGGAGGTAAAAGCAGGGAACCCTCTGATTTCGCTGGGACTGAAGCTGCCGGTTGCGCAGCTAGGCCCCGGTTCCTATCTCTTAAAGCTGCGGGCGGTCGATTCGGTGGGCAACTCCAGCAAAACCCGCTCGGTTGATTTCGACGTTGAATGACGGGTCGATGCCGGCCTCTTGCGCTCGACCTGCGAGAGCTGCTTCGCATATGATTTGAGCATGATTTCTGTGAATGCGTATCGCCCGGTGCTCGGGCCCGCTCGATGATCATCACCCGGAGTCCGCTGAGGATTTGCCTCGGCGGCGGCGGCACCGACCTCCCGTCGTATTACCGCCAGCATTCTGGCTTCGTGATCTCTGCCGCCATCAGCCGGTACGTCTATATCACCATCAACGAAGCGTTTCGTCCGCGGATTATTGTCAAGTACTCCAAGTTCGAAGATGTAGAACGCGTCGATGAAATCCAGCACCCCATCATCCGCGAGGCCTTGAAATTGACCGGGGTAACCGGGCCGTACCTTGAAATTGTGAGCCTGTCTGACATCCCGGCCGGCACCGGGATGGGATCTTCCGGCAGCTTCACCACCGCCCTGTTATGCGCTCTGCACACGTTGAAGCGGGACTTCGTGCCGCCGCGCGATCTTGCGGAACAAGCTTGTCACATCGAACTCAAGCTGCTGAATGAACCCATTGGCAAGCAGGACCAGTACATCGCCGCTTTCGGCGGCATCACCTCCTTCCAGTTTCTGCCGGATGATCGCGTGCTCGTCGAACCGCTGAAAATCCCCGCGGAAACTCTCGCCAATCTCGAAGACAACCTGCTCTTGTTCTTCACCGGAAGCTCGCGCAACGCGTCTGACATTCTCCGCGATCAGGATTCCAGAACCAAGCAGAACAATTCTGCGATGATTGAGAATCTTCACTTCACGAAGCAATTGGGCATCGACAGCCGGGACGCTCTGCTGGCCGGTGATTTGAGAAAGTTTGCACAGTTGATGAATATTCACTGGGAGAACAAGAAGAAACGGTCTCCGGGTATGAGCGGCGGCGAGATCGATCGGCTGTATGAGCTCGCGGTCGCCAACGGCGCTCTCGGCGGCAAACTCATCGGCGCCGGTGGAGGCGGGTTTCTCATGTTCTACACCGAGGAGAAGACTCGACTCAGGGAGGTCATGCGACGCGCCGGACTACGCGAAGTGCGCATGCAGTTCGACTTTGCCGGAACCACGGTCGTGGCCCATTCGTAGGAGAATCCCTTGTCGAATTCGGCCTTGAATCCATTGCCGACGGTTGCGATTCTCGCCGGCGGCCTCGCCACGCGTCTGCGGCCTAGGACGGAGACCGTGCCGAAGTCTCTGCTCGAAGTGAATGGCGAGCCCTTTGCCGTACATCAACTGCGTTTGCTGCAGTCGAAAGGCATCCGCCGCGTTGTGTTCTGCGTGGGACATCTTGGTGAGTTGATCCAGCAGGCTATCGGCGACGGCTCGACGTTAGGCCTTCAGGTAGACTACTCGTTCGACGGGCCTGCATTATTGGGCACAGCCGGTGCCGTCAGAAATGCTCTGCCCAGGTTAGGCGATTCTTTCTTTGTAATGTACGGGGATTCTTATCTTCCATGCGACTATGCTGCCATCGCCCGGCAGTTTCAAGCTGTAGGTTTACCGGGAATGATGACAGTTTTTCGCAACGAAGGAAAATGGGATACCAGCAACGTCGAGTTCGAAGCGGACGGGGTCGAAGGAGGAAGGATTCTGGCGTATAGCAAGACGGACCGTACACCAAACATGCGCTATATCGATTACGGACTCGGAGTCTTCCGCGCCGAGGCATTCCAGGGGTTGCCCGTCGGAAAACCTCGCGACCTCGCGGAGCTATACGCAGATCTGCTTCAGCGCAAGCAACTGGCAGCGTTCGAAGTGCGGGAGCGGTTCCACGAGATCGGATCACCGGCGGGGCTGCAGGAGACCGCGGAGTTCCTGGCGGCGGCGCGGGGAGTGAGCCGGGCTAAAGGTTGAGACCAATCAGTAATAAAGGATGACCACGAAGAAAACATTCGCCCAGCAGTTTCTTGCGGAAGCCAAGGACGTAATCGACCGCCTGGACGCCGCCAGCATCGAGAAAGCTGCCTCTCTGCTGGCTCTGACCCGCGTATCCGGCGGACGATTGTTCATCCTCGGTGTAGGAGGTAGCGCCGCGAACGCATCCCACGCCGTGAACGACTTCCGCAAAATCGCAGGCATCGAGGCTTACGCGCCAACAGATAATGTGTCCGAGCTCACCGCGCGCGTAAACGACGAAGGTTGGGCAACCGTGTTCGAGGCCTGGCTGCGCGTGAGCCGCTTGCGCGCCGACGATCTTGTGCTGGTTTTCTCGGTAGGAGGCGGCGATCTTGAAAAAAATGTCAGCCCCAATCTAGTGGCTGCGCTTCAATACGCAAAGACTGTGGGCGCAAAGGTGGTGGGCGTCGTCGGCCGCGATGGCGGATACACTGCCAAAGTAGCCGATGTCTGCATCCGCATTCCTACTGTCAATCCAGCCCACATCACTCCGCACACCGAGGCGTTTCAGGCCGTCGTGTGGCATCTGCTGGTTTCGCACCCCGCGGTCAAGCAGCAGCAAACCAAGTGGGAGTCGACCGCGCTGAGCTCCGGCGAACCCCGTCCGGCAGTTTTCCTCGACCGCGATGGCGTCATCAACCGCGCCGTGGTGCGCGACGGCAAGCCGCTTCCACCATCCGGGTTGAAGGAACTCGAACTGTTGCCCGAGGTCGCCTCATCGATGCACGATTTGAAAGCGCACGGCTTCGCGCTCTTCGTGATTACCAATCAACCCGACGTCTCGCGCGGCACCCAGACCCGCGAAGGCGTCGAGGCCATCCATCAAGCACTCGCATCCTCACTGCCGATCGACGATATCTTCGTCTGCTATCATGACGATGCGGATCATTGCGCTTGCCGCAAGCCGAATCCCGGTATGTTGCTCGCGGCTCAGCGCAAGCACAATATCGATCTCTCACGTAGTTTCATGGTGGGCGATCGCTGGCGCGACATCGATGCCGGCCACGCCGCTGGTTGCAAAACGGTTTTGATCGATTACGGTTACGACGAACGGAAACCGGCGCAGCCTCCGGACGCCACCGTTCGATCGTTGCGCGAAGCCGCTGACTGGATCCTCTGCTCGAGTTTGAAGGAGTCAACTAATAAAGATGAAGTCCGTAGCTGAATTGCGGGTTCAAGTGTTCGCCGACGGAGCCGACAAGGCCAGCATTCTCGAGCTCTACCGAAAACCGTACATCAAGGGTTTCACTACGAATCCAACTCTGATGCGGAAAGCGGGCGTGACCGACTATGAGCGTTTCGCCCGCGAAATCCTGCAACAAATTCCGGACCGCCCCATTTCCTTCGAAGTATTCGCCGATGATGAAGCTGAAATGGAGCGGCAAGCCCGCAAGATCGCCCGCTGGGCGGCGAACGTGTACGTAAAAATTCCCGTCACCAACACCCGCCGGGAGCCTATGTATGAATTGGTCCGGCGCCTGAGCGCGGAGGGTATTCAGGTGAATGCGACGGCAGTGCTAGCACTCGACCAAGTCGAACACCTCGCGCGAGCGCTCCGGGGCGGTGCGCCCTCCTACATCTCCGTTTTCGCCGGACGAGTGGCCGACACCGGGCGCGATCCCGTTCCTCTGATGCAGTCCGCGCTCGAGTTAATGGCGCCCGAGCCTAACTCGCAACTGGTCTGGGCCAGCCCGCGCGAACTTCTGAATATCTTTCAGGCCGACGAAATCGGCTGTCACATCATTACGGTTACGTCTGACGTTCTCAAGAAGGTCAGCCTGATTGGCAAGGATCTGCACGACTACTCGTTGGAGACCGTGCAGATGTTCCATAACGACGCCGCGCATTCCGGATACACGCTCGAACTGGCCCCAGACGAGCGGCCAGTGTGTGAATCGACCAGATCTTAGTTCTCGGCATCGTTCTCGGGATCCCCGATTGTTCTTGCTTTATCCGGGATACCTTCCCGTGATGTAGCCTTCCAGTTCCTGAATCGTTTGAGCCTGATCCGAGACGATCCACTTCACCAGATCGCCCAGCGAGACCACCCCCAATACATCGCCGTTCTCCCCCATCACCGGAAGATGGCGGAACCGGTGCCTCGTCATGATCGACATGCATTCGTCCACGGCTTGCCGCGGAGTCACGAACACGACGGGTGAGGTCATGATGTCGCGGACAAGAGTCTCTTTCGAAGAGTGGCCCTTGAGAATCACTTTGCGGGCATAGTCCCGTTCCGACAAGATGCCCACCAGCTTTCCGGCAGACATCACCAGCAACGCACCAACGCTCTCAACAGCCATTTTCTCAACCGCTTCATAGACGGACTGGTCGGGCGTCACCGATAGAATTCGGCTGCTGTCCTTGCTCTTCAGCACCAAGGCAATCGTGTCCGTAAGTTTCATGATGAGCCCTCCAGCCGGGCAAGATTATACGCCTGCCGGTTCTCGACCCGATCGCAGTTGGCCTGAGCCGAATTTGATCAGCAAGATGACATCCTCAAACCTACTGCCCTTACGGGTGACGCTAGTAACCAGCAGAAGGTTACCTTGAGCGCGTCGGAGTTCTGCTTTCATGGGGGCGTTTCACCTAGGTAATTCGCGGCCCTGGCAACCCACAACTAAACTTCGATTCGGGGGTTTACCTTTCACATGATCAACAAAATCGCGAAGTCGCTATTAGTCCTGGCAGTGGGTGGTCTGATATCGGTTGGTGCCGCCGCTGCTCAAACCCAAGACAGCAACACATCCGGCGCGGGACCGGGAGTAGTCGATCCTAATCATCCCCGCGTCAACGAAGTCAATGGCCGCGAACAGAATCAACAGGACCGCATCGCCAACGGCGAGAAGAACGGCACCCTGACGCCCGGACAGGCCGCGCACCTGGAAAACCGCGAGCAGAGGACCGAGAATCAGGAGAAAGCTGATATGGCTGCCCACAATGGTCACCTGACCAAGGGCGAGCAGAGGAGGCTCAACAAGGAGCAGAACAAGACCAGCCGGCAGATCTACAGAGATAAGCACGATGGCAAGTAGCTCGGGCATCTGACTTCCCAAGTTCAGGACGAAAGCCGCGAAACATCGCGGCTTTTTTGGTTTCTTCCTTCCGTGTGAAAGGCCGGTGCTGGCATCGGCATCACCCGAAGCCTGCATCTCGGCATGTCACATTTCGCGGATTCTCGCTCCGGAGTTGCGTTTTTGCGCCGGCTAATGTCTATAATGACCGGGGCACAATGCGGCTTCGGTCCTGGCGGCCGGGAAGTCGGCGAGTGCTGGTCGGATGACCTTCCTGCTGCTGGCTGAGGCTGTGAAGAAATGTCTGTTGATTGCATGAATGTGAGACCCGGAGTTGAAGTTGCCAGCCTCACCGATGTGGGCTGCCAGCGCGAAAACAATGAGGACTCCTACCTCTATTGGGAACCAGCGGACGATGAGGAATTCCAGCGCAAAGGACGGCTAGCGACAATCGCCGACGGCATGGGCGGCCACGAGGGCGGCCAGGAGGCCAGCCGCCTGGCGGTTGAAACGGTTCGCGAAGTTTACGATCAAGCGCCGGGAGACGATCCCCAAGCCGCCCTGGTCGACTCCCTCACCGCAGCCCACGTACGGATTCAAAACTACGCTGAGCGCTACCCCGCATTCCAGGGAATGGGGACTACCTGTACCGCCCTGGTTCTGCGTGGCCGGCAGCTTTATTTCGCGCACGTCGGAGACAGCCGCCTGTACCTGGTTCGCGGTGAGCGCATCTTACGGCTGACTCGCGATCACTCCTATGTGGGCCGGCTGGTGGAGAGCGGCATCGTCCGCGCCGAAGACGCCGAGAAGCATCCGCAACGCCACATTCTGACCGCCGCCTTGGGAGCGGGAAGGGAACTGGCCGTCGATGGCGCCGATCAGGCCCTGGCTTTGCAGGAAGGAGACCATCTCCTGCTTTGCACCGACGGTCTTTGGAGCGTGGTGACAGAGGAAGAACTGGAGACCGCCGTCAGCGGGAATCCGCCGGCGGAATGCTGCGCCGCGCTGGTGAAGTTGGCCCGACTGCGGGGCGCGCCGGACAACGTCACCCTGCAAGTGTTGCGCGTTGGAGCCGAGTCACAACCTTAAAAGGCCCAAGAAGTCCGCGGTTCGTAGAATTCGTCCAATAAACTGCAATCCTATGCACACTGGGTTCCCGGTTGCCTGGATGGAAATCCCCTAAAGTGCTGAACAACTTGGCGTTGAGGAGGCCTTGATCCTCCGCAGAAACGGCACCGCAATTGCTATGCTCTTAAAGTCTACTAATGCAATGGACTTTGTGGCATAATCACAGACCATGAAAATCTCTCAAAAAGGACTCTACGCGCTCCAGGCCATGATGATGCTCGCCCGCCATCACCACCAGGGCGCCATCAAGATTCGCGAAATCGCCTATGAAGAGGATCTTCCAGAAAAGTTTCTGGAACTGATCCTTCTCGAACTCAAGAACGCCCGCATGGTCGAGAGCGTTCGCGGAGCCAAAGGCGGCTACCAGTTGCGCCGCGATCCCGGCGAGATCCGCTTGAGCGAGATCATGCGCCTGATCGATGGTCCGCTCGCTCCTTTTGCCGACGCTGAGCAACTGCGCGTGCTCATCGACCGCGATCTGCCGCACCGTGCGCTCTATCAGGTCTTTCTCGACGTGCGCGACGCGGTGGCAAAGATTCTGGAAAACACCACACTGGCCGATCTGATTTCCGGTGCACCGTCGCGTTCTACCAAAGGCAGGAGTGCCGCCAAGAAGAAGGGGAGAGAAAAGAGCAGCGTCCTTCCTATGGTCGTTGGAGGCCAGAAGATTGAATAGATGACGCTCCTCCGTCTGGTCCTCGCCCGTTAGGTCGTGCTCTGGAGTTGACTCGGAAGCAAGAGTCTTCCGGTTTTTCCGCAAGCAGACCTGCTTCCCTTGAATTGGATGCAGTTTGCTCATAATCAATAGTAAGTCGATGGTGTTAATGGGAACAGTGGAGCATATGAGTGGGGCATACGTGATCGCCTCTTCGGAACTGTGAGACCGAAACAGCGAGTTAAGACAAACCGATTCCGAATGCGAAAAGTTTTCTGCCGCGAAAGTGTTATCGAACAAAAACTAAAAAAAAGGAGAGGATTTAGATTTTTATGAAACGACCCAGAAACCCATTTTCCATAGTCCTCGCGCTGGCGGTTCTTTCTGCCGGCGCTTGGGCTCAAACCTCGCAGTCCACCACAGCCCGCCGGCCGCGGCTATAACCGCAGCCGATGTGCAGTCGCTGAAAGACGCTCTGGCAGCGCAGCAAGCGGAGATGACAGCGCAGCAAGCTGAGATTCAGTCGCTGCGTGACGAACTGCATCGCAAAGATCAGGTCGCGCAGCAGGCCCAATCCGTCGCGGCTGACGCCGCAGCCAAAGCGGACGCGGCTCAGGCCCAGGCCAGCCAGGACAAGGAAGCCGTGGGCCAACTAAAGGGTGACCTCGCCGACCTGAAATCCGTGAGCAGCACGGCAGCAGACAACGCCACCTTGAAAAATGCCGTACTGTCGTTGCAAGACACACCGCCGACCTCCAGCCCGGACGCGCCGGAGACTTTCAACAAGCAGATGGAGGGTCCTGTGACTCTGCACTTCCGGGGGATCAACATTACGCCCGGCGGATACGTGGAAGCGGCATTCGTGCGGCGTTCGAGAGCGCTGGGCGCGGACCTTCCTACTCCCTTTAATTCTCTTACCATGCCGGGCGCTTCCCAGAGCCAGCTCTCGGAGTTTTTCGGTTCAGCCCGCCAGTCTAAGATCACGGGTTTCGTCGATGGCCGCCTGAAAAACGTGGCTCTTTCCAGCTACGTATCAGCCGACTTTCTCTCCGCCGGCGTCACCTCAACCTCCACCCAAACTAACAGCTACACTCTTCGTCTCCGCCAGGCGTGGGGGCAGGCCAAGTTTAATAATGGCTGGAGTTTCCTCGGTGGCCAGGAGTGGAGTCTGGTGACCGAAAATGGCCAGGGAATTTCCCCGGACGATGACCTCGGCAGAACCAACGACGCCCGGCCCAAGACCATCGACCCGTCGTATAACGTGGGCTTCGTTTTCGCCCGCCAGTACGGCGTCCGCCTGACCAAGAGCTTCAGCAACAAGGTTGCCGTCGCGGTCGCGATGGAGGCTCCCCAGGCCACGCTCAGTTCGCATGGTAACGCCGCCAATTATCTGTTGGGCGAGAGTGGCGCAAGCAACAGCTATAACACCACCGCGACGTACTCCTTCAATCCCTCACCCGATATCATCGCCAAGATCGCCTTCGATCCCGGGTTCGGACACTACGAAGTATTTGGTCTGTTCGACCGCTTCCGTGACCGTGTGTTCCCCTGCGGAGAGGTGTCTGCCACGGCCACCTGCGATGGACTGGCCGCCGGTACGACCTCGGCGGTGGGCGCGTTCAACGCTTCCAAAGATGGAGGCGCCATAGGCGCAAGCGCACGCTGGAAGCTCCCCAAGAATTTCGTCTTCGGCGTGAAAGGTTTCGGGGGCAGCGGAGTCGGCCGCTACGGCCCAGCCGGCCTTCCCGATACTTCGGTTTACGCGGACGGCACACTTCATCTGGTTAAGAACTTGATCGGGTTGAGTACGCTCGAGTGGCATGGGAAGAAACTCGACCTCTACGCCTATACCGGAGCCGAGTACGCCAGCCGTACGGCTGATTTTGATCCCATATCCGGCAAGCCCGTTGGCTACGGCGCGCCAGGGTTCAATAACTCTGGTTGCTACACCGAGACGCTACCGGCGACCAGCACCACCAACGGCACCGCAGGATTTGACCCGGGCGGCCTCGCCAATTGCACGGCTGATACCCGTGCCCTGATCGAGGGAACCGCCGGCTTCTGGTACCACTTCTACACCGGGCCCAGGGGCAGGTTCCAGTTCGGCACGCAATACTCCTACGTCACTCGACAGAGCTGGTCTGGCGTTGCGCCGGTAGGAGCGCCCTCGGGGTCGCCCGAAGGCTTGGACGGCATGGTCTACACCTCGTTCCGCTACTACTTGCCGTAAAACCTCAACCGGTCCCGCGTCAGCGTTGGCGCGGGACCACCAAGTTCTAACTAACAGTTTCTACGGACACTCAACTTTCTGAGGGGGCCTTCCCTTCGGAAACGCCGCCGGCCCGGTTTTGGCTTACTCTCCTTTTCCGGGCCGGCTGCGCGTTACATCAGATGAAACACTCTCCGTTTAAGGCGTTGACCACCGCGATTCTACCACGCGCCAGCGTCTTTACGCAAGATGATCCCAACGCTGAGGGAAATTCGCACTGCCTTAACAGTACCTTAACATCCGTGTAACAAAGAAGAATTAACTTCATTTTCGGAATCACCAGTAGGTTGATTGTGATGATCGAAACGGCCGGGCGGACAAGGACACTTCCCCAAAACCGGCCGGGAAGGTCGAAGGTCACTGAAGTCGCGAACCTGCGATTGCAAGAAGTCTCAGTCGTTCCCCCGGAAGTACGGTTCCACTAAAACTCAAAAAGGAGAGGATTGAATTCCATGAAATCAACTAGAACCCTGTTTATCGTCAGCCCTCGCGCTTTCGGCTCTTACCGCCGGCGCTTGGGCTGAGAACCCCGGCTCAGGTGCTCCGGCAGCTGCCAGCGCGGCCGCCCCAGCTCCCGCGCCCACGGTAGTTACGGCTGCCGATGTCCAGGCGTTGAAAGATGCTCTGGCTGCGCAACAGTTACAGATCCAGCGGCTAACCGAGCAACTGCAGCGCCAGCAGGCCTGGCAGCTGCAGCAATCTACCGCGGCACCTGCGGCCAAGACCGACCCAGCTCCAACTCAAGCCGCTCCGCAGCAACTGGCGGCAATTAATGCCAGCGTTGCAGTTCAGCCGGAAACCGCGCCAGTCTCCGAGCCGAATCCGCAAGAGACCAAGGGTGTCAGCCCGGAGTGGGAGATCTCCTATGTCGATCCATTTCAAGGGCGTCACCATCACACCGGGCGGCTTCGCCGCTGCCGAATTTGTGCGGCGCTCGCGCGAGTTGGGAGCGGACGTAATCACTCCTTTCAACGGCCTCACCATGCCCGGCGCTTCGCAGAGCACTCTGCCGGAGTTCTTCGGTACCGCCCGCCAGTCCCGGGCTACATCTTTGTCGGGGGCAAGATGAAGGATGTGGAGCTTGAGAGCTACATCTCGGGTGACTTTCTCTCATCCGGTGTCACCTCCAACAACAACCAGACCAACAGCTACACCCTCCGTCTGCGCCAGGCGTGGGGCCAAGCAAAGTTCAACAATGGCTGGAAATTTCTCGGCGGTCAGGCATGGAGTCTCGTGACCGAAGACAAAATCGGAATCGCTCCCAGCGATGACACCGGCAAAGTGAACGATGTCCGGCCAGTGACGATCGACGGCCAGTACTCGGTTGGGTTCAGCTTCGCGCGTCAGTATGGGCTCCGCCTGACCAAAGACATCAACCCTCACATCTCGGTCGCGCTCGCGATCGAAAACGCGCAAGGTACACTCACCTCACACAACAACACCGACAATTACCTGCTCGGTGAGGTGGGTGCCACCAATGAAATGAATGCCTTCAATGGCACCTACACGGCCAATCCCTCCCCTGATGTCATCGCCAAGATCGCCTTTGATCAAGGCTCCGGGCACTACGAGATCTTCGGCCTAGCCGATCGGTTCGCCGACCGCGTCTTCCCGTGCGTAGAACCGGGCACCAACCCCGTCTGCACGGGCACTCACTGCAACCGGCGCCTACAATGCCTCGAAAGAAGGCGGAGGGTTCGGCTTTAACGCCCGCTGGACCGTCCTCGACAAGCATCTCGTTTTCGGCTTGCATGAATTTGGAGGGACCGGAGTCGGCCGTTACGGCGCCGCCGGGCTCTCCGATATTTCCATTCATGCGAACGGAACCCTTAATCTCATCCGCGACTACCAGGGTCTGGGCACGCTCGAGTATCACGGCAAGAAACTTGATGTCTACTCTTACGCCGGAGTGGAATACGCTGGCCGGACGTACGACTTCGATCCTAACGAGAATGCCGCGGGAACGGGCCCGGTAGGCTACGTCGGCTACGGAGCGCCGGAATTCAGCAACGCTGGTTGCTACAACGAAACCGCCCCAGGCACGGGAAGTACTTCCAGCGCGGGATTCAATCCTGGCGCGCTCTCCCATTGCACCGCTGACACGCGCGCAATCATGGAGGGCACGGTCGGCTTCTGGTACCGCTTCTACAACGGGCCCAAGGGCAGGTTCCAGTTCGGCACGCAGTACTCCTACGTGACCCGTCACACCTGGTCTGGCGTAGCTGGGCCGGGAACTTCAACGGGTCGCCTTCCGGAATCGATAACATGGTCTTCACCTCGTTCCGCTACTACTTGCCATAAAACCTAAAACGGTCCCGCGTCGGCCTTTGGCGCGGGACCACCTGGTTTAAGCCAGGCAAGGTCCTAACGGACAAGTTTCAACGGATACTCAAACTTTCTGAGGGGCGCCTTCCCTTCGGAAACGCCGCCGGTCCGGTTTTGGCCTACTCTCCTTTTCCGGACCGGTGGTGTTAGCTTTATTTATAATGAGCCTTCGCACCAAGCCGCCCGATTGTCGTCGGGCAGCTGGGAAATAGCGTGCCTTTACCTCTGAACGTCACGGCCCAGAAAGGCGGGCCTTAACCCCTAAACGACCATGAACTCCAGACGCAATTTTCTCAAACACGTTTCAGGGGCGGCGATGGCCACCGCTGTTCCCTCCATCTTGAGCCTGGGCTCTGCCCCAGGGACAATCCGTCGATTTTCCCGGCGAAGACGGCATGGTTCTTCGTTCCTTCCGCTTCATCGATCTCGAATCCCCGGTCGAGTATTTCAACACCTGGCTCACGCCAGTGCCTCACTTCTTCGTGCGCAATCACATGTTCGAGCCGACCGAACTCGATCCTCACGACTGGCTTCTCTCGATCGGTGGAGAAGTCGAGAAACCCATCACCCTGAACCTCGCCGAGCTTTCTAAAATCGAAACTCACTCGGTCGTCAACACCCTTGAATGTGCCGGCAACGGACGCAGCTTGTATCGCCCCCAAGTTCCCGGCATCCAGTGGGGCAAGGGCGCGGTTGGCACCGCCCGCTTTTCCGGTCCACGCCTGCGCGATGTGTTGCAGCGCGCCGGAGTGAAGCCCACCGGCAAGCACGTCATGTTTCGCGGACTCGACGAGGTTCCCGGCAAAGTTCCACCCTTCATCCGCAGCATTCCCATCGAAAAGGCGCTCGATGCCGATACCATCATCGCCACCCACATGAACGGATCGCCGCTTCCCAAGCACCACGGCTTTCCTGCCCGAGCTTTGGTCCCGGGATGGATCGGCGCAGCGTCCTGCAAATGGCTCACTGAAATCAAAGTGCTCGAAACCGAATTCGTCGGCAACTTCATGAGCGGGGGTTACCGGATACCAAACCAGCCTGTGAAGCCCGGCGAGACTGTTAAGCCCGAAGATACGCATCCGCTCACTGCGCTGAACGTGAAATCGGTCATCGCCGGCCCCACTGACGGCGCCAATCTAAAAGCGGGTAACATTCGCATACACGGCGCAGCCTGGGCCGGGGAAGCCGATATAGAAAAGGTCGAGATTTCGATCGACGGCGGCGCTACCTGGATTCCAGCAAAGCTCGGCCACGATCAAGCTCACTATGCCTGGCGCCTTTGGGCCTACGATTGGAAACCAGGTAAGACCGGCGACTACACAATCCTGTCGCGCGCCACCGACAACCAGGGACGCACCCAACCGGCCGCGGCAGTCTGGAATCCCAGCGGTTATCTCAACAACGCCATAGATCAGGTGAAGGTCCATGTTTCGTAACTTCCTTCGCAAACCACAGCGAGAGCTTTGAAAGGGCGCGGCTTTCAGCCGCGCCGCAAAGCTTCGTAAGACTAACTGCGGGCTTGTTTGCCGCTCTCGCGCTCGCAGCCGTTTCACCGTTCTCAGCGCAAGCGCAAAAATCCGCGGGAGCAACCGGCACTGCCGATCTGCCCGCCGGCGCAATGCAGGCGAAAGCCACCACAGCCTGTCTGGAGTGCCACGAGGCACGCATCATCCTCCAGCAGCGCCTCAGCAAGGCCGCGTGGACGAAAGAAGTCGACAAGATGACAAAATGGGGAGCGGTCGTCGATCCGGCCGACCGTGATGCTCTCATCGATTACCTGAGCACGAACTTCAGCCCGGATAAGCCTGCCTACGAGCCACCGCGTACTTCAAGTCCGGGGAAGACATCGAAATAGAGATTCCGCGAAGAAAAAAAGCAAAGCGCCACCGACCCAATGTCCAGAGGTTTGCAGACATTACGGCAGCGCTGCTACTACTGAGCCCAAACTGTAATGGGGAAAGTATAGGAACGTGAGTGCACTACTTCTAGTGCATAGTTAGGTACTGGTAAACAAGATACTCCAACCCCACTAAGGCTTCTCCTCCGTGGCTTCCGTGTTCGAGTTCTTCTCCGGCCGCAAGAGCGGGAAGAGAATCACGTCCCGTATGGTGTGCGAGTCCGTCAGCAGCATCGCCAGTCGGTCCACACCCAATCCAACACCGCCAGCCGGTGGCATTCCATACGACAGCGCCCGGATATAGTCTTCATCCATCTGGTGCGCCTCGAGGTCGCCGCGCTCGCGCTCCGCCAGCTGCGCCTCAAAACGCCGCCGTTGATCTTCCGGATCGTTGAGTTCGCTGAATCCGTTTGAGATCTCCATCTGTCCCGCAAAGATTTCAAAACGCTCCGTCCACTCCGGCTCATCCGGTTTCTGCTTCGATAGCGGCGAGACCGCGGTAGGGAACTCATAGATGATCGTCGGCTGCGTGAGATGCTCTTCCGCGACGACCTCAAAGAGAGAGGCGATGGCCTTGCCAAGGTTCCTGTCTTTTTCTAGCTCCTTCAGGATTATCCCCAAGGTCGTGCGTAGGACTGACAGGTCGCGTCGTATTGCTTGCGCCTCCTCGCCAGACAAGGGATCAGGCGCCTTGTCGTGCGCCAACTGTACCGAATCCACGGCGATTTTAAGACGTCGGAACAGCGAATCAACATTAGAGAACTCCCCAAGATCGGGCGCCGCACCGGCTTCTTCGGGCCAGAATCTAATAATGGCCTCGCGCATGGTCAGGCGCTGCCAGTTGGCCCAGTCAATCTCCTGATCGTCCCATTTCGTTTTCGTTCCGCCGGTCACATCCTTCGCTGCCTGCGTGATCAACTCCTGTGTGAGATCCATGATCCCCTGGTAGTCGGTATAAGCCTGATAGGCCTCCAGCATGGTGAACTCAGGATTCCAGCGCCACCCGAGTCCTTCGTTGCGGAAGTTGCGGTTGATTTCGAACACGCGATCGAATCCGCCCACTACCAACCGCTTCAAATAAAGCTCGGGGGCGATGCGCAGATACAAATCCATGTCGAGCGTGTTGTGATGGGTCACAAACGGCCGCGCCACTGCTCCGCCGGCAATAGGCTGCATCATCGGTGTCTCTACTTCAACGAACCCGTGCGATTCCATCGTTTGCCGCAGCGATTGCACCAGCTTGCTGCGCTTCAGAAAAACCTCGCGCACCTCAGGGTTCATCACCAGGTCGACGTACCGCTGCCGATAGCGCAGTTCCACGTCAGTAAGCCCGTGAAACTTCTCGGGCAGCGGCAGCAGATCCTTGCTGAGGAAGGTGATCTCCTCCACATGAATCGTAAGCTCGCCTGTGCGCGTGCGAAACAGGTAACCGCTGACCCCGATGTGGTCGCCCAGATCAAGCAGCTTGTACAACTCGAAGCCTTGGTCTCCGACCGCATCTTTCTTCACATA
The DNA here is from genome assembly GCA_963800575.1 of uncultured Acidobacteriaceae bacterium. GTDB lineage: Bacteria > Acidobacteriota > Terriglobia > Terriglobales > Acidobacteriaceae > Sulfotelmatobacter. The sequence continues at coordinate 63,004 of CAWDBN010000001.1, forward strand.
AATCTGCAGCCGCTTTCCATCCTGCTGCAGATGGCAGAAGCCGGCCTTGCCCATCAGGCGGATCGCCATGATGCGTCCCGCCACGCGCACGTTGATTCTCGGCGTTTCTAATTCCTCAGCAGTCTTCGCCGAATAGTCCGACAGAATCTGCGAAATGGTGTGAGTGAAATCATACTTGCTGCGGTACGCGATCTGTCCGAGCGCCTCGATCTGCTTCAGCTTCTGACGCCGCAGTTCGTAAACATTTTCGTCGAATGCCAAGAGAATCCTTTGACAGAGAATTGCGCCTTGCTGGCGCGGAGGTTCATGGAACGTCGAAACGCGATTATAAACAACCCGCCTACGTGCCGCGCTACAGCAGGCCTCGAAAAGGAATTCGTTGTACCTGTATATCGTGGTACACTGGTACCAATGATGGATGATTCGAAGCTGCTGGTCGAACGCATCCAGACCGGCGTGCGCATGGAAAAACGCCTCCTCAAGGTCCTGAAGGGCTTTGCCGAATACCACGACATGACCCTCGGCGATCTGCTGGAGGGCATCGTTCTTCATGCCTTTGACGGCAAGACGCCATTCAGCGCAGCCTCTCTCGAACGCATTCAGGACTTGAAGCGGTTTTACGATTTTGATCTCGATTCCAGTGCCAGTCACCGCCTGAAGGAAATCAAGTCGCGGCCAGGCCGTAGACGAAGTGCCGAAAAATAGAGGCTCAGCCTATGACAGAACGAACGAAAACCGCCCTAACGGGACTTCAATGGACATCGGGAATTGTGATTCTGATTGAGGCCATCTTGTTTCTGATGCCTGGCGCCAGTCACGACTTTGCCCGAACTCACATGCCCGGCATTCTCCGGCAAGTCCTCGGTTGGGGCGAGATCATAGGTGCCATCCTCCTGCTGATTCCACGAACAATGGTCCGCGGAGCCTGGCTCCTGGCGGGGATTTTTGTGTTGACCATAATCGTCCACTTGCTGCACGGAATGTTCAACGTGGGGGATCTGGTCATTTACACAGCCGCGGCCTCGGCGGTCGCGGCCGGGAGGGGGACGCAGCCGGCTCTGTGAGCCTGATTTTGATGAGCAACCAGGAACTCATTCGCTGCTTTGAGAGTGATGCCGTTCCCGAAAACTCTTTCCATCACGCCGACCACGTCCACCTGGCATTTGCCTATTTGTGCGAGTACCCGGTTCTGCTGGCCTTGGAAAAGTTTGCCAGCGCTCTGAAGCGGTTCGCCGCCGCCCGCGGCAAGACGCAGCTCTACAACGAAACCATCACCTGCGCATACTTCTTCCTGATCCGCGAGCGCATGGCGCGCTGCGAGGGCGCGGACTGGGAAGACTTCGCAACCCGTAATCCCGATCTGCTGGTGTGGAAAGGCGGCATCCTCGGCCGCTACTACAAGGAAGCAACATTGAAATCCGAACTCGCCCGCGCCGTGTTCTTGTTTCCCGATAGATGCGGATGAGCGTTGGGCGCCCGAGCGCCCCCGGGTCGACTCAATCACTCCCGATAGCGTAGCATTCCCCGCACGGCCGAACGCGGCGTCGAATCACAAAGGAAATTCATGAAACGGCTGCTAGTCCCATTTCTTCTCAGCTTGACCCTGGCCCATGCGCAAGAGATAGAGATAAAGAACGGCGATGCGGTCTTGCGCGCAATGCATGATCGCTATAAGACCTCGTGGTACGACACACTGACATTTACACAGAAGAGCACCACTTACAACGCAGACGGCACTACGAAAGTTGAAACGTGGTACGAGGCGGCCCTGTTGCCCGGAAAGCTGCGCATCAACATTGGCCCGCCCAGCGATGGCAACGGTTACGTGATGGTCAATGGCACCTTGACGATCGTCAAGGATGGCAAGGTAACTGGCACGCGGCCGCGGGTGAATATGTTGTTAGTCCTCGGCTTTGACGTTTATCGTCAAGAGCCGCAAACCACCATCGATGTTGTGAAGGGGCAGGGATACGACTTGACAAAGTTGCGCGAGGATACATGGGAGGGCCACCCCGTCTACGTGGTAGGCGCGGACAAAGGGGACTTGCAGTCCCGACAATTCTGGGTGGAAAAAGATACGCTGTTATTCGTTCGCGAGATGGAGCCTTCCCGCAGCGATCCCAAGACAGTGGATGATATCCGCTTTACCGACTACCGCAAACTGGGCGGAGGATGGGTCGCTACGCGGGTTGAGGTCCACGCCGACAACAAGATGGTTTTCAGCGAAGAGTACTCGGACATCCAGGCGAACGTGAAACTCGAGCCGGCCGTATTTGATCCCAGCCAGTTCAACTCAACGCACTGGGAAAGGCAAGAGAAGCAGTAGACGAAGGATTGAGAGCATGGCCCATTTCGCTCTAATCAGAAGAGTCTTGAAGCCAGGTCCAGACGGCGATACTATGGTTGGGCTTGCTCGGTAATGCCAGAGGCACCCTATGCCGCAAAACTACGTTCCCATCTTCATCTTCATGGCAGTGATTGGCGTGCTGCTTCCAGTCACGCTGCTGGCGGCAAAACTGGTGCGCCCGGATAATCCCAGCAAAACCAAGCTGATGCCGTACGAATGCGGCATCGATCCCATCGACAGCGCGCGTGGTCGGTACACCGTTCGGTATTACATTGTCGCGATCCTGTTTGTCGTGTTCGACGTGGAAACTATTTTTCTGTTTCCCTGGGCCGTGAAGTTCAAGGCCCTCGGCCTCTTCGGCTTGCTCGAAATGCTCGTCTTTCTAGTCATCCTGATCGCCGGCTACATCTGGATTTGGGCAAAGGGCGCGCTGGAATGGGTATAAGCCCGTCCACCCCCGCAGCCGAGCCCTCGGCCGAAACCTTTACCGCGAGCCGCTTCACTCAAGGCAATTTCCTGTTCCCGACTCGCCTCGTGGTCAGCCCGCTCCGCGTCAGCCGCGTGAAGTCCCGCCTGTTTGGCAGCAACGAGGAAAGCATTGCCATGTCGAAGGTCGCCTCGGTGCATATCTCGACCGGCGTGCTGTGGTCGGAGATTCGGATCGAATCCACCGGCGGCACCGACCCCATCACCAGTCATGGCCATCGCAAAGGGGACGCCCAGCGCGTCCGCGACCTCATCGAGCGCTATCAGGGGCAAGCGCGCGTATAGCCTTTGAGTCGCGCCAATTGAAGCCGGAAGGCGTTCTGATTTTTCCTCGCTGGTCTCGTTGACACCGTATCCTCAAGCTGATAAAAGTTAACGTTCTCTCCGTAAGCCTTCAAGCCGGAGGTTTGCGCGTTCCGAGCTATGCCGGACGAAACCAAATCGCCCTCTTCACCGCCGCCGGAAGGCGAGGCGAAGCTTGTCGCGCCCGCCGCGGCGGCTCCGGTTTCAGCGGCCCCCGCAAAGCCGGCGGCTGCGCCAGCGAAACCGGCCGCTCCCACGCCTGTTCCGTGGGATTCGCCCATGATCACGAAGCTAAGATCCTCCTATGGTTCCGGTATTGAGCCGCTCACCTACGCCGGGCAGAACTACATGGTGGTCGACCGCTCGCTGATTCCTGAGATTCTCCAAGTGTTGCGCGACCAGGAGCAATTCGATTACTGCGTCGACATCACTGCAGTCCATTACCCTGCGCGCGAAAAGCAATTCGACGTGGTGTGGGTGCTTTACTCTTTTCCGCGGAACGAGCGCATCCGCGTGAAAACGCAAATCCTCGACGGGGCAACTCTGCCGAGTTCTGTTTCCATCTGGCCGGGAGCCAATTGGCTGGAGCGCGAAGTCTACGACATGTTCGGCATCAAGTTTGACGGACATCCTGACATGAAGCGCATTCTGCTACCCGATGGCTGGAACGGACATCCCCTGCGCAAGGATTACGGAATCCTGCAACAGGACAACGAGTGGGTTCAGATCAACCTGGGCATCGAGAGCGGCCAGTGAAAAGGCGCCAGTTAGAATCAGCAGTTAAATTAGGCAGTTGAATTGGGTAGTTGAATTAGAATGACCGACCCCAACACCACGCTCTCGCCGCTGGAGCTCGAAACCCACGACAAGACCTATCTTGACGCGAACGAACTCGTCATCAATATGGGACCGCAGCACCCCGCGACGCACGGCGTGCTGCGCGTCATTCTGCGCCTTGACGGCGAAAAAGTTCTCGGCTTGGAGTGCGTGATCGGCTACCTGCACCGTGGCGTCGAAAAAATTGGCGAGCACCGCACCTATACGATGTTCAATCCGTACGTCGACCGCATGGATTATGTGGCCGCGGTCTCAAACGGCCTGGGCTATTGCGAGACGGTCGAAAAACTTCTCAACGTGGAAGCGCCGCCGCGCGCCCAGTATGTCCGCGTCATCCTCACCGAACTGAACCGCATCGCCAGCCACCAGCTCTGGCTGGGCACGCATGCTCTCGATATCGGCGCCATCACGCCGCTGTTCTACACCTTCCGCGACCGCGAAGAGATTCTCAAGATCTACGAGAAATATTGCGGCGCGCGTCTCACGACTCACGCTTTCCGCATCGGCGGCCTGCAGTACGAAACCTACACCGGTTTCGAGAAGGAAGTGACAAACTTCCTGAATTTCTTTCGCCCCAAGATCGACGAGTACGAGGAACTGCTGACTACGAATCGCATCTGGGTCGAGCGCACAAAAAATGTGGGAACCATCTCCGCCCAAGACTGCATCGCCCTCGGCGTGACAGGCCCTGTGCTGCGCGCCAGCGGCGTGAAGTGGGACCTGCGTAAAGCACAGCCCTACGCCAACTACAAGAACTTCGACTTCGAAATCCCTACCGGGCAGAATGGCGACACCTACGATCGGTACCTCGTGCGCATGGCCGAGATGCGGCAATCGGTGCGCATCATCCAGCAGGCTGTGGACGCATTGCCAGAAGGTCCGATCATGGCAAAGGTTCCGAAGGTGATGAAGCCGGCCGCAGGCGAGGTCTATCACTCAATCGAAGCACCGAAAGGCGAACTGGGATACTTTATCGTCAGTGACGGCTCCACCCAGCCCTATCGCCTGCGCGTCCGTCCACCATCGTTCGTTAATCTGCAGGCGCTCGATGCAATGTGCCGTGGCCAGCTCGTGGCCGACGTGATCGCCGTAATCGGCACGCTCGACATCGTTCTCGGCGAGGTGGATCGGTGATGGGTGCGATCATCCAATACATCAGAGTCCTATCTTCAGACCAAGGACCTCACGCCGGGCGCCGCCGGCAACATGTTCTGGGCGCTGGTTTATATCATGCTGGTTTTCGGCGGGCTTGTCGGTCGCCGTGATCGCGATGAACTGGCTCGAGCGCAAAATCCTCGCTCACATGCAGGTACGTCTCGGCCCCATGCGCGTCGGCCCGCACGGCTTGCTGCAGCCCATCGCGGACGCGATCAAGCTGCTACTCAAAGAAGACATCATGCCCGCCGAAGCGGACCCCGTCATTTTCTGGATGGCGCCATTCGTCGTTGTTCTGGCAGCATTCACAGTTTTTGTCGTGGTCCCCTTCGGCCCAACGCACGCCATCACTGACATGAACATTGGAATCCTCTTCATGCTCGGAGTCTCGTCCCTGAGCGTGTTGGGGATTGTAATGGCGGGCTGGGCGTCGAATTCGCACTATCCGCTGATCGGAGCGCTGCGATCGAGCGCGCAGATGGTGTCGTATGAAGTTGCGATGGGGTTGGCTGTGGTCTCGGCGATCCTGATGACCAGCCTGAACGCTGAGGGCACCGGAACCCTAAGCATGATCGGCATCGTACAGGCGCAACTCGCGCAGCACAAGTGGTTCATCTTCAAATTCTTCCCGTTGGGACTGGTCGCCTTTTTCATTTTTGCCGTTGCCATGGTTGCCGAAACCAACCGGGCGCCGTTCGATCTTGCCGAAGCTGAATCTGAGCTGACGGCTGGTTTTCACACCGAATACAGCGGCTTCCGTTGGTCTTTGTTTTTCCTGGCCGAATATTCTGCCATGATCGCGGTGTCTTCCATCGCGGTGACGCTATGGCTTGGTGGATGGCTGCGGCCATTTCCCAATCTGCTGAGCGGCACTCCTTGGGATCGGGTTTTCTCCTTCTTCCCCGGCGTCACGTTTTTATTTTTCGCAGCAATTTGTTTCTACAACACGGTGCGCATGCCGAAGCATCCTCTCTTCCGCATTCAAACCATCGGCCTCGCTGGATTCGGCGTCGTCCTTGGCCTAATCGGTCTGGTTCTTTTCGTTCCCGCGGTCAGCGTGCGCATTCAGGACGTTTTCTGGTTTTCGGCGAAAGTTGCCGGGTTCATGTATCTCTATATCTGGTATCGTGGCACGTTCCCGCGATATCGCTTTGACCAGCTGATGCAGATGGGATGGAAAGTCCTGCTGCCCGTCGGCCTGGGCGTTCTGATTCTGACGGCGAGTGTAGCGCTGCTGCAACAAAAAATATGGCACCCGTAGCCACACCGTTTTTCTTTTACCTGCTCTCCGGGATCATGCTCATCGGGGGCATCCTGGTGATTACGCGCAGGAACCCCGTGCACTCGGCGCTGGCGCTGATTGTTACGCTGCTGGCGCAAGCGTCGATTTATCTGATGCTGTACGCGCCCTTCGTAGCCGGCGTGCAAATCATTCTTTACGCCGGCGGCATCATGGTGCTGTTCTTGTTCGTGATCATGCTGGTGAGCATCGAGCGCTCCATGAAAGAGCGGCAGTTCAATAGTCAATGGGTCGCGGGAATCGTTGCGGCTACAGCGTTGGGCGGATTATTTATTGCCGTCTATTCGAAAGGGAAGAACATCTTTCCGGATCACGTGCTGCCGGTAGTGGAAAACGATAACACGCAAAAAGTCGCCACTCTGCTGTACGGGCAATATATGTTCGCCTTCGAGATCGCCTCGCTGCTGTTGCTGGTGGCGATTATCGGAGCCGTAGTGATGGCGAAGAAGAGGATCTAGGTTCGGGAAGGGCACGGGTTTAGCCGTGCCACTCGGAGTAGCGAAACACGCGGGCTTCAGCCTCCTGCGGGACACCCGCCGACGAGATTATGGAATCAATGCTGCACATCACGACGCTCCACTACCTGGTTCTCGGCGCAGCCCTGTTCCTTCTGGGCGTGATCGGCGTGCTGACTCGGCGCAACGTGGTCATCGTCCTGATGTCGATCGAACTGATTCTGAACGCCGTGAACCTGAACCTGGTGGCATTCTCCCGCATGTGGGGAGGACTGCATGGCCAGGTCTTCGCCATCTTTGTGATCACCGATGCCGCCGCGGAAGCCGCGGTAGGCCTCGGCATTTTAATCGCCTTCTTCCGCAACAAGGAGACGGTGAACATAGATGAAGTGAATTTGCTGAAGTGGTAGAGGCAGCTCCTAGCACTAGCTCTAGCAATTTGGCCAGAACGGATGTAAGTTACGGAGCTGAGTGCTGAAGCTGAAAGCTGAATGTTTTTTCTCGATCACATCTGGCTGATCCCGCTGCTACCGGCCTTCGGCGCGGCGGTCATGTTCTTCTTCGGCCGCAAGCTGCAGAAGGCCACGGTGAGCGCCGTTTGCGTGGGCACGATTGTTGTGGCATTTCTCATGGCTTGCGGCGCGGTCTGGCAATACTCCGCCTGGTCGTCCAGCGCCGGAGCATTTTCACCAGCCCTACCAGACCATTCTCTACACCTGGCTCGGCACCGACACCGGCCACATGAACTATGTGACCCACGATGGGTCGCAGGCCCCATTCCAAGCCGACGCAGGTTTCCTGCTCGATCCACTCTCCAGCATCTGGCTGCTGTTCGTCACCGGCGTGGGCATGCTGATTCATATTTACTCCACCGGATACATGGCGCATGAAGGCGGCTACTACCGCTTCTTCGGATACCTCAACCTCTTCATGTTCTCCATGCTCACGCTAATCCTCGCCAACAACTATGTGCTGATGTTTGTCGGCTGGGAGGGCGTGGGCCTGTGTTCCTATCTGCTGATCGGTTTTTATTTCCATCGCAAATCCGCAACCGATGCCGGAAACAAAGCCTTCATCGTGAACCGCATCGGCGACGCCGGATTCCTGCTGGGAATGTTTTTCATCGCCTGGTACTTCGGATCGCTCCGCTTCACGGAAGTCACGCACATTGCGCACAGCGGACGCTTCGCCATCGGCGATCCCATCATCACCGCGGCCACCTTACTGCTCTTTGTCGGCGCCTGCGGAAAGTCGGCGCAGCTTCCACTCTACGTCTGGCTGCCCGACGCCATGGAAGGCCCCACGCCGGTTTCCGCGCTCATCCATGCCGCGACCATGGTGACGGCGGGCGTCTACATGGTTGCGCGTTCGAACGCGCTGTTCGTGCTGGCGCCCACCTCGATGAAGACGGTCGCCATCGTCGGCGCGCTGACCGCGATCTTCGCCGCGTCCATCGCCCTCGTGCAAACTGACATCAAGCGCGTGCTTGCCTACTCCACGGTCTCGCAACTCGGCTACATGTTCCTGGCGCTCGGCGTCGGAGCCTTTTCCGCCGGCGTCTTCCACGTCTTCACCCACGCGTTCTTCAAAGCGCTTTTATTCCTCGGCGCAGGAGCGGTCATCCACTCGATGAGCGGCGAGCAGGACATGCGCAACATGGGCGACCTGGCCCATCGCATTCCCATCACCTATCGCACGATGCTGGTGGCCACGCTGGCGATCGCTGGCATTCCTCCATTCGCCGGATTCTTTTCCAAGGACGAAATTCTTTGGCAGACGTGGACCAAAGAGAGCGATGCATATCGCATCTTGTGGTTTATCGGCTACGCCACCGCGCTGATGACGGCGTTCTACATGTTCCGCCTGATCTACCTGACTTTCTTCGGCAAGCCGCGGATGAGCCACGAGCTTGAACACCATATCCATGAGTGTCCGCACTCGATGGCCGTGCCGCTGCTGGTTTTGGCTTTGTTCTCGCTCTCCGCCGGATGGCTGAGCTGGCCGCCGAGTCTCGGTGGCTCCGCCAGATTCGAAAAATTTCTCGATCCTGTTTTCTCCAGAGAAGCCCAGGTTTTCCAGGAAGAGGGCAAAGGTGCGCAGCTCGCCGCCGGAGAGAAAGAATCGGAGCACACCAGTCCTATCGAATACTTGCTGATGTTTCTTTCCGTCGGAGCTGCCGCGGTCGGCTGGGGCATGGCTCGCCGTTCTTACAGTAAAGCCGACAAAGGCTACACCGAGCCCATCGCCGCGGCAGCTCCGCGTGTCTACGATGTACTGCTCCACAAGTATTACGTGGACGAAGGCTATGACTACGTCTTCACCGGCCGCCGCAAGCTGGGAGACGTTCGCCTCGGCGTGCTGGGATTAGGCGAAGCCTCCGCGTGGTTCGACACAAACGTGATTGATGCAGCCGTTAACGACGTAGGCTGGGCCACGCGTTTGGCAGCGACCGTTTCCAGTTGGTGGGACAAGTGGATCATCGACGGCATCGGCGTCAACGGCCCGGCGATTCTGGCGCGCATGCTTTCGTATCCGGCGCGCCTGTTCGAATGGGGTCTGGTCCAGTGGTACGCGCTGGTGATGACCGCGGGGTTGGTAGGGTTCGTGTTTTATTACGTGTATCACTGAAAGAAGCTCTTAGCTGTTAGCTCCTGGCTCCTGGCCTGAAACCACAGGCCAAGAGTCTTGAGCTAAAGGCTAAGAGCTAAAGGCTAAGAGCTTTTCATGCAAAACCACATACTCTCGATCGTCCTCTTCACGCCGCTGGTTGGCGCTCTTGTGCTCCTGTTCGTTCCCAAGGAGAACAAGCAAGCCATCCGCTGGATCGCGAACTTTTTCGCCCTCGGCGGCTTCCTGATCTCGCTGCCGCTCGTTCCGATGTTCTGGGTGCAGCGTTTCGACGCCACCCAGCACTTCAAGTTTATCGAGGGTGCTTCCAACAACTGGATTCCCTCCATCGGCGCGGGCTATGTCATCGGCATCGACGGCATTTCCTTCCTGCTCATCATGCTCACCACCCTGCTGGGCTGGATCTCAATCCTCTCTTCATGGACCGCCATCGAAAACCGCGTCAAGGAATACTACGTCTGGTTCCTGATCCTTCAGACCGGCATGCTCGGCGTCTTCATGGCGCTAGATTTCTTCCTCTTCTTCGTTTTCTGGGAAGCCATGCTGGTCCCAATGTATCTGCTGATCGGCATCTGGGGCGGACCGCGCAAGCTTTACGCGGCCATCAAGTTCTTCCTCTACACCCTGGCTGGATCGGTGCTGATGCTGCTCGGCATTCTGTTCCTTTACTTCCATCACCAACACTTAACCGGAATTTATACGTTCAGCATCACTGCCCTCTACGAAACCGCGCCGAAAATTTACTCCGACCCAGCGTACGGCCCCGACCATTGCAACGCTGCTGTTCTTCGCCTTCTTTTTCGCCTTCGCCATCAAGGTGCCAATGTTCCCCTTCCACACCTGGCTGCCCGACGCCCACGTGGAGGCGCCGACCGCCGGCTCCGTCATCCTGGCGGGCGTTCTGCTGAAGATGGGGACGTACGGCTTCATCCGCTTCTCGCTGCCGTTTTTCCCGAACGTGATGTGGAATCCCGCCACATTCCTCCACCTGACAGTCCGCGGCTGGATGATCACGCTCTCCATCATCGCCATCATCTACGGCGCTCTCGTCTCGCTCATGCAGAAGGACATGAAGAAGCTGGTCGCCTATTCATCAGTAAGCCATCTCGGTTTCTGCACGCTCGGAATCTTCGCGCTGAACTCTGCGGGTATAAGCGGATCCGTCTTGCAGCAGATCAATCACGGCATCTCGACCGGCGCATTGTTCTTGATCGTCGGCATTCTCTATGAGCGCCGCCACACTCGTGAAATTTCCGAATACGGCGGCATCTCGAACGTGATGCCGGTGTACGCCACCATCACCATGATCATGTTCCTCTCCTCGATGGGGCTGCCGCTGCTGAATGGTTTCGTCGGCGAGTTCACCATCCTGCAAGGCACGTTCATGGAGAACTGGCGGTGGGGCGCATGGGCCGTGCCTGGAGTGGTTCTGGCGGCGGCGTATCTGCTGTGGCTCTACCAGCGCGTCTTCTTCGGCACGGTGACAAATCCGAAGAACGAAAAGCTGCACGACCTCACGCCGCGCGAGGTGCTGACCTTCGTGCCGCTCCTCATCATGGCTTTCTGGATCGGCCTCTATCCCAAGCCCTTTTTCCAGATTCTTGAGCAGCCCGTGAATCAGATCGTCGAAAACGTGCGCAACCCGCAGGTCGGGGGCCCCGCGAATGCCGAAGTTCATCCCGAAGTTCCGCCAGTTCAGCCGGCTCTTGAGCCGGTGAGACCGGAGTCCATTGCGACCACAGCCTCTGCGACCACCACTGCTCGTGTCGCAGAGCAATCGATCAAGGGGAAGAACTAGTGGGCATTGCTCCCCAATTCGGTTTGAACGACTACCTGCTGGCCCTGCCCATCACTCTGCTTACCCTGTTTGCTCTCGGCATCCTGCTCATCGATCTCATGCTTCCCGCCGAGGAGAAGTGGGTTAACGGGGCCACGGCTTTGGTCGGCGTGCTCTTTGCCGCCAAAGGCGGTGTATAACGTCCAGGCCTGGATGCAGAGCAGCGGCGTGACTCGCGTTTCAGGTTTCATGGGCACGGTGCTGGTCGACCGCTTTTCCATCTATTTCTTCTATCTGTTTCTCGCCGGTACGGCGATCTCGATCCTCATGTCGATGCGCTACATGAAGACCGAGCATGAAAACCACGGCGAGTATTACACCCTGATGCTGCTCTCGGTCGTCGGCATGATGTGCATGGCCGCCGGATTCGACATCGTGCTGATCTTCATCGGCCTCGAACTGATGGCGATTTCCACCTACGTTCTGGTGGGTTTTCTGCGCCGCAACCGCCGCTCCAACGAAGCCGCGCTGAAATACCTGTTGCTGGGAGCGTTCTCGTCCGGCATTTTTGCCTACGGACTGTCGCTGCTGTACGGACTTACCGGCAGCACGAATGTCGCCGAGATCGGCCGGCGCCTCGCGCAGCTTCTCGCCAGAGAACCTCACAATCCGGTCGCAATCATTGCCTTGCTGACCACGATGACCGGCCTGCTGTTCAAGATCGCCGCCATCCCCTTCCACCAGTGGGCGCCCGACGCTTACGAAGGCGCGCCTACCTGCATTACCGGATTCATGTCCGTAGCCGTCAAGGCCGCGGGATGGGCGATGCTGCTCCGCATCCTGATCGGCAGCCCGTTCCAACCTGGCGGTTTCCTGGCCATGCGCTCCACCTGGGTTCCGGTGCTGGTCTTCGTTTCCATTGCCACCATGACGGGAGCGAACTTCGCCGCCCTCACCCAGACCAACACCAAGCGCCTGCTGGCCTACTCTTCCATCGCGCACGTCGGCTACATGCTGCTTGGCTTGATCGCCGGAACCCCGACTCAGCTCAATGCCGACGGCATCAAAGGCATTCTGATCTACCTGCTGGTCTACACCTTCATGAATCTGGGCGCGTTCGGCGTGATTACATCGCTCCGCCATCGCAAAGTAATTGGCGACGAACTCGACGACCTCAATGGCCTCTACTCGCGCGCACCAGTCGAAGCCGTGCTCATGCTGATCTTCCTGCTCTCGCTCGCCGGAATCCCGCCCCTGGCGGGCTTCTACGGCAAGTACTTCATCTTCCTCAGCCTGATCGAAACCGGACACTACGCGCTGGCATCTCTAGGCGTGCTCTATTCCGTCTTCGGCCTTTACTATTACCTGAAGATGGCCAACGCCATGTTCATGGGCCAGCCCGAAGAACAAGGCTTGCTGCCGGTAAGTTGGACCATGCGCGCCGCGCTCGCCGTGACCGCATTCGCGACGCTCTACATCGGAATCATGCCCGAACGCTTCATCCACCTGGTGAACTGGTCGATCGGCATGGCGCAGAACCCCACAGTGGCAAAGCTGATCCGCTAGAAATGTGAGTAAGTTAGAGATGCCCATGTGGAGACAGCCGCCTCGGCTGGGCCGGCCGGCCTGAGCAAAGTCCCGGCCTGAGCGAAGCTCGGCCGGAACCCACCACTGCCACCGATAAGCGTAGAATCCACCGTGCAAGCCCGATGACCCAAGCCGACCCAACTCCCGACCGCGAAGATGAAGACCGTCAAGACTCGGCTCGCAAAGAGAACTTCTGGGTTCAGGCCGCCCGCTACAGCCAACTAGCATTCATCCTCCCCGCCGCCCTCGTCGTGGGATGGCTCGTCGGCGCCGGTCTTGACCGCTGGTTGCACACTACCTGGCTCTATCTGGCCGGCATTCTCCTAGGCATCGCGGCCGGTTTCTTCGAACTGATTCGAACTGTTCTGCGCGATACGAAGTGAAGGCCGACCTAATTACCGTCCCGCCGGCCTGCTCATCGCGTACCATGTTTGCCAAGCATGTTTGCTGAACATGCTCGCCGGCGAGAATCATTCATGCCCGACCAATTACAAATGGAACCCAACCCGGCTCAAGCTGCCGCCTCGGAGCACTTTTACTCCGGCGCTCTCCACCGCATCGGCCGCGCCATGGTCGTGCTCGCCCCATTGCTGGTAGCCGCCGCGTGGTGGAAGTTTGGCGTGGCCACTGCTGCTGGTTTCGCCTTCGGTTGCGTCATCGCCTACGTCAACTTCCACTGGCTCAAGCGCGTAATCGCCGGCTTCGTCGATCGCGCCACCGGAGCCGCTACATCGCAATCCGGCCAGGGAATCGTCTTTCGCTTCCTGCTCCGCTACTTTTTGATGGCTCTCGGCGCCTATGCTATATTGACTGTTTCACCCGCAAGCCTGAACGGGCTTCTTGCGGGCTTATTTTTGCCCGTCGCGGCCATCGGATGCGAGGCAGTTTACGAACTGTACGCAGCCCTGGTTCGCGGGTTTTAGCACGAGGCCGCACGAAAGAAGCTAGTAGCTAGAAACTTTCTTATGCCTGAACAACTCTGGTTCACCGCCATCCTGAATCATCTGTTCGCGGGCCCCGTCACGTCGCTCCTGCTGGCGTTGGGCATAAAACCTAAATCTCTAACAGCCCCCATCCCGAATTCGCTCGCGATGGAGATTCTGGTCTTTGCATTTTTGCTGATCCTGTTCGTTATGGTCCGTTCGCGGCTTTCGGTCGACCGTCCCGGAGCACTGCAGCACACCTTCGAAGGGGTCGAGGGATTCATTCAAGGCCAGAGCAACGAGATCATCGGCCACCACAGCGAAGGCTACACAGCCTTTCTGGCGGCGCTGGCCCTCTTCATTCTTTTCTGCAACCTTATCGGCGTGATTCCCGGGTTCGAATCACCGACGGCCGTAGCCGTCGTTCCCCTGGGCTGCGCTCTTTGCGCCTTCGTCTACTACAACACTCAGGGATTCAAGCACGCTGGAGTGGGCTATCTTAAGCATTTTGCCGGGCCTGTGCTCCCCTTGTCGCCGCTGATGATTCCGATCGAAATCATCAGCCATCTGGCGCGCGTGCTCTCGCTGACCATCCGCCTCACCGCCAATATGCTGGCCGGCGATCTGGTCACGTTGGTTTTCATTTCGCTCGTCCCCATCGGAGTGCCCATCATATTCATGGGATTGCACATCGGCGTGTCGCTGCTGCAGACCTACATTTTCATCTTGCTGACCACCGTTTATCTGCAGGGCGCGGTTTCGGAAGAGCACTGAAAGGCAGTGGCCAGTGATCAGTGATCAGTGGCCAGCAAGAGCCGGCTTGATGAAATGACTCAGGGATTGAAGGTTTTAACTGGCCACTGACAACTGACCACTGGCCACTGGCGGTTTTCACCCGCAAGCGTGAGGGCGTCTGCACGGTATGACGTCAACCACCCACTGGCGGTATTTCATACAAGGAGAAACACAATGGGTAAGTTAAGCAAGTTGTTTATGGTACTGTCCGCACTGTCGTTCGCCGTCCCCGCCTTTGCGCAGGGCGAAGCCGCAAGTGGAGTCAACTGGGTTGCGATCGCCGCTGGATTCTCCATGGCGTTTGCCTCCGGCATCTGCGCTTTGGCGCAGGGCAAGGCGACCGCTTCCGCCGCTGAGAGTCTGGCCCGCAATCCGGCTGCTCGTCCCGGAATTCAACTGGCTCTGATTCTGGGCCTGGCCCTGATCGAATCGCTTGCGCTTTACACCCTGGTGATCATCTTCGTCAAGGTGAAATAAGTCAGGTTTCAAAGTTTCAGGGTTTCAAGGTTTCAAAGACAAAGCCTCTGCACGCGCAGAGGCTTTTGTTTCGACCTAAGATCTCACTAGTTTTACTTTGAAACCTTGAAACTTTGAAACCTTCTGCTAGACCTTCCGCTCCCCGCTCCACTGCTGATCCTTGTTCTGTGACGCTCGGCTCATCGCTTCCACCAGCACCCGGCGCAGCCGGTAGCGGCTTTCGAGATCAGTATTGACGATCTCGAATCCCACTTCATTCACGCGCGCCCGGCGCAGCAGCACATGCGCCCGGATCTTCGACCGCATGCCCAAAGAAATCTCCAGGTCCGCCTCGCTGCCGATGCGCAGATTGTCTTCTTTGGTCCCCATGCCGCCACCGAGACTCAGCTCGCGGATCAGAATCCTCGACTTCCCCCACGAACTTCCAATGGTGGCGTTAACGGTGCGGGCCAGCACCATGCGCTCGTAACGCCGCTGCCGCACCCAAGGGCATGCCGGAGCCGTATCCAGCGGCGCGATTGCCAGTTCCGCCGGCTCGATTCCGCTATCGGAAAGAATCTGGCTGCTATAGCGCGGATCGGTTTTCGAAAGCGACTGCGCCGCGGCAATCCTCAGCTCGCGGTGATGAACCCAGCCAAAAGTCTTCTTCGTCTCTACAATTTCGCGAAGCAGTGACACTGCCTCCGGATCCCGCAGCCGACCCAGCGACTCGATAGCCTTCAGTTGCACAAATGGAGATCGCGAAGCCGCCTCGCCCGGCTTCGCCATAGCCAGCAGCGGTGGCGCTGCCGTAAGATCGCCGCTCATTCCGATTTCATCCACAGTTTCCGGAAGCACGACTGCATCCAAAACCTCTGCCAGTTCCAGCAGCGTTCGTCCGCGGTCCGGAGCAGCTCCGTACGCGATCTGGCGAACTACAATGTCGTGATAGAAGCGATTCCATTCCGGCAACCGCATCGGCAACAAGCTCGAGCAACGTCCCCACATCCAGACGGCTCAATAGTCCCACCACTGCCGAAGCTTGTCGCGGTTGCCCGGTTCGCAGAATCTCCCGCAATTGCGTCAGCGCCGGACTTCCCATCTCCTTGACTAGTTCGACCATGCGATCGCACTCGTCCCGGCGCATGCATCGGAAGAACCGGTCGGCCAGATGTTCAGCGCCCGATTGGCACGTCCGCCGCAAGACCAGCAGCAGTTCGGCAGGCACAGGTTCGTAGTGCAAAGCTTCCTCGATAAACTCGGGAATCCGGTTTTCTACGCCGACCCGCGGCCGCAAGTCATTCACCATCACCGGACGTTGCTGTAGCAGCATCTCCATCCCAGCGCACACTTCGTTTACTGCCTGGTAATTCTTGGCTTCGCTGGCTTCCTGGCTCAGGCGCACAAACGCCGCGCTCAGCAGGCTTTGCAGTTCAGGATCTTTCTCCACGCAGAGCTGCTGGCTTACCTGGTGGATGGCCTTGCCCATGGCTTCGCCGCCCAGCCGGGCATAGAGGTCGGCCAGTTGGCTCAATCCAATCGCGGTCTTGCGCCGCGGTTCTTGTTCCTTGCTGGCCAGGCAAGCGGAATAGTTGTTCAGAATCTCCGCGGTGGTTTGCTTGTCGTCGCGGTCGAGCAGCACTTCCACGAACTGGCGCAGGTTGCGCGGCGGCACACACGGAGCTTCATTCGAGAGCAGCACCGTCTTCTTTCCAGACTCCGGCACTTCCGCCCAGAACATCCGGTCCAGAATGTCGGCGTGCGACTCCACCAGAATGCCCGCCTTGTTCATCTTCTCTTCTTGCAGCTTCAGAATCCCACGCAGCGAGTCCATCTGCCGGCTCATGTGCTCCATCATCTGGTGCACTGCGTTGACCTTGACTTCGCCTTTGGAATAGCGCTCGAGCGCGAAGCGGATCGCCATGTGCTCGGCGGCCTTCATCAGCAGCGGCGTGTCCTCTTCCTGCTTTTCAGTCGCCTTTGCCGCCAAGCTTCCCAGCAACTGTTGCAGGTTCAGCCGTGTGTTCGGATCGACTTCGGTCAGCTCTTTCTGCAGAGTTTCCGGGTTGGCATTAGGATCGCCTTGCACCTGGCCAAATCGCGTGAGCAGACGGATCGCTTGAATTACTTCCGCCTCCTGCAGCGGTACGACTCCGCCTTCCCAAGCGGGAGCAGTCCCTGTTCCGCTTCCGGCTGCAGCGGTCCCGGTCGCGGGTCCGGCAACCCAATGGCCCGCTGCGTTCGGAACGCTTCCGAACGGAACCGTGGTTCCGCCAGGCTGGCCTCCGCCGCCTGAATTCGCGCCCTCGGCCGCTGCGATCAATTGCAGCAGCTTCTGCGGATCGTTCAGCCATTGCTTGAATTCCGGTCCCAGAGTCTGGGCCGCGATCTGCGCCGCCACGCTGATATCGCCGGTCAGCGGGTCCGCGGCAACGAATTTCACTTCATTGATCTTGATCGTGCTCTGCTTACCTGCACTGCTCAGAGCTTCTTTGATCTGCTTGGCCACGTCCTGAGCTTTGGAGCCTGCCAGGGTAAAGGCGCGCACCAGCCGCGCGAAGTCTTCAATGGTCACGTCTTTGGAGAAATGCAGGCTGGCCAGACCGGCCGTGCTCAAAAGCTGTCCAAAACTGCGCTCAGTCTGTCCCGCTTCCAGCGGAACTCCATCCAGCAGCAACTTGCCGTCGGAAACTCCCAGCAGGAAGCCACCTTCCCCTGCTGCGGGTAGACCGTGCTGCAATTCATTCCACGCGGTTTCGAACTGGGCTTCGGTGCGCTTATGGTCCGGGCCGTACATACGCGCATACTTGATCAGAATGTTCAGGCTGTGAACAAAAGCGCGCGCGGATGCCGCACGGTTTGCGTGGAATGTGGTTGCGTCGCTAATAAAACACCCCTCAACCCGCAGTTCTGGCTTTAGGCAACTAGTAGGCAATAAAAGGCTAATCCAATAGGTAAGGGGTTGCACGTTACGGAGGTAACGGTCAGAATTGGCAAGAGCTTAAAATCCGCACCCAGTGCGTCCCGGAACCCTATTGCTTTCCTCAACTACTCAGACCGCGCGTGCCAAGAAAACGACCGGCCTGCGCTACTGGATGCTGCGCGTGCTGGAAGAGTGCGACCACGCCGCCGCAGATTTCGCCGCGGATCCCGTTCACGACCTGCGCGTCTCCCTGCGACGCTGCCGTTCTTTGGCTGACGGGTTATACGCCCTCGATCCCGATCCCGACTGGAAGGCCATGAGGAAGGCAGGCAAGCGTCTGTTTCAGCGCCTCGGAGCCTTGCGCGACATCCAGATCATGATGGAATGGATCGAAAAGCTACACCCCGAAGTAGTAAGTGTGGAACAAGCAAGTGGGGAGCGGGCATTCCTGCCCGCTATGCAATCTCAGCCAAATCAGGACTTCATCCCCGACTCAGCCGATCCCGCAGCCCAGGCCTTGCTGAAGATCCTCGCCGCCCGCGAACAAGAACAGAAACTCGAAGCCCACGCCGCTCTCGAAGAATTCGACCAAAAGCAGTGGCGTCAGTGGACGCGAACTCTTCCGGCGCGCGCCGCCCATGTCCGCCTGGGCAGCGCACTATTCAAGCATCTGGCTTTAGAGCGCTGGACCGAAGCCCACAATCTCCACAACCGCGCCTTGCGCAACCGCTCCCAGGCGGCATTTCACAGCCTCCGCATCGGCATCAAGCGCTTTCGCTACATCGTGGAGAACTTCCTGCCCGCTGAGCACAAGGCCTGGAGCAACGACCTCAAAGAAATGCAGGACGTGCTCGGCGAGGTCCATGATCTCGACGTGCTCTGGGCCACAGCGTCCTCCTGCCATGTTTTCCCCGATCAAGATTCCCGCCAGCGTTGGCACAAACGAATTCTCTCCGAGCGCGCCAAGCGCATTGAGGTCTATCGCAAAAAGATGATAGGTCCCGCGTCGCTCTGGCAGGTCTGGCGCGCAGCGCTGCCGCAAGGCAAACAGATTCAAACGCTGGCCACCCGCCGTATGAAACTCTGGGCCCATGGCCTCGATCCTGACTTTGCCCATTCCGAGCGCGTAGCCAGCCTCGCTCTTCAACTCTACGATGGCCTTCTAGCCTCCGGATGGCAGCCGTCCGCCGACGCCATCTCAGCCCGCTCCAGTCTTCTGGCCGCCGCTCTTCTTCACGATGTTGGCAAGTCCGGGGGCGACAAGGGACATCACAAAGCTTCCTTCGACATGATCCGAGCCCACGGCACGCCCTTAGGCTGGAAAACTGTCGACCTGCAACGCGCCGCCATCGTCGCCCGCTTTCACCGCGGATCTTTGCCCACCAGGAAGCACAAAGACTTGCGCGATCTTCTCCCCGACGAACAGAAAGCAACCATCCAGCTAGCCGCCATCCTGCGCCTCGCCAACGCGTTGGACGCCCACGACGGCCGCATCCGCCGGATTCATCTCGAGGACGCCCCAATCAGAAATAACAAGATCAGAACTAACAAGATCAGAGCCAACGGGAACGAAGCTGTCGTTATCGCGGCCGAAGGCTATTCTCCACTCAGCACTTCCGCTCAAACCATTGCTGCCGAGCGCCATCTGCTCGAAACCGTCCTGCACCGCCCGGTCATCGTCAAGCCGATGAAGGTCATAAGCAGCCGGCTCCAGGCGAAGGGCGCCGTTTCGAGAGAATCCAGCATGAAGAGATAGAATTGATCGGGCATCTGCGGCGGGAGAGAGCGAATGTACTTCGAGCAATTTTATCTGGGCTGTTTGTCGCACGCTTCCTACATGCTGGCATCTGCGGGCGAGGCGGTTGTCGTCGATCCGCAGCGGGACGTCGAGATTTACCTGAAGGCCGCAGAGGCGAATCAGGTTTCCATTCGCCACATCTTCGAAACTCACCTGCACGCCGACTTCGTTTCTGGACACAGAGAGCTGGCCTCAAGAACCGGCGCGCGCATTTATATTGGCGCGCAAGCCGAAGCAACCTTCCCTCACGCACCGATCAAGGACGGCTTCCAGTTACAGGTTGGACAAATGCGCATCACGGCGCTTGAAACGCCGGGGCACACGCCGGAGAGCATGTGCTTCGTAATCATAGACGAAGAGAAGTCGCCAGTGCCCTGGGCAGTTCTAACTGGCGATACGCTTTTCCTGGGAGACGTGGGCCGTCCCGATCTTTCCAAACGTTTTACTGCCGCGCAACTCGCCGGAATGCTTTATGACAGCCTGCACCACAAGATCCTCAAGTTATCCGACAATGTTCTCGTCTACCCAGCCCACGGCGCCGGTTCGCTCTGCGGGCGCAACATGCGGGCCGAGCGCGTTTCCACCATCGGCACCGAGCGGCTCACGAACTACGCGTTGCAGATCAAGAGCAGGGAAGAGTTTGTTAAGCAATTAACCAGCAACCTGCCGGCTCGTCCGGAATACTTTCTGCAGGACGCCGAGATCAATCGCACCGGAGCTTCAGCGCTTTCCGACTTGCCCGCCTTGTCTCCAATCGAGCCCGCCGAATTGAAAGCTCTGCTTGCAGAAGGCGGAATCGCCTTGGATGTTCGTCCCGGCGAGCAGTTCGCCGCCGCGCACGTGCCCGGATCCATAAATATCGCTTTGTCCGGTCAGTTTGCTTCGTGGGCGGGAGCCGTGCTGGGTTTGGCGGTCCGCCCAGTCTTGATCGCAGAATCGCTCGAAGCAGTATCGGAAGCGCGAATGCGCCTGGCGCGCATCGGCCTTGAGGATGCCCATGGCTACCTCAACGGAGGCATTGAAGCATGGAGCAAAGCTGGTCTGCCATTGGCCACCCTTCCGCAGATTACCATCGAATCCCTCAACGACCGCTTGCCCGGCTCCGCCGTGCAGGTGCTCGACGTCCGCCGCGAGCCGGAGTGGGAAGCCGGCCACATCGCGGGCGCCACCTGGTGGCCGCTCGATAACTTCAAAGTCGCGCCGCCGGAGATCGATCGCGACGTTCCCGTTGCCGTGCATTGCAAGGGCGGTTATCGCAGCATGATCGCCTGCAGCTTGCTGCAGCGTGCCGGCTTTCAGAATGTAGTAAATGTAATAGGAGGCTTCGACGCCTGGCAGGACGCGAAACTCCCTGTCGTCAAAGACGAGCCAGTCAAAGCGTAAGTCCGCAACGACGCCCCTCGCGAACCGCGGATTCTGAGTGTGAACTCCTCGTTTACCACTGCAGAGAAGAATTCAGTCAACCCGTGATTCGCCATGGACCTCCAAAGCCTGCTCCCTACAGGCTCCTATGGAGGAAGCACTACAGCCTGCACCCTATCGCGCATGCAAATCGACTCGTGGTAAAGCTGTAAAGGCCTTTTCTGCAGATGGGAGCGGATGTCAAGCTAAGTGTCCAGCGAAGACCAAATCAAGAAGCTGGTGAATAAGGCGCTCACAGTTACCGACGAGCGTGAACTCCACAGAATAATGGAGGAGCTGAGGTCCGCCCTGCGCAAGCACATCGAGTACACGCGGAAAATAGGTCTTGCCAGCTACCCCGATCGCCGGCCGAAATCCAACGACCGAAGCAGGACTGGATGACAACTGCGTCGAGCCTGGCTTAGATACGTTTCGTCGCAACCGAGCCGGAATCCTTGCGGACGCCTTTCCCATCGAACTCCTCGAGAAGTTGCTCGACCAGTTCGGTCAATCTCTTTGGATCCTGTTCCTGTTGCACTTGCTCCGCCACTCGCCGCCAGTGTTCCTGCGGGGGTGTGATCTCGTCCGGAGCCTGAATCGCACTGGTGTCCCCGAACTCTTTCGCAATCTTCTTAACCGTCGCGACCGGAATCTGCTCGAAATGCGTCTTGGACGCTCGCATTTGATTTGCCCCCTGCCTATCCAATCCCCGACCGTAGCACTCCAGAAGCAGTACGGGTTATATCTTTTCGGCGATCTTTGCCCTCGCGTTAGCGTGTTCAGCGGCCTCCAATCACGGTGACTCGTGGCGAGGAGGACGCCGTAATCACGCTGGCGGACCAGCGTTTAACAGTTCAAATTTATACTTGCACGATGTGGTATCGTTGTATTACGATTGTGTCACGTTAGTTTAACGATAGTTTCTAGGACAGGAGTTCCTCCCATGGCCCAGAAAGTTCCGATGAACTTCAAGACAATGTCGCAGGCAGACGTGCCTCAGGGTCGCAACGGTAAGCATAAGCAGATCGTCACCGAGATTCTCTCCGATCTCGATCAACTGAGCGCGGGAGTTGCGCTCAAAGTGCCCTTGGCGGAATTAGACGAAAGCAAGGAAAATGTGCGGTCCGCGCTGAATCGCGCCGTTCATAAAAGCGGCCGCAGTGTTGCTACCGCCAGTGACTCCGACTTCTTGTATGTGTGGAACGACAGGGAGTAGCGCTTCTCGGCTGTCCCTGTCGACTTTGGCTAAGTCGTGAATCCATCACCCCTACTCATCCCTGCCGGGGGGTTTCGAGTGCAAACGCCGTTAAACACAGTTACTTCTCATTGCCGCGATCCGCTCAGCCTTTGTGAGCACTTCTGATCAGCGCGGGCCCGACGATTGCGAGAAGATCGACTAAGATGGGTAGCTCTCCGATCTTCATTGTTGGACTGGCTGGGCCGTCCGGCAGCGGCAAGACGACCGTGGCCCGGCGGGTGGCCTCTCGCCTGAACGGGCGCGTCATCTCGATGGAAAACTACTCCGTCATAATGGAGCATCTTCCTCTCGAAGCTCGGGCAAAGGCAAACTACGACGTGCCTTCCGCAATCGATGTGAGGCTGCTCGAGAGCCATATCCGCGACTACGCAGCCGGCAAAGCCATCGAGACTCCCATTTGCGATTTTGCGCGGCACTCCCGCGCCGGCCACCGCAGTGAACTCGTTCCGGTTTCAACGTTGCTGATCGTGGAAGGAATCCTGGCTTTGCATTTCCCGCAACTTCGCGCTCACTTCGCCTTATCCATCTACCTTCAGGCTTCCGACGAAGTGTGTTTCCATCGTCGAAAGGTGAGGGATATCACCGAGCGCCAGCGTTCCATCGACTTCATCCTGTGGCAATGGCAAAATAACGTGCTGCCGGCAAAGCGGCAGTACGTCGTGCCGAGCAGCGCATTCGCCGATTCAGTGCTCGATGCCGACGCCGACTTGGCAACGGTTGAGAAAAACCTCTTCAATGTCGTCGCTGGGCATTGGACTCAGTCAGCGGTGCCACAAGCCGAAAATCCAGTTGCCAGTTGAATCGCAAATAGTCCGGTCAAAGAAGGCGAAGCTGGAAGCTCGGTAGCAGACCACTCACCGGGGTACCGCAACTTAATCGAAAACACCGACTTTTTATGAGGGCGGGTGCATGTGAAACCGTCACTGCAATGGACGAACGGATACGATTCATCGAGCACAAGGGCCAGCAGATTTTGCTGCTGGATTTCTCACTCGCCACAGCTTCGCAGATGCTTTCTCTCCTCACCCGAGTGCAGACCACAGTCGCGCAGCAGGATCCCAAATCAGTGCTGATTCTGGCCGACTATACCGGCGCTGAGATCGACCACAAGGTAGTGATGAAGATCAAGGAAGTGCTTACGCTCGACCGCCCGTTCGTGAAGAAGGCGGCTTGGCTAGGCACCGAGCACATGCACGCCACCATCGAAAACCTCCACATGTTTTCCCGGCGCGAAACCGTGACCTTCACAACTCAGGAAGCGGCATTGGAATGGTTAGTGGAGCAGTAAGTCGCGCCACTCACATGATGAAAATCGCTATAAAACTTATTGACCCTGCTTTGGCAGAATCTCAATGAGTGTAAACATCGTTAACGACAACTGACGAAGGCCCTCGCGTTTGCCCGGTTTACAATGGTCGTCATGAGTGCCAGTCGATGTTCTTGCGCAAAACAGAAAACACGAACAGAGTAAATGCGCGGAAGGTTTTTAGTGGGACGGGTCTTCGTTATCTACCATTGTTTCTCGTCTGCGTATCAGCGGTCGCCGTCAGGGTCGCGGCGCAAGTGGATCCGCGAGAGTTCACGACGACTGTTGTGGCCCGCGCAGACGAGAACCTCGCCGGGAACTGCACTTTCAAGATGACTATCCCGGCGCCGAACAAGCCGGTGCGGGCTGTCTGGCTCACTTACGATCGCGGGTTCGACATCATGAAGTACTACGACGATCCGGCCGTAGTCACGTTTGCACACCGACACGGAATGGCCCTCGTGCTGGCGCACCAGTGTCCAGCCAAAGGTCCTCCGACCCGCGAGACTGGCGAAATGGACATGGACGTCTCGCGCGGTGTTGCGCGATCCATTGATGCCGCACTGGACAATTTTGGGAAACAGAGCGGGCACGCGGAGATCGCTAGGGCAAAGTTGATTGTTCTGGGTTTTTCGGGAATGGGCGCGATGTTCGCCCAGTATGTGAAATACGACCCGAGCCGCGTGCTGGCGGCGGTTCTCGCAAATCCTGGGCAAGGCGTGCCATACGGGATGGAGACCGTGAACCTCTCTGATGAGGCGCTGGCGGTCCCCCAGTTCATCATTGTTGGAGCGATTGATAGCCGCGGCGGAACGCAGCGACCGTACGAATATTTTCGCAGACATTGGGTTGGGGGAGCGCCCTGGACGTTTCTAGTGCAGAACGGGATTCCCCATTGTTGCGTGATCAACGCAAAGGGCTTGATCTTGGACTGGCTGGATGAGGTGATTCAGGCGCAAAAGTCCTCGTCGGGAGCATTCGATACGAAGATCGACACGCGCACGGGATGGACAGGCTACATTCGTTCCTGTTCAACCGAGCGGACGGATAGTTTTAAGGAACATCTGTGGACCGCGTGCGCGGCATCAACTCAACCGGTTCAGTCGAAGCCTCCGGCTGATGAAATTCCTGCGGCGTGGCTTCCGAGCAGGCGCGTGGCCGCGGAGTGGCTCGCATTTACTCAGCAGAAGGAGCATCCCGAGGACTCTTTTCCGGACGGACTGGACGCCGCTCATTCCAAGTTTGCGATCCACTGACCCGTCCAGTTTCCAATTGGCGTAGCATCTTCATTACACTCACCCACCGGTTCCCGGACTGACTCGGCATTGCCGAACAGGCCGAACCCCTCGTAGACTTATAAACAGGGCCTCGCCAGCGACCTCCCATGAAAACTGCCAAACTAGCCCGATCCTACCGCATCGACGACGGCAAGAATTTCCGCCTGAAAGACTTCGATCCCGCCGACACCAAACACTTGCATTCGATCGATCAAGCCGAGGAACAACTACAGAAAGACACCGCGCACCTCGAGGATTTGCAGGCCAGGCTTTACGCCCAGGATCGTTGGGCTCTACTGCTGATCTTCCAGGCCATGGATGCAGCCGGTAAAGACGGCACTATCAAACACGTCATGTCCGGAGTGAACCCGGAAGGCTGCCAGGTGTCCTCGTTTAAGGTCCCGTCCGAGGACGAACTGCAGCACGATTTCCTGTGGCGCACCACCGAACATCTGCCCGAGCGCGGCCACATCGGCATCTTCAACCGCTCTTATTACGAAGAGGTGCTGGTCGTGCGCGTGCATCCCAAGGCGCTCGAAGCCGAGATGCTTCCGCCGTCGCTAGTGACGAAGAACATCTGGGACGAACGCTTCGAAGATATTCGCAGCTTTGAACGCCACATGGCGCGTAACGGCACGGTGATCCGCAAGTTCTTCCTCTATCTATCGAAAAAAGAACAGAAGCGCCGCTTCCTGGCGCGGCTGGATGAACCGGAAAAGAACTGGAAGTTCTCCGCCGCAGACATTCACGAACGCAAATATTGGGACGAGTATCAGAAAGCCTACGAGGATATGATCCGCAACACTGCTACCCAACACGCCCCCTGGTACGTCATACCAGCGGACAATAAATGGTTCACGCACCTGGCAGTCTCGGCGGCGATCGTGGAAACGCTCGAAGAACTCGGCCTCGCCTATCCGAAAGTAGACGCCGCAAAACGCAAGGAACTCCAGGCGGCTCGCCAAACTCTCGCGAAGAAAGGTAGAGGTCCAGTTTGATTGTCATCCTGAACAAGCGTTCTTTGCGCAGTGAAGGATCTGGGCGAGCCGCGCGATGTGTCGCGTTCTTTGCGACACAATAATCGCGCGTTTGGCTCGCTTCCTTGTTACACGCCACCGCACGATGCGCTTCCCATTTCGCTTGCGCCGCATTACCATGGCAGAACTATTTCTTTTCATTTTCATTTCTTTCAATTGGGGGCAGGGAATATGGCAGGTCGAAACGCGCTTCTTCGCAACAAATCCGGTAAAGCTTCTCTAGTGTGGTGTCTGCCGTTCTTCCTCGCCGCATTCGCTGGCTATTCGCTCTCGGTTCGCCGAACACTGCCTCTGCTCAGGCCAAGGCGGAGAATAAATCGAAAGTCGTCAAGCCCGCTCAGGCCGCGCCCGCGGCGTCCCCTGACCAGAATTCCACTGACAACGAATCAGACAAGCCGGAGGACAAGCCCTTCAAAGCCATGAAGTATCGCCTGATCGGTCCCTTCCGCGGCGGACGCTCGCTCACCGCCGCCGGAATTCCCGGCGATCCCACGACCTACTATTTCGGTGCGACCGGCGGCGGCGTCTGGAAGTCAACCGACGGTGCCATGACTTGGTCTTCTGTCTTCGATAAAGAGGGAAGCGGATCCATTGGCAGCCTGGCGGTCGCCAGTTCCGACCGCAACACCATCTACGTCGGCACCGGCGAAGCCTGCATCCGCGGCAACATCTCCCAGGGCGATGGAGTCTACAAGTCTCTCGACGCGGGCAAGACCTGGAAGAACGTCGGCCTGCACGACAGCCGCGCCATCGGCAAAGTCATCATCAATCCCAATAATCCAGATATCGTTTTCGTGGCTGCTCTCGGCCATCCCTATGGACCGAACACCGAGCGCGGCATTTTCCGCACCACCGACGGCGGCAAGACCTGGGAGAAAGTTCTCTACAAAGACGAGAACACCGGAGGCATCGACGTAGCTTTCGATCCTCACAATCCCAACATCCTGTTTGCCGCGCTCTGGCAGGCGCGCCGTACTTCATGGAGTC
This sequence comes from uncultured Acidobacteriaceae bacterium, assembly GCA_963800575.1. GTDB lineage: Bacteria > Acidobacteriota > Terriglobia > Terriglobales > Acidobacteriaceae > Sulfotelmatobacter. The sequence continues at coordinate 90,040 of CAWDBN010000001.1, forward strand.
TCACCGATGGTGGCCCGGGCAGCGGACTTTACCATTCGAGCGATGGAGGCACAACCTGGAAGCGCCTCGAAGAGCACGGTCTGCCGAAAGGCCCCTACGGACGCATCGGCATCGCCGTAGGAGCCAACTCGGATCGCATCTACGCCCTCATCGAAGCGCACAACCCGGATGGCGGTCTCTATCGCTCCGACGACGGCGGCGAGACCTGGGAGATCGTCAATCCCAGTCACAGCCTCTGGCAGCGGCCCTGGTACTACATGCACATCATCGCCGATCCCAGAGGACGAAAACACGCTCTACATCATGGATGTGGACGCCTACAAATCCACCGACGGCGGTCACCTCTTCAACAAGATCAAAATTCCCCACGGCGACAACCACGGCCTCTGGATCGATCCCCGCGACACTCGCCGCATGATCGCATCGAACGATGGCGGAGTCACTATAACTCTGGATGGCGGCAAGAACTGGACCCGCGAAGACAATCAGCCCACGGCGCAGTTCTACCACGTCACCACCGACTCAGCCGTACCGTATCGTGTCTACGGCGCGCAACAAGACAGCGGCACAGTAGCCATCGCCAGCCGCAGCGACGACGGCGGCATCGATCGCTCCGACTGGTATGACGTAGGCGGAGGCGAGGCCGGCTACATCGCGCCTTATCCCCCCGATCCGAACATCGTCTACGCCGCCGATTACCAGGGAAACATCACGCGCTTCGACAAACACATCGGCCAGGTGAAATCGATCACCGAGCAGCCCGAGCTGTCCGATGCCTACGGCGCCGTGAACCTCGAGCACCGCTTCCAGTGGACCGCACCCGTACTGATTTCCCTGCACGATCCCAACACGCTCTATCACGGCGGCGAGCGTCTGTTCAAAACCACAGACGGCGGCGTTCATTGGCAGGCGATCAGTCCCGATCTCACCCGCAACGACAAAAGCAAGCAGCACGTTTCCGGCGGCGACATCACTCTCGACGATTCCGGAACAGAGTATTACGACACAATCTTTGCCTTGGCTGAGTCTCCGCTCACGAAAGGCTTGCTCTGGGTTGGCACCGATGACGGCCTCATCCAAATCACGCGCGACGAAGGCAAGAACTGGACCAACATCACGCCCAAAGATCTCCCCGAGTGGAGCCGCATTAGCCAGATCGAGGCTTCGCCCTTCGACGCAGGTACAGCCTACGTTGCCGTCGATCGCCATCAGAACGACGATCTTAGACCCTACATCTACAAAACCACGGACTACGGCCAGAGCTGGACGAAGCTGACCAATGGCATTCCCGAAGGCAGCTTCGTACGCGCCGTCCGCGAAGATCCAAAGAAGCGCGGCCTGCTCTATGCAGGAACCGAGAACGGCGTCTACGTTTCCTTCAACGACGGCGCCGACTGGCGGCAGCTCAAGCTGAATCTGCCGACCACGCCGGTGCACGATCTGGTAATCAAAGATAACGATCTCGTGGTCGCTACCCACGGTCGCGCGTTCTGGATTCTCGACGACGTCAGTCCGTTGCGACAATTCACTGACGAAGTTGCCAAGCAGGACGTTCATCTCTACACCCCCGCGCCCGCGTACCGCATTCAGGCCGGCAAGGCCGCAGAACACGATTCTTTGAAAGGGACAGGGCAAAATCCGCCTACAGGTGCCGTCATCTATTACTACCTGAAGGACGCTCCGAAGCCGGACACAGAAACCAAACTCGAAATCCTGGATGCCTCCGGTAAAGTAATCCGCAAATATTCCAGCGCCGAACTCGAACGGCTCGAGGAACCCCTCGATCCCGACGACAAGAAGCAGGAAAAGGAGATCAAGCCGGAAGCCGGCTTGAACCGCTTCGTTTGGGATCTCCGTTATGAAGAAGCGCATCGTGTTCCCGGTTACTTTCTCTGGGCATATGACAACGGCGCGCTCGGGCCCGTGGCTGCGCCGGGCCAGTATCAGGCGCGGCTGACCGTGAGCGGCCAGAGCCAGGTCGCTCCGCTCGAGGTGAAGCTCGATCCCCGCGTGAAGGTCAGCCCGGCCGATCTGGCCCAGCAATTCGCCCTTCAGATGCAGATTCATGACGAACTGAACCACGTTTACGACGCAGTGAACCAGATTCAAGATGTCCGCTTGCAAGTCGCTGGCTTGAAACGGCGGTTGCTGCCAGAGAACGCCAGCACGAAACCAATCGTGTCTTCGGCCGACGATCTCGAGAAGAAACTGGTTGCAGTGCGCAATCAACTCATCAACCTCACCATCAGCGCCGACGAAGATTCGCTGGCCTACCCTCCACAGATTGATGCCAAGTTCGCGTTCCTTGCCATGGATGTGGGCACCGCCGATGCAGCCCCCACCGAAGCCGAGCAGCTTGAGTTCGAGAAGCTGAAGCGGCAAAGCGGAGAGCTGCTCAGCCGCTGGAATGACCTGCAGCAGCATGATCTCGCCACTTTCCGGAAGCTGACCGCGGAAAGCAATCTCTCCACCGTCGTGGTTCCCCCGCCAGGTCAAAGCGGAGAAGCGGAGAATACCGACGCTCATTAACGAGTGAAGAAGACGCGTTTGTCATCCTGAGCAAGCGCTTTTTGCGCAGCGAAGAGCCTGCCCCGAGCTTTGCCGAGGGGATCCGGGCGAGCCGCGCGACGCGTCGCGCCGCTTTTACTGAGTAACGCCGCGACGCAATAATCGCGCGTCTGGCTCGCTTCCTTATCAAACTGCACCACTCCCGCGTAATGTAACTTGCGGTTTCCCGTCCTATTACTTCCGTGCCACCCAAATGGCACGGACGGGCCTTGTCCGGCGTCCGCTCCACTGCTACTTTGCCGATAGTGATGCTGATCCTCCCCTGAGGTGATGGCCGATTAGGATTTTGGGGGTACGTATCTATGAGGTTCATGCATCTGTGTTACGCAGCTCTGGGCTTCGCGGTGGCCCGTTGGGTATTCCGGCGGGAGCCAGTGGCTGACCCAGTCTCACGGTTACGGTCTTCGGGCCTTCTTTAGAAGAAGGCTGTTTTAGAAGGCTTGGGGCTAAAGTTTGGGCGCGCGCGCCCGTTGCGCCTCCATTTCGTCAGCGCGCGCCCAGCTTTTCTTCTCCGCTTATCTTCCCTGCTCAGTTCCGGTTACTAAAGTTCTCAGGGTAACCTCCGCTTCTACGCTCACTCTCATTACAATTTGGATAGGACCACAGCCGGTTCTGAATTTCCGTGTCTTCCCCTACGTCAATCCGCTTCACATTCGCGCTGCTGCTCTTAACGATGACCGCGCTAGCTTTGCCCCGAGCTAGCGCGCAGGAAGACCCCGACGACATTCCGTTGGGAGATGTCGCGCGCAGCCTTCGTAAGAATCCCGCTCCGTCCGAGACAGTCATCGACAACGACAATTTCTGGCAAGTGATCGACGACGCGGAAAGCCGCCGCGAGGTTGGTACCTCGCTGGTGTTCTCGCTCGATCCGGGAGCTGGGGCGAAGACTTTCAATGTCTCTTCGCCCGACGTAACCTGCAGTCTGTCGTTTACAGCCAAGACCGCTTCACTCATCTCCGATCCGCCGGTTCTGAACGAACTGCCGCGTAGCGAACTGGCCAAGCTGGACGGCCCTGCAAGCATCGACGGCGACCAGTTACAGGTTTCCATGCACAACGGAACTTCCTGGGAACTGCGCGAGGTCGTCATCGGTCTGACGATCGTGAGGCGACCCGAGCCCGGCGACCCGGTCTCATACCTCGGGCCGGCCGGAGTTGCTCCATCGATAGTAGGCAACGCGTCGCCGCCAGTGCAGGAATCGTTCCAGAAGCAACCTGACACAACGGTGCTTCTGCGCATGAAAGGATCGGCGGCTCCATCCACCACGGCGACGTTTCGCACGCCGTTGAACTTTGCCCTTTTCCCTGACCAGGAATGGCACTGGGCGATCGTGAAGGCCAAAGGCATTCCACTGCAAGCTCCTCCTGAGGCAACGGCGATGACGATGATGCAACCAGCAAACGCTGACCAGCCTGCGGCTACCCGGCCCGACGTGAACACGAGCGCCATGATGCCCACCCAATCCACGACGAACAACGTTCCCGCAAGTCCGTATAAGTTGCCGCACTGATAGTTCCGCAACGCTCTCATGGTGAGAATGCCTTGATGCGTTTCGGGCACCGACCGCCTATGCGGGGTCCTTCGACTGCGTTGGCCTTCGCTTCGCGGAGGCCAACTTCGCTCAGGATGACAGCTTATTCATGGACTCGCCCGCAAACAGCAGTTTCGCTCCCCACTTCTCCGCCAGGTCATCCCAGCGAGGATTGCGCGATTCGATTAACGCGATCTTCTTCGCCCGACTCCAGCCCTTCAATTGCTTCTCGCGGCCGATGGCCTTATGAACGTCGTCGAAGCTTTCGTAGTACACCAGCCGGATGCAATGGTATTTGCTGCTAAAGCCTTCGATGTCGCCCCGCTTGTGCTGAAGTGCGCGGCGGTAGATGCTGTTCGTCATCCCGATGTAAAGCGTTCCCGATAGGCTGCACATGATGTAAACGAAATACTCATGCTCTCTCATAGCCCTCACATAGCTCTGTCATCCTGAGCGAAGCGAGACGGCGGCGAAGCCACCGTCTCGCGCAGTCGAAGGACCCCTTACGTGCCGTCACCAAAACAGACCTCGCGGGGAATTTCCGCCACAATCCGGCGGCCCCTCCCGTCGACAAATGATCAACTCATGAATCCTGCACAACAAGGTCAGATGTCACAGAAATGTGCCGTGGATCTGTGGAAGCACCCCGCGTCTTTTCCACAGCCCAACCGTGTGACATCCAACCTTGCGAACCGCCCAAAATTCGTCGATCATTGCCCTAGCAGAGGCAGTAGAGCCAGCTGCAGCACCGGAGCAAAAATCCGGACGCAACTCCTTTGTTCTCTAGATTTTGACCTCTAACTCCTTTGCCATGCGGATTTTGCGGGCCAAAACATGCTTAAGTCGATGATTCCTAAAGATCGAGGGGGGAGGGGGTACCCCGTAACAAAAAGGTAAACTCACTCCGCGTCCAAAGCCGCAGGTTGAATTTATTTTGCGGCTCGATCGCGTGCTAAACTGACCTCAAATCCCACATCAAGGACAGGCTAGGCGATGAAATTCGGAGTCATCATCTTTCCCGGCTCGAACTGTGATCACGACGCTTACTGGACCATCCAGCACGTCGCCAAACAGCCCGTGACTTTTCTCTGGCATGAGTCGCACGATCTGGAGGGTTGCGATGCCATCATCGTCCCGGGAGGGTTTGCTTATGGCGACTACCTGCGGACTGGCGCGATCGCGAAATTCTCTCCGGTGATGGAGTCGGTGCGCCGCTTTGCCGATGGTGGAGGCCTGGTGCTGGGAATCTGCAATGGGTTTCAGATCCTGTGCGAGTCGGGACTTTTGCCCGGAGCTCTCATGCGTAACACGGGGCTGAAGTACGTCTGCAAGCCGGTGCAGGTGCGGGTGGAGAATGCTGCGACTCCTTTCACCAACGCCTGTTCGCGCGGAGAAGTGTTGACCATCCCGATCGGCCACATGGAGGGCAACTATTTCTGCGACGAGGCAACGCTCGACGAGTTGCGTCGCGGCGACCGGATCGTGTTTCGTTATGTGACTCCGTCGGGTGAGGTTTCGGCCTCGGCCAATCCCAATGGTTCTCTGGAGAATATTGCCGGGATCTGCAGCGCGGGCGGAAACGTCGTCGGCATGATGCCTCATCCCGAGCGCTCTGCCGAACCGGAACTCGGCGGTACGGATGGAATGAAGATTTTCCACTCCATGGTTGGGGCGATGGCGAGCCGGTAAGGCTTTTGCGAGAAGCATGTTCGCCGAGCGTGTTCGCGATTCAGCTCCGCTGCAATCCTGTGGATAACTTCTTATTGAATAATTGCCTGCCTCGGTGGTAGTGTCTCGGCGAAGGCTGCTTCCCCATTTCGCCTAACCGGAACTAAAACGTTCAACCAAACCGAGGGAGGAGTGTGCCTGATGACGGCGAAGCAGATTCTGGATTCCTTTTCTGAAACGTTGATGCGGGATGAACGCATTCTCAGCCCGCAAGAGCGGGAGTTGCTGATGAGCCTCCTGCAAAACTCCAGGGTAGTTTCCAGCAGTGACCCACAGACTCAATCGGCGGTGACCGCAGCCATTGCGCGCTCGGTGGGCGAAACGGTTGCACAGCGCGCCTTTACGCTGTTGGGCAGCAGCATTGTGGAGCAAATCCTGGCACGCTCGGGAATGCCCGCAGGAACCGAGGAGACACTGTTTGCCGCCACGGTAGAGGCACGCGCGCCGCAACCGCCAAACCCTGTGAAAGCGCCGCAGCCGCCAAACACTGCTCCGCAGCCTCCCAATCCTGCGAAGGCGCCGCAACCACCGAACCCTGCACCGGCGCCCGGCCCGAAGGCGCCGCAGCCGCCGAACCCTGCGCCTGCGCCGGGTCCGAAGGCACCGCAGCCGCCGAACACGGCATCCCGGCCGAAGGCGCCGCAACCTCCGAACGCACTTCACTCCCAACACGATCCGCGGCCTTTGAGCGTGCCCGTGCAGTCGGTTGGAGAGCCGAGCCAGGTTAATTCTGGCAGCAGCGTTAGCGTTTTGGATTCGCCGGAGATGGTTCGAGCGCAGTGCGTGGTGCTGGATGAGTTCCTGGCTCCGCAAGAGCTTGAGGAACTTGTTGCCTATACCTTGCAGCGCGAGGCGGAGTTCCAGAGCAGCGAACTGGTCTCGCCGAGCGGAGAGCCGGGAATGATCGATTCCGACCACCGGCGTTCGCGGGTGCTTATGGATTTGGGAAAGCATGAGTCAATCATTCTTGACCGAATCCGCGGCGTGTTACCTAGAGTGCTGGATCAACTTGGGATCGAGCCGTTCCCGGTCACACAGGTTGAAGCTCAGATCACAGCGAGCAATGACGGAGACTTTTTCCGGGCGCACAGTGATGACTCGGAAGAAGTGATTGCATCTCGGCGGCTCACGTTCGTTTACTTTTTCCATAGCGAACCGCGGCCGTTTGAGGGTGGGGAGCTGCGCCTGCATGATTCGCATCGGGAAGGTGGGCTGCAAGTCAGTTCGGGTACGTATCGGATTGTTGTGCCGCAGCAGAACCAGATCGTGTTTTTCCCGTGCTCGCTGTTGCATGAAATCACTCCCGTAGAATGCCGATCGAGAGCGTTCGCGGACAGCCGCTTCACACTAAACGGATGGCTTCACAAGTAAAAGACGCAGCTTGGCTGGAATGGATTGCTGGCCTGATGGGGGTGGGATCGCGGCAAACGCATAGCGCGACACTGCCCCCCGGGCAATTCCATTGTCTGCTGGACGAATTGCCGCTGCACTTGATTCCGCAGCGGCGGCTTGAGTCACGAAGCTGGTGGCAGAAGCTGCCTCGTGAAGATTTATTCTTCAATCCAGAATGTTCGGTGTTGCCTCCCGGGCAGGTGCCCGCAGAACTGGAACCGCATCGGCATTTGCTGAAGGATTTCTACCTGCAGGGAACGGTGGCCTGGGTGCGCGACCCGGCGACGACTTCTTTGCAGCCGTTTTGGCTGGGTCCGCGGTTGGACGCGGTGGTTGCAAGTCTTCGAGCAGGAAAGCTGGTTCCCGCCAGCGTTTCGGGAGACGTTCTATTCCTGTTGGCTGGCGCCGGCATTCTTACGACGGAAGACCACGCTGAGCGCCGTGCGGCGGAGTGGGTTGAAGTTGTGAGAAAAGGCTCGCAACAGTTTCGAGAAAGAGGATACGTTCCTCTGGGAAATCTGATTCATCCTTTCAATCTTGCGGCATTGCGCCGTTACTACCGGCATGCGGTTCGGCGCGGACTTGTTAGCCTCGGCGACGTGCAGAGTGCGCGGCGCTATGCGGCTCACAACGAGAGCGTGGCGCGCTTCTTCCATCACCAGATTGCGAATGCAGTGAGTGCGATCGTCGGCGAAGCAATTAAGCCTTCTTATGTGTATCTCGCGTCTTATTTGAGCGGCGCCGATTTGAAGAAGCACATTGACCGGCAGCAGTGCGAGTTCAGCGTTACGCTATGCCTGGATTTTTCTCCCGAGCCCGAACTCGCAACCTCATGGCCCATACGCCTGGATACTCCTGACGGCGCGGTCGCGGTTTATCAGGCGCTGGGCGACGGGTTGGTGTACCGGGGAACGAAGGTGCCTCACTACCGCGATGTTCTGGTCGAGGGCCATACATCGACTTCTATTTTCTTCCATTACGTGCCGGCAGATTTTTCGGGGGAACTGGAATAGGCGCGCCTGCGTGGCGTACAGATTAGGCTAGCGCAAACCTGAAATGAGATAGAGCACGGAGGAGACCTGGTAGTAGCTGTAAGCGAAGCGCGAGCCGTCGCGGGTCACAACCACAGGGGCTATGTTCGCGACACCCATATTAGTAGGCGGTTGCAGTTCCTGGACAAAAGTCTTCTTGCCCGTCGCTAGGTTGACTTCGAACACCTTGGCTGGAATCTGTCCGAGAAGATACACATAAACCGAGGAGTCGTCCTGCGACCACCGAATTGGAACAAAGTTCGGTTCGAGGTCGGGGATCATATGAGGCGGACCCCCAGCGGTAGGGTACACCGCCCCTCCTTCCTCCTTGTCGTCGGTCCGAAAAATGAACTGGCCGTCCGGTGAGATTAATCCGCCGGTTATCCCTTCCGGCGTGATCGGTATGGGCTTGCTCCCATCTAGATCTAAAAGGTAGGCGCGCACGCCGTGTCCCGGTTCGCTGGCGTTGAGGGTGATGTGTTTCCCGTCTGCCAGAAAATGAGCGGGACCGTTTTGAATGTCCAGCCCTGGTGTCGCAATTGTGCGAGGCTGACCGGGACCGAGGGGAACGAGCTTGACCTGGCCTGGACTGCCCGGGAAGATGCAAATCGCCCATTTGCCATCAGGTGACAGCCGACCCGCGCTGCCTTCGCTCAGTTGAACCGGGGGTGAACCGTCGATGTTGCGAATGGCAAGCGAATAGTGAGACCCTGCAGCCTCACTGGAATCCTCGAACAGGACCGACTGCCCATCGCTCGAAATGTCCTTGGCAACATCCCAGTCGTGCCAGGAAAGATCGGTGGACTTGCCGTTCCGCGCGGCGATGGCCATAGCGACGCGTTCACGGTCCAGGCTCACCAGGACTCTGCCGTCCGGCGCCACGTCCTGCAAAGTCATGCCCTCGGGAAGGTCTAGAATTTTCCGAACGCGCCCTGACATATTCACCGCGTGAAGGTCCCGGTTGAGGCCCTTTTCGACAGCCGTGAACCAGACCTCTTTTCCCTCGGGACTCCACGCCAGGCCGTCCGCAGATTCCCACTCGGGCGTAAGTGTCGTCTCGCGCCCTCGAAGGTCGATCAGACAAACCGACCCGCGGTCATCGGACAAATCTGGATGATTCAGGAAGGCAATCTTGTCGCCTCGCGGGCTCAGCCTAAGGTGGCTGATCCATCCCCCTTCGTTTTGATACAGAACGTGACCGATGGGATATTCAATTTGATCTCGGCCCTTGGCATGGTGGACCACTGCCAGTTCTCCGTTCGTGTCCCAGTCTGCCCACGGAACGTGTTCGAGGACCTCTCTCGGAGAGCCTCCCGCGAGTGGGCTGCGGGCCAGCGTGCCCTCCGTCTCCAGGTGTGCCAGGCGAGCTCCGTGGAGTGCCACTGCGAGTTCGCCGCTGCGAGAGATCGCGAGCAGGTTTGCTTCGGTCAGGTTGAGCGGTTGACTCAGCAAGGAATCGCCGACGGTGGAGAAAATCTGCAAGGGTTTGTCGTTCCAGGCGGCGCCGTACACGACTCCCCGAAAGTCGGGGGCGAAGCGCGCCGAGTATACCGTGCCCTGTTCGAAAGTCAGGCGCTGGTAAGTTGGATGAGCCGCTTGACCGCGCCACTGATTTGCGAGAAGCAGCAGTGTGGCAGCCAGAAGCACTGCCGCCACCGCCCATGGGACAACGCTCGCTTGTCTCCGCGAACCCTTGAAGTGCGTTCTTTGTCCGCTGGAAGGGGCGGACAGGGTCTCCAGAGCAAACGCCAAGTCGCGCGACGATTGAAAGCGGTTCTCCGGTTCTTTCTCCAGACAATGGCGCACGATTTGCAGGACTGATTCGGGGACGCGCACTTGTTCCAGATCGATCTCGGGAGGGCTTTCCAGGAGCACCGCAGTCATGGTGTCGACCTCGGTCTCACCGCGGAACGCGCGGCGACCGGCCAACATTTCGTAAAGAATGGCCCCGATACTGAAAATGTCGCTGCGGTGGTCTACCGGCTTGCTCCGCAGTTGCTCAGGGGACATGTAGGCGACCGTGCCGATTACAGCGCCAACCCTGGTTACCGTGGTCAATTCCTCGACGGAGCGTTCGGAATCTTCTGGCGAAGATTGCAGCTTGGCTACGCCGAAATCGAGAATCTTCACCCGGCCATCGGTTGTAACGAACAGGTTTTCTGGCTTCAGGTCGCGATGAACGATGCGGCGATCGTGCGCTGCGATCAGCCCCTGCACAATTTGCAGAGCGTAGCCGAGGGCGACGGGGACTGGCAATGCTCCATCCGCGAGCAGTTTGCGCAGGGTGTTGCCTTCGAGCAATTCGCAAACTATGTAAGGAGTTCCGTCGTTGAAGCCAACGTCATAAATGGCAACGATGTTGGGATGATTCAATGCGGCTGCGGCGCGGGCTTCCAGTTCGAAACGGCGGAGATGATCGGGATTGTCGCTGGAGGCGGGGCGGATCAACTTCAGAGCTACATCGCGGCCCAGCCTTTCGTCGCGTGCCCGAAAAACTTCGCCCATGGCTCCGGAGCCAATTTTCTCGAGGACTCGGTAGTGACCTATGACCTGGCCAGTCATATGCTGGGACAACCTTGCTGGCATGTTAGGGGTGCAAGTCCCTTGGCGTCAATCACCCGATCAGGCCACTTGCACCTGCCCAAAGGAAATCACACGGGCGCGAGTCTCAACGGAAAGCCACTCCTGCGGGAATCGTATCGTGCTATAATTTCGTTTCGCCTGCATACTTTCGAGGCAGCCTGTGATCTTTCTACGGGCGAATCCCGCGTTCAACCGACATCATAGATACGAGGTCTAGCTATGTCCGGCCATTCAAAATGGGCCACAATCAAGCACAAGAAGGGCGCGCTGGACGCCAAGCGCGGCAAGATTTTTACCCGCCTCATCAAGGAAATCAGTATTGCCGCGAAGAACGGCGGCGGTGATCCTGATTCGAATCCTCGGTTGCGCGGCGCCATCGTTGCCGCCAAAGCGGAGAACATGCCTGCCGATAACATCAAGCGGGCCATTCAACGGGGCACGGGAGAATTGCCCGGAGCTACTTACGAGGAGTTTTCCCTCGAAGGTTACGGCCCGGGCGGCGTGGCTATTCTGCTCGACATTAATACTGACAACCGCAACCGTACCGTCAGCGAAATTCGCCATTGCTTCGGCAAAAATGGCGGGAACATGGCGGAGGCCGGGGCGGTTTCCTGGATGTTCCACAAGAAGGGCGACATTATTATTCCCAAGAGCGCCGCGAAAGAGGACGACCTGATGAACATCGTTCTCGAAGCCGGCGGCGAGGACCTGAACGACGATGGCGAGAATTGGGAAATCCTGACCGAGCCCTCCGCGTTCGAGACCGTGCTCGAGGCCGTGAAGAAGGCTGGAATCGAGCCGGCGTCGTCGAGCGTCGCGATGATTCCTCAGAACTACATCAAGCTTGAAGGTCAGGCTGCGAACACCATGATCCGGCTGATGGAAGCGCTGGAAGATCAGGATGATGTGCAGAACGTGCACTCCAACTTCGATATTGACCAGAAGTTGCTGGAAGAAGTGGCTGGCTGAGGGCGCATTTGAGGATTTGTTTTAGAGCCGTCCTTTTGCGGGCGGCTCTTTTTCTTGAAAGAACCGAGCTCTTGAAAGAAACGGAAGCCCGAAAAGTTTTCAACACAAGCGTGGAAAATTCTGTGGAAAAGCACGACGGTATCTCTGTAAGTGACTCAGCGGGAGATGGTTCAGCATTTTGCACTGGAGCGAGTGCTGGCACTTTCGTGGTGCGATAACGGCGCGGTCGCGGACTGACTCACGATGCCTCGCCAATCCTCTGATCCCGTGTCGACCTCGAAACTTAGACTCGACAAACTTCTGGTTGACCGCGGGCTGGCTGCCTCGCGAGAACGCGCCCAGGCGCTTATTCTCGCGGGAAAAGTGTTAGTCAGCGACCAGAAGGTCGACAAAGCTGGCGCGCAGGTCTCGGCGGGCGCCGCGGTGCGGCTGCTTGGCGAAGATTTGAAGTACGTCAGCCGCGGTGGACTCAAACTTGAGCGCGCGCTCGAGCACTGGCAGGTTGATGTCACGGGCAAGGTGTGCCTCGATGTCGGCGCTTCCACCGGCGGATTCACTGACTGTCTGTTGCAGCGTGGCGCAGGCCGTGTGATCGCCGTGGATACTGGCTACGGGCAAATGGATTTCAAACTACGCCAGGATCCACGGGTGCGACTGCTGGAAAAGACGAATGCCCGTTATCTGAGCAGGGACGTGATTTGCGAAAAGGTGGACCTCATTGTCATCGACGTGGCGTTCATCTCTGCGACCCTGGTTCTTCCTTCTGTCGTAAACGCTGGCTTTCCGCAGTCGCCCGACGAGCGACGCGGCCGGCAGGTGATCGTGCTGGTTAAACCGCAATTCGAGGCGGGAAGGGAATTCGTGTGTAAGGGAGGGATTGTGCGGGATGAGGCCGCTCAGTTGGCATCGGTCGAGAAGGTGCGGAGAACGTTGCTGGACTTGGCTTGCGTGAGCACCGATGTAATTGAGTCGCCGATCCTCGGCGCGGAAGGGAACCGCGAATTCCTGCTGCGGGCTGTTTTCTAGCGGCGGCGTTTCACCGCGCCGTTGGCGGTTAAGGTTTTTGCTTCGAATTCTGTACAATCTTTCTTTCAGTCGTTCAACATGCGCTCATCCAACATGGCAAGCTCGTCCTCATCTTCAGGAAGGAAAGTTGCGGCTATCATCTCGCGTCCGGCGCGGCCGGAGGTCGCGCGCATCTTTCCTGAACTGCTGAAATGGCTGCATGCGCAGGGCTACGACGTCATCGTCGATCCGGAAACCTCGAAGTATTCCGACGGGCACGAGGAAGTGCCACGCTCGCAAATGTCTTCGCGGTCTTTGGATCTGGTGGTGGTGCTCGGCGGTGATGGCACTCTGCTCTCCGCGGTTCGAGCCACGGCGGCGAGCGATGCTCCGCTGCTTGGGGTGAACCTGGGTTCACTTGGCTTCCTCACCGACGTTCCACTCTCGGCTCTGTTCTCCATGCTTGATTCGATCGCGCAGGGACGTGCGGCCGTGGAGGAACGTTGCCTGATACAGTGCGATTTACTGCGGGGAGAAGAGATCCTCGGGAGCTATAAGGCTTTCAACGATGTCGTGGTTAACAAAACAGCTCTGGCTCGCCTGAACCACTATGACCTTTTCGTGGATAAAGCGTTCGTGTCGAGTTATCGGGCTGATGGAATGATCATGGCCACGCCCACGGGTTCGACTGCGTACTCTCTCTCGGCTGGCGGTCCGGTGGTAATGCCGACCGTAAATGCTTTTGTGATTACTCCTGTGGCGCCGCATTCGCTGACCCACCGCCCGCTGGTGGTGCCCGACTCGGCTGTGGTTGAGATTCTGCTGCGCAGCGACGAGGAAGTGGCTTACCTCAGCTTGGACGGCCAGCCCGGCCTCGATCTGCGGGATGGAGACCGGGTCCGCTGCCGGCGGTCCGATCACAAAGTCAGCCTGTTTCGCACCGACGCGGATTTCTTCCACGTGTTGCGCACGAAACTGAAGTGGGGAGAAAGATAAAGCTCGTTCGCTGGAGCAGTTGCTGCGCTTACAGTTCTGCGGAATACAGTTCTCGAACTTTTTCCCGCCGCCGGATCACCTTGACAGATTTTCCGCTCACCAGCACTTCCGCCGGCCGCGTCCGCGTGTTGTAGTTCGAGGCCAGCACCATGCCGTAAGCGCCAGCGTCAAGAATCGCAAGCAAGTCGCCTTCTTCCATGCGAGATAATTCCCGATCGCGTGCGAAGAAGTCGCCGGACTCGCACACTGGACCCACAACATCGACAGTCTCTTTCTTTGCCGACAAGTCATGGGACTGCACCTGGGATTGCAATACGGGAACGATCTCGTGGTAAGCACCGTACAACGCAGGCCGGATCAGGTCGTTCATGGCCGCATCCACCACGAGAAACCGCTTGCCGTCGTTTGCTTTTCTGTAGAGAACTGAGGTGAGCAGCACGCCGGCGGGCCCCACAATCGCGCGTCCGGGTTCGAGCAGCAGATGCACATGCAGACCGCGCAAGGGCTTGGTCACGGCGCGGGCGTACTCTGCGACATAATCGGCGAAAGTATCTTCGGCGAGCTTATCTTGGGCGAACTTAGCTTCGGCGAACTCTGAATCCGGCCCCTGATAGGCGATGCCCAGCCCACCCCCGGTGTCGACGTAATCGATGTTGTGCCCGTCGGAGCGTAAGTCGCGGACCAGGTCGGCAACCCGCTCCACGGCTTCAGCGAAGGGAGCGACGTCGGTGATCTGGGAGCCAATATGAACGCTGACGCCCGCGACTTTGAGATAGGGCGCTCCGGCGGCCTTGGCGTAAAGAGAGCGCGCGCTGCTGATGGGCACTCCGAACTTGTGTTTCTGCAAACCCGTAGAGATGTAGGGATGGGTGTCGGCGGCGACATCCGGATTCACGCGAAGAGCGATCCGCGCGGTCTTACGCAAATGGGCGGCGCACTCTGCCAACACTGCGAGTTCGGATTCGCTCTCTACATTGAAGAGCAGAATCCCGGCTTTCAACGCCGCCGTCATCTCGTCGCAAGTTTTTCCCACACCGGAGAAGACGACCTTTTTCGCCGCGCGCCGGTCGGCGGCCAGCACCCGCTCCAGTTCTCCCCCTGAAACCACGTCAAAGGCGCATCCCTGCCGTGCCAGCAGGCGCAGAATGCTCAAATTGGAATTTGCTTTTACGGAGTAACAGACGGTATGGGGGACATCGCGAAAAGCCTTGTCAAAAGCAGCTAGTCGCTCGCGGATGGCGGTTGCGGAATAGACGTAGAGCGGAGTTCCGTAGCGCTCTGCCAGTTTGGTCATCGGAACGCGATCGCAGAATAATTCAAAGTCCCCTCGGTCGCGCGACAACCGTTTCCGGCGCTCGTGAAAAACAAATCCTGGCGGCCGCTCAAAATAATCGTGGAGAGGTGTCGTGGCTTCGCTGCGCCGGGTCATTTTCGCTTGGAAGAGCTTGGAGCGGCGCCGTCCTTCACTTTGATCGCGACTACAGTCTGGTCATCGAAGGTCTCGACGCCGGCGGAATGTTCGGCCGCAGCCTTGAAGAGACTGTCTACCACGCAGTCTGCTGACTTGCCGCCGCATTCCGCGATGATTTTCTCGACCCGTCCGCGGCCAAACATCTCTCCTCTGCGATCGCGCGCGTCCAGAATGCCGTCACTGAAGAACACGAACATGTCTCCGGGCTTCATTTTGAAGCGAAACTCGTCATATTCCGCTTCGTCGAAAAGGCCTAGAGGCAAACCGGTCGCCTCGATCACTTCATTCTTTCCATCGTGCACGTAAACCGGACGCGGCAGGCCCGAGTTGGCCACCAGAAGGGTGCGATGCTCGTCGTCCCAAACCGCATAGATCAGCGACACAAACTGTGCTTCGATGCGCCGCTCCGCGAGAGACAAATTCACTGCCGAGAGCATCTCGGCGGGGCCTGGCTCAATGGGAGCATGGGAACGCACGATTCCGCTGACCAATGCTGCGTAAATAGCCGCAGGCGCTCCCTTTCCGCTAACGTCGCCGATTGCGATTCCCAGCCTTGAAAGAGAATAGGGAATGAAATCGTAAAGATCTCCGCCGATGGCTCGCGCCGGAGTAAACTTCGCCGCCAGTTCGAGGTGAGCAAGCTTCGGCAAAGTCTGGGGAAGCAGCCGCATTTGCAATTCACGCGCGAGCGCCAAATCCCGCTCCAGCCGCCGTTCCTGCCGGGCGATCTCCTCATACAGGCGGGCGTTCTCGATGGCAATCGCGACCTGCGCGGCCAGCGTCATCATGGTGCGCCGATGGTCGTCGGTAAAAAATCCACGCCGCGTGTGCTCCAGATCGAGCACTCCGATTACCTTGTCTTTGTAAACCAGGGGCACGACCAATTCGGATCGCGTTTCCGGATTGCCCTCGATATAGCGGGGATCTTTGCTCACGTCTGGCACTACGATCGCCTGCTTCGTCTCTGCCGCCTGTCCAATCAACCCGCGCCCCAGCGGGATCACGTGTTTCACGTGGACATTTTCGTTGAAGCGCAACGAGAAACGATGCTGCAGGTTCTCACCGGAGGAGTCCAGCAGGAGGATGCTGAACATCTGAAAATCGATCAATCGCCGCAACAGTTCCGCGATCCGGCCGAGTAGTTCGTCCAGGTTCAAGATCGAGGTCAGCTCGCGCGCGATCTCGTTCAGCAGCACGAGAATTCGCGCCTGCCTGGTGGTGCGAGTATAGAGTTGCGCATTTTCGATGCCCGCCGCCATGCGAGACGCGATCAGACTCAACAGGCGGCTGTGCTCTTCGGTGAAATAGCCGGGATCCCGCGCCTCCAGATCGATCACGCCAATCACCCGGTTCTTGATGGTGAGAGGAACAGCCAATTCCGAGCGCACGTTGGGCAGCGCGGCGACGTAGCGGGGATCCTGCGTGACATCATTGATCAGAATCGTCTGCTGCAGTTGGGCCGCCAGTCCCGTGACGCCTACGCCGACCTTGATTCGCGCGCGCTCGGCGAACTCCGGAGGGTAGCCGACCTGAAAGCGAAAGCGCAGTTCCTGGGTTTTTTCGTTCAGAAGGAGGATAGCGAAGATTTCATAATCGATAACTTTGCGCACAACCTCGGCAACGCGGCGCAGAGTGGTATCGAGGTCGAGCGACGTCGCCATGACGTCGGAGACCTCGAGCAAAAGAGGATCCACCGGCACATGCTTTTCGTGCTTGCTCACAACAGAACCCATTGTCTTTCCATGATAGCAGCCGTGCTTGGAGTACCTAGTACCGAGTACCCAGTAACCAATACCCCGCAAAACGCCGTGCACTCGAAATGCTGATGCACACTGGGTATTGGGTACTAGGTACTGACTTTTAATCCCGCGGCACAATGCAGACGTCGGCCAAGTTGCGATAGCGTTCGGCATAGTCGAGGCCGTAACCGACCACGAACTCGTCAGGAATCGTGAAGCCGACGTAGTCGCCTTGCAGAGGCAACTTGCGCCGCGAGGGCTTGTCGAGAAGCGCGGCGATCTTCAGCGATCGTGGCTGATGCGCCAGCAACAGCTTCTTTAGGACCGTCAGCGTCAACCCAGTATCCAGAATGTCTTCCACCACAATCACGTTCTTATCTTTCATGGACTGATCGACGTCCTTGGTCAGCTTCACTTCCCCGGTGGAATCCCATCCGCTTTTGAGTTCCTGCGTGGGGCTGGGGCGGTTTCCGTAACTGGAGACTCCGATGAAGTCGAAGGTTGCGTCCAGCTTTATTTGCCGCGCCAGGTCTGCGAGAAAAATTGCCGAGCCCTTCAACACTCCGACCAGGATTACCGGTTGACCCACGAAGTCGCGCGTGATCTCGGCACCCATCTCGGCGACCCGTTTCGCAATCTCTTCGTGGGAAATCAGCACCTTGAGTCCTGTCATGGCGTTTCATATTAAACTAAAGCCGCTGCTTGTGTTGGGAGGAATCTCATTGCGAAGGAAAAGCAGACGGAGTTCTCATTTATGAATCTCAAAGGCATTCAACTGACCTGGCTAGGCCACGCGACCTTTCGCATCGTAACGCCCGGAGGCCAGACTGTAATTATCGATCCGTGGATTAGGAATAATCCGATGTGCCCGGCGTCCGAGAAAACTGTGAAGAAGGTCGACATTCTTTTGTGCACTCACGGCCACTTCGACCACATTGGCGACGCTGTTGAGGTGATCAAGCAGCATAATCCTCAGGTCGTTGGCATTCCTGAATTGTGCGGATGGCTGGAGAAAAAAGGCGCCAAGAAAATCGCCATGATGAACAAGGGCGGAACGCAGAAGGTCGGCGATATCAAAGTCACCATGGTACATGCCGATCACTCTTGCGGCATCCAGGACGGCGACCAGATTATTTATGGCGGCGAAGCCTGCGGTTATGTGGTCGAGTTCGAAAACGGAGTCAAGATCTACCACGCCGGCGACACGAATGTGTTCGGAGACATGGCCATCATCCGCGAGCTATACGCGCCTGAAATCGTTATGCTGCCTATTGGCGACCACTTCACCATGGGGCCGCGCGAGGCCGCTTACGCTTGCAATCTGCTCAAGCCGAAAACTGTCATCCCCATGCATTTCGGAACCTTTCCGGTGTTGACCGGAACGCCGGCGGAGTTGCAGAAGCTGGTGCCTGGCGTCGAAGTCGTCGCCATGAAGCCGGGTGTGACTGTCGGTAACTGAATCCTGCGATTGAACCACCAACCAAAATTCCGAGGGAAACAAGTGGCCGAGAATAAGCTGAAGAAAGAGAACAAGCCGAGTTGGCGACACCATAACTTCGTCACTGCCGGGCCGGTCGACGACTATTTGTATTCGCTGCTCCCCAAGCGCGATGAAGTGCTGGCGGAGATGGAAGGCTACGCTTCCGAGCACAAGATCCCCATCGTCGGGCCTGCGGTGGCGCGGGTGCTGCTGCAACTCGCGCTGACGATCAATGCCGGCACGGTATTTGAACTCGGCTCGGCGATTGGATACTCGACGATCTGGTGGGCGCGGGCGGTCGGGGAAAAAGGCCGCGTCATCTATACGGACGGCGATCCGAAAAATGCCGAGCGTGCTCGCGGTTACTTTAGTCGCGCCGGCGTTTCCGACCGCATCACGCTCTATACGGGCGATGCGCTTGAATTTTTGTCCGAGCAGAAGCAGCAGTACGACATCATCTTCAACGATGTCGATAAAGAGGACTACCCACGCGTGCTGCGCCTGGTGTCGCCGCGGCTGCGCAAGGGTGGGCTGTTTATCACGGACAACGTTCTTTGGAGTGGACGGGTCGCGGAGAAGAATCCCAAGGATGCGACCACTAAGGCGATCCTCGAGTTCAATCGATTGCTTTATAGCTCTGAGGATTTCTATACGACGATTCTGCCGATTCGCGACGGGTTGGCGGTTGCTTTGAAGAAGTGACGTAAAACACTAGATCGACTTCACTGGAATTGCGAGCAAATCTTCCACAAGCCCGACTTCCTTCTGCAAGAACGGCTCGGCATGGGTCACGCCGCCGAGCATTCCGTAGTAGCGTGCCATCGCGTCGATGCGCGCGCGAATTTCGTTGTGGGCAGGGAAGAGATCCTTGCCGGCTTCCTGGTCGCTGAACTGCGACTTGTAGGCCAGGATGGAGGCGAACTTCTGCTCGAACTGCTGGCTGATGTCGACCACAAACGTGGGGCGCACATCGTAGTAAAGCGTCGCATAGATGATTTTGAACGGACGATGCGGCGCGGAGTTTCGCGGCGCCGGCATCCTGCAGAGTCCAGCTTCGCGAGTCCCGCCAGGAAGCATGCTTCGTATCCCAGCACGGAACAGGTGTAGTGATCGGGATGCCGTCCCTTCCAGTAAGGCAGAATCACCACACGTGGGCGAGTCTCGCGGATCACGCTCGCGACTTTGAGGCGGTTCTCCCAGGTATTTTCGACGCGGCCGTCGGGAAGATCGAGCGCCCGGCGCCAGGCGACGCCGAGAATTTTTGCTGCGTCTGCCGCTTCGCGCGCGCGATCTTCGGCGGTGCCGCGCGTTCCCATTTCTCCCTGCGTCAGGTCGAGGATGCCGGTGCGCTGCCCGCGCTGCGCCATTTTCACCAGAGTGCCGCCGCAGGTCTGTTCTACATCGTCGCGGTGCGCTGCGATGGCAAGAATGTCGAGGTTGAGGGGAGTTGAGGACATGTCCGTCCTAATTGCCTTTCAAGATTGAGACCTTACTACTTCTTACGCTCTACTAAATACCGCGCCAGCTCCTTCAGCGTATCAGCACGCTGGCCGAAACTTTCCAACTCCGAAAATGCCGAACTTACCAGCGCATCTGCCTTGCGTTCGGACTCTTCAATTCCGAACAGCGCCGGATAGGTGACCTTCTGTGCGGCTGTATCCTTGCCGGCGGTCTTGCCCAGTTGCTCGGAGGTCTGCGTTACGTCGAGCACATCGTCCACGATCTGAAACGCCAGCCCAATCGACTGTCCAAACGCGCGCAGCTTCCTGACTTCTCCGTCTTTCGCTCCGGCATAAAGGCCACCACTCACCAGGCTGGCCGTGATCAGCGCGGCGGTCTTGGCGCGGTGAATATACTCCAGCATCTCGACCGTAGGGTCAGTGTGCTCGGCCTCAAGATCCACGACCTGTCCGCCGATCATGCCATCCCGAGTGCCCGTGCCGCGTGCAATCTCTTCGATGATTCGCACCCGCGCCTCAGCGGGGCATTCCAGGCGCGCGAGAACTTCATAGGCCTGCGTCTGCAATGCGTCTCCCGCCAGAATCGCGAGAGCCTCTCCGAACACCTTGTGGCAGGTGGGACGCCCGCGGCGCAGGTCGTCGTTATCGAGCGCTGGAAGATCGTCGTGGATCAGCGAGTAGGTGTGCAGCATCTCCAGCGCCGCACCGAGTTCTTCGATTTTCGCGGGCAAAGTGCCGGCGATCATGCGGCCGGCCTCCATGCAGAGCACTGGCCGCAGGCGCTTGCCGCCGGCGAACACGCTGTGCCGCATGGCCTTGTGAATGGACTGCGGATGCTGGGTTTCCAGCGGGATCAGCCGGTCCAGGGCAGCGTCAGTCAAGCGCCTGCCCTTGCTCGAGAGTTTCTTGCAGCATTGAGGAGTGAGTATAACCTCGTGAGTATAACAAGGCGCTCGCTGAAGATGAAAAAGGCGAGGACGCTGCATGGTAGTGCAGTTTGGCTTACGCCTTAGGGCGGTTAAGCAGGAGATCCCTTCGACTTCGCTCGGGGCAGGCTCTTCGCTGCGCCTGAAAAACGGCTCCGCTCAGGATGACAAGGGGCCTGAAGATGAAGCGAGGACGCCCGAAAGCATCCTCGGCACTGGAAAAGTCGGATGATTCAGGCGGCAACGTGCCGCGCCATGGCCACGATTCCGCAGGGCGGAACTCAAGACCTTGGGCACGTCATCGGCGGGGCACACGTCGCTGGCGCCGGCTTCGAGCGCGGCGATCCACAACTCCTCATCCGGTACGCGATGGGTGCAGACGATCGGTAGTGTGGGGAAATCACGATGCAGGTTACGCACGTCCGTCAGACGAGAAGATTCCATGTCGAGGATTACAACCTCTGGACGATTCCTGGCGATTCGCTCGCGGAGTTCGTCCTGGGAGCGAGTCAACTGTACGGAATTGAAGTGAGAAGAGAGCCCGCCGGCCAGAGACTGCGCGAGCCGGGGATCGCTTTCCAGAACTACCACAGTGAAGCCCATAGATCCTCCTGACGTAAATCCACGTGAAAACCGTCAGCAACGGCGGACTAGGGCTGCGGGGAAGGGTTCAAAACCACCACTCCACAGACATTACTACCAAGAGCCTAACGACGGCGCGGGCAGCCTACCTGCGGGCAGACGCCTTATCCGACAACGGCTCAAACGGCTCAGCCTGGAGTTTCCCGTTCTTCTTCAGCAGGATCTCGACTTTGCCTTCGGCCTGTTCCAATTCCTTCCGGCAAGTGGAGGAGAGATGCATGCCTTCTTCAAACAGAGTGAGAGACTTCTCGAGCGGCACATCTCCCTTTTCCAGTTCCTGGACAATCTTTTCCAGTCGCTGAAGGCATTCCTCAAACTTAGGCAACGGGTTTCGCTCCTGTCTGTTATAGATGCTCCTAATTGCAAGGAGTGTCCAGTGTTTTTTTGTAAAACGTTATTGAAATCGATTTGGTTTTCTCCACAAAGGGAATTTTATGCCGTGGCGGGACTTTTAGTTCCCAGCGCCTCGAGGACATCGACCGCTGAACTGTAACGTCCCTGTGGCGCGCTGATTTGCGCGCCCTGCACGGTATGCCGAACTGCGAGCAGCATCTCCCGGGCAATCGCGACACCTTCGGCCCTCGCCGCTTCCGGCGTCTGCGCGCGCGCCATGCGTTCGAGAATCGAGTCGGGAACCGAAACCCGAAGCTCGTTTTTCATGAACTCGGCATTGCGCACACTGACCAGCGGCCAGATTCCGGCTACCACGGGGATGCGGCAGTGTTCGATCCTGCGCAGAAAGTTTTCGAGCAGACGGATATCGAAAACCGGTTGCGTCACCGCGTATTCGGCTCCGGCCTGCACTTTGAACTCAAAGCGACGGATCTCTTCATCTAAATCGGTGAGCCCCGGATTCGCCCCGACGCCAATCACAAAGCCCGTGCCTGCACCGATCGGGTTTCCGCCGAGGTCCAATCCCCGGTTCAAGTTGTGGACGATATTGACCAGGCCGATGGCATCCACATCAAAGACCGCGGTAGCATCCGGATAATTGCCCATCTTCGGAGGATCGCCGGTGATGCAGATCAGGTTCCTGATGCCCACAGCAGCCGCTCCCAGCAGGTCACTCTGGATGCACAGCACGTTTCGGTCGCGGCAGGTGTAGTGCAGAATCGCTTCGATCCCCGCCTCGCGCTGCATCAGAAGAGAAAGCGCCTGATTGCTCATGCGCGCCGAAGCCCGCGGGCTATCGGGAATGTTGACCGCGTCTACTCCCACCGACTTCAGGAATCTCGAACCCTCCAATTCCTTAGTTATGTCCGTTCCCTTGGGAGGAACCACTTCGACCATGGTGACGAATTCGCCGCGGGCCAATTTTGAGCCTAGAAGCGATCGTTCTTCCAAAGGCTGGGCGGGCGCCGCGATGGGTGCGGCCGCGCCGACAACCTGAACCGAGGCTGCCTTACCCCTGGCTTCTCCGGCGCGCAAAGCGGATTTCATTACACGAATGTGGTCGGGGGTGGTTCCGCAGCATCCGCCGACGATGCGAGCGCCGGCGGCGACAAACTTTCGCGCATAGCTCGCCATGTATTCCGGAGAGCAGAGATAGATGTTTCTGCCTTCCACCGAACGCGGGATGCCAGCGTTCGGCTGCGCCGATAGCGGCAGCGAAGTGGCGGCCCGCACCCGCTCGATGGCACCGAGCATGGCCACCGGGCCCACACTGCAGTTGCAGCCGATTACATCCGCACCCCAATCTTCGAGTCGAGGAGCAAAGGTCTCGGGATCGGAACCATCGAGGCAGTTCCCGTCTTCGTCGATCGTGACCTGCACGACCAGGGGCAATTTTGCACCGACGTCTTTCGCCGCCAGCATGGCTTGGTGGAGTTCCTCGAGATATCCGAAGGTTTCCAGCATGAGCAGATCGACGCCGCCCTCCGCCAGGGCCGTTATTTGCTCGCGAAATGCCTGCCGGGCTTCCTCGAAAGAGGTTTTTCCCAGGGGTTCGATTCTGGTTCCCAGCGGGCCAACCGATCCTGCCACCCACACATCGAAGCTTTTGGCGGCCTCGCGGGCAAGCCTCGCTCCGGCATAGTTGATGTCATGCACTTTGTCGGCGATACTATGCCGCGCGAGGCGGAAAGCGTTCGCCCCAAAGGTGTTGGTTTCAATGATTTCCGCCCCAGCCTGAAGGTAGTCGTGGTGAATGCCGCGAATCAGGTCGGGCTGGGAAAGATTCAACTCGTCGTAGCAGCGATTGATGAAGACGCCGTTCGCGTAGAGCAGCGTTCCCATGGCCCCGTCACACAGGGCAGGGAACTGCTTGATCCTGGTAAGAAGGTCAGACGCCATATACTTAGTCAGAATACAGGATGAACGCCCGTTCTTGCATGCCGGAGGCAGGCAGGGACGAAGCGTTTCGCTAAAGGGCGCAGCCTAGGGCGGGTGGAGTTCCGGGGCTCTGCTATAATCCGGTATTTCGCACTTAAATCTCTGTTTTTCCTGCAGTTAGGAGCCTCACGTTTGAAGAAATTCGCTCTCTTGCTGGCTGCACTCGTGATCGCGAGCTTTAGTTTTATATCCTGCGGATCGTCTCCGAGCGCGCTGACGAGACGCGTTCTTGCTTCGCAGAGCGTGTCCAGCACGACGGCGTCTCCTGGTCTGGTGCTCATCAATGGGGAAGACGACCAGCTGATGAGAGGCACGATCAGCGCTGGCAACGCACCCGGTCTCATGGTGCTGACCCCCGATAGGACCCTGGTGCTCGCCTTTGATTCCTCAAGCAATAACGTCGAAGTCATTAATTCCGTGAGGCAGAGTCAAGAGGGGAACATACAACTGCCTGGAGCCACCAGCAGCATGGTCGCCCTGGCGAGTGGCAGTGCCTATGCGGCAGTGCCTACTGCGCCCATGAACAATGGGCCTTCGCCGGGCGCGGTTGAAGTATTGAATATTACGTCCGGAGGGATCACCGCGACGCTAAGCGTCCCTGCTGCTCAAACCGTGGTCTCAAGCCCGGATGGTTCCCATCTCCTGGCTTTCAGTAACGATTCCGATGTTGTGACCGTGATCTATCCGCTTCTGGTTAACTTGAGTACTCCGACCACGGCTACGGTGCCGGGCTTCGACCGGCCCGTGAATGCGGTTTTCAGCGCGGACGGCAGCACCGCCTACATTTTGAATTGCGGCCCGGAGTGCGGAAGCGGCACCGCCAGCGCCAGCGTGCAGACTCTGGACGTTGCAACCTTGACGGTGGGAACCCCGGTTGCCGTCGATGGCGCGACCATCGGCTGGCTGAGCGGTTCAACCTTGTACGTGGCCGGCACTCCAACCGCATCAGTTAGCAATCCGGCGCCCAACAATTCCTGTCCCGCGACCACCAGTGCCAAAACCTGCGGCCGGCTCGATGTCGTGGACGTGAGTTCCACGCCAATGACCGTCACCAGCACCAACGTCATCACCGACGGTTATCACGACCGAATCGATATGAGCATTAACGGCCAGCTCTTCATCGGCTCCTATACCTGCACCAACATCGGCAATGTTAACAACCCGCAAGGAGGGGAAGTGCGGGGATGTCTTTCGATCTACAACACGACCAATGGGGCGGTCGTCATCCCTCCCGACAACGGCGACGTGACCGGATTTCAGAGCTTCACCACTCGCGATGTGGAGTACGTTGCCGAAGGCGGGAACCTGCGCGTCTACGACACGCTGATCGATAGTTTGCTGCTGGATAACAACAACAACCCGAACCTTCCTGAAACCGGGACCATCGTCATCACTGGCTACATCATTGACGTGAAGGCCATCGACTTCTTCTGAGATTGATTGTCATTCCGAGCAAGCGCCCTTTGCGCAGCGAGAGCCTGCCCTGAGCTTGCCGAAGGGAATCTGGGCGAGCCGCGCGAAGTGTCGCGTTCTTTGCGACATAATAATCGCGCGCTTGGCTCGCCTCCTCTATCTCGCAGGTTCCAGCACCAGACGATGCACTCCGGTCGCTTGCACGGCCTGAGATGTGAAAGGCAATGTGAAGGTTGAGCCTTCATACCAGGCCTTCCACTGATCCATGTAGTAGGGGCTGAGGAAGTTTCCGCCCTGCCCGGTCACGGTGTTCAAGGTGGACTGGTCGAGGTCCGCAAGATTTGCGGTGAAACGTTCCGAGGGCCCGTGATGGGCCGTCACAGCTTTTACGGTGTAGCCGCTGCCGGATTGCTCCTTGATTCCGGGCGCCGCCCAGCGCCCGATCAAAGGGATTTTGCCCAGCACGGGGTGATCAATCTCTATGGCATTCACATTGCCCCAATGCCAGGAAGCGAGATCCGCAGGAGCTGACGGTTCGTTCACCCCGGCTTCTACGGCGGCGGTCAGCAGTTCGTCGTAATTGGGATATTTTTCCGGCAGCCAGCGCTTGGGCTGGTGCAGCAGCACGTTCTGCAGCCACACTGTATGCATCTCCCATTGGTAAGTCTTCCAGTTCAACGATTCTTCCTGCTGTTTCGGGTCTTCCGGGGCAGATCCCAGGCGCGGTTCGAGTAGCAGCCGCGTCAGTTCGCGAGCGGAGCGCACGGCAATCGTCGGTGCTGCCGACGAGCTGAGCATTCGCCCGTCCCAGTTGCGCATGAGGTCGGCAGCTTGCTTCGCCCGGGCCGAGGGCTTCGAGGCGTGGTCGACGGCGTAGACGAAACGTTCGGCTGCGAAAAGGTCATTTTCGGAGTGGATGTCATTCTCCAGTGCGAGCATGTCTGCGGCGGCGAACTTTCTTCCCGATTCCAGAACGTGATAAATGCGCTCTGTTCGCCACGGCGCTTCCCACTCGACGCTGATCGAATTGGGATATCCATCCGGCGTGATGCGACCGTTCGCAGTCGCGATCACTCCCGAAGGAGGGTTGTAGATACTGGGAAGTTTGTCGAAAGGAATGTAGCCCGTCCACTCGTGAGCATTGTCTGCCCCGCTGACCGGCAGGCTGCCGTCGCCGGCAGCGCGAATCGGAACCCGCCCCGTGGTCTGGTAACCGATGTTGCCGTCGACATCGGCGTAGACCACGTTCTGTCCCGGCGCGTCCAGCTGCGAAAACGCCTTGCGAAAGTCCTCCCAGTTCTGTGCCGTATCGACATCGAAGAACGGCATGCGCAAGCCGTCGTACAGCGTCCAGCGGAGCGCAATCTGCCGCGTCTCGCCGGGAAGAAGATCTGTGACGATGGGTCCATGCCGCGTGAGCATCACGTCGACCGGTACATCCGGTTTATCCTTTACGCGAATTACTTCCGCGCGGTGTTCAGGCTGCTGCCAGCCCTGCGGAGTCTGGTAGGCGCCCTGGGCGTTGAAGTTCTCGATGAAGGCATCTGCTACCGTCGGCCCTACATTGGTGAATCCCCAGGCGATGCGTTGATTGTGTCCCACGATCACATAGGGCATTCCGGGCAGTGTCACTCCAGCAACATCTAGGCTGGGTGATTGGTTGACGCATTTGAGATGCGCTTCGTACCACAGGTTCGGCATCTGATGCTGCAGATGCATATCGTTCGACAGCAGCGGCTTGCCTGTGACCGTGTGCGCTCCAGACACGACCCAGTCGTTCGATCCATTCACCGCCTCGGGAGCGTGTTGCGCCCAGATTTCGGCCGCTGCACCTCGCTGCTGCGTCACCGATGTGTCGGGCCCGGCGTCATCGTCGTCGTCATCCGAATCGTCATTATCCTCTTGATCGTTGAGGTCTGCGTGCATCACGGTGGGCGGGCGATCGTGCCAGGAGCGGTTCACGTACAGATCGGCGGTCAATTCCGGCCCCAGCTTGGCCAGAATCTTCTCGCGGGCGAGCGTGTCCCCAAAGCTGTAGTAGTTGAGATCCTTCACCATCTGGTTTGCGATAACGATGGAATCCTCTGCCTGCCACGGCTTTGGCCGGTACTTCAGAATGCGGAACTCGATCGGAAGACTGCTGCCGTGGCTCTCGATGAAAGCATTTACTCCGCGCGCGTACGCATCGAAATAAACGCGGTCCCGGGTACTCGCGGTCTGCAGAGATTTCCTTGCTGCCGCCCGCAATCCCAGGATGCGCTGCTCGCGGTCGATTTTGAGCGTGTCCTCGCCGAGGATCTCGGATAATTCTCCGGCTGCGAAGCGCCGCATGATGTCCATCTGCCAGAGCCGGTCTTGCGCCGTGACGTAGCCTTGTGCCAGGAACAGATCTTCCAGAGTCGTGGCCTCGATGGCCGGCACGCCGTGGCTATCCCGCGTTACCTTCACAGGCGCCGAGAGACCGCTTACGGCGAGGGTCCCGTCAAGCTTTGGCAGCGCAGAGCGAGCAACGAAGTAGGCGAAAGCCACCACGGCCGCAACCAGCAGGGCAAGCACCAGTAGCAACCACAGGAGAATGCGCACTCCGGTGGAACGCCGGGACGCGGGAACGCTGGTTACAGTCAGAGTGCTCATGGGCAAAGTTGATTCTAGCAGCCGTCTTGAAAAGGCGCGGCTTCCAGAGTCGCCATCGAGCCGCAAAATCAACTGAAAATGAATTTCATTTTCAAGATGCCCCAATGCTATCCTGACCGTTCATGCTCCAGAAGCGCATCTTGCAAAGCCGCATTGATGACCAGCCCTCCATCTCGCGCGAGATGGTGCGCGAGGCCCAGGACATGCTGCACCGCCATCTCAAGCGAGTCGGCCTGAAGCAGACCGGCCAGCGCGACACGATCTTGCGCACGTTTCTGGAAACCCGCGACCACCTCTCCACCGACGAGTTGCACCGCCTCGTGCAGAAGAAAGACGCCGGCATCGGCTACACCACCGTCTATCGCACGCTCAAGCTGCTGGCTGAGTGCGGACTGGCCAGCGAAGTCGCGTTTCACGATGGCATTGCCCGTTACGAGCACCAATACAACCGGCGCAGCCATCACCACATGGTTTGCACCGAGTGTGGCAGTTCGGTGGAGTTCTTCTCGCACGAGGTGGATCAGCTGGAGCAGGAAATCGGGCGCAGATACCACTACGCCACAACCCGTCACACCTTCCAGATTTACGGTGTTTGTGAGGACTGCCGCAGGAAGACGGCGCGCCCGGTCTGAAAGAAATTGGTCTGAAAGAAATTGGCCTGAAGGAACTCATGTCGATCTCGTGTCTCCATTGTGCTGCTGAGATGCCCGATACTGCCGCATACTGCCCAGGCTGCGGCCGCGCCATGCAGCCGATCGAGCGCGCGCATGGGATGGTGGGGATGCTTCCCGAGACGCTGGCCGGCGCCCTGGCTTACTTCCTTGTGCCGGCGATTGTGTTCCTTCTCGTCGCACCCTACAACAAGAACCGCTTCGTGCGCTTCCATTCTTTTCAGTGTCTGGGATTGTTTCTGGTCGGCGTGGTGCTTGGGGCGACACTCAGGGCTCTGGGATTCATGCTGTTTTTCGTCCCCCTGATTGGCCACGCGCTGGTCTGGCTCGTCTCCATGGTGGTCGCTCTCGCATTTTTCATGGTCTGGGTCGTGCTGGTTGTGAAAGCGCTGCAAGGCGAAATGTTCAAGCTTCCGCTGGTGGGCGATTATGCAGAGAAGCAAACTCCTGCGGGCTAGGAACCTGGTCGGCCGAGGACGTGCCCTTGACTTTCTTCCGCTAAGCTGTCATTGCTATTAGCTTTTACCCTGCCCACCCGAATGCCCGGAATGCGGTCCTGCGGGCGGCGGGAATTTTGTACAACTGGGGATGTGGATTGAAAGTTCGAGTCTTCTACCATGATAAGTGCTTCGACGGAGCCTGCTCCGCCGCGCTCTTCTCCCGCTTTTATCGCGAGCGTATCCGGGAAGACGCTGACTTCGTCTTCTCCGGCCTGCTGCATCGCGCCGGAGCGCTTTTTGACGAATCCCACTTCGACGGTGACGAAAATGCCATCGTCGACTTCAAGTACTCCAGTTCGCCCAAGATCACCTGGTGGTTCGACCATCACGAAAGCGCGTTTCTCTCCCCGGCGGACGCCGCCCACTTTGAGCGCGACGAGAGCAATCGCAAGTTCTACGATCCCGATTTCAAATCCTGCACGAGCTTTATCGCGATGATCGCGCAGCAGCGTTTTGGATTTGACCCCGCCCCCGTAGCTGATCTCGTGCACTGGGCCGACATCATCGACGGCGCTCTCTATCCCGATGCCAAGACGGCGGTCGAGATGCAAGCCCCTGCCATGAAGCTGACCATGGTCATCGAGTCTGCGCCCGATCAGTTCGTCCCGAACTTGATTCCGCTTCTCGCGACCAAGTCGCTCGGCGCAATTCTGGAGGAATCCTTCGTAGCTCCGCTCCTGCCCCCGCTGCTCCGCCGGCACGAGATCTCGATTGAAATCCTGAAACAGCGCACCGAGTGCATCGACGGGACCATTTTCTTCGACGTCACCGATCATGATCTCGAGGGCTACAACAAATTCGTTCCCTACTATTTGCATCCTGAATCGATCTACAGCGTGGGACTCAGCAAAAGCAGCTTCCGCGTGAAGGTTTCAGTCGGATCGAACCCCTGGGCCCCCGAAGAACCGGTTGTCAACCTGGCCAAGATCTGCGAGCGCTACGGAGGAGGCGGCCACGCTCGCGTGGGCGCGATCTCCTTCAACCCGAACCAGCACGCTGCCGCGATCAAGGCTTCCCAGGAGATCGTAAATGAGCTTCGCGCCGCCGTTCGCAGCCGAAGAAGCTGAAAACTATTGAGAAGACGTGCCGTCATTGCCGGCTGCGCAGAGATAGAGATAGAGATTAAAGAACGGTGCAGGCAGTCGTGGTACTCTGAAGTTGCGCGCGCCGCATGCTATCGTCGGGAACGAAAATCGACTTGCACCGCGCACAGAGAAATCTGCTGCGCGTCGTGGCTTCCTTCGAATTCGCCAAAGGCGTCTTTGTCCTGTTGATCGGGCTGACCGCTATCCTGCTTGTCCACAAAGATGCCTGGGTGATTGCCGAGAGCCTGCTGGCCCTGTTCCACGTCAACACCGACCGGCGATTGGCGCAAGACTTCCTCGATTTTGCCGACCGGCTCACCGAAGCGCGTTTGTGGGCGGCAGCGCAATTCGCGTTCGCCTATTCTGTCTTGCGCTTTGCGGAGGCTTACGGCCTCTGGAAAGGGCGCACCTGGGCCGAGTGGCTTGCCTTCGTCTCCGGAACCCTGTTTCTTCCGCTCGAGGTCCGCGGGCTCATGCGGGGCATCACTGCCCTACGTTCGACGGTGTTCGTGGCCAATATTGGGATCGTCCTATACATGCTTTTCTTGCTGCAATCGGAGCGCAAGCGCCGGCGAGCGTGCCAATCGACTTCACCCGAAAGCCTTGACCAGAGCGGCAAGTAGGGTCTAACGACTCTGGCCGCCGGCACCTCGTTTGCCTCATAATTACCATCTGGTGCTACGCTGCGGAGGCCCCATGCGCATCTCTTTCTATTTTGTACTTGCTTGCACGCTGCTCGTACTTTCGAGCCAGGGAATTGCTTTTAGTCAGGATACGAACTTCGTCACGGGTCCGCAGTATCTGATGAATTATGGATCTCCGCTGCTCGCGCATTCCATCTCGACGCCGTCATTGTCCCTGGCGGGCCCACCCGTTGAGGTTGGCGCCAGCGATGCTACCGGCGTCCTGACCGCCGGCGCCGGCGATCAGAATGTTCTGCCGCCAAGTCCAGACGCGCTGCCTAAGATAGATTTATTTCCCATCTTCTACGGCGCACCTCCGGTGGGCGAGAACGGCCAGATCAGTTTCTCCTACCCAGTCGAGCCAACTTCGCCGCCAGCTGAAATTCCACCCAGCATCGCGGACAACGGAGTCTGGCAAATGACTACTGCTCAAGCCCTGCGCGAGCGGGGTTATGGACTTACCGTGGCGGAGGCGGCCGCGGAGGCCAAGGTGCGAATCCAGCATGCCAACCACACCTACACCAATGCCGACGCCGCTCGACTGCACGGGGGAAACTAGCCAAAACTCCCGACTGAACTCCGCGCTACGGCTTGTCAGGGCTCATGGGACTCGTGCGGCATAGAGCCCAGCAAGTGACTCCGATGATCACGGCACTTCCTACTCCGATGACCCAAGGACTATCCAGGAACGGCACATTGGCGTCGACGGGAGTCTTGGGCGCTTCCCCACATCGATCCTCGTGAGTCGCCTGCCCGCCTTGGTATACCGTCACGTCCGTTAAGTCAACGTGTTTTGACCGCCAGGTAGCGGGACCACTGTAGTGGATCTTGACATCGTTCTGATGGGCCAGCACCAAGACTCTTCCGTCTACATCGGTGACGTCGTAGCGCGCCCACTCTTGCGCCGGGGGACTCACGGTCACACAATTTACCCGCACCCTCATTCCTCGAAAGGTGTTTACTTGGAGGCTGCCATGTTCGAGGATGAGCAGGTCTCCTTCGAATTGCACAATGGTCTCTGGCTCAACCGTCACCGTGGATCCATCGGTGTCGATTCTCGCGCCATTTTCATTCTGAGTCCGCACCAGGTCGTGGGTGAAAATCGCGGTGGATTTCGGCGCGGGATTTCCATTCACCCAGGCTCCTCCGTCATTGTGGAGCATTGCCCGAGCTGAGTCCTGGGCCATCAGCGACGTCGGCAACACCACCGCCATCACGCCGCAAACGAGATTGCGCCATTCCAGCAATCAAACTCCCGCCTTTCTCCGCACTAACTTCTTTCGTCAGAATAACTTGCAGGATGGTTGGCGGCTATTGCCTTGCCTGATGCGGGGAAGATTGGTCGGAAGGAGGAGGCTTAAGACCTGGAGGAACATCTACGACGCGAGCGAAGTCGATGAACCCGCGCTGCACGTCGGTGCGAATCAGTTTGACGGGGAATCTGTCTCCCACGTCGACGCCTTGCTGCCCTTGTGCGAGCAATCCATCGATGCGCGGTTGCAGCACGCGGACAAATGTTCCTTTGGGAGTCACGCCCGTAACAATGGCGTCGAAGATGGCGCCGATGCGATGCTGCAACGCGACCGCAGCCAGCCGCTTGGCCATTTCGCGCTCGACTTTGCGCTCCGCGTCTCCTTTTTCAGTGCAGTTGGCGGCGATCGCGGTAAGTTCGTTATCTGAATAAGGATTCGGTTGTCCAGCCAGCATCGCCTTGATCAGTCTTTGCGTCACAATGTCAGGGAAACGGCGATTAGGAGCGGTCGAGTGCGTGTAATCCTGCACGGCCAGGCCGAAATGTCCCGCCGCGGTCTCGCCCGGCCGTTCCAGAACATATTCTCCCGGCCCAATCAGCTTGATCACGGCCAGCGAAAGATCGGCAAAATGATCGGGATCCGCCTCCTTGCGCTTGACCAGAAACTCGTTTAGCGCTTTGGAATCGGGATCGGCTGGAAGTTTCACGGAGTAGTTGGCCGCCAGTTGCACGATGCGATCCCAGCGCTCCGGCGTCTTTACGATGCGGCGCAGCGACGAAACTTTCTCGAGCATTCGCGCCACCACACCGTTGGCCGCGATCATGAAGTCTTCGATCAATTCCGTAGCGTGGTTTCTCTGCTCGTTCACGACGTCGATCACTTCCGTATCGAGCACCAGGGGATGCGGTTCGTCAGTCTGGAGATCAAGCGCTCCATTTTCATAACGCCGGGTGCGCAACTTTTGCGCCACTTCGTCCTGCAACCGCAGCTGCGCCTGCAGATCAGCGGAAGCCGCGACTTTTGGCGGCGCCGCTGCCTTGTTTTCCAGCCACGCTCCCACGGAGTTGTATTGCAGTTGCGCCTGGTTGCGAACCACCGCGCGATAAACGTCACTGGCTGTCACGCGGCCGTCGCTGCCCACCACAAACTCGACGACCACGCTCAACCGGTCCTGATTTTCCAGCAGGGAAGTCTTGCCGGTGGAAAGCTCCTCCGGCAACATAGGGAAATTTCGGACTCCGGCATACACCGTCGTCGTTTCCCGGGCGGCATGCTGATCGATTGCGCTCAGCTTGGGGATAAACGCATCGAGGTCAGCAACGCCGACCAAAACCTTTACATCACCGCTCGGCAAGCGCTGCGCGACCTCGATCTGGTCCAGATCCCGCGACGTGTCGTTGTCAATCGACGACCAGAGTTGACTACGCAGATCGCGTACGCTTCCTCCCGGAGCGATCGCCGGAGGATGCCCCCGCAAGTCTGCCAGTTGCTGTTGCACTTCGGGCGTGAAGTTGGGCTTAAATCCGTGTTGCAGCACGACCTCTTTCGCAATGGCCTGCAAGTCGATGTGAGGAGAGCTGTTATCAGGCATGAAGTCTTTCTCAGCAGTTTATGAGGACCGACGAAGACAGTTCACCACAGAGGCACAGAGACACAGAGAAAAACAACGGCAGAACGATGCAACAGATCTTCTTCCGTGTTTCTGTGTCTCCGTGGTGAATAGCTTGTTGACGCGGGACTACTCAGTTACCACCGCCTTGACCAGGTTTCGCGGGTGGTCCACGTTGTATCCCTTTTTCGTCGCTACATAATAGGCGAACAGCTGCAGGGGAATCACCTCGATGACGGGCAGCAACAATTCAGGAGCAGGCGGAACAAAAAACACATCGTCAGCCACTTCACGGATCTCCGGATCACCCTCGGTCGCGACCGCCACGAGCCGGCCTCGCCGTGATTTGACTTCCTTCATCACGTCGAGAGTCCGCTGGTAGCGCAGCACCGAATCCGGATCACGCTGGTCATATGTTGCGAGCACCACGACCGGAAGATGTTCGTCGACCAGTGCGTTCGGCCCGTGCTTCAGTTCTCCCGCAGGGTAGCCTTCGGCGTGCGCGTAAGAAGTTTCTTTCAGCTTGAGCGCTCCTTCGCGTGCAATGGCGTAATGTACGCCGCGACCCAGATACAGAAACTTTTCTGCCTGAAAATGCTTTTGCCCGAACCGTTCTGCCAGGTCGTCCCATTCGGTCAGATTTTTCTCAATCTCATCCGGCAGCTGCCGCAGGCGCTGCAGATAGGAACGTGTGACCTCCGTCGTCATCCGCCCGCGCTTTCGCGCCAGGAACAACGCCATCAAATAGAGAACCGTGAGCTGGGTGGTAAAACTCTTGGTCGCGGGCACCGCAAGCTCGGGACCTGCTCCCGTGATCAACGCCGCACTGGCCTCGCGAGGAATCGTAGCGTCAGCCACATTGGAAACCGCGATGGTCTTCACCCCGCGGGTCAGGGCCTCACGCTGCGCGGCAATTGTGTCGGCAGTTTCCCCAGATTGCGTCACCACCATCACGATGGGATCGACCGCGGCGTGCGTCGAGCGGTAACAGTACTCGCTGGCGTACTCCACGTCCACGGCGACGCCGGAAAGATCCTCGATCATGATCTCGCCCGCCAGTCCGGCATGGCGGCTCGATCCGCTGGCGGCGATGATCAGTTTCTCGAAGGTCAGCAAGGCACTCTCGATCGCATGCAGTTCGCCGGGGAAAAGAATGTCGTCCTTCAAATGCTGGTCGATGGTTTTCTCGATGGCCTGGGGCTGTTGATAAATTTCCCGCAGCATCGCATGAGGAAACCTGTCAGTCGCGGCGTTGGAGCTGGAGTTGTTTGGATTCATGATCGACTGCGGCGAGGGTAAATCATTTGCCGCGCCGGGAGCAAACCTGCGCCGGGAATCTCTCATCGTTTCGAGCCCGATGCCACGCGATGACTCGGAACCCAGGTCGCAGGCGGTTAATTTCGTCCAAACCCATGCGAAATAAACCGTAGACCACGTATTAACCCGCGTACTTAGGGCTCCCACTCTTCATATCTCAAACAACTCTTTATCCGCGAATAGGCTACTAACGTACCGTGCTCACATCGGAATCGTGGCGCTGCAAGCTTTTCAGGCAAGCGCGCCAGAC
The DNA here is from genome assembly GCA_963800575.1 of uncultured Acidobacteriaceae bacterium. Lineage (GTDB taxonomy): Bacteria > Acidobacteriota > Terriglobia > Terriglobales > Acidobacteriaceae > Sulfotelmatobacter. Next base: position 125,307 of record CAWDBN010000001.1, read on the forward strand.
TAGAGGAAAACACGATGAAAACTCACCCTGCAGTTCGTTTTCTGGCATTCAGTCTTCTGCTGCTGGTCATCCCGGCAGTTCTTTCTTCTCCATCGTCCGCGCAGATCGCGATCGGCGTCTCGGTCCGCGTCGCCCCACCCGCTCTGCCGGTTTACGAGCAACCTATCTGTCCCGCCGCCGGCTATCTGTGGACGCCTGGCTACTGGGCCTGGAGCGACGATGCCGGCTACTACTGGGTACCTGGTACATGGGTCCAGCCTCCCACTGTCGGCCTGCTTTGGACTCCGGGCTACTGGGGATGGAACGACGGTGTCTACGCCTGGAACGTCGGCTATTGGGGACCGCAGATCGGCTTCTACGGCGGGATTAACTATGGCTTCGGGTATGGCGGCGTCGGGTTCGGCGGCGGCGAATGGCGCGGCGGAACTTTCTTCTACAACACCGCCGTAATGAATGTGAACACGACCCGGATCACCAACGTCTACGTTAACAAGACGGTGATCGTCAACAATGAGTCCCACGTTGCATTCAATGGCGGCGAAGGCGGCGTCGCGGCTCGTAGGACCGCAGCAGAAGAAGCCTATTCCCGCGAAAAGCACACGCCTCCGGTAGCGGCACAAGTTCGGCAGGAACATGCTGCCAGCCAGAACAAAGCCTTGTTTGCGTCGAATAATCACGGCGCACCTGCCGTGGCCGCTACGGCAAAACCTGGCGTATTCAGCGGGGCCGGCGTCGTAAGGGCTAAGTCTGCTGGAGCGCCGTATCATGCGCCCGCAATGTCGCCCAAGGAGGCGCGCGCATCCACACCCGCCCGGAATCGTTCCACTAGCCCGAAGGCGGCGAAGACCGCGAGTCGACGTTCTACCACCCCTGCCAAAGAAAACGCCAATGGCAGCCGCGCGGAGAACGCGAATATGGAGAAGTCGGCCCGTGCGGAGAGTCATCCGGCTAAGCCCTCCACTCCGACTTCGCATGCCTCGAACCCCACGCGTGAACCGAAAACTGCTGCGGCGGGCGAATCGCGTGCAGAAAGCAAACCGCGCCCCACGGCCAAGGAGAGTACCTCGAAAGAAAGCGCTTCCAAGCCGAGCCGCCGCTCCGCACCGAAGCCCGCGAGCGAGCCGGCAGCGCTCAAGGAGAGTGCCACGAAAGAGAGCGCCGCAAAGCCGAGCCACAGCGCCGCACCGAAGCCGGAGAGCAAGCCGGCAGCGCCCAAGGAGAGCGCCCCGAAAGAGAGTGCGCCCAAGCCAAGCCATAGCGCTGCAGCACCGAAGCCGCAAAAGGCAAGCCCACCGCCCAAGCCCGAGCGCGAGCCCAAAGGACGCTGAACCGGTTTGTTCGTAAGCGCGTTTAGCCAGTGCCGATTCCAGCACTGGCTATTTTTCTGTCGGTGCGAAGAGTTCATGTGGATTTGACGCCGAAGATTTTCGCAACGCCGCATAAGAAATGGGGACCTGCGCACTGCCTGCTTCTGTAAACCAGCGTGAGATAATCGGGTCAGGTTGCACCGGCCCCGTAGCTCAGTTGGATAGAGCAGCGGTTTCCTAAACCGTTGGTCGGCGGTTCGACTCCGCCCGGGGCCCCCATCCCAGCTTGATGAAAGAGCGTTGGTTAACGGCAGGAGATGCTGCGGCCTTCAATGTCCGACGTTCATTTGCCAGATAACGAATTCGGCAATGCGGCGGACCTCAGCGTTGCGGTTTGCTGCCCGTCAGATCACTTTAGGCGGGGGCTCTTGTTATCCGTCTGATCCCGGCCGCGACAGCGGAAGGAGGGCCCCCAACGGAATGGCGCTTCATCAATTCGGTCGGGAGAAGGACTTTTTTCGTCGCAGACCGCATGCCATCAACCCTCTGCAAGAGGAGTCGGCCGGCGGTGGCACCCAACTGATATCCCGGCTGATAAACAGAGGTGAGGGAGGGATCGGTGAACTTGGTAAATTCGAGGCTGTCAAAACCAGCAATCGACAGGTCTCTGGGACATTGCAGATTCAGTTCGCGAGCCGCCTGCAGTACGCCAAAAGCCATGAGATCGTTGCAGGCAAAAATAGCAGTCGGACGAGGCAGCATCCGAAGAAGGCGAAGAGCCGCCCGATAGCCACTCTCTGTGTCGAAGCGCGCTTCTTGCACAAACTCCGGCTCGATCTGTATGCGGGAAGCGTTCAAGGCGCGCATGAAACCTTTCAGGCGTTCGGCGGCGTTGGTCAACCTCAGCGGTCCAGTGATTACGGCCAAACGGGTATGTCCCATCTGAATCAAATGTCGCGTTGCCAGAAAGGCACCGTCCGCATTGGCCACCAGAACCGCGTCACCCTTCCAGCCATCGGGGACGCGGTCGATGCAAACCACAGGGACCGAAGCCGAGGCGTAGTCGCGGAGGTGACGAGCGATGTCGGCACTCGCCGCGGGAATGATCAGCAGCCCTGCGATGTGATAAGAGCGCAATTCGCGGACGTAGGACGCTTCCTTAGAGGGATCATTATCGGCGTTGCACAGAATTACCCGGAAAGAGCGCCTGAAGGCCACGTCCTCGACGCCCCGAACGACGCCGGGAAAGAAGGGGTTTGTGATATCCGGAATAACCATCCCCAGCATGTTGGTGCGGTTTCTGCGGAGTCCCTGCGCTAACGCGCTGGGCTGATAGCCCATGCTGCGAATCGCCTCCAACACGCGCTCCCGCAGCGCCGGGCGAACCTTGGCGGTTCGATTGATAACATGGGACACGGTGCCAATCGAGACCTTCGCTCGCTCAGCGATCTGGCGCATTGTGACAGGGGAGTTCGTCGTATCGCTTCCTAGTCTCCCGGGCGATGCCATGTGGCTTGCCTTCTTGCGGAAACTCGTCGAACAATAGAGTTTCCCACTCATCAGTTGCGCTGCAAGGTCCGATTTTATGGTTGCGCAATATGAAAATAAAAGCATTCAAAGAGCGCCAATTTCGATCGACCGGGCGGCAGCAAGGAATGCATTCCCCTGTTTCGCGGGATAGCTGAAAAATACTAGTTGACAAGGGGAATTGCAATCTTATATGTTGCGGCAATCTTCCGAGGGTCAGCCGGGATGCTGATTTGAAAGGTTTCAAATGAAGTTGCTTTAGGCCGCTGCGTAACGCACGGTCTGTGTCGCCATCGAGTCAGGGGGGGCATTTGACGGCCATGTTCGCCGATAACTGCAAGCCGGGTCTCTGTTCCCCGAGGGCCTCTTGTGTCAGCTGCGGCTCATCGCGCGGGCGAGGGTGGATTGTACGCCTGAGTTTCGCTGCGGTTTTGGCAGTCAGTCTAAGCTCCCAATCCTTCGCCACCGTGCCGACGGCCCATCCCGCGGGCTCGAGCAGGATGTATCAGACCGCTGTGGCCCTCGCTAAACAAGGGAAGCTGGATGAAGCCATTACGCTGTTCGAAAAGGCCCTCGAGACAGACCCTCAAAACGAACTGCTGTTGGATGGCGCCGGCGCAGCTTACAGCCTGAAGGGAGACTTCGAGCGAGCCAAGCAATATTTTCTGGAATGTTTGGACGCCGATCCCGGATTTGTGCCCGCCCGCAAGAATCTTGCAATCACCTATTTCACAATGGGGCTGTACGATCTTGCAGCGGCTGAATTTCAGAAACTTGGAAACGATTCTTCAAGTTCGCGCCCGGTTGCTAATCTTTTCCTCGGCATGATCGCGGAAAAGAATGCTGATCATGTCCAGGCTGTGAAGCTTCTGGAACCTTCCGTGGCACTCGTGGACCGCAATCCGGAGGCGGTCCTGTCGATGGTGGAGGCCGAGCTTGCACTGAAGCGCCTGCACAATGCGCGGGCCGCGCTTGCTAAGTTTGACACTGCTCGCGGAATCACGGCTCCTCAATACCTGAAAGCAGCAGAGCTCCATTCGCAACTCGAGCAAAACCGTGAAGCGCTGGCGGATTTAGACAAGGCTAGCGCCAAGGATGGCCGCCTCGAGCGAGTGGCGTACCAGCGTGCGCTCGTACTCGACCGGATGAACCGCTCCCACGAGGCACTGACAGTTCTGAAGGACCTTGCGGAGAAACACCCGGACAGCGATACGTTGAATCTTCTGGCGCATGTCGCTCAGGAAAATGGCGACTTTCCCCTAGCCATGCAGTCCCTTCGGCAAGCGGCGAAGCTGGATCCGACGCGAGAGGATAACTATCTGGACTTCAGCACGATCTGCGCCGACTACGGGAATTATCCGCTCGCACTTGAAGCCGCAAATGTTGGCCTTTCGCACATCCCCAATTCCTATCGTTTGCTGGTGCAGAAAGGTGTCGTTCTTGAAAATCTTGGGCGCATGGATGAAGCGGAGGAGCTTCTGCGCCAAGCCAGCCTGCTGCAGAAAGACAACAGCGAGGCCTTACTCAGTCTGGCGATTGTGCAAACGCATGCGGGCCAGCTGCAGGACGCCGAGATTACCCTGACTTCCGCCCTCGAAAGCTTCCCAAACAACTACTACATGCACTATCACCTCGGGAAAATTCTGGTTCAGCTGCAGGAAAACAATCCGACCGACGCCGGACTCAGCGAAAAAGCCAAGCGTGCTTTTCAGGAAGCCATTCGTTGTAATCCGTCCTATGCGGATTCTTACTATCAACTGGCGAAGCTTTATATGCGGGAGTCTCCCAAACTGGCGGAGCAAAACCTGGTCAGGTGTTTGCATCTGGATCCCAACCACGCGCCTGCGGAATACACGCTGGCGCGACTTTATTTGAGCACCGGAAGACAGACGGCAGGGCAGGCCCTGGTCGACCGATTCGAGCGCCAGCAGAAAAGCGACAAACTGAAAGAGAGTCAGAAGCCCAGGATCGAATCAGCCCACAACTAAGGGCACACGCTTTCTCAGGAGGGATGATGAGCCGAATGGTGAATTTCAAGTCAGCAGAGAATTTGATCCCGACAATTCCCTCTGGGAGAAGTCATGTACCCGGGCCAAGGTGCGCAGGTTTCAAAGTAGTCCTCCCTGCTCTATTGTTGATCGCACTTGTGCCGGCCGCGTTTGCTCAGTTCCAGAGCGGCTTCACCGGAACGGTGTTGGATCAAACCTCGGCCGCTGTCCCCGGCGCAAAAATCATCGTGACCAATCAGGACACTGGCGTGGTCAGAAGCTCCGTCAGTGCAAGTACGGGAGATTTCCGGGTTCCGTCATTGCCGGGCGGGACCTATTCGATCGCAGTCGAGGCGAGTGGATTCAAGCCCTGGCTCCAGAAAGATATCATCCTTGAAAATAATCAGGTCAAGACAGTTTTCCCGTCGCTTGCATTACCCACGGCGGCCACGACCGTCGAGGTGACAGGAGGTGCAACTGAGATCACAACCGACAAGAGTGATACGTCGACCGAGATTACGGAACAAACTGTAGCGGATGCTCCCCTGGTGGGGCGGAACGTATATACGAGCCTGATCGAGTTGGGGCCTGGCATTACTGGTAGCGGAGTGCCTGCCGGAGTCGGTTCCGGATCGAACAACAATGATAGCTTCGAACAGGAGGAAGGCTATCAAATCAATGCCGCGGGACAGCGCCAGGAGAACAACGAATATGACGTCGATGGCAGCATTGCAACCAGCGCATCCCGTGACGGAGTTGTGAACCTTTCACCGGAGCCGGATTTCATTCAGGCCATGCGTGTGGCGGGCGCGACATTTGATGCCGCAAAGGGCCGTTATAGTGGGGCATGGGTGCAGGTGTTTACAAAATCTGGAACAGATCAGTTCCACGGCTCTGTTTCGGAGTACCACACCGACAATGTACTTTCGGCCCGAACCGAGTTTGAGTATTGCCCGCCTGATACACCAGGATGCCGCGCCATACCAGCTTTCCGTCGCAATGAGTTTGGTGGAACAATTGGGGGCCCGATCATCAAGAACAAGCTGTTCGTTTTCGGCGGTATTTTCGGCCTGGAATCCTCTACAGCAAACACGGTTACGGCGACCGTTGAAACCCCTCAGTTCGTCCAGTGGGTTCAACAGAATCTTCCCAATAGCCTGGCGAACCAATTGTTCGCAGCCGGTCCTCCGGGCGCGAGCAACACTGGGTTGACCAATGTTCAGACAGTGGCGCAGGTTGCGGCGGCGAACCCTGGATTTTTCTCGGATGCAATCTTCCCCCAGGGCCTGCTGGCTCAGGGGACTGTGACAGTTCCTCAGACGCTGCCGCATCCGGCATATCAATGGCATTTCCGGATCGACTACAATCTGAATCAATCAAAGGATCGTCTTTTCTTCGAGTGGTTCCGGACGTATTCCAACTCAGAGTACGCATATGCGCGTCCCTTCAATCGCGACCAAAGTGTTCCCAATCACGGAGTGTTTGCGAAAATCGACTGGACACATTCGTTTTCCTCGTCACTTTTGAACGATGCTGCAATGACTCTGGTGAGAGCTCGAGGGTGGCAGAATCCACCCGCAAACGGTCTAGAACTCCCGAACGTTAATATTGGCGGAATCTCAGAAGGATTCAGCCAGTGGGGCAACTCTGGATGGGTTCATGAGAACTTCAACTGGCATGATGTACTGACCTGGCAGCATGGTAGACACACCGTGACGACCGGTGTGGATATCGATCGTCACCACGATGACGACAACTTCACCAACGGCCTCATCCGGCCGTCATTCTACTTTGGGAACTTGATGGATTTTGCCCAAAGCTACCCGTTCTCCCAATCGGGTCCAATCGTTAACGTTCAAACGGGTGGCTTAGCTAATAACTTGTACGAAAAGATTCGATGGTTGTACGAGGGTGCATTCGTGCAGGACGATTGGAAAGTAACCCCACGCTTCACATTGAATGCGGGGATTCGGTTTTCATACTTCGGCCGATTGGGCACAGAGAGCGCCGGGCCGGTTCCGTTCCAATACTTTACGCCTGGGGCAGGCAGTGACTTTGCCGAACAAGTGACCGATGGAATTATGACACTAAAGGGTCCCGATGGTTACGTGTTAGATAATCGTCCTCATGGTTGGGAACCCCGAATCGGATTTGGGTGGGACCTTTTCGGGCACGGGAAGACGGCATTGCGAGGTGGGTATGGACTGTTCTACAACGTGATTGCCGATGGATCCTGGACCTTCCAGTCCTATGACAATCCTCCCAACTTTGCCAACCCCAGCTTTTCTTTGCAGAATACAAGTCATCCGTTCACTTATGCCGCGGGGAATTCCACTGGAACGGATTGGCCGGTTCCGCCAGTCCAGTTCCAGACTAATTCCGCCGGCGGCATTCAAGGTGTCAACGTCCTGACCACTGGCGTCCAGCCCGTCCTACAACAGCCACGTACCCATGTTTGGATGTTGTCGGTGCAGCAAGACCTTGGGCACAACATGGTGGCGGAGGCGGACTACAACGGCTCGCATAGTGATCATCTCTATGTCCAAACCGATGTAAATAGGTTTGCTGACGATCTGATTATCAACCAGGGCATTCAGACGCGCCTGAATCCCAATTTTGGTCCGGTGATTTTCGGTCGAACCATCGGTGTAGCCGACGGAGACTACGGCACCGTTATGCTGACTAAACGCTTTACTCATTCCTGGCAATTGCGCGGCATATTTACCTTCGGTAAGTCGACTGACGAACTTAGTAGTAATGACAATGGAAACGCGAATGGTGAAGCCGTTTTCAATCCAGTTGATTTACAGGCTCAGCACGCGCTATCAGATTTCGACGTCTCTAAGCGTTTCACTGCTGACAGCGTGGTTGAGCTGCCTTCCCCGTTCAAGTCAGGTCTCGGGCGCCAGGTCCTGGGCGGCTGGCGCATGTCGAACATCCTGGTACTTCAAAGCGGATTGCCGTTTACTGTGTATACGAGCGCACCGTTCGTTCCTATCTGGAACAATCCTTCCTGCGCAACTACAGTGACGCCTGCTTGCCAGGTGGTTGGCAATGCGGGCGGAGACTACAACGCTGATGGCTACGGTTATGACGTTCCCAATGCCCCTCCTCCGGGTAGTGTTCACACCGGAAACAGGAGTAACTTCCTCACGGGGTTCGCTTCCGCTTCAGCCTTCCCCGCACCGGCGCTTGGTCTTGAAGGGAATCTGGGTCGAAACTCGTATATCGGGCCCGGATTCGCCAATATCAATACTGAGTTTGCAAAGTTATTCTCGTTGAAGGAGCGATACACCTTCGAATTCAGAGCCGACATATCCAACCTGTTCAACCGTGTGAACCTTACGCAGCCGATCAGTGATATTTCGGGCAACTCAGGTCCATTCGGACTGTCGACGGGGCAAACCTTGCCGCGCGCTGTGCAGTTTGGGCTGCGAATTGGGTTTTAAACAAATGGACGGTTTGTGATAACGACTGTCCTCCCCCATCGCATCCCATCCGGCGACCGAGGTGCCGGATGGGACGCGATTCTTGTGGACCCGCATTGCCAAAACTTCTTGTCTCGTTACTTGATTTTGACGCTGACACGCCATGTGCAGAGCTGGATGGCTTAACTCTTCACCGGTTGCTTGTTCGCAGCCGAGGCGGCTCCTTCTTTGACGACGACGATTTGATTGGCGGGCACGCCCTTGAGCGTTTCTCGCAGGCCGCTGGGCCAGCGAATCTCCAGATCGGCGGAGGTTTCCGCGCCCAAGCCGAAGTGAAGCCTGGGATCATTTGCTGAATAAAAGCTGGACTGGCTCAGCACCTCCTGCGCCTGGATTCGGCGTCCATACCGCGCCAGAACCCGCGCTCCGATTGCGCTGCGATTGGATTTTGTGCCGACCAGTTTTACCTTCAGCCAATGGTTGTTGCCGCTGACATCGTTGCGCAGCAGTGACGGAGCTTCGCCTAGATTGACAATGAGAATGTCGAGGTCGCCATCATTGTCAAAATCTCCGAAGGCACATCCCCGGCTGCAGTGCGCGGCCGCCACGCCCGGACCCGCTTCTTCGATCAATTCCTCGAAGGTTCCATTGCCGAGATTTCGAAAAACAATGCGGGGATTTTTCGAGGGAAACTGCGGAAGCGTTTTTTCCACCTCCGGGTAGACGCTGCCCGCAGTCATGAAGAGGTCCGGAAACCCGTCATTGTCCAGATCAACGATTCCGGCTCCCCAGCAAATGTAGCGATTTTCCGTTCCCACCCGCGCGGCCAGGGTCGTGTTCTCAAAAATGCCTTTGCCGTCGTTGTGAAACAGACCGGCCGTGTCTTCCGTGAAGTGGGTTTTGAACAGGTCCAGATGTCCGTCGAGGTCGTAGTCGCCGACCCCGACGCCCATCCCTGCTTGCTCGAGTCCGTCGTCGCTCAGAGCCACGCCGCGGATCAACCCGTCTTCCCGGAACGTCCCGTTCCGCTGATTCATCAGCAGAAGACTCGGAGTCGAGTCGCAGGCCACGAAAATGTCAGGCCATCCGTCCTCGTCAAAGTCGGCCGCAACCACGGTCATGCCATAGGAACCGCGCAGGCCATCAATGCCGGCACGAACGCTTACATCCGAGAATGTGCCGTCGCCGTTGTTCCGATAGAGGGAGTGATAGCCGGGAGGCAAGCCGCGCGGGCCGCAATTTACCGGCACGCCTTTCCAATTGCAATAAACATTCTCGCCCGGTTTCGGGATGTGTGCCGGATCAAACTGCACGTAATTCGAAACAAAAAGATCCAGATGACCATCCCGGTCGTAATCCAAAAACGTGCAACCTGCGCCCCAGCGCGTTTTCGCACTCTCCAGGCCAGCTTGTTTCGTCACGTCGGTAAAAGTGCCGTCGCCATTATTCCGGTACAGCTTGTTTTGTCCGTAGAACGTGCAAAACAGGTCTTCCCACCCGTCATTGTTATAGTCGCCAATACAGACGCCCGAGCCCCATCCGCAGAAGTGCAAGCCGGCTTTCTCGGTGACGTCGGTGAAGGTTCCGTCCCGGTTGTTTTTGTACAAGCGGTTGGACGCTGATGAAGGAGGCGCTCCCGACATCACGCTACCGCTTAGCAAAAAAACGTCCATCCAGCCGTCGTTGTCATAGTCGAAGAAGGCGCAGCCGCAGCCCACGGTCTCCAATATGTAATCCTTATGATCCGGGTCCCCGTAGACGACCGGCAACACCAGACCAGCCTCCTTCGCCACGTCGGTGAACCGCGCGTTGAAGGGTCGTCCGGAGGGAGCCATTCTGGATTGTGCCGTTGTCTTGCGAGTAGCTACTCCTTGTCCCACCGCCCTGGCGGCGGCCAATGCACCCAGGGACAATTGCAGGAAAGAACGGCGGTTGAGCTTCATGCGTGTGAATTCATTCTAGATTGCCTTCCCGGCGAAAGCGAAGTAGAAGTGATGAGCGTTTGCGTCTGACGCCATGCTGTCGAGGGCCAGGCCTTACTGGGCATCTTGCACACAACGGAATCCCAAAGCCCCAGAACGATCCATGCTCGGCGACATCAGCAGCAACTTCCCGTGTTCGGTCAGCTTATAAGCTTGCGGAAAGTACCAGATCGAACCCTGGGGCTGGTAATAACTTCCGCCGCGCAGAATTCCGCCACGTGTATGCTCGTCTACAAACTCATCTGTCCACTGCCAAATGTTGCCGAGCAGATCCATCACGCCGAAAGGGCTTGCGCCTTTTGGATGAGCGTGAACATCGTCTGGTCCGCGCATGGTGCGTCCTTTATCCGGAGCAGGGACGGCAGAAGCATCCCACTGATTTCCCCATGGATAAAGACGGCCATCCGTGCCTTCAGCCGCGTATTGCCATTCCCACTCCCGCGGCAACCGCTTGCCAGCCCACGCGGCATAGGCGCTCGCATCCTCTCTGGAAACCCAGGTAACTGGTCTCTCTGCCCAACCCTCCGGGTAGGTTCCGTTCTGCCAGTCGCGCAAAAAATCAAGGGCATCCTGCGGATGATAGTTTGTCGCATCGAGGAACTTCTTGAATTCAGCGTTGGTCACCGGATATTTGTCCATCCAGAACGACGTCACGTGAACCGTGTGCTCATGGTATCGGCGCGGGGAGTCTTCCCAGGGATACTGGACGTCGACGGCAATGTCGTCGGAGCCCTCGACTTCGATACCCTGAACTTTGAAGAGAAAATCAGCTTCGGGGATTTTCACCATTCCATCAGGCGTCCCGGACGGAGGTTTTGTCGAAGGGACCTCGACCATCTGCTGCGTAAGGATGGTTCGGCCGTCTGACAGGCTTGAAAGCGGCACGGCTGACAGCTTCTTCATTGTCGCCAGCAGGCTCACTCTATCTTGCGTGAGCGGCGATTTTGTGGCGAGCACCGCGCCATAGTCCTTGGCTCCCAAGGAAAACGTCAGGACAACCTTGTCACCCCGGCGCTCAGGAGTGAGTTCGACTCCGTGGTAAAGATCGAAGTAATGGACTCCCTCTTGAACCGGCAGTTCGATTTCAGGGCCGCTGATGTTGTACTCATTTCGATTCACAATCGTCCAGACTGTTTCTTCTCCCATGGGCCAACGGCTCGCGAATACGCCGAAGTGAAGCATCGGGGCGAATGGCTCCCAATCCTTGCTGATAAGAAAAGGAGCGACTGCGCGCTCGATCGTCGCCACACGACGGGTGGCTTCGCCATCCCGAGGTGTGATCCCGTTCCAGATTCCCCAGATGTTCTCCCAGCTCTCCCAGCCGACTCCATTGAAAAAGGCAAACTGCAGGTCGTCGGTCTTGTCGCGGTTCCAGCGATCCGAAATATTCACCATGTGCCGGGTTTCAAGCCATTTGTAACGATCCACTCGAGGGGCAAACTGGAATTTATATTGGCCCCAGGTTAAGACGTCGTACGTAATATCCTCGTCAGGCGGGCCTCCCTCCGGCTGAAACGCCAGGGGATGACCGATACGCTCCGCGGCCTCCGGATAGGCGCCAGGCACTCCGTCCTGGGTGTCGCCGTTGATCCCATCTGCGCCGATCTCAGCCATCAGCGAGGCAATTGCGTCGGGCCACGATTGCGCTAGGGGCCGCGTGCCTTGATCCCACATCATCATCGGGAAGAGAACGCGAACGCCCCGCTTATGAAAGTCCGCAATCATCTGCCGGACTCCGTCAAGCCCTCCGGGCATGCTCCTTATCATGTCGTGTTGATTGCGGTTGTCGATGCCCATATTTGGATACGTGGGCCAGACGAGGACCGCATCGATTCCGCCGTATCGCTTTTCCAGATCATCGAGATAACGATTCACCGTATAGCGGTGCGCGACCGGGTCGTAGAAATAGCGGTCCTGCACCATCATCTGCGGCTGGATGAAACTGGATTGTGCCCATTTGAGGGCCGGCAATGCATAACGGAAATCGTTATAGCCAATGCGGATGAGGCGTTCGGTGCGCCAGTGTTGCAGATCGGCCAGCCAGTTGTCGTGATCTTCGGGCGTGCACGTGCTCGACCCGCCTTCCCACGCGCCCTTCATCTCCAGGCATTTGGGGCCGGCTATCTGTTGCCACTCGACATCCCACGCCATCCCGCCAGCGGGGACAAATGCAGTATCCTGGCCCGCGCAAAGCTGCGTGATGCAAAGGCACACCAGAAGAAATGTTGGAAGTCGAAAAGTCACAGAGGCCCTCGGTTGGTGCTCGATCTGACCAGCGCAAAGAGGCAATATAAAACGTTTCAAATAGAATGTCCAGCCACCGTGCCCAGCCGCAAACCCAGCTGAGATCATCAGGGAGGAGAGACATTCTGGTACACGCGAATCCAATGGTTGCGCACATTGGCCTGTAATCGCTGATTGTCGGCGTCCAGCACAAGCTTGTTTGAAGCTTGCACTGGCATGTGGCAATCAATGCAGTTGGAGGCAATCCGGGTTCCTACTTTTCGAACCATGCCACATTGATCCACGCGATGACAACCGAGACACTTGGAGGAATAGTCCGCGGCGGGACGCTCGGGTATATGAACATCATGGCAAGTGGCGCAGGACATTTCAGGTGAACTCTGGAAACAGCGGCTTCGTTCAAGCAAATTCACCTGATTGCCGTGGACGTCGAGACGATCAGTGGCGTTCGGCGGCTGCAGCCGAACATAATCCGAAAGCGGCTCGCCAGGCCTGAAGGAAAAGGCTGGCGCAATCGGTTCCCCTGCTCCGCCATGGCACTGTGCGCAGACATCAACCTGTCGGGCCCGGCTCAACCGGAGCGGCGGCATCGGTTTTGTGCCGGTGGAGCTTGCGGAATTTGCTGAATGATTCTTCACATGCTCCGCACCTGGGCCGTGACACCTTTCACAGGAGATTCCCAGCACAAAGTTGTCTTTGGCATAATGATTCTCGGAGGGCGCGGAGGTTATCGGCTGGAAGTACGCTGCATGACACTCCAGGCAGCGAGGCAGCACAGGCCGGTCAAAGTCGGCCGACCCATCAACATATCCTGGGCTGTTGACCCAACGATGCAGTTGCGTCCAATAAGAGACCGGAAGCTCGAACAACCCATTGTCCTTCCAATAGAGATAAGTTTGGCCTTTGGTGGCCGAGCCAATCACAAGATTGATCTGCTCCTTACGCTCCGTTACGTGAGCGTTCTTTTGTCGGATAGCAATTTCGTAAAAGTGACGATCGCGCGCTTCCATCCGAAACGTGAGCTCGGGGTTAAACGTAGTCATCACATCCTTGCCTCTGGTGAAACTCCCGGCGATCGAGGTTGCATCCGGCAGTCGCGAAGTTCGATGATGAGCGGTTGCACGATAGGTAGTGGATTTCTCCTGATGGCACGTCTCGCAAGCGAGGTCTCCCACGAAGCCATCCTGCGTGTTGCGAAAAGAGCTTAAAGAAGATGCGGACAAAGTTTGTGGAGGGGAAAAATCAGGCGGATACTGCGGTGGACACAGGGCCCAGAACCAAATCACAAGACCCAATGCCTGAGTGGGAAGTTTAGAGTGCGTTGGACTGATCCTCAGGGGTTATTCTAAGACACCCCCTTGCGGAGCAACCGTGATTCCAACATTTCTGATGCTGTTCCCCGTTGTCGACCTTTCAGCGCGGTTTCTCACCGACACAGGTCAGCATTCAGCCGGTTATGAAGAGCGTTCCTATTGTACTGTCAAAGCAATGGTCCCAACCGTCGCGCTCACCGAACCTGATGTACCAGTGACAGTGATCGTATAGGCTCCCGGCGTAGTGCCGGTGTTACCACCGCCACCACCGCCACTGCTCCCGCTGCTGCCTCCCCCGCAAGCAATGAGTCCTGTGGAGACAGACAGGAGCAGGAGTCCAATAATCGCTACGCCGTCTTTCCGTTTCCGTGGCCTCGCAAAGAGCAACACTAACGCGAAAGTAGCTCCGCTGGCCGAGGGCCAGAAGAGGTTTCTCTTTTGATTTTCGGCATTCGATGCCGCGGTTGTGTTGACAGTGAGAGTCGAGGTCTGCGCGGCAGCACCGCTGATCGTGACGGAGGTTGGATTCAGACTGCACGTCGGCATGTCACTGACGCTGGTTAGCTTCGAAGTTACGCTGCAAGTCAGATTCACTACTCCGCTGAACCCGTTCGTCCCCACCACTCTAATCGTTCCGGCATTCCCGGTAGTCGCGCCGGGCGTGACCGTCAAGGAAGTAGTCCCGCCAGATCCTGGCTCGAAACCGGGGTAGTTCAACGTGTACTGGGCTAACAAATTGTTGCTCTGATCATACCCCGTCTCCGTCGCATAAGCTTCCAGAGCTTCTACGCCGCTGTCAGGCAGCGAAACGGGACCTGTATATTGCACATACCCGTTCGTGCTAACAGGCCCTGTCAGTTCGTAGAAGATGGTCGATCCGGGAATCGCCTCGGTAATCGTCAGTGTCTGCACAGACGTATACGTTCCCGCGGGGGGAGTGACAACGAGCGGGGCCAGACCGGCGGTGAGCGGTATCGTGCTGGAAGTAAGGGCACTGTAGTGACTGTCGCCGGCATAGCTCGCATCCACGTAATGCGTTCCTGGGCCGATCGGCGCGATGCCGTTCACTGTAGCGCTCGCGGTTTCGGTCGGCACCGTCAGCAGGATCGAGGCTGTGTTGACGCTGTAAGTCAACATGGCCAGATCGGGCACGCCATCCCCGTTGAAGTCCGCGGCCGCAATCTGATGTATGCCGAACGTAGAAGGGCTCACACCGGGAGTAGTCTCCGTTACCGCAAACGTGCCGTCCCCAGCGCCTAGGAGAAGAACGATCTGACCGGAATAGGTGTCCCATCCTGCCAGATCCAGTTTGCCGTCGTGGTTGAAGTCCCCCGCCTGCAAGCTATAGAGTTCGTCAGGAACCTGAATGGGGCTGGCCGGCGTTTCGTTAAACGTTCCATCGCCATTGCCTAACGCGATTTCAACGCCATTCAGGTCTGAGAACGCCAGATCTAGAATCCCATCGCCATTGAAGTCTCCCACCACGACGGAAGTGGGGAAGTAGTCCAGGGTGAAGGATACCGGCATTGGGCCGCTAAACGTCCCATCGCCTTTACCGAGAAAAATGGTCGGGCTGCCGCCGAATTCGAAGTAATTCGGGACAACAAGATCCGGAATGCCGTCCCCATTGAAATCTCCGGTTGCAATCAAAGCAAAACCCGCGCTCGGGTCAAGGATCGGTCCCCCCGGCGTAAACGTCCCGTCCCCGTTCCCCAGAAGGATGCCGACTCCGCCAGCCGAGATGTAATCGCCCACCACGGCCAAGTCCAACTTGCCGTCGCCATTGAAGTCTGCCGTTGCCATCGTGCCGGGGATGCCGTCACCGCCCCCGCTACTCTGGGAGATGGCAACCACAGTGGGTTTCGCGCTGAACGAGCCGTCACCGTTACCCAAGAGAATCGTGATGTAGCTCGTGGAAGCGAGGTCCCAAGTCAGGATGGCCAGGTCCGGCTTGCCGTCGCCATTGAAGTCCCCGGAAATCATGAATGGGTAAACCTGCATGCCCGATGGTTGAATCGTCGGTCCGGCCCGGAAGGTTCCGTCCCCGTTGCCGAGGAAAACTGCGACCGTAAAAGGGCCTCCGTAAGAGGAGTTGTCGCTGGAGATAATTGCCAGATCGGCTATTCCGTCGCGGTTGAAGTCGGCTGTGACTTCACCGGCTGGATTGGTCCCAAACGTGGGAGACAAAGACTCCAGGAAGCCGATACCGGGTATGCCAGCTCCGAGGGAGGCGGTCGCGAGCACGTTATCGCTGAAGCTCGTATCGACGAACGACACCATTCCAGTGGGCGAGGCCGGGCCGCCATATCCCGTCACGGTGGCCGTGAGGCTGTAGTCGCCCGGCGACCCATTCAATATGATGGCAGCGGTATCGCTGTAGACGGGGCTGGGTGCGGGACCTACATTCAGCAATGCAATGTTCGATGCGCTGGCCAGGCCGAAAGCGTCCTCGACGAACTGCGCCTGGTAGCTGTGCGCGCCGGGCCCGGGCACAAATGTGAAGGTCGCGGTTCCGGAGTTGCTCAGCGCGCCGGAGCCAAGAATATGTATATCCGTGCAATGCGGCGCGGAGGCATCGCAGAAGTTGACTTGCCCGGCAGTCACCGGGGCAGTGCTGGCGGTCACGTTCGCGGTAAGAAGTACCGCAGTGCCAGGAGTAACGCTCGTGACCCTCGACCCTCCCGACGTCACACTCAATGTGGTTGACGTGGCGGGGAGAAGACCCCACAACGGAATCGAGCCGGAAATGCTGGATTTGTACTTGCCCTCAG
Source organism: uncultured Acidobacteriaceae bacterium (assembly GCA_963800575.1). Lineage (GTDB taxonomy): Bacteria > Acidobacteriota > Terriglobia > Terriglobales > Acidobacteriaceae > Sulfotelmatobacter. Next base: position 141,867 of record CAWDBN010000001.1, read on the forward strand.
CAGGAAAACTTGCCTCAGCCAAATGCTTGCCTACGCCATTGACTTGAACACTGGCGCTTGCGCTCGCCGTCTCCGTCGGCTCGGTCAAATACAGCCCGAGGGCATTGTTGTAATAGCCCCCGGCCACGATGTCCGGGTATCCATCCCCATTGAGGTCACCCACGCCAACTTCGAGATAGTAAGGAACACCGAGACCCGATGCCACCGGAAAACTCTCGCTGAGCGAGCCGCCGCCATTGTTCAAAAAAACGGTTACATCGCCAATCGAATCCGCCAGAACCACGTCCGCAGCGCCATCCTGGTTGAAGTCCGCCACCTGGATCCAGGTCACGCTCGTTGATGTTGAGCCCGCACCGGAAAAAGGTGAATTAAATGTTCCATCCCCGTTTCCCGTGAGTACGCTCACCGATTCACTGGTATAGGTGCCTGTCGTCACAGCGATGTCCAGGTTGCCATCACCGTTGAAGTCAGCCACGGCAATGGGTGAGGGTGAACCGCCGCTTGCTGAATTCACAGATCCCGCCGAGGCAAATGTGCCATCCCCGTTTCCCAGAAGAATGGCAATCGTACCGCTGTTCTCCGTGACGGCCAAATCCGTCTTGCCGTCTCCGTTGAAATCACCCGTGGCGAAGTTCAATGGAATTCCGGAGATAGGAGGGTTGGTCGTTTCTGCGGTAAAGGTCCCATCCCCATTGCCGAGGAGAATGTCCACGGTCGAATTGTCAGCGGCGGCGATAACCGCAAGGTCGGGAATTCCGTCTCCATTGAAATCTGCGACCACGATCTGCTCGATAGTGATATCTGAGCCCGGTACCGAGGCCAGAACCGGCGCTGCGAACGTACCATTCCCTTTGCCCAGCAGGATCGCTATGTCGTTCGAACCGTACAAAGGTACGGCCAAATCCGGAATTCCGTCCCCATTGAAGTCGGCGATGACATCGGGGTAGGACGGGGGTGCCTGCTGAATGGAAATCGTGGCCGCTTCGGTATAGGTCCCATTTGTGTTGCCTAAGTAGATCGACACCGGATTGGACTCCAGCACCAAGTCGGGAATGCCGTCTCCGTTAAGGTCCGTCACCAACACGAAATAAGTGCCCTCTGTGTTCGTCAGCGATCCAGGGTTTGGCCAGCCGACGCCGGCAACAGCTGCTCCCAACGATTCGGTCGCCAGGACCGAGTTCCCGTTGCTGGCATCCAGAAAGGAGACCGTCCCAGTGGGCGCGGTCATTCCTCCCGCCTCGGTCACGGTTCCAGTCAGCGTGTAATTCCCCCAAGCCCCGGTTTCCGCAATCGAGGTGGCTGTCGCAAACGGCCAAGTGGTTCCGGTCACTGTCAGGTGCGATGCGCTCGAAACACTGCCGGCATAGGAGTTGGTGCCGACGAACACGGCCTTATAGCTGTGGCCGCCGATCCCCGGGCGGAACTTGTAAGTGGCTGTGCCAGAACTCGTCAGCTGCGCGGTGGCAAGGATGTGAATGTCAGTGCAGTATGTCGCCGTGGCATCGCAGAAATTCACTTGCCCCGGACTGAAATTGGCGCCGCCTGCTGTCACCTTGGCAGTGAGCGTCACCACGGTCCCCGCGGCCGCGGAACTTGTCTCGCTGCCGTTTGCACTGACGGAGAGCGCCGTCGCCGTCGCTGTTTTCGTCTGGGCAGAAGCCGCGCCGCCGGCGGCAATTCCCACGAAGAGAGATGTGGTCCCGGCAAAGCGAACCGCTTGGGAAAGCATCCGGCAAAACAGCGCGAATCCCAGCGAATCAAAGATCCAGAGGCAAGACGCAGAATTCTTGCGGGGTGACATGCGACACTCCGTAGATGAGATCGGACTGTTCTTGTTGCACCGACAACTGGCGGTCAGGGGGGAAATTTCGATGGGATTGTAACACGGGTTGGTTCCAATCCCGTTGCCGGGGCACTCTGGAACCGCAAGCCCCCGACCGCCAGTGATTTACGTTGAGAAGCGTTTTCACCCGCACCCCGAGATTACCGGGCATGAAACGGAGTGCCATGCCGAAAGCTCCAAACGGGAGCCTCAAGAACCGTTGCCAGTTAACTGCCGATTGACGTAAGTCGGTCTTTTACTCGTGAATCGAACTCGTAAGTTGATGATCCGGCTGAGGGAGGGGAAGGAAGGCCCTATTTCCTGAACCGTTGGTCGGCGGTTCGAGCTCCGCCCGGGGCCCCCATGTTTTCAGTGAGTTGCGACGTTACCATCGATTACTTCTTCCGGTTCTTATCCGCAGGCCGTTGCACCGAATCCTGTGCTATAATGCTTTTAACGCTACTGCCACGGTTTGCTCGTGACGCGGTGATCCTGTTGGATCAAGATTCATCTCCGCTTTTCCTGCCCGCCGTTTATTCAGCGTAAATCAATAAAGATAAGAGCGGCATGGGAACCCACGCTACGTGTGTAACATCAGGCCCCTCCAGAAAGAACAATTACGAATGACAAGCTTTACAGAATTAACGCTATCTTCTGCTTTGCAGCAGAGGCTGGCGAATGCTCAATTTATTACTCCTACGCCGATTCAGACGCAGGCTATTCCTTGCGCCCTTGAAGGCAAAGACGTGCTGGCTACCGCGCAGACCGGAACTGGCAAGACGCTCGCGTTTCTGATTCCGATCATTGAAATGTTGCAGCACGAAATGCTGCAGCGCGAGCCGTCGCAGAAAGTGCGCGTGCTGGTGTTGTTGCCTACGCGAGAGCTTGCGATCCAGGTCAACGAAGAATACGAAAAACTGCGCGGCAAGCAACTACCTAAAGCTGCGCTGGTCATCGGCGGCGTCTCCGAGAAGACGCAAATTCAGGCGGTGCGCGACGGCGCCAGCCTGGTGGTCGCAACTCCCGGCCGCTTGCAGGATTTCATCACTCGCAAGCTGATCGACCTGCGCGAAGTCAAAATCCTCGTGCTCGACGAGGCCGACCGCATGCTTGACATGGGCTTTCTTCCCGCCATCCGCCGCATCCTCGCGATTTTGCCGCAGCGCCGGCAAACGCTTTGCTTCTCAGCTACGCTGGAGCAATCAGTCGCGAGCCTGGTCAACGATGCCATGCGCGATCCGGTGCGTGTGGCGGTTGGTTCAGTGCTCAAGCCGGTTGAGAGCGTGCGACTGCAAGCTTACGAAGTGCGTCCGGCGGAAAAGCCTGACGTGCTGCGGCAGTTGCTCTACGCCGAAAAAGGACAGACGCTCATCTTCGCTCGCACCAAGCGCGGCACGGAGCGCCTGGCCAAGGAACTGGCGCGCGAAGGTTTCTCCGCAGCCATGATTCACGGCGACCGTTCCCAATCACAGCGCAACGCAGCCCTTGCCGGATTTCAGCAGGGACGGTTTCAGGTTCTGGTCGCTACCGACGTGGCCGCTCGCGGCCTGCACATCGACGACGTAGCGCATGTGGTCAACTATGACCTGCCCAAGATGGCCGAGGATTTCATCCATCGCGTGGGAAGGACTGGACGAGCCGGTTCGGAAGGCCTGGCAACCAGTCTGGTGTCGGGAGGCGAGGTCATCGAACTGAGGCACATCGAGCGCGCCTTGAAGCTGAAAATCGAACGCAAGCAGGTGGATTGGGCTAACGCGGAGAGGTCAGAGCATGTCGTCCAAAACACTTTGGCGAGCCGCACGCTGACCCGGTTGCCCGGTGAAGTGTTTGCCTAACTGGAAGTAAAGAAGCGAAGCCAACCAATTAAAAAGGGCGTCCCAAAGACGCGCCTCTTTTTTTGGTAAGGTTCGCTGGGCTGTTTGGATCCGGTGTCTACGGTTCGGTTTTCTCCGGACTACGCTCGCGTGGCAGGCTCGAAATGTCGCTGTCGTCGTCTCCCAACTGAAACAGGGCGGCTTGCTCGGCCGCATGGCGTTGCAACTCGTCCAAGTCGAGTTCGCTGGAGACGCCCGGCGTACCTGAAGGTTCGTCCTTACGCTGGATGCGGCGTTCGGCCTTGTCGCGCTGTTTTTGCTGGCGCGTGTGTTCTTTTTGGCGCTTGGTAAAGCTCGATCGACCTCGTCCTGGCATACCCAATCTCCAATCGTCAATTTTGGCAATATCGGCTGGCGCTTTTCACTTTAGTCAAGACATCAGCGACTCATCCGCAAGGATGGTGCACAGCTACCAGCGGGGTTCGCGAGGCTGGCGCGCGTGACCCTGATAGTCGTCGCGGCCGCCGCCGCCCCCACCGCCAAAGCGCTGTCCTCCGCCACCACCCCGCGGCGAAGCGGTCTTTGGTTTCGCCTCGTTGATCTTTAGCGCACGGCCGCCCAGTTCGGTTCCATTCAGCGCCGCGACTGCTTTATCGGCTTCCGCAGCGTTGGTCATTTCGACAAAACCGAAACCGCGAGCGCGGCCGGTTTCGCGATCGGTGACGATGCTGACACGTTCCACCGCGCCATGGGCTTCAAACAAGCCGCGAAGTTCCGGTTCCGTTGTGCTATGGGGTAAGTTGCCGACATACAGATTCTTCATAGGAGTTCTTCTCTTTCTGTTGCTGTTGCTGTTGCTGCTGCGGTTGCAAATAACGGCTGAGGAGGCGCGATTTCGCGCGCGGAATGCTGCTCGATGGCTTCGGCCCACCGTGAGGGTCTGGGCGTTTCCCGTATCGCGCGCGAACGGGCTTCGCTGGCCGAGCGCACACTAGAAATCTTGCGGCAGGCTTCCAGGATTCCCCAGCGCTGGGAAGAATTGCTCCCAGCCTGGGCCAGCAGGGCAGCGACCATCTCTTTGTGCAGCGCATCATCCGGCTCTGCCGGAGCTTCGTCAGAATGCGGCGCTGCTGCCAGATACTCGGGTCCACCCACGAAGAAGGCAATCCTCTGCGGTGGATTCGCGCCGCGAATATCAGTGCAGAACTGGTCGCGGCTGTCGATCTCTCCGGCTACGCTGATCAGCACCAGATTGTATAAGTCGGCTCGCCACCAGCACCGCGCCTCGAGCACATCGGCGGCACAATCCACTTCAATGCCCAGTTGTCGCATCGTGTCGGCCCGCAAATCGCGCTTGGTCTGCGAAGTGTCCAGCAGGAGTACCCGCTTCTTCTTCGCCTGAAGGCCTTCCGGAATCGACAGCGGCAATGCGACGACGGGCGTGGTCATGCCACTTTCTCCTTGAGATTGGCTGCTTTCGGCGGGGCTACGAGGTTTTTCTCAGCCAGGGCCTTCAACATCTTTTCGTTGCTTTGCCGGCGGCTGATCTTTTGCCGGCGCCGCCGGTTGAATCTGGCTTTATCGCCGTTGATTCCGGACATGCTTATCTCCTGCCCTGTGGGCTGATTAGATGCGTCTTATGAAGGTTCCGTTACCGGCCAATCTTCGAACTGGCCACACTGCATCGCCGTCTCTTTTGAAGCCGATGTTTTGGGGTTGAAAGAACTACTTCCAGAGCTTCTCAGGTTCGACCCGCCACTCGCCTTTCCGGGAATTTCTCAATCGCGAAGGCGCAACGTGCTGGTCGGGTGTCTTCGAGGTCAAGGTCTTCAGTATACGCTGCATTCCTAGATATTGCTCAGGTTTTGCGGATCCGGAAAGCACCGAAGTAGGATTCACGGGCGAAGGTATCGTTGAGTGTTAACTGTTGAGCGCAGTCCGCGTGCCGGGTGAGAATTACGGATCAGAAGGGCTGACACTGCTGGACCCGTGACCCTTGCAGAGGAGGATGCAAAGCACAATAACCCCGCCCCCAATACCGCCGCCGATCTCGAGCCATTTTGTATTCAGACCGTTTCCGACACTTCCGGGGCGAGGGGCGGCGCCACAGGCAGCCGCTACCACTCGGGTTGCCTGCTGTCCCTCATGCACGACAGAAGAAACAGGTGAGGTGCCTTGCGCATTTGTTTTTTGGAGGATGCCGCCTTCCGCGATATTCACTTCGTTCTTGTGTGCGGCAACCTGCAACGTGCCGCTGACGTCGGCCACATCGTATTGTGTGCGCTCGCTCGAAACCGGTTCCACCTTGATGCAGCTCACATGCACGCTCATTGAAGTCGAGGTTCCCACCGACACGCTTCCGTGCTCCAGGCTCAGGAAAGTGCCTTGGAACTTCACCACCGATTCCGGCTGAATTACTACGGACGAGCCCTCGGCATCGACATTGGCGACGAACCCGGGTTTGGTCTCCAACAGATCTCCGGGAAAGACCACGGTAGATCCCGAGATCTCGAAACCGTTGACCCAAACCCCTCCCTCACTATGCAATACGGCCGAGCCCGCGTCCGCCGCCGTGAGCGAAAGCGGGCACAGGATCACCATCATCCAGCTGACAAATTTGCGTAAAGCAGACACACCCATGGCTAAGGACAATTTCCACACATCTCATAAGAATCGTAGCGGCACGATGATTGATCGTCTATTAGCTCTCTGGATGCCCGTCGCAACGCTGGGGATGAAGTGGTGCGATTCAGTCCTTCGCCAGCCATGCCAGAGCTTCTTCACGGGTCCTGAATGCTGAAAATTCGCGGCGGGAGAAAATACTCAGCTTCTCAGTAAGGTTCTCCGAGATCGCCTGAGGAAGCTTCGCCCTTCCCGTCCATGCGGACTTTTTGACAAAGGGCTTGTCAAAGACGGCGGTTTCTTTCATGACCCGAATCGCTTCCAGGTCAAAAGATGCTCCAGTGTAATCGCAAAGTATCAAGACCGAACCGCGCGCTTGGGTGGGTCACAACATCTGGCACTGTCCGGAAAACCTCTTCAACCTCAGCCGCCGAACAGCCTGACAGGTCAATTAGGAGAATCTTCTTATCCTGGTGGGCAATGAACCGAATACGCCGGATCATGTTTCGCCCTGCTTTCTGCGATGGGAATAGATAGAGTCTGTCGCCCGCGACTGCTGAATGTCAACAAATTCGGCCGCGATAAGAGTGTTCTAATTTGAAGTCCATTTCAAATCAGGACACCGCCGGCCACGCGCCACTGGTCTGCTCTGCTGCCCTCGGCTCGCGAACTTCGGTATGCTTGGCTTAACAAAAACATGGAACGAACTTCCGCCAACGATCCGGTAATCGAATTCCGCAATGTCGACTACGCGTTGCCCAGCGGCCAGCCATTGCTCTCAGGGCTGAATCTACAAGTGCGACAGGGTGAGACCCTGGTTTTGCTGGGACGCAGTGGTTCGGGGAAAACCACCACCCTGAAGCTGATCAATCGGCTGCTAACCCCGACCGGCGGAGAAGTGCGCGTGAATGGCACGCCGACTGCCCAAGGCGACGTCATCCGTTTGCGCCGCGGCATCGGTTACGTCATCCAGGAAGTGGGCTTGTTTCCTCACTTCACTGTGGAGCGAAACATTGGCCTCGTCCCGCGCATCGAAGGCTGGACTCCCGAGCGGATTCATCTCCGCGTCGAGGAATTGATGCAACTGGTCGGGCTCGACCCGCAAATGGCATCGCGCTATCCACGCCAGCTCTCCGGCGGGCAAAGACAGCGCGTGGGGGTTGCCCGGGCATTGGCTGCTGATCCCGCAATTCTCCTGATGGATGAACCCTTCGGCGCGCTTGACGCCCTCACTCGCGACCAACTGCAGCGCGAGTTTCTTTCCCTGCAGCGGCGGCTGAACAAGACAGTAGTCTTCGTAACGCACGATCTGCGCGAAGCGTTGCGGCTCGGCTCGCGCATCGCGCTCATGGAAGCCGGACGGCTGGTCACGGTTCTTTCTCCGGAGGAATTCCTGCGATCGCGCGATCCGTTGGCCGCTGCCTACGTGCGCGCTTTCGCAGATGGACTGGATTCATCAAATCGAGGCGTTTCATGAACCTGTTTCACTTTTTTTTGCAAAACCACGACCAGATTGTCGAACTGACGCTGGAGCATCTCTGGCTGGTCGGAATCTCCACGCTGCTTGCCGTGCTGGTGGGTATACCGCTAGGCATACTGAGCGCACACTGGTCGGTGTGGAACCGGCCGGTGCTCGGAACGGCGAACATCATCCAGACGATTCCCAGCCTCGCTCTCTTTGGCTTCCTGCTGCCGGTGCCCTGGCTGGGCGATCGCGCCGATCGCCTGGCCATTCTGGCCCTCACTCTCTACGCCCTGCTGCCCGTGATTCGCAACACCTACACCGGCATCGGCGGCGTCGACCCGGCGGTGGTCGAGGCTGGCCGCGGCATGGGACTCACCAACGGCCAGCTCTTGTTCCAGGTTGAGCTGCCTTTGGCGCTCAGCGTGATTCTCTCCGGCGTAAGAGTTGCGGTCGTCGTCTCGGTGGGACTGGCTACCATTGCTGCGGCGATCGGCGCGGGTGGCCTGGGCGAGTTTATTTTTCGAGGTCTTGCCATGGTCAACAATCAGCTTATTCTCGCAGGAGCGATTCCCGCCGCGGTTCTGGCGCTGTCTGCAGATTTTGGTTTGGGATGGTTGGAAAAGCGTTTGCGCCCACAATGAAACCCAATCGCCATCGCCAAGGACGGTTTCGTGGTTTCCCCGAGCAGTGCGGGATTTCACTCTGCTTGATTCTCGCAGCTGCGTTGCTGTTGTCGTCATGCGCGGCCTCTCGCTCCGACCGCATCGTGATCGGTTCCAAGAACTTTACTGAATCGCTGATCCTCGGCGAGCTCCTCGCGCAGCAGATCGAAGCCCATACTCACCTGAAAGTCGAGCGCCGTTTCTATCTGGCAGGAACTTATATTTGCCAGCAGGCGCTGCTGGCCGGGCGCATCGACATCTATCCGGAATACACCGGAACTGCGCTGACCGCCATTCTCAAGCAAAAGGCAGGCGGCGATAAGACGGAGGTCTACGAACAGGTCAAGAGTCAATATGAAGCGCGCCTCGGACTAACGCTCGGTCCGCCGTTCGGTTTCAACAATACCTTCGCGATGGAGATTCGCGGAGAAGACGCACGTCGCCTGAACCTGAAGACTTTGTCGCAGGCGGCCGCATTCGCTCCGCACTGGCGGGCTGGGTTCGGCTACGAATTCATGGAGCGCCCCGATGGATACGCCGGGCTGGCTGCTGCCTACGGCCTGCACTTCGCCGCCCCGCCCCGCATCATGGACCTCGGCTTGCTTGCCCCGGCATTGAAAGATCATCAGATTGATTTCGCCGCCGGTAACGCCACCGACGGGCTGATTCCGGCTCTCGATTTATTCGTGCTCGATGATGACCGCCACTATTTCCCGCCCTACGAGGCAGTAGCAGTAGCCCGCCAGCAAACCGAGCAGCAGCATCCCGAAGTGGCCCAGGCAATCGCCGAATTAGGCGGAAAGATTTCCGATCAGGAGATGCAGCAATTAAATTACGCTCTCGACGGCCAGCACCGCGACGCGAAAGACGTAGCGCACGAATTCCTGCGCAACAAAGGATTGACCCCATAAGTTCTCGCTGGGTTTTTCCGTGGCGACGGCCAGCCTCGTGAGCCTGCCCTGAGCGAAGCCGAAGGGTCTCGCCGGTCGCAGCGAGGCGTTCTGGCGCCGCTTTCCGAGTCCAGCTCAGATCAGCAACTGCGGGAATGCAGAAAGCTCGCCCCGAAAGATTGTTTTCAGTTGTAACCCCCTGCATTACGCCGTCATCTAATTCTCTGCGACGGAGACTTCGGCACTTGGTTCCCCGAGCGCTCTAACTATGCAGGCATGACCATGAAATAACGGTAGGGGCATTGCCCTATGGCGCTGGGGGCGGCCGCGAGCATAGAATGCGTGCCACTGATTCGCTCGCGCCAGTCGCTCCCGTAAGTTGTTTGTTCGGCGTACCGTTGTTCCACGAGATTCAGGAGGTCCGAAATGCTCGCCACGCAAAGCGATCCCACCATCCGCCACAGCCTGATCGAGCAAGTCGAAGACGCCCGTCGGCGCTCCGACGACCTGTTCGCAGTGGTCAAGCCCGATTCTCTTTACGAACGCCCAATTGCCGAGCGTCACCGCATCGTTTTCTATATCGGGCATCTGGAGGCCTTCGATTGGAATCTGTTCCACGAACGTATTCTTGGACTGAAGAGCTTTCATCCCGAATTTGACCGGCTGTTCGCCTTCGGCATTGACCCAGTCGGCGGTGGACTTCCCACCGATCAGCCTGCCGATTGGCCTTCGATCGCTGCGGTCCGGGACTATGTCAGAAAAATCCGCGCCGTGCTGGACGACAAACTATCCGAGGCGCTTCTCGATTCCAGCCTTCCCACAAGCGACGGATTTTCCCTCACCACTCTGCTCAACGTAGCGATAGAGCACCGCCTCATGCACGCGGAAACGCTCGCCTACATGCTGCATCAGCTGCCGCTCGATCGCAAAATTAGGCAGGAAGTTCGGCAAGAAGAATCGCTAAGTGCGATCACTGCGCCTATGGCTCACTGCAGCATCGAAATTCCCGCTGGCGCCGTCACGCTCGGTCTTGAACACGGCAGCGAGTCGTTTGGCTGGGATAACGAGTACGAAGCCCAAACCGTTAACGTCCCGGCGTTTGCCATCGATCAGTACAAGGTGACGAACCGGCAGTACTTGGACTTCATCAACGCGGGTGGCTACGAAACGCGCGCGTTCTGGAGTGACAGCGATAACGACAATGGCGTCTCCTGGAACTGGAAGTCTGGTCAGGGAATTTCGCATCCAGCTTTCTGGAGGAAAGATGGCACGCAGTGGCTCTATCGCACGATGTTTCACGACGTACCCCTGCCGCTGGATTGGCCAGTCTATGTGAGTCAGGCGGAAGCGAAAGCGTATGCCAGGTGGGCAGGGAAGTCATTACCCACCGAAGCCGAGTGGCAACGCGCCGCATACGCCACGCTGCAAGGCGCCGAGCGAGCATATCCGTGGGGGAACGAAGCTCCCGGGCACAGCTTCGGCAACTTTGATTTCGCGCGATGGGATCCCGCGCCCGTAAACGCATTTCCTGAAGGCCAGAGCGCTTTCGGCGTCCAGGGCATGCTCGGCAATGGGTGGGAGTGGACCTCGACCCAGTTCGCTCCGTTCTCCGGATTCGAGCCGTTCCCGTTCTACCGCGGCTACTCCGCCGATTTCTTTGACGGCAAACACTTCGTCATGAAAGGCGGATCGGCGCGCACCGCTGCCTGCATGTTGCGCCGCACGTTCCGCAACTGGTTCCAGGCGCACTACCAATTCGTTTACACCGGACTTCGTTGCGTAAGCCACTGACGATTCGTCATCAAAAGGAGTTGCCAAAATGCTGGTTCAAACCATCACTCCGAATGCAAGCTACGAATTCGCAGCCGACGTGCGCGCCGGCCTCACCAAGCTGGGTCAGAAGGAGTTGCTATCGAAGTACTTGTACGACGATGTCGGCTCCGCACTGTTCGAAGTGATCAGCAATCTGCCCGAGTACGGCCTCACGCGCGCCGATGAGCGCCTGCTGCGGCGGCACGGCCCTGATATCGTCGAGCGCCTAGCTACCCCGGTCTCCGTGGCTGAACTCGGCAGCGGCAGCGGACGAAAAACTCGCCACATCCTCGAAGCTCTTTGCCGCCGCCAGCGTACCGCCTACTATCCCATCGAGATTTCTCCCTCCGCGCTCGCCATGTGCGAGCGCGAACTCCGCGACATCGAGTCCATCAGCATTCTCGGTTTCGAGCGCGAGTACCTCGATGGACTGCTCGAAGTGGCCGCGCACCGCTCGGCCGGCCAGCATCTGCTCGTATTGTTCCTGGGCAGCACCATCGGAAATTTCGATCGCTCCGCCGGCATTGCATTTCTGACCGAAGTTCGCCGCATTCTTCAGCCCGGGGATTCACTTCTGCTCGGAACGGACCTCGAAAAATCCAGCGTTCAACTGCTTCACGCCTACGACGACGAACTGGGAGTAACCGCTGCCTTCAACCTGAACCTGCTGGCTCGCATCAATCGCGAACTCGACGCCGATTTCGATCTCGCGCAATTTGAGCATGTGGCTAAACTCAATCATCAGGATCGCAGTGTCGAGATGCATCTGCGGTCCATGTGCCGCCAGACCGTGAATGTTCCCGCAGCCGAACTCACCATCGATCTTCTTGAGGGCGAAACCATCTGGACTGAAAGCAGCCACAAGTATTCTCCCCAGGAGATATTTCCCATGGCCCGCACCGCCGGTTTCTGCTGCGAAGCGCAATGGATTGACGACGAATGGCCTTTCGCGGAGAACCTGCTGGTTGCGGAATAATTGCTTCCCAATCCTGCACTTCATGCGTGTAACACGTTGTTCATCTTGAAGTAAAACTTTGTAAATCATGGGGTTTTGTGCGGCGCGCAATGTAAATTAGTAAGAGGTATGCGCGCAAACACAATCCGGTTTCTGGCGATCGCACTTTGTGCCGGCTCGATCGGCATTCGTCTATTGCCATCCTGCCATGCAATGTCGGCCAGCGTGCAAACCAGGCAAGCTGCCGCCCCGGGTACGGTGAGCCGGCCCGTTGGTGCCGTCAAAGCTATAAACGGCACACAGATTACGCTAACCCCCGACTCCGGTTCCGACGTTAGCATCACCGTGCAGCCCAAAACGCGCATCCTTCGCATTGCTCCGGGCGAAAAGGATCTTAAGAACGCTACACCCATCCAGTTGCAAGATCTCCAGATAGGCGATCGCATTTTGGTGGGAGGCAGAATCTCCGACGATGGCCTGTCGGTCGTTGCTTCCACAGTAGTCGTCATGAAACATTCCGACCTCGACGCTCGGCATCAGCAGGATCTGCAGGATTGGCAAAAGCGCGGAGTGGACGGGCTCGCCAAGGCTGTGGATCCAGCGGCCGGAACCGTCACGATCTCTGTGCGTGGTAAAGATGTCGTCATTCACGCCTCCAGCAGCACCGTGATTCGCCGCTACGCTCCGGATTCCGTGAAATTCGATGATGCCAAGCCCGGCATACTGCAGCAAATTCATCCCGGCGATCAGGTGCGGGCACGCGGCAATCGCAGCGCCGATGGCGGCGAACTCGCAGCTGACGAAATTGTTTCCGGATCCTTCCCCGGGATTGCCGGCACCGTCGACTCCGCCGATGCAAGTTTGTCGACTCTCAGCGTTCACGATCTATTGTCGAAGAAAACAGTGGTTGTGAAGATCACGCCAGACTCCCAGCTTCGCCATCTGTCTCCGGAGATGGCGCAGATGATTGCTGCCCGTTTAAAAGGAGGGGCTGCCGGGACAGCGCCCGGTGCCGCGTCCAGTTCTAATTCTGCGAACGGTCAGGCAGCGCATCCCAGCTCTGCGCCAGGTGCGATGGCTGCAGGCGGAGCGGGCGCCAGCGGACGGCCGGGGGGCCCACCGGATACTCAGCGCTTGCTCAGTCACGCGCCAGCGACCACCCTCGCCGATCTGCACAAGGGCGATGCTGTGATCATTCTCTCGACCGAGGGTACCGGGGGCGTGGGCACGGTGATCACCCTGGTGAGCGGCGTGGAACCGATTCTCCAGGCCGCTCCTAGCGCCAGCAGCGCCGCGTTACTTACCCCTTGGAGCATGAGCGCGCCCTCCGGCGACGCTGGTGGCCCATAGCGTTGGCCTCCGTCGCGGCCTGACACTGCATCGAAGATTCATATCAAAGACTTTCAGTGGAATGGAATGATGGAATGAAGTTTCGGACGTGTTTCTGCTTAGCACTCATCTCTTTGTCGTTGCAGGTATGCACGACGGTCGCTGCATCGCAAACGGCCGCAGCGCCGCCAGCTCCATCGCAGGCCGCCGCAACTCCGACGCCTGCCACCGGCATTTTGCGCGGCCAGGTAACCGACCAATCCGGCGCTGCCATCGCCAACGCCAACGTCGTCATGACGCCGGCGGCCATTTCCTCCACGCCCATCCCCACGCAAGCCAACGGGCAGGGCCTCTATGAATTCAAAGGACTCGCCGCAGGCCAGTATTCGCTGACCGTCGTCGCACAGGGATTCTCCGTTTATGAAAACGACAACGTAGTCATCACCACGGATCAGCCCCTGCGCCTCAACGTGACCATGGCCATCGAAGTCGAGCAGCAGAAAATTCAAGTTTCCGATACCGCGCCCACGGTCGACGTCAATCCTGAGAGCAACGCCGGAGCCATCACCATCTCCGGCAAAGAGCTGGAAGCCCTGCCCGACGATCCCGACGAACTGCTCACCGATTTGCAGGCCCTGGCAGGTCCCTCTGCTGGACCGAACGGCGGACAGCTTTACATCGATGGTTTCACCGCAGGCCAGCTTCCTCCCAAAGAATCGATTCGTGAAATCCGGATCAACTCGAATCCGTTCTCCGCTGAATACGACAAACTCGGGTACGGTCGCATCGAGGTCTTTACCAAGCCGGGCACGGACAAGTTTCACGGCCAGGCGATGATCGACGGAAATGATTCCGCCTTCAACTCGCCCAATCCGTTCGGCGGCGCCGACCAGCCCGGTTACGACTCCACTCTGTTTACTGCCAACGTTGGCGGGCCGCTCAACAAAAAGGCTTCCTTTTTCCTCGACGCCCAGCGCAGAAATATCCACGATCTCAATGAGGTGAATGCTCTAACCCTTGATCCCACGACTTTTGCCGAGACACCCATCATCGAGGCGGTACCCTTTCCCCGGCATCGCACCAATATCACCCCGCGTCTCGACTATGCGCTCAGCAAGAACAACACCCTGACCGTCCGCTATCAGTTTTACCGCGACATCGAAGACAACGAGGGTGTCGGTCAATTCACCTTGGCTTCGCAGGGCTATAACTCTGACTCTACCGAGCACACACTGCAAATCAGCGACACCCAGGTTATTGGCACGAGGGTCGTAAATGAGACGCGCTTTCAATATCTGCGCGAGCTGGACAATCAGTTTGCCCTGAACAGCCAACCTACCCTCAATGTCCTGGGATCATTTGGCGGCGGAGGCAACAACCAGGGCAACCAGCTTGACCATCAGGACCATTACGAGCTTCAGAACTATACGTCCATCATCCACGGGAATCACACCGTGAAGTTTGGAGCGCGGCTCCGCGGCATCCGCGACGCAAACAGCTCCACTTCCGGATTCAATGGTGAATTTACCTTTTCTTCGTTGCTCATTCCTGCGCAGCAGACCCCCTGCGTGCCTACTGCGGGGCAGGTTCCTTGCCCCATCTCGTACGAGTATGCGGTTCAAAATAGCGGAAACTCGACCACCCCCATCGCAACCCAACTCACTTACACGGTCGGCAGTCCGCCCCTGGTAGTCGGCAATTTCGACGCGGGACTTTACTACCAGGATGACTGGAAAGTCCGCTCCAACATCACTCTGAGTTACGGTCTGCGCTTCGAAACTCAGACCGGCATTCAGGATCATGACGATTGGGCGCCGCGGCTTGGTTTTGCCTGGGGAGTTGGAGGCAAGAGCGCTCCGCCCAAAGTTGTTCTGCGGGGCGGCTTCGGAATTTTCTACGATCGTTTTCAGGAAGCGCAAATCCTGGAAGCTGAGCGTCTGAACGGCGTCACCCAGGAGCAGTTCGTCATTAACAACCCACAGTGCTCGAGCCTGACCGACATTTCGTCCTGCACAGGCGCAGCCGTACCCTCCACGCCTACGATCTACCAGATCAACTCCCGCGTCCACGCGCCTTACACATTGCAATCGGCCATCAGTGTAGAGCGGCAACTCACCAAGTCTGCGACCCTGAACGTGACCTACCTGAACTCTCGCGGTTTTGACCAGTTGCTCGCCGTCAACGCCAACGCACCTTTTCCCGGAACTCCCTGCAGTCCCTGCCAAACCCCGCCCCTGGGCAATCTCAATCTCTACAAATATGTTTCGGAAGCCGTCTTTCGGCAAACTCAGTTGATGGCCAACACCAATGTACGGATCGGATCGAAGGTTCAGCTCTTTGGCTACTACGTGCTGAACTATGCCAACAGCGACACTTCCGGTGTTTCCAGCTTTCCCTCCAACTCTTACGACATCAGCGCTGACTACGGCCGCGCGTCCTTTGATTATCGGAATCGTTTCTTCCTGGGCGGATCGTTTGGCCTTCCTTACAACTTCCGGCTTAGCCCTTTCATCGTTGCCTGGGCCGGTTCCCCTTTCAACATCACCACCACCAACGATCTCAACGACGACTCCATTTTCAACGATCGTCCTGGACTTGTTTCCACAGCGACTTGTCCGACCACTGTGAACACGCCTCCCTCGACCGTCTATTGCACACCGCTCGGAACCTTCGACGCATCGCCCACAGCTGGCGAGAAAATTGTTCCCATCAATTACGGCTCCGGCCCCGCGCACGCGACCGTGAATCTGCGGCTCACCAAGACTTTTGGTTTCGGTCCCAAGATCAGCCGCCCCAGTGGCGCTCCGGGCGGCGGTCCCGGAGGCGGTGGTGGTCGTGGCGGCGGAGGTCCGCGGGTCCTTTCTTCGGCGGCGGACCCGGAGGAATGTCCGGTCCCGCGTCTGATCGCCGCTACAATCTCAGCTTCGGCGTCTCAGCACGTAACGCTTTCAACAAAGTCAACTTCGGCAACCCCAGCGGTATTTTGGGATCGCGATTTTTCGACACGCCGAATGCACTCGCGGATAACGGGCCTTTCTCGAATGGCGCGGCCAACCGGCGCATCGACCTGATCGCGACTTTCAGTTTCTGAAATGGCGGATGTTGCCCACCAGAACCGTGCCGATTTGGTTTGCTCTGCGTTCAGTTCCGGACACACAGCTCGTTTCCGTCTGCGCGGGATCCCTCCATTCGGTTATTCTGGAAGTATGCATACCGTCGACCTCTACCGAGTGATCTTCGTTTGCCGTTGATTCCCAGCACAAGACGCCAGTTTCTTCAGCGAGCTGCCGCGGTCGGTGCAGTCGCCGTCGTCGGAGACGGTTTCCTTCTGGCTCCGAACTTTCCTCACATTGTGCGCCAGGAGTTTCGCCTCCAGCGCTGGCCCGAACGGCTGAATGGCTTCACCGTCGCCGTGCTCAGCGATTTCCATTACGATCCTCTATTTCTCGGTCCATCCTCTGCGTGCTGCGATTGCCATAGTCAACGATTTTCATCCCGACCTGGTGGTGCTCGCCGGAGACTTTGTTTCCGTGCCCCTATTCGGCGACGAGAAGAAAGCAGCCTTCGCCGCCGAGCCCTGCGCCGCCTCTTGCGCCAGATGACCGCGCCTCACGGCCTGTGGGCTGTCATGGGAAACCACGATGACGCCACGGATCCCGAACACGTAACCCGTGCACTCCAGGCCGAGAACATCCAGGTTCTGGACAACCAGTCGCAACCCATCGAGCAAGACGGCGCACGTTTCTGGCTGGCCGGAGTGGATGATGTACTTAGCGGAACCGCCGACCTGTCGAAGACCATGCATAACGTCCCCGCCGGCGAAGCCGTAATTCTGCTGGCGCATGAACCAGACTTCGCCGATGAAGCGGCAAATTTTCCCATCGACTTGCAGCTTTCAGGGCACTCTCACGGTGGCCAGATCAGAATTCCGTTCCTCCCTCCGCTTTACCTGCCGGAGCTGGCGAAGAAATATGTTTGGGGCACCTACCAGATAGGTCCGCTCACACTCCACACCAATGCCGGCCTGGGCACGATCGGGGTTCCCATCCGCCTGAATTGCCCTCCCGAAATCACTCTGTTGACCCTGCGGCCTTCGGCGAAACAATAAGTCTTAGGACGAGGATGTGCCGGCTTTGGCAACACATTCCATAGGAAATATGCAATCGCCTTCACACGAACGCGTCGAACTTCCCGGCAATGGATTGACAGCAATATAGTTAAGCCTCTCTCCATCTGGCACCAGACGTGCCGATGAAGGGGTACGAGAAGCAGCTTCCTGTTCGACCGGGAAGGTTTCACATATGCATCGCATCTGGCCATGGTTTCTGATCCTCGCAATTCCCGCTTCCAGCACGGCTTTGGTGCAGGTTCCACCTCCGCGTCTGAGTCAGGCAGCTTTTAACCGAGCGCGAACACCAGGTTTTCAAGACTCCCACTCGCGCCGCCGAGTTCAGCGACATCCCGCATGTGAGCGCGCGCCCACGCTGTGAAGATACCCAGCCGCCGGAAGCGTTGACCACGCCCGATCCGCTGCTGGTTCCGATCGAAGCGGGACTCAAAGTCAAAGTAAGCTTCATCATCGGCGCCGATGGCCGCGTGCATAGTCCTCTGATTCTGCAGAGTGCCGGCCCCGCGGGCGACCGCAACGTGCTGCGAACGGTCCGCGCCTGGCGGTATCGTCCCGCAACCTGCAACGGCGTGCCCACGGAGGCGGAAGGGAAAATCGAATTTTCCCGCCGTTGAGATTCCCCCGCTTGAGCTGATCCCCTTGAGCTAAAATGACCCCAAGCACGGCGGTCTGAATCGTGGACAGAGACAAGAAACTAGCCCGGCCAACCAGTTCCGCGTCCGCGCAGGATTCCGAAGACGCGATGCCCAGCATCGGCCCGCACAATCCCGCTCTGGGCGAGATTTATCAGCGTCTCTATCCGGAAATGCGGCGCCCTAAACCCAATCAGGAAGCGATTGCCGCGGCTCTGCAAGCCATGCAGCGCCTCACCATGGAATCCGATTCCGAAGCCGCCGCCGAGAATGCCACGCTCGATACTACTTCGAGCTCTCACAACGCCTGCCATGGTTGCGGACATCACAATCGCGTGGGCAGCAAGTTCTGCGGCATGTGCGGCCTTCCGCTTGGGAGCCGCGTCATCCCAGTCGCCAGATCCCATATCTTCCGTTCACGCCTTACCCGCTTTCGACCACGAGGACGTGCCGCAATCTCCACGACCGCAGCGCGGGAAGCCAGTAATGAAGTTCATCCGCAGCCCGGGACTCCCGCGGGCACGCATCACTATCACCACCACTACCATCATCACTATTTTCAGGGCGGCGCTGGCGCCGATAGTGTTCCGCGTTCCAACGCCTCCGAGAGCGCGCGAGAAGCCGACCGGATCAGAGTTGCCGCTGCCGCCAAAGGCGAACCCATGAGCCGCAGTGAGGCTGCGGTTCGCCGGCTCACGCAGGAATGGGTTTTAGCCTGCAATACGCGGCAACTCGAAGAGCTGATGGAACTCTACGCGCCGGACGCGCTGGTGCTGCGTTCGAACCTTCCTGCGATCCGCGGCGCCGTGGCGGTGCGGGAGTTCTTCTTCGCCTCGCTCGAAGCCGGTCTGGGAGAAGTGGCCCTCGATCCCATGCGGGTGGAGGTTCTCGGCGATCTGGCTCACGAAGTGGGACGCTACAGTGCGCTGGTTCCGGGAACAGTCGGCAAACGCCGCGAAGAACGCGGCAAGTATCTCTGGGTCTTCGCCAAGCAGGCGAGCGGAGACTGGAAGCTGGTCTCGGAATGCTGGTCGAGCGACCTCACGCTTTCCGGCGCGGAGTCCGATATTCCGAAACCTGTGGCTCCGTCGGCAAAGCCGCAGCCGCGGAAGAGCTAGTGGTCAGTGTCAGCGTCCAGTGGTCAGTAAAGTCAAACACTGGCCACTGATCACTGGTCACTGACCACTGCTTTAACTCCCAACTTCTCCAATTCCGCCGCGCAACTGTTCCGGGGTCTGCATCTGAATCGTGTGCATGCCCAGCTTCGCGGCGCATTCCAGGTTCAGTGCGCGGTCGTCGATGAAGCAGCACTCTTCCGGATTGAACTGCGTGATCTCAATCGCCAGACGATAAATGCCGCTCTCCGGCTTGCGCAATCCGACGAAGCAGGAACTGACGAACAGCCGGAAGATTTCGCGCAAGCCGAACTTCTCGATGCGGTGCAGGTTCAACTCGCGGGATTCGTTGTTAATCGTGCCCATGAAATATTTGCCGGAACCGGCGAGAGCGCGCGCGAAGGCGAGAACTTCAGGCATGGGCTGCGACGAGCGAGAACATGTAGTCGCGAAACTCATCGCGGGTGAAGGGACGATCGCGGTAAAACACAGTGCGATCCAGGTATTCGTCGAGCGTGATCTGGCCGCGCTCAAATGATGAGACCACCATCTCGTGCCGCGGGTGCAAACTCTTTTTCGTCGAGATGAAAGTGTTCGAGTGCGGCCGCGCGTTCGGTGTGGTCCCAGGCGTTCGTCAGCAGCACTCCTCCAACATCCCAGAAGATGGCATGAATTTCCGACACGGATGAAATCTCCTCCCGTTCAAAGAGTGTAGATCAATTTTCGTGCCGGGCTAAGAAGCAGATTCCTCGTTCGCTCTCTCCGCGCGTTGCGCGGCTGCGAGCGGCTCGGAATGACAAAGGCAGGGGTGAGGGTCATTCCCATGTTGGCCCTTGAGCGAGGGTCAAACTAAATTGCTTGAATGTTCCCGTCGGAACATAGTGCGTAATGTTCCAATTGGAACATTCGAATCGGATTATTTTATTTAACTGTGAGCAATTATCACGGCTAATGGCTTAAGCTTCTGTGGGTTGCGCCGGTGCCGAAATGTCGGCAGGATAGCTTCAGGCTTAGAAAACGGGTCTCGAGCGTTTTGGCGCTGGTGGAAAGAAAGTTTTGGCGAGATAAGCCTTGGTTTCTTAATGACTTAGCTGCAATATCGGTGAAACAAAGGAGTTAGCGGGCCCGATCTGTCCTAGCGTTTGTAGACGGTCGTGTCGGGATGATAGTTGCGCCAGTCGAACCAATAATCTTTCAGCGCGGGGATACGATCAAGACATTTTCCCTGCGCCGGGCCGGAGGTGGCGCAGCCTTGAAAGTTCCACTGGCTGGCGGTGGTGGCATCGACGAGCGTCCAGGTTTTTTTCTCGGCCGCAGCGTCGGCTGGGTCATCGCCCTGCAGAAAGAATTCGGCGTCGCGGCCATCGATACGGCTGACGAAGACGCGGAACGATTTGCCGTCCGGGCCGAGCACCAAGAGCAGCGGCGTGCCGTTGACGCGATCGACGACCGGAGACTGTTTGGCGAAAGTTTCCCATGGATAAGCGCGGGCGACGCCGCCGATGGTGAGTCCGACGACTACATCGCGCGATTTCAGTTCGGTGCCGGGAAGCTGATGACGACGGGCAGCTTGGCTACTTCCGGCTCCCAGTTGCGGGTCGTACTCTTTCGTGTATTTGGCGACGGGCGCCAGCACCTGGCCGTCGAAGGAGATTCGGTTCTCCATTCGCCGAAAGTGAGTTCGTCGCTGAGGACGAGTTCGAGCGTTGCGCCTTGCAGCGGGCCGTAGATCGCCTTGCCGGTGATCTGCTGCCACCAGGTTCCGGTTTCTTTATCGCGCATCAGGAAGTTCTGGTTATTGATGCCGGCCAGATAAAAGTGCAGCACTCTTCCGTTCACCGTTCGCGTCCACACCAGACCGGTGTGACAGAGCGTTCAATAGGTGACGGCGATGGGCACGCCTCCGACCACGTCGTTGAGGACGTGATGGTAGGCCATCTGGCTGATGGGATAGGCGCGCGCGTCGCTGCCGAAGCGGACGGCCATGATCATTTCCTTGGGATCGAGCTTGCTTTCGGATTGAGCGAGGAATTGCGGGCCGGCGACGGGGTGAAACATCCACTCGAAATAGTTTTGACGCGCCATCACTGCCGAGAAGGTGACAAGAAGAAGAGTGAGCACGAGCAGGGCTCTGCGCCAGAGGCCGGCGGTTCTCCACAGCGCGAAGGCGAGAACGAAACAGGCGACGCCTGCGATCAGCGTGCCCAGCGGAGCACGCTGGCGCAAAGCCATGGCAACAAAGAGTGCGCGCGGAGCCTGGTAGCGGAAGGGACGAATGATGAAGGCTGGAATCAAGAACAGGCCGATGGCGGCCAAGGCGCAGAGGAAGAACAGAATCCAGATCCAGCGAGAGGTGCGGCGATTGTTTTGATCAGCAAGCTGGCCGCGGAACTCGTGCTCTGATAGCGAAGATGTGTTCATCGATTGATCGGGTTAGGGCTGAACCATCTTAATCCGCGAATGATACGAGAAGAGAGCGCGGGCAGCGGAATAGTACAAAAAAAGCACCCCGGTCCGTGGAACTGGACCGGGGTGCTGGTTGACGGTTTGTGAGCTTATTGTGGGGTGAAGTTCTGGTGATAGCTCAGACTGACCACGTCCTGGAACATAGGAGTTCCGGGAGGCAGCTGAGTCGGGTTCAGGAACTGCGTGTCGAAGAAATAGTTTCGTGTTGGAGCGCCGTACACGGTGTTGCAGCACTTGAACACGCCCGTGAGGTACTGCGAGTAATACATGCTGATCAGCGAGCCCGCATAGTTCACAGTGCCGCCGCCTCCGTTGACGCCGTCGCTTCGGTCCTCGAGATAGCGCAGGAAGTTGTGCATACCGCCGTCGGTGCCGAAATCCTTCAAGCCGGCAGTAAGCGGCCCAGGCCGGCTCAAAAAACGGAATGCTCTTACCCGCAGCAATCGCCATCCGGTAATAGCTGTTGTTTCCCGGCCGGTTGCCTGCGTTTCCTGGCTGCAGGAAGCTTTCGACATCGGTCCAGCCAACCTTTGTAGTCGGCAGTGGTAGCCGTCGACGGAGGGTTGGAGAGCAGCGTGACCGAATCAGCGATGATCGAAGCTGCCGAGTGCGGGGCGGTGGTGGTGGCTCCGGCAGGCCAGAGAGGATCGGCGGCGCCGGTGTTGTAATCTCCCCACACATAGACCGGTTCTTCCGAGGCGACGGTGAAGCCGTTGCCGCTGGTCGCTGGGCGAGATGGGCTGGGGCAAGTAACTGACACCTTTCGCGCTCATGCCACCATCGACAAGGCGCAGTCCGTGACGCGGGCCGTAGACCACATTGTTCTGCGGATTTCCGGCGTACGCGGTGGCGCCTGCCGTTCCAGTAGCCGATCGGATAGGTCTCGATTGCGCCGCCCGCGGTCAAGGTGTAAGAGTTGCAGTTCACCTGGTTCGCGCTGACGGTCGCGGCATTTGCCGGAATCGGGAAATACGGTGTGCTGGTGTAGGCACCAGTCAAGTCCGAATCCCGCTGCCAGATTCTTCTCGCCGTAGTTGTCGAAGTAGGTGTCTTCGTCCACGTCTTCCGGCGAGTAGCTGTAGTAGGTTGCTGGTTCCAGCTTGCCATCGGGCACACCGGTGGCGGAAGAGCCATTGATCGTGTCTTCAAGCCCGGATGCTCCCGTGATGCCGTTGTAAACGGTCGCGCCGGTGAGGATTGGGATCGGGCAACATGCCGCGGCGATCCGAGAAATACAGGATGTAGCCGTTATAGTTGGTGTTGTTCACCGAGGCGCCGCTGCCGCCGGCATATGGCGCTGCTCCTTGCAGCCAGAGCCACAAGTTGCCCACATCCAGCTCGACTACATTCATGACTCCAATCGGGCTGCACGGAGTGTAGACAGTCGTGCCTTTGGTGGCCGTAGTGTTGGTGGTCCGCGTGGCAAGGTCGCGCGGCTCGCCTTCGCGCGAGTCGTAGAAGTTGATGGGAATCCAGTTGCCGGCGGTTCCGCTGGTGTCGGTAGTGTCGCTTCGACAGCACTGGCGGTTGCGACGCCCTGGTTGAGCTGCTGAAGAATCAGGATCGCCGGGCTGATGGGGTTGTAACACTGACCCGCCGGGAAAGTGGGGTACAAGGTGCAGGCTGGGTTCGCGCCTCCAACGATATAAGGAGCCGTGGGGGGCGTGTTGTAACCGCGGCCGAAGCCGTATCCCAGCCATTGCGTGGTGATTCCGACCCAGGCGTCGGCGTTGTTCAGGTACTCGACGCGCAGCCAAACGTGCGCGGCGTTAGGGGCGGCCGCGGCGACGCTGGCCGGGCTGCTGGTAATCTGGCTGAAAAGCGGCCAATTAGTCCAGCCGTATGCCGTACCCGTCGCGGGGTTGGTGGGTGCGACCCATCCGTTGGTCCCGGCTGTGGCCACGCCGTAGTACATGTAGTCGGCGGGGCTGCCAGTGTAGCTGAGCGCGACTGAGGTCGGTGGTGGCGCCGACCGCAGTGACGCCGAGCTGTATGTCCTGTCCGTCGCCGATCTGCGCCGCGCTCGGGGTGAAGGTCGGCTTGCGTGTCGGCCAGCAGGATGCGGATCGAAGCCTCAGTTATAGAGGCGGGAATTGCTCAACAGTGGAGTATCACTGTTCTGCGGCCGGCGAATGATGTCGATAGCCCCAACCTTATTCGCTGATTAACGAAAGGCAACTGCAGCTTGGTCGCGCCAGTCAGTCCGTTGGTGATGAAGCTGTTGAAGGTGGTGGTGGAAATCCCCTTCCAGCCCGCGTTGGCTGCGCCTCCGCAGTCGGCAGTGCAGGTGGCCGGGGCCGGAGGGGCTGGGAATCCGCCAGCTCCAACTGCCGGCGGCAAGCGCTATGCAATTCGCGGCTGGTCCCGTGCCTGGGGCACCCGGACAACCACCCGCAGGCGTTGGGCACGTACACGGTTCCGCCGTAGTCCGTGGCGGTCGGCCACCCATTCTCGAGCTGGGTAGTGATGACCTGGCCCACGGCCGCGATTTTATCGGTAAAGGTCAAGTTGGCGCCGGAGGCGAGGAAGAGATTTCCGTTGGTGTGAACCCGGCCGCCGAAATTGAAGTTGGGACCGGCAAAGTAATCGCAGTCTCCATCGCAGAAGACGCCGAACTCGAAGGCGGGAAGCAGAGCCACTTCCACGGTGCGCGACAAGTTGACCGATGCGCCCGTGATATTGGTGAGAGCCGCGTTGTTGGTGGCCTCACCGGCAGTGGACGCACGGGTCGCAGTCACGATCAGTGTGTAGGGGATGAGTGTCGCCACCATGCCCTGGTCCGAGCCGGAGCCAACGATATCCCACTGGCCGGTCGGGTTTGTAACAGGAGCGGGACAGGTTGTGTTCGGTGGCCAGGTAATGCACTCCCCGTAATTCATGTTGGTGATATTGGAACCGTTGACCATGGTCGGATAATTGGCCGGAACGGTGAGTGCGGTGATCGCTGCAGCTGTGGGCGTCTGCGAAGTCTGATACAACTGGGAGAGTTGGGCAGTCAGGTTTTCGATGCCAGACTCCGCGCCGTAGAAGGCGAGACTGCCTTCCAGGTCGTTGCCGCCCATGCGTTCTTCATTGCTGACCATGTACAAGAGTCCCACGGCGATACCCGACAGCAGGACGGTCAACAATAGCGCCGCGATAAGCGTGAAGCCTCGCGAATCTCGTCTACTCTTCCCCATATATCTCTCTCCCTCCAAGCTCAACAGCCAGAACCTTAGACCGCCGTTTATTGGCAAGCAGTGGTCTGGTCACTATAAGAATTGCAAAAACTCATATTGCGAGTGCTGACGGAAGTCGCCAGATACATGCTCTGGGATTTCTTCCCCGCCTGAGTAATGCTCTCTCCCATCACCCAAATGTTGACCTTCTGAATCAGGGCGGGTGAGAGGCCGGCGCCGATCGGATTGGACTGATTCGCGCTGATGGTGCCGAGCGTGTTATTGATCACGTCGTAGCTGAACTGCAGGTTGATGATGTCATCGGCTACGGGGACGGCAGTGAGTCCGTTCACCTGACGCATCAGGCGCGGAGTCTGCAGGGTTCCGCCGGCGGGAGGAACCTGCAGGAAGTAAGTGACCGCGTAAAGGCGGCAGGCAGTGATGCAGGTGATGCCCGGAGGGCAAGCGGCAGCGGCGGTAGCAACCGAGGCGAGACTGTTGGCGCCCGTCTGGTTGATATTGAGTGCGTCGGAGGAGGCGAAGTTGATCGTAGTGTTGTTGGGCATGCCGGTAATTTCGCCGACTGCCGCTGCGGTCTGCGCGTAGCTGGTGCCTTGCGAAGTCTTGCCATTGCCCGGGGTGTTCACGGTGAACAACACCAGATCGCCCAGGTTGAGGCCGCCCGGGGCAAGGATGTTCGTGGGGTCTCCCGCAGTGATAGTAGGCGCTGCGCCCACCGTGACTTGGGTTGCGCTGGGAAAGCTGAATGCGAAGTTGACCAGGGGAAAGTTGTAATCGCAGTAGATCGAGGTAATGCTGTCATTCACCGCGGCGGGGGCGGCAGTGATGACGGCAGCGTTCTGCACGCCGTTACCGAAGCCCGGCAAGATGCCATACATATAATTTGCGACCCCGCTGCCGCTGAGCGGATAAGTGTCGGCCGTGACGTAACAGGTGCCAGCCTGATTGCAGGCGACCTTGCTGGCGCCCTCGGTATTGGCCAACTGCAGACCACCGGAAGGCAGGCCAGCGCCGGCCATGCTGATGTCCTTGGTCATCAACTCGATTCCGGCTCGCATATTCTGCTGAGTGTCGGCACGCTGGGTCACCGTAAGGGTGGCGTTCATGCCCATTTGGAACAGCTGGGTCATCGCCATAATGGCGATCAAGCCGATGGCGGAGGCGACGAGCATTTCCAAGAGGCTGAAGCCGTGTTGCGATTTTGAGATAGGCATCTTCATGGTTTTATTCCGGCTCTAGTGGTAGCTGGAGATCAGCCCATTCACGGTGTAGGAGCGGGCGGGCCAGCCTGGTTTGGTATAGGCGACGGTAATGGTGACGCCGATGAGATTGGTATTGACGCTGCCGCTGGGCAAAAACACCTGATTGAACGTGATGCTGCGGGTGAAGTTGCCGAGGCTATAAGTGACGTCATCGTTGGGGGGACCTTCGCCGAGAATGCCATCCGGGCCGGGCAGGATGAGGCATTCCACTCCTCCCGGGCAGGCCGCGCCAGTGTCAGGAGCAGTGCAGGCGACGTCGTCTCCCGTACCGACCAGACCATCGGGTCCAGCGCACTTCAGAGGAAGAGCTCCGGGCAAGAAGATTCCGCCGGCCGCAACGTTGTTGATGGCCGAAAAAGGCAACTGCTGACTGTTGCGGGCGGTGTAGATGCTTTCCATGGCATCCAGCGCCTTGTGGCGGGCGATGAGATCTTCCTGCGCCGATTCCGTGGCGGCGATGGCGGTGCCGAAGGTGGCGATCAGGGCGAGCATGCTGATGCTCATGATCGCGATCGCGATCATGACTTCGATTAGCGTGAAACCACACTGGGCTTGAAGCTTCCTGACGGATTTCTTGGTTTCGGTCATTGTTGTACCCATTCCTTCGCGCCACCTACCAGACCAATCGTCCATCCGCGGACTCTGCCGGTTGCGCCCCACACCGAAACAGCTCGTGAATTGTAGACAGTGTCACCGACATGCGTTAGGTAGACGATGCCGCTGCTGTAGTTGCCGAGGCTGTCTCGCGCGGAGCCGTCGGGCATGAAAACGACATAATTCAGCGGCACGCCGGCCGTGGATTCGAAGTCGATGGCGGTGCCCGCAGTCACCAGCGGAGGAGGGGAATCCGGCGCATTTGCGGGCGGGCCCACTGGGATGGCAAAAGACACATCCCCTGGAAGGGTGTATGTGTTGACTTGCTCAAGTGGCGGCGCGGCCAGGGCGCCAACCACCAGAGGCGGCTGATACTCAACCTGAATGGTGCCGGCGGGAAACCCGGCCGGATTGAAATTGACCTGGTACTCGTGGCTCTGGGTGATGGCCAGATTGCGGGTGTTGCGCAGGGCCATCAAAGTAGTCTCATAGGCGGAGTTCACGTGGCTGTTGTTCATGGAGGGCGTAAGGTAGAGGAACGTGACCCCTGCCATCACCAGGCCGAGGCTGACGGTGATCATCAGTTCGAGAAGCGAGAACCCGTTATTTTTGCGCGATGGCATAAGTTCCTTACCGGTCGTGAACCTCGTATCGTCGTTTGACGTCAGTACAACCCAAATTCCTCATCCCCAAAATTTTCAAACCCAAGATTTCCAAGAACCCAACCGGACAGAGAAAACCTGCGACCGTTCGGGGAGCAGGCCAACCGGCACTGCCTACGGTGGGGCAGCCTTCATCCTAGGAAGGTGGAGTCATGGCGTCAAAGCACCACGGTGCAACGGAGGACTATTGGTCTTTTGTAATGCCGGAGGTGACTGAGGTCACTGGGTTGAGGACAGTAGAGTTAGGCGTCCCTCCCCGGAAGACCGGGGCGGTGGTGATGACTGCGGTAACTTGTCGGAAGAACTGGGGTGATCCTAGGATGCTTGAAGGTATGACTCTCTCATCGCTCTTAGTCTGCGCGGACAAAGCATCAGCGGAAGTGCTGCGGCAGGTGCTGGAAGAACTCGACTTTCAGGTCGAGTTCTGCCCGGACAACGTGCGCGCGGCGGTGAGGCTGGCGCAGGAACGCTATGACCTGATCATTCTTGAATGCGAAACGCAGGCGGGCGTGTTGGCGTTATTGCACGAGAGCCGGTCTTCGCGGTTGAACGACGCGACCCTGACGGTGGTGGCAGTGGCGGGGCAGGAGAGCATCCGGGAAATGTTTTCTCTGGGAGTGAATTTCGTGCTGTACAAGCCGGTATCCCACGAGCGGGCGTTGAGCACGCTGCGGGCAGCGCAAACCGTGCTGCACCGGGATAAACGCCGCAAGGCGCGCGCCGCTGTGCATACGCACGCGACCA
Organism: uncultured Acidobacteriaceae bacterium; assembly: GCA_963800575.1. GTDB lineage: Bacteria > Acidobacteriota > Terriglobia > Terriglobales > Acidobacteriaceae > Sulfotelmatobacter. Next base: position 170,021 of record CAWDBN010000001.1, read on the forward strand.
TCGACTACGCCGGAGAAGAACGAGCCAAAGCTACGCTGGTGAACCTGGCGGAAGATGGCATGGGAGTGAACTTCGGCAAGAAGCTGCCGCCGACGTGCAAGGTTTATTTTCAGTTTCAGTTGCCCGGGCAGATGGCGAATGTGCGGCTCTCGGGCCAGGTGGTGTGGCAGGATTGGAACGGGCGCGCGGGAATCCAGTTTGTGGATGTGCCGCAAACTTCACGGCGAGTGCTGCAGGAGTGGTTGAAGGCGAACGTCGCTGAAGCGCCGAAGCAGGAGCCGGTTGCGGAGGTGGAGACAGTGGAGCCTTCCATCCGCCCGAGTGAAGATTCAGTTGCGGCGGAGCAGCAGGTTGAGAACCAGGAAGCGAACGGTCGCGACGGCGAAGCCGGAGCGCGTCTGCGCGGCGAGCCGGATAACCGCCGCGGGCAGACTCGATATGCGTGCCGCCTCGGAGCCGAGGTCTACCAGCGGGGAAGCTCAGTGCGGAACTACTGCCATCTGAGCGATCTGAGCCCCGGTGGATGCTACCTCGAAATGCCGCTGGCCTTTCCGGTCGGCACCCTGGTGGAGATCACAGTACGCACCCAGGATATGAAGTTGCGCCTGAACGGCGTGGTAAAAGCCTCGCATCCCGGCTACGGGATGGGCATCTCGTTCAAGCTGAACACCAGGGACGAACGCCATGGGGTAAAGCAATTGATCGACTTCGCGGCGGCCATGACCGAGAAATCTTAAGAGCAGTTCTCAGTTCTCAGTTCTCAGGTCTCAGGTTCAGGTCTCAGGTCTCAGGTCTCAGGTCTCAGGTCTTCTCCCTTCGTTGCAGATTCTGTCGGCTTGGGCTCACTTTGTTTTGGCGTTATAGCTTTTTTGGATGAAAGCGGCCACATTGTCGTGGATCGCTTTCAGCGAAGCTTCGTGGGCGTAGACCATGTGGCCGGATTCATAGAACTTGAACTCGATATTTTTTTGCAAGTCGAGCGGAATCGGCAAGTGTTGCATTTCATAGACACCCTCATAGAACGGGGTTGCCAGATCAAAATAACCGGCGTTCAGGAGGACTTTGAGAGTCGGGTTATATTTCATCGCGACGGCGAGGTCGAGCATCACGTTCGTTGCCCCGGGGAAAGCAAAGGGAACTCCGGGAGCCTGGTGCGCAAAACTCCACCATTTGAAGACTTCAACTTCCGGCTTGTATTCGCGGTTCTCACCGAATTTCAGTTCCTTGCGCACGTAGTCGTTGAACGCGGAAACGTAGGCTGAGGAGATCGCCGCCGACTGCGGATCGTAATCCGCTTCTTTGCTGAGTGGATCAATCGTGGGCCCGGAAAAGCGCGTGTCGAGCCGGCCGGTAGTCAGGTTCGTGTCGTCCTGCAGATTCTTCTCGAATTCACCACCGTTGATGCGCAGGTCCGCCTTCTCAATGTAGGCAACCGGCAGGCCGGTGTATTCATGAAGCTTGGCAGCGATGGCGTGGCGCTGGTCCGCAGGCAGGGAAGCGCCAGCTCCAAGAGCGAGAGCGTACTCGTTCATGGCGAAGTGCTCGACCTCGGTTAGAAGAGATTGAAGGTCGGGGTGCTGATCCGGCAGTTTATGGTGATACCACGCAGAGGCGGCGTAAGTAGGCAGATTCAGTTGATACGCCAGATCGACGCCGGGATTCATTTCAGGGGCGTCTGAATCGAGCGAGAAATTCAAGATCTGGGAGAGAAGGATCACGCCGTTGAGGTCGAAATCGCGTTCGGTCTCGAGGACATTGGCTAGAACAGCCGAACGCGTGGTGCCGTAGCTTTCGCCAAACAAATACTTCGGCGAATTCCAGCGTCCATACTTTGCCAGGAACTGAGAGATGAAGTCGGCGAAGGCCTGCGCATCCTGATCGACGCCATAGAAAGCTTTCTCGCGGTCCTTCCCGCTGAGGCGGCTGAAGCCGGTTCCGGGAGCATCGACAAACACCAGATCGCTCACGTCGAGCAAGCTATATTCGTTGTTGACGATCGAATAGGGCGCGGCCGGAGTGTGGGTATCGTCGGCGGTGACGACGCGCTTTGGTCCGAATGCTCCCATGTGAAGCCACACGGTCGAGGAGCCCGGACCGCCGTTATAGAGAAACGTGACGGGACGCGGCGCGCCTTTGGTGTCGGACTTCAAGTAGGCCACGTAGAACATGCTGGCTTCCGGGCCCCTGTTCTTGGGATCAGGGTCGGCATTCTGGGGGACGTCGTCCCAGCCCTTGGGATGCACGATCAGCGTGCCGGCATATGCATCGTAATTAATGACGTTTCCGCCGATGGTGACCGAACCCTTGCTCGCCTGTTGCTCCGGTTTGAACTGGTCGGGCTTCGCTGTGTCGGTCTTCGTAGCTTCGACCTTCACGGTAGACGTTTCTTCTTTTGCCTGCGCGTGAATCAGGGTGAGAGGCAGCGCAACCGTGGCGATGGTGAGCAAGGCGATCCTTACGATGGGCATTCGCATCGAGCGTTTTCTCCGTTCGTGGAAATAGACTGGGATTTTCCTTCTTCGTTAGCGATGGACAATTTATCACGTTTCAAGAAAAGGCACATCGCGGTGGGAGAGTGGAGAAGCGCGTTCGCAACGATCCTGTGTAGTAGTGACAAGCCGGAGAAAGTCAACGGTGGATCTCGACCTCCTGGGCGATCTGGAAAGCGTGGATCGTGGCGAATCTTGACGCGGTGAACCTTGAGCGAACCGACTTTTCCATTCGAATCGAACCTTATGTATAATCCGCCGATGCAAGGCAAACCGTGGAGCACAATTGCGCTCGGCTCGCTGTTGCTGATCTCGGCCCACTCGATTGGAGGACAGGACGTGCAAACTCCGCAGCCTGAAAAGTCGAAGACGCCTGTCAAAGTGGAGCAGCGCGGGCGCATCCTGGGAATCGGCGGTGTCTTCTTCAAATCCGCGAATCGCGATCAGATGCGCGAATGGTATTCGAAGCATCTTGGACTCGCGGACACGGGCCAGGGCGCGATGCTTCCGTGGCGTGAACACGACGGCGCGCAAAAAGAACACGTTACCGTTTGGACTGTTTTTCCCGCCTCCACGAAGTATTTCGATCCCAGCCCCGCACCGTTCATGATCAACTACATCGTGGACGATATGGATGCTTTGCTCGAACGCTTAAAGCAAGAGGGAGTCAAGATCGACCCAAAACGAATGGATGAATCCTACGGTCGCTTCGCCTGGATCTATGACTCGGATGGGAACAAGATTGAGCTTTGGCAACCGCTGCCCTAAGGGTCTTCCACCACACTTACTCAATCATTCTTTCCTTCGTGGCCGCGGACAAAACCTTTTGGGCACCCAAGAACGCGGACGACAGAGCATTCTACTGCGTTGGTGATGCCAGCGAGATGAAAAGCCTGGGCTGCCCGTCGATTACTGCGACGCGATTATGGCTGCGTCGCAGGCTTCGCGCTGAAGATGCCCTTGAAGCTTTGGCGGTATTGAAGGAAGACCAGAACCCACAGTACAGAGGCCACCAGAGCCGGAGGAATGCTTGCCGGCGCAAGCGTCAGGTGAAACGCAAGGATGTTGTAGAGCTCCGCCGCCAACACTGTCAGCGCAAGCGGCACGAAGTAGCCGGTGAGCAGCAGCAGTCCGCCAAGAACCTGCATAGCGAAAAAAAACGCCGCAAAGTGCGATGCGCTGACGGCAACAAGGAACTGCATTGCCAGCGGATTCGCCGGGGGCGGCTGGTGGATGAAGTTGAGAAATCCATTCAGCCCAAAAACCGTAAAGGTCAGGCCCAGCAGGTAGCGAGCGACAATTGAAGTAATTCTCATGCGTGTCCTCTCCTGGAAGGTTTGCGCGTGCGTCTCCACGGACTGAAGATGCGGTGCGAGAAACGCGTTCCGGTCATGCCCTTGACTCAACACGCTGGCCCCCTGTGGTCAAGGGAGGTCGCGTCCGTCACACCAAGAAAACAGTGCCTCATCCTTGCGCTTTTTGCAAGCGCCGGCCCTCAAATCTGGACAGCAGAGCGCTTCTCGGTTGGGTTGTAATTTAAAGTTGGTTACTTGGCGGTGGCGGCTTCTTCGGCTACGGCTTTGCGGAAATAATCCAACGACATTCTCAGTCCGGCTTCTAACTGAATCTTCGGTTCCCAGCCGAGCAGCAGCGTGGCCTTTGTGATGTCGGGACGGCGCTGCTTGGGGTCGTCCGGGGGCAGAGGTTCGTAGATAATCTTGCTTTTCGATCCTGTCACTTTGATGACATGCTGCGCGCACTCGAGGATGGTGAACTCGTTCGGATTGCCGATGTTTACCGGCAGATGCTCCGAGGATTTCGATAACCGGATGAAGCCATCTATCTCGTCGCTGACGTAGCAGAAGCTGCGAGTCTGGTTGCCATCACCGTAAACCGTGAGGTCTTCGCCGCGCAGAGCCTGCTTCATGAAATTCGAAACCACGCGGCCGTCATTCAATTGCAGGCGAGGTCCGTACGTGTTGAAGATGCGCACGATGCGGGTATCGACCTTGTGATAGCGGTGATAGGCCATGGTGACGGCTTCGGTGAAGCGCTTGGCTTCATCGTAGACCGAACGCGGGCCGATGGAATTCACGTTGCCCCAGTAGGTTTCTTTTTGCGGATGCTCCAGAGGATCGCCGTAGCACTCCGAAGTGGACGATACCAGGTACTTAGCGCCGTATTTGAGCGCGACGTCGAGAGCATGGAACGTTCCCAGCGATCCCACTTTCAACGTGGGAATTCCGTGGATAGTGTAATCGACGGGGCTGGCGGGGCTGGCGAAGTGGAACACGTAGTCGACTTTGCCGACATCGAACGGTTCGCAGATGTCTTTCTCTATGAAATCGAATCGCGAATCATTTTTGAGATGGTCGAGATTGGCGCGGCGGCCGGTGAGGAGGTTGTCGACTACGACCACACTCCAGCCTTCACCGAGCAGGGCATCGCAGAGATGGGATCCCAGGAAACCGGCACCACCGGTGACCAAGGCACGTTGTGGGTTCATGCTTTCTTCGCGCTGTTGTTCATTGCCCCATTCTTCAGGGCCGCAGCAGGTGCGCCATCGGGATGAGAGGCGGCGCGCCCCACGCTGTAATAAGTGAATCCGTGTGCCGCCATCACTTCGGGATCGTAAAGATTGCGGCCGTCGATCACAATGGGATATTTGAGTTCCTGATTGAGGCGGCGGAGGTCGAGGTTGGCAAACTCTTCCCACTCGGTGAGGATCAGCAGAGCGTCAGCGCCGCTGGCCGCTTCGTAGGGGGAGTTGGCGTACTTCAGATTCGAGCTGATCGCCTCCTGCGTACGTTCCATGGCCGCCGGATCGTAAGCCGTGATCTTGCAGCCTTCCTGCAGCAGAGCCTGGACGAGGAATAAGGCCGGCGATTCGCGAATGTCGTCGGTGCCTCCTTTAAAAGCGAGGCCGAGGACGCCAAGGCGCTTGCCGCGGAGGGTCCATAGAGCGCTGCGCACTTTGCGCAGGAAACGCTCGCGCTGGTCTTCATTGATGCGCATGACTTCGTCGAGCAGACGGAAGTCATAGCCGCACTCACGGGCGACGGCACGGAATGCCATGACATCTTTGGGGAAACAGGAACCGCCGTAGCCGATTCCGGGATTCAGGAAACGCGGGCCGATGCGGGAGTCGGTGCCGATACCGTGGCACACCTGGTTGACGTTGGCGCCCACGGATTCGCAAATGGACGCGACCGCATTGATGAACGAAATCTTCATGGCGAGAAACGCGTTGGAGGCGTGCTTGATCAGTTCCGCACTCTTGGTGCTGGTTACGATAACGGGGGCGGGAATAGAGGCGCGGTCGGGTTGCGGAATGGCGTCGCTGCGTTCGTAATAGGTGCCGCTGGTGAGCGGTTCGTAGACCTGGCGGAGGATTTCGGCGGCGCGCTCCGTGTCGCAGCCGATCACGATGCGGTCGGGAAAAAGAAAGTCGGTGACGGCGGTGCCTTCCCGTAGGAATTCGGGGTTGGAAGCGACGTCGAAGGATTCGGGGTCAGCCCCGTTGCGCAGGATGATTTTGCGAACCCACTCGCTGGTATAGACCGGGACTGTGCTCTTCTCGACGATTACCTTGTATCCGTTGATGGCGCCGGTGATCTCGCGAGCGACCGACTCGACATAAGACAGATCAGCATCGCCACGCTCGGTTGGCGGAGTGCCCACGGCAACGAAGATGGCGGAACTGGCGCGTACGGCTTCCTGCAGATCGTCAGAAAAAGTGAGGCGATGACCGCGGTGACGGCTTAAGAGTTCGGGAAGAAAGTTTTCGTGAATGGGGACTTGTCCGTTCATGAGGGCGGACAATTTACGTTCGTCGTTGTCGACGAGAACGACGTCATGACCGAGGTCGGCAAAACACGCGCCAGCAACTAATCCTACGTACCCGGAACCAACGACAGCGATCCGCATGTCTCAAACTCCCTGGATGAAAGGTCTTGGAACGGCCGTCTTTACTGGTGTTTTCAAGAGAAGCCACGGGGAGGAAATTCACTGAAACTGACTCGGATAAGCATTGTGACTTACCCCAAGATTGAGTAATTCTAACATTCCCTTGCGCGAAGGGGAAGGAAACAAACGACTCCAGGACGAGCGTCCGACTGACATTTTTTGTCATTTCGGGACAGAGAAAGCAGGATCGCAAATGCAATTTTGCGCATGCTTCTTGACGGAAAGCGGCTGCTGACGGACGATCTGAGTCTCAGCATCGATCGGAGATTCCGAATCTCAGGGAGAAACTTCCGCGTGAGGCAGTGAAGGGCTGAATCTATATTGACAACCCCCTGATTTGGGGTGAAACTCCGCACAGAAGCAGAATTTTCCGTTCGATCCTCCTCCGACATGGCACACAATCCGATATTCGGGTCCGATCCCGCGAAGCCAGCTTCTTCCCCGGTCGAAGGAGGCCCAAAGAAGGATGGGATTGTTTCGGGAACGGCAGGGCCGAGCGAATGGGATCTGGGGGAACTGGCCGCGAAGTTTGCCGAGCACGGGGGCGGGCGGGTATCGCCAGAAATTTCGGCTGAGCTGGCGCTGCAGATTGTGCTAAACGAAATTGTGGAGCAAGCCTGCATGGCGACCGGGGCCAGCGGGGCGGCGATCGTGCTGGAGCGCGGCGGGGAATGGGTTTGCCGGGCGAGCACGGGCAGGAGCGCTCCGCAATTAGGAGCGAGGCTTGACACCGCGTCGGGGCTATCCGGTGCGTGCGTGAAGACGCAGACGGTGCAGCGCTGCGATGATACGGAGAACGATCCGCGGGCCGATGTCGAGGCTTGCCGGACTCTGGGAATTCGCTCAGCGATGATTCTCCCCTTGCTGCAGAGCGGGGAACTGGTGGGCGTGTTCGAGGCGTTGTCAACATTGCCGTCGGGGTTTGGAGAACGCGACGAGCGCACGCTGGAAGCGCTCTCGCGCCGCGTGCTCAATAATCTGGAGCGAGCATCCGGGCCCGTGTCTGCCGGAACAATGTCCGTGGGACAAGCGATTGCCGGGGGAACATCCGCCGCAGAGCCTTCGAAGAGTGCGGGGGCGGTCGCGGACGACACTACAGTTTTCGCCGCAGCCACGACCGAAAGCTCCGACCGAGTCTCTGACTGGAAACAGGACTCACCGGACCAATTGTTGGCGCTACCGTTGGCGCAAGCGCCCCGCGAGGCTGCTTCCCGGCGAGGTGCGAATTTTATAACGCTGGCGCTGGGCGCCGCAGTGCTGGCGTACGCCGTGTTGCTCACCGTGCTGGTAGCCGAACGCCTGGGTGGGCGAAGAGCTGGGGCGCGCGCGCATGCGTCGGCCGCGGTCTCGGCGCCGGTGGTGGGCGCGGGCCAGCCGACTGGAGTTGGACAAACTGCTGGGGCCGGACAAAATGCGGGTTCGCCGTCTTCTGGAAGTCTATCGGCCGGGACCAACACGTCGCGCTCTGCACCCGTCAGTACGGTTCCCGCTGCGGCCACGCCTCGAGCAACCACTACATTCCCGCCGCCCGGCGGGTTGCTCGTCTACGAGAACGGAAAAGAAATTTTCCGGATGAAGCCCACGGTGGAACAAGGTGAGGCGGCGGCAGGGCAGGGTATGAATCCCTCTGAGATCACTACTGCACACGAAAGCGGAGTGCAGCGCGCTTCCGCCGTTGAGCCGACAGGCGTGTTCGTTCTGCCGCCGAACGTGGCCGAAGCCAGCCTGCTTCATCGTGTGGAGCCGGATTATCCGGAAAAAGCCCGGCTGCAAGGGATCCAGGGGGCGGTGGTGTTGAGCGTGCGCATCGCCCAGAATGGCAGCGTGCAGTCGGCCACTCCGGTGACCGGGCCACCACTACTGGCGCAGGCTGCAACCGATGCCGTGAAGCAGTGGCGATTTAAGCCTCTTCTGGTTGGCGGCCGTCCCGCGGAAATGCAGACGAAAATCACCCTCGACTTCCGACTGCCGAAGTAGAAAATCTCTTGCGCAGATGAGTTAATGTTTGTCTTTTTGGATCGCGACGGACATCACTCCGGAGTTGACTCCGGACTTGGCACGAGCGAAGGCGCCGGGCCGGGACCGTTTGGTGGCGGAGAAAGCCTTGGGAGCGTGCGTCGCGCCACCGCCCAGAGCGTAAAGCACGACCTCCACTCGGCTGGACACGCCTAACTTGTCGAAAATGCGAAATAAATAATTCTTGACCGTGTGTTCTGTGAGCTTGAGACGGCGGGCGATTTCGCGGTTGCTGAGGCCTTCTGCCAAACACCGAACGACATCGATTTCGCGCGCTGAAAGCAGCGATCTGCCATTGCTGTTGAGGTGGGCGAGCGCAGGTCGAGTCAGGGCTTCAAGCACGAACTGCAGTTCGCTGCTGCTTGCCCAAACCTGGCCAGCGTCCACGCACTGGATGCATTTGGCCAGCAAGCGGAAGGGTTCGGTGCGGCAAAACACGCCCTGGGCACCGGCGCGGAAGGCCGCGATGACTGCTTCCCGCTCGGAAGTGTCGAGCAGCATGATCACGCGCGGCGAAGGCGAGTGCGACCGCAGCTCGCGAAGCAGATCGACGCCTCCCGTATGATCTTCGCCCAGCTTCGCGCTGATCACCACTACCTGCGGTTTCTCGCGATCAACGAGATTAAGGATTGCCGCTGCTTCGGAAGGAGACTCAATCATCTCAAACTGCGCATCCCGTGCCAGCGCTTCGACCAGAAGTTGCGTCCCCATGGCAGTGCTGTCCGCAGCCAGAACACGAAGCCGGTCTTGTTTGGGAAGAGCCATCAAATCAGCCATATGCTGGTGAAGCTTGATGCTACAGCGAGCTTATTTCGGACGGAAAGAGAAAGTGGCTACCGGCATAACGGTGGTGTAACACCCGTGGGGAACTGCAAACCGAAACCTTAACTGAGTGAGACTGGCAGCCGTTCTCAAAGCGTCGGCCCACAGGATTTGATTAGAGCCTATAGGAAGAAAGAGCCATCGTAAATGGCACTATCGTGTGGGTATGGAGCTGGCAGGTCTTCGCCTTCACCGGTTCGGGAAGGCACAAAAGTTGCAAATTCTTGCACCTCTGGCGGTCATCTCGTCGCCGCTGACATCTCACAACGTGGCCATTTCTGGGTGCAGCGAGCTGTGACCCTAAGTCATGTCGGTGATCGTCTAAGACGGGAATCGGGTCCTGAAGCGTCTCGGAGGAGTGGCGTCGGAGGAACGTGGCCGTTAAAAGTAACAACCTTTTGAGGAGAAATCAGCATCTGTCATCCGCATTGTTTATAGGAGGTTACCGAAGTTACCTGAGCGAACAGGCGAACCCGTGGGGAGTCTTTTTTCTCTCTACTTTCCACCTCTTGCACGTTTTTGCGCAGGTGGCTAAAATCGCTTCAAGATTACGGGATCTTAACTCCCCAGATTGTGCAGTTTTCAATCGGTGTCCCCCCACACTAACAGTTCGTAACCGGGCGACTGGCTTGCAGCCAGACGACGGAGTCGGAGACCTCTTTTCTGGCGGTCGCTTTCCGGGAGTTGCCGGAATGTGACTGAAAGGGCGAAGCTATGAGTACCGGTCAAGCGCTGCAGATGGATTCGAAAGCTGAGAGCGAGGGGCCGGTTCTTGATATTCCCCAGTGGTATGCGATCCGCACGCGGTCCCGCCACGAAAAATTGGTGGCCGACCAACTGGAGAAGCAAAGTATCGAGAGCTTTCTTCCGCTCGTGAGGAGCACGCGCAAATGGAGCGACCGGAAAAAGGAAGTGGAACTGCCGCTGTTTTCCGGTTACAGCTTTGCGCGCCTGGCGCTTTTTTCCCCGGATCGTCTGCGCGTCCTGCGGACTCACGGAGTTGCAGGGTTCGTCGGAGTGCGGGGAGTGGGGATTCCAGTTCCTGAAAGACAGATTGAGAATTTGAGAACTCTGCTGGCGAATAAGATCCCGATGACGGACCGGCCTTTTCTTCAAGTAGGCCAGCGGGTACGCATCCGGGGAGGGGCCCTGGATGGAATTGAGGGCATCCTCGCTGCTCAGGACGATCGCAATTTAGTCATCTCGGTTGAGCCAATCCATCGTTCGTTGTCCGTCTGCATCGACGGATACCGGTTCGAGCCGATTTAGATCCGCAGATTCCATATTCATTTCAACAGGATTTATTTCATCAAGCGCGTTTTCAAAGGGAGACGCGGCAGATGTCCTTGGGCCATGTTGTCGAAATTCACGTTCTGTGGGGTTAATTTATGAGTGACACCGAATTCAAAAGCGAGAACAGCGGAAACGGGAGCGCCGAATGCTCCGATGTGTGGCAGCCAGATGTTGGCGAGACGGCAGCGTCCGCAGCCCTGGAGCCGACCGCCAACCTGTCGCTTCGCAGCCACCGTCACGAAGCCGAAGTGCACGCTATCAGCAGTGCCCTGCGGCAGACGGGCGGGAACCGCAAGCGAGCGGCCAAGCTGTTGAGCATCAGCTACCGTTCTCTCTTGTACAAGATTCGCCAGCACAACATTTCGCCGACTGCTCTGGCCGGCTAAACCGGTTGTAGGCGAGGGCGGGAGGCATCGAAGCCTCCGGCAGGGCTGTCTCGCCTGAGCTACGACTGCGCGGTAGTTGCAGGCATGAGCGGAGTGGGTCGAAATCCTCTTGATTTCCCTTTCATTGGGATAGAGGAGATAAGGACGCGAAAAAATGTTTTTAGAATTCTATGGCTTGCGGGAACAGCCTTTTGGGGTCACGCCCGACCCTCGTTTTTTGTATCTGAGTCCTGCGCATCGCGAAGCCCTGGCGTGTCTTTACTACGGGATCGAGTCGGGACGGGGCTTCATGGCGCTGATCGCCAAGCCCGGCATGGGAAAGACGACGCTGCTGTTTCAACTGCTGGAGAAATTCCGCAGCACCGCGCACACTGCGTTTCTTTTTCAGACGCAGTGCAGTTCCCGCGAATTCATGCGCTTCCTGCTGGCCGAACTCGGTTCGGACGCCCATGAGCAGGATTTTGTCCGCATGCACGATGAATTTAACAAGCTCCTGTTGCAGGAAGCTCGTGCCGGAAGGCGGATGATTATTGTGGTCGACGAGGCACAGAACCTCCACCCTTCGGTTCTAGAGACGATTCGATTGCTTTCGGATTTTGAAACGCCCAAGGCGAAGCTGCTGCAGATTATTCTCGCGGGGCAGCCGGAATTGGCCGACAAGCTGGCCGGCCGCAAACTGTCGCAGCTGCGGCAGAGGATCTCGCTGTTGAGCGGACTGTCGCCGCTTTCGGTGGCGGAGAGCAGCAACTACATCGATCATCGTCTGCGCATCGCCGGGTATTCAGGCGCTCCGTTGTTTACGCCGGAAGCGATTCAGGCCATCGCACAATTTACCGAAGGGATTCCGCGCAGCATCAACAACTTCTGTTTCAATGCGCTTTCTTTGGGTTGCGCTCTACGCGAGCGGATGATCAGCGCTGCCATGGTAGAAGAAGTGATCTCGGATCTCGACATCACCAAACACATCACCGAGCTTCCCCACGCGGCGGCGGATGCGAAGTTCCTCGAGGCGGCCGGTAACGGTAAGCGGCCTCCGATGCGCGGCATTTCGTACGCTGGCGAAGCCGACGGCGACGATCCGCTTACCTCAGCGCAGGCCAAGGCGTACATGCAGCAACTGGCGGTTCAATTGAGAAATTGGAAACGCGAAGTCGATTAGCGAATGGACGACGCGGCCAGCCTAGGAGAATGCCAATTCCTTCGCTCTTTGCGCCGCCCGCACTACTGCCTTAATGAGGGTCACACGCAATTTGCCTTCTTCCAGTTCCATGATTCCGTCAATTGTGCAGCCCGCAGGGGTGGTTACGGCGTCCTTGAGCAGCGCCGGATGGTCGCCGGTTTCTAGCACGACTCTGGCCGCGCCCAGCGTGGTTTGCGCAGCCAGCAGGGTGGCAATATCACGGGGAAGGCCGACTTTTACTCCGGCTTCGGCCAGTGATTCGAGAATGATGTAGATGTATGCCGGACCGCTTGCCGACAAACCTGTGACCGCGTCCATGTGCTTTTCGTCGACTACAACAGTGCGTCCGACTACATCGAACATCCGGCAAGTCAAGGCAACGTGTTTCGCATCCGCGGATTTGCCTTTGCACACTGCCGTCATTCCGCTGCCGATCGAACAAGGCGTATTTGGCATGGCTCGTATGACTGGAATGTTTTCAGAAAGGGCGCTCTCAATCATCGATGTCGGCACCGACGCGGCAACGGAGATGATCAACTGGGCGGGAGTGATTTGCCCGCGGATTTCGCGCATGACTTCCTGCACCACTTGCGGCTTAACCGCGACCAGAACGATGTCGGCTCCCTTGACGGCGGCCGCATTATCGGTTCCGACCCTGACATTCAGTTTCGCGGCGAGCAACTTCGCGCGCTCTTCATGTTGTACGGTGGCGCGGGTAAGCTCTGGCGATAGCAGGTTGTTCTTGAGCAGCGCCTGCAGAATGATTCCACCCATCTTGCCGGCGCCCAGCACCGCGACCCGCATCTTGCGGAGATCGGATTCCATAACTTTGCCTCTACTGAATCGGGAACGATTCACCTTGCTAATAGCGACTGCAATGACGGCAATGAAAGTCTACAGGATGCCGGCAGCGGCGCGGCGGCGTTGCATCCAGTTCCAGGCGGTGGAGACCGATTCTCGTAATGAGCGCTTTGCTTCCCAATGTAAGAGAGTTTCGGCCCGGCTGGGGTCGGCGACTAACGCGGGTGGATCGCCGGTGCGGCGAGGGCTCAGGCGTACCGGCACCGGATTGCCTGTCACTTCTTCGACCGCGTTGATGACTTCGCGTACCGAACGACCCTGGCCTGTGCCGAGGTTAGCAGCGAAAGATTCTTTGCCGGCCTGCAGATGCTCGAGGGCTTTCACATGGGCTTGAGCGAGATCCGTGACATGAACGTAGTCTCGGACGCAGGTGCCGTCGGGCGTGGGGTAGTCGGAGCCAAAGACCTGCAGTTCCGGTCCGGCGCCGGCCGCCGCGCGCAGAGCAAGCGGGATGAGGTGGCTCTCAGGCTTGTGCAGTTCGCCGATTTCTCCGCTTTCGTCCGCTCCGGCCGCATTGAAGTAGCGCAGGCTGGCGAAGCGAAGCCCGTAGGCAGGATCGTAAGCTTCCAGCGCACGCTCGAAGAAAAGCTTGGAAACGCCATAGGGATTCACCGGCTGCCGGGGCGTGCTCTCGGAGATAGGAATGCGGGATGGTTCCCCATAAACCGCACAGGTGGAGGAAAAGATTATCTTCTTCACTCCGGCATCGACTGCGGCGTTCAACAGGGAAAGCCCGCCCTCGACATTGTTCCGAAAGTATTTTCGCGGGTTCGTAACCGATTCGCCGACGTAAGCGTGAGCCGCGAAATGCATGATGGCCTCCACGCGGCCGAGGAGCGGGAGCAGTGTTGATTGATCGAGAATGTCGCCCTTGACGAATTCGAAACCGGTTGCCAGAAATTCGTGGCCGGTGGAGAGATTGTCGTAGATCAGGGGAGTGTGGCCCAGGCGTTTCAATTCACGGGCAGTATGACTACCGATGTAGCCGGCGCCACCGATTACCAGCACGATCATGAGAAGTTCCCGACAAACGCAGGCGTTGGGGACAGTCATTCTACACGCGGCCGGAATAGAATTGAAAGCGGCCTTCGCCGTCGTCCGTTGAGGAGATTAGAGCAATGAACATTGGAGCGATTGAAGAAGAGACTTGCAGGACTGTTATGGATGGTGGCCACGGCGACCGCGCTGTGCCTGGCGCAGGAGGGATCGAGTATTTCGAACCAGCCTCCCGCTTCTCCCGACCAGGCGGAGACGAAGGCGGTCATGTCCGAGAACGCCGGTAACGCTTCGGTCGGACCCACCTTTCAGCAGCGTTACTCGCGCTACAAGCTGGAATTCGGCGACCAGTTTGACGTTTCCTTCGAACTGAGCCCGGAGTTCAACCAAACTGTGACCGTCCAGCCCGATGGCTACATTACGCTTCGAGGAGCGGGGGATGTCCACGTGGTAGGTCAGACGGTTCCGCAATTGACGGAAACGCTGAAGCAGGCCTACGGGAAGATCCTGAAGGATCCCGTGATCTCGGTTGTTCTGAAGGACTTTGAAAAGCCTTATTTCATTGCCGACGGGCAGGTTGGTAAACCCGGAAAGTACGAATTGCGAGGGGAGACCACTTTGACCCAGGGAATCGCGATCGCCGGCGGCTTCAACGACGCCGCCAAGCACTCCCAGGTATTGCTGTTCCGGCGTGTCAATAGCGATTGGGTTTCCGCCAAGATTATCAATGTGAAGGAAATGGAAAAGAAAGGGGACCTGCACGAGGATCCCTACCTGCATCCCGGAGATATGTTATTCGTGCCCAAGAACCGTTTATCCAAGATAAAACCTTTCTTGCCGACGGCATCGATGGGCACTTTTTTGAACCCGTATTAATTCTTGAACTGTTATTAGCTAGCGAGTTAAGAAGTTTAGAAGCGAGGACAGGATGAATAGCAACGACCTAGATCCAGTCAACAACCAGGGCACCTTCAGTTTCAGTCTGCGGGACCTGATGACGATCTTATTCCGTCACAAACGTGCCGTGGTTCTCTCTTTTCTGGGGATTATGACGGGCGCGCTTCTGGCAGCAGTGTTGCGTCCCACGGAATATCGAGCCTCCACCAAGTTCCTGATTGAGCGCGAACGACTGGACCCGGTCATCAGTCCTGGCCAGACCACCGCCCCGGAGGTCCGCGGCGAGGTTACGGAAGAAGAGCTGAATTCCGAAGTCGAACTGATCGAAAGCGCGGACGTGCTGCGCCAGGTGGTGGTCTCCTGCGGTTTGGATAAGAGGAAAACGCTTCTCACGTATCTGCTGGGCGCAGGAGATGATGCGACACGAATCGCCAAGGCCGCCAACCGGCTGCAGAGCGACCTGAAGATTGAAGTGGTCCGCAAGAGCAACGTCATCTCGGTGGGTTATACGGCCAACAATCCGCAACTCGCGGCTGGGGTACTGAGCGCCCTCGGGGATGCTTACCTGAAAAAGAACGTTGCGGTGCACCGTCCGCCGGGGCAATTCGAATTTTTCGACCAGGAGACGGAAGCCTACCGGAAAAATCTGGCGGATGCCGAGGCAAAGCTTAAGACGTTCTCCACCGAAGAGGGCGGCGTTGCACCCCAGATGGACAGGGATATCACGTTGCAGAAGCTGAGCGAATTCCGCGCCACCTTGCAGCAGACGCGGGCTGAGATCGCCGGTACCGAAGAGCGCATTCGGGCTCTCGAAAAACAGGCGGGCACCACCCCGCAACGTTTGACCACGTCAGCTAGCTCGACCGACGATGCCCAGGTTCTGCAGGGCCTCAAGAATACTTTGATGACTCTGGAGATGAAGCGCACCGAGCTGTTGACCAAGTACCAGCCAACGTACGCCCTGGTGCAGGAGGTCGATAAGGAAATCGCCGACGCGAAGGCTTCCATTGTGTCGGAGGAAAGCAAGCCTATCCGTGCGGAAACGACCGATCGCAACCCGACCTACAGCTGGATCAATGAAGAACTGGCCAAGGCCAAGGCCGATTACAGCGGGTTGCAGGCTCGTGCGGCGGCCACCCAAGCGATTGTCGCTAACTACGAGGCCAAGGCGCAAGAACTGGACCAAAAAGGACTTGTCCAGCAGGATCTGGTGCGCACGATGAAGACCGACGAAGAGAACTATCTTATGTACCAGCGCAAGCGCGAGGAAGCTCGCATGACGAACGCGCTGGATCAGACCCGCATCCTCAATGTTGCGATTGCGGAACAGCCCATTGCGCCTACGCTGCCCTCGAATTCTCCCTGGACGACGCTGCTCGTGGGGGTGATGCTTGCAGTGATGGTCAGTCTGGCAACGGCATTCGGTTTGGATTACTTGGATACATCCTTCCGAACGCCGGCGGAGGTGGTCAGTGAGCTGAACGTTCCAGTGCTGGGAGCGATTTCATTGAAACACAGTAACTTCCCGGACAGCTGGAGCGGAAACGGCAACGGAAACAGCGGAGGTGAGGCTGGCTCGCACGGTGAGAGAGTTGCCGAGTCTGAAGCCGCAGAGGATGAGTCGGCCAGGTACGCCAGGCAGGGAAAGCTTTAAGAGATCCGCTTTAACAGATCCAGCTTTAACAGATCCAGGAGGCCAGGGTTGAGCAGAAATTTCGAGCTGTTACAACAAGTCGGCGGCATACTTGAGTTGCCGGTATCACCTGAGGAGGCTAAGGAGCCCGTCACTATGCCTCCGGTAGAAACGGAGCCATCTACTCCGGCGTTGGATGTCGCCGGAAAGGTGCGGGATGAAATCGCCAAACTGGTGCTCAACTTATTCCTGCTGCCGGCGGCGCAGGGCCGGCGGCAGGTCATTTTTGCGGGCGCGGAAGGAGGCGCTGGATCCAGTTGGATGTGTGCGCGCGTCGCTGAAGTCCTGGCATCTCAGGTCCACGGCTCGGTCTGCGTGGTGGACTGTAATCTGCGCTCTCCGGGTCTGCATCAACAATTTGCGGTGGACAATCACTTCGGGCTGTCGGACGCTCTGCTTCGATCAGATCCTTTACAGCAGTATGTCCGGCAGCTGTCGCGGAAGAATCTGTGGCTTTTAACTTGCGGCTCGAGCACGGAGAACTGGGAGGAAAAAGTAGGGTCAGGAAGTCTGCGCCTCCGCCTGGCTGAGTTGCGGGCCCAGTTCGATTACGTGCTCATGGATGTAGCCTCAACCAACACTTGCAACGACGGCATCGTTCTCGGCAGTTCGTCGGACGGGATCGTGCTGGTTCTGAAGGCGAACTCTACGCGGCGGGATGTCGCCAGGAAAGCCCTGCAAGAGCTTAAGGCCGCCAACGTGCCGGTTCTTGGAGCAGTGCTGAACCAGCGAACATTTCCTATCCCGGACAACATTTACAACAGTCTGTAAAACGCTAAACCGCCGCTTCTCCCCTTGGTTCGACCGAATCCCCGCATTGGATTTCCTTGCCGATGCGCCGTTCCGCTAATGAAACTCATTGGGCCCTGCTGTAAGGAGCTAGCATGATTAGCCGTAGACGTGACGTTCTCTTAAATGCGCTGAAGCTCTTCGACATGGCGGTAGTGGTGCTCGCCTTCGGACTGGCGGCCATACCGACGTCAGGAGTCGGTCACACCGTCTCGATGGCGGATTTTCTCTCCATGCGGGTCAAGGTAGGGAACTGCTTCATTTTTCTTGGCCTGATCATTCTGTGGCACGCCTTATTTTCGATGTGTGGCTTATATGCGTCGCGCCGGCTCTCTGGCCGCATCGCCGAAGTCACCGATATTGTGAAAGCAACCTCGCTGGGTACGTTGTGCCTGGCGGGCGTCTCTATGCTGTTTCACATCCGCATGGCAACCCCAGCCTTCGCCGTAGTTTTCTGGGCGTTTAGTTCCCTGATGCTGATTTGCAGCAGACTGATGATGCGGGCCGTGCTGGTGCAAACCCGGTTGCACGGACGAAATCTCCGCCACATGCTGATTGTGGGCAGCAATGCACGTGCCGTTCAATTTGCCGATAAGATCCAGTCCCGGCCCGAGCTTGGCTACCGGGTGATCGGATTCGCCGACCAACAGTGGGACGGTATCGGCCAGGTCAGCCAAAGCGGCTATTCTCTGGCTTGCAACCTCGACAGCCTTCCTGAGTTTCTCCGGAAAAGCGTCGTCGACGAGGTCGTGATTGCATTGCCGATCCGATCATTCCACGATGACGCCTCTCGCATCGCGGCGCTCTGCGAGGAGCAAGGCATTCTCTCCCGAGTCCTGACCAACATCTTCAACCTCAAGATGGCGCGCTCGCCCGCCGAAGACCTGGAAGGCGACTCCTGGATTACGCATCACAATGGAGTCAGCGAAGGCTGGCCCTTGATCGTGAAACGAATCGTCGATTTCATGGTTGCGCTGGTGGCGGTCATTGCCATCCTCCCGGTCATGCTGGTGGTGGCGCTAGTGATCAAGCTGACGTCACCCGGCCCCGTTCTTTTCGCCCAGAAGAGGGTTGGCCATAATAAACGAAAGTTCACGATGTTCAAATTCCGGACTATGGTCGTCGATGCCGAACAGCAAATGGAGCAGCTGCAACACCTGAACGAGGTCAGCGGGCCGGTGTTCAAAATCAAGAACGACCCGCGGATTACTCCGATCGGAAAATTCCTGCGCAAGACGAGTCTCGACGAGGTGCCGCAGTTGTTCAGCGTGCTCAAAGGGGATATGAGTCTGGTGGGCCCGCGGCCGCTCCCCATCCGCGACTACGAAGGCTTCAACGAAGACTGGCAGCGCCGGCGCTTCAGCGTGAAGCCGGGAATCACCTGCTTGTGGCAGGTTCAGGGCAGGAGCTCGATTTCGTTTGAAAAATGGATGGAATTGGATCTTCAATACATCGACAAGTGGTCCTTGTGGCTTGATTTCCAAATTCTGCTACAGACCATCCCGGCTGTGCTCAAGGGCTCGGGCGCTGTCTGAGCTTTGCCTGAGTTTTCGGAAACGGTTTCATTCGGAGCAACTTACGGAACTGCGATAGCGTACCCACGTTTCTCCTTGTCAGCACGGATGCAACAAATCGACCATCAGCGCCCCATTTTTTCCGGCCTTCCTTCTTCCGGGAACCTGCCTTTCCTTCAAGTGAAAAACACAATCTACGTGGGCGCGCTCCGCTGTGAAGTGGCAACCGATTTCAGCGAACTGGAGAAGGTTTCGCAGGATTGGGAGCGCTTGTGGCAAGCGGACTGCAGGGCGGAGATTTTTCAGACCCTTGAGTGGGCCCGAGCCTGGTGGCAATCCTACGGTCATGATTTCGCCCTTTGCTCTCCAATCGTCTTTGAAGGCAACGAGATCATTGGCATTTTTCCCCTGGTGAAGCGCGGCAATATCGTACAGTTTCTTGGGACGCCAGAAGCCGATTACACCGATCTTCTGTGTGAGGAGGGGCGAGAGAAAGAGGTTCTCACAGTTGCACTGGGAGCTCTCTTTCAACGGGTCAAGCACTGGGATGAGTGCGTCCTGCAACACCTCGCGAAAGATGGTCGCATCGTGCGCCATTGTCACCGGTTGCCTCGCGGCTTGCGCAAGCGTGTGAAGCTGGTCTCTTCTGGGCACTATCAAATGATCCCGCTCCGGGAAAATCGCGAGGAGATCTTCGACTCGCTGCTCGGGAAGCGCCATACGCGCCGGCGCCACAATAAGTTGAAGAAAGCTGGCGTGGTAACGCTCCGCCGCCTCCTGACCAAGGCAGAGGCCCAGCAGCATCTCGACTATTTCTTTGTCCATCACATTCGACGTTGCGTGTTGCTTGGAAGGGAAAGCAGTTGTGCCCGACCTGAGTTTCGTCAGTTCCTGCGAGCCATTGTCGAAGAGCTCGATCCGAGCGGCAGGTTGCGTTTTGAGGTTCTGGAGCTGGATGGTCGTCCCTTTGCCTGGCACTTCAGCTTTCTGGTAAATGGAAAGTTCCTGCTCTACCAGCACACGTTTGATCTGGATAGCTGGGACTATGCGCCCGGCGAGGTGCTGCTCTCCCATCTGCTGCAGTTCGCCCAGGAAAACGTTGCCAGAGAATTCGATTTCGGGTCTGGCGATGAAGCCTACAAACGCCGGTTTGCAAGCCACACTCGAGAAACATTCTCACTCTATGTCGAACCCTCCGGTCTTGCGGGCACTCTTCGGGGATGGTTCCGCGCGGGGCAGAGTTATTCCCATCCTGCGCTGAGCCATCTCCAGCAGAGAGCCAAAGCCCACAGCGGTACGTTTCGATTGCTCCGCTGGATTCGAATATCGACGAATGGCCTCATGCGGCGGATTCGAAAAGCTAAGAGAGATGGCACGTTGTTGCCGCATGGCTTTCGCTGGATCGGGCAACTGGCTCGTAGCGTTGCCCGGAGTAAAGAGGAACAAGACGTGTTCCTCTGGAAGGGATTTGCAGGGCCTGATCAAAAGCCCCTCACCTGTTCTCCCGGGAATGACGAAGTAGAAATTACAACCGGACGATTCGGCGATTTGGTTGACCTTGCCCGGGAACGCCCGGATGCGGTGGTGGTAAGCGAACTTCCTGGATTCCGGCAAAGACTGAAAAAAGGCGATCGATTTTACACTGGCCGGAAGTCGGGTCATGTCGTACTTCTTGCCTGGACCTCGACCAGCAATGTCGATGATGTTTTGAGCCGCAGACATAGCCGAGCAATTGGCCCTGACAGACCGACGCTGTTGGTTTACGACTCCTGGACTGAGCCGGGTTCGAGCGATGGTGCCGCATACCGGCAATTTCTGTCGGTGCTGCGGCTTGAAGCCGCCAGCAAGAAACTTGACCTGTTAGTCCGCTGTCGTTCAGATCAAGCGACATTCCGGATGGAACTTGAACATCAGGGTTTTCTGTCCGAGTATCAAAGCATCCGTGACAGTTTTCTTATTTATTCCGATGCGCTCAGTTTTTCCCCGCGAGGCGGACTGTCGCTGACCCAAAGCTAGATCAGCCGACACAGCATGGTGCGAACCGACGCACCGGTGCGCATGGGCGGGTGGAGTCTCCCGGCGCAGGTTCTTAAGAACCAACCTTTACCGGGAACAGCTCATCTTCACTATCGAACGAGAGCCAAAAGGCGGGTAAATCATGTCGACAGAGTCAACAGAGAAAAACAGTCCGGGTCTGTCAGACGGACCGTTGTTCGTAGTGGGCCTTCCCCGCTCTGGAACCTCATTGCTATATGCCTTGCTTAACCAGCATCCGCAGATCGCACTGCTGTATGAGGGGGACCTGCCAGAGTTGTGGCCGCTTTTCCTGACTCAGAGAAGCAGGTCGCAGTGGCAGAAGAGATGGAATTTCTGGAACGGGTCGATCGAACGCCATCAAATCGATACCAGAAGAATACCCTCGGATGTTTCGGATATCAGGACGGCCACGGAAATCGCTTATAAGCAATATGCGCAGAGGAAAAACGCTTCTATCTGGGGCTGCAAATCTCCGAACCAATACGACTCCCTGGTTCGACTCGCGGATTTCTTCCCGAATGCCCGGTTTGTGATCATCCGGCGTGATCCCGCGGATGTATGTCGCAGTATCATACGAGCCAGCAAAGACTCTGCGCGTTTCAAACAAAGCGGCTTGACGCACCGAGCCTTGCTGGGTTGCTACCGGCTGGGAATAGAACGAGACCGGCTCGTGCAGCGAGGAGTTCCGGTTCACGTACTTCAGTATCGAGATCTGACACGCACTCCCGCCGACGAATTGATGAAAATCTGTAGCTTCCTGGGGATTCCATTCCATTCCGGCATGACTTCTCTTCAGGACGCGGATCGTTCAGCAATTATGGAGGGTACGCACAACACTTTGGTCAGAGGTGAAAGGATTGTAGCTTCTCGCCAGCAACCCGAGGTACTTCCTGCGGGATTAAGAAGGAAGATTGAAAGATACAAAAACCGCTGGCGACAGGGGCATGTCGATTTGGCAATTTTTCCTCCTTCGGGGGAAGACAATCTGACCGAGCCGCGACTGTTTGAAAGAGTCTGGGACGAGCTTCTGTATCGCTTTCTACGAAGCTGGGACTCATTCGTTGTTTTTGTCTACTGCTTTGGGCCCATAAGGTTGTTGGCGGCGTATCGTTCTTGGAAAGGCGTGATGCGATTCGCATTCGCGAGCGACGGTGCAGCGAATGTGCAGGAGGCTGCTCCTCACGCCGCACAGACCCCGGCAAGGACGAGCAGTTCCGACTAGAGAAGCATTCCCCAAAATACATGACTGAGATTGCTCAGCTATCCGATCGTAAACGCACGCAGGTGGAGAAATCTGTGCGCGACCAGTTTGAAATTACGCGTCGTACACCGGATGAACCCGTACCTCTATCGTACGAACAAGAGCAGGTGTGGTTACACGCGCAACTGGCGACGAATCTTCCCCTGTACAACGAGCCAGGAACTATCCGCTTTCTAGGCGATCTCGACGTTGCCGCACTTGAGAAGAGCTTCAATGAAATCCTGCGGCGCCACGAAGCGTGGAGGACGTGTTTCGAGATTGTCGACGGTATACCGGTACAGAGAGTACAGCCGAGCCTCAGGGTTTCGTTGCCAGTGCTCGACCTGCGGGCGCTTTCCGCTGAGCGGCGGGAGTCTGAAGCTTTGCGCATTGCGACCGAGGACGCGAGAAGACCGATCGATCTGACAAAGGCGCCACTTTTTAGAACCAGGCTGATGCGGCTGAGAAACGAGGAGTATCGGTTATATCTCACCCTGAGCCATATCATTTTTGACGGGTTTGCCATTTATCGGGTGCTTCTGCCGGAACTGTCGATGCTGTACGAGTCGTTTGCCGCTGGGAGGCAATCGCCATTACCGGAACTGTCCGTACAGTATGCAGATTATGCCTGCTGGCAACGTCGGAACATAACGGAAGAGACTCTCGCCGACGATCTCAACTATTGGAAACGGGAACTTGCAGGACCTCTGCCGGAGTCGTATCTACCGGTGGACCGCCACCGGATCGGACCACAGACATTTTGTGGGTCCACGTATCACTTCAAGCTGAGCTCCCAATTAAACAGTAACCTGATCGCACTCAGCCGGTCTCAGGGAGTCACTTTATTCCAGATACTGCTGGCCGGGTTTGCAGCGCTCTTGAGCCGCTATTCCGGTGAGCCGACCATCCCCATCGGTAGCCTCACCGCGGGACGCAAGCTTCATGAGACCCAGTCGCTGCTCGGATATTTCGTGAACACAGTGGTTCTACGTTTGGACCTCTCAGGCGATCCGAGCTTCCGCGATTTAGTGAAACGAGTGCGGAACGTAGCTCTCGGCGCTCTCGAACACGACAACTTGCCCTTCGAGCGTCTCGTCAGGGAATTGCGAACCACGCGGGACTCTTCGCACAACCCCTTGTTCCAGGCCCTGTTTTCGCTGGGACCACCTCTTCCAAAACTCGATCCGGCCTGGCAGATGACGCAGACCGACGTCGATACCGGCGTCTCAAAATACGACTTCCATTTGGAACTCGATTTGCGTGGCGATGAGATTCTGCCGCGAGTCCATTACAGCACGGACCTGTTTGATCCGGCCACAATTGAGCGGATGGCGAGCCACTGGATGAATCTGCTGGAAGGTGCGGCCGGCAATCCAGAATTGCACATCTCGCAATTACCACTCCTTTCCGAGCAGGAAAAAGACCAGCTGTTGGTCGAGTGGAACGATACCGACGCCGAGTATCCGCGTGACAAGAGTATTCCGCAGCAGTTTGCCGCTCAGTGTGAACGCACTCCGGATACCGTGGCCCTTCGGGAAGGAGATCAGCAGCTCACCTTTTGGCAGTTGCACGAACGCAGCGATAGCCTGGCGCAATACCTCCGGAACCACGGGGCAGGACCAGGAACGACAGTTGCGTTGTGCATTGAACGATCGATCGACATGGTGGCCGGGCTGCTCGGCATCCTGAAGGCGGGAGCAGCTTATGTGCCCCTGGACCCCTCGTATCCGCTGGAGCGACTCGGTTTTATGCTTAAGGATTCCGGGGCCGCGATTGTAATCGCGCAGCGCAAGTACGCGGACAAGATTCCGGCGAGCAGCGCGCATGCCGTCTGGTTAGATTCGAACTGGAGTGAGATCTCGGGCGGGCCGGCGGATTCGCCAAACCCCGATTCGTCGAGTTCGGTTCAGCTGACCAGCCAACCGGATGACACCGCTTACGTGCTCTATACCTCAGGTTCGACGGGGACGCCGAAGGGAGTGCAGGGAACGCACCAAGCGTATCTGAATCGCTTTGCCTGGATGTGGCGCGCTTATCCATTTCAGCCCGGGGAGGTTTGCTGCCAGAAAACCAATCTCGGTTTTGTGGATTCAGTGTGGGAGATCTTCGGGCCGCTGCTGGCTGGCGTGCCTAACGTGATCATCCCGCAGGAAGTCATGGGCGATCCCGAAGAACTGCTGACGACGCTGGCGCGCGAGCAGGTGACGCGCATCGTGCTGGTGCCGTCGCTTTTGCGCATGTTGCTCGATTACGCACCGCAGCTGGGCAAGCGCGTGCCGCAGCTGAAATTGTGGACCTGCAGCGGGGAAGTACTGCCCACGGATTTGGCGGAGCGCTTCCGCGCCGGCTTTCCTGCGGCCATGCTGCTCAATCTGTACGGCTCGGCCGAGGTAGCGGCTGACGTCACCTGGCACGAGGTGAGCGACGAAGACCTGCTTGCCGGCTCGATTTCCATCGGCCGCCCGATTTCCAATACGCAAGTCTACATTCTGGATGGCAACAGAAATCCAGTGCCCATCGGGGTGCGGGGCGAGATCTATGTAGGAGGCGACAATCTGGCGCTCGGCTACTGGCGGTCTCCGGAGCGGACGGCGGAGCGCTTTGTCGAAAATCCAATCGCGCCCGAGCGTTCCGCGCGACTCTATCGCACGGGCGACTTGGGTCGCTTCAAATCGACGGGCGAGATCGAGTATTTGGGGCGAGTGGACAGCCAGGTGAAGCTGCGGGGAATGCGACTGGAGTTGGGCGAGGTCGAGGCGGTGCTTAGCGGGCATCCCGCAGTGCGCGGAGCAGTCGTGGTGCTCACGCCCGACCAGCAACGGCTGGCGGCCTACATTACGGCGGAGAACGGACAGTCGCCTTCGGCCGAGGAATTGCGTCGCTACTTGCGGACGCGTCTGCCCGAGTACATGGTTCCAGCCACCTACAGCCGGCTGGACCAGTGGCCGCTGTTACCCAGCGGTAAGGTGGACCGGCGTGCATTGCCGGAGCTTGGCCACGCGGAGTCTGTGCAGCAGTCTGCCTTCGTGGCTCCTCACGATCGGGTGGAGGATCAGCTGCTCACGATCTGGAAGGGTATCCTCAACCTGGATACGATCAGCGTCACTGATAACTTCTTCAGCATTGGCGGCTACTCGCTGGCTTCGGCAAGGTTACTTGCCCGCATTCAGCAAACTTTCGGCAGGAAGCTAGGACTTAGGGACGTATTTGAAGCCCCCACGATAGCAGAGATGGCCGAACTCATACGCAGAGAGGGCAAGAATTCGGATATGGAGGGCATTCTGCCGCTCCAGCCCAACGGTTCGCTGCCTCCCTTCTTCTGGGTGCGGGGTGGTCCTTTGTTCCTGCCACTTTCGCGGCGACTCGGTCCTGAACGACCTTCCTTCGGACTGCAATTGCCGAGCTCCGTGGTTAATCAATTACCTGCTACATACAAGTTTGAGGATATCGCTTCAAGCCTCATCCGCGTGATGCGCACGGTGCGGCCGACTGGTCCCTACTACCTGGGCGGTCTGTGCGTCAATGGAGTGGTGGCTTATGAAATGGCTCGACAGTTGGTTGCGGCGGGAGAATCCGTTCCTCTCCTGGTAATGTTGGATTCGCAAAATCCAAATTATTATTTCGATTATTCCCCGGACGGCCGGGGAGCTTTCCTTTATCAGAAACTGAAGTTCCATCTCCAGAAGCTAGCCAAGCTGAGACACACCGGGCTTCGACACTATATTCAGGAACGGTCCGCAGACCTGCAGCGCAGGCGGGATCAGTGGCTGTGGAACAACGTCTACCAGCGTGGGAATCGTCTGCCGGAAGACCAGCTTGGCGACATGGGTAGCTTGGTGCATCCGGCAGCGATGAAATATAAGCCTCAACCATACAGTGGTCGCGTGATGTTCTTCCAATCGTCAGACTGGCCAAGGGGCGGATACTGGAAGTTTAAGCGGGGATGGCCAGGGGTCGTTGGCGGCCCCATGGAAGTACACACGATCGATGCGGAACACGAAGAGATGCTTCACGAGCCGAATGTCGATGGTATTTCCAGGCCAATCCTGTCGTGTCTCGCCGAAGCTGGCGATGCAAATTACCGGCAAGTCAATTCAGACGCCGTCCCGGTCGCGCGAATTTAGATTTGTTTCCTGCTCCGATGAACAACCCTAACTCGAGACCATTGATCGCTTCGAACCCAGAGTCGACGGGCGTCCTGCTTACGAGTGAAGACGCTTCGCCGGGACTTTCTGCGTCCGCCGTCGTTCGTCCGCGATTGGTTGGGCCAATACCGCTGTCTATCGCACAGCAGCAGGTTTGGCTACATGGGCAACTTGCCGGTGGCGTCCCGCTGTACAACGAGGTCCTGATTCTTGAACGAGCCGGTCTGCTCGACCAGGAGATACTCCAGCGAACCTTCGGAGAAATCATTCGTCGCCACGAGACGCTGCGCACAACCTTTGCAGTCGAAGACGGGAGTCCGGCACAGGTAATCGCCGAGCAGCACGAGATGGAACTTCCAGTCACGGAATTGAGCGGCTTGACCGGCCAGAACCGCGAGGCCGAGGTCTTGAGCATCGCGACCGAAGAAGCGCGGAAGCCGTTCGATCTGACGAAGGGACCCCTAATCCGGGCCCGTCTGCTGCGGTTATCGAAACAGAATCACATTCTCATCGTGACGTTGCACACGATCATTGCTGATGAATGGTCATTGAGTATTCTTGCGGATGAACTCGCCACTCTCTACCAAGCATATTCGGGTGGCGAGCCGTGTCCTCTGCCCGATTTGCCAATCCAGTATGGAGATTATGCGCATTCGCAAAGAGACTGGTTACAAGGGGATGTTCTCGACCGGCACATCTCGTATTGGCGGAAGCGACTCGTTGACCCTCCGGTCCTGGAATTGCCCACGGATCGAGCTCGGCCGCCGGTGCAGGGATTCCGCGGCGCGCGCGAGTCGCTGCAACTCCCAGAAAGCCTGAGCGAATCGCTCAAAGATCTGAGCGAACTAGAGGGAGCATCTCTTTTCGTGACGCTCCTGGCCGCATTTCAGACGCTGCTGTCGCGTTACACAGGACAGCGCGACGTCGTGGTTGGTTCGATTGTCCCGGGCCGCGAGCGAGTTGGTGCGGAGAATCTGATTGGCCTCTTTGCTCACACGGTGCTCATTCGCACCGAGATCGAGAGGGATGCCACTTTCCGGGAATTGCTGTGGCGTGTGAGAGATCTCTCGCAACGCGACTGCGAGTATCAGAACATGCCCTTTGACCGCCTGGTGGGCGAACTCCAATTGGAGCGCGATCTGAGCCGCAACCCTCTCTTTCAAGTGCTGGTCTCCTTTACACCTGCGATGTCCTCCGCTCAAGGTAGTTGGGAGATTGTGAATCTCGAAGTGGATGGCGGTGCCGCGAAGGTCGACTTGCAGCTCCAACTCTACGACCGGATGGACGGGATCTTCGCTCGCTTTACCTACAATACCGACATTTTTGACGCTGCGACGATCCGCCGGATGGCCGGCCATTTCCACACATTGCTTGAGGGCGTTGTCGCGAATCCAGATCAGCGTCTTTCTAAATTACCGCTCCTCACCCAGGCAGAAACGCATCAGCTGATTGCGGAATGGAATGACACACGAACGAACTACCCCAAGGATCAGCCACTTCACCATCTATTCGAGTCGCAAGTGGAGCGCAGCCCCGAGGCGACCGCGGTAGTGTTTGGGAGCGAGCGCCTGACCTATCGGGAACTGAACCGGCGAGCCAATCAATTGGCACACCACCTGGTGAGCCTGGGAGTAGGTCCGGATGTGCTGGTCGGTATCCTCGTGGAACGCTCGCTCGAGATGGTCGTGGGGTTGCTCGGAATCCTCAAGGCTGGCGGTGCCTATGTGCCGCTCGACCCCGCATATCCAAGTGAGCGTATTGCTTTCATGCTCGAGGACTCCGAAGTGGCGGTTTTGCTCACCCAGCGCCACCTTCTTGAGACCATTCCTGACAGCCGGGCCAAAGTTGTTGTTCTGGACGCCGATTGGCATGAGATTGCAAAAAAGGAATCCGAAAATCCAGTCCATACGGGCGGACCCGAGAACCTCGCCTACGTGATTTACACGTCAGGGTCGACCGGAAAGCCTAAGGGAGTCCAAATTCCGCATCGCGCGGTGGTCAACTTTCTTACCTCGATGAGTCACACGCCGGGCATGACCGAAGCTGATCGACTCCTCTCCGTCACCACCCTCTCTTTTGATATTGCTGGTCTTGAAATCTATTTGCCTCTAATCGTGGGAGCATCGGTTGAGATCGTGAGTCGTGAAGTATCTTCCGACGGATATCAGTTGCTTGCAAAACTCACCGGTTCAAGCGCCACAGTGATGCAAGCCACACCGGTTACATGGCGCATGCTGATAGAAGCGGGCTGGAAGGGCACCCCGAATTTGAAAATGTTGTGCGGGGGCGAAGCCATTTCCCGCAAGCTTGCCACTCAATTGCTGCAAAGCGGCGGTTCTTTATGGAACATGTACGGCCCAACTGAGACCACCATCTGGTCGACGTGCTCCAGGATCGCACCCGAGCTTGAACCGATCGTGATCGGCCGGCCGATTGCAAATACGGATATTTTTATACTGGACGAACTCCTCCAGCCAGTACCGATCGGCGTCGCCGGCGAATTGCACATCGGTGGTGAAGGCTTGGCGCGCGGATATCTCAAGCGGCCCGAGCTGACTGCAGAAAAGTTCGTTGCCAGTCCATTCGCACACGACCCAACTGCGCGCCTTTACAAAACCGGGGACTTGGCGCGCTATCGTCCAAACGGAGACATTGAATGTCTGGGACGGATCGATCATCAGGTGAAGCTTCGCGGATTCCGCATCGAATTGGGTGACATTGAATCGGCACTAAGACGGCATCGCGGCGTAAACGATACCGTTGTTGTCGCCCGGGAGGACACGCCTGGCGACAAACACCTGGTGGCATACTTTGTCCCCTCGCAGGAAACTCCGGCCACGGTTGGCGAGCTGCGCAATTTCCTGAAAGAAAAGCTGCCTGAGTACATGGTGCCTTCAGCTTTTGTAGCACTCGAAGCGATGCCGCTGACGCCGAACGGAAAAGTCAACCGGCGGGCGCTTCCAGCCCCGGAGCAGACAACCTTGGCGCCGTCGGAGAGTTTTGCCGCACCGAGAAACGGTCTCGAGTTCCAGTTGGCAACGATCTGGGAAAACGTGCTTGGGGTCCGGCCGATTGGTATCCGGCATAGCTTCTTTGAGCTGGGTGGAAATTCACTGGTCGCAGTGCGGCTCATGCAGCGCATCGAGCAGGCCTTTGGAAAGCACTTGTCCATGGCCACATTGTTCCAGGCTCCAACCATCGAACAATTGGCAGGGATTCTTCGCCAGGAAGGGTGGGCACCGGCCTGGTGCTCGGTAGTGGCAATTCAAACCGGCGGATCAAAGCCGCCTTTCTTCTGTGTCCATGGAGTCGGAGGTAATGTGCTGCGTTTCTACGCTCTCGCACAACATCTCGGATCGGATCAACCTTTTTACGCGTTGCAGGCGCAAGGGTTGAATGCGGACTATCCATGTCACACACGAGCGGAGGACATGGCGGCCCATTACGTCAAGGAAATGCGCACCGTTCAGCCGGAAGGGCCTTATTTTCTAGGAGGCTACTCTTTCGGCGGCATGGTTGCTCTTGAGATGGCTCAGCAACTCATCGCACAAGGCGAGGAACCGCCCGTAGTAGTGCTGTTCGACACATTGTGCGCCGCTGCACGGGAGACTTCGTTTTCCCACAAGCTGAAGTCATTCTCGTCCCCGCTCCTCAATATCCTGCGAATGTCAGGAACGGAAAGGCGGGCTTATGTTTCGCGAGTCGCCACGGCTCCACTGCGAGCAATCCAATGGGGACTGCACGTCGCGAAACTGCCACGCAAGGTCAGGAAGATCCGAAACGCCTGCCTGGAAGCTGCAAGATATTACGTGCCGCAAGCTTACCCTGGGCGGGTCATTCTGTTTCGGTCGAGTCGCGAGCCTCTTGGAGGACTTAGTGATCCATATGCGGGATGGAGCGAATATCTTGCTGACGGACTCGAGGTCCGTGAAGTGAAAAGCAGCCACGACAACATTCTTCTCGAGCCGCAAGTTCAACTTGTAGCCGAGCAACTAAGAACTTGTCTCAACGATGCCCAGCGAACGAGCCAATTCAAGGGGACGATCCAGTGAACGGATTAGGACTTCAGGAACCCGCACCACTCGTCAAGCCCACATCAGGAGAAGGCGCTGTCGGCCGTTTTCCTCTGAAGAGGATGTTGACAATCGATCGCGCGGGCACAGTGCGGAAGCTGGTTCCATGGGTTATGAAGGGTGGGCTGGCCATCGTGGACCAGGGACTCTTCGCGGGATCAAATTTTGTGATTAGCGTTCTGCTGGCCCGGTGGTTGACGCCCGAGCAATATGGCAGCTACGCGGTCGCCTTTTCAGTCTTCGTGTTCATGCTGATGTTCCACCAAGCATTGCTGCTGGAGCCCATGCTGGTATTCGGCAGTTCAGCCTATCGTCATTGTCTCCGTGGTTACCTGAAAGCCTTGCTTTTAATTCATCTGGCGATGAGCCTGGCGATTATCCTGGTGCTGGGTGTCTCCGCCGGGGTTGCGTTTAGGCTGGGGCAAACGAACGGCTTGCCCGGCGCGCTGCTCGGTGTCGCTTTCGCAGCGCCGTCGATCTTGATGCTCTGGATCATCAAGCGAATCTTCTATGTGAAGCTTTCCCCAGCGCCCTCCGCGGTCGCGTCGCTTCTTTACTGCACTCTGACCATGGGAGGACTGGCGCTACTCTATCGGCATCACTACCTTTCACCCTTATCCTCATTTCTGCTTGTCGGAGCCGGGAGTTTGGTGACCAGTGCCGTGCTGCTCACTTATCTGGCATTGCGGCTTTCCTCAAGCCAGCCTGCTCCCAGCCTGCAGGACATTTGGCGACGGCATTGGCGCTATGGGCGGTGGGCTATCGGGGCGAATGTCATGATGTGGGTTCCGCTCAACGTCTTCTATCCTCTCCTCAGCAGTTTGTCCGGGCTGGCGGCAGCGGGCGAACTGAAGGCCTTGATGAATTTTGCTTCACCCATGTACCAAACCAGCGCGGCACTTAGCCCACTCATGCTTCCTCATGCGGCTCGAGTGCTGGAGAAGAGGTCCCATCATGGCGCCAAGTCCGTTCTGTGGCAACAGACCTTGTTGAGCGTTTCTTATTCAGTCCCTTACTGGGTTGTGCTGCTTCTGTTTCAGAAGCCCATTTTCCGAATGATGTACTCCGGCCGGTACACGGAAGTGGTCTATTTGATGCCCATCATTGCGCTGGCATGTGTGTTCGGCAGCGCGTTTTTCGGCCCGGCAAACGTGTTGCGCGTCATGGAGTCTCCGCGTTTGGTTTTCGCCGCCGTTTCCATTTCGAGCTGCGTCGCAGTCGCAATCGGCATTCCGATCACTTGGGCCTGGGGAGTAAAAGGGGCAGCCTGGAGCATGGCTTTGTCGGAAGTACTGGCTTTTGTGGTGGCTGTCGTCCTGCTTCGTCGTAAGGCCCGTAAGTTATCCGAGGCGACGTTAAGTGCAACCGCGTAGCGTATTCCTGAGAGAAGCGGACAACGAAAGTGAATCAGGTTTGGGACCCTCCGCCGGCAGCCACTAGGCAAGTTTTTTCAGCGATTATCGTAATAAAACATTTCCAATCAAAATGCCTGACATAGTGACCAATTCGAGCGCGACCCTCAAACCGAACCCTCGCCCCGCGAGAATCGATTTACGTTCGGTCGCCTGGTTTACGCTCTTTTTGTTGGTAGGTGGCTTGGCGGTCCTTCATCCTTTCATTCTGCTGGGCTGCCTTGCGGTTGTGGCCGTGTTGGGCCTCTGCCGGCTGTTAGTGACTTATGTGCAGCGCGCGCACCTGGAATTCTGGCAGGTTCTCACTCTGGTTGCCCTGACGGGTTACACGTTGTTGACTCGTGGATTCGAGAATCTGACTCTTCATGTCGGCGGGTTCCCGATCATCGTCGGTTATGTACTAATCTACGCGTCTCTCGGCTTGGCAGTTTTTTCCCGCCGGCAAGTGGTTGCCAGCGCTCTGAAAGAACCTCCCGTGCTGTGCATGCTGGCCTTGCTTGTTTTCGCAGTTCTCCACCTCGCCGTGGACTTTCCTTCGTACGGAATTTGGGCTCTCCGCGACAGCACGATGTGCCTCGACGGTATTTTCATGCTTGTAGGGATGGCCTGGGCTATGAAGAGCAAGAACATCGCTTTCTTGGCTCGATGGCTGCTGGGCCTTTACGTGTTGAACATGCTGTATATCTACACGATGCCCTGGGGTGACAAGGTGTGGTCCTGGTCTCCGGTAAGCGGCGTTTTTCTCAAGGTGCCGATACTGGGAGATTTCAGTGGCGGGGGCGACATATTAGTGGATGGCGCCATGTTTTGCCTCTGCGTCGGCTGCTACCTGGTCAGCCGTCCGAGTTGGTTGATGCCCCTTCTGGCCATGGGACAATTTTTGGGAGTTGCGATTACGCAGGGCAGGCGGCAGTACATAGGAACCGCAATTGTCCTCGTTATCCTTGCCCTCTTAGGCGAAGGCAAGAGATTTGCGAAACTCTTGGTTCTAATCCCCGCAGCTGTAATGGTGATTTTCCTGGCGACCAGTCTCGGAGGCCTTAAGATAGCGGGCCGCATCGGCGAGGTGAACCTGAACTTTTTCGAAGCCCATCTGCGAAGCGTTCAGACCTCCGAGGGAACGCCTGGAAGCGCCGTTGAGAGCCGCTTCGACATGGCGGACCAGGCGTTCCGGCATTTCTCTGCGCACCCGGTGTTCGGCGAAGGGTTCGGTCGACCGCTGCTCACCGATATTGACGAGACCAATGGAGCGGTTACTCGAATTCCCCACAACTCGAGTTTGACCTACCTGGCCAGGCTGGGGTTGGTCGGATTCTTTCTTTGGCTCACCTTTCATTTCCTCTTAATAAAAAGATTCATCAGCGTGCTTCGCCACAGAAGTTCCTTAGACGACAAGCTGGTGTCCGCGTTTGTGCTATGGCTCTTTCTGTTTTACGTGCTGTTTGTGAATGTTAGTTTGGTGGAAGGTCCTTTCGAGTTCCCCTCAGGCGCTGTCCCCTTCTATTTCTTTATGGGTTTCGCTCTCGGATTGATGCGTTGGCACATGTCCGGCAAGAACAAACCTCAACACTCGAAGCTAGTCCTCTAATTCGTGCTCTACCAAGCCTGAAACATGCCGTACCTTGAAACAAAAGACACAGTTGCCCGGGTTCTTACAGGAACAGACGAGATACCCGCACACGGGCGTTTAGAGAAGTCTGCAAACATGGAAACACCAAGAATTGTAACCACGAGCTGGGATGACGGCGACCGCGCCGATCTCAGAATTGCCGAGATGCTCCGGTCCAGGGAGATTCGAGGGACGTTCTACGTTCCAAACAGACCCTATGGGGGACGTCCCGCGCTTAGTCATGCCGACTTGAGAACCTTGTCGTCCGAAGGTTTCGAAATCGGCGCTCACAGTGTTTCGCACAAACTTCTCTGGGGGCTAAACCCTAAAGAATTAGCTGAGGAAGTGAGCCCGTGCAAGCCGTTCCTGGAAGACGTCCTCGGAACCGAAGTTCGGATGTTCTGTTATCCCTGCGGCCGATACGATTCGAATGTCATACGAGCGCTGGAGGCGGCCGGTTACTGGGGGGCGCGAACAGTACGCATGCTTTCCACACGGTTGGAGTTCCACCCCTTCGAAATGCCGACGACTCTGCAGATAATCCCGCAGCGGAAGTCCAGCTATCTCAAGAACCTGGCAAGGGCACGAAAAATGGAGGGCCTGCAAGTTTTTCTGGCCCACATGACAAGGTTGGACAATTGGCTCGAACTCGGCAAAAGACTTTTTGATTCGGTATTAGAAAACGGTGGAATGTGGCATCTGTACGGCCATTCGCACGAGATTGAGAAACTGGGTCTTTGGGAAGATCTGGCGGAGATGCTGGACTACGTGGCCAAGCGGAGAGGCGTGATGTACGTTCCGAATTGCGAGTTAATCCGGCTTCGATCCACGCCAGGCAATCATGCCGGAAACGGAAAATTGTGAAGATCATCCTCGTTCACTGTCATTACCAGCAACCGGGAGGCGAAGACGTTGTCTTCGAGCAGGAGCGCCAGCTGCTGGAGCGCGCCGGACACCAGGTCGTGATCTACCGTCGAAGCAATTATGAGGTGGACTCCTACCCCGGAATCAAGCGGCTGGTGCTGATACAGAAGGCGGTCTGGAACGACGACTCGCGAACGGAATTTGCCAATCTGCTGCGCGCCGAGAAGCCAGATGTCGTGCACGTCCATAACACCTGGATCATGATTTCGCCGTCTATTTATTCGGCATGCCGTGAAGCGGGTGTGCCGGTGGTGCAAACGCTTCATAATTACAGGCTCCTGTGTCCCGTTGGAACCTTTTTCCGGGATGGCAAAGTCTGCGAAGAATGCCTCGACCATACTTTGTGGCGAAGCATCCGGAACGGGTGTTATCGCGACTCGCGCGCCGAAACTGCGGCCGTGGGACTGATGCTGGCAGTGCATCGCACTCGTCACACCTGGGATCGGGAGGTGGAATCCTATGTTGTCCTCACCGAGTTTGCCAGGAAGAAGTTTCTAAAGGGCGGCCTGCCTGCGGAAAAGATATTCGTCAAACCTAATTTCGTGGATCCCGACCCCCTGCCGCGAGAGGGAAAAGGAGAGTACGCCATCTTTGCCGGCCGGCTCTCGCCGGAGAGACGGGTCAGTACGCTACTCGATGCGTGGACCCAGCTGCGCAGCCGCATTCCTCTCAAGATTGTCGGCGGAGGGGAACAGCGCGATCACCTGGCGCAAAAAGCCAGCTGGAACCATCTCGACAT
The DNA here is from genome assembly GCA_963800575.1 of uncultured Acidobacteriaceae bacterium. Classification (GTDB taxonomy): domain Bacteria; phylum Acidobacteriota; class Terriglobia; order Terriglobales; family Acidobacteriaceae; genus Sulfotelmatobacter. Next base: position 205,102 of record CAWDBN010000001.1, read on the forward strand.
GGTCGAGTTCACCGGTCTGTTGCCCCATGACAAAACCATCGCAGCCATCAAGGGAGCACGCTTCCTCATCTTTTCGAGCGAATGGTACGAGACCTTCGGCCTGACCATGATCGAGGCCTTTGCCTGTGGTGTCCCGGTCATCTGTTCCAGAATGGGTGCAATGGAAGAGATTGTGGAAGACGGTCGTACCGGGTTGCACTTTGCTCCCGGCGATAGCCATGATCTCGCCGAGAAGGTGGAGTGGGCTTGGAACCACCCCGAAGAGATGCGGCGAATGGGTGAGGAAGCGCGGCGGGAATATGAAAGCAAGTATACGGCCGAGAAGAATTATCCCCGTCTGATGGAGATCTACCAGCATGCAATTGCTGGATGCGCGGTGGAGTCTCCGGAGCTTCGCCGCAATCTGCCGGTCTCAGCAACGGTCGAAGCTAGTGCGGAAACGGTCACACAAACACAGGACCGTTTGGTCTCGATCAAAAGTCCTTACCCCAGCCCCGTGTCTTTCGTGCCTGGTGAGCCGAAGATTGGGCACCTCAGGGTGACTCTTGCCCACAACTACTACCAGATTCCGGGGGGCGAAGACGAGACTCTCCGCAGAGAAAGGGATTTACTCCGGTCGGAAGGTCACCATGTGAATGAGTTCGTTCGCCGGAATAGCGAAATCACACATACTGGCATCGTGGCAAAAGTCACTTTGGCCGGCCGGACGGTGTGGGGAGGCGAGAGCCGAAAGGCGATGCTGGCATTCTTAAAAGCAGAGAAACCCGACCTGGTCCATTTTCACAACACATTCCCCCTCATGTCGCCATCGGTTTACTACGCTTGCCGGGATTCGGGAGTGCCTGTCGTGCAAACCCTGCACAATGCGCGCCTGTTCTGTCCGGGAGGCAATCTGGAACGCGATCATCGAATCTGTGAGGATTGCAAAGGCAAGAAAGTTGCGTGGCCGTCAGTGGTACACGCCTGTTACCGGCAATCGCATATCCAGACAGGCGTGGTGGCGGCGATGCTCGCGGTGCACTGGCAATTGAAGACATGGGAGAAAATGATTTCTGCCTATGTGGTGACGACTAAGTTTTACCGCCGCAAGTTCATCGAGGCGGGTTTTCCGGCGGAGAAGCTCATGCTCAAGCCTCATTTTGTGGAGGATCCCGGGGTCGTTCACCACGACGGCGGCTATGCTGTTTTCATTGGCCGACTGTCGCCCGAAAAAGGGGTTCCAACCCTGTTGCGTGCCTGCGAGAAGCTGAAAAATATCCCGATCAAGATTCGGGGGGACGGGCAGCTGTTGCCTGAAGTGCAGGAAGTCGCGCGCAGATCTGGCGGAGCTGTGGAAATTTTGCCTCGAATGGATCGGTCGGAGCTTGACCGGCTCATGAGCGGCGCTCGTTTCTTAATTTGGCCCTCAGAAGGCTATTACGAGACGTTTGGCTACGTTGCTGTCGAAGCCTTCTCATGCGGCGTGCCGGTGGTCGCCTCCCGAGTTGGAGTTGCGGAAGAGATTGTGAGCGATCAGCAGACTGGATTGCACTTCACCGCCGGCGATGCTGATGATTTGGCTGCAAAAATAGAATGGGCATGGTCGCACCCGCGCGAAATGGATAAGATGGGCCGGGCTGCCCGCGCTGAATACGAGGCCAAGTACACTCCAGAACGCAACTACCCGATGCTTATGGATATATACAGCCGCGTTGTATCAGGCGTCCCATTCCAAGACATCGAGACCGTTCCCGCCACCAGTGAGCGATTTTCAAGCGTCTAAGCAAGAGCTGCCCTCCCTCCACTTTTCAAAATTGCGAATCATGCCCATGGAACCTGCTCTGACGGAGCCGCGAATAAGCCCCGCGGGCGAAGCTGTGCCCGAGACGCTCGACAATAACCGAACGTCTAACTCTGACAAGGGCGGTCTGGCAAAAATGCGCTGGTACTTGTCGCGGCTGGCCTCGATGCAGCCGGCCGAGGTCGTGTGGCGCGCCCGCTCGGCGGCGACGCTGCCTGTCGACTGGGCCCGCTGGAAAAAGCAGCCCGCCGTGCCAACTGCTCGTTGGAGCCCGCTGCAATCCGGTTCCTACCCCGTAAAGCTGCACAGTTGCGGTGCGCCGATGGAGCACATTCATGTGTTCGATCTGGAGTTTCCCCTGGGATTCGAGTTCGACTGGCATCGTGACTACTGCAACGGACGGCAGGTCGAGCGCAGCTTTTCCACTACGCTGAACATCCGCGACACCGCCGCCGTAAGCGACATTAAGTATGTGTGGGAGCCCAGCCGGTTCCAGCAGCTGTCCGCGTTAGCGTTCGCCGCGAATGGCGGAGAGCAAGCGGACTATATCGTACAGTCGCTCGACTCCTGGCTCGACGCCAATCCGTATCTTTCCGGCGTCAACTGGACCAGCAGCCTGGAACTGGCCGAGCGCGTAATCTCATGGGCTCTCTTGTACCCGCGCATCGCCGAGCATGTTGCGCGCGATCACGGTTTCCGACGCCGCTGGCTGGATTCGATTTACCTGCACCTCTCCCGGATCACGCACAAGCTGAGCCTTTATTCATCGGCCAACAACCATTTGATTGGGGAGCTGGTCGGTCTTTTTGTGGGTTCCTCCTGCTTCAACTTCTGGCCAGAATGTGATGGCTGGCGCGATCGCGCGCAGAAATTGCTGGAGCGCGAAATCCGTCTTCAAGTTGGGGAAGACGGTGTGAACCGCGAACAGGCGATGTCGTACCACATCTTCACCATGGAGCTGTTCCTTCTTGCCTTCGCCATCGGCCGCAACACGGGATCTCCTTTCAGCGAAGGATACGCGCAGCGCTTGCGCGGGATGGCCGGATTCCTGGATGCGGTGGCCACAGCAGGCGGAGACCTGCCGTGGTACGGCGATTCCGACGATGCGCGAGGGTTCGTGTTGTCGGAAGACGAAAGCGGCCAGGAAGTGACCATGCAATTGGCCGGCCTGCTCTTCGGCGAACCGCAGTGGCTGCGTTTCGGCAAAACGCCCACCGCCGCCGCACGAGCGCTGGTTCGAGATCTGCTTCCGAGTGTCGACTCCGGCCTGAAGCACACAGTGCAAGCACGCGAGCTGTTTCCTGACGCCGGCCTGGCCTGTGTTCGCAGCCACGACAACAGCGTACGTCTTCTCATGGATTTTGGTCCGCTCGGCTTTACCAGCATCGCTGCGCACGGGCATGCCGATGCGTTGTCGCTTTGGCTGGCGATCGGTGATGAATATTTCCTGGTTGACGCCGGGACCTACGCCTATCATTCGCATCCCGAGTGGCGGGAGTTCTTTCGCAGCACGGCAGCACACAATACGGCATCCGTGGACGGTCAGAGTCAGTCACAAATGGCGGGGCGTTTTCTCTGGAGCGCGAAAGCGAATGCACGCCTCCTTCGGTTCGAAACGAAATCACAGGATGTGACAATCGAGGCCGAACATGACGGCTACACGCGGCTGCAAGATCCTGTTACCCATCGGCGCAACGTCTGTTTTGATCGCACCACCGGGAATCTCGCGATTGCAGACAGCTTCCAGTGCACCGGCCGGCACCAGATCGACCTGTTTTTTCACATGCACGAAGAAGCCGTTGTTCTTGGGGTTGGCGATGATGGGGCCCAGGTGGAATGGCGCGGACGACAGATCGAGTTCTCGTCGCCCGATCGCAACTGTCACTGGGAGGTCATTCGCGGTTCGGAAGAGCCTAAGCTCGGCTGGCGTTCGCGCCGGTTCAACCAGAAGCAGCCCACTTCTACCTTACGCAGTCATATCCAAATCGAAGGTCCAACTACAATACGCACACATTTAAGGATCAACTCATGAATATCAGTATCGTCGGACTCGGTTATGTAGGCGCAGTCTCGGCCGCTTGCTTGGCCGACTCGGGGCACCGTGTCTGGGGCGTCGACATTAATCCTGCAAAAGTACGGATCATCAACGAAGGCTGTTCTCCGATTGTCGAGAACGGACTGGCCGATAAAATTGCGCAGGGGAAGAAGACCGGACTGTTATCCGCCACCACAGAAATTGAGCAGGCCTTGCGTGAAACGGAGCTGAGCTTTATCGCCGTAGCTACTCCGAGCCGCGCGAACGGGCAGATCGATCCCTCGCACCTGTTTCGTGCCTGCAACCAGATTGCAGCGGCTCTCGCCAAACTCGACCGCAAACAGACGGTCGTGATCCGCAGCAGCGTGTTGCCGTCCATTTTCGACGAGTGCAAGGTAATCTTCGAGTCGACAGCCCCTGGCCTGGTGGAGCTGTGCACCAATCCGGAGTTCCTGCGAGAGGGAACTGCCATTCGCGACTTCGAAGACCCGCCCTTCACCATCTTAGGTACCCAGACTCCGGCTGCCGAAAAGACGTTGCGCTCGCTCTATTCCGGACAGGCAGCGCCGGTTGTCGTGCTCGAGCCGCGGGAAGCGCTGATGGTCAAATACGCGAGCAATGCCTTCCACGCTCTGAAGGTTGCCTTTTCGAATGAAGTCGCAGCAGTTTGCGAGAAAACCGGAGTTGACGCGGGAGCGGTCATGAACGTGTTTTGCCAGGACACCAAGCTCAACATCTCGCGCCGCTATCTGATGCCGGGCTTTGCCTTCGGAGGTTCCTGTCTCCCCAAAGACGTGCGAGCCATCCTCCATGCAGGGAAGGAGTGCGATCTGCAACTGCCGCTCATCGCAGCAACCTTGTTGAGCAACCAAGGTGTGATCGAGCGCGCCTATGAAAAAGTTCGGGCCACGGGGAAACGACGCATCGGTCTAGTGGGCCTCAGCTTCAAAGCGAACACCGATGACCTGCGGGAAAGCCCGTTTGTCGAACTGGCCGAGCGATTGCTGGGGAAAGGGTATGAACTGCGAATTTATGATCCCAACGTGATCGCCGCGCGATTGACGGGCGCGAATAAGGAATACATTGACAGTGTGATTCCGCACCTTTCGCGTCTGCTCGTGCCGTCGCTGGAGGAGTTGAGAGATGTTGAGTTGCTGATCATTGGGCACCACTTCGATGGAGTCAGCGGGATGATGGAAAACACGCGGGCATTCGTAATCGATTTGGACCAATACCGGACGAACACTCGGGGCCGCGCCACGGAAAGCGAGTTGGTGGTCTGAATGGGAACCAAGCGCAATATTCTGATTATCGTTCAAAACCTTCCGGTGCCATTCGACCGGCGCGTCTGGCAGGAAGCCACGAGCCTGCGCCGCCATGGCTTCGGAGTAGCCGTCATTTGCCCGAAGAAGGGGAAATGCACTGCCAGTTACGAGCGATTGGAAGATGTGGATATTTATCGCTACCCGCTGATTTATGAAGCCAATAAGGGCGTGGCAGCGTATTTCTTTGAGTTTGTCTATTGTTGGCTGGCCAGCCTGTGGCTAGCGCTCAGAGCCTACGCTCACCGTCCATTCCAGGCCATACACGCCTGCAATCCGCCCGACACTTTTTTCGCGCTGGCGTTGCTGTTTCGGCCACTGGGAGTGAAATTCGTTTTTGATCATCACGATCTATGCCCGGAGATGTATCTCGCCAAAGGTCGCAGCCGCACAGGGATGCTTTACCGCGGGCTGCTGGCTCTGGAACGGATGACGCTGAAATCGGCGGACGCCGTCATTGCAGTGAACGAATCTCACCGGACAATCGCACTGCGGCGAGGGGGCATTCCCGATGAAAAAATCACGGTGGTGCGCAGCGGTCCGCGGTGTAGTTGGGCCGATATCCACTCCCCAAGCCCCGAACTGAAACGCGGGCGGCCGCACATGGTTCTCTACCTGGGTGAAATGTGCGAACAGGATGGCGTCGATCACCTGCTGCGCGCCATCGAGGGCTACCGCACCATGGCTCCCGACGATACGCTGTTCGCATTTGTCGGCGGCGGCCCTGATCAACCGCGCATGAAGGCAAAAGCTGAAGAGATGGGCCTGGGACCGATCGTGCACTTCACGGGACGGATTCCAGACGAAGATTTGTGGGCATATCTCTCCACCGCTGATCTGTGCGTCGATCCCGACCCCTTCACCGAGTGGAGCAACATGTCCACGATGAACAAGATCATCGAGTACATGGCGTTCGGCCGGCCCATCGTCGCATTTGATTTGGTGGAAAACCGCCGCTCGGCCGAATCGGCGGCCGTCTACGTTGAGGGTAATGATGATGCTGCGCTGGGGCGCGCGATGCGTGAGTTGCTGCTCGATGTCGAGCGGAGGCAAAGCATGTCGGAGTTTGCTCGCACCCGCTTCCGTGACGAACTGGCGTGGGAGAACTCCGAACAGAGATTGATAGCGACCTACCGGCAGTTGCTGGATGTGGGATTGTCAAGCCCGGCCGTTAACGCCAGGCCCCAGGAGTCTATAACTACCGACCGTCCCGGCGCCTGAACACTTCACGCAAGGCCAATCGCGTTGCACATCCGTTCTAATTCCTACCTGCGCTCGCGGTCCTGAGTTTGTTTTTTGCTTTCTTGATTGTCTGATCATAAAGGGAAGAGAAGATTAATGAGAAACATGGGATCCCGGTTATCAGTTATTCGCGCCTTGGTTGTCGGGATGTTTTTCCTCGCAGCGTCCTTGAGTTGGGCGCAGGGCCAATCGAAGGCTGTCGTGGTGAAGGCGGTGAAGCATGCGGTCGCGCCTCCGCTCAGCCAAATGGAGTCTATTCCCGCCCCGTCAGGTCCTTCGCTGGACGACGACGATGACGGATTGGTAATACGTGGGCCGCGCGCCACCAGCCCAGCCCCAGATTCGGTGCTTCAGGGGTCGACCGAAACGGCTCTTAGCGCTGCTCTTTCTACTCTCTCTACGAATTCGGTGCTCAATATTCTCGGCGTGGGGAACGGCTTTCCCGGTTACAGCAATCAAGCTGTTGTTCCCGACACGGACGTGGCCGTCGGGCCAACGCAGGTTGTTCAGTTTGTGAACCGGTCCTTTGCCGTGTTCAACAAATCCACCGGCGCTGTGGTTCTTGGCCCGATTACCGGAGCTACCTTGTGGCAAGCGATCGGAGCACCTTGCTACATCAGCGGAACAGACTACTCTGACGAAATCGTCGAATATGACAAGCTGGCCGGCGTATGGGTGATGATGATGCCGGTATGGAATAGTCCCAATCAAATTTGCGTTGCGGTTTCAACCACTTCAAACGCGGCAAATACGACCTGGAATCTCTATGATTTTCTGGTGCCCCGAGTGATGATGGCCGACTACCCCAAGTTGGCGGTTTGGCCCGACGCTTACTACGTGGCTTATAACCAAGGTGACGATAATCAGTTTGTGGGCGCCGCTGCTTGCGCGTTAGACCGCAGCGCCATGCTGACGGGTGCGGTGGCACCCACCATGCAGTGCTTCGACCACATCCCCACCTCTTACGGCGTTCTGTTACCTGGGGATTTGGACGGGGCCACTCCGCCCCCGACGGGCACGGCGGAGTACTTCCTCAATTTCGACGGCAACGATGCGTCTCTCGATCTCTGGCAGTTTCACGTGAATTGGACGACCCCCAGTAGTTCCTGGTTCGGAACCTCATCGACGAACTCCAGTCCCACGAATATCCCGGTAGCGGCGTTCACCGAGGCCTGCGGTGAGACCATCGCGGAACTCAACTATACGACCGGCGCCTGCATCCCCCAGGCTGGAACCTCGCAGATGCTCGATTCCTACGGCGACCGGCTGATGTACCGGCTCGCCTACCGCAATTATGGAACTTACCAGGCTCTTGTCGCCAACCATACAGTCACCATCGGGACAAGCAGCAGCCAGACTGGCATCCGCTGGTACGAATTGCAGAACACTGGGAGTGGCTTCGGAGTCTACCAGCAGGGGACGTACGCTCCGGACTCCAGCTATCGCTGGATGGGCAGCGTCGCCATGGACGGGGCCGGTGACATAGCTATGGGCTATAGCGTTTCCAACGCGAGCATGAGCCCTTCGATTCGCTACACAGGACGCTTGGCTACGGATCCGCTGGGTACGATGGAGAGCGAGATCGATATTTTGTCCGAAGCGGGTATTACGACCAGTTCGCGAACCAATACCTACCGCTGGGGCGACTACAGCGCCATGGCGATTGACCCGTCGGACGACTGCACCTTCTGGTATACGACCCAATATGAGAAGGGCGGTACTACCAACTGGAGTACTCGTATCGCTTCATTCAACTTCCCGTCCTGTACGCAGAGCGCCACTCTTACCGTGAACGACGTGGGGCAGGGAACCGTCACCAGCACCGACGGCCAGATCAGCTGCACCAATGGCAGCGGTACGTGCAGCGCCATTTACACGACCGGCAGTTCGGTTACTCTGAATGCGAGCGCGGCAAGCGGATGGACATTTTCGGGATGGAGTGGATCCTGCAGCGGCGCCAACCCTTGCCAGGTCGTCATGAGCAGTAGTCTCACTGTGACGGCGACCTTCAAGGCCAACACCTCTTGGGCCATCGTTAATAAGGCATCGAAGGGCGGGGTCACGAGCCTTACGATTCCGGCCACCGGATCTGGGCATTTGATTGCCGTAGCGCTGATATTCAATGGGAGCACCTCGGTCGCATCCCTTTCGGACAATGCGACTGGCGGCAGCAACACCTATGTCTCAGCCGGTGCTCGATCTACTTCAGGCGTATGGTCCACGGAGATTTGGTACGCCGTGAATTCGAAATCGGGCGCCACCGTTGTAACTCCTACTCTTGCCGGTTCGTCTCCCCAGATCCAGGTGACAGCTTGGGAGGTCTCAGGGCTCTCAGCCTCGACCCCAGACGCAACCAATACTTCGAGTGGAAGCCTGACTCTCAATAACACGCCTGGAGCGGCGGTCACAACCAAACAGGCAGGCGACTTTATTGTGTCCATCATGTTGGCCAACAGTTCTGACCTTAGTGCCATTAGTAGCGGCAATGCGTTTACCGATGATTTTGGATCAGACGGAAACGGGTGGGCGCATCTCACCAGCGCTTCCGCTGCCGCGGGTACTTATCAGGCCAGTTGGTACACAGCTTCTCCTTCAGGCCAATACTGCGCCAGCACTGTCGCATTCCATCAGTGACCCTGACGCGAGGTGGTAAGCTGATCCTTTGTGGGGGACGCATGAGTTAGCTCACGCTGCCTCCCAGGGGCGGGGACTGTCGATCGCCCGCTCTCTGAATAACAACTACTTTTTCGTTCATAGCGACTACTTTGTTTCGATAACAACTTTTTCTTATGTGCGGAATATCAGGAATCATCAACGGCGGAAACGCTCAACTGCTCGGGCGCATGAGCGATATCATCGCGCATCGCGGACCTGACGACGCCGGTCTGAAGTGGTTTGCCGAATCGTCGTCCGGTTTGGCGCACCGGCGCTTGTCCATCATCGATCTTTCTCCAACCGGCCACCAGCCAATGTGCAACGAAGCCGGCGACCTGTGGATTGTCTTCAACGGGGAGATCTATAACTACAAGGAATTGGGCGAAGAATTACTGGCCAAGGGCGTGCGTCTGCGCTCGACGAGCGACACAGAAATTCTGCTCTACGCCTATCAGATCTGGGGCGAGGCGTGCCTCGAGAAGTTGAACGGTATGTTCGCCTTCGCGATTTACGATTCGCGCAAGCGCAAGCTGTTTGCGGCGCGTGATCGCCTCGGCGTCAAGCCATTGTACTATCACTTCCATAATGGCTGCCTTGTGTTCGCGTCTGAAATCAAAGCCATTCTTGCTTCCACGCTGGCTCCGAAGCGGCCGGACCTGAATGCCCTGCACACGCCGGCACGGTTCCAGGTCTCTCCCTGGACCGGATTTCAGGACATCCTCAAGCTTCCTCCGGCGCATTGCATGACCCTGGAAAACGGCAAGCTTTCGGTGCGCGAATACTGGACCCTGCATCCTTCTGAGCAGTCTGCCAGTGAAGCTTCACTCATCGAACAACTTGACGCGCTCCTGAGCGACTCGGTGCGCTTGCAGATGAGGGCAGATGTTCCGGTCGGTGTCTTCCTGAGCGGCGGACTGGATTCGTCGATCGTCAGCGCGCTGATGCGCGTCAACACGCAGCAGACGGTGCATTCCTTCACCATCAAGTTCTCCAGCGAAGACCAGAAGTTCGAACAGATGGCGCCGGACTGGGACTACGCTCGGCAAGTTGCGAAACAGTTTGGTTTCACCTATCACGAAATAGAAATCCAGCCGCAAGTGGAAGAACTGCTGCCTAAGATGGTTTGGCATCTGGATGAGCCGCTGTCGGATCCAGCGGCCATTAATACTTACCTGATATCCAAAGCGGCACGAGACTTGAATATCGTAGTGCTGCTGAATGGCATGGGCGGCGATGAGATTTTCGGCGGCTATCGCAAGCATCTGGCCTGCTTGACCGCGGAGAGCTATCAGGCCATCGTGCCCGGTGCAGTCAGGCGCATGGTACAGCAGGCTGCAGACTGGATCCCTGTGGCTACTACGAAGCGTGGACTGAAGCAGGTTCGCTGGGGAAAACGGTTTCTGTCGTTTGCTTCGGCTCCACGCAGCGACCGCTATCTGATGTCGGACCTTTCTTTGGCTCCCAAACAGTTTTCAGAGATTTTTGCGAGCCAGATGTCGTATTACGACTCGCACTTCTTTAAGTCGCAAGCTCCGCGCTTCAATGGCAATGGGCTATCGTACCTCACGCAAATGTGTCTGAACGATACGCTCGTTTTTCTCCCGGAGCACAATCTGACATACTCGGATAAGGCGATGATGGCGGCAAGTATCGAAGGCCGTCCTCCTCTGACCGATCACCGCATTGTCGAATTCATGTTCTCGCTGCCTCCACGGGAGCGCATCCACCGGCTAACCCAGAAGTATCTGCTGAAGAAGGTTTCGGAGAAATACTTGCCGGACAATATTATTTACCGGCCTAAGGCGCCATTTGCCTCGCCTTTGCGCTCCTGGGTCCGCGGGCCGCTCGCGCCGATGATTGGCGATATGCTTTCCGAGCAGTCTCTGCGCTCTCGCGGGTTATACGACCCGGCATACGTGGCTGGCCTGATCGCGCGTGACAAGCAAGGGCTTGAGGACAACGCCTACCAGATCTGGACTTTGCTGACGACCGAGATCTGGTTCCGAACGTTTTTCCAGAACTGACCGGCTTCGTCAACAGATTCGAAAGGACACGCGATTGCTTCAGATCATTCAATACCAGAAGACAGGTGAAATCAGCGTCGATGATTTGCCCGCTCCGAAACTGCGGCCGGGGCACGTGTTGGTCCGCAACGCATTCTCGCTGATCAGTGCCGGCACGGAACGGACGTCGGTGGAAACGGCCCAGGCCTCGATGGTGCAGAAGGCTCGCATGCGGCCGGATCTGGTTCGCCAGGTGATGGACAACTTCCGTCGCGAAGGCCTGGTAGCCACTTACAACAAGGTTCGCGACAGGCTGGATAACTACAAGGACCTCGGCTATAGCTCGGCGGGTGTCGTCGTCGAATCGGGAGTGGACGACCTCAAAATTGGAGACCGTGTGGCTTGCGCCGGCGTCGGCTATGCCGCGCACGCCGAGATCGTTTCGATTCCCCGCAATCTGGTCGCCAAGGTGCCGGACGCAGTTGGGCTGGATGAGGCTGCGTTCACTACGGTCGCCGCAATCGCGATGCAAGGCGTGCGACAGGCAGATGTGCGCGTCGGCGAGCAAGTAGTTGTTATCGGGCTGGGTCTGGTTGGGCTCCTCACCGCTCAATTGCTGAAGGCGAGCGGCTGCCGCGTTCTGGGAATGGATGTGGCTCCACGGAACTTTGACCTGGCGTTGACGCTCGGATGCGATCAATGCGCCATCAGCGGCGATGATGCCGTTCTCGAAGTGCAGAGTTTCACGCGCGGATATGGCGCCGATGCAGTGGTGATTACGGCTGCCACCAAGTCGAATCAGCCGGTGGAATTGGCGATTCAATGTGCCCGCAAGCGGGGCACAGTAGTCGCGGTCGGTTCCGTTGGGATGAACATCCCCCGTTCGCCGTTCTACGAAAAAGAAATCAACTTCCGCATGTCCTGCTCCTATGGTCCCGGCCGCTACGATTCCAACTATGAAGAGCGCGGGCAGGACTACCCCGTGGCGTACGTCCGCTGGACTGAAAACCGCAACATGGAAGCGGTGCTCGACATGATGGCGCAGCAGAAACTGAAAGTCGCGCCTCTGATCACTCACCGCATCCCGGTGGACGAAGGACTCCGCGCCTACGACATTATCACCGGCAAGGTTGAGGAGCCATATCTGGGCATCGTAATCCAGTATCCCGATCCAAATGCTCCGGTCACGCTCTCGCGGCGGATGGAATTGCGCCCCGCGGCAGGAACGACCCAAGGCCGTTCTGCGGTTCTCGGCTTCATCGGAGCGGGAAACTTCACGCAATCCACTCTACTGCCGCCGATCATGAGGCTTGCTCCGCGAATGAGGGGTCTCGCGACTGGCAAGCCGGTAAACGCAAAAAATATAGCGAAGAAGTATCAGTTCGAGTTCTGCGCAACCGACGCCAGCGAGGTCATTCATGACCAGCAGGTGAATTTGCTATTTGTAACTTCCCGTCACGACTCGCACGCGCGCTACGTCTCGGAAGCCCTTCGGGCGGGCAAGAGCGTTTTCGTTGAAAAGCCGCCCGCCCTCAATCACGAGGAACTTGAAAACATTCTGAGCGCGTACGACGAAGCCCAACAGACGGGAGCCGTGCCGCTGCTCATGGTGGGTTACAACCGTCGCTTTTCCGAGCCGATTCGCGCCGTCCAGAAGCTGTTTTCTGGACGCACCGAACCACTGGCCATGCACTATCGCGTCAATGCCGGGTTCCTGCCGCCGACGCACTGGATGCAGCATCCCGAGCAGGGAGGACGCTTCATAGGAGAAGGCGGCCACTTCGTCGACGTGATGCAGTTTCTTTGCGGCGCGCTCCCGGTCAGCGTTTACGCGGTCGCTCCCACGGACACCGCCCGCCGCTATAGCAATGACAACGTCCTGCTCACGATCGCCTTTGCCGACGGTTCCGTCGGGACCATCCATTACCTGGCGAATGGCGCCAATGCGGTGGAGAAGGAATATCTGGAGGTGTCCGGCGAGTCGAAAACGGCGCGCATGTGGAACTTCAAGAAACTGGAATGCTCCGTCGGCCAGAAGAGATCGACCACCTCGTTCTCTGGAGATAAAGGACACGCGGAAGAGATGAAAGCCTTGCTCGGCAGCTTTGAATCCGGCACGGGTTCCCCCATCAGCATAGAGTCGCTGGCAGCAACCTCGCGGGTTACATTTGGCGTGATGGAGTCAGTAAGCACGGGCCGCGCGGTACCGATTTTGCCGTTCCCTTAGAACGCTGACCCAAGAACCTGATCGCGGCGGGATCTCATTGTTCGACTTGAACGCCGCCCAAATAAAGAAGCGCGCCGGTCCTAAGGAGGACCGGCGCGGCTATTTTTGGGGTATTAACGGACAACCGCTCTATAGATCCGTACCCTCAATTGTTATTTAATGTGACCGCATAGCAACTGCGGATACCCGCGTTGCTGTAGGCCATCGCCGCTACCGTGTGCGACCCGCTAGTTCCGTTGCTCCAGTCGAAACTGAATGGCGATTCTGTAACTGTCTCCTGCAAGTTCCAGTCGACATAGAATTCCACCTTGCTGATCCCACTTCCGTCCGACGCGGTGGCCGTGATTGTGGGTTTGGTTACAGTCGCTCCGTTTGCGGGCGATGTGATCTTCACGGTGGGGTGCCCCGCGGTGTATTTTGTGTCCACGGTGCCATGCACATCCGCGCCGTTCGCTTGATACTGACTGAAGGTGATGCGCGTATTGTCCCCGGAAAGGTTGTTATCGTAGATGAAGTTCTTCAGGGATGTGCTCGGTATGTGGTAGGTGTTGAAATCCGGGGTGTGGTTAGCCGTAAAGAAAAGCGGCTGGTTCGCAGCGTCATTCTGGTAGAAACCCACCCAGCCAGTAGCCCCCGAATCCCAGAACACGGTGTTGTGATGAAAGTAGTTTCCCGTAGACGGCGCTGGGTTGTCAGTTCGTTTCCCGTTTTGTACGACCCAACCGTTGGCGCCTGCTCCAGCGGGGACTTCTATTACGTTGCAGTAGCTGTTTACACCCACCGAATCCTCGCTGGATATGCTTGTGTTCGACGTAGCGGGTTCGGTGGGCAGGTTAACCCCGTTCTTCAACACGATGTTGTTCCGAAATGTGGCTGCGGTCAAGCTGATCTCGTACTGAATGCCGCCTCCACTGGCGTTGCCGGTTACGGTGTTGCCATCGACCAGTGGTGAAACCACGTTCGTGTCAAAGTGGATGCCGGCTCCGTCGTTGTTCGTGATCGTGTTATCACGAATCACTGCGCCGGTGGTGGAACCAATCTTAATTCCTCCAGACGCGTACCCCGCTAGGAAGTGAGCATAGTTATTGCTGGAGATTGTGTTTCCAGCAATCAAAATATGGTCGAGAGTGGATTCAGTTGTGGAAGTCGCCCCCGTGCCGCCCATAATTCCAATCTCGCCGTTGTTGTGAATATAGTTGTTGAGAATCTGAATTCCGAGGCCAGACGCCCGCACGGCGCTGGCGTGGTTCAGCAAGAGTTCGCAATTCTCGATCGTCCAGTTCAGTCCCTCGGTCATCGACGTATTTCCCGGCAGTCCAACGGCCGCGAACGGACTGGGGACGGCGAATTCCTTAATCGTGAGCCGGCTGATCGTGACATTATTGGCCCAGCCAGTAAATGCACTCGGAACTACGCTGGTCTCAACCACGTGCCCTGCCGGATTGTCGTGGAAGTAGATGGTGTTGTTCGCATAGTCGAACCACCACTGGCCACTCGCGATGGTGGGCAGTGAAGCTGAGTTCAAATGTGTGTAGGGCACGCCATCAAAGAACAAGTCTTCAGGGTAGATGCAGCCTGCATAGCCCGGCTGGCACCGGGTGGAGGCAATTTCTACCGCACCCTGCTGCGTTTGGCTGGTCACCTTGTAGTTCGTTCCGTCCTGTATGGCCAAAGGGCCAATGACCCTCGATCCACTGATGATGGCGGGGCATGAAGTGGTCGGCGGCGCACAGGCTGTTTCTCCAACGAAGATGTCGCCATTCTTGGGAACGATGGGCTCGGTCAACCGGTACGTGCCCGGATAGATGGTGAAAGTTGTGCCTGCAGGAGAGTCGTTGACCACGCTTGGAATATCGGCTCCCGGTTTAATGTCCACGGTGCCGGCGTGAGCCACAGATAAACCACAAAAAGCGATAACAACTAACGTGGCTGCGGTTCTGATTGATCGGTTGTACCAGGCTGTTTGGGGGAACAAGACCTTGCCTCCTGTAACGAACTCAGAAATCGATTTGATCTGCTTTTTTGGCGACAACTCTACGGGGCGGTTTCTGCATCCCGAATAGAGAATCCTACGTACCGCGTGGTTTGGGAAGGTTCCAGTAGTGCATGGTCTCCTATCGTCCGGATAGACAGTGCCGACTGATTTTGGCCCGACCGTTGTCTTCAGGACCGGATGGGTTTCTCGAGCTTTCTGGAGCCTGGGCCCCTCACCTCAGGGCTGCCCGTCGGGGTGATCTGTTCAGCCTCGCAGACGACGATAGGCCCTTCGGCAAGCAGGATTTGCCTCGATGCCAAGCTGCTGCCGTCTTCCTTTGCGGGCAGCGGAATATGGGATAATGGCGCACCGAGCTCGCAGAATGCGAGGCAAGCAATCCCCCAGGCAGGTAACGATCCGATGATCCGGCATGCAGTGACCGCAGCTCTTCCACTCAGTCTTCTTGTATTCAGTTCCGCGGGTTGGGCACAGGTGATCGTGCACCCCACTGACAACGTGTCCGCGATAGTCAGTTCCAAGCCGGCAGGCACGACTTTCGTCTTTACTCCAGGCGTTTATCGTTTGTCTCAGCCCATCCTGCCCAGGGACAATGACCGGTTCATCGGTCAGACCTCGTGCGCACCGCCTGCGACGCTCTGTCCAGCCATTATTAGCGGCGGAATCGTGATTGGTCCCTTGGCAAAGTTCGACGGCTCCAACTATGCGGTAGCCAGGCAAATGCAACACGCCCCACGGGCCGTCAATACGAAGAACTGTGACAAGGGCTGGACGGGCTGCATCTACCCCGAGGACTTATTTTTCGACGGTAAGCCTTACCGGCACTTGGACTCACCCGCACTGCCAAACATCGGTCCCGGCGAGTGGTGGTTCGATTACACGAATCACGTTATCTATTTCCACGACGACCCGTCCGGCCACACGGTCGAGACCAGCGTGACCACCAACGCTTTTGGTGGGCCTGCCAACAACGTGACCATTCAGTACCTCACGGTTGAGGAATTTGCCGACATGTATCCTCATGGAACTATCGGCACTCTCCAAGGGGTGAATTCAATGACGGCCGGAGCAAATTGGACAGTCGAAAACAATGACATCACGCTTAACCACGGGTATGGCGTACGCATTGAATTCGGGATGCAGATCTTGAATAACTACATCCATCTCAACGGCCAAAATGGAATTGGAGGCGGAATAGGATTTGCCGCGGCGCCGATCACGGCGTCGACGCCCTGCGGATGCACAATTCAAGGCAATACAATCACCGACAATGATTATGCTCACTTTGACCCAGGTTTCGGTTCGGGCGGCATCAAGTTCGGAACGATAACGGGAGGCACGATTCGCGGGAACACGATAAGCCACAATGAAGGTGCGGGCATCCACTTCGACATGTGGGGGCGGAGTTGGCTGGTGGACGGTAACACGATTACTGACAACTCGGATGCGGACGGCTTGGAGCAGGAGATCGGCTTCGGAACTTCGACGTACCGCAACAACCTTGTGCTGCGGAACGGTGCCCAGGTGAATGACGCCAATTGGACCTTTCAGATTGGAATCCGGGCCAGTTCAGGGGTGGATGCATACTGCAACGTACTCGAAATACCCGCGGGGACGGGTATCGGCGGCTGGACGATAAGCGCGACGAAACGAGAGCCCAACGCTTTCCCGCCCTACCAATCCATCACATCTACTGGCAACTCCTTCCATCACAATACGGTGATCTGGGACCCTGGTGCAAAAGGACCGGTCGGGTTCTGGCAGAACGACCCCGCGAACCAGCCTGATTTTTTCGCCAGCAATACGCCACCCGACTACAATTCGTACCACTTGTCCGAGGCCTCGGCTGATAACTTTATCTACGATAACGACAACTCTCATAGCAACCGGCGTAAGCCCTTCGCCAGCCATAAAGGATCGGGAGCAGATGTTCACAGTACTGTGGACAAGAACAACAGGAGCGGATTCCCCGTCGTGTCGATTACATCCCCCAGTGACCAATCATCGGTGACCAATCCGACAACGGTTACCGCCACAGCATCGGACAACAGCGGAATCAGCAAAGTGGAATTTTATGTCGATTGGAACTTGCAGGCGACCGTCAAAGAATCTCCATACAGTTTCGACTGGACGAATGGGACCACCGGACCGCATACTGTGGCAGCGATGGCCTACAGCAAGGCGGGAATCCGCGATTGTTACGCGGTTACGCTAAATGAACAGTAAACAGCGTTGTGCTGGTTGGGATATGATACGGTTCGTTTTTGCGATTCACAGCTAAGACTGTCAAGTATCCGTTCCCATGAGCCATTGCGTCTCTTCGTCCCATCAGCATCTCAGCGCGGCTTCATCCAACAGAAATGCGATGTCGGGACTGCGCCTTGGGGAATGCGGGCGGTCCATCCGGCGGGGCGTTCTTTATTTAGCCCTGCTGGCGGTGTTGCTCGCAACTGCCTGCCCCTGGGTGAGCGCTCAGGGTCCGAGCGTGGTCGGACAGTTCTCTCCGGTGATGAGTTGGCCTTTTAATCCCACGCACGCCGTTCTGTTGCCGAGCGGGAAGGTGTTGTGGTGGGCATCGTTCGCCTATGGCGGGAGGCCAGAGATTTGGGACCCGATCGCCAATACCAACACAGCGGCAACGCAGCCGGGTTACAACATTTTTTGCGGGGCCCATTCCTTATTGGAGAATGGTCAGGTTTTCGTTACCGGGGGGGACGCTGCGGATAGCACGGGGGTGGCGAATGCCTCCACGTATGACCCTGTGAGCGGGAATTGGACGTTTCTGCCGAACATGAGCGGGGCTCGATGGTACCCCACCAACACGGTGCTGCCCAACGGAGATGTCGTGGTAACTTCAGGAGAGCTGAGCCCAGTGTTGGGAACCAACCCATTGCCGGAAGTCTGGCAGGCTTCCACTGGGACTTGGCGAGATCTGACTACTGCGCAGTACCTTCTGCCCCTCTACCCACCGATGTTCCTGGCTCCGAACGGAACCATCTTCTACGCGGGTCCCGAGTCCCGCTACCTCAATACCCAGGGCACGGGCAGTTGGACGATCGGTCCAAACATGGAGTACACGCTTCGCGGCTACGGCCCTGCTGTCATGTACAACAACGGCCAGATCATGATAGCCGGCGGGGGCGTTGGGCCAACGGCGACTGCGGAAATCATTAACTTGAACGCCCCCGTTCCAACTTGGACGTACACGGGGTCGATGGCGAATGCACGGCGCCAGGCGAACGCGACGTTGCTACCAGATGGGACGGTCCTAGTGACAGGGGGAACGAGCGGCGTCCCGTTCGACGATTATACAAATCCCGTATATCCCTCCGAGTTGTGGAACCCAGCCACCGGGACCTGGTCGACGCTGGCTAGCTTGAGCGTCTATCGTGGGTACCACTCGGTGGCTCTGCTTCTGCCTGACGGTCGCGTGCTCTCGGGGGGTGGGCAGTGTTTCGGAGATCCGGGCTGCAACCCGAACAGCGCGGAAGTCTTCTCGCCACCCTACCTGTTTGCGGGAGCGCGGCCGACCATCACCTCAGCTCCTGCGAGCATTAGTGGAGGCCAGACTTTCTTCGTGGCAACGCCCGATGCCGCCAATATCACGCAGGTCACCTGGATCCGGCTGGGTGCCGTGACTCATACTTTCAATCAGGAACAGCGCATCAATTTTCTCAGCTTTAGCCAGGCGACCGGCGGCCTTAATGTTACCGCGCCACCGAGCGCAAATCTGGCGCCTCCAGGCTTCTACATGCTCTTCCTACTGAGCAGCGGGGTCCCGTCCGTGGCCTCGATCATCCAGGTGGATAACTCTTCGTTTGCTCAGAGTGGACCAGCCGTAAGCTTGTCGCTGACTTCGCTGCCCTTCCCGGCAACGTTTGTGGGAAGCACTACCGCCTCGAAGGCAGTGCAGCTGACAAATCTGGGGACTGCGCCAGTCAGCATCAACTCCATCACCGCCGGTACCGACTACACCGTTACCAGCAACACTTGCGGCAGTCAGCTTGCGCCCGGTAGTTGCACGATCAATGTGGCCTTCAAACCCACAACCGGAGGACAGCTCAACGAATTCCTTACGATTAATGATTCGGACTCGAGCAGCCCCCAAACCGTTGCTTTGGGTGGTCTTGGCAAGGCGCTGAAAGCGTCGGTGGGTACCTTAAATATGGGGACTCACCCGATTGGGGTGAGCGGGACACCTCTTCCCGTGACACTCACCAACCTGGGTACTGCACCGATCAACATCAGCAGTGTCACCTACTCCAATCCCCAGTTCAGCCAGTACTCGCCGAGTTCCACCTGCGGTGCATCGCTTCCCGGAGTGAGTGCTTGCCAGGTGTTCTCAGTTTTCACTCCAAATGCCGCGGGAACTCAGACTGGTAGTCTGGCAGTTGTCGATTCCGATCCCAGCAGTCCGACCACGATCAATTTGACCGGAGCTGGCATGGCTCTCGAGTTCTCCCCATCCAACTTGATCTTCGGAGGTTTGAACCTTGGCTTGACTCATAAGCCAATTTCGCTGACCGTGACGAATCTTGGTCCGGTCGCTGTAAATTTCTCCAGCATCGCGATCGGGGGCACCGACCCGAACGACTTCGCGATTCAGACCAACACCTGCGGATCAGCGCTCGGCGCGGTTGCGAACTGCTCGTTGGGGGTGACCTTTACTCCGCAAGCAGCCGGCGCTCGGTCGGCGACCATTATTTTTGCGGACGATATGTTCAACAGCCCGCAGAGTGTATCGCTTGGTGGAAGCGGCATAGCCGTGTTGACCAGCATTGCCGTGACCCCGGCGCAGTCTTCGGTGTCCGTTGGCAGCACGCAACAATTCACGGCGATTGGGACATACAACGACGGCAGCACCAACAATGTCACCGCCTCAGCGACCTGGAGTTCCAGTAACGCCAGCGCGGCCACCATTAGCAATACCAGCGGCTCTCAGGGGCTGGCAACCGGGGTCGCGGCGGGTACTACCACGATCACGGCAAGTGTGAATGCTGTTAAGGGATCAACCTCCCTGGCGGTGCAAAACGCCACGACAGCGGCGGTTGGCTCTGCAGTTTGGGGAATGAAATGAGAACGGAATTTCCAATCGGTAGGCTCGTTGCACTCCTCGCGGTATCCTTCATATCTGTGCTCGGCGGCGTGGCGTTGGCTGGCGACAGTTACACCGTGGTCGAGCTCGGGCCCCTGAAGCCAGGTGGAAGCAGTGTGGGACGGCAGATGGACAACGCCGGAGTCCGAGCCGTGGGTAGTTCTGGCTGGACTCACGGACCCGACACTCGCGCCTTTGTTTGGACCGCGCCCACTGGTATGCGCGATCTCGGTACTTTCCCGGGAGGAGATTACAGCGAGGCTTTCGGGGTCAATGATTCTGGTACCGTCGTCGGTGATTCCAACACGCGGCAGACGATGCTGGCGTTTGCCTGGACCGCTCTGGACGGAATGCGCGAGTTGAATCCGCTGCCGGGAGATTCCGCCAGCCGCGCGTTTGCCATCAACAACTCCGGACAGATCGTGGGATATTCAAGCGGGAAGCACGGGATTCGTGCCGTGCTGTGGTCTGCCAAACTCGAAGTGCGAAGTCTGGGAATCCTTCCCGGTGGGACCTCCAGCGAAGCCTATGCCATCAACGATGCAGGAGAGGTCGTCGGCATGTCGACGAACTCGTCAGGCACACGCCCCTTTCTGTGGACCAGCCGCGATGGAATGGTCGATCTTGGGATACTGCAAGGAAGCGAATCGTGTAAAGCGATGCGCATCAACAATGCCGGCCAGGTGGTGGGATCTTGTACCCTCGGGTCCGGGAGCCGTGCTTTTCTTTGGACGAAGGAGGGTGGCATGCAGAGTCTCGGTTCGCTGGATGGCACTGCGTACGCGGCGGCCCTCGGAATCAACGATTCCGGACAGGTGGTCGGCGCTTCGCAGACAGCACTGGGCGCCCGTGCTTTCCTTTGGACCAAGGCCGGCGGATTGCATGACCTGAATTCAATGATTCCTGCCACGCAGGACGTGCTGTTAGTGCAAGGTCTTCATATCAACAACCGGGGCCAGATTCTAGCCGTGGGAGGTATTCACCATGATCTTACCCACGATCGGGAGGCACATATCGACGAGGGACACGCCGGGCCCATGCATGTGTTTCTCCTGACGCCGGTCAGCTCTCCTCATTAATCGGTCAAATGATTACGTGTAGTCGGCTGAAGCGTTGGCGGTGCCGCTTCGCACCCCCCGTGGGCCGCGCCATTTTAGAACCTGTCACTGTTCCGTCAATGTAACCGCATAGCAAGCCTGGACGCCAGCGTCGCTATAAGCCATGGCGGCTACGGTATGCGATCCAGCCACACTGCTAGTCACCGTGGCGTTGTAAGGCGCGCTGATGACGGTCGACTGCAAGGCCCAGTCCAGGTAGAACTCGACCTTGCTGATCGCGTCCGACATGGAAGGTGACGCCGTAGCCGTGACTACCACCGAATTGCGGAAAGTCGATTGATCGGCGGGAGACGTAATCGACACAACGGGGTAGCCGACGTCGTAGTTCGTGTCTGCCGCGCCGTGAACATCAGCCCCGGTCGCCTGGTAGTTGCCGAAGGTCTGGTGCGTGTTGCTCTCCGAATCGTTGTTGTCGTAGATAAAATCGGTGGCCGATAAATCAGCGAGATGGTAAGTGTTGAAATCAGGCGGCGTGTTATTCGCGAAGAAATTGGGCTGATTGGCCGCATCGGACAGGCTAAAGCCGACGTGCGAGGCCGACGTGGCGTCCCAGATTACCGTATTGTGGTGAATGTAATTGCCTGCAGAAGTGTAGGACGCCCCCGGGGGAAAGGGATCGGAGCCTCGGTCTGATGCATCGACATCCCACCCGTGCTCGCCGGTAACCGCGCTCATCTTCATCACGTTGCAGTACGCATTCATTCCCGTGCTGGTCGAACTGTATATCTGGTAACCGGGATAGATACCGGCAACGGCCGGGACACCGTTGTACTGAACCACGTTGTCATAAACCAGGGCGGAGTCCCAGGATATCTCGTAAATAATCCCGGTTGCGTCGGTATTGCCGGTAATCGTGTTGCCCATGATCACGGGTGAGCTACTGCTGGTATCAAAGTGAATCCCGGCACCTTCGTTGTTCGTGATGGTATTGTTTCTGATCACTGCTCCGCGCGTCCGGCCAAACTTGACTCCGCCAGACCCGAAGTTGGGAAGGACATTTGCGTAATTGTTGTGGGTGACCAGATTCCCCTGAACCAGCACGCCCGAGCTGACCAGATTGTCGTCTGGAGCAAACCCTCCGCCGATTCCTAACTGGCCGTTGTCGTGAATGTAGTTGTTGAGAATTTGCATTCCGTAGTTCGGGGCTACAGCTGCGCTATGATGACCCCACATTTCGCAGTTCTCAACGATCCAATTCAATGCGTTGGCCTGCCGCTGCGCATCAGTCTCTTGACCGTTTTGGGGCCACAAACCGCCCTGTCCTATGGGAGCCGCAAACTCCTCGATGGTCAAATATTGAAACGTCACATTGTTCGCCGGCCCGACCGCGGCGGCAGGCGCCACGCTGGTCTCAACCAGGTGCCCTGACGGGTTGTCGTGGAAGTAGATGGTGTGCGTCGCATAGTCGAACCACCACTGGCCGCTGGCGATTGTCGGCAGTGAACTTGCGTAGAGATGCTGCAATGGCACGCCATCGAACCACAAGTCTTCTGGAATGTTGCAAGCAAGCCATCCCGCGATGCATTGGGCAGTGGTCTCGTTGACGGTTCCACGTTGCGTCTGGCCAGTCACGACATAGTCCGTACCGTTGAATGTGGCCAGAGGGCCAATGATCCTCGACCCACTTATGATGGCGGGGCATGAAGTCGTCGGTGGTGCACACACGGTCTGGCCGACGAAACTGTCACCATCCTTAGGAATGATTGGAGTTTGCAGGCGATACATACCTGGCTCCAGCACAAATGTTGTGCCAGCGGGATTTGCATCGACCACGCTCTGGATCGCAGTTCCCGGACTGATGATTACGACACTCCCCGAATAAACCGTGAAGTCCACTCCCGTAACGTTGGCTCCATTCACCGTCGGCTGAAGGGTGGATGGACTGAAACTAAAGCCGCTTTTGCGCGCTGAAACGACGTACGAACCATTGGCGAGGCCGGTAAAACTGTAACTGCCTGAGCTGTTCGCGGTGGCGGTAGCACTGGCTGGACCGCTGAGGGTCACCGTTGCCCCGGATCCACTCGCCGCCGGGCTGATGGTGCCGGAAATGCCATGCATAATTGCCGACGCCGTGAGGTTTTCCCCGGTGACATTCGCTCCGCTGACCGTGACCTGCAGGCTGGACGGACTGAAGGTGAACCCGCTCTTGCTGCCCGTGATTGTGTAGGAACCGTTGGCGAGGCCGGTAAAACTATAGGTTCCGGAACTGTTCGCGGTAGTGGTGGCGGTGGCTGCGCCGGTCAGTTTCACGGTAGCTCCAGATCCATTCGCCGCGGTGCTGATGTTGCCGGAGATGCTATACGTAGTCGGTGGCACTGCTGACGCGGTGAAGTTCTCGCCTGTGACATTCGCTCCGCTGACCGTGACCTGCAGGCTCGACGGACTGAAGGTGAACCCGCTCTTGCTGGTCGTGATTGTGTACGAACCATTGGCGAGGCCGGTGAAACTGTAAGCCCCGGAACTGTTGGCGGTAGTGGCGGCGGTGACCGCACCGGCAAGTTTCACGGTAGCCCCGGACCCATTTGCCGCGGTGCTGATGGTGCCGGAAATGCTGTAGGTAATCGCCGACGCGGTGAAGTTTTCGCCTGTGACATTTGCTCCGTTCACAGTCACCTGCAGGCTCGGCGGACTGAAGGTGAAGCCGCTCTTGCTCGCTGAGATTGTGTAGGAGCCATTGGCCAGTCCAGTAAAACTATAGGCCCCGGAACTGTTCGCGGTAGTGGTAGCTGTGCTTGCTCCGCTGAGAGTCAGTGTTGCTCCAGATCCATTTGCCGCGGTGCTGATGGTGCCGGAGATGCTGTAGGTAATCGCCGACGCGGTGAAGTTTTCGCCTGTGACATTTGCTCCGTTCACAGTCACCTGCAGGCTCGACGGACTGAAGGTGAAGCCGCTCTTGCTGGCCGTGATTGTGTAGGAACCATTAGCGAGGCCGGTAAAACTGTAGGCCCCGGAACTGTTGGCGGTGGTGGTAGCGGTGCTTGCTCCGCTAAGAGTCACTGTTGCTCCGGATCCATTTGCCGCGGCGCTGATGGTGCCGGAGATACTGTAGGTGGTCGGTGGCACTGCCGACGCGGTGAAGTTTTCGCCTGTGACATTAGCTCCGTTCACAGTCACCTGCAGGCTCGACGGACTGAAGGTGAAGCCGCTCTTGCTGGCCGTGATTGTGTAGGAGCCGTTGGCGAGGCCGGTAAAACTGTAGGCCCCGGAACTGTTCGCGGTAGTGGTGGCGGTGCTTGCTCCGCTGAGAGTCAGAGTTGCTCCGGATCCATTCGCCGCGGTGCTGATGTTGCCGGAGATGCTGTAGGTGGTCGGTGGTACTGCCGACGCGGTGAAGTTCTCGCCTGTGACGTTCGCTCCGCCGACCGTGACCTGCAGGCTGGACGGACTGAAGGTGAAGCCGCTCTTGCTGGCCGTGATTGTGTAGGAACCGTTAGCCAGGCCGGTAAAACTGTAGGCCCCGGAACTGTTGGCGGTAGTGGTAGCGGTGCTTGCTCCGCTGAGAGTCAGAGTTGCTCCGGATCCATTCGCCGCGGTGCTGATGGTGCCGGAGATGCTGTACGTAATCGCCGACGCGGTGAAGTTTTCCTCTGTGACGTTAGCTCCGTTCACCGTGACCTGCAGGCTGGACGGACTGAAGGTGAACCCGCTCTTGCTGGCCGTAATTGTGTAGGAACCGTTAGCCAGGCCGGTAAAACTGTAGGCCCCGGAACTGTTGGCGGTGGTGGTAGCGGTGCTTGCTCCGCTAAGAGTCACTGTTGCTCCGGATCCATTTGCCGCGGTGCTGATGGTGCCGGAGATGCTGTATGTAATCGCCGACGCGGTGAAGTTTTCCTCTGTGACGTTAGCTCCGTTCACCGTGACCTGCAGGCTGGACGGACTGAAGGTGAACCCGCTCTTGCTGGCCGTAATTGTGTAGGAACCGTTAGCCAGGCCGGTAAAACTGTAGGCCCCGGAACTGTTGGCGGTGGTGGTAGCGGTGCTTGCTCCGCTAAGAGTCACTGTTGCTCCGGATCCATTTGCCGCGGTGCTGATGGTGCCGGAGATGCTGTATGTAATCGCCGACGCGGTGAAGTTTTCGCCTGTGACATTAGCTCCGTTCACAGTCACCTGCAGGCTGGACGGACTGAAGGTGAACCCGCTCTTGCTGGCCGTGATTGTGTAGGAACCGTTAGCCAGGCCGGCAAAACTGTAGGCCCCGGAACTGTTCGCGGTAGTGGTAGCGGTGCTTGCTCCGCTAAGAGTCACTGTTGCTCCGGATCCATTTGCCGCGGTGCTGATGGTGCCGGAGATGCTGTAGGTAATCGCCGACGCGGTGAAGTTTTCGCCTGTGACATTTGCTCCGTTCACAGTCACCTGCAGGCTCGACGGACTGAAGGTGAACCCGCTCTTGCTGGCGGTGACTGTGTAGGAACCATTGGCGAGGCCGGTAAAACTGTAGGCCCCGGAACTGTTCGCGGTAGTGATGGCGGTGCTTGCTCCGCTGAGAGTCAGTGTTGCTCCGGATCCATTTGCCGCGGTGCTGATGGTGCCGGAAATGCTGTAGGTAATCGCCGACGCCGTGAAGTTTTCGCCTGTGACATTTGCTCCGCTGACCGTGACCTGCAGGCTGGACGGACTGAAGGTGAACCCGCTCTTGCTGGCCGTGATCGTGTAGGAACCGTTAGCCAGGCCGGTGAAACTGTAGGCCCCGGAACTGTTGGCGGTGGTGGTAGCGGTGCTTGCTCCGCTAAGAGTCACTGTCGTCTCGGATCCATTCGCCGCGGTGCTGATGGTGCCGGAGATGCTATACGTAGTCGGTGGCACTGCTGACGCGGTGAAGTTCTCGCCTGTGACATTAGCTCCGTTCACAGTCACCTGCAGGCTCGACGGACTGAAGGTGAACCCGCTCTTGCTGGCCGTGATCGTGTAGGAGCCGTTAGCGAGGCCGGTGAAACTGTAGGCCCCGGAACTGTTGGCGGTAGTGGTAGCGGTGCTTGCTCCGCTAAGAGTCACTGTTGTCCCGGATCCATTTGCCGCGGTGCTGATGGTGCCGGAGATGCTGTAGGTGGTCGGTGGCACTGCTGACGCGGTGAAGTTTTCGCCTGTGACATTCGCTCCGCTGACCGTGACCTGCAGGCTCGACGGACTGAAGGTGAACCCGCTCTTGCTGGCGGTGACTGTGTAGGAACCATTGGCGAGGCCGGTGAAACTGTAAGCCCCGGAACTGTTGGCGGTAGTGGCGGCGGTGGCTGCGCCGCCGAGTGTGACCATAGCGCCAGAACCACTCGCTGCCGGGCTGATGGTGCCCGAAATGCTGAACGTATTCGGTGGCACTGCAGAGACCAAGAAGTTTGCATCTGTAACGTTGGCCCCGCTGATAGTCACCTGCAGGCTGGATGGACTGAACGTGAACCCGCTCTTGCTGGCCGCGACTGTGTACGAGCCGTTGGCGAGCCCGGTAAAGCTATAGGTCCCGGAACTATTCGCGGTGGTGGTGGCGCTGTTTGCACCACCGAGTGTTACCGTAGCCCCGGATGCGTTCGCCGCCGGACTGATGGTGCCCGAAATGGTGAACGTGCTCTGTGACCCAGAGGAACTGGAAGCCGTGAAGTTCACTCCGGTCACTTGAGCGCCATTCACGGTGACTTGCACGCTCGTTGGACTGATGGTTACCCCGCTCTTACTTGCCGCTACGGTGTATGAACCATTCGCCAGGTTGAAGAAACTGTAGTCACCGGAACCGTCTGCAGTTGCGGTGGATTTAATGGGACCGTCGAGAGTTACCGTTGCTCCAGAACCGCTCGACGCGGGACTAATGCTGCCGGAAATGCCCAGCGGATTCGCCAACGAGCTGGCCGGAGGTGGTGCAGAATCTTGTTTCGCGGAAAGACCCTGGCAACCCACCATCGCAATCAACATGAGCGCGACGGTAGCGTACGCCAAACCCTTCCAATGTGAGCCCAACTCTTCCACGGGGGAGCCTTTCACGCCGGTTACAGGCGCGAGCAAAGTTTTCGCCTTGGTAATTTCCGGCGAAATCAACTTGAACTCTAGCGTCGGGTGAGAGGCGGGACCACGTCACCAAAGGCTGTGCGTGGCGAATTCATTTTGGGATTATTAGATCGTCCTTTTGGCCATGGTCGGAAGATACGAGGAATGTACGGTGCAGGAGTGGACCAGAAGCCGCGCCAGGCGCAGATCCGCAGTCAGCGCGTCATTACGGTTGTTCATACTGATGTCTACTCGAGCGGGAGCATGGGATCGAAATCGCGGATGCGATTGAGGCAAAAGCCAGGCAGAATGCGGCTGACAGGGGCGTGACCTACTGCCGTCGCCCCTGCTTTGGCGCTGCGATCCACTCCTTGAAGCTGGCTACGGGATCACTGCCTGCACCGGAGGCGTCGCAAGAGAACTCTCCACCCCGCCGGAATTCACCGACGTGGCAGAGTAGTAGTACGTCTGTCCGGGGACAACCGTGCTGTCGGTGTAAGCGGTGTTCGCATTCGGGGCGGAATTCAGCCGGGAATATGTACCGCTGGCGGTGGTGCTGCGATAAACGTTGTAGCCCATTGCGCCCGAGCTGGAATTCCAGGAAAGGTTGACGCTGTATTGGGTTGCGATGCCAGTACCCGAGAGAGGTACGGCTAGCCCGAGACCATAAGCAAACAGGCTGCCTCCGTCTGGACCGACCGCTTGTGGAGCGAAGGTGACGTTTACCGTAACGTTTTGCCCTGGCTCCAGAATCAAAGGAAGCGCGGGTCCATTCACCGAGAATCCGCTGCCGGTTGTGCCGGTTGTCCCGAGTTTCGAGATGGTCATGCTTGAAGAACGGGGGTTCGAAAGCACGACGGGCACAGTGGAGCTAGCTCCGATCGCCACCTGGCCAAACGAAATGCTCGAACGGCTGGCGGCCCCGAACTCACTGCGTGAGCCCGCGCCCGAAACTGCAAGCGCAAGTGTTTCGTTGGATGCGTTGCTGGAGAAGCTGATGGTCCCATATGACCATCCAGTCATCGTGGGAGTGAAGGTCACGCTCAGATCAACACTCTGTCCCGCTGACAGGACGAGCGGCAGCGACAAGTTCGACGCGGTGAATTCGGCGTTGCCCGCCGCGATTGCTGAGACCGTCACACTGGTCTCTCCCTGGTTCGTGACGCCGACCACCAAGGTTTGGGTTTGACCGATGACGATAACGCCAAAGTCAAGACTCGTCGGCGTACACGCGAGCTGCCGGGTAGCGGCGGCGGCGGCGGCGCTCACGGGCAACATCCCGAGGAGTGTCATCGCCACACCAATTGTTAGAAAGTTGATTGTGCGGACGGAGAAATACCGGAGAGTGGACTGGGGGAGTCTCATACCGCCTAGTTTGAACCGGGAACGGCTTTGAGACTAGATTCCGAGGGTACAGCAACCACCCATTGGCCCTTTGGACAATGGTTCCAAATTAGGATTTCCTGAGAAGGCCTCGTTCTCGGTGCTGAGACGTTTCCCTCAACAATCGAGTTTAAGCTCTGCCAAAACTACTGCCACATCCGTCACTGTTGGGTTCCAGCCAACAAATCTATCCACATTGGTCAGCATCAATACTTCTTCACTTCTTCCACGCGTTTATTACCGCTGCACTTGAGCTCGGGCACCTTCTTGATATGGGCCTCCGCGCGGGCGTTTCCACGTTACAAACAAGCAAAACGGGTGTAAAATATAGTCTGTTTTCTTGTGGCTTGAAAAGAGACTTTGGCTTGTAGGAGTTAGCTCTCCTGAAAGATAGCAAACGATGAGCCCCTTTGAGAGACTCACAAGGGATGTCCGGCCCCTTCGTGTGAAGCTTCTCGAACATCCGCTATATGGGATGATCGATTCGTTGACCAACCTCCGTATCTTCATGGAATCTCATGTCTTTGCGGTGTGGGACTTCATGTCGCTTCTGAAGTCACTGCAGCGGTCCCAGACCAGCATCGAAATCGCATGGCGTCCCCGGCCGAACCCGATTACCGCTCGATTTATTAACGAGATTGTGTTGAGCGAAGAATCGGACGAGGATGGCGCCGGCGGCTATATCAGCCACTTCGATCTGTATCGCACGGCTATGAAGGAATGTGGCGCTTCGACCTCGAAGATCGATTATTTGGTCGAACAAATCGGCAAGGGAGTGGACATTAACGAGGCGCTGGTTCATTGTGGTGCGGATGCCAGCGTTGTGGAGTTCGTCAAAACTACCTGGTCGTTTATCGAGTCCGATCGCCCTCATCGAGTAGCGGCGGCATTCACTCTGGGGCGGGAAGACGTGCTTCCAGGGATTTTTCGCAGTTGCGTGGCATCGCTTGGGAGCCAACTGGAAACCGGTTTGCCGAACCTCAGGTATTACCTCGAACGACACATCGAGTTGGATGAGGATCGGCACGCACCCATGGCGATTAAGGTTATGCATGAGCTGTGCGGGAATGATCGCAGGCGCTGGGAGGAAGCCAGTGACGCAGTCAAGAAGGCTCTGCGCGTCCGCATTTCACTGTGGGATGGAATCGTTTCCGCAATAAATCACAACCAGGTCTCGGCACATACTTCAACCGATGGGAATTGCCCGACCGAGCCGGACCGCGCTGTTGCTTGAGTGTGCGCCCGGCGTCCAAGCTGTCGTGAAGTCAATTATGCGCCGGCAGCATCGTAGTTGCCGATCTTGCGTTCCTAGCCAAATCCCAGGCACCACTCGCCATCAAGACGCGAGAGGAAAGCGTCGCCTCTATTGAGAAGTTCGAGCAGCTCGGGTTTGCGGGAATGTGCCACCATCCAGCCCCCGCGACACGCAAAGAGGCAGTTCTTGTCCGAGAAGTCATCCACCCACCGGCCGCCCACTACGCCATGAAGGCCAACTAATCCGTGACTCCAGCCGTCGTAGAAGAGATGATCGAGAATTTGCCTGGTGAACTGGCGGGCACCGCCGATTTGGACGACCTCTCCCACAGCGCCCGGTTTCAGATAGTAGATATACCATCCAACGATTTTCTGTTGGTCATCGCGAAGAACAACTTTTCGAATATCTCCGTGGGCCTTTATCCGGTCCATGAATGAGAGGAGCCAGCTTAAAGACTGGGTGTCGTACTCAGGCCAGAGCGAGTAACCACTTCGGAATTCGTCAAAGCAAGCTAAGAGCGTTGTGACATCAAGTTCGGCAGCTTGCAGGCTGGGCACGGTTTGACGGAAAGGACTGGAAGAGAGCCGGGTGGCCAAGGCGTCCACAGCGGCACAAAAGGGCTTGGCTGCAAACTTTATGGAGGCGGAGAATGTGGGCCATCCCAGGCGGGAAATGGCATATAAACCGTACTGACCCGGCCGGAGTGGGCGCGCCCAATGGAGGCTGAAGGGGAGGACGGTGCTGAAGCCATATCCGTTTAGTAACTTTCGAGACAGATCATTTGCTGAGTCGGTCAGCGAAACGTCTTGCTTTCCTGCCATGTAAGTTTTCAACAGACGCATGCCAGTCAGGGCGGTCCGAGCCTCCGGGTGAACTACAAAATTGCCACCAAAGGCGGCGCGAATGGGTTCTCCACGCAGCGACATCTGCCGCGTAATCACCGACAAGAAGCCTACAATCCTCCCGCTTTTCGCTTCATCGACCAGCGAGGGGGATGAGCTATCGGCCCACGGGTTTACGAAGGAGAGTTCATGAAGAAAAGAATTGAGTGCAGGCGGAGGAGGACCACGGCGGCGAAGCAAGAATTCCCAGCATAGTTCCGCCACCTGCGGGATGTCGTCTTTGACCAACGGACGTACTGGACACATCTCTTCGCTGCCTCGACATTCCCAACCGTGCTCGAAAAAATGCTCGACTCAGACATGAAGCATTCGGCTTTGGGCTTCTGACGTGAACAACTATAGCAGCCCAAACGCTGGGCGCGAAGGGAGCAGCGGCTCCAGCCTGTTTATGCCGCAGCTTCACAGTCGGAAGGTTTAGACGGCACGACGGTTTCCTCGGGATGTGCAAAATCTTGCAATGCGAGAACTAGAAACGCACTGCCAGCGCACAGCCTGGGCGTATCGTACGATGCTGGATAAGATACTTGCCAGTCCACTAAACTCCAATGCCAATTCAAATCTCTTGATGACGGATTCAAGACTTTGATTTAGAATCGACCAAAGCCCAGTGGCTCCCCTGCCCCTTGGGAGACGTCCTCCCCGCTCGCATTGCCATTCGTCGTCAAATGTAGCCTTAGAGGCAACGATGCTGAACCAGCAACGAAAGAAGGGAAATTCCGGCATGGAAGACGTACTATCCAGAGTGCAGAAGGCCTTTGAGTCCGCGTTCCATATTGACCCACAGACCGTGACCATCGACAGTTCGCCAGAAGACATTTCGGCGTGGGATTCGATGGGACATGTTGAGCTCGCGAGCAGCCTCGAGCGTACTTTTGGACTCACTTTTGACGTAGACGACTTGATGGAAATGGAGAACGTGAAGGAGATTCTCAGGATCGTGCAATCCAAGCTTGAGAAGGTCCCAAGTGTCCAGGTCCAATGAGTCCAACTTCACAGGTCTCTTGCTCAAGAAGCTGGGACCGCATTCCTCTCTGATCGACGCCGCCACCGGTCATGAGTTTCCCGCCAGCAAGGTTCCCGACTTCATCGTTGGCTTCGCATCCGGATTTCTTTCGACCGGCATGCAGAAGGGCGACCGGATTCTGATCAGTTGCGATCTGACTCCGGCCAGTTCGCTGGCGTACCTCGGGGCCATGTATGCCGGGTTCGTGCCCGTACTCGTGGATGAGCGCGCGCTTGAGATTTCCGGCGAGGCGCTGTTCAACAAGGCCCGCGCGAAGGGGATCTGGGCCGCCAGCAGAGTGGGTCTGGATTGGGCGAACAAGAAGGGCATCCCAGCGTTTCATGGCAAATTCGAAGCTTGCCCCGCCCACTCGTTGCCTCCGGCTCCATGTGCCGAAAGCGACCTCGCTGCGTTGATGCCGACTTCAGGCTCTACCGGTGCACCCTGCCTGGTGATGGTCAGTCATGCCAACCTGCTGGCTAACACCGCCGCCATCGTCCGGAGCCAGCGTCTGGGCACCGACGAACGAGCCATGCTGATCATGCCCGTGAGCTACTGCTTCGGCGCGAGCGTTCTGCATACTCATTTGTGGCAGGGAGGTGGTGTCGTTTTTGATTCCAGGTTCATGTTCCCCGACAAGATTTTGCGGTCGATTAGCGATTACGGCTGCACCACGTTCGCGGGTGTGCCGGCTGTTTACAACATCCTGCTGCGGCGTTCCAATCTCAGATCCATTCCGCTCCCTGGTCTTCGGCGCTTTCTTCAGGCTGGCGGTGCGCTGGCTCCTGATAGTGTCCAGGAGATGCGCAACATCGTGCCCGACGCGGAGTTTTTTGTGATGTACGGTCAGACCGAGGCGACGGCCCGCATCTCCTGTCTGCCCTCGGATCGCTTAAGTGAAAAGCTAGGTAGTGCCGGCCCGCCCCTGGACAATCTGGAAGTCCGCATCGTGGACGATGAAGGCCGCGAGTTGCCGGAGGGGCAAGCTGGCGAGAACCAGGTGCGAGGCCCGTCTGTCTGCTCGGGTTATTTCGAAGATCCCGAGGCCACGGAGCGCAAGTTTGCTGACGGTTGGCTCAAGACGGGCGATTTCGCCTGCCGTGACCATGAGGGCTACCTCTGGATCAAAGGACGTACCGATGAATTCGTAAAGATGCGGGGCATCCGCGTGAGCTTTGCTGAGGTGGAAGCGAAAATAGCGGACACGCCAGGAGTTGATGAATGCGCCGCCGCCGCCGTGCAGCATGCGGAAGCCGGCGAGGCTGTCGTGCTTTTCGTGGTTGTGACCGGCGATGAGAATGGTGTCGTCGAAAACATCCGACATATGTTGCCGCCCCAGTGGACGTGTGCTTCGATAAGAGTGGTCGCTGAACTCCCGAAGACAGCGAACGGCAAAATCGCCCGCGCCAAGTTGCGGACAATGGTGTGAGTGCAACGATGGAAATCGAGCAGCACATCGAGGAGCTGTTGACGGTGCCGCCCTACAGTCTGGCTCCTCAGCAACATCAAGACACCTTGTTGGCATTGCTGAAGAGCCAACTAGAGTACGCCTGCGAACGAAATCCGCGGTTTCGTAACTACGTGAATCATTGGCCGCTGGATTTCCGCGCGGTGGAGCGGATTTCCGATCTGCCATTCCTCCCAGTCGGCGTCTTCAAACAGAATCCGCCGTTGGCTCTGGTCGAGGCTGGCGAGATTAAGCGCATTCTTGCTTCCAGCGCGACGACTGGCCAGGTTCCCAGCCGCGTGGTTCTGGATGCTCCGACTGCCCGGAGAATGACCAAGGGCGTCGTCGCTATCATCCGCGATTTCATCGGACCGGCGCGCCGGCCTTATCTGGTGATCGACACTTCAGAAAACATGACGGCACGGACTGAGTTGGGCGCTCGCGCCGCAGCCATTCAGGCGCTAGGATCTTTCGCTACAGAAACCGCGTGCTGCCTGAGGTCCGATGGAAGAGGAGAGCCGAGCCTCGATCTGGAGAAGCTTCTCGATTGCGCTGCGAAGTGGAAAGAGGCCGAGCTCCTGGTTTATGGGTTTACGCATGTCATCTGGACCCAGCTCGTGCAGCCTCTGCAGCGCAAAGGCATCACGCTCGGCATTCCCAACGTCCAGGTTCTGCACAGCGGCGGCTGGAAGCGCTTGGAGCAACAAGCCGTCACGAAAGATGTTTTCATACAGGGCGTGGCATCGGTTTTTGGCTGCTCCCCGGATCGCGTCATCGATTATTACGGCATGGTCGAAAATGTCGGCGTCGTCTATCCTGACTGCGAGCAGGGAAACAAGCATGTTCCGGCGTTCGCGGAGGTTATCGTGAGGGATCCTCTGACGCTCGAGCCCGTCGAGCCGGGACAGCGGGGCCTGGTGCAGGTCTGCAGCGTGCTGCCGACAAGTTTCCCAGGTTTTCTCCTTCTGACCGAGGACATGGCCGAAGTCATCGGCTATGACGGGTGCGCCTGCGGAAGACGCGGCAGCCACTTCCGTTTTGCAGGAAGGGCGCCGAAGGCAGAAGTGCGGGGCTGTGGCAACGTAGAAACTACTCGCAGCCGGGAGTCGCGGTGGAGCGTCGAGGCATGAGCGATCTGATCCAGGCTGTGGATTCTCCGCAGGAGATTGCGCTCGCCGCACAGCGGCTGCGGAAGATTGCACAGGGAGAGCCGATTCCTCCGCAAGTGGTGCTTGAGGTTTTTGAGCAGTGGGCGGAGGCTCTTAAGGCGCGCGAGTTCGAAATTCCAGGTCTGGCATTTCTTCGCCTTTGGCTCCGGCGCGGCAACCTGGAGCCCATTCTGCTGCGCGAGCTAGGCCCGAATGCGCTGAGTGGAGGATGGCTGGAAGATGGACGCGCAAAGCTGCGGGCATTTCCGTTGGGAGTAGTCGGGCATTGGCCGGCCGGGAATATCGAGATCCAGCCCATCCTGTCTATGACGTGCGCCTTGCTCGGGGGCAATGGCTGTCTTGTGCGCGTCCCTAGTGGCTTGGTTGATATCACTCGACGCGTGATGGAGAAGTTGCAAGAGGTCGATCGATCCGGCTCGCTGACGGAGCGCATCTTCATGGCCAGTTTCAATCATTCGCGCATGGATCTTCACGAGGCCATGGCGCAAGCTGTGGACGGTGCCATGATCTGGGGCGGCGCGGAAGCGGTCTCGCAGGTGCGCAAGTTGGCATTTCCGCACTGGGCGCGTGTCGTTGTTTTTGGACCACGGCTTTCCGCTGCGGCTATGGATGCCGAGTCATGGGGGGACCGGGCTGAACGGGCTTCGTGGTGTCGACGCATTGCGCGCGACGTATGGCAGTTTGATCAACAAGCATGCTCATCGCCCCAGGCGCTATTTCTCGAGCGCGGTGCCGGATGTGATCCGGGCGAATTCGTCGAAGATCTCAAGCGTGCTTTTCAGGAAGAAAACCGGCATCATCCGCGCTTGCAAATCGAACCCGCGTTGACCTCGGCGATCTGCCTGGCGCGTGCTTCATGGCTTCTTGATAGTGTGGAGAACAGCGCATTGTTTCCCGCGTCGCCAGATTGGACCGTTCTGTTAGGGGAGGGCGAGGAAATGCCGGACCCGACTCAGGGTCGAACGCTCAATGTCTTGGTGGTGGATGATCTCCTGCAAGTGATCTCAAAGTTCGACGGAGCGCTGCAGACTTTAGGATTAGGCATTCGAGATTCCGAGAGGGAAGAGCTGCTGGCCCAGGCCGCGGGCAGGAGCGGAGTAGATAGAATCGTGAAGCTGGGTAGGATGCATGTTTTTAGTTCCCCGTGGGACGGAACGGAATTGATACGTCCGATGGTGCGTCTCGTGCGTCACGTACGGTCTCAGGATTAAGGAAGACGAGGACAAAGTACTCAGGATGGAACCAGCAAAACAATTTCTAGACGCGATGGATCGAAAGGCCAAGATGTTTGCCCGTTCTGCGCGGGCAACTGTCGAGGCGAACTGGGAGTTGTGCGGATGGTTGTTGAATCCGCTGGCGCGCTGGGCCGAGGCAGCTTACGGCGGTGATGTATTCGACGTTGCGGCGCGTGGCTACGCGGAATACTGTGTCGGAATCGCCAAGGCGTACAAGATATACGAGCGTGCTGGGCGCTACACCCCGGAAACTATGCCGGAGATTATGTCAGGGGTCTACGAGGACGAAGGCTACATGGTGCCTTACATGTGGGCCGCCATTCTTATCTATCCGTTCTGGCCGTCCATGGTCAGTCACATCGCAATGTTTCGTGACGACTTCGTGAGGCGATTGCCGCGGAATGCGACCGTCCGTGAACTGGCGGCGGGCCATGGTGTGCTGAGTCTTCTGGCGGCTGAAGAGCGATCCGACATTCAGATTGAAGGGACAGATATCAGCCCTCCGGCAGTGGCTGTAGCGAATCGTCTGCTGGCGGTTTCCGGACACGCGGGTCGCGTCAAGTTCACCGTCAAAGACGCGCTGAAGGCTGACAACCGAGCTGACGACCGTGCGACGGACGGGAAATGCCAAGGCGTTATATCCGGGATGCTTGCCGAGCACCTGTCTGATCCGAGGCCGCTTTTCAAGGCGATTTCTCGTCAGGTTTCACAAGACGGACTTGTGTTTCTCAGCACAGCCCTCGAATCGCCACAGCGAGATCACGTTTTTGAATACAACCAGGAAAGCCAGCCCCTGCTTATGGCCGAGACTGCTGGGTTGCGGGTGAGCCGGCTTGTATCCGATTCCAGCGCTGTGCCTCCGGGCTCACGGTTCCTGCCACGCGCCACAGCGATGATCTTGCGGTCGAGGTGAAGTTCGTGGTTGGGCGGGAAGTAGTCTCTCGAGTTCCGCGGAGAAAGATAGTTCAAAGATGACCACACCTTTAATGACATTTGAGGAAGTGCGAGCGACTCTAAAGCAACGGTTCCCCATGCTCATGGTCGATACCGTAATCTCGCTGGAACCGGGCAAGAGCATCCGGACAACAAAGAATGTGACGGGGAACGAAGTCCAGTTCCTGGGCCATTTCCCCGAGCACGCTGTGATGCCGGGAACTCTGATTGTCGAGGCAATCGGCCAATCGGCTTCCATTCTGTTCGCAAAGACGACGGGAACGGGAACGCAGCAAGGAGAATTCCTGGTGCTGGGCTCCATCAATGAGATGAGATTCCTCGTGCCAGTGGTCCCGGGAAACAGAATGGAAATTGAAGTACAGGTCGTCAAGTTTATTGAAGGCTTCGCGTTGGTTGAAGGAGTGGCTACGGTCGATGCCACTGTGGTGGCTAAGGGGAAACTTGGTTTCGCCAAACGAGGCTTGCAGGCCCTCCCTCCGGCGTAGCGGGTTGTTCCGGTTCAGCTGGCGAGTCCGATGTTCTTGCTCGCCATCTCGACGATAGCGCGCCCGATCAGCAGGGAGGCGGTCGCTGCGGGAGAGGGAACATTCAGAACGTGCAGCGCGTTCCCCGATTGCACCAACCGGAAATCATCGACCAGGGTGCCATCGCGCTTCAGTGCCTGGGCGCGAACTCCGGAACCGCCGGGAACCAGATCTTCGTCACGTACGGCAGGGACGAGTCGCTGCAAGGCACGAACGAAGGCCGCCTTTGAAAAAGACCGGTAGACTTCGTCGAGTCCGCTCCGCCAGTACTTTGCGGCCATTCGCCAGAATCCGGGAAACCTCAGCGATGAAGCCAGATCTTTCAAGTTGAAGTCGGTGCGCCGGTAGCCCTCACGGCGAAAGGCGAGAACGGCATTAGGGCCGGCGTCGACCCTGCCGCTGATGCGGCGCGTGAAATGGACTCCGAGAAAAGGGAACCGCGGATCGGGGACGGGGTAAATAAGGGCTCGCACTAACGATGAGCGCTCGGGGACGAGATCGTAGTATTCGCCGCGAAAGGGAGCGATCCTGACCTGCGGTTCATCGCCGGCCATGCGGCTGATGCGGTCGCTGAACAATCCCGCGCAGTTGATGAAATAGGTGGTGGAGAATGTTCCGCGCTTGGTTTCCAGAACGACCTCGTTCGCGCTGCGCTTGATGCTCAGGACTTCCGCGGAAGTTAAAATCGATGTACCCCGCGCCACGATTAGCTCTGCGTACTTATCGCAAACCGCAACATAGTCCGTGACGCCGGTTGAGGGGACGACCAACGCATGCAATCCGCTGGCGTTGGGTTCGAGATCGCGCAACTCCGCGGATCCGATAAGCCGCACCCCCGCCACGCCGTTGGCCTCGCCTCGCCTTCGCAATTCTTCCAAAGACTGCAATTCTTCCTGCCTGGTAGCGACGATCACCTTGCCGCAGATGCTATGCGGAATGCTGTGCTCGCGGCAGAACTCAATCATCGCCGCCGCGCCGGCAACGCACAACTTTGCCTTCAGCGACCCTGGCTTGTAGTAGATCCCGGAATGAATGACGCCGCTGTTGTGGCCGCTCTGATGCCGGGCCACGCGATCTTCCTTCTCAAGCAGCAACGTGCGAATGCGCGGGAATCGTTGCGTAATCTCGAGCGCGACGGAGAGGCCGATAATGCCTCCACCGACGATGATCACGTCGTAATGTGAATCAGGCATGATCGATGATCATACCGTGATGATCTGTTTGCAACGCGCGTGTTTGACTACGGGCTCACGAGCAGAGTTATGGTGGAAGGCGCTTGATGACTCAGTGTGCCCGAGGTGCCCGTGACAGTGATGGTATAGGTGCCGGGTTGCGTGCCTTGCTGCTGGCCGCCACCACCGCCGCCTCCTCCTCCGCCATTGCTTCCTGCTGCTCCACACGACGGGAGCGGGAGCGTGAGCAGGAGTAATGCGAGCAGAAAAGCTGACAGGCGTCGCCTCGCACACTTTCTCCCCTGCGCTCTAGTCGCCAGCAGCGCAAGTCCGGGCAGGGCCAGCGTCAAGGCGTAAAAGAAGACAGCACCGTTCGAACCGGAGGGAAACAGGCTGGCTGAACTGGAAGTAGTCGCAACGGTCATCACGACTGCAGCCGAGCTGCTTCCCGGAGTTACCGAGCTCGGAGTGAAGCTGCAGAGCGCTGCGATTACGGGGGTGCTGGAACAGGACAGAGTCACGGCATTGGTGAATGAAGATCCGACGGGCAGGACGCTGAAGTTGTAACTAGCCGACTCTCCCGGGGTGATTGTCTGGGTGGCTGGCGTGAGCGAACTGAGAGTGAAGTCCTGGTATACCGTAAGCGCAATCGTCAATGTGGAACTCGGAGTTCCCGTGATGTCTTTCGATTTGATGACGATGTTGTAAGTGCCTGAGGCGGCGCTGTTCGGAACGTTGATCGTGGCAGTTACGGGAACCGAGGCCCCAGTATTGATGGTAATGGGATTTGCGGGACTGAGCGTGCATTGCGCGGCCGGTAGAGCGCTGGCGTTGCATGTGGCGTTGACCTGACCGCTGTAGGAATTGGTGGAAGTGAATGTGAGAGCCGCCGGCACCTGAGCGGCGGGCGGAGAAGCAAGCGTTGCCGGACCGGTAATCAGGTAAGCGCCGACATTGAACGGTACAGGAAGAGAATTCGCAATCGACCCGGATGTGCCTTGTACGGCGACCTGGTAACTGCCGGGGGTAAAGCTGGTTCCGTTAATGATGAGATTAACCGTGGCTGGAAATGTACTGACCGAAGATGGAGTGATGCTGCAACTGTTCGCTCCGAATGTGGTTGCGCAGGTCAGGGCGACGGTGCTGCTGAAGTCGTCCTGGGAGTCGATTGTGATCGGGCCGCTGGTGCCGGTGCTGCCCTCTTTCACGTTAGGGAAGGGACTGGGCTCGCCGAGAATGAAGTTTGGGTTGGTCGTGACAGCCATGGCAAACGAAGTGGTTAAGGGCGTGGATTCTCCGCCGGTTGTGGCCTGTAGTGTGACTGTGTAGTTGCCAGTCGCCGTAGCTGCGGGAACGGTTACGGTCGCGGTCAGGTTCACGGGTGAGGCCGATGTGGGATCTACCGTTGCGCTGGGAGAAAAAGCGCAAGTCGCGCCCGAAATGGCGGGACTGAAGCTGCAGCTGAGGGTCACGCTTTGATTGAAGGAACCCTGGGCCGCAAGTTGAAAACTTACCGGCGGGGAAATCGCTCCCCGCGGCTCGGTCACGGTGGCAGGCGTCGGTGTCGTAAGGTCGAGATTCACTACATGCAAAACGAGAGCGGCGACGTGGGTCGTCGTATTGGGATCAGAGCCCACGCCTTGCAGATTGAAGCTGTAGTCGCCGATCGTCGCGCCCGTGGTAAGCGAGAACGCTGTACCGGTGGAGGCCGGCGTGAAGCTCGGCGGGTTCGGAGTGCATGGGTTAGGTATGCTGGGCGATCCCCCCGTGCAGCTGAGGGTAACCGAGCTGGTGTATCCATTCACCGCCGTTACCGTGCCGTTAAATGTAGGTGCGGTTCCGGCGAAGGCGGTCAGCGGAGTGTTTGAGACCGCGATCTGGAAGTCCGGCGTAGCGATTAAATTGAACTGCCACACGCCGCGGCCGTAGGTGGAAGCACGCAACAACTTCTGGCCGCCAAAGTTGAAGAGCGCGAGCGCCGTGACGGCGACGTTCGGCAGGAACCCACTCTGCTGGCTGCTTGCACTGGGGCCGACTTCGGTCCATGCAGCAGCGGAAGTCGGGCTCTGGAAAACGCCGACGTCCGTGCCAACGTAAACGATGTGCGCGCTGGGGTCTACCACCACCGCGTTCACGGGAGAATCCGGAAGAGCGTTGGCTCCGGTGCCGGTGAAATCGTTCCAATTCGTGCCGGCATTCGTGGTCTGCCAGATGTGTCCGGGGCCGGTTTGTCCTGGGGCGGCGGTGAAACCCATCACGGTGACGTAGGCGGTGCTGCCCGTGGGGTCTGACGAGTCGATGGCGACACCGGAAATCGGGAACTGATTGGGATTGATGCTGCTGCCGCCGGGGCCGTTGAGCGTGGTGTTGGCGAAAGTTGAAACCGTGCCGGAAACCGCGGTCGCATTCGTAGTGACCCAAACATTTCCGCCGACAGGCGTCGCTAGTTCGTTTGGACCGAAGCCGTCAGTCGTGGCATAAATCACTTCCGAACCGTCTGCGTTAGTAGGGCCGCCCGCGGCAAGGGCACGAACAGTATTGACCTCGGTGCCCGCGCAGGTGCCCGTGCCAAAGCTCTCGAAGTTCAGGCTCAGTGCGGTGTATGCGCCGCCAGCGCGCGGTCCGCTCCACACCCGGCACGTTCCTACCAGCAACGACGTGGTGGATTGGGGATCGAGAATGTAGGGGAAATAGAAGGATCCGTCATCGCCCCCGACACTGCTGCTGCTCACGACAACCTGGAAGAGGCTGTCGTCGCAGTTCACCCCGGAGGAACATTCCTGAATATTCAGCGTGCCTCCTCCCGTATCGGGGTTGGAGGCAAACCAGTTGTCCGTGTTGGGATCGATGGCGTTGTAGCCGCCATCGCCGCCCAGCACATTTCCCCAACTCGAACTCGTCGTGGCCGTCACGGTTGCGGGGGAGCCGTTATCCTGCGTGCCTCCTATAATCGTGTTCGGATCGGTCGCATGTTGGGAGAAGCTGACGAACTGGGTCATGGAGCCAAGGTTTTGATTGAGGTCGTCGAATTGATTCGTGCCCGAACACGAACCCGTGGAGAGTCCGGTGAATCCGTTCAACGCGCGATAGATGCCGCCGTCGTTCGCGAAATACATCAGGTCTGCTCCCGACGATGGAATCGTGTATGCCAGCGCGTGCTGATCAGGATGCACATGCGCCAGTGCCGAGAGAGGGTCGCAGCCATAGACATGCGTAAGGTTCATGAACGGCACACC
Source organism: uncultured Acidobacteriaceae bacterium (assembly GCA_963800575.1). Classification (GTDB taxonomy): domain Bacteria; phylum Acidobacteriota; class Terriglobia; order Terriglobales; family Acidobacteriaceae; genus Sulfotelmatobacter. The sequence continues at coordinate 246,822 of CAWDBN010000001.1, forward strand.
TGAGCACGTCGGGTTGCTGGCATTGATCGAGCATTTATAGAGGTTGATCGCACCGGCGTAGAGATCTGTGGCAGAAGTACCGTTGGGAACGGCGAGCAGTTCCAGGTTATAGAATCCCTGCTGCACGCCGCAGCCATCGGAATCGCCGCAATCGAGGATCCCGCTGTCGCTCATTTGGGTCCACGACGCGCCGCTGTTCGTGCTCTGCCAAATGCCTTGATCCACGGGATCGCCGGCGGAGTTTAGCGACACGAACCACACGTACATCTCGTTGCGTCCCGGCACGACCGTGATTTCACCGCGATAGATCGGACAGGTCGTAACGTAGTTTTGTGGGCACGCGGCTGTGCTAAGCAAGCTGCGGCGCCTGGCTGGTTGATGAGGCGCGTCCAGGTCAGACCGTCCGGGGAAGAGTAGAAACCGTGATAACGCTCTGCCGCAAAAAACAGACCGGCTGCGGCGTTGTACACCACCGAAGTTGCCGAGGTTGCCTCGCTCGCGCCGGAGAAGAGAGCATCGTAAGTCCAGGTCTGGCCCGCGTCGGTGGACGTGTAGAGACCGCGATAAGTGTTGGCGGTCTCTGCTCCGGCGGTTACGCCCTCGGATGTTGCCGCCATCGCTGCGACCACCGTGCTGGTCTGTCCACTCGCCGTGCTGAAGGCTATGCGCGTTGCACCCAGGCCGCTGAAGGAGTAAGTCCCGCTGTTCGCGGTGGAGATCAGGGTCCAGGTGTTGCCGCCATCAGCGGAGCGCAGAATGCCGAGCCCGAAATAGGAGTCTGCGGAATTGTCTGCTTCACCCGTTCCTACGAGCACCACACTTTGCGTGGGATCAGAGTTTCCCGGCTGAATCGCAATCGCGCCGATGGAGAGTGTCGCCTGGTCGTCAGTGACTGCCGTCCAGGTCACGTTGTTGGCGGTGCTCGTGGCCGCGTTCGTGGATTTCCACACTCCGCCCTGTGCTCCGCCGATATAAACCGTGTTGCCGGTGGTATCTGCGGGGTCGATGGCCACGGCGGTGGCTCGTCCCGAAACCTGGTTGTAGTTCTGAAATCCGTCGCCCGTGGCATCGGAGGCCAGGGGCACGGGACCGAGCGGTGTCCACGCGCCAGACGACAGTGCAGGTTGAGAGTCCGCATGCACGGCCTGAGTGCGAGCGAGGCGAGCGGCGCGGGCTTGCATCTTCGCTTGATAAGCTCGATAGCGTAGCTCGGCGGAGGACTTTCCCGGAACCACGCGGCCCCGCAGAAACCATTCTGAGCGCTCTTGCACATGATCGGCATCCGCATCAGCGATGGGTGCCTCGGGGACAGTCTTCTTGGCGCCCTGTGCGTGTGCGATGGAGAACAACGAGAATGGCAAGACCGCGAGCAGGGAAGCACGAACTACGCGGCAGAACCCGGGAAAGGCCATGGATACTCGGCTACGAGGCAAGTATCAAAGGGCCAAAGAGAACAAGCAATCAAAAAGCCGCACAAATTTGATCTGAGGACCATTCCGGGAATAAGAAGTACAATCTCCATCGGGTTCTCAAGCTTCGCTTCTATTACGATTGCTGCGAGGTATGTCATCAATGACGAGGTGCCGGCTTCTATCCCTCGGTTTGATCGCTTTTCTGGTGTTGGCGTCTGGGGTTCTCGATTCCGCGAGCTGAATCTGCCGACCGCGAGATCAATGTGGCGGCGGCGGCGGACTTGAGCTCTGCGCTGCAGGAAGTCGCTGCGAACTATGAAAAGCGCACCGGCGTCGTGGTGAAGCTTTCCTTCGGCGCATCCGGCGCGCTGACCCAGCAGATTCAGAATGGCGCACCGTTTGACGTTTTCTTCTCGGCGGACATGGATTATCCCCGGCAGTTGATTGCGGGCGGCCAGGCCGATGGCGCAACGTTATATCGTTACGCGGTGGGGCAGTTGGTGTTATGGGTTCCGCAGGATTCGCCGCTCGATCTCGAGCACAAGGGCATGGACGTTTTGCTCGATCCGTCGGTGAAGAAAATTTCAATCGCGAATCCGCAGCATGCGCCGTACGGGCGCGCGGCGGTGGCTGCGCTCAAGCATTATGGTCTGGATGAAAAGCTCGGCGACCGGCTGGTGCTGGGAGAGAATGTTGTCGCAGGCGGCGCAATTTGTGGAGTCTGGCAATGCGCAGGCTGGGTTCGTGGCTCTGGCTCATGCCATGGCGCCCGCGATGCAGGGTAAGGGTCAGATACTGGGTGGTCCCTGCCGAAGCATATCCGGCGCTGGATCAGGGTGTGGTGCTGATTTCACACTCGCCTCATCGGGAGGATGCAACGGCGTTTCTGGGGTTTATGAAAACCGAGGAAGCGGCTGGGATGCTGCGGCGTTATGGATTCACCTCGCCCGATCTGAAATACAAACTGAAGTAGGGAACTGCGCCGCAAAACAATGGCTATCGACTGGCAGGCATTTCGACTCACGATAGAACTGGCGGTGGTGGTATCGGCGATCTTGGTTGTGGTCGGCATGCCTTTGGCCTATTGGATCGCCTTCTCGCGCCGACGCTGGAAATTTCTGGTGGAGGCGCTGGTTGCCTTGCCCATTGTGCTGCCGCCGACGGTGCTCGGTTTTTATGTACTCGTCGCTCTCGGTTCGCGGAGCCCTTTGGGCCGCTGGTGGCAGTCGCTGACGGGACACACTTTGGCTTTCACTTTCACCGGATTGGTGATCGGCTCCATTCTCTATAGCCTGCCGTTCGCGGTGCAGCCCTTCGCAGCTTCGTTCTCCTCGGTCGATCGCAAACTGCTGGCAGCCTCAGCCACACTAGGGGCCTCACCGTTACGTACTTTCTTCCGGGTGGTAGTTCCGCTCTCCGTGCCTGGTCTGGTCGCGGGAGTGGCTCTGGCATTTGCTCACACCATGGGAGAGTTTGGGGTGGTGCTGATGGTTGGAGGCAACATTCCCGGCGTGACGCGCACCGTTTCTATCGGAATTTACGATCAAGTGCAAGCTTCCGACTACGCTTCAGCCAATGCCATGGCGTTGTTGCTGCTCGTTTTTTGTTTTGCGGTTCTAACTTTGGTCTACGGGCTGCACCGGAGGGCCTTGCATCAAGCGACGGTGAATCGCGAAGTATGGGCCATGGGTCCAGTCAAATAAATGAACCTCAATTAAGCGACTCTCAATGCCCACTCCTGCGGAACCTCGACCTGCGGAAACACGACCTGAGGAAATAAGATTCGCGAATCGAACCCTGAGCGCAAGTATTCGCAAGAACTTTTCTGCCACCGAGCGTCCGTTTTCGCTCGACGTGGATTTCAGCGCCGCGCCGGGATTCACCATTCTGTTCGGCCCTTCCGGATCAGGGAAAACCACGCTGCTCGACTGCGTGGCGGGTCTGGCTGCTCCGGATGCCGGGAGAATTGTCATAGGTGAGCGAGTCTTGTTCGACGCAGGATCGCGCGTCAGCATCCCAGTGGCTAAACGCGGCGTGGGATACGTCTTGCAGGATCTGGCACTATTCCCGCACCTGACGGTCGAGCAGAACACTGAGTACGGTCTGGCGCATTTGCCGCGATCGGTGCGCCGGCAGCGGGCCGCGGCGATGCTGCAGGAGTTCCACATCGAGCACTTACGCCAACAGCGCCCTGGCAGAGATCTCCGGCGGCGAGCGCCAGCGAGTGGCCCTGGCGCGAGCTTTGGTGACCGACCCATGCGTTCTGTTGCTCGATGAACCTCTGGCGGCTCTGGACGCCCCTACCAAATCGAAGATCATCGACGACCTTCGGCGGTGGAATCAGGCGCACCGCATCCCGATTTTATATGTCACGCACGCGCGCGAAGAAGTGCTGGCGCTCGGCGAACGCGTGCTGGTCATGGAAGAGGGCCGCATCATCGCGCAAGGCGCACCGCATGAGGTGCTGGGCGCTCCACTCCAGGAAACTGTGGCGCAGTTGGCGGGTTTTGAAAACATCTTCGACGCCACCGTGGAATCGGTACACGAAGATCGCGGCACCATGCTTTGCCGAATCGCGACTACTCGTTTGCCAGAGACTCACGACCATAGATCGGTTCGTACTGGAGACGCCGTTGATCCGGGCGGAGGCAGGCGCACGCCTGCGGGTGGGGATTCGTGCGGGCGACATTCTGCTGGCCGTCGCCAAGCCGGTGGGGCTGAGCGCCCGCAACATCCTTGCCGGACGGCTGGTGTCCCTGGAACGGCATGACATGATGATTTCCGCGCGCGTGGATTGCGGCGTCGAGATGGAAGTCCATCTGACGCTTGCGGCGCGTGACGCCCTTGACCTTGCCGAGGGCCGCGAGGTATGGCTGGTGATCAAAACTCACTCCTGTCATTTAATGCAGGGCTGACATATAATGCCCGTGCGCGCAGGCTGGCTCGGAGCGAGGGCGAAGGCCCATCCAGTCTCGGCTTGCACTGCTCCCCTCACATCTATTGCCGGAGTCGTTTTTTGCGATCTGCGTCTCAACTTCTGTCATTTAATTTTGCCAAGAGCCGACTCGTCTGGTTCACTGCTTTCTGGTTCTGCGGCCAGACCGCTGCCCTGGCGCAGCTACCCGGCATCAATACAGGTGCGGATTCCGCGATGGCACAAGTCGACTTCGCGCAGATATATCTCGAAACCGAGAACCGGCGCCTCAAGAACATCGAGGAGCAGAAGGCGCAGGATAGAAAGCTGGTCGAGTCCGGCGCTGTGTCCGCGCTCGACCTCGATGCTCCAAATGGCGCGATCGAGGAGTTCAACCGCGCGCGCACCTTGTTGAAAGCGCAGAACTCAAAAGAGGCAATCAAGCATCTGCAAAAGGCGATTGCGGGGTACCCCAAGTTCGTTTCAGCCCACGTCGGTCTCGGGCTCGCCTATGTCGATCAGGAAGACCCGGGTCGAGCCAGGAGTGAATTCGAAGCGGCTGCCAAACTTGATGACAAATTTCCCGGATCGTTCCTGCATCTCGGTCGGCTGGCCTTGTCGCAGAACGATTTTCCGGCTGCCGAATCAGCGCTCGAGAAAGCTGCTACCCTGCAACCCAAGGACGCCAACATTCTCTCGGTTCTGGCGTATGCGCAAAATGGAAACCATGAATACCGGCATGCTTTAGAGACGGCCCAGCAGGTGCATGCGCTCGACCACAAAGGGATGGCGAACGTGCACTACGTGGCCGCGTCCGCCGCCATGTCTCTGAAGGATTTCGAAACCATGGAGCACGAACTGAAAATTTTCCTGGAGCGAGGATCCGACCAATGCCTTCGCTCCGGTCGCGCGCAAGAATCTGGCTACCATTGAGCACAACAAGGCTGTTCTCGCGGCACGCGCCGGCAATTCGCAGGCAGCAACAACCGGATCCGTTTCGCAGACGCAACAAACTTTCCCCAACACTGAGAGATTGAAGGCGCAACTGGCTGCATTGGGCGATGAATCCGATAGCGGGACATGCGATGACTGCGGCGCTTTAGCTGAGGCGGAAGCCCCCAAAATGGGAGGCAACAGCGGCGCAGCCTCAGATGTGCCGCCGAGTACTTCCACTCGCATCGGCGGGGTATGGACAATTCACAAGAACGTGGATGACGTGGCCCTGTTTTTCTCCGTCAGCAGCCATGGACGCATGGTGAACGATTTGGAAGCGTCCAACATTCAGATCCGCGATGACAGCAAGCCTCCGGTAAGAGTCGTGCAATTTGCCCCGCAGTCAAAGCTTCCCTTGCGTCTCGCTCTGCTGGTGGATACCAGCGGTTCGGTGCACGACCGGTTCTCCTTCGAGAAAAGTGCTGCGACTAAGTTCGTTCAGAAGGTGCTAAGCAATCCTGCCGACCTCGGGTTCATCGCAGGTTTTGCCACCGAGCCCACCGTAACCCAGGATTTCAGTGCGGACCCAGTCGAGTTGGGAAAGGGGATCGATAATCTCGCAAATGGAGGCGGCACCGCGCTCTTTGATGCGGTTTCGTTCGCATGCAGAAAGCTGGGAGAGTATCCCGACGGCGAACGGGTGGCGAGAGTTCTGGTGATCCTGAGCGACGGCGAAGATAATTCCAGTCACGGCAGCTTGAAGCAGAGCATAAGAGCTGCAGAACGGATGGGCGTGACGATTTACACCGTCAGCACGAAAGAGGGTCTTGGAGACAAGACAGATGCCGACAAGGTGTTAGAGGTGCTGGCGGAGAGCAGCGGAGGGGAAGCGATGTTTCCCGGCGATTTGCATACCCTGGGCTCGTCGCTCGACAAGCTGCGCGATTTGATCCGCAGTCGTTATTTCATCGCCTACAAACCCGCCGATTTCCAGCCGAACGGAAGCTATCGCACGATCAACATCATTGCTGAGAAAAACGGCAAACATTTGCAAGTCCGGGCTCGTAAGGGCTACCACGCTCGCCTCGAAGCAAGTCCCAACTAAGCGGGAAAGCCGGAAGCTTCCTCCATCCGCTCCATCTCAATCACGGCAACCCACTGGCCCCGGCCGCTGTTCGGAAAATACGATGTGGCCGCCGAGGATCTGCGCCACGGCGGCAGGCGGCAGGTCGCGGTGAAATCCGAAGAAGCGAGTCTTCAGTTCCGTCCAGGTCCGCCAGTGATCCCATACCGCGGGCCCAGGCTCATATTTCGTGGAGAAGACCAGCGCGACCTGGTAGTTCGAGTGAGAGCGGCGGCGGAAAGCACTTCATCCAGCGAGAAGTTCTCGATGCGAACAACGCGCATCGGCCGCGTAATATAACCGAGCCAGGGCCGGGATATTTCGTCCGAGGCAGGCCATGCCGTGAGCACCCGCGCCATGGGATAACGAGCCTCCAGGAAGTGCTCGCCGTCTTCGTGCAGCACGATGTAATTCCGGTAGGCGAGATTGTCCTCAGGTGAGAAGCCATAGGGAGGGTTCCAGAACCAGGCCACAACGAAAGCAATTGCCACGCAAGCGACAGCCGTGAGCCAATAATGCAGCCTGCGCCAGAGCGTGGAGACCGAAACAATGATGACAAGAGGAACGGCGGGAAGCATGTAGCGAGCCAGAACCGCGCCGCCGATCAGCGCCATCGCCACCGCATAAGCGAGCATGACGACATAGAAAACCATTTGTACCGGGAGGCTAATCCGCGGGCGCTCGCCGCCGGATCGCGCCGCGGGGCAGCAGGCACATCGCCACCAGCATCGCCAGCGTCAAAACCCACAAGTGGAGATATCCGCTGATCTGCCAAAGCCGCATGAGCCAGCGCAAAAAGGAATCGCGTGAAGCTGAGAGTCGCCGCCACGTTGTAGCGGAAGAACTCGGGATTGCCGAAGACGTATCCAGTGCGCGCGTAGTGATAGCCATACCAAAGAGCAAGCGGCATCGCGGGGATACAGCAGCGAGGCGATGCGCCGCGCAGAACTCGCTCTCGATTCGCGGTCCTCGTTCTCCAGCCAAAGTTTGCGCAGCGAACTCTTGCGCGCAAGCAGGCCAAGGATCTCCCACGCGGCAAGAGCCATGGGAGCTAGAATCGCAGTTTCCTTCGCCAGTGCGGCGAGGGCGAACCAGAACACCGTTGCGATGGTTTCACCTTCCACGTACGCCGCGAGACCCCAGAAGATAAGTCCCGCCGCAGCCAGATCCACCTGCGCCAGAGAGCTTTGCGCGAAGAACACGGGATACAGCGCGGTGCAGAGCGTGGAAGCGATTGCAACCTGCGTGTTGGCCACCCGTTCAGCCAGCCGAAACAAACCCAGAAGTGAGAACGCTGCGACCACGAGCATCGCCGTCCGAGTTACCAGAGGAGCGTAGCCCACCACCTTCCACCAGAGCGCAAGCCAAGCCATCACCAGAGGCGGATGAGCGTTCGAAACCGTGGAGTGAGGAATCAGGCTTCCGGTGAGCAGGAGGTCGCGCACCGCCGGAACGTAGTAACCGCTTTCATCCCAGAAGTAAGGCAAGCGCAACAGAGGCGCGTGCAGCAGAAAGATAAATACAAAGATGACGGCAAACACCAGGGCCGGGTTAGCGTCCGACCATCGAACCGGGCTACTCCGGCCAGACCGGTAATCTCTCAGAATCCCCCCTAGTGCACGGGCCCGGTAGGAGTCAGGCGCGGGTCGAGCTTGATCTCGCCAAAAGCGCTCTCGTAGCCGGCCACGTTCTGCTGCAGCAGTCCGAGCAGCGCTTTGGCCTGCTGCGGGCTGAGGTAGATGCCCTGAAAGTTGCGAATCTCGACTTGAGCTTCGGTCTGCTGTTGCAGGGTGCCGAAAACCATGAAGAAGTCCCAGACATTCACCCGCATCTGCACGCTGTTGGCATAGGCCTCGCGGTAGTCGGGAGCATTGACCAGCTTGACGTTAGGTTGCGCAGGAAGGCTCATAGAAAAGCAGTGTAATGACTTAGGGGTCGCGAAGGGAAGGCGGGGCGCGGGAAATTCTCGGTTTCAGGAGAAAACTTCATGCGAAAGCAATTGGGCTGGACAACCTCCCACCGACAAAAAATGTCACTCGGCTTACGTTTTTCTGGCTTTTTGGCCTCGAAGGGCGTGCCGCGAAAGGTCATGAACGTTAGCTACTTTGCTGAAACCAAAGGAGTTGTAGGATGTCACTACAGGTCTCGTCTGGCGTTCAAAGTGCGAGACTTGAAGCGTTCCTAAATTGGTTTTTCTGGCGAGCACTCTATGACTCATAATCCCGATCACGGGGTCACCGAAGAAATCATTCTCCCCGACAACCTGCTCCCTCTGGGATCTGTGTTGGGCGAGGGAGTCACCCCGCTCGACGTCAGCATGGTGCTGGCGAAAGTGTTCAAGGTACAGTACGCGGAAGTCGCGCTGCTGCGTCTCGAGGGCGGCCTGCTTAAGTTCATTTTTCCTGAGCACCTGCGAACCACTGGAGCGATTCCGATTTCGAGCAAAGCGGTCGCGGCTCATACTGCATTGAGCAAGAAGGCCGAGATCTTCAACAATTTTGCCCGCGTAAAGCATGCCAGCATCTTCGAGACAATCAAGCCGGTTGGATCCGAAACCGAAGAACTGGCGCCGCCCGCGCCAATACAGAAACTGATGTCCGTGCCGATTCTGGATCACAAAATGACGGTGCTGGGTGTCATTCAAATCTCGCGCAAGGGACTGGATCCGCGCTTCACACAGGACTTCAGCCGTGAAGATTTGCACGATCTCGAACTCGCAGCGGGCGTGCTGGCTGCTTCGCCGGTAATGCTTTTGAACTGAGACGGGACTTCAGAAATTCAAGTGGTCGCCGGCCTGTAAGGGTCGGCGGCCATTTTCGTTTTCGGCAATCTGCGTTACTGAATTCGTGAGTAGCGTTAGTCCTTCAGCCCGGCCACTTTTCCCCGCAAAACGGTTATCGAAGCAGCTGGCAGCGTGAACGCAGTTTGCGGCCCGGCCGCCACGGTGGTCGCGACCGGCGGATGATCCGGGTCTGCGTGGCTTTCGGGGCCGTCGTTGATCCACACATACTGCTCGCTCCCGAAAGTCACGAATGTGACCGGTCCGGAAAAAGAAACATTCTGCTTGCTCCTGGAATCCTCAAACTGCACGCGCACCGTATGCGGATTGGTCTCGTCGCGGTTCACCAGCATCAGAGACCAATTTCCGTCAGGACGATGCACCGCATACGACGTAACCAGCGCATTGCCCTCAGAGTCTTCAATAGCAACGGAAGAAGGGAACATATGATGCACCCCAGAGCGATGCTGCACCCACTCCAGGTTAATCATGTGAGCGGCGAAATATGGCGAAGTGTATCCCTTGATGTCGTAGCCTGCAGGGGCACCCTCATCAGAACCGCCTTCGTCGGCAACAAAATTCGACCACGAGGCCCAGCCCAGGCAACTTTTCTGAATGCCCTGTGGCTGAATCGGCGAGTGATAGAACGCAGCCCCTCCGCCCTCGAAGAATGAGCCAACATTGTCTGCCAGCCATAGCGCGGCGAAGATCGTGGTCATGGGCCCGGTTAGCTCGGCGGCGAGATGATTCTCGGTCACCATGAGCGGAACTTCTTTGGGAACGCCGTCATCTCTCCACACCTGCAGGATGTGCTTGATCAACTGAGGCTCGGTATAGAGAGTTTTCCAGGTGATCGTGCAGGCATCGAACGGATAGTGCTCAAACGACACGAACGCCAGGTCGGAGATGCGGCCGTGCGCCTTCAAGTAATCGACGAAGCGTCCCATCCACGAAATCCGGCCCTGCGCGTCCGGCCAGACGCGAATGTCCTCATTCACTCCTTCGAAGATTGGCCCGCCCAGCTTCAGTTTCGGGTCGACTTTGTGAATCGCCGCGGCCCACTGAATGTACAGCGCCGCGTAGTCTTCCGGCATGGCGTGCTTGCCGTCGGGCTCCTCGCCTAGCTCGACGTATCCCAGGCTGTAGCCACGTTTCTCGACGTAGGCAATTTCAGCCGCAGCATCGTCCGGCGTTCCGTAAAGCATGGTCACCGGAATCATCGCGGGAAGATTGTTGGTCAGTCCGCTGGTGAAGAAGAGGTCGAAGCCGCTGTGCTGATAGCCGCCCGTTGCGTTCACGTCCGCAGCCGAGTGCCAGGGATCAATCGAAGACGAGCAGTAAGTAGTCGGCCTCTCGCTCATACTCTTCTGGACCTCGGCAAACGCGCCGCTGGAATCGACGGTTCCGACGCGAATCGACTGAATGGCGTATCCCACGCAGTTGCGGACGTCTTCCGATCCATGCAGATCACAGGTATTCGAGGACTCCGTCATCAAGACGCGCACATACTGCGTGTCGACGGGCACGTCGGCGAGCTTCAGATTCACGGTTCCGCCTTGCGCGTTTTTTACTGCTCCTGCAGAAAAAGTCTTCCACTCGCCCTGCGGACCTGCATCGAAATCGAGCGCGCGTTTTCCCACCCAATACTCGACCTGATAGGTCGTCGCATACGGGCTGGCCCAGGCGATGCGAATAGCGTCCACAGGTTTTTCGGCTTGCAGATCGACGATCACCCATTGCGGATGCAACGCGTCACTTTCTCCCGTGAACTTGCTGGTCAGATACGGATTGCTTTTCCAGTAGCTGAGATTCGGGCCTGTCAGCGGTCGGTCGCCGCTGGTCGAAAACCCGCGGTGCGGCAGCGCGTACGAAAGAATGTAGCGGAGCGGTTCCTTAAGGTCGGTGCTTCCGGTGAAGTACCCGCTCTTGCGCGCCGGATCGCTCCACGTTCCGTTCTCATTCCAGTGCCACGCCGCCATGCGCAGCTCAGAATTGTTGCGATACGTAATCGGCCCCCAGCCTGCTGACAGCGACTCCTGAATGATGTGCGGGGTATAAACCTTGTCGATGGCGTCATGCGAAAGAACGTCAATAGAACTTCCGAGAGCGCTGTCGGGATCGAAGGAATTGATGGCATGGCCCGGCGTAGCATCGACGTGAACCGTCTGCGGTTCCGCCGCGGATGCCGATTGTGCAGGCGCAGGAGCCCCGTGCGCGACCACAGAAAGCACAGCGACCGCAAGGGCAAACTTGCTCGACCGCTTTTCAGCCGTGCGTCGACGGAAGTTCCGCCTCGTAAACAAATCAAGCCGCATCGCATTCCTCCAGCTTGTTGCCAGCTTGTTGAAAGACATTCACTCTCTAGTGCGGCAGGCCGGCCTTTTCGAGCACTAAACCCCGCGCCGTACGCACCGCATCCACCAGTTCGCGAGCCGCTTGCGTGATCTTCGCCAGATTCCCCTCGCGCAGAGCGGCTGCATTTACCAGATCCCCACCTACGCCCAGAGCAAACGCCCCGGCGGCAATGTAGTCGGCTGCGTTCGAGACACTCACTCCGCCGGTCGGAATCAGCGCAACATGTGGAAACGGTCCCCTCAACGACTGCAAATACTTGGCGCCGCCAACATTCCCGCATGGAAAAATCTTGATCAGCTTCGCCCCGTTGTCCTGAGCATGCATAAGTTCGGTAGGAGTCAGCGCTCCAGGAATCGCCAGCTTGGCGCAGGCCTGCGCCACCGCAAGTACGTGGGTCGACATTCCCGGACTCACCAGAAACTCTGCGCCGGCCCGAATGCATTGCTCGGCTTGTTCGCCCGTCGTAACCGTACCCGCCCCGATCAGCGCACTGTTTCCATGCTCCCGCACCACGTGCCGAATCACCGAGGTTGCGTTCGGAACCGTCATGGTTATTTCAAGAATCGGAATCCCACCGGCGCAGATGGCTTCCACAGCCCGGGTTGCGTCTTCAACCGTTGCCGCCCGCACCACCGGCACAATGCCAATCTCGCCGATCCTGCGAATTACGTCCTCAATCGTCATATTGTCTTCTCGTGCCCGGTCCCCCTAAAAGCCCGCTCAAAAGTTGGTTCCAGTGCTGATTCCTGATCTGCCTGCTCTCAGCGCGCGATCCGCGCCGTTTGTGCCTTCATCGCTTGCAACACTTCATCGAGCGTGGCCATCGTCGTGTCGCCGGGCGTGGTCATCGCCAGCGCGCCATGCGCTGCGCCGCAATCGACGGCCCACTGTGGGTCTTTCCCCGATAAGAATCCGTAAATCAATCCCGACGCAAAGGAATCGCCTCCGCCCACGCGGTCGTAAATTTCCAGATTCTCGCGAACCCGCGCCTGGTAGAACTCGCCATCGTAGTAGCACATCGCTCCCCAGTCGTTCAGAGTGGCCGATTTCGCATGGCGAAGAGTGGTAGCGATGAGAGCCAGGTTAGGAAATTCCCGCACCACTGTTTCGATCATCCTCTTGAAATTGTTCGGATCGAGCTTGGAATGTTGTTCGTCGAGACCTTTCACCTCAAATCCCAGAGCGGCGGTGAAATCTTCTTCATTTCCGAGCATCACATCCGCCAGCGGCGCAAGCCGCCGGTTCGTCTCCTGGGCCTCGGCTTTTCCTCCAATGGATTTCCAAAGGGACGCCCGGTAGTTCAGATCATAGGAAACGATGGCACCAGCCCGCTTCGCTGCCGCCATGGCATCCTGAGCAACCAGCGGAGTGGTTGCCGAAAGCGCACAAAAGATTCCCCCCGTGTGAAACCAGCGCACGCCGTCCTTGCGGAAAATCTGCTCCCAATCGATTTCGCCAGGTTTCAGTTGTGAGACCGCGGTATGACCCCGATCCGAACATCCCAGCGGAGCACGCAGGCCGAAGCCTCTTTCGGTAAAATTCAACCCGTTGCGGACGGTCCGCCCGACTCCGTCATAAGGTACCCAGCGAACGTATTTCTGACCAACGCCTCCCTGCAGCATCAGATCTTCAACCAGTCGTCCAACGGGATTGTCCGCGAGGGCCGTTATAACCGCCGTGTCCATTCCAAAGCAGCGCCTCAGGCCGCGGGCAACGTTGTATTCGCCTCCACCCTCCCACGCGCGAAAATGACGGGTCGTCGAAATGCGCTCATCCCCCGGATCGAGTCGCAGCATGACTTCACCAAGGCTGACCAGATCCCACATGCAGCCGTTCTTCGATTTGATATTCAGCTTCGCCATAATTTGAACTCTACGAACTCACCCGCGCCGCAGGCGATGGGGTGGTCGGGTCGGCCGTACGTTTAGGGGTCTGAATCTGCGCCGCGCCGGCGTTCGTCGCAGAAACTCTGAGTCGCCGCGTCGGATCCACCACCAGCCAGCTCGCCGCACCTACGACGCACAATCCAGCCGCAACCAGAAATGAAGTCGTCCAGCCAAATCGGGCAGCGATCCAGGGAGTGAGAGTAGCCGTGATCGCGGCTCCAATCTGATTTCCCATGTTCATGAAACCCGATACCGAACCCGAGGACGCGCCGGCAATGTCCACCGTCACCGACCAGAAAGAACTTTGAGACAGGTAAAGCGAACCAGCTCCGCCCGCCAGCACCACGCTCGCGAGCCGCGCACTTTGAACCTGGGAACCGAAGGCAATGAAGACACCCGCCGCAGCAATCGCGAAAGCTGCAAGTCCGCAGCGTCCCACGCGCGGCCCTAGCCACTTTGTGAGCCGGTCGTTGATAGCTCCTCCTAAAAGGCAGCACACCAGCATCGCCAGAAAGGGCAGCATGGTGTAGAACGCGCTCGCTTTTAAATCCAGGCCACGCACTTTCGCCAGATAGCGATAGAACCAGCTAAAGAAAATCCATGCCACATAGCCGTAGCAGAAATAGCTGAGGGTCACGGCCCAAACTTCTTTGCTTCGCATCACAAGCCGCCAGGGCACGAGCGGCGTCGCATCATCTTTCGGCCCTGCCTGAACTAATCCGGAGCGAATGAATGTCAACTCGGAGGAAGATACTCGAGCGTGCTCGGCGGGCGTGTCTCGAGCAATCACGAACCACACCGCTCCCGCGGCAAATCCGATGATGGAGCAGATCCAGAACGACGAGCGCCAACCGTAGTGAAACATGATGTAAGTGATGATCAGCGGTGTAAAACCAGCGCCCGCCCCCACGCCGGCGAAAATCCAGCCGTTTGCGATGCCTCGTTCCGAGACTGGAATCCAGCGCGCGATAAATTGATTAGCAGAGGGGTAAATGACGGCCTCGCCGGCACCAAGAAGAAAGCGGACAGCAATAAAAGCGAAAAGCGCACCTGCAATATTCGCCGGAACTAGAGCCGTCAGGGCAGTAAAAATTCCCCACCATGCCACTCCCCCAGCCAGCACCCGGCGGGGCCCGAAGCGGTCGGCCAGCCTCCCACCGACAGTTTGAAAGAGCGCGTAGCCAACAAGAAAAGCGCTGAACACTTTTCCCAGTTGCACATCGCTGAGATGGTAGGCGTCACGCGATCGACCCGCCGGCAATGGAAATGTTTACCCGGTCGAGATAAGAAACAGCACTGAGCACGAACAGCCAGAACACCAGAAACCAGCGGACATGGCTCGTGCCCGCACCGTTCATCGCTCGCTCCCCAGCTTGCAGCGGCCGCCGGCAGACAAGTGATTGCGGACGTGATCGCCGTATGATATTTTCGCGCTCGCGACGAAACTCCTTTTCTGTCGCGAAGTCATTCTCGGAGTCTTATGAAAAAACCGGCCTTTCTTGCAGCTCTTGTAAGTGCCTTCGTGGTGGTCGTCCCCGCCCACGCGCAGCTCGACCTTTTTTCGAAAGGCCAGCGCATCGAATTCACACCGGAATGGCACGGCGACCGTTTTCCCGATGGACGCCCGAATGTGCCGGATTCGGTGCTCTCCCGGCTGAAAGACGTCACCGCAGACGAAGCCTGGGACGTTCTGCAAGACGCCGGCTACCGCAATCAGTTTGAAGGCGGCTGGAAGGTAATCAATCCCGGACAAAGGCTCGTGGGCCGCGTCGTGACCGCCGTATTCATGCCACGACGCCCCGACGTGGATTCGGTAATTCAAGCCAACGGCAAAAAGGAAAACCGCATTGGAGACGAGAACTCCTGGATCATTGACATCTTGAAACCGGGCGACGTTCTGGTCGTCGATCTGTTTGGAAAAAGCCGTTACGGCACCATCGTCGGCGACAACCTCTCGACCGCCATTTACGCCAAGAGCCACAACGGATTGATCGTCAACGGAGCGGTTCGAGATGTAACCGGCATTCAGGAAATTCCCGGCTTCCAGGTGTACACGCGCGGAGTAGATCCCTCCGCTCTTGAGAACGTCATGCTCACCGGAATCAACGTTCCGATCCGAATCGGAGACGTAACCGTGATGCCGGGCGACATTGCGATCGGAGATCCTGAAGGCGTGACCTTCGTTCCCCCGCAACTGGCGGGGAAAGTGGCCGACGACACGGAAATGGATCACCTGATCGACGATTGGGGTCACACGATGCTTCGCGAAGGCAAATACACCCCAGGTCAAATCGACTCCAAGTGGACCAAAGAGATGATTGAGCAATTCAACGCGTGGCTGGAGAAAAAAGGATCCAAGCTGCGCATGCCGGTTGACTGAACGGCGCGGCTCAATGTCGCGAGTGCTGTGTTTTCCGATTCCCAAGAGTCTCCTGAGTCCGTCCTCGCCGTTGGTTTGCTCAGTTACGCCGCGTGTTCGCGCAGAAGGCGCGAGAGTTGCTCAGCAACAATCTTGTCTTCGCCGGGCTGCAGCATGAACGAGTTCATGGCCAGCCCCGGATGTCCTTCGCCGCCGCCGATCACAATGGACGGTTTCGAGCTGCGCAGCAGCTTTGAGGCCTGCTGCGGCGTCAGTGAAATGCGCGCCGCATCCCAGGTGATTCGCATGTGCGGCACATGATTGGCGATGTCTGGCACAAAGAAAGATGTGCTCACGCCCGGCACTTTTGTGAGCTCACGCGAAATTCCCTCCAGCCGGCCCTGCCATTCTTCGGCCAGAGCCTCATGATCTTCCGCGAGAAAAAGCTCGAGTGCCTTCACCATGCCAACGATCTCCTCTTTGCCGACCTTCTGGCTGCGGCCCAATGTGTCTTCGTGCGGACTATTGTTGAGCAGCGCATTTGCAACCATGTCCGCGCGACCGATCAGCAAGCCGGCACACTGCGGCCCGCGAATCGCCTTCCCACCGCTGAAGGTGACCAGGTCGTAACCCATGTTCGTGTAATCCCAAAGATGAGACACCGGCGGCGTATCGGCCGCTGCGTCGTTCATGCACGGAATGTTGTATTGCTTCGCCAGCTTCACCCACTCATCCACTTTGATCTGTCCCTCGGCGTTGGCAAAATTAGAAAAGTGCATCATGGCCGTCCGTTCACTTACGGCCGCCCGCAGTTGATCAACAGTTTCAATCTCAATCAGCTTGATTCCCGTCGATCGCAACTGGTGATCAAACGGATTGCGGTGCGACTTCTGGATGATCACTTCCGACTTCATTCCAGTCAGGTCAGGCAATTGCTGGATTAGGGCCTCTTTCCCGCCAGTCAGAATGCCCGCCAATCCCGATTGAATCGCAGCCGCGGCGCCCGATGTCACCAGCGCCGTGTAACCATCGGGCAGCTTCAGCATCTCAGCGATACGTTTGCCCGCAGCTACTTCCAGTTCTGGAACGCTTACAAAGTGGCGCCCGGCCATAGTCATCACGGCTTCAAGCTCCGGGTGGGGAAGGGAACCGCCCAGCATCGTCATGGTCCCTTCACAGTTGATCACCGTTGTGACCCCGAGCTCTTCATAGGGATTGCCGGTCTGTCCAAAACCGTTGACCACAGCGCCTGCGCCCGCCGCACGATTCCTGGCGAAAAGTTTCCGTGGCGCCAGCATCGCACCGGAGAAGATCGAGCCAGTGAAGATCGAGCCGGCAACAGCTCCTACGCTCCCGAGAAAACCGCGGCGGTTCCACTTCGAATTGAGTCGCATAGACGAATCTCCTTTGCCCTTCACTTAGCTACGGCGGCGATGCAGTTGATCTCCACCAGCGAGTCCCCCGGCAGCGCAGCCACCGCCACCGTGGTGCGCGCTGGGCCGCCATGCGGAAAGTATGTCGAGAACACTTTATGCATTCCATCCCAGTGTTCGATCTTCACCAGGAAAACATTCAATTGAAGAATGCTGTCCATGGTCCCTCCACCGATCTCCACGTGCTTCTTGATCTTGTCCATGACCATGGTCGTGTGAGATTCAATCGTCCATTCTTTGGAATCGCGACTGTCATGTGCGCCCTGCCCGGCGACATAAATCAATCCGTTGTAGACAATCACCGGCATAATGGCGTCCCTTTCACTGCCCGGCTTGCCTTCGCTATTCAGCTTGCGGATTGCGCCTGCATCCTGTGCAGCGGAACTTTGCGCCAAAGCCCGGTTGGGCAACACGGCGGCTGTAACACCCAAGGCCGAAAGCACGGAAGCGCACCGTGCGGCGAACGTTCTGCGAGTGAAAGTCGAATTCATATATCTCCTCCTTCCAGATTTGCCCTCGGGATTCGCGCGTCGATCAAGGCAACGCGAAACTAAAGACGTCACTACCTGCAGCAATCGCCACATACTGTTTGCCGGCGACTGCATAGCTCATGGGGGAAGCGCTAATATCTTGCCCGGTATTGAAATGCCACAGCGCCTTGCCACTTTGCGCTTCCACGGCCTCAAAAGAACCCGCGTCGTCCCCGAAAAACACCAGACCACCGGCGGTCGCCATGGTTCCAGCAGAAGAGCGTCCGCCGCCGCTCTGCGGATATTTCCACGCAATCGAACCCGTATCCAGGCTGAACGCGACCAGAACCTTCTGTGAACCTTCGCTCGGAATGCGCTTTGCCCCAGTCGAGTAATAGCCTTGACCTTCCTGAAAAGGCTGCGGCTTGAAGAAGAAGTTTTCGCATTCCTCGAGGGCCATGAAATAAACCAGACGGGTAGATTCACTGTAGGAAGGCGCGAACCAATTTGTGGCGCCGGCGAAACCAGGGCAAATCCGCGTCCCGTCCGCCGTCGGTTCGATGCCGGTTCTCACCGGCCTGCCTTGCGCATCTATGCCCTTCGCCCAGTTGAGCTTCTCCACGAATCGCGTGGCGGAAAGAAACTTTCCGTTGGTGCGATCAAGCACGTAGATGTAGCCGTTGCGGTTTGCCTCTACCAGCAGCTTTCGCGCCTCACCCTGATAAACCGCATCGATCAGGATCGGAGTCTCAACCGCATCGAAGTCGAACAGATCATGCGGCGTGAACTGGAAATACCACTTCAACTTCCCGGTATCCGGATCCAGCGCCAACACGCAGTCGGTGTAAAGATCGTCCCCCGGGCGCACGCCGCCTTCGAAATCCGGCGCGGGATTGCTGGTGCCCCAGTAAATCGTGTTCAGCTGCGGATCATACGTTCCCGGCATCCAGGTAGTCCCGCCGCCATGCAGATACAGTTTTCCTGGCCAGCTTTCAGAACCGAATTCGCCCGGAGCCGGTATCGTCCAGAATCGCCAGGCCAGCTTTCCAGTCAGCGCATCATAGGCCGCGACAAAGCCCCGCACCCCATCATCGCCGCCGGAAGTCCCCACTAGGATCTTGTCTTTCACCACGAGCGGCGCGCTGGTTGCGCCGTAATTCTTGTTCCAATCCGCGTAGGCTACGTCCCAGATCAAATTGCCCGAACGCGCGTCGAGGCAGAGCAGATGGGCGTTATCCGTTTCCATGTAAACCCGGTTGCGCCACACCGCGACGCCGCGGTTGATGTGCCCCGCCGCATCATCGATCAATCCTTCCGAAATCGGCCACGAATGGTGCCAAACTACTCGTCCCGTGCGCGCATCGAGCGCGAACGCGTCATTCGCCGCAGTCACAAACATCATTCCATCCACTACCAGCGGAGTGACCTCAAGCCGTTTCGAGTCGCGCGCATGAAAAACCCATTCCGCACGCAGCCCTGCGAGATTGCCTGGATTGATTTCAGCCAGGCTGCTGTAGCGCCGCCCGGAGTAATCGCCGTTGTAAGAAAACCAATTGGCAGCTGGCTGAACCAGAAGATCGGCAGTGTGCACATCGATGGCCGTAGATATGCTTCCTGGCGGATCAGTTCCCGCCCGAGCAACCAGGCAGGCAAAAACCATGGCGGTAAGCGCTGCCAGCCGCATGCCGCCACTACTTCCGCTGCCGACAGCCCAAGCCACAACTTCGAAACGGCCCGCGTCACGTCGCCTAGAGAGGTTTCGCAAGCACCGCCTCCCCGGAACTATTTTTTCGCGCTGGCGCGTGGTAACTCGCAGTCCGGTAGCCCAACTCGCGCGAGATTTGCAATCCGGCTGTCTGAATCAGAGGGGCGAGCTGCCGGAGGCGGGTGACCGCCATGCGTACCACGGGCGCTGTAATGCTGAGGCTGGCATTCACGCTGCCGTCGTGGTCCCAGATGGGAGCTGCGACGCATCGGATGTGGAGTTCGTGCTCCTCCAGATCGCAAGCGTACCCGTTTTTTCGAACACGGTACAGTTCCGCATCCAGCTCCTGAAGATTGCTCACCGTGTTCGGCGTCAGACACTGCAGCGACAGCTGGGGCAGCACTTTTTCCCGCTCGTCGTCCGGCATGTAGGCCAACATAACCTTGCCAACGGCAGTGCAGTACAACGGAACGGCCGCGCCGATGCGGGAGTGAATGCGCAACTGTTCTGGCGAATCCAGTTTCTCAACGTAAACCGCGGATCAACCCGTGCCGCACCGTCAAATGGATGGTTTCGCGCGTCTGCCGATTCAACTCCTGAAGATATGGCTGGCTCACCCGGCGAATATCGAGCTGGCCCAGAGCCACGTGACCGATCGCAAAACAGGCGATTCCAAGGTGATACACGCCGTCCCCGCTACAGTTCAAAAAGCCACTACCTTCCAGATTCGCGAGAAAACGGTGGACCGTACTCACCGGCAGCCGGGACCGCCCCGCAACTTGCTTCGCGGTCAGGCCATGCGGTGATTCGCTGAACAGTTGGAGAAGACGCAATCCACGTTGCAGCGCCGTAATGTTGTAGCTTCGCTTTGGAGTAGCAACCATCGGGATGGAAGAAATCCAGATCTCGCAAATCGTCGACTTACAAAATGAAAGTGGGAATTATCTGATGAAAGTCCATTAAATGCAATAGCAGTCTTTCGTCTACAGTCTCCCGAACTTCTTAACCGCTTCCACAATCGATTTCATCTGCTCAATCACCGCATACATCGAATGCTCTTTGAAATCCATTTCCTGCGCGAGCTTTAACACTTCCACAGCCCTCCCCCTGGGCACAACCACGACCCCATCACTGTCTGCCGTGATAATGTCTCCGGCATTTACGGTCACGCCGTCGCAGGTTACCGGAATCTGCGATCCTCCAAATCGATAGTGATGCACAGAGGTCGATGGCACGATGCCGGTTGCATACACGGGAAACTCGATCTTGCGCAGATACGCCACGTCCCGGACCCCACCATCGATCACAGCTCCCGCATATCCCCGCGCCGCCATGGCCGTGCCCATCAGTCCGCCCATTCCCGCAATGTCCTCTCCGTCTTCGACCACCATCACGTAAACCGAATTGGTGGACCCCTGATCGATGGCCTCCAGCATTCCATTCAACGCAGCTGGGTCGCTGTTGCCTTCGTCCTTCTTGAGTAAAACTGTTCGTGCCAAGCCGGCAAACTTTGTGGTGAAGATTGGATGCATGCGGTGACTCATATACATGCGCTTCCCAGTCAACTGCTCCAGCGCGTCGGAAACCGAAGCCACCTCGACGCGGCGAAAATCCGCAATCAACGCGCTGTCGGAACCCGAAGCATTTGCTCCTGAAACTGCTTGCGCCTTCAGAAGCCTAGTTCCCCACAAGAGTGCGCATAAAACCCCGATGGACACCAGAGATGCCGCAATCGTGTGCGTTCTCACGAACCCGCGAAACTTGTTCATTTCGTCCTCCCCGATGTATATATGTGCGCGGACTCTAACACCATTGTTCGTCGGTTGGAAGAGCCAATCCATTTATCACAAAGGGGAGCGGAAAATGAAAATGAAAATCGAAACGAGAGGAACCAGGTTGTTTCTGTGGGTGTTCGCGGTCATGCTTGCGGTAGCCGCCGTCGGACAGCGGGGCTACTGCCAGGAACACAAAGCAATCAATCTATCCTCCGCCAAAGGACTTCCGTTCAGCGACGGCATCATCGTCGGCAACACTCTCTACATCGCCGGCCAGGAGGGTAGTGACGACTCCGGCAAGCTGGCTGCTGGCGGCATTGGCCCCGAGACAACCGCAGCCTTGGACAACATCGAGAAGGTCCTCAAAGCCGCAGGCTTCGAACTGAAAGACGTCGTCAGCGTAACTGTCTTCCTCGCCGACATTCATGAATTCCCGGACATGAACAAGGTGTACAAAAGCGTCATGCCCGACCCCAAGCCGGCCCGCGCGACCATTCAAGCGGGAGCCCTCGTCAACAATGCCCGAATCGAAATCTCGGCCATCGCGGTGAAACAGAAGTAGGTTGTCTAGTTGTTAGAATCGGGTTCTCCGCTTGCAACGGGAAACGTCTGATCCAACAACCACGGATTGTTTTTCTTGATCTGGTGCTGAACGGAAAAAGAGTTGACAGTCCCACTCCGCTTGGGATAAACCGTCATCCATGCTGTGCGGTGCACTTTCAAAAATCAGCAGCAGGTTTCATCAGATGAAAGTGCTGTGGTGGTTGTCGAATCGGGCGAAGGCCTCGTGCAGGAGATCAGATATGCGTGATCGACGGTGTGCTGTGGTCGCGGTACTCGCGTTCGTGCTTTTCGCGTTGGCGTTGGCATCGGCAAGCATCACCGGCAGCATCTCCGGCGTGGTCACAGACAAAACGGGCGCCGTTGTTTCCGGAGCTACGGTGGTCGCAACCGACACTCTGACCGGCGTCAAGACCACGCAAAAAACCGACTCCAAAGGCTTCTACAATCTCCCGACCCTCGCCGTCGGCACTTACGACCTTGAGATCAGCCAGGTCGGCTTCAAGACTTACCGGCAAACCGGGCTTGTCATCGATGCCAACTCGGCGCTTCGGGTCGACGCCAGTCTGTCCGTCGGTTCCATCAGCGAAAAGATCGAGGTCAGCACGGAAGCCGCTCAGGTGGAGACCACGAGCACCCAGATGGGAGAAGTCATCGAGGGCTCCAAGATGACTTCTGTGCCCCTGAATGGCCGCAACTTCATCGACCTGCTGGCTCTGCAGCCGGGCGTTTCGCCTTATCAATGCACATCAAGTAATTGCAATGACACGACCCAGGGAGTGGGCGTAGATGAAACAACCGTATCCGGCGATCAAACCAACGGAACTCAGTCTGTAAACGGTGGCCGACTCGGTTCCAACGGTTTCATGGTGAACGGTGCGGACGCGCAAGAGGGTGTCCACAACGGAGCAGCCATTCTGCCGAATCTTGATTCGATCTCCGAATTTCGCATCATCACCAACAATTTCAACGCCGAATACGGAAACTTCAGCGGTGGCCAAATCAATGTCGTCACCAAGTCCGGAAGCAATCAGTTTCACGGAGACGCGTTCGAATTTCTGCGCAATACTGATTTTGACGCGTCACAATACTTCGTGGGGCGCGGGGACTTTATTCAAAATCAGTTTGGTGGGATTCTTGGCGGGCCGATAAAGAAGGACAAAGCGTTCTTTTTTGGTGACTATCAGGGCAACAGACAAATCAAAGGCCAACCACAAAACTACCAGGTTCCATCCGCGTCGGATCGCGGCGGAAATCTAGACGATCTGTTCAGTCAGGCCGCGGCAAATGGCGCGGTTGGTTCAGTGCAAGGGCCAGCTTGGGCCACGACATTGTCAAACGAACTCGGGTACCTGGTGACACAAAACGAGGCATACTACGCGCCAGGATGCACGTCCTCGAACCCCGGCCCAAACCCCTGTGTCTTCCCCGGTGGCATGATTCCGATGACCGCTTGGTCCCCAGTCGCAACGGCTACCCTGCAATACGTCCCGCAGCCGACCACAACCCTTGGCGGGCAGCCTTACTACGCAACCTCAGCCTATAACCAGCGCTTATCGGATAACAAGTTCGGAGTTCGCCTGGATACGAACACCAACTTTGGTACCTTATTCGGATATTACTTTTTCGACCAATTCTCAGTGACTACACCTTATGCCCAGGGCATCTCGACCCCCGGCTTTGACAGTAGCGTTCTGGGTCGCGCGGAGATGATAAATCTGGGCCTGACGACCACCATCAACAACTCCACCGTCAATGACGTTCGGCTGGTCTATCTTAGGAACCGTTACTTCGGAGGAATTCCAATTGGCGGCACAAATGTTCCGCTGACCTCTTTAGGCTTCACGGCTCCTGCAGGGACAGGTGCCAGTTTCAACGGAGGCATCGCCCCAATCAATCCAGCGCTGGAAGGAGTTCCATCTTTCGCCTTCAATAATTACGAATTCGGACTTCCCCAGGACGTTCTGAAGCAATACAACAACACTTACCAGATTATTGATAATTTCACCAAAATTGTCGGCACCCACACCCTACAGTTCGGTGCGGATTTACACTACGATCAGATCAATGAGCGCAACTACGACGATGCCAACGGGGCGTATACCTTTAACGGGGAAGAGACTGGTGTGGACTTCGCCGACTACCTGATTGGTGCTCCGCAAAGTTTTACGCAGGCCAGCCAGCAGCTTCTCGACTCACGGGACAAATATCTTGGAGTTTATGCCCAGGATAGCTGGCGTGCTCGGCCCACCCTTACCATCAATTACGGCCTCCGCTATGAGATCATGACGCCTTGGTACGACACCCAGAACAAACTCGAGACCGTCATCCCCGGCGAACAGTCCCAGGTTTTCCCGACTGCCCCGCAAGGATTGGTGGTTCCCGAAGATCCGCACGTGCCGCGAACCTTGGCCCCCATTCAGTACCACAACTTCGCTCCCAGAATCGGATTAGCCTATTCACCGGACAACACGGAAGGCTTGCTTGGCAAAATCTTTGGCGGGCCTGGCAAAAGCAGTATTCGCGTCGGTTACGGCATCTTCTACAGCGCGATTGAAGACGCCACTGGCTTTGTTGAGGTTGGGGACGCTCCCTATGGTTTGTATTACTCCGCCGAGTCAACGCTGCTGGCGACCCCATTTGTTGCCCGTGCCAATGGAGTCGTCGAGACACAAAAGTTTCCCTTCACGTTTCCACCGGTGAACTCCTCGCCAAGCAATCCGGACACAAACTTTAATTGGGCTCAAGCCACGCCACTTTCCGGGTCTGACTACTTGTATCCTCACGACAAGATACCGCAGGTGCAGCAATTCGAGTTCTCCCTGCAGCGTCAGCTCGGGACGTCTACAGTAATGGGTGTCAGCTACGTAGGATCGGTCGGCCGGCACCTCTTAACGTTCGAAGAATCGAATCCAAGTAATCAAGCGCTCTGCTTGTTCTTGAACAATCCCGCTAATCTTGCCGCCAACAGTCCAACCTGCGGCCCAGGTAACGAGGATCCTGGACCACAAGCGCCCATACAGCTCGCTCCTAGCAGTGTCCTATCCTGGATATGCTGCGGGTCACTTCGTTCGCCACATCGCGCCTGCTCACGGGGCTGAGTACGCTGACGACGGACAATTTCATCAGCAACCCGTATATGATCACAGCCGTCAGCTCGAGCTTTAACTCCCTGCAGGTAAGCGTGAAGCACACCGAGAAGTATGCAAATTTCCTGGTTGCCTACACCTATGAAAAGTCGATCGACAACGGCTCGACGTCATTTGATGCAACCAACCCCCTCAACCCCAGGCAAGACCGCGCCCTGTCCGTGTTCGACGTCCCGCAAGATTTAACGGTGAGCTACACCGTCCAGATGCCCTTTGACAAACTCACCGGCGGCGCCGCGCAAAGACTCACCGGAGGGTGGGCATTGTCCGGCATCATGACATTGGCTAAAGGTGAGCCCGTCCAGTTGAACGAAAGCGATGACAACTCACTCAGCGGAACATTCGCTGACACCGTCGACATACCCAGCTATAACCCCGGCAACGGCCCTCTGTTTATTAACAAGAATCCGCGCAATTCAGCTGGGCAACCCTATTTCAACCCGAATTACTTCACTTTTGAACCACTTGGGCAGGTCGGGAACGCCATGCGCCGGTATTTCGTCGGGCCGGGTCTCTACAACTTCGACCTGGCTTTGCTGAAAGATACGAAGATCACGGAAGGCGTATCGGCTCAGTTCCGCGCCGAAGCGTTCAACGTCTTTAATCATGCCCAGTTCAACAATCCAGACGGAAACGTCGACGACACGGGGAGTTTGGCTTTGTGACTTCCGCCCGGGCCTGCGCGCATTATGCAACTCGCCTTAAAGTTTGTTTTCTGAGGCCCAATTTCGCCGATGCTGCGAAGTTCTAGAGCACCCTCCGGGCTGGCACTGGTCTTGGCGGCCCTATGGGCCGCCTGCGGCGTGGTCACATTGTCGCAAACGCCGAAGCAACCGCTACTTCGGAAAAACGGCAACCGAATCTCGACGCGCGGCAAGCAAACTTTCGCTTCGACGTGTGCCAACTGCCACGGCCTCGACGGCCGAGGCGGCGAACGTGCGCCCAACATTGCCGAGAATGCAAAAGTCCAGCGCCTTTCCGATGCGCAGATCGCTCACATCATTGAGAACGGCGTCCCGGGCACCGGAATGCCTGCCTTCCACTCCCTTGAAGCTTCCGACGTCAAAGGGGTTGTGACGTACCTGCGCACTCTTCAGGGGACGAAGCAAACCGTCAAACTGCCCGGCGATCCGGGCCACGGAGAAACGCTCTTCTTCGGCAAAGCAGGATGTTCCGCCTGCCACATCATCGCCGGCAAGGGAGGCTTTATCGCTTCGGATCTGTCCAACTATGCTCAAACGCACACCGTGGAGCAGACTCGGAGCGCGATCACCACTCCCGCCCCTGCCACCGACCGCCAAGCTCGACTAGTGACCGCGACCATTCACGGCGGCGAGAAAGTTGTCGGCAGAATTCGCAACGAAGACAATTTCTCTCTGCAGCTCCAGACTCTGGACGGAGCGTTCTACTTTGTCACGAAATCCCAGCTCGAAAGCCTGGAATACAATTCGCAAACCCTGATGCCATCCGACTACAGCTCCACTCTCACAGCCCGACGAGTTGAATGATGTAGTCAGTTATCTGATGAGGGTAGCAAACGTAAGCGGGTCGGGAGCTCTCAAGAAAGTCGATGAATGGGAAGAATAAGCGGACTGCATTCCTCCGTGGCTAGCGGTCGGCGATACGTAATTCAGAGGTTGCTCCCTTAGAGAAAGGCGTTCTCATGAATCGAAGCACGAAAACCCTGCGGGTCATCTTCATCATCGCTACCTCTATGCTCGTCGTCCTTGGAGGATTAGGTGTTCTGGCTGCCCCACGCGACCCGAGGGAGTTTAAGCTGCAAGCCGAATCACCGCAGTTCTGGAACCTCGTCGATCACAACGCCCAACTCGGCGTCGTAGCCGCGGGTTTCGGGTTTACCGAAGGCCCGGTGTGGGACGAGGCGGGCTTCCTCTACGTGAGCGACGAAACTATCAACAAGATTTTCCGCCTCCATCCCGATGGCAAGAGAGAAGAAGTAATTGCGCTCGGAGATCCCGACGGCAACACCTTCGATCGCCAGCATCGCCTGATCGATTGCGCCAGCGTGCTCCGCGCCATCATCGCAGTAACGCCCGACGGAAAATATAAAATTCTGGCAGACCACTACGACGGCAAGAAACTGAACAGCCCCAACGACGTGGTCACGGGTCCGGATGGGGCTCTCTATTTCACCGATCCGACCCTGGATCTGGTAGCCGGCGAAAAGCAGGAAATCCCCTTCCAAGGTGTCTACCGCCTCGACGCCAACGGCAATGTGAAGTTGCTCACCAAAGATTTGACGCAGCCGAACGGCCTCGCGTTTTCGCCCGACGGCAAACATTTCTACGTCGACGACAGCGAGCAAAGAAACATCCGCGTCTATGATGTCGCCGCCGACGGAACCCTCACCAACGGCCGCATCTTCAGCGAAGAGCCGGGTGGCAAGGGCGATGGCGTGCCCGATGGAATGAAGGTGGATAAGAACGGCAACATCTTTGTCACCGGACCCAAGGGCATCTGGGTCTGGGACGCTGCAGGCCACCATCTCGGCACCATCGTCATGCCGGAGCAGCCGGCAAATCTGAACTGGGGCGACAAAGACTATCGAACGCTTTACATCACCGCCACCACGTCAGTCTATCGCCTCGAGATGAAGACCCAAGGCTTCGTGCCGTACTTGTGAATTCCATCTGGCGCGTCCGCTAAGGAGTCGATGTCGCTGCCGGTGGCGGCGGATTAAGGTCGAACTCAGGATGCGGCGCGCCCATCATCCACTTATCGAACCATCCCACAATATATTCAAGGCGTTCGATGCGATGCCAGGGCTCGCCCGAGCGCGAGAGTTCGTGCGTCTCGCGTGGAAAGACAACCATGGCCGTTGGGCGTTTCATGTATTTGAGTGCCCGGAACAACTGTTCGCCGCCTGAGTCTTGCGGGGTGCGGAAATCGGATTCTCCCAGCACGAACAGCACCGGAGTGTGGATGTCCTTCACAAACGTGATCGCCGAGCGGTTGTTGTAGTCCTGCGGGTCCTCGAAAGGCGGCGCTTTAAACCAATTGGGCTGGAAGAGAGTGAAGTCGGCCGTGTACCACCATGAAGCCCAGTTGGAAATGTCTCGTTGCGACACTGCGGCGGCGAAGCGATCCGTATGCGTGATGGTCCAATCGGTCAGGACGCCGCCACCGCTGCCGCCAGTCACGCCGAGTTTCTTCGGGTCGACGTAGCCCCGCTTGAGAACTTCGTCGACTCCGATCATCAGGTCGCGATAATCGTCGCCCGGATAGTGATATTGAATGATGTTGCCGAACTCCTGGCCATAGCTGGTCGAGCCGCGCGGGTTGGGATACAGGACCACGTAGCCTTTGGCGGCCATCCACTGAAACTCATGATCGAAGACCCAGCCATAGGCTGCGTGCGGGCCGCCGTGGATGTCGAGAATGAGCGGGTATTTTTTCTGTGGATCGAAGTCGGGCGGCTTCTGGATCCAGCCCTGAATGTTCTTGCCATCGAAGCTCTTGTAATTGATTTCCTCTGGCGACGTCAGATTGAGTTGCGACCAGAGTTTCTGGTTAAAGTCAGTAATGCGGGTCTGCGTTCCATCGCTGGCAACGGCAAAGAGGTCGCCGATCATCAGCGGCGAGGAGACGAGAGCGACAATCGCACTGGCGTCCGCGTTCACCGAAAAATCCAGCACCGCCTCGTCGCCCCGCGTGATTTCGCTCACGGCGCCGGATTTTGTGTCGACGCGGACGATGGGCGACCGTCCGTGCTTCTCCACAATATCGAACAGCCAGCGGCCATCTGGCGACCAGTAGAGAGTGCGTCCACGCCCGCCGCGTGGCGGGGCATTGTCGCCGCCAACCGCGCTGCCCATGTCGAAGTCGTAGTCGGCAGTCAGGTTTCGCGGTTTCGCGTCCGGCGCGACGTCCATGACCCAGAGGTCGGGTTGCGAATAGGAACGGATCGGCTGAGTAACGGCGCCGTTAAAAGCGAACTGGCGGCCGTCCGGGCTGAGGACGAGATCACCAATACCCATCGGAATGGAGGCGAGTTTTTCAGAGTTCCCACCCGCTGAAGGCACCGAGTAAATGTCCGTGCTCGGCAGTTCGTAATAGGGCTCGTCGATATGCCGCGTGAGGAAGTAAATGCGCGAACCATCATGGCTCCAGACGAGTTGTCCCTCGTCGAAATTCCCGCTGGTGAGCTGCACGGGCTTGGGGAGTTCATCAACGGCCGTTGGCATCTCGACTAGCCAAATATGGGAGTGGCGCTTGGGATCGAGGTAGCCCTCATCGTTGCTGCGATAGACGGCTCGATTGATCACGTGCACGTCGGTCTCGTGTTCGCTCTCAGCCTGATCATCACCGGGTTTCGCATTCTTCTTGCGCTGGGCCTTCTGGATGTCGTCTTGCGTGGTCGAACTCACGAACGCGATCTGCTTGCCGTCGGGAGACCAGACCGGGCTCGAGGCTCCTTTGGGGAGATCGGTAATCGTCGAAGCTTCACCCCCCGTGAGCGAGAGAATTGCGAGTTGACCAGGTTTCGGTTTGCCGCTTTCATCTTTGTCGCCGCCGCGAACAAATATGATGTGCCTGCCGTCGGGCGACCAGCGCGGCTGTGCATCGTGCTTGCCGTTCGTCATCCGCACCGGGCTTTCCTTGCCATTGGTGGCCGCGATCCAGATCGACGTCTCATAGCCGGTGCGCTTCTCGTCGACCGTCACGCGGGTGAATGCGACGCGGGCGCCATCGGGTGACAGTTGAGGATTGGCCACCCAGACGAAGTCAAACAGATCTTTTTCACTGAGGAAGCGCTTCTGGGAGCTGACCGGCTGCGTGGCGACCTGTGCTGCCAGGGACGCAACGAGCATGATGATCACAACGGAAAGGCGGGTCTTCATACGCATCCTTTATCTAGCTGAGTCGTGGCGAAGCGGCGAGTGTGCCCTTTTTTTGTGTCGACTGTCAACCGCCGGCCAAGCGGGCATGGCACGAGCGTGACGTTTCCAGATCGGCCCTAAACATTTGGTGCGAAAGGGGGGACTCGAACCCCCACGGTTTTACCCGCCAGATCCTAAGTCTGGTGCGTCTGCCAATTCCGCCACTTTCGCATGCTGACGATTATACAAAGTGGAGGGAGCTCTTCAGAGCGTCCTACTGGAACGGAGGTACGTGGTTGAATGCACGTTGCAGCTTGCATCAAGAACCAGCGAAAAACACAGCTCCCACGGGCGACACGCTTGCTGGGGCGCGCCCGCCTTGCCGAGCGGGCTACTGCACTGCGTTGAGTCCCTGATAAATAAACATGCCGGCGAGAACCAGCAACAGCACTCCAGAACCGGCGCCAAAAACCCAGACCGGAACCGTGAGACGGTTGACCTTCACCAGCAGTTCCGTCTGTTCCTGCTGCATGTGCTGGCTGGCGTCGTCGAGATACAACGACTCTTCCTCGTGCATGGTTAGCGTGCTGCGGTAGATGAGCAGAATGATCAGGCCAACAGTGAAAACACCCCACACGATCGCCAAGCCAAGCGTTAAAGGAGTCCACGTCCAAGTCATAAGCCACCTCGACAATTTGCAAGCCCGTTCGGCAACTTCACCACGTCGAGGGGTACAGGCCTTAGCCCATATTCCTCAACCTGGAGGAAGCGCCTAACGCAAGCATTATAGACCAGTTGGCAAGTGCCGCGGGAGGAATCGTCGGGTGGAAGCCTCACATCTAATAACGTGGCCCTGGTAAAAGTAAGCTCAGTCTGATTACGGTACCAACGGCTTGCCACGCTCTGATATAATGTAGGTACTTTAAAGCCAAGGAGATACGAATGGCCACGACAACCGTCCCAAATGTGAACACCAACGTCCCGGAAGTGAAAAAGACTCCGCCGGTTTCGCTCACGGCCAGCGCGGTTTCCAAGGTGAAGGAGATCATGGGACAGCAGACTCCCGTGCCTGCCGGCCTGCGCATCGGCGTAGTCGGTGGCGGCTGCTCCGGCTTCTCCTATTCCATGCAGTTTGAAAACGCTGCCGGAATGATGGACAAGACCTTCGACATGGATGGACTGAAGGTGTTCGTCGATGCGACCTCGGTGATGTATCTGAACGGTTGCATCGTCGACTACGTGGAAACCCTGGAAGGCGCCGGTTTCAAGTTTGAGAATCCCAACGTGAAGAGCACCTGCGGTTGCGGATCTTCATTCAGCGTCTAAGTTTCAGCGGGGAAGTTTTCCGCGATACGCGGGAAGACTCTTAACGCAAATCTTATGGAAGAAAACGGCCTCATCCCAGGATGAGGCCGTTCCATTTTTGGTGGACATGTTTAGTGGACATGTCTAGCAGACACGTTCAGAAGACACGTCTGGCAGGCGTCGATTGCAATCGTCTCACGGCTGTTGTGGCGGGTTAGCAGGCGGCTGCGACGGCGACGAAGGTGAGCCGCTATTGCCGAATGAGGAAGACTGACCAAACGAACTGCCGTTCGAATTGCCGAAGGAACTTCCGTTGGAGTTACCAAACGAACTTCCGTTCGAACCGCCGAACGGACTGCTGTTCGTTCCCGCTGCCGGTTGCGCGCCATTCAAC
Source organism: uncultured Acidobacteriaceae bacterium (assembly GCA_963800575.1). Taxonomy (GTDB): domain Bacteria; phylum Acidobacteriota; class Terriglobia; order Terriglobales; family Acidobacteriaceae; genus Sulfotelmatobacter. The sequence continues at coordinate 278,216 of CAWDBN010000001.1, forward strand.
CCAGGTTGAGCTCCGAATGCCGCCAGCGATGGCTGATAAGGCGTGGTGATGATTCCTCCGCGGTCCAGGGTGGGATCATAGAGAAACTGCCACTCGTTATATTTCTTCTTGTGGTTGTATTCGCGAATGGTGGTTTTCTTGCAAAGGCTGGCCACGCCGACGATCGGACCGCCGACGACGAGCTGCTGGCCGCCGGAGCTGGCGTCCTGCTGACCTCCCGGAGCCTGAGACGAATCCGATCCCGAAGCAGGATTCGTGCCCTGCTGACCCGTCCCCTGATCCGAGCCGGTCTGCGAGTTGGAACTTGCTCCGAACCCGCTGTTCGAGTTTCCCCCTGATCCTGACGACTGCGAAAACACGCCGGAACTGTTAACTCCGGAGTTGCCAAACCCAGAATTGCCAAACCCCGAATTGCCCGATCCTGAACCGCCGAATGCGGAATTGCCGGAGCCCGAACCGCCAAAGGCGGAATTGCCGAAACTCGAACTGCTCCCGCCGAAACTACTCTGTCCCGCAGGCGAACCGACCGCGCTCGCGCCCGGAATGCTTCCGCCTCCAATACTGAAGCCGCCGCCCAGCGTTACCCCTGGCTCGCCGTAATGCAGGAGCCTGAAGTCCTGGCACTTGCCGTTCTTGCAGTTCAGCGGGTCTTTATAATGTTTGCGCAGGTAGCGCATGTTATTGGTGTTGTCGAGATCCTCGAGTTTCGTGGGATAGCGGCTGAATTTCTTGTAATAGTGCTGGATAGCCCGCGAATACTGCACTCCGCGGTGGATCATTTCCGTTTCCTGCTCCCGCTGATATTCATGCTGAGTCGGGATGATCACTCCCATCGCGAATACGGCCATCAGCGCGATCATGAGAAGCAACATGAGCAGGATATATCCCTTCTTCCCGGCGACGAGACCGGCGGCCGCACTCGTCCGGTGATGCAGCGATTCGCGGATTTGCGCCGCTGCATTTCATCACGGGCTCACGACGGGTTCCCCTGGGTCAGCGGTATGCTCTGCGCCGGACCGCTGACCACCAAGTCCTGGATCTCAACCGATGCGGCGGAAATTCGCACAACCTTGTAGCGGCGGTCGACGATCTCGCCCTCGCCCGCAATGAAAACGTCAGTGTCCTTGGAAAGAAAAACCTTCCTGGGTTCTCCCGGTTGGCTGGCGAAGCCGAAGAACTTCAGCGGTATCGACGGCGGCTGTGCCGGTTGCGGTGGCGGGTAGATGCGGATTGTTTGTCACCCGGCTTGCCTTTGTCCGTCGTACCGGTGCCCAGAGGAATGGGAATCACGGCATCCGCCTGCGATACGAAAATATTTCTTCCCGAACCTTCATACTTGACCTGTTCCGCTGAGGCCAGTTGCTGCAAGTGCAGGGTGGGGTCGAGGTCCGGTGCCGGACGCACTTTCTTCGCCGTCGAAACTGAACCGTGATGCGTTCCGGGACGTGCGGTATTCGCCGTCAGCGCGTGCGGGTCGATCGCAGTCGTCACCGGCGTCGTAGAAGCGATGGTCGACGACGAAGGCACGAACTCGTAAGCAACGACCAGAAGCGCCACTATTCCCAGCGCAACCGCGACCATCTTCTGCTTCCGGTTGTCGGTTCCCAGGTTCACTGCCCGCCCGCCTTCAGATAGGTTTCAAGTTTCATTTGCAGCTTGATCGGGCCCTTCTGTTCCCCGGCCAGCGTAATGCTGCTGATAATGAAAAACATGTCATCCCGTTCCAGAGCATTTATGAACTTGGCCAGCGAAACGTAACTTCCTGCCAGGTTCGCTTCCAGTTCGACCGGATGCAACCCGCCGGCCTCGTCGTCGTCCACCTTATACTTAGCCTGTTCGATCGTGACCCCATTGGCCGTGGCCAGCTTGCCGAATTGCGTGGGGATTTGCGAGTCCTGGGCGGGAAAGCGCTTCTTGTAAAAATCCGCGATCTGCCGGTTCGCTGTGATCACCTTCTTGTCCAGATCCTTCAAAGGCGCGACCTGGAGGGTTTTCAGCTGCAGTTCGGTGCGCAACTGGGTCAGTTCCTGACGGCGCGAGTCAGCCGAGCCCACCAGCGGCGAAAACAACACAGCCGCAGCCAGGATGTCCACGCCCAGCAGGACTCCCAGGGCGATCTTGATGTTTTTCCGGGTTTGGCGCAGGTCTGGCATCAGGATGCACTCCGCTTGGGAGCCTCCGTCTTCGGTGTCGGCGCGGGCGCCTGGACCGGCTCGGGAATGTAAATCCCGTCGATCGCGAATTGCACGCTGTCGCCGCTGCCGCTGGTCGCCGGAGCTTCCGCCTCGACGTAGGTCTGTGCGAAGTGCCGCGAATCTTCCATGCGGTGCGCCAGTTCCAGCGCCCGGTCGCGATCGCCCGCCACCACCATCTTCAGTGTGAGCTGATTGTCCGCGTCCAGTTCGGGATGAATCGAAACCAGGTGGACCCGCGCCGGCATCACTTTCTCGAGATCTTCCAGCACATGCGTCCAGGAAAGCGACTTGCGATCGATCAATTCGTTGAGAAATTGCGACTCGTCGCGCGTACTGCGATTGCTCGGCTGGCTGAGAAAATTCTCGGCCTGTTGCCGGGTCCGGTCGCGCTGGGCGATCTGAGTGCGCAAATTGGCGATCTGGGCGTGGTCACGCCGGGCCGCAAACCAATCCGTAACCGTGATCGTCACCAGGGCCAGCGTCAGGATCGCTGCCACGCCCAGAGCTGTCCCCCAGCGCAGCCAGAACTGCCGCGCATCTTCATAGGGCTGGCTCGCGAGATTGATGTCGAGACGCATAATTAATTCAGTGGCCAGTGTTCAGTGGCCAGTGGTCAGTAGATCTTTCTGGTCACTGACCACTGACCACTGATCACTGCAGTTAAGAAATCAACGCTCCCACCACGCCGGCCATTCTCCAGCGCGGTACCGAGCCTCCGTTGTTCGCTCCCAACTGCGAGGCACTCACCAGTTCCTGCACTTCGGCTCCGGTCTGCGCCTGCAGCGCAGGAGCCGCGCCGCCAAGGTCAGATATACCCGCGACGAATATCTTTTCAATATTCAGATGATACGTATCCTGGAAAAACACCACCGACGGGTAGACTTCCTCAGCCAACTGCTCGCCTGTGATCGTAACCCCGCGGGTATTTTCCAGGGTGCGGAAGAGCTGAAGCAGGTCTCCATTCAGGATGGCGATGCTGGTGGTGCGCGCATCCACCTTCACCACCAGCGTGGGACGCTGTCCCTCCGCAATACCCAGCGCCGCCAGCATCGACGGCAAGACCACGCCCGGGCTGAATCCGGCATCGCGGAAGGCGGCCTCGTAGTCCTCCAGCACGCTGGCCAGGGCGACCGCTGCCACCACCCGAACTCCATCGCTTGTCTTCTGCGCGTGGTAGGAAACCTTGGCCTTGTCCATGTCAAACGGCAAAGATTTCTTCAAACGAAACCGCACCACACTGGCCGCTTCCTCGGAGTCGCCGGGCAACGTATCGAACTCCAGCAGCACTACCCGCACGGCTGCGTCCGGGACCACGGCGATCACATCGTGCGAGCGTCCCGCCACACCGCTCAGCGTGGCTTGTATCGCCTCACGCACCGCATCCCGCTGGCGCAAGTTGCCCTCGACCAGGTCTGGAATCACGCAGCCCGGGGCCAGTTCGCGGGCCGTGCAGGCTTCCAGGCTGCGGCCATCTTCGGCCAGCCGCCCCACCAGCACGCGGTCGGCGGCGATCTCACACGCCACCCGCGGTTTCGCCGAATTGGAACCAGAACTCATTTTTTAGAACCAGTGGTCAGTGATTAGTGATCAGTGGCCAGCAAGGCGCACTCGACACTGAACCCTGAACCTTCCGTCACATCTACTAATAATTCAAACGCCGTTGCGTGTTTATTGCAATACCTGACACAGCACTCAAGCGGTAGTCAGTGGCCACTGATCAGCGGGACCACAAATAAACTGGCACTGATCACTGACCACTGGCCACTGCCTTACCGCATGGCCTCGATGAAGGTGACCTTATTAATTTCTTTCAACGTGGTCAGGCCCAGGCGGACTTTATCGAGCGCCGACTCGCGCAGAAAACGCATGCCTTCTTCCCGCGCGGCGCGGCGGATTTCCGACGTCGGCCTCTTCGCCAGAATCATTTCCCGGATGCGGTCGCTCAAATCCAGCAATTCGTGAATCGCGGTTCGGCCGCGGAAGCCGGTTCCCGCGCACTCAATGCATCCCGGCCCTTCATACAACGCCACCTTCGACCACTGGGCGTAATCCAGTCCGCTGGCCTCGAGCACCTCGGGGGCATAATTCACCTGGGTGCGGCACGATTCGCAGATCAAGCGCACCAGGCGTTGCGCCAGAATGCAGTTCAGGGCCGAAACAAAGTTATAAGGTTCGACTCCCATGTTCAGGAAGCGTCCAATCACATCAACCACGTTGTTGGCGTGGACCGTGGTGAAAACCAAATGGCCGGTGAGCGCGGACTGAATGGCGATCTGCGCGGTTTCCGTGTCGCGGATTTCGCCGACCATGATTTTGTCCGGGTCGTGCCGCAAAATCGAGCGCAGGCCGCGGGCGAAGGTCAGTCCTTTTTTCTCGTTGACCGGAATCTGCGTGATGCCGCGCAGTTGGTACTCAACCGGGTCTTCAATGGTGATGATCTTGTCTTCGTCGGTCTTGATCTCATTCACCGCGGCGTACAGCGTGGTGGTTTTGCCGCTGCCCGTCGGACCCGTGACCAGCACCATGCCGTAGGGCTCTTTGATGTAGCGGCGGAATTTGCGCAGGTCATCTTCGTCGAAACCAACCACGTCGAGCGTGAGCGACTTGAACTTCTCGCTCATCGATTCTTTGTCCAGCACGCGCAGCACAGCGTCCTCGCCGTGAATCGAGGGCATGATGGAGACGCGGAAATCGATGGCGCGCCCGTTGTACTTCACCCGGAAGCGGCCGTCCTGCGGCACCCGGCGCTCGGAAATATCCAGCTCGCTCATCACCTTGATACGCGAGATCACGGTCGAGTGATGTTCTTTGCCGATGGGCGGCATGGCCTGGGTCAGCACGCCGTCGATGCGGAACTTGATCACCACGGAATCGTCGCGAGTCTCGATATGAATGTCGGAAGCGCGCCGCTGCAGCGCGGTGAAGATCGTGGTATCGACCAGCCGGATAATCGGGCTGGTATCGCCCGCCGCCGTCAGCTTGTCGATGGTCAGCGTTTCTTCGGCGCCGGTGGCCTCGTCTTCCCGGATGATCTGGAAGCCTTCGCTGGCCTCTTCCAGAACGCGCTGCGACTGCTCCGTCTTCTTCAGAATGTCCGAGATCTGCTTCAGCGTCGCTACTCGGGTAACGATCGGCGTCTGCAGCAGCAGGCTGATTTCGTCGATCATCATCAGCTGGCTCGGGTCGGCGATCGCAATGGCCAGCTTGCCATCCGCCGTCTCTTCCAGAGGCACGAAGTTGTAGCGGAACATCAGTTCCGGTGAGAATTTCTTGAACAGCTCATGATGAAGCTGGAAGTCGCTGAGATCGACAAACTGGCAGCGGTAGCGCCGCGCCACGTCCTGTGCGCGTTCCAGGTCGGTGATGGGATTTCCCGTCGTCGCCACCTGCCCGCCGTTCTCGCCGTGCACGAAAAGTGATTTCTTTTCCGCCATCGCCATCTCTCAAATCCCCGTTGTCATCCTGAGGCGACATGCTTTTCGTCGCCGAAGGATCTGGGCGAGCCGCGCGAAGCGTCGCGTTCTTTGCGACGCAATACTCGCGCGTTCGGCTCGCTTCCTTATCTCAGTGCGCTCCCTGCATTCCCAGACTGAAGATCGGCAAATACAGCGAAATCATCACCACGCCCACAAAAATCGCCATGATGATCAGAATCAACGGTTCGATCAATGCCATCGAAGCGCTCAACGCTGTTTGCACATCCTCTTCATAAAACTCCGCCACCGAATTCAGCATCGCCGGCAAAGCCCCCGTGGATTCGCCCACTTCAAGCATTTCCACCGCCAGGTCGGGAAAAATATTCTGTTCCTCCAGGCTCGCGGCCAAACCTTGCCCTTCGCGAACTCTCACGCTCGCCCGCATCACGCCCTTCAGAATGCGCCGGCTCGACATCGATCTGCCCGCGGTTTCCATCGAAGGCACCAGCGGCATCCCGCCCTGCAGCAGCGTAGAGAGCATCCGCGAAAAAGTCGCCACCTGATGTTTCAGCCGAATCCCGCCCAGCAAAGGCAGGCTCAGAATCACGCGATCAATCTGGTCGGCGCCGGAATCTGTTTTCCGCCACCGCCAAAATAAAAACCCAGCCAGCACCGCCCCAACCACGAAAAACGGAAAGTATTTCTGCGCATTCACGCCCACCGCCAGCATGAACAGCGTGATCGCCGGCAGCTTCGCGTCCAGGCTGTTGTACAGCTCCGCGAACCTCGGCACTACGTAAGTGAACAGAAACATCACCATGATCGTTACCACGGTGACCAGCAGCGTGGGATAGATCAACGACACCGCCAGCTTCTTGCGGAAGCTCATCGTCATCCGCTGAAAGTTAATGTAGCGGGTCAGCACTTCATCGATGTTCCCGCTCTTCTCTCCTGCCATCAGCGTAGTGGTATAAATCTTCGGGACCACGGCATGGGTGGCAAAGGCAGCCGACAACAACTCTCCGCCCTTTACCCGCTCGCGCACATTCTCCAGAATCTGCCGCAGATTCGCGTCCCTTTGCCGCTTGATCAGCAGATCGAGCGAGTTCAAAATCGGCAGCCCGGCCTTAATCAGCGTCAGGAACTGCTGGTTGTACACCAGAAACGAACTCTGCTTAAGCTTGCGCCCGCCACGCCCAAAGCCGCCGGAGAGCAGCCCCTGAGGCTTTACCCAGTGCACCAGGTAGCCCTGCGCGGCAAAGCGGTCGCGCACCTCGGCCACGGAATAACCCTGCTCCACTTGCTGGTGGGTGTGCCCCCGTTCGTCCGCGATTTTTATGACGAATTCCGCCATCTATGCCATTCCGAGCAAATGCTTTTTGTGGGAGGAGCCGCGCAGACTCTCTGGTCCAGTTTAACATTCCCGCTTCCGTTCCGGACCTCGCGCCACCACAACCCCGAGCCCTTCCAGCATCGCAACTAACCAAGCCTGCAGACCTCAAGGCCCCAACTCGCCCTCAACCGTCTCCGTTCCCGCCGGAGGACTAAACTCAAACCGCCCCTCCGGAATTCTCACATCTTCCTTCTCGTCGCTGAACCGGTATTCCGTGACCGACCCATCCACGTCGTTGATCACGATGCGCACAATCTGATGTTCCGGAGTCACCTCCAGCAAAATCTCACTAATCCGGTCAGCCATGGCCTTCGGCACGCCCCGCAGCACCACATCCCCGGCAACCACCGGCGCCACATCCGGAGCCAGCGACAGCCCCTGCAACTCCTTTTCTAACTTGCTCTTACCCAGCAAAAATGCAAGTGGAGAGCGAACGTCGTCCAGCTTCCGGGCATCCGTTTTACGCGCTTGCCGGTCGCCCGGGATATAAAACCACGCATCTCTCCCGTCGCTGACAAACAGCTTCTCCCTGGGAGAACGGTACTCCCACCGCATCTTGCCAGGTTTTTTCGCCCCGCCTTTCGCCAGCCAAACCGTCCCCGCCTCCGTCCGTTCAATCCCCGCCCCCCGATACTCCTCGGTAAACTCCGCCTGCAGGGTGCGCAGGTGGTTGTAATGCTCGTCCACGGCCGCAGCGATTGAAGAGACGTCTCCGGTCGCGGCGAGTGCCGACATAAGCGAAGCAAGCAACAACGCGAGGGCGAGTAATCTCATCCCTCCGATTCTAAACCCACGTTCTGACCATCAGATTCTGCACAAGAACGTTAGCGCGCGGCGCCAGGGCGGAACGCTTCAGCGCTGCTTCATTAGGCTTATCGCATTTGTATTACACATAGATCTGTGTAACACTCTACACATGGCCACCAACCTAGCCCTCGATGACAGCCTGATTGAGGCAGCCTGCCGTGCTGGCGGTCACAAGACCAAGAAAGAGGCGGTCACGGCCGCTCTGGCGGAGTATGTCAGGCACCGCGAGCAGCTTCGCATTCTCAAATCCTTCGGCACCGTCGATTTCGATCCCACTTACGATTACAAGGCTGAGCGCCGCCGAAAGCGCTCCCGAACATAAGTTTTCTGACTGGTTCTCTGAGCTGGTGCTCTGAGCATGATGGTCCTCGTCGACACACCCATCTGGTCGCTGGCTCTTCGGCGAAGCGTCTCAGCCTTGAATCCCCGAGAGCAGATCCTGATCGCTGCCCTTCGAGAACTGATCCGCGATCGGCGCGCAAGAATCATAGGCCCGGTTCGCCAGGAGCTTCTTTCCGGCATCCGCCTCGAAACCATGTTCCAACAAGTGCGCGATCGGTTGCACGCTTTCGACGAGCCGATTCTTGAAATTGCCGACTACGAGGAAGCTGCCCACACTCATAACCACTGCCGAACCCGAGGCATCGCTGGATCGCCAACCGACTTCCTGATCTGCGCCGCCGCCATTCGTCGCGACTGGCAGATATTCTCCACTGACCGCGACTTCACCCGCTACGCTTCAGTGATCCCGTTGATGCTCTACCAGCCAAATTGAGCAGCGCTTCCATCCGAAGATTTTGTCATTCCGAAGCGCGCCGAAGGCGGGCGGGGAACCTGCTGTTGCATGCGGGCGTCACAGCCCACGCGGAATCCGCCGCCTCGGCTGTCCGTCGAGTGCAGCCCGACGATTTCTTTTGTGGCCGGGGACGCTTAGAATAAAACTCAAGCGACATGTAATCATCTTCATGACCGAAGACGCCATCACTATCTCGCCGGGACCACGCTTTCGCACGGCCATGATCCTGGCCATAGTCGCCGACGCACTGCAGATCATCGTGTTCCCCGCATTCGTCGAAGGCGCGATGTCGCCAGCGGACGACATCCTCGATCTCGGCATTGGAGCCGCGATGATCAATCTTCTAGGCTGGCATTGGGAATTCTTGCCGACATTCCTGGCCAAACTCGCCCCCGGCGTTGATCTAGTTCCTTTCTGGACGCTGGCAGTCGCAAACGTCTATCGCAAATCAAAGCGGATGGCGGAGACCACGGAAGAAAGCCATCAGGAGCAACCCAAACTGGAAGACCCGCAACGTCCCTGACGGCATTTTGGGACAGCGGCCCTCCCCTTGTCATCCTGAGGCAGCGGAGTCGCGCGCGAAGCGACCAACGAAGGATCCCTGCAATTCTGCACACACTCATTTCGGCAGCAGACCGCCCTACGGCCTTCGAGGGCAGGCGAGGCGAGTCCGACGCTATCGTGCCCATTTGCCACCCAAGCCCCTAATCCAGCTCCCTAACCCAAATATTCCTGAAGCTGATAGGCGGACTCGGATCGCCATGCGCCTGAAGCTTGATCGGTGCACCGTCGAACTTCTTATAAAAGGGCTGGCCGATGTATCGCGTCTCGCCCTTCAACTCGAAGTGGTTCTCGACCAGCACCCCGTTAAGGAAGGCGGTGACATAGGCAGGACTGTTCACCGAGCCATCCGCATTGAAGATAGGAGCCGTCCATACCACGTCGTAGACTTGCCACTCCCCGGGCTTGCGCATCGAGTTAGCCAGCGGAATGCTCTGCTTGTAAACGCTCGCCACCATGCCGTTGACGTAGGTCTTATTGTTGTACGAGTCGAGGATCTGCAACTCATATCCAGCGTCATCGGGGCCGGTCGAAGCCAGGAACAGTCCACTGTTGCCGCGCAGTTGACCCGAACCGGTGACGTTCTCGGGAATTCTCCACTCCATGTGGAGTTGATAGTTCTTGAAGATGCGCCTGGTCTCAATATTCCCCGCCGCCTTATTCACGGTGACCACACCGTTGGCGACGATCCATTTCGCCGGGGCAGACCGGTCTTGCGCAGACACCCACTCGTTCAGGTTCTTGCCGTCAAATAAGATAATCGCGTCCGAGGGAGCCGTGCCGCAGTCGGCGCCCGGCGTCACCACTTTCGGCTCCGGCTGCCAGACCTCCGTGTCTTCAGGCTTGGCCGCCTCTTGACCCGCAGCCTGAGTTCCGAGACCAAGAGCAGCTGGCACACTGAGAATGATGCGTGCCGACATTCGTGATCAGCCTAACTTTTTCATGTGTCTCTCCGCCTGTCGCCTCTGAGGGTGTCGCATCTCCCCAGCGAAGTCAATGAGTGTCAACGTTACTTAACAACAGTTCAGGTTAGGGCGTGTTTGAATTGTGTGGTTGCGGCAGATCCAGAAAAGTTCCCCAGAGAGCAACGAGCAGAGCAATTATCGATGCTCCCGTCCAGCCCATCTTGTGGTAGCCAAGAAGCTGAACATTGACGTAGTTGATACCGAAATTCACCGGCAAAAACAGTACGAACAAGAAGACAAAACGACACATCTTGTTCGCCATGCGTGGCAGGGTTTCGCCGAGAATGAAAACTATCGCCACTGCTATCGCAACGCGCGCGACAATTCCAGCCACAATTCCAGCGACAATTCCGAGGACGTTTGCCATACTTTTCTGGATAAAAACGAGAAGGTACGGCCTTTCTCGTCTAGGTTACGTTCGCCCAAGGTAATTGGAGTGGACTCGTCGGCGTTATATCGCCATTACACTCATTGACCTCGGCCAACCCTTAACGACTGTAAACGTACGGTTCCAGCAGTTGACTTGCTCCCGCAATAGCATTCAGTCGTTTGTTTCCGGTAAGCCTGAGTCACTGTCCATCTGTAGTCAAGTGGATCTCTTTCATTTCCTTAATTTCCGTGATCACGATCGCATGCGTCCCGGTCCGCTCAAATACGGTCCCGCTAGCCCGCACGTATTTCCCGACGAATGGCATCAGTTCCTGCCGCTGATCCGTGTCCGGCATTTTGTCGGAGATGGGGAAATACAAGTAACCATCCTTGGTCAGAATAACCAGCGGCGAACCACCCCTCACGCAGTCCCTCACGCATTTGAGGCTTAGGTTAGTCGCAGTTCCATCCAGGTTCTGAATGGGACAGGCAACATCCCGAACCAGGCCCTCGATTGTTGCTTGCGAAGCGTTAGCCCGGTCGCCTGCCATTGAAGTTTTTTGCGGAGAGTGGGACGCCGCCAGCACCGAGACCACCCCGCAGCCTGCCAGCAAGCAAACCCTCAAGAATCGGTTCATCGGTTCTCCTTTTCATTGGGCATTGCACACCCCGCAGCCGGCGTCGTCAAGATGCAGCATTTGCAATCCCGCCAGGTCAATTTGGCGAAACATCTCTATGACGCTCATTGATCTATGACACGCATGGACCCGTTCTTGCTACTCCTGATCCCGGCGACGACTAAAACCTTGAGTAGGGCAAAAAGCGTCGCAAACATTTCCACAGCTGCCCTGTGACATCCAACCTTGCGCCCGGTTCTGAAGTAGACCAGAATGGTCAAAGCGGAGCCGGTACGAACAGTCGAGAACCCAGCCGACGCAAGTCCTGTGTTCTCTAGATTTTGACCTCTAACTCTTTTGCGCTCCGTATTTTGCGAGGAATTTCGTGCTAACCCGATGATTCCACTAGACCCCAGGGGGGAGGGGGTATCGACGAGTAACTAGAATCCGTGAAAAATCTCACCCGTTCAGGCCCCCTGCAAACAACGCGTCCTGGCAATATTCAAAGCGGATTTCCACAAGCCAGATCCAGAGAAAGCTAGAAGCTGAGAGCTGAGAGCTGAAAGCTGAAAGCTGAAAAGCCGAGAGCTACAAACTGGGAACTAGAGACTGAGAACTGAGAACTGCCCTCGCAATCGCACAATACAAATCAATCGCCTCAGCCAGTTGCTTCTTCTCGATAAACTCGCCATCAGTATGCGCGACGTGAATCGATCCCGGACCAATCAGCAGCGGTTCGCCCCAATTCGTGAGCCGAGGAATGTCAGTGGTGAACGCCGCAATCATCGTAGGCAATCCATCAACCGTGCGAAAGCGCAGGAAGGGAAGTTCCAGCGGGAATTCCACCTTCACCGAATCGCCCGCAGTCGCAAGAATCTGCCGCCGCAATTCCTGCGAAGGACCAATCAGGCGATAAAGCAAGTCGGCATGCGCATAATCAGGAATCACGTTGGGCGCGCGACCGCCTTCGATCAATCCGATATTCAGAGTGCAAGCACCAACTTCAGGATCAGACGGCAACGGCATCGCGCGCAGCCGCGTAAGAGCCGCAAGCAGTTTGTCGATCGCAGACTCGCCAAGTTCAGGATAAGCCGAATGCGCCATGCGTCCAGAAGCAGTAACCTCAACCCGCAGCGTTCCCTTCGAGGCCAGAGCGATGCGATTCTCGGTAGGTTCGCCGTTGATCAGGAATTTGCATCCATGTGCTGGCTGACTGGCGGCATATTCGTTAGCTGCCTGCGCGCCCAGACTGTCGCGCTCTTCGCCCACCAGGAAAAGCAGTCCCACGTAGATTCCTTGCGCGCGCAATCGCTCCGCGGCAGCGATCTGCGCGGCAACAATGCCCTTGGCATCGCACGATCCGCGCCCGTAGATTCGAGCCGCATCTTCGGAAGATGCAATGAACGGAGGAACCGTGTCCATGTGCGTGGAGAAAACGACCGCCGGATTCGGCTGCTCGGTCGATGTGGCGTAGACATTGAAGCGATTGCCTTCCACTGGCATGCGCCGCGTCTGGTAGCCAATGCGGCAAAGTTCTCCGTAGAGATAGTTTCCGACCGCCGCTTCATTGCTCGAAATGGATTCGATGTCGACGAGCTGGCGAGTGAGCGTGATTGCGTCCATGGCAAGAGCATAAACTACAACCCGCCTTCGCAGCCGCAGCGATTTGAAGCGATCATGTAATCTGAATACTGTGATCGTGCAAAATTCAATCCGGTCGCTCTTTCTCGAAGGCCCAGCGGGAAGACTCGAAGCGTTGCTCAACGCCGGTTCGGAAAATGCCACTCATGCCGCAATCGTTTGCCATCCGCATCCGCTCTTTGGAGGAACACTGCATAACAAGGTTGTGTTCCATACCATGAAGGCGCTGAACAGTTTTGGTTTTCCCGTGCTGCGCTTCAACTTTCGCGGCGCGGGCCTCAGCCATGGCGAACACGATCACGGCAACGGGGAAGTTGAAGACGTTCGCACCGCTCTCGATTGGTTGGACGCTGAGTTCCACCTGCCACTGCTGTTCGCAGGATTCTCCTTCGGAGCTGCGGTTGGGCTGCGTGCGGCTTGTCCAGATGCGCGCGTGAAGGCGTTGATTGGAGTGGGCGTTCCGGCGACTCCTGTTGCCGCCGATGCGGAAGAGCCGCGCGTTTACACGTTTGATTTCCTGCAAAACTGTGTTAAGCCGAAGTTGTTCGTCAGCGGCGCGCGTGATCAGTTTGGTCCGCGGGCGAAGCTAGAAGCGCTGGTTGCGTCGGTCCCGGAGCCGAAGAAACTCGTGCTGATCGAAGGCGGAGACCATTTCTTCGAGGGAAGGTTGCGCGAACTGCGGGAGACGATTGAAGGTTGGGTGAAGGAAGCTGTCAGCTATCAGCGGTCAGCGGATCTAACTCGCTCCGCTGAGAGCTGACAGCTGGGAGCAACTCTCTATAATCCTTGCCATGCTTCCTGACCCCGACCGCGAACCGCAGTTCCAACAAATGCGCGACACTGCTCGCGAGATCTTTCGCCACGCGCTGGCTGAGGCCTCGATTGCCAAGGCGTTTGCGCGGCATGTGCACTGCGAGCGTGGTGTATTGCGCGTCTGCGAAGATCTTTATCATCTCGATTCTTTTTCACGCGTCCTGGTGATCTCGGTCGGCAAGGCTGGACACACGATGGTCGAGGCTCTCACCCAGCAAGTTGGAGAGTCTGTGCTCGAAGGCATTGTGGCGTGTCCGGTTGAGCCCTCGACACAGATACGCTGCTTCCGTTATTTTCGTGGCGGACATCCTACGCCAAACGCCGAATCCATCCGCGCGGCAAACGCCATCCGCAAGGCGCTGGAGGCGCAAACTGCCGCGTCGCTCGTCATATTCATGCTCAGCGGCGGAGGATCATCGATTGTCGAGAAGCCGATCGACGATGAAATTTCGCTCGACGATTTGATCGCCACCTATCGCACGCTGGTTCATTCGGGAGCGCCGATCGCCGAAATCAACTCCATCCGCAAACATCTTTCCGCAGTCAAGGGCGGACGGCTGGCGCAGGCGGCGTTTCCGGCGCAGCAGGTTTCAATGCTGGTCTCCGACGTTCCCGACGATATGCCCGATGCTCTGGCTTCCGGCCCAACCATGCCCGACACAACCAGCGTCGAAGATTGTTATCGTATCGCCGAGAAACACGGATTGCTGACGCAGCTTCCGCACTCCGCGCGCGAGCTTTTCGAACGCCATGCTCTGGAGGAAACGCCGAAGTCCGACAATCAGGCGTTCTACCGCTCGCGATGGTGGACGATTCTTTCGAACCAAACTGCGGTTGAGCAGGCGAAGGCTGCGGCCGAGCGCGCCGGGTTTGCCGTGCACGTGGACAATTCCTGCGACGATTGGGACTACGAGCGCGCGGCTGAATATTTGTTGAAGTGCGTGCGCGAGCTCAAAACAAAATCCGCGCGAGTGTGCCTGATCTCCGGCGGGGAAGTGACTGTGAAGGTCACGAACGGTGGCATCGGCGGACGCAATCAGCAGTTCGCGCTGGCTTGTGCCGCGAAGATTGCGGGACAAAACATCGCTGTGCTCAGCGCCGGAACGGACGGAGTGGACGGGAACAGTCCAGCGGCGGGAGCAGTTGCAGATGGAAGCACAGTTGCACGCGCGCAGGTGAAAAAGCTAAATGCCAGAGCAGCGCTGGAGAAGTTCGATGCGTATCCTTTCTTCAATGCGCTGGGTGATGCGATCGAAACTGGGCCTACGGGCAATAACCTTCGCGATTTGAGGATTCTGCTGGCATACTGACGACGACCGCAGCTGAAAGCCATCGCGAATTACGGGGAAGCGTCGAACTCTTGTTTATAGGCTTCCCAGCGTTGCCGGATTCTCGCCATTATTTTCTGGTACTCCGGGTCAGAGCGGAGACTGTCATAGTTCTTGTCGCGTTCGAACCAGGGGTAATTCACGTCTCCCAGCGCCGCACTGCGGTTCAACCAATCGAGGGCCTGCTGGCGGTCGCCGAGCAGGGCATAGATGCCTCCGATCCAGTAAGCGCCATCGCCATCGATAATCTGTTCGGGGTGGTATTGGAAAAGGAGGGGATCGATCTTCTCCCTTTGCCCTTGTGAGGCGTATACGAATCCCGCGAGCATTCGCGCCGTGTCATCCTTCGACTCACGTCCTAGCAGAACTGCCCGATCCATGTTGACTTCGGCGTCGTCTAGTTTGCCTTCGTAATAAAGCACCATGCCCAAGTACGCCAAGGCTTTGAACTGATCGGGATTCGCCGCCACAAGCGCGCGCATCTCTTCTTCGGCATCCTTTACCTTGCCGCTGTACAGCAGCGAACGGGCGTGCATCCAGTGAGGCTGAGGAATGGGATTCAGCGTGACGACTCGGCCCCACTCTTGCTCAGCCAGGTGATTGAGGCCTGCGTAGGAACACGAATACCCTAACGTCTCCCAGGCGATTGCGCTATTCGGCGCCACGGCGACCGCTTGCCGTGAGGTGCGGATCGCTTCTCCCTCTTGACCACCCTCGCCGTAAGCAAACGCCAGGGCGGTCAATCCTTCCGATGACTGGGGGTTGATCCGCAGAGCGTTCAGGGCAGCATCCTCCGCCCGCTTGATATTTGCTGCACCGTCCTCCGTGAAGTTCGCTGCCTGATAGCCGTAGAACTCCGCGAGCAGGGCATAGGCATCGGCGAAATTCTTGTCCAGAGAAATTGCGTGCGAAAGCAGGCGCTTGCCTTGCTCGATGCTGTCCAGCTGGGAGTGCACGAAATACTCGTTCAGGTAGAAACGAGCCTGGAGGTAGTCGTTGTAGGCGTCGACGTTGGTGGTGGCAAGTTGCTGGATCGACTTTTGCTCGGTGGGAGAGATTTCGATCTTCAGGCCTTCCACGACCTTGGCCGCGATCTGATCTTCGAAGCTCAGGATGTCGGCACTGTGCAGATCGTAGCGTTGCGACCACTTGGTGTTGCCGGTGCGGCCGTCGATGAGTTGAACCGTGACGCGGATTACGCCGGAAGAGCGCTGGTAGGTGCCTTCCAGAACACTTTCCACATTCAAAGCTTTGGCTGCTTCCGCGGGTTCCGGGGCTTCCTTAGCGTACTTCAAAACCGAGGTGGTCGGGCGCACCGCGAGGTTTTGCAACGAGGTCAGGCGGCTGATGATGGCGTCGGTTATCCCGATGCCCCAACTGTCGGAGGCTGCTGCGGAGATGTCGCGGAAGGGAAGCACGGCCATGGTTTCGACGAAGGGTTTGGTGGCAACTTGCACGGCTTCCGGCGGGTGAGACCGGGAATTATAGTTTCGAAAGCCATAGACGGCCAAGCCTGCGATGAAAATAACCGCCGCTGCGACCATCACCATCAATGCCTTAGGGATGCGGCTGAACCGTGAGGCTGGCTGGGCTGACGCAGGAGCGAGGTGAAGGCGCTGCGACTCGGTATCACGCTTCACGCGCTTCAAGTCTGCTCTTAGTTCCGTGGCGGACTGGTAGCGGACGTCACGATCTTTTTCCAGGGACTTGGAGATTACATCTTCGAGTTTCGCAGGAAGATCGGGATTCAGGCGCACGACCGCGGGTGGCTGCTTATGAAGAATGGCATCGAAGATTGCTCCCGAAGCGTCGCCGCGAAAGGGTAGTGTGCCGGTCGCCATTTCATAGAGCACGACTCCAAAGGAAAAAAGATCGGTTCGAGCGTCCAGTTCCTTGGCCAAAATCTGCTCAGGCGACATGTAGGAGACCGTTCCCAGCGTGCTGCCCGGGCTGGTGAGATGCTCCTCGGCGACAACTGTGGCAGTGGCTTCAATGCGCGACATCGTCCGGCTTGAGCGTGACCTTGGCCAAACCGAAGTCAAGAATCTTGGCGTGACCTCGCTTGGTGACGAAGATGTTGGCGGGCTTAATGTCGCGGTGAACGATGCCTTGCCCGTGAGCAGCGTCGAGTGCGTCGGCAACTTCTGTAGCGATCTCGAGGACGCGATCCAGATCCATTGGGCGATTGCCGATCACATGCTTCAGGGTTGCGCCGTCAAGAAACTCCATTGCGATGAAGGTCTGGCCATTCTGCTCGTCAATCTCATAGACGGTGCAGATGTTGGGATGGTTCAAAGCTGAGGAGGCCTTCGCTTCACGCTGGAACCGGCTGAGGGCCTGCGGGTCCGCGGCAACGTCATCGGGCAGGAACTTGAGGGCGACGAAACGGCCGAGTTTCAAGTCTTCGGCTTTGTAGACTACGCCCATACCACCGCCGCCAAGTTTCTCGACAATGCGGTAGTGCGAAATGGTTTGGCCTATCAGGCCGCTTCGCCTTTCACCTGCACTCCAGCCCATTTTTCGAGCAGAGTCAGGGTTGCGGCGTAGTCGAGGTCCTGCTGGCCTTCTTCGGTGGCCAGTTCGTAGATCTCTTCCACGGTTTCGAGAGCGGGGAGTTTCACGCGGGCTTCTTTGGCGGCTTCGAGCGTGAGCAGGATGTCTTTGTGCATGAGGCGCAGCGGAAAATTGGGTGTGAAGTCGCGCTGCAGGACGAAGGGCGCTTTGTATTCGACGACTCCAGAGCGCACCATGGTGGCTTCGATGAGCGAGACCAGTTGGCGCGAATCCACGCCAAGTTTTGTGGCGAGGGTGAGAGCTTCGGCGAAGCCTTCGTAAATAAGGGCGATCTGGAGGTTCATCGCCAGCTTGGTGGCCTGGCCCTTGCCGGTTTCGCCCATGCGGAAAATCTTTTTGCCCATGGCTGCGAACAGGGGGTTGAGGCGATCGATGGTGGCTTCGTCGCCGCCGACCATGAAAATCAGCGTGCCGTTGCCGGCGCCGATCTTCGATCCGGTCATGGGAGCGTCGACGTAGGCCACGCCGCGGGCGCGAACCCGTTCGGCAAATTTTACGGTGGCGGAAGGCGAGATGGTGCTGGAATCGGCGATGATCATGCCTTCGGTGAGGGATTGCTCGACGCCTTCGGGGCCAAACAATATTTTCTCGACCGCGGCGGTGTCGGAAACGCACATCCAGACTACTTCGGCGTTTTGCGCGGCTGCGGCTGGGGTGGGGGCTACGCCCGCTCCCTCCACCAGTTTGCCCGGCGTGCGGTTCCATACGGTGACTTCGTGGCCGGCTTTGGCCAGATTCGTGGCCATGGCGTGTCCCATAATTCCCAGACCCAGGAAAGCGACTCGCATTTATGAGTTTCTCCTCTGACGAAGGGACCTTCCGGATTAGATATGAGCGAGCGGATGAAGGTCAAGCAAGCATGAAAGGCTTCGGATGATTGATGGCTGGATTCGAGCGGCGCGCGAAGAGTCACGGGGAACCGGGGGAATTACGCACTTATTCTCCGCCCTGAACTAGAATGACTAGTGAAGGCAGCACTCATCTAATGAAGCAGGCCATTGCAGGATGATCAAACAAACGCTTCGTAATCCGGCGCTTCGCAAGCGAGCTTCGCAGTTCGGGCGCCTGGTGCGGCACTCCGCCGTCACACCGCTTTGCGGAGAGACGCACATGCCGCGTCTGGCCTCAAACGGCGAGCTGGGCGTGACTTTCATCGGACACTCCAGCTTCTTCCTGCAGATCGGCGGGCAGAGCGTGATGATCGACCCGAACTTCGCGCGCTGGCTTTTTGTGCTGAAACGGTTGCGGCGTCCCGGGTTGCGCGTGCGGGATTTGCCGGCCATCGATCTGGTGCTGGTGACGCATGCGCACTTCGATCATCTGCACCGGCCGTCGTTGCGCGCCATCGTGCAGAATAATCTGCGCACACGAGGAACGGCCCCGGCAATCATCATTCCGAGCCACGTGACGGATTTGATCTCCGATCTGGGTTTTTCCGAGATTATCGAGCTTGACTGGTGGAACAGTTCGCAGCATGGCAGCCTGGAGGTGACACACGTTCCCTCGCGGCATTGGGGAGCGCGGATTCTCAAGGATTCGCACCGCGGTTACGGCGGCTATGTACTGCAGGCCGCAAAGCATTCTGTTTATCACGCGGGCGACACGGCTTATTTCGCGGGTTTCCGCGAGATTGGCCGGCGCTTGTCGCCGGAACTGGCGCTGCTTCCGATCGGCGCTTACAACCCTCCCAGCTTCCGCAACGTGCATACCAGTCCCGCCGATGCTACCCGAGCGTTCCTCGACCTGAAGTCGCGGTGGATGGTCCCGATGCACTATGGAAGCTTCCGGCTGTCGCACGAGCCGGTGGATGAGCCGCTGCAATTGCTGGAGCAGGAAGCGCGCGTCGGCGGGGATCGAGGACCGCATCGTCGTGCTGGAAGAAGGCGTTACCAGATTCTTTTGATTGGGAAGCCCGCCGAAGGAACGAGGTTTCAAGGTTTCACGTTTCAAAGTTTCGAATCCCCTCAAAACACGCCAAATTTGAAACCTTGAAACCTTGAGACTTTGAAACCTGATCACCGCTTTTCGACTCCTTTGACAAACAGTTTCCGCGTTTTGGTGTAAGATCGGTCGCCCGAGATTTTCATCTTTAGGAGGCGAATCGTGACCGCAAAAGGCGTACCTGAGGGTTTCCACACCATTACTCCATATATGACTGTGCGCGACGCTGCCCGCGCCATCGAGTTTTACAAGCAGGCGTTTGGCGCTGTGGAAAAAGGCGTTATGAAGTCGCCGGACGGCAAGATCGCGCATGCCGAGCTGCGCATCGGCGACTCGGTCCTGATGCTGGGCGATGAGTTCCCGCAAATGGGATGCTTTGTCGCCGCAGACCACTGGCGGCGCTGGCATGGGGCTGCACATTTATGTCGAAGATGTAGACTCGGCATTTGACCGCGCGGTGAAGGCGGGAGCGACCGTTGAAATGCCGGTGGCTGATATGTTCTGGGGCGACCGCTACGGCAAGCTGGCCGATCCTTTCGGCCACAAGTGGTCGATTGGAACTCACAAGCGCGATATGACGATGGAAGAGATGGAAGAAGCGCATGAAGCAAATGCCGAAGAGCGCGTGAGAGTCTGGTCGAATAAGTGATTTGTAATTCTGCTCGTAATTCTGCTCGTTCGGGGCGCGGATCCGGTCCGCGCCCCGCTTTGTTACCTTCCTCAGGTACCTCGGTAATGGCCGCCTATCCCGCTATTACACAAGTATTACAGTGCTTTGGCTCGAGTCTCTTGATACGTTAGATCAGGCGGTAGCGGATTCGAGAACCAGCCGAACGAGGAACCACTTTGGATATGCAACTGGAAAGCCTGGAAAAACGGCAAGCGGCAAACGGGGAAGTGAACTGGGTGACCGCGATCTTCATGGGCCTGTTTCACGTGGGCGCCGTGGCGGCACTTTTCTTCTTCACATGGAAGGCTCTGTTCGTCGCCATGTTCTTGTGGTGGGTTTCGGGCAGCCTGGGCATCGGCATGGCTATCATCGCCTGCTCACGCACCGCGGCTACAAGACGCCGAAGTGGGTGGAGTATTTCCTGACCGTCTGCGCCACGCTCGCGCTCGAAGGCGGACCGATTTTCTGGGTAGCCACGCACCGCATTCATCATCAATACTCGGATCAGGACGGCGATCCGCATTCGCCGATCGAGGGCAAGTGGTGGGCGCACATGGGCTGGATTCTGATGGGCAAGTCGATGCACCATGACACGACCACGCTGGCCCGCTACGTTCCCGACCTCGCCAAGGACAAATTTCACGTTTGGATCACGAAGTATCACTACGTACCCATGATTGTGCTGGGCGTGATCCTGTTCGCGATCGGCGGAATGCCATTTCTGATGTGGGGCATCTTCATGCGGACGGTGGTTGGCCTGCATGCTACCTGGCTGGTGAATTCGGCTACGCACTCCTGGGGCACGCGGCGCTTTGCTACGCGCGATCTTTCCACCAACAGCTGGTGGGTTGCTCTGCTGACGTTCGGTGAAGGCTGGCACAACAATCACCACGCGCATCCGACGGCGGCGCAGCATGGCTTTACCTGGTATGAAGTTGATATGAACTGGTACGGCATCTGGGCGCTGAAGACACTTGGCTTGGCTTGGGACATCAAGCGCGTGCGGTTGGCTGATCTGGAGAGAGGGTTGGTTGCTGCACCGAACGGACGGCTGGTTACGGCTGGTTTGGCTGAGGGCGCGGCGGCGGGCGATTAATTTCTCGTGCAATTTCAGAAATTCGACCCCGATCATTACGGTCGGGGTTTTTGCTGCCTGCTGCAACCCTTAAACACAGAGGCCATAGAGGAACACAGGGTAGACCTTATCCTCGGCGGGCTCCTAAAGCGGTAAAATCAGCGTGACGCCATGCGCATCACGAGCCGCCGCGGAACTATCGTCTTCTTTGTTTGCCTGGGCATTGGCCTGGTCGCGCTGGCGGTTGCTCTCAATGTTGGATGGATCATTCTTAACTGGCGCGAGGGAGTGCTGCTGTTCTTTGGCGTTATCTTTTTTGCTCTCGATCATCGCGGGGATGATCGTCAACACCAGCTTTCTGGTTCGCGAGCTGCGCCGCAGCGAACAACACGACAGCTTTATCAACGCCGTTACTCATGAACTGAAGACGCCGGTTGCTTCCATCCGGTTGCATCTGGAAACCTTGCAGCGGCGCGATTTGCCGGAACCGCAGAAGCAGGAGTTTTACCGGGTGATGCTCAGCGATACCGACCGACTCACGGAAACCGTCGAGCAGGTGCTGCGTGCGGGCCGCGCCGGGGACAAGAGAGCTGGACGGGAGAAA
Source organism: uncultured Acidobacteriaceae bacterium (assembly GCA_963800575.1). Classification (GTDB taxonomy): domain Bacteria; phylum Acidobacteriota; class Terriglobia; order Terriglobales; family Acidobacteriaceae; genus Sulfotelmatobacter. The sequence goes on from CAWDBN010000001.1 coordinate 299,981, forward strand.
TCTGCCGTCGACTTCCGGCAACTCGTGCGCGACTGCATGGATGCTGCGCGAACCCGCCATCATCTGCCGCAGGAGGCGCTGCGCTATGAAGAGGCGTCGAGCAATGGCACGGGGGTGCGCGTGCTGGGCAGCGATGAAGATCTTCGCACCGCGGTGTTCAACGTTCTCGACAATGCCATCAAGTATTCCGGCGAGCACGTGGATGTGCGCGTGCGCCTGGCTGCGCCTGATGAGAAGCGTGTTGTGCTCAGCGTGCGGGACCACGGTGTTGGCATTCCATCCGACGATATGAAGAGCATCTTCAAGCGCTTTTACCGCGTCAGCCACCGCTCGCTGGCGCATGTAAAAGGTACCGGGCTCGGCCTGTTCATTGTGAAGTCGATCGCGGAGAAGCACGGCGGCCGAGTGTTTGCCGAAAGCGCGGGCGAAGGCCACGGCACGACGATCACGATGGAACTGCCGAGGACGTTATCATGAGGTCGAGCGTCATGAGGGCAATCGCATGAGCCGGGTTCTGGTGGTGGAAGATGAAGCCCATCTGGCGCAAGGATTGCGCTTCAACCTGGAAGCCGAAGGCTACTCCGCCGAGGTTGTGGGAGATGGAGAAGCGGCTACCGATCGTTTGCTCAGCAAGAAAGAAAACTTCGATGCCATCGTGCTCGACATTATGCTGCCGGGGAAAGATGGTTTCAGCGTAGTTTCAGAATTACGCGCGGCTCGAAATTATGTGCCGGTGCTCATGCTCACCGCTCGCGGTCAACCGGAAGATGTGCTGAAAGGTTTTGCTGCGGGAGCGGACGACTACTTGCCCAAGCCTTTCGATTTATCCATTCTTTTGGCCCGGTTGCAGGGGTTGCTGCGGCGCAGTCAATGGATGCGGGCTGGCAAGGAGAATCCGAACGCTGCTCAGGCGGCGTCTGATTCGGCCGGGGCCAGCGATTTCGGAACATTTTCTTTCAGCGGCAAGACCATCGATTTCGGCACGCTTGAACTGCGCACGGCTGACAACGTTATTCATTTAACGCTGATGGAATCGGAGCTGCTGCGCCACCTGGTGCGAAGCGATGGGCGCATTGTTTCGCGCAAAGAGATTCTTGAAGAAGTCTGGGACCTGCACGAGGACACCGACACCCGCGCCATCGACAACTTCATCGTTCGGCTGCGTCGCTACATTGAAGACGATCCCGCGCAGCCTCGTCACTTGCTGACGGTGCGGGGCGTGGGGTACCGGTTTCTGGCGAATCCAGAAAAGAAGTGAGCCAGCAAGTTCGGCTAGGCTCGACAGAGCTCGGCAACCAGCGTCTCGCGTCGCCCCTGCGCGAAGGCATCCATGCGGTTAAGAATCATGCGGTAAACCGAAAGCGAAACTCCGGCCAGCACCAGCAGGATCACGGTCGCGATCCAGAGGTTGCCGTACATGCGCGCGACCCAGAAGGCTAATACTCCCACGCCTACGACGAAGAGTTGGACTCCCAGGCTGATCAACACAGTGGTCTGAGAAGCGCGTTGACGGCCGAAGGAGGAATAATCCAGTTTCTTCGGGGCGTAGATCGACAGCAGGTTGCCGGCGGCGAAGTTCACCGGCGCAGCAAATAAGAGGCCGGCCAGCGACGCGACCGTGACTTCGAGTGTAGGGCGGCCGTAGAGAAAGGCGACCGCGATCCAGGCGACAAGAACCTCGATGGCGAGGATGCTGGCGTGAGCGAAATTCTTGGCCAGCACAATTTCCCGGAAACTTACTGGGGACGCGTAGAAGAACTGGATGCCGCCAGCGTCTCCGCCAAAATTGTTGTACGCGAGGTTGGTCAGCAGCAGCAATGTGTAGGCCGCGGCCGCGGGAAACGCCATGTCGGGAGTGTGTCTGAGCAATCCTCCGGCGCGGCCCGCCTTGGAGCCGGCAGGTCCCAGGCGGAAGACCACCAGCACGAAGAGCGGCATGATCAGCGTGAGCAGCATGGGGCCGCTGCGAAGGAGATAACGGATTTCTTTTTCGAGGACGGCTGCCACTGGAGCTGAGAATCCGGGCAGATTCCAGCCCAAACGTAGCGACCGGTCTCGCGGCAAAGCTGATGCGGCGGCGACTTCGGACAGGTTTTCACCGCGATACTGCGCCAACAACCGCACGTGCAGGCAGTAGCCGATGAGGAACACAAAGGCGCACAACAATGCAAATGAACTGAATGCTGCCATGAAGCGCAAAAATGCCGCCTGCGAGATGGCGTCGGCGGCCAGCCCGGGTGGAAGGACGCCCAGCACCCGAGCCAACGGTTCAACGTAGCGTTGCACATATTGCTGTGCCCCGGTTTGAGCCGGCCTGGCGAAATAGCGTGTCAGCGGCCCAATCAATTGAAAGCTCAGCATCAGCATAATAAACAGAATGCCCATGAGTTCCCGGGTGCGGCGCTGGGCCAGCCAGCGGTCGACCCAGGCCAATACCATTTGCAGGAACACGAGATTGAACAGGGCAAATGCCAGCAGGACCAGGAGTGTCCAGGGCAGCAGGGCTGGTTTCGCGAAGCCTACCCCGACCAGAATGCCAATCGTCCACAGGCCACCCAGGGCAGTTGCGGGGTCGAATGCGCCGTAGGCCAGTCTCACCAGAAAATACGATCGATAGTTCAGCGGGAAGCGCAGCAGATCGGAGGAGTCCGGATTGTTGGTGAATGCGGTTGCCATGACAGGGAAGACTTGCCAGAAGATAAACACGGGCCACAGCAGCAGAGCGAGCATCCCGGGCTTGCCTTGCGAGAGAAGCAGGAATGCGCCGACGGCCATACCGAAAGCGCCGCCGATGCCGCCGATGAAAAACGCGAACCCTACGACGATTCGCGAGATCAGCTCGAGCGTGGCTCGACTGGTGTGCAGCGAGTTGACGAACATACGCCAGCGCACGCCGAGAATGGCGGCGAGTTGTGCTCGGGTGTGGAAGGCGGAGCTCGTTTCAGTCATCATGCGTTAGCCATGATTTATTGGGCATGATTCGTTATCGTCTAACCCAGCCAGGAAAGCTCCTGCTCGGCCGGACGCGAGCCTCCGACGGTGCGCAGGAAAATTTGCTCCAGTGTCATTTTTTCGGCCGATGCCGCGGAGCCGTCATCCGAGCTACCTCCTGGAACGGTGGGCGTCTGTGCCTCCACGCCGGCGCGAAGTTCTTCGAGGGACCCCTGGGCGACGAGCCGTCCCTTGTGAATGATGGCGACGTGACTGCATAGCCGTTCGACGATTTCGAGCACATGCGATGTGAGAAAAATCGTCGCTCCGCGCGCAATCATGCCTTGCAGCATCGACTTCAGCGTTCCGGCGGCGATGGCGTCCACTCCCTCGAACGGTTCGTCGAGGAACAGAACGTTCGGCCCGTGAATCACGGCTGCCGCCATGGCCAGCTTTTTCTGCATGCCGTGCGAGTAGTCGGTGACCAGCTTTTTCGGCTGATCGGCGAGCTGCATGAAGTCGAGCAGTTCGGCGGTGCGCTTGGCTGCGGTCTCGCGATCGAGTCCGTACATTCGTCCCGCAAAGTTCAGGAACTCCGATCCCGTGAGGCGGCCGAACAGCGCCATGCCTTCGGGAACGACACCGATCTGACGTTTCACTTCGACGGGATGCGCGGTGAGATCGACTCCGAGGATTTCGATGCGTCCGGAACTGGGGGCAAGCAGACCGGTTAGCATCTTGATGGTTGTGGATTTGCCGGCGCCGTTGGGGCCGAGGAAGCCGAAGAACTGTCCCGGCGCTACGCGCAGATCGATGCTGTCCACGGCCAGAAGGTCTCCGAAGCGCCGGGTCAGGCGCTGGGTAGAGATGGTGGGAGCGGCATCCATGAAACTTCTGAATCTAGCACAAACGGCATCTCGCCGCGCGGTCAAGGCGGCGCGCCGCGCTCGACTTTTTTTCCGAAACCCGAACAGAACTGACGCTGAGATTATTTTTTCTCTGGCACATGATACGATGCCGCCCTTAATTTCCCGGGCACTTTGGTCTCTCGTAAGGAGGCCGTATGGCGAAGAATATTGTGATCTGCTGTGACGGAACGGGAAACGAATTTGGCGACCACAACTCCAACGTGGTCAAGCTCTACAGTGCACTGATCATCGACGGCAAGCGGCAGGTCGGGTACTACCATCCGGGTGTCGGCACCATGGGAGCGCCTTCCGCGCATAACAAGATCAGCGAAGCATGGTCGGTGGTCATGGGCCTGGCCTTTGGATCGGGGCTGCTGGCGAACGTCGGCGATGCTTACCGATATCTGATGAATGTTTATGAGGACCGAGATCGTGTCTATCTGTTTGGTTTTAGCCGGGGCGCATACACAGTACGAGCGCTTGCCGGGGTAATTCACATGTTCGGATTGCTGTGTCCCGGCAATAACGGTTTGATTCCATACATCATCCGGCTTTACGCGAAACGAACGCGAAACGCGGCAGGGATGAAGAACACGTTCGAAGTGGCGGAGGGATTCAAGGCTACGTTCTGCCGGGATTGCCCGCTGCATTTTGTCGGAGTTTGGGACACGGTCAGCTCGGTGGGCTGGATTTGGGATCCTCTGAAGCTGCCCTATACGGGGCAGAATCCAGAAATAATTAATGGGCGGCATGCGGTTTCGATCGATGAGCGGCGTTGTTATTTTCGAAACAACTTGTGGGGAGATCAGCTTCCCGGGCAAAACCTCAAGCAAGTGTGGTTTTCGGGCGTGCACTCTGATGTGGGAGGTTCGTATGCTGCCGCCGAAAGTGGATTGTCGCAGATTGCTCTCGAGTGGATGCTCTGTGAAGCGGTTCCGCTTGGGTTGCTGGTCGACCCGGGGAAAGCTGATCAGGTTCTTGCCAGGGTTCCTTTAACGACGATTCCGCCGCCTACGCCGGTACCACCCAATCCAGCTCAGAAGGTTCACAACTCGCTGACAGGGGCTTGGTGGATTCTCGAATTCCTCCCTCATTCTTACTATGATCCGGTCGCGAAAAAGGAGAAGTGGCGTATCCCTCTGGGAGCTAGACGCGTGATTCCTGACAAATCCGTATTGCACCAAACAGCGATGGAGAAATTGAAGGTTGATCCTGAGTACAAACCATCGAACTTGCCGCAGAGTTCGAGTGTCGAGCCGAGGAATGCTTGCCGGTTCATTTCATAAGAATTCCAGCTCATCATGAGTGCAAAAACGCCCGAGCCGCTGGCTCGGGCGTTTTGTTTGGCAGAACTGCTTCGCTCTAGAACAAGTTCCAGAGGAACTGGTTGTAGACGTCGTGGTGGTACTGCACTTCAGGCGCCTTCACGAACGTCCCGAGCAGACGCGGGCAGCGGTCGGCGCCGGCTTGTTTCAGGTCGGCATAGCGGCCCTTCACATCCTCGCCGAGAAGTTTTGTTGTCCACTGCGATTTGCGGAAGTCGGCGAGCGCGTCGTAGATGTTATCGGGCAAGTAGCGTTCGGCCTGGCGCAGGTTCTTGATCTTCGAGGTCTCGCCGTCGATGCCGCTCTTGAAGATTGCCAGCATCACCAGATACGGATTCGCGTCTGGAGCGACCGAGCGCACTTCCACTCGCATGCTCTTTTCGTTGCCGATGGGGATGCGGATCATTGATCCGCGGTCCACGGCGGAAGCCTTGATCTGGTTGGGCGCCTCGAAGTGTGGATCGAGACGCCGGTACGCATTCACACTCGGATTCAACAGCAGGCAAATGTCGTTGCCGTGCGTGAGGATGCGATCGAGAAATGCCCAGCCCATCTTGCTCAGTTTCTCTTCGCCCTTGGCGTCCCAGAAAAGATTCTTGCCGCTCTCGCTGATGGAAACGTTGGTGTGCATGCCGCTACCGTTCACGCCCACTACCGGCTTGGGAAGAAATGACGCGGTGAATCCCAGGTTGGTCGCGACCTGCCGACAGATCAGCTTGTAGAGCTGAATCTGGTCGGCGGCGGCGACCACTTCGCCGTAACCGTAGTTGATTTCGAACTGCGAAGGCGCTACCTCAGGATGGTCCTTCTCATTCTGGAAGCCCATGGCGCGCTGCACTTCGGCGGTGGTGTCGATGAAGGTGCGCAGGGGATCGCCCGGCAGCGAGTGATAATATCCGCCGGTGTTGACGTATTCGAACTTGCCGGTTTCGTGATAGCGGCGCTCGGCGTCCGCGCCCTTGAACAGAAAGCCTTCAATTTCGTTGGCGGCGTTGAGCGTGTACCCTTTCTTCTTGTGCAGACTCTCGGCATAGGTCTTCAGCACACCGCGAATGTCGGCCGAATACGATGTGCCGCCTTTATCGATGACTTCGCCAAACACCAGCACTTTGCCGGAACCGAACACGTCCGAGGGAGCCCAGTAGAACGCCGCCCAGTCGATGCCGAGCCGCAGATCGCTCTCGCGCTGCGCCGTGAAGCCGCGAATGGAGGAACCGTCGAAGGTGAGGTTGTCCCAGCTCTTGATCAGAAACTTCTTGTCGTAGTCGAGCATGTGCAATCGGCCTTCGAGATCGCTGAAGAGCACGGTCACGGCCTTGATCCGCTTTTCGTCGGTCAGGTACTTCAACCGTTTCTCCTGGATCTTGCCGATGGGGACACGGTTCCTGCGCTGCTCCTTCGCCTCCAGATTCAGGTCTTCCAGTTCGTCGTAGGTGAGTGCCAGGAAATTACGCAGTTCGTTGGGCATGGATATCCTTCCGTCTCCTATTCGTCTTCAGCAAGATGATGTCGGCAGCAATGCTCGGACGCAGACTGTTGAACGGGCTGGATTTCAACCAAGAAGAATATCGTGATCAGGCAGGGCCCGACAATCGAAAAAGCTGATCGAAGGCATAAAAGAGATTTATGCAACCGGGGATTTCCTCAATTTAGTCCAGTCCGTGTCCCGGCACCAGTCGGATGATTACGCCCAGCGCAATCAGGACTGCGATAAAGTAAACCGTCATGCCTCGGCTGGGATGGGCTGGCAGGTCTCTGGCAAAAAAAGCTTGATATCCCGCTCCCAACCCGACAAGCAGGAACAACCGTTGCCCGAGCGCCAGCCCCAGAACGCCACATGCTGCCATCAGAACGACGCGTTCTGTCTTATTCAAAGCGAGCACGGCCTGTCCGCCATCCAGAACCCAGACGGGAATCAGATTCAGCAGATTCAGAATCGCGCCTACCCGTGCCAGCGAGGCCCAGAGCGGATTCCCCGTCTGGTACCAGATCACCGCACATGCGACCGAAGCGAAGAATCCGGCTAGAGGGCCAGCAAGGCTGACCGCCGACCGAGTTTCTATTGAGACGCCCATCGCCTGCCAGCGGACGTAGGCTCCCAGGCCTGGCAGAAATACCGGCATGTCCGCTGGCAAGCCGCGGCGCTTGATGTCGACGAAATGGCCCATCTCGTGAATCAGAATCAGCGCTGCAAAGCCGATTCCGAACTTTACTCCTGACCCGATTGAATAGATCGCGACGAAAGCGAGAAAGCTCAGGATGGAAGTCAAGTTGACCCCAGCTTTCGTCGGAGACCGGTTCCTTCCGGCCTGCCCTGGGATCGGACCTACCAGTTCACGCTGTTGCACCCACGAGTTGTCGCTCGACCCACCTGCTGGTGGCGGAATACCGACTGCGTTGAGTGGTTCTGCGTGGCGCTCAATCCAATCGGCTTGCGTGGAGTTGGTCGGCAGTAGAGGGAGTGCGCTGAGCCATTTCTCGCGTGCCTGCCGCACGTCACCCCTGGCTTCCAGTTCTTTCGCTTCCGCCGACAGGCGCTCCAGTTCCTCAGAGTGCACCAGCGCGTGGCACTGGTCGCATACCAGCGCCCCGGGCGGCAGTTCCTGCGAACAGCGCTTGCAGTTGCGTATCAATTCTGGAGTAGTTGTCGACACGGATCGAAAAAACACCTCTGCGTCAATTGCTGGTTCAAGAAGATGCCGGCGGAGAGTCGGCAAACGGTCCGTATATTTCAACCTGCCGGCCTGCTGTTATCCTCCACGCGATCCTTATTCCCCAGAAAAGAATTAACAGGCCGATGGCCCCCCACAGGGGATTGCTCGAAAGCTGAATGAACGGGGACGCCAGCCCGAGCAATACGACTGTTCCGAGCCACGTCCCAAAGCTGATCCGGGGTTTCTCTGCTCTGGGAGCTGGTTGCGCGTCAGTTTGCTGCTGCTCTGGATGGTTTCCGAACTTGCGCTCTTCTTCCTCGAAGCTTTGATCCTGCGCTTGTTTTTTCGGGTGCCGGTCGGAAGCAAAGTGAATCCAGATGGGAATCGCGGCCATCGACACAGCGGCATAGGTCAGCACGGCAGCGGCAATCTGATAGCGTCTGCCGCCAATTCCATTCGATCCCTTGATCATGGCCGTGCCCACAATCCAGCCCACTCCAATCGACATGTAGCTGATCACCCAGCCCTGCAGCAGGATGGCGATCAGCGCGTATCCGACCAATCCCGCCGCAGCGACGCCGATGCCGTACGCCAGAGCGCGCACAAATGCCGCGTGACTGTCCACGGCGATTGCGCCGCGCATCTTTTGCGCACAGCCCGGACATACCACCGAGGCTTTCACTCGATAGTATGTTCCTCCGGTCGGTTGCTGACAGACGCGGCAGCGATCGCCTGCCGAGTACTCAGCCGTGCCGAACTGCGGCACCGGGTTGTTTAAACTGTCTGTCATGCTTTGTCACTGATGGTCGGGAACGATAGCACGGGATCAGGCGTCGAGGAAGAGGGAATTGGGAAGGGACAAGCGTTCACAACCTTCTACTGCCGGTGGGCCGAGACCCCTGCGGCGATCTCACGCAGAGAGCTGACAAAGGTGGCGGCGGCAGCCGGGTCGGCCAACGCTTCCAGACGGACCGTGGCCGAGAACTGCGGCGATTCCGGACGGAAGTGCACCTCCAGAAAGTCTTGCCGCCGCGCCGACATCAGGGCGTTCAACTCGGCCGTGGGATCCTGCTTCCAGTGCGTCCGCGTCGTCAGGATAATGGGACCGGGTTCGTAGAGGTCCCACTCCCGCCCATCGCGCTTCTGCTGTGTAATCCCGCGGTTATGGGCGGACCAGCGATGGCGGACTACTTCCAGATGAAAGCTCGGTGAACCACCCAGGTCGGCCTCGAAAATCAGAGTTTCTTTCTGCCGTTGCCAGCAGCTGAGCAGCCAATGTACCGGAGACGATCGAGGGCGGAATTTTACGGTGACGCGCGCGTTTTCGAACCAGCGGGAAGCAAAATGTAGTCGGGCCTGCAGGTGGGAACTGCCCAGCCCTACCCAGTGCGAGTCGAGGACCCGTCCCTTCCCGGCGCATGCGGTCTGCACCCAGCGCAAGGCCGACGCTCCCTTCCTTCGATTGTAGGTGGCAAACACGAGGTACCACAGTCCCAGAACGGCGACCGAACTGGCCACGTCGATCAGCAGAAGGCGTCCCACAGCGCTTCCTCTTACGCCCATGGTACGTCCGCGGATGCGGCGAAGCAAGGGGGGAGAGGTCACAATTCAGCCGTCGAAGGGGCCAAACTCGGATTAGTTGTGGAAAACTGGGAGCAATCCAGTTCAGAATCGTCTCATTGACGACCGGTCAATTGCCGGCGATCCAATCCCCGACAATCCACTTCGGCAACCCCGGCCACCACCGCCCCCGCTACAATGACAGTGTGCCCTTCACAGTTCGCGACTTTCAGCCGGCCGACTTCGAAACTCTCTGGCGCGTCGACCAAGAGTGCTTTCCTCCCGGATTTCCTACTCGCGGGCCGAACTCAAGCTCTATATGCGGCGCAGCGGGTCCTTCACGCTGGTTGCGGAAGATCCCGCAGTCAGCTCCGGGGCAAAGGTCCTTGTCTGCCGGATTCATCGTGGCGGAAGCGGACGTCCGGGGTCACGGTCACATCATCACCATAGATGTAATCGCCTCCGCCCGGCGCTTTGGCGTGGGATCGCTGCTGCTGGGCACTGCTGAAGATCGTTTACGCGCCGCTGGATGCCGTTCGATCGAACTGGAGACCGCTGTTGACAACTCCTCCGCCCTGGCGTTCTACAAGCGCCACGGTTACAGCGTGATCAAGACGTTTCCCCGCTACTATTCGAACGGCGTGGATGCGCTGGTGCTGCAGAAAGATCTCCTCCTAACGTTTCGTACTCAAGATACACCAGGGCGTGCCTCGGGCGCTGCGCGCAGAATCAATTTGCACTTGCACGCCTTCTCCAGCTACCTTGCCATGTAATGAAATCCGCCACCGTCAAAGTCGCGATCCAGGGCGAACTCGGTTCCTTCAGCCACGAGGCTGCGGAGCGCATGCTGCGGCATTGCGTCGTTGTGCCTTGTGCGCGCTCAGTGGAAGTGTTCGACCGGGTGCAGCGTGGATCAGTTTCCGCTGCCGTTATCCCTATCGAAAACTCGCTGGCTGGCACGGTCGCCGAGCATGCTGATCTGCTGGTGACGCGCGATGTGTTTGTCCAGGGCGAGTTTCTGCTGCGCATCGTGCACAACGTGATTGCTGCCCCGGGAGTGAAGCTCAACGCACTGCGCAGGGTACTCTCGCACCCGGTGGCGCTCGACCAGTGCCGCGACTTCTTTCGGCACCATCCCCGCATTGAGGCGGTCCCGTTCTACGACACCGCAGGAAGCGTAAAGCATGTGGTCGCTCATCGCCTTGTCGACGCTGCCGGCATAGCCGGCCGCCACGCCGCGCGCCAATACTCCGGCAAGATTCTGCGCGCCGGCATCGAGGACGACAAACGCAACTTCACCCGCTTTTTTCTGATTCGCAAGTCCGCGGGGAAACGGCGCCACGCCGCGCCCAGCTACCAGGGGCTGATCCCGCCCGGCGCAAACAAGACTTCGATCGCCTTCAAGGTGAAGAACCTGCCCGGAGCGCTGTTCAAGTCGCTTAGTGTCTTTGCCCTGCGCGACATCAGCCTCAGCAAGATCGAGTCGCGCCCCATGCGCGGGCGTCCCTGGGAATACGTCTTCTACGTGGATTTCCTCCATGGCGATGACGAGCCTGCCCGCAATGCCCTTCGCCATCTGGGCGAGGTAGCAGAGTTCGTCAAGGTCTTGGGGATTTACCGGGCAGCGTAAACAGAAGCAAGGGTTAAGGCAGCACTTTCAGCACGACCGCAGTTATATCGTCGTGTGGTGCGTGACCATTGGAGAAGGCCGCCTGGCCGCTGAAGACGAAATCCGCCGATACAGTTGCCGATTTGTATCCACATTGTGCCCAAACCTCCTCCAGTTGCGCGGTGCAGAACTCGACTCCCTCCCCGTTCCGCAATTCATGAAGACCGTCGGTTGCGAACAGAACGCAGTCTCCCGGGGAGAGCTGCACCACGTGTCTTCCGTAAGCCGCGCCGGGGAACATCCCCGAAGGAAATCCACCCTCGCCGAGCTGCTGGCACGCGGTCCCGGAGACCAGCAAGGGAAGTGGCATTCCGGCATTGGAAAAGATAAGTTCCCGCGTAGCAAGATTGAAAAGAGCGTACAACGTCGAGCAAAAACGGCCCGGGATGGGCCGCTGCAGCAGCCGCTCGTTTAATCGCTCAAGAACGCTATCCGTGTCCGTGCCACACTTATGGACCCCGCGCAAGGTTCCTGTCACCAGCGCAGCATACATGGCCGCCGGCGATCCTTTTCCCACCACGTCCCCGAGATAGAGGCCAATGAAACCGTCAGGCAAAGGGAAGAAATCGACAAAGTCGCCCCCCACTTCGGAGAACGGCATGAAGCGAAACGCGATCTCGACGCGCTCGTGGCGGAGTCCTTGTGTAGGCACCAGCGAGGACTGGATCAGTTTCGCCTCCCTCACATGCTCCTCGCAGTGGCAAATCCCCTTTGTTGGCGGGAGCGCGGATTGGTCGAGGTTCTCTTCCTGTGTGTGCTCGTCGCGTACGCCAAACTCGGGACTCCCTTTTTCGGACTCCGAGTCCGACACGCTAACCGGCTCCGGCATTGCGGACCCCTAATACCCATATCGGCAACGGTCCGCTTCGGCATTATCCGCGTTCCTCACAATTGGACCATCCTCCGCAATAGCCGCAGCACCTTAGATACAGTGCCAAGCGTCCGTCACAGGAATAGAATTCAGTTCGCAGGAACTACCGGGAGCCTGAAACCTTTCCGGCGGAGTATCATCTAAGCTTGAGTGAGTTACACTCAAGGAGAGCCAATGAGCCAAGAGCCGCTTTCCGAGCAAGTTCCTAAGCATCGGGAAACAAACGACGTACGGGCTCTGCCCGTGCTTCCTGTGCGGGATACAGTCCTGTTTCCGCACGCCGTCCTGCCCCTTACCGTAGGCCGGGAGAGTTCTGTCCAGTTGATTAATTCGCTGGGCGAAGACAAGACGATCGTGGTGGTGGCGCAGCGCGAAGCCCGCGTCGATAGCCCCCAGGCCAGCGATCTTTATACAGTGGGCACGTCCGCCGTCGTCCACAAAGTCGTCAAGATGCCGAACCAGAGCCTCTTCGTGTTTGCCGAAGGTCTGGAGCGGGTGCGTCTTGGCGAGTTCACGCAATTAACTCCGTTCATGCGCGCCAAGGTGTCTGTGATTCCGGAACCTACACAGCCGGAGAGTTCCGAAATCGAGGCACTGCAGCGCAACGTCCTCACTCTGTTCCAGCAGATCGTTTCCGGTTCGCCCACGCTTTCTGACGAGCTTTCCACGGTCGCTTTGAACATCGACGAACCCGGCCGGCTGGTGGATTTTATTGCTTCATCTTTGCCATCGCTGTCGACACCCGACAAGCAGGACACGCTTGAAACTCTCGACATCCGCGTGCGCCTGGAGAAGATTAACCAGCATCTAGCGAAAGAGCTTGAAGTGCAGCAACTGCGCAACAAGATCCAGAGTGAAGTGCAGGACCGGGTGCAGCAGACGCAGCGCGAGTACTACCTGCGCGAGCAGATGAAGGCTATCCAGAAAGAATTAGGCGAGCAGGATGAAGGCCAGCGTGATGTCGATGACCTGAAAAAGAAGATCGACGACGCGGGTATGCCCGATGACGTAAAGAAAGAAGCGCTCAAGGAATTGGGCCGCCTCTCGCGTATGTCTCCCATGGCAGCGGATTATTCGCTCACGCGCAACTACGTCGAGTGGCTGGCCGTGCTGCCGTGGAATAAGACTTCCGGGCAGGAGATCGAGATTCCCAAGGCCAAAGAGATTCTGGACACTGATCACTATGATCTGGAGAAGGTCAAGGACCGCATCCTCGATTATCTTTCCGTCCGGCGGCTGAAGCCGAACATGAAGGGTCCGATCTTGTGCTTCGTGGGACCTCCAGGTGTGGGCAAGACTTCGCTCGGCAAGTCGATCGCGCGAGCGCTGGGCCGCAAGTTTGTGCGGCTGTCACTTGGTGGAGTGCACGATGAAGCCGAAATTCGCGGCCATCGCCGCACCTACATCGGCGCACTGCCGGGACAAATCATCCAGGGGATTCGTCGTGCGGAAACCAAGGATCCGGTTTTCATGCTCGATGAAATCGACAAGGTCGGGCGCGACTTCCGCGGTGATCCAGCCTCGGCGCTGCTCGAAGCGCTCGATCCTGAGCAGAACTCGACGTTTCGCGACAACTATCTCGATGTAACGTTTGATTTGTCGAAAGTTCTCTTCATTACGACCGCGAACATGCTTGACCCCATCGCCGAGCCGCTGCGCGATCGCATGGAGATCATTGAACTGCAGGGCTACAGCGAAGAAGAGAAGCTGCACATCGCGCGGCGCTATCTGGTTCCGCGTCAGGTGGAAGAGAACGGCATCACCGCCGAGCAGATCGAATTTCCTGACGAAGCTTTGCGTTATGTGATTCGTCACTATACGCGTGAGGCGGGCGTTCGGAGTCTCGAGCGCACCATTGGAACCATCTGCCGCAAGCAGGCGCGACGGTTGGCCGAAGGTAAGACCGAGAAGCTGGTGGTGACGCAGGAAGTCATTCAGGAATTTCTGGGTGGCATCAAGATCCGCGTGGAAGGTGAGATCGAGGAGCGCACCGAGCGCCCGGGAGTGGCGGTGGGTCTGGCCTGGACTCCCTCCGGCGGCGACGTTCTTTTTGTCGAAGCCAATGCCATGAAGGGCAAAGGTGGATTCACCATGACCGGTCAGATCGGCCAGGTGATGCAGGAATCCATGCAGGCCGCTCTTACGTGGGTGCGCTCGAACGCAGCGCAGCTGGGTATTGCGGAAGGTTTCTTTGCCGACCACGACATTCACATGCATGTGCCGGCGGGAGCGATTCCGAAGGATGGTCCATCCGCGGGCGTGACCATGGCCACCACTTTGGTCTCGTTGCTGTCGGGGCATCGCATCCGTCCGCTCACCGCGATGACTGGTGAGATCACGCTCAGCGGCAACGTGCTTCCAGTAGGGGGCATTAAAGAAAAGGTGCTGGCCGCGAAACGCGCTGGAGTGACCACGATCATTCTCCCGGCGGAAAACAAGATGAATGTTGAAGAGGATCTCACGCCTGAACAGGTTGAGAACCTGAGCATTCACTACGTGAAGACCATTGAAGAGGCATTGCGCGTCTCGCTGCCCGTGGTGGCGGAAGCCCTGGCTGCAAAGGTTTTCCTGGAGTCGGAAGCGAAGGAATCGAAGCCGGAAGGCAAGGCTGCCAAGGCTATCCAGGCGCCGGTGCTGAGTCACGACAAGGTTGTCACCTGGCAGTCTTAAAGCAGTGGCCCGTAATCAGTTGCAAGCCGCCAGTTCCTGACTGGCGGCTTTTTTCTGTTGAATTCTCCCCCTGGGTCTTCCCTCGCGGAATCAAATATGAGAGCTTGTTGTGGCAGTTGATGACTGGCAACAGTTCCGCATGCGCGTGCGCGTTCTCTTTTTCGGCGGGTTGAAAGATCTGGCGGCCAAATCGAGCGATTTGCTCGAGCTGCCGGATGGGGCGTTAGTGCGTGATGTGCTGGCGCACTACCAGGCGCAGATTCCGGGGATGAGAGAGATGGTGGGTTCGCTGGCAGTGGCAGTGAACCAGGAATACGCTGCAGCGGAGACGGGGTTGAAATCTGATGACGAGGTGGCGTTGCTGCCGCCGGTGAGTGGCGGGTCAGGTTCCGCCCTGATTGTTCGCGATCCCATCGACACGCAGGGTGTGCTTGCTCGCATGAAACAGGGCGAGGATGGGGCTGCTGTCGTCTTTGAAGGTGTAGTGCGGAACCAGACGCGCGGGCGTCGGACACTGTATCTCGATTACGAGGCATATGAGGAGATGGCGCAGCGGCAGATGGAAAGTCTGGCCGAGCAGGCGCTGAAACAATTTCAGGTGCGCGAGGTTCGGTTGGTGCACCGGCTGGGGCGGTTGGAGATCGGCGAAACCAGCGTGTTGGTTGTGGTTGCTTCAGCCCACCGCGCGGCGGCCTTCGATGCTTGCCGCTGGCTGATTGATACTCTCAAGCGCACCGTTCCCATCTGGAAGAAAGAATACTTCGAGGATGGAGCGGTGTGGGCGGACGGTGAGGCTTTTCCGGAGGAAATTCCGCGTTGAAATTCGGTCGTCAAGGCAGCCCCGCAGGGGAAGGCGCATCTAAGTGAGCGGCTGAGGCTGTGGGGTGCAAGTCAAAATGTACAAACCCTGGGCGTGATTGAAATGCCTTGCCGCGCAGGAGACGGCGCCGGCAGGGTAGGGATCCTTCGACTGCGGTTGTGCTTTGCGTTCGCAAAGCACAACCTCCGCTCAGGATGACAGAGTTGTCTTGATAGAACGTATACTTCATTCTACTGAATGAGAAAATCCGCCACTGTGATTCTGCTGCTGCTGGCCTGTGCTGCGTATGCGCGGGAGCCCGGGGCCCAGAGCCAATCGCCGGCCGACGCGGAGAGTACGCTTAAGGTTAACGTCAAGCTGGTGAACGTTTACGTCACCGTGACGGACGCTCATGGAGCGCCCGTGGCGGGGCTTAAGAAAGAGAATTTTGTTCTGCAGGAAGACGGCCGCGAGCAGACGATCAAGGTGTTCGACAAAGAATCTGCGCTGCCGATTTCGATTGCCCTGGCGATCGACACCAGCCTGAGCACGCGTCACGACCTGCCGCTGGAACAGGCTTCGGCCAAACGCTTTGTCCGTGACATCGTGCGTCCGGTGGATGCGTTATCGGTGTTCAGTTTTAGTGAATCTGTGTCGCAATCTCCTTTTGGGTACACATCAGATATGAAGCGCATCGACGAGGGGATTGACCATATCCGTCTGGGTGCGGCTACGGCACTGTTCGATGCAGTCTACCTGGCCTCGCGTTCGCTCGACCGCCGCCAGGGGCGGAAAGTGCTGGTGCTGATCACCGACGGCGGCGACACGATCAGCAGGATTGACTACAAGGGGGCGGCGCGGGCCGCGGAAGAGGCTGAAGCGCTGGTCTATAGCATTATCGTGGTGCCGATCGAGAACAGCGCGGGACGCGAAATCGGTGGCGAGCATGCCCTCATCCAGCTTTCGGAGGATACGGGCGGCAAGTATTACTACGCGACTTCCATATCCCAACTCGATGACGCCTTTCACCAGATCAGCGAAGAACTGCGCAACCAGTACCTGCTGGCCTATTATCCATCGCAACGCACGTCGACCTCCGAGTTTCGGCGCATTCAGGTTGGAGTTTCCGGACCCGCGGATCCGTCCTCTTACCACGTGAGACACCGGGTTGGGTACTACACGACCAAGTCGAACTTCTGAGAGTTCTCTCTTGAATGGTATCTTGAAGGACTGGACTACAAGGTAAAGTGCTGCCGGGAGTTGCTGAGCGAGAGAGAATGAAAACTATTGAGAGAGGTGCTGTGAAGATTCCGAAGGGAAGGTTTGCGATCTTGAATTTCAACTCCGCGCTCTGTTTTGCCATGCGATTTGGGCTGTTCGCTGCGGTGGTCCTGCTGTGTGTTCCGCCGTTGGCGCATGCCCAGACTGCGGGCACGGGCAGCATTGTAGGCATCGTCAGGGATCCAACCGGGAAGCCGCTGGCCGACACCAAGGTGGAGATCACAAATAAAGCCACGCGTGCGCGAATCCATGTGACCGCATCCTCTGACGGGCTGTACTCGTCGGGACCAATACAGCCTGGAGACTATGCGCTGTTGGTGGAGATCAAAGGATTCAACCGGGCGTTGGTCCCCGTGGTGGTTCAGGTCGGCAACGTGACTCGCGCCGATGTGATGATGAAGGTGGGGCCGGAGGCTGGCCAGGTTGAGGTTCCGGGAGGCACGACCGTCAACATTGAGCAAGCCCCTGTGCAAAGTGTCGTCAGCGGCGACCAGATGGAAAAGCTGCCGGTCAATGGACGGAATTTTTTTGACCTCGCGCAGCTCGAGCCCGGGGTGCAGATGCAAGATGGGGGCCTCTTTGCGGGCAAGGACGGACTCTCGTCGATTTCGTTTCTTAACCAGTACGGTCGTTCGCAGAGGATCGAACTGGATGGGGTTGACATCAGCGATGAAACGGTCGGCGGCACCACGCAGAACATTCCGGCGAGCGCAATTCAGGAGTTTCAGCTGGGGCAGTCGTTGCTCGATCTCTCGACGGGACTGACGTCCTCGGGTGTGGTTAATGTCATTACCCGATCGGGCAGCGATCATATCCACGGTGGGGCGTTCGGAGTGTTCCGGGGCAACCAGGGTGCGGCGGATTTGCCCGGCACCACGGCGTCTTCGTTTCAACGGGAATTGTTCGGCGCCGATGCGGGAGGGGCGATTATCAAGGATAAGGTCTTCGGGTTCGCCGACGCCGAACGCGCAATACAGAACCTTACGGCGGGCGAAGCGTTTACTTATCCTTTTGATGGGCTAAGCGCTACGCTCGACGAGCCGTACCGGGAGTTCAATACGGATGAGCGCGTCGACTGGAACATGAGAGGCAGTACGCGGGCATTTTATCGCTTCAATTTCTTCCAGAACAGCGATCTTCGTCCTTATGGCTCAGCCAGCTCGACACAGCAATTCCGCGACACCAACAACACTGCGACGAACGCGTTGGGCGTTGACTTCAACACGGGGGTGTATGCGCATAGTCTGCGCTTTGAATATCTCAAACTTCGGAATGAAATGGTGGATGCTACGGGCAGTCTCGTCGGGGCCGAGAATCCGATTCCCGGCCTGGGGATTAACATTGGCGCGTCTACTGCGGGGAATTGCGTTCTCAGCGAAGGTGGCAGTTATTGCGGCGGCCCGAGCTGGCTGGGGCCGGAGCAAACTGTTCAATCCGACAAACTGGCGAGGTATGACGGCAGCCGGGTGATGGGCGAACACATCATTCGCTACGGGTTTGCGTTTAACCGCATCGACGCTGCGCGCCTGGCGGCTTATTCCGCGTTTCCGCAGGTGGGCACGACTTCGCTGGTGGGATCGACATCGGCCGATCCCACATCCTATCCCGCAAATTGGGTGAGCCTGGGGAACGGCGTTGCGTTCTCTACCCCCAAATCTTCGTTCGGCTTTCCTGGTGGAGGACTCGCTCCCGACAACCGCATCGAAATGTATGTTGGAGATTCGTGGAAGGCCAGGCCGAAACTAACGCTGAATTACGGTTTGCATTATGTGCGCGACAGCGGGCGCACGGATAGTGGATTGGGTGCGTTGCCGGACTTGAATCAGTGGGGCGCGGGATTGGGCGAGAAGATTCGTAATCCGAATGTGAACTTGGCGCCACGACTGGGATTCGCCTGGGATGCGGGCGGCAACGGCAAGACCGTAATCCGCGGCGGCGGCGCGTTATTTTATGAGAACTTGCTGTGGAACAACACGTTATTGGACAGCCCGTCCCGGCTTAGCACAGGGGTTTTTACCGATGCTCCCGAGGTTTGCCAGGGAGGCGTTGCGAATGCATTCAATTGGCCCACCAATCCTGGAGTGGCGGGAGCGTCGATTGCGGGAACGGCTGCTACCGTCGTGACCAACGCTACTACTGGGGCGCCGCAGGTATCGCCGAATTTTTGCGGCGGGAACATCTCGGCAGTCGCGCCGCAAATTCTGGCGCTGAGCGACGCCTTTCAAGCGGCGGCTGCGAGCGTGACGGGGTCGCAGCCGAATAGCAACTACGTGGGAACCGCGCTATCGGCTTTGAATCCCAGTTATGATCTTTTTTATCCAGGCTACCGCACGCCGCGCTCGTGGCAGGCCAATCTCGGCATCGAGAAAGAGATTCGCCCGGGAACGGTGCTCAGCGTTGATTATATCCGCGACATCGGCGAGCACTTGCTGATTGGCCAGGACATCAATCACAGCGGAGCGGCGCGCAGCTTCAACCAGGCCAACGCGGTTGCGGCTCGTGACGCGGCACAGGTGGCCAACGGATGCCCCGTCGGTTATGGACAAGCTACGTGCATGATTAGCTCGACCGTAGCGAGTGGCGGAACAACTCCGTTGGGAGTGGCGGGGGCTCAAGCGGCATACTCGAGGGCGGGACTAGATTCGAATCTGCAGGCAGCAGGTGGTGGGCCTTGCTCCTTCTGCGCATTTCCCGGCACCAGCCCCATCATCGGCAACACCGGAGCGCTGGGAGGGGTCGATATGCTCTTTCCTGACGGGCGGTCGGTCTACACCGGCGTGCAGATGAAAGTTGTGACGCGCGTCGACAAGCCCCTGCGCGGCGTGAAGACTGGGACCTTCCAGTTTTCCTATACGCTCTCCCGGTTGGTCAGCCAGATGCAGGACCAGGATTCCACCAACTTGGCGATTGACAACGACGATCCGCTACGCTTCACGGGGCCGAGCGCTCTGAACCGCAAAGAGCAGTACTCATTTAGCGGGATCTTCGATCTGCCGTTCTATTTAAAGTTGAGCATGATCGGACATTTTTACAGCCCGCTTCCGCAGAGCCTGTTGCTCCCTGAACTGACCAATGGAGGCGAAATTTTTGCCACCGACTGGCTCGGCGCTGGACTGGGTTCGGCGGGGGCTCCTGAACCGCTGCCGGGAACTCAGATCGGCCAGTACGACCACAGCGTAAATATCGGCAACCTGCAAAAGGTGATCAACACCTACAACCATACCTTCGCCGCATCGCTTACACCCGCGGGGGATTGCCTGGTGGGCAATCACACTGCTTGTCCGGGCCTGATCAGTAGCACGATGGTGATGACCGCTCAGGACATGGCTGCTTTGGGATGGATCATGCCTACACTCGATTCCGTAGCTAACCATGCTGTGGCCAGTCCCTGGCTGAAAACGATGGACATGAGACTATCCTGGCCCCTCAAAGTTAAGGATCGTGTGACTATCGAGCCGAGCGTGAGCGTGTTCAATGTCTTCAACTTCGCCAATGCATTCCAGCCGGGCAACATGCCGAGTTCGTCGTTGTTACCCGGCCCGAACGGGGTGTTGGCACCGAATGTTGTGGGCGGTGTCGCTTCGGGCTCGAGCTATACGCCGTTCCGGACGAGTTTCCAGTCGGGAACGTTCGCACTGGGGGCCCCCCGCCAGTTCGAGTTCGGATTACGAATCAGCTTCTAGAGTCGGAGACCAGAAGCTGGTCCTGGCGCTCCGCTCCCTGCGCCCAACGGGACGGGTTTTTGGGTTCGGGAGTGCAAATCGAGCTTAAGAGGCTGCGTGTACAATGCGTGCATGACTTTCCGTCCGCCGGGAAATTCCAACGCCGCCAAACGCGGCCGGACTCCGCCTCCCGAGGAGACTTTTGAAGAAGCCGGATTCCTCAAAGCGTTGGGCGAGAAACAGAAATCAGTGAGCGTCAAGCTAATGGATGGTCAAACGGTGAGTGGCTGGATCGAGTATTACGACAAGCACATGGTGCGCTTGACCCGCGAAGGCGCTCCTAACCTTTTTATTTTCAAGCACGAGATTATGTACATTGCCGAAGACGGCGGGAAGAAGAAATAGTCGCTGCTGATTTAGAAATCCCCTGTGGAGCCGGTGGCTGTACAGGCAGGCATGAGGTCCTTCGACTACACGAGCGCCTGCGCTAAGCGCGCAAGCACTTGCTCAGCTCAGGATGACAAACTTAACAAAGTCTAACAGCAACGACAGTTTCCTCCCGGCCATGTCAGCCATCGCCCGCGAAGCTGGCGCTTTGCTGATGCATCACTTCCACCAGCACCTGAAGATCGAATACAAGGGTGAGGCCGACCTGGTGACTGCGGCCGATCGCGCTGCCGAAGTCTTGATCCGGGAACGCATTCGCCAACAATGGCCTTCGCACGACATTCTAGGCGAAGAGCAGGGACTCAGCGACCAGGGCAGCGAGTATCGCTGGTACGTCGATCCGCTGGACGGCACGACGAACTTCGCGCATGGATTTCCGGTTTTCTGCGTGTCGATTGCGCTGGAGCACCATGCAATCGAGCATAAAGGCGAACGCGTCGCTGCTGTCATCTACGATCCCACGCGCGATGAACTGTTTTCCGCGGAGCAGGGAAGAGGCGCACAGCTCAACGGCGAGAGCATCCATGTCTCGAAAACGGCTGAACTGAAGGAAAGCCTTCTGGCTACCGGGTTTCCCAGCCGCAAGCGGCACAAGAATCCGAATATTTACTTTTATCACCAGATCACGCTGCACTCGCATGGAGTGCGCCGCGCGGGATCGGCGGCGCTTGATTTGTGCAATGTGGCCAGCGGGCGCTTCGACGGGTTCTGGGAATTCAACCTGAATCCCTGGGACACGGCCGCGGGTGTTCTTATTGTGGAAGAAGCGGGCGGCAAGGTGACGCGCTTCGACGGGTCCGCATTTGAAATCAACAGCCGCGAGACCGTGGCCTCGAACGGACTGATTCACGAAGCGCTGCTGCGCGAGTTTGAAGATGTCTTCGCAGGACGAGGGTTGGAGCCGCTGCCCGATCCGAGGGTGTACCAAGGGTGAACAAGCCATGATTAAGAAAATCGTGCACGTGGTCCCGGTCGCAATCATCCTGCTGGGATCCGCAGTCTTCCTCATTGGGGCGTCTAGTTCTGCGCCGGCCGCGCCCGATGCGGCTTATGTGCAGTCGTTTGAAAAGTGGAAAGCGGAACAGGTCGACGACCTGAAGCAGAACTGGCTGCCGCTGGCTGGGTTGTTCTGGCTGAAGCCGGGCGTGAATAATTTTGGCACGGCGCCGGAGAACGCGGTCGTGTTTCCCAAAGGCCCGACGCACGCTGGCGAGTTCGATCTTGAGGGCAAGGACGTAACCATTAAGCTGCTTCCGGATGCGCACGCTACATTAGCCGGTGCGCCGCTGACGAACGCGAAGCTAGCTCCGGACGTTTCGGGCCATGCCTCGTTGGTGGAGATGGGGACGCTGCGCTTTCACGTGATCGTGCGCGGAGAGCGCGTGGGAATTCGCGTAAAGGATTTGGAGAGCGCGTCCGTCACCAACTTCAAAGGGCTGATATTTTATCCTCTCGACCTGGACTACCGCGTGACCGCCAAGTGGGAGCCCTCCGATGGCAAGAAGACGATCGATGTGCCCAATGTTCTGGGCGACGTGACTCCGGTGCCGGTTGCGGGCACAGTGGTGTTCAAGATCGATGGGCAGGAGCAGAGGCTGACGGCCATGGGCGGGGATCCATCGAACGGACTGTCGTTCGTGTTCAACGATCTGACGGCGAAGAGCGATACCTATCCGGGCGGACGCTTTCTCGATAGCGAGCCAGTGGTGAACGGAACGGTGGTTCTGGACTTCAACCGTGCCTACAATCCTCCCTGTGCGGTGACTCCTTATGCCACGTGTCCTTTGGCGCCGAAGGAGAACCGACTGGCTGTGGCAATTCCCGCTGGGGAGAAGTTCGATAAAGCGGCGCACGGGCACCACTAGCAGCTAAGTCCCCGCAAATCGGGGGATAGCGCCTACTCCTCCGCGTTACAATAATCAGGGACTGCCGTACTTGCTAGCCGGTTGTCCCAAGTTCTCTATTCCCACAGGCCTAACGTGATCAACTCTCTGCTGGAACGCAAGATCGAGAAGCGGCCCGACCGGGTGCGGCTGCAAGGACGCATTCTTTTCCTCACGGAAGACCCGGAACTGATCAAGCGGCAGCTTGCCGGTGAAGACCTGCCCTGGGATACGAAGAATCCGGCGAATAATCCCAAGCTACGCGACGATATCTCAACCGACGAGATCACTCCGGCGCACTACTGTTTTTATTTTGACGAGACGCTGGGCGAGATTCCTTACCTTGGACTGAAGTGCGGCAGCGTGACGCCGATCGGGCGCGGCGAAGTAAAGCGCGGCGGATTTGTGTGCGCTGTGAGCGGGAAACGGCGCGGCAAAGGGTCGAGCCGGGAGCAGTCGCCATACGCCGAAATGTGCGCTGGCATTCGCGTGGTGATCGCGGAAAACATTGAGCGCATCTACAAGCAGAATTGCCAGAACCTGGGAGTGCTGACTTCGACCGACTTTTCCCTGATCGACAGGATTCGCGGCGGAGAGGACATCGCGCTCGCCGAGTTCACTGCTGGGGAAGATGAGATCACGCGGCAGGTGATTGAGTATGGAGGGCTGTTTCCCTTCAATGTGGCGCGGATGCAGAAACGAGTCTTTCTACCTCCGGTCAAGACCACAAAGCGTCCCATGACTTTGGCGGAGAAAATCTTCGCGGGGCACATGATTAATGAGCGTGGCGAAGTTGGCGTTCCTTGGGTGAAACCCGGGGACACCGGATTCGCTCAGGCTGACCTGCGCTTCAGCCACGAGTACGTCACGCCGATGGCGGCTATCTTTTTTGAGCGCTATGTCGGCAAAGAGGCGAAGGTCAACGATGCTTCGAGCATTATTTTCTTCCGCGACCACCTCACGTTTCTCGATGAAGTGATTTCCGAGGAGAAAAAGAAGCTGGGCTTGCTCGACCTGGCGACGCAACTCAAACTGAAACAGCAGGACTTCGCTGCCAAGCAGGGAATCAAGCTGCATGGAGAGTTGAAAGATCGCAAGGGCTCGGAGGGCATTTGCCACTCCATCGTGCTGGAAAGCTATGCGCTGCCCGGGCAGTTGAACATCGGCTCGGACTCACATACGCCGCACGTCGGCGCGATTGGCTGCGTGGCTTTCGGCATTGGCACCACCGACGTGTTCAATGCCTGGATCACGAAGGATGTACGGGTGAAGGTGCCGGAATCAGTGAAGATCGTGATCCGCGGCAAGAGGCAAGCAAATGCCACGGCGAAAGATTTCATCTTGAAGATTTTAAGCCTTGATTACGTGCGCAGCGGCAAGGCGCTCGCCAAAGTGATGGAGTACGCGGGCGAGGCGATTGAGGAACTCAGCGTGGATGAGCGTGCCACCATGACTAACATGGCCGCCGAGATCGGCGGATTCACCGGCATTGTTGCTCCGGATAAGAAGGCCGTCGACTTCCTGGTCGAGCGTCGCGGGATGGACCGGAAAAAAGCCGAGGCCATGATCGCGGGCTTGTATGGCGATCCGGATGCGCAATATGCTCATGTGATCGAACTGGATGCAGCGGAGATTACGCCGATGGTCGCGACTCCGGGCGACCCTGGGAACGGCAAATATGTGCGCGAGCTGAATACACCCGTGCCGATCGAAATTGCTTACGGCGGTACCTGCACCGCAGGCAAGAACGAAGACATGGATATGTACGCCGCGGTGCTGGCCGATGCGCTCAAGCAGGGCAAGCGCGTGGCTGATTCGGTGAAGTTCTACATCCAGTTCGGATCGCAGGAGACCCGCGAGTATTGCTTGCGCAAGGGCTATCTGGATGTGTTTCAGAAAGCCGGTGCGATTGTGATCGAGCCCAGTTGCGGAGCCTGCATCAACGCTGGGCCGGGAGTTTCGACCCGTCCCGATCAGGTAGTAATCAGCGCGCAGAACCGCAATTTCCCGGGCCGAAGTGGTCCGGGGCAGATGTATCTGGCTTCGCCGTTGACCGTCGCGGCGAGCGCGGTGGCGGGGTACATCGTGGAATACGAACCGAGCGAGGCGTTGGTGGGGGTATAGTGGGTTTCGTGAGTTTCCCGGACGGGGGCTATCCGCAAGTGGTTGAATTCAGGCGGGGTGGCTGAAATCAGCCACTGTGGGGACTGCAACTTTTTTCCCGGTTCCGAGTTCAAATAAGTAGGCGCTTCGGATCGAAAGCAAGATCCGGAAGACCTGGCAGATCCGGTGGGAAGAGCGGTGGATCTGAAAAAGGGAGATTGATATGCGGTACCTAAAATATTTGGCTTTGGTGGGGGTCCTGATGCTGCCGCTGACCTATGCGCAGTCTGCGCACGCGCAGGTCGCGGTTGGAGTGGGAATCGGTGGGCCGCCGGTATGCTCCTACGGCTACTACGGATATTACCCTTACGCTTGCGCGCCTTACGGCTACTACGGACCTGACTGGTTCTCGGGTGGTCTGTTCATCGGCGCCGGGCCATGGTATGGCTGGGGACGGCCGTGGGGTTGGGGTGGTTGGGGGCGTGGTGGCTATGGCTATGGGCGTGGCGGCTTTGGTTACGGCCGTGGCGGCTTTGGTTACGGCCGTGGCGGCTATGGTTATGGTCGCGGATTCGCTGGTGGACGCGGCTTCGTCGGTGGACGGGGATTCGCGCGTGGTCCCGCGGGCGGCTTCCACGGGTCGATTGGCGGAGGCTTTCATGGCGGAGCTGTGGCGCACGGCGGTGGAGGGTTCCACGGTGGCGGCGGGTTCCACGGTGGTGGTGGACACGGCGGTGGTGGACACCGGTAATCGTGGCGGAGCCGGAGTTTTCTGATCCGATAGCGAAAGATGCAAGAGAACGGCCGGCAGCAGACGCTGCCGGCCGTTTTTTTCTCTCCGGACTTGTCCAGCGGAAGACGGGCTGCCAGCCGGCTTTGACCAGGCGCGTTTCAATAAACTTGTACCGCGGTCCGCGTTTCTTGCTAGAATGTGCGGTTCGCGGAGACGGGCGGTAGTAGTAAAATATCTGCATAGATCTCAGGAGACAGACACCCTTATGGCCTACGTGATTGCAGAGCCTTGCATTAACACCAAAGACACGGCGTGCGTGGATGCGTGTCCGGTGGATTGCATTCATCCCAAGAAAGATGATCCCAAGTATGCAACCGAGCCCTTGCTCTATATCGATCCCGTGGAATGCATCGATTGCGGGGCATGCGTGCCGGTATGCCCGGTATCGGCCATCTTCGCGCTCGACGATCTGCCGGAGAAGTGGAACGAGTTCACTGCGAAGAATGCGGCGTACTTCGGGCGGTAGAGAGGTTTTTGGTCTTCAGCTCTAGGCTTTCGAGGCGTGCGTCCCTACGGGCGCGCGCCTTTTACCTTTCTGAGGGGCATTGTTGCTTCCAAGGGCGATTCATTGCGGGTGTGCGATGATTCAGGTCGGGCATCCATGGCACTGATGGAGTCGGAAGCGATCGTACTACGCACCTATCCGCTGCGTGAGGCCGACCTGCTGGTCACGCTATTTACCCGCGCGGAGGGCAAGGTGCGCGGCGTGGCGCGGTCGGCAAAGAAGTCGAAGCGGCGCTTTGGCGGGGCGCTGGAGCCGATGACCTACGTGCGGGCGTTTTACGACGTTCGCGAGCGCCAGGACTTGGCGCGGCTGGATGCCTGCGAGGTGCTCGAGTCTCCACTGGCCAGCGAAGTCAGTTACGCGCGGGCGGTGGCGCTGGCACATGTCGCCGAGTTGCTCGACGAGCTGCTGCCGGATCGCGAAGCCAATGACGCCATCTTCCGGCTGACGCTTTCGGTGCTGCATGCCCTGCAGGGTGCCGAGGTATGGATGGCGATCACCTACTTCGAGCTGTGGCTGACCCGGCTGGTGGGCTTCCTGCCGGAGTTGACCGAGTGTACGGTCTGCGGCCGCAGCTTGAACGGCGGTCGCGCTTATTTTCACGCGCTCGCTGACGGGTTGATGTGCCCTGAAGATAAGCGGCTGGCGTCATCCGAGATTTCCTGCGAGTCGCGGGAGTTGGCGGCGTTGATGTTTCGCGCTCCGGTGGAGAGTTTTGCAGGGATGCCGTGGCCCAAAACGCGGGGCGCCGACCTGCGGAAGTTTCTGATTCAAATACTGCAGCGGCATATTGAGAAGAAACTGGTTACGGCGGGCATGTTGGAGAAGGGCGGGTTCTAGTGCGGTATCAAAATGGTAAGTGAACCGCCTCTGAGAATGAATGGCTGACAGCTGACGGCTGATAGCCGCTTCCGTTACAATCGCTGATTGACCTTCGGTTCCCGAACAAACCTGTGAATCCATCTAAACCCAACTCGCTCACATTCCAGGAATTGATCCTGCGGCTTCAGGCGTTTTGGGCGGAGCGTGGGTGCGTGCTGCAGCAACCCTACGACGTTGAAGTGGGGGCTGGAACCATGGCACCGGAGACGTTTCTGCGGGTGCTGGGGCCGAAGCCGTACAAGGTTGCTTATGTTCAGCCTTCGCGGCGTCCGGCGGACGGGCGCTATGGGGAAAATCCGAACCGGCTCTTCAAGCACACGCAGTTGCAGGTCATCCTCAAACCGCCGCCGGAGAATGTGCAGCAGTTGTATTTAGAGTCGTTGGGCGCGATTGGCGTTGACCTGCGGCAGCACGACATCAAGTTTGAAGAAGACAACTGGGAAGCTCCAACGCTGAGCGCGTGGGGCGTGGGCTGGCAGGTGATGCTCGATGGGCTGGAAATCACGCAGTTCACTTACTTCCAGCAGTGTGGCGGGCTGGACTTGTTTCCGATTTCCGCGGAGCTGACGTATGGGCTGGAACGCATCGCAGCGTTTCTGCAGGATGTGGATTCGATCTATGACATCGTGTGGGCGCGCGATCCTGAGACGGGGCTGGCGACGACATACGGCGACGTGCGGCTGGCCGATGAGTTGCAGTTGTCCGTCTACAATTTCGAAGTCGCGGATGTGGAGAAGACCTGGAAACACTTCGAACTTTATGAGGCGGAGTGTAAGGAACTGCTGCAGCGGTATGCGGCCCTGGGAGCGCAAAATCCCCGCCTCGTCTCTCCGGGAGAGGCAGAGACAGGGACTGGGCAACCAGAGTCTCTGCGTGCCAAGTCTCGGTCTGCTCTGCTAGCAGCTTACGATCTTTGCTTGAAGTGTTCCCATCTGTTCAACATCCTCGACGCGCGGGGAGCGATCTCCGTGACTGAGCGCGTGGGCGTGATTGCCCGCGTGCGGGCGCTGGCCGTAGGCATCGCAAAGGCTTGGGTCGATCAGCAAAAGAGCGCTTCTGCTGCCGCGGGCGACAAGGCCGACGAGGAAGAACCTGTCCGCGAGAAACGAGCGAAGAAGAAGATACTGTCCCCGGTTGGATCGTGAGTGATGTGATGCGCGTCATATTTGTTTCAGCGAGGTTTTGAGAAGCTTAAGGTTTCAGGGCATGCCAGACTTTCTGCTAGAAATCGGGTGCGAAGAGATTCCGGCGCGGATGATCGACGCCGCTTCGCAGGAATTGCGCGAGCGCGTCAGCGCCTTGCTCGGCAGGGAGCGGCTTCCGCCGAACGAGGTCACACATTTCGACACACCGCGCCGATTGACAGTGATTGCAACTGGCATCCCGGTGGCTCAACCGGACGTCAGCGAGCAAGTAACCGGTCCCTCGGCGGCTGTCGCTTATAAAGATGGTCAGCCTACGCCCGCGGCGCATGCGTTTGCCAAGAAAGCTGGAGTCGACGTATCGCAACTGGAGAAGATTGCAACTGCGAAGGGCGAATACCTGGCAGCGAAGATTACCAAGAAGGGCCGAAGCACGGCCGATATTCTCGCGGAGACTTTGCCGAAGGAACTCTCCTCGATCTACTGGCCTAAGAGTATGTACTGGCGCAAGCCGCATGAGCGCTTTGTGCGGCCGGTGCGCTGGCTCGTGGCGATGCTCGATGGCGAGACCATTGCGCTGGAGTTTGATGGGATCTGGGCAGGGAAGATTTCGCGGGGGCACCGGATGTTGTCCCCTAGTGTCGTCACAATTCCACGAGCCGGGGCTGCCTATGTGGAGGCGTTGCGCGCGGCCAAGGTTCTGGGCCGTGCGGAACGTGAGCAGCAGATTCGCAAGGCGCTGGACGCCGCTACGCGTACGGTTCCCGGGGCGCGCTGGCGGGAAGACAAGTCTCTGCTCGACACGGTCGTGAACCTGACGGAATTTCCCTCCGCGATTCTAGGCGGATTCGATCGGCAGTTTCTGGCTCTGCCGGAAGAGGTTCTGGTTACGGTGATGCGGGACCATCAGAAATATTTTGCCGTGGAAGATGCGGACCACAAGTTGCTGCCGCACTTTCTGGCGGTGTTGAATACGGATGGGGACCGGGACCGGTTGATCCGGCATGGCAACGAGCGAGTGCTGCGGGCCCGTTTCAGCGATGCCAAGTTTTTCTGGGAGACGGATCAAAAACACTCGCTGCTAGAGCGGCTCGAACTGTTGCGGCACGTTACTTTCCAGAAAGACCTTGGCAGCTACTATGAGAAGACGCGGCGGGTGCAGCGTTTGTGCAGTTGGCTGAGCGAAATTATCAAGCAGAGTGGAATGGCGGTGCGCGCGGGCGTGATCCACAAAGCTGTGTGCCTGGCGAAGGCCGACCTGACCACCGAACTGGTGAAGGAGTTTACCGAGCTGCAGGGCATCGTGGGCGGCCTTTATGCGCGGGCGCAGCAGCTTGATCCGAGCTTGCCCGAGGCGACACGCTTCGCGATCGCGGGTGCGATTTATGATCAGTACAAGCCTGAGTCCGTCGAAGATAACGTGCCCCGGTCGGTGGAAGGCGCGGTGCTTTCGATCGGCGACAAGGCGGATACGATTGCAGGAATGTTTGCGCTGGGACTGGTCCCGAGCGGGTCGAAGGATCCATTTGCACTGCGGCGGCAGGCGAATGGGATTGTGAAGGTGATCGCCGAGAAAAAGCTCCCGCTGCAGCTGACGGATTTGATGCAGGATGCGCGGGCTGGCTACCAGGGGTCAGAAGCGGAGAAGAAGTTTGTTGACGACGTGAAGTTCATGGAGTCGGTGAAAACGTTCTTCCACGAGCGTCTGGAGTTTTACCTGAAGGATGTGCGCGGATATGCGTATGACGTGGTGAAGGCGGTGCTGGCGGCTGGCGCTGATGACGTAGTGGATGCGCTGGCTCGGGCGGAGGCGGTGAAACAGGTTTTGCATATGCCCGAGTTTCTGGCGATTGGCGCCGCATGCAAGCGCATGCGGAATATCCTCAGGCAAGCGGAAGAGAAAGGAATTGTTCCGGCCGCAAGGTTCGAGAGCTTGCCAGAGTCAGCTCCCGAAGAGAAAAACCTGGCGGCGTACATCGAGGCCAATGGACCCCGGGTCGATGCGCTTCGAAAGAAAAAAGAATACGGCGACGCTCTTATGCTGCTCTCTACGGCAAGAGAACAGGTCGATGCATTCTTCGACAAAGTTATGGTGATGGTAGAAGATGTGAAGGTACGGGCAAACCGCTTGGCGCTGCTGCGGACTCTGCTGAGAGAATTTTCCACGATTGCAGATTTTTCCGAGATCGTGACGGAAGGCAAGGCGTGACCACCGGAAATTCCCAACAAGTTTAGATGTGCTGCACTGCCGGCGGGACGCCGGCGCTACGAAATCGAACTACAAAGGACTAATCATCATGGCGACAATTACTCTCCCCGAAGCTGGAATTCAGGAAAGCAAGAAAACTACAACCAAGTACGTTTACTTTTTCGGCGGCGGCAAGGCGGATGGCAACGGCAAGATGAAGGATGACCTGGGTGGAAAGGGCGCCGGCCTCGCCGAGATGACCAACGCTGGGCTGCCTGTACCTCCGGGATTTACCATTCAGACCGAGGCTTGCCGCGAGTACATGCGGAGCGGCGGCGTATCGAAAGAAGTCGACCGGCAGATGGAAGAGGCGCTGGCCAAACTGGAAGCGCTACAGGGCCAGAAGCTGGGAACGGGCGAGAACCCTTTGCTGGTGAGTGTGCGCTCGGGCGCGAAGTTTTCCATGCCGGGGATGATGGACACGATTCTCAACCTCGGGTTGAACGACAAAAGTGTGGAGGCGCTGGCCAAGCGCAGCAACAATCCGCGGTTCGCTGCGGATTCCTACCGCCGGCTGATCCAGATGTTTGGCAACGTTGTGCTGGAGATTCCGAAGTCTGCATTCGATGAAATATTCGACGCCAAGAAAAAACAGAAGAAGACCAAACTCGACACCGATCTTGACGCCAAGGCGCTGAAGGAAGTGATTGAGGGTTACAAGAAAGTTGTCAAGAAGCATGCCAAACAAGACTTTCCGCAGGATCCGCACGAGCAGCTGGTAATGGCGCGGGACGCGGTGTTCCGCTCCTGGCAGAACGACCGCGCCAAGCATTATCGCCGCATCAACAATATCGATGACATGCTCGGCACCGCGGTCAATGTGCAGGCGATGGTGTACGGCAACCTCGGCGATACCAGCGGCACCGGCGTGGGCTTCACGCGCAATCCCGCGACCGGCGCGAAGGAGTTCTACGGCGAGTTTCTGATGAACGCGCAGGGCGAAGATGTGGTCTCAGGTGTGCGCACCCCGGTGCCGATCCTTGAGCTGCAGAAGATTATGCCCGACGTCTACAGCCAGCTCCGCGAGATCACGACGCGGCTGGAGAAACACTACAAAGACATGCAGGATTTCGAGTTCACCATTCAGGATGGCAAGCTCTACATGCTCCAGACGCGCAACGGCAAACGCACTGGTCTTGCCGCAGTGCAGGTGGCGCTCGATATGGTGAGCGAGGGGCTGATCAGCAAGGAAGAAGCGATCTTCCGTCTCGATCCCAACCAGGTTGTAGATTTCTTTGTCTCTCGATTGGATGACAAAGACGTTCGGCTCGAAGATGTGCTGACCACAAAGGGTATCGCGGCTTCCCCGGGAGCGGTTGCGGGGCAAATCGTTTTTACTGCCGACGATGCAGTTGAGAAAGCCGGACATGGTGCCGAAAAGAACCCGGTA
>CAWDBN010000002.1:0-147500 GCA_963800575.1 uncultured Acidobacteriaceae bacterium
CCAAAGCGTCCGCCTATTCCGCGATTCTTACTTTTTTCCCTGCGCTGCTGGTGGTGGGCTCAGTGCTGGCTACCTGGCGCAAGGGCGCGCCCTACATGCGGGAGATCTCCTACGCGCTATCGCGCATCCTTCCTGCCGGCAGCAACGCGGCGATGAATTTTATGCGGAGCGCAGCGCAACGCCCCGTAAGCCTGCTCATCACGGCTTCTCTGCTGACCTTGTGGACCGCCTCCGGCGTGATGATTTCCTGGATGGAAGGCTTCCGCCGCTGTTACGAGCTGCCGAAAATCTGGGGACTGGTGAAGGAGCGGCTGATCTCATTCCTGCTGGTAATTTTCGCGCTTCTCCCAATGACCTTCGCGACCTTGCTTGTGGCCTTGGGCAGCAAGGTCGAAACCAACATTCTTTTCTACACGGCACGGGAATACAGCCTTTACATTCTGGTGATGTGGGGCGCCATCCGCTGGCTGATCGCGACTCTCACCAGCATCGCGGTGATTGCCCTCATTTATCACAACGCGGTCCCGCGCACTCAGCCCTGGCATAGCGTGATCCCGGGCGCGACACTCGCCACCGCAATGTGGTTTTCGGCTACCCTGCTGTTTGGTTTCTACCTGAGGCATTACGCCGACTACAGCATTATTTACGGATCGCTCGGCGCCGCTATCGCGCTGCTGGTCTGGATGTACATGGTGTCCCTCGTCGTGTTGGTGGGGGCGGAATTCAACGCCATGCTGTTCCCTCGCGCGATGCTGGGAAAAGAACTGACTGCAGTGAGTGGACCCAGGGCGGCTGATTAACGCTCCGTGTGGCGGACCTGAAATCTCGCCTGTCATCCCGAGCGCAGCGAGGGACCTTGGTTTCTGTTTGTAATCGCTGGGATGCCGTGACGCAAGGAAGAAGCAAGATCCCTCGCTTCGCTCGGAACGACAGGGAAGGACTAGTTGGGAATAAGGTGAAGTCCAGCAAGCCAGAACTCGAAACGGCGCACTTCCCCAGCGCGGAGACTTCCCCAGCGTCTCCCGCATCCCCCTCCGCCCGCCGCGCGAAGATCATCTGCACCATCGGACCGGCTTGCCACTCCGAGGCCGCGATGCGTGACTTGCTGCGCCTTGGCATGGACGTCGCACGCCTGAACTTTTCTCATGGCACGCACGAAGAACATGCCCGCAACATCGAACGCCTGCGCCGCGCCGCCGAGAAAGAAAACCGTACAATCTGCATCCTGCAGGATTTGCAAGGCCCCAAGATCCGCACTGGACGCCTGGAGCGGCACGAACCTATCGTGCTAGAGAGCGGCTCGACTGTAATCATCACCCCGCGTGACATCACCGGAACGCCTACACGCATTTCCACTACCTTTCCCGACCTCGCAAGCGAGCTCGCCCCCGGCGCTCGCATTCTTCTGCGCGACGGCCTCATCGAATTGCGGGTGCGGACGGTGCGAGGCAAGGATGTGGTCTGCGATATTTTGAATGGTGGTATGTTGGGCGAGCACCAGGGCATCAATTTGCCCGGCACCGCTTTGTCGATTCCGGCGCTCACGGAAAAAGACCGCAAGGATCTGGAGTTCGGCCTCAAGCACGGCGTGGACGCGGTTGCGCTTTCCTTCGTGCGCTCCGCCGCCGATGTGAACATGGTCAGACGCATCGTTACCGGGCGCGGCAGCGATACTCCTCTGATTGCGAAGCTGGAAAAGCCGCAGGCGATTGACCATCTGGAAGAAATTCTGGAAGCCTGCGATGGCGTGATGGTCGCGCGCGGAGACCTGGGTGTCGAAATGGCTCCTGAAAAGGTTCCGGTGATTCAAAAACATGTAATCCGACGCGCCGCGCAGTGGCGCAAGCCGGTGATCACCGCCACGCAGATGCTGGAGTCGATGATCGAAAACCCGCGCCCCACGCGCGCCGAGGCCAGCGACGTAGCCAACGCAATTTTCGACGGGTCCGATTCAGTGATGCTCTCTGCCGAAACGGCCAGCGGCCACTATCCCCGCGAGGCGGTCGCCATGATGTCGCGCATCGTCATCGAGGCCGAGAGCAATATGGGAGAGTTCACTTTGCCGCGCCGCCGCCGCGACCGGCACGGACTTTCCATCGCGGAAACTATTTGCGAATCCATCGCCCACGCTGCCGAAGACCTGCCCATGGGCGCCATCGCGGTTTTCACCGAGACCGGCAACACTGCGCGCATGATTTCCAAATATCGTCCGCAAGCCCCCATCTACGCCTTCACGCACAATGCAACCGTGGCCCAGCGCACCAACCTTTACTGGGGCGTGCAGCCCGTGAAATGCGATCAGGCGCTTTCCATCGATCACATGGTCGACATGGCCGAGGAGGACCTTTTGAGCCGCAGCTTGCTGAAGTCCGGGGACGTGCTGGGCGTGGTCGCGGGTACGCGCCAGGCTTCCGGATCGACCAATTTCATGCGCCTGCACACGGTCACCATGGAAGAGACCGACGCCATCCCGCGACCGAAACGCAAACGCACCGCCGCTCGTCAGAAGCTATAATCGCGGAGTATGTCGCAGGAGTATCTATCCATCGCGATCTGGGAGCCGCTGCCCGGCATGGAGGCCGCTTCCCTCGCGACCATCCACGAACTCAACGCCATCGTCTTGAACAAGGGATACGGCCGCGATCTGCTTTACCGGGGCGGTGATTCGCACTACATACTGCTCCGCTACTGGAATTCCGAACAAGCCCGCCGCACGGCTCAGGAAGATCCTGAGCTGCTTCGCTGCTGGGCCCGCTTGGGAAACGAGATTCAGATCCTGAAAGTTTATGAGAAGCTGGAAGAAGTTGGCGTGTAGGATCGCCGGACTTACCGGCCTGAACGGAAAACGAGCCAGCCGTCGTTGATGTCCATCGAATGATGCCCATCGAATCCAGCCCGCAAGTTCTTACCGACGTTTCCGTGGACCCGTTCGTGCGCGGCCTTCTGCACCGCCCTGCAACGCCCAATGGCGACGGCCTTGTTCTGACCCACGGTGCGGGATCGAACTGTCAATCTCCGTTGCTGATCGCGTTGGCGGAAACTTTCGCCCAGGCAGGTTTCATCGTGCTGCGCTGCGATCTCCCCTACCGTCAGGATCGCCCCTACGGCCCGCCGGGACCGGGCGACGGCAAACGCGACCGCGCAGGCCTGAAGAACGCAGCCGCGGTGGTCAAGAATCTCGCGAGTGGCCACGTATTTCTCGGAGGCCACTCCTACGGGGGACGGCAGGCCAGCATGCTCTGCGCCGAGACTGCAGAGAAATCCACGGAAGAAGCTGCGAAACTGGCTGCCGGACTGCTCTTGCTGTCTTATCCCCTGCATCCGCCGCGAAAGCCCGAGCAGCTCCGCACCCAGCATTTTTTTCACCTGCACACGCCCGCCCTCTTTGTTGAAGGGACGCGCGATCCCTTCGGCACGATCGCAGAGCTCGAGCAAGCTTTGAAGCTGATACCGGCGAAAACGAAGCTACTGACCATTGAAGGCGCAGGTCACGACTTGGGACTCAAGGGAAAAACCGGGCGGGAAAAGCTATCGGCAGACGTGTTGTCGGAATTTCAAGCGTTTTTCGCGTAGAGCCCGGCCGAATTCGTTTGCATCTACGGCGGTTGCTGTTGACTCACACGCCGATGAAACACTCTCGGGTCGCCGTCGATAGAGAAAAAGTCGGCGAACCGCACGTGGTTCCCTATCGGATGCGATGAGTCCAATTCCGTTGCGGTCAACCAGGCCTCTTGCCGATCCGGACTCACGGAGTAGAACATCACCCCAGGATCGTTTCCGGGATCCCCGAGGAACGGTCCAGTGGCGTTGGCGACGAGAACAAGGCGGAATGGCAGTTCTTGGCCGTTCTTGCGGTAAAGACTGCGTTCCTTCGGAAGGGATGTGAAGGCCTGTTTAACCTCTGCCTCGTCCCCAGGATAGCGATTGTGCAACCTGCTAAAGAACTCCAAAGCATTCACGACGTGGCTAAGGTGGCCTGAGCCTTCCAAGTCGAATGGGAGGACGTTGGGAATGACGACCATCGCCCACAGACCTGTCACCACGGGGACGAGAAGCAGCATTCTCCAATAGCCCCGCCTTCTTGCTCCATATAGGACACAAAAAAGGGCGGCGACACCAAAGAACACAAAGCCGGTACCCGTCGCCAAGTAGGGATATTCCAAGTACACGCAGTGGCGAAGCTGGATGGTGATCCAGAGCGCGAGAAGCCAGCCCCCGAATATAAACATGGGGAGGCAGAAAAGGCTGGAGGCAATAGCGCAGACAAAAGAAACAGCGCTCCACCTTGCCACGGTCTAGTTCACCCAGCCCGACTTCGAACCGCCGTTACCCTTGTTCGGATCGTCATCCGGCGGAATGTAATTGCCGTGTTCGTCGAAATGCACGTCGCGGTCGTGCTTACGCATGTAGACTTCAAACTTCCTCGCTGCCCGCCGCCGCCGCCAGCGGTAGTATTCGTTGCGCGCCTCGTAGAAACGTTCTGAGATGCGCAGGGAAACTCCCGCCGAGAAAAACGCGGCATGCCACACGTATCCCGCGCCCAGCCCCAGAAGCGAGACGCAGTAAAAAAGTGCGAAGTGGTTGAGCAGCAAGTAGGCGGTCTCGAGACCTGCAATGCCCAGAACAATCCATTTCACCGGAATCTGAATAGGGAGCGGGAACAGCATCAAGGGCGCGTCCCGGTTAAACAGGTAGAACACCATCAGAATGGCGTTGGCGGCCGCAGCGCTGCCCCACGCCGGACCCCGCGCAATGACGCCGGTAAGAGAAAGAGCGAATCCGGCTACTCCTGAAAGCGCGATGCTGCTGAAGAACAGGCCGTAAAACCCAGCCCGGCCGACGCGCTCCTGTACCGCTGCCCCAAGAAAATAGACCCCCAACAGCGACAAAACAAATTCCAGAGGATCGACATACATGAAGGCGTAAGTCACGAACTGCCACAACCAGCCTTGCCGAATGTGTGCCGGATCCAAAATGCCGAACGCGAGCAGCGTCGAACCGGCCGCCGGGGCGAACGACATCAACAGAAGAATGACCACGTAAATCGCCGCGCTGGCGATGATGATCTGCCGCACTGCGCCGCGAAACGGCGGCAACATCATTTCGAAGGAAGAGTTTCTTGGCATGAACTCGGAACCGTCTTAATTGCTCTTATCTTGCTCTTATCCTAACAGCTTCCCGGTCATCGCTCCGGCACGGGCACAACCGGCAAACTTCGGTGTCCCTCCGCGTCCACAGCCCTGACCGCAAAGATGACATTATCCTTCGAAAGGTTCAGAGTGGCGCGCAGAACGTTGCCAACCTTTTGGACGTGTTCCCATTGCGGGCTGGTCGTGGCCCGCCACAGAACCTCATACTCCGCCGTCCGACCGCCCGGCGACGATTCCCAAGTAAGTGTCGAATCGTTCTGCAGATCCTTGGTCAGCAAGTGCACATTCGCCGGAGGCGCCGGTGCCGATGCCAGCGACGCCAACGTCGCGGCATTCAAACGCGCCACGTGCGCCACATAGTCGAAGTCGACAAACTTCGCCAGGTCGCCATATTCAATGCCATTTTCGGTGCGGACGTTCTGATGCTGGTGATGATAGTCCTCACGAAACTCGGTGAAGCGCACCGCAGCAAAGCCCTGCTGATTAAAAGAATAGTGGTCGCCGCCGCGCAAGTACCGGTCCAGCCGGAACACCAGCAGCGGCTCCACGCCTACATCTTTAGAATAAGCACGGTCGACATCGGCGACGTAGCGCGCCAGTTGCCGCGACCCGGAGTCGTTCTCCCCACCTAGCGCGCGAATCCGCCGGACATCCTGCTCCGTCGCCGCGGCCGGCAGTCCCTCGGAAAACACGCGCACTACCGAGTGATCCTGCTCCGCACTCTTGTCGCCGCCCACGATGTCATTATTAAGCACAGCCTCGATGTCCCAGCCCTGGTCTTTTGCCATCTTCGCGAAATGGTGGCTGCCGTTCAGTCCCTGCTCCTCGCCCGCCACCGTCAGAAAGATAATCGTTGCGGGAAACTTCATCTTGCTCAGCACCCGCGCGCATTCCAGGCTGACCGCGGTTCCGCTGGCGTCATCGTTCGCGCCCGGAGCATCCGCCTTCACATCCAGAGTATCGCTGGGGCGGGAATCGTAGTGCCCGGTCACCAGCACGATGCGCTTCGCGTCCTCTGCGTCCGTCCCCTTCAAGACCGCATAAACATTGGTGAGTTCGGTAGGCTGGGGGATGCGGTCGCCGGCCGGTTCTGTGAAACTGTCGGTCTTCACTTCCAGGCAGCCGCCGCAATCTTTCGCGTAACGTTCGAACTCGGATTTGATCCATTCGCGCGCCGCTCCGATCCCGCGTCCCGCAGCGATCGACGCCGGGTCTTGTGCTGAGAGCGTCAGCCGGGTTCCAAAGCTCGCCAGCTTCTCAATATTCGCCCGGATTCGCTCGGCTGAAACCTGCTGCAGCGCAGTTGAAATGCGGCGATCCGCAGCCATTGGTTCCGCAGCCTTTGAACCTGCCTGATTTTGCGCAGGAGCCACGATCGTGAAGCTGAGCACCAGCCAGACAGCCACAAGCAGCGGTCTTTTCTTGAAAGGGGAAATCATGTACGCTCCGGCGTAAAGAAATGTCAAGGACGAACGGCGGCTTTCCCGAAGATTATAAATCTCCCGCCCTCCCGCGCTCACCCCTTGACCTGCGGCGGGGAAAGAATCTAAATATTATGGAGCGTATCTAAGGGGTCAGCGAAGTATGCCATCAAATGGGAGTGGAGGAGTCATGGTTCTTTGTCCCGAATGCGAAACCGATCTGGATGTGGAAGAAGAAGAGGTCGATGAGGGCGAGATCGTCTCCTGCCCGGAGTGCGGCACGGACTTCGAAGTCGTGACCACCAGTCCGCTGGAGTTGAAAGCGATCGAGGCTGGCTACGTGGAAGAGGAAGAAGACGTGGAAAGTGAAGACGGTGACGACTCCTAGGTTCCAACCCACGTTTCTGCTCGCTCGCCTGTCCTCTTCCTTCTTCCTGTTTGTTTTCTTCTGCGTCGCTCTTGGCGGGCAAGTCCTGCCTGTGGCCACTGCGTCTCCCGCCTCCAAAAATCTAAAACCGACCGATCCCTATGCGCTGATTTTTGGGACGGTCTGGGGCCCCGACGATCGCCCTGTCTATGGCATCAGCGTTAAGATCCGCCGCGTGCCCGATAAAAAGCCCAAGTGGGAAGTCTATTCCGATCATTCCGGCGAATTCGCCCAGCGGGTTCCCGCTGGCCAGGCCGACTACGTGGTCTCCGCCGATCTCAAGGGCGTGAAAATGACGGACGGTTCCCCGTTACATCTGGCGGAAGAGGTCCCGGTCCACGTAGAGTATGACGAGCGTGTGGATATTGGTTTGCACTTGACGAAGTAGCTGGTTCAGGAGACAAGAGGAATGGGTAAGTATGGCTTCTAGAATGTTTTTCAGGAACGCTTTCCTCACGGCCGCCGCGCTCCTTCTGGTTGTCTCCGTGGCTGCCCATGCTGCTGCCGACAACAAAGACAAGGCGCAAGGCCGGCTGCTGCTCGGCAAAGTGCTCGACCAGCAGGATAATCCCGTGGTCGGCGCGATCGTCTATGTGACCAATCTGCGCACTCACGCGGTGAAGACCTACATCGTTGGCCAGGAAGGTACTTATCGTTTCCCTGGTCTTTCTACCACGGATTATGAAGTCTATGCCCAGTACAACGGCCACAAGAGCGATACCAAGTCCGTTAGCCAGTTCGATGACCGGTCTCAGGTGTACATCGATCTCAGAATCGACATGCGATGAGTTTGCCTGGCGCGAAAAGAGGCGCTGGCGGTACAACTTTTGCCGGTCGGTAGGGTTCCATAGGTAGAGAAGGTCTTTTTTCGGAGGAGAACCTTGAAATTATTGCGCTTGCTTCACAATAAGAATCGTTATGCCGTGGCTGCGGGGACAGGGTTCGCGGCCTTGGTCTTGACCGCCGCGGCGGCGCTGTCGGCCGGTGCGCAACAGGGCGCGATGAGCCCCTACCAGGGCGAAGCTGACGGCGTCAGCGCCGGCGGCAAGTGGATGGAGTTCCGGTCGGAAGACAAAATGACCGGAGCGAAAAAGGTCCGGTTCGAGTTGCTCTCGAACAATTATCTTCGGGAAGACCCGGATTACAAGCCTCGCGTCGAAATCACATGCAGCGATGGCAAATACCAGCGCGCCGTCTTTAACCCCGGCGCCCGGCTGGGACGGCCCGACTATCCCGGCTTCTGGGGCCAGCCTAAAATGGAGGTCATGGTCCGTATTGACGGAAGCCACGACCATAAGGGCTGGAATTGGGAAGCCGACCGCGTCCTTTCCATGGATAAGGGCACGGTTCGCGGCGCGATCGGGGCCCAGGTGTTCAACGTGGAAGTCAGGACCAGGACGGGTTACGCGATTGCCGAGTTCTCACCTGGGGGTTTGAACCTGGACGAGATCAGGCACGCTTGCGATCTGACTCCGCATAAGCCCTAGCAACGTTTGAGAGTAAATCCGGTTACGAAACTGACAAAGGGCTGGGCCTGCGGGCTCAGCCCTTTGTGACTTTAGGCGCAGCCCGGTCAGCACTTGCGTGCCTGCCCCGTCTGCTGTTTCACTGGGACTGTTCGCGCAGGCGAGATTGGGTAGGCGAGGTGCAACTAAGATGGGCGGAGGGGTGATCGAAGGGACGGCGTTCCTCCTTTTCATAGTGGGAGTGAGTGTCTACGTCGTCATCCTCTACAACGAACTGGTGCGGCTGCGCAATGACAACGACCGCGCGTGGGCGAACATTGATGTGCTGCTCAAACAGCGGCACGACGAGATCCCGAACCTGGTCGAGACCGTGAAGGGCTACATGCAGCACGAGCAGCAGACGCTGGTGGCGGTGACGCAGGCGCGGGCAGCGTCTATGAACGCGGCCAGCATCGGGCAGAAAGCGCAGGCTGATTTGACTATGACGGCCGCGCTGCGCAGCTTGTTTGCCGTCGCGGAGAATTATCCGCAGCTCAAGGCCAACGAAAATTTTCTCAAGCTGCAGAACCGCATCAGCGAACTGGAAGAGCGCATCGCTGACCGATGCGAGTTTTTCAACGACGACGTCAACACCTACAACACCCGCATCGGTCAAATCCCCGAGGTGTTTTTGGCCAGCTTCATGGAACTGAAACCCCGCTCCATGTTCAAGGTGTCTGACGAGGACCGCAGGCTGGTCGAGATCAAGTTCCAGAACGCCGCCGGCGTTTAGGTGGCGAGTGTACCTGCCGGAACATACTTGAGATACTTTCCAACCGGAAATCCTGCGTATACCCATCGATATCTACAATTCTCTTTCAGTGACACATAGTACGGAACGCATTCGTCTCGCCGAGCGGCGCATGGAGAATTCAATCACGTTCGATGCTTGCCTCAAAAAGTGTGCAATTTTGGACATACAGGGCTGCGTCACTTTCGATATCTTGGGTGGAAACATCCGTGCGGGGGGGGAAGAAGGAAGTAACACGATGGCTAAAGTTTTGCTGGCCGAGGACGACGGCGCGGTCCGCGATATGTTGCGGACCTCGCTGGAACGAGACGGCTTCGAAGTGGTTGCTGTAGCGAACGTATGCGAAGCTTTGAGCCGCATCGCCGCGGAGAACTTTGACGTATTGCTCTCCGATTTGCACATGCCGCTGGCCGGCGACGGCTTCACCGTGGTCAGCGCTATGCGCCACACCCATCCCAACGCCGTAACGCTGGTGCTCAGCGGTTATCCGGAGCTGGACGAGGCGTTATCGGCCATCCGCCTGCAGGCGGACGAAGTACTTGTGAAGCCAATCCAGATCGCCTCGTTGCGGGAGATCATCCGCGAAAAACTTAGCCACCCCGTCGTTCGCAGACCACCGACCACAGTGAGTGTGGCCTCAATCCTGGAGCACGACCTCGAAGCCACGGTTCAGGCCTGGATGGAGCTGGTCGGACAAAACGAAGAACTCATGTGCATTCCGATGAACTTTGAAGAGCGCACCGGCCATCTACCCAATCTCCTGGCCGACCTGATTTATCGGTTACGCATGCCTGCAACCGACAAAGCCAACTTCTCTTTTGCGGCACACGAGCACGGAAATCTGCGGCGTCAACAAGGCTATACGGCGGCGATGATGGTCGAGGAGTCGCGAATTCTGCAGGTCAGCATCTTCCGGACGTTACAAAATAACTTGTCGAGTGTGGACTTTAGCCAGGTCCTGCTCGACGTGATGACGATCGCAGATGAAGTGGACTCGCAATTAAAGCAGGCAATGCTCAGCTTTGTTGGCCCCGAACCTGTCCAGTCGGTGGCCTAGGCGTAACCCAATCCACTCTGTAGAGCGGCGAATTCGGTCTATCCCAGCAGCCTGGCAGCCTCTTTGGCATAGTAGGTGAGGATGATGCTGGCCCCGGCGCGCCGGATGCTTTGCAGGGATTCCATCATGACGCGGTCACGTTCGATCCATCCATTTTGAGCGGCGGCTTCAATCATGGCGTATTCGCCAGAGACTTGATAAGCCGCTAGCGGCAGGTCGAAACGCAGGCGGGCGGCCGCGATCACGTCAAGGTAAGGCAGCGCCGGCTTGACCATGATCATGTCGGCGCCTTCTTCGATGTCGAGCTCGATTTCGCGCATGGCCTCGCGCAGGTTGGCTCCATCCATCTGATAAGAGCGGCGGTCGCCGAATTGCGGAGTAGAGTCGGCGGCTTCGCGGAACGGACCGTAGAATCCCGAGGCGAACTTCGCCGCGTAGGAAAGAATGGGCGTGTTCTCGAAGCTGGCATCATCGAGAGCGCGGCGGATAGCGGCGACTCGGCCGTCCATCATGTCGGAGGGCGCGATGATGTCGATTCCGGCGCGGGCGAGCGAGACCGAAGTGCGCGCCAGGAGTTCGAGGCTCGCGTCGTTGTCGATCTCAAATCTGGACTCAACGGCCTGCGCTACCATCGATGCCAGCTCGTCGATCACTTTCTCCTTTTCCTCGCGACTCTTCACGGCCTTCACTGCTATGCCCCGCCGCGTGGCATTTTGCAAAGCGTCTCGCGCAGCAGCTCCCAGCGATTGAGGCGTAGATCCAGCCCTTACAACCCCGCAGTGTCCGTGAGACATGTATTCGCAAAGGCAGACGTCGCCCATCAGGATCACGTCGGGAACCTCGCGCTTCATGGCACGGGCGGCTTGCTGCACGATGCCGTCGTCAGCCCAAGCTCCCGTGGCGACATCATCCTTCTTGTCGGGAAGACCGAAGAGAATCACCGACGACACGCCGAGGGAGTGAACTTCCTGCACCTCTTTGACCGCCTCATCCACCGAGAGGTTGAACACACCCGGCATGGAGCGAACCGCCTTGCGCACACCTTCGCCAAGACAAACAAATATGGGGTAGACGAACGCGTCGGGAGTGAGACGGGTTTCGCGCACCAGGTCGCGAAGCTGAGAGGTGCGGCGGAGGCGGCGAAGACGGGTGACAGGAAAGGCCATGCGAACCACCTGACCGGATTGAGCGCCTTTCAAACCCCGATTCTAGCAGAAGTGGTGATCTGAAAGGACTTAGTTGACGCGGAAGTCATGAGGTCGGCGGAGAGCGGGTGACGATAGTAACCTGCTGGGCCGGAAGCGAGCTGAGAATCGCCGCTCTTATCCATAAAATTGAAAGGCATACATAACATCAGAGGCCGATGAGTCGCTTCGGACAATATCGCTGGTTTGTGCTTGCAGGCGGAATCACGCTGGCATTTGCCGTGGTGTCGTTGACCGTGCCGCGCGGTGGGGCGTTGACCGCGATTTCTGATACTGGATATCTTCTGCTGTACCTCGCAGTCGCCGTGGCCATGCTGGCCAATGCGTGGTCGGAGCGCGGGGCCAACCGGCGGTTTTGGGCGCTGATGGGCGCGGGGTGCGTTCTGTGGGCCGCCAATCAGGCGGCGTGGGTGTACTGCGAGGTGGTGCTCCGCACCGCGGCTCCAGATCCGTGGTTCATGGATGTCTTTCTGTTTCTCCACCTGGTCCCGATGATCGCGGCAGTTGGGTTGCGTCCGCACCGGGCCGAAGGTGAGCGAAAACTCCACGTAGGCGCGCTGGATTTTCTGCTGCTGCTGGTTTGGTGGCTGTTTCTATATGCGTTCGTTGTCTTCCCCTGGCAATACGTGTCGCTGAATGTGGCGGCGTATCACAGGAACTACAGCTTCCTCTACATGGTCGAGAGCAGCGTGCTGATGTTGATGCTGGGGCTCGCCGCCCGGGGCGCGCCTGTGGGATGGAAAAAGGTCTATCTGAACCTGATGACGGCAAGTGGGCTCTACGCCTTCTATGGAGCCGGATTCCTGGGTGTCACCCTGACCCTCGCCAAAGAGGAGTACTACTCGGGTAGTCCCTACGATATTCCGTTGATCGGCGCTGTAACCTGGATGGCGGCCACAACGCTGACCGGGCGCCAGTGGAAGCCGGAAGCCGCTCCCGCTCAGGCGGATGATACTTGGGGTGCGATGACACTTCGACTGGCGATGCTGGCGATGCTTTCTTTGCCAGTGTTGGGACTGTGGGTCTATCGCTGGGATGCTTCGCTGGCTCAGGCGCGGACTTTCCGTCTTTTTACCGTATTGGCAGCCATGCTGGTGCTGGGCGTCTTCGTTTTCGTGCGCCAGTACCTGCAGGATCAGGCTCTGATCCATTTGCTGGGAGATT
Organism: uncultured Acidobacteriaceae bacterium; assembly: GCA_963800575.1. GTDB lineage: Bacteria > Acidobacteriota > Terriglobia > Terriglobales > Acidobacteriaceae > Sulfotelmatobacter. The sequence goes on from CAWDBN010000002.1 coordinate 12,681, forward strand.
CGCGTCGCAGCTTCGAGAACGAGCAACGCTTGCAGAGCCACCTGGTGCAGCGCGAGAAGCTGGCTTCGCTGGGCCAGTTGGTTGCCGGCGCCGCTCACGAGATCGACCATCCCCTTACCGCGATCATGGAGTATTCGGAGAAGCTGTGGTCGAACCAGCGCTTGACCAGCGAACAGGACGCGCTGGTGCGCAAGATCGTGAATCAATCTCAACGGACCCGCGAGCTGATCGCGAACTTGCTGAGTTTCGCACAGCAAAGTTCCGGAGAGAGGACGATGGTGGATCTCGGCACGCTTCTGCAGCGCAGCGTGCAAATGCGCGAGCTGCAGCGGCATGATCAGAAAATCCGCATCGAGACCGTAATCGAGCCAAATTTGCCGCGCGTGTGGGGTGACGGCCACCAGCTGTTCCAGGCCTTCGTCCAGATCGTGGAAAACGCTTTGGACGCGCTGGAGGAAGCGGGTGGAGGTTCGCTTCAGGTCAGCGCCCGGCATCACCGGCAAGAAGTCGTCGTGCAGTTTTCCGACAGCGGGCCAGGCGTAAAAGAGCCGCATAAAGTGTTCGATCCTTTCTACACCACAAAACCGATCGGCAAAGGTACCGGCTTGGGACTGAGCGCCGTGTATGGCGTGGTGCAGGATCACCGCGGACAAATCACCTGCCAGAACAAGCCGGAAGGCGGAGCGGTGTTCGTGCTGCGCCTGCCCGTGACGAGCCAGGGCGATAGCCAGGCGCTGGCAGCCGTCCAGTCGTAGGAATTGTCATCCTGAACAAGCGTTCTTTGCGCAGTGAAGGATCTGGGCGAGCCGCGCGAAGCGTCGCGTTCTTTGCGACGCAATAATCGCGCGTTTGGCTCGCTTCCCCATCAGCCTGCACGTTATCTTCTTCTCGCCCTTCCTGTAACATAAATTCCGATGTCCGAAGCGATGTCCCAACCGCTTATCCACAGCTCCGCGCGCGTGCTGGAGTTCGATGCCCTGCGTGAATTGCTGCGCGGATACTCGTCCTCGCCGCCGGGCCAGGCGAGGATTAGAGCGCTTGCACCTTCCACCGATTCCGCCTGGATTGCCGAGCAACAGGAACTGACCGCCGAAGTGCGAGAGTTTCGCCGCCTGGGCGGGAGCTTCGATTTTTCGGGACTACTGGATATTACAAAGCTGGTTGAGAAGTCTCGAATCGCGGGAGCCGCGCTCGAAACCACCGAGATTCGCGACGTGCTGCTGGTGGTAGACCGCGCTGCAGAGTGGCGCGAGATCGCCTTGCATCCGCCAGCGAACATGAGGACGGAATGCCGGCGACTGCGACTGCTTTCGCAGAGCGTGCCTGACTTCACCGACTTTCTGCGCGCGTTTCGAAACAAGATTCAGCCCGATGGCACCCTGGACGACCACGCTTCGCCAGAACTGGCGCGCATTCGCCGCGAGATCGAAAAGCAGAGGCGCGTAATTCAGGAATCGCTGCGCGGATACTTGCGCCGCCTGGCTGAGGACGGAACCGTGCAGGATGAACTGGTAACCATCCGCGGCGAGCGCTTTGTCATCCCTGTGAAGATTGAGCAGAAACGGCGCGTGCAAGGTGTTGTGCATGGAGCGAGTTCGAGTGGCCAGACCGTATTTGTTGAGCCTCTGGAGACTATCGAGCAGAACAACGAACTGGTTCGCCTGCTCGACGAAGAGCAGGCCGAGATTCATCGCATTCTGCTCGAGATGACGCGGCGTATCGGTGAGCAGTCAGCAGCGATCCTTGCCTCAGGAGAGGTGCTCAGCGAGCTGGAGCTGCAGTTTGCCAAGGCGCGCTTCGCCGAAGACTACAACTGCGTAGTGGTGCAGCTGAGTCAGGAGACGCCAGGGCGGATGATTCTATGCGGTGCCCGCCATCCGCTGCTCGAGCGCAATCTGAAACTCAAAGGCGCAGCGGTTGTTCCGATCAGCGTGGAGCTCGAAGGCGATCGGCGGCAGCTGGTCATCACTGGCCCGAACACTGGAGGGAAAACAGTGACCCTCAAGACGGTGGGCCTGTTGGCCTTGATGGCACAATCGGGAATTCCGGTTCCCGCCGACCGCGCCGAAATGCCGGTGTTCGATGCGGTGCTGGCCGACATTGGCGACTACCAATCGATCGAGCAGAATCTTTCGACTTTTTCCGCCCACGTCACCAACATCGATTTCATTTCGCAGACGGCAACCACCGAGTCTCTGGTGCTGCTCGATGAACTGGGTTCGGCCACGGATCCTGAGGAGGGCGCAGCGCTGGCGGTTGCAATTGCCGGATACTTTGGCCGCATCGGCTGCATGACGGTGATTTCCACGCATCACACATCGCTGAAGGTCTACGGGGCGAATACCCCAGGCGTGATCAACGCCTCGGTGGGCTTCAACGAGACCACTCTGCAACCTACTTATGAATTGAAAATAGGAGTGCCCGGAGCCTCGGCAGGTATCAACATCGCGCAGCGGCTGGGGCTGAATCCGGCGATTATCGAAGCGGCGCGGGCGCGTTTGGGCTCGCAGGCTCGGGATGTCGGTGAATTTCTGGACAAGCTTCATGCCAGCTTGCGAGATGCGGAAGGCGAAAGGCTGCGGCTGCAAACGCGCGAGCAGGAGCTGGAACGCGAGAAGACGCGCCTGGCGGCCGAAGGCAAAAAGGAGCAGCAGGGCAAGGTCCGCGAGATGGAGAAGAAACTGGAGAGCGTGCTGCGCGACTTCGAATACCACGCCCGCGAGGCCGTGAACGCCATCCAGGAGCGGGCCGCGGCGCAGAAGTTGTCGAAAGACGCAGAGCGGCGTATTGCCAAATTGCGCCGTGAATTTCGCGAGCAGTTCGATTCCACCGTGGTAGCGCACGCCAGCGGGGCCGATGAGGGCGATCCTCACGCGCAGCCCCAGGTTGTCAGGCACGTCTCCGAAGGCGACAGCGTCAAGCTGAAATCAACCGGCCGCGCCGCCAGGATTTCACGCAAGCTCGACGACAACCACTTCGAAGTCGAAGTGGGCGCGATGAAGATGAAGATCGCGCGGGATGACATTGCCGAAGTGCTGAGCAAAGCAGCGGATTCTCCAGTGAAGGCGGCGCGGGCGCGTGGGATCTCTGTGTCGCTAAATAACGAAAACGAAAGTCAGAACGCACCGTCGGAGATCAATGTGATTGGCTACAACGTGGACGACGCGACTCGGGCAGTCGAGAAATTCGTCGACCACGCATTTCTAGCCGGCCTGCCACGCGTGCGCGTGGTCCACGGCAGCGGCATGGGAATCCTGCGCAAAGCATTGCGCCAGGCCCTGCAGCAACATCCTCACGTCGAGTCAGTAGCCGAACCCCCGCAGAACGAAGGCGGTGGCGGAGCAACGGTGGTGGAATTGCGTTTATAGGTCTGTCATCCTGAGCGGAGGAATGTCGTCCAAAGGACGATGTTCCGCAGTCGAAGGATCCCTACCGCCGTCTCTGCTCTGTCCCGGGACGGTGACGCACGGCAACTAGACGACAGCACCGGCAGTTCTAATCCGGTACTGCTGCGTCCGCATTCTTCTCGATGACATTCTTTCCGCTGTAAGAAACTCTCGCATCCTGTCATCCTGAGCGAAGTAAGATCGTCTGAAAGACGATCTTGCGCAGTCGAAGGACCCCTACCTTACAATGACGGCCAGAGAGCGGCGAAGCTACTGCGTATACATCATGGGCAGTCAGTCGGGAACCCTCTACATCGGTTTCACTGGTAATCTGCACAAGCGAGTGTTCGAGCACAAGTTCCATCAGCTGGAAGGTTTCACCAATAAGTACGACCTCGAGCGTCTTCTGTACTGGGCATCTTACGACGATGTGCACAACGCCCTCGCGCGGGAAAAGCAGTTGAAGGGATGGTCTCGAGCGAAGAAGATCGCGCTGCTGGAATCCAGGAACCCGCATTGGCTGGACTTGGCCAAAGAGTGGTACCCGTGGATGACAGGGAGCAGTAAAGCAATTAGGGATGCTTCGACTCCGGAGGCTCGTCCTTTGGACGATCCTCCTCCGCTCAGCATGACAGAGAGTAAGGCTCGTTAATAACGCCTGGCTTTTCCTAGGTAATTGACGCCTATCTGGCATTATTCACAGTTTTTCCGCAGGCAAACCGCAGCTGCTATATTCCCATTAGCAGCAGTCCAGGCTCAAAATCTCAGAAGGAGCAGCGTCGCGAGTTCGCCCTTCACTCACTAGATACATCCATGCCCGCAGAAGATTTCAAAGAGACGGTGAAGCAGCAGGCGGATATTGTCCGCATCATCGGCGACTACATCAAGCTGAAAAAAGCGGGTGCCCAGAACTATTCCGGCCTCTGTCCGTTTCACGGGGAGAAGACGCCGTCATTTTCGGTGCATGCCACGCGCCAGTTTTATCACTGCTTCGGCTGCGGCGTTTCAGGAGACGTGTTCAGCTTCGTCCAGAAGATCGAAAACATCACCTTCCCCGAAGCTGTCCGTCTGGTAGCACAGAAGCTGGGAATCCCGTTGCCGAAGACCACGTACTCAAGTCCGGCTGAGGCGAAAGAAGCCAAGCTACGCGCCCAACTGCTCGACGCGCAAGAGCGGGCCGCGACATTTTTCCAGGAATGCCTGAAGCGTCCGGAGGGAGCAAGAGCGCGAGAGTATCTGCAAGGTCGCGGGCTGGACGATGAAACGATCGCACGCTTCCGCATCGGCTATGCTCCGGATTCCGGCTTCCTGCTCCGCGACCGCCTGGCGGGCGAATTCAGCGAAGAGGTGCTGCGCGAGAGCGGACTGTTTTCCTGGAAAGAGGGTGCCCCGTCCTCGTCCGTCCGTTCTTTGGACGGACAGGGCGGGGATTTTGATTCGGAGCCGCCGCCGAAGCCGGAGAGCCCGTTCGACTCCGCTCAGGGCAGGCTCCGCCCGAAGCCCGCATCCGCGATGTACTCCAAGTTCCGCAACCGCGTAATGTTCCCCATCGCCAACGATGCAGGAAGAATCATCGCCTTCACCGGAAGAACGTTAGCCACTGATGAAAAGTCTGGACCAAAGTATTTGAATTCGCCGGAGACCGGCATCTACTCCAAGAGCCGGGTTCTCTTCAACCTCGACAAAGCCAAAGAAGCGATCCGCAAGCTGGATTACGCCATCCTGGTCGAAGGTCAGATGGATTGCATTTCCGTCTACGCTGCCGGATTTCATAACGTAATCGCCAGCTCGGGCACGGCGTTCACCGAGATCCAGGCCAAGCTGCTCGGACGCTTCAGCAAGAACGCGGTGGTGAACTTCGATCCTGACACGGCGGGCGCCAAAGCCACCGAGCGCACGCTGGGCTTACTGGTCGAGGAAGAATTTCAGATCAAGGTGCTGACGCTCGAGCAGGGGTTCGATCCCGATCTTTTCATCCGCCGCAAAGGCAAAGACGCCTACGGCGAAGCTCTGCGGCATTCGCAACGATACTTCGATTATCTGATCGACCGTGCGCGAAGCCACTTTCCAGGCCGCACCGGCGAGAGCAAACAGAAGGCAGTGAACTACTTGCTGCCGCACATTCAGCGCGTCCCCAGCCGGATCGTCCGCGACGAATTAAGCCAGGAGATCGCCCAGAAGCTGGGCATCGATTCGTCCGTCCTGCGCCAGGAGTTGCGGCACGTGGCGTCGGAACGTTCAGCGACCGCAGTAAAAGCTCCAGCCGAGGCGCAACCCACCGACGCCGAGCGAATTCTGATCCGCGCGCTGGCCTCGGCGCGTCAGATGCAGGCGGGCGAGCGGGTTTCGGCCCGCGACGGCGCTCATGAGGTTGTAAAAGACGAAGAGTTTGATCCCGCCCGGCAGGCGCAGTACGCGCTCCAGAGCGAAGGCCTGCATCACGGCCTCGCGACCGAATCGCTGGTCGAGGCCTTGCTCAATGCCGGAGCCGAAATTGCCGATGTAATGGAGGTGCCATGCTCCGAAACTGAGCGCCGGATGCTGGCTTCCATACTGTTGAAAGAGGACGAAGAACTCAGCGCCGAGCGCCTGGAGGGCGCGGTCCGCGCCTTGCGCCGCATCCACCTGCGCCGCCGCCTGGAGCAGGTGCAGCGCGAACTAACCAAGCCAGGCGTTAGTGACGATAAGGTACTCAGGAACGAATTGCTGCTGGAAAAAGATCGCCTGAGCCGGGCCCTGAGGGATCCCAGCCTGGCCGAGCACGGACTTAGAGCCGCCTCCGGAAACAAGAAAAGTGCATGAAACAAAACGACCATTAAAGTCATCTAACTATTTAGCGTAGTTATAGATAGCGGCGAACGGCGGGACTTTCGGCGGGGCAAGTGATAGACCGGGCAGCACTTATGTGCTAAAATCTGTAGGTTTGTGCTAGGCGCACAACTCCGCGCTACCCCAGAATCCCACCTGAACAGGCCGTATCACACGCTCCTCGCGGGCGAATTGAAGAATTTGAGGAACACCTCATTGGCTCTTGAAGACAAGTACGACGATATAAAAAAGCTGGTCGACGCCGGCAAAGAGAAGGGCTACCTGACCTACGACCAGGTAAACGAGCTCATCCCTCAGGACGTGGTTAGTCCCGACGACCTCGACGACCTGCTCACGACGATCGGCACGCAAGGCATTGACGTGCTGGAAGGCCCCAAACTGCCTTCCGCCGCGCTCGATAAGAAGTTCGAAGAAGGCGAAGAGGGCGAGGATGTTGAACTCGATCTCACTCCCGGCGCTCTCGAAAAAACCAACGACCCCGTCCGCATGTACCTGCGCGAGATGGGAACCGTTCCCTTGCTCACGCGCGAAGGCGAAGTAGAAATCGCCAAGCGCATCGAGCGCGGCCAGTTGCGCGTGCTCAAGGCGCTCTCCCGCTCTCCGATTGTCATCCATGAACTTCTCGCTATGGGCGAGGACCTGAAGAAGGGCGTGCGCTCCATCAAAGAAGTCGTGACCTTCGACGAAGAAGAGATCACCGACGAGATTCTGCAGAACCGCCTGAACGAATTCACCGGCAAGATCGATGCCATGGCCAAGCTGTACAAAAAGGCCGGCATTCTGCAGGAAAAGTACGTTGCGATGTCGCAGAAAAAGCGGCCCAAGGACCATCGCCGCGCCCGCCGCAACCTGGCTCGCGGCATCGTGCGGGTTTCGCTCGCCGTCCGCAAGCTCGGTTTCACCAACGCCGAGCGCAAGCGCCTGATCGACCGGGTCAACAAAACGGTCGACAGCATGCGTTCACTCGACCGCCAGGCTGGAAATCTTGAGCGCAAAGCCGACGCCACGCGCAGCGAGGATCAGAAAAAAGAATACCGCCGACAGGCGCGCTCCGTACGGAGCGAGATTGAAAAGCTCGAAGTTGAAGCCGGCCTACTGTTCCAGGAGATCAAGCGCACCCAACGCGAGATCATCCAGGGCGACATGGACGCCGAACAGGCCAAGCGCGAGCTGATCGAGGCCAACCTGCGCCTCGTGGTTTCGATCGCGAAGAAGTACACCAACCGCGGCTTGCAGTTCCTCGACTTGATTCAGGAAGGCAACATCGGCTTGATGAAAGCGGTCGACAAATTCGAATATCGCCGCGGATACAAATTTTCCACGTACGCCACGTGGTGGATCCGGCAGGCGATTACCCGGGCCATTGCCGATCAGGCGCGCACCATCCGCATCCCGGTGCACATGATCGAAACCATCAACAAGCTGATCCGCACCTCGCGGCAGCTGGTGCAGGAACTCGGCCGCGAACCCACCAGCGAAGAAATCGCCAAGCGCATGGACATTCCGGTGGCGAAAGTCCGCAAGGTCCTGAAGATCGCACAGGAACCCATCTCGCTCGAAACCCCAATCGGCGAAGAAGAAGATTCGCATCTCGGCGACTTCATCGAAGACCGCGCCGTAGTCTCTCCCGCCGAAGCCGTGATCAACGTGAACCTCAAGGACCAGACCGGCCAGGTCCTGCGCACGCTGACGCCGCGAGAAGAAAAAGTAATCAAAATGCGCTTCGGCCTCGAAGACGGCAGCGAGCACACTCTCGAAGAAGTGGGCCAGTCCTTCGCCGTAACCCGGGAACGCATCCGCCAGATCGAAGCCAAGGCGCTGCGGAAGCTAAGGCATCCGTCGAGATCACGGAAGCTGAGGGCGTTTATGGATGGGGTCAGGGACTAAGGCTCAGCGACGGCGGGATGTTGTGAGGCGAAGATGGCCCCTATTTATGTCGTCTAGCGGGGCCTCACCAAGAGTGTAAATCTCTGTGGAAAAGCAGTGCTAAGATAAGGCGAACGGAAAGCGTATGATGAATCCTCCGCAAGGGAGGGCAGAAAAATGGCCGACCGCAAACAATTTCTTCGCGATGTTGAACTCGATCCGGAGCTCACAAAGGTATTGGAAGATTCCAAGGCTAAAGCCGTGACTGAGGACGAATTGCGGCAGCAACGAATCAGCTTCGCATTCGGCAATGCGCCATTCGGCTCGGAAGGCCGCATTACGAAGGATAGCGTCAGAATAGCTTCAGAGAATATCAAGCTGCTGCCGTAACTCGCGCTGCAGCCTGATATACCTCGTCTTCCCGATGTCTGTCAGAGAAAAAGACGACCCCGCACTATTCACGAAAATTCAGGAGCAAAACCTGCTCCGGCAATATGACCTGTTGTCAAATTGCATCGAGATCGGCCTTAAGAAGGGCATCGAGGCATTCGATAAGTACACCCTGTGGGCGCTCAACTATGCTGCTGTTTCGAATATCTGCCAACTCGGTGGCCGCTACCGCGAGGGACCTATCAGAGTGGGGAATCACTTGCCGCCGCATTTCCATGATGTGCCCAAACTCATGGATGCGTTCTTTTCGCTCATCCACGAAAATTGGACTATTGTGGACCACCCGACGACCCTAGCAGCTTTTGCATTGTGGAATCTCAACTGGATACATCCTTTTATAGAAGGCAACGGAAGGACTGCGAGAGCAGCTTGTTATTATCTGATTTGCCTGAAACAGGGGAGGATTCTGGGCGGGAAGAAAACAGTTCCTGAACGCATTCGTGAGGACCGAGCGCCTTATATTGCCGGATTACAAGCTGCGGACCGCGCCTACGAAAAAGGCCAGTACGATGTTAGCGAGTTGGCTAAATATTTGGCAGGACTTTTGAAGGGTCAGCTCTCCGAGCCCTGATGGGCTAGGGGGCTGAGCCGTAGGCTTGAGAGTACCTCGTGGTTTTGCTTCTTTGACCCGCGAGCGCCATCGCCCGCGAGTTGGCCGGCCTCAATGGGCGGGCTTGAAGTAGTAATCGTAGTTCGGCACGTTCTCTCCGAGAAGTTTCAGCAGTCTTATCCCTTGCGTGGAAAGACGAAACGTGTAGTTTGTGAGCGGGAGTTCGCGGCTTTGCCCAATCTCGTGCGCAAGACCAAAACCCTGTAGGCGGCAGCAGATTCCGTAGCCAATCTCGCGTGTGTAGAGGTTGCTCTCGGTCGCCTGTCCGAGGGCAATTGCGATCTGCACCGTCTGGATGGCCTTCTGAACGTCCTCGTGACTGGCTTTGGTCCTCTCAACATTCTTGAACTCGCCGCTGACCAACTCGAATAGGGCCCTGACTCGTTCCACTCCAGATGGTTTGTCGAACAACGCGTCTACCACTTTCACCAGGATGTCCGCCGCGAGTCCGCCGTCGGGCATCGCCAGCTTGAAGCCAAGGCCGGCTGCGTACTTCGCGAGTTTCTCGGGCAGCTCTGGCTCGTCCTTCATGTACTGCTGCTCGAACGCGTCTATCGGATCGTCAATCGCCACGCTCTCGCGTCCTCCTCAGCCTCGCCCGCGAGCGAGAATAGTGTTAGTCGGATTGATGCAAGTGTAATTGGTCCGCACCTGTATCGTCCCTCCGGGACTCGGTTCTATTTCTCGGGCTGACCCAGGACTTCCGTCCTGGGCTATCATCTGCCGCCCCTCCGGGGCTTGCGTCGCAATTCCCATTCTGGGAATCGTTCCTGCTTTTTTCTTAGAATTTTCTTGCCTTGGGCTTCTTATTCCTGTCGAATAAAAACATAAGGCGGCATTCGCGAATTTTCACCGAATGCCGCCCTTTTTCGTTCTGAGGTGGGTCAATGGGGAAGCGGAAACCGAAAATCTCCGACAAGAAACTTCGCGGGGAGTGGGCGGAAATGCATTTCATGGTGCGGGCGACCGATCATGACTTGCCTGTAAGCAAACCTTGGGGAGATTCGAGGAGTTATGACTTTGTGGTGGGATGGCCGGGGCACTTTCTGGCGGTACAGGTGAAATCCACCACGCTCGAGGTAGAGGCCGGCGGTTATGCGTGCGCCGTGTGCAGCGCGGGCAAGCCGTACCCGCCCGGTTCCTTCGACTTTCTGGCGGCTTACGTTATTTATGACGACGCCTGGTACATCATTCCCGCGAAAGAGACTTTAGGCAAGGCGTGGGTCATTGTTTATCCTAAGTCGGCAAAGTCCAAGTACGCGAAGTGTCGTGAGGCATGGCACCTGCTCCATCCGGACGCTGACGCCGTGAAAGGCCACATCGACAGCATGCAAGGTCGTGCCGAGGAGTTCTCGGCGGGGGCCGTCCCGCCGGAGGCATACACCAAGGTCCCTCGCTGCGCTCGGGATGACAATTCCGGCAGCGATCTTTTTCGTAGTTTGTTCAGTCGGTTATTTCTTCACAGCGCCTAGGTTATTGAAAAGGTCGAGGCGCTCGTTTCCAGTGGCGCGATTCGTGCGCGGATTTCCTCAGGCTTCCACAGGGAAGTCCTATCGTCCACAGCTTCTGCACAAGGGGGAAATGTTTTTCAGTTGCGGGTCGCAACATTGTGACTGAAAGTGAGTGCAGCGCAAACGTGGAATTCTCAAAGCTTGCCGGGTGATGATTGCGGTGACGCCGGTGGCAGCTGGCAATTCTCGAGGGTGAATTGCTGGGGGAAATTGGAAACGCGCGCGAGCGCGAATCGGTTGCCCGGGCATTGCGGCCTCCTCTACAGTCTGCTCCTTGAGCGGGCTGGGCCGCTGGCCAACGCAGGGGTTGCAGAGAAGCGATTCTGCGAATCGCATTCCGGAATCATGCTCTGCGGCCAGTACTGGTAAATGCGGCGCTCTTCCTTTTTGGCGAGCGCTGTCGGACCAGTACCGTCGGCTCGCCGCTCCTAGCGGCGGGAAGGCAGGGCGAGAGATCCACGAGCGATGCGGCTGGGGTGGCTGGCCCCGGCCGCATTTACTTTTGGAAGGCTTTTTTGCCACGGATTTGCACTCACAGGCGGACCCCATACAACCGGTAGTGCGTCAGCTTCACTGAGGTAGTGCTGCGTTCCGTTTTCGCAGGCCTTCCACAGCAGATTCGTTGTTCTCCACAGCTTCTGCACAATTCTTGAGGCGTTTCGCTTGTCGTTCGCTTATTCAGAGCGGATGATTGCGATAGACCCATTATCAAAGTGCTCGACAGGATCAAGCTCGCGAAGATTGAGAAGAGCGTAGATGCGTTTTACGCGCTGTGCGAGAAGATTACTCTGAGGACGATCCTGTTCGCATGCTTCATGGTGGAGGTCGGGAGGTTCGTTGTTTGGCTCTTTCGATGATCGCTGCGGAGGCTGAGATGTTCAAGAGAGTGACCGAAGCACTAAACCAGGGCGACGACGACACGGACCTGGTGTCGGACGAAACTGATACTAGCGGGGAATACACGGAGGATTCGCTCTGTGCGTTTTGCGGAACCCCGCTTGATGGGGCGGCCTTTCAATGCATCAAGTGCAATCTCTTGACGTGCAGCTCGTGCATTTGCAGGGACGCCTCGTGCCCGGCCTGCGTGGGTTCAGGAAAGCCAGACCTACCCGAGTTCTGAGGGCGCGACCTCAGTCAGGCTCCCCCATTTCGTGGCTACAACATGTTCAGGCCGGAGTCTAGTCCGGGTTTTCCGAAACCCTCCACAAGAAACAGTGCGCTATTCACAGGTCCCACACAGATTCACAGCTTCTCCACAAGGGCTTTCTCCCAACGTTCGCCCCTCGGTGTAGCAGTGTCGTCGAGCAGGAATCTTCGGCCAGCGACGAAGATGTTCCGCGTGAGCCACCTGCCAGCTGGCTATTAGTTCGGCCCATGTTTTAAACTTTGATGTTTCGTTTTATATTCGCCTGCATCATAATCGGTGCAGCCTGAGGATTCTTCCGCGCAAATGGCTATATCTGACCACGCATCCTTTAGCACTCTTCCCGCGAACGTAGAAGCGGAGCGTTCGATTTTGGGCGCGATCCTGCTGGACAACTTTGCTTACAACCAGGCGGCGGAGCATTTGCGGATCGAGGATTTTTCGTTGGATTCGCATCGGCGGATTTATGGGCGGATGGTCGATCTGGCGGAGTCGTCGCGGCCGATTGACATGATTACGCTGATCGACGAGCTGGACCGGCACAAGGATCTGCAGGCGATTGGCGATGTGGGTTATGTGTCGAGTTTGCTGGATGGGGTTCCGGACCGGCCGAGCATTGAGCATTACGTCAAGATTGTGCGCGACAAGGCGCTGCTGCGCGGGCTGATTCATGCGGCGAATACGGCGATTGCGCGGGCGGGGGATCAATCGGATGCGGCCGAGGAAGTGCTCAGCGATGCCGAGGCTGCGATTTTTCAGCTGTCGGAGAAGCGCATTGGGCGCGGGTTCATGGGCGTGCAGGAGATTGTCCGCGAATCGTTTGGGTCGGTGGATGCTTTGCTGCAGCGCGGGCAGCGCATTACCGGGCTGGCTACGCATTACGAAAATCTTGACGAGATGACGAGCGGACTGCAGCGCTCAGATCTTGTGATCATTGCGGCGCGGCCTTCGATGGGCAAAACGGCGTTTGCCATGAACATCGCCGAGAATGCTGCCATCAAGGACCAGCAGGTGGTGGGAGTGTTTTCGCTGGAGATGTCGCGCGAGGCGCTACTGCTGCGATTGCTGTGTTCGACGGCGGAAGTGGATGCGCACAAGATGCGTACCGGTTCTCTGTGGCAGGATGACACCAAGAAGCTGGTGCGGGCGATGGAGCATCTGGCGCACGCTCCGATTTTTATTGATGACACGCCCGGCATTTCGCTGAGCGAGATGCGGGCCAAGGCGCGGCGGCTGAAGCAATCGCAGGGCAGGCTTGACTTGATTATCGTGGACTATTTGCAGCTCATGTCGGGCGGGAGCAAGCGGTACGAGAATCGGACGCAGGAAGTGTCGGCGATTTCGCGAGGATTGAAGGGGCTGGCCAAGGAAATGAGCGTGCCGGTGGTGGCGCTCTCGCAGTTGAGCCGGGCTCCGGAGAGCCGCGGCGGGGATCATCGTCCGCAGCTTTCTGATCTGCGCGAGTCGGGGTCGATTGAGCAGGATGCTGATCTGGTGATGTTCATCTTTCGCGAAGAGGTTTACCGGCAGGACGATCCTGATCTGCAGGGGAAGGCGGAGATCATTATTTCGAAACAGCGTAATGGCCCTACGGGCAAACTGGTGCTGGCTTTCCGGAAGAATTGCACCCGGTTTGAGATGATGGCGGAGGGCGGGATGGCTCCGGAGGAGTGATGCCGAGGAGTGCAGGAATGACTGTAGTTTTGTTGTGGTAAGTACCTTAGGGGATTCGAGTTGCGCGGGGCGGGTGCGCTGTGGAAAAGCTTGTGGAATTGATGGCGATGAAGAAAATGGCTGGGGGTAAAGATTTGTCAGGCTATTTGCGGCGACTGATTTCCAGCTCCTAAGGCTCTGAATAGTAACCAGTTAGGCAATTCACTCCGCATTAACATTGTTAAGGCCCGCTAAAAGCCAGCTTATTCCTGCTTTAGAGATTTGCACATTTCACGGTTCCTGACCTTTCGATTCCGGGTCGCAGCGCTGTATCCCGGAGTGGAAGACAAAACAGCTTAATTGCTGTCTTCGCCGACCTTGAGCACGGCCAGGAAAGCCTCTTGGGGGATGTCGACGCGGCCAATGCGCTTCATGCGTTTCTTGCCTTCTTTTTGCTTCTCCAGCAGCTTGCGTTTGCGGGAAATGTCGCCGCCGTAGCACTTGGCGATGACGTTCTTGCGGATCGCGGAGACGGTCTCGCGGGCTATGATTTTGGCCCCGATGGAGGCCTGGATAGCTACTTCGAACATTTGCCGGGGGATGAGCTGCCGCATTTTTGAGACCAGCAGTTTGCCGCGTTCGTAGGCGAAATCGCGATGCACGATGATGGAGAGCGCATCTACCGGTTCGCCGGCGACCAAGATGTCGAGCTTGACCATGGGCGACTCCCAATAATCGGCGAGGTAATAGTCGAGCGACGCGTAGCCGCGGGAAACGGATTTGAGGCGATCGTAGAAGTCGAGCACGATTTCGTTCAGGGGTAACTCATAGTGCAACATCACGCGCGAAGAGCTGACGTACTCGAAAGTTTTCTGCTTGCCCCGCTTGTCTTCGACGAGTTTCAGAATGCCGCCGACGTATTCTTCGTTAGTCAGGATCGTGGCGAGGATTACCGGCTCTTCGACCTTTGCGATCTCGCTGGGGTCGGGCCAGCGCGAGGGGTTGTCGACCTCGATCAAGTCGCCATCGGTTTTGGTGATTTTGTAACGCACGCCGGGGGCGGTGGTGATGAGTTCGAGGGCGAACTCGCGTTCCAGGCGCTCCTGAATGATTTCCATGTGGAGCAGGCCGAGGAAGCCGCAACGGAAGCCGAAACCTAACGCTACCGAGCTTTCCGGTTCGAAGAAGAATGACGAATCGTTGAGGCGAAGTTTTTCCAGCGCTTCGCGCAGGCGGGTGTGCTCGTGCGCGTCCACGGTGTAGAGTCCGGCGAACACCATGGGCTTGATTTCTTCGAAACCGGGGAGAGCTTCGAAGGCGGGGTTGGCGTCGTCGGTGATGGTGTCGCCGATTTTTGTGTCGGCTACGTTCTTGATGTTGGCGATGAGGAAGCCGACTTCGCCGGCTTTCAGTTCATCGATTTCTACCGGTTTGGGGCATTGCACGCCGAGCGTTTCGGCGTCGAACGTTGTGCCGTTTGACCACAGGCGAATTCTCTGGCCCTTGCGCAGCGTGCCTTGGAAAACCCGGGTGAGGATCACCACTCCGCGGTACGCGTCGAACCAGGAGTCGAAGATCAGCGCTTGCAGGCGGCTCTCGGGATTGCCTTTGGGCGGCGGGATGCGCTTCACAATGGCTTCGAGGACGTCGGGCACGCCCTGACCGGTTTTCGCGCTGATGAGGACTGCATCGGAGGCGTCGAGGCCGACGGCGCTTTCGATCATTTCCTTGGTGCGGGGGATGTCGGCGCTTTGCAGATCGATTTTGTTGATGACGGGGATTATTTCAAGGCCGTTATTGATGGCAAGGTAGGCGTTGGCGAGGGTTTGGGCTTCGACACCCTGGGAGGCATCGACAATTAGGAGTGCGCCTTCGCAGGACGCGAGCGAGCGCGAGACCTCGTAGGAGAAATCGACGTGGCCCGGGGTGTCGATGAGGTTCAGCTGGTATGTGTTCCCGTCGTGGGCGGTGTACATCATGCGGACGGCGTGGGCCTTGATGGTGATGCCGCGCTCGCGCTCGAGGTCCATGGTGTCGAGCACCTGGGCCTGCATCTCGCGCATGGTGAGCGATCCAGTCAGCTCCAGCAGGCGGTCTGCCAGCGTGGATTTACCGTGGTCGATGTGCGCGATGATCGCAAAGTTGCGAAGGAAAGCGGCGTCCATAGTTCAGTGGCCAGTGGCCAGTTGTCAGGTGCCAGTCAAAAACCGAATCGAAGCTGGCGGCCGAACTGCCAGTGCTGTTGTGTGGCTGCGACTAAACTTTCATTTTAACAGGCGGGGAGGAGTTCTCAGTTTCGAGAGCAGTTTCGATTCTTGCGAGTCCGGATTCGATTGCGTCCCTAAAATCTTTAACACAGGGGGCACAGGGTCACAAAGGGTAAGGCCTGGAGTTTCGTTTGGGCGGACTAGGGCTTTCTTCGGTAGAATCCTGCCTTGTGGACGGAGGGAAAAACCATGCGGAAACTGGTCAGCGCCATAATCTTGATACTGGTTTGCTGTGGGGCCGGGATCTGCCAGACTCTCTCACCGCAGGTGCGCGGCTTTGTGAGAGTTGATGCACCCGTCGTGGCGCTGACTCATGTGCGCGTGATAGACGGCACGGGCGCGGACGCGCGGGACGACCAGACGGTTGTGATCTCAAAAGGGAAGATCGAATCGGTTTCAGACGCCGCTTCGGTGAACATTCCTAAAGATGCACAGGTGCTCGACCTCCACGGATACAGTGTGATTCCCGGGCTCGTCGGGATGCACGATCACATGTTCTATCCGATGGGAAATGGCATCTTCGGCGAAATGGGGTTCAGCTTTCCGCGCTTGTATCTGGCCGGCGGGGTAACGACCATCCGCACGACTGGTGCGCTCGAGCCCTATACCGATCTTGAACTCAAGAAGGAGATCGATAAGGGCGAAACTCCGGGACCGAAGATTCACGTCACCGGGCCCTATCTCGAAGGAGCTGGCAGCTGGGCGCTGCAGATGCATCAGCTCACCGGGCCTGACGACGCGACGAAGGCAGTTAATTTCTGGTTGGACCAGGGCGTCGACAACTTCAAGGCGTACATGTTCATCACTCCGGCGGAACTTTCGGCGGCAGTGGCGGCTGCGCACAAGCGCGGGGCCAAGGTTACCGGACATCTTTGTTCCATCGGCTTTCGGGAAGCTGCTGCGATCGGAATTGACGATCTGGAGCACGGTCTGCTTGTAGATACGGAGTTTTTTCCCTGGAAGAAGCCGGGCGACTGTCCCGAAAAACTTGACTATGAGTTCATTTCGAAGCTGGACGTGCAGAGTGGGCCACTGCACGACACGATCGTCGACCTGGTTCAACACCACGTTGCGGTCACATCGACGCTGCCCGTGTTTGAAATGTCGGTGCCCGGACGGCCGACGATTCAGCAGCGCATCCTCGATGCTTTGTCGCCCGACGCTCGCAGCGCAGTGCTCAGCAATAAGGTGCGTGCCAGCGATAGCAGTTCGATCCGGCAGCGTTATCACAGCGGCGATTCGCCGTGGCCCGCCGCTTTCAGGAAGGAGATGGAGTTCGAACATGCGTTTGTGCAGGCCGGAGGTCTACTGCTAGCTGGGTTGGATCCCACGGGCATGGGCGGAGTGATTGCGGGTTTTGGAGATCAGCGTGAAGTGGAACTATTGGTCGAAGCCGGTTTTACGCCGGTCGAGGCCATTCATATCGCGACGGCGAACGGGGCGCAGTTTCTGGGAGAGTTGGATCGCATTGGAACGATCGCTGCTGGGAAGCAGGCGGATCTGGTCGTGATCAAGGGCGATCCGTCCAAGAAGATCGAGGACATTGAGAACGTGGAGACTGTGTTCAAGGACGGCGTCGGTTACGATTCGGCGAAGCTGATTGAGTCAGTGCGTGGCGTGGTTGGGAGCAGGTAGTGGTACCCAGTACCTAGTACCTAGTCCGTGGCGCCGGGCTCGCGCTCTCTGCCGGCGACTCGTCACTTTGTGCTTTGTCTAGAATTCAGATCGCATGATTGTTCTTGCTTCTGCCTCGCCACGCCGCCAGGAATTGCTGCGCAATGCTCGGATTGCGTTCACGGTGCAGCCCGCTGATATCAATGAAACTCCGCTCGCGGGAGAATCTCCGCGGGACTGCGCGGAGCGGCTGGCGCGGGAGAAGGCTCTGGCAGTTTTTCAAGGCCTGGCGGGGGATTGTGTTCTGGGCGCGGACACGATCGTTGTGATCGATGATGCGATTTTGGGCAAGCCTCGCGACGCGGACGATGCTGCTCGCATGTTGCGAATGTTGTCGGGACGCACGCACGCCGTGATCACCGGAGTATGCGTGGTGGGACCGGCGCCCGGTAGAGTTGAAGCAGAGACTGCTTCCGAAACCACGATGGTGACTTTTTGCGAGTTGTCTGACGATGAGATTCGCGATTATGTGGCCACCGGGGAGTCTATGGACAAGGCTGGAGCGTACGCGATCCAGGGCATCGCTTCACGCTGGATCCCGCGGATTGAAGGGGATTACAGCAACGTGGTGGGGTTGCCGGTGGCACTGGTGTATCGCATGCTGCGGGAGCGGGGAGCGCTCTGAGTTGCTGCTGCAAATCTTCGGCTAGGATTTCTTCTCTTCCTCTTTTTCTTTTTTCGGTTCGGCTCCTTCCTTCATGGAAGCTTTGAAGTTACGGATGCCTTCGCCGATGCCTTTGCCGACCGCGGCAAATTTTCCTGGGCCAAAGAGCAGAAGGGCGATGGCGATAATTAGTAACCAATGCCAGGGCGAAAACTCACCCATAACTCCTCCGAGGATACTTGTAAAAAGTCTAGGCTATGCTAACTGCAGAGTCAAAAGAATGCGGCGTGGCTTTTGCTCTGCGCCGCTGACTGGCTGCTCACCGCGTTGCTCTCGCAAAGTCTATTCTAGAGATTGTTCCCGGAGGTACGCGGTGACTCTTAGACGTTGTGCGCTGATGCTGGCGCTGCTTATTTCGTGCCAGACGGTTTCTCATAGTTACGGTCAAGGGGCGGCGCAGGCTCCGGTCACTGCGCCTGGCGAGCATCGCAAGACCAGCGAACCCTATACGGGAGATCTTTCGATTTTCGATTCTCCCGGGCGCGATGAGCGGCTACAAGTGAATCGCGACATGGACATTCTGGGCATCACACCGGGAAAGACGGTGGCGGACATTGGAGCGGGGTCCGGCTGGTTCACGGTGCGGGCGGCGCGGCGTGTGGGTGAACGCGGCGCGGTCTATGCTGTGGACATCAACCCAGAATCGATCGGCTATATCGACGGTCGCGCGAACAAGGAGCAGTTGCACAACATAAAGACCATCCTGGGGAAAGCCGACGACCCGCTGCTGCCCGCAGATGCGGTGGACGCCGTTCTGCTCTTGAAGACTTATCACGAAGTTGCCGAGCCGGTTGCGCTGTTACGAAAACTGCGAGCGGCGCTGCGTCCCGGCGCCAAGGTTGGAATCATCGATCGAAATGGAAATGGCGAGGACCATGGGGTGGGGCGCGACGTCGTCCTGCATGAAGCCACGCAGGCTGGCTACCGGTTGCTCGAGCAGTATGACTTTGTGAAAGGCGACAAGATGGATTACTTCCTGGTCTTGGTTCCGGCAGAGTAGCGGTTCAAACGCTTTCGATCATTCCTGCGAGCAGCAGCGCTCTTCGCGGCAGTTCTGAAGTGACGATGAATTCGTGGACTGCGTGTGCGCCGTCGCCTACGCCGCCTAAGCCGTCGAGCGTGGGAATGCCCATGCCGGCAGTGAAGTTGCCGTCGGAGCCGCCGCCTACGGCTGCTTCTTCGAGCTTCCATTCGATCTGGCGGGCGATCTCCTGGGCCTTTTTGTAAAGGGCCGCTACTCCCGCAGTGCGCTCCATGGGGAGACGGTTGATGCCGCCGGTCATTTCCAGTCTGCAGTGCCTGTCGAATGCTTTGAGGGAGCGCAGCTTGCGATCAAGTCCGGAAGCTTGCTTCGCGCTCTTGATGCGGACGTCGACGTCCACTGAAGCTTCGGCGGCGACCACATTGGTGCGCGTTCCACCTTGCACTATACCGGGGTTTACCGAAACGCCTTGCTGGAGATTGTTCAGCTTGGAAATCACCGCGATCTGGCGGGCCAGCTCGAGAATGGCGCTGTGTCCTTTGCCGGGATCGAGTCCGGCGTGGGCAGCGACGCCTTTCACGCGCAGCGTGTATTCGCCTACACCTTTGCGCGCGGTTTTTACCGCGCCTCGAAGTCCGGCGGCGGGTTCGAGCACCAGCACTCCGGCGGACTCTTTCGCCAGGGCCTCAGTGATCTTTCGCGAGGAATGGCTGCCGACTTCTTCATCGGAAACCAGGAACACCGTGACGGGCCGCGGGAGTTGGCCATGCCATGCCCGCAGCGCCGCGATGGCATGGAGCATGAGCGCGATGCCTGACTTCATGTCGAGAACGCCGGGTCCGCGCAGTCGGCCGTTCTCGATTTTGCAGGGCATGGTGGCGAGAGTACCCAGGGGGTAGACCGTGTCGTAGTGGCCGAGCAGCAGGACCGGCTTGCGAGTTGCTTCGGCGTCGAAGTCGATTTGCAAATTGTCCCCGAAGTCGGTGTTGCGATGGAGACGAGTGCGTCCGCCCAGGGCTTCGAACCTAAGCGCGAGGAAGGCGGCAATGCGGTCGACTGCGGGCTTGTTGTCGCTGGGCGATTCGATTTTGACGAGATCGCGAATCGTGTCGACGATCTGGTGCTGATGTTGCGAGAAATAGCGCAGGCGATCGGCCCCTGCGGGCTGAGGCTGAGCCGCTGCTGATTTTCCTGCTTTCATGCTGGCACAATTCCTTTCGCGGGCTGGTACTGGCAGTGCGCCGTGAATGCGACGCGGTACAGTATAATCTTCAAGCTGATTGGGGCGAACTGATTGAGAGCGAAGCATGAATGAAAGCACTCCACTCGTGACCGATGGGGCCGTATCCAAGACGGGGTTCGACATTCACGAGATCCTGAAGATTCTGCCGCACCGCTATCCGTTTCTGCTGATTGACCGGGTGCTGGAGCTGAAACGCAAAGAGCGCATCGTAGCCATCAAGAACGTCACCATCAACGAACCTTTCTTCAATGGGCATTTCCCGGGATTGCCCATTATGCCGGGAGTATTGATCGTGGAAGCCATTGCGCAGGCCGGAGGCGCGCTTTTGCTCACCGAACTGGAAGACCGCAGCAACAAGCTGATGGTTTTCACGGGAATCGATCGGGCCAAGTTTCGCCGCCCGGTGAGTCCCGGCGACCAGCTGCGGATTGAGGTGGAAGTGCAGGGCTGGCGCGTCATCCCCCGCATGATCGCCGCGAAGATGCATGGCGTCGCCTTTGTTGCGGGCAAGCGCGTGGCGGAGGCAACGGTGTCGTGCCAGCTGATCGACAGCTCGCGCGGGCGCGGGGAGGGTGCGGAAGCGACTCGTGATGGCGCGGATGCCGAGTGAAGCAGAGTGCCACTGGGTCCGCCATCGGTAGATCCCCTGACGATGCAATAACGAAATCATGAATGTTCATCCCACGGCGATTGTCGATCCCCGGGCTAAAGTGCCAGCATCGTGCACGGTCGGGCCTTATTGCGTGATCGGGGCTGAGGTTGAACTGGGCGAGGGTTGTCGTTTGGTGTCGCACGTCGCGCTCGAAGGCCCGACGAAGATCGGCCACGACAATGCGTTCTTTCCGTTCTGCGCTGTCGGCATGGCGCCGCAGGATGTTACGTACAAAGGTGAGCCGACGCGGCTGGAGATCGGAGATCACAACGAGATCCGCGAGTGCGTCACCATCAGCCGCGGCACCGTGAAAGGCGGCGGGCTCACTCGCGTGGGCAGCCACACGCTGATCATGGCCTACGCGCATATCGGACACGACAGCGTGATCGGCGACCACTGCATGCTGGTGAATGGCGCGACGCTGGGCGGGCATGTGACCGTGGAGGAGTGGGCGGTGGTGGGCGCGCTTTGCCCGGTGCATCAGTTTGTGCGCATCGGTGCTCACGCCTATGTTGGCGGGGGTACAACCATCACGCAAGATGTGCTGCCGTTTTCGATGACTTCCGCGGCCCGCAATACTCACGCTTACGGGATGAATAAAGTTGGACTTGAGCGGCGCGGTTTTTCGCCGGAGCGGATCCGCAAGATTCATCATGCTTACAAGACTCTGCAGGCGTCGAAGATGAATACTTCGCAGGCTCTGGAGAAGCTGAAGTCCGAGCCTGATCGTGGGGAAGATATGGAGATGCTGATTCGCTTCATCGAGAGCTCGGAACGGGGAGTTATTAAGTAAGTGGTCAGTGATCAGTGGCCAGTAAATCCGGCACTGACCACTAGCCACTGGCCACCGACCACTGCTATGGAACGCATCGGCCTTATCGCTGGCAACGGCACGTTTCCTCTCCTAATACTGGACGCGGCTCGCGCTCAAGGATTGGAAGTGGTTGTGGTCGCGATCAAGGAAGAAGCTTCTTCTCAGATTGAATCGCACGGCGCGGCTTCGGTTCACTGGGTTTCACTGGGCGAGCTTTCGAAGCTGATTGAGACTTTTCAGCGGGAAGGCGTGCGGCGCGCCATCATGGCTGGGCAGGTGAAGCATAAGCAAATTTTCTCCGCTATCCGGCCGGACTGGCGGCTGGCCAAGCTTTTACTCTCGCTTACCGTGCGTAATACGGATAGCCTGCTCGGCGCAGTGGCCAAGGTTCTCGCGGAAGAAGGCATCACGCTTGAGAGTTCGACCGGGCTGCTGGAGCCGCTGCTGGTGAAGTCGGGTGTGCTCACGAAACGCGCGCCGAGCGAACAGGAACGGAAGAACATCGACTACGGGCGCGTCGTGGCCAGGCACTTGGCGCAGTATGACATTGGGCAGACGGTGGTGATTGCGGAATCGGCTTGCGTCGCGGTGGAAGCCATGGAGGGCACTGACGCCGCCATCGAGCGCGCCGGGCACATCATGGGCTCGCTGCGCGGAGATGCTTCTACGCTGAGCCGCGCCCTCACGGTGGTAAAGATCGCGAAACCGAATCAGGATATGCGGTTTGATGTTCCCGTGATCGGGGTGAAGACGATCGAAGTGATGCAGGCGGCAGGCGCTACCTGCCTGGCGTTGGATGCTGGAAAATGTCTAATGCTTGATGGCGAGAAGGTTCTCGACGCGGCGAATGCCGCGGGGATGGCGGTTGTGGCGGACTCTTGACGAGCGGAGGACCTAGCCGGTGTCAACTAGTCTGCTCCGACGGAGCGACGTGACGCCCGCGACGCTGACGCCGGGCCCTTGCGCGTATTGTGGAGGGCCCGTGTGAGATCGTACGCGGTCTGCAAATTCATCCAAAACTCGGCAGAGTTCTTGAAGTATCCAGCCAGAAGCAGAGCGGTCTCCGGAGTGACTCCACGCTTTCCGCGGACAAGTTCATTCACCCTGTTCAAGGGGATGCCGAGAGCCCTCGCCAGTTCCGCCTGGGTCAGGCCCGTAGGTTCGAGAAACTCCTGTAACAGGATTATTCCGGGATGAGTGGCGATACGATGGCTCGGCAACATTGTTTTCTCCTTAGTGGTAGTCCGTGCACCGCACATCGAGTGCGTCGCCGCTGACGAAACGGAAAACCAACCTATACTGATCGTTCACCCGCACGCTGTAAAACCCGGCCCAATCCCCGCGCAGCTTCTCTAGCCGGTTTGACGCGGGCACGCGAAGATCTTCCAGCGTTGCGCTCGCATTTAGCAGGTCCAGTTTCGCCTGGACTCGCGACCACAGAGTTTGCGCAATTCTCCGCGCGGCTTTTGTCTGGTGGCCGTGAAAGATATCTTCTGTCGCCTTGTCTCCAAAGGAGACAATCATTGTCTAATAATACACGATTACCGTGTATGTGTAAATAAGTTGACTATTCCGGTTTTAGTTGCGAAGTTGGAGCTATGACCTCTCCAAGTTCTGAACCTGCCCTGATTGCTGAACAGCTTCGCCGGGCTTTTGAAGGGGATGCCTGGCATGGTCCGGCTTTGCTGGAGCTGCTGCGGGAGATGGATGCTGCGACCGCCGCGGCTCAGCCCTTGCCCGACGTTCACAGCATCTGGGAGCTGGTGCTGCATGTTGCCGCCTGGGACGACGCGGCCAGCCGCCGGCTCGACGGGGAGAAAGTGCAGCTCACGGGTACGGCGAATTTTCCCGTCGTGCCTAAACCTACTCAAACTGCGTGGCGCGAGGCCGTCGCTCGCGCGAAGCACACGCATGATCTGCTGGTGAAGACGGTTGCGGCCCTGCCTGAGTCGCGGCTGTGGGAGCGGGTTCCCGGCAAGAGATACGATTTTTATTTCATGCTGCATGGCGTGGCGCAACACGCGCTCTACCATGCGGGGCAGATTGCGATTCTGAAGAAAGCGCAAAGATTGAGTGACTGGGCGATTGGGTGATCGGGCGATTGGAAACCATCCTGATCCCCGCGAAATTGGTTCCAATCGCTCAATCACTTCAACCACCCAATTCATCACCACTGTTTGAAAATCACTCCCACCGCGGCGACGATCATGACAAATCCGACGGCGTGGTTCCAGCGCACGGGCTGCTTCAGATAGAGCACCGAAAACACCGAGAACACGACCAGCGTGATGACCTCCTGAATCGTCTTCAGTTGCGCGGCGCTGAATTCGTAAGAACCGATGCGGTTGGCCGGCACCTGGAAGCAATATTCGAAGAAGGCAATCATCCAACTGATCACGATCACTTTGAACAGCGGGACCTCGCGATATTTCAGGTGACCATACCAGGCGAAGGTCATGAAGATGTTGGAAACGGTGAGCAGGGCAATGGTTCGCATGAGGTGAGAAGCTCCTGTTGTGCAATTGAGCGATCGGGTCATTGGGTCATTGGGCGATTGAAAACCCTAGAGCGCGAGGGCATTCCAATGGCCCTATCGCCCGATTCCACAATCACTCAATCTATTCCAGATGCTCTTTCCCAGCTTTACGTTTACAATTCGTTGTTCCTGCTGGCAACCAGCCAGGCGAGAGTTCCTTCCTGCGAGCTGACAATGCGATTTCCGTTGCGGTGGTGGGTGTGGGCGTTTTCGGACGCAATCACGCGCGGGTCTATCACGAACTGGAGCAGCAGGGCGAGCCGGTGCGGCTGGTGGGCGTGGTCGATCCTGATCTGGATCGCGCCGACGCGGTGGCGCGGGAGTTTGGCTGCCGCGCTTTTGGCTCAGTCGCGCAGATGCTGACCACGCACAGCGAAATCCGCGCGGCATCGGTGGCGGCGCCTACGGTGCATCACCTTGCAGTGGCTCGCGCGCTGATGGAAGCCGGAGTTGACGTGCTGATCGAGAAGCCGGTGGCCGCTTCGCTAGCCGAGGCAAATGAGCTGGTGCAACTGGCTGCCGCGCATAAACGTATTGCCCAGGCTGGGCATCTCGAGCGCTTTAATCCGGCGGTGCGTGCCACGATCCCGCTGCTCACCCGGCCCATGTTTTTCGAAGTGCATCGACTTAGCGTGTTCACTCCGCGCTCACTTGATGTTGACGTGGTGCTGGACCTGATGATTCACGATCTCGATATCGTGCTTTCATTTGCCGATTCTCCGCTGAAAGAGGTGCGCGCGGTCGGCCTGCCCATTCTTTCGGGGAAAGTTGATATTGCGAATGTGCGGCTTGAGTTCGAATCGGGATGCGTGGCGAACTTCACGGCCAGCCGGGTTTCGACTGAGCGCGTGCGCAAGCTGCGATTCTTTCAGCCGCAGCAGTATGTTTCCGTCGACTACGGACGGCAGGAAGTGCTTGTGTTCACCGTCGGGGCCGATGGCGTGCCCGGTGCCCCGACTGTTAATCCGCAGATAAAAGTGGCCAAGCCTCCGGTGACCTCGGAAGAGCCTTTGCACGCCGAGTTGAAGTCGTTTCTGCACGCGGTGCAGCAACGGTCAACGCCAGTGGTGCCGCTGGAAGATGGTCGCCGTGCCCTCGCGCTGGCGCTCGACATTGTGGCTGAGATTCGTGAGCATGGGAAGAAAGTCGGGCTTGCCGGGATTGCCAAGGCGAAAGGCTAGGGGGCAGTATGCAAACGCTGAATGTGGGCGCAGGCCTCTCCCCCATAAACCGATGGAGTTGAAACAGCCTTTCGCCGCTCGCGGCATTTAACTTCGCGTCTTCCTCCTCTACCCCTCCTGCCATCTTGACGGCGTTATCTCCGCCGGAGAAATAAGTTGTTTTTCCGGGCAGGCGCGAGTATTGTTGGGCGCCTGTAAGCCACCCCCCGGATTCCAAATCCAAAGCGGCGAGCCGCAGATCTTGCGTCCGCCAGCGAACTAAGGAGTGGACTGTGGAAACACGTTCAATCCCATTCGTCACCACGCCTTCGTTTCCCAAACTTCTCACTGAGGACCGGCGGCTGATCTTGGCCGCAGCGCTGGGCACTATCTTCGAGTGGTATGACTTTTTTCTGTACGGTTCCCTGGCGGTAACCATCTCCAAGCAATTCTTTTCCGGCGTGGACGAGAATACCGGATTCATGTTCGCGCTGCTGGCGTTTGCGGCGGGATTTATTGTCCGCCCTTTTGGCGCAGCCTTCTTCGGCCGCCTGGGAGATCTGATTGGACGCAAACATACCTTTCTGATGACGATGTTCCTGATGGGACTGGCTACGGTCTCAGTCGGATTGCTGCCGGGATATGCGCGCATCGGCATGGCTGCGCCGATTCTGTTGATCAGCCTGCGACTTTTGCAGGGACTTGCTCTGGGTGGCGAGTATGGTGGAGCGGCCGTGTATGTGGCTGAGCAGGCGCCGGCCAACCAACGGGGTTATTGCACGAGCTGGATTCAGGCCACCGCGTCGCTTGGTCTGTTGCTTTCTCTGGTCGTGATCTTGTGCTGCCGCCTCGCCACCAAGTCAGCGTTTGACGTGTGGGGCTGGCGAATTCCGTTCTGGTTTTCCTCGGTCTTGTTGGGCGTATCGCTTTGGATTCGACTTTCCATGAAGGAATCCCAGGCTTTTCTGCGCGCCAAGACAGAAGGCAAACTCTCTCGAGCACCGCTGCAAGAGGTTTTCGGGAAGAGGGAGAATCTTCGTAAGATGCTCGTGGCTTTCGGCATGGTCGCGGGAATGACGGCCGTTTGGTACACGGCGCAATTCTACGCTCTCTATTTCCTCATTCAGTCCTTGCGCGTGGCTCCCATGACCGCGAATCTGCTTATGGGCGGGGCTATCCTGCTGGGCAGTCCCTTTTATGTTCTCTGGGCACGGCTCTCCGACCGGATCGGAAGAAAGCCCGTTATAATGGCCGGGATGCTGGTGGCTGCTCTGACCCTGATCCCAGTGTTCAAGGGCTTGACCCATTATGCGAATCCACAACTAGAGGCGGCCGCGCACGCCAACCCGGTGACGGTGGCAGCAGACCCGGCCACTTGCGGATTCCAATTCGATCCCGTCGGCCGGCGGAAGAACTTCACCGACTGCGACAAAGTCAAGGCCTTGCTTTCGAAGATGGGCGTTCCTTACACCAATTCAACCTTACCGGCTGGGTCCGGCATCGAGATCAAGGTCGGATCCAGCGCGATCACAGGATTTGATGCCAAGGCGATTCAGAGCGCACTAACAGCAGCCACCTATCCCTCTCTCGCCGATCCGGGCCGGATGAACATCGGCATGCTCCTCGTGTTGCTAACGGCGCTTATTGCACTGGCAGCGGTGGGTTACGCTCCGCAGGCTGCAGCTCTGGTGGAAATGTTTCCCACGCGAATTCGCTATACCGCCTTGTCGGTTCCTTACCATGCGGGAGTGGGCTGGATTGGAGGACTGCTGCCAACCATTGCTTTCAGCATTGTGGTTGCGACGGGCAACATCTACTACGGCCTGTGGTATCCAGTAATAATCGTTTCTCTCAGCTTTCTCATTGGCATGCGCTACATCAAGGAAACCAGAGGCCGGGACCTGCATGCTGATTGAGGCGGGGACATTGGCATAAAGTCGAGGGGGACAAGATTATCATGCCAGGCGACACATATCCGAAGTTCCGAGCGGCGGCGGTGCAAGCGGCGCCCGTGTTTCTGGACCGGGACGCGACCATCGACAAGCTGGACACACTCGTCCAGAAGGCCGTGGATGCCGGCGCCGACCTGATCGTGTTTGGAGAGTCTTTTATTCCCGCGTTTCCTGTATGGAACCTGATCTATGCTCCGATGGACCAGCACGGATTCTGCCGCCGAATGTTTGACAACGCGGTGCAGGTTCCGGGACCGCAGACAAGAAGGCTCAGCGAGATCGCCAAGCGCCACCGCGTGTTCCTGTCGGTTGGCGTCACGGAAAAGGGCCCACTCAGCATGGGAACACTTTTCAACACCAATCTTCTGTTCGATCGCGAGGGGACGTTGCTGAACCGCCATCGCAAGCTCGTCCCCACCTGGGCCGAGAAGCTCACCTGGGCTAATGGAGACGCAGCGTATCTGCGCCCCGAGCAGACTGACATCGGCCGGGTGGGCGCGCTCATCTGCGGAGAGAACACTAATACCCTCGCGCGATTTCGCGCTGCTGGCGCAGGGCGAACAAGTGCATATTGCGACCTACCCACCGGCGTGGCCGTTCCATCGCCCGGGAGGTGGTGCTCGCAACTACAATTTGACTGAGGCCATCCGCCTGCGCTCGGCTGCGCATGCGTTTGAAGGGAAAGTATTCAATATCGTCGCTTCCTGCGCACTCGATGCCGATGCCATTGAGCAACTCTCGCAGGGGGATTCCAAGATGAAGGAATTGTTATGGGCCACGCCGGCGCCCGTGTCGATCATCGTCGGTCCGGATGGCGAAGCGCTGGCCGATCCGGTTACAGGAGGCGAAGGGATGGTCGTGGCCGATATCGATATCGCCGAGAGCATCGAGCTGAAGATGATGCACGACATCGTCGGACACTACAATCGGTTCGACATTTTTCATCTGGAAGTTGACCCCACCCCGAATCAGCCAGTTTGGATCAAGAAGGTCACGCAGCGCGATGAACAGCGATCGAACGGAGCTTCTCAGGTCGAACTCCAAATCGCGCCCCAGGTCGAGCCGGATGAGGCCGCAAGTTCTGTGAACGACCGGCCCATAGCCGTGGTGCGCGCCAAAGCCCAATAAATGGCCCGCGGAGCGGTCAGCCCGCGAGTTCGAGCCACACACGTGAACCGCGATTACAAATGTTTACACACGTAAGTCCCTCCTAATTTTTGGGAATGGGCAGAATCCCCCGAAAGATGCGAAAATAAAAGCAGCTTGGCTGTGCTGGCTCGTTGCGTCATCCCGTGGCGAGCGGGATGCAACGTGGCGAGGGGGATTTGTGTCTAACCGACAGGCCTGGCTCACACGCGCCCAGCTCGGACAAACTTAGTTCATGCCCATTACGCAAATTCCATTCCAGGATCCGGTGGCTCCTCCCGAGAAGCCGCAGCCGGAACAGCTCGGCCTGTACGACTCCCAGGGGTGGGAAACGGCTTACCGGGCGCTGGATGACGATGCACGTGTGCCACATCTGCTCATCCAGTTGCAGGACGATCTGGAGCGCTCGCGGCGCCGCGAAGCTGCATGGATTTCCGTCATCGTCCACCTGATTCTCCTCATTGCCATTTTCAATATCGAGAGACTTGAGAAATACTGGCCGTGGCACTCGGCTGTGGTGGCGAAGAATCTGACGAACGGGAAGGATTTGACGTTCCTCGAGCTTCCTTCGGATTTGCAGAAGGTGCCGCATAAGCCGAACACGAATATCCTTTCCGATAAAAACCGAATCGCCACGACGCGCCATCCTGAACTGGATGTCAAGGAGCTGCGGAAGATTCTGGCGAGCCCACCGCCCGGAGCCCCGGGGTCGAGCGGTGTACCACAGCCGCCGCCTCCGTCGTCTGCGGGACTTGCGCAGAACCAGCCCGCGCCTCAGCCCCAGCAGGCGCCGAATCCGCAGATCGCTCAGTTGCAAACACCAGCCGCGCCGAATGTCGCTAACGAGTTCAAAAAGTACGGCGGTTCTATGTCGGCGGGTTCTGCGATTGAGGACGCGACTCGCGCCGCCGCGGCCAGGCGCGGTGCTGGAGGACAGGGTGACAGTGGCGATTTCGGATTAGGCACCGGAGCCCATGGACGCCAGGTGGGCGGTCTTGAGGTGCTAAGCGACACGCAAGGCGTTGACTTCGGCCCCTATCTGCAGCGCGTGCTTCATGACGTGAAACAGAACTGGTACAACGCAATTCCCGAATCCGCGGAGATGAAACACGGAAGCCTGGTCATTGAGTTCGCTATTACCAAGGATGGAAAGGTTGCGGGCATGAAGCTGGTCACCAGTTCGGGAGACATTCCGCTTGACCGTGCGGCCTGGGCCGGCATCGTGGGTTCAGACCCGTTTCCAGCATTGCCCAGCGATTTTGGCGGACCCTTTCTCGCCTTGCGCTTCAAATTCTTCTACAACCCCACCAAAGAAGAAATGGAATAGCTCCATTCGAATTACAGACCCCACTCGATTCAGCCAACTTTTTTCTACCACACGCGACAACGGTTCTGATTGACCATCGGCGATCCCGCCTTGCAGTGAAATGCTTCCTGGAATTCCGGCATGTTCGAGACCACGCCGTTGGTGCGGTATTTATCCGGAGAATGCGGGTCTACCGTGGCCCGCAGCCGCTTGGTCTCGTCACGGGTTTCGCCGCACCAGCTCTGGCCGTAGCCCACGAAAAATCTTTGGTCAGGAGTGAGATCGTCGAGCGGTTGCAGATTCTGTCCCTTGGTATCTTCCTTCCACGCCATGTAGGCCAGGATGAGCCCGCCCAGGTCAGCGGTATCCTCGCCGAGCGTGAGCTTGCCGTTGATCTTGATGTCGTCAATAATTGTGTAAGTGGAATACTGATCTGAGATGCAGCTGGCGCGCTTCACAAACTCTTTGCCATCTTCGGCGGTCCACCAGTCGCGCAGGTTGCCGTGTGCATCGAACTGGCGGCCTTCGTCGTCGAAGCCGTGGGTGAGTTCGTGGCCGATGGTGCCGCCGGTGTCGCCGTAGTTTGGAGCAGCGTCAGAGTTGGGATCGAACGCCGGCGGCTGCAGTACTCCGGCCGGAAAGTTAATGTCATTCATCTGCGGATCGTAGTAGGCATTCACGGTGGGCGGCGTCATTCCCCATTCGCCGCGGTCGACGGGCTTGCCGATCTTAGCCAGTTCGCGGTCGAATTCAAACTTGCGCGCCCGCTCCACGTTGCCGAGTTCATCTCCGCGAACGATCTCAAGCTTGCTGTAGTCGCGCCACTTGTCGGGATAGCCAATCTTGTTAGCCATCCCATGCAGCTTGATGAGCGCCTGCTGCTTGGTGGCCGCGGACATCCACGGCAACGAACTGATGTCCTGTTGCATCGCGGCCTCGATTTCCTTCACCATTTTCAAGGCCTCTTGCTTTGCCTGCGGACTGAAATATTTCTCGACGTACACTTGGCCCAGCGCTTCTCCCAGGTCGTCGTCTACGTTTTCTGTGCAGCGCTTCCAGCGCGGTTGCAGCTCTTGCTGGCCGCGCAAAGTCTTTCCATAAAAAGCGAAGTTCTCGTTCAGCAGCGCCGAAGAAAGAAACGGAGCGTCGGCATGCACGAGGTGCCAGCGCAGATAAACCTTCCAGTCGCCCAAGCTCTCCTTGTTGAGCTCCTCGTTCATGGCTTTGAAGAAGCCGGGCGACGCCACGTTGAGCGAGGCGAGGGACGGCAACCCCACCTTGGTGAAGTAAACCTGCCACTGAAAATCGGGACTGATTTTCTCCAGCTCGCCCGTGGTCATCTTGTGGTCGAGGTTTTTCGGTTCGCGCCGCTCCACCCGGGTCATCGATCCCTTGGCCAGGGCGGTTTCGATGCGCATCACGGTTTGCGCTTCCGCAGCGGCAACCTCCGGCTGATCGCCCAGCAGTTCGAACATCTTCTGCACGTGCGCCACATAGGCCTTACGCAGATCGACCGACTTGGGGTCTTCTTTCACGTAATAATCGCGGTCCGGCAGGCCGAGTCCGCCCTGGTCTACGTACGCGATCACTTGAGTGGCATCTTTGAAATCCTGGTCGGATTCGAAACGAAACAGCGCATTGTCGTCGACCATGGCTGCGGCAACGTCGGCAATTTCCGCCTTGGAATCGATCTTTGCGATTCGCTCGAAGCCCGGCTTCAGCGGGTCCGTTCCTTTGGCGTCGATCGCTTTCTCGTCCATGCAAGAGGAATAGTAGTCGCCAATCTTCTGCGCAGCGGCGTTGCGCGCGGGATCGGGTACGGCGGCGGCCTCGAGGATTCCGCGCAGCCGGACCCGGTTCTCGTCCTGCATTTTCGAGTAGGTGGTCCAGGAAGACTGATCGGGAGGAATCGGGTTGTTTTTGATCCATCCGCCGCAGGAATACTTGAAGAAATCGACGCACGGATCCACGCTGCGATCCATCGAAGTCACATCCAGCGCCGGCTCAGGCTTCGACTGCGGGCCGCTTACGGGTTGCTGGGCGCTCGCCAAAGGAAGCAGCGACGTGGCTACAAACATAACGACGATGACGGGGATGGAAATAAAGCCGCGCAGGATTGCCATTGTGAGTGACCCTCTTCTGTTCGCCTGCTGAAAACACGCCTGAGGCAGAATGATCGTGCTGAAATCGAACCTAAGAGTATAAAGCTTCGCGTCAAGGTGCGAGGGGTTGCCGCGGGTCGGGCGGATTAGATCTTATTCGCGCACGCTACTCTGTACTTGTCGTTTCACATACGCCATGCGAATCAGGGTGCGCTCTGAGAACGGCACATAGAGTAATCCGGCGCTGGCTGCGAAAGCTGCTCCCAGCCCGATCTTCTGCGTCAGCAGAAATGGAGCGACGGCCCAGATCTGATCGAGAGCGAGAATAAAAGGAAACATCTGCTGAAACTTTTCGCCCAGGCGCTGGTAGTCGAATCCGACGGCGGAGAGCAGATAGCAACGCAGCGGAATTCCCACTCCAGCAGTCACCATCACCACGGCCGCCAGCGTGGTCGCGCCCCACTCCGGCAAGAAAGAATCCGCGATTCCCTGGATCGCATGCAGGCGGGAAAGCGCGACCACGTAGAAGATGAGGTACATCACTTGGGCCAGGGCGAATAGACCACGCGTCAGCCCGCGCCGCGGGATTGGCACTTCTAGCTCAGGATGCAGGGTGCTCGGGGAATTCTGAGCAGAGGTCGTCGTGACACTATTCTGTACGGCTGCGATAAACCGATATCCTCGACGGGCAAGCGTCTCGATATAACGTGGACTGGATGCCGAATCGCCCAGCACTTCCCGAAGCTTGTTCACCGCGGTGTTGAGACTGTGGTCGAAATCCACGAAGGTGTCGGCAGACCAAAGTTTCTGGCGCAGTTCCTCGCGCGTCACCACATCGCCAGCGCGCTCGAGGAGCAGGGCCAGAACCTGAAACGGCTGTTCCTGCAGGCGAAGCTTGACGCCGTTCTTGCGCAGTTCGCCGGCGGCGAGGTCGAGCTCGAAGACCCCAAAACGCGCGATTCTGCTGGCGTTGCCTTGGAAGGCGGGCATGGAAAATCGACGACCGACGACGCGTAGTGTAGCACCAACCGCGAGGCTTCCTGCCGAGCGTACAATATCTGCGTGCCTGACGCCCAGCGCCAGAACGATTCCTCCGGCAAGCACCGCCGGCACGCAATTTATGCCACGGAAACTTCCGGCCTGCTGTTGATCGCCTTCCTGTTGCTCGTCCTCACGTTGATTCGCTACTGGCACGCCATTCACTGGAGCGTGCGCTGACGGTGGCTTCGGTGCAGCCCGAACCGCTGCTGGTCGTGGTGCTCGGCCCTACTGCCAGCGGCAAGACTCTGCTTTCTCTGGCGCTTGCGGAACGCTTCCAGGGCGAGATCGTGAACTGCGATTCCGTCGCCATGTACCGGGAGTTTGACCTTGGGACCGCCAAGCCTACGCCCTCAGAACGAGCTCGCGCGGCGCATCACTTGCTCGATTGCATCGCGCCCACCAGCCATATCACCGCCGGCGAATATGCCCGCCAGGCGCGGCAAGTGCTCGATGAAATTAAAGTGCGCGGCCATATGCCGATTTTGGTCGGCGGAACCGGACTCTACCTGCGCGCCCTGCTCGAAGGACTTTTCTCCGGCCCGCAGCGCTCTGAGGAACTGCGCGAGCGGTTGAGAGAGCTCGCTGACGGACGCGGCTCGAATTACCTTCATCGCATTCTGCGTCGCCTGGATCGCGCCGCTGCCGAAAAGATTCATGCCAACGATACGCCCAAGCTCATCCGCGCTATCGAGGTATGCCTTGGGTCGAGAGAGAAGATGACGGAACTGTGGCAGCGTGGGCGCGACCCTTTGCGCGGCTTCCGCATTCTGCGACTCGGTCTTGATCCCGACCGGCAGGCACTCTATGAGCGAATCAATCGCCGCGCGAAGCAGATGTTCGATGCTGGGCTGGCAGAGGAGACGCAGCGGCTGGTTGACAAGTACGGTGATGCTGCCGGCCCCCTGTCTGCTCTCGGGTACAAGCAGGCGCTGCAATTTCTTCGTGGAGAACTCACGCACGAGCAGGCGCTTCAAGCCGCTCAGCAGGCCCACCGCAACTATGCCAAACGCCAGATGACATGGTTTCGCCGCGAGCCGGAGGTCCATTGGCTGCGAGGTTTCGGCGATGAGGCGCAGATTCAGCACGAAGCCGTGACTCGCCTGGAAACCGCACTCGCCACGGATTTCACCGATCCTCGCGGATGAACCAGCAGGACCGCAACAGTACGTCATTTCTGCTATCGTTCTCGCATGCCCCGCACACTTGTGACCCTGCTGCTCATCCTCGTCTTCGCCACATCAGCATCCGCCAAAGACAAATATCAACGCCCCGGCCCCGTTCATCTAACCCACGACGGCGAAAAGTGGGCGGAGAAGACTCTGCGCAAGCTGACCCTCGAAGAGAAAGTCGGGCAAGTGTTCATGATCTGGTGCCGCGCCAGTTTTCTCAACGTAGAGAATCCGGAATACCAGCAGTGGCTTGAAGACATGCAGAAATATCACGTGGGCTCATTTGCGATGACGGTCCATGTGGACGGTCCATTTCTTCTGCGCAGCGAACCTTACGAAGCCGCTGAAATTCTCAACCGCCTGCAAAGTGAGTCGAAACTCCCGCTGCTGTTCGCCGCTGATTTCGAGCGCGGCGTATCGATGCGCCTGACCGGAACCACTGTCTTCCCGCACGCCATGGCTTTCGGTGGGGATGGCAAAGTAGAAGATGCGGAAGCCTTCGGCCGCATTACCGCCGAAGAATCTCGCGCCATCGGCATTCACTGGAATTTTTTCCCCGATGCCGACGTGAATTCCAACCCGGCGAATCCCATCATCAACACGCGCTCGTTCGGCGAAGATCCCAGGCAGGTCGGCGATCTGGTCGTGGCCTATATTAAGGGCGCGCATGAAGGCGGAATGCTGACCACGGCGAAACACTTTCCCGGTCACGGGGACACCGCAACCGACTCGCACCTCGGCGTCGCCAGCGTCAATGTGGACCGCGCCCATCTCAATTCCATTGAACTGCCGCCGTTTCGCCAGGCCATTGCAGCGGGAGTCGATTCAGTCATGGTAGCCCACGTGACCGTGCCCGCACTCGATCCCGATCCGAACCACGTGGCCACGATTTCGCCGGCAATTGTTTCGGATCTACTGGAAAAACAGCTCGGCTTCAACGGAATCATTGTCACCGACGCGCTCGACATGGCCGCCCTGACACACCTTTTCGCCAACAACATCGGCCGGGCCGCAGTCGAGGCTTTCAAAGCCGGCAACGACCTGTTGCTCATTCCCGCAGATTTTCCCGCCTCATACAATGCCATGCTCCAGGCGGTTCAGTCGGGAGAAATCTCCCGCGAGCGCCTGGACCGCTCTGTGCTTAAGATCCTGAAGACAAAGGCGTCTTTGGGTCTGCAGAATGCTCGGATGGTGGACGTGAATGCCCTCGCCAACCTGGTCAGCAAGCCGGAGAACCTCGCGTTCGGCCAGCAGGTGGCCGATGCTGCGGTGACCCTGGTGCGTGACAACGGCAGGGTGTTGCCCCTCAAATCTTCACTCAAAAACCAGGGAACCGCGAAGGCGGCCCTTCCGTATACAACACAAGAGGAGACACGCAGTCAGGTTGTTGCAGTGCTCTTCTCCGAGGACGTGCGGACCGAATCCGGGCGAGTTTTCGGGCGTGAGTTTCGCGCCCGCATTCCTGACGCACGCGTGCTTTATGTGGATCCGCGCATCGCTGCTGGGATGAGCGACGAGGTGCTGAAAGCCGTAGCCGAAGCCAAAACGGTTGTGGCCGCGGTCTATGTGGTGCCAACGGCGGGCAGAGTGGGGAATGCGGTTGCCACGACAGATGCGTCCGGCCAACTGCTGCAGCAGTTGCTGAATCGCGCGGCGGAAAAGACGGTGGTCATCGCTATGGGGAACCCATATTTAGCGTCGGACTTCCCGAAGATTGCGAACTACATGTGTACGTTTTCCAACGCGTCGGTATCGGAGCTGAGTGCGGTCAAGGCGTTGTTTGGAGAAATCTCGATTCGCGGGCATCTTCCCGTGAGCATTCCGAATGTTGCCGAGCGAGGCGCCGGCCTCGAGCGTCCGGTCCAGGTTGCTGGTGGAGGGTCTTAATATGAACACGAACAAATTCTCGACACTTGTGACGGCAGTCGCTGGAATCGGCCTGGCTGCGCTCCTGGCCCTGCCCGCGTGCAGCGTCAACGTGAAGAAACAAGCTGACGGCCAGGACAAACAGGTCGACATCCATACGCTTCTCGGTGGCGTCCACGTCAGCAATCAGGCGGACGCCGGCGACGTCGGCCTTCCGGTTTATCCGGGCGCCACGTTGAAGGAGAAAGATTCCGACGGCAGCGATAAAAGCGCCAACGTCAACATCTCCGGCTTCGGCTACGGGCTGAAAGTTGTAGCTTTGGAATACAAGTCCGACGCCGCGCCTGCCAAGATCCTGTCTTTCTATCGAGACCAGTTGAAGAAGTATGGCAATGTGCTGGAATGCCACACTTCCGATCTCGACCTCGACATGAAAATGGGTGAGCACAGCTCGCAGAACGATTCGACCGAGTTGATCTGCGGGGGCGATCACGGCAACAACATCGAGCTCAAAGTCGGCAGGAAAGACGATCAGCATATCGTTGCAGTCCGATCAGAGGGTGGGGGATCGAGCTTCTCGCTGGTCTATGTAAGGACTCACGGAAAAGACGCGGATATCTAAACGCACATCAGCCTCGCGCGACCACCGTTCCTTGCGCCTGCCACTCATCGTGCGATACCTTCAAGCCATCCCTTCTTTGATCCCATGGATCATCCCTGCCACAAATGCGGAAATAGTATTGAAGACGGCAAGCCCTTCTGTTCGCAATGCGGCGCGCCTCAGATTCGCGTGGCCGCTCCCGAAGTATTGATGAAGGCCACGCCTGAAGGCGACGGAAGCATGCGAGCGCTCGACCGGGACGCGGGACCGAATGCCTCCGTCATCCCCGTCGGTTCCCTGCCATTGGTGGGTGAGAGTCATGCCTTGCGACCGTGTGCTCTCGCGGCCGTCGTCGCGATCGGGCTTACAGCCCTCGGTCTGAATCCCTTTGTGGCGGCCCTCGGCGCTGGGTTTCTGGCGGTTGCTTTCTACCGACGCGGCGGCCCAGGAATTTCGGTCCGGAGCGGCTCTGGCGCAAAGCTTGGCGCCGTCAGCGGCATCCTGTTTTTCGCGATGTCGACCATTCTGGAATTGTTGGCCGTGGCGCTGCTTCATAAGGGCGCGGAAATACGAAGCCAAATGCTCGATAAGGTTCAGCAGGCGGCCGCGCGCTATCCCGGCCCCGAAGTCCAACCCTTTCTGGACTTTGTAAAAACCCCCGATGGTTTCGCAATCATGATGGTGGCTTCGGTAATTTTCGGACTCCTGGCCTTTGTTGTTCTCGGCAGCTGCGGAGGAGTTCTAGGCGCTGCCCTGCTGGGACGGCGCGATCGTCCGTAGCATGCGCATGGCGCCCCCCGCTGGCGTTTTCACCCTGGCCTTGCCTGCCCTGCGCTGTCCGCGTATGATGCAGCGTTTGCGTTCTTACGCGATGAACAAACCGGCACGCGGTTCACTGCTCGGCATCGAGCACCTCGAGGAGAAAGAAATCCTGGGCCTGCTGAAGCTAGGCCGCCGGATGAATCCGCTCAAGGTGCGTCCGCTGTTGCGCAACAAGCGCATCGTGTTGCTGTTTTACGAAGCTTCCACCCGCACGCGATCCTCTTTCGAGATCGCGGCGAAGTCGCTCGGCGCGATCACCACTCTGGTGCAATCCTCGGGGTCGAGCATCGAGAAGGGCGAATCATTGCTCGATACCGGAGCCACGCTGCGAGCAGTGGGCGCGGACGCCATCGTCATTCGCCATCCCTGTGCCGGAGCGCCCCACCTGTTGGCGAAGCACCTCGACATTCCCGTCATCAATGCGGGCGACGGCATGCATGAGCACCCTTCCCAGGCCTTGCTCGATGCCTTCACCATCCTGAAACACAAAAAATCGTTCAAGGGCCTGCAGGTTGCGATCATCGGCGATGTCTACCATAGCCGTGTGGCGCGCTCTGCCTGCCATCTGCTGGCGAAGTTTGGGGCGAAGGTGACGCTGTGTGGTCCGCCGGAGTTTGTGCCCGAGGTCGCGGCGACTCTGGTGCCCGGTCTGCGAGTTTCCCGTCATCCAGAAGAGGCGCTGCGGGGCGCAGATGTGGTCATGCTTCTGCGTTTGCAAAAAGAGCGCCTTGCCGGGCAGAAGATTCGACTGCAGGACTACGTTGCCCACTATCAGCTGACGCCGTTTCGGCTGAAGCTGGCCAGGCGCGATGCCATCGTCATGCATCCCGGACCGATTATCCGCGGCTTGGAGCTGACCACGGAAGTCGCCGACGGCGCACAATCGGTGATTCTGGACGAGGTTCACAACGGTGTCCCTACGCGCATGGCAATTCTGGCGCGAGCGCTGGGAAAAGCAAAATGAACCGCGGATTTTCACGGACCGACACGGATTGAAAAAACACTGACTGAAAGAACGATGAACGCAAAATCCAAGCCGGGGTCCATGCTGATCAAGGGCGGTCACGTGATTGACCCGGCAGCGAAGATCAACGCGCCCATGGACATTCTTCTGCGCGATGGCCGCGTCGCCGAGATTGCTTTGCCCAACAAGGTGCGCGGCGGCGCTGATGAGAAGTTCGATGCGCGCGGTCTGATCGTTGCCCCCGGATTCATCGATCTGCACGTTCATCTGCGCGAGCCCGGACAGGGATACAAGGAGACGATCCCAAGTGGCACCGCCGCCGCGGCCGCCGGAGGTTTCACTTCGGTCTGCACGATGCCGAACACCGCGCCCGTGGTGGACACTGCCGAGTGGGTCATCTGGTTGCGGCAGCCGGAGCGCGGCGGCGTAGTCAACGTTTTCCCCATCGCGGCCGCAACGCGCAACTCCCGCGGTGCAACGCTCACAGATTTCGCCGCCATGCAACGCGCCGGAGCGGTCGCGGTTACCGACGATGGCAAGCCGATTCTCGACGACGAAATCATGCGCACGGCCCTGCGGCTCGGTGCCGAACTAAATCTACCGGTGGTGCAGCACGCCGAAGATACGCGCCTCACCGAGCACTGCTCCATGCACGAAGGCCCCACCAGTTTCCGTCTTGGTCTGCGTGGCATGTCGGCAGCTGCTGAAGCGAGCGTCGTGGATCGTGACGTAACTCTCGCGCAGCAGATTCGCGAATCGCGCCTGCATGTGGCGCATCTTTCCACTTCTGACGCGCTCAAGGCCGTCCGCCGGGGCAAGCGCGCCAAAGCTCGCGTCACCTGTGAAGTGACGCCGCACCACTTCACGCTGCTTGATCAGGACGTGGGCGAGTACAACACGAATTTCAAGATGAATCCGCCGCTGCGTTCGGCCTCTGACCGCGAAGCGATTCTGGTCGCGCTGGCCGACGGTACCGTGGACGCCATCGCCACCGACCACGCCCCTCACGCCGCGCACGAAAAAGACGTCGAGTTCGAGCGCGCCTCTTTCGGCATTACCGGACTCGAAACCGCGTTAGCCCTGGCGATTACGAAACTGCACCGCGAGCACAAGATTCCTCTAACCCGCATCGTTGAACTCTTCACAGCCGGCCCCGCCCGCGTTTTCGATCTGCGCCGACGCGGATCGCTCGCCCGAGGCAACTTCGCCGATGTAACTATCTTCGACCCTCGGAAGCGCTGGACGTTTGAAGCCACCAAGTCGCGGTCCCTGTCACGCAACACGCCGTTTGATGGCTGGCAGTTCATCGGGAAAGTGGTGGCGACGATTGTTGGCGGGAGCGTCGTGTACCGGGCGGAGTAGGATGTGCATAATGCCGACGCCGACGCATATCTACGACTTCCTGAAGGACTTCTCGCTTCCATTGGCCGCGCTGATTTGGGCCGTGTACTCATGGTATCGGGACAACAAGCGGGTGTTGTCCATACGCCAGGTCGGCACGTTCATAACAGACCGCGTGACGAGCGTGCATGGTGTTTACACGACATTCTGCATCGAGGTGGCAATTACAAATGACTCGCCCCGGGCCAACATAGTCGTCGCCTACTACGACCTGCAGCTCCCGTGGAAGGAGGATGAACTTGATCCCCTCTACGATCCCCAGGACCTTTATCCGCCTTCAGACTTCTACCAGATTCCAGAATCAATCAAAATACCGAGGGACAACGTCCTGAATCATCGCCGCTACCAAAACGGGAGGCTCGCACCGGGCGAGGCATTTCGGGGATTCTTCTTGGCAAAGGGCCACAACCTGGTCCCGCAGGATCTGCTGGCGGCAACGACCGGCCTAGACGGGATCGAGATCCGTTGCGTAGTGCAGGACACACGTGGAAGGCAATATCGTTCTGGCCCGATGGAGCTATGGCCGGACGCACGGCCATAGTTCGTCTCTCAAGTCAAAATCCCCATCCGCTTTCCCACTCGCCCCAGCACCTCCAGCGCCTGCTCCAACTCTTCCATCGTATGCGTCGCCGTCATGATGGTGCGGATGCGAGCTTTGCCTTCGGGAACGGTGGGGAAGGCGATGCCGGTGCCGAGGACTCCTTCTTTGAACAGCTCGCGGGAGAAATCCATGGTGAGCTTGCCGTCGCCGATGATAATGGGCGTGATCGGCGTCTCGCTGGCCGGAGTAGCGCGGCCACCGATGTCGAAACCGAGCAGGCCGAGCTCTTTTTTCCATAAGCGCGTGTTCTCCCAGAGTTTTTCCATGCGCTCGGGTTCATTTTCCAGAACGTCGAAGGCAGCGATGCAGGTTGCCGCTACCGACGGCGGATGCGATGTCGAAAACAAGAACGGCCGCGCCCGGTGGTAAAGAAAATCGATCAGATCGCGCGTTCCGCAAACGTATCCGCCGAGCGCGCCGATAGCCTTTGACAAAGTTCCGACTTGAATATCGACGCGCCCGTGCACTTTGAAATGATCGACGGTGCCTCGTCCGTTGCGGCCGAGCACGCCGGAAGCGTGCGCGTCGTCGACCATCATGATGGCACCGTATTTTTCGGCAACATCGCACAGGCCGGGCAGCGGTCCGATGTCGCCATCCATCGAGAACACGCCGTCGGTGATCAGCAGCTTTTTGCCGGGTTCGTCTTTCACGCTGGCCAGTTGCTCTTCCGCGTGAGCAACGTCTTTGTGGCGGAAAACCAGAATCTTTGCCCGCGACAGGCGAGCGCCGTCGATGATGGAAGCGTGGTTCAAGGCGTCGGAGATGATGAAATCATCTTTGCCCAGCACGGCAGAGACCGTGCCGGCATTGGCCGCGAAGCCTGACTGGAAAACTACGCACCCCTCCACGTTCTTGAAGCGCGCAATCTTCTCTTCGAGCTCCATGTGGATCTTCATTGTTCCAGCAATGGTGCGTACGGCGCCCGATCCCACGCCGTATTTTCGCGTGGCCTCGAGCGCCGCTTCTCGCAGCTTGGGATGCGTGGTCAATCCCAGGTAGTTATTCGAGGCCAGGTTGATGACTTTCTTGCCGTCGAAGGTGCAGACCGGCGCCTGCTCGTCCTCGAGCACGCGCAGCTTAAAGTGCGTGCCCTTGGCCTTGAGTTCGTTGAGTTGGTCGGTGAGATAGGAGAGCGGGTTGGTGCGGGTTGCGGTGGTCATCGGAAACCTCGAAACCTACTTGCCACGGATTTGCACGGATCGGAAGCGGGAAAAAATAAATCCGTGTTGATCTGCGTAAATCCGTGGCGAAGAAGTTGTCAGAACATAATAGGGTTACCGGTCGCAATACTGGCCTCGCACAGAAGCTTCATGTTGGTGAAGAATTCTTTCTCGGACTCGGCCAGAATGTCGCTGGAGTGCAGTACGGTATTGACCTCTTTCAACAGTGCCGCCGACTCCTTGATCGGGATCCAATCGCCGGTGTGCGTGCCGTCGTAGAGAACTTTCTCCAGCAGAATGGGAAACCGTGGCCCGGGCTTTCCCTGCAGGTGGCGAAGGAAGGTGCGCAGATTCCCGACCTTGGTAATGTTGCCGAGAAAAAACGAGAGGATAAATCCCTCGTGTTCGCACGATTCCGCGAGCCACTGGTCGTGGGCTTCCCATTCGTCGTCGGTAGGGTCGCCGGTGAGAACCGGTTCGCCGCGCTCGTCAAAGGTGAGCCGGTCGGGAAACGGGTGAGCTTTGGCTTTGCCATCGCGGATGCAGGTGCAGCGGACGAACGCATCAAGGGCCATAATTCACTTCCATCTACCATCCGCGCATGTTTCTCAGGCGGAAGCGTTCGCGGACGAGAGTATCCGCACCACACATCACCGCACACCGTTCGGATAGACCAATATCTTACTAGCCTCGCCCGTCTTCAGCCGCTCCATGGCCCTGGAAAAATCCTTCATCGCGATGCGGTCGGTGATCACTGGATGCAGATCGAGCTTGCCGGCCTTGAGCAGCGCAGTCATCTGGTACCAGGTTTGGTACATGCGCCGCCCGTTGATACCCTGCACGGTGATGCCTTTGAAAATGATGTCTTCGGAAAAATTCAGCGAAATGGTCTTCGAAGTCAGGCCGAGCAGGGAAATTCTTCCGCCCCGCCGCACGATATCGAACGCGGTGCGAATCGAGTCGGGATGCCCCGCCATTTCGAGCACCACGTCGACTCCCAGTCCGCCGGTTTTCTCCATCACAATCGCGCGCACGTTTTCCTTCGACGGATCGAGAATGTAGTCGGCCTTCATCTCGCGCGCGATCTTGCGCCGGTGCTCGTTGACTTCGATGGCAAACACGTTGGTCGCACCCACGGCCCTCGCCACGGCAATGGCAAACAGTCCGATGGGCCCGCAACCTGTGATAGCCACGGTTTTCGCGGCGATCTCACCTGCCAGCACGGTGTGAACCGCGTTGCCGAGCGGATCGAGAATCGAGGCGTATTCCTGCGGAATGGCCGGGTCCAGTTTCCAGATGTTGGATTCGGGGATGACCACGTATTCGGCGAAGGCGCCGTCGGCGTCCACGCCGATGATCTTTACGTCCTGGCAGATGTGAGCTTCGCCGGTGCGGCAGAGCAGACACTTGCCGCAGG
Organism: uncultured Acidobacteriaceae bacterium; assembly: GCA_963800575.1. GTDB lineage: Bacteria > Acidobacteriota > Terriglobia > Terriglobales > Acidobacteriaceae > Sulfotelmatobacter. The sequence goes on from CAWDBN010000002.1 coordinate 55,673, forward strand.
CCACGTGCATCTCGGCGGAAACGAAGTCGCCCTCCTTGACGCTGGTTACTTCGTTGCCGAACGCTGCCACCTCGCCGCAGAACTCATGCCCCGGGATCAGCGGAGGATGAATCCGGTTCTGCGCCCAGCGATCCCAGTTGTAAATGTGCAGGTCGGTGCCGCAGATCGACGCCACCTTCACTTTTACCAGCACCTCGTTCCGGCCGAAGGCGGGAATCTTTACTTCGCGAACCTCGGCGCCCGGCGCGGCCTCGGGTTTGACGACCGCTAACATCGTGGATGGCATGACGGCTACCTTATGAATTCAGACTCGGACACAAAACATTTGATTTTAGCACCGGCGGGAACGCCGGATGTGCTTTCGCCGTTGCATCAACGCTCCGGCGGCAATCCGCGGTTCGATTTTGGAGGAGCCATTTTGTAGTTCTCCGACTTCCCGCGGGGAATGCTCAATGTCTTCCACGCGCTCGAGCGCAGATGCTTGGCCAGGAAGATAATCTGCCCGGTGTGGTAGGCGTAGTGCGCGATCTGGCGGTTGATGGCCTGTAGCACGGTGTGGGGCTCTCCGCGGATGGTCACAGTTCGCATGACATCCTCTGGTCTGAGCGAGTCGATCGCCGAAAACACCCGGGCCCAGCCGTCTTCCCACAACTTCATGAGTTCAGCGCGGGTGGTTGCAGGATTGACCTCAAATTCCTGGTCGCGAAAACGATCGGGTTTCTCTCCGTCGGTCGTGAGGAAGTCAGTGAAGCGCGAGCGCATGTTGCCGGCCATGTGCTTCACCAGGACGGCGACGGAATTTGATTCCGGGTCGAGCGTGATAAACAGTTCTTTGTCTTTGAGTTGCGCCATCGCACCCTCGGCCAGGCGCTTGTGTCCGCGCATCTGGCGGCGGGCTTCGTCGAGAAAATGAGCCGCAGCCTCAGTCATAAGTTTGGCCCGTTACGAATTAGACGCCGGGCTTACCGGAGGGATGATTGGGTAAGGTGCCGTCAGAGTCTGTGGCCGCACCTCAATCTCCAGCTCGAACCCTCCGACCCATTTGGCAAACAGGTTGTAGAGCAGCGCGCCAATCGCGCCCATGATGAATCCCATGGCCCCGTAGAGCACTGGCGCGAGGACGGCAAGGCCAATGCCAAAGCCGACCCCAAAGGCTCCGGCTAAAGGACTCTTCTGCTGCTGACCGAAAGCAGACCCCATCAATCCCATCAGCAGGAAGAATGGCGCGACGATCAAGCCCATACACCCATAAATCAATCCAAGAATTTTCGCAACGGACAATATTCCAACCGATTTGATGATGTGCATAGACGTTCCTCAATTTCTGGTCTGAGTTGAACTCCCCCATCCGCCGCCACCCGGCGACTCGATCCGGATCCGCTCGCCTTTTCGAAGCCGCGTGCTGAACTTCCCCGGCATCTCCTCGACCGATCCGCCGCTGCGGATCACACTGGTTTTTCCCGGCGACCCGGCCTCACCACCAGCAAGTCCCCACGGCCCGCGCGTGCGCCGGTCGGCGAGAAGTGTGACTTCGCAGTCGGTCAGCACTTCAATCTCGCGGATAATTCCATCGCCGCCGCAATGGGTTCCGCTTCCACCGCTGCCGGACCGAAGCGAGTAACGGCGAACTCGCAAAGGGTAGGCATACTCCAGCGCTTCAGCGGGAGTGTTCAGCGAATTCGTCATGTGCGTATGCACGCCGGAGACGCCAGGCTTGCCCGGACGCGCACCCATGCCACCCGCGATCGTCTCATAGTAAGCAAAGGGCTGGCCGGTTCGGGGATCGATGCCACCGATGGTGAGATTGTTCATGGTTCCCGAAGCCGCTGCGGGAATGCGGTCTGGAATGGCCTGTGCGAGCGCACGCAGCAGAACGTCCACAATACGCTGCGAGGTTTCGACATTTCCTCCGGCAACCGCCGCCGGAGGGCGCGCATTCACGATCGAGCCCTCTGGAGCAATCACCCGGATCGGTCGCATCAGTCCTGCCGTTGCCGGAACATCGTCGGCTAGCAGGCAACGGAAAACGTAGAAGCACGCAGAATAGGTGATCGCCTCGACTGCGTTTACGCTTCCTTGAACTTGGGGATCGCTGCCTGTGAAATCGACAGTGACCAGCGGGCCAGAGACCCGGCTCGTCACGGTCACCGTCACCGTCACCGCAATCTTTATCGGGGTGTTACTGATGCCGTCGTTGTCCAGAAAATCCTCCGCGCGATAGGTACCCACAGGTACCCGTTGCAAGAACGCGCGCATCAGTTCTTCCGAATACCGCAGCAGTTCCTGCGCCGCACTCTGGGCGCGGTCGATTCCATAGCGCGCGCAAATCTCTCGCAAGCGTGCGGCCCCGGTATGGCAAGCGGCGATCTGAGCGCCTAGATCGCCCTCGCGCTCCTCGGGCGTGCGGACATTGTTCAGTAGCAGTGCCAGCACATCGCGTTCAATCACGCTTGCGCGCATGATCCGCACCGGAGGGATGCGGAATCCCTCCTGATAAATCTCCCGGCACAAGCCCATCGACCCCGCATACGCTCCGCCCACATCCGCATGATGAGCCCGCGATGCAACATAGAAGTCAGGCGAAGCTCGGGCCCGCTGGTGGTGCTTCTTCACATAAACCGGCGCAACCAACGTGATGTCCGGCAGATGGGTTCCGCCACGGAAGGGATCGTTCAGCATGACCACAACTCCCGGCGCCATCTCGCACGCCGCAATCGCGGCCCGCACCGACATTGGCATCGATCCGAGATGCACCGGCATGTGGTCACCCATGGCGATCACTTCCCCTGCACTGTCGAACACCGCACAGGAATAGTCACGCCGCTCCTTGATGTTGGGGGAAAACGCGGTACGTCGCAGCGCCGCGCCCATCTCCTCGGCAATCGAGTGGTAAAGGTTCTTGAAGATTTCCAGTTCGATGGGATCGCGCCTCATGACGCGCAGTGTACCGGAATTCGTGCGCCTTCATGGCGAGGGCCGATGACTGCGAGCTTGCGTTCCGGGAAAATTCTTCCGCTCGGTGCACAATTCTGTTGACACAGTGTTTACACTGCCGCAATATCTTGTGTTAGGGACGCTGCTCGTACAACGAGTTGGGCGGTGTTTCGCAAACGTGTCAGGCAGCTGACATCCTTTGCAAGGGAAAATCGTTCACGGAGGAATCTTCATGGCAACGAAGAAAAAGGCCAAGAAAAAAAAGAAACACTAACCGTCTGCGAAACGATACTTCGCACGGGCCAAGATTTAACGAGCCTCTCAGGAGAAGCACCTCTTGAGAGGCGTTTTGTTTTGGAGCAGTTAGCAAGCAGCGTTTAGCCTCGGGCTTCCGCAGCTGACCCGGGTTGTAACGGGTCAGAGTGCTAATCTCCGGGTTCCATTTGCTGATGCCCGGTTTCCAAAATTCTCCGTATAAGGATTCCTCCGGGTATGTCACAATTGGGAACCACAGGCTTCACAGAATGAGGGCGGGCGTGAGCGCGACAAACATGAATGCTAGGAAGAAGAGTTCGGGCAAAAGGACGGATGAGATCTTCATTCCGGATAAACTCTATTTCCGCATCGGCGAAGTGGCCACCCTGTGCCGTTTACCCGCTTACGTGTTGCGATTCTGGGAAAGCGAGTTCCCGCAACTCAAGCCCGTGAAAAGCAGCACCGGCCAGCGCATGTACCGCAGGCGCGACGTGGAAAGCGTCCTTCGCATCAAGCAGCTGCTTTACGAGCAGGGCTTCACCATCGTAGGCGCGCGCCAGCAACTGCGTTCCGAAACGAAAACTGATAAAGGGCAAGCCGCTATTCCATTCCCCGCGCAATCTTCCGCCGAAATGCAGCGCATCCGCCAGGGGCTGCGCGAGATTCTGAACCTACTCTCCACCCGGCGCACGGGATAAATTGCACCGATAACTCCGGTCCGCGACGCCACTCCGCACCGCAGCCTGCCTTGTCATCAACCCAGTTCATAAAGCGTGGGTGTAAAATGCCGCTCGGCAGCGAGGGACCCATGGGAATTCGTCTGAAGAAGCGAGGCATTGTCGGGGAGAATCTTGTAGAAGCCGTGAAGAAAAGTTCGAGGACAGCGTTACTGTTGTTGGCCGCGATCGTAATCCCGGCAATGTCTTCGGCCCAGGATGCGACAGGAAGAATCTTCGGGACGGTCTACGACCCGCAGGCAGCGGTAATCGCGGCGACGCAGATCACGGTGACCAACACGGCTACTCAAGTCGTCCGGACCGCCGTGACTGACAACGAAGGTCACTTTCAAGTATTAGCGCTTCCGATCGGGAGCTATAAAGTAAAGGCCGAGCACGCCGGGTTTCGCACCGTGGTCAGCGCCGAGCAGAAGCTTTCCATCAACCAGGCCCTGCGCATCGACATTAAGATGGAAGTCGGAGCCGCCAGCCAGACAGTCGACGTTGGCGCCGAGGCTGCGGCAGTTGAAACCGTCAACCCAACGCTGGGGCAGTCGATCACCGGAAGAACCCTCACCAACATGCCGCTGAACGGCCGGGACGCGCTCGACCTCGCCTTGCTTCAGCCCGGTGTGACGGAGAGCAATGATGACAACGGCGGCGCTGGCAACTACAGCATCGCCGGCGGACGCACCGATTCCGTCACATTTCTCCTCGACGGCGGACTGAACAACGATCTCATCGACAACAGCAACCTGCTCGACCCGAACCCGGACGCCATCGCGGAATTCCGCCTGCTTACCAGCAACTACACCGCAGAATACGGGCGCAACGGCGGAGGCATCATCAGCGAGGTCATCAAGTCAGGCACCAATCAGATCCATGGCAGTGCCTTCGACTTTTTCCGCAATCGGGAGCTCGACGCCAACGACTTTTTCAATATTCCACTGGGTATTCCGCGGCTCGACCTCAAGCGCAACCAGTTCGGCGGCACGCTCGGTGGACCTATCCGCAAGGATAAGATCTTTTTCTTTCTCGCCTACCAGGGACAAAAGCAAATTCAGGCTGTACCTGACATCGACATCCCGGTGTACACGCCGCAGGAACTGCAGGGCAACTTCTCACAGGCGATACCCTACGATGGCGTCACCTGCACGGTGGCCGACGGATGTCCAGATCCAAATGTCGCCGCATTTCTGGGGAACAATCCCTACTTTGCGGCGCCGAATGGCAATGCGGCGCAGGCCATTATCGACCCCACGAAGATCGATCCTGTCACCCAGAATTACATTACGGCTGGCTTGATCGCGACCTCGCCGACGAATCAGACCGTCTGCATTCCCAATAATCCGGCGGGCGTTTGCACCGGCCTGCTTTCTACCTCACTGGAGCAGACCAACAACGCAGACGAATTGACTACCAAGTTTGACTTCAACCTGACTACAAAAGATAAAGTCTCCGCAACGATCGGAGTAAATCGCACACCGTCGCTGAACCCGTTTCCCTATGCCACGGTCCCGGGATTTCCCAGCCGCACCGTCGCCGATTACTACTTCACGAACATAGGCTACACCCGCATCTTTTCACCCACCTTGCTGAATGAGTTTCACTTCGTAACTCATCGCAGTAATTATCTGCAGGACAGCGTGGTCACTCACCTGCCCACCGGACCCAGCCTCGGCATTGGCATCACACCCGACCTCGCAACCGGCCCCACCAACATCTATTTCGACACTGGCTATCAATTTGGTCCCAGTGAGAATGGTCCTACGCGCTACGTCGAGAACACTTTTTCCTGGACCGAAGCGATCTCCTGGACGCGGGGGAAACACAATTGGAAGTTCGGAGGGGGATTCTCGCCATACCAGGAGAATCTGGTCTATGACTATTACACGAACGGAGAATTCGACTTTTACTCTGGCAGTTCTTCCACCGCTTCAGGGAATCCCTACGCCGACTTTTTGCTGGGAGGCGCGTCTGCCTATTTCCAGGGAGCGCTGGCGCCTTCTAACATTCGCAGCAAGAGCACGTATCTGTTCGCCCAGGACGAGTGGCACACCCGTAAGAATCTGGTCTTGACGCTCGGCCTGCGTTACGAATACAACACCCCCAAGGCTGATACCGAAGGCCGCACTTTTTCAGTGATTCCAGGACTGCAGTCGAAGCGCTTCGTCAACGCTCCTTTGGGCATGGTGTTCCCCGGCGACCCGGGAGCTCCCAAGGGCACGAATTTTCCCGACAAGACGAACTTCGCGCCCCGTTTCGGATTTGCCTGGGATCCCAAGGGAAATGGCAGGACGAGCCTGCGCGGCGGCATAGGTCTTTTCTACGACATTCTCAAAGGTGAGGATAATCTCCAGTTCAACGGCCAACCTCCGTTCGTGAGCAATGCCGGCTTTTATTTCAACAGTGTCTCTTCCCCCCAGACTGGCCCGTTGAATTACCTGAGTCAACCTTTCCTGGCCGGCGACCAGACCAATACCTTTCCCTCCACGCCGCCACCGAGCAATTACGACTTCGGGCCGGTCGAGCCGATCAACAGTACCGGATTCATCTATCTGGACGACCCACATCTGCGCACGCCTCACATCTTCCAGTACAACCTGGGCATACAACACAATCTTTTCGCCGACACGGTTCTGGAAACAAACTACGTCGGCACTTCCGGCCATGGATTGACCTCACTGAGAGATATCAACCCGATGGTGTTGGGTACTACGAATCGAGTGCTTGATCTACCTGCTGGCGACAACAACTGCATAGATACAGGATTTCCAGTGCTTTGCTTCGGCGAGCTTCCGGAGTTCCAGAATGTGTCGCATGCGAACTACAACGCTCTTGAGGCCAGCCTCACGCGGCAACCCAAGAGTTCCAAGCTGGGCACGGCTTATTTCACTCTCGCCTACACCTACGGTCACAATCTGGACAACGCATCTGGATTCGCACAGCGCAACTCGACGGTGCCAGCCTACAGCCCGAATCTTTTCTACGCTTCGGGAGACAGCGATGTCCGCCAGCGCATCAGCTTCAGCGGAGGCTGGGACCTGCCTTTCGATCGCATGTGGGCAATGGGTCCGAAACGCCTGACCAAGGGATGGAGCATTTATCCCATCGTGACCTGGCGTACCGGCTTCCCCTTCGACATCCCAGCTGGATTAGGAAATACCATTGACCCCACCAACCCAGGGACTTCAGGCGCGGGCGATCCCTATCTCTCCCGCGCCGCCGTCGTCGCACCCATCCGTATGCTCGATCCGAGGAGATTGACCACGATCTATCCGACCGTTTACGGCAGTAACCCGGGCAATCCTCACATCTGCCAGATTTCAGCCGGCGCCCCTATCACGGGTCACTTCATTTTCGATCCCAACAGTTTTTCCAATATTCCCCTGACGAACGACGCCTACTACGAGGACCTAAACGAAGAAAGCCCAAACCCGTGTTTCCCACAGCTGGATCCGGTGCGTTTTCCCGCCGATCGTACCTACGGTCTCGCGCGCAACGTGCTGCGCGGACCGGATCTGACGAATCTTGACGTGGCGCTGGCGAAGACGACCGCCATCACGGAGAGCGTCGGCGTGGAATTTCGTGTGGAGTTTTTCAACGCCCTCAATCATCCCGAGTTCGCGCAGCCCACAGTCCTCGACGGGGCAACGAACATCAACGGCGCGACCTTTGGCCAGATCACGACGACGGGAAGCTTTCGCGGTCCAGCGCCGCGCATCGGCCAGTTGGCGGTAAGGATCACATTCTAGGACTTCAGAATTAGAGTTACGCTCGGAGACAAATGACTTCGGCGCAGGGCTGGCGTCGAGCTAGCCGCGTGTGCTCATCTTCTTCAGGCCGCGCGCTCTGGAGTTGGCTTCTTCCCTGCATTCGCGGCATCCAGGCGGATGCGGCTCACGCGTGAAGTCTCCTGCACGAGATCGTCGGTGGCCCGAGCATCATCGCCCGCCATCACCGACCCCGCGGCCAAAGCAAAACGAAGCGCGTCAGCCTGATCGTCGAAATACAGAATCACTTGCCCAGACATAAGAATTCTCCCGATGTGGACTTCCATCAACTGCGGCCTGAAAAGAACTCGACGAAAGCGGCGCCGCGGCCCGCGAGACCCAGGCGCAGCTTTCTATGATTGTCGGGGATGGACACTCGGGATCAAAGTATTCTTCTTGGTTCGCAGAGATTCATTAGGACATGCTGCCTGAGTCGAAAGTTGAAAACGAGAGAAAAATGGTCGGGACGGGCAGATTTGAACTGCCGACCCCTCGCACCCCAAGCGAGTGCTCTACCAGGCTGAGCCACGTCCCGACTAGGAAGGATCCCGCTGCTTCGCATCCACAGCGGATGGGGTTACTAGAGAAGTTTATCATCAGCGGCGCAGTTTCCGCCCGAATTGATTCTCACCTCCGCTTGCGTCTCGCTTTGCGACCAAAGGGTCTGGGCGCGGGCCGGCGCGGCGCTTCTTCTAGGACGGCAAACTGGATTTTCTTTTCTACCGGGTCGATGCGGTCGACCAGAACGCGAATCCTTTGCCCCAGGCTGTAAGTCTTGCGTGAACGCTGGCCGATGATCTGCCGCGTGTTCTCGTGGTAGGTGTAGAAATCATCGGTAAGCGTGTTCAGTGGAACCAGTCCCTCGACGAACAAATCAGTGAGCTCTACGAAGAATCCGAACTTGGTGACGCTGGTGATCAAGCCGTCGAAATCCTCGCCGATGCGATCCTGCATGAACCTGACCTTTTTCCACTCCATCAACTCGCGCTCAGCGTCGTCGGCGCGGCGCTCGGATTGGCTCGACTCTTCGGCAATCTCGTGTAACTCCTCAAGCTTGATGGGCCCGCCGAGCGGCTCGAGCGTTTCGCGGTGTGCGCCGTGGTCGCGGCGTTTCGACCAGGGTGTAGCGCCGGCGTCCCGCCGGCCCGACGGCGCCGAATCGAAATGATCCTCGTCCTGCAACCGAGCCGGCGGGACGCCGGCGCTACTGTCGAGCGCGGATGAGACCCCGATTGGTATATCCCCGTCCCGCTTCTCCGCCGAATCGCGCAACACATCTTTCAAAATGCGGTGCACGATCAAGTCAGGATAGCGGCGAATCGGAGAAGTAAAGTGCGTGTAACTGGTTGCCGCCAGTGCGAAGTGGCCCAGGTTTTCTTCCGAGTAGCGCGCCTGCTTAAGCGACCGCAGCATCAGGTAGCTCAGGATGCGCTCCTCCGGTTTGCCGGCGATCTTGGCGGCCAGCTTCTGGTACATGCGCGGAGTGATGTACACATCTTTTGGTATTTCAATCTGGTGCGCTTGCTTGCCGGCGCCGCGCGCGGCGCGGCGGTCGGTCTTGAGCTGCACCCGGTGGATGGGCAACGGGCCTACTCCGAGCGAATATCCGAACGTGGCGGCAATCACTTCGAAATCATAGACGCGCTTCGCGTCCGGCTTCTCATGAATTCGATATAAAGACGCGACGTGTTTCGATTCGAGATAGTGCGCAACGCACTCGTTCGCCGAGAGCATAAACTCTTCGATCAGACGGTGAGCAATGTTGCGCTCCGAACGCGAGATGCTTTTCATCAGTCCAAATTCGTCGAATTCGATGACCGGCTCGGGCAGATCGAAGTCAATTGACCCGCGACGCTGGCGTTTTCGGTTAAGGATCATCGCCAGATCGCGCATGAGTTCGAAGGTAGGAACAAGCGCCGCATAACGGTCGCGCGCCGCGGCGTCGCCTTCGAGCACGGCGTTTACGGCCGTGTAAGTCATGCGCTCGGCCGAACGGATTACGCCTTCGCACAGCTCATAACCTACAATTTCCCCCCGGGAATCGATCCGCATCACGCACGACAACACCAGCCGCTCGACTTGCGGACGCAGGCTGCAGATGTCAGTCGAGAGTTCAAGCGGAAGCATGGGCACGGCGCGGTCAGGAAAATAAACGCTGGTGCCGCGCAGCCGCGCTTCCTGGTCAAGTGCAGACTCCGGCGTGACGTATTGCGCGACGTCGGCAATATGAACCTGCAACTCGAAATTCCCGTCAGTGAGATGGCGCACGGTGACAGCATCGTCGAAGTCGCGCGCGGTCTCCCCGTCGATGGTAACGATGGGCAGGTCGCGGAAGTCCCGCCGGTTGCGAAGTTCCGTCGCCGGGATGATGGCTGGAATATCCTGCGCCTCTTCCAGCGTGGCCGCGGGAAAATGATGCGGCAAATGAAACTTGCGGATGGTGATCTCAACGTCGACTCCAAAATCATCCTGCCGGCCCAGAATCTCAACCACGCGTCCCCGCGGATTCTGCGTGGGCGTGGGCCAGTCCGTGATTTCGATATCCACCACCACGCCTTCAAGGTCATCCCATTCCAAGCGGCGAGCGGCCTCATCGCCGAGCACGCGGTCGACAGATTTCGCGGTAGCGCCGGCGTCCCGGCGGCTTTCGCAGGGGCCGAGGATGGCGGCGCGACAACTTCGGGATACTCCATCCCTGCCGGAATCACGATGTCCTGTGTGATCTTGCTGTCGATCGGCTTCACGAAGTTGTGGCGGCTGCCGTAGTGAAAAATCCCCACCACGGTTGGATGGGCGCGCACCACCGGCCGGACGATGCGGCCTTCAGCGCGGCCATCGGGACGAACCGCCATAATGTCGACCAGCACGCGGTCGCCATGCATGGCGTTTCCGATGGCGTGAGGCGCGATGAAGATATCCCCCGCCAGTCGCGACTTAAGCGACGCACTCAGCGAACTCGGCTCGGGGATGACGAAGCCGAATCCGTCGCGGTGCATGCTGAGGCGTCCGACAACCAGATTCTTATCGGCCGCGGGTTGGGGCAGGGCGTAGCGGTCAGAATTGAGCTGAACCAGTTCGCCCGCAGCGACCAGCTTCTGAAGATGCGTGTCGAGTTGGCCGCGGGCGTCGCCATGCAGCCCGAGTTCGCGCACCAACTGCTTGAATCCAGCGGCGCGCTTGGGCTGCCGGGCAATGTGTTTCAGGATGGTCGAGTCGGAAAGCATGCGGAAGCTATCAGCTATCAGCTTTCAGGATAACCGAAGGACTGGAGGCAGTGCAGCGCACTCCTGCCGAGGTTTCGCTGCTACCACGCATCTCCGCCGCCGCGTGGCGGCCAGGCGCCGAGCGCGCGCCGGATCATCGCGATCTGGCCAGTGTGATAACTGTTGTGCGCGACCATCTGCCACAGCACAGCCTCAAGCGTTCCTGCGAGCTTCGTGTCGCCGTCGTGCACGGTTTCAATCTGGCGCTGCATCTCCTGAGGAGAAGATTTTGCCAGCGCGGCAAAATCAGCGAGCAGGCCGGCAAAGCGTTTGCGCAGCCGGTCCCAATCTTGCGCATCGCGCGGCGACGGCGCAGGCGGGAAGGCTTCCGAAGAGTGTTCCGGATACGCCGGCCGCTCGCCGCGAATGCGGCGCACTTCATACTCCATCCAATAATTCATGTGACAGACGAGTTGTCCGATGGAGTGCGGAAATCCCGAGACCGAACGCATAGCCAAGTCGGCAGAAAGATCTTCGACGCAGATAAGAGGATCCGCGTGTGCGCCCTTGCCATGCAGAAGTTCTGTGAGAGCGCGCGAAGGCATAGGTCCAATCAGCGACTCACCGCGAAGTATTTCTCCTCCAGAATCCTGCGGTGATGCAACTCATGTCCCGCGATAATGTAAGCCAGCGCCCGCACGCTCACTTCATTCTTGTTGGCGAGACCGCGCCGCACCCACGCCGCTTCGTCGAGATTGCGCAACAGTGAGATCGTCGCGCGTCGCACCGCGATGAACTCTTCCACCAGATCGCCAACCGGACGCTGCGCGAACCCACCGTTGCGGACATAATCGTCCTGCTCAAAACCCTCCATCGGCGTGGCGTCAGCCCGCGCGATGCGCAGCGCACGATAGGCGAAGATGCGCTCGCGTGTCGCAGACATGGCCAAGAACTTCCTTGGCGCTCCATTTATCCGGCGCATAGCGGAAGTTGCCTTCTTCCTCGTCGCGGCAGGAGAGCAGCAGCATCATTTCGCGGCGTTGCTGGTCGAGCGTGTTGAGAACGTCCTCGCCCTGCACCAGCGAAATATAGCGCTCGTAATAGGGCGCGTATTCGCCCGCTTGGGGCCGGGCAACAGTAAAGGATGGAGGGGTGATCACGGCTGGTTCCAACATGGCTTTGCTCCTGCGAGGCTGGCTTGCACCTTCGACAATTCTTCGACGCAACACAGCATACTCCGAGAGCCTGTGAAACCGGAATCCATGCGATTTATTTTCGGCAATCGTTACACGGCTGCCGGGTAGAAAGGGGAGGGGTCAGGCGAACTGGCGACCAACCTGGGAAGATTCCAATTCAGTACCAAGGTAGGAAACCCTGTTGAAAATAAAGGGTTTTCCACAGCGCTCATTTTGAGACAGCGGAGTACAATTCGGTTTGGTCACGCAAGTGCGGCACGAGACCTCTAATCCCAACCAGGAAAGGAACTTTTCATCCATGTGGAAGCCGACGAATCAGCCTCAGACCCCAGGACGGCCAGCCGAGCCCGAGCGTCCAACTACGTCTACCCCGAATGCCCCTGCCATGATGGCGAGTGAGCCCGCCGTTGGCCCGCGTCCTGTTGCGACCACCACCACCGCGGACCAGGCAACCATCGGCAAGTCGCTGGTGATCAAGGGCGAAGTGACGGGGTCGGAATCTCTGTATATTGACGGCCGCGTGGAAGGTTCGATCAACCTTTCCGGCAATCGAGTAACCGTCGGCCGCAACGGCGTGGTCGCGGCGAACATCAATGCGCGCGAAATCGTGGTGCTGGGCAAAGTCCGCGGCAACTTGACCGCCAGCGACCGCGTGGATATCCGCAGCGACGGTTCGCTCACCGGCGACGTAGTAGCAGCGCGCATCTCCATTGAAGACGGCGCCTACTTCAAGGGCGGCATCGACATTCGCAAGGGCGGCCAGCCCACGCAGAAGGCCAACGGCGAGGATAAGAGCGTTGCCATAGCCGAGCCCGCAGCAGTCGGCGCCCGCGCGTAAGTTCGCTGTATCGGATTACGAGTTTGGAAAAAAATCAGCGGCGGAATTCGCAGAATGCGCGAATCTCCGCCGCTTTGTTTTTCTATTCGTTTCACGGCTGCGTTCCCGATCCCAAAATCTCCTTGCTCTGACCCTCCGCCACCGCCGGATACGCCGTAGCTTTCCGTCGCCGCAGGTCGTTCGGCAGTTGCGACTTCAGCAGCCACAATCCCACAGCTGCCGCCGCTGCCCAGGTGACTGAAATCAATCCTAACTTCAGCATGTCAGCGATGCGGCTGCCGTGCGCCGATACGACTGGGATCACACTCTTTGCGACTTCAAGACTGATGCTTCGCCGCGACCACCGCAGTTAACGCGGACTTTCCCAACTCACCCCAGCGCAGCGTTTTCAGCGAAACCAGTTTTCGATAATTCAGCAGCAAGGCCAGCGCCAGCAGGTTCGCTCCAATGCCAATATCGGAAGCCCACGCCAGGCCAACAACTCCGTAGCGGTGGAAGAGCAGCGAATACACCGGCAACGAAGCGCTCGTGATCACCGTGACCGCAGCCATAGGGGTCAGCGTGTCACCGGAAGCGTAGAAGGCGCGGGCGTAGAGTCCCTGAGCGGACCAGAGCGCCAGCGAAAGCGAGAACCAGAAAAAATAGACCGCCGTGGTCTGCGTATCAGAGACCAGAAACCTTCCGCGGCGGTAGACCAGATCGATCAGCGGAAAGGCGGCGGCCATCATCCATCCCGTAGCCAGGAACGATGCGGCGGCGACGCGGTAGACCGAATCATTTACCGTCGTGGCGAATTCCTGCAAGCGCTTCTCGTTGAACAGGCGCGCAAAAAATGGCAGTGAGGCCTGTCCCGTGGCCTGCCCCAACACCGCAATGGGCACGGCGAACAAACGCTTGGCATAGTTGAGCCGGGCTATGTCGCCAATGCCGCTGGAGGCGTAGTGGCGCAAAATCCAATCGTCGGCCGTGACCAGCGAAACGCCGAGCATGAGAGGGATGGAAAGCTTTACCCACTCGCGAAATGCAGGATTGGTGACATCGAACGAAGGACGATAGCCAGTCCCAATCCGCGCCGCTCCGATCACACTGGCCAGAAACGGACCGACAATGCTCCCCACCAGCGCGCCATACGCGAGCGAAGCGATCCCAAAATGGCGTGCGCCGATAACCCCGCCAACAATAATGAATATGTTGTAGAGCAGCGGCCCGAAGGCCGGGAAAAGAAACAAGCGGTGCGAGAGCAGCACGGCCGAGACGACTCCGCCGACGTAGAAGAAGATTTGTGCCGGCAACAGAATGCGGGTCAAGTGGACGGTCAGATCCACTTGCGCAGGCGAGAAGCCGTGAAACATCCAGCGCACGAATTGTGGCGTAAAGATTTCCGTAAGAATGGTGCCGGCGATCAGCACCGTAGTCATCACCGTGATGACGATGGAGAAAGTTTTCTGCGCATCAGCTTCTCGCTTCTCCGCGAGGAACCGCGTATAGATCGAGATGAATGTAATGGAAGCCGCGCCCCCGGCCACAATGTAGTTGAGCCAGTCAGGCAGGGTGAACGCTGCGACGTAGGCGTCGGTCTGCGGTCCGGCGCCGAAAGCGTAGGCAATGTACGCCTCGCGGACGTAACCGATCACTCGCGACAGCATCACCGCTGACATCAGCAGCAGCGTGGCCGAAAAAGCCGTGTGCTGGTGCGAGGGGCGGAAGAACCGTAGAAGTCTATTCATGGGCCGCAGATTTATGTCCGCAGGACGCGAATTTCCTTCAAAGCCTACCAGAGGGTCGCATCCGCGACCGAGTTTATCGTTTGAATCACAACGTGATGGTTCCTTTATTGACACTGGAGCGGACAGTGTCGATCTGCCGTAGCGAAGGCCGCTCCAGCAAGCGCATTCAGGAGATTACCTCCAGTTCTAACGATTTGTGGATGAAAGACTTCCCAGTTGATGTCGAGTTGAGCCGCATTTGATCCCTAGTGCATTGCCGCCGCATGCCATCCGCGTCAAAGTGAGTCCGGACCTAAGACCCAAGAGCAGCCCGGAGGCAGAAATGGCGACCCGATTCTCAGCAAGCCCAGGTTCTCAAACCATGACCGAGTTTTGTGAGCAAGTGAACCCGCGCGTGCTTCTGGAGATGAGGCGCGCATATCCGTTTCCGGAAATGCAGCGAGTGCAGCAAAGCTGGGTAGCGGCGCATGAGAAACGCGCGCTGCTGTGGCTGGCCGCGCGCACGCCGCGATGGATCGGCCCCGACCACCTCACCGGGTTGGGATTGGCGTCGCAGCTCGGGGCGGGCGCGTGTTACATGCTGTCTGCGTGGAACCGATATGCGTTGCTCGGGGCGAGTTTCTGCCTGGCATTGAACTGGCTGGGGGATTCACTCGATGGAACGCTAGCCCGCGTGCGGCAACAGTTACGTCCGCGTTACGGCTTTTATGTCGATCACATGGTCGATAGCTTCGGCGCTCTGGCGCTGATGGGCGGTCTGGCCTTGTCTGGTTACATCCATCCCTGGATCGCAACCGGCCTGCTCGTTGCCTTCCTCATGCTCTCGATTCAATCGTATCTGGCGACGCACGCGCTCGGCGAGTTTCGTCTGTCGTTCTGGCGCTTTGGTCCAACCGAGCTGCGCATCTTGCTCGCGGTCGGCAACCTCGCGCTGTTGTGGAAGCCACAAGTGCATTTTCTAGGTGGACACTACAGGCTCTTTGACCTGGGAGGAACCATCGGCCTGGCCGGAATGTCGCTCATGGTCCTCTTCTTCACCGCGCAAAACACGGCGCGGCTGTATCGCGAAGAAAAGATCTCCGGACAAAAGATCGGCGACGCGAGGACCGTAGAAAAGAGCATCGCCGAGTGACAACCCGACCCCGAGACAAACCAGTGGCGAACTTCCCAGCCCTCCACCGCTGGTTGAAGTTCAACCTCATAGGCGCACTCGGGATCGCAGTCCAGCTGACTGTGTTGCAAGTCTTGAAGAGAGGATTTCATCTCAACTATCTGTTGGCAACAGCGCTGGCAGTAGAAACAGCGGTCGTCCACAACTTCCTCTGGCACGAACGCTATACCTGGGCAGACCGGGTGCACCCAACGTGGCAAAAATCTCCGCTGCGGCTGCTGCGCTTCAGCATGGCTGCCGGCGGAGTTTCCATCGCCGGCAATCTGGCGCTGATGAAGATAATGGTCGGCCTCGGCCACATGAACTATCTGATCGCGAACGCGATCGCCATCGCGTCCTGCTCGTTGTTGAATTTCATGGTAAGTGAGGAGTGGATCTTTGAGGCTGAGGTTACGAACGTGCAGGGAAAGCTTGCCGTGCCGCCGGAATGATTCCATACTCGAACCATGCCGGGGCGGAGCGTTACCGTGAAATGGCTGCTCGTGCTTGCGCTCGAAGCTTTGTGCGTGCTGCATTCTCCCGCGCAGATCGCGTCATTGTCGCCTACCGCGCCTCATTCCGCCGCCCAGAAGCTCACCGTCACCGTCGCCGACGAAAATGGACTGGCCGTCGTCTCCGCACGAGTGCAGTTGCAACCACCGGCTCCGGCCCTCGCACTGCGCTGCAGCACCGATTTCGCCGGGCATTGTGAATTCACCGACCTCTCCCCCGGAGCCTGCGAACTGCGCGTCGAAAAATCCGGCTTCTATGCCGCCGTTCTGCCCGACGTACAAGTTGGTTTCACCGCCAATGTAGACGTAACTCTCTCCCGTCAGCGCGAGGCGCGCGAAGTGGTGGACGTGGTCGAATCCCCACCGGCCATAGACCCCGCACAAATTTCCGCAAAAGAAGAACTCAGCGGCGAGGAGCTTCTCGACATTCCCTACCCCGATCCGCACGACTATCGCAACGCACTGATCTTCATGCCCGGAGTCACACCCGACGCCTACGGTCAGGCGCACATAGCCGGCGCCGAGACTTACCAGACGCTTCTGGTCCTCGACGGTTTCAACGTCACCCAGCCCACCAGCGGAGCGCTCGTAGTGCAGACCAGCATCGACTCCTTCCGCTCTGTCGCAGTCACCCCCAGCCGCGAACCCGCGGAGTTTGGCAAAGGTTCCGGCGGCGTCATGGCCTTGAATACTCGCATGGGCAACGATCACTTCCGCTTTCTCGCAACCGACTTCATTCCGTCGCCGCAGGACGTCAAAGGCATCTCCCTCGGCAGCTGGACGCCCATCTACACGATGTCGGGCCCTATTCGAAAGGGAGACACGTGGTTTTTCGATGCGCTCGACGGCGAGTACGACAACTTCATCACCAAGCAACTGCCGTCCGGCGCCGACTTTGACCACGTCTGGCGCATCGACAATCTGATCAAGGTGCAATCCAACCTCACCACCCGCAACATCGTGACAGCCAGTTTCCTGTCGGATTACTTTCACGATCCCAACGCCGGAATGTGGGCCCTGATGCCTCAGCCGACCGCGCCCAGCGAGGTCGAAAGCGCCTACCTCGGCTCGCTCAAAGATCAATACTATTTCCGCGGCGGGGCTCTGCTCGAAACCGGAATCGGCGGAGACCAGTACAACCTGACCCTCACTCCGCACGGAGATGCCGGCTACATCGAGACTATCCTCGCGACCGGTGGCAACTACTATCTACACGAGGATTCTTCCGCCCGCCGGCTGCAGGCCCTGGCGAACCTCTACCTACCGCCGCATCAGTGGCTCGGTCGCCACGACATCAAGTTGGGCACCGACCTCGACCGCCTGAACTACGACGCGCAGTTCCTGCGCCAGCCGATCTCATTTGTGCAGTCGGGCCCGCCCGAGCCCTGTCCCACCGATGCCAACGGACTTCCCATCGTGCCCGAGCCAACCTGTGCGCGGTATTCGCTTTTCTCCGGCGGCAACTACTCCACGATTTACAACAACGAAGCCAGCGCCTACATCGAAGATCGCTGGCTCATCACCAATCGTTTGCTCATCGAGCCGGGCCTGCGCTTCGATTGGGATGAAATCGTTCGAACGCCGCTGTTCTCCCCGCGCCTGGCCGGAACTTACATCTTTGACGACGAAAGCAATACCAAGCTTTCGGCGGGAATTGGGATTACCTACGACGCCACAAGCCTGGGCCTGATTCATCAAGCCCAGGACGGTGAGAGGGTCGATTACTTTTTCGATTCGGAAGGCTGCCCGCTGGAAGCGGACGGCACGAGTGTGAAGTGCGCACATCTGCGAGGTGCCCCGGAACCCGCGCCCATCCCCTTGCCAACCAACTTTGTTGTCAACCGCAACACGCTAGCCGCTCCGCGCTATCTGAACTGGAGCGTCGCTCTCGAGAAAAAACTGCCACAGGCTATCTTTCTGAAACTGGAGTTCATCCAGAAGCACGGCGTCCATGGCTTCGCCTTCAACGCCCTGAATGGCGCGGTAGACGGAAACTTCTTCCTCGAAAACCAGCGCGACGACCGCTATGACGCTTTCACCGTCAGCCTGCGCCACCGCTTCCGCCAGCACTACGAGATCTTTGGCGCCTACACCCGCTCCCGCGCGCGCACCAACCAGGTCTTCGACTTCAGTGTGGATCTCCCCGTACTCAGCCAGCAGCTGCCCGGCCCGTTTCCCTGGGATGCGCCCAACCGCTTCGTCGGATACGGCGTAGTGCCGTTCTTCAAGCTGCCCATCGTCCACAAAGTCGATCTGGTTTATTCCGCCGAAGCGCGCACCGGACTACCCGTCAACGCCACGCTAGAAACGGGAGAAATTTATGCCCCCGATCCTCCGGGAACTTTTCGCTTTCCCACGTACTACACGGTAAACCTGGAGTTCGAGAAACGCATCCATTTCTTCGGGCGCCGCTGGGCCGTGCGCGCCGGCTTCGACAACATCACCAACCATCCCGATCCGCTGCTGTCCAACGGAATCATTAATCCGCCGACCCAGCCGGCTCCCATCTTTATCGACGGCAACGGGCGCGCCCTCGATGGGAGAATCCAGTACCTCGGCAAAGAGTAAAGAGTAAAGAGTAAAGACTGGTGAGCAAGCCTGATTCTTATAATCCGATTCCTAAATCTTCAGCACAACCTTGCCGTAATTCTTACCTTCCTGCAGTAGCTTGTAAGCCTCGACCGCGCGTTCGAGGGGAAACACCTGGCCAATCACTGGGGCCAGCCTGCGTTGCGCGATCCATTCCGAAAGTCGCATCCACGCCGGTTCCATGACGTCGCGCTTCTGCGATAAATAAGTCAGCCACAGCCCCTGCAGGCTCGCCGATTTGGCATACAAAGCCCGCACATCAAGTTGCGGAGGCTTGCCGGTCGCGGTCCCGTATTGGATAACGCGCCCGAAGTCGCGCAGGCAGCGCAGACTTTTCGCGGTGTGTTCCCCGCCCAGCATTTCGAACACCGCGTCCACGCCTTCACCGTGCGTCAGGTCCTTCACCACGTCTTCATAGTCGTGCCGCTTGTAGTTGATGCCATGCTGCAGGCCAAGTTCTTTCACTCGCGCCAGCTTCTCGTCAGTCGATGAAGTCCCGTACATTTCAACACCCAGAATGCGGCCAATCTGCACCGCCGCGGTACCCACGCCTCCGGCAACGGCATGGATCAGCACGCGATGAGTCTTGCCCGCAACCGGCGCCTCCGTCATCCCTGCCTGCCAATAGGCAAGATATGCAGTGAAATAGTTGACAGGGAAAGCGGCGGCTTGTTCGTCGGTCCAGTGCTCGGGAACGCCCCACAGCATGTGCGAATAAGCCGCAGTTTTCTCGGCGAAGGCGCCCCACTGGGCATAGCCCATTACGCGGCCTCCGCTGTTTTCTTCTGTGCCCGCGAACTCGCGGCCGGCGATCAGCGGTGGCGCGGGCGTTCCCGGGTATCCGCCTTGTGTAGTCATGAAGTCAGCAAAATTCAAGCCTCCGGCGGCCACGCGAACCAGCGTTTGTCCCGGCTTGAGGATAGGTTCTGCAACGTCTTCGATGGCCAGTGAATCCGGGCCGGAGAGCTTGGTGATCACTAAGGCTTTCATGCAGGAGAGTCTAGCAGCGGAGCGATTACTCCGTGATGCCGACGAGAGCATACCTCCGGGTTTTCTTATCGGGGAAGATGATCTCGTAGTTTCCATAAACGTCATAGGTGTGAACGTCCTTCACTTTGAGCGGCAATGTCTTGGCCTTATAGTCACCGGGCACCAATAGAGAGTTCTCAACATCGATACCCTCCAGTTCACATTTTTTTCCATCGAGAAGGACCTTCAATCGGATCGCGCCCCGGCTGTTGACGTGCGACGAGCTGACGTGGACACTGATGGTGTAGTCGGCCGGGTTGGGCTCCGAGCCCGCCCAGACGGACGCGGAGCACAGCAGCAGAACAGCCAGTGCAATCTTTTTCATAGCTCTCTCATTTCTGTTCTCGGGCTTCCACATGCTACAAAGCCGACCCAGATTCAAAAGTTGTGAAATAACCGTCCTAATGACAATACTTTACTCGGGACGGGGTTCGGAACTTACATCTCCCACCATTCCCACTTGCGAGCACCTGACCAGCGTACGTCCAGTTTCTCCGTTGACCAGTTGCCGTCAGGTATATACTTTCGGCGTAGCTTTAACGAGGTTTCCCGGCCAGCCTCCAAGGGCCGGGACGGGGCGTACATTCATTCCCCTAATTCTTGCGCGCCCCGCATGCTGATTTGCCGATTCCCGCCTGGGGCGGCGAGGAAATGGCACCGGTGCATCGCGCCATATGGATAGCGGAGCTGCATTCGGGGGAGGTCATACTGTGGATTTGATTCTTGTACGTCTTCTTTTTGTCATCGTAGTCGCAGTCACCTGCTACGTAATTGCTCCGTTCGGCTTGCCGCGCAACCTGGATGCCGGAATCGGCGCCTTGGTGGGCGCGGGAATCATTCTGTTCGAATGGAAGCTGCGTGCGGTCAGCCTGAAGCGGCTGATCGGCGCGGCTATCGGGAGCTTCCTCGGTATCTGCGGTGCCTACCTGTTTGCTCTGGTCATTCGCAGCAGTGTGCCCGCGGGCAATACCCAGAGCTTTCTGCAGATTCTGGTCATGCTGCTGATGGCCTACGTGGGCCTGGTTGTGGGCGCGAGCAAAGGCGACCTGCTGAACCTGGCTGCTCTGGGCGGAGTTTTTGGCGGCGAGAAGCAAGGCAAGAAGAGTTACAAAATTCTCGACACCAGCGTCATCATCGACGGCCGCATCGCTGACATTGCCGAAACCGGCTTCCTCGATGGCATCATCGTCACGCCGCAGTTCGTATTGCGCGAATTGCAACTCGTGGCCGATTCTGCTGACTCGCTGAAGCGCAACCGCGGCCGCCGCGGCTTGGATGTTCTGCAAAGGCTGCAAAAGATGGCCACGCTCTCGATCCAGATTGTGGAAGATGATTTCCCGGCCGTCCGCGAAGTCGATCTCAAGCTGATCGAACTGGCTAAAGTCTACGAAGGCAAGATCATCACCAACGACTTCAACCTGAACAAAGTAGCTCAGCTGCAGGGCGTCGAAGTGCTGAACATCAACGAGCTGGCGAACTCGCTCAAACCCATTGTGCTGCCGGGCGAGATCATGAAGGTATTCATCCTCAAAGAAGGCAAGGAATACAACCAGGGTGTCGCCTATCTCGATGACGGCACCATGGTGGTCGTCGACAATGCCCGCAAGATGATCGGCAAAACCATCGACGTCTCGGTTACGTCCGTGCTGCAAACGACAGCGGGGAAAATGATTTTCGGTAAGTGGGACGAACGCGCCTTTGCCCGAACGAGCGGTGTGGTCCAGCCCGTAGCACCACCCGTCCCTAGCGCATCGGGCCCTGTGCCGGTGGTACCGAGCGCACTGGTGGAGACCAAGCCTCAGCCTTAAGAACCGCGACTGGCGGTAGCCGTTTCTTCAGCCGATGGGATTTTGCGCCTTGAAGCAGCGGCTTTCTGCCCCACAGCCCCGCTTTCCGCCCTGACCAGGAGGCGATCAATGTGATGACAAACTGCGTGGTCACTACGCACGCCGACATGAACATCATCGAGCTTCTGCCCTGGCCCTTGGCCAGCATCTCGCCAAGCAGCGGCAGCATGGCGGCGTTAGCAAAATGAAACAACACCGCGCATGCGAGAAAAACGAGCAGCGGCTGGTCTCTGAGCAGTGCGCTCGCCCTTGCTCGTTCGCCGTCTTCGTCGCCTTCCTCCCCGCCCCGCGCCCGCTCGTAGTCAATCTCCTCGGGGCGGATCATGAGTAGGGTGAGCAGGGTCGGCAGCGTGCAAACAGCCACGAAGAAAAAGATGCTGCGATTGGAAACGAAGTAACCGAGCAGGCCCATTGACACCGCCGCGACGACGTTGCCGGCTGAGTTGAAAGCCTGGTTGCGCCCCTGGCGGCGATCGAACAACTTGTGACCGACGATCCCGAGCGAAACGGCACAGATCGCCGGACCGAAAACGCTCGACGTGCCTCCGATCAAGACCTGGGCCGACATCACCGACCAGTAATTCGGCAGGAGTGCAATCAGCAACGCGCCCGCCGCCAGGGCGATGATCCCCGCGGCAATCAAACCGCGTTTGGATCGAAGGCGGTCGACCAAAGCGCCTGCCGGGGTCTGGGTCAGGATTCCGGCGATCCCGCCGACGGTGAGAGCGATTCCCACCCGTTCCTCGTTCCACCCATATCCCGCGAGGTAGATCGCGAGGAAGGGGCCGACTCCGGTTTGGACGTCGGCGAGGAAAAAATTCAACCAGTCGAGGCCACGGAGCGCCCCGCTGGAAGGCTCTTTGGCAGTCCCACCTGTCGGAGCCTTGCGACTGGATGCCGCCCGCAGTGCGCTGGAAGCCATCTGAATACGATAGTACTCATTCCGGTTGGATTGCTGTTCTGTCATGAGTTCGTAAAGGTGTCTGTAGTTTTTAAATTTGGGCTGTAAATTTAAGTGTCGTATTGGTTGCAAGAAAGCGATGCTCTGGACAGCTTTTTCTTGGTTACCAATGACGCGCTCGGCTGCCGATTGCCTTGAATTTGAACTCTCCGACTCCCGCCCGTATACTTACTCCCCGCTATGAAGGTGGTCGTGATCATTCCGGCTGCGGGCCTTGGAACCCGTATGGCCCCCATGCCCGTCGGCGCTAAGGGCAAGAAGAAGGCGCCTCCCTCGAAGCAGTTCACTGAGCTTGGCGGCACGCCAATTCTCATCCACACGCTGCGCAAGTTTGCCGGGGTTGACGCGGTGAGCGAGATTTGGATTGCTCTGCGAGAAAACGAGATTGCAGGGTTCCGCGCGCGGCTCGCGAGCGAGAAAGACGTCCTGAAGAAGAAAGTAGAGCTGGTCGTCGGCGGCGAGCATCGCCAGCAGTCGGTGGAGAACGCGCTGACGGCGGTTGCAGCAGCGGCGCATGATGATGATATCGTTCTCGTTCACGACGCAGTGCGCCCGTTTGTGACCGGCAAGATTATTCAGGAAGTAATTGATGCGGCGGAAAAATACGGTGCGGCGATCGCCGCCCTGCCCGCCGTCGATACGGTGAAGCAAGTCGAGCGTACGGCCGATGGCGCACTGATCAAGGCGACGATCCCCCGCGCCGGGATCGTGATGGCGCAGACACCGCAAGGCTTTCGTTACAGCGTGATCAAGAAGGCGTTCGACGAGGCGTCAGCAGATGGTTTCCTCGGCACCGACGAAGCGTCGCTGGTCGAACGGTCAGGACACGAAGTGGCCGTGGTGATGGGCTCGCCGAGGAATATCAAGATCACAGCCCCGGCCGACATGGAACTGGCGGAATTCTACCTAAAGAAGTGAAAGACTTTCATCGCGCGAATCTTCGGCGATGCAGGGGTTTGATCTTGAGAATTGGCTACGGGTTCGATTCGCATGAATTTCGCGCGGGGATTCCGCTGAAGATTGGCGGCGTCGCTCTGGCTCACGACCGGGGGCTGGGCGGGCACTCCGATGGGGACGTGTTGCTGCACGCCATTACTGACGCGCTGCTCGGCGCTGTGGCGGCTCCCGATATTGGAGCGCTGTTTCCGCCCTCCGATCCGAAATGGAAAGGCGCAGACTCGGCGGTCTTCCTGCGCGAGGCGCTGAAACGCGTTCACGATGCGGGATACGTCGTGGCCAACATCGATGCCAGCCTGATTCTGGCTGCGCCCAAGATTGGCCCGCACGCGGCGGCGATCCGGGCGAGCGTGGCGAAGCTGTTAGGAGTGCGCGCCGATTGTGTCGGCCTGAAAGCGAAGACTCCCGAGGGACTTAACCTGGAGAACGCCGCGGTCGCGCATGTGGTTGTGTTGCTGGAGAAGAATCCGAAGAAGGCGCCGAGAAAGATTACGAAGAACAAGCGGCGATGAGCTATTTGAGCCGCGTCTCGGCCGCTTTGGTCCTTGCTGCTTTGATCTTCGCTGCTTCGATCAGGGCGCGGAAGATGGCGAGGGAAGGCTCGTCTTGATCGACGGAGCGCTCGGGATGCCATTGCACTGCCAGCACGAAGTGATCGCTGGCGGTTCCTTCCAGGGCCTCGATGATGCCGTCGTCGGGGCAGCGGGCGGCAATGTGCAGGCCGTCGCCTATCACCTCGGCGGATTGGTGATGCGAAGAGTTCACCGGAATGTGTCTGTCGCCTCTGCCTAAAATTTTCTCCAGCTTGGAATCGCTCTCAATCTCAACCGTGTGTGCGACCGCGACCTTCTTTCCTGCTTCGTGGTCAACCTTCGTGCGCAGATCTTCCGGCAGAAAATCCGGGATGTGCTGGATTAGCGATCCTCCGTGGTAGACGTTCAGGCTTTGCAGGCCGTAGCAGATGCCGAGGACGGGCTTGCGCCGGTTATAGGCGTCTTGCAGAAGAAGCTCATCGACAGAGTCACGGCGAGGGTCGGCGGCGGCGGTGTGGGGTGAGCGCGGCGCGCCAAACTTTGAGGGATCGACATCGGCTTTGCTGCCGGGCAGGAGGACGCCATCGCAGCTCTCCATTATTTTGAGGACCTCGATCTTCATCATTTCGTCTGAGGTCTGGTTGAGCGGGATGCGGACTGGTTCGCCTCCGGCTTGCTCGACGGCGCGCTCGTATTGCGGAATGGCGCGCTCGGCATACTCGCGGTCGATCGAATGCGGCATGGGGATGGCGATGCGGGGCCGTGGATTGGTTGGCAATCAGCTCATCCTCTCGTATCCGTTAGGCCCTCGAGCGCGGCTAGCATCCTGGACTGGCGGTAGTGGCGGATTTCCATGATGAGCGCGAGCAACAAGATGATGCTGCCTGCGAGTGCAGCTGCTGGCAGGGCGATCTGGCGGTAGGCCGCGGTCATGTTGGGATGGACGTGGCGCACCGCCGCGACGATCACAGTCCCGATGATTCCCAACAACAGGCTTACAGCGAACGAGATCAGCGTGCCGATGAAGGTCAGCAGCAGGACTCGCACCGGAATCGTGTACCAGCGTGGCGGGCGCGGCGTCGGTGACATGCTCTCAGGCTACCACCATCTGGCGGCTTGAGCCGGCTTTGATCTGGATTCAAAAAAACACAGATCGATCTGACTAAAATATCTGGAATCAGTGAGTTGCGGGATTTTGATCTGGCTTGGGTCTGGCTAAAATATTGTGAGTAAAGAGTTTACTCGCAAAAGATTCCATTCAAAGGACTTAGGTTGGCTTGCTTTGGCTAAATGCCTTGGAATCAATGTCCCGGACCGCAAAATATTGGATTTGCGGGAGTTAGCTCATTGCTATTCAGTTATCAAAGAACCAATGCGTGTAGAGATAGGATTACTCTTTTCGGAATCAGAGTCAAGGGAATTCTGGGCGGTTGTTCTCCCGGTTTGGGGCGTTCCAGATTTCACGATGCAGAGAGGGCGAGGCCGCACATGACAAGAACCGCAGCAACACCAAAAAGGCTCATTCCAGCCTCGGGCATTCAGTGAGCCCCAGTGCGCGCCCTTAGGCCGGGTGGTTCGGAAGGGATCGAGTTTTCGTTCCCTTTTATACGGCCTGTCGCTCCCTGTCTTAGCTCGGCCGAGGTGGTCAGCCGGGTATAGCTTCCGCGCCAACAGTATCACCTGAGGTCGCGAATGAGCACCACGTCCGAGGTCTCATGCCCGCGCCCAATGATCAATCTCTTGCCGTCTCGGGACAGGTCGAAAGCGAAGATAAAGTCACTCTTGAAGTGCGTGATCTGCGTCGGCGTCCCGCCCGCGATCGGCTGGCTCCAGATATTAACGACACCGTCCGTATCTTTGGTGTAAAGGAGCGAGCGGCCGTCACCCGCCCATCGAAGGAAGCGTGTGACAACGTCGAGACGCGTCAACAGACGCCCGCCCTCGAACTCCATGATTGCGACTCCATGCGTGGGTGTTTCCTTTGGGTCTTGATAGGAAAAGGCAATCCATCTCCCGTCAGGCGAGATCACCGGAAGGCTTGCATCCGCATCAGTGAGGCGAACGGGATCGCCGCCTTCAATCGGCACCTTCCAGATTCCTCGCCCTGTGCCCCCTTTCGTAGACGATCCATTTTCCGTCCGGCGAAAAATCTGGCCGCAGACCCCAATATTCCAGCGGGCCGTTCGTCAACTGTTTGGGATTCGCGCCGTCGATATCAACTCTCCAGATATGAATGCTGCCCGTCCGATCCGAAAGAAAAATAATGTAACGGCCATTCGGCGAGACTCGGGGATAAAACTTTGTACTTCCGGTGTCGGCCGTCAACTGCCTCGCGTTGCTTCCGTCCGAGTCCATCACCCAGATGTTCGCATCGCTTCCCCCGTACTTTAGGAACACTATCCTACCGTCCGGACTCCATCCATACCAAGCCGTGTGGCTATCCGACGAGATCGGCTTCGCGCTGTCCGGTTCCGCAACGGGTGCGACCCAAGCTTCGAGGGAGGCCTGCGCCTGCACTGTTGCCAGAACGCCGTGGTCGGCCGTTAGACTTATGAATTCGTAGGCATTCAAATCAGTGGTGATCCTGCGGAATTTGCCGCTTGGATACGAGATATAACCGATTTGGACCGGGCCGCCAGTTTGCTCCTGGGTATTGACAACCAGTCCCTCTCCGTCGGGGACCCACGCCAAGTCCCAAACCGCCGCCCATCGATTTGGTGCGAGGGAACGTTCAGCCCCGCCTTCGGCGGGCACCTCGACTAGACTCCAGTAACCCAAACTCGCTTCGGAGGTAGTAGCGGCCGTGGCAATGGTCTTCCCATCGGGTGACCAAGAAATACCGTCAAATCTGTTTGGCGATTTGCGGACGGCCACTCGCCTTTCCCCGCTGCCATCCTCGTTTGCTACCATCAGGGCACTTTCACCTCTCGTTTGGGATTGCCGAACGAAAGCCAACTGCTTCCCGTTGGGTGAAAGCGATACCTTGCTGTCTACGTCAGTAATTAACTTTCTCGCCGTACCCCCAAGCGCAGGAACCTTGTAAAGAAAACCTACTCCAAGGTCCTTAGGGTCGTACTTGACGAAATAGAGAAAATCGCCGTCACGCGAGAACGTTAGTCCGATATACCGGCCATCGGCGGGCGGGGAGACCTGCACATTGCTCTCAGTTGCGACTTGCTCGACCCAGAGGCTACTCTTGACTTGTTGCGAATGCCCCCCCTGCGTTGACGCATAGGCCACATACTTGCCGTCTGGCGAAATGGCACACTGCTCGACCTTGTCGGAGGTGGTTAGCTGTGTGATCTCTGTCTTCTGGAACAGCACGTGCTTGGGAGCAAGCCAGTAGACGCCCCATGTGATTCCCGCTAACGCAACAAGGAGTGCCCCGACCCCAAGCCAGAGGTTATGCTTCCGACCGACTGGAGATACTGCGACAACCACAGCCGTGGTTCTGCTTGATTCCGTGTCCCGCTTCAGCCGCTTTAGGTCGGCTCTCAACTCGGCGGCGGACTGACAGCGAATGTCACGGTCTTTCTCCAGCGCTTTGTTGATGATTCGCTCCAGTTCGGCTGGCACGTCGGGATTCAGCCGCACGGGAGTTGTCGGGGGCCGTTCCAAAATGGCGTTGAAGATCAGCGCCGAAGTGTCACCTCGGAATGGGAGCGTGCCAGTCGCCATCTCGTAGAGCACAGCCCCGAACGAGAACAAGTCGGTGCGAGGGTCGAGTTCCTTTCCTCGAACCTGCTCAGGCGACATGTACGCTACGGTGCCCAGCGCACTACCCGGACTCGTCAGATGTTCTTCAAACTCGATGGTTGGGGCGCTCATACCAACGCTCTCCGGCTTGAGCGTCACCTTCGCCAGCCCGAAATCGAGAATCTTCGCCTGACCTCGATTGGTGACGAAGATGTTGGCGGGCTTGATGTCGCGATGGACGATTCCTTTCGAGTGGGCCGCGTCGAGAGCGTCGGCAATCTGGATTCCCAGATCGAGCACCGTTTCGCTCTCCAGTGGTTTGCCGGCGATCCGGTGCCGGAGGGTCTGCCCTTCCAGCAGTTCCATGGCAATGAAGGTTCGACCATCCGCCTCGTCGATTTCGTAAATTGTGCAAATGTTCGGGTGGTTTAGGGAGGATGCGGCCCTGGCCTCCCGCTGGAAACGGGTGAGGGCTTGGACGTCGTGGGAGAGTTCGTCGGGAAGGAACTTCAGAGCAACGTGGCGGCCGAGCTTGAGGTCTTCGGCCTGGTAGACGACGCCCATGCCTCCGCCGCCGATTTTGTTGAGGATGCGGTAATGGGAGATCGTCTGTCCGACGGGTTGGGAGGGCGTGGACACTGGCAAAACATGTTGGGTTCGTGCAGCGGCGAGCGCAAGAACAAAGTCAAAGGCAGTGGGCGACGGGCACCCGCTCCACGCGAGCTGCGTAGTGTATAAAAGAGTAATTATGTCGCAGGCAGCGACGGTGATTACGCGGAGCCCCGCGGATGTGGTGCGGATGACGCCGGTTTCACAGGCGGCGAATGGGGTGTGCTATGCCGTGGCGGGCGAAGTTTCGATTGGCTCGTTTGATCTGGAGCGCATGATCGCCGCGGTGCCTGCGAAGATTGCTGCGGCGCTGAAGCGGAAGGCTTATTACTTTGTCCCGCTGACCATTAGCCAGGGAGAAGAGATCCTGATCGCGGACCGCTACGATGTGGCGCTCAGCGATAACGCGGTTTGCCATCGCAACCTGAATCTGGGCGATTCGCAGTGCGTGTTTATCTCGACCCGGCTGATGGACGACAAGTTTTCCGTGGCGTTCGAGTTTTATATCAATGTGGGGCACGCGCTGGTGGAGGTTGCCGGAGTTTCCGCGGAATTCAACCAGCTGGCCTGGAAGCAGGTGGAGGCCGGGGTGCGCGGCGAGACCTCACTCGACGCCTTTGAAGCGCGCAAGCTGGCTACGGCGGGTGGGCCGGATGCGGAGCGCTTCAAGAACGAATACTTCGAGGCCACGTTTTCCGATTCGATTTCGATTTACCTGCTTTCGCTTTATCTGGATGTGGATTACCACGATCTGCGGGAGCGGGACTATCCGCTGCTGGCGCCTTCGGCGCTGGCGGGGCGGTTGCGGAAAGTGGCGGAATTGTTTCCGGCGAATGCGGGGTTTGAGTTTGCTTTGTTGTACAAGCGGCGGGTGTGAACTGCTTTTGCCGTGGATTTCTGCGGATTCACACGGATTGAATTTCTGCTTTGAATCCCTTTGGGACTGAGACCGGGGTCAGACCTCCGGCTCATTTTCGCCGCGTGAAGTTGGCGGGCGAGGGCGCCCGCCCCACACGATCAAAAGCTAAATCCTACTTATTCCCTATCGCGAAATTGACCGTGCTCGGTTCGTTGGCTTTGACTGTGACCGATTTTGCCCAGCTCTTTGGTTCGGTGAAGATGGGCCGTTGTACGGCGCGCTCGGTGAGGACGTCGTAGGCCTGCTCCTTGCCGGCCAGTCCCCAACCTTCATGCCAGGCAACGATCTGATAGGTGCCGGGCGGGACGTCGGTAAGTTCGAATCGGCCGCTCTCGTCGGTGACGGCATAATAGGGATGGTTTACGACCATCATTTCTGCATTCATCCATACGTGGCCGCCGTTGCAGTGAAGATTAATCAGGCCGGGCGTGGACATGGTACGCGAGACGGGCTGATTGGGGAAAGGGAAGGGCAGGTTGAAGGTGGCCGCTCCGTCCATGTGGATGGTGTGCAGGGTGGCGTCGGAGCTATTCATCTGCAGGGCCGCGCTCTGGGGTACAAGAAGAATGTGCGGGACGTAGCGACACTGCTTCTGGTCGAGGTGACGCCGTTGCTCGGGTAGATCCAGCGCTTTGCCGGCGGAGATGTCCTTGAGGTAAACGATGGTGTTGGCTACGCCGCCCTCGGGCCCGACGATCAGACGTTCGAGGCTGACGGTTTTCTTTCCGTCCGGGTCGCAGATCTGTGGGTCTTTGGTAACGGGGAAATCCAGTTGGCGGGGGACTGGCCCGGACCATTTGACGGTGCCAGAGATCGTGCCTCCGTCAGTGACGGAGATGACTCGATAGTCGCCCTGCGCCGCGGCAAAGGTTGTAACCGCAAGAAGGAGCGCCGGCAAAGAAAGACGGGCAATAATACTGCGCATATTGAAACCCCTGTTTACCCCCGCCTTACACGCGGCCTATCCGCGGTCGTCGTGGAGCGCGGGCTGAAATTGTCGATCCGCTTGCTTTTCCGCAGGCAACGTCTTGCACCCGACTTGCGGGATAGCGCTCACAGGGGGCCCCACAGAG
Source organism: uncultured Acidobacteriaceae bacterium (assembly GCA_963800575.1). Taxonomy (GTDB): domain Bacteria; phylum Acidobacteriota; class Terriglobia; order Terriglobales; family Acidobacteriaceae; genus Sulfotelmatobacter. The sequence goes on from CAWDBN010000002.1 coordinate 86,190, forward strand.
GCCAGCGCTTCGTGTTTGCGGTCTTACTTATCCCTTATGGGAGGGCCTTGGGGAGGCAGTTGGTGTGATCGAAATCACACCTCATTAGATTGCGCTTCTGGAGTTAGGGAGTCGAGATTACCAAGGTGGTGTATCGGGCGGGGAGGGGCTTTTCTAGTTTCCCAGTTGGCCGCCGGGCTGGTCTGACCTGAGCAGGACCGAGGTTTCGTGGCTGGAGGGTGAATAGCGCACAACCAGCATGCGGCCTTTCCAGCCGATAGTGAGAGCGTCGGCACGCTTCCGGCTGAAAGCCCGTATGGGATGGAGGCCGGAGAAGTATTCACCGTTCACGATGTAGGTGTAGGAAAATTCGCCGATCCACGGCTTGTAGATTCCCCCGACGCTTCGCGAGGTGACGCCGACGACCGTCCCCTGGGTGGAGGGCCACGACTGGGCACGACGGGCCTTGAGCCATGCCAGGACCCCACCGGCAAGACCGACTAATAGGAAGACGAGGTCACGTGCGAGGGGCAGGAGGCCGAGAGGGTCGAAGTGACGCATGCTGTGCTCTCCCCGTCGAAATGCTGACGATTGTATCGCAACGTATTTGCGGTGTGATTAAATGCGGCCATGACGATATCCGTCCGAGCGTTCGCGAAGATCAATCTTGGGTTGCGCATTGGCGCGCTCCGGGAGGACGGATTTCATGAGCTGCTGACGGTGTATCAGACGATTGGGTTGCATGACGTGATCCGGGTGAGCCTGGAGCGAGGCCGCGGGATTGAGATCCGGTGCGCGGACCCCAGAGTTCCAAAAGATGAGTCGAATACCTGTTATCGCATCGTAGAAAAAGCCATGCGGGCTTTGAACGCTACGGGGCGGGTTGTCGTCGAGATTGAGAAGCGGCTGCCGGTGCAGGGCGGACTGGGTGGGGCTTCGGCGAACGCCGTTGCTGCCCTACTGGCGGTGGAGCGGGTGGTGAAGAAGGCTTTGCCGGTACCGGAACGGCTGCGGATTGCGGCGGAAGTTGGATCGGATCTGCCGCTGTTTCTGGTGGGCGGGACGGTGCTGGGGGTGGGGCGCGGGGAGCAGGTGTATCCGCTGGAGGATTTGCCGGCTACGGCTTGCGTGGTGGTGACTCCGGAGGTGGGAGTTTCGACGCCGAAGGCGTTTGCGGAGTGGGATCGGCTTCGGGCTCAGGGGCTAAAGCCCGCACTCTCTCAGGAGGTTGACGCGGCGCTGAAGCGCCGCTCTTCCACGGTATCGCAGGCGTCCGCGGTGTCTGCGAGGAGTGGAGAATTGACGCTGGCTAGAGCGTCCGATAGAATGGTTGAGCTCGGCCGAGGGCTTTCGGCGTGGCTGAGCAAGAGTTACTCCGGTGCTCCTTTTGGAAGGGGCCGGGCCGAGAATCCGCTTCTCGAGCTTGTCCGGGCCGGGATCAAGAACGACTTCGAAGAAGTCGTCTTTCCTGAGTATCCCGAGCTGAGTGAAGGCAAGAGTGCGCTGGAGCGCGCGGGCGCGAAGTATGCGTCGCTGTCGGGCTCCGGGTCTACGTTGTATGGGCTGTTTGCCTCGAAAGAGGCAGCGCGCGTGGCAGTGGAGAAATTGCGACGGCAAGGGTGGGCGGCGCAGGCGACGGTTACGCTGACGCGAGGCCAGTACTGGCGGCGAATTTTTGATTGTTGATTGCTGATTGTTGATTGACAATAGGGGTGCCCGAGTTTCGGGATCAATCAAAAACCAGTAATGGTACTGGGCCGTCGACTAATGGTAGGTCAAGTGCCTTTGGAGCACTTTGTCTAGGTTCGAATCCTAGCGGCCCAGCCAGAAAACAGTTCTCAGTTCATGGTTCTCAGTGAGAGCCAGGGCCGAGGACGGGACTGAGAAACTTCTTATGGCTACTTTGGTGACGCCGACCGAAAAAGCGGAGAAGATGGAAAAGAACGTCCCACCCACGACTGAGGAAAAGCCGGATCGCAAGCAGCGCCCGCGGCTGGATGAGAAATTCAAGATTTTCAGTGGGACGGCGAACGAGCCGCTGGCTGACGAGGTTTGTCAGTTTCTGGGGATGCAGCGCGGGCAGGCGCAGGTGACGCGCTTTGCCGATGGCGAGGCGTATGTGCAGATCCAGGAGAATGTTCGCGGCGGGGATGTGTTCATCATGCAGCCTACGTGCCGGGTGGTTCACGCCGATGGCCGGAGCACCAGCGTGGATGAGCACCTGATGGAATTGCTGCTGATGATCGATGCGCTGAAGCGTGCGTCGGCACGGCGGATTACAGCGGTGATGCCTTATTTCGGTTATGCGCGGCAGGACCGGAAAGACAAGCCGCGCAGCCCGATTTCGTCGAAGCTGGTGGCGGATTTGCTTACTACAGCGGGAGCGCACCGGGCGTTGATTGTTGATTTGCATACGCCGCAGTTGCAGGGATTTTTCAATATCCCGGTGGATCACCTGTTCGCTTCGCCGGTGCTGGTGGATCACTTCCGTAAGCTGAACCTGCCGAACCTGACGGTGGTTTCTCCCGACGCGGGTGGCGTGGAGCGGGCGCGGTTTTTCGCGAAGAAAGTGGACGCAGCGCTGGCCATCGTCGACAAACGGCGCGTGGAAATGAACGTGGCGGAAGTGATGCACGTGATCGGCGACGTGAACGGGCGGACTTGCTTGATCATCGACGACTTGATCGATACGGCGGGTACGCTGGTGAAGACGGCGACGGCCTTGATGGAGAACGGCGCGACCGAGGTTTATGCCTGTTCGTCGCATGCGGTGCTTTCGGGGCCGGCAGTCGAGAACATTGCGAAGTCGGTGATCCGGGAGGTCGTGGTCACGAATACCATCCCGTTGAACGAAGAGGCTAAGCGGGAGCCGAAGATTCGAGTGCTTTCGATTGCCGGATTGATTGGACGGGCGATTCAGGCCAATCACGAAGAGACTTCGGTTAGCAAGTTGTTTATTTAGGCCGGGCTGCGGGGATGGGCCCGTTGAGACCGAGATCCTTCGGCGACGATAAAGCCGTCGCCTCAGGATGACAATGCTTGATGGAACATTCTTAGAAGGAATCGAATTTATGGCGACTACATTGGAGCAAAACGTTCTGGAGGCGCAGCCGCGGGAGGCTGGGACTAAGAACCACGCCCGGCGGGTGCGGCGCGAGGGCAAGATTCCTGGCGTGCTGTATGGCGCGAGCAAAGATGCGCTGCCGGTGACAGTCGATCCGCGGCATGTGCTGCGCATTTTGCGCTCGGACAGCGGGCACAACACGATTTTCGATCTGGCGCTGCATGGCGGTGAGCGCACCAAGGCCATGATCGTGGATTGGCAGTATGAGCCGATTAAGGGCCATCTGCTCCACATCGATCTGAAGCGCATCGCCATGGACAAGGCGCTGCGGGTCAATGTGCCGATCGTGCTCCAGGGTGTGCCGGCGGGCGTGAAGACTGAGGGCGGGATTCTCGAGCAGATACTGCGCGAAGTGGAGATCGAGTGCCTGCCGGCGGATATTCCGAGCCACATCGATGTGGACGTGAGCGAGCTTACGTTCGGCAAAGTGCTGCGCGTATCGGATTTGCCGCATAACCCAAGGCTGAAGTTTCTTTCAGATGCCAACCAGCCCGTCGCTCACGTGACCAGCGTGAAGGAAGAGGTTGTGGCTGCGCCGGAGGTGGTGGCGGCGGAAGCTGGAGCCGTGCCGGCGGAGCCTGAAGTCATCAAGAAGGGCAAAGCAGAAACTGAGGAAGAGGGCGAGGGGGCTGCTGCCGAGAAGCCAGAGAAAGCCGAGAAGAAGGCTGAGAAGAAGGAGAAGAAGTAGCCCGTGGTTGAGGCCCGCCTCGCTGCGCTCGCTGGACGGGCGAATGCGCCCGTCCCCACATGGTCTTTCTCGGTGTCGGTTGGGATGGTGGCGTGAAACTGATTGTTGGGCTGGGCAATCCTGGTATTGAGTATCAGTTCACGCCGCATAATGTGGGGTTTCTGGCGGTGGATCGGATCGCCAGCGAGCGCGGGGTTGAGATCAGGAACCGGCAGTGCCGGGCGCTGACGGCGCGGATACAGGTTGGGGATGAGTTGGTGCTGCTGGCCAAGCCTGAGACCTGCATGAATTTGAGTGGCGTATCGGTCCGGGAGCTGGTGGCGGAATACGATGCGAAGCCGGAAGCGGACCTGATTGTGATCCAGGACGAGTTGGATTTTCCGCTGGGCACACTGCGGATTCACACGCGGCGCAGTTCGGCGGGGCATAACGGGATCGAGTCGATCATCGATGCGCTGGGCACGCAGGATTTTTTGCGCATCCGGATTGGCGTGGCCCCGGAACGCAAGGTAGAAGACGGTCAGAGTTATTTGCTGTCGCCGTTTCGCAAGGCTGAGCTGGCGGTGGTGGATGGAATGCTCGACACTGCTGTTGAAGCGGCGATGGCGATTTTGACTGAAGGTGCGGCGGCAGCGATGAACCGGTTTAACCGGAAAGACAGTGATCAGTGACCAGTGGTCAGTGGTCAGAATTTAGAAGGGTGTACCGAAAGTGGTTTGCGGTTGCGGGTGTCACTGGTCACTGACCACTGATCACTGGCCACTGCTTAAGATTTGGAGATGCACATGAATCGTACTTATGAGCTGATGTTTATTGTCCGGCCGGATATGGCGGATGAGGATCTCGAGAAGCTAATTTCGAACCTGGAGTCGACCGTGACTGGGGCGGCTGGTTCGATCAAGAGCGTGGACCGCATGGGCAAGCGCCGTCTGGCATATGTCGTGCGCAAGTTCCGCGAAGGCATCTACATCTTGCTGACGATCGAAGGGGCGGGTTCAGTGGTCCACGAACTGGAGCGTCGGCTGCGGGTCACTGAGCCGGTGATCAAGTTCCTCACGGTGCGCATTGACGAAGAGCAGAAACGGCTGGAGAAGATCAAGAAGCTGCGCGACGCGAAGAAGAAGGTGAGCGCGCAACCTGCGGTTGTCGCCGAAGAATCGCCGGCGGCACCGCCGGCTGAAACTCCGGCAACGGCATAGAGAGAAACGGTTTTGACTGGCCACTGGTCACTGACCACTGGCCACTGATTAAGGAGCGTTATGGCTGACGAGACTAAAGCACCAAGCGAGCGGGCGGAGCGGCCTGCTGGCGATGCACCGCGCGAGTTCAGGCCTTCGGGAGACCGTCCGCGTTTCGGCGGCGGGGGTGGGCGTTCCGGGCCTGGCGGTCCGCCGCGTGAAGGTGGACGAAAGTTTTTCCGGCGCAAGAAGGTTTGCAAGTTCTGCACGGAGAAGATCGCCGACATCAACTACAAAGATTACCGTCTGCTCGGGCAGTTCGTGGCGGAGAGCGGCAAGATCGTGCCGCGGCGATTGACGGGAGTGTGCTCGCCGCACCAGCACCGGCTGGCTTCGGCCATCAAGCAGGCCCGCAATATCGCCTTGCTGCCGTTTGCCGGGCGGGCATCGTAAGAGCACTATAAAGGCCTTGTCATTCCGAGCGAAGCGAGGAATCCTGGTTCTTGCCGGCGGCTAGAAGAACCAAGATCCCTCACTTCGCTCGGGATGACAAGCGAGGGAAGGCCGCAATTGAGCGAGAAATTGGAGTCATAACATGGAAGTCATTCTCAAAGAAGATGTAAGCAAGTTGGGAGCGCGCGGCGATGTGGTTAAGGTTGCCGAAGGATATGGGCGTAACTATCTCTTGCCGCGCAAGCTGGCGATTGAAGCCACTGCAGGGAACAAGGCCGTCATTGTGCAGATGAAGGCGGCTTCGGTGCGGCGCTCGGCCAAGGAGAAGTCGCAGGCGGAGGAACTGGCCAAGCAGTTTGAAGGATTGTCGGCAACGTTCCAGAAGCGAGCGGGCGAGCACGATCAGTTGTTTGGGTCGGTTACTTCCGGCGATATTGCCGACGTGATCGTGAAAAAGGGAATCAATCTGGACCGGAAACAGATCCAGCTCCACGAGCCGCTAAAGACCTTGGGCGAGTTCACAGTGCCCGTGAAGTTGCACAAGGATGTGACCGCGCATTTGAAGGTTGTGATCGAGAAGGAAGCGGTCGCGGGGTAAGTTTCGGTCATTCGGTGAGCCGGAACCCCGCGTGCAGCGCGGCGCTGGAGTCTTCGCCTACCCACACGTCGAACTGCTCTGGTTCGACAACCCATTTCTTTCCAGTGGGACTCCAGAATTGCAACTCCTGTTTCCCGAGCGTGAAGTGTACGGTGCGTTTCTCGCCCGGCTGCAACGCAACTCGTTCGAATCCTTTCAACTGCCGAACTGGGCGCGAGGCGCTGCCTGCGCGCTGGTGAATGTACAACTGGACGACCGCGTCCCCTGGTCGGTTACCGGTATTGGTGACGTCAGTTGAGACTTCGATCCTGTCGTTGACTCGCGCGGTTGGAGTTACTTTCAAATTGTCGAACGAGAAACTCGTATAGCTCAGACCGTAGCCGAAGGGATAGAGCGGCGAGCTACGAATATCCCAGTAGCGTGATTTGAAATCGGGCGAAGTCTCCGGATTTTGCGTGAGGTTGTGGTTGTAATAGATGGGGACTTGTCCGGTGCTGCGCGGCCAGCTTACTGGCAAGTGGCCTGACGGATTGGCGTCGCCGAACAATATGTCGGCGATTGCGTTGCCTCCCTGGCTCCCCGGATACCAGACTTCGAGAATGGCAGAGACGTGCTCCGCGGCCCACGAAATGTCGAGCGGGCGGCCGTTTACCAGTACGAGGACGACGGGCTTGCCGGTGGCGGAAACCGCTTCCAGCAATTCTTCCTGGCCGTTCGAAAGCTTCAGGGAAGATCGCGAAGCGTACTCGCCGCTCATCAGATCAAGCTCGCCTAGAACCACAACGGCCACATCGCTTTGTCGGGCCAGGGCTACGGCCTCTGCGATGGATTGCTGCGCTTCTTGAGCGGTCTGGGCTGGTTGCTCCTTCATTATCGCGGTCAACGGAATGCCTTCAAACGGCGAAGGGATGTCGCGCCTGAGGTTCGGCCCATGCGAGTAGGCGACCCGCACGGCGGAGCCAACCTTTTCCTGTAGACCCTGCAGAATGCTGATCGTCGGTCCCGGTTTCGTCAGGGCACCCCACATGGAGAGAAGGTCGGCCTGGGCGTCGCCAAGCGAGCCGATCACTGCAATGGAATGAATGGTTTTGCCGCTCTTATCCAGAGGCAACAACCCGCCTTGGTTGCGGAGCAATACCACCGAGCGTTGGGCGGCGCGGCGCGCGAGTTGCTGATGCGCGGGATCGTTGAGCGTGGTCTCGAGGCGGGATTCGTCAGCATAAGGATGTTCGAATAATCCCATGCGGATTTTGGTTTCGAGAATTGGGAGTACGGCGTTGTCGATCTGCTGCATTGTGATGCGTCCCTGCTGCAATTCGATCGGCAGATATTTGAGGTAGGTGCCGCTGGCCATGTCCATGTTTAATCCGGCAGTGAAGGCCTTGTGCGCGGCGTCCTGGGGGCCGCTGGCGTAACCATGAATGGTCAGGCTCCGGACGGCGAAAGCGTCGCTCACCACGAATCCCTGAAAGTTCCATGCGTCGCGCAGCACGTCGTGCAAGAGCCACGGGTTGCCGGTGGCCGGAACATCGTTCAGATCCATGTAGGCGCTCATCAGGCTTCCGGCGCCGGCATCGATGGCGGCTTTGAATGGCGGCAAATAGGTGTTCCACATTTGCTCTTCGGGGATGTAGGAAGAATCGTAGTCGCGTCCTCCGTCGGCTGCGCCGTAGCCGGCGAAATGTTTGGCGCAGGCGAGCACGTGATCGGGCGCACCCAGCTGCTTGCCCTGAAATCCCAGGACCTGGGCTCGAGCCATGGCGGCTCCGAGGTAAGGATCTTCACCGGCGCCCTCGACCATACGTCCCCAGCGGGCATCGCGAGCGATATCGACCATGGGCGCGAAGGTCCACTGAATGCCTGCGGCTCGAGCCTCCTGGGCGGCCACGGTTTGCGCGGCTTCCACCATCTTCGTATCCCAGGACGAAGCCATCGCGATCGGCGCCGGGAAGATGGTGTGGTAGCCGTGGACGACGTCGAGCCCAAAGAGCACGGGAATGTGCAGGCGCGATTGTTCGACGGCGATGTGCTGCAGCCGGTTGATCTCCCTTGGATCGGAAATCCAGAGTACGGAACCGGCGCCAAACTGTTTTATGACTTCTTCGATGGGCTGCTTCACGTTTTCTTTGAATTCCGCGGTATCCATTCCAGGAAGCTGCGATAACTGCGCGACTTTTTCCTCCAGAGTCATCTGCTGCAGAAGGTTCTGGGCCTTGTCGCGAATCTGAGCCTCGGTGAGCGGAGCGGTCCCGGGGGCGGTTGCTTCCGAGGGGCGTGTTTGGGCCGTTTGTCCGGCGACTCGGGCGGGCTGGCAGAGAAGAATCGCTAATGCGATTAGGAGGTAGACCCAACAGCGCCGAGTGAGGTTCATTTCAGGACCCTTCCTTCCCGTGTCTGCATTTCGACGCATTCGCGCGACGGCTGGGAGTATACGCTTCGATGGATTGACTTGCATCAGTCTCAGGGCATTTGCCTTGCCAAATCCGGGCTCCTCACCGTGTAGGAGTGTTCTGTTTCCCGCTAAACCATTACGAAAGAAACACCTAGACGGCATAAAAATCTCCGACAGCCTATAATTTCTGCTCACGGTTCCACTGACTGACCGTCTATTCCTGTGCAAGCCCGGGTACGGCATTGACACCGGGCAGTAGAGGACACGACGAAACATGCCGGCCGATGTATGGGCAGTAACACTTGCGGTTGGTGAACGGATTCCCTCGCTGAAGACGAGGGCGGAAAGAGTCAGCGGGAACCAGGACCCCACGCGGGGCCGCATGGCTGGGCAAGAACGCCGCATCGACGATACGATCCTCATCCGCGAGGCGCAAAGCGGGAACCGCGCCGCCTTCGAGGAACTGGTGCGTCACTACGATCAGGCGGTGTTGCGGCTGGCGCTGCATCTCACCGGGACCGAACACGACGCGCAGGATGTTTATCAGGACGCCTTCCTCAAGGCTTATAAGAACATCGGAAGCTTTCGTTTTGAATGTTCTTTTTATACCTGGATTTACCGCATCGTGACCAATCTTTGCCTGGATCACTTGCGCAAGAAGAATGTGCGCAAGGAAGATGCGCCGGTGGTGAAGGACGGTGATGGCGGGGAGTACGACCTGCTCGATCAGGTACCGGACGGACGGGCGGGAGCGAATCCGGAGCGCGATCTGATGCGACGGCAGTTGGGAGCGCGGATCTCCGGCGCGCTGGAGAAGTTGACCCCGCGGGAGCGCATGGTGTTTGAGTTGAAGCATTACCACGGATTGAAATTGCGTACAGTGGGCGAGATTTTGCATACGACGGAAGAGACGGCGAAGAACACTTTGTTTCGGGCCACGCAGAAGTTGCGCGGGCAGTTGGCGGATATGAGATAGGAAGGGCCGGGCTGCGCCCGGCGGACAGGCGAGGGCGGCTGTCGCCACATGAACTTGGATACTTCCCCCGAGGGGGTGCGAATATGAAATGCGAATGGGTTCGAGAAAATATCACGCTGCATGTTTACGGCGAACTGGCCGATGATGCGCGCCATGAACTGGAGCAGCATGTGGCGCGCTGCGCGGACTGCGCCGCCGAACTGAAGGCGGAGCAGGAGTTTCACGCGGTGTTGTCGCAGGACCTGGCGGCGGAGCCAACGCCGAATTTGCTGGCGGCTTCGCGGATGCGGCTGCAGGAAGCACTGGAGACGGCTGAGCAGGGGCGCTTCTGGCATCGTCTGGCGTTCGATCCGGCGAACTGGCTGCGGCAGGTGCGCTTCTCGCCCGCGCTGGCGTCGGTGATTCTGATTCTTGGGTTTGCCGGTGGAGTGGGGACTTCTTACCGGGTATTCGATCATCCAACGAGCGGTCCGGTCACGAACTCGACTCCGACTCCCGCTCCCGCCGAGGCTTCGATCACCGGCATTCGTTCCATCACGCAGGAGCCGGGCACAAATAAAATCGACATCAAGTACGACACGGTTTCGACACTGGAGACGCAGGGATCGATGAATGATCAGCGCATCCAGCAATTGCTGCTGTACGCCGCCCGGAATAACTACAATTCGGGCGTGCGCATGGATTCCGTGGATCTGCTGACCCAGAAGCCCGATGTTTCCCAGGTGCGCGATGCGCTGATTTATGCGCTGCAATACGATACGAATCCGGGAGTTCGGCTGAAGGCCCTCGATGGTCTAGGCAGCTTCGTGAAGGATGATGTGCGGGTGCGCGATGCGGTGCTCGAAGCCCTGGTGAGTGATGCAAACCCCGGCGTACGCACCGAAGCGTTGCGGCTGATTGAGCCGGTGAAAGCGGATGGCAGCGTGCGCGGAGTGTTGATGACGCTGGCGGCGAAGGATCAAAGCCAGTACATCAAGTCGCAAGCGCGGACGATGCTGGCGCAGTTGCCGGAGATTGATTGAGGGGGAGTGAACGCGAATCCCTCAGGGGCTAAAGCCCTTGTTTTTATTGGCTCTGGACGGCACGGCTGAAGCCGTGCCCTTCCCGAACTGAAGTGGAACCAGCTTTTGGATTGATTGAAGGAACGATTGAGTTGAAGTGGAATGCCGCTGACGACAGCGGGATACAGAAACTGAGGTGGGTTATTTTGAAACGTTCGCCACAATTCGCCGGCTTGCTTGGCATGCTGGTTCTAATTGCGCCGCTGACATGGGCGCAGGAAGCGCGCATTTCCCGCGAGGGGGGAGCGTGGGGCCAGGAAGTCAATGGTTCGCTGGCCGCCGTGAAAACTCTGCGGGTAAAGGTAGATGTTGGTTCAGTAATCGTTAAGGGCGGCTCGCAGCGGGAGATAAACTACGTTTTTCATACTCGTTCTTATACTTCTTCGGAGCAGGAAGCGAAACGCCAGTTCGAATCCTACAAGCTCACGGCGTACGTGCGCGGAGACACGGCGTGGATCGTGGGCGACTGGCAGGGCGGGCGGCCGCGGCATTTCTCAGGAGAATTCGCAATTAATGTGCCGCGCGAAATCAGCCTGGTGAAGATCGAAACCGAGGGCGGCAACATTGACACCACTGGCGTCGCCGGCCGCGTGGAGGCGGAGAGCGGCGGCGGCAGCATGCACCTCGATGACATTGGCGGAGGCGCGCACGTAGACACGGGCGGTGGATCGATCGACGTGGGGACCATCACCGGCGATATTGGGTTGCATACGGGTGGCGGCTCCATTGAAGTGCATCATGCCAACGGGAAGATCATTGCGGAGACGGGCGGCGGCAGCATCGAAATTATTTCGGCCACGGAGGGCGCCAGCATTGAGACTGGCGGCGGTGGCATCAAGGTGAGCCAATGCGCCGGGAAGATGAAGGCGGAAACCCGCGGGGGCAGCATCGACCTGGGAGACATTGGCGGTGCGGCCGACATTGAAACTGGCGGCGGCAGCATCCACCTCGCTTCTGCTAAAGGCCATGTGGAGGCTCACACTGGCGGCGGCGGGATCGAACTCTATGGGGTTCCTTCGGCGCGGGTTGAGACGGGAGCCGGCGGCATCGTTGTGAAGCTGGTGAAGACTGGAGCTGCACCCAGCGATTCTGTGCTTGAAACTTCAGCGGGTGACATTACGGTTTACATCGCGCCGGATGTAGCGATCTCGGTGCGCGCCAGCGTGGACCTGGGCAATGGGCACCACATTACTTCTGACTTTCCGGATATCCACGTGGCCAGCGAAGGCGACCAGTGGAGTCCGAAGACGCTTACGGCGGAAGGCAAGTTGAACGGAGGCGGCCCCGTCCTGAAGGTGAGGACGACGACGGGGGATATCTGCTTCCGGCGGGCGAAATAGGGATGCGAGCCAAACGCCCTTCGGTCGCTTGCGCTCTCTCAGGGCAGGCTCCGTGGATTCGCGCGGATCGCCCGGGTCCCCTTCGACTTCGCTCAGGGCAGGCTTTCGGCGGGCAAAGGACGCCCACCTCAGGATGACACACAAGAATGTTTCAGGAGGTTGGCTATGCGCAAACATATTTTGACGACGATCGCCGTGCTGCCTTTGCTGCTCAACCTGTCGCATGCCTCGCAAAGATGGACGGTTGATCCCTTGCAACCGATGGGTATTCCCAGCGAAGATTCTGGGGCGAGCGCTTACCTCGGCGTGGACGTTGCAGATATCACGACCGACCGGCTCGGGGACCTGAAGCTGAAGGAGGAACAAGGCGTCGAAGTGACCATGGTCGACCAGGATGCTCCGGCGGGCAAGGCCGGATTCAAGGAACACGATGTTCTTTTGACCATGAACGGAATGAGCATCGCAAGCAAGACGCAATTGCAGCGGATGATCCGTGAAACTCCGCCGGGACGCGTGGTTACGTTTGGGATCAGCCGCGATGGACAGCCGATGACCGTCAAGGTGCAACTGGCCGACCGGCGTAACGAGTTCGCTCACATGTCGGGGAAAGAGGAGGACTGGGGCAAGAACTTCCATGTCGAGATTCCGCCCATCCCAAACATGCCGGACTTCGATGTTCCGAATATTGGAGTTGTGGTGGTGCAATCCTCGATGCGCAGCGGCCTGATGGTGGAGAACCTTACGCCGCAACTGGGCGAGTTTTTTGGGGCGAAGAACGGAAATGGAGTTCTGGTTCGCTCGGTGGAAAAAGGCAGCCGCGCCGATAAAGCCGGGCTGCGTGCCGGCGATGTGATCACTCGCGTGGGCGAGCAGGCGGTTCACGACACCAGCGACTTCAGCCACGTATTGCACTCTCACAGCGCCGGGTCAGTCAGCGTGGGCGTGATCCGCGACAAGAAGGAGCAAACTCTTACCATCACCTTGCCCGAGCGCAAAGACTCCGGCGAGATGATTGAGCAAAGCCTGGAAGCGCCCGAACTGAGTGCGGAAACTCGGGCGCAGTTAAGCGAAGTGCAGAACGAGATTGCTAAACTTCGGCCTCAGATGGAGCTGGCAAGAGAGGAAACCCGCAAGGCGTCTGCGGAAATGCGCAAGGCTATGTGCGATCAGCAGAAACAGCTCAGGGAGCAGGCCGAGAAGCTAAGGCAGGAACTTCGGCCGAAGGTGCGGGAAGAAGAACAGAAGAGCCGGGAGAAGCTGCAGCAGCAGATGGAACAGCTTCGCCGACAAATGACTGGCGGCTCGCTCGATATCTAGAAGCAGTGGTCAGTGACCAGTGGCCAGCAAAACCAACTCCAGAACAATTTACTGGCCACTGATCACTGGCCACTGATTTACGAGCCTATCGATTGGACCCGTGCTAGCGTTCCCAGACACACCTTGTTCCGTCCAGCCTGCTTGGCGACATAGAGGGCAGAATCTGCGGCCCTTACCAGTTCGTCGCGGGTGGTGCCTTGCTCGGGAAAAGCGGCGGCTCCGGCGCTGATGGTGACGGTGCGGGGCACGCCGGGGAACAGCCAGCCTTCCACCATCTTTCGCAGTTTTTCCGCGATCTTCATGGCGTGCTTGGCATTGGTTTGAGTGAGCAGAATCCCGAATTCCTCGCCTCCGTAGCGGCAGACGACGTCGATTTTCCGCAACTGCTGATGGAAAAGGCTGGAAACCTGGCGCAGCACTTCATCGCCCAGCACGTGCCCGAACTCGTCATTCAGCCGCTTGAACTGATCAATGTCCGCCATGATGACCGCCATGCCCGTCTCATAGCGCCGGGCGCGTTCAATTTCTTCCATGATGCGCAGTTCGAAGAAGCGGCGGTTGAAAATACCCGTGAGACCATCAAGATAGGCGAGCTGCTTCACGCGCTCGACATAGTGCGCGTTCTGGATGGCGGTGGCGCAAATGTCGGCAACGGATTCGAGCGACTGCAGATCGCCGTCGCGGAAGGCGTCCGGCCGGGCGCTGTCGAGCGCCAGAATTCCTAGCGTCTGTCCGAACGAGACCAGCGGAATGCACATGCGCGAGGCTGATTCCGCAAAGAACTTGGTGCCGGCGGGCGCGACGCACAGATCGGTTTCCATAGCCGTGTTGCTGCTGGCCAGGATGGTGGCCCAGGGCTCAGTGCTTGCCGGAAAGCGGCCGCCCTCGGGAACGCGAGGGGTGAGCGTGCCGTGATGGGCTCGCAGCACCAGGTCGTGATCCTCGCGCAGAAACAGCGAGACGTGCGATACGCGGAACGCGCCCTGAATCAGCTCACAGACTCGAGCCAGCAGCTGTTCGAGGTCAAGAACCGCGGTGGTTTGCTGGGCGATGGCATTGATGGCCTGCAGTTGCCGCGTCCGCTGCTCCTCCAGAGAGTACAGGCGGGCGTTCTGCAGTGCGATCGACGCCTGGGTGGAGAAAAGTGTCAGCAGGTCAATGGTCTCGGAGTCGAAATGGTTGAGATGGTCGCTTTGGCAATCGAGCACGCCCACTACTTCGTCCCGCACCATCAAGGGAATGGCGACCTCGGAACGAGTCGACTTGGCTGTGCACAAGTAGCGCGGGTCCAGGCTGACGTCGGGAGCGTAGACGGGCTGCTTTTTCAGCGCCGCGGCTCCGGAGATTCCCTGGCCCACAGGGAGCCGCACTTTGTCCTGGCCTTCATCCCAGCCGATCTGCGAGCGGACGTACAACTCCTGCGACTGCTTGTCCAGCAGCACGATCGCCACATTCCGCAGATGAAAATAGTCGTGCGCGATGCCGAGGATGCGCTGCAACACCTCGTCCAAATCGAAGGTGGAGAGCACAGCCTGGCCCGCGTCGTACAGGACTGCAATTTTATTCATGCTTCTGGGGATATCGTAACGTGACGGCGGCGTTTGTTAGAGGTTCCGAAAGTAACTGGGAAATCTTGGGTTTGAGAGGTCAGGGTTCCCCTATTTCCACCTTCTGGCGGTGCGGATCAGGCCATAGGCGACCGCGCAAAACCAGAAGTCGACGACCAGGCCGCCATCGAACTGGAACGGACGGTGACCGGGGAGATGAAGGGAGGGCGCGAGGAAGTAGTAGGCTGCGTTTCCTAGAATGATGGCACAGAGAGCCTGGATTAGATTTAGAAGCACCGAGGGTTTAGACACCGGAGTCATGGTCTGCAGGCTTTCCGAGCCTGAAGGCAAATATTTATAAGGCGTGTTGCTGCTAACATTCTTTAGGAACTTCTACCATGCTGGAACTCACAACGCCGGTGCAATATGTCAAAGGGATTGGTCCGCGACTGGCGGAGATTCTTGCGACCAAGGGCATATCGACGGTGGGCGATCTGCTCAACTATCTTCCTTTTCGTTATGAAGACCGGCTGAATCCGCGCGGGATTGGGGAATTGCGCGCCGGCGAGATGGCTACCGTGATTGGCGAAGTGCGCAACTCCGGTTTGTTTCGCACCCGCAAGATGCCTATCTTTCAATTAACCGTGGGGCAGGGGCGATCGAAGCTGCGGTGCCTCTGGTTTCATGGCACTTACCTGCAGGACAAATTTAAGCCCGGCCAGTTGATCGCGCTGTATGGCAAGGTGGAGCAAGATTCGCGCAGCGGAGAACTGCAGATCATCCAGCCACAAATTGAGATGCTGGGCGATGCCGGCTCAGACGGCGCGGACGACAAGGCCGCAACGTCGCTTGAAGTGGGGCGCATCGTGCCCATTTATGAGTCGGCAGGGCAAGGGCGCGTGACTGCGCGCTGGTTTCGACGAATCATCCGCACGGCGCTTGACGATCTCACTCCTGACTTGGCCGAAACCATCCCGACTGCTGTGCGCGAGCGACTGGCGCTGCTTTCACCGCGCGAGGCTTTGTGGAAAGTGCATTGGCCCGAGGCTGGAGAGAGCCTGGCAGAGTTGCAGTCGTCGCGCACGCCAGCTCACATCCGGCTGATCTTTGAAGAATTGTTTTTTATCGAGTTAGGGCTCGAGCTCAAGCGGCGCCAGCAGAAGACGCAAACCGGCATCGCCTTTCGCCTGGACGACCGGGTGCGGCAGGCGATCAAAAAGATTCTGCCGTTCCATCCCACGGCGGCGCAGAAGCGGGTGTTGAAAGAGATTGCCGACGACATGCAGAAGCCTTATCCCATGCGGCGTTTGCTGCAGGGAGATGTGGGCTCGGGAAAAACCATTATCGGCTTTCAGGCGGCGATCATCGCTATCGAAAACGGCTGCCAGGTGGCGTTGATGGCGCCTACTGAAATTCTTGCGCAACAGCATTACTTCTCGGCGCGCAGGATTCTGGAGAATGCGGGATATCGAATCGTGCTGCTGACCGGCTCTTTGGAGGCCGACCGCAAACGCGAAATCCGGCGCCACATCGCTCAGGGGGACGCACAGCTTGTGATCGGGACCCACGCTCTGCTCGAGGAGAAAGTTGAGTTCGCGAGGCCGGGGTTGGTCATCGTCGACGAGCAGCATCGGTTCGGCGTTCTGCAGCGCTTGAAGCTGATGAAGAAGTCGGGAGAGGATAGCGATGAGAAAAATCCCGCCGAGCCGGATGTTCTGGTCATGACCGCGACACCCATCCCGCGCACGCTGGCGCTTACGCTTTATGGCGATCTCGATCTGAGCGTGCTTGATGAGCTTCCGCCGGGGCGCACGCCGATCGTCACGCGAAGAATTACTGACGACCGCTCGTCAGAGGTGTGGGATTTTGTGCGCAAGCAGGTCGCGAAGGGGCACCAGGTATATGTGGTGTATCCCGTTATCGCCGAAAACGAGGAGACTGAACTAAAGGCTGCGATCCATATGTACCGCGAGCTGAGCGGGAAGGTGTTCGCCGATTTGAAGGTCGGACTCCTGCACGGCCGGCTTGATTCTGAATTGAAAGATCAGGTCATGCGGAGGTTCCAGAACGGCGAGTTGCAGATTCTCGTCGCGACAACGGTGATCGAGGTTGGCGTGGATGTGCCCAACGCGACCGTAATGGTAATCGAACATGCCGAGCGCTTTGGCCTGGCGCAGCTCCACCAGTTGCGCGGGCGAATTGGGCGCGGCGCCGCGAAGTCTTACTGCATTCTGATGACCGGCGGCAAGGTGACGGAAGAAGGCGAGCGCCGCCTCGACGCGATGGTGGGCACTAATGACGGCTTTCAGATCGCTGAACTTGATCTTGAACTGCGCGGGCCGGGAGAGTTCTTCGGTACGCGTCAGGCGGGCATGCCGAGTTTTCGCGTTGCCAACCTGATTCGTGACCGGCAATTGCTGGAGCTGGCCAAGCGCGAAGCCGCAGCGGTGATGGCTGGGCCTAATTCCGAAGTGACCCAGGTGGAAATCAGCCGCGCGCTCGTGGCCTTGCGCACGCGCTGGCAGCATTCCTACGGTCTGGTCGAAGTGGGCTAGGAAGTTGATGCAGCGATGAACGTTCACCTGATCGACGGGACTTACGAATTATTCCGGTATTTTTTTGCCGTGCCCTCTGCGGTGGACGCGGCCGGCCAGGAAATCGGGGCGGTGCGCGGGGTGTTGGGATCGGTCTTGTCGATGATCGAACGCGGCGCAACGCATGTTGGAGTCGCTACCGATCACGTGGTGGAGTCATTTCGAAACGAGATGTACGCCGGGTACAAGACGAGCGAGGGCGTCGCTCCGGAGTTGCTTTCCCAGTTTCCGATTCTTGAAGAAGGCCTGGAAGCGATGGGAGTGGTGGTGTGGCCGATGGTCTATTTCGAAGCTGATGATGCCCTTGCTTCCGCGGCGGCCAAAGCGACACTCGATGATCGCGTGGACCAGATATTCATTTGCACTCCTGACAAAGATCTCAGCCAGAGCGTTGTGGGCACGCGCGTGGTGCAACTGGACCGCCGGCGTGACCTGGTGCGCGACGAAGCGGGAGTCGTGGTTAAGTTTGGCGTGAAGCCGCAATCGATTCCCGACTACCTGGCCGTGGTCGGCGACAGTGCGGACGGCTTTCCCGGGCTGCCGGGATGGGGGCAGAAAGCGGCGGCGCTTACGTTTTCACAGTATCCGCATCTGGAAGATGTCCCCAAGGATTGGCGAGAGTGGGATCCATCGATTCGCCGGGCCCGTCCGCTTTCGGAATCGCTGTTTTCGGGATGGGAAGATGCGCTGTTGTTTCGCGCGCTCGCCACGCTGCGGCTCGATGTGCCGGTATTTGATACGGTCGATGATCTTCGCTGGCGCGAGCCGCGCGCGAGCTTCGAACAATTCTGCGCGCGAATCAAGGCCTCCGACTTAGTTCGACGCGCCGCTGCAGCGCGGAGTGAAACCAAGGCAAACTGATAGAATCGAAGAGATGGCAGGAACTTCACAACTGATTCAGATCGAGTTGGGACCGCCTCCACGCATGCCCAAGCCCGACTGGCTGCGGGCCAAAGCGCCCGTTGGGGATAACTTTCACGACCTGAAAAAGCTGGCGCGTGGATTGGGGTTGCACACGGTTTGCGAATCGGCGCAGTGCCCGAACATCGGCGAGTGCTGGAATCACAAAACCGCGACGTTCATGTTGCTGGGCGACATCTGCACCCGTCGCTGCGGATTCTGTGCCGTGCCCAAGGGCCGGCCGGAACCCATTGACTGGGATGAACCGCGCCGCGTGGCTGAGGCTGTGGCCACGCTGGGGTTGAAACACGCGGTCGTGACTAGTGTGAATCGTGATGATGACAACCTTGGGGGAGCTCGAGTGTTTGCCGAGACCATTCGCGAAATTCGCGAGCTGATTCCGGAGTGCCGTGTCGAAGTGCTGATCCCGGATTTTCAAGGTCTGGAAGAACCGTTGAAGATCGTGCTGGAGGCTCAGCCTGACGTGCTGAACCATAACACTGAAACCGTGCCGCGTTTATATCGAGCAGTTCGTTCCGGCGCGCGATACGAGCGCACGCTCGCTCTGCTGGAGAACGCCAAGAAATTCTCTCCTGGCATGGTGACGAAGAGTGGCGTGATGGTCGGGCTGGGCGAATCGACCGCGGAACTGGTCGAGGTGTTCCGCGATCTCGGCGGCCGTGGCGTCGACATTCTTACCGTGGGGCAGTATCTCAGGCCATCGCGCGACCACTTGCCCATCGCCCGGTTCTACACGCCTGAGGAGTTCGACGAGTTGCGGAACGAAGCGTTGCGCTTCGGCTTCCGGCACGTCGAATCCGGACCGCTGGTGCGCTCCAGCTATCATGCGCACGAGCAGGCCGAGTCCACCTCGGCGCCGCGATAGTCTCCTAGGCGAGAAAGACTTGCCACGGATTCGCGCGGATTTTCACGGATCAAATTTTCTGAGGACTTTCTGGTTTTATCCGTCCGCGAAGTGCGTGGCCTGTCAGAAAATGTGCAGTTTGATGCTGAGATACTTCTTGGGGTTCTCGCGGATCGCTTTTACCAGATTCCGGCTCTCCTCCAGCATCTGGTTGGCATTGTTATACAGCGCATCGTCCTTGAAGAGTTTTCCCACCGTTCCCTGTCCGGCCTCGAGTTCGCTGGTCAAGGCGGCGAGCTTGGTCATGGTGGTGTCGATCTTTTTCCCGAGTTCCTCGTCTTTGAGCAATCTTCCCGCGGTTCCCTTGCCCGCATTCAGGTCCTCGCTCACCTTTTTCAAGTTGGCGACGGTGTCGTTCGCATTATTGTAGAGGGACGGGTCTTTGAGGAACTTTCCTGCGGTGCCTTTGCCCTGTTGCAGGTCGTCCACCACGCCATTCATTTTGTCGAGGGTCGCAACGAATTTGTTATAGGCGTCGTTGCTGTTGATCAATTGGCCCAAGCTGCCTTGTCCCTTGGCAATCTCGTCGACAACGGTTTTGAGCTCTGCAACCGTCTGCGAGAAGCGGTCATACAGCGTGGGATCGTAGATTAACTTGCCAAGCGAACCTTTGCCGCTTTCCGCGAAGGCCAGGATGCGGTCGGCGCGCTTGAGCAGAGCATCCATGTTTTGGAGCGTGCTTTGGCTGGAGCGCACAACTTCGTTGAAGTCGGGATGGATGAGAGTAGGAAGCGTGTCGCCATCCTGCGCCGGCGGGCCGACGGCCTGTGAGCTGTCCATATCCATGAAGGTCTCGCCCAACACACCGGCAGTCTCGAGTACAGTGCGGGTATCGCGGCGCAGGTTGAAGCTGTACTTCGTGCTGACCTTCATGACGATTTTCACGGGAGTGAGTTGCTTGTCCCGGTCGCGGACGATGAGAATTTTTGAGACGTTGCCGATGTCCACGCCGCTGAGCCGCACCGGCGCGCCCACCCTCAGCCCCTCCGCGTTGTCAAAGTAGGAGGACAGCGTGATTCGCTTGGTGAAGTAGCCGCCGGTTCCGGACATCAGGAACAGAAGCAACCCGAGCACGAGGCTCGCGACAATCACGGTGATACCGACCCGCAGTTGCGACCATCTGAGCTGCTTTTGGCTCGGCAAAGGATTTCCTCAAACCGCCATCTGCGTTAACTTCGCCGCTATCGGCGGTGTCCCGGAGCAGCCCAGCCGCTGCCCCACGCAGCATCATAACAAACCCGGGCCCATTCTCAAGTGCGCTGTGGGCGAAGAGTCGGCAGAAGCATCAGGGCGAGCAGGTAGGCTGCAACCCCGCAGGCCAGGGTCACGGTCAAGCCAAATTGGATCGCGATCACCATCGCCAGAACGGAACCGAGAACGCTGGCGGCGGCGTTCATCGCCCAGGCCCATTCCACGGCATTATCTGCCTCCGTTTCTCCGGCGGGAACTTCGAAGACGGGGCGCGCCGCGAGTGCGCGCAAGCCGGTAGGGAACGGCATTCCCATCACGAAGCCGAGCGGCGCCAGCAGCAGGGCGCTCACCACCAGGCGGTAGCTGAATGAGAGGCCCACCCAGGCGGGAAGCGCGCGAGGCAGGAAGAATACATTGCCCACCAAGGTGAGGATGACGAGCACCAGCGGCATCCAGGCCATTTGTGTACGGGGAAGCCAGCGCCGCGAAAACAGGCTTCCAGCACCGCTCGACAGCATCAGCAGAAAGATCACAACGGTCAGGGCGTAGGTGGGGTGCCCCAGAAAAAGCACGAAGCGCTGAATAAATGCGATCTCTACCAGGATGTAGCCCAAACCCACCGCCACGAAATAAAGCAGCGGAACCGGCGACTGGCGGCCTCCATGAAGCGCCAGCGGCAGAATCAGGAAGCCGAGAACCGCAACAAAGGAGATGGCCAGCACCAGAACCAACACCAGCACTCCCAGGTTTACCTTCCAGTCAACGCTATGCCGCAGTCCATGTTGGCCAAGGATTTGTGCGGGTTTGAGAGTGAAGAAGAAAAACGGCGCGTTGTCGGTGACCGGCGAAACGTTGTAGGCGTAACTCTGCGCGAACCGGTAAGGATCGTTGCTTGCGATCAGATCAGCAAAGGGATTATGACCGTCTCGCCATACCTCGGGATAGGAAGGCAGATAAAGCGCAACCAAGTCGGGGTAGTCGTCGAGATGAGACTGTATTGCGGACTCCTCTTCATCGGTAAAAGCAGTTTTCTTGGCCAGCACCACCACCGGTATTCCATCTTCATTGAGCGGGCCTTCGGAAGCCACGATAAAGTTGCGCGCCGGATTTGCCACGCCAAGCCTGTGCAACGCTTCCATCGCGACCGAAACTATGCGCAGGGCCTCCCGTGGCTCGCGGAACTCCCAGCGCGTAATGGCGATCATGCCGTCTGGCTTGAGATGCTCGAAATATTCTCGAAAGGCTTCCACGGTGTATAGATTGTTTTCACTCAGTGCGAAAGCGCCTGCGGCGGTTGAGGCCCAGGTGTCGACCAGCGTCATCTGTACTACGTCGAACTGTTGCGGCGTCGAACGCAGATATGATCTTCCATCGGTAACGTGCATGTGCACATCGGGCCGCTGGTACAGGTGCCGGGAATAAGTGGCGTAGCGCCCGCGCATGATAGTGTTGGCGATGAGCGGATTGATCTCGATGCCGGTCACACTCGGGCTGCCACTAGCCAAGGCGCTCAGCACATCAATCCCGCCGCCCGGACCGATGATTGCGAATTCCCCGTGGGGACGCAAAACGTTCGCTAACGCCGGGGGTCTGGACATAAGAATGTCTTCCCAACGCGTACCGTGCACCTGCTCTGGTTCAACATTCATGATGTAAGTGGAAGCGTCGGCGTCAATGACAATGGTCTTGTTCTGGCCCTGACGATCCACTTCCACGCGCGACAACGCATTCCAGCGGGCAAATTCCACCCAGGCGGGATCGCGGAACATTCCCTTGGCGTAGACCACATCGAACAGCCGGTCGGAAAGGTTGCCGGCGATCAGCATCAGAAATAATGCGAGCAACGCGCCCGCTCCCCGGCGCCAGGCGCGCGTAGGCGCCCACACGGCGGCCGCCAGCGTGAGCGCCACGCTGGCCATCAGAATTGTATTCGGTCCGCCAATCCAGTTGAGCAGCGGGACCGTGGCCAGGCAGGCCAGCGCGCCGCCGCCCAGGTCGGCCGCGTAAAGCAGTGGAATGCGGCGCGTCTCCCGGGCGAAGACCACGGACAACAACAACCCAGTCAGGAAGAAAGGCAGCGCTGCCGCCACGTAAATGGCGGTTAAGTGCAGAAAATTTCTCCATGTGATGGTGAGCGCAACCGGGATATACAGGATAACTTCAAGCGCGATCAGCACCAGGATCGAGCTCTCGAGGCACAGGCGCGCGGCCAGCTGACGCGTGCCGGCTTTGGCGAAGCGATTCTTGAATAGATAGGCAAAGACTCCGCCGGCCCCCAGCCCCAGCAGAGCAATCGAAATCGCGAGAAAAGCGAAGTGATAGAAGAGCACTACGGAAAACAATCGCGTGAGCGCCAGTTCCAGCAACAATGCGGCGAAGCTGGTCAACGCCAGACCGGCGAGAAGAGTACGTTCGGGAATTTCAGCGGACGAAGTAACTGGCGCGGCAGCTTGAATGGTCACAGACATGGAATGGTTGGAATGCGCCAGTTTAGCAGAAGGAGCAAGGGTTCGGCCTGCCTCGGCTGAACTTTCGAGCCCGAGTTCAAGTTTCGAGAATGACTTGCGCGATGGCCTGCTCGGCCGTATGCGAGAGCGACAGTGCGGCATGCTTCACGCCCAGCCCGGATGCGATCTCGCCGGCTTTTCCGTGGAACGTGATGGTTGGACGTCCGCCCGGCAGCCGCGTCACTTCGCAATCCTGCCACCGGACGCCGTGGCTCCAGCCCGTGCCCAGAGCCTTCATTGCCGCTTCTTTCGCGGCGAAGCGTGCGGCGTAGCGCTCCGCGCGGTTGGCCTTGGAATCACAGTAGCGGATTTCGCCCGCGGTGTAGATGCGCTGCAGAAAGCGATCACCAAAGCGCGCGATCGATTGCCGGATGCGCGGAACTTCCGCGATGTCGATGCCCGTGCCGACGATCATATTTTCGAACACCTTAATGCGGGTTTCGATGCCTTACAGCAGGCGGTCTCCACGGTAAATCAATTCGCCATCTATCATGCGAGCTTCTGTGGTCAGGTTATGCGGTTTCACCGGGCCGGTCCCGTCAATGTGCAGCACTTCATGTCCGTGCGCCACCAGCCAGTCAGAGACCAGCATGCGGTGGCAGCGGAAGTATACGCGCTCGGCACACATATAAGCTGTGCGGGAACTTTCAGCCAGCGCCACCAGTTCAGCCATCGCATTTTCGAATTCCGTGGTCAGCATGTAGTCGGCGTAATTGCGGAAGCTCGTGTTGCGCAGCCCGATGTTCGGGGAGTCTTCGCGGCTCTTCTTGCGATAGCCGCCCAGGGCTTTCATCCAGACATAGTTAATTCCGGCCGCCGGCAAACTTTTCTCTAATGATTCTCGATTAAATTGCGGCAGCCGCCGCGACATGGGGAAGGCGCGGATATCGACCAGGGTTTCAATTCCGTGCGTCTGAAGCGTCTCGAGTAAGTCGTCGAGTGAGCGGGTCGAATGTCCGACAGTGTAGACGAGAGCCAATGCTGTTTCGATGCGAAACGATCATGCAACGATGCGGTGGAGAGCCGCTGCCACCGCGGCATCCTGCTCTGGAAACACAGTCCGGAGATCCAGCAGCACGCGACCTTCCTCGACTCGGGCGATAATCGGAGGCTCCGAGCCGCGCAGCCGCGCGGCTAGTTCGTCAGCACTGAGGCCCTCGCAGGCGAGCGTCAGCAATCGCGTGGGCAGAACAGAAGACGGAGCCGCGCCCCCGCCGAGGAGCGATTCACCATCCACAATCTCAAGCTTCAGCTTCGGGGTCACAACCCCCGCCGCCAGCGCCTCGGCCCGCTTGCCGATCGCTTCTTTGGAAAGCCGCATCATGCGCAGCGTGGGAATGGTATCGTGATCGCGCCGGACATATGCGAGAAGCGTGGCTTCCAGCGCTGCATAGATCAGCTTGTCCACGCGCAACGCGCGGAACAGCGAATTCGACCGCATGCGCGCGACCAACTCCGAACTCCCGCTGATCAATCCCGCCTGCGGGCCGCCGAGCAGCTTGTCGCCGCTATAGGTAACAATGTCGACGCCGCTGCGCAGGCCGTCGAGCACGCCCGGCTCGCCGCTGATGCCGATCGACCGCAGATCAAACAGTGCGCCGCTGCCCAGGTCTTCCATCAGCGGAATGCCGCGTTTGCGGGCCAACGCGACCAACTCGGCCGTGGAAGGCTGCTCGGTGAAACCTGTGATCTCGAAGTTTGAGCGATGCACGCGTAGCAGAAGCCGTGTCCGTTCCGTGATGGCTCGCTCGTAGTCTGCCGTGCGCGTGCGGTTGGTGGTGCCCACTTCGCGCAGAATCGCGCCCGACTTGGCCATCACGTCTGGAATGCGGAACGAGCCGCCGATCTCGACCAGTTCACCCCGCGAGACAATGACTTCTCCGCCATCGGCCACGGTGTTCAGCGCCAGCAGCACAGCAGCGGCATTGTTGTTGACCGCGATGGTCGAGATAGCGGCCTGCTTCGGGCTCTTCAGTTCGCCGCTTCTCATTTCTTCATCCAGCAAGCGCTGGAACAATCGATCAACGTGGACATCGCGTTTGCCGCGTGCACCTGCGGCGAGGTCGAACTCTAAATTGGAATAACTCGCAGCCGTCTCGCGGATATGCTCGATGGCTGCATCGCTCAACGGAGCCCGGCCCAGGTTGGTATGGAGGATCACGCCGGTGGCGTTGATCACCGGCCGCAGAGAATAACCCAGTGCCTGACGAAGCTGGTTTTCTACCGCCTCTGCCAAACCAGAAAGCGCAAGCTCCAGCGCATCCGCATTTAGCAGTCCTGATGTAATTTCCTGCCGCAGCCGGGATAGCACGGCGCGCGCCGCGTCCGCTGCGGAATCACGACCGTAGCTCGCCGCGAGCGCGCGAACTGCAGAAACGCCCATCACGTCGTCGACGGAAGGCAGCTTGCGAAAAAGTTCCGATGGTGCGGCCGTTTTCACCCCGAGATTATCCCACGAAGAGAATGAAGTGGGCACGTTTGATTCGACGGTCGAATTACAGCGTATGCAGATAGGCGAGCAGATCCTGCATGTCTTGTGCGCTCAGAACCTGGCTGTAGCCCGGCATGTCGGGGCGGCCGTTGCGAATAATGTCGGTGACGCGGTCATCATTTGCGGGCAGGCCGGTCTGCGAAAGATATTGATGCTGGAACATGCCCTTCAAGCCCGGTCCCTTTTTCCCTTTCGTGGAATCAGGCCGGTGACAGCGGTCGCAGTAGTTGTCATAGAGCTTGCGTCCGGCGGCTTGCTGGGGGTTGAGTCCGAGTTCGGCGTCTGACTTGCGACGCTCCACATCACAACCCGCAAGCGCAGCCAGTGCAAGCAGTGCAGCCATTGCCGCTCCAATCCAGCGCCGATGATCCATCGCGCGCGTCTGCTCCTGCCGGTCAGGCATTTTCATCATTCGCATCTCTCATCATTCGCATCTTTTATCATTTGCATCCTGGTCACGATCTCACTGCTGACATTTATACCCAGTTTCCCACAGCCGCCCCAATCGCACTCGACTTACAATAATAGGGGAAAGCTGCAAAGCCATGCCAGTTGCGGTCAAGCGGGTGTATGAATCGGTGTCGCGCTCCGATGGAGCGCGCGTTCTGGTCGACCGGCTGTGGCCTCGCGGCATTTCAAAAACTGAGATCGCGATGCATGAATGGCTGCGCGATCTGGCTCCCTCCGACGAACTGCGAAAGTGGTTTCATGCCCGGCCGGAACAATGGCAGGTCTTTCGCAAGCGTTACCTGAAGGAATTGACCCGTCCCGAAGCCGAGAAGGATTTGCAGAAGCTGTACTCTCTGGCCCACAGGCGGAAGCGTGTCACGCTCCTCTACGCCTCGAAGAACGAGACGCGCAACAACGCAATCGTGCTCAAGGATTTGCTCGACGGAATGCGCAAACCGCCGACCGGCACAGGCCCCGGCGCGCTTCGCGCCATGGGCAAGCGGGATGCGGCCGTCCGGCGCCGGTAGCGCGATTCGTTTACGCTCCTCTGCTTTCTTCTTTCATTTAGAATCTGCCGCATGCGAGCTGTCTTTCAATGGAGCCTCGGGACCCGCACGCTGGAACTGGGCAAACGCACGCTGATCATGGGCATCGTAAACGTGACACCTGATTCTTTTTCCGACGGCGGCCTTCATCTCGATCTAGAAAAGGCAACGGCGCACGCCATGCAGTTGCTCGAGGAAGGCGCCGACATCATTGACATTGGTGGGGAATCGACTCGGCCCGGAACCAAAGTCGCCGTGAGCGCGGAAGAAGAACTGAAGCGCGTGTTACCTGTGATCACCGCACTCAAGAGGCAGCGCCCCGATACGGTGATCTCCATTGACACTTATAAAGCCAGTGTTGCCCGCGCCGCGTCCGGGGCCGGGGCCGAGATCGTCAACGATGTCGGCGGGCTGCGCTGGGACGCGCAGATGGCCAGTACTGTTGCCGAAATAAAATGTGGCGTCGTGCTGATGCACACGCGCGGCCGTCCCGAGGAGTGGCGCACCTTGCCGGCGCCCGCCGATATTTTTCTGCTGGTTAAGCGCGAACTCCGAGAACGGGCGGAAGCGGCCGTGCTGGCCGGCGTGCGCCGGGAAAGGATCGCGCTTGATCCTGGCTTCGGCTTCGGAAAAAACTTTGAGCAGAACTATCCGCTGCTGGCCCGGTTTCAGGATTTACAGTCCATCGGATTTCCCCTGGTGGCGGGGACCTCGAGGAAATCGTTCCTCGGCCGCACCCTGGCAAGAGGTGGGAAAGACGCTCCTGCCACCGACCGGCTCTACGGAAATCTCGCCGCGCACACGGCTTTGATTCTGAAAGGCGCGCACATCTTACGGACGCACGATGTAAAAGCCGCGGTGGATGCGGCGCGCGTAGCCGATACGATCCTCGACGCTCGCTGACGAGTTACTGTCTCGGCAAAATTCACTGCGGGGACGCCGGCGGAGCGGCGGCCGGCAATTCGGCGACCCGCATGACGGTGCATTCTACTTCCTTGCCGCTGGCGTTTTTCACTTTACCCTTGTCGCCGCTAACCTGGTACAGGACGTCGCTACCCACGACGAAATCCGTGGCTTTCAAGGACTCTTTCTCGACCGAGCGGCAGGTGTACAGCTTGCCCATGGCGGCGAAAGAAAGATCGTACTGCTGATGCTTGTGGGTTTTCTTGTCGATGGTTCCAAAGGGTTGGAAATCCTTCAGCGAGGTTGTGCCCTCGATCTTCGACCCCGCCACTGCTGTAATTGCAAACATCGCTATCAAGAGTGCTGTTGCGTTGCCTTTACGCATGGTTCACCTCCCGGTTGATTGTACGTTGAGGAGAGCAGCCGCTGCCATAGTTTCCCGGTTCGGCCTCGCGGGTCGCAGGCGTTGCTTGAGTGATATGAGGTAGCCGATTCCAAGGCGGCTTAAAGCGCGGGCGCTAGCGGTCGAGTAGGATTTTCGCGTGCGCTTGAAAGGAGCGGTACTTCGAGTAGTTGTGCTTGTCCAGGAACGTTCTCCCGCCCATCTGGCTGGTGACCATTACTTGCCGGGGTAACCACAAGGGCGCGTCAAATCCTGCGGCGTGTGTGCTCGCGAACTCAACCTCGGCCGTTAATCGTGTCAAAGAGAGATCGAAGAGGGGCGCCAAGAGATCGGTTCGCAGGCGCACGATTCGGAAATCGGACGCATCCACCCACGCAATGCCTTGGTAATAAACAGTAACGGATTTACCTCCGATCCGCACCTCACTGGGCATTCGGACAGCTCCTGGTTTTTCTGCAAATGCCAAAACAAAAGTCTGATGTTGATCAATTTTTTGTTGTCCTAAATAGCGGAACGTGGATTCCGACCGATTGGATGGATAGAATCGGACCCACATCGAGGCAAAACCCTGGCTCAGCGGTGGAGCTCCGCTCTGGCGCGCGCTCACTTGCTCGCTGGTGTGTGCCAATTCATCCAAACCAGACGGGGAATCGGCCGGTGCCCCAGGGTTCCCGGTATCGTCCGATTGCAGCTTGGCGCCGCTTTTCAAGTCAACGCGAAATTCAACGAGCGTTACGGCCTGCGACCCGCGGTGAGCCAGGATCAGATACGAGTACTCCCGCGGCGCGGCCTTGGCTCCCAGCTGTGTATCGAGCACTTCTTCATTGCAAATCAGGTTTGGAATTTTTCGCCCAAGATCCACTGTCTTAGCTCCAACCTTATCAAGCAGGCCCAGCAAATTCTGCTGATCTTGAGCCGCCTTCAACCCGCGTAATTCGGGGACAGCATCCTGAAGTTCGGCCACCGACGAGGTGACAAAACTCGTGGAGTTCACGTAGGTAACTTCTGGAGCGGGCTGTGGGGCGGGATGAGCCTCGGGAGCGGCGGCAATAACCGGGGCTTCGATTTGTTCCGGCGTTGCCGACTTTTCCGGGCTTTCGGTCTCAGCGTGCGCAGCTGCCGGCTTGCCCCCGACTACCGGTTCTTCAAAACGGGCGCCGTCGATGGGAGCATTCACTTGCACCTCTCGAATCGTGGTTGTGCTCGTGGACCTGTCTGTCCTGGCAACGATCATAAAAGGCAGTTTGATCCCGCCCACGACACGGTAATCGGAATAGGTTCGCTCTAGGTTGAATCCGCGGCCCAAACCCGTCGGCTCCCAACTTTGAGAGCGCAACAGAAGATAGGTTTCTGCATCAATATAAAACGCATCCGTCGACGTCGACTCTGGATTCTCGGTCTTCACCTCCCATGCCAGACGATCACCGACCTTCTTTTGTCCCTTCAGTTGAACCTTCAGATTCGGCGGCCGTATCACGAGAGGTAACAGACCGAGCCCGTTCGTACATTCGTATTCCTTTCCTAGTTTCGGCTTAAACTCCTTTCTGTGCCCGGCGGGGTCAATATACCAAGCCACCTTGCCATCACAACCGCTGACAGTTCCCATCCCTTTTTCGTTGAACGTCAGGTTTGCGCGAAGGTTGGGAGCCTTGAAGTAAGACTCAAAAGTCCAATGTTGTCTCCCCGAAGAATATGGACCGACTCCCGTCGAATTCCCTTCACCCTTTTCAGAAAAGGTCGTGATTGACGCAATATTCTCAGACCCTCCAATCGCTTCAAGGTATTTGGAGATCACCTGTTCCGCTGTCGTCGGGCGCTCTTGACCGAACGCTAGCGGCTGCCAACAGTACAGGGTCATCACCACTACGACCGACACTGGGAGCGATCGCGGGCGAATCATAAGCTTCTTCCTCATGCTTTTCTGCATTTCCACAGAAGAAACATGCCTACCGGCCAAACGTCCTGCCGGTTGTGAAATGGTATGTTCTTAAAACCCCTTCCCCGAATCCAAAAGAATCGTCACCGGCCCCTCGTTGACCAGCTCCACCTTCATCATTTCCTGAAAGCGCCCGGTCTCGCAGCGCAGCCCGGCGGCGCGAATCTGTTCCACGAAAAGCTCGTAAAGCTGGCGCGCTTTTTCCGGTGGCGCCGCGGCGTCGAACGACGGGCGCTTG
The DNA here is from genome assembly GCA_963800575.1 of uncultured Acidobacteriaceae bacterium. Lineage (GTDB taxonomy): Bacteria > Acidobacteriota > Terriglobia > Terriglobales > Acidobacteriaceae > Sulfotelmatobacter. Next base: position 115,926 of record CAWDBN010000002.1, read on the forward strand.
CCGCGCCTTACGTCTCCGTACAGCGTGAACTGCGAAACCGCCAGTACGCTCCCGCCAACATCTTGTGCACTGCGATTCATTTTCCCCTCGGCGTCTTCGAACACTCGCAAGCCTGCGATTTTTTCCGCTAGGTAGGTTGCGTCGACCTCCGTGTCGTCCCGGCCGACACCCAGCAGCACCAGCAACCCCACGCCAATCTTCCCAGCGATTTCGCCATTCACGGTAACCTGGGCGCGGCTTACCCGCTGCACGACAGCACGCATAAAATTCTCAAGGCTCTTCTTTATTATGGCGTCCCAGCAAGCATCGATTCATGCGCAGCTACCGCTTGCCAGCGTCCATCTCGATAAACGTAAATGTCGGTGAATCGAACTCTGGCCAGAACCTTGCCGGTTGCGTCCATTGCCGTCGCCAATCCGCGGATGTAGCCAAAATCTCCATGCACTTGTGCATGCATTTCCGATAATTCATGATGCACCGATGCATGCTTGCCAGCTTTAGCGAGAGTTGTGTCGCGATCCTGCAGCGTTCCGTCCGGGCCCGCGTCTTCAAACTCCGCGGCCAGCAGACAGCTCAGGGCCGCGGAGTCGCGTTGTTCCAGAGCCTTGGCCCACTTCTGCTCATTCTGGACCAGAGCGCTCCCATCTTTTATCTGGCCAGCCGGACAAGGCGCTGCATAAGCCATCGGGCACAACATCAAGAGCCACAACACACGTTTCACTATGGACTCCCGTCAACCGAGTTGTGAACCGTCCAATCATAGCTCGCCTGCAGTTTGACCACGAGAACTTCTAACCGTTAGGATCAAGTGTCCCGATCCAAAGTTGGCCAAGGGTTTGCCCTGTGTGGCGATCCCCTTCCTTTACACTAATTCACCGGGGCAATTACACTACACGTTCGCCTATTTTCAATGCGGTAACACTTGCGAGGAACAAAATCGCGGAGGGTCCTGGCGAAGGCCGGACGGGAAACGGAGGCTGAGGTCCCCGATTCCCGGCATCGAATTTCAAATCAAATCGAGCTAAAGCGAGGAGAAACATGGCAGCCGTTGACGAGAAAGTAAAGCAGATCATCGTTGAGCAGTTGGGTGTGGACGAGGGCGAGGTCACCTCCAGCGCGTCGTTCGTAGACGACCTGGGAGCCGATTCACTGGACACGGTCGAACTGGTGATGGCCTTCGAAGAAGGTTTCGACATTGAAATCCCCGACGAGGACGCGGAAAAGATCCGCACCGTGCAGGACGCCATCGACTACATCGGGAAGCATTCGAAAGGCGGCAAGTAGTTTGGGACGCAGGGTCGTAGTTACCGGTATCGGCCTGATCTGTGGCGTAGGCAACACCACCGGAGAAGTGTGGAAGGCCGTGCTCGCCGGCAAAAGTGGCGTAGCCCGCATCACCCAGTTCGACTCCGCAAATTTCGCCTGCCAGATCGCCGCCGAAGTCAAGAACTTCGACCCCCTCAACTTCATTGAGAAAAAAGAAGTAAAGAAGATGGGACGCTTCATCCACCTGGCCATCGCAGCCGCGGATGAAGCGTTCAAGATGTCTGGTCTGCGGATTACACCGGAAAACGACGAGCGCGTTGGCGTCCACATCGGGTCCGGCATCGGCGGATTCGACATCATCGAACGCGAACACACCGCTCTGTTCGAAGGCGGTCCACGCAAGATTTCTCCTTTCTTTATTCCAGCAGCCATCATCAATCTCGCGGCTGGCCATGTTTCCATGCGGCTCGGCGCCAAGGGGCCCAATGAGGCCACGGCGACTGCCTGCACGACCAGCGCCCACTCGGTAGGAGATTCGTTCCGCATCATCCAGCACAACGATGCGGATGTGATGATTGCCGGCGGTTCCGAAGCCGCTATCACTCCAATGGGCGTCGGCGGATTCGCTGCCATGCGCGCTCTTTCCACCCGCAATGACGATCCCGAAAAAGCCAGCCGTCCCTGGGACAAAGATCGCGACGGCTTTGTCATGGGTGAAGGCGCGGGCATTCTGGTGCTCGAAGAACTCGAGCACGCCCAAAGGCGTGGCGCGCTTATCCTCGCCGAGATTGCCGGTTATGGAATGTCAGGCGACGCTTACCACATGACGCAGCCCGCGCCTGAACACGAAGGCGGATTCCGCGTGATGCGCAACGCCACCCGCGACGCCGGCATCAGCCCCGACAAAGTCGATTACGTTAACGCTCACGGAACGTCCACGCCTATCGGCGATACGCTGGAGGCGCACGCTATCCGCAACTTCTTTGGCGAGCATAAACTTCCCGTCAGCTCCACCAAATCCATGACCGGGCATCTGCTCGGAGGCGCAGGCGGACTTGAAGCTGGCATCACGGTGCTGGCCCTGCGAGATCAGATCCTGCCGCCAACCATCAATCTCGTCACACAGGATCCCGAGACCTGCGGCATGGATTTCGTCCCCAATCACGCCCGCAAGGCCAAGCTCGAATACGCGATGTCGAACTCTTTCGGCTTCGGAGGAACCAACGGCGCGCTGCTGTTCCGGAGATGGTCAGAGTAGGGCTTTCGAAGAAACTCTGGGATGCTTCTGCTATTTAGGGTGCGGAATGATTGACAAGATTACGTACTCATCCCCTCGAATCACAAAATAGAATCGCCAGCTGCGGTTTACCCGCGCTTGCCAAATATTGTTCGCCTCGTCGTATTTCTTCGCGCGCAGGGAAGGATGTCCAAGCTGGTTGAGGAGAAATGCAAGCTGCTTGGCGAAAGCCTTACGCACTTCAGGGAGCAGCGCCGCGTAGTCCTTATCGGCGCGCTCCGTAAGCTGATTTTCACTTCCGCGTCCTCGGACTCTTATTCCGTCCTCGCGCCCTGCGCTCAAGCGCAGAGATAGCTTCGCTCGCGGATTCATACGGGCCGTGGGTGCGGCCGCGTGCAAGATCCTCCATCCCTTCGGCCAGACGTCGGTCAATGACTGTTTTCGGAGTAAAGGTAATCTTGCCGTTTTCGAAGGACGCTTCCAGCAAATCCCCAACATCCAGACGCACCCGCTTGCGGATGCTCTGGGGAATGACGACTTGGAATTTCGTTTTTACCGTGACCAGCTCCATGAGGACCCTCTGTTGGACAGTCTAACAGTTTGACTATCTAACTGCAACCGCGCTTTCGAAACGTCCCGCGGCGATTGACTTGCCGGGTTCCTCCACGTAAGATTCGCCACGAAAAGGAGGCGCGATGCAACTACGGCTGGAAAGCCGCCCGGTTGGCGAGGTCTTGATTGTTCAATGCCACGGACGCATCGTGGCTGGCAATGAAGTTTTCACGCTGCACTCCCATGTCGGAGACTCCATCGACAAGCACGGCGATGTCGTGCTGCAGCTCGACCAGGTAGAGTTCGTCGACAGCAGCGGCTTAGGAGCGTTGGTGCGTCTGATGCAAGCCGCACGCTCGAAAGGTGGAGACCTCAAACTCAGCGGCGTGCCGCCCAATATCCGCAAAGTGCTGCAACTCACCAACCTGCTCGCGCAGTTTGAAACTTACGATTCGGTGGAAGAAGCTATCACCGCCGCCTACCTGGGATCCAAGTATTCGCGGGGAAAAGCCGGAGACGCGAGGCCGCGCCTGCTTTGCGTTTTCGAGTCAACCGATGTATGCACGTTTCTGCGCGAAGTGTTGTACAGCGCCGGATACAATGCCATGACCACTGTGAGCCTCAACGACGCGCGTATCCTGCTCAAGGCAACCAAGGCGAAGCTTGTGGTAATTTCTGCACGCATGCAATCCATCCATGGCAAACCCATCGCTAGGACACTCGAAGAAATCGACCCGGCGGTCTCAGTGCTCGTTCTAGAAGACAACTTTGCCACGCAAGATCCAGGAGAGGCCGCAGAAAAACTCCTGAACAGCGTGAGCAGCCGATTAACCGTTCCGAATTAGCGCCCGCACTTTCCTTTTCTTGTGCTCGCTTCCGAATACTATGCCCGACCTTGGTGCCACTCTCATGGCACGTTCTGGCGTTGTACTAAGGCGTTCGGCTGGTTACCCTGAGTTACTGTCGCAATCGAAATACTCCCCCCAAAAAGTAACCTAAGAATGGGTGTCGTCGAAAAAATCCCGACATTTCTAACCGTCGGCGTGCTCGTCATCATCTTCGTGTGTCTGAAGCGCCAGGCGCGCAGCGCCCGCCTCACACTTTGGACCATCGGATGGGCGCTGGTATTCGTCCACTTTTTGGCGCAACTGCTGGAGCCGGATCACGGCCCCGTCAGTTCCTTTCTGTTAGCCGTCGATTCCGGATCGCTGCAGGCCGCCGCCGTCAGTTTTCTGGTATCGGTTTCCTGCGTGGTGGAAGATTCCGTCAAGCGCACTCTCTTGCTGCTTGTGTTGGGCGTGCCTTCTGTGGTGTACGTGGCATGCACCTGCTACGACGTCCACGCCCGCTGGCCTTACGTCTTGTGCCTGCTAACCTGTTTCGGCGGTGCGGCCGCGTTCTTCTTCGGGGTAACCCGCAAATTGTCATTGTTCCTGATGAGCACCACTTTGCTATGTTCGTTTGCCGGAGCATGGGCGATTCGCGCCGCTCTGCGCGGCTCCTTTGATGAAGGGGCAATCGTGCTGCTTGGATTCGGATTTGCTTTGTCCGGTGTCTTCATCTGCCGGAACTACTGGCGGGCATCGCCTGCCATGCTCACCATCGCTGGTGGGTTCCTCTGCTGGGGAGCGGTGTTTCCTCTCGGCCTGCTGGTCGATCGCCTCACTCCGAATCTGATTATTCCGGGAGAACTCTGGAACACGCCGAAGTTCTTCGTCGCCTTCGGAATGATTCTGGCCGTTGTGGAGGACAAGTCGGAATCGATCGCCGGCATGCAACTCAAGGCCGCCGTGCTGAACCGCCAGCTGGAGCGCTTCTCGGCGCTCACGTCCCGCCTGCTCGGTGGGGCCCGGCCCGACACTATTTGCCCGGCCATCGCTTCCGCGATCACTGAAGTCAGCAACTTCAGCGTGGCGGTCGTGCAACTCGAAGATGCCGAACGCAGGCTGCGAGTCGCGGGCTCGAGCGGACTCTCGCCAGCATCGTTGCAGAGATTGCAGGCGCAAACCTCAGGACTGGACGCTCGACCATATTAAGACTCTGTGTTCGCAATCCCGGCTTATGGGAAAAAATTCCTACCTGCTTCCTCCGCAGGAAGCGATTCGTTTTTCAGAGTTCGTGAAGCCGAATGCACATTGGAAGAGCGGCGAAGAACTGCTGATTCCGCTCTGCTCGGCCGGAGGCGCATACCTCGGTTGCATCCGATTAGCCGCGCCGCGGGACGAAAGCGCGATCGATGCCCTCGAGTTGTCCCGCATCGAAATGCTCGCAGGCGATCTTGCTGTAGCCGTCGAACTGAAGGCGTTGCACACGCAGCTGGTCTGGTCGGAAAAGCTGGCCGCCCTGGGGCAACTGCTGGCCGGAGTGGCGCATGAACTCAACAATCCTCTCACCGTCATCATGGGCTACAGTGAACTGATCAGCGAAGCCATCGCCGGGCCGCAGACTCGAGATCAGCTCACGAAGTTGGTTGGCGAAGCCCGCCGCATGAAGCGGATCACTGACAACCTGCTGCGCTTTTCGCGGCAGAGCACGCGTGACACGCAGGCCGTGCAGCTCTCACCCGTGGTGCAGGAAGTGCTGGCTCTGCGCGAATACTACACGCGCAGGCACAGTGTTCGAGTCGTGCTTGACATCGCTCCCGACTTGCCGCCGCTGGCCGTGAATGAAGATGAAATCAAACAAATCCTGCTTAACCTGTTCAATAATTCCAGCGACGCTCTCGAAGGCGTGGCCGGCAGCAAGCAGATCAGCATTCGGGCGTACCGCAGTGGCTCTCGTGCGGTAATCGAAGTGGAAGATTCCGGCCCCGGTTTTGGCAACCTGAACCGCGCCCTCGATCCGTTCTATACAACCAAGCCCGTGGGCAAAGGAACGGGGCTGGGCTTGAGCGTCTGCTACGGCATCGTCAAGGAGCGCGGCGGAGATCTCAGAATCGAGAACGTGCAGCCACACGGTGCACGTGTCACCATTGAGTTACCGGGCGCCGACGCTCCGGCGGAGCCATTTATGGCTGCCGTGGCCCACGCTTGAGGGCAGGCGCCTGCTCTTTTGCCTGCCCACCCGGCAGTCCAGCTAAGGTAATGATACTTTTGTACTCCTGCCCTGCCCCTTAGGGTCTTTCTATCCTCTCTCAGCCGCGCCACAATAAACTTTGGTATTGAAGACCGGTTCCCCTGACATGGAAAAAGCATTCGGCACTGCCCCGGCGCCCATCCGCACCAAGAAAGCAGCGGCTCGTGTTGCCCTGGTCGATTTGAAAGATTCCTCACGAACCCTGCTGCACGAGTGTTTCCGCCAGTTCGGCATCGAGACTGTGCTCGTGTCCTCCGGCGCGGCCGAGCGCGTGCGCCAGGAGAAATTCGAGGCCTGCGTGGTTCCTCTGGGCATCGGCGCCGAAGCAGTGATGGAGGCGGCGCGCACTTCACCTTCCAATAGCCGCATGGTGCTCTACGGTCTCGGCGGCAACGCGCAGGAAGCCATGCGCTATTCCAAGTTCGGCATCAACGCCATGTTTCAGGAGCCTCTGGAGCGGCCCGCGACTCTCAAACTGGTTCGCGCCACCCACATGCTGGTGCTCCACGAATACCGCCGCTACGCGCGGATTCCGATCATGACTGAAGTCAACGTTGTCAGCCCGGATGGCCATCGCTTCCTCGCTTCCAGCCTTGAGGTCAGCTCTGGCGGCATGTCGCTGAAAAGCCCTGAGGATATGCCTTCGGGAACCAATGTGGAGATTTCTTTTTCCCTGCTCACGCTGCCTCGCGTCAATGTCCGCGGCGTCGTGACCTGGCACAAGAGCAAGACTTTCGGCATCCGCTTCGACCCCGCCGACGACCGCCGCCAAAAAGTCAAAAACTGGATCGACACCTACCTGGAAGGCTAAGGAAAGTTCAGCATTGCCGAAGCTCGTGTGGAGACGGGCGCCTTCGCCCGTCCAGCCAAGCGCAGCGAGGCGCGCCTTTGACTTTGGGCAGCGCAGCCCCGGGTATCGCAGCGCTTCAGCGCTGCGATAAGAAGCTGTTCCAACTGCGGCCTTCAGCCCCCTTTGAAACCAAGCAGAGCGAGGCCCGATTCTACAACCTTCCCCATTACAATAACTCTCGTGACCGATGCCAGCACAACTGAAGCCCCGGCAACAGAAGTCGCCGCCGGTCCCAACCGCTTCACCCTCCGCCAGAGAATCATCCTCCGCATCATCATCGCTGCCGGATACTGGTTCATCCGCCTCATCGGTCCTACCTTGCGCGTCTGTGTCTCACGAGAGGAAGGCGCAGAAAAAACGCTGGACGAACGCCCGCTCATCACTTCCTTCTGGCACGCCTGCATCATCCCCTCCACTTACCTCTTCCGCGACTTCGGAGTCCGCGTGATGAGCAGCAACAGCTACGACGGCGAATATATGGGACGCATCATCCGCAAATTCGGATTCGTCGCCGTCAAAGGCTCCAGCAGCCGCAACGCGGTTCGCGCCCTACTCGGCCTGCGTCGCGCCCTGCAGGAAGGCTGGACTGTGGCCTTCAGCATTGACGGCCCACGCGGCCCTCGCTACAAAGTAAAACCTGGTCCCGTAGCCTTGGCTCGCTCCTCCGGTGTTCCGATGAGCATGTTTCATACCGCCGTCGAGCGCGCCTGGGTCCTCAACACCTGGGACCGCCTCATCATTCCGAAACCCTTTTCCCGCGTCCTGCTGCGCTTCGGCAAACTCATCCCGGTTCCAGCGGAAGCTACAGATGAAGACCTCGACCGCTATCAACAACAGCTGCAGGATTCACTCGACCGCGTCCGCGAATTCGCGGAGGCCAACATCGAAAAGGTCGGTATTCCCGAGTTCCCCCACTCCAACGGAACCTCAAGCGCCCGCCATCATCACCATGGAGGACGATCTCAATGAGCAAAGCGATAGAAAATCTACAGGCTGCCCAAAAACGGGCCATGGCCGGTCGGCCGAAAGTCGGCGGATTCCCCTATCTCGCCGAAACGCTGCGCCGCGCGGGTGTGACGCGAAATCTCTGGTATCTCCCGGCAGCCCAGAGCCTTTATCTGACGGAGGATGGCCCGGTCGTGTCGCTAGGCACGCCTCTGTGTTCCGGCACCGTCGACGTGCCTGCGTTCAACCAAGAGGCTCTGGTGGCGGCGTTGCGCACCGACCAGGCTGGGAAGAGCACATTCCCCGAGTTCTTGGCGGCCTCATGGCGAGCCGGGGTTGTGCGCTACGACGTCGATCTTGTGGCGCGCAAGGTCGCCTACTACGGCTGTAACGGGGAAGAATATATCGAAAGCTATCCCGCAGTCGAAGCGCCGTAGCGCCGTGATGCTCAAGTTCAGAGAGAAACAAGGTTCAGAGAGAAAATAAGGGAGTCACAGTTATGACAACGGTTTACACCGCCAAGAAGATTAGTCCCATGCTGGCAGCTGCCGATATGGAACAGACTCTCGCGTTCTATCACGACATTCTCGGATTCACTCCGTTGATGAAGTCCGCCGAGTACGCGATCGTCGAACGTGACGGCCAGACCATCCACTTCATGAAGGCCGCCTCCGAAGAAGTCATGCGCTGCGTCCGCGGCCACACCGAAATCTATATCGAAGTCTCCAACATCGCCTCGCTGTGGGAGCACGTCAAGACGTTCAAAGACCGCTACAAAATCCGGGACTTGTTCGATCGCGACTATGGCATGACCGAGTTCCACATCAGCGATCCCAACGGCTGCGCCGTGTTTGTCGGGCAGGCAACCAACGAGCGTAAATAAGTTTCAGGGCCCGAATTTAATTCTTGACGGATTTGACTTCACACCATCCCGCCCGGTAAATTTCTCTCTCCGCTATTTCGTTCTTTGAAATGTCCTTCGGTTTGCGCGTCTTTGCCCCGTGGCAAAGACAGGGAAGCGGGTGCAATTCCCGCGCTGCCGCGCAACTGTAAGCGAGAAAAACGCATCCGGTCACTGGGAGCAATCCCGGGAAGGCCGCCTGCAAATTTCGGATGCCAGAGCCAACGGCGAATTGCCATTTGCTTTTTCATCCTCACTCGCAAAGCCAGGAGACCGGCGTAAACCGTCCACCTTAACCCCTTTCGCGTGAAAAGGAGGATGGTTATGCGCGCACTTCGCGCTTCGTTGTTGCTCTTCGTACTTCTCGCGGCAGCTTCCGCTGCCGACCTCAAAGTCAAAGTAATCGACCCTCAATCCGCCACCGTCGCCGGCGCTCAAGTTTCCTTGTCTTCAAAATGCACAGACGTTCCTCGGGAGTTGGTCATCTCCTCTGCCGACGGAGTCGCGACTCTCGCCGGCCTGAGAGTGACAGACTTGCCTTCCCCTGCCTGCGTGCTGCATCTCGAAGTGCTCGCTCCGGGCTTCGCTCCTCATAGCGAGGACGTCACTAGCCATTCCGGCGCAATCACGATCCAACTGCATCTCGCAACAGCGTCGGAAACCGTGGTCGTGACTGCGACCAGAACGCCGATACCAGCCGAGGAAAGCGGCGCCAGCATTTCCACTCTGGAGAGCGCACAACTCCAAACCATGAATCCCATCGCCGCCGACGATGCCGTCCGCTTTCTCCCCGGCGCAGTGATCAACACCGCCGGCCAGCGCGGAGGCTTGTCGTCCCTGTTCGTGCGTGGCGGTGAGTCCACCTACAACAAGGTGATCGTCGATGGCGTCACCATCGATAACCCAGGTGAGACGTTTGACTTCGGCACTCTGCCGTTGACCGAAGCCGATCGAGTCGAATTTCTGCGCGGCACGCAGAGCACCTTATACGGCTCCGATGCCATGACCAGCGTCCTGCAGGTGTGGACGCGCACGGGAAGCACTCCCACGCCAGAACTCCGCTTGGGCGCCGACGGAGGAAACTTCGGAACCGCCAACGGCTACACCTCTGTGGCCGGCGCCAACCAACGCTTCGACTACAACCTGTTCGGGGATCAATTCAACAGCGCCGGACTGGGCGTGAACGACGCGTACTCGGATTCGCTCGAGGGCGCGAACCTCGGCATGGCGATCACCGACCAAGTCACATTGCGCCTGCGTGGCCGCCACTCCAACAGTTATACCGGCTTGCCCGGGGAGTGGAACTTCAACGGCGATCCGCTTCTCGCTCCCGATTCCAGCGAATCGGCCCATCTGAATAATATTCTCGGAAGCGTGGAGCTTACCGTGGCCGCCCCTTCAGGATGGCAGCACCGCTTCACCGTCTTCGACTCTCTCTATCGTTACACTGATTCAAACCTCAACCCTCCCGCTGACAGCTACGACAATTACACGGATCTCTACCTCACCCGCATCAACCGCGTGGGATCCGAATATCAGGGTGACTATTCGGAACGGAATTCCGCTAGTTTCTCGACCCATAGCACCTTCGGCTATCGCATCGAAAGCGAAAATGGCGTCGTGAGCGACCAGAATTCCCCGCCTCCCGCTTCGGGCCAGCGTCTGGATCAGGACGCCTACTTGCAACAGCAATTCACGCTGGGCAGGCTCTCAGCGATCGCCGGCGGCCGTTTCGTTCACAGCAGCGCCTACGGCAACATCGGCGTGCCCCGGGTCGCGCTCACTCTGCTCGCGTTACGAGGTGGAGAACTGTTCTCCGGAACGCGCCTCCGTTTTTCCTACGCAGTCGGCTACATGGAGCCCGCCCTCTACCAAGCTTTTGGCGAGATTGCCTACGACTACACCTCGAACCGTAGTCTGTTGCCCGAACGCACCCGAGCCTTTGAAGCCGGCTTCGAGCAGAAACTATTTGCCGGCCGCTGGGCCCTGAACGCAACCTACTTCAACAATCTTTTCCACGATCAGATTGAGGCAATACCCACGTCTTCGGGCGCATACCAGTTCTTCAATCTGGAGCAGTCGTTCGCTCAAGGTGCCGAAGTCGAGGTACAAGGCAGAATCCGCCCAAGATTGTTGCTGACCACGGCTTACACTTACACCTCGACCCAGATACTTGAAAATCCGGAATGCACGCCGGCGAATCCGTGCAGCTTTCCCTATGCCCCGGGAGATCCGTTGCTGCGCCGTCCCAAACATTCGGCAACGACACTGCTCAGTTATCTCGGAACGCGATGGGGTGGAAACTTGAGCGGAAGCTTCGTAGGCCCGCGCCCCGATTCCGATTTCGATGGCTTCAACATCGACCACGCCTCCGGCTACGTCCGCGCCGATCTCGGCGGATGGTACGCCATCAACTCCCGCGTCACTGCCTACGCGAACGTCGCGAACGCTCTCGACCGCCGCTACAACGAAGTCTTAGGCTATCCCGCGTTGCCAGTAACCTTCCGCGCCGGATTCCGCTTCCGCATCGGAGGGGAATAAATCAGGAAAAAGTAAAGGAAAGAGAAATCACGAAGAAATCATGTGGAGACGAACTTGTGTGGGGACGGACGCCTTCGCCCGTCCCGCCGAGCGCAGCAAGGCGCATTCTTCACGCTGCCGCAAGCTTAGGATTTTGCTTTGGAATAGACCACGAGGAAGGCGCAGCGGACCCACTCAGCTAACTTTTTCGGGTTCCCTCACGATCGCCAGCGGCATCATCGACGCAGCCATCTTTCCGCCAAAATATTTGGTCCGCGCCAGCATCAGCTTCTCGATGTCAACCCCGCTCAACGGCTGCTGCCGCCCCAGCAGGTGCGTGACCAGCGCAATCTGCGCAAAGTGTTCCACGGTCTCCATCTTCATGTAGGCGTGCTCGATCGTGTCCCCATACGCCACCACGCCGTGATTCGACATCAGAATGGCATCGTAGTGCGGCACGTACGGTTCCAGCGTTTTCGCCAGCTCCGAAGTCCCAGGCGTGCCGTAGCGCGCCAGCGGAATGCATCCCAATCCCATCACCACTTCACAAACCAGCGGCTCGGTCAGTGCCATGCCCGCGGCGGCAAATCCCGTCGCGGTCGGCGGATGCGCATGCACGATCGCCTGAATATCAGGCCGCGTGCGGTATATCAACAAGTGCATCCCGATCTCGCTGGTCACGTTCCGCCGCCCCGCCACCCGCCTGCCCTGCAGGTCCACAATCACCATGTCCCGGGCCCGCATCGCGCCCTTGCTCACACAGGTTGGGGTCACCAGAATCCTCTTGCCATCCAGACGGACCGACAGATTCCCGTCCATCGCCGCCACGAACCCGCGTTCGTGCAGCATCCGCCCGTAGCGGACAATTTCTTCCCTGTGTTTCCGTTCAGCGGACATGGAAATACACTCTCGGGGGAGCGACGAAAAGCGGCTAAAGCTTCAGCCCCCGCATACTACCGCACTTGGCCCGAACAGACAAACAAATTTACGAAAACAGACAAACAAATTGCCAAGGAATAAACGATAAACCAGCTCTATTTCGCGCACCAATCTGCGACTGCGTTCCCCCTTATAATCTGACACCGTGCAGGTCTCCGATTTCCACTTCCACCTTCCCGTCGAACTCATCGCGCAGGAACCCCTCGCCGCCCGCGACGGCTCCCGCATGCTGCGCCTGCAGCGGATTAGCGGCCGCTATTCTGACTCCCTGTTTCGTGAATTCCCCGACCTTCTGCGACCCGGCGATCTCGTCGTCTTCAACAATACCCGCGTTTTTCCTGCCCGGCTTTATGGCCGCCGCGAAGGCGCTCCCGGCCGCATCGAAATCCTCCTCACTCGCCAGCTCTCGACCGATCCCAACGATTGGGAGTGCCTGGTTCGCCCCGGCCGCAAAATCGGAATCGGCGAACGCCTTTTCTTCGGCGATCAAGTTGAACTCCAGGCTGAAGTCCTGACGCGCGCTGAGTTCGGCGAGCGCCACATCCGTTTTCAACCCACCCAGAGCATGGATGATTTTTTCGCGGCCCTCGATCGCATCGGCCACGTCCCGCTCCCGCCCTACATCGCGCGCCCGGATTCCCCCGACGATCGCGATCGCTATCAAACCGTCTATGCCCAGCAGCGGGGATCGGTAGCCGCGCCCACCGCCGGTCTCCACTTCACCCCGGAGATTCTCGACCGAATCCGTCAGCGCGGCATCGAGACCGCCGGGATCACGCTGCACGTCGGCCTGGGAACTTTCCAGTCGGTCCGCGTCGATCGCGTCGAGGATCACCAACTCCACTCCGAGCCCTACTCCATCTCCGCCGGCGCCGCCTCTGCCGTCAATCTCGCGCTCCGCAGCGGGCGCCGGATAATTGCCATTGGCACCACAACGGTTCGCACCCTCGAACATGCGATTCGAATAGGCGCCGGAACAATCGTCGCAGGCCCAGCAGCGGCCGACCTTTTTATTTATCCGGATCCCGCAACAGGTTTCGAATTTAAAGTGGTCAAGGCGATGCTGACAAACTTCCACCTGCCGCAGTCGACGTTGCTGATGCTGGTAAGTGCCTTCGGCGGACGCGAAAACGTCCTGGCCGCCTACAAACACGCAGTCGCCGAGCGTTACCGCTTCTACTCCTACGGAGACTGCATGTTCCTGGAATGATTTTGCCCTACCCTGTGTCCCTCTGTGACCCCTGTGGTTAAGGTCTTTCTCGCGTTATACTCTCCCCGGAGCACCTCATGGCCACCGCAGTAAACCAAATCCCGATCAAAGATTTCGTAGCCCAACTCCGCAAGTTCCCGGAGGCCACGTTTGATGAAACCGAGCAACTCCGCAAATTCCTGCAAGACAACCCACTCAACCCCGACTCCCTGGCTCCCTATCTAACCTGGGACCGCCAGCACTACACCCGCAACCTGATCGACAAAAATCCGCTCTACGAACTAATCGCCGTCTGCTGGGAGATCGGCCAGGCTAGTTCCGTCCACAACCATCGCGACCAGAACTGCTGGATGGCCGTCCCCATCGGCCGCTTGCTGGTGGAGAATTTTCACGTCGTGCATCAAGATATCGCTCAGGGCAAATCCACCATCAAGTCCACCGAGACCGTCGAGATGAATGTGTCGCACCCCTGCGCCGTCGATCCGCTGGCGCCGGTGCATCGCGTCCTCAATCCCCGTGAATTTAATCAGCGAGCGGTCAGCCTCCACGTCTATTCCCGCCCTTTCGACACCTGCATCGTCTACTCCGCCGAGCAAGGCACCTGCGGCGAAATTCAGCTCCACTACACCACCGAATACGGAAAACCAAGGTAACTTCCACGGCCAAGAAACTCTTGGTCACTAAGCTCCCGCGGCGGTATTTATGGAGTGGGGCTCGGGGAGTATGCATAGGATCGTTTCATGGATGCTGGTGGGCGTCGCTTTGGTGGCGGCCTGCGTCTACTACCAGAACCACCCTCCGCAACTCAAGGCGTGGACCGCCGAAAAGTTGCGAGCTGCGGAAGGCAAACCTGCGGCTCCAGATCAGGCCCCGCTCACCACGATTGTGAGCCCGCTCGACGTCTTGATGGAGAAGGTCGCCGCGCCCCAGACCACAGAAACACAAAATGCAGAAGAGCCAGCGCGGCCGTGGAAGCCGCATCCCAGCGACCACGTTGGTTCCTCACCCGTAGGCACCAGCACCGCCATCGTGCACCAGACATTTGCCGTCACTTCCACCGCGAAATTTCCCTTCGAAGTTCCGCCTCACGCCGCCAGCCCCCAACTGCATGGAAGCTATCACTCGTTCGTGAAAAACTCCGGGGCGCAATCCGCCGATGACAACGGAGACGTCGACCTTCTCCTGATCAATGAACAGCAGTACGCAGATTTTCTCAATGGCGACCCCGCCGACGTGGTTTATTCGGTCGACTCCTCCCATGATCAGGATGTGAGCCTGGGCCTTCCCGCCACTCTCGACCACCCAGTGAGGTACTACCTGGTCTTCCGCAACAGCTCCAGCAAGGCAGGAAAAAAAGTAGTACAAGCCGACTTCCGAGTAGATTTCTAGCAAGCCCACTCCTGTGAAGACCGCCGCACGTGGGGGACGGGTCACGTGGGGACGGGCGCCCTCGCCCGTCCAGCCGAGCGCAGCAAGGCGTCGGCAGCGCCCCAGACCACGTCCTCTCGCACCACTCCGGCTGCTAAACTACTCCCTTGCCCCCGCGGACAAAATCCCCGCAACCAGTCTCCACGCCGGCGCCCGCCGCCGAAGACCGCATTTTCCTGATCGACACCATGTCTTTCATCTTCCGCGCCTACCATGCCATGGCGCGCCAGCGTTCCATGTCCACCAAAGCCGGACTTCCCACCGCCGCCGTCTACGTCTTCGTCAACATGCTGCGCAAACTGCGTGACGATTTCTCCCCTAACTATCTAGCCGCCGTCTTCGACGTAGCCGCCAAGACTCACCGCGCCACGCAAGCCGAAGCCATCACCACCATCCGCAAGTTCGACATCAAAACGCAAACCTTCACCGAAGTCGAATACAAAGGCTACAAAGCCAACCGCGCCGCCATGCCCGAAGATCTTGCCCAGCAGATCCCCTATATCCGCCGCGCCCTCGAAGCCTAC
This sequence comes from uncultured Acidobacteriaceae bacterium, assembly GCA_963800575.1. Lineage (GTDB taxonomy): Bacteria > Acidobacteriota > Terriglobia > Terriglobales > Acidobacteriaceae > Sulfotelmatobacter. Next base: position 131,373 of record CAWDBN010000002.1, read on the forward strand.
CGCATCCCAATCCTCGAAGTAGCCGGCTTCGAAGCCGACGACGTAATCGGTACCCTCGCCCGCAAAGCCGCGGCCGCAAAGCATCTCGTCTACATAGTCTCCAGCGACAAGGACATGATGCAGCTAGTCAACGACGATGTTCACATCCTCAATCCGCCCAAAGACAATCTGATCTGTGACGCCGCCAAGGTCGAAGAAATTCTAGGAGTTCCTCCCGAGCGCGTAATCGATATCATGGCCCTCCGCGGCGACGCCATCGACAACATCCCCGGAGCCCCCGGCATCGGCGACAAGGGCTCAGTCGAAATCATCAAGCGCTTCGGCTCCGTCGAGCAGGCGCTCGACCGCGCCAACGAAGTAGAAAAGAAAACCTACCGCGAATCCCTCCAGAACAATCGCGACACGATCCTCTTTAGCAAGAGCATGGCGACGATCGACACCAACGTCCCGGTCGATTTGAATGTCGAAGCCATGTGCGCCGGCCAGCCCGATCTCGATCTCCTCCGCCAGCTCTTCACCGAACTCGAATTCACATCGCTATTGAAAGAGCTGCTGCCGGATGTCCAGGTCACGGAATCTCATTACAGCGAAGCCCAATGCGCTGCAGATGTAGAGAGCGCCCTCAACTCCGTCGCGCGGGAAGGCGCGCTCGCAATTGCAGTTGAGTCCGGGCAGACAGAACCGCCTCCAGAAAGCGAGGAAGAAGTCATCGAAGAAGTTCCACAGTCAGGGATGCTCGCCCTCACCGACGACCAATCCCCAGCACCTGTCGCCGAGCCCGCTGCCCGCCGCGTGGCAATTTCTGGAGCGGCAGGCGCGGCCGTAGTTGTGAAGCTGGACTCCGCCAGCGCCGCGGCGACGCTTCGTTCCATTCTGACCACCGCAGCGACGCCAAAATCCGTGCACGACTACAAAGCCGCAATCCACGCGCTAGCTCCTCTGGGCATCAGCCTGCAAGGCGTCGAGCACGATCCCATGCTCTACTCCTACCTGCTCGATCCCACCTATTCCTCGCATCGCCTTGCAGACGTGGCCCTCCGCCGCTTCAATCTGAAACTAAGTGGTGACTCTGGCCGAAGCCGCCGACGTTACCGGAAGGCTAATGACGGCTCTCCGCGAAGACGTGAAACAGGTAGGCCTCACCAAACTTTACGAAGAAATGGATCTCCCGCTAGTCCCGGTTCTAGCGCGCATGGAGCAAGCCGGAGTAAAAATCGACACCGCCGCGCTAGCGAAAATGTCGACCGAACTCGAACGCGAGAGTACCGCCAAAGCAAAGGAAATCCACGAACTTGCCGGAACCGAATTCAATATCAGCTCGCCTAAGCAACTAGCCGATGTACTCTTCAATCGCCTGAATCTTCCGAAACCGGTAAAGTACGGCCGAGGACGCGTCACATCGACCGCCGTCGATGTCCTCGAAGCCCTGGCCGAAGAACATCCCATCGCCAGAAAGGTTCTCGACTACCGCCAGCTAACCAAGCTGAAATCTACTTACGTAGATACTCTACCTGCGCTGATCAACCCTGCCTCGGGACGCCTGCACACGACCTTCTATCAAGCAGGCACGGCAACAGGCCGACTTTCCTCTGCTAATCCGAATCTGCAAAATATCCCTGTCCGCACCGAACTGGGCCGCGGCATCCGCGCCGCCTTCATCGCCGAACCCGGCCACCTTCTCCTAACCGCCGACTATTCGCAGATCGAACTCCGTCTTCTGGCCCACTTCTCCCGCGATCCCCTCCTCGTCGAAGCCTTCCGCCGCGGCGACGACATCCACACTCTGACCGCCTCGCAAGTCTTCGGAGTGCCGCCGCTGATGGTCACACCCGACCACCGCCGCCAGGCGAAAGTAGTAAATTTCGGCATAGTCTACGGCCTCTCCGCCTTCGGCCTCTCGCAAAATCTAGGCATCGAAACCGCGGAAGCAAAACTATTCATCGCCAACTATTTCGAAAAATACAAAGGCGTCCGCGCTTTCATCGACAAGACGCTAGAAGAAGCCCGCCGCGACCTGAAAGTAGGAACCCTCCACGGACGCATCCGCCCCATCCCCGACATCAACAGCAAAAACTTCATGCAGCGCGGCTTCGCCGAACGCACCGCAGTCAACACCCCGCTGCAAGGCACGGCGGCAGACTTAATCAAAGTAGCCATGATCAGAATCGACGCGGCTCTGCAAGAGCAGAAACTGAAGTCAAGAATGACCCTGCAAGTCCACGACGAACTAGTCTTCGAAGTCCCCGAGGAAGAAGTGGAAACGATGCAGTCCCTGGTCCGCGAGCAAATGGAACAAGTTCACGAACTAGCCGTCCCGCTGTTAGTTGAAATGGAGGTAGGACCAAATTGGAGGGATCTGGATTAGCCCAAATGCCAGCACTAAGAGTCAGCGGGAGACTCTGAGGGTTATGTTATACTAAAATATAACTCGGAGGGCCTGTCATGCACACCACCAACCTGCGCAAAGTCGGCGGCTCGGTCATGCTGGCCGTCCCGCCCGCGCTGCTGGACGTCCTGCAACTGCAGCCCGGCGCCCGAGTCGGCATCGCAGTGGAAAGCGGCCGTCTCGTCGTCGAGCCACGGGAGCGCCCACGCTATACCCTGAGAGAACTGCTCGCCCAGTGCGACCCCAAGGCACGCCGTTCGAAACAACGTTCCAAACAAGAACGAGAATGGCTCAATAGCAAGCCCGTTGGCGGCGAGCTAATTTGATGGCCTTGGCAATGAAGCGCGGCGAAATCTGGCTCGTCAGTCTCGATCCCACCTCGGGCCATGAGCAGAGAGGCCGCCGCCCGGTGCTGATCGTCTCGCCGGAGCCCTTCAACCGGATCACCAAAGTCCCCGTAGTTTTGCCCATCACCAGCGGGGGCCATTTCGCGCGCATGGCAGGCTTCGCCGTGCCTCTGGCGGCCGGAACAAAAACGACGGGCATTATCCGATGCGACAAGCCCCGTGCCCTCGATCTCGCGGCTCGCGGTGGCAAGAAGCTCGAAAGCATCCCGGACGCGATCATGGTTGAAGTGCTGGCGAGAATATCGCCGATATTCGAGTGATACGAACTACCCTCACACTCCCAGCCTCTTCTGAATCTCCCCAGCAATCCCCGCCGCGAGCGCCAGCATCCGTTCCTCCGACTCAGCCTCCACCATCACGCGAGCCAAAGCCTCAGTCCCCGAATACCGAACCACAACGCGCCCGTTCCCATCCAGCTCCCGCTCGGCAGCATCAATCGCCCGCTGCACCTCCGGCACCTGCGCAAAGGGAATCTTCTCCCGCACCCGCACATTCTGAATTTTCTGCGGAAACACTTTCAAATCCCCCACCAGCTCCGCTAGTGACTTCCCCGTACGCGCGATCACATCCATCACGCGCAAGGCAGTCAGCAACCCGTCTCCAGTAGTAGCATCGCCATCGCGAAAAATAATGTGCCCCGATTGTTCCCCGCCCAGAGTAGCCCCCGTCTTCAGCATCTCTTCAAGAACATATTTATCGCCCACATTCGCCCGCAGCATGCGAATGCCGGCTTTCTTCAACGCAACCTCTACTCCCATATTCGACATCGTCGTAGCCACCACAGTCGATCCATTCAGCTTCCCACGCGCCTGCAAATCGCGCGCCGCCAGCAGCAGCACGCCGTCGCCGTTCACCACGCGGCCCGCGTCATCGCAGAACAAAGCCCGGTCAGCATCCCCGTCAAACGTAACCCCCAGATCAAACTTCCCGCCAGACGCAACCACAGTCTTACCCAAAGTCTCCGGATGCAGCGCGCCGCACCCCTGATTAATATTTCTCCCATCCGGCGTCACATGAATAAACGTAGCCTGGATTCCCAAACTACGAAACAACTCCGGAGCCTCCGCCGTAGCCGCCCCATTGGCGCAATCCACCAGCACCCGCATCCGGCTCAAGTCCGATGAAACACTCCCCGCCAACGACTCGATGTAAGCCTTACGCAGCACGGCCTCTCCCGGCAAAGATGGCCCAGCAACCTTCAACGCCGTATCGTCCATCACCCCGGGCTTCGCCAGCAGCGCGAAGATTTCCTGTTCAATCGCCAGTTCCCGCGCATCGCTCAGCTTGAATCCGTCCGCGGAAAAAACTTTAATCCCGTTATCCGTCCACGGATTATGCGAAGCCGAAATCACCACTCCCGCCGCAAACCCGCGCGTCCGCGCCAAGTAAGCAACCCCAGGCGTCGTGATCACGCCCGCGCTATGCACCTCCACTCCCACCGCCGCCAGTCCTCCCGCCACGCGGTCCGCGATCCATCCGCTCGATTCCCGCGTGTCCTGCCCCATCACCGCCCGCGCTTTCGGCGTCGCGCGAATCAGCTCATGTCCCAGCGCGCGCCCGATCAGATATGCACTCTCCGCCGTCAGCGGAAATTCCCCCGCCACGCCGCGTATCCCGTCGGTGCCAAATAATTGTCTGCTTTGATTACTCATAGACGAAAGCTCATAGACGAATGACACTGAATGCAGGGGCCCATAGGGAGCCGGATGCCGAATCTGGAATGCCCTATAGTTGATGATAAACGAGAACGGTGAATGAGAACCACGAAGCGGGTGGAGCAAGCCTTCTAGGCCTGCGCTTAACGGCAGCGGTTTGATTTGGGCTTTAGCTCCTGAGGTCCGCACTCTGACTAACCCGAGACGCCCAGAAACAACTCAGCGCTCGCTCGCCGCCTGCGTACTCTGTTCAATGATCAAGGTCACTCGCACCGGCAACACCTGCACCACCGCCAAGTCCCGCGGAAGGTGAATCTGCTGCGCTGTAAGGTTAAAGGTGTGCTGCCCCGGTTCGGCATCTTTCAGTTCCAGATCCGCATGGATGTCCGTCGGGCGCAGCTCCCGGATCATCTGCTCCGACCCGCGCACTCGAACCTGTGCCTCAGGGGCTGTGACCGAACTGATCTCCAGTTGCGGGGGAACGTGTCGAAACTCAATCGGCACCCGCAGCGTCACTTCCGCCGGTTGCTGGTCCGGCGCAATCGCCAGCCATAGCCCCGTGGCCAGCAGCAGTGACAAAACTTTCAGCCAGAAGTTATGCAGCACCCAGCGCCGCAAGAAACTCATCATAGCGGCCGCTCCGTCTCCGAATCTCCGTCACCTTCGGCGCTCATCTGCGCGCCCGCCCGCAACGGCGACTCCTGCCCCCCATCGAGTTCATCGCTCTGCGGTCCAACCGTCGGCAACGCTACGGGAGACATATACCGCCGCAGTTCCATGCTCAACACCTCGCGCAGGTGTTCCACCGTCAGGTCCCGCTCAATCTTTCCTCCCACCGCCACGCTGATCGCACCCGTTTCTTCCGAAACAATCACCGCAATCGCGTCCGTCTCCTCCGTGATCCCAATCCCCGCCCGGTGCCGCGTCCCCATCTGCGTCGACAGCACCGGATTCATCGACAGCGGCAGAAAGCAAGCCGCCGCCGCCAGTCGGTCTTTCTGGATGATCACTGCTCCATCATGCAACGGAGCGCTCGGCCGGAAAATTGTTGCCAGCAGATCATAGGAAAGCCGCGCGTCCATCGCCACGCCACTCTCGATATAAGTCCGCAATCCAATTTCGCGCTCGATCACGATCAATGCGCCGGTCTGGTGTTGCGAAAACAGATTCGCCGCCAGCACAATGTCGTCATACGAATCCCCTCCTGCCGCCGAGCCGCGCAAAAAGCTGACCCGCCGCCCCACATCCGACAACATGTGCCGGATCTCCGACTGAAACACCACAATCAGAGCAAACACCACATAAGGCAGCAAATGGCTGACCAGCCAGTTCAAAGTAACCAGCTCGCCAATTCGCGCCAGGTAAAACGCCGCCGCCACCGCCGCCAGTCCCGCCAGCATCGGCGCCGCCCGCGTCCCCCGGATCATCACCAGCACTTCGTAAATGATCGCAGCCACCAGCAGAATGTCGAGGACCGTAAACGACACTCGCGACCATGGCGCCATCATTTGCATCAGGCGAATCTCCGCATCGGACTCTACATTCTAATGCTTAGGACGGACAGTTAAAGGTCCTGTCATCCTGAGCAGAAGAAGTGCGCCACGAAGTGGCGCACTTCTGGAGTCGAAGGATCCCTTGTCTATCGTCGCTGCCGCCGGCTCCGCAAGGCGTTTCCATCACTGCCCCTGTTTGCGCGCTCCCATCTTGTCCCCTCGCGCCTTCTTCACCACCGCCGAAATCTCCCCCCGCGCCACACGCGCCGAAATCTCATCCCCCGCCTTCACCGCCGCAGCATCCTTCACCAACTGTCCCGCCCCATCAAACACCAAAGCATACCCCCGCTCCAGAATCGCCAGAGGAGAAAGCGCCTCCAGCGCGGTCCCCATACGTTCCAGGCGAACCTTATTCTGCAAAAGCTGATTCCGCATCGCCGCCGCCAAAGCCGCAGTCCCCGCCGCAAGTTCACCCCGAATTCCCCCGAGCACCCTCCGCAAATCGTAATGCCGCACCGCCGCTGCCAGCGTTTCCCAGCGCCGCCGCATCAACTCCAGCCCCTGCCGCTCTCCGCGCTCCAGCCGGTAAGTCAGATCATCCAGCTTCTGCTGCCGTTGCCGGATCAAGTCCATCATGCGCGCAAACGCCCCGTCCTGCGCCCGTTCCATCAGCGCATGCCGCGCCTCCAGCAGACGCCGCTCCATAGCCCGCACCAGCCGCTCCGTGATCGACTGCGCCTGCGTCTCGACCCCCACCCGCGACCGGATCACCAGCTCCGCCGCCGCCGAAGGCGTTGCCGCCCGCAGGTCCGCCACAAAATCCACAATCGTGAAATCCGTCTCGTGCCCGACCGCGGATATTACCGGAATCTCCGACACCGCCACCGCCCGCGCCAGCCCTTCATCATTGAACGCCGCCAGGTCTTCCGCCGACCCTCCGCCGCGCCCCACAATAATCACTTCCACGCTGCGGCTCTCATCGCCGCGAACGTCATTGAAATACCGCACTCCCGCTGCGACTTCAGCAGCCGCCAAATCCCCCTGCACCTGCGCCGGATAAATCACCGCATTCGCCGAGTGATGACGTCTCTGCAAAATATTCAGAATGTCGCGCAGCGCCGCCGCCTGCGGCGAAGTAACAATCCCAATTCGCCCCGGCAACGTCGGAATCGCTTTCTTCCGCTCCGCCGCAAACAATCCCTCTGCCTCCAGCTTCGCCTTCAGTTGCTCGAACGCAACCTGCAACCCTCCCGCCCCTTTCGGCTCGATATACTCTGCCGCAATCTGCAACTCGCCGCGATCTTCATAAATCGTCACCCGCCCTCGCACCACCACCTGCATCCCATCCGCCGGACGAAATCGCAGCAGCCGCGCCTTCGAACTGAACATTACCACCCGAATCTGCGCGTTCCCATCCTTCAGCGTGAAATAAAGATGCCCCGAATCCGGCGCCCGAAAATTCGAAATCTCCCCCTCCACCCACGCATCGGAATACTCCCGCTCCACATGAGTCCGCACCGCCGCCACGAGAGCGCGCACCGTCCAAACCCGCCGCTCCGGCGGCGCAAACCTGAACCCGAGTTGATCAGTCAGTGACATAGATCAGAAGAAAGCCGCGAAGCGGCGAAAAAAAGCAGCCCAGGGCGAAAGCCCTGGGTAATCTCATATACGGCGAACCAGCCCCGCAGGGGCGAAAGAAAAAGATCTCACCGCCGCCAGTGGCTCACCAAATACAACAAAACCGAAAGCACCACACTCAACACCACCGAAGCAGCCAGCGGAAAATAAACCGTGGTGTTTTTCCCGCGATACAGAAAATCCCCCGGCAGCCGCCCCAAAGGCAAGTTCGTCCGCCCCAGCAGCATCAACACAATCCCCGCCACCACAATCACCGCGCCCAGCCCAACCAGCAGCTTGCCCAACTCAGTCATAAACAAATCCCAACTCACTTCGCCCGATACACCGTCTTCCCCGCCACCATCGTCCACAAAACTTTCGTATCCCGCATCTCCTCCGGAGAAACCGTCAACACGTCGCGGTCGAGCAAAACCAGGTCCGCGCGTTTCCCCGCAGCAATGGTCCCAATGGAACCCTCCATATTCATAGCTCGCGCCGAATTCCGCGTATAGGCATAAAACATAGCCTCGCGCGGCATATCCTGCGAAGCATCCAACACTCCCTCCGATCCCCTCCGCGTCTCCGCCTGATAAATCGCCCGGAAACACGTTCGCCGTTGAAACCGGCCAGTCGCTCGCCCCCGAAATAATCCCACCATTATCTAAAATCGACCGTGCCGGATACTGCCACTCATAAATCTCCGGATCCAGATAAGGCTTGAGAATCTCAATCGTATCCGGACTAGCCTCCGCCCAAAAAAGCTGCAGCGCGCTCACCACGCCCAGTTCCTTGAACCGCGGAAAATCCTCCGGCTGCACAAACTGTTCATGCGTAATCGTATCCGGCAACCCGGAATCCCCATTCGCCTTGCGAGCCGCCGCAATCCCATCCAGCGCCGCCGTCACCGCCCCGTCGCCAATGGCGTGCACATGAATAATCAATCCCTGTTTGTCCGCCGCTATACAAAGCTCAGCAAATTTCTTCGGCTCAAACAGCAGATCCCCATTGCGCCCCGTATTCCTGTACGGCTTGCTAAGATGCGCCGTCTGCGACGGAAACTCAACCACCCCATCAGCAAAAACCTTGATCCCCGTCACGTGCAGATGAGGCACATTCTTGTAAGCCGCACGCGTCTTCTGCACGCCAGCCAGCTCCGCCGCCGGATCCTTCGCAAGCACCCGAGGAAACGCCACCACCTCCGAAGTCAGCTCACCCCGGTCCGCCAGCATTTTGTACGCCCGCAAAACATAATCGCTGGCCAGCGGATCAAGCCACGCCGTGATCCCGAGGCTGTGGTTATATTCGACAGCAGCCCGCCCCGCCGCCAGCAACTGATCAGCCGTGAACTCAGGCAGCAGCGGCTCGATCTTCTCCGTGCCGGCGTCCACCAGAAATCCGTTTGGCCGCCCGTCTTTGTCCGCACCGTAATAGCCCCGCTCCCCGACGGAGAGCTTCTGCAGAAAAGCGGCCGTGATCCCGGCTCGCTGCAACATTTCCCGATTCACCCATGCCGTGTGCCCATCCATCCCGCGCAAGATAACGCTCTGCTTTTCATAAGCCCCGGTACTGAAGTCGGCATTCAGCACGTCGGGATGCGACCAGAACTCAAGCGGCAAACCGAGAATCTCGAGAATGTCGCCCCGCATGCCCTTGCCCGTCTTCTTCGCGTCGTCCACAAAAGGCGCCAGCTGATCGAGAGTTTGCACCTTGTCGCTGGCGTCGGCCGAAATCAGGCTGAGTCCGCCATCGATCGAGTGACTATGCGAATCGATGAACCCGGGGAAAAGACTCTTCCCTCCCATGTCGATGCGCTCCGCCTTTGCGGACGCCGATCTCAGCACCTCAGCCAGATTTCCGACTGCGAGAATCTTTTCCCCGCGAATCGCAACCGCTTCCGCATAGGGATTCTGCGGATCGCCGGTGAAGATCTTGGCATTAAAGAAAATCAGCTCCCCGGAATTCCCCTGCGCCCAAATGGAAGAGCCCGCCAGAAGAATGAATGCTGTAACCCAAAGCACGACTGCCAAACCTTGCGAGAATCGCCTCACGGAACCATCCTCTCCTACGCCAGCACTCCAGATTCACCACCATGCCCTGACATCATCTTCACCTCTTATCGCCGCCCCGCCGACAACCGGGAAGAACCAGCCGTGTCCCAGCTTCCGGCGGCCCATCCCGCCTGCACCAACGAGTTTGCCTTACCTGCCGAACCCTGCCATAATGCCATCACTGCGGGCTTCACAGGAGAGGTTTACCAAACACTACCTCCTCCCGCCACTCCGTCCTACCCGCGATTCAGATAGCTAATTCGGCGCTCCAACCTGTCCCCGCATTCTAGGGAGTGCCGCGGAGGTTCCATCATGCCGCTCTGCAGGCGATTTGTCACGCGACTCATCTTAACCGCCTTCTCCATTTCCAGTTGTTTCGCCGGCGGCGCATCCCTCGCATTTTCTCAGGACGTTCTCACCTACCACAACAACGGCGCCCGCACCGGACTCAATTCCGCCGAGACCGCCCTCACACTAGGAAATGTCAATTCCGCATCGTTCGGAAAGTTATTCACTCTCACAGTCGACGGCCGGGTCGACGCTGAGCCTCTTTACCTCTCAGCCGTTCCTATCCCCGGCAGCGGCACCCACAACCTCCTCATTGTCGCCACCGAACATGGTTCGGTCTATGCCTTCGACGCCGACTCCGGCTCGCCCATATGGCACATCTCTACTCTCGAATCGGGCGAGACCGCGTCCGATGATCGTGGTTGCGGTCAGATCACGCCAGAAATCGGAATCACTTCCACGCCCGCCATCCAGCGCCCTGCAGGGTCGAACGGCGTTATCTACGCCGTCGCCATGTCGAAGGATTCCTCAGGCAACTATCATCAGCGCTTGCACGCTCTCAACGCCCCCACCGGCGCTGAGCGCGCTAAGAGCCCTGTCGAGATTACGGCCAAATTTCCCGGCACCGGCGATAACAGTTCCGGCGGCGACGTCGTCTTCGATCCTGCCCAATACAAAGAACGCTCTGCTCTGCTTATTACCGGCGGCATGGTTTATCTGACCTGGTCGTCGCACTGCGACATTCGTCCCTACACTGGATGGATCATGGGCTACAACCCGACTTCCTTGGCACAGGAAACTGTCATCGACATCACCCCCAACGGCAATGAAGGTGCGATCTGGGGCTCGGGTGGGGGCCTCACCTCCGATAATGTCGGCAACATTTTCTTTCTGGACGCCAACGGCACCTTCGACACTACCTTGAATTCCGGCGGATTCCCCAGCAGCGGCGACTACGGCAATGCCTTCATCCGACTCACCGCCACCAGCACCAGCCTGGCCGTCGCCGACTATTTTGAAATGGACAATGGTGTGCAGGAAAGTGACGGCGATACCGACCTCGGTTCCGGCGGAGCCATCTTGCTATCTGGGGTAATCGACGCTTCCGGCAACACCTGGAAGCTCGCTGCCGGTGCTGGTAAAGACGGCAATCTCTACCTTGTTGATCGCACCAACATGGGAAAGTTCAATTCCGGCAGCAATAAGATCTACCAGGAAATCTCCGGAGCGTTGCCCGGCGGTATCTGGTCCTCACCGGCTTACTCCGGCAACAAGCTGTATTTCGGCCCGGTTGGCCAGCCCATCCTTGCTTTTCAATTTAAGAACGCCAAACTGCTGACCACCCCGGTGGCAAAAACCAGCAACACCTTCGACTATCCCGGAGCCACTCCCAGCATCTCCTCCAACAACGGTGAGGATGTAATCGTGTGGGCCGCGGAGAATACCAGTCCAGCCGTCCTGCACGCCTACAATGGAATCAATCTCCAGGAACTGTACAACTCCAACCAGGCCGCCGATTCACGCGATCACTTCGGCTTCGGCAACAAGTTCATTACTCCCATGATCGCCAATGGCAAAGTCTACGTCGGCACCACCACCGGCGTCGGCGTGTTCGGCCTACTCCCGAAATAGCCGGTGTGGCGCGGGCGCCCTCGCCCGCGAAATGCATGCCGCGGCACACGTCGTGAGTCTCCGTTGTGATCAAGAAGGGCGCGACTTAAGTCGAGTCGGAGCTCCTGCTCAGATCGGGAAGGGCACGACTTCAGTCGTGCCATCAAAGGCTGACGATGCTTAAGGCTTCAGCCGCTGACGTTTAGCATTTGTCGTCGCGACTGCAGAAGTCCTACCGAGGCAACTCCTACTTCAATCCCGTAACCACGTACGCCTCCGACAAAGTCCGCACGTAGAGATACGCGTACGCACTCCCGTCGCTCGACAGATGAGGAGCCACCAGCGTCGCGCCCTGCGCCCCCATTTCTGCCCCGAAGCTTTTCCACGGCTCCATTTTCCCGGTCTGTATATTCGCCCGGTAGACCTGCACCGCCTTCGCGCCACGCTTGAGAGGAGCGACATACACCGACCCTCCGTCCTGCGTCCAGCCAATCACGTAGTCATTCGACCCGAGCCCCGGTATCGGCTGAAACTCACTTTTTTCCAGCGACCAAATGCCCCGCTTGCCATCGGGCGCGCGCACGGCAACGCTCTTGCCATCCGGCGAGATCACCACCCCGGACGTCCCTTCAGGAGTAATCGCTTTGGAATCTCCATTGCTCAGATCGATCACATAGTCTCGTCCGCCGTGCCCGGCTTCAATCCCGTAGGCCAGCAAGCGCTTGCCATCCGGAAAAAACCGCGCGCCGTCGTAGGTGACCGCATCGTGCGTGAGCTGTCTCGATTCCCCCGCTCCCGTCGGCACCAGATTCAGCGGTCCGCCCTTCGCCCGTCTTGTAATCGCCCATTTTGTGTCGGGCGAGATGGCCATCGCCCGACCCTCGCCAATGCGCGCCGGAGGCGACCCATCCGTATCGCGCAGATACACCGTGTAATTCGGACCTCCACCATCGCCTTCCTCTTCAAATAAAATCTTCCGCCCGTCGCCGCTGATGTCGCGCAACTCCGACCATCCGAACCACCCCAGCTCGTGCTCTTCTTTCCCGCCCGGCGCCATGCCCCGAATAGCGAGCCGCTGGTGATTCGCCACCGTCAGCACCGTTCCATTGCGCAGGTCTTCCAGCCACATCCCTCCAGGCACGTTCGTGATCGTTCGCAGCTTGCCCGCAAGCGTAACCGCGCGCGGGTTCGAAGCCTCGCCCGTGTTCGTGGACGTAAACCAGATCTCATCGCCTGCCGGAGACCACAGAATGCCTTGCAACGAAGTCCAGCCCGACGAAAGTTTTCTCTCTGGTTCCTTGCCATCCGCTCCGATCACTGCCAGCGAACCCTCGTCGTCGCCGCCCGGGTTTTCATGATCGGCAAAAGCGATCCACTTCCCGTCCGGCGAAATCTTCGGATGGCTGATCCAGTTGATGGTGTCCAGCAGAACCTTGCCGATGGGATATTCCAGATGCCAATGATTATTCTCCGGAACGTAACGGGTGATCGCCATGCTCTCGCCGTTCGCCGACCAGTCGGCGTCCCCTACATTCTCCAGCACTTCGCGCGGCGTTCCCCCGCTCAGCGGAACCCGCGCCAGCGTCCCGCTTCGCGCGTAGCCGCCATGAAACGACGTGTTGACCCGAATCGCCAGTTCTCCGCCCTTCGAAATCCCCAGCAGTTCCGCATCCTTGATTCCCAGTTCGCGCGACCCCGGATCATCCGTCCGCGACATATAAAGCTGAAATGTGCCGCCATCCCACGCGGCGCTGTAAACAATGCTGCCGTCCGGCGTAAACCGCGCATTCCCAATCGCACCCGTGCGAAAAGTAATCTGCTGGTACTCGGCCATAGCCGCCGGCCCGTGTCCTCGACTCCCCAGCCACCACCCCAGACCAAGCATCACCACCGCGAGCCCTACACCGCCCGCGATCCCAGCCAGCAACTTGCCCCGCGGCCGCCCACCCTGCGCCGCCGCGACTGCTGCTCGCGCCGTCGTGCCGGAAACTCCCGTGAGATGTTCGAGGTCGAACGCAATATCGCTGGCCGAATGGAAACGCTGCTCCGGATTTTTCTCCAGGCAATGCTGCACCATCCTCTCCAGCGCCGGAGAAACATTCCGATTCGTCTCGCTCAACTCCGCCGGCTCTTCCCGCAAAATCGCGCTCATCGTGTCCGCAGCCGTCTCTCCGTGAAACGCCCGCTTCCCCGAAATCATTTCGTAAAGAATCGCCCCAAAGCTGAATATGTCAGACCGCGGATCAACCGCCGTCCCCCGCACCTGCTCCGGCGACATATACCCCGCCGTCCCCATCACCACGCCAGCTTCCGTGGCCTGAGTCTGCGTGGGCAGCGAGGTGTGCGTCCCGGAATCAGGCTGCGTCAGTTTCGCCAGCCCAAAATCCAGAATCTTCACCCGCCCATCTTTCGTGAGAAAAAGATTCTCCGGCTTCAGGTCGCGATGAATAATTCCTTTTTCATGCGCCGCAGCCAGCCCATGCGCAATCTGCAACGCATAGTCCAGAGTCTTGCGCACCACGATCGCCCCGCCCCGCAGCCGTTCCCGCAGCGTCTCGCCCTCAAGCAATTCCGAAACCACGTAAGGCGAGCCCTCATACGTGCCAATATCAAACACCGCCAGAATGTTGGGATGATTCAGGGCCGCAGTAGCCAGCGCCTCTTGCTCAAACCGGCGCAGCCGGTCCCCATCGAGAGAAAATGCCGGAGGCAAAACTTTGATCGCCACTTCCCGCTTAAGCCGAGTATCGCGCGCCCGATAAACCTCGCCCATCCCGCCCGCGCCCAAAGGCGCGACAATTTCATAAGGACCAAGCCGCGCGCCAGAGGTCAGATTCATGAGCGCCCGATTATAACCCAGCCAGAAAACCGAACCTCGCATGTGGGACAGATCCAGAGTGGAAGGTTTATGTGGGGACGGCCGCCTCGGCCGTCCAGCCGAGCGTTCAGGGAGGCGCGTTGCGCGAGCGGCCTTCAGCGCCGCGATGGAGCAGGCCTTCAGGCCGCGTCAAGCGAAAGCGGGCTTTAGCCCCCGAGGTACCGGCACTCTCGCAGTGCTACAATTCGCCGCATGAAGCGCCGCGCACTGCTTCTGCCTCTTCACCACCCTCCTAGCCGCCCAAGCCATCGCCCCCGAAGTCGAACTCTCCGCCGAGCCCCACCACCACCTCACGCTGGAAAACAAATACGTCCGCGTCTACAACGTCGAAGTCCCGCCCCACTCCGACACCCTGATGCACTGGCACCGCCACGACTACTTCGCCGTCAACCCTGGGCGCAACCGAAGTAATCAACGCCATAAAAGACAAGCCTCCCGTAACCATCAAACTCCAGGACGGACAAACCACTTTCTCCTCCGCCGCCTTCGCCCACATAGCCAGCAACCGAACCGACCAGCCCTTCCGCAACGTAACCATAGAAATCGTAGACGACGAATCCCTCCGCAACTCCGTCGCCCACGGCGATATCCATTGGGATGAAGACCGAGCCCTGGAAACTTTCCCCGGAGGCACCCAGCAAATCGTCTTCGTAAAAGACGGAATCCGCGCCAGCGAATTCGAACTCCAACCCGGCGCGACAGTCCCCATGTATCACCACAAAGGCCCGCACCTGCTGGTAGCCGTCACCGATCTCGAAATCCGCAGCGACGTAGAAGGCATGGGCCCCATGCCCGGCCACTTCAAATCCGGCGACACCAAATGGCTCCCCGCCAACTATTCCCACACCATAACCAACACAGGCACAAAGCCAGCCAAATTCGTAACCCTGGAATTCCCATAAGAACTCATGGAGAGAAGGAGAGAAAAGGTTCCTGTGGGGACAGCCGCCTTCGGCTGTCCGGTCAAGCGCAGCGAGACCCGCAGCTCCTCAATTCTCAGCCCCGGCCGCACCAAACTGGTAAACCCCGCGCCTCCGTAAATTCCCCCTTGCACTCCCGCCCGCACATCTGCTATAAACAATTCACCGAGAGCAGTAGTGTGGCTAGCCGGGCAAAATTGTCTGCAACTCTCGTCGCTGTCCGGCATCTAATATTTTAAGAGGGCGTGAAAGTCTTCAATTGTCCCGGCCACGGGACTTCATTCGGAAAAGCAGCAAGTTTCCGAAGGGTACCTTCAAAGCAAGGACCTCCAAAAGGATCTTTTCTCAATTTTCTGTCTTCCGACCGGGGCTGTCGCAAAATGCGTGCGCCGAAAGTGGCGTTTGCTCCGACCGGAAGGCCATACTGTTGCGCGTATTCGTGAGCTCCAAACCAGAAGGTTTGTCATTCCGAATCGGGCTGAAAGCCCAGTGAGGAACCTGCTTCTGGCCGGCAGCTCTCCTGCCTCCGCATCCCAAAACGGTCCACTTGTGGAAAACATCTGGAAATCCTGTGGGATGCGTCGATTGACAGGATTTTATGCCGCACGTATGTTTGTAGGGTTTCGAGGACAGTCGGTTTCGCTCTAGTAGCGACTCCGCCTGGACTGAATTCGCACCGCTTAGGCGGACCGCGATTCGGTCTTTGACAACTAGGTTGAACGTGCCAGTCGTGAGAAACGGATTCGAGTATTAGTTCGAACGATCTCACAAGATAGACCACCGTGAACTTTTTCTTCCCTGCTTCGCAAGAGGCGGAAAAGCAAA
>CAWDBN010000002.1:150000-293448 GCA_963800575.1 uncultured Acidobacteriaceae bacterium
TTCTGAGAACTGAGAACTGAGAACTAAAAGGTCAGCCCGATGTTGGGCGTCAAACGCGACAACCGTGATTCAGTTCACGGTCCAATGAAAGTCGTTTTGACGCCGAACATTGGGTTGGAGGAATTCTGGAGTTTGCACACTCTGGAATAAGTAAGACCCATACCCGCACACGCGGGGTTTGTCAGCGTAAGCTGATGAGGACGATATTTGACAACTGAATAGATTGGGCAAATACAAGGCGACGTAAATTTTTATGAGTGCCTGAGAGAAGCTGCTGGTGCGCATGGCGTTTAATAGGCGCGTGTGCGCGATGAGCAGCAATAAAGGCCCATAGAGTTTAAGCGGCGCGTTCGGGAAAGTTTTGAGCTGAAAGCTGATAGCTGACAGCTGAAAGCAATCTTGAGTGTGTCGAGTAAATTTTGTGGTCAAGCTACTAAGGGCGCATGGTGGATGCCTTGGCAGAAGCAGGCGATGAAGGACGTGGCAAGCTGCGATAAGCTTCGGGGAGCCGCAAGCAGGCATTGATCCGGAGATTTCCGAATGGGGAAACCCACGGAGGTAAACCCTCCGTACGGCGTGATGAATCCATAGTCACGCACGAGCGAACCCTGGGAAGTGAACCATCTCAGTACCAGGAGGAAAAGAAAGAAACCTCGATTGCGATAGTAGTGGCGAGCGAAATCGCAACAGCCTAAACCGGTTAGACCTTCGGGTTCAACCGGGGTTGTAGGGTCGACAATAGTAGAGTTACCAATTCAGTCCTTAACCGAAGCCCTCTGGAAAGAGGGGCCATAGAGTGTGATAGCCACGTAGGTGAAAGGGAACTGAACTCGAAGTCGATACCTGAGTACCGCGGAGCACGAGAAACTTTGCGGGAAGCTACGGGGACCATCCCGTAAGGCTAAATACTAGCTTCTGACCGATAGTGAACCAGTACCGTGAGGGAAAGGCGAAAAGAACCCCTGCGAGGGGAGTGAAATAGTACCTGAAACCGTGTGCCTACAAACGGTGGGAGGACTATGCGGCGCAAGCCGAAAGTCTGACCGCGTGCCTATTGCATAATGAGCCGGCTAGTTATTCTTGTCAGCAAGGTTAAGCGAAAGCGAGCCGTAGCGAAAGCGAGTCCTAATAGGGCGAATCAGTTGGCAGGAATAGACGCGAAGCGGGATGATCTACCCTTGGCCAGGCTGAAAGTGGAGTAACATCCACTGGAGGGCCGAACGGGTGTTTGTTGAAAAAAGCTCCGATGAGCTGAGGGTAGGGGTGAAAGGCTAATCAAATTCCGTGATTGCTCGTTCTCTCCGAAATAGCTTTAGGGCTAGCCTCGTATGATTTGTCGTGGTGGTAGAGAACTGAATGGACTAGGGGGCTTTCCAGCTTACTGAATCCAATCAAACTTCGAATGCCATTGAACAACCAATACGGGAGTCAGACTGCGGGGGCTAAGCTTCGTAGTCGAGAGGAAAACAGTCCAGATCGCCTGCTAAGGTCCCAAAATACAAGCTAAGTGGGAAAGGAAGTCGGAACGCCCAGACAGCCAGGAGGTTGGCTTAGAAGCAGCCATCCTTTAAAGAAAGCGTAATAGCTCACTGGTCAAGCGGTCCGGTGCCGACAATTTAACGGGGCTTAAGCTTGTTACCGAAGCAGCGAATGCATCACTTCATTGTGGTGCGTGGTAGGAGAGCATTCTCAACAGTTTGAAGCTAGAGCGAAAGCACTGGTGGACGGTTGAGAAGAGACCCTGCCGGCATAAGTAGCGATAACGGAGGTGGGAACCCTCCGCGCCGAAAGTCTAAGGTTTCCTGAGAAAGGTTAATCCGCTCAGGGTCAGGCGGTCCCTAAGGCGAGGCCGAAAGGCGTAGCCGATGGACATCCGGTTAATATTCCGGACCTCCCTTGTTTTCGTTATACGATGGGGTGACGCAGGAGGATAAGCAGGCCGTTCTATGGCTATAACGGTCGATGCGCGTAAGGTGTCTTCGATAGGAAAATCCGTTGAAGAGTTATCACTGAGGCGCAAAGCAGTACTCCGTATGGAGGAAAGCTGCCGATTCCACGCTGCCAAGAAAAACCTCTAAGGAGAAAGTAAGGGAACCGTACCTCAAACCGACACAGGTAGACGAGGAGAATATCCAAAGGCGCTCGTGAGAACAGTTGGTAAGGAACTCGGCAATATAACCCCGTAACTTCGGGAGAAGGGGTGCCCCGGTAGAGTTCATAGCTCGAGGGGGCCGCAGCGAAATGCGCACTGCGACTGTTTAACAAAAACACAGGTCTCTGCAAAGTCGAAAACGACGTATAGGGGCTGACGCCTGCCCGGTGCTGGAAGGTTAAAGGGAGAGGTCAATCGCAAGATGAAGCTTCGAACTGAAGCCCCAGTGAACGGCGGCCGTAACTATAACGGTCCTAAGGTAGCGAAATTCCTTGTCGGGTAAGTTCCGACCTGCACGAATGGCGTAACGAAAGTGCGACTGTCTTGCCGACTGACACGGCGAACTTGTAGTGCCGGTGAAGATGCCGGTTGCCCGCAACTAGACGGAAAGACCCCGTGCACCTTTACTATACCTTAACTATGAACTATGGCCCTTGCTGCGCAGGATAGGTGGGAGGCTTTGATTCCAGGCTCTCGGGCTTGGAGGAGCCAACGGTGAGATACCACCCTGCGAGATCTGTGGTTCTAATCTACTTCCATGATCTGGAAGAGTGACATAGTTAGGCGGGTAGTTTGACTGGGGCGGTCGCCTCCTAAACGGTAACGGAGGCGCGCGAAGCTACGCTCAGCCTGTTTGGAAATCAGGCGTTGAATGCAAAAGTATAAGCGTGGTTGACTGCGAGACCAACAAGTCGAGCAGGTACGAAAGTAGGCTTTAGTGATCCGGTGGTTCTGCATGGAAGGGCCATCGCTCAACGGATAAAAGGTACGCCGGGGATAACAGGCTGATCGGAGCCAAGAGTTCATATCGACGCTCCGGTTTGGCACCTCGATGTCGGCTCATCGCATCCTGGAGCTGTAGAAGGTTCCAAGGGTTAGGCTGTTCGCCTATTAAAGCGGTACGTGAGCTGGGTTCAGAACGTCGCGAGACAGTTCGGTCCCTATCTGTTGTGGGCGCAGGAGATTTGAGAGGACCTGTCCTTAGTACGAGAGGACCGGGATGGACGAACCTCTTGTGTTCGAGCTGTCATGCCAATGGCACCGCTCGGTAGCGAAGTTCGGTAGTGATAACCGCTGAATGCATATAAGCGGGAAGCACTCCTCAAGATGAGATCTCCCAACCCGTAAGGGATAAGAAGGGCCCAGGAAGACTACCTGGTTGATAGGCTGGAGGTGGAAGAGTGGTAACACTCGTAGCTTACCAGTACTAATCGCCCGTTCGGCTTGACCATAAAATTTACTCGGTGCAGATACAGTTGCCAGCTATCAGCTTTCAGCCCTCAGCTAGAATCTGAGCTGGAGCGAAAGCAACGTTTCTTCTCCTCCCGCCTGAACTTGGGCGGAAAGATGAAACACGCTGACAACTGTGCGCCGACGCTTTTTGAAAAGAAAAGCAAAGCCGAAGTACGGTGGCTGAAATTGGAACTAAACAACAAGAAAGTAAGCCACACCCAATCTATTCAGTTGTGAGGCATTGTCCTCACGATCTTTGAAAGCTAGCTATCAGCTGTCAGCTCTCAGCTTCCAAGAACGGCGTTGTCATTCATCAAATGGCGTTGTCATTCCGAGCGAAGCGAGGAACCTGCTGTCCGCTGAAGCCACCAAGTTTGCTGTCCATCAGCACAAATCGTCCGCTCCGGCAACAGGCTGAGAGCTGACCGCCTGATAGCTGACAGCTACGACTTGTCGGTGATCTTACCGCGGGGGATCCACCCGTTCCCATCCCGAACACGGAAGTTAAGCCCCGCAGGGCCGATGGTACTGCACGCGCCAAGTGTGTGGGAGCGTAGGTCGTTGCCGGCATTAATAAAGGCCAGTCTGAGAAATCAGATTGGCCTTTTCCTTTTCGGCGTGAATGTGGCGCGGGCGCCCCCGCCTGCGGCTCTTGACTTTCATCCTCCCTCATCCACAAGGCCGCTCCTCTGGAATTCCGGGTTTACCGATAGCCACGGATACTCCTCCGGCCGCCGAACCAATCCTGCCTTCACCGGATTCTGCCGGATGTACTCGCATTTCTCTTTCAGGCTCTCGTCCGACCTCAGGACGTGATCGAATGACTCCTCTTCCCAGACCGGCCCTGAGTGACGCAGGAATTTGTTGATCCGATGAGCGGTTGCGCTCTTCATGCACTGCAGGATGTCAACCAGCGGGAACGGCCAGCCGCTGCCATCCCGCAACGGGGAAAGTAGCAGGTGTACGTGATCGGGCATGATAACGGCGGCCCACAGGTTAATTCTTGGCCGTGGGCAGTTCGCGGGCGAGGGCGCCCGCGCCACACTTGACGCGTCTTCCCGCAAGCAGTGTTGTAGGACTAGATCGCGCGCTGCGGAGGATAAGACGAGTGGGCCTGCGGTGCAGAAGGTTACAAAAAGATCTGCGTCCGCCTTCTGCAGATGTGGAAGGCGTCGACGATATCGGTATTTGGTGAGCTGTGAAGTGCTACCGGACATCGTGTAGGGCGGGCTCCCACGCCCGCCAACTGCGCGCAGCATAGTGGAAAGTGCAGTTTCCGTCTGTGACGGATAACCATCGCCGGCCTGTGGATTCTGGGAGAAGAGGAGACACACCATTGCCTCCCGACGCAGTCGCGGGCGAGGGCGCCCGCGCCACACCTGTGGGAGCGTAGGTCGTTGCCGGCATTAATAAAGGCCAGTCTGAGAAATCAGATTGGCCTTTTCCTTTTGGGTCCGTTTCGCATGATAAGGCGCCGCCGATAAAATGGCCTTCATGGCGTCACCTTCGAAAACCTGCAAAGGCAAGAAGGGTAACGATCCTCGCAAGCACCACTACGTTCCAGTGTTCTATCAGCGTAATTTTGCGAACGACGGCGGTCTGCTCTGGGTCTATGACCGCCAGAGGGGGACGTTCAAGGAACTGCACCCGCGCGTCATTTGCTTCGAGAAGGATTTGTACGCGGTTAAGCCCGAGAATAAGGCGCGTGATATGCAGGTCGAGTTGAAGGTGCTGAGTGTCGTGGACAGTCTCGGTTCCCGGGGAATCCGCGATTTCCGGATTGCGAAGCCCAGCGGCGAGGCGGAGCAGGAAGTCTCGTTTTTCATGGCCTTTCAGTATGCCAGGGTGCCTACGATCATAGCGGCGAACTCCGAGCGGTTCATCATGGGGCCCTCAAGGCCGCAGCTTGAAACTATCGTTTCGCGCAGCGGAAGCTCCAATATGGGGTCCACGCCTCGCTTCATCATCGAGACGGTGGAGTCGGACGAAGACGGTGCGCTCCAGAAAATCTCGTCGCAGCCGAGGCGGTACCTTCTACCCAAAGGGCGGCGCACCCTCTGCGCCTTAGCCTCGGTCGATGGGCTTTACGCGGCCGCTCTTGAGAACGTCGTGGCGACCGCCCAGCGTATCGCCTCCCTGGGTCAATTCTCGCAGGTATACGGCCATCGCGTCTTCGATCAAGTCGTTGGGAGCGCGCCCGCTCTTGGCCGCGAGTTCCTGCAGGCGGGATTCGGTTTCGGGACGAAAGTGCACTTCCATAGTTGCTAGTTTAGGGGTGGTGGTTAGCGTGTCAAAGCGAGTGCTTCTTCCTCTCGGCCTGGTGCCGAACGCTGCTAAAAATGACGCACCGGGCAGGGGAGACCCGCTCCGCCGATGTTATTGCACGCGAAGGGATCTGAAATCGACGGTCGCGAACCGCTGAAGTACCAACTCCTTGGTCAAGATGCGATCGCCTACACCTAGCTTCCGGGCCACCCGCTCCAGGTGGCTACGGACTGCGGCGCCTGAGATTCTCAGTCGAGAAGCAATTTCCTTATTCGTTAGGCCGCCAGCAAGCATAAGAACGATTTGTTGTTCTCGACCGGACAGACCTAAGGCTGTGTAAGCCGCGTTCGCCTCCGCGCTGATGGCGCCGCGGAGTAGGCCCTCGGTGCTGAGATCTTCGTCTACGTCCGGCCAGTGAATGCCGTAGCCTCCGCCCGCGATCTTCCAGTTGTTACGCTGGGCGGGCGTGGCGTTAAGCAGGCGGGGATACCACGCGAGCGGCACGGAGATGACCCGGCCGTCGCGCAGCGACACGCTCAGGGCGTCGTCGCCGACTGTGACGTCGAGGACCCGCTCATCTGCCGCCGCTGCCGAAAAAGTCATTCCAGGCCTCCAGGAGCCGTACTCTGTTTTCTAGCACTATTGATTGTATCTCGCGCAGTTCGTGGGCGCGAAATCCAAAGTTTGCTGCCAGCTGCCCCGGATCAAGCCAGAATTTCGATGAAACATCATCCCGATCGACATGAACATGAGGCGGCTCGTTCGGTTCATGACTGTAAAAGTAGAATCGGTAAGGGCCGGAGCGCAATACCGTCGGCATGGCGCGATTGTAGCAAAGGCTGCGCTTGTTACGATTTCCACACCGCCGCTGTTCATCTAACCTTGACTTGGGATTATGGGGGTGAAATGCTGTTGATATAGCCGACGTGGCTGATTTAGCCCCTTCCGACCGGATGGTTGGAAGGGGTTTTTGCGTTTTGGGGTGTTACGGAGGGCGAGAACCGTGGAGACTGAGGTCCTTCAGCGACGATAACCCTGTCGCTTCAGGATGACAAGGCTTTTAAAACGCGGCGTCCTTCAGCAGCGATGGGGCTGTCGCTTCAGGATGACAATTTTATGGATGAGGTCAGCGAAATGGGTGAAATCACGATTTGGGGGATGGCGGAGGAGAGGCCGGGGAGGCTTACTCCTAAGCAACTTGGGGAGATTGCGGAGGCGGAGTTTATTGCCAAGGCTGTGGGACTCGGGTTTGTGGTGGCTAAGCCTTGGGGGGACAGTGAGCCTTATGATTTTATTGTGAATCCGAAGAAAAGTTTTATTTTTTGGCGGGTGCAGGTTAAGTCGGCGCATACGATTGGGGCGGATGGCGGGTGCAGCTTTCGGGCGCACGATCATAATCAGAAATCGTATACATCCGAGGATATTGATGCGCTGGTGGCTTATGCGCGTCCGATGAATGCCTGGTATGTGATGCCGGTGCGGGTGGTGACGGAGTTGAAGTCATTGATGCTTTATCCGGAGAGCCGGAAGAGGCGGTCGCGGTTTGAGAGGTGGAGAGAGGCTTGGGAGGTTTTGCGGCGCGGGGTGCGGCGGGGGAGATAGCTGGGCGGGTTCCTATTTCGCTTCGGATGACAAGGGTTTGTGGTGCGTTCGGAGGGCGAGGGGTGTGGAGACTGAGGTCCTTCAGCGACGGTGAGGCTGTCGCTTCAGGATGACAGGCTATTTTTTGGTTCCTTGCTGCGCCTATTGTTGATAGATCCAGTTCTGGCCGGCTGTGGTGAAGAGTTCCTGGACGGTAAATTGTAGGGTCTTGTCGAGTTGTCCCTGGGTTCCGGACGGGGTTACGAACTGGATGGGACGGGGCATGGTGTCTCCTTGGACGCGCGTGCCGATGAGGATGAGACCGTCGGTTGGGTCGCCTCCGAGGGCCGTGATGATGTAACCGGCTGCAGCCAGATTCGTGGCCTGGGTGATGAAGTTGCCGCCGGTGGCGGCTAGCGCTTTGGCCTCGTAGATCGTGGTTGTGTCGCTCTGCCAGCCATACCCCATAATCTGCACTTGGCCGGCGTTAAAGGTTAGCGCGGTGACGACCTGGCTTTGTCCTCCGAGCTGCGATGCCACGGCTTGGACGTCCGAGGGATCGACTGATTGGGAGATCGTGGTGAATCCGCCGGCGGTGCTGGTTTGCAACCAGGAGACGGCGAACACCGCGTTCGCGGGCTCGAGATCGAGTGATGTGATCACGTTGTTGGGCGTGGCGAGAGTCTGCAAGTCGGGGTCGAGATTGGTGAATGAATCCGACAGATAGTAGGCGGAAATTCCAGAGCCGCCCGCGGGTTCGGCATACACGGAA
This sequence comes from uncultured Acidobacteriaceae bacterium, assembly GCA_963800575.1. GTDB lineage: Bacteria > Acidobacteriota > Terriglobia > Terriglobales > Acidobacteriaceae > Sulfotelmatobacter. Next base: position 158,004 of record CAWDBN010000002.1, read on the forward strand.
TAACCCCACGCACAGTCGCCGACGATTCCAGAAACGCAAATCTGGTCTGGGTCCGCGCCCATCGACAGCGGCGTTCCAATGGCGTTGGGATACGGAACTTCGGTGCCACCTAGCAGAAAGGTTGCAACGAGGGGGACGAAGGCAGGAAGATCCAGTCCCTGGAAGCGCCAGTCGCCGGGCTTGGGGGCTCGGGGACCCACGGTGAGCGAAGCAGGATTGCTGGTCGCCGAACCAATCGCGTTGGTGACGATCACTGTGAAATTCGCGCCGTTATCGGCGGGCGCGGCGGCGGGCGTGGTGTAGGACGCGCCGCTGGCTGCGGGGATCGCCGATCCATTCTTGCTCCACTGGTACTGAAGAGGGCCGGTGCCGGCGGCGGTTACGGTAAATGTTGCTGTCAGCCCGACTGTCGTGTTCTGGTTCGCGGGCTGGGTCAGAATGGTGGGTGCTGCCGCGTTCGTGGTTCCACCGCCGGAGCTGCAGGCTGACATCAGAGCTGCCAGCAGGAGTAGAGTTCCCGCACGGCAATAAATGGATATCGCGTGAAGGCGCGAATGTGAGATGGGGAAGACTGACATAATTACCCCAACTTGTATTCCCGAACCATTGCGCAGGGAGTCAAGTAGCGGCCTGCCCTGCGGTTGCGAACTTCGACCTATTTTACAATTTGAATGTCGAGGAAAGAGATAGAAATGAGCAAAGTCAAAGTTGCCGCGTTTTCAATTTCCATCGACGGATTTGGCGCGGGGCCGCGGCAGGATGCGCAGAATCCTCTGGGAGTGCGCGGGCTCGAGATGCATGCGTGGTTTCAGCCGACGGAGGCATTTAAGAAAGCGCACGGGCAACGCGGCGGGCGCAAGGGCGTTGACAGTGACATTGCCGCAGAGTCTTTCGAAAATATCGGCGCGTGGGTCATGGGCCGGAACATGTTTGGGCCGGTTCGAGGCGCGTGGAAAGACGATTTCTGGAAAGGGTGGTGGGGCGATAATCCGCCGTTCCATACTCCCGTTTTTGTGCTCACGCATTACGCGCGGTCTCCCCTGGCGATGGAAGGCGGCACTACGTTTTACTTTGTCACCGATGGTTTGGAATCTGCACTCGAGAAAGCGAGAGAGGCGGCCAAGGGTAAGGACGTGCGCATTGGCGGGGGAGTGTCTGTCGTTCGGCAATATCTGGTCGCCGGCGGGATTGACGAAATGCATTTAGCGGTGGCGCCGGTCCTGCTCGGCGAAGGGGAACATTTATTTTCCGGAATCAATCTTGCCCAACTTGGATACGCACCCTTCCGGATTGTGCGCGGAGAAAATGCAACTCACGTTTTTCTTAAGAGAGGATAGAGTGTGACGGGAATCAGAGCGGTTATTTTCGATTATGGCGAGGTGCTTTGCCACCGGCCGCCGGACCAGGCGTTTCATCGGCTGGCGAACGTATTTGGCGCCGATGCTGACTCGTTTCAGGCGCTTTGGGATAAGAATCGGGGTGCGTTCGATCGGGGAGACATCACGGCGGAAGAATATTGGATGGCGCTGGCGAAGGATGCTGGAGCGGGGATTGATCGCGAGCAGTTGGATCAGGTTTGCAAGTGGGATGTGGAGATGTTCGGCAAGGCGAATTTGGAGATGGTTGGCTGGTTGGAGCGGCTGCGGCGGGGAGGAATTAAGACTGGGCTGCTTTCAAATATTCATCCCGCGATGATTGCTTACTTGCGGGAGAATTTTGAGTGGCTGGAGCTATTTGACTTCAAGACGTTTTCCGCAGAGGTTCGGTTGATCAAGCCTGATCCGGCGATCTACGAACATACTTTGCGCGGGCTTGGGGTTCGGGCGGGCGAGACTCTGTTTGTGGATGACCGGGAAATCAATGTGCGGGCGGCGCGGGAGTTGGGCATTCACGCGGTGCAGTTTCGATCGGTGGCGCAGCTTCGGCGGGAGCTGGGGGCGATGGGGTTTCCGATTCTGCCGGATGGGGAGTGAGGTTTCAGGGCGGTGGCGCGCGGGTGGGGAGGGCGGGGCACCCGGCGTTTTTGGGGCTCTTGCGGGGCGGTTGAGAGGGAGGTCCTTCGGCGACGATGAAGCTGTCGCTTCAGGATGACAGGTGCTTGTTGGTCGAAGTCCGCTCAGTTCACTCAGAAAAAATCACTGCGGCTGCGCTTCCAGCAGCAGATGCTGGTTGAAGCTGGCGGGCAATTTGGCTTTGGGGCCGTGGACTCTGCCTAAGTCCTTGCCGGTTTCGTAATCTACTACGCGGTAGTCGCGGTTCTCCAGGCCGCGCAATTCTACTGGGCCCGTCCAATGTTTTGCGTAGAAGGCGTAGTACATTTCTTTGCCTTTTTGGATGGCGTGGGCTTCTGGTAAGTCGAAACCGATGTCGTAGAGCTCGCCTCGATATTCTCCGCGGGAGAGCATTTTTTCTTTGTAGATGCTGACCCACTTGGCCATGACTTTCTCGCGCTCGGGAGTCAGGTCGGACTTGCTGCGCTTTTTTACTTCGTCGGGGAGGACGAAAATAGTGCCTACCACTCCTCCTACACCTACCGTTGAAGCGAAGTCGTTGCCGCCGTCGCTTAATTCCACGTGGTCGCCGAAGTAGGGGATGCTGTCGCCCATGAGCGCTTTGAGGGTTTTGCCTTTGGAGCGAACCTGGAAGGAACTTTCGGGGTCGGAGGCTACTGACATGTTGAAGTGCGGCATGGTGAAGAAGGAATAGGCGGTGCCGCAGGGGCAGAACTCTACTAGCGCATCGGGCTTTACGCTGCGCGCGGTTTCGTAGATTTCGCGGAAGAAATCTGGGAGAGCTTCCACCGAATCTTCCGGGCTTTTGTGATGATGCGCTGGATTGAAGCATTCGGGGACGGCGTTCATGTGCTGACCGTCTAGCTTGAGGCCGTCGAATCCCCAGTCGCCTAGAATTTTTCTTACTAACGCTTTGTGGTACTCGACTACGTCTTTATCGGCGGGACATAGATAGTCGGAGTCCCACCAGGAAATTCTGCGGCGAGTGCCGTCGCGATTCAGCAGGACGTAATCCGGATGATCTCTTAAGAGCTTTGAATCCGGGACGGCGCTTAGCGGAGACCACCAGAGTTGAGCGTGGAATCCCTCCTGATGGATGCGGTCGACCAGGGCTCTCATGTCGGCGTCGCCGTTGGGGAATTTTTTGGGATCGAGTTGCCAGTCGCCGTAGTTGTTTTGCCAGCCGTCGTCTAGCGTTACCCAGGAGAAGCCTAGCTTCTTTGCAGTGGGGAGCGTGTCGTAGACCTGTTTTAGTTGGACGTTACGACCGTATCCCCAGGCGCACCAGACGGAGCCGAAGGCGCTGTCGGGCGCGGTGGCCATTTGGAACCCCTGGCGAATCATCAGGCGGCGGTATTCGGTTAGGGTGCGGAAATAATCTCCTTGATGCACTGATACGAAGGTGTGGAGCGTGTGGAAGCTCTCGCCGGGGTCGAGCGTTTGCTCGCGCTTCATACTCACGGCTACCGTGGCGTGAGTTGTGTCGGGCATGGTGACGGGCAGCTCGATCAGGCGCGGGACTGGCTCGATGTGGCCTACTGCGAGGCCTATGTCTTTTCTCCAGACATCGATGATGGGAGTGCCTCCGCCGTAGTCGCTGGCGTTCATGCCTAAGTAATTTTGTTGGTGGAAACCGGCGTGGAGGGGGACGATCCAGTTGGGGCGCTTTTCGTAGGAGCCGCTTTGGTAGGACCAGAATGCTGGGGTGGTTCCGGTCGCGCGCAGGCGGTAGTGATTGTTGGACCATCCGCGGATGGTTAACGGTGTTGCGCCTTGATTCGTGTATTCGACTTCGAAGACTGCGATCGAGGGGAAATCGTTGTAGATGGTTACCTCGACCTTCTTGAGTACGGTGCCGTTGTTGCCGGTTACGGTCAGGCGCTGGCCGGGGCCGAAGGCGTCGGAGATCTGGTCGATTTGGGCCGAGGTCAGGGCGAAGTCGGTGAAAGTGCGGGTTGCGGCTTCCAGAGTTTCTGAGGCGGAGAACTGGGTTAGCGGTTTCGTGGCGGTGAAGAGTGGGACCACTCGGGTGTGGAGGTTGTGGTCGAATTCTATGCGGAGGAGATTGCTTTCGATTTGCGGCTTGGCAGAGGAATCGACGGAGGCTGGCGGCGCGGCTTTGTTTGTTTGCCCGGGAGTTGAGCCGAAGGACAAGATCAGGAGAGCCAGGGTGGTTAGAGCCAGAGCTGGGGGGCGGGTCATGGTCGGGGGATAGCAGCGAGGGATTGGGGTCCGGTGGTCATTGGCGTTCGACTATTACGAGCTATTACTTTTAATTTTGTTTGATTGAGATTGTCAAGGGGTATCAGAGCGCGAAGCGACCACGGGGGCTGAAGCCCTCGATATTTTATGGCCCTAAACCCGGTGCTGAAGCGCCGCCCTTCCACGGTATTCCTAGCATTTGTGTGTTTTTCCAGGATCCCCGACGGGTGCATTTTTAGACTTGACATGCGAGTACGGCCGAAAGTAAAAGTTATGGGGCGCAATGATACGAAACAATACGGAAGTCGAGGGGGCTGCTTTGCGGTCCATGGTTTGGTCTGCCGTTCTGAGGACCACGTTCGTTGGAGTGGTGCTTTTTTCTGGGGTGCTGCTGGCTGGTCCTTATTCAACGGAACAGAGTTGGCCGGGCCAGGATTGGACGAACTATGTGCGCATTGGGGCTTATGGGTTGGGGAGCGACAATGCGGAGCGGATCGTGCAGAGCGCGCAGGAAGATGGGGTGTTTGGGATTGAGGTCGACAACGATATTGAGGGGCGGTATGAGAGTTTTGTTCATCCTGAAGAGAAGCTGAAGGCTATTCACGCTGTGGCTGAGAAGGCGCATGCGGCGGGGAACTACGCTTTCGTTTATATCGCCGGGACCGAGTGCATTACGGCTAATGCGGATCAGACTCCGCACACTTTGTTCAAGGAACATCCGGATTGGGTGCAGAGGAACATCAAGGGGGAGCCGGCGCTGTTTGGAGGCGGGACGGCTTTCTGGATACGCAAAGGGGATGAGGATGTCTGGCTGAGTCCTTACGCGCCGGATTGGCGAAAGATTTATATGGAACACGTCCGGCAGATTGCGGGCACCGGGATTGACGGGATTTATGTGGACATCCCTTACTGGATGACGCACTTTGATGGATGGGAGGACACCTGGGCCAGCTTCGACGATTACACCGTCGCTGCTTTCAAAAAAGAGACTGGGCTTGATGCGAAGAAAGATTTGAAGCTGGGAGATTTTTCGGACGCGAATTTTCGGAAGTGGGTGGACTTCAGGATTCGGACGTTCACTGATTTCATGGCGGAGATTGACCGGAATGCCAAGTCGGTGAATCCGGCGATCAAGACGATTCCGGAGATTTATCCCGGGATTGAGAAGGAAGCGGTTCGGGTTGGAGCTGATGTTTACAGCATGTATGGAGTTGTGGACGTCATTGCCCACGAATATTCATTCGGCAAACACGGCATGGCGTCGGAGAGGACGCCGCTGACCTGGTTTGATTATCAGGTGGGGATGCACACGTTTCGGGCGTTCGCGCAGGGTAAGGCTACCTGGATTTTGAATTACTCGTGGGATGGCGACAAGAAAGTCGACAAGCGCGAGGCCATGATGAATCTGGCGGCGTCGGAAATCATGGATGGAGCGAATTTCTGGGATGCGCCCGGACATTCGATGGCGGGATCGAACGATCGGGAGACACGCCAACGGATTTTTGCGTGGATCAAGGCTCATGAAGATACGTTCTACAAGCCGCGGACGGCGATTGCTCCGATTGGGGTTTATTTTTCTCCAGAGACAAGGAATTATTTTGCCGACGACTTCATAGCTTCCTATCGCGGCGTTCTTATTCTTCTGATGCAGAAACATTTGGAGTTTCAGGTGGTGACGCCGCGGACGCTGGCGGAGTTTCGGGGGCCGACTCTGATTCTTCCTGACGTGCGGGTGATGAATGATAGCGAAAGGGCTGTGGTCCGGAAGTATGTGGAGAGTGGTAAGAGGCTGGTGATCACGGGAGAAGATGCTACGCAGGTGGGCGGAGCGGCGGGCGTGGTGCGGTTTGGGAAGTGTCCGGGGAAAGATTACTACTCGGCGTTAGAGAAGCGCGTCGCTGATACTAGCCCTGATTTGGAGCATGCGTTTCTGGAGAGCCTGAAAGCGGAAACGCCGGTTCGCGTCGCGGCTTCGAATATGGTTGCGACGTCGATTGCGCGGGTGGATGGGAAGACGCATGTTTTCTTTGCGAATTTTGCGGGACTCGTGGGCGGAGTGAATCCGGTGCAGATTCCGCAGAGGGGGGTTGCGGTTACGGTGCTAGGCGCTCGCGCGGGGCATGGATTCTTTCTTCCGTTTCTTGGGGAAGTGCAGGCGGTGACGGGGCTTGATGGGTACGACGGGACGGTTTACAAGCTGCCGGCGATTGAGAAGGGTGCGGTGTTCTGGGTTGAGCCGTAGAGCGATAAGGAAGCGAGCCAGGCGCGCGATTGATGCGTCGCAAAGAACGCGACACGTCGCGCGCTCGCCCGGGTCCTTCAGCGACGATAAAGCTGTCGTTTCAGGATGACAAATCATCCTTCGCGTCGTTTTGACACCGGGTTGGGGAGGGAGTTGCAAGTGAGTGCGTTGTCGGAATTGTTAGTTTTGCCGGGGAGCGAGAAGGCTGCTCGCGGGCTGGAGCATACTCCGGCGGAAATTGCGCAGCAGCCTGAGGCGTGGCTGTCGACGTTTGAAGTGTTCCGGAAGAAACGGGAGCAGATCGCGGAGTTTTTGGCGCTGGCGGGAATCGGCGCCAGCCCGCGGCCGACGGTTTTTCTTATCGGCGCGGGGACGTCGGACTACATTGGGCAGTCGCTTACCTTTCTTCTTCGGCGGTGCTGGAATTGCGAAGTGATGGCGGTGCCGAGCACGGATCTGCTGACGCACATGGATGAGTGGATGATTCCGGAGAAGAAATATCTCTGGATTTCGTTTTCGCGATCGGGGGATAGTCCTGAGGGAGTTGCGGTCCTCGAAGGCGCGCGCAAAAACCATCCGGAGATTCATCACCTGGTGGTGTCGTGCAACGCGAAGGGGCGGATGATTCGGGAAAGCGCTGACGACCCGCGCGTGCTGGGCGTTTGTCTGGATGATGCGGTGAATGATCGCGGGCTGGCGATGACCAGTTCGTTTTCGAACATGGTGGTTTTCGGGCAATGCCTGGCGCATGTGAATGACGTGGGGACGTATGAGAAAGTTCTGTCGCAACTGGTCGCGGCGGGCCGGGATTTTCTGCCGCGCGCGGCGGATTGCGCGTCGGCGCTGGCGAAGGACGCGTACACCAAGGCTTGCTTTGTGGGATCGGGAGCGCTGAGGGCGGTGGCGAAGGAATCTGCTCTGAAGCTTTTGGAGCTGACGGCGGGAAAGACTTTGACGATGTCGGAGTCGGTCCTGGGGTTGCGGCATGGTCCGATGGCGGCTTTGGATCACGGCACACTGTTTGTTTGTTTTCTTTCGAGCAGCCGACGGGTGCAGGCCTATGAGCGGGATCTGCTGGATGAGATTGGGAAGAAGCGGCTGGTGGGATGCAGGGTGGTGGTGGGCGGGAGTGAAATCGGCAGGGACTCGTTAGCCGAACATTATCTGGAATCGAGTGCGATGAGCGGCCTTTCCGACGATTACCGGACGGCGGTCGATGTAATTTTCGGGCAGTTGCTGGGTTTGTTCGGTTCGCTGCGGTGGAATCTGCGGCCGGATTTTCCGAGCCCGAATGGCGCCATCAGCCGCGTGGTACAGGGTGTGAACATTCATCCGTGAGGAATGTACGGGTAAGGAAGCGAGCCAAACGCGCGATTATTGCGTCGCAAAGAACGCGACGCTTCGCGCGGCTCGCCTGGGTCCTTCAGCGACGATAAGGCCGTCGCTTCAGGATGACAGTCAATTAAAAAGGGGGATTCCGATGAGACCGACGGGGCGATTTTTCCTATCTTGCGTTTTGATGGCCTGCTTTTGCGGAGGCCTGGGAACTTTCGTTGCGGCCCAGGGCAGCTACCGGGCACAGCTTCGAGGTGTGGTCTCTGATGCCACGGGAGCGGTGGTGCACAATGCGACCGTGACGATCACGGATACGGGAACGAATATTGCGAACGTGGCTCACACCGACGACAAGGGTGAATACTTTTTCACCGGTTTGCGGCCGTCGACATACTCGGTGAAGGTTGAGCTAAAGGGCTTTCGGGCAGAGGAGCGGACTGGCGTGGTGCTGGCCGTCGATCAGGAAGCTTCGCTCAATTTCACTCTGATCCCGGCGGGGGTAAGCGAGAAGATGGAAGTCACGGCGACGGCTCCGCTGATGGACACGGACAACGCGACGCTCGGGACGGACATCACGCATGAGTACATAAACGAAATCCCGTTGCTGGGCCGCGACTACTTCGGCCTGACGTTCCTGGCGGCGGGAGTCACCGAGGTGGCAGGGTCGGGCACGTCGGATAACTACCCCTCGGGAACGAACTTCACTTCCAACGGGCAGCGCAACGCGACCGCCGAGATACGGTTGGACGGTGCCCTGATCAGCGCGCCGGAGCAGGGCGAGGGCGGAAACACCAACGTCTACTACGAGCCGTTGGTGGATAGCGTGCAGGAATTCAAAGTGCAGAACAACAGCTTCTCGGCGGAGTTCGGCAACAACGGCGGCACCGTGGTAAATATGGTACTGAAGGGCGGGACCAACGCCTTCCATGGCACAGGCTGGTATTTCCTTCAGCGGCCGCAAATGGACGCTCGCGATTTCTTCAATCCCAAGTATGTGGTGGGTGATCCGACTCCCAATGCCAAGCCAGACACCAAGCGCGACCAGGGTGGCTTTTCGCTGGGCGGTCCGATCGTGAAGAACAGAACGTTCTTCTTTGTTGACTTCGAGAAGGTGAGAAACTTGAGCGCCTCCAGCGGGGTCGCGACCGTACCCACCGCGGCGGAACGGATGGGCGACTTCTCGGGGCTTACGAATATCATTTACGACCCGAAGCAGCCTCTCATTCCCTGTACGCCGCCGACGACCCCCCCCACGATGTGCCGGCCGCCAGTGGCGAACGGAGGGATCATCCCGGTGGGCGAACGGGATCCCATCGGAATGGCCGTGCTGAATCTCTTCCCGCAGCCAACCAACCCAAACGAATTCTATAACTACAACTACACAACGCTAGCGAACGGGCCAGATTACCAGTTCGACATCAAGCTGGACCACCAGATCAACGACAAGAACCGGGTGAGCGGCCGCTACAGCCGGGGCTGGAGCAACTACACGACTCCGCTGACCTTAGGCGACGGGTTCGATAATGACGGAATCGCGAGCGGTGTGACCCTGGCGCAAAACGGCTCGTTCGAATACGCCTGGACGGTGAATCCGCGGATTATCTGGACCAGCCACGCGGCGATCGACCGGGTGCATGAACTGTCGTTGCCCGGTATCCCTACGATTTCGAGTTTCAACGCTTCGCTGCCGGCCGGCACTCAAGGATTGCCTGCGGTGTTCGAGCAGGCCAACGGGATCGACGAAATGCCGACGTTTAACATGCAGGGGAATTTGCCGTGGAATAATCTTTACGATCAGTGCTGCATCTACACGAAATTTGGCCACACGCTGGTGAGCTATTCGTCGCAGTTGGTAATTTCCCGGGGATCGCACCTGATCAAGATTGGCGGGGAACAGAGGATTTTCTACAACAATTTCTGGCAGCCGAACAACCCGACCGGCAACTTGACTTTCACGGATGAGGTCACGTCGCCGACTCCGAACAACGACTACGATGCGTCCGGAAATACCTCGGGCAACCCACTGGCCAGCCTGGCATTTGGTTACGGCGACAACATCAACGCGTCGAGTCAGCTGCTCGTGACTCCCTCAGTGGCCAACCGGTCGCTGGAGACGGGGTTTTATATCCAGGATGATTGGAAGGTAAATTCGAAACTCACGGTGAATCTGGGCCTGCGCTACGAGTGGAGTTCGCCCTACACTTCGCGCAACAACCAACTCGAATTCAGCAATTTCACGGCGGATAGCGGGGTGGGTATTAACTTTACCAGCCTGCCGCCCGGTGCCTCGGCCCAGGGGGCGATGAGCGCGCAGGCGACCATGGATAGTATCCCGGGGCTGAGTCTTCCGACGACGCAGGAGTTGTACGGCACGACCCAGTTCGCAACTTCGAGCATGAGGACGGTTCCGACGTACCGCAAAGACATTGGACCGAGGCTGGGCTTTGCCTATGCGTTCGATTCGAAGACGGTGGTGCGCGGCGGAATCGGCATTTATTTTGGAATGAGCCCGGCCACTAACTTCCAGTATCCGGGCTCGGCGTTCCGAAAGACGGCCAATCTGTTTTTTACCAACGATGATTTTGTCTGTGGTGATGGCAGCCCCGCCTGCCCCAACACTGCGAGTCTGGAAAACCCGTTTCCCGGCGGCTTTACCGGTCCGCAGGGTAAGGAGTACGGCCAGCTGGCGAACTGGGGCTATCAAAACCCGAACGATCTCGGCAATACGGCGGCGCGGGACGCCGACATTTACCAGTGGAACCTGGGAATGCAGCGAGAGCTGCCGGGCGAGGTCGTGATTGGCGTCGACTACGTTGCCAACCGCAGCACGCATCTACCCTGGTCCGGCACAAACAACCGGGATTACATTCCATCGTCTTTGCTGGCGCAGATTTCACAGGCTGTGCACTACGACAACGACGTTACTCAAGGGAACGGCATCGGGAACTGCGATCTCAGCAATTGCGTCACCAACTTTCTTAACACCATCGTCGGCAACCCGTTTTACTCGATGTTCAATACCCCTTGCACCCCAACCCCTTCGAACCCTTGCTTCAATGAAGTGAATTCCAATTACAACCAGTCGGTGCTGCCCTTGTCGACTCTGTTAAACAAGTACCCGCAATTCGCGGGCGACTTCGAGGGCCTGATGCTGGAGAGCGCGAATTCGTGGTACAACGCGCTGCAGATTCGCTTCCAGAAGCGCACCACGCACCACGTCAGCTTTGAGGGTAGCTACACGATATCGAAGGAGACGGACTACTCTTCGGCAGGCCGGAATAACTGGGTAGGAGCGCTCGGTCTGGGGCAGCCGCAACAACTGGACAATCTGTCGGCGGAGCATAGCATCGGCGCCAGTGACGCGCCACAGCGGCTCGCGGGCGCCGTGGTTGTAGACCTGCCCATTGGCCGCAACCAATGGATTGGCGGAAGTATGAACCGAGCGGTGGACGCGGTGATCGGAGGCTGGTCGGTGGCAACCCTAATCACCCAACAATCAGGGCAACCCATGGCCATCGGCCTGAACAATCCGCTTCTGGCCAACGGCAGCCAGCGTCCTGACACTGTCTGTTCCCAGCTCAAGAGCGGGACCAGCATGCACGACGTGGCCTTGAACTGGCAAGCCAACGCGGCAGCGGTAGGCAATAACCTTCCTCCGGTGGCTACTTTCTTCAATGCGAATTGTTTTGCTGATCCGGGGGACAATATTCCGGGCAATGCGCGACGCTATTTTTCCAACTTGCGCGTCGACGGCATCCACAATGCGGATCTGAACCTTTACAAGTCGTTCGTGCCCAAAGAAGGCATGCGGGTGGAAGTGCGGGCGGAGATATTCAACTTCACCAATCACCCTCGCTTTGGGCAGCCGAATTCGGCTGTGGGAAGTGGGCCCGCGGGGAGTTCCATAACACAACTGACAAATCCGGCTTTCGGGATAATTACTGGCGACGCTCCGGGGCAATTGCCTCGATACTTCCAGTTCGGGGTGCGGTTCGAGTTCTGAGTCGGGAGTGGCGCAAGCCGGGACGCTTTAGTGCTATGCCGTTGGTGATCTGCTGCCTGTATTAGAGCCAACTTAGAATGGGTTTCTGAGAATTAGTCTTAGAAGGAGATCCCATTCATGGCTGCTGGTGCTGCTCCTGCCCCCGAACGCAAGGTGGAAACGAAAACCGAGACTACGGAAACGGGCACGGCGCAGCCCGCGACTCTGAAGCAGAGGGTCATCAATCTGCTTTGCCACATTTTCCAGGGACGCGAAGACCACCTGGGTTGGCGCCAGTAAGCGGCCGCGTGACTTCCAGGTTTGGCTCGTGATGTTTCAGTGGTTCTTCTCTTAAGTTCTCAGCTTTCAGCTTTTAACGCTTCCCTGCTCGACCGCTTATTTTCCTACTGACTGACTCCGCAGGTTTAGGACCGCGCTGGCTATTTGATCGAGCGGGACGACGATATCCACAGCACCGCAGGAAATTGCGCTCTTGGGCATTCCGAACACGATGCTGGTGGCTTCGTCCTGGGCGATGGTGTCGGCTCCGGCTTGCTTCATCTCATAGAGGCCTTGCGCACCGTCGTCGCCCATGCCGGTCATGATGACGCCGACGGCTTTCGAGCCGACGCAGGTTGCGACGGAACGGAAAAGAACGTCAACGCTGGGACGATGGCGGGAGACCAGCGGGCCGTCGATGATGCGGGCGACAAGTTCTCCGCCGCTGCGATCGACCAGCATGTGGCGGTTGCCGGGAGCGATGAGCGCGCGGCCAGTTTGCAGCAGGTCGCCATCGCGGGCTTCCTGAATTTCAATTGCGCATTCGCGGTTCAAGCGGTCGGCAAAGGCGCGGGTGAAGACCTCAGGCATGTGCTGCACAATCACGACCGGGGGGCAGTCGGTGGGCAGGGCTGCGAGCAAGACACGAAGAGCTTCGGTTCCGCCGGTGGAGGCACCGACGGCAATTACTCCGGTGTGCGCGGTTGATGAGTGAGTCCTGGCCTTGCGCGGGAGAATGGCATCGGCGGTGAGGCGAGGGGACGTCACTTGCGCACCGCGTACCTGAGCAGGTGGTGGTAGAGCAGGCCTGGAGCGGCGTGCGATTTGGGCGTGAGATGCACTCCAGACGGCATCGAGCAGGGTCACGGCCGATTCGTGCAGGAAGTCACGCACTCCGACCTTGGGTTTGGTGATGACTTCGACTGCGCCTTCTTCGAGGGCGCGAAGAGCGAGTTCGGTGCCGCGGGCAGCGAGGCCGGAGCAGACGACTACCGGAGTGGGCATCTCGGCCATGATTTTCCGGATGAAAGTGACGCCATCCATGCGGGGCATTTCGAGGTCGGTGATGACTACGTCGGGCGGGTCTTTCTGCATCTTTCCCCAAGCAATCAACGGGTCGGCTGCGACGCTCACTTTGACCATGCGGTTGGTGCTGAGAATGGCGTGCATCACCTGGCGGACCATGGCGGAGTCGTCGACGACCAGGACGTGCAACTCCTCGCCATGCATGTGAGGCTCGCGCTTTGGCTCTGCTGATGTGGTTGGGACCGCAGAAGAAGGCGGGTTGGGATTCGTATTCACTGGCCCTCGTTTCCTTCGGTCTTGATGAGGATGGTCGGCTCGATGCTGCGCAGCTCGGGAAACATGCTGTTCAGGTTTTCGGCGTGGCCCACGAAGAGATAACCGTTGGCCATAAGATTGTGGGTGAGGTTGGCTACTACTCTGCGTTTTGAAGCCATATCAAAATAAATCAGAACATTGCGGCAGAAGATGGCGTCGAATGGGCCTTCGGGGAGATTGGATTCCTGGTTGAGGTTCAAACGGCGGAACTCGATCATCTGCTGGATTTCTATTTTCACTTTCATGTCGGCTTGGCGGTCAGCGGTTCCGCGCAGCATGAAAGTGTGGAGTAAGTCAGCGGGAAGCTCCGCCGATTTTGTGATGGGGTAAATTCCCTGTTGCGCTTTTTCGAGCACGCGGTTGGAGATGTCCGTGGCGAGAAGGCGAACGTCCCAGCCTTGCTCGGCGGGAAGATGTTTGGCTAGCAGCATGGCGATCGAATAGGGCTCTTCGCCGGAAGAACATCCGGCGCTCCAGATGCGCACTCGCCTGGGGCGCGAGCCGTGCTCGGCCTGGGCGCGCCAGCGTGGAAGCACTTGTTGCACCATGAATTCGAACTGCCGGGGCTCACGGAAGAAGCGAGTCTCGTTGGTGGTGATGGCGTCGATCATCCGGGTGCGTTCTTCGTACTGATCGGGATGGGAAACGCGTTCGTAATAGGTTTCGAGAGAAGTAATTTCGAGCGCACGAAGGCGGCGAAAGAGGCGTCCGCACAGCAAAGCATTTTTTGAGCTACCCAGCCAGATGCCGGTCTCGGCGTAGATCAGTTTCTGGAATTTCTGGAACAGGGCGGGGCTGACCGAGAGCTGGGGTTGCCGCTCAAGGCCGGGGTCAATCTGACGAGAAGCGCCCGCACCGGATCCGGCGCTCACGGCTATGCTCCAGTCCCGATCCGGTTGGCCGCCTTGGCAGGGGCATTGATGACCGCGGCGTCTGAAGTTTCTTCGCCTGCGGTGGACTCGGTCACGGCGAGCACTTCGTCGGCGGAGAGCACCTTGTCGATGTCGAGGATGAGACAAAACTTTTTGCCCAACGCTCCCATGCCGAGAAGGTATTCGGTTTTGACGCGAGTACCGAACGGCGGAGTGGCTTCGATTTCGTCGGCGGAAAGCTCAATGACCTGGTTCACCGAATCGGCCAGAACTCCCATGATGAGGCTTTCGCCCTGGAACATCACCTCGGTGATGATGATGCAAGAGAACTTGGAAATGCCTGCAGCCGGCACGCCGAACTTTACGGCGAGATCGACCACGGGAACAACCTTGCCGCGCAGGTTGGTGACACCACGGATCCAGACCGGAGTGTTGGGCACGGTGGTGACGGCCTCATACTCGATGATCTCCCTGATCTTCACGATCGCGATGGCGTACTCCTCGCCCGCGGTCAGGAAGGTAAGGTACTGCACGGTGCTTGTGGGGAGTTGCTTTTTCCCCTGATCCGAAGCTGGCATAGTTTGACTCCTTGCATTTCTGCCGTTGGCATCATCGCGTGTGCCCGGTTTTCCCGGCGGTCCTTATCCTTTATTCTTAGAACGGAGAGAAGTTCGCTTCTTCCGTTGCCTTGCCGTGGTTTGGCCTTCCGTGGCCCGGCTGCGAAGGGCCGTTCCTGAATGCGGGCTTCAGGGGCATGATCATGCGCTGTTGTTTGCCGTCGCCGCCGCGCTGGCCGAATTGTTCTCCCGCGAACTTTTCTCCGGCAACACGGAAAAAAGTCATCAGCTGCTGCAGTTGTTCGGACTGCGCCGCCAATTCTTCGGCGGTGCTGGAAAGTTCTTCGGCTGACGAAGCGTTGCGCTGTGTGACGGTGTCGACCTGGGCCATGGCCTGGTTGATCTGGGTTACGCCGCTGGACTGTTCGGTGGAGGCGGCAGTGACGTCCTGCACAAGCTCGGCAGTTTTTTTAATCGACGGCACCAGGTCTGCGAGCAGGCGGCCGGAACGTTCGGCGACGCTGACGCTTTTTCCGGCGAGGCCGCCGATTTCCTGAGCGGCCAACTGGCTGCGCTCGGCTAATTTTCGAACTTCGACTGCGACCACGGCAAAGCCGCGGCCCTGGTCGCCTGCACGCGCGGCTTCGATAGCGGCATTGAGGGCAAGAAGGTTGGTCTGATAGGCGATTTCTTCGATCACCGAGATCTTGGCGGCGATCTGTTTCATGGCTTCGACAGTCTCTTTGACTGCGTTGCCGCTTTCTTCCGCCGAAAGCGCTCCCTTGGCAGCGGCCTGCTCAACTTGCCGGCTGTTGTCGGCATTTTGAGTGATGGATGCGTTCATCTCTTCCAGACTGGAACTCATTTCCTCCACGGACGCAGCCTGTTCGCTGGTTCCCTGAGAAAGATTTTGCGAGGACGCAGAGACTTGCTGGGCGGCTGAGGCGACTGCGGCGGAGCCTTCACGGACGTCGCGGATGATGCCCGAGAGGCGGCCGCTCATTTCCTGCATGGCCAGCTGCAATTGGCCAGTCTCGGAAGAGTTCGTGACCTCAATCTCCCTGCTCAAATCGCCTGCGGCGATGCGTTGGGCGTGCTCGACTGATTGCTGGATCGGAGTGGTAATGCTCCTGGTGACGCTGATGGCTGCGAAAGTGGCCAGGACGAGAGTGACGATCAGGAGCAACAATGCAATGCTTCTCCCCACGGCGTAGGCTTGCTGACTTTCCCTTATAGTCTGCTGCATGGCAGCGGTCTGAAGGTCAATGAACTTCTGCCATGTGGCGCGGTACTTGTCGAGGGCCGGGATCACGTCGCCGCTCAATGCGGCCATCGCTTCGTCACGCTTCTTATCCAGCAAGAGCTTCTTGGCTTTTGCTCGTGCGTCTTTGTAGGCGTCACGGTCCCGGGTGACGACTTCGAATAGTTCCCGCTCCTGGGAAGAGCTGAGAGTCTTCTCGATTTGCGCAACCTGATTGCTGATTTCCTGGCTGATCGCGTCGTTTTCCTGGTTCAGCTTTTTTTCTTGTTCGGCGTCGGTAGTCTCAAACAATTGAAAAGTGATGCGGGCGTTTGTGATTGAGTGTTCGATGGTCTGGCGAGTTAACTCAACCGTGTTATAACGCTTCTGGATTGAGCCTGCCATGTCGGAGTTCAGGCGGCCGAGCCAGGTCAGGCCGAATCCGCCAACGGCAATCACGCACAGCAGAATGGCGCCGAAGACGACGCCGAGCCGCGTGCCTATTTTTCGATCTTGCCAAGTCTTCATTGTTCCTCACCTCTCTCCATCTCTGATCTAATCTCTGATCTAATCTCTGATGACTGCCTTGCAACTAAGCTTGTGCCTGCAGAGCCGACTGCATGACTCCGCGCAGAAGAGCAGGAACGTCGATAATCAAACCGACGCGTCCATCCCCTAGGACTGTGGAACCTGCGATCCCGGAAAGGGCTCGAAACGCCCTGCCCAGCGGCTTCACGACCGCCTGCATGCCGCCGAGCAATTCATCGACTGCGATGCCGGCATGAAATTCGTTGATCTTAACGACCACCACGTTTTCCCTCTTCGGGGTCTCACCCGCGATGCTGAACATGTGCCGCAAACGGACGTAGGGAACGGCGGTTCCGCGGAGGCTGAGGATTCCGCTGGCCTCAAGACTGCGCTGTTCCGCGGGCAATTCGGTGCATTCGGTGACATGCTCGAGCGGGACGATAAAAGTTTCGCTGCCCACGCGGACCGAGAAGCCTTCAATAATAGCCAGAGTCAATGGCAGGCGGATCGTAATGGTGCTGCCTTTTCCAGCGATACTCGATATCTCGGCAGTGCCGCGCAAAAGATCGATATTGCGGCGGACGACGTCGAGGCCGACTCCGCGGCCAGAGAGATCGGTGACCGATTCAGCGGTTGAGAACCCCGGCTGGAAGACCAAGTCGCACAGGTCCTGGTCGCTGAGCTCGCTTTTGTTTGCATCTTTACCGGATAAAAATCCAAGGCGTTTTGCTTTTTCGAGGATGCGGGCACGGTCGAATCCGGCGCCATCATCCTGCAGCTTCACGACAACGTTTCCGCCGCTATGGGCGGCCGAGAGGCGGATCACTCCGCAGGGATTCTTGCCGTGGATTTCGCGGTCGGCCGGGGTTTCGAGGCCGTGATCGACGGCGTTGCGAAGCAAGTGCAAGAGAGGATCCTTCAATTGTTCGAGCACGGTGGTGTCGACTTCGACGTCTCCGCCTATGACTTCGAGACGCGCCATTTTGCCGTGGCTGCGGGCGAGGTCTCTCACGGAGCGAACGAACTGGCGAAACAGCGGGCCGACGGGGACCATGCGGATGCTCATTACTTCATTCTGCAGGTCCATGTAGAGGCGTTCGGCTTCACGATGCATTTCCAAAAGGGTGCGGCCTTGTTCGGTGCCGAGCTTCTCGATCATCTGGCGGAGGCGGCCTTGGGCGATGACGATTTCGCCGGTCAGATCTAACATGTGGTCAAGTTTGTCGACATCGGCGCGGAGGGTGCGGGGACCGGCGCCAGGGAGCGTGTCGATCTTCGCGGCTGAGCTGGAATCCCCGCGCTCCGCTTGGGGAGAGGATTCTCTTCGACCGCTTTTCGACTTCGTGCGCAATTTCTTTTCTGATCTTCTGTTGCTTCGCAGTCAGTGGCTGGGATCCGGCCTTGGCGGCGGAGACCATGACACGAAGTTCGTCCACGGCCTTCAGCAGGAGAGAAATCAGGTCTGCGCTGGGCAGCGCCTGCTGCTCGCGGAAAACGTCAAGCAAATCCTCTACGACGTGGGCAAATCCGGCGAGTTCACTCAGGCCCAAGGATGTTGCGTTTCCTTTGAGACTGTGAGCGACGCGGAAAATACTGGGCAGGAGTTCGGGATCGGAAGGATTGGATTCCATCTGGACCAGAGCTTGCTCCATCGTGTCCAGGCCTTCTTCGGACTCGACGAGGAACGACGCGAGCACTGCGTCACGGTCAAAGTCCGCTAAATCCATTGTTCCTCCTTTCGCGTCCACGCTAATCGGGCTAAAGCCCGGAATCTTTATTGGCCTCTTACGGCACCCTTCGGTCGCTTTCGCTCGCTCAGGGCAAGCTCAAGAACTGAAGCCGTGCCCTTCCCGAGCGACTTATGAAACAACTTCTAATTCACTGCGATAGCTTCGTTACACCTGGTCGAAATTCTTGATGGTGGTCCCGCCGTCGGAAATCTGAAAGGCCAACCTGCGGCCACGCTTGCCTGAAACTTCCTTTTCGACCACGCGAATGCCGGCGGCGCGAAGAAATTTTTCGGCGAGTTCCACGTTCCTTGATCCGACGGAGTTCGACGGGTCGGCGCCGAAAGCGCTGGAGCCGCCAAAAATCTTGGCCTGCATGTTTCGGATTTCGCATCCCAGGGCCAGCACCTGGTTCAGGAGTTCCTGATTGGCAACATTGCCGTAGCGCAGGCGGTTCGGTCCTTCATCAACGCCCTCGGGCAGAAGGTAGTGGTTCATTCCTCCGGCTCGCTTGTTCCGGTCCCAGAGACAGACGGCGGCGCAGGATCCGAGGATGGTTGAGATGGTGATGGGATCGCGGGTTACGTACACCTGTCCGGGATAAAGGAAGTAGCGCGGTTCCCTAGCCTTCGGGGGTTCGAACTTCTCCATGTATTCCGCGGGCAGAACAGCTGGATTAAATTTGGGGGAATTTTCGCTCATGCACTCATTCCTGGTCCCTCGGCCGCGGGCTCCGGATAGGGGCTGGGGCCAAACAAGGGCCGGGCCGCCTCATCGGAAAGAAGTTTGAACAGTTCCATGTCGGACCGGTCAAAGGCCAGCTTCTGAGGTAGCAAACGTAATATCGCAAGTATGGCAATGGTCTGGTTGGCTAAACGGATGGGAACAAACGCCTGGGCCTTGGGCATGGTGCCGCGGCTTTCGCGAGTTTCGAGTTCAATGTGGCACTCGCCGCGCATGACGCGCTCAAGACCAGCATCTCCGAGGGCACGCAGCAGGTCGTATTTCTCCAGGTCGATTCCGAAGGACCAGAAAACGTGGAAGGCCGAAGTGCCGCGATCAACCCGGAAGAGGCCAATTTCTTCAGAGCCGAGGAAGTTGGCCACGATCTCGCGCAGGCCGTCAATCGCGTCCTCTTGACCTGTGCTTTCGGCCAGCCTCTCGCGGGCTGCTTCCAGCCGCACGTCCGTCGTGGGGTCGGCTGCAGGGGGCTTCATTCCAGACGCGTCGCTTTTGTTACTTTTCATGAAGTCCCTCTTGCACTGATCGCATTCCGCTGAACAAATCGCACTGAACAAGCTTGATTCAACCCACTCAGGAAACCCGGGTTCGCTGCTTTACTCGCCTAAATAACTTTGCAGAAGAGCCACGAGTTCGGCGCCGTTTACCGGCTTGGTGATGTAATCATTACATCCGCTCTGGAAGCCGGCTTCCATGTAAGCTTCTTCGCCCCGAGTGGTGACCAGAACGATCGGGATTTCGCGCGTGCTGGATTGCTGACGCATCATTTTGCAAGCTTCGAATCCGTTCATGCGGGGCATGACAACATCCATCAAAATCAGGTCCGGGCGCTCCTGTTGGGCCTTCTCGACGGCTTCCTGGCCGTCGCTCGCGGTCACGCACTCATAGGTCGTACGCTTCTCCAGAATCTCGCGCTCCATCATCAGAGCTGTTTTGGAGTCGTCCACCACCAGGATCTTTTTTGACATGGTTTTTCCCTTGAACCGAACTGCCAAAACTCGTGCACAACCGGCGTTAAGGTTGGAATGTCAGGCGTGCGAATCGCCCTTCCAGCCCGGTTCCGGAAGACGCGCAGACTGCCTGGAATAGGCTTGCGTTGTCGTCCGTAACCCTAAGTAATATCTAATCACAGCCAGATGTGACGCTTCTAATTACGTCGGTAATTGGCCCCCGGAGTGGAATGTTTGTGTTTGAGGACTAAATAAACAAGGCCACACCCTGAGTCGGTGTGGCCTCATTTGTACTGTGCTCGAGGTGCTTATGCTGCCGTTTGTTGTTGATAGGCTGGGACGAACGACTCGGCGACGAAGGTTTCGTACGGTGTCGGCGTCGTGTTACGGGGCGTGCGAGGTTCGAGCGCCCGCATATACCCTGAGTTCAGCGAGGCACACATTTCGAGAAGCAGTCCGGCGAACTTTTCGGACATTCCCATCTGGACCATTGAGGCTCGAACCTGATCGTCGGGCGCATGAACGTATCCGAGATTGGGTTTGCCGATGGCCTTGCCGATTATGGTGGCAACTTCGGTGTAATTTAGGTCGCGTTGTCCTAGCAATTCGCGGGTCTGCTTGCCGTGGAAGCCGAGATTTAAGAGGGCATCGGCGGCTGCAGCTCCAATGTCGCGAGTGGCGATCATGGGGAGTTTGAGGTCGGGGCGAAGGGGCCCGATCACAGAACCGGCCATGCGAATGGCACCCACCTGGGGCAGGGTATTTTCCATGAAGTAACCGGCTCGCAGATGGAGTATGTTTGCGCTATCGATCTGGTTGAGCTTTTGTTCGAGGTGGTGCAGGCCAAGGACGGGCCCGGTCCGGTCGGTCTTGTCCGCTCCAACGCTGCTCAACGAAACCACATTCTTGATTCCGGCGCTTTTTATGGCGGCGGCAATGGCATCGCTTGCGCGTCCTTCATAATCGAGGGGATCGTTGCTGGCAGGGTTGGGTGGAATCATGACGTAGGCTGAATCTGCTTTCTGAAAGGCCTTGGTTAAGGCGGAAGGATCGGTGATATCACCGACGAATATCTCCGCACCCTGAGCTGCGAGAGGCTGTAAATGAACTGAGTTTCTGCCGACGACACGAACCTTTTGCTGGCGGGCAAGAAGATTCTTCGCCACGACGTGACCTGTGTTGCCGCTTGCTCCAAGAACAACGTACATAGGAACCTCCATTGTTAGGTTGGATGCGGAGGGACGGGTTCGGGCTCCAGCTTTCAGCGACAAAATCGGGGCTATGCCGCGCTTTACTTTTTGCGCGGCTTCAGGGATTCCCAGTCTTTGTCGCTCAGGGCGCGGCCCAGATTGCTGAATTCTCCAGCGCCCTGGAGAAATTCACCGCCATCCATGCGAATTACTTCTCCGTTGATGTAGGCGGAGCCATCGCTGATGAGAAATGCGGCGAGGTTTGCCAACT
Source organism: uncultured Acidobacteriaceae bacterium (assembly GCA_963800575.1). Lineage (GTDB taxonomy): Bacteria > Acidobacteriota > Terriglobia > Terriglobales > Acidobacteriaceae > Sulfotelmatobacter. The sequence continues at coordinate 179,473 of CAWDBN010000002.1, forward strand.
CTTCGGTCGTGCCGAAGCGGTGCATGGGATTACGATCGAGCGCCAACGCTTCCAGGTCAGGACGCGGCATTAGACGCGAAAACGCCCCTTGCGTGGGAATGGGGCCGGGGGCGATGGCATTCATGCGGATGCCGCGATTGCCCCACTCGACGGCGAGGCTGCGGGTGAGGGCTTCGACTCCGGCTTTGGAGATGGCGGACGGCACAACGTAGGCTGAGCCTACTGGGGCGTAGGTGGCGGAAATGCTGAGGACGGTTGCAGCGTGGGAGGCTTTGAGCCAGCGGCGTCCGCAGGCCATGGTGGTATGGAGTGTGCCGAGGAGAACGATACCGATTACGGATTCGAAGGCGCGCGGAGAAAGCTCCTCGGTGCGGGCGATAAAATTGCCGGCGGCGTTGTTGACCAGGACGTCGAGCGGGGCGGTTTTCCAGATCGAGTCGATCATGGCTTCGACGGTGTCGAGATTGCGGACGTCGCAGGGGAGAGCGTGGATGGCGCCTTTGGTGGCGTTGGAAAGTTCCGCGGCGGTTTCCTCGAGAACTTCTTCGCGGCGGCCGCAGATGTAGACCGTGGCTCCGAGTTGGAGGAAACGATAGGCCATGGCTTTGCCGAGGCCGGTGCCGCCACCAGTGATGAGGACGCGTTTGTTGCGGAGGAGGTCGTCGCGGAACATTTGTGCTTGCCCTCGATTCGGTGGAGATGCAGGTTGACAGCAGGTTCCCCACCGGGCTTTCGCTCGGTTCGGAATGACCAGATTATATGAGGTCGCAGGCTAGGCGAAAGCCGTAGTCGGCGTAGTGGAATTCGGGAGGGATGCTGGAACGGGCCGAGCAGCGTGAGACTTTGACGTGATGACGCCATGATCCACCGCGCGAGGCTTTGCGCGGGCTTGTTCCCAGAGCAGGTTCGGGCCCCTGTGGATTGCGGTCAGGGGAAATGGCGTAGTAGTTGGGATCGTACCAGTCGCTGCACCACTCGTGGACGTTGTCGCAGATGTTGTAGAGACCGAGGCGGTTCGGGGCATAACGGGCGACGGGTTCAGGTCCGGTTTGCCAGCGCGTGGCATAGTCGGGCAGAGATTGGGGCGGGTCGTTGCCCCAGGGGAAATCGTTTTGCTCAAGATCGGCGCGGGCGGCGCGCTCCCATTCGGCCTCGGTAGGAAGACGGTAGGGGCGGCCGGTTTGCTCGGCTAGCCACAGGCAGTAACGATCTGCGTCGAACCAGGAGACGCCGGTGACGGGCTGCTGGGGATGGTTGAAATTCTGGTCATTACAGAAAGGTGATGGATCGGATGATGTCGACTTCACATAGCGTTCGTATTCCGCATTGGTAACTTGCGTGGCTGCGATGAGGAATGCGTCGATCCAGACACGGTGGACGGGTCGTTCGCAATCCTGACCGGAAGATGAACCCATGAGGAACCACGCTCCGGAGATGGAGACGAGGTTGGGTTCGATCGGGCGTGCCAGCCCGGGTTGGAGATGCGAATGAGATGCCGCCATGATTCCTAGCCCCGGTCTTGCGAGGGATAGACGAGCCACTTCAGCAGCACGTTTACCACGCTGAGCAGGATGGCGCCGAGGAATGCGGCCGTGAAGGTGCGCACCTGAAAACCCGGAACCAGAGCCGAGGCAAATTTCAGCATAAGGGCGTTGATTACGAACCAGAAGAGTCCCAAGGTGATCAAGGTCAGGGGAAAGGTGAGAATTTTGAGCAGGACTCCCACGGTGGCATTGATGAAGCCAATGACCAGCGCCGCGATCAGAGCCGCCAGAGGTCCGCTGACGGAAATGCCCGGTACGACGTGGGCCACGATCCACACCGCCAACGCACTCAGGACCCAATTTAATAGCAGCCGCATTTTCGCTCCTTGCGCCGGATGTGGCTCCAGGCTGGTTGGAACTATATCAAGAAGCGGAGTCGGGGAGAGATAAGTTCTAGCGCAATCAGTTTTCGAGGAAACGGCCGAATGCGGCTCATGTCCGCGGGTCACGCTGTGGACGAATAATTCGCTGGGCATTCACGTCGCGTGCGTCGGGCTGGGATAAACTACTCAATTCAAATTACTTTTGGGAGGAATGTCTTTATGCCAACACCTGCACTGAGCGGTTCTGAATTCAAGAAACAACTACACGATGGAATTCCGAAGCTAGGCTTGTTCGTTAACTCGCACAGTCCTACGGTTGCCGAACAACTGGCTCACAGCGGCTACGACTGGCTGCTGGTCGATACCCAGCACGGTCCCATGCACAACGTAGAACTTTCGGCGATGCTGAGCGGGATTGCAAACGGTGGCGCCAAATCGCTGGTGCGGGTGGGGGCATACAACGACCGTCCGGGCATTCAGCAGGCGCTCGATCTGGGCGCGGACGGGGTGCTGATTCCTTACATCAACAGCGCCGAAGAGGCGCGCCAGGCAGTGAGTTGCACGAAGTATCCCACGGCGGGGACGCGCTCGGTTTATTTTCCGCAGCGCAGCATGGACAAGGCCGGGCTGCTCGGCTACGCGGGGAACTTTAACAAGGACGGGATCGTGGCGCTGCAGGTGGAAACCGCTTCGTGCATCGAGCACATGGCGGAGATTGCAGCCGTGCCGGGGGTCGACATTCTTTTCCTCGGGCAGAACGATCTGTGCATGTCGATGGGCTTGTTCGAGAAGTACAAGTTTCCCGACATGTACACATCGCCCGAGCTGAACGCAGCTACGACAAAACTGATTGAGCACGCACGCAAGAATGGAGTGGTCCTCGGGCTATTTCTGTTTGGGACCGCGCGGGTTGGCGAGTTTCTGGACAAAGGGTTCACATTTATCAGCGTGGGCAACGATCTGCACCACGTGCTCACGCAGACCAGCGCTTATGTAAATGACGTCGAGAAAGTTTCCAAAGAAAAAGGCAGACCGTGGGTGCGGCGTCCGACGGCGTTGTTCTAAGGCGGGATGGTGACGGCGTGGATCCTCTGAGTGATGTGGAAGTTCGGGTGTTAGGGGCTTTGATTGAGAAGGATATTACTACTCCCGATTACTATCCTCTATCGCTCAATGCGCTGGTGAACGCCTGCAACCAGAAGAACAACCGTGATCCGGTGACGACGCTCGACGAAGACGCGGTGCGGGATGCACTGGACTCGCTGCAAGTACAACGACTGGCCAGACCGGCCAGCGGCGCTGACAGCCGGGTTCCGAAGTATGAGCACCGGCTGCAGGAAGTGTTCAACTTCGACCGGCGGGAGATTGCGATCTTGTGCGTGCTGCTGCTGCGGGGGGCGCAGACTGCGGGCGAGCTGCGAGGACGAGCAGAACGCATGTATCGATTTGAGGGGCTGGAAGATGTGCATGCTGCGCTCGACCGGCTCAGCCAGCGTGAGCCTCCGCTGGTTGCTATGCTGCCGCGGCAGCCGGGTACGAAAGAGTTACGCTACATGCAGTTGTTCTCCGGCGGTGCGGTTCCCGCGGAACCGGTACGTGGTGGGGAGAATCCATCGAGAGTCGAGAATCCTTCGAGAGAGGATCGCCTCACTATTCTTGAAAGCGAAGTGGCGGAGCTTCGGGAGGAAATCGCGGGGATGCAGGAGCAGCTTGCGGCGTTTCGGAAGCAGTTTGAATGAGCGGGCCGATCGCCGGGAGTGATCTGAACGCCCCATTATTGCGGCGCAAAGGCTGACCGCTGCTCCGTGTCCTGTGGTCCACATTGTGTCTGCGACGCCACGAGCGCGGCAGTCTCTTATCGTTCTAACCCCCGCTAAATCAATGTTTCCATGCTTGGCCTTCTCCGTGCAATCTCACTTGTGCTGCATAGCAGCAAGAGGTGACCAACCATGAACTGCATCAATCTGTTTCGCAACTTGCCAGTTAAGACCAAGGCATTTCGCACCACCCCATTTCACGGTAACCCGGCAACACTGGACTCCGTTACCTGGGGCAAGACCAATCTCGCTAAAACCAGTTTCGATAAAACCACCAGCACGCTGGTGTTCACCGCGCTCTTGATCGTTTGTTCGGTAGCCGTCGGATGCTCGAGCGATAAACCTCAACCCACGACCTCGAGCAATCAGGTAGCGATGACACAGCCCATCCCGCCGATTGCGACACCGGCCGTTCCCGCGGCGCCGGCCGCGGCTAAGCCGTCGCACAAGAAAGTTGTCCACAAGGCGCCGGTGACGGTGACCTATGAAGACAAGGCTTCCGGCATTTCGTTCCAGTATCCGCGCAAGTATTCGCTAGAGACTGGTGATGCGGCGAATCAGCTGGTCTCGTCTGATGCGGTTCCAATGGACTTCGTGCAGCCGGGCGGAATTGCGATCGCAGCGGTTACCTTGCCGACGTCCGTTTACCCGAACGGCGATTTGGCCGCGGCGTTTTTCAACGTGAGCGTGAATAAGACGATGACAGAGGAGCAGTGCGACAAATTCTCCGATGCCAAGCCTGCGACTCCCGTGGATCCGGAAGCACCTGCAGCAGCCACAATACAGTCTTCGAAGCTGACGATCGGTGACATGGAACTGCAGTCCTCGGAAACCCTTGCCAGTCAAGGGACTCGTGAGGAATCGTCGAAGTACTATCACGTGTTCGAGAATGGGGCCTGCTATGAGTTCGCGCTCAAGGTTGCTACCACGGGGAGCGAGACTGAAGGCGCCAAGCACGTAGATAGCAAGGAAGTCTTTCAGCGGCTGGAGAAGATTCTGGCTACGGTGAAGATTAGTCCTGCGGCAACTCCGGAAGTGACCGCGAGTACGCCGGCTACTCCAGCGACTGCGACCGCCCCGGCACAATGAGGCAAGCATCGCTAAAGGCCACGCCGATTGCGGGCGTGGCCTTTTGTTTTGTGTGGTGGGGGAAGCGCCCAGCCCTACTTTGCCTTCGTAATCGGGTGAATCAACTTGGGTTCGCCGGAGGCTGTGCAATAGACGAGATTGCCATGCTCCTCGCGCACAGTTTCTATTTGCAAGGTATCCAGATCGATGAAGTCGTCGACAAGCTCATAGTTACCGTGGGTATTGCGGAAGATAAAATAGCGATTTTTGCCTGCTCTTGGAATTTCGACTGAAAATCCGTTCAGCGAGCCATCGCTGTCTTTGATTGCGCCTCCAAATCCCCCAACTCCGTATCCCGGGAACATTACCTTGAAGACGGCGTCCACGGCATCTCTTCGGCTAGCGAATGAGCGGGCAATTGGGGCTTCAGACACGAGGCGCTGAACGCGCCCGGTTTCGGACGGGTCGATGTTATCGGGATCGTTCTTATAGTCGTCGTAGTCCAGGTAGTACTTGGTAAGCCTAATCTTTTGCCCGCGATATTCAACCGAGCTAGGCAATATTCTTCGCATCACAGCCCAAGCCGTGGCGAGGCAGACGATTATTCCGATCGCGAGAAGGGTTCGCTTCAACTGACGTCTCCAGACTTAGAAGATTGTCTGTTTCGGTGAACTTGACAACTGTACCTATGTCACTCTCGGGTATCAGGCCGTCAGCCGTCGCAACTGACCGACGATTGTAGCTATGTCGTTTTCCTGGAACAGGCGGATGGCGGCTATGCCGGCTGCGCCGGCTTGCAGGCAGGATTGGGCGTTCTGCAGGGTTACTCCTCCGAGGGCCAGGACCGGGATTGGTGCGTGGCAGGCTTGGCTTAGAGCTTCGAGGCCAGTGGGTTGAGCGTCTTTTTTTTCGAAGACGGGAGCGAACACGGCGAAGGTGGCTTGGTTCGCGGCAGCTTGGAATACTTCTTGCGGGGAGTGACAGGAGACTGCTATCAGCTGATTTCGTGGCGAGTTCTCGCGGGCGAGGGCGCCCGCGCCACAGGATCTGTTCCACGCTGTTCTTACTTCTTCGGGGGAAATGTCGTCGGCTGGAAGGTGAACGCCGTTGGCTGCGGTGGCCATTGCTACGTCAGTGCGGGAGTTGATCAGGAGAATAGTGGCCAGTTTTTGGTTGGCGATGACTTGTATCGCTTGGCGAGCCAGCGATTCCAGGTCGCGGGGGGAGAGGTCTTTTTCGCGAAGCTGGATGTAGTTGACGCCTTGTCTGGCGGCTTCTGCGATTTTATCGAGCAGTCGAATGCGGCGGTTGGCCTCGTCGCCGGGGAAGGCCTTACGGTCGGTGATGTAGTACAGGATGCAGCCTTTGAGCATCGGCTTTCGGGTATCAGTTTAGAGCAAGGGATGGCTTCGGGAGCCTCTTCAGTTTCACAATTCTTAAACACAGGGGACACAGAGGTTCACAGGGTAAGGCCGCCAGGCGTTACGGCCTGGTTTTGGCTATTTCGGGCAGGACTTCGTTCTCTTTTTCTTTCTTGGGTTGGCCGCCCAGGTGGTGCTCGGTGAGGCCGTCGCGGAGGAAGGTGAACGCGTCCTCGGGCGAGTCGACGAACTTGAAGAGGTTTAAGTCTTCGGGGGCGACGGTGCCGGCGTCGACGAAGGCCTGGAAGTTCATGATGCGGTGCCAGTATTCGCTGCCGTAGATGACGACGAGAATTTTCTTGGCCAGCTTGTCGGTCTGGGCGAGGGTCAGGATTTCAAAGAGTTCGTCGATGGTGCCGAAGCCTCCGGGGAAAATCACCAGGGCTTTGGCGAGGTAGGCGAACCAGAACTTGCGCATGAAGAAATAATGGAACTCGAAGTTGAGGGCGGGCGTGATGTAGGAATTAGGATTCTGCTCGAACGGGAGATTGATGTTGAGGCCGATGGTTTTGCCTCCGGCTTCGTGGGCGCCGAGATTGGCAGCTTCCATGATGCCGGGACCACCGCCGGTGGTGACGACGAAGCGGCGGCGGCGCGCGGGAATCTGAATGGACCACTCGGTGAGAAGGTAAGCGAGGCGGCGCGCGTCCTCGTAGTAACGGGCCATATCGACGGCGGCGACGGCTCGCTTGAGATCGGTTTCATGCTGGACGGCGGGCGCTTTCGAGGTTTTTTCGATCGCCGCCAGGTTCTGGCGGGCGGCGGCGGCTCCCTGGAAACGAGCCGAGCCGAAAAAGACGACGGTGTCCTGAATCTGCTCGCGGCGAAAGCGCGACAAAGGCTCCTGATACTCGGCCAGGATGCGGAGAATGCGTCCGTCGGGACTGCTGAGAAAAGGTTCGTTCTTATAGGCCAGAGGCGCGGGGTTGAGCTTGTCGGTCATCGGAAGACTCACGTTCTTAAATCAGGCTGGCCTTAGTACCGGCCGGCCGCGCTGCGTTCGGCATTAGCTGTGTTCGTGGTAGTGGAGGGCTTCAGCGAAGCCGATCCAGATATCGAGTACTCCCAGGCCGCTGCATAGGCCGCGAAAGAAGCCGGTCGAGACGAAAGTACGAAGCCAGGGAAACGAGAGCAAAAGATAATTGTCGGTCCACTCCGGGGTCCAGGGCAGGATCACGAGCAGGACGCCGGCGATGGCACAAATCAACACGAAAAGGAATACGGAAGTCCGGTGCAGCCAGAGTTGCAAGCCACTACGGGGCTGCGGTGCGGGGTCCGGGGGCGGAGGGTCGAGCAGAGTTGTGCTGGTCTGGCTCTGCGCGGCCGGAGGCCCGGGGGAAGCCGCGACTGTGCGGTTTTCGACCGGCAGCTTAGGATCTGTGGTCACTGGGCGCTCCGCTGCGGTAAGAGGGTCGGGGCGTGGGCACTCGCGGGGGGCGGCGACAGTGATGGCGCAGACAGAAACCAAGGTCCCTCGCTTCGCTCGGGATGACAAGCGTGCTCGGAGGAATCTGTTTTGAGGGCAAAACCCATCGGGCTATTCTACGACTTCAGGGGCTTGATGCGCTCGGCGACGTCGCGATAATCGATGTTGCGGCCGTAAACTTCCATGAAATGCTTGAGGGCGGAGGGTCTGTCGCCGGCGGTTTCATAGGCGGCGGCCAGCTCGTAGTGGAGAGCCGTGCGGGTGTCTTCGTCGATGCCGGGAGCGTCGAGAGCCTTCTGGTACCAGCGAATGGCGGCCTCAGGCAAGCCCTTATCAAGGAAGCATTGCGCCAGCCAGGTGTAAGTCTGCATGACCTGCGGGAAGGCGTGTCCGCGTTCGACGGCCTGGCAGGTTTTTTGCAACTCGCCGATGGCTTCATCGAGTAATCCCATTTCGCGGAACGCGATGCCCAGGTTGTAGTGGGTTTCGGGATCCTCTTCCGTGGTAGAGGCTCCGACTTCGAGATCGTGTTTGAGTTCGCCAAACATTTCGGCGAGATCCACGCCGGCGTCCTCGCCAAAAGGAGAAGACTTGGCCGCGGGAGCTGCACTGGGAATGCCGGGCGATATTTGCGGCGCGATCGCGGGCGCGGGTTTCTGCGGAACCGGGGCCGGAATTTGCGGCGACGGAGCAACCGTGCCAGACGACACCGCGCCGGCTGCGGCGCTGGCGGCGATGGGAGCACTGACCTCCGGAGCGGACGTGGGCCGCTGCTGCGCTGGAGCCGACGCTGCAGGCGCCTCAACGCGGGGTGCGGCATGAGTCTGTTGCGCGGGTTCAGGCTCGGCAACTGGAGCGCCCTTGAGGAAGTCTTCACCCAGGGAAGCTTCAAGATCGGCTACGAACTCGCCCATGGGCTCAGCTTCAGGCACGCCGAAGGAAGTTGGAGCAGCGTTCCCGATCGGCTCAAGTTCGGCTTTTGCATGTGCGGTCGCGTGCTCGACCGCGGGCTCGGCTTCATGGGAAATGGTTCCGGGAAGGAAATTATCGCCCAGGGAAGACTCTAAATCGGAAACCAACTCCTGAAGGACCGCAGGCGGAGGCGCTACTGGCGGAGGCGCTGCGGGCGGAGCCACCACGGGAGGTTTGGGTGCGGTCGGCTTGGCGTGCCACACCGGCGGAGTGGGTCGCTTCGCTGCGGGAGCAGGTGGCGCAGAAGGAGCTTCTTCAACCACCGCTGCAGGCTCTTCCGCAACTGGAGTTTCTTCAATGGCAACTGGAGCTTCTTCAATTGTGATTTCTTCAGAAGGCTCGTCGATGGTGATTTCGGTAGCGGCTTCTACTGCGGCTACTTCTTCTTCTGCTGCAGGTTCCGCTGCGGGCGCGGGCTGTGCAGCGGCGTGGATTTCAGCTTCCATGGCCGACAAGATGGCTTCGTCGTTGGTGACAGTCTGAAGCTTTTCAAAGGCCGTGGACGCTTGCTCGGGCATGCCATGCTCGAGATAGAAGCGGATTTCTTCGACGGTCTCGGTGGCTTTTGCCTCGTCAATCTCATCGGCAGGCAGCTCATGCGCGCCAACCGTATCTGTGATTCCGGCTTCTGCGGCTTCGGCAGCAGGAGCGTCGGCTTCGACGACGACGGAGTCATCCCACTCGGAGGACAGATCGATCTCGGCGGGAGCGGAGTCAGATTCGGCGACGACTGAGACCTCGTCTTCTTGAACCTGTTCTTCTTGAACTTCTTCGGGAATCTCTTCCGCTACTTCTTCCTGAGTGTTGGCTTGACCCTGTTCCGGATCGCTGACAATGGCGAACTCCGCATCTTCAGTGGGCTGCGGTCGAGCTGCAGGCCATGGAGCCGATGCTTCTGCCGGGGCGGAAACTTCCTCTTGGGTCTCGGTGGAGACCTCTTCGGCGACGGAATCAGTGAGAACTGCAACGCCGGAGCGTTCCTGGTAGCGATCGGCGAGTTCGCCGTAACGGGTAGCCTCTTCCGGGTATCCGGCCTCGGAGTAGACATCCTGCAAAGTGCGGCAGCAGACACCGGCTTCGGCGAAACGCCCAGCCCGGGTGTGCAGAGAGGCCAGACGCTGGTTCAGGCGCAGGTCGCTGGGCGCCTGAGGCAAGGCTGACAGAAGAGGCCCCATGGCCTTGGCCGGCATGTTGTAAGAAATGAAAAGTTCCGCGTCGGTGAGCGCGGAGCGAACCGCGAGGGCGACGGCATCGGAATAGTGCTGATGGATGGAGGGAGAAGTGGCTTCCAGTTCGTCGACGATGACGGTGGCTTCCTCCGGAGAAATGAGGGTGGCGCCGGAATCTCCGCTGATCTGGCTGGCTACCTGCTGGTAATTGCTCATGTGCAGGGGATTGCCAGGCTCCATGGTGGTTAACTTCTGGTAGAGATCGCGAGCGCGGGGCAGGTCGCCGGACTGAACCGAGGCGTGCGCCAGAAGCTCGATGACTTCGGTGGTATGAGAGTTGTCTCCCGCCTTGTGGAACAGATCGAGAAGTTTCTCGAGCGAAGCGGGATTGTCACGCACGTGCCCGATCACGGAACGCAGATTCTTTAGAACTTTGTCGGAATTTTCAGCCAGCAGGCGTTCGGCATGCTGGTCATAAACCTGGAGCGCGTTCTCGTACTGGCCGGCCTGCATGAGAGCGTCGGCGAAAGAAGAGATGGAGGCCAGGTCATTGTGGACAGTCAGGAGCTTACTGGCCAGAGTTCCGGCATCGGAGAGGCGCCCGGTCTTCAGGTAAGCCTTGAGTAGATCACGGAGGCCGTCTGGATTGGAATCGAGATCGGAGACTTTTTGCAACGATTCGATGGCGGCCTCGGCGTCGCCGGCTTCGAGCAGATTGCGGCCCTGCATGAGCAGCGCGTAGCCATTGCCGGGATCGAGGGTGAGCATGCGCTGTAGGACTTCTTCGGCGGCGGGCAGCGAACCCTTGGAACGCAAAGTCTCGGCAGCAGCGGAGAATATCTGCCAGGCTTCGGTTTTCTTGCCCAGGCGGACATAAACTTCCGCCAGGCGGATGCGCATGGTCGTGTTTTCCGGATCCATTTCCAGAATCTTCTGGAAGATGCGGACCGCGTTGTCCAGTTCGCCGGACTTCAGGAATTCTTCCGCGACCTGCAGGTACTGGGCGCGGGCATCGTTGAAGAGTCCCTGCTGGGTGTAGAGTTCGGCCAGTTTCAGCACGCTCTCGAGCGAGGGCTGGAGCTTGCTGATTTTCTTGTACATGGCGATAGCCTTGACCGTGAAACCCTGGTTGGCATAGGCATCGCCGACAGCTTTGAAGCATTCGGTAGCTTTGCTGGCTTCCCCGAGGCGGGAGTAGAGATCGCCGACCGTGTTGGTGACGGTGAGGTCCTTGGGATCTGCCTTGAGGACCTTTTCGTACTCAGCGATGGCGTTCTGCATTTTGCCCTGCTGGACATACTTCTCCGCAGCGCTGAGAACTTTCTGTTTGTTGAAACCGAAACCGAACGCCATAAGAGTACGAACTCCAGAACCTGGTCTAACCTAGAAACATACAGCCGAGAAACTCACAACTGAGAAGCATTTTCCCGAGAAACCCTTACGACTAGAAACTGACAGCTCCTCGGAGCGCTGCCCGGGAAAAGTCACGTGGCCAAACTCCTCTTTGGAGATGGCCGTTCGGACAAGGGCAATTGTACGGCTGGACAGGGGGAACCGCATGGTTACCAAGGGTTACCGAAAGGGAGTGTACGAAAGGGTTACCAAGGGAATCAATGGCGGGTACCGGCGGATCGGGCAGACGAGCCCATATATAAGAGGATGGCAGGTGTCTAGTACAAAGCTGGTATGTGGAGCGGAATGAGGGCGGTGTAGGCTTTCAGAGCGCAATTGCTGGAAACTCCGGAATGAAGGGTGGTCGCGATTATGACTTGGATTCGAACCGTACCGATGTCAGAGGCAGATGAGAAGCTACGGCAGGCAGTGGAGGGCCAGAAGGGGATGTATCCCAAGGAGTATTTCGAGCCGGTGCATCCGGATGAGTCGGGAGGGTCGACGATTGTGGGGTCGCACACGCTGATTCCGGAGGCGCTTTATCACTCGTTTGCCACGTTCGGGGCGCTGATGTCGCCGGACCTTCCGCTGAGCCGGCGCCAGCACGAGATGATCACCACCATGGTCTCAGTGACCAACCGGTGCCAGTATTGAATCGAGTCACACGCAGAGTTTCTGCGTAGAGTGACGCTGGATCAAGAGCTGGTCGAGGCGCTGGAGAAGGATTACACCTCTGCTCCCATCACGCCCCAGGAGCGGGTGATGGTGGACTATGTGGTTAAGCTGACCAAAGACGCCACTCGCTGTTCGAAGGGTGATATTGAGAGGCTGCGCGGTGTTGGGTTTGACGATCGCGGGATATTGCAGATCACGCTGATTGCATCCTGGTTTAATTACATTAATCGCGTGGCGGATGCGTTGGGAGTGGGGAGAGAGTGAAATCTACCAGGAGCCTTCACTCGACGCTTAAGGTGCGACGGAGATCGCAGCTTCTGGATCGTGTTACCGATTCCCACCTTTGGGCCGACACCGGGGAACCTCAGACATGCCTTCGACGCTCGCCATCACCGGATGCAGCGGTTTCTCGGATGCTGACGGGCAGATCGGCTGATCGCTCAGCTCGCGCAAGGTGAGGGGTGAGGAGCCTTGCGGCGCAAAATCCTGTAGCCAGTTGACAACACGGGCCACTGAATCGGGAAACGGACGCTCATGATCCGGATCAATCCACAAAAAATGGATGATCTTTCCGTCGCGCATCACCTCTGCCGTGAGCGACTCCGAGGCTTTGTGGATCGTGCCAAGCCCGGTCTGAGAATCGAGTTTCTTTAGCAGCGTGCGGAAGCGCGTCAGTTGATCCGGGGGCAGCGTCCCCTGGAGACTTTCGGTGCCGTCCTGCGCCTGCCTTGATCTCCTCGATATGCGGAAATATCCGTCGCCGTACAGAGCAAAACAAATCTGCGGCGAACGGTCCTCGCTTACATCCCAGACATAGGTACTGCTGTACGAGAGTCGAGCGACTAGATCGTCTGGGCTGTGCTCTTTCGATTGTGCTGGAGCAGCAGCTGCGTTCAGAAAGGCAAGAGCGGCGAGCATCGCAATTGTGCGCGGCAGCATGAAGTCCTCCGATCGCCTTGGATATTGTACAAAACTGAAGGCACCTTACTGAGGACAAAATCACGATTCGTGCGCCGCAGCTTTCTTTTTTCCACAGCCGCAATGTGACATCTGACCTTTCCTCTATTCCGCAATTGCGCCATCATAGTCGAGGTAGTGACGGTCTATGAAAGCCAAGTACCGCCGTCTTAAGATGTTTGTTCTCAAGATTTTGGGATCTAAGTTCTTTGACAGCAGGATTTTGCAAAATTCGCTTTCGTGAAACTCGCGCTGGGCGAGGCTTTCAGAGGTATCGGAAGAAAAAATTTAATCCGAAATCCGGATCCTTCCACCCACTCCACCATTTACGCTAGTGTCGACGAAGATTTATTTTTCGTACGAAATCCACAGGACAGCGCACCATTCCGCTCCCGGCCGACCGCCCCCTCGCGGCCCTACTCTCCGCACCGCCTGCGCCTTCCCTCTTCCACTAAACTTAGACAGTAGCGACACTGGACCTGGATTCAACTGAATGGCTGAATCTTTAGCGGAGTTCTTCCTGGCGAACTTTCGAGCGCACCGCGATGAGCGCGCTTACGGGCAGCGGTGTGGGTATCGGATGGAATGGTTTACCTACGGGCAGGTTCTGGAGATGGCGGTTCGGTTCGCTGGTGATTTGGAGGCGCGGGGGATTGGTAAGGGCGAACGGGTGATGCTTTGGGGCGAGAACTGCGCGGAGTGGGTTGCGGCGTTCTTTGGATGTGCTCTGGTCGGCGTTGTTGTGGTTCCGATGGATGATGGGGCGTCCGCAGAGTTTGCTGGGCGGGTTGCGGGGCAGGTTGACGCAAAGCTTTGGGTTTGTTCGCGGAAGAATGCTGAGGAGATTGAGGCGCCTTCAGTCCCCGTGAGGTCCCTTGAGGCAGTCAAAATCCCCGCCCTGTCGCAAAGAACGCGACAAGGACGGGGCACCCTTGAGCAAGCGGGCGTGGCGATTGGACGCGACGACATCCTGCAGATTGTGTTTACTTCTGGCACTACTGCTGAACCCAAAGGGGTGGTGATCACGCATGGGAATGTGCTGGCTAACATCGCTCCGCTGGAGCGGGAGATGCAGGCGTATTTGAAGTATGAGCACTGGGTGCATCCGGTGCGTTTTTTGAATTTGTTGCCGCTTAGCCATGTGTTTGGGCAATTCTTGGGGATGTTTTTGCCGCCTCTGCTGGGTGGGACTGTGATTTTTCAAGAAGAGTTTGGACCGTCGGAGATCGTGAATACGATTCGGCGGGAGCGAGTGTCCGTGTTGGTGAGTGTGCCGAGAGTTTTGCAGTCTCTGAAACAGAAGATCGAACGTGATCTCGAAGATCGGGGGAAGATCGAGGATTTCCGGCGGCAGGTCCGGGTCTCGGAGGGAAAGCACTTCCTGCACCGGTGGTGGATTTTTCGCGGGATTCGCCGGCAGTTTGGGTGGAAGTTCTGGGCATTTATCTGCGGAGGCGCGGCGCTGGATGCCGAAACCGAACAGTTCTGGGATCGACTTGGCTATGCCGCGATCCAGGGATATGGGCTGACGGAGACGACCTCACTGATCAGCGTGAATCACCCGTTCAGGTTGGGGAAAGGGTCGATCGGGAAGGTGCTGGCGGGGCGGGAAGTGAAGCTCGCAGAAGATGGTGAGATTTTGATTCGCGGCGGCGGAGTCGCTGCCGGGTATTGGGATGGAGACCGACCGGCTGCGGGCGGAGTCGCTGATAAAGACGGGTGGTACCGCACCGGAGATGTGGGCGCGCTGGACGACGCCGGGAACCTTTATTTCAAGGGGCGCAAGAAAGAAGTGATCGTCACCCCGGCGGGGCTGAATATTTATCCGGAAGATTTGGAGGCCGCTTTGCAGCGGCTGCCGGAAGTGAAAGATTGCGTCGTGGTGGGGATTGAGCGCGGAGGAAATGCGGAGCCGTGCGCTGTTTTGATTTTGCGCGACGATTTGCATAACGGGGCTAGTGTTGCTGAGGTCGTGGAACGGGCGAACCAGTCGCTGGCTGACTTCCAGCGCATGCGAATGTGGGTCGAGTGGCCGCAGAAAGACTTTCCGCGCACGAACACCCAGAAGCCGCGGCGAAACCTGATTGCCGAATTCGCCGCGAAGGAGATTCTGCGGCCTGGCGGGAAGGTTGCACCCACGAGTGAAAGTCCGGTGGCGGAATTGATCGGCCGCATCACGGGCCGAAGCGTCGGTGGGTTGAATGCTGGTACGGCGCTCGATTCTGACCTTGGACTCAGTTCGCTGGACCGCGTGGAGTTGATCAGCGCGCTGGAGGATCGCTACCAGGTGGATCTGAGCGAAACGCGTTTCAGTGCGGCGCGCACTGTGGGCGATGTGGAAAAGATGTTGCGCGGCGAGGCCCGGCCGCGTGCGGAGTATCACTATCCGGGGTGGGTGTTGCGGTGGCCGGTGACGTGGGTGCGATGGCTGGTGCACTATTTGCTGGGGAAACCGGCGATGATTTTATTGGGCTGGCCGCGAATTGAAGGGCGGGAGAACCTGCGCGGGTGGAGCGGTCCGATGCTGGTGGTCTGCAATCATATAACGGACGTGGATTTTGCGTTCGTGCAGACAGCGTTACCGGCGCGACTCGGAAACCGGATCGCGACCGCGACTCGTGGAGAAGACCTGGAGGCGTTGCACACGCCAGCTGCCTTCAGAGGTTTTTTCGGCAGGATTTACGATCGCACACGATGGGCGCTGGGAGTTTCGCTGCTGAACCTGTTTCCGTTGCCGCGCGAAGCGGGATTCCGGCAGAGTTTCGCCTATGCGGGTGCGGCGGTCGATCGCGGCTACAGCGTGCTGTTGTTTCCCGAAGGACGGCATACGGTGGATGGCAAGATGAATCCGTTTCGCGCCGGAATTGGACTCCTGGCAAATAATCTGGGCATTCCCGTGCTGCCCATGCGGATTCGCGGCTTGTTTGAGTTGAAACACGCGGGCAGGAAGTTTGCGCGGCCATGGAAGATATGTGTGCGCATCGGACAGCCGATGAGGTTCGGGCCGGGAAGCGATCCGGAACAGGTTGCGCGAGAACTGCAGAGCGCCGTGGAAGCTCTTTAGATGGCAGCGAGTTAGAGCGCGGCGATCGACCTATTCTTCGTCCATCCCTCCTTCGTCACTGTGCGGGTCCGATTCGATTTGTACTTCTGGCAAATTCGCCGTGTGGAGTGCCTGATTGAGTACGGAAAGATCTGTGGTCTTGAGTGCATCCCACCGCTTCATCACATCCGATGCGTCGTGTTCGGTTGCGGTGGCGGCTTCAGACTGAGCCGTCGTCGGCGCGGCATCGGCCTGCCAGACCTGGCCGTATAACACCGTGACCTTGCCGTTCACTTGCGAGAGAGTGACTTCGGCGGAAGGCGGTGCGAAAAAGCCGGACGGGGCTCCAAGCACCGCTGTGAGTTTGGTCTGGAAAGTTTGCACGGCATCGTGGGCAGGGCCAGTGGCTTGATCGCTCAGTTTCTGCAGCGGGTCGCGAATCGATCCGGCTTGCATTACTGCTTTTGAAGTCTCGCTCAGGAGCGAGGCCAGGTGCCTTTCCAGCTGAAATTTCTGTTCGAGGCCGGCCGCTGAAGTTTTTACGCGCGGGTCCATCTTTACGGTGAAGTTCGCGGTATAGCTCTTTCCGTTCGCCCTGAGTCGAGCTGTGTAAGCACCCGGCAGCGCCGTGGGGCCGAGCGGGTAGCGAGGGGTGTCGCCGGGAATTGCGGAGATGGGATAGTCGTGGCGCGTGGAATCAGGGGCGGGATAGTGCAGGTCCCAAACCCAGCGGTGCATTCCGGCATCTGCAGACAACGAGCGGAAAGGACGCAGCCAGTAGAGGGGAATGAGTTGTTTCTTCAATTCCGCCTCCGTGACGTCAGGTTCGTCTGCGCTGGAAAACTTTCGCACCAGTTGGCCGTGCGCGTCGAGGATCTCGAGAGTTACAGGCGCGGAAGCGGCGTGTCCCAGGTAGTAATCGATGATTGCGCCATCGGGCGGATTGGCGGCAGTGGGTTCGTCGGGCGGAAGCGGCGTGTCGGTGTAGGTGTCGCGCTGAATCCGGTAAGAGGGCTCTGGAGTAAAGAGATGAGCGTCGGTGGCAGCGAGCGAAGCGCTGGCTTCGCGCAGTGGGGCGATGTCATCAAGAATCCAGAAAGCACGGCCGTGTGTGCCTACGATGAGGTCGTCATCGTGAATCCACAGATCACGCATGGAAGTGTGGGGCAGATTCAGCTGCAGGGATTGCCAGTGATCGCCGTCGTCGAATGAGACCCAGACTGCGTTCTCCGTGCCGGCGAATAAGAGCCCTTTGCGCACGGGATCCTCGCGGACTGTGTCGACTGGCCCAATTTCAGGCAGGCCGGTCGTGATCAGCTTCCAGGTTTTTCCGCCGTCATGAGTGCGGTAGATGTAGGGCTGCTCGTCGTTGATGCGGAAGCGGCTCACGGAGGCGTAGGCGGAGTCGTCGTCGAAGTGCGAGGCGCTGATCTGCGTGACTTTGCTCCAGGGCGTCAATTCTTTTGGCGTAATGTCATTCCATTTCTTGCCGCCGTCGCGAGTCTGCCAGATCAGGCCGTCGTCCGTGCCCGCCCACAATGTGCTGATGGTCTTGTATGAAGGAGCGAGAGCGTAGATTGCGCCGCGTTGCTTGTCCGCGCCTTTGGGAATTAGATCGCCGACGCTGGCTGGGACTCCCGGATTTTCGCGCGTGAGATCGGAGCTGATGGTCTGCCAGGTATTTCCGCCGTCGGTGGTTTTGAAGAGAACGTTGCTGGCGAAATAAAGGGTGTGCGGATCGATGGGCGAGAACATCGTGGGCTCAGTGCGGTCGGTGCGGTATTTTGGACTGCGAAGCGGAATTGGCGTGACGTTCTGCACCTGGCCGGTCGACCAGTGAAATTTCGAGACCTCGCTTCTGCCGCCGCCGTAAATTATGTCAGTGTCGAGTGGATCGGGTGCGACGTAGCCGTATTCGATTACGCCCACGGGATGCCACTCGCGATAGGTGATGGCGCCGTCGTTGCCGCGGCTGGAGATGCAGACCGAACCGCTCTCCTGCTGGCCTCCGCAAACGCGATAGGGGAAAGTGGGGCTTACGGCTACGTGATAAATCTGCGCGGTGGGCTGGTTGTACCAGGAACTCCAACTGGCACCCCCGTTGACGGTAATGATCGCACCCTGGTCGCTGACGATGAGAATGATGTTGGGGTCGTTGGGATTGATCCAGATGTTCTGGTAGTCGTCGCCGCCGGGCGCGCCGCGAAATCCGGACCAGGTCTTGCCGCCATCTGTCGATCGCATGGTTACGGTGCTGACGCAATAGACGATGTCCGCATTTTTGGAATCGACTTTAGGGATGGCAAGATCGCCGCCGCCGATGCGGCCGGAGGGACGCGGATCATCGGTTGCTTTGGACCAGTTTTCTCCGGCATCGTCAGAACGGTAGACGGCGAGTCCGCCCGAGGCCATGGCGATTGTGGCGTAGAGGCGGCGCGAGTCCGTCGGAGCTATCGCAACATTGATTTGCGACAGATCCTTGGGAATACCATTGGTAAGAGGATGCCAAGTGGTGCCACCGTCGGTGGACTTGAACAATCCGCCACCTGTTCCGTTGAAGAGGTTGCCGTCCTCCCAAGGGCCCTCTCGCGCTTCCCACATGGAGGCATAGATTGTGTCGGGATTCGAAGGATCAATCTCGACGTCGGAGGCTCCGGTGTTCTCGTCTTTGGTGATCACCTTCTGCCAGGTCTGGCCGCCATCGGTTGAACGGAAAAGGCCACGCTCTTCATTTGGACCATAAGGATGGCCGAGCACGGCGGCGAAGACTCGATTAGGATCGCGAGGATCGATGGCGAGAGCGGGAATCTGGAAACCATCGCGCAGGCCGAGGTGAGTCCACGTTTTTCCCGCATCCGTCGATTTATAGATTCCGTTTCCGATCGAGAGGTCGGGGCGATGCAGGCCTTCGCCGCTGGCCACATAAATGGTATCGGGATTGGACGCAGCTACCGCGATGGCGCCAATCGACTGGGTAGACTCGTGGTCGAAGATCGGCGTCCAGGTGCGGCCGTAGTCGTCGGTCTTCCAGACTCCGCCGTTGACCTGTCCCACGTAGAAAACATTCGGCTGGCTGGGGACGCCGGTAGCAGCTCTGGTGCGGCCTCCGCGAAGCGGGCCGATCATTCGCCAATGCAGATCCTGATAAGTATTTGCTGGAACTTGCTGTGCGGTGGTTGATCCGATGAACAGAAAGACCGAGAGGCTGACGAATAAACAGACAAATGCGTTAGATCTGATCACTGGGCCCCCTGAGCGGTGAACACCAAACCTGACAGCATAAACCAAAACTCGCGGTGATGCGTGCGCGTGTGCGAATGACGAATTCTAGGCAATCTCAGCCAGGCTTTGGGCCAAGCTGCCCGCTTTTGGGGCCGGAGTCGCTCCGGGCTGGCTGGCGACCCACGCGCCGACGCGGTTTGCGGTCTCGTTGATTTGTGCAAGCGATGTTCCGCGGAGATATCCGTGCACCAGGGCCGCGGTAAATGCGTCGCCCGCGCCGACGGTATCAGCCACCTTTACCTTGAAACCTGGGTGTTCGCTGCAGTCATCGGCGGACACCAGGAGGCTGCCGGCATTCCCGCGGGTTACGCAAACCAGCTTCACTTCATGCGAAAGCAATTGTCGAGCTGAGGCTTCTTCTCCGCGAGTCTCCAATTCGAACGAGCGCATGATCTTAGGAAGCTCCTCGTGGTTTAGTTTGACGATGGTTGCCAGCTTCATCGACTCTGACAGGACTTCCACGGAATAGAAGTTTTGCCTCAGGTTGACGTCGAAAACCCGCACTGCGCTTTTGCGCAAGGCCAGCAGAAATCTGCCGATGGTGCCACGGCTGTGCTTCGATCTCTGCGCGAGCGAACCAAAGCAAACAGCATCGGCCTGTTGCGCCAGCTTCTGCCACTGCGGCGTCCACTCAAGAAAATCCCACGCCACTGACTCGGAGATTTCAAAGCACGGCTGGCCGGTGTGGTCCACCTCGACCTTCACCATTCCTGTCGGATGGTCCGCATCTTTCTGAATGAACTCAGTTGAAAGACCGAGTTCTCCGAGGCGATGGGTCGCATCGCTTCCCAGAGAATCCTGGCCCAGACGGCTCGCCGGAATTCCTTCGTCTCCGAGCAAAGAGGTGACGTAGGCGAAGTTGGCCGGTGCTCCGCCCAGTTGCTTGCCGGCCGGAAATAAGTCCCAAAGCAGTTCGCCCAACCCGACGACGATGTTGCGCTTGTTCATGCGACCGTCCCAGGCGAAGCGAATGCTTGCGGGAACGAATGAACTAGCGGAGAATCGGTGGGCGCGGCGTTAGCAGTCGCAATTGCGATGATGCATTCCATTCATTCCAAAGCCTGGGCAGGACTGGTCGCGCTGCTTCTGGCGCTGGCTCCACAGGATAGCGCAAATTTGCCGTTCGGGGCGTGGCGCCGTGCTTCGGAGACGCCTGTGATCTCGCCGCGAGGGGACGGATGGGAATCTGCGGGAACATTCAACCCATCCGTGATTTTGCGTGATGGCAAAATCGTCATGCTCTACCGTGCTCAGGACAAGGGTGGCACCTCGCGGCTGGGCTATGCCGAAAGCACGGATGGAATCCACTTCACGCGCCGGCAAGAACCTGTCCTTTCGCCTGAAGAGGATTACGAAAAAGACGGAGGGGTCGAAGATCCGCGGCTGGTCCGGTTCGGCGACACTTACTATCTGACTTATACCGGCTACAACAAGAAAGATGCGCAACTATGTCTTGCGACTTCGCAAGATCTGATCCACTGGAAACGGAAAGGGGTGATCCTTCCAGCCTACAAGGGGCGGTGGAACGTTCGCTGGACGAAGTCGGGAGCGATTGTACCGGAGAAGATTGCCGGCAAGTACTGGATGTATTATTTGGGGACGACTCCCGACAAAAACGACCAGATGGGACTGGCCTCTTCGACCGATCTACTGCATTGGACGGATGCGACCGATGGCCCGGTGTTGCCGGTGCGGGCGGGAAAGTTTGATTCCCGCGTGGCCGAACCTGGGCCTGCGCCGATCATGACGCCGAAAGGGATTGTTCTTATCTTCAACGGCGCCGACGACAAGCTCGTCTACCGCACCGGCGTGGCGGTGTTCGATCGAAGTGATCCGCGGGTCTTGATCTCGCGCACGGAAGATGGAATTTTCGCTCCTGAAAAGTCATGGGAGAAAGTGGGCCAGGTCCCGAATGTCGTATTCGTGGAAGGGATGGTGCGGCAGGGGGAGCGGTATCTGTTTTACTACGGGGGCGCGGACACAAACGTTGGCGTAGCGGAAGCGCCGGTTGCTCGCTAGACCTGCTCCCATGACTTCGCTCGGGAAATTGCTTCGTTCCAGCGCTGCCGCATCGCATCGATCTTGGAGCGAGGCAGGCGTGGTTCGAACCGGCGCTCCTCGCGCGGCATTTCGTAAACCGTCTGCACATCCTTCCAAAACCCGACGCCCAGACCGGCTAAGAATGCTGCGCCGAGCGCGGTCGTCTCCGTCATGGCGGGACGCACGACTGCCACGCCGAGAGTGTCCGCCTGAAATTGCATGAGAGCATCGTTGGCGGATGCGCCGCCATCGACTCGCAATTCTTTCAGGGGCGCGTTTGTGTCAGTCTCGACTGCGTCCATCAGATCGGCGACCTGGTAGGCGATACTCTCGAGAGCGGCGCGAGCGATGTGGCCTGCGTTGCTGCCTCGCGTGAGGCCGAAGATTGCGCCTCGAGCGTAGGAATCCCAATGCGGAGCGCCCAGACCCACGAAGGCTGGGACGAAATATACTCCGCCGTTGTCGGGAACGGAATTGGCCAGCGCTTCCACTTCCGATGAACTGCGAATAATTCCTAGACCATCGCGCAGCCACTGGACCACGGCTCCTCCTACAAACACGCTGCCTTCGAGTGCGTAGTCAGTAGTGTCGGCAATTTTCCAGGCGACGGTGGTAAGCAGGCGGTTGGTGGATGCGACCGCGCGACTGCCGGTGCTCTGCAACATGAAGCAGCCCGTGCCGTAGGTGTTCTTGGTGAGGCCGGGACTGATGCATCTTTGCCCGAAAAGTGCGGCCTGCTGATCACCGGCGATGCCTGCGATGGCGATGCCGTTCAGGCCTGGAACCGAGCTTACTTCTCCATAGACTTCGCTCGAGGGCCGCACTGCGGGCAACATCGACGCCGGGATTCGGAAGAGATCGAGAAGGTCGTTATCCCAACGGCCGGAATGCAGATTGAAAAGCATGGTGCGGGACGCATTGCTGGCGTCGGTGACATGCACCCGGCCGCCGGTCAGCTTCCAGACCAGCCAAGCATCGACATTGCCAAACGCGAGACGGCCCGATTCGGCGAGTGGGCGTGCGTTCGGGACGTGTTCGAGAATCCAGAAAATCTTGCTGGCGGAGAAGTAGGCGTCGATCAGGAGTCCCGTGCGTTGTTGGATCAGATTTTCGTGGCCTTGCGACTTGAGCTGGTTGCAAAAAGCGGCGGTGCGGCGATCCTGCCAGACGATGGCGTTGTAGATGGGCTTGCCGGTGGTGCGGTCCCAGACGATGGTGGTCTCGCGCTGGTTGGTGATGCCGATGGCGGCGACGTCGCGGGGCTGGGCATTGGCTTTGGCCAAGACTTCCAGGGCAACGGCGATTTGTGATGCCGCGATCTCTTCGGGATCGTGCTCAACCCATCCAGGCTCAGGGAATATCTGCTTGAACTCCCGCTGCGCCACGGATTGGACTGCTCCGTTACGATCGAACAAGAGGGCTCGGGAACTTGTGGTGCCCTGATCGAGAGAGAGAATGTAAGGCAAGAGGTCTCCTGTTTTTTGTCGAAGGTTCCCGGTTTAAGGTTGGGACGACGCCTCGGACGCGCGCAGAAATCGTCGAATGCCGAAATCATAGACTGCGGCGCCGACCAGTCCGCCCAGCAGCGGCGCCAGCACCGGCACCCACCACACGCGAGCTCCGTCAGTGAGGCCGTTGTTTTTGAATCCAGCGACTGCGGTGAAAAGGCGTGGGCCGAAGTCGCGCGCGGGATTGATTGGATATCCGTGCATGCCGCCGAAACTCATGCCGATTGCCACTACGACCAGGCCGATCATCACAGGCCCAAGGTTGGCGCCGGGAGGAACGTTGAGTTCATCCGTGATGGCCAACACCATGAGCAGCAGCAGAGCCGTGCCGATCACCTGATCGAGAAACCCTGCTTGCGGCAACGCCGGAAAAGTCGGGAACGTGGTAAACACGCCTGCCGTCTTTTGCAGTTGAGGGTCAACCTGGTGGAACGCGGGCAGGTAGTTGCGGTAGACCAAAGCGGCTGCAAGAAATGCTCCTGCTGTCTGTGCGATGGAATAAGGCAGGACCTTGCGCCAGGGAAAGCCACGGAACACCGCCAAGGTGAGGGTGACGGCCGGGTTGAGATGTCCGCCAGAAACTTTTCCCGAGATGTAGAGGCCCATGGTTACCGCCAATCCCCAGCCCAGCGTGATGTTGGTGTAGCCGCCGTGGACCGTGGCGCCCGGAGTGTTCGAGGGGAAGAGGACGACCATGGCGACTACGCCTGTGCCGAAGAGCATCAAGACGAACGTCCCGAGGAACTCGGCAATCAACTCGGCTGCCAGGGTGGGTTTGTTGCTCATGCGCGTGGCTCCTGCGGCGACTCGCTGCTTTTCAACCGCGAGTAGTCTAGCAAGGATTTGACGGGAGGCTCCGGTTTTGGAGTTCGCCAAGAGCTTCCTCTGCGGCGTGCCAGAGAACCTTCGGCCATTACCAAGAATGGAAGGGGGCGGCGTTTTTCCTTGACAGGGAGGATGCGGCCTGTAAGATAGAGAATATTTATTCATAATGATGAATAAATATTCATAATGAATAAAGCGCTGCGACAGAGAGCCGTGCTGGAAGCGTTGAAACACGGACCCATCGCCAACCAGGAAGACTTGCAGCGGGCGTTGCGCAAGCGGGGATTCAAGGTGGGACAGGCGACGCTGTCGCGGGATATTCACGACCTGAATCTGAGCAAGACGGCCGCTGGTTACGCCTTGCCTCAGGGCGAAGGCGCTGCGGGCCTGGCGCTGCCTCCGGTGCATCGGCTGGTTCGAGAGTTTGTGCTGGATGTGCGGCCCGCGCAGAACCTTTTGGTGGTGAAAACCATCATCGGCAGTGCTCAGCCGGTGGCGGCGGCGCTGGATGAACAGGAATGGGAGGAAGTGGTGGGAACGATTGCTGGCGACGACGCCATCCTGATTGTTTGTCCTGACAAGGATGCCGCCAGGAAGGTTGCGGCGCGGATCGAGGAGATGCTGGGCTGATGTCTGCGAAGCTCAAGACGCGCGGTGCTGGGAGCGAGCGGCTATTCGGGGCTGGAGCTGACGCGCATTCTCGAGCGTCATCCGCGGCTGGAGAAACCTGTGCTGCTCCGGCGTGAGGGCGGAGGCGATGGCGCGACGGACTTGGCCGAGATTTTTCCGGAGTTGTCTGGCAACGGAGGCTATCCGCTGCGGACCACTGTCGTGGCCGGAACTGAAACGCCAGGGCGTGCAATTGCTTTTTCTGGCTACGCCGCATGAAGCATCGCGGTCTCTGGTGCCGGAAGCGGTCGCGCAAGGGATTGCGCGTGATCGATCTGAGTGGGGCGTGGCGGCTGAAACAAGCACAGCATCGCGCCATCTACTCGTTTCAGGACGCCGATGCGGTCACGGCTGCGGCACTGACAGCGAAGGCGGTCTATGGTTTGCCGGAGCTGAACAGTGATTGCATTTCCGCCGCCCAGTTGGTGGCGAATCCCGGCTGCTATGCGACCTCGGTGATTCTGGCTTTGGCGCCTCTGCTCAAGGCGGATCTGGTCGATCGGGAGCACGGAATTATTTCTGACTCGAAGTCGGGAGTTTCGGGAGCGGGTAAGGCGCCTACGTCGCGGACGCATTTCGTTTCGGTGGCGGACAATCTTTCTGCTTATTCGGTGTTCAATCACCGGCATCTGGGAGAGATGGTGGAGCAGTTGGGGCTGGAGCGATGCGGAGCTGACTTTTACCCCACATCTGCTGCCGATTCCGCGCGGGATTCTGTCGACGATCTACGTGCACCTGAAGCGGCGATGAAACCGGCGGAAGTGGAATTCTGTCTGCGCGATTTTTATTCGGGCAGACATTGGGTGCGAGTGTTTGCTACGCCGAAGCTGCCGCAGCTCCAGTTTTCGTTGCACACGAACTACTGCGACTTGGGCTTTTGCCTGGCGGAAGACGGGCGGCGGCTGGTGCTGGTTTCCTGCGTGGACAATCTGCTGAAAGGTGCGGCAGGACAGGCGGTGCAGAACATGAATCTGATGTACGGGTGGGAAGAGCGGGAGGGTTTGCAGTGACGATTGTGGTGAAAATTGGCGGAGCGGCGATCGAGGATGTTGCGACTCTGCGCAAATGCGCGCGGTCGATCGCGGAGTTGGCGCAAGACGGCCACCGTGTCGCTGTGGTTCATGGCGGCGGCAGTGCGCTGACCCGCATGCTGAATCGACTAGGGAAAAAGAGTGAGTTTGTGGACGGCTTGAGGGTTACCGATGCGGAGACTCGGGATGTGGCGCTGATGGTGTTGGCCGGGATCATCAACAAGAAGCTGGTGGCGGCGATTCAATCAGCAGGGATGCCGGCAATCGGATTCTGCGGTGGTGACGGTATGACGTTCCGCGCGCGGAAGAAGTTTGTCCACGGCCGCGATCTGGGGTTTGTGGGTGAGATTTGTTTTGCGGAGCCGTGCTGGATCGAGGCTCTGTGGCAGCAGGGAGGAATTCCGGTGCTGGCTTCGCTGGCGCTGGGCGCCGACGGCGAATACTACAACGTGAATGCCGATGAGATGGCGGCGTCGTGCGCCGCGGCGTGCCACGCCAACGCGCTGATCTTTCTCACTGATGTGCCCGGGGTAAGAGATGCCGCAGGGAGCGTGATGCCGTGGCTGAGCACGAAGCAGGCCGCGGAACTGGCGGCCGGGTCGATCATCAGCGGCGGCATGTTGCCGAAGTTGCAAGCTTGCGGACAAGCGCTGAAGCAAGGCGTGGGGCGAGTGAGAATCCTGCCGGCGAACGAAGCAGAGATCTTGCCGCAGTTCTATCTGACCAAGCTGTCGTGCGGTACGGAGGTTACTTGCTCATGAGGCAGTCAGTCGCCGCCGGTTACAAATCGCAACCTGAAGGTACGCGGGTTCAAAAGAAGGAGTCAAAGTTGAATACACACATACAAGGCAGAATGGCGGCAGCTCCCGAGAGAGTGCCGCAAGTGTTTTGGTGTCCAGATCTGGTCTCGACTCGCGATCTTGGCCCGGCCGGCGTAGATGCGGTGTTGCATCTGGCTGGAATCATGAAGTCGCGTCCCGCTGATTTTCAACGGGCGCTTACCGGCAGGCAGATCGTCATGTTCTTCGAGAAGCCGTCTTTGCGGACCAGGCTGACGTTCGAAGCAGGAATCGTGGGCCTGGGTGGGTCGGCGATGTTCGTCGATCAAACCCACGAACGGCTTGATGCGCGCGAAAAGTTGAGCGACGTGGCGCATAATCTGGAGCGCTGGGTGGACTTGATTGTGCTGCGTACGTTTTCGCAACAGACCATCGAGGGGATGGCGCAGCATGCGTCTATTCCGGTGATTAACGCGCTCAGCGATGTGGAGCATCCGTGCCAGGCGCTGGCCGATTACCTTACGCTCCTCGAGCGGTTTGGTGACGTTAAGGACCGCTGCCTCGCTTACGTGGGCGATGGTAACAATGTAGCGCACTCGTTGTTGCTTACATGCGCGTGCCTGGGGTCTTCGATTCGCGTCGCAACCCCGCAAGGCTATGGCCCTAATCCGCAGATTGTCGCGGCCGCGCGCGAAATTGCAGAGGAGACTGGAGCTGAGATAAATTTGCTGACCGATCCTCACGAAGCAGTGTTTGGAGCCGATGCGATTTACACTGATGCATGGACCAGCATGGGCCAGGAGCGGGAAGAGAATGAGCGAGCGAAGGTGTTTCCGCCATATCAAGTCAATGCAGAACTTATGGCAGAAGCCGCGCCCCATGCGGTGTTCATGCATTGCCTGCCGGCGCATCGAGGGTTGGAAGTAACCGACGAGGTGATCGATTCGCCGCAGTCCGTGGTCTTTGAGCAGGCAGAAAATCGCCTGCATGTGCAGAAAGCGATTCTTTATTTGCTGTTGGGCGGCGGCGATCGCCTGCCCGCGAGGAGTGCTCATGCCTGAAAAAGTTGTACTCGCTTACTCCGGGGGGCTCGATACCTCCATTATTATTCCGTGGCTCAAAGAAAATTACTCCTACAGCGTGATCGCGATGGTCGGCGATGTCGGCCAGGGAGATGACATTGAAGCCGTTGTCGAGAAGGCTTATGCGACAGGCGCGAGCAAGGTGGTCGTGGAGGATCTTCGCGAGGAGTTTCTGACTGGATATGTGTTTCCTGCGCTGCAGGCTGGTGCGGTGTATGAGCATAAGTACCTGCTGGGTACATCTCTGGCGCGCCCGGTCATCGCAAAACATCAAGTCGAAGTCGCTCTGCGCGAGGGAGCGACGGCGGTAGCGCATGGATGCACGGGTAAGGGTAACGATCAGGTTCGTTTTGAGCTGACGTATCAGGCGCTCGCACCCGAGCTGAAAGTGATCGCGCCTTGGCGCGAGTGGTCGTTGAAATCTCGCGAAGACTGTCTGGATTACGCCGAGCAGCACGGCATCCCGGTAGCGGCAAGCCGTGAGAAAATTCACAGCCGCGACCGCAACTTGTGGCACCTCAGCCATGAGGGTGGAGAACTGGAAGACGCCGGGAATGCTCCGCTCGCGACAACGTGGCAGATGACGTGTTCGCCACAGGAGGCGCCTGATAAAGACGAGCAGGTGACGATTGCGTTCGAGAAAGGGATTCCAGTGGCAGTCAATCGTATGAAGCTTGATCCGGTGTCGCTGGTCGAGTTGCTGAACGAAATCGGAGGGCGAAACGCCATCGGGCGGGTTGATCTGGTGGAAAACCGCTTTGTAGGAATCAAATCGCGCGGCTGTTATGAGACGCCCGGAGGAACGTTGCTCATCGCGGCGCATCGTGAGCTGGAAGCTCTGTGCCTGGAGCGGGAGGTCGCGCACTTCAAGCAGCATGTGGGGCTCAAGTACGCGGAGCTTGTTTACTTCGGATTGTGGTTCACGCCTCTGCGCGAGGCGCTGGACGCCTTTGTGGCCAACACGCAAGCGGAGATGACCGGCAGCGTCACGCTGTCTTTGTACAAAGGAAACGTCTCGGTGGTGAGCCGCCAGTCGGAGCACTCGCTGTATCGCACCGATCTTTCGTCGTTCACCATGGGCGATGGCTACGACCAGAAAGATGCTGCCGGCTTCATTCGCATTCTCGGACTGCCATCGCGCACGCGGGCGCGGGCGCGCGTGGAGGTTGCGCGATGAAGATGTGGTCGGGGCGGTTTCGGCAGGCGCTGGACCCGCAATTCGAACGCTGGCAGAGGTCGTTTGATTTCGACCGACGGCTGCTGAGTTATGAACTCGCGGCGAGCGGGGCCCACGCTCGCGCTTTGAAAAATGCCGGCGTTCTATCTGCGGATGAACTCATCAGCATTCTGGAAGGCCTGCAGCAGATTGGCCAGATGGCGACTGCGTCCGAGGGATTCGTGGAAGACGATGAAGCTGAAGACGTGCATCATTTCGTCGAGAAACAGCTCGTAGCGCGGATCGGCGACGTGGGATACAAGCTGCACAGCGGGCGTAGCCGGAATGAGCAGATTGCCACCGACCTTCGGCTTTATGTTCGGGCGGCGATTGATGAGTTGCGGAAGGAACTGGCCGAGGTCTGCACGGCTTTTACCGACCGTGCTGAACAAGCCGGCAGCGCCGCGATGCCCGCCTACACCCATTTGCAGCACGCCGAACCTGTGTTGGTGGGGCACTGGCTCCTGGCCTACGTCGAAATGTTTTTGCGGGATGCGGATCGGCTGGCGGATTGCCGCCAGCGTTTGAACGTGTGTCCATTGGGATCGGGTGCCGTGGCGGGTGCGACTCTGCCGCTGGATCGGGCATTCATGGCGGCTGAACTTGAGTTCGCCGGACCGACGGCGAACAGTATCGACGCTACCAGCGATCGCGACTTCGTGCTTGAGTTCGTCAACGTGCTCTCGCTCCTTGGGTTGCACTTGAGCCGGTGGGCGGAGGAAATGATTATTTTTTCTTCACAAGAGTTTGGCTTTGTGAAATTGCCCGAGGCTTACTCCACGGGCAGCAGCGCCATGCCTCAAAAGAAGAATCCAGATCTTCTGGAGCTGGTGCGAGGCAAGACCGGGCGCGTGATCGGGAGTGCGACGACGTTGCTGGTGAGTTTGAAGGGCTTACCGCTGGCTTACAACAAAGACTTGCAGGAAACGCAGGAGCCGCTGTTTGGTGCTGCCGATACAGCGATAAGATTGCTGCCGCTGGTTGCCGGATGGATGAAAGCGGTGGAGTTCGACCTCGATCGCATGAGCGAGGCGGCGCAGTCAGGGTTTATGAATGCGTGGGCAGCGGCGACTTATCTGGTCAGGCGTGGCGTTCCGTCGCGGCTTGCGCACGAGCAGATCGGCAAGGCTGTGAAGCTTTGTGTGGAAAAGCAGTGTGAGCTTCAGGATCTGACGCTGGATGAGTTGCGTGCGCTGAATCCCGTGTTTGATTGTGACTTTCATGAGTGCCTGAAGCTGGCTGCGGTGTTGGCGATCCATGATGTCACGGGCGGGACGGCGCCAGCGCGGGTGCGGCAGGGGATTGCAGCGGCAAGAAAGAAAATCGAGGCGTTGCGCGAGGAGGTCAATCTTCATGCGCACGCGTAAAGCCATTTTGCCGGATGCGCAGCAGATTCACGAGCTGATCTCGGGCTATTCGGGCGACGGCACTTTGCTGCCGCGCACTCTGGCGGAGATTTGCGAGAACGTACGAGACTTTGTGGTTCTGGAGAATGAAGGCCGCATCATTGGATGCGGCGCTCTGCATCTTTACGGCACGCACCTTGCGGAGATTCGTTCGATCACGGTAGGACCGCGCGCGCAAGGGCAAGGCGGAGGCAGCCGGCTGATGAAGGCTTTGCTGGCCGAAGCGAAGCGGCATCGCGTGGACTGTATCTGCCTGTTTACGCGGGCTCCAGAATTTTTCGCGCGTCAGGGATTCGAGATGGCTCGACGCGAAGATCTTCCCGACAAGATTTACAAGGACTGCCACGTCTGTCCCAGGTTTCACAACTGCGACGAAGTGGCTATGGTGCGGGGCAAGCTGCCTACGTTCGCCATCCTCCCCGAGCCGCCGAACTGGCTGGTAAAGCTTCAGGTCCAGCAGTAGCGGCCTACCGGCCAATAACATTCTGCCGCGAGAAACCACTGTCCCTCGGCGGCAATTACGGTAGAGCAGCCCGCGATGCTATGATCGGTTGGCGACAAGGCCTGAAATCCTGATTGCGGGCGGACTCCAAGCTATGGCAATCGTTGCTCCCGGCGGTTCCACCACTACGTCGGCTTCCGAAGGGTCGACATCCTACACCGTCCCCCTGGCGATAGTGACTACGTTGTTTTTCATGTGGGGCTTTCTCACCTGTCTCAACGACATTCTTGTCCCCCACCTGAAACCGATTTTCGACCTGAATTACACAGAGATCATGCTCATCCAGTTCGCCTTCTTTGGAGCGTATTTTATTTTCTCCATACCTTCGGCGAAGATCATCGACTGGATTGGCTATCAGCGCTCGATGGTGCTGGGTTTGCTGACCATGGGCGCGGGCGCGTTTCTTTTTGTACCCGCGGCGAGCGTGCCGTCGTACCCGCTATTTCTGATCGCACTGATTGTCCTAGCAGCCGGCATCACCTGCCTTCAAGTGGCGGCCAATCCGTACGTGACAGTGTTGGGTAATCCTGCGACGGCGTCGAGCCGATTGAACCTTACCCAGGCATTCAACTCCCTGGGAACCTTTCTGGCTCCGTTCTTCGGCGGTCTTTTCATCCTGAGTGCAGCGCCAAAGACAATCGAGGAGATACGAGCGCTGGCGCCTGATGCCCTGCGTGCCTATCGATTGCACGAGGCGGCCACTGTCAAGACGCCGTATGTGGGATTGGGTATCGCTTTAGTGTTGCTGGCAATCGCGATTGCCAGTTTCAAGTTACCGAAAATCCCGCAGGCTCAGCACCAGATCGGCGAAAAGGTGAACGACTCCATCTGGAAACATCGCAATCTGATCTTTGGCGCGATTGGAATCTTTGTATACGTTGGCGCCGAGGTTTCCATCGGAAGCTTTCTGGTGAACTACTTCAGCCAGCCGGAAATCGGCGGACTCACCGAGAAAGTTGCAGCGAGCTTTGTCGCGTTTTACTGGGGTGGGGCGATGGTCGGGCGTTTCATCGGATCCGGACTGTTACAGAAGATGAAGGCCGGACACCTGCTGGGAATTTGCGCTGTGTGCGCTGCCGCCCTCGTGACAATTTCCATGCTGAGCACGGGACACTTCGCCATGTGGAGCATCATTCTCGTGGGGTTCTTCAATTCCATCATGTTCCCTAGCATTTTCGCTCTGGGTGTGGCGGAACTCGGTCCGCTTACGGGCGATGGATCGGGAGTGATGATTATGGCGATCGTGGGCGGAGCAATTCTGCCCTTAGCTCAGGGTGCGATCGCCGACCGGATCGGAATTCACCACGCCTTCTTTCTTCCGGTGATCTGCTATCTCTACATCTTGTTCTTCGCGTTGAGCGGTTCGAAGCCCAACAGCGAACGCCCAGCGGTGACGTAAGCAAAAGAGCCTGCGGCGCACCTCGCGGTGAGGTTCAGGCCGTTGCCAGCCCGGACTTTTTGCTCGTGCCCTCGAAATGCGCTTCGATCTCCTCGAGTGTCTTCCCTTTCGTCTCCGGCAGGAACACTGCGGCCGTGATGAAGTAGATGACGGTGCAGGCGGCGAATCCCCAAAACATAGTGGAATAGCCGTACCTGCCGACCGTGGGCAGGAAAACCGCGGCGATGCCGGTCGAAACAGCCTGGTTGAGCAACAGGGCGATGCTCATGCCGTTGGAGCGAATGCGGGTCGGCATCAGTTCGGAAAGCGCGAGCCACACGACCACGCCCGGGCCGATGGCATAGAACGCCATGAACACGAAGAGAGTGATCGCGACCTTCCATCCACTGCGCTCGCTGGGCAAAGGAGTGATCAATGCATTGTCGATTCTCAACGGAGCCTGGCGCGCGGCATCGAGATTGCCGAATGGATTCGAGAAGAACGCGACTACTTTGTTGGCGGGCACGCAGCTCTCACGCGTGATTACGATTGGCGTCGCCGCGGAATCGTCGGAACGCGCGGCCTTGGTGGCGGCGTGGAAGTCCCCATAGGAATAAATGACGACCAAAGAAGTGGGACGGTCACCAAGTCGGCGGGCAGCGTCGCCCCCCGCATTTAGTAACGTCCCGGCCAGCTTCTGATCATAGGTGAGTGTGATCTTCTGGTCCGACTCGACCATGGATTGAACTTGGCTTCGAGAATCCACGCGCAGCCGTTCAGTCTGGCGGAAGAGCAGGCCTGTGCAGACGAGGGAAACGATAATTCCTGCTGTTCCGACAGTTAGCAGGAATTTCCGGCCTTTGCGATCCACCAGCATGACGCCGCCAATGGTGACGAGGAAGTTGACCACGGTGAAGAGAACGTAGCCCCAATGAGCCTGAACATCGGAAAGGCCGCTCTGCAAAAGAATGTTGGTGTTATAGCCGATGATCGAGTTGATGCCGGTGGCCTGGTTGCACGCAAGGATTACGCAGGCCAGCACAAATGGGATCACATATTTTCGGCGCAACAGCGATTCCTTCACTTTAGTTCCGGTGGAGGTCTGCGCTTGCTCCGCGGCGGCAGCTTGTTCCATTTCCTTGAGTTCGACGTTCGCCTGCTCGCTGGTCCGAGAACGAAGCAGCGCCGAGCGAGCGGCGTCGCGTTTGCCTCTGCGAAACAGCCAGCGCGGGGACTCCGCGACCATTAAGCTGCCGATCACGAACAGAATGCCGGGTGGCAGGGAAACCCAAAAGATGCTGCGCCAGGCTATGTCCTTAAAGGCAAGCAGCCTGGCGGTATTGCCGAGTTTTGCCACTTGGTCGACACGAAAGCTGAAATACATTCCAACAAAAGCGGCCGCCATGATGCCAAACGTCAGCAGCCATTGAAAGATTCCCGTTCCTTTGCCGCGACTCGATGCTGCAAGACACTCCGCCAAATACAGTGGGACCACCACACCGATCAGGCCTGCGCTGATGCCTTGCAGAAGGCGGCCAAGAATCAGGGGCTGGTAACCGTGCGAGAGCGCAATCATCGGGATGCTGATGACAAATAGCACGCCGCTCAGCGTCATCAGGAGCCTGCGTCCCATCCAGTCTGCCAGCAAACCTGCGAACAGGGTGGAGATCACACTGCCAAGCAGGACGGCGGCAACCACGGTCGAAAGCTGGCCCCCATTCAAACCGGAGGTGTCTTGCAGGTACGGCAGGGCGCCGGCGATGATGCCGACATCGACCCCGTACAGTAATCCGCCAAGTCCCGCTACCAAGAGCAGGAAGCGGTTGTAACCAATTTTTTCGTCTTGTGCCACAGTGCGGCCCTTTCGCGCGATCGCAAAGATTCCGAAAATTTATTCCACGCGAGAATACTACGGCCAAGCGATGAGAGTTGAATCTTTCTCAGTAACAGGCGGGGCTGGAAACAGGAATGCCTTTGAACGACACAAGCACTGCAGCTAGTACTTAAGAGACTAGGCGCTAACCTGGATGGAGATTAGCTCTGGGTTGCAACGGGAATTCTGGATGGACTTGACGGCGTCTTCAGCCGTAAATCGGCCCATAACCAGCGCCAGCTTGCGGTCGGTCGTGGTCTGGATGGGAGTACGGTCAATGCGCTGAACGTATTCCGGAGCGCGAGTGCCACTGCGGTTCACTTTCACAAGAAACTTGGTGTTCTTCATGCTTTTTTCCTCCAGGCTCGCGCGATAACCGCAGATGTCAGAACGAGGGTGGACCACACGACAGTCCCTTGCCAGAGAGCAGTGTTATTTCCGATCACTCTTTCAAGAACGCAAAACGATAGAAAACTTCAGATTGGGCTGAATTACTGCCGCAAGCGTGAAAGAGTTAGAAGAACTATTTCCCTCAGCTATAATAATAAGCCGCTGCTGAACCCTTGTCAACCTGCAAACTAGGCGGGATCAGGGTTGCAAGATCTGGCCAGCCTGGGGATGAACTCGTTGGTCTTTAATTTGGC
This sequence comes from uncultured Acidobacteriaceae bacterium, assembly GCA_963800575.1. Classification (GTDB taxonomy): domain Bacteria; phylum Acidobacteriota; class Terriglobia; order Terriglobales; family Acidobacteriaceae; genus Sulfotelmatobacter. The sequence continues at coordinate 213,515 of CAWDBN010000002.1, forward strand.
TGGCGTCCCAGCCGCCGCCGAGAGCCTTCACCAGATAAACGGAGCTGACCATTTGCTGGCCGAGCAACTGCGTCTGTAGACGCTCGCTGACGAGCAGCGTGGTCTGCGCATTGATTACATCGAGATAGCTGGTGACTCCGCCGATATAACGATTATTCGCAATCTCCAGCTCGCGGCGGGCGTCGTTGACGGCAGCGCCTTGCGTGGCCAGGGCCTGCGAGAGCGTACTCAGATTACTGATTCCGTCTTCGACTTCCTGAAACGCCGTGAGTACGGCCTGGCGGTAATTGGCGACGGACTGGTTATACGCCGCTCGGGCAGCGGCCAGGTTAGCGCGATTTCGACCTCCTTCGACAATCGGCTGCAAAGCATCCGCCCCCAGAGACCAGAAGAGGCTCGGAGCATTGAGGAGCGAGCCGAGATCGCGGCTTTGCCATCCCCCCGCACCACTCAGCGTGATGTGCGGATAGAAGGCCGAACGGGCGATTCCGACTTGCGCATTTTCGTAGGCCATCAGGCGTTCTGCGGTGGAGATGTCGGGCCGTCGTTCCAGTTCGTCGGAGGGCACTCCCAGTGGCACTGGCGGCGGCGTAGCATGCAACGGCGCTACGGGCAGGTTGAGACTGGAAGCTGGCTGGCCCACCAGCACTGCGATGGCGTGTTCATACTGTGCGCGCGATTCCTGTACAAGAGCCAGCTGCGACACTGTGGAGTCAAGCAATGCAGCCTGCTGCGCCACTTCAAGTCCGCTGGCTATGCCTCCATCGTGGCGATTTTTGACCAGATTCAGACCTTTCTGCTGATAGTCCACGGATTCCTGCACTACGTCGAACTCGGCGTCCAGTTCGCGTAGCGTGAAATAGTCGGCAGCGAGTTCAGCAGTCAGCACCAACTGCACGTTCTGCAAGTCGGCGGCGGTGGACTGCAGAGAAGCGTTCGCTGCTTCCACGGTGTGCCGCACGCGCCCGAAAAGGTCGGCTTCGTAACTGAGAGAAAACGGAATCGTGAAGACGTTCTGGGTGTAAGAAGTAGCCTGCGAATTAATAATGATGGGCTGCGGCACACCCGGGACGCTGACGGTGGTCGGGCCTGCGCCATTCAACGGACGATTGGCGCCCGCGCGCTCCCGCAACGCGCTGGGATCGGTCGAAAGCTGTGGAAACATGCCGGCAGTGGCTACGCGCGCCAGCGAGCGTGCCTGGTCTAAGCGGTCACGAGCGGCCACCAGAGACTGGTTGGCCTGGAGCAATTGTTGTTCGTATGTATTGAGCGCCGGGTCGTTATAGATTTGCCACCACGCGCCCTTGGGAATCGAATCTTTAGGCGCGGCTTGCTGCCAGGGCGGTTGTGTCTTCCACGCATCCGGCGCTGGGGCTGGAGCCGCGGGCCGGCTGTAACGCGGACCGACAGTGCATCCCGCCGCAAAACCGAGCAACGCGAGAGCGGCCAAGATTGCGATCTGTTTCACGATCCGCTGCCTTTCTGCTGGCTCGGCGGCGGGGACTGAGCGGGCAGCTTCTGTGCCACGATTACCTGTTGCCCCTCTTCGAGCGAATCTGACGGATTGATCACGATTTGATCGGTCGGAGAAACTCCGCCAAGAATCTCCAAGGTCGTGCCGTAGTCGCGTCCGATGTTAATGGGGCGCAACTGCACCTTGCTGTCGGGACCGACGACGGCGAGGCGCGGCCCTTCCGCGCGGAACAGCATTGCATTCACCGGAACTGTAACCTTATTTACGCCGGAGCCGACCGAGAAGTGCACCTCCCCGAACGAGCCCGGCAGTAAACGGCCGTTTTTGTTGGGTACATCAACCTCCGTCAGCAGAGTGCGCGTAGCGGGATCAATGGCCTCTGCCGTGCGCACCACCTTTCCGAAGAACTTTTCTCCGGGAAATTCCTGCAGCGTGACGGCGGTCTTGGCTCCAACCTTGATAAACGGTGCGTACGCTTGCGGCACGCTGGTATAGACCCGCAAGGGATCGACGCGTGCCATGCGGAACAGTTCTGTGCCGACGGTTCCCGAGCCAGCGTTGATCAGCGCGCCGGGGTCAACGTTACGGCGTGTGAGCACGCCCGTGAATGGCGCGTAGACGTCCTTAAAGCCCTCCAACTGCTCGAGCCGCCGGACGTTCGCTTCAGCGGCAGCCAGGTTGGCCTGACTCTGCTTGTATCCGCTTGCGTATTGATCCGCTTCCTGCGCGGAGACGGAGTCGGTTTTAAGCAGCTTAGCCCAGCGGTCGGTGGTAATTTTGGCGATATCCATCTGCGCCACGATTTGCTGACGTGCAGCGCGAGCCTGGTTCAGTTCCTGATCCACCTCAGGCGTGTCGATTTTCGCCAGCAACTCGCCTTTCGTTACCTGGCTGCCAATGTCTCTGTACCATTGCAAAAGGTAGCCGTTGGTTCGGGCATAAATAGGAGACTCCACGTAAGCTTGCAGAGAGCCGGGTAGAACCAGATCTTCATCCGGTTTTTCCGATTGCGGATAAACCACGGCGACGGTGGGTACCGTCTCGCGCTCCGTCTCCTTGGCCAAAGCGCGCTCGTGGGATGCGTGAGCCCAGAGGGTGAGGGCGCCGGCGATCAGCAGTATCACCAACAAGACGCCCACAATCGTCAGAGCTTTGCGCGGCGGGGCCGGGGGAACCTCGGGCGGTTTCTGGATCGCCGGAGGTTGATGCCGGGCGTGCTGCTGAATTGCGGCGATCTCCTCGTCGCGCTGGGCCTGTGCGCTCAGCGCGTGATGCTCCTCGCCTGGCATCGGTTGCTGCGGACTCGCGGCGTCACTCTGCCCGGCTCGCGTTGCATCCGGTTTAGATTCGTTCTCTGCGCTCATGCTCACTCCGATTCACTATTTGAGCCACTCACGATTACGCCAAACCCTGGCGTGCCCGCTTGGCTTCCCGGCGGCTGTGGAAAATGGCGAACACGCTGGGCACAAAAAATAAAGTGGCGACGGTGGCAAACAGCAGTCCGCCGATTACGGCGCGTCCCAGCGGCGCGTTCTGCTCGCCGCCTTCGCCAAAGCCCAGCGCCATCGGAACCATTCCAATAATCATAGCCAGCGCAGTCATCAGCACCGGCCGCATACGAGTGTATCCGGCAGCGACAGCTGCCTGAGCGGCGGGAATACCTTCGTCCAACTGCTCGCGCGCGAAGCTGACCATCAGGATGGAATTGGCCGTGGCCACGCCCATGCACATCACCGCGCCGGTCAGCGACGGCACGCTCAACGTCGTGCGGGTCAGCAGCAGGAACCAGCAGATTCCCGCCAAGGCTCCGGGTAACGCTGCAATGATGATGAAGGGATCAAGCCACGACTGAAAGTTAATGACGATCAACAAATAAACGAGCAGAATGGCACCTATCAATCCAACGCCCAGCCCAAAGAACGACGAGCGCATGGTAGCGACTTGCCCGCGCACGATGAGATGAGTGCCGCGCGGCAACTTGCCATCGAACGTCTTGAGCACCTTGTCGGTTTCGGCAGCGACCGCGCCCAAATCGCGATCCTGCGTGCTGGCGTACACGTCGATGACGGGTTGCACGTTGTAGTGGTTTACGCTGGCCGGGCGCGCCACAGGAGTCACCTGTACCAGGTTGCTCAGTAACTGCGGGCCTTGCTGCGAAGTCACCGGAATACCCATCAGGTCTTGCAAATTGGTCATGCGGTATTGTGGCGACTGAACCGCCACATTGTAAGTGACCTCGTTGCGCGGGTTGAGCCAGAAATTCGGCGTGGTCTGGAAGCTCCCGCTCAGCGAGACCAGCGCACTCTGCGCCACATCGCGCGCCGTGAGTCCCACTTGGGTGACGCGCGTGCGCTCGATGTTCATGTAGAGCGTAGGCAACGAAAGCAACTGCTGCACATGAACATCTGCAGTTCCGGGAATATGCCGCATTTTGTTCGCAATCTGCTGGGCAATGAGATAGCTGCTTTGCATATCCGTGCCCACCACCTGTACGTCGATGGGTGCAGGCAAACCAAAGTTCAGAATCTGGGTAACGATATCGGCGGGCTGAAAGAAAAACTCCACCCCGGGAAAGCGCCGCGGCAGTACTTCGCGCAGATGGCGCATGAGTCCCGCGGTGGGAGGATGATGCTCTGGATCGAGCGCGATCAGGATCTCGGCATCGCTCGAGCCGATGGTTCCATTTGAGCTGTAGGACTGGTTGATGCCGGAGTTGGGCAGCCCGATATTGTCGAGAACCGTCTGCAATTCACCCTTGGGAATTTCGTCGCGCAGAACGGCTTCGATTTCATCGCACAGTCGCGCGGTTTCCTCCACGCGCAAGCCGGGATGTGCCCGCACATGCAGGCGCAACAGGCCAGCATCTACTTGCGGAAAGAAGTCTTGTCCCAGAAATGTGTACAGCCCGAGCGAAAGCACGCAGAAAGCCAGGAAACAGGCCACGAAGACGCCGCGATGCTCAAGGGTAGTTTCCAGCAGCTGCTCGTAGCTGCGCCGGAAGTCTTCAAACTTTCGCTCGAAGCCGCGCTGGAAGCGCCCGAGCGACGATTTTGGCGCCTCGGCGCGATGCTCGTGCCCGCGCATGATGTACATAACCAGCGTCGGGATGAGAGTTCGTGACAGCAGATAACTGGCCAGCATGGCGAAGCTCACGGCCTCGGCGAGGGGAACGAAAAGGAATTTCGCCACGCCCGTCAGAAAGAACATGGGTACAAACACGATGCAAATACTCAACGTGGAAACGAAGGCGGGCACGGCGATCTGCTGCGCGCCATCAAGAATGGCCTGCCTCATCTCCTTGCCCATGGCGAGATTGCGCTCGATGTTTTCGATTTCCACCGTCGCGTCATCCACCAGGATGCCAACGGCCAGTGCCAGTCCGCCCAGGGTCATGATGTTAATGGTCTGCCCGATCGCGCCCAGCACGATGATCGAAACAAAAATCGACAGCGGGATGGAGATGGAAATGACGATCGTGGGGCGCCAATCGCCAAGAAAGATGAGGATCATGACGGCGGTAAGAGCCGCCGCGATCAAACCCTCACGCAACACCCCCTGGATCGAAGCGCGCACAAACAGAGACTGGTCAAACAGCGAAGTGATCTTCAACTCCGGCGGAAGGGCCTGCGCCGCTTGCACAACGATATTCTTGATGCCCTTAACGATGTCCAAAGTAGAAGCGTTGCCGTTCTTGTACATCGACATCAGAGCGCCGCGGTTCCCATCCTGACGCACGATATTGGTCTGTGGCGCGAAACCATCGCGTATGTGGGCAACATCGCGCATGTAGAGCGTGGCCCCGTTGACAGTCTTGACCGGCAGGTCGTTCAGTTCCGCGATGGTCTGCGGCGTTCCGTTCATCTCCACGTTGTATTCGGTCGGACCTAGTTTGATAGTGCCCGTCGGCAGGATGATGTTCTGGGCATTGACGGCATTGACAATGTCATTGGGCTGGAGCCCGTAGGCCTGGAGCTTGGGCAAATCCAGGTCCACCTGAATCTGGCGAATCTTGCCGCCGTAGGGATATGGCGTGGCGGCGCCGGGCACTGTAGCTAGGAAATTACGCAGGAAGTTCTGGCCTAAATCGAAGAGATCCTGTTCGGGCAGAGTTTTGCTGCTGAGGCCGAGTTGAATGATGGGCGTGGTGGAGGCACTATAGGAAATGATCAGAGGCGGAGTGGTGCCGGGCGGGAGGCCGCGCACGGTGGTCTGTCCGATGGCCGTGATTTGCGCAATCGCTCCTTGCACGTTAGTGCCCGGGCGGAAGAACACCTTGATGATACCGAGGCCGTAGACTGACTGCGACTCCATGTGTTCGATGTCATTGACTGTAGTGGTGATGCCGCGCTCCGAGTTGGCTACGATGCGGTCCGCCATGTCCTGCGGCGACATGCCGGTATAGAACCAAACCACCGAGACGACGGGAATATCGATGTTCGGGAAAATGTCGACAGGAGTGCGGACGAGCGTAACGAAAAACAGAACGATGATGACGATCGCCATCACGACGAAGGTGTAGGGACGCCTTAGAGCTAACGCAACAATCCACATTGGCTAGACACCACTCCAAGAGTTCGAATGAATCATGAATAAAGAGGCTGCACCACCCGGACGCGACGAGGAATCCGCGGACGTTTCTTAGATTCGATACTAAGCGTATTGGATTCTAAAGCACTTTGTCGATTATATGGTAGGGTAGGGGCATGCGCCAGAAGTCCTCGGCTCATCGCAAACGCGGTAGAGGACGCGGCAAGCGCCCTCCTGGCCGACCGCGCAGTGAACAGGCTCGACTGGCCATCCTGCGCAGCACGTTGAAGCTCCTGGGGAAAAACGGCTTTTCCGAACTGACCATCGAAGCCGTTGCAGCTCACGCCGGCGTCGGCAAGGCAACGGTTTATCGCTGGTGGTCGAACAAAGCCGCGCTCATCGCGGACGCATTTGCCAGCAGCACAACCCGAAAGCTCCACTTCCCCGACACGGGCTCTGTCCGCACCGACATGAGCCAGCAGATGCGCCAGCTGATCAAAGTTTTCTGCGGCCGGCGCGGACGAATCGTTTCTGCGATTCTCGGTGGCGGCCAGAGCGATCGAGACCTCATCGCCGCGTTCCGCGAACGCTTCCTCTGGCCCCGCCGTCAGGAGGCCTACGCCACGCTCCGACGGGGGATTCTGCGCGGCGAACTGCTCAAAGATGTGGATATGGACCTGATTCTTGATTCCCTTTACGGTCCCATTTACATGCGATTCCTGATTCGGCACGGCAAGCTGACTCCTGATTTCGTCGACAATCTGTGCGAACTGGTCTTGGGCGGGGCGCGTCCTAAAAAATGATCGAGTTAGCCAGCCATAGGGCTGGCCTCGATTCAGGTTCAAGAACCGCACCTCAGCAACCGCCAACCCCCGCACCTTTTCCCTTCTCGTCTCTCGTTAGGACAGGTAGTAGGCAGTACGGCCTCCAGTCGAGGAGTAGTCCATCTGGCTTATTTCCTCATGCCCTTTCGGAACGTTCCCCAAGTGATTGGCCAAGGGCACACTAGCGTCTCGACTAGGAGTGGACCTAACACAGCCTCGTCAATCACTTATGCGCCACCTCCCCACTCGTTGGAACGCGGTCGTGGTTATGCTGGCTCTAGCTACGATGGTAGGTTGCCAGGGACTGAGCACGAGCAAATCCAACGTCCAAACTGGCCAAAACCCGCTGCTCGGCACGCTGACTGCAGGACCAGCCAGCGTCAGCTTCGGGAATGTGCAGGTGGGGACCAGCCAAACCCAGTCCGACACACTGACCAATACGGGCGTAACCAATCTCACGATTACTCAGGCAGCCGTTACCGGGCCCGGTTTTAGTACTACCGGCTTAAGTCTGCCCCTCACTCTGATCCCAGCGCAAAGCACGACTTTTAGCGTAGTGTTTGCCCCCCAATCCGCCGGCAGCGCCAGCGGAACTCTGGCACTCACCAACAACGGTTCGAGCAGTACGCTAAGCGTCGCGCTCTCCGGCACGGCGGTGGTTGCGGGCGGCCTCTCCGCAACTCCGACGAGCTTCAGTTTCGGCAGTCTGCAGGTGGGCACGAATCAGACTCAGACTGAAACCGTGAAAAACATTGGGGGCAACAGTCTCACAATTTCTCAGGCGGCGGTTAGCGGCGCCGGTTTCAGCTATACCGGTCTGAGCCTGCCTCTGACCCTGGCCGCAAACCAGAGCACGACATTTGGCGTGGTTTTCGCCCCGACGGTGGCTGGCGCCAGCAGTGGAAGCCTATCGCTCACTATAAGCGGATCGAGCACTACCCTTGACATTGCTTTGTCCGGAACCGGACTGGCGCCTGCTGCCCTCACGGCAACCCCTGCGAGTCTGACGTTTACAAACATCACGGTCGGTAAGAATCAGGCGCAAACCGAAACGGTGAAGAATATCGGCGGCGAAAATGCGACGATCTCTCAGGCAACGGTGGCCGGTACGGGTTTCAGCATCTCAGGAATATCCGCCCCGGTGACGTTAACCCCGGGGCAGAGCGCGTCCTTCACGGTGACCTTTGCGCCTGAGTCCGCGGGCAGTTTCCCGGGAAGCGTCGCAATCGATTCGAATGCTTCAAATCCTACCTTGACCATAGGTTTGACTGGGTCCGCGGTTACACAGAGTGTAGGCACATTGGCCGTTAGCTCCGTAAACGTTGGAAGTGTCGTGGTCGGGACCAGCGGAACTCAAACCGGAACGCTGAACGCCAGCGGTGCGAGCGTATCCGTGTCCTCGGTGAGTTTGAGCGGCACCAACCCTTCCGAGTTTTCGATCAGCGGCCTCTCGTTCCCAGTCACCGTCACCACTACCCAGCCGGTTACATTCACCGTGAAGTTCACGCCCGGTGCGACCGGAACTGCCTCAGCCTCGGCTTCATTTGCCAGTACCGCGTCCAATACGCCGACCGCGGGAAGTCTGAACGGCACTGGCACGGCGGCTCCTGTACATACTGTCAGCTTGACTTGGACTGCTAGCACAACAACCGGCGTTACCAGCTACAACGTGTACCGCGCAATCTACTTGGGGAGTGCCTGCGGTTCCTATACGAATATTGGCTCCTCGCCGAGTTCCACCACGGCGTATACCGACAGCGTGGTAGCTGATGGCACGACTTACTGCTACGCGACCACAGCGGTCGATCCGAGTGGCGAGAGCGGATACTCCAACATTACTCAAGTGATGATTCCCGCGCCGTAGTAGTCGCACCAGGATGTCGGCTCAGTTCGGTGAATGGCATTATCTCAACTCATTAGTTTATGCGCTCCCCCCAAGATTTCGACGTGCCCCATTTGAAACAGCGCAGGCACCGCCGATTCGATCTCGAATTTCCCGTCGCGCTCAGTTTTCCCTCGGGAGGGGCGGTCCGGGAACTCGCGGGAATCAGCAGGAACATAAGCATTGGCGGTCTGCTCTTGAGAGTTAGCGATCCGGTTCCGGTTCGCACCCGCGTGAGCTTGACGATGGCGGTACAGGACCCTCGATTACGCCATCCCATCCGACTACTGGGTAAGGGCAGGGTTGTCAGGGTGGAGCGGCTAGAATCAGGGACCGGATTCGCGGTTGCCATCGAGTGCAAGCGTCCCATTACCGAAGTCGAAAATCTTCTGGCCACCGGCTGAGGTTGGATTCTTTCTTAATCAGTGTCGGACCCCATCTTGCTGAGAACAATGGGGGAATCACGCTATTGCAATAGGTTGCATCCGGTCGCAGAAATTATCACTCTTGACAGTCTGCGGTTTCGCGTTAGAGTGGCAAGTGTAGGTATATGTAAACGGTCTGGTATCAGGCCCTCCCCCTTAAGTTCTCCCCCCAAAGGAGATGTAGCCGTGAAGTCTGTGTATAGATTATCAGGACTTGTAGCTTTAGCCGCATTGTTGTGTTTCCTCCCTTCCGCTTTCGGGCAAAGCCCGGCGAACAGTAAAGCGACTGCCGCGATGCATAGCGTTCTCAACTACCAGTCGCCGAACTTGTTAGCCTTCGCCCTGACCTCCGGTAACGACCTTTACAACAATAATGGCAAAGGCAACAACGGCAACAATGGCGGTTACGGCAACGGGGGCTACGGCAACGGCGGCTATGGAAACGGTGGCAATGGTGGTGGTTCGTGCGGCTTCGGAAAGATTTGCGTGCCCCAACCCCCGCCCCCGCAGCCAACCGCACACGTTCCCGAGGGTGGAACGGCTCTTATGTACCTGCTGCTAGCGGGTCTCTGTTGCTTCGGAGCGATGGTTTTCCGGTCACGTCGGCAAGCGTCGATGCCCGAAACCAACTAGCCATAAACTGAACTTATATCCAGCGGCGTGCCGAATCAGGCACGCCGTTTTCGTTGCAGTCTGATCTTTATTCGCAATCAACATTCGCGATCAACCGGCGACTTGCGGATTCGCTGCGCTTAATTCCCGCGGTGATTAGTAATCGGCTTTTGGAGTCTTAGTCGCCGCGCGAGTGGCGGGCTGAGGCGTGGGCGGACTTTGTGAGATGGCCGGAGAGATCTCCTTCAGGCGTAAAAGCCAGGCGCTCGCTTTTTCTTGAGCTTCGTCGAGTTGCTCCGCGGTGAGCATCTCCGTAATATGCTTCCCGCCTTCGGATGCGCGTTCCAGTGCGATGAGGTGCCACATGTAAGCGTGAACAATATCCGCTGGATCCTTGCGGCGAACCAGGTAGAGTTGCGCCAGGGCCAGTTGCGCGGCCGGCAAACCAGTCTCGGCCGCCTTCTGAAGTATGGCGAATTCATCGCTGAGGCCAGGACCGGAGTCCTTGGGTTCACCCAGTGCTGGCGCCTGGCCCGAGCCCGCCTGGCTTAGAGTCATGAACAAAAGTTCAACGCGGCTTGAAACGCCCAGCTTGTCAAAGACTCGGAACAGATAATTTTTCACAGTGTGCTGACTGAGCTTCAAGCGCTCGGCGATCTCGCGGTTGGTCATCCCCTCGGCCAGGCAGCGAACCACCTGCAGTTCCCGCTTCGAAAGCAGGCTCATGCCGCTCGCATTCACGGCACGCACGGTTGGCGTGCTGGCCAATGCCTCTACGGCCAGTGCCAGCTCCTGGCTATTGGCCCATATCTGCCCCTGATAAACGCATCGGACACACTTGCTGAGCACATCGGGAGGCTGGCTCTTGCTGAATATGCCTCTAGCCCCGGCGCGAAATGCGTCCAGAATCGCTTCGTCCTTCAAGGAATCCAGCAAGACCACGGCTCGAACCGGGCGCACCGCGCGCAGCTCGCGCAGAACTTCAAGCCCGCGAGTAGGCTGCTCGTCCAGACTGGGGCTGATCACCAGTACCTCGATATCCAAACCCACCATTGCGGCAACCAGGCTGCGAGAATCGGAGTCGAAAGGGATCGCTTCCAGCAGCGGATCGCGCTTCAAGGCGTCCGCGAGCAGATGGGTATGAATTCGGGAGCTGTCGGCAACGAGCACTCGGATTTTGTTCTTCCGAGGGTCCGAATCGCTGAGCATTAGCCCTCTCGCTTGAGAGTCTTGCGCGACTCCCGAGGCGCCGTATGAATTCTGGGGGTGAGAATTCGAAATGGAAAGCCGCACGATTCTATCGCCTAACTCATTAGCAATGCAATCCTTGCGTTTCCATGGGGTTGCAACAAGCGGGCACAGTTGCAAGTTCCTGCACACATTCCTGCGCAGAACCAAGTGCGGACTCCATCTGGTGAAGGAAGGCGAATCTAGTCGAAACACTTCGAAGCGAGCGTGAACCGCATCGTAAGCGGTAATTGGTTATAGAATCAGTATCTTACAACAATGTACGGCGCCGGCGAGCAATCGCGTTCAGAGGCAGTTGAGCTTATCCAAGCTGCCCGACTAGAGGAGAAATAGTTCTCTAGTACATGATTCTCTGTATCTAGAGACACTACACCTACGATTCTATGAGAAGTATGGAGATGGGTGGGTGTACCCCTTGCAGCGATCTGCGCTCCCATGTAGGATTATTGTCATTGAAGCAAGTCCAGCTGTTCGGTAAGTACTGGTTTCCCCCCACCCGTTTGGTTTCGGCAATGATACAGGTCAGCAAGACGGTTTTCTTGACTGGACAATTGAAAATGCTGCAATCACTATGAAGATGGTAGAGATTGTTGTGCGTTGTATTTGCACTCGATCTTCGCAATCGTTTTAGTTGAAATCGGATTAAGCGGTAACGAGTTTTATAGAAATTTAAAGACGTTGCACCAGCAGGAAATTTGCTTTCCCCCCGGTTTCCTGCCCTAAGTGGTAATCCCCCCTGGATCTCGGAGTTGAGATCTCGACAGCGACAGTCCTGCGTTTGATTTTGGGGTCACTGCGAGCAGTGACTTAGAGGGCGAAGCTATGGCCGTCAGCAGCTTATCATTGGCGTTACCGAACCCGGCTCCGCTGGTTGAAGCGGAAGCTGAAAACTGGTACGGGCTGCAGACTCGCCCCCGCCACGAGAAGATTGTGGCGCAGCGACTTGAGGAGAGAGGCGTGAAGACGTTCCTGCCTCTCGTCACCGAAGTGCACCGCTGGAGTGACCGCAAGAAGTCGGTGGAGGTGCCGCTATTCCGCTGCTACGTGTTCGCCAAGTTTGTTCCCAGCCGAGCCGACCGCTTGAGGGTTCTTCGCGTGGACGGAGTATTTGGGCTCGTCGGCGCTCGGGGCGAAGGCACACCGATTCCCGATGCGGAAATCGATTCAGTTCGAAGCGTGATCGAAGGGCCACTGCCTTGGTCTTCTCATCCGTTCCTTAAGATCGGACAGCGCGTGCGCGTGCGGAGCGGAGCGCTCGACGGTCTGGAAGGCATTTTGGTCTCGTGCAATGGAGACCGCACACTGATTATCTCCGTCGATGCGATCCAGAGATCGCTGTCGGTTCGCGTAGAAGGGTACGAAGTAGAACCTGCCTGAAACTCCCCAGAAGTTGTTTCACAGAAACAACCCCCTCGTTCTGTAGGTAAGGATCCCTCACTCATGGCTCCACATACAATTGAGACCGTTCGCCTGCTGGCCGTAAGCAGGGACTCGGCCGTCCTGCGCCTGCTTTGGTCCATCGCAGACTCCAACTCCTGGCATCTGGAAACCGCTGCCAATGGTTGGGACGCGATGGAGCGGGTGCAATCCGACGTCGTGCCACACCTCCTATTTCTCGATCTTCCTCCCGGCGAGGCCGATACCTTGCACCTCTTACCGTGGCTGCGCCGGCTGCGTCCTGATCTTTCCGTGGTCGTGCTTTGCCACCCGCAGGACGCGGGCCGAGAGAAAGAAGCCATTCGCCTGGGCGCCAAGGATGTCCTGGCCCGGCCCTTTAATGAAGCACAACTGGAATCTTTAATTAAAAGACATCTCGGCTCGTCGAACGACGAAGCTGAAGCGGAGATGGCGAGCGAAGATATCGAATCACTGGGTGAGGATGAGTTCTTCCTCAGCGTCAGCCCAGTCATGCAGAAGATCCACGCGCAGGCGGAGTTGCTCGCGCAGGCCGACGTTCCCGTGCTTATTCTGGGAGAGCCCGGAAGTGGAAAGGGAACGGTTGCCCGCCTGATCCACAAACTCTCGGTCTACTCAGGATTTAAATTCCTGCGAGTCAATTGTGCGGAAATGCCGGCTGACCTGCTGGAAATCGAATTATTCGGCCGAGGGCATGCTTCCTCGCACGGGTCTTCAACTGGAAACGGCCGGGCGAGCCAGGGCAAGCTCGAAATGGGTGAAAAGGGCACGCTTCTGCTGGATGAAATCGCCGAAATGCCGCTTGCCTTGCAGTCGCGGCTTCTCCAGGTGCTGCAGGACAAGCAATTTGTTCGCGCCGGCGAGGACAGGCCGGTAGCGGTCGATGTCCGCATTCTCGCCGCCAGCAGCGAGAAACTGGATCGCGCGCTCGCGGAAAAACGGCTGCGGGCAGATCTCTATTACCGTCTCAGTGCGTTCACCGTCCATGTGCCGCCTCTGCGCCAGCGCCGGGATGAAATCCAAATTCTTCTTCGTTATTTCATGCACAAGCTGGCCCGGTATTATGGCCTCCCTGCACGGGAATTTTCCCCGGCTTCGCTGGCTGCCTGCCAGAATCACTCCTGGCCGGAGAATCTGAAAGAGTTGGAGTCATTCGTCAAACGCTACCTGGTCGCCGGCGACAAACAACTCAGCCTGAGCGGGCTCGAGCCAAGTAATGGGGCCAACGGCAACGCGTCCCACGGACACCCCGTCAACCTGGCTGTGCCTCCGCGTGTACACGAAGAAGTTGAACCCGTTGGGGACGCTTCAATCCCGAAATCGCTGAAATCGCTAATCCAGAGCGTTAAGTGGGAAACCGAGAGAAATGCAATCGCAGTGGCGCTCGAGAAAACTGGTTGGAATCGGAAAGCGGCCGCCCGGCTGTTGGGAGTAAGCTACCGTACGATGCTGTACAAGATCGACCAGTACCACATGAGCGCTTCAGATTCCTACCCTTCGACCTTCCAGGAAACGAGATTTACTGGTGCGGGTGAGGCCAAGGGGAACGGAAAAGCAAGTTGATTAAAGGATCGAGCAGCGCGGGCAAAAAGCGTCAAGGAGCCGCCGCAATCATGACAAAGACACGCAGCAGGTTTCGCTGGACCGGACTGATTGCGGCCTCGGCGTGTTTTCTGATCTCGATCGGACTTTGGGCGCAGGCAGGATCGGGAAGTAGCTCAACTGCACCGGCCTCCGGTGCCGCTCCAGCCACGCAGAACGCCGACGCATCGCCCACGCAAGCGAAGCCGCACGACAACACCTTCGTCATTGGAAACGATGATGTGTTGGCAGTCAACGTATGGAAGGAACCCGATATTTCGCGATCCATCCCGGTGCGGTCGGATGGAAAAATCTCGTTGCCGCTGGTTGGGGAAGTGCAAGCAGCCGGGCTGACTCCGTTGAGTCTGGAAAAAGAAATCGCCAGCCGGCTGAAGAATTACATTTCGGAGCCGGAAGTTACGGTGATGGTGCAGCAGGTCAACAGCCAGAAATTCAACATTCTGGGACAAGTGGTGAAGCCGGGATCCTATATGGTTGTCAATTCTCTGACGGTGCTGGACGCGATCGCCCTGGCCGGCGGGTTCCGCGATTTCGCGAAACAGAAGTCCATCTACGTTCTCCGGCAGAGTGCCACAGGAGAATCCCGCATCCCGTTCAATTACAAGGAAGTCAGCCACGGCAAGAATATGGCGCAGAACATCAAGCTTCAGCCCGGCGACACGATCATCGTTCCGTGATGACAATGAAACTGCTTGAAACGATCGGCGTAGGGTTGGTCTTGCTGGCCGCTGCGCCCCTTTGGTCGCAAGATGAGCAACGTCCTGTCCCCGTGCCGGCGGCCACTGGCCCAGCAATCGACGCGTCCACGAACGGCGATGCATCCGCGAGTGCCGACGATAGTTCGGGCCGGATGCTGACGCCGCCGCCTGTAAGCGGTCAATCGTATCCAGTTGCGCTCACTTCTCAAGGACGCTCGAACTACCTTCGCGCCGGATTAGCATTCACCAGCGCATACACGGATAACGCGGTAGGGCCGGTTGACGGGAAGCCTGTGAGCGATGTGAGTTACTCGGTATGGCCCACCATCGCACTCGACGAAACGACGACGCGGTCGCACTTGATCTTGACCTACGCTCCCGGCTTTACTTTCTATCAGCGAGAGAGTTCCTTGAACCAAGCGGACGAGAACGCGTCAATCAATTTTCAGTATCGCCTGAGCCCGCACGTGACGTTCTCGGCGCGGGACGGCTTCCAGAAAAGTTCGAGCGTGTTCAACCAGCCTGATCTGGGCGTGGCCGGAGTTGTGTCCGGCGGAACCCAAGTGCCCAACCAGTCCGTGATTGCACCGATTGCCGACCAGCTTTCCAACTCCGGAAACGTCGGCATCACCTATCAGTTCGCGGCGAACAGCATGGTTGGCGCCGGTGGGACGTTTACAAATCTGCACTACCCCGACCAGGGTGAGGTTTCCGGTCTTTATGATTCAGCGTCGCAGGGCGGACTGGCGTTCTATTCGGTGCGGGTTTCCAGGATCAACTACTTTGGGGCGACCTACGAGTACCAGCGGCTGCTTTCGTATCCGGCGGCGGGAGCAAACGAGACGCAAACCCACGCATTACTACTTTTCTACACGGTGTATCCGACGAAGAGATTCTCGATTTCTGTGTTCGGTGGGCCGCAATACGCGGAAATAGGCCCACAGTTTTCCGACACGGCGTCGATACCCCCCACGCCGGCATCCCGAAGCTGGAACCCGTCGGCAGGTGGCAGTTTGGGTTGGCAGGGGCGCTTGAGCAGCCTGGCCGTGAGCTACGCGCATCTGATATCGAGTGGCGGTGGGCTGATCGGGGCAGTGAAGATGGATAGCGCCAGCGCATCGATCCATCAACAATTGTCGCGGATGCTCGGTGCGTCGGTGGCGGGCGGGTATGCTGAAAATGATGTCTTAGCGGCCGCGCCACTGGCAGGCGGCAATGGACACACAGTTTCTGGAACCGCATCATTGCAGCAACAGTTTGGCCAGCATCTCAATGTGCAGCTGGGATACACGCGACTTCACCAGGATTACAGCGCGGTGCCTGTTCTCGCGACTCCCGACACAAATCGCGAATTCGTTTCGATTTCCTATCAGTTCTCCCGACCGCTGGGAAGGTGATTTATGGTTGACGATCTCGAAGAGAAAAGTTCGGAAGGCTTTGACCTTCAGTGCTACGTCGGCATTGTGCGCCGTCGGCACATGCTGTTCCTGATCCCGCTTTTCGTGGGTTGGGCAATCGTGTGGGGCGCGAGCTGGGTGCTCCCGCCGCGCTACGAATCGAGCACTCTGATTCTGGTGGAACAACCCACCATGCCCAAGGATTACGTTACGCCCAACGTGAACGATGACTTGCAGGAGCGAATGCAGAGCGTCACCCAGCAGATTCTCAGCCGGACACGTCTTTTGCACATCATCGACCAGTACAACTTGTATGCAGCTCCGCACTCCCAGCCCTCACCCGATCAGAAGGTCGAGCGCATGCGCAAGGATATCGACATCGCACTCGTGCGCGATGCGGGCAATCAGATTACGGCATTCAACGTCTCCTATTCATCGCGTGATCCCCGTATGGCCCAGCAGGTTACCAGTGAGCTGACGAATCTATTCATCAGCGAGAGCTTGGAAGTGCGCCAGCAGCAATCAGAAGACACCACAACATTTCTCGAAAGCCAATTGGAAACCGCCAGGAAAAGCCTCTCCGACCAGGAAGAGAAGGTCCGCGAATTCAAAGGGCTGCATGTGGGCGAGATGCCCGGTCAGTTGGCTAGCAACCTCCAGATTCTGAGCGGCCTGCAATCCCAGCTGCAGAATGAGCAGGACTCGCTGAATACTGCCCAGCAGCAGCACGTCTACCTGCAAACACTGGCCGACCAATACCGCGCCCTGCAGGGGACATCCAAGAGTTCCGATGGGACAGCCACGGGCGGATTGCCGGCTCTTGACCAAGAGCTGGATAGGCTCAAGGCGCAGCTGGCCGATCTTAGGTCACGCTACACCGATCGCCACCCTGATGTGCGGAAAGTGCAGGAGCAGATCGCGGAGACTGAGAAGATGCGGGGACAGCTCCTAGCCAATCTCAAAGCGAATGGCGACGACCAGACCAGCGGTACTGAGCCGGTTGCCGACACGGGAAGTATGGATCCCGCGCAAGGGGCCCTATTGGCTCAGATCCAAAGCCAGCTGAAATCCAACCAGGTGGAGATCACCAACCGCGAGCATTCCATCTCCGCGCTGAAGGTGAAAATGGACGATTACCAGACGCGATTGAATCAGGAACCGGTGCGCGAGCAGCAACTTTCCGATCTGACGCGTGGGTATGAGCAGTCGAAAGCGAATTATGACGACCTCCTGAAGAAAAAGAATGAGTCCGCCATGGCCACCAGCATGGAATTGCTCCAGCAGGGTGAGCGCTTCCGGGTGATCGATCCGCCGAGCCTGCCCTCAAAACCCGACTTCCCCAATCGCCTGAAGTTTTGTGGGATGGGCCTGGGAGTCGGATTGGCGCTGGGCCTTGTCGTGGCCGGTGCATTCGAGATGATGGACGACCGGATTTACGACGAGAAGGAATTGCAGACCCTCCTGCCAGTCGCAGTGATCTCGGAAATTCCAGCCATTGCGGCTGCCGCAGACGAGCGCAGTGAGCGCCGCCGGCTGTGGCTGGGATGGGCGACTGCAGTTTTCGTATCTGGTACGATTTTACTGGGATCGGCGTTCAGTTACTTCCGCGGCTAACGGTATTCCCCAATGTACAAAGCCTTTTACAACCTGAAGCGCAATCCATTCGAGATTACTCCGGATCCTTCGTTTCTGTTTCCCACCGGGAGGCACAACGAAGCTCTGGCCGCTCTTTACTACGGCGTTCGGCGGCGCAAAGGGTTTGTCGTTCTGACCGGAGAAGTCGGAACGGGAAAAACTCTTCTGCTGCGCTGCCTGCTGCAATCGCTGAAGCAGAGCAAGGATGTCGCATACGCGTACATCTTCAACGGACGTCTCTCCCCGATCGAATTCTTGCAGTACATCGTCAGCGATCTGGGACTCCCGGGCACCAGCAAGAACAAGGGCGAACTCCTGCTGCAGATTGCGCATTACGTCATCGCGCGCAGCGAGAAGAAGCTGACGACCGTTCTGGTGGTCGACGAAGCCCATCACCTTTCCATAGAGATACTCGAAGAAATCCGGCTCCTGAGCAATTTAGAGACTGCGGACGAGAAGCTGTTACAGATTCTTCTGGTCGGGCAGCCCGAACTGGACGACAAACTCGACTCCACGGCTCTGCGGCAACTGAAGCAGAGAATCGCGCTGCGTTCCCGGCTTGTAGCGTTGGATTCGGAAGAGACGAAGGGATATATCCAGCGCCGGCTTTATCTTGCGGGAAGTCCCTACCCAGCGGCGCTGTTTCCGCCCGAGACCATCGCCGCGGTATATCAGCACTCTCAAGGACTGCCGAGACTAATCAACACCATCTGCGAAAACGCGCTGATCGCCGGTTACGCCCGGCAAATGCCAAGTATCAGCCCCGACATCATCGACGATATCGCGACCGACTTCCGCCTTGGGGTTCAAACGCCATCGGTAGACCAGAGGAAAGCAGCCGAAGAACTCGACATGCGGAAAGCCGCGAAGTCATTGCTCGAACTATATGCCCGCCTGCAGGCAGAGCAAGCGCGGGAGGAAAAGACGCTTCGATTCGAGCGCCAGCAACGCTTTCCCTGAATTTAGCTTGGCAACGGGGCACGAGTGGAATGTTAGTAAACCGTTAAGCAACATAAATCATGAGCAATATATTTGACGCGTTACAGAGGGCGGAATCGGAGAGTTCGGGGACCGAAAGTCCCAAGTTCTCTCTCGCCACGGAACTTCTGCAAGCCGCTGAACGGAAGATGCGTGAGGCCGGTGTAAGTCAGCCACAGGCCCGGGTGGAGTCGTCCGGTCCCGTCTCGGCTGCTGAACTTCTGCAAGCCGCGGAACAGAAGATGCGCGAAGCTGATGCGGCCCAGCCGCAAGCCCGCGTGGAGCTGCCAGGTCCAACTTCTGCTACCGAGCTGCTCCAAGCCACTGAGCAGAAAATGCGCAGTGTTACCGATCAGCCTGCTCGGGTGGAGTTAATCGATCCTACCCCGGCGCCTTCTTCGCTCGATGATCTGGACCGGTGTCCGGTGCTGCAAGTCTCCATTCCTCAGGACACACGTTTAGTCGCGGTGGGGAGAGAGGAAAGCTTGGGCGCGGAGAAGTTTCGTTTTCTCGCCGTTCGTTTGCGTCAGCTTCGGCAAAGCCGTCCTCTGAAAAAAATTCTCATTACCAGCACCATTCCGCAGGAGGGAAAGAGCACGGTCGCGGCCAACCTTGCTTGCACACTGGCTCGGAGAAAACAGCAAAGGACGCTGCTTCTGGACGGTGACCTGCGGCGACCGACTTTGGCGGCGCGATTCGGCTTGGGCAGGATTACGGGTCTGTGCGAATCACTCTCGGGACAAACCCAAGGCATCAACCTCTACCGCCTGGAAAGTTTAGGACTCTGGGTTCTGCCAGCAGGCGCAGCGCCGGAAAACCCACTGGAGTTGATGCAAGCCGGGAAGCTGGCGCCCTTGATGAATCGGTTGGAAGCCTGGTTTGACTGGATCGTCATTGATTCTCCGCCGGTGCTGCCGCTGGCGGACGCGAGTATCTGGTCCCGGCTGGCGGACGGAATTCTGCTGGTCACGCGAAATGGTACGACCGAGAAACAGCAACTGAAGCGCGGCATTGAGGCGATCGAGAAGTCGAAGCTGCTGGGAGCATTAGTGAACAGCAGCGCAAACGCAGCGCACACTGACTACTATCAACGGTACAGCAGCCAAGCTGACCAACCCAAGGATTAAGCGGCCCGCAGCGAGCTGCGGAAATGTTCTTGTTCCATCCTTCCCCGTCAATCGATACAGCAGGTCACTTGACTCTATCCAAGAAGCAAAGCGATCAAGCGAGGAAATCATGAGTACACAACGCTCTGGTCCGAGTGGTTTGTCTTTGGCCCCGCTTCCTGAAGCCTCGAAGCCCGGGGATGGCGGCATCCTGAACGCCGATGCCTTTCGGCGGATGATCACGCTCGAAAGAAAGAGAACCGAACGCTCTCGGAAGCCCTTCATGCTGCTGCTTCTCGACATGGGCGATCGTCTTCCCTCTGAGAAAAATGGCAAGATTCTTGGCAAGATCCTGACTGCGCTCGCCGGTTCCACGCGCGATACCGACGTTACCGGGTGGTACGCCGACCACTGCGTCGTTGGAGTCATGTTCACCGAAATCGCCACCGGCGACAGCAGTTCGGTTCCTACTACGATCATCGCCAGGGTCACGGAAACGTTGCGCAAAAATCTAACCCTTGAGCAATTCAATCGAGTCAGTCTCTCGTTTCACGTTTTCCCGGAGGACTGGAAAAACGATGCTCAGGGGCCGAGCAATCCAACCTTGTATCCCGATCTGTCCCAGCGGGAGGATGCGCGGAAGAGTTTCCGCGTGGTGAAAAGGATGATGGATGTTTTGGGGAGTTTGCTCGCGCTTCTCCTCTTCTCGCCAATTTTCCTGTTTGTTGCCATCGCTATCAAAGCCACGTCGGAGGGACCGATTTTTTTCCGGCAACGTCGCATCGGCCAACATGGCAACTCGTTCGTGTTCCTGAAGTTTCGCTCGATGCATATCAACAATGACGCCTCTGTCCACAAAGAGTACGTGCAAAAGCTGATCGCTGGAAAAGCCGACAAGCATCCGTCGGACGGAAACGGTCAAGGCGTCTACAAGCTAACGAAAGATTCACGGATCACTCGCGTCGGAACGTTCTTGCGAAAAACCAGCTTCGATGAGCTTCCCCAATTCATCAACGTGTTGAAAGGGGAGATGTCATTGGTCGGGCCCCGTCCTCCGGTTCCTTACGAGGTAGAGGCATATGACATCTGGCATCGCCGCCGGCTGCTCGAAGCCAAGCCCGGGATCACAGGACTCTGGCAGGTCAGCGGACGCAGCCGCGTGACCTTCGATGACATGGTTCGCCTCGACTTGCACTACGCGCGGACCTGGTCCCCTTGGACGGACATCAAGATCCTGTTGCGCACGCCAGCAGCAGTTATGCTTGGCGAAGGCGCGCACTAGACAAGCTCCTCCTCATGGTCCTCCCTAATTAACCACCTAACATCTAACGATCCCGTAATTAACGATCCGTAATTAACGATCTGCTCTAAATCCAATTATGGTCACAAGTCTCGCAAAACCGCTGAACTCAAACGCAACGCTTCGGAATGGGAGTGAAGTCATGGTGAAGTTTGGGGTTGTAGGGTATGGGTACTGGGGGCCGAACGTAGTTCGGAACCTGGACCGCCTGGACGAAGCCGAAGTTGTTGCCGTATGCGACAAGAGCGCGTCCGCGCGAAAAAAAGTGGCGAAAGCCTATCCTGACGTCCTGGTGACGGACGATGCGGCCGAGCTGATGTGCTCTCCCGAAATCGACGCCATCGCTGTCGTGACACCGGTCTGGACGCACTACGAACTGGCCAAAGCGGCCCTCCAGCACGGCAAACACATCTTCGTAGAGAAGCCGTTCACGAGCAACGCCGCCCAGGCGCAGGAGTTGATTGAGCTGGCTGCGCGAAAGAACCTGAAAATCATGGTGGACCACACCTTCCTGTTCACCGGTGCGGTCACAAAAATCAAGCAACTCTTGCAGGATGGTGCACTGGGCAAGCTGTATTACTACGATTCCACTCGCGTGAATCTCGGTTTATTCCAGCATGACGTAAATGTGGTTTGGGACCTTGCCCCACACGACCTGTCGATCATCGACCATTTGATCCAGAAGACTCCCGAAGCCATTTCCGCCACCGGCCAGACGCACCTCAACGGACACGAAGACGTCGCCTTCCTTACGCTTTATTTCCCCGACAAAGTCATTGCTCACATCAACGTGAATTGGCTGTCGCCGGTGAAAGTCCGCACCACCCTGATCGGCGGGGAAAAGAAAATGCTGGTGTGGAATGATCTTGAGGCCGACGAGAAGATCAAGATTTATGACAAGGGCGTGAATGTCACCAGTCGCGAGGGACTCTATGACTTGCTGGTTCACTACCGCTCGGGCGACATGTGGGCTCCCCAAGTTGAGCAGGTCGAAGCCCTGACCCGGGAACTATCCTACTTCGTCGACTGCATTGCCAAAGATAAAACCCCCATCAACGACGGCGAGGCCGGGCTTCGCGTGGTCAGGATGCTCGAAGCAGCCAACCAGTCGATCAGCAAGAGGGGAGAATTAGTCTACCTCTGATTCCCCACGATTCGTCTCCCGCATATTGCGCAACTTTCCTGTGTCGCCCAAAAAAGAAATCATGAACCCCACTGTCCTAATTGCGACAACGTCGTGCTGGTACCCAACGGCCCGGCTGGCGATAGCCCTGGCCAGCGCCGGATGCAAGGTTGAGATGGTATGTCCCACATCTCATCCCGGGCGCAAAACAAAAGCCGTTCGTCGAATTCACGTTTACCGTGGGTTGGCGCCGCTGACTTCATTGGCTCGCGCCATCGCCACAACCAATCCCGATTTCATTGTCTCAGGCGATGATCTTGCCACGCAGCACCTGCACCGTCTCTATGCCCGGGAGAAGAGTAACGGCAAGGCGGAATCCGCGCTGTGTGCCTTGATCGAGCGCTCACTCGGCGCACCGGAGAGTTTCCCGGTCGTAAACGCCAGAACCGCCTTTATGGATCTGGCGCGTCGGGAAGGTCTGCGTGTCCCTCCAACCAAAGTGCTCCGTAACATCGATGACCTTAGAACGTGGGTCACCTGCACAGGTCTTCCCACTGTCCTCAAAGCAGACGGAACCTCGGGCGGTGACGGCGTAAGAATCGCGCACACGCCGGCCGAGGCCGAACGCTTCTTTAGGGAGCTGCAAGCTCCGCCATTGCTGGCGCGAGCGGCAAAGCGGGCGCTGGTCGACCAGGATAAGACGCTGGTGTGGCCGTCAATCCTGCGTCGTCGGCCCGTGGTCAACGCCCAGGCGTTTGTGGCCGGCCGCGAAGCAACCAGCGCCGTCGTTTGCTGGAAGGGCACCGTCCTTGCGAGCCTCCATTTTGAGGTGATCAACAAGGCGAGTTCGAGAGGGCACGCCACGGTGGTGCGTGTAATCGAGAACGCGGAAATGTCAGCTGCGGCTGAAAAAATGGCTCGCCGTCTCAATCTTTCCGGAATTTACGGTTTCGATTTCATGCTTGAGTCGGAAACCGGAAACGCATACCTCGTCGAAATCAATCCCCGGTCGACTCAAGTCGGACATTTGAGTCTGGGCCCGGGACGCGACATCCCGGCAGCCCTCTACGCGGCGTTATCCGGAAAAGCAGTCGAAGCAACTCCGAGAATTACCGACAAGGACACGATCGCACTATTCCCCCAAGAGTGGATCAGGGATGCCGAAAGCCCATTCCTCCGGTTGGCGTATCACGATATTCCTTTGCAAGAACCTGAATTGATTCGCGATTGCGTTATCAATTATCAGAAACAGAGCGCGTGGTACTCCAAGTCTGTTCGGAAGCCGGTTTCCTCGGCGCCCCGATCCCCCCAGCCCACAGTTGCTCCGGCGAAGGGTCACGCCGTGGGGCTCGATTGGGGGCGGAAGTAAATCTCCGTATGAATAGCCAAATTTCAAAGAAGAAGCCGCTTCGCATCATGAAGTTTGGCGGGACGTCAGTGGGGGACGCATCCTCCATCAAGAAAGTGGTCGACATTATTCGCGACGCCGCGCGCGCGAGCGATCTGGTGGTGGTCGTCTCTGCCATGAGCGGCGTGACCAACCAGCTGATCGACGCAGCCCTGCAGTCCGCACTCGGAGATCGACTTTCCGTAGCAACGATCTTCCATGAGTTGCGCAGGCGGCACGTGGCGGCTGTCAACTCACTGATCCATTCCGCTGCGGAGCGAAGCCGCATCGGGTGCGTGATGGGTCGACTATTTCAGGAAGGCGAAGAGCTTTGCCAATGCACAATGCGGGTGCGCGAATTGACGCCGTCGACGCGCGATTCGATTTCCAGTCTTGGCGAGCGCCTATCTACTCCGATCGTCGCAGCCGTGTTGGAAGAGCACGGGGTGGCGAGCGAAGCCATTGAGGCCACAGCGCTCATCCGAACCGACTCCTGCCATGGCGCCGCCGACCCTCACATGGATGTGACCCGGAAACTCTCTCAGCAGCGCCTGGGTCCACTCGTGCAGACGGGAGTTGTTCCTGTCGTGACTGGCTTTATCGGAGCTACCGCGGAGGGCGTCCTCACGACCCTTGGCCGAGGCGGCTCGGATTGTTCCGCGACAATTTTGGGTGCGGCCCTCGACGCCGATGAAGTGATCATCTGGACCGACGTGGACGGCCTGATGACCGCCGATCCACGCCTAGTACCGGGTGCGTCGACAATCGCTGAGATCTCTTATCAGGAAGCAGAAGAGATGGCACACCTCGGTGCCAAGGTCCTTCATCCGAAAACTCTTCGCGCAGTGACGCAAAGCGGGATTCCACTCTGGATCCGCAACACATTTGCACCGGAACTAGCGGGGACGAAAATCACACCTGCCGGGCCTTCGAAAGAGCTGCCCAGACCAACCGCTGGCCTCAACTCTCCAGCGTGGTACAACGAGGCGCAACGACCTTGCGTCGACGCAGATTAAGCAAGATCACCCATGAATCCTTACCAATGCATCGCTCCAGACGTGAAGCTGGGGCAAAACGTAAAACTCTCCAAATTCATCAACCTTTACGGTTGTGAAATTGGCGACGAATCAAAGATCGGCGCCTTCGTCGAGATCCAGAAGAACGCGAACGTTGGCAAACGCTGCAAGATCTCGAGTCACACGTTTGTCTGCGAAGGGGTCACGATCGAGGACAACGTCTTCATCGGCCACGGCGTGATGTTCATTAACGACAGCTATCCCCGAGCCACCGCGGCCGACGGAAATCTGCAAACCGAGGCTGACTGGAAAGTCGAACGAACCGTAGTGAAGAAGGGAGCGTCGATTGGCTCTGGAGCCACGATTCTCTCAAACGTCAGCATCGGCGAAAACGCCATTGTGGGGGCCGGCAGTGTGGTCACCAAAGACGTACCACCGGGCAGCATCGTAGTTGGAAATCCAGCAAAGGTCCTGCGATATATCGACCAAATTACGGAGGTTTCAAAGTGAGTGGTTCTCATAGCACGTCCACCAGCACGGCCAGCAGCATCCCTTTTCTTGATCTGGTTACTCCGCACGTGGAACTCGAGCAGGAGTTGACCGAGGTTTTCCGCAAAGCCCTGAAGACCGCGGGTTTTATCGGCGGTCCCATGGTTGAAGAATTCGAGAAAGCTTTCGCAACTTTCTGCGACACCAGTTATTCGGTCGCCATCAGCAGCGGCACCGACGCTCTGCGCTTCGCCCTGATGGCCAGCGGAGTGAAACCCGGTGACGTTGTGGTCACAGTGCCGCACACCTTCATCGCCACGACGGAAGCGATTTCGCAAGCCGGCGCGTTGCCCGAGTTCGTAGACATTGATGAGCAGACGTACAATATGGATCCCGTAAAACTGCGGGAGTATCTGAAGAAGGAATGCACCATTGACGGCGCCGGCAGGCTGATAAGCCGCCGCAGCGGCCGCCCGGTCACGGCTGTCGTCCCCGTCCATCTGTACGGGCAGATGGCCGACATGGATCCTATCCTAGAGCTCGCTGAGCGCTACCGGTTGGTCGTCATCGAGGATGCCTGCCAGGCCCATGGCGCAGAATATTTCTCACGCAAGCACAACCGTTGGATGAAAGCCGGATCGATGGGACGAGCCGCGGCATTCAGCTTCTATCCTGGGAAAAACCTGGGTGCATGCGGTGAGGCGGGCGCTGCCACCACAAACGACGCCGGCATCGCGAAGACCATGAAGATGCTCCGGGATCACGGCCAAGCCACAAAGTACTATCACGACGTGGAAGGCTATAACGGCCGCCTCGACTCAATCCAGGCCGGTCTTCTGCACGTGAAGCTGGCCCACCTGGCAAAGTGGAATGCCCAGCGCCGGGAGCGCGCAGCGGAGTATAGGCGCCTGCTCAAAGCTGTAAATAGCGGTTTGGTGCCGCCCTGCGAGCCGTCGTGGTCGCGCGCCGTCTATCACCTCTATGTGGTCCGAACCTCCGATCGCGAAGGCCTGATGGAGCATCTCAAAAAGGCCGGCATCGGCACCGGAATCCACTACCCCATCCCACTACACCTGCAGAAAGCCTACGCATCCATGCAATACAGCCTCGGCGACTTCCCCGTGGCGGAGAAGGCCGCGGCAGAAATTGTTTCTCTGCCGATGTTTCCGCAGCTTATGGCGGAACAGCAGTCCCGTGTGGCAACGGAGATATCTGACTTCACCTCCATGACGGCTCGCAAGCACGTCGAGCATGATGCAGCTTCTCTCGAAACAGCGGAGCGGACTGCATAGATGAGCTTTCATTTTGATAGATTCGCAACGCTTATCTAGTGTCAATCCACTTCAGGCGACGCGTGTCTCGCGACAGCCCGTCCAATTCAATTCTGACGTATCACGGCATCTCCGATGAAACAGAAACGAGAGTGTTTCCCTGGACTCGAGTGGCGGCGCCGGAGACAAGATTATTCCTACCTAGATAGGAGTATGCGGGGGAAGTATAGAGAGCGATGCGCCGGGGTCCACCCGGAGAGGCTGGACGATTCCAGTCCCCCGCTCCAATAAATGGTTCGTCTGTGATGCCAGAAAACATGTCTGAGGTTCTCAAATACGTTGTAATCACACCGGCGCGGAACGAAGCGCAGTTCATTGAACTGACGCTGAAGTCCGTGACTAATCAGACGGTGCTTCCACGGAAGTGGGTCATCGTAAGCGATGGCTCGACCGATGGGACCGATGACATCGTGAAGAAGTACGCGGCACGGCATCCGTGGATCGAACTGGTGCGTATGCCGGAGCGCACTGAACGCCACTTCGCCGCCAAAGTTCACGCGTTCAATGCAGGCTACGCGAAGGTGCGTGGCACCGAGAGCGACGTCATCGTCAGCCTGGACGCCGACATCTCATTCGAGAATGACTATTTTGCGTTTCTGCTTGAGAAATTATCAGCCGATGAAGCGCTGGGATTGGTAGGAACGCCTTTTCGCGAGCTGTCGGGTGGAACCTACGACTACCAGTTCGTCAACATCGAGCACGTGTCAGGAGCATGCCAGGTGTTTCGCCGCGAATGTTTCGAAGCGGTTGGCGGGTACGTGCCAGTGAAGGGCGGCTCGATTGATCTCATAGCCGTGATTACCGCGCGAATGAAGGGTTGGAAGACTAGGACATTTTCCGAAAAGAGTTGCTTGCACCATCGCGCAATAGGGACCGCAGGGCGGAGCCCGCTGAAGTCACGCTTCAAATATGGCATGAAAGACTACGCAATAGGCAATCATCCGATGTGGGAGCTCTTCAGGACCGCCCGTCAAATGACTCTGCCGCCTGTTCTAACCGGAGGGCTGGCCCTTGCCGCAGGCTACCTTTGGGCAGTTGTCCGTCAAGTTCCGCGTCCGGTATCACCCGAGCTGATTGCTTTCCATCGACGAGAGCAAATGCAACGCCTGAGCCGGTTCATTCGCCGTAACCGCTCCGTTGTCGACGACAACGTCAAACCGTCCCAGTTACACCCAGAAGGCAAGGTAAATTCATGTGTGGAATAGTCGGCGTCTTGGGATTTCAGAATAGCGACTTTCGGGTTACGAAGCCGTATCTCACCCGTCTGCGCGATCAAATGATTCACCGAGGGCCGGATGGCGCCGGGCTTTGGATCGACTATGCCTTAAACGTCGGCTTGGGACACCGCCGGCTCGCAATCGTAGACCTCTCCCCGGAGGCCGACCAGCCGATGTCCAATGAAGATGGAAGCCTCTGGGTCTCTTTCAATGGCGAGATCTACAATCACGCCGAGCTTCGTCAGGAGCTCGACCGGATTCGGCCGCGGCATTGGAAAACCGATCATTCAGATACTGAGGTCATCGTCCACGCGTTTGAAGAGTGGGGCATCGACTGCGTGAACCGGTTTCGCGGCATGTTTGCAATCGCGATTTGGGATGGTCGTTCCCGAGAGATGTGGCTCATCCGCGACCGGATCGGCATAAAGCCGCTCTATTACACGTTGGACAACGGCCGACTGGCGTTCGCATCAGAGATCAAGGCGCTCTTCGCCGATCCCGTCCAGAGTCGCGATATTGACGAAGAGTCGCTGTTTCACTATCTCTCGTTCCTAACGACCCCAGCGCCGCGCACCTTGTACCGGGGAATCCATAAACTTCAGGCCGGGACGTGGTTGCGGGTCCGACCAGACGGAAGCGTTCAGCAACGTCGATATTGGGATGTCTGGGAACACACGAATCCGCTCGTAGGTGTTTCGGAGCCCGAGCTTATCGAGCGCCTCATGGCCGAGCTCCGAACCTCGATCCGCCTGCGGAAAATGGCGGACGTTCCAATCGGCGTTTTCCTTTCCGGCGGAATCGATTCCAGTACGAATGCGACTCTGTTCTCCGAGGGCGAGTCCGAGCAAGTACACACCTTCACAGTCGGGTACGATGGCAATTACGCATCCGCTCCTAACGAGACGGAATACGCTCGCCGCACGGCCGCCAGAGTCGGCGCATCTCATCACGAGATCCTGTTGAACGCTGGTGATGCGATCGGATTTCTCGAAACCATGGCCAGGCTCCAGGACGAGCCTCTAGCGGATCCGGTTTGCCTCCCCATCTATTTTTTATCGAAGTTGGCTAGAGAGCACGGATGCATCGTCTGCCAGGCGGGCGAAGGCGCCGATGAACTGTTCTGTGGCTATCCCCTCTGGCTGCGGTTTCTGCAACTACAGAGCGCCGACCGCCTTCCCGTACCTTCCGTGATCAAGCGCCTCGGGTTGGGCGCACTGGCGGCCGCTGGCAGGGATCAGACGGTCCATTACGAATGGCTACGACGAGGTGCCCGGGGTGAGCCAGTGTTTTGGGGCGGTGAGGAAGCGTTTACGCACGCCCAGAAACTCCGGTTACTCCACCCCGACTTACGGAATCGGTTCCGTGATCTCACTTCATGGGATGCGATTTCGCCCATCCGGGAGCGGTTCCTCGCTAACGCGTGGGACAAGTCCGATTTCCACTGGATGTCATATCTGGACCTGAACCTCCGCCTGCCTGAGTTGCTGCTGATGCGGGTCGACAAAATGAGTATGGGCGTTAGCCTCGAAGCTCGCGTGCCTTTTCTCGATCATAAGTTTGTCGAACTCGCGCTCAGCATACCGGCTAAGGCGAAACTCGGATCCGGAGGAACAAAATATCTTCTCAAGAAGGCGGTTCGCGGATTGTTGCCCGATGAAATCATCGATCGAAAAAAGCAAGGCTTCAACGTACCGCTCACCGAGTGGTTCGACGGCGTACTTGGGGCGACCACGCGAAGCGAGTTGCAGGCCTTCTGCGCCGACACTTCTTTCCTCGACACCAATGAAGTGACGAAGTTGCTGGATAGTGCCGCACGGGCAACCGCGTGGCCCCTGCTCAACTTCGCGCTGACAGTTCGGCAAACTCAACAGCGCGATTTAGCTCCCGCAGCGGTTTAGCTTGGGGATGCCACAGTTTCTAAAATTCTTATCGCCGCCGTGGAAATTGTTGTGAGTGAATGCAGCGAAAATTGGCTTCTAGGATGCTGATTATCAATGCTGACGACTGGGGTTATGACGCGCATACCACAAGCCGAGCCGTCGCCTGTGTGGAACGTGGCTCCATTTCATCAGTCAGTGCGATGGTATTCATGGAAGACTCCGAGCGTGCCGCTGCGGTGGCGCGAGACCGCGGAATCGACGCCGGGCTCCATTTGAACCTGGATACTCCTTTTAGCAAAGTTCCCATTACGAGCGACCTGGTGGAACACCAAGCCAAGCTCGCGCGTTTCCTTCATAGTCCGTTCTCACGGCCGTTTTTCCACCCAGGGCTGGTTCGCTCATTCGAATATGTCGTGTCGTCCCAACTGGCTGAGTACGAGCGTTTGTACGGCGCGCCACCGCGACGGATCGACGGACACCACCATTTGCACCTGGCTGCAAACGTGCTTCTTGGCAGGCTGCTCCCTGTTGGCACGATACTGCGGCCGCATTTTTCCCGGGAATCCGGAGAGAAGCGAATTCGCAACTCTATGTTCAGGTGCTATTCAAAACTGATGCTGAAAAGGAGCCATCGAACGGTCGATTGTCTGTTCGCCCTGCCGCCGCTCGAACCCAAAAGGCTCCTGCAGATCTTCTCCAGGTCTCGCGATATTACTATTGAAGTCGAGACACATCCGACCAACCCGGGTGAGTTCGAGTTCTTGACGGGCGGAGCCCTATTTCGACTTCTAGGCGACATTCCTCTATCTCGTCACCATCTCCCCCTACCCGCCTGAAATCGTCAGAAGACCTATCTATGCGTGCAGGACCAACCACCGTCGTAACAGCGTTTGCCGAGGCTCTGTCTGCACCAGAAGTTGCATGGAGTCTCCTTGATGCTGGTTTTGACGTTGAGAGCATCGCCCGCCGTGGGCGCGGCTCAGCGCTGCGGCACAGTCGCAAGGTTGTTTGCCACGAAATTTGTCCCCCCGAACAGGATATGGCGCAGGCCCTCCGCGATATGGAGTCGGTACTGAACTCGTTCGGCGATCGCCATAACGACCCAATACTCTTATTTCCGCTGGATGATACAGCGTTGTGGATGTGTGGTGAATTGGCTCCGAACGAGAGCTGGATCTTAGTCGGACCCGGCAAATCCGGTGTCGATCTTGCACTTAATAAGTCCCAGCAAACTCAGCTTGCGTGCGAAGCCGGTTTCAAAGTCCCCGAAACAGGTGTAGCCAGTTCGATCCATCAGGCTATAGCCCTCAGCGAACAGATTGGTTTTCCTCTTGTTCTGAAACCCGTAGAGTGCACTTCAGTGCGGAATGGGCGGAAAATAGGGCGCAAGACGCGGATTTGTGCAAACGCAAGCGAATTCGAAGCGGCTCTTCGAGAGTGGAATGAAAGCATACCTGTGCTTCTGCAGAAATACATCATTGGAGTTGGGGAAGGTATCTTTGGACTGGCGACTCCGGAAGGAGTCCAGGCCTGGAGCGCTCATCGTCGCCTACGAATGATGAATCCCCATGGGTCAGGCGCCTCTGCCTGTGTATCGATACCCGTAGATGAAAGCATACGACAGAAGACCGAGGCTCTCATTGCAAATGCGAGGTGGACAGGGCTATTCATGATAGAGCTGCTGAGAGACAGGTCAGGGGAAGCATGGTTTGTTGAACTGAATGGCCGGCCTTGGGGCAGCATGGCCCTGGCTCGCCGCCAAGGCCTCGAATATCCCGCTTGGAGCGCCTCCATGGCGCTCGCCCATGGTTCGCACGTCGGTACGGCCAAATCTGGTTCACCAGGGCTGGTCTGCCGGAACCTTGGCCGCGAACTTATGTACCTGCTGTTCGTTATCCGTGGTCCAAGATCCGCGGCAATGGTCGAATGGCCCTCCATTTGGAAAGCGCTGCGCACAATCCTGCAAACCAGCCGCAGTGAGCGTTATTACAACTGGCGTAGCGACGATAAGAAAGTGTTTTTTGCAGATTGTTTCTACACATTGCGAAATAACCTACTTAAGGCAGGAGGCTAATTGAGCGCGACAGTTCTTGCCGCTTGTCATGTCCATTCTAACCTGTCTTATGACGGTAGTTATACGCTCGAAGCGTTGAGTGACAAGTTCAGTCGCGCTGGCTATCGTGTTCTGCTGATGACCGAACATGATCGCGGTTTCTCACCCGAACGACTACGCCGGCTACGTCAGTTGTGCGACGCAGCCAGCACGAGGGACCTCTTGATAATTCCGGGCATTGAGTATAGCGATGCTTCAAATCAGGTCCACATTCTGGTATGGGGTGACGTCCCGTTCTTAGGCGAGAATCTGCCGACCACGGAGACGCTGCAGAGAGTTAAGGAGGCGGGTGGCGTGGCGGTGTTTGCGCATCCGTTTCGGAAAAATGCTTGGCAACGTTTCGAGCCAAGTTGGGCAGAGGCACTGGCAGGAATCGAGGTGTGGAATCGAAAGTACGATGGCTTTGCACCCAATCGCATCGCGCAAGATCTACAGCGAAGTGTTGGTGCCATTCCTTTTGTTGGCTTGGATTTTCACACTCAGAGACAGTCATTCCCGCTCGCGATGGCAATGGACCTTGACTCCGCAGTGACCGAGCAGACCGTCCTGGAGTGTATTCGCGCCCGTCGAGTTAACCCCCGAGTGTTTGGATTCGAGGTCGACGGGCAGCTAGTTCGCCACGCTTTGCCGATTCTGGAAGTGGCGGAAGCCTCCCGAAAAAAGGCCGCTCGGGCCTCGAGAAAAATGAAATTGCACGTCTGACTGCCCTATGTCATCAATATCCCAACTTCCGCATATCAACGTCTGTATCTGTACATTCCAGCGGCCTGAATACCTGCGCCGAACATTGAAGGCGTTGAACGCACAGCAGACCGGTAACCTCTTCACCTACTCGGTGGTGGTCGTGGATAACGATGCCGAGGCCTCAGCCAAAAGCACCGTGTCCGAGTTTACGTCTCTGGCTGGGCATCCCGTGACATTCGTCGTGGAGCCACAGAAGAACATCGCGTGTGCCCGCAACGCTGCGGTGTTGCACTCATCTGGGGATTACATCGCCTTTGTCGACGACGATGAATACTCGGCTCAGGATTGGCTTCTCAAATTATTCGAGACCTGTAAAGGCGCTGATGTGGATGGCGTCCTGGGGCCGGTCAGACCCTATTTTGACTGCGCTCCTCCCGCTTGGGTCACGAAAGGAGCATTTTTCGAAAGGCCATCGCATCCGACAGGCATGGTATTACAGTGGTCGCAGACACGTACTGGGAATGTGCTGTTCTCGCGGCGAATTTTGCCGAAAAACGAAGCGCCGTTCCGTGTTGAAATTGGGACCGCCGGAAGCGACATCGACTTTTTTCGGAGGTTAATGGAACAGGGTCGAAGATTTATTTGGTGTGAAGAGGCGGTCGTTTTTGAAGTCGTGCCGCCCTCACGGTGTCGGCTGAGTTACCTGTTGAAACGCGCTCTTATGCGTGGTAGCAAGTTTCACGGGCATCCTGTCAATCGGATGAAGAATGCGGTGAAATCCTTGATAGCTGTTCCTGCTTACATTATTGCCCTGCCATTCCTCTCGTTGCTCGGCGCACACGTTTTTATAAAGTATTTAATAAAGCTCTGCGACCACTTCGCCCGGCTTCTCGGTTTTGCCGGCATCGAGCTTGTGGGGCAGAGACCAACCTAGCAAGCCGCGCCAGGGCTAGCCTCGATCCTGCCTGGCACGTCATTTTGGCATGTATCACGAGAAGCCCCCTGACTGAGTGACGGCAAGCGCTTGTTTGATGGAAGAATCAACGAAGATGTATGTACTCGCAATGGAGAGTCGCTGATGGGCCTAAAACTTCTCAAAGATGATTCAACGATTAGCGGGCGCAAGATCTACAGAACGAATACCGAAGTGGGGCATGTGAAACCGGAGGGCGTGTGATCAGTGTCTGTGGCAGAAAAATCAGAATCACAGGACGGTTCTTACGGATCGCCCGCGTGGACGGTGACAGGCATAGATTCCTGGATGACCCGGAGCCGATGGTGAAGGCGCTTAAGAGCTGCGGAACCCGCATAGACATCTTCACCTTCATGCAAAGGCTTACTGAGCGGGAGCCAAAATATTCCTACCCCATGGAGTGGGAGAACCTGGCCGTTCTGCCCGTATCTACTTTTGATCATTGGTTTACAAAGCAAATACGTTTCGCGCCTCGCGGCAGGGTACGACAAGCAGAAAAGAAGGGTGTAAAAGTTCGGGAAGTGCCGTTTGACGACGCTCTCGTCCAAGGTATTTGGGAAATCTACAATGAGTCTCCGGTTCGCCAAGGCCGGCATTTCCCGCACTATGGTAAGGATCTCCAGACGGTGCATAAAGCGGAAGCGACACATCTTGATAGCAGTGTTTTCATCGGGGCATATTTCGAGAAAAGACTCGTTGGTTTTGCCAAACTAGTTCACGATGAAACCCATACGCAGGCGAACTTGATGAACATTCTCTCGTTAACGCAATACCGCGACAAGTGCCCAACCAACGCGTTGCTTGCGCAAGCGGTTCGTTCTTGCGCCGCGAGAAGCATTCCTTTTCTGGTTTACCAAAAGTTTCTGTACGGCAAGGAGAAATCGAGCAGCTTAAGCAATTTCAAAGAAGTAAATGGATTTGGGGGAATGGACGTGCCTCGCTACCACGTTCCATTGACCCGCCTGGGCTGGCTGGCGTTGCATCTGGGCTTCCACAAAAGACTCGCTGACCGTTGCCCAGAACCCGTCCTGACCAAGCTTCGCGACCTCAGACGAGCGTGGTACAGCCACAGAGTTCGGCTGGGGGAAGCCGGTCCGACCGAAGTCGCCCAATAATGCCTGGAATCGTCGGTTTAATTACGCGGATTCCTCGGCACCAGGCGGAGCCTCTATTGCTGCGGATGGTGGAAAGGCTTCAGCACGAATCCTTTTATGTCACCGGAACCTGGATTGATGAGGAATTAGGGGTATATGTCGGATGGGTGGCCCGCGAGGGCTCGTTCTCGGCAAATATGCCACTCCGCGACGGGCGCAACGAAAGCGTGCTCGTCTTCTCGGGCGAAGACTATTCACGGTGCTCCTGCTCGGCCCCGATGGCGGTCCGGTCCGATGGGCAGGATGGCCCCGGATATCTCCTCCAACGGCTCCACGACGATCACGCATTTCCGGCAAGTCTGAACGGCCGCTTCCAGGGGCTGTTGATTGATCGTCTACGGGGTTGCGCGCTGTTATTCAATGATCGATATGGAATGCACCGCGTGTACTATCACGAATCCGCTGATGCATTCTATTTCGCCGCGGAGGCAAAGGCCATTTTGGCTGTGCGTCCCGAACTGCGGCGGGTGGACCTTCAGGGTTTAGGGGATCTGGTTTCGTGTGGTTGTGTGCTTCAGAATCGCACGCTGTTCGAGGGCCTCAAGGTTCTGCCTCCCGGATCGGCGTGGACCTTTCGGCCGGACGCCTCTGTCCAAAAGTCCTTCTATTTCCAGCCGCGGGAATGGGAAGAACAGACACCACTGGAACACGAGGCATACTATGAAGAGCTGAAGTCTGTATTCACCCGCAATCTGCCACGCTATTTCGAAGGCAGTGAGCGTATCGGGATGTCGTTGACCGGTGGATTCGACACCCGAATGGTGATGGCATGGCAGAAATGCCCGGCGGGATCGCTTCCGTGTTACACCTTCGGTAGCGCATTCCATGAGAATCGGGATGTGATCATCGCGCGGAGGGTCGCTCGCGCCTGCGAGCAGCCGCACCGTGTAATCGTAGCCGGGGCCGATTTACTGGGGAACTTTGCTAGATATGCCGAACGGACGGTGTACCTGACGGACGGCTGCACGAGCGTTAACCACGCCCCCGTCCTCTATTCGAACGAGAATGCGCGAGCGATTGCGCCCGTGAGAATGACCGGGAACTACGGCGATCAGATAATCCTGCGGCTGAGAGCTTTCAAGCCCTCGAGAGTGACGCCGAGTTTGTTCCATCCCGACTTTGCCGCCCATGTCAACGCCGGCGTCGAGGCGTATCGTGCCGCAACCGATACACACCCCCTTACATTCGCAGCCTTTCGTCAAGCGCCTTGGTTTCATTACGGACTGGCGGCACTCGAGCACACCCAGCTCACCCTGCGCACGCCATTCCTCGATAACGACTTCGTGCGCACGAATTACAGAGCGCCTCAGTCGGCATTGACCAGCAACGAAGTGCGCTTACGCTTGATCGCGGAAGGCAATCCCGCCCTTCGGCAAATAGCGACGGACCGCGCCAGCAGTAGTTCCTTCGCAATTACCGCAGCCCTGGTCCACGCCTATCAAGAGCTGACCTTCAAGGCGGAATATGCATACGACTACGGTATGCCGCCACTTGCAGCCCGGGCCGACCATCTAGTCTCGTGGTTGCATCTGGAGCGGCTCTTCCTCGGCCGCCATAAGTATTACCATTTTCGAGTCTGGTATCGAGACGCCCTTTCAAAGTATGTACGCGAGATGCTGCTTGATGAACGCACGCTTACCCGACCATACTGGGATCGCCGCGCCGTTGAGGCAGTCGTTCGCGGCCACCTCGAAGAGGGGAAAAACTACACCAGTGAGATTCACACCCTCCTCACAGTAGAGCTGATTCACCGCCTTTTCATCGACAGCAGATGATTGTCGAGTTCGGGCGGAGTGAACGCTCCAAACGTGGGCTGGATCTCGCGGAAGAAGCGGGGAGAATGCTGCCGATTTGCGTCGAGGGCAGGCGATACCTCGAATCCGAAATTGAGGAGCAGCATAAACCGAGATGAGAATTTTGACGGCGAATATGCATTTGGGGTTGCAGAAGAGCCTAAGTAATTTGCGAATTAAGTGGCGCTGGATTGTTGCAGCGATCTGCATCCTCGCCCTCAACGCATTACTTCTGTTCGTTTTGATCCCCAAGGTGTCCAGCCGAACTAACTGGTTGTACAACTCGGACGGATACGTCGACACTTACGAACAAATCGCGGAAAATCTGGCGGCAGGCCATGGATACAGAGTCTATCCGGACACTGCCAGGACACTCTCACGGGAACCGGGATATCCGGTTCTCCTGGCCGGACTTTTTTGGATGTTCGGCGATAAGTTGACAACGGTACAGCTTGCGAACATGCTTTTCACGTTCGCAACGGCGGGGCTAATCGCGCTGCTAGCCCGTAGAGTGTCTGGCAGCAAGGTAGTAATCCTGGGCGCCCCCCTGCTGTTCCTTTTCCATCCCGGAACACTCATTGCCGAGAGCCGTGGAGGAGTCGAAGCGGCATTCACCTTTTTCCTTGTCCTCTTTATGCTAACGGTGTACAGGGCGATTGAGACCCGCGGATGGTTCGATTACTTGTTGAGCGGGGCCGCATTAGGGGCGACGGTGTTGACCAGGAGTACCCCGCTATTGTTCCCCGTCTTGCTGCTAGCCTATGTGGCTGCGATTGAACCAAAGCGATCATGGTTGAGGCTCTGCCGGAATGGGGCTATCATGGCGATCGCTGCTGCTACGATTCTGTCTCCGTGGATCATTCGCAACTACTCACTAGTCGGAAAGTTCGTACCGACTGCGTCGGTCTTGGGAATATCGGCCCACGCGGGCCTCTATAACAACACGCACTATTCTGGTGCGGAAAGCTGGGCGCTAGTTGACCGGCAAGGTGCGCGTGAGCGTAGAAGGCTGGCTGAGGATCTCGGGTACCCTTTCAAAGTAGAGGCACTCGGATACTTTCAGGATTTCTACTCCAGTCGAGACGAAGTTAGATTCTCTGATTATCTTCTTAATCAGGTCATCGGTGAGTATCGCAGGTCTCCGAGCCTCTTCGTGAAATGCGTGGGCGCCAACCTGTTTAATTTCTGGTTCAGGGGCAAGACGACGGAATCCACCAGACTCAACTTGATTCTCGAAGTGCCCTATCTTTTTCTTGCGATGGCGGGCCTGGTTGTGGCGGTGAGAAACGGGCTTTTCAATTCAGTAGCCCCAGTGCTTCTTTTGATTGCATACCTCGTAGCTGTTTCGGTAGTCGTTCTCGCGCAGGCAAGATACAGCGTGCCTCTGATTCCTTTTCTTTCCATCTTCGTATGTATTGCGCTGGATGGGATAAGGAGAACGGTTGATTCGCGGCTCAAGACGGACAAACAGGGTGCTGTACTGTTGGCGACTGCAAAGTGTCAGTCCCGATAATAGGAGGCAGTGAGACAGCAGTGGTACTTACAGGGTTGAAACAACGGCGGGACAGTGAGGTCAGCTTGTCGATCGTCATCCCCGCGTATAACGAAGAGGCGCGCCTGCCCGAGACGCTGCGCAAGACCGTCAGTTGGTGCGAAGCGCACGCCCTGGAATTCGAAGTCATCGTAGTGGACGACGGCAGCCGGGACGGGACCGTGGCGTTGGGACGGGTCTTCGCGGAGACCGACCAGCGGATCCGTGTTCTTGCCTGTGCGCACATGGGTAAGGGGGCCGCGGTCCGCGCGGGGGTGCTTAACGCGAAAGGCCACTTTGTTCTCTTCATGGACGCTGACGGCGCGACCCCGTTAAGCGAGATTCCAAAGCTGATCGCGGGTATCGACGAGGGGCACGACGTGGCGATCGGCTCGAGAGTCGTCCGCCGGGAAGGTGAAGCGGAGGTCAAGACGCCGCTCCATCGACGCCTCATTGGTCGCATCTTCGCGTTCTTTACCGGAGTATTGGCCTTGGGTGGCATTGCCGACACCCAGTGCGGTTTCAAGATGTTCCGGCGTGAGGTAACCGCGGCGATCTTCTCCCGACAGAAGACCGTAGGCTTTGCTTTCGACGTCGAGATCCTTTTCATCGCGCGCCGACTTTCACTCTCCGTCCTTGAGATACCGGTCAACTGGGTGGCACAGCCCGGTTCCAAAGTCAATCTGGTTACGGACTCTTTGAGGATGCTCTGGGATATTTTCCGGATTTCTTGGTTGCATCGGAATTTCGAGGGCCGCCGAACTGAGGAACTTGAGTGGTCCGATGCTGGCGAGCAGGACGTCCGCGTCATGCAAGGAGATCAGAGCCTCTCCGCGCATTCGCGTGAACGTTAGGATTACCGTGTTGCTTCCGATTGCAAGAATCGCTGTCGTTGTTTACGTAACAGGACACTGAGCCACTTCGCATTATGGCCAAGTTAATTGCCACATTGTGCTGTTACATCGGAATAGCGGGCCTCTTCTGGCTCGAGCGGGACAAGAAAGCCCGAGTTTCTAAAGCGGTGTGGATTCCCGTTATCTACCTGCTGATCATCAGTTCCCGCTCGCTTTCCTCATGGCTGGAAATGGCTCCGCCAGAGGTGAAGGACGGCGTTTACTCGAGTCCGCTCGACGCAGCCTTCTCCTTCGTTCTCTTGGCGCTCGCCCTGATCGTGCTCTTCTTCAGACAAAGGAAGGTTGCGTCACTGCTTCGCAGGAACAAACCGATATTGCTTTTCTACTCTTACGCAGCTATGAGTATGATTTGGTCCGACATTCCTTTTGTCACGTTGAAGCACTGGACCAAGGGTATCGAAGACGTCTTAATAATACTCGTCGTGGTAACCGATGATGCTCCGGTGTTCGCCATCAGACAGATCATTACACGTGCGGGATTCCTTCTTATCCCGCTATCGGTTCTTGTCGGGATATATTACCCGGTCTGGGGACGGCGATACACCAAAGGCGGCGCACCCGAATTCACAGGTATAAGCGTGCAGAAGAACCAACTTGGGCAAATCTGCTTGATCTTAGGTTTGGGGTTGCTGTGGTGTTTCCTTCAAGCCTATCGGGACCGTACGAGCGCAGTCCGCGGCCGGCGCTTGCTGGCCTTCGGCACGACCATCGGAATCGACGCATGGCTGCTGCATAAGTGTCTCTCGCTGACCTCGACCGTTTGTTTGGTTCTGGGCGCCGGCATTATGATATTAGCCAGCCGGCCCTCAAAGCGCCCCAAAACGTTGAGGGTACATCTTTTGGTAGCTACGGCACTCTGCATTGCCTTGGTCCCTTTGTTCATCGCACCTACTCTCGTCGAGTCGGTGGGGAGGGATACAACCTTTTCAGGTCGCACGGAGATCTGGCGTCTCCTTCCCACCATGCTCCAAAACCACTGGCTTGGAGCCGGGTACGAGACTTTCCTCGTCGGGCCACGGCTGCTGGAAATGGTACATACTTTCGGGTACGACTTCCAAGAGGCTCACAATGGTTACCTGGAGGTTTACCTGAACCTGGGCTGGATTGGCGTGTCGCTGTTTGCTTTCCTTTTGATCGACGGGTACCGGAAAATCGTCGCGGGGATGCGGTGGGATCCCACCACCGGCGGCCTGCGTCTGGCGTTTTTTGTCGCCGTGCTGATCGAAGGCTTAACGGAGGCGCCGTTCCGGATGATGACCGTCACGTGGTTTGCCATGCTCTGGGCCATCCTTAGTGCTCCGAAAGAGGCGATTTCCCTCAATCTTGCGCCGCGGCTTAGCCGGTCAAAGGCGCGAGCGGGAGATTACACCAACGAAGTTACGACGCGCATGCCCGTATAGTTTCCGATGGCTAGAGCTAAAAAGAGCCTCGCCGGGTTGTCAGCTGGCCCGTTTTCTTGCCGAGCGAGCGAAACTACTCTGTTGCCGAGAGCTTTTGCCGGACTGCGCAAGAAGGCGTCGAAATAATTGGAGGATATTTGAGCCGCTTACGAATTTTGCTATTAGGGCCGGAGTGCCATCCGGATCGCGTAAGCATTCCACGCGTTACTTACCGTCATGCGGCAGCTCTCGCCCAACTTCACGATGTCACCCTTGTCGCCCGATCGTCCGTTGAGGAGGATCTGCGACGCGCCGAGGCGCCGTTTCAGGCGATCGAAGTGGTTCGAACCGCCATACCTGATCGCATTTTCGCTTGGTGCTATCGAAACATTTTCAGGTCTAACCCCGCCACCCAGATGTTGACAGCTTTCCGCTACCCATTTTCTATTGCTTTTGAATGGCGCGCCTGGCGGCAGTTGCGGCGCCGCATCTTTGCAGGGGAGTTCGACGTTGTCCTGCGCCTCCTCCCGATGGCATCGGTATTGCCGAGTCCTTTCGCCTTTTTCCTGCGCAACGGCCCTATCCCGTTCGTCATTGGTCCGGTGACCGGCGGTTTGTCGTGGCCGGCCGGCTTTCGACAGCAGAACGAAAAGGAATGGATCTTTAGCTTAAGGAGTCTCTATCGATTTCTACCCTTTGCGCGGTCCACGTATCGCTACGCATCAGCGATCATAGCTGCTTCGTCCCAAACATACTCCGAGTTCGGTGCGTTTGAGGATAAGATGTTTTTCATCCCGGAGCCCGGTATCGAAACCTCCCTCTGTGTTACCGACTCTCGGAATTCGGCAGCCAGTGGAAAACTCGAGTTGATTTTCGTTGGCGGCTTAACTCCCAGAAAAGCCTGCGACCTTGCTTTGCGGGGGGCTGCTCCGCTCTTACGGAATGGGCTGGCCCATTTTATAGTCGTCGGTGACGGGCCGGAACAAGACCGCCTCGAGCAACTTACTAAATCTCTTGGCATCGAGAAGTCTGTTTCTTTCTGCGGCTGGGTCAGTCACGCTCAAGTCCTGAGCTACTTGCGGTCTGCAGATGCATTAGTGTTTCCATCCATTCGCGACAACGGCGCGGGAGTCGTTTTTGAAGCCCTCGCGAGTGGCGCCGTACCCGTGGTTGTGGACTTCGGCGGACCCGGTGACATCGTGCATCCCGACGTAGGCTACAAGGTGCCGCTAACCAACGAAAACGATGTCGTGTCGCGGATAGAAAAAATCTTGGCGGATCTCGGCAGCAATCGCGACCTTCTGAATCGCTTACGACGGCAAGGCATGACGTATGCTCGGGAATGCCTGACTTGGGATGCGAAGGCGCAAAGGACCACTCAAGTCCTGAATTGGGCTGTGCGGCGAGGGCCCAAACCGGATCTCTCGCCAACCAAGGTGCTTTATGCGAGCTAGTCAAACTAGGGTACCTTTTGCGGCCGGCAGGAACGAAGAGAATGCCAATGTTGGAAGTGGCAGTTCGTTTGAAAAGGAGTACGAACGTCCGATGCCTGTTGAGGAGCGAATGAACGATCAACGGGGCCGCAAGGCCGTGGCGTAGGAATGGTCCTGATCCCATTTGACGCCGTTGGCACCTTCCACCCTGTAGCGAAAGATCGGGAATTGAAACGTCTTGCCGTGCGGGGCGCGGCTGCGACGTTGTCCGCCGCGGCGCTGTCACTTCCACTGCGCATGGTTTCTACCATCGTCCTGGCCCGGATGCTGATGCCGGCCGATTTTGGCGTAGTGGCAATGGTGACCACTTTTAGCCTGCTACTGCAGAGCTTCGGAACCAGTGGTTTTAGTGAGGCGGTCATTCAACGCGAGGAAATGAACCGCTATCTTGCCAGTAATCTTTTCTGGGTCACGAATGCGATCGGGTTGATCCTGACCCTCGGGTTTGCTGCTTCGGGACCACTGCTCGCTCACTTTTTCCGAAATCCCCTCGTTACGAGGGCGACGATTGGGATATCGATAGCAATCTTCTTCGGCGGGGCTGCGACTATACACTTGGCCCTCCTAAGACGCGCAATGCGGTTCGCCTCCGTTTCGGCCAACGAAATAATCGCTCTGGTTGTCTACACTGCAACCGCGACTCTGCTGGCGCTGAGAGGGTGGGGATACTGGTCCCTGGTAGGGGCAATTGTTGCGCAGGCACTAAGCAGCACGATAGGGGCTTTTTGGCTTTGCCGTTGGTTTCCCAGCCTTCCACGGAGGGGAGTGGGAACACGGGCTTTGTTAGGATTCGCCATAAAAGTCTATGGCCGATTCAGCGTCAACTATTTTGCCAAGAACCTTGACAACCTTCTGGTGGGTTGGCGATTCAACGCAGCGGCGCTGGGATACTATAAGAAAGCTTACGACCTGTTCGCGCTTTCGGCTAGCCAGCTGACTTCGCCGCTCGACAACGTTGCCCTCTCGGCGTTGAGTCGGTCAAATCACGACCCTGATCGCCTCAAGCGATACCTCGCCAACACGCTGGGGGTCGTTGCGTTCGTAGGGATGGCCGTTGGGGCCGATCTTACGCTGGTCGGCAAAGATGTGGTGCGCCTCGTGCTTGGACCCAAATGGGCCGAATCCGGCAGAATCTTCGAGTTGTTCGGGCCGGGAATCGGAGTCATGCTGCTGTGTAGCACGGTTGGCTGGATCCATCTCTCGATTGGGAAGCCGGGACGCTGGCTTCGCTGGACAATCGTTGAGTTCGCGATCACCGCCTCCTTGTTTGTGTTGGCGCTGCCCTGGGGACCAAAGGGGGTTGCCGCTGCATGGAGCATATCCTATTGTGCACTCGTGGTTCCTGCCTTCTGGTATGCCGGGCGACCAATCGGATTGGGTGTCTCATTCTTGATAGCCGCCGTCTGGCGGTATGCCGCTGCGTCGCTGCTCGCGGGCGCTGCAACAGCCGCCATCTTCCGAGGCACGCTGATCTGGTCTTCTCCAGCAGGAATTGGGGCTGCGCTGGAGACCATCATGATTACTTCATCAGTATTTGTCACTTTGTATGTAGGCACCGTAATTCTGCTGCACTGGGGCTGTGGGCCTCTGCGCCAACTTGCGGGGCTTCTACGCGAGGTCGCCCCTAGACGAATAGGGACGAGCCCGGCTGCTGAACCTGTTGGAGAATACAAGTGAGCCAGCAAGCAACCCGCACGGAGAGATCAGCGTCCAGCTACCTCGCCAAGGCACGGGTGCGGTTTGCAATGGAGGCAACCAGGGTCCTATTTGGAAGGCAACTCGCCGTAAGAACCCCTGTTCCGCTAATTTCCTTTACTTTCGATGACTTCCCCCGATCGGCGTTCCTCAACGGCGGCGCGATCTTGGGACGATATGGCATCCTCGGAACGTATTATGTGTCCCTGGGCCTTGCAGGAAAGCAATCTCAGATGGGGCCGATGTACCAGACGGAGGATCTCGAAGAGCTTGCACGACTGGGGCACGAACTGGGTTGCCACACTTTCGGGCATTGCCATTCCTGGAACACCCCTCCTGATATATATGAGAAAGCAATCCTCGATAACCAGCGGGCTCTGAATGACGTGCTCCCCGGGACGGCGTTCCAAACCTTCTCTTATCCCTTCAGCGGGCCCGGGCTGTCTGTGAAGCAAGTCGCCGCAAGGCACTTCTTATGCTGTCGCGGAGGCGGCCTGCGCGCGGGACGCTTTTTTCTTCGGCATCACGCGGGCGGGCAGACATTCAACTCCGGAACTACAGATCTCAACTTGCTTTGTGCGTTTTTCTTGGAACAGAGCCGTGAAAATCCCGAGGCGGTGAAGCGTTTAATCGATCAGAATGCTCAAGCGCGGGGATGGCTGATTTTTGCGACCCACGACGTTTGTGATACGCCTAGCCGGTTCGGGTGCACTCCTGGCTTCTTCGAGCAGGTGGTGCAATGGTCCTTGGAATCAGGCGCGCGGATCCTCCCGGTCGTCGAGTCTCTGGAAGTGCTCCAGGCCTCGCAGCCGAAGCAGGAACGGAAGCTCCGATCATGCGAGGCCGAGGGTCATTGAACAATAGCCGAGAGGTTCGTTGGGGGAGCGGGGGGTGGGTTGCTCGATGAGGTACCCGTAAATGTCGCCCCAATGTTCGGTGCGCTCCCGGTCAACACCTGCGTGCCATCAGACTTGCTATA
Source organism: uncultured Acidobacteriaceae bacterium (assembly GCA_963800575.1). Lineage (GTDB taxonomy): Bacteria > Acidobacteriota > Terriglobia > Terriglobales > Acidobacteriaceae > Sulfotelmatobacter. Next base: position 257,790 of record CAWDBN010000002.1, read on the forward strand.
GAGATACACGCCCTGACCCGATGAGCGGCTGATCGAACTGGCCAGCGTCAGCGTGTTGGTCGAGTAGTTGACCGCCGTAACACAGACGTGGTTTGAGGCCGTATTAACGGCGATACAGTCCGCTTGCACACCAGCGGCATTCAATCCCAGGCCGTCCTGGAAGAAGGCGGCGTCGGTCACAACCAACGACGTACCCGAGCCAGAATCTCCCGCGGCCACAGTCGTCAGATGAGTTCCAGCGTTGAGGGCTGGTGAGCCGGCAGCGAGATTGAAGTTTCCCCCCGAGTAGTTCGCCAGCGGATCGCTCGTGGCCATGATGTTCGGGGTGAATACTCCTACACTGTCGTTGGGAAATGCAGTTGGGCTGCCACCTGATCCCGAAAACGAACAAGGAGAAGACGAACAGAACGCCATATTCGCCCCGGCAGTAAAGCCTGGCTGGTCCCCAGCGTCGTTCAGCGCATAGGGGGACCAATCCCACGACGACTGCACAGCCTGCGGGTAATAGTACAGCTCATTAATCTCCGCTCCACCAGTCGAGCTGCCATCGCGGTAACTGGTAGAAGCCGGGGAGCCTAGTGCTCCGTTGTTGGGGTCGATCCAGCTGTTGTTGTAATACTTCACATTCAGGAAGCCGCTGGTCTGCGTGTTTGTTGCAGAACCAAAATGGGCGAACACGTTGTAGCGGCCAATCACATTGAAGCAGCTCGTTCCGCAGCCGTTGGGATTGTCGCCAGCCGTCCAGAGTCCCTTGCCATCGACTCCCACGACAGTGGTTGCTCTGTTTCCTTCCCACAACTGGTACTGCACCAGGTCGCTCGCGGCGGTGTTGCTGCGCTCCGCATAAATCATGTCCATGTGGCAGTTCCCGGAGGCAGAGCCGCACTCAGATTCGTAGACGTCGTGGAAGGTGTTGTTCCGAATGACTTCGTACTGGCCGTAGGCTTCCACCACGATACCGAAGTGGGAAAAGTCGTTGTTCTGGACTAAAATGTGATTCCCCGCGAGACCGAGGGCTACGCAGTTGTTGGGAGCGGATGACGTTCCACACCCGTAGCTGAACGTGTTTCCCTGGATGTAGACGTAGGAAACTCCGTTCGTGCCCTGGAAGGAAATCTCCACGTCGTTGCCCAGGCCGCACTGGAAGAACACGTTGTTCGTAATATAGAAATCTGTCGAGCCGTCCGGGGCCGCGACGCATCCGCCGCTCTGGGAGGGCTGGCTAACGCTGAATCCGCAGGTGCCGAAGGCCGCTGGCACTGTACAGTCGCCGATCAGCTTGGTGTGGGAGTTCAGTGTGAATCCGCCACTGACGTTCACTACATCGGAACCATTCACGGTGATGGTCTTGTAATTGCCGGCGGTCCCCGCCGATACGGTAACGTTCTCGTTATACGTCCCCGCGTAGACCGTGCAGGTATCACCAGCAGACATAGCGGTAGCGCAGGCTTGGATGGTGGAGTAATTTCCGCCGCTGGGCTTGACCGTGTAGTTGGCAGCTAAAGCGGAAAGACTGAAAATCAGAATAGAGCAGACAGTTTTGATGATCGTTTTCATAAGGGGGAAGGGGCCCGATCCGCATAGTATGCCCGTAGTCGTAGGGTAACCACCCATCCGCATATGGTCTACATCACGAAGGTACACATTAAAGATGGGAGTTAAAACCTCTGAGTTCCGAAAATGGAAGGAATTGCCCTTGTGTACCGACGGACACCCGCAGTGCTGACCAAAGTGACTGTACTCCTGAGTCAACAGGGCTCATATTGGCAGTCTGAGCTTCGGCCCCCCACTGACCTGCTCCCGGCAACTCCAAGAATGATTTCGGACGAAGGCCCTGGATTATCCTGCTAAAGATCCATCATTCACCACCAGAGAGGCATCTCGCGGGGGAGATTTTCCAGTGACGTCATGGCCGGTTTTTGGGCTCCCTGGATCCAATCTCCAAACGCGGGGCCGATTTCCCCAGCTTAAAAAGTACTACGCGGAGCCACGATAATGGACAGTCTCGACGGAAACCTGTACATGGATAGTCTCCGTACGCCGCTACGGCTCGGAATTGAGCCCGAAACGGCGTGGTCCCGTTGGTGCAAGAACGCCGCTGAACGCCCGAATTCCGAGGCAATCATCCACTGGATTGCGGGCGAGGCCCCTTTTCGGTGGACCTTTTCCACGTTGGTAGCGGCCGCGGAGATATATGCATCGTGTTTAATGGAGCGAGGGGTTCGACGCGGCGATGTCTGCGCCATTATCCAGCGTCACAATACCCAACTCTATCCGTTATACCTAGCGGTTTGCGCGGCGGGCGCCATTCCCGCAATTTTGGCCTATCCGAATCCCCGCCTCCATCCTGATAAGTTCCGGCAAGGCATCGAGGGCATGTCCCGCCGTTCCGGCCTTGACTGGATCCTCACTGAGCGGGAACTGGAGCCTGTCCTGAAACCACTTGTCACAGGTTCGGGCAGCACAATTAGGGGACTACGTTTCCCGATGGAATGGCAGGCCCACCGCGAAGATGGCCGATTGCTCCAGGAACACCCACCGCAGCTAATTCCTACGGATCCCCTATTGTTACAGCACTCGTCAGGGACGACGGGTCTCCAGAAACCGGTCCTTTTATCTCATAACGCTGTGCTGGAACATGTGAGACGTTATGCTGAGGCCATTTCACTTACGAACTCCGACAAAATCGTGAGTTGGCTGCCCCTTTATCACGACATGGGGTTAATTGCTGCGTTTCACCTCCCGCTAATCTTCGGGATCCCGAGCATTCAGATCGATCCGTTTCAGTGGGTGATGGCTCCGTCTCTGCTGCTGGAAGCCATCACCCAAGAGCGCGCGACTGTGACGTGGCTACCGAATTTCGCCTTCAACATGATGGCCTTCAAGATTAGGGACGAGGATCTTCATGAGGTTGACCTTTCGTCTTTGCGACTTATCGTCAATTGCAGTGAGCCGGTTCGACACGAAAGCCATGAAAATTTCTTAGAGCGATTTCAACCGTACGGGCTGCGGCCTACCGCGTTGTCCGCCTGCTACGCCATGGCAGAGACGACGTTCGCGGTCACCCAGACACCCGTAGGCCTGGCGCCGACGGTATTGGCCGTTGATAGGACCAGCTTGGCGCGCGGGAAGGTCGAGTCTGCGACCGACGGGGCTCCCGCTCGCGTCTGCGTGTCGTCCGGAAAGCCGATCGAAGGGTGCGAAGTCAGAATTGTAGACGAGAATCGATCTGATGTGGCTCCCGGAAGCGTAGGTGAAATCGCGATAACCTCTGCCACTATGTTTAGTGGCTACCGGAACTATCCGGAGAAGACTGCCGAAGTCCTATGCGACGGATGGTATTACAGCGGTGACTATGGGTTTCAGGATCACGACGAACTGTTCGTTATTGGTCGAAAAAAAGACCTCATAATAGTAGCCGGGAATAACGTTTACCCCGAGGACGTTGAAGATGCCGTGGGGGCAGTTCAGGGTGTTATCCCCGGGCGGGTAGTGGCGATCGGAGAGGAAAACCCTGAGCTCGGAAGCGAGCACGTGGCAGTTATAGCAGAGACTTCAATCGCGAGTGAACCCGACCGAAAAAGGCTGCGACTGGAGATTATTAAAGCGGGTATGGCCAGCGCTATTACTATCGCGAAGGTGTATCTTGTCCCGCCCCGGTGGTTGATAAAAAGTTCAGCAGGAAAACCGAGCAGGAAGGGGAGCCAGGAAAAACTAATGATGGAAAGGCACAGATCCGAGGTGTGGCAGGGATGATCAAACCCGAGCTGAAACGTGTGATTCTACAAGAGTTGAAATTGGACGATTGGCCGATAGAGGCCGAAACCCCGGCGGCGGAGATTCCGGGATGGGATTCTCTCAGTCATGCGAGCATTATTCTTGCTGTCGAGAAAGCCTTCGGTGTCCGATTCTCAAACGTGGAGGTGCTCAAGTTGAACAACCTTGGCGACCTGCAACGTCTGCTCGACTCTAAACTGCCGTAGCCGAGTGGAGTCTCGGCCAGTGCGGAGGTAGGCGCGGGGTAGAAGCTTAATCCATTGTACTTCGATTCCTTACAGTACTTCATGTTCGTTCCCGCTGTCCTGGCAGCTTATCAGTTCCTGCCGTCCAGGTGGCGATGGGCTGTCCTTCTGAGTGCCAGTATAGCTTTCTATGCGGCGCTGCGAATGCCTTTGTTGCTGGTCGCCTGGACGTTCGTTGTCCTTACCTCCTACTGGCTCGGCCGCAGAATTTCCGAGGAAAGCAACGGTACCAAAAGAAGAGCATACTTGTGGGCCGGCGTGGCAGCGCAGGTGGTCATCCTCGGCAGCATCAAATATCTGCGAGCTATTCTTCGACTGATAGCCCCCAGCTTCGAAATTCCGACCGGAGGCATGGATTGGTTCTCCACGCTGGGAGTTTCATACTACACGCTGCAGGCAGTCTCATACCTGGTGGACGTGTATCTCGGGACGGCAGAGCCGGAGCGTCATTTCGGTCGTTTCGCTCTCTATCTCGGTTTTTTCCCAAAGCTGCTCCAAGGCCCCATAGAACGAGCCGGCGATCTGCTCCCCCAACTGCAGTCGCTTGCTTCATCCAACTATACGAACGTGCGCAGCGGGGTTCTACTTTTCTGCTGGGGCCTCTTTAAGAAAGTCGCCGTCGCGAATCGGCTGGCACCCTTCGTGACGGCCGTTTACTACGACCCCCACGGGTATAGCGGTCTTAGCCTGATCTCAGCAACTTACCTGTATGCCCTGCAGATTTTGGCGGACTTCTCAGGCTATACCGACATGGCTTTGGGGGTAGCTCGGATGTTCAATATCCGGCTCACTGAGAATTTCAATTCTCCGTATTTTGCCACCTCGATTCCGGACTTCTGGCGGCGTTGGCATATTTCGTTTTCGCGTTGGATTCTCGATTACATCTTCAAGCCCCTGCAAATCGAATGGCGTAATGCGGGGAAGATTGGCGTGGTGGGCGCGCTCATCGTCACGTTTTTGTTCTCCGGTCTATGGCATGGTATTGCCTTAACTTTCATTACATGGGGGCTGCTGCACGGCGTGTACCTCGCATCGTCTTTCCTGCTCAAGCCGCGGAAAGAGGCGGTGTACCGCAAAATTGGACTCGCGAATCACCCCTGGCGGCATGCTTTCCAAGTGATTGTCACTTTTCAACTCGTTGCCTTCGCCTGGATTTTCTTCCGAGCTCGTTCATTTGCGGATGGTTGGTACATCGCGACGCATTTATTTGTCCGCGCGGCTACGCGACTCTCTTATGCGACTGCTGTGAGAGGCGGTGTAATGGGCGCGATCCTGAATGGGGGGTCGGCGCGGGATTTTGCTATGCTTGGGGCTGCGATGGCGATATGGTTTCTGGGGGGTGCTTTCCGCAAAACAGTCCGACTCCAAGAGCAGCCAATATGGTTCCGTTGGTCGATCTACTACGCGTTGATTCTGGCACTAATTTATCTGAATGCACACGATGATGTCGGATTCGTCTATTTCCAGTTCTAGAAAGCTTCCTGCAGACCCGAAACGTATAGTGGCGAAGCTTGTCCTGTTTCCTGTGCTGCTTTACGGGATCGTAGCGTTGGCAAACGCCGTTTTTGTGCATCTGGTGGACTGGCGTGCGCACCAGAATCCGAACGAGCGCTTGCTATGGGACCCGGACCTACCCAAGACCGGTCTTGTCATCCTCGGGGACTCGGTATTCGCTTCTTCGTACGTCGATTCTTCCAACCAGACGTTTCCGGTCCTCCTGCAGCAGTGGAGGGGAAAGAAGGTGTTCAATGGCGCACTGGAAGGAGCGGATCCACCGGATTTTCTGAACGCGGCGGAGCTGCTGACGTCAAGCGGAATGAAGGGAGCAACGGTGGTGCTGGACATCATGCCAAACCGCTTCCTTGAGTTTAATCAACTCGAAAACCCTTCGGGCAATCAGGCTCGGCGCTTTGACCGCCTGCTTGGCCACGGCACAGTGTCCAGTCTGCTTGCTGAGATACGCAGACCGCTGGTGATCCTTGACCCTGACATCCTGATGAACTGTCTCATCCGAAAGAAGTTCTATGGCGTGGATCCGTACAGGGACCGGGTATGGGATAAGGATGGCGACTTGGCACACCGGCGTTTCCAGGTTTTTCAGCAACAAATCGCGTTCGGCAGCCTTCGAAGCTTCGCGTGGGTTCAGGAACTAAACAGCCTGTTGAAGCGGAACGACGATAAGCTCGTGATTTTCGTCACTCCCGTGAATGAGACGTTGATTGACACGTATTCCTCAAAAGAATACGCCGCCCGCTGCCATGTTGAGTTCTCAAGGGCGCATCAGAGTTTGCTGTCGTACCTGGACGGCCAAGGGATTCCATATATTGACGGGAGTAATCAATTTGAGGCCGAAGACTTTGTCGACCTGGTGCATGTCAACGTGCACGGTCAGCGACGCATTGCCGAGTTAATTGATGGATACGTGACGGAAGGGGGGCCGATTTCGGCTTCCGCACATCAGTATAGGCAGTAATCGGAACCCGTAACCAGGCATCGTGAGGCCTGAGTTCTACCCCCATAGTTGCATTGACTTGCGGCTTGGAATGTGCGATACCTTTTACAAGATACCCCCGGTATTCCCCTAAGAAACTACCAAGAAACGTAGGAGAAAGGCTCGCATACTGCCTATCTCTGCTATGCCCTTCAAGGCGGAGGTGCTCATTCCAGTCCCGGGGCCAAAGCAACTGATGAACGATTCCTTTCTCGATTATTTCAAATGTCCTAAGCGCTATGCCCGGTTCGGTCTGAGAGGACCCCTTTCGGCGGAGGGGCGTTACTTCCGGTTCGGGCCAGACAACGTCTGTTATGGGCGCATCTCGGGGTCGCACAACGGCTCTGGTGCCGGGAAGGTTAGCGACGTCGTTCACGAGGTGAGGGTCGAGGGAGGTAGTGTCGACCTGCCTTTTGACGTGAAGGAGGTCGTTGATAATCTGCGATTTGAGCTGTACCCGTCATCAGCCCGAAACGAAAAGTCGGCGGTGAATTCGTTGCTTGCTGCCGCTTACTACTGTGTGCGCCCGCTGCTGTCTGTCGGCGTCAGAAAGCACCTACAAAGAGCGCGCCTGAGGGGCTGGGACCGAATCTCCTTTCCCCATTGGCCTGTCGACCGAACCGTGAATGACCTGTTTGAGCTGCTGATGGTCTTTTCGCTCAAGTCGCAAAATCTAGAGAGAATCCCGTTTATTTGGTTCTGGCCAGAGGGGGCTCCGGGTTCCGCAATCATGACCCATGACGTGGAGAGGGCTCAGGGGCGAGACTTGTGCGGCACGCTGATGGATATCGATGACGCCCACGGCATTAAGGCATCCTTCCAAGTAGTACCCGAACAGCGATATGACGTGCCCCAGGCTTTTCTAGACTCGATTACCAGGCGTGGATTCGAAGTAGCCGTGCACGATCTGAATCATGATGGGCGGCTGTACAAGAATCGCGAATATTTTACGGAACGCGTCGCCAAGATTAATTCCTACGGACGCAAATGGAGAGCTGAAGGGTTTCGCGCCGCAGTTTTGTACCGGCGGCAGGAGTGGTTTGGCGATTTGGACTTTTCCTACGATATGTCGGTGCCCAACGTGGCGCACCTCGATCCGCAGCGAGGAGGATGTTGTACGGTGATGCCGTACTTCGTCGGCAACCTGCTCGAACTTCCGGTGACTGCGACTCAAGACTACACGTTGTTTCATATCCTTCAGGCCTACAACACCGACCTCTGGAAGACCCAAATTGAGCTCATTCTGGAAAAGCATGGGCTTCTCAGTTTCATCGTCCATCCGGACTACGCCACGACCGGCCCGGAGAGGAAAGTCTTCGAGGCGCTGCTTTCGCATTTGGCCGAATTGCGACAGGAACGAGGAGTGTGGATCGCGACGCCGGGCGAAGTCAACCGGTGGTGGAGGCAACGGGCGGGCATGAGAATTGTGGAGGACCATGACGGAGTACGAATCGAGGGAGAAGGCAGTGAGCGGGCGCGGATCGCCTATGCAAGCGCTGTAGACGGTCGTCTTAGTGTTGCCGTCGAGCAGGCTGTTGTGAACTGAGAGCGTTGAAACTCGTGTGGGGTGGGAAATCGCAGAGTCAATTCTTCTTCGTAAGGTTCCTCATCGGTCACCTCACTCGTTAGCAGATTGCAAGTTCTAGGCCTGATAGCATCAAGGGAAAGGTGTACGGTTTTGAAAATCAGCGTTTTCGGACTGGGTTATGTCGGAACGGTCTCGGCGGGCTGTCTCGCTGATGATGGACATGAAGTCGTTGGTGTCGATCCTCTCCCTACCAAAGTCGATCTGATCAACCGTGGACAATCTCCCATCATTGAAGCGGATATCGGCGAGATCATAGCAGCCACTGCCAAGGCGGGCCGGTTGCGCGCTACCAGTGACCCAGTCGAAGCAATCCGCGAGACGGAGCTGTCCTTCGTTTGTGTTGGCACACCGAGCCAGCCAAACGGCAATCTCGACCTGCGATATATCCGACGGATTTGCGAGCAGATCGGCGAAGCACTCAAGAACAAGAGTGCGCGGCACACCGTCGTCATTCGCAGCACGATCTTGCCGGGTACGATGCACAAGGTGGTGATTCCTACTTTGGAAGAGTTCTCGGGGAAGAAAGCCGGGGTCGATTTCGGGGTCTGCAACAACCCCGAATTTCTACGGGAGGGTTCGGCCGTCAAGGATTTCCGCTACCCGCCTAAGACCGTCATCGGGGAGTCGGATCAGGCCAGCGGCGATACCCTGGCGGCGCTCTACAAAAAGCTTGATGCGCCATTGATCAGGACGAATCTCGAGTCTGCGGAGATGGTGAAGTACGTTGACAATAGTTGGCATGCCCTCAAGATCGGGTTTGCCAATGAAATCGGCAATCTTTGCAAGTCTTTGGGTCTTGATGCGCATCAGGTCATGAACATCTTTTGTCAGGATCGAAAGCTTAATATCTCCTCTGCTTACTTGTTACCCGGCTTTGCCTTCGGAGGGTCGTGCCTGCCCAAAGATCTTCGGGCCCTTGTCCTATCAGGCCAAAATGCACGATTTGCAATTGCCGATTCTCGCTTCCATCCTGCCCAGCAACGAAATGCAGATTGCCCGGGGCGTGCAGCTCATTACGGCAAAGGGGCACACACGGGTTGGAGTTTTGGGCTTCAGTTTCAAAGCGGGAACGGACGATCTGCGAGAAAGCCCCTTGATCGAAGTCATCGAACGCCTGATTGGGAAGGGGTATGACTTACGCATCTATGACAAGAACGTGAATATTGCCAGTTTGGTTGGCGCGAACCGGGATTTCATCCTGAACCACATTCCGCATATATCTAAGCTCATGGTAGGCGACATCGACGCCGTCTTGGATCACGCTCAAACCGTCGTGGTCGGGAACAAGGATCCCGAGTTTAAGACGGTGCCGGAGCGGCTGTCGCGAAGGCCAATTCCTTATAGATTTTGTGCGAGTTATCGAAGGGGGCAGCAAGAATGGCAATTATGACGGCATCTGCTGGTAAGCAGCGCGTAGCCAAGGGCTCGAACGCAGCTTCAAAGGCGTTTATCTATGAGTCGATTGAGCGACTTTCACGCTGGCTGGAAGAGAATGACTACCGGGGCTACGATACTTTCGACGGTCTCAGTGCCCGCTTCTTGCGGCCCTTCACCTTTGACACCAAGGTCCTGCGTATCGTGCTGCAGCAAGTCGGTCAGGCGATTCCCCGTGAATTTGCGCCCGGTGTTAGGAATTACCAAGGAACACTCCAGCAAAGGCATGGGGTTTCTAGCGCGTGGCTTCATCCGCCTTCACAAGACGACCGGCGATCCAGTGTGGGCAGGCAAGGCAGAGATGGCTCTGCAGTGGCTGATCGAGAACCAATCCAAAGGATACAGCGGGGCCTGCTGGGGCAACCACTTCGATTACCAATCGAGAGGGTTTTATCTCCCGAAAGGCGTCCCCACCATTGTGTGGACATCTTTGATCGGCCACGCGTTTCTGGATGCCTACGAGCATTTCAAGGAGGACGAATATTTGCAGATTGCCGTAAGCGCCTGCGAACATATTCTCCGCGATTATGATACGTATCCTTACGGAGACGGGCTGTGCATCAGTTACGTGCCGGGCTTGAACAGCCAGGTTCACAATGCGAACACGCTGGGCGCGAGTTTGTTGGTACGCACCGATTCCCTTACTCATAATCAAGCCTATCGGGAGCTGGCACGGAAGGCTCTTCAATATACGGCCCAGCACCAGCGGCCGGACGGATCCTGGTATTACGCCGAACATCCAAACTCCCGCTGGGTGGATAACTTCCATACTGGCTATGTTCTCGATTGCTTCAAACACTACCTCGAGATTACTGGAGACGATCGCTTTACGGCGACGATGAATACAGGGTATGAGTATTGGAAAGAGACGTTCTTCTTGCAGGATGGAACTCCTCGATACTACAACCACAAAACCCTGCCCATCGATATCCAGTGTTGCTCACAGGCCATCGATACGCTGGTCTTCTTCAGCGATCGCGATCCGGAAAGCATATCTCTTGCGATGAAAGTCGCTCAATGGACGATCGAACATATGCAGGACAGGACCGGCTACTTCTATTACCGGCGGTATTCGCCATGGCTCGTGAACAAGACCCCAACCCTTCACTGGGGACAAGCAACGATGCTTTGCGCCTTAGCCGGGCTGTATGAGTCGGTTTAGGAGAGAGGTTCTTGTGCGAAAGAAGATCCTGATTATTGTTGAGAACTCGCCGGTTCCCTTGGACCCCCGGGTGTGGAAACAAGCGCGCTCCTTGCACGCGGCCGGATATGAGGTCATTGTATTGTGCCCCAGAAATAAAAGCGCTCAGGAAGGCTATGAATTCCTGGACGGAGTGCACATTTATCGGCATCCGACGGCCAAGGAGGGAAGCGGCCAATGGGGATACGTTAGCGAATACACCTACGCTTTGTTTTGGGAGTTTTTGTACTCGTGGTGGATTTACTTCCGGCGAGGCTTTCATGTGATTCAGGGGTGCAATCCTCCGGACGATATTTTCTTGGTGGCGCTCCCCTTCAAACTGTTTGGCGTGAAATACATATTCGATCACCACGATGTGAACCCTGAGCTGTATTTGTCCAAGTATGGGAAGAAGGACCTACTTTACAAAATGCTGTTATGGTCTGGAGAAGAGTACGTTTCGCTGCAGTGATGTTGTGATGTCCACTAACAACAGCTATCGAGAGATCGCCATCGGCGCGCGGAGGCGTGCGAGCAGACGACGTCTTTGTTGTCCGAAACGGCCCCAGTCGGGAGACTTTAAAAGCCGTTTCGCCGAATCCGAGTCTGAAGCAGGGCAAGCGTTATCTGGTTGGTTATGTCGGAGTGATGAACAGTCAAGATGGATTGGACATTCTCGTTGATGTGGCACTGCGCATCAAGAATCTGGGACGCCGCGATATTCATTTCACCTGTGTCGGAGGAGGGCCGGAACTGGTAAGCCTCCGGAAGATGGTCCAGGACAAACAACTGGAAGACATGATGACGTTCACTGGATTTGTCCCAGATGCAGAGATGGTGGAGATCCTTTCGACCGCCGACGTTTGCGTCAATCCGGACAGGCCTTGCCCGATGAACAGCATGTCCACCATGATCAAAATTATGGAATACATGGCCTTGGGTAAGCCCATCGTACAGTTCGAAGGGACGGAGGGACGGTTCAGTGCCCAAGAAGCGTCGTTGTACAGCAATGGGGACGATGGAGTGGTGGGTTTTGCGGAGAAGCTTCTGTGGCTGTTGGACCATCCCGAGGAGAGGGAGCGGATGGGACAGTTCGGGCGCAGGCGCATCGAGACAGAGCTAGCTTGGGAATACTCCGTGCAGAACCTTCTCGCTGCCTATGAGAAAGCATTCAGCAAGACTCGAGGCAAACGCGCGTTACAGCCCGCGAGGCCCTAAGGCCCGGATGAGGACAAATGAAAATTGAGAGTCCAATCCGATCGAATTCTGATGTTGAAGTAAGGAGCGTCGTAGCCACATCCAAAGACGTACCGCATTCGTTGAAGATGGAATTAGATTTCTCGGGGCCTGCAGTATACGAAATTGACCCCCTGCGCGATCCGCGCTGGGCGGCCTTTGTTGAGAGCCACCCTCGGTCCTCAGTCTTCCACAGCACGAACTGGCTGAGAGCCTTACGTACAGTCTACGGTTACCAACCCGTTGTCATTACCACTTGTCCGACGGGGGCGAGCCTGACTAACGGGCTTGTGTTGTGCCGCGTCAAGAGCTGGTTGACAGGTCGCCGCTTTGTGTCGTTGCCATTTTCTGATCACTGCGAGGCATTGGTCGATGGTCCGGAGGATCTGGATGCGATGCTTCTGCATGTGAAGCGAGATCTGGTCCGAAGGAAATGGCAGTATATTGAGATGAGGCCAATATCACATCGACCAAGCAGCCGTACCGGACTGGGAGAGAGTCTAACCTATCAATTTCATAGGCTTGATCTGCGCAAGAGCGCACAAGAGCTGTTTCATGGTTTCCACAAAGACTGTGTGCAGAGAAAAATTCGACGTGCGGAACGTGAAGAATTGAAATATGAAGAAGGAAACTCAGAGGAGCTCCTTCAGAAGTTCTACCGGCTTTTGGTGACGACTCGCAGGCGGCAGAAATTGCCCCCTCAACCTTTGGCTTGGTTTCGAGGGCTAATTAATGCGTTTGGCGAGGACCTCAAGATACGGGTTGCCTCCAAGGGCGACCTGCCGGTTGCGAGCATTCTAACGCTATCCAACAGGAGGTGTGTGGTCTATAAGTACGGGGGCAGCATTGCATCGCTCAACAAGCTCGGAGGAATGGCGTTCTTGTTTTGGAAGACGATTCAGGAGGCGAAGGACAAGGGGCTCGAAGAACTTGACATGGGCCGCTCCGACGCTGACAATCTGGGTCTCATTGCCTTCAAGGAACACTGGGGGGCAACTGGAACTACCCTCAACTATTGGAGATATCCGGCACCGAGTCCCCGAGTTCCGCGAAGCGCCTGGCAAGAGAGCATAGCTCGTGGTTTTGCGCAGGTTGTTCCGGATTTCGTCTTAGAGACCGTCGGAACGCTCTTGTACAAGCACATCGGCTAGATTTCCCAATACAGAAGGCCAATTCAGTAGAGCACGTCAAAGAGAACTCCGCAGCATCCGATTTTCAGTTTTCATTGGTGCATCGCCAGACAGTAGTTGCAGCACCTGGGCGAGATCAACTGGGCAAGTCAAATCAATAAGGGGTAAGGTCGTGAATAACAATTCATCAGATTGCAATATTACAGTCATCGGAGCAGGTCCCTATGGACTTTCTTCGGCGGCATATCTGCGAGCTGCGGGGCTTGAAGCGCGAGTCTTCGGGGAACCGATGGCATTCTGGGAGAACCAGATGCCTGCCGGCATGTGTCTGCGATCCCATCCGATGGCCTCGCACATTGCTGACCCCAATCAAGCGTTGACGCTCGACGCTTATTGCCGCGAAAACGGTGATCATGTTCCGAAGCCGGTTCCGCTCGAGCGCTTCGTCAACTACGGTCGGTGGTACCAGGGCAGGGCCGTCCCGGACCTGGATAAGCGCCACGTCGGTAGTGTGGATCTTTGCTCTCGCGGATTCAAAATCGTCATGGCAGATGGCGAGGAATTCACGTCGCGGCGGGTCGTGGTGGCAGGCGGAATCAGCCCGTTTGCGAGCAAGCCCGCCGAGTTCGCCAGCATTCCGTCTGCATTGGCTTCCCATACGAGTGAGCACAAAGATCTTGGGAAGTTCAAAGGTCAGCGCGTGGTGGTGATCGGCGCTGGGCAAAGCGCTTTGGAATCCGCTGCATTATTTAAAGAGCTAGGCATTCCGGTCGAGGTGATCGCTCGCACGAATCATCTGAATTGGGTGGGGTTGCATGCGAAATTGCATCACCTGGGTGTGATTTCCAAGGTGATGTATTCGAAGCGCGACGTTGGTCCGGCAGGTCTCAGCCGTCTCGTCGCCGTGCCTCATCTTTTCCGTCGTTTCCCCCGAGCCTTCCAGGATCGAGCTGCTTACCGCGCCATCAGGCCCGCCGGTGCCGGCTGGCTGCAGCCTCGAATTGCGGGAATACCCATCACGCTGGGGCGCAAGGTTGTCTCGGCGAGTGTCGCGGGCAGCCAACTTCGCCTTAAACTGGACGACGGGTCTGACCGCCTCGTCGATCATGCGCTTCTCGCGACAGGATTCCGCGTCGACGTTTCGCGATATCCGTTTCTATCTCCGTCATTGTCGCAACAAGTGAAAACAGTGAACGGCTACCCTGTCCTTAAGCGCGGACTGGAGTCGTCGGTTCCCGGATTGCACTTCGTCGGTAAACCTGCGGCATGGAGCTTCGGGCCGCTCCTCGGTTTTGTTTCGGGAGCCGAGTTCGCCTCGACTGAATTGGTTCGCTCCATAACTCGGAGGAATGGAAGCAACTAAGGCCATGGGCGCCCTGACTCAACCCGTGCCGAAACCCAGCAACGTCAAGGCGGTGGACCGCACTGTCGGGGCGGTCATCATCGGAGGTGACTACCAGGGGCTGGGAATCGTTCGCAGTCTCGGTCGACAGGGCGTACCGGTGTGCGTTGTGGATGACGAGCTTTCAATCTCCCGGTACTCACGCTACTGCACGAAATTTGTGAAGCTCCCGAATCTGCACGATCAGCGGGTTGCGGTAGACGGCCTGCTCGATCTCGGGAAGCGGCTGGGCTTGGATGGTTGGGTTCTGTACCCGACCCGCGAGGAACTCGTTGCCGCATTATCGCGCTACCGTTCAGAACTCAGCGAAGTGTTTCGAGTTCCAACCCCTGATTGGGAAAGCGTGAAGTGGGCTTGGGACAAGAGGAACACTTATCGACTCGCACAGAAGCTGAAGATTCCGACGCCTGCCACGCATTATCCGCAAAATCTTGACCAATTAGCCGAACTAGACAGCGCCACGCCTCCGTTCGCGATCAAGCCTGCGATCAAGGAGCACTTCTTCTACGCTACCAAGGCGAAGGCATGGCGAGCGAACAGTCACGCTGAGTTGAGAACTCTTTTTCAAAAAGCATCTGACCTGGCCGGTGATGGAGAGATCATGGTGCAGGAGTTGATTCCGGGCGGCGGTACGCAGCAATTCTCCTACTGCGCATTTTTCCGCGAAGGCGAAGCAGTCGGAAAGATGGTTGTGCGGCGTACCCGACAACACCCTCTTGAGTTTGGAAGAGCCAGCACTTACGTCGAGAGTGTGGACATTCCGGTTCTCGAAGAGCTCTCCGAGCGATTCTTGCGCGAGATCGATTACTACGGTCTGGTCGAACTGGAGTACAAACTCGACCCGCGGGATTCCCAATACAAGCTGCTCGATGTGAATGCCAGAACGTGGGGATATCACAGTCTCGGAGCCCGGGCCGGTGTGGACTTCAGTTACATGCTCTACGCCGATCAAGTTGGTCTGCCCGTGCCAGTTTGCAAAGGCCGTTCGGGAGTCGCATGGGTGCGCACTACCACGGACCTTCCCGCCGCGTTGATGGGAATTCTCAGCGGGGATACCGATTGGAAGAGCTATTTCCGCTCGCTGATAAACTGCAATACGGAAGCAGTGTTCAGTGCAGGGGACCCTTTCCCTGGCTTAGCTGAAATAGCGCTCATCCCATATTTGGCAATCAAGAGAGGCTTTTGAACAATCCAGTGAATTTAGGAGACATGCCATGACCGTTCTTCCTCTGAAACAAAACACTGCCGTGGATACTGGCAGCCTGGTAAGTGTCGATGCCGAAAGTGCGATCTATCGAGACGGCAGCTACCTGAAACACAATCCGTCCTGGCACTCGGAGGAATCGCCCTTCAAGGTGCGGCAAATCCAGCGGATGATGAAGCGGCAGAAGCTGGCGCCGAAAACGGTATGCGACGTAGGCTGCGGCGCAGGCTTGGTGCTGGCCGAGCTGCAACCGCATCTTCCTTCGGACTGTGTGTGCTGGGGATACGATGTCTCTCCCGATGCGCTTGCCATGTCTGCGGGTCGCGCTAACGACAAGATGCACTTTCGCATGCACGACATACGAAAAGACCAGTGCGACGCCTATTTTGATTTGCTGTTAATGCTCGATGTCTTTGAACATGTCGAGGATTATATCGGGCTGGTGAGGTCTGTCCGGTCCAAGGCTAAGCAGAAGCTGTTTCACATTCCTCTGGATCTCTCGGTCCAGGCGGTTCTGCGGAAGAACGGACTGCTCCTTCGTCGGGATCACCACGCGCATCTACACTATTTCACAAGAGAAACCGCCCTGCGCACCTTGACCGACGTCGGATACACAATCGTCGATTATTTCTACACTCCGCGATGCATCGAGCTGGGAGACCTGTTTCTCCAAAAGATGGCCAGGATTCCGCGACAAATCAGCTTTGCCCTGGCGCCAGATTTGACGGTGCGCTTGCTTGGCGGGTACAGCCTGTTGGTTCTGGCTGAGTGAGGACGCTTCTGCGAGCAACTTGCGCCCTCGTTCTATTAGGCATCTTGGTGGCGGGGTTGTGGCCATTTCATGCTCCCTTGAATCAAGTCAGTTGGTTGACTAAAGAAAATGGGCTCCTCTTTGGCAGGCACGGCAGTGTCGTGAGTGCGAGTCCGCTCAAGGCTCGACCGGCGCCAGGAGATAATTCTTGCAGTCTGGAGATATGGCTACAACCGAGACGAATCGACTCCGCAGGCGCGGTTCTCGATTTTTACTCGCCGGAGAGTAGAGTCGTCCCGTTTGCACTGCGTCAATTTCGAGGCGGTCTCGAGCTGGAACGCAAAAGTCCAGGCAATTCCGTCAGGGAAACCGAGATCTACGTCGGCGAAGTCTTTAGCAGTCTCGAACCCGTCTTGGTCACGATCACCTCGAGTGAAGCGGGCACGGTTGCATATGTGGATGGCGCGTTGCTCAAGACTGCTCCAGACTTCGTCATCTCAAATCAGGATTTGACGGGTCAAATCGTGATTGGCAGCGCTCCAAAAACGAACTTTAACTGGTCTGGACGAGTGAAAGGGCTCGCGATTTACGATCGCCAACTTTCGGGCTCTGAGGTGGCGCAGAGTTTTGTGGACTGGACGAAGGGCAGGCAACCAGATTCGGCTAAGAGCGAGGGCGTTGTTGCCCGCTATCTTTTCGATGAAGGCAAAGGGGATGTAGCCCGCAACCAGGTCGATCAGGCGACCGATCTTCTTATTCCGAAGCGCTTCTTCGTCTTAGATCAGCAGTTTCTAGAACGACCTTGGAATGAATTCCATACCGGCTGGCATTATTGGAAGGATGTCGCGGTCAACATCGTCGGCTTCACTCCTCTGGGCTTCTTCTTCTACGCCTATCTTTATCAGGCCCGAAAAGTGGAATATGCCGCAGCGCTCACTATCGCTTTTGGATTTGCGGTCAGCCTGACTATCGAAGTCCTGCAGGCATTTCTTCCGACCCGAGATTCCGGCATGACCGACCTCATTACCAATACGCTCGGGACAGCGATTGGGGTGATGGCGTTCAGGCATAAAGCTGTCCAGGCTCTCATGGCTGTGGTGGGGGTTCGTACTGCGAAGGAGAGTGTCTCCGCCGTCGCAGGTTAGCGCTCCAATCCGGCGAATCGGCAGGGGAGCGTACAGCTTACTCAGTGGTTCGGTCACAACTCCAACACGGTTTGCCCGCAGAGTTGAGATGTTCACCTTTACGGTTTGGGCAGAATTGCCGGAAGAGGCAGACACGGCAGGTCGGCTTGTATGCTCTTCGCAGGACCACCAACCCAACGACCATGTAGAACGCCGCTAAGACAAATATCACGGACGGGAGCATATCGGCCTCCTGCACGTCATGCTATGCGATGGCGCAACCAAGGGTCTGTGACGGTGAGCACTCGATGTTGTCTACGGCATCGGGCGACGCCGTCGGTCCAGCCTGCCGTTCGAGTTAACCTTGTCTATCCCATTGTAAATAAATAAGTTACAGGCGCCATGTTGGCCATTTTCGTCCTATTGCTACCTGGCGGGACGTGATAGGATAACCCCATAACCCCCTTTATTTGACTTAAGTCAGCCCGCGGACTATCCCCCAGAAAGGCCTTTTCTAGAATTATGCTGAGCACTGCAATTATTGGAGCAGGTCCTTATGGACTGTCGATCGCTGCCCATTTCCGGCGCAGCGGCATCCCGTTCCGCGTTTTTGGCCGCCCGATGGACAGCTGGCTGGCACATATGCCAAAGGGCATGATGCTCAAGTCGGACGGTTTTGCGTCCGATATCTATGACCCGGAGACAAGCATTCACTCTGCGGAAGTTTTGCGCCGAACGGGGTATCGAGTATGCCGATACCGGTGTGCCAGTACGCCTTGATACCTTCACCGAGTATGGGCTGGCTTTCCGGGACCGCATGGTGCCGGAGCTTGAGGACAAGCTCGTGGTCGGCATGGAGCGTGTGACCGGTGGATTCCAGTTGCGACTTGAGGATGGAGAGACATTTCAAGCCCGCCGGGTGGTGCTGGCGGTCGGGATTACTCACTTCGAATATGTTCCCGAGAATTTGGCGCACTTGCCGGCAGAATTTCTTTCCCATAGCGCTCGCCATCGCGAGGTCGAGCCGTTCCGGGGCCACAATGTTGTGGTGATCGGCGGCGGCGCTTCCGCACTGGATTTGGCGGGATTGCTGCGCGAGGCGGGCGCCGACGTGCAACTCGTCAGTCGCCGCGAAGAATTGAAGTTTCATAGCCAGCCCACGGGCAAGCCGCGGTCACCGTGGCAGCAGATCAGGCATCCGCAATCGGGGCTTGGGCCCGGCATGCGGTCGCGCTTTTTCGCCAATGCGCCGGGCGTATTTTACTACTTGCCTGAGCGTCTTCGCCTGGAGGCTGTCCGAAGGACGCTTGGTCCCTCGGGAGGATGGTTCATTCGCGACAAGGTAGTCGGGAAGGTGCCGTTGCATCTCGGATGCACGCCGCAAGGCGCCGAGGTCAAGAACGGCAGAGTCCATCTCATTGTTCAGGCAGCCGACGGCAGTAAGCGGGAGATCGTGACCGAACACATCATAGCGGCGACCGGTTACAGAGTGGACCTGGAGCGTTTGAAGTTTCTCAATCCGGAGATCCGCTCGCAGCTCAAGACTGTTGCGGGAGCTCCGGTGCTCTCGTCGACTTTCGAGTCGTCGATCCCCGGCCTCTATTTCGCAGGAGTTGCGGCCGCGAACAGCTTTGGACCAGTCATGCGGTTTGCGTTCGGAGCCGGCTTTGCTGCTCGCACACTGACTCGCGCGCTGGCGAAGTCGGTCGCTAAAGAGCCGGCATCGGTTGCAGTTCGCAGTGTTGCGACCTACGGCGAAGTAAGATAGGCCGATTGAATGGGAAATGATGGACGCATGAAGCTGGAGACCCTCGCGATCCACGCAGGTTACGACGGCGACCCCACGACCAAGGCCGTGGCCGTGCCAATCTATCAGACGGTTGCATTCGAGTTTGATAGCGCCGAGCATGGCGCGGCTCTGTTCAATCTGGAAGTTGAAGGAAACATCTACACCCGGATTGGCAATCCTACAAACACAGTTCTGGAAAAGCGCGTGGCGGCTCTCGAGGGCGGAGTCGATGGGCTCAGCGTCAGCTCGGGAATGGCGGCGATCGAGTATTCGCTCATTAACATTGCCGAAACGGGGAACAACATTGTTTCTACCCCGCAGCTGTACGGCGCCACTTACACGCTTCTGGCGCATATCTTCCCGAAGCGGGGAATCGGTTCGCGATTTGCGGCAACCGATCGCCCTGAAGATGTTGAGAAGTTGATCGACGAAAATACGCGGGCGGTTTACTGCGAGAGTGTTGGCAATCCGGCGGGGAATGTCGCAGACATCGAAGGACTGGCCAAGGTCGCGCACAAGCATGGCGTGCCGTTGGTGGTTGATAACACGGTGGCTACGCCGGTTCTGTTGCGGCCCATCGAGTACGGCGCCGATGTTGTCGTGCATTCGATGACAAAGTTCATCGGAGGGGGCGGCACCAGCATTGGCGGGATGATCGTGGATGGCGGCAAGTTTCCGTGGCGAAAGTATCCGAAGAAGTTTTACATGTTGAACGTGCCGGAGGTTGCCTATCACGGTGTCGTTTATGTCGACCATTTCGGCGACGCTGCTTTTGTCGCGCGATGCCGAACTGTGTGTCAACGAAACACGGGCGCCACGCTGTCTCCGTTTAATGGCTTCTTGTTCTTGCAGGGGATTCAGACGCTCTCCCTCCGCGTGGAGCGCCACGTGGCGAACGCGCGCAAGGTAGCGGAATTCTTGCGCGATCATCCCATGGTCGAGTGGGTGAACTATGTCGGGTTTCCCGACAACCCGCTCTATCCGATGGCGCATCGATATTTGGGCTCCAACTTCTGCTCGCTGCTGACGTTTGGAGTAAAAGGCGGCTACGAGGGCGGTCGGAAGTGCTTCAACGCCTTCCGGCTTTTCAAACGCATGGTGAATATGGGCGATGCGAAATCGCTGTCGTGCCACCCGGCGTCGACTACGCACCGGCAACTGACGCCAGAAGAGCAAGCCAAGGTGGGAGTTACGCCGGAGATGATTCGCCTTAGCGTGGGCATCGAGCACATCGACGACATTCTTGAAGATCTGGGTCAGGCATTGGACAAGGCGAAGGTATGAGGGGGAAGTCGTCGTGGTGTAGCGATTTAGGGGAAATGTCATGCCATTGATCATCGAGGGCGGCCGAGTTCCGCCGCGTTGGGCCGAGAGAAAGAGCTGCCGCCCGGTGGGCTCGGGCGAAAGCTACGGCGCTGGGGCGGAGTCCGTCAGAATTGCGTTCCTCAACAACATGCCGGATTCGGCTCTCGAGGACACGGAAATCCAGTTCTTCGAGTTGCTCGACGCTGCTTCTGGCGAGATTCCAGTTTGTCTCAAGCTGCACTCGCTCTCGGGCGTGCCTCGTGGAGACGCGGGGCGAGCAGCATCTCAACAGCTTCTACTTCAGCACTGACGATTTATTGAACAGCCGCTTTGACGCCGTGATCATGACCGGCACCGAGCCGCGGCAGGCCAACCTGCGTAACGAACCCTACTGGTCTGCTCTGACTAGCGTTCTGGACTGGGCGGAAAGCAACACCGTGTCGACGATCTTGTCATGCCTGGCGGCGCATGCAGGAGTCCTGCACAGCGATGGCATCAACCGTCATCCGCTGAGTGACAAGCAGTTCGGTGTCTTCGATTTTGCCAGGGCTGCTGACCACCAGTTAACCGCCGGTTACGGAGAGCGGGTACGTTTCCCGCATTCTCGATGGAACGAAGTGCAAGCGGACGAATTGACAGCACGCGGCTACCGCGTGCTGACTCAATCAGTGGAAGGCGGCGTGGATTCGTTCGTGAAAAAGAAAAAGCGCAGCCTGTTCCTGCATTTCCAGGGGCATCCCGAGTATGGTGCGCAAACTCTCCTGAAGGAATACCGGAGAGACATAAAGAGATTTCTTAGGGCAGAGAGAGAAACGTATCCCTCGATGCCGAAGGGTTACTTCGATGCCACCGCCGCGAAGCTTGTGAATGATTTCCGAGATGTCGCTCTGTCCGATCGAAGCGAAAAGCTCATGGAAAGTTTTCCGGAAGCTGCTCTGGTCGCCGATTTGAAGAGCACCTGGCGCTCCTCGGCAACAAGTATTTACCGGAACTGGCTGCAGTATGTCGTATCGAACAAGGCTGAAGCCACGGTGTTTCCGGCGATAGCGGTTTTGCATGATTCAAGCCCGCGAAAGCGGTCTGCCCTGCGTTGAGGCCGGAACTCCCTGAGATTTTTGTTCATGGTATTTCCAGGCGAAATCGCTACGGTGAGTCGCGTCAGGCCAGACAGTTCGTGCCATTCGCGATCCGGTAGGGAAATGACTCAAAGTAGCGCCCCCGAGCTCTGGATGAACCTTCCCACCCGCATCGGCGACGTCATCAAGCCATGGGCTGAGAATTCGCCCGATCGGATCGCCCTAGTGGAGGTATCTGGAACCTGGACTTATCGGCAACTTGCCGCTGTGGTTGCCGAGACTCAGACCTGGCTAGTCGACTCGGGCGTGCGCCCGGGCGACCGGGTCATGATTGTCTGCGAGAATTGCCGGGCATTCGTGGCGATTCTGTTCGCCTTGGCCGGTCTCGATGCGTGGCCAGTGCTGGTAAATGCGCGTCTCTCGGCGCGCGAAGTGGATGAGATTCGAGACCACAGTGGCGCACGTCGCGTGATCTACACCACGAGCGTATCGCCGCAAGCCCGCGAACACTCCAAGAGGCACGGGGCTGTTATCCAAGAGGCTGCAGGTTTAGGTCCGATAGCACTTGGTCCGCTGAATGAGAGAGTTGCACCGGAACCAGTCGACCCTGAGGCGGCGCAACGCGTTGCGGCCCTGATTTACACCTCTGGCACCACTGGGTTGCCTAAAGGCGTGATGCTGACGCACCGGAACTTGCTGTTCGTCGCGGCGGTGTCTGCCAAGATCCGGTCCCTGAGTCCAGATGACAGGCTCTACGGCGTTCTGCCGATGTCGCACGCGGTCGGGCTTTCGGTTGTGCTTTTGGGTTCGCTGTTGAGCGGCGCGACATTGTATTTGGCTTCACGCTTCGACCCGGTAGCGGCGCTGGCTACGCTCGAGAAAGAGCGGCTGACGGTTGTGCTGGGTGCTCCCGGGATGTTCTCCCTTCTGGCAGACTATGCCAAGTTGAAGGAATTGCAGTCGCTCACGTTCCCCGCCCTTCGCATCATTTCCTCATCAGGCGCACCGCTTCAGCTAACAGTGAAATCGCAGGTGGAAAGCCTGTTTGGCATGGTGCTCCACAACGGGTATGGAGTCACGGAATGCTCCCCTAACATTTCCCAGGCCGTTGTGGGAGAGCGTCGAACTGATACCTCTGTAGGCAGGGTCCTCCCGGGAATCGATGTACAGCTAGTCGGGTCCGATCAAAAGTCAGTAGCTGAGGGAGAGGTCGGCGAACTGTGGGTGCGCGGTCCGAATGTCATGAAAGGTTACTATCGCGCCCCGCAAGAAACGGCGACGGCGATCAACACAGAGGGATGGTTCAACACCCGCGATCTCGCCCGCCTCGAAAGCGGATATCTTTTTATCGTGGGCCGAACCAAGGAACTGATCGTTCGCTTTGGGGAGAATGTCTACCCGGCGGAAGTCGAGGCGGTGCTGAACGTACATCCTGCCGTCGTGCGCTCGGCGGTCATTGGGCGGATAGTCGAGGGAACAGAAGGCGGTGAGGAAGTTGTCGCCTTCGTGCAGCTTTCACCGTCGTCGCTAATTACAGAGGCAGACTTGGCACAGCACGCTGCACAACACCTGGCCCCATACAAGCGGCCGTCACAAATTCTGATTGTCTCCTCGATGCCGCTGACTCCAACCGGAAAAGTCGTCAAGGGCGAGCTCACGAAGATGGCGCAGTTCGCCCCAACACGTTAAGGACGCTCAGCCGCAAGGCGCTCGCTCCTCATTCATCATCAGGAAGCCACCCATTGGCAAATTCGTTGTGTCGAGAGGCGGAGCAGCTCTATGCGCAACGGGCGCCTTTACTGGTGCGCAAAGCCAGCAACGACGTGCACTGCAATTGTTCAACTACACACTGAATCGTCGCCAGTGATTCCATAACAGCCGCTTTACTCTCGATTTCAGGCCGAAGTGGTCCAATAACTTTCCAGTACTCATCGAAACTGCGTTGCATGCTCGATAGATGCTACTCGCGAGAATGGGATATGCTCGTCGGCGAAAGAGCCAGACACGCACTTCTGGGTAGCTCTCGGTGGCGAAATACTCCTGAAACTTCGCATAGGTCCCGAAATCATAAAACTCGGGTGGTCTTTCTTCGAAAAGATTTCCCAGAGCTAGCAAAAATATGACTGTGCCCACGCTGTAGCTGCGCCATGCGTCGTCGACACCCACGGATTCGGCGTAGAAGCTCGATCCATACTGATGCCCAAGGATAAAGGAACAAGGCACACCATCGCATTTCAATACGTAAGACCTCAACCACCCGCGCTCCGCCAGGAACTGCAATTCGTGCGTTACCAGGTCCGGATCTCGAGAAGCCAGCCCCCAACCAAAGAGCTTAAATTGCCACGTTTTTCGGGAGATCTGGTAGACGGCTTCCAAGAATGCGGCGACTTCAGATGCCTGACTTACTTGCAGCAGGCTTAACTGTCCGCGCTCTCGCAACATCCTAATTTCGCGAAGCCGATTCTTCCTTGTCTTTGCGGAGAATTTCTTGATGTAACTTTCAAACGTTCCGTCGAGACGAATTAACGAATGAGGTATGGGTCCTCTTTTGGTGTAGAAACGAAATTCTCGGCGGATGAGATCGCTGCTCCGCAGATAGTGACTAAGGAAGGATCCGACTTTCACGTTCTCCAAGTACATCGCATCGAAGTCGGACCGCAGAATCTGATCAATCAGCCGGTCATAGGCGGACCCTTCCCCCGGCATGTTGGGGGTGGAACCCTGTAGACGTAGAACACGCAGGGGAAGCTTCGTCAGGGCAAATTCTCCCAGTTCGCACACGAGCTGCTCGCGGCTGAGCACGAACGGAACAGCGCCAACGATTTCATCATCCTTCTCCAGCAAGAATATGCGGACGTTTTCGATTTCGTGCTTAAAATGTTCTTCAATCCACTCTGGATCGGAGTGTAGCGTACGAGCAGGAAACCGACGATGGCATTCCTTCCAGCCTCTTACGACCCAGTTCAAGTCATCATCGAACCGAACTTCCCGAATGCGATAAGACTGGGAGGGCGCATTGATTTGTGGGCCGATTATCCTGCTTTCATCTCGAAAAGTACCCTGCTGGGACGATTCACGTGAAATCCATTCTTGTATTCTGCCGCGAGCGTCTTCGGGCGGATCAAGAAATCTTATGCCAGCTTCTCTTTTCGATTCGCTCACCCATGCGATCTGTCCTCTTATTTCTAACCAGTCCTGCGATCCGGGTAAATGGAAAGCTACGGTAGAGATGTGTGCTTCGATCTCACTGGCAGCTGCGTGTACACCAAGCCCACCTCCACTGATATCGGACACCACACAGCGACTGGCACCAACATTGACGTAAGCGAGCGATTGTACCCGGCGCCGGGCGTGGAAGCGGCGTTCCGGAACACCGAGAGACTCAGGTTTTTGCAGGGCGCCCGGCATGCTCGTTTATTGTTAACAGAATTTGAAGCGGCTGAGTAGCTTCTGTCAAAGCAGGGGAATGATCGCGAGAATCACTGCGCCAACGAAGCTAAGCAGCGAAACGAGCAATAGCCCCGTCAGCCACCAGTCGGTTCTGCCAGTTTTGGGCACACGAAAAATTCGCTCAGCACGATGCCCACTGGGAGAACGACAGCACTACTTGAAGTCAAACTTCCTGACGCGCTGAAAGAGGTGCCGGTCGTGATTTCGAACCTCCACAGCCGCGTTAGCCAGAGCGACCCTAAGAGGCAGCCCCTCCCCGAAGGACTGCAGCGCGGTGCAGAATACCGTTCCCCAAATGGGAAGACTGTTCAAATTTGCTCACTTTTTCAAGACAGTCTGAGGAATCCTGACATCCTGTCCGTCCCAATTCGCGCACTCTCCACGAATAAGTCTCCTAACGATGCGGCCCCGGAAAATCACCGTGGCAGTGATGCCGCAATCGCCCGCTCAATCACCGGCATCTGGCTCTGATACAGCTTGAAATAGATAATCTTCCACGGTTCCGTCTCCCGCCCCGTCAGCTCCTTCTCGACCTCCTGCTTGAACTGCTTCTGAGGCATTTCTCGTGCCCGGTGCAACCAGATTGCACAATCGAAGTGCTGCCCGTCCTTTCTCGCCAGCTTGGCCAGCTCCAGCCCTTTCGCCCAGCCCAGTTCCTTCAGCTGTGCGGCAGCAAGTCTTTGTGAATTGAGATCAGGTAGTAGGCCTTTCGCCGCGAACCCGGGAACCGCTTCTCCAGGAACTCGTCGAAACACTTCAGATCCTCCAACCGCCAGTACTGTCCCGCCCGAGCAAGCATGTAGCGTATGCCAACGACCCGTACGAAGCCGCCGCAAACTGTGACGCTCTGCTGATTCTGACGGAATGGAAAGAGTTCGCGAGTCTTGATCTTCGCAGGATCCGCTCGCTTCTGAAGCATCCGATTGTCATTTGACGGACGCAATCTCTATCCGACGGACCGGATGACGAGTGCTAGATTGATCTATTACAGCATTGGACGGGCGGTTGGCGTTCCAGAACCCGTGTCTCACACTGTGCGGCACAGCGACGGAGTAATACAGTTTCCCTTGCCGACTGCTATCCAGCCAGCTGTTGCGGGATAGTATCTCGCTGCCGCGCACCGCCTCTACTGCGTTTTAGGTGCGAGTTGCTTTCCCCAGAGCACCGGTCTACATCAGTGATGTGCAGCGGCATGGCAAGTAGTGCACAGGGTGATCAGGTTCTCCTCGGAGTCATCGCCAGAGTGGCCGCGAAATACTTTGTGGTGGACTTCCAGGTTCGACATCGTGCCGCACGATTGACACCTCCAGCCATCGCGACGCAGCACCTGCTGCCGCAGCCTCTCATACGACACTGCATCCAGCCGCAAGGGTTTCGGGCCAAGTGAACTCATGAAGCCTTCTCAGTTAGACTTCCAAGAAATGCTTGCTTCTGCTCCTCGGGCAGAAACTTGAAGAACCTCGTCATCGAGAACAGCAACATCTCCGGATCGCGGTCGTCCAGGTTCGCCCCGGCGAGAAAGTCCGCACAGATCATTTCCAGACAGTACCCGCGGGATCGGTCGCTTCCGAGCATCAGAGCTGCCGTCTCGATCGCCCCTTCAATGACTGGCATCTGGCTCTGGTACAGCTTGAAATAGATAATCTCCCACGGTTCCGTCTCCCGCCCCGTTAGCTCCTTCTCGACCTCCTGCTTGAACTGCTTCTGGGGCATTTCCCTTGCCCGGTGCAACCAGATTGCACAATCGAAGTGCTGCCCGTCCTTTCTCGCCAGCTTGGCCAGCTCCAGCCCTTTTGCCCAGCCCAGTTCCTTCAGCTGTTTTCTCGCCTGCGGCGGCAGGTGTTCGTGAATCGACATCAGGTAGTACGCCTTCCGCCTCGACCCGGGAAACCGTCTCTCCAGGAACTCATCGAAGCACTTCAGTTCCTCCAGCCGCCAGTACTGTCCCACCCGCACCTCGCACAGGTAGCGCCCCAGTTCCACGAACTTGGAGTCGCGTTCCGTCTCTTTCTGCTGTTCCCAAGCCAGAACCTCGTCAATCTTGCATAGGACAAACAGCGCTCGGCGACGATTGAGCTTCGGCGGCATGGGCGGATTCTCAGTAATTAAGCTCGTCAAGCCAATCAAGACTGTCTGCTCCTGGACGCCGCACCAAGCTGGCGTCTGCCATTTGCTGGTTTCCTAAACAAAGCCCAACGTAGGGACAGCTGCTGCAGGGATTCTGCGGGAAGCGGATGCCGCTGTGAGGCAGAAAATCTGCCGACTCGATGCGACGGACTGTGCTTTCGACCAAGTGGCCAAACTCTTGCCGCTGGTCGTCGGTGATGGTTGTTCGCAGGTACTGAACCTCGACCAAGCGTTTGCGAACGAATACGGCCTGCGCGACGTCCGAAATGCCAGTCATCCAGGAGTAGCAAACCAACTGCGGATCCAGAGACAGCAGCCCCTCGGGTTCTTCTGGGTATCGGCTCGAAGAAATTTTCCACTCAAGTAAGCAGCGCCTCCCGTCAAGCTTGCCGATGGCGTCGACATAAGCGACAAAGTCGTTGCTTCCGGCAATTGGCCGGGTGAATTTGATCTGCAGATTTCGCCGAGGCTGGTGGACCTGGATGCGATCGTCATGACAGAACCGGGTCAACAACATGATTCCCTGTCGCAGCATGCGATCCCACGAGTCTCCGTTCGAATAGTGCAAGCCCTTGCTCTGACACTGAGACCATTCGGAAAACAATGTTGCTCCGGGATCTTCCCGTCGGAAATAAGCACCTAGAGCTTGTTCGAAGGCACGGCCGAACAGCATCGCTGCCCGGGTGTCCTTCTCCTTCCAGCCATCGAGGTAGCGGTGCCGATACCGCCTCGGGCAGGTGAGGTATTGGCTGATCTGTGTGTAGCTGTAGGTCATCAGGCTACCTGTGGGTTGTCCAGATTTGCCGGCGAAAGCTCGTCCCACCGATCTGCCGAAGCAAAACCGTCGAATCGGAGTAGCGAAGCTCCGTTAACGACGATGTGGCTGGTCTTGACCACGCCCTTCAGACCAACGAGCTGAGTTTCATCGACCTCATCCCGTCCGAGCAGTTCAGTGTCATAGCCGAAGTCGCGCAGGAACCAGTTCAGCTTCCACAGGGCTTTTGGGTTGCAATAGACACGGCTCGAAACCGTGTGGCCCGAAAAACGGCTGGGCTCAAGAATAGCCAGAGTGAGTGTGTAGTAGGGCTTTTGTGCCTGCCGCCGAAAATAGACCCGTTGCACCTGAACGAGGAAGATTCCGTCGGGGATTTGGTCGGCAGCGCAGCGATCCGCAGCGTGTAGACCTGTGATCTGGCGCTTCATGCGGCACCTTCTTTCTGGCCGAGATAGCTATTGAGCTGGCAGAGCAGGGCATTGCGGTCTTTCTCCGCCCAGTCGGCGAGATGCTTGACGAAGTTTTCCACCTGCTCCCGGGTGGCATCGCGAAGCGCCTTTACGCTGCAGGAATCGGTGGCGTAAGCCTTAACCAAGTTGGGGTCTAGCTGATGCTGTCGAATCAATTGGCAAAGCCGATCGCGAACTGTGGGGCTGCTGTGGCTTCCGTTGGTGGGTTGAGAAGGGAGCTTCTTCGATTCTTTTGGGGGCTGCGATGGTTCAGCGAGGGAACCGATCTCCTCGACTGAGCAGATCCCGATTCCGTAAGCTTTGCGTAGAGCACGGTTGACCGCGCGAGTCTCCGCCACGCGCATCTCGGCTCCGTGAACAAGGAACGAGACATTGGAAGGATCGGCATCGCCGTAGCCGACAAAGCCGGAGGAGTTCTTGGAGGGGTATACCGTTGCCCTAAGGACAAACCTCCTCGCTGCGGAATCGCAGAGGGAATCGATGGCCTCAACGTTGATGCCGCGGCATTTTCTGCGACGCGCCAGCCCCAGCAACCCTGTATGCGTCACATACAAATGGTCGTTGATCACCTGAATCACCGTTCTTCACAGATAGTTGAAAGTTCGTAGTTAGCGTCTTCAAGAATTGTGTACTCAGGTTTTCGCCCCATGCCTGTTTTCCGAGGCGAACATTCTCCCGCCACAGATTTCGCCAGCGTATCGTGCAATGCTTTCTGGGCTCAATCTTGTTCATAGAAATGACCTGTTGTGCGTCAATGTCATCCATAGGATGACATTTCACGGTGTCATTGTCAAGGGAAATGCTGAGTTTGGGTGATAGAATCCGCTCGATATGACCGCCAAAGAAATGAGGCTCACGTTCCGTGTTCACTCTGATCTCAAGAAGAGATTGGAATCAGTCGCTGCCTCGGAAGGGCGAAGCGTGGCTCAGATATGCGAAGCGTTCTTACATGCAGGGTTGGTGAAATATGAGAAAGAGGGCACAAAATACGTTCAGAGATTCTTGGGCCGGCCGGAACAAGAGCCCTAGTAAGTATTACCCAGCTCGAATCAACCTAAGTTGACGGTCGTGATAAGACCGGAACAGTAGACTCGGCTCCGAGAAGCCGCTGCCGCGTACTTCTACTTCATACTGCCAGCCAACGAACAAAGCCGCAAAAGCGGCCATTGCCAGGGAAGGCGCCAGGCGCCAGCCCGAGTTCGCTCGAGTTCAAATAAATTCCGTTGGCCCTAGCCGAAGCATGCTTCTTTGCCCAGTCCGCCCGCTTTTCGCCCTTGACATGCCCGACATGACGTTGTACAAGGTGGACTAGATCGGGTCAAAACACGCGCCGATTTCTTGGGTACGCCAGTACCTGAGATGCTTCATGGACAAGCCTCGAATGATCAGTATGGGCAGGAATCTGTAGCCTGAAGCGCCTGTAGAAAGTCCTGAGAATCAGCATTTAAATCATGAGGAACCAGTTCGTATGGAACACGACCCGAGCGAGTCCTCCTGCGTTCTTGGTTTCGAACGGGCTGACTGTGAGGGCAACTCCACTCCGGGATATTACAAAGTTAGGGGGACTTATGAAGCATAAGAAGAAAAAAGTGGTGCTGGATATCCCTGAATTGTACCGACGGTGTCTTGCTGAAGAACAACAACATCTAACGAAGCAGGATCTGGACAAGCTAAGACTGATGCTTGCAGAAGGCTACCTTTTCGCCCCACTCCCCTTTGAGCCGCCGCCAACGGTAAATGAATCCTCCGCAATAAATAAGGAAGTAGACTTCAAGATCCGCACACGGTTATGGGAAGCCTACAAATATCGAGATATTCTCGAGCTCCTGCGGACACCAAGCAGCCAGAAATTTCGCATTGTCTTGCTGGCCCGGTGGTTAAACCAGGAGAAAATCTGCAAGCCAGAGGACATTGTTGGGATTGAAGAGCTGCGGCGACTGGCAAAGAAGACTTTCCGCTTCATCTCGTACACTGATTTTTATCATGCAGACAGGGTGATAAAGTGGCTGCCGTATTTTGAGAGACTATTAACCGATTACCGTGCCTGCAAGGGAGCTGCGTCAGAACTTGCAATACTGGGATACGACGAAACAGCGGTGTGGGCCGCCAGCCGGAAGAGAAGTGCGATCCCTGCAGCGTGTGAGTGGTTGGCCGGCCGCCGCGATTCAGACTCCCATGTAGAGGCCCTAACTCTCCAGAACGCCTATTCCCGCGTCTACGGACGGAAACGCCGCCCAGCGCACAAACCCCACACGTAGCAGAGACTTGAAGAAGCGACACACTTCAAAGATCTATCACAAACTTTTCAGTTCGATGATTGAGATGCTCCGGCGGTGTTTCGCTGCTAAAGAATGTGTCTATCACGTTCCCGAACGGCGACAAAGAGCTCGACGCAAGACGCACCGGGACGGTAGAAACGAGGCGGAAACCTATGAAGCACAAGAAGAAGGTCACTCTGGCAGTTCTGGCCGCCAATCGCGCCAACTCGCGATCTTCCACTGGTCCCAGAACCAAACAGGGAAAGTCGCATTCAAGCCATAACGCTCTACGGCACAGCATACTTGCGAGAAAACTGGTCCTGGCTACTCACGAACAACGGGCGGAGTTTCGGGAACTGCGGCACGCCTGCAAAAAAGAGTTTAGTCCGGAAGGGCTGCTCGAGAAGTTTTTTGTGGACGAGATCGCAATTATATTCTGGAAACTCGGAATTACAGAGGCCCTTCAAGCCAAGGAGCTTCTGCGGCGCCAAGAGCTTTCAGATGACGTGGGCAGCATTTTTCACTCTGATCTTGAACTGCCCATTAACGGCCACGATCTTCCGCTGGATAGAGGCTGGGACTGTGAGCGTCTAGTCGTTCGGGCTGTTTCCGGCAAAGACACGAGTAACTCCAGCGCGTCGCGAGGCCCGGCAGTTGTTAAGGGCCAGGTGATCAACGCCTTTCAAAACTCTCAAAACTCCAATAGCCAGACAGCTGGTCACCTAGAGTTTGAGGCTGTCTTAGGGAATTCCCTTGCGAACATGACTCGCTACCAATCGGCACTGAAGCGCGATCTTTACCGTGCAATCGAGACGTTGCGAAAGATTCAGGCGGAAAGGTCGGAACGCGAGAAGTGACGCTGGCACGAGACACGACCAACGACAAATTTTATCGCCACGAAGCTCATCTGGACAGGCAACTCTGTCGTGCGATGGACAGCTGGAGCGTCTGCATCGTCAGCGCCGGAGCGAAGCCGTGCCGCTTCCTCCCAAGATCAATCTGGGAAGGGAGCGATAGTGTAGTGACCGGACCTTCGAGCGATAGAAGTCGATCACGGAGGGCAGGAATCGTCTTGCCAGAGAGCCGTTCTCATTTCAAGCTGGAGGTGTGCTGTGAGTTCCACGCATGCGCCGAGAAAAAGCAGTCAGGGTGAGGGAGGCCTGGGGGGAAAAGCCCAACGGAATACGAGCAAAGAAGACTCGACCGCCAACGGGCATTCCCCCGCCAGCCTTGAGGAGTACAGTGCAAGTTTGCACGCGATGCGGTCAAACTTATCGAAGTTGTTCGCGCTCATCGAGCACTCCCACGCGGTGATCGACGCCGCCTTCGCAGGGCAGCCTTTCCTGCTGCATTTGCCTCCTGATGCCCCCGCGAATAAGCGACGGTTCTACACCTATCTTGACCAGCACCGGCAAGTGAGCAAGTTGCTCTTCAACGCTCTGGAGCTTTGGAGGCTCTCATCAGGCATCTCAATGGTGGGACAATTGAAACCCCCTGCAAAGAAGAGAACAGATACAGATAAAGGACGAACGAGAAAGTCATGAGTCGAGTGGCGACAGGATTGAGAGCTGTAGCTGCACCTGAACTTTTTCCTTCATCCCGGGTGCGGCATGTGGGAGCGATTTTGCGAAACAAAGCCACTAAGTTGTTTGTTCTAAGCATTCACAAGACTGGCATTCGTAAAATCGCGACTTTTGTAAGCTTGCGGTGGTCGGTGACGTAACGCCTGCAACCGCCAGCGTGCACTTGCAGCGGCTGAAGACGCTGCGATTGGTGAAGGTTCTTGCCCAGGGGAAGTCATCGTTACTACAGTCTGGAAGGAGACAATGTGGCCGCGGCGCTCCAAGCCTTGAGCGTGCGTTTGAAGCTCTTGGCATTAACGTTGAGTCAACTCGGACGCTGCGCCGTCGCTTCGCATTCCTTTGTGTGGACTGGAGTGAGCGAAAGCCTCATCTCGGCGGAGCGCTGGGGGCAGCCCTCGTAAAGTTCACGCTTAAGAAAAAGTGGGTCCTCCGGAACCTCGACAGCAGAGTCTTAGGCGTCACAAGTCTGGGGCGCCGCGAAATGATGACTCGATTTGGCCTTCATGTTTGAGTAATTCAACGACCAGGCGAGTATGATTTTCGATCAATTGCAGCAGTTGTTGGCGTAAGGCCTTGCGAATCTTGAGTTGCGGACGCGCGAGGACCATTGCATATTCAGCCACGATCGCGTCTGAGACATACCAGCGAGCC
This sequence comes from uncultured Acidobacteriaceae bacterium, assembly GCA_963800575.1. Taxonomy (GTDB): domain Bacteria; phylum Acidobacteriota; class Terriglobia; order Terriglobales; family Acidobacteriaceae; genus Sulfotelmatobacter. The sequence goes on from CAWDBN010000002.1 coordinate 290,836, forward strand.
GGTTTAGTCATGCCAGCAATATCACCGTCCGCTGCTCTTGGGCTCGGTTCACCCGCTGACGCAAGGCTCGCGTCACTGCGCTAGCTGAGCTTGCAACTGCAAGGCGGCTTTTCGTAGCGGAAGATCAGCGTCCGCATCTTTCCACAAATTCAGGAGCGTCGCGAGCGTCTGCCGTGCTTTCCCCGTCTGCCCGCGCTTTTGATAGTCCACCGCCAATTGGTAGCGGGCCGATGCCCAGCGCTGTTGCGGCTCCCAAAAGGTCAAGCCGTTTTCGAGGGGGCTGGCAAGCTTCTCATACCAAACGATGGCCTGCTCCAGGTTGCCGGAATGTTGGTAGGCGTGCGCAATCGTCTCGTTAGCGAGACCGTTCAAAGATCGACCGTAGGTGGGGTCGGCTATCTCCATCAGTTCGCCGACGGCCTGGTCGGTCTCACCTTTTTCCGCAGCGATCGTCCCTCGCAACAAATGCACGTAACCTTTCTGCGAGATATCATGAGTGTCGGCCAGAGGCGTAATGAACTCCGCGATTTTTTCCGCCTTTGCCAGGGCGCCCGCGCGCGCATATTCTTGGCCGACAATCGCGCCCCACTCGACTTTGGGCCCCAAGGTCTTGAGATTGGCCGTTGCGGCGTCAAGTTCCTGGAGGCGCAATTGACTGTCACCTCTTCCCTCGGCAACCACCGCCATCATGAAGTGCGTGCGCGCCACCTTAAACCCGTCGTGGCTGTTTTCATTGATTTGCAGAGCCTCCGCAAGACGAGCTTGAGCTTCGGAATACCTGCCATGGTAGAGGGCAAGCAGAGCCAGAGAACCCAGACCGTTCTCACGCCTATCGGGTTTCTCCAGAAGGTCGGAAAAAACTGCAACCGCCTTCTGCTCTTCGCCGTTTCCGACGAGCGCGTGGCCATATTCACGGTTGATGCTGCCCGCGGTCAACCAATCCGGCGCGATCTGAAAGGCATGGGCATACGCCTGCACGGCGGCGGAATAGTTTTCCAGCACCGAATATGCGGTGGCCATCTCAATCCACGTGTGGGCATCGTCCGGAGCAATGGCAAGGATTCGTTTGTTTTGTTCAATGGCCTCCGCCTGGTGTCCGTGCAGCCGCAACTGATTGGCATAGTCCCGGAGCATAACCCAGTCGTCGGGGTAGCTCGCCAAATAGGCTCGATACAGACCGTCCGCTTCCTCCAGGTGGTCAAGGTCGTCGGCCCTATGGATTTCGATGACCATCCTTTCGCGCTCCGTGAGTCGCGGCGCCACCGCTAGCGCTTTTTCATACTCCTGTCGTCCCAGGTCGAATTGGTAATAAATGTAACTGCAGTAGGCCCGGCCCAACGCCGCGTGAGCCATCGCGAAATCAGGGTCAAGCTCAATCGCAGCTTTAAACAGTGTTACCGCGTCGGTGTACTTGGTATGCGCCCAAAGCGCCGATGCTTCGGAGTATTCCTTTAAAGCGGTTAGCGAACTTGTCGTGACCTGCGGCAGAGGCCGGTCGGCCTGATGGATTTCAGAAAGCGATTCGCCCAAATCGGCACGCACCCGGCCCGCAATCGAATCGAGGGCATCAAGGATGTGGTCCTCTCCGTATGAGCGTTCTTTGTAAGAGCGAACCGTGGCTCCGGTTTCAGGATCGATCAATTCCGTCGTCAGTGCGTATTCCTGTCCCGTTCGCGTGATGGTGCTGGCGATCAATCCGCGGACATTCGCTCGCGTGCAGATTTCTCGCGCCAGCGGGATCGTTGCTCGCTCGGTGCCAGACCTTCCCATCCGTTTCAGCACCGATTCCACTCGGCTCCGCGGGAATATATTCAGATAGCGGGACTGGCCGATACTCACCGTAAAGGCCGTCATCAGTGCGTCGTCAAAACGAGGATCGCCGGTTTGATTCTCAAAATCAGCGATGAGAACGGTGTCGCTTGAGTGGAATGAAAGCACCGAGCGCCCGCGCATCAACCAATACGCGGTGCCGCCGGCAACCAGCACAACCGCGGCTGCGAGCGCAATCCAAAGCCCGGCCCGCTTCGCCGATTTTGTCTGTGGTTTCTTAGGTGCGTTGATCCGGAAACTCCTCGACATTCGGTGTCAGCGCCGGCGCGGGCTGCGGCGTTTGGCTGCTCTCCAAAACCACATCTGCTTGCCGGTGCCCGTTCTCAAATTCGACTGGAGCCAGGAAACGGTAGCCACGGCGGGGGATGGTTTCGATGTAGCGGGGTTTATCAGCGCTATCGAAAAGCGAGTCGCGGAGCTTGCTGACGGCGGTGTTCAGCCCGGCCTCAAAATCAACGAAGGTCTCGTCGGGCCAGAGACGATTCTTCAGTTCCTCGCGGGTGACGAGTTGCCCCTGCCTTTCCGCGAGCAAAACCAACACACGCAGCGGTTTTTCTTGTAGCCGGATCCGGTAGCCATTCTTGCGAACTTCGCCCGCTGCCAGGTCCACGACATAGGGACCGAACTTGAGCGTTCGCGAACTCGAAACCTGCTCCATGGGCGATCCTTGGGGGAAACGCCACAAACTCCGCCAGATTCTAGCACAAGCAGTCCGAATCCGGTTTGCTGAAATAAGCTAAATCATGTGTTATCTGGCAGTTAACTGTCGAGAATTAATACAGA
>CAWDBN010000003.1:0-612053 GCA_963800575.1 uncultured Acidobacteriaceae bacterium
TGATGGTTTGCTTGCGCTGCTCGATGTTCTTGATGAGCTGGATGGCGCTCTTGTAGCGCTCTTTCACGTAGTCGCGGGTATTTTTGTCGTTGGTGTCGCGGGTGATCAGCTTTTTGTAGGCCGGGTTGAGGCGAAGCTGGGGCAGATCATCGTCGTTCATGAGAACCAGCCACTCATCGCCGTGCTTGATGAAGGCCACGTCGGGCTCGATGAGGCGGGCCTGGACTTTGTTGTACTGCAGGCCGGGGCGGGGATCGAGGGTGCGAATGTAGTCTACGGCTTGCTGGACGGCGTCGGCCGGGCGGCCGATGGCTTTGGCGATTTCTTTATGCTGCTTGCTCTGCACGGCGCGCAGGTGCTGGTCGACGATGGCGATGGCATCTTCGAGGACCTGGGCGGTGCCGTTGCCGGGCTTGTCTCCATTTTTGTGGTGCGCGAGTTGGTGCTGGTGATAACGCAACTGCAGTAGAAGGCATTCGCGCAGCGTGCGGCAGCCTACACCCGGAGGGTCGAGCTGGCGAATCACTTCGAGGGCTTCCTGGAGATCGGCCGGGGTGAAGCTGGGCTTGTACACGGGCCGTGGAGCTACGGAAGGCGGTTCGGGCGCGGGAGCCGCAGCTGCCGCGGCATTTCCGTTGCGTCCGGGAAGAAAGGGTTCGATGGAGAGGGCAGCGGGTGACAGGCCATCTACTTCGTCGAAAGAGTTTCCCGTAAGAATATTGGCCGCGGAGAATTCGTCCGCGTCGGTTGCGGAGGCGCTGGGGTTAAAGTTTGTATCTTCGGAAGCTGCTTCGCCCGGAGCTTCGTCCTGGACTTCATCGGGGACCAGGCCCAGAGCCTGGGCTTCGCTGGCGATATTTCTGGCGGCAGCGGCGTCGGCTTCGGGAGGTGCGGGCGGGGCTACGCCTAACATTTCTTCGTCGCTTGCGATCAGGTAACCGTCTTCGTTGAGGTTGCCGATGATCTGCTCGGCGGCTTCGCGCACACTGCGGCTGAGGCTTAGGGCGCCGAGTTGCCAGGCCAGGTGATCCGTTAGATTTGTTGGTTTGGAGAGGAAGTTTTCGAATGATGGGCGCTCGATTTCTTCCATCTCGCCGCGGGTGCGATAGCCGGGATCGAGATAGTCCTGGAAGAAGGAGCCGAAATCGATTTCTTCGAAAGGGTCTTTCTTTTCCGCGGTGATGGGCGCTTCTTCGCCTGATGCAGGAGCGGGACGGTCGCGTTCCTCTTCTTTGCGGCCTATCTCATCGATCAGCGGAACAGAATCTTCGAGCTCTTCGAGAACCGGGTTCTCGACCATCTCGGCGTTGATCATGTCTTTGAGTTCGAGCTTGTTGAGCGCGAGGACGGAAACCATCTGCACCAGACCTGGAGTGAGGATCTGGCGCTGGGATAGTTTGACGCTCAGTTTGTGCTGTAGTAAGACCATGTTTCAACGTTTCAAGGTTTCAAAGCTTCAGTGCTTGCCGTGGATCGCAACTTCTCAATGATCGACCTCAGCTCCGCGACTGCGGTCTGATCCATCTCCCCTGGTCCATTTACCAACGGACTTAGCTTGTCGCAGCGTTTTCTGTAGAGTTCGACCCTCGGGTCTTGCTGTTTCGTCTCCGCAAAATCGGTCCACTCAAATGGGTAGAGTTCGGTCTCCGTCAAGAAACGCTCAATAACCTGCGCTGCCTGCTCCGGGCTCATGTCCCTTTTCCATTTCCCCGCGACCCGCAACATTTTGGGAGGCCAGAGAGTTATGCTCGGGTTGCCGTTTCGTTTCGTCATACGGCTTTCCTCGCCGCCCTCTCCCTCAGCGCCTAAAGGCGCATCATTTTCCCCTGTTGGCGGCACGGCTTAAGCCATGCCCTTCCCGAACCTATACCAGCGAGAAGCTCTCTCCTAAATAAACCCTTCTCACTTCCGGATCCGTGGCCAACTGTTCGGGCTGGCCCTGGCGGAAGATGCGGCCGTCGTCGATGATGTAGGCGCGGTCGGTTACTGAAAGAGTCTCTCGCACGTTGTGGTCGGTAATCAACACACCGATGCCGCTGGCCCTTAGGCTGCTGATGATTTTCTGCAGGTCTAACACGGCGATGGGGTCGATCCCGGAAAACGGTTCGTCGAGCAAAATGAAAGTTGGGCTGATGCACAGGCAGCGGGCGATTTCGACTCGGCGGCGCTCACCGCCTGAGAGGGCGTAGCCTCGATTCTGCCGGATGTGCTCAAGCCCGAGTTCATCGATGAATTTCTCCATCTTCTCGCGGCGCTCGTGCCAGGACATAGGCTGCGCCTCCAGCACCGCGAGGATGTTTTCCTCAACTGTGAGTTTGCGAAAAACCGAAGCTTCTTGAGGGAGATAACTGATGCCATACTGGCGGGCCCGCAGGTACATGGGAACGTCAGTAATGTCCTGACCGTCGTACAGCACGCGGCCAGTGTCAGGGGGGATCAGGCCTACGATTGCGTAAAACGTGGTCGTCTTGCCTGCGCCGTTCGGGCCTAGCAAACCAACTACTTCGCCCTGCTCGACCCGCAGGCTGACACCATTTACGACCCGGCGTCCCCGGTACGATTTGCCAATTTCATCGGTCGCCAGGGTACGCATTTATCTTGCCATTAACGGGCCACTCGGGTCTGAGTTACCACAGGAGTACTTGCTTCGCCTTCTACGAGCACCCTATCATCGCCCCTAAAGAAAGTCAACGAAACCCCGGTGATCTTGCCCCGTTCGGCATCAAAAATGCTGGGCGGTCCGCCGGTGAGCACGAATTTGTCGTCGGAGGCGGTATAGACCAGGGTCTTTCCCTCGGCTCGCCTGGTCGGCTGCTGGACGACTACGTTGCCCTTGGCGACCAGGTGATCGAGCTGGCCTGATCCGGAAATAGGACCCGCAAGTGGCTGATTGCTTGAGGTTTGGCTGCGGGGTACAAGGTAGGCGTCCATGGTGTTAGACGAGGCCGTGAAGTTGCTGCCCTTGGCTACTACTCCTCCTTCATAGTGAGCCAGGCGGTCGGCGTCCGCATAGGTGAGCCGGGCTGAGGTGATGGCTATGGGGCCATCATCAGCAGGCTTTTCCTCAGATTTGGCCTTCGCTTTGGATTCTCCTTTGGCCTGAGGCTTGCTCGCGGGAACGCTATCCGACTTGACTTTGCCTGGTTGAGCCGGACCTGGTTGAACCAGCTTGGCCTGGACCAGCACCGTCGAAACCGGTTGCGCGGCCGTACCTTGGGCGACCAGGAAACGGCGGTCGCGGTCAAACTGGATCGAGGGCGCCTCGACGATGTTGGCGTCCTGCCACAGCCGGGCGTTGCCTCGGTACACGGCTACTGCGGGAGAGTTGTGCGCCGTCATCGTGGCGGAGGTGACATGAATTGGCGAAGCCGAGGCCAGGAGCGCTCCGTTCGGTTGCTCCTGGAGTTCGCTGTAGGTGCTTTTCACGTCTTCGTCGGCGAAGGCGTCATCGGTAGCGCGGTTGATGCGGATGGTTCGTGCCGTCGTCACCATGCTGCCCTCGGAGACACGGGGGCTGCCCGTGAGCACGAGAATGCGGTCGGCGGGAGTGTAGACCGCTTTGTCTGCCCAGGCTTGCGTGCGCTTGCTGGGAGCTTGGCCGTCGTCGTAAGTCACTTTCCCCTTCTGGATGATGGAGGAAATTCCTCCCTGCGGGAGAAACAGGGCATCGAGCATCTGGCTGGTGCTGACGCGGTCGGGTAGTTGCGGAGTGAAGTTCACAATCTTCGCGTTGGGCGCGCCGTGGATCGAGGTCAGGCGGCTTGAGCCGTCGGCGGTTGGGGCAAATTTCGCGTCGAAACGGCCAGCGGTGACTACTGTGTGCCGGCCAGAAGCTTGTTCGGAGGCCGGGTTCGAATTCTGGGCTGGGGAGATTCTGATCTGTGCCGCTCCGGAGGTTTCGGCGTGGTCGAGACGGTTGGCGTCCGCAATGAAAAAATCGACAGTGGGCGCGTTTAGGTCGAAATTCTGGGGTTCGGAAGCACGCTGCGGCGAAGCATGTTCCGAAGCGTCCGTTGTCGGCGCGGCGCTGGGTTTCGGGTGTTGCGCCAAATGGACTCCGTCGGTGGCGTGCACTTTCTTTAATTCATTCCGGCCTTGAAAATCCAAGATCGCGCGTCCGGCATCGCCCTGCATGGGTTGTGAGCCGATGCGCTCGACGTGGACATTGCCGGTCAGCGTGGCCGTGTGCAGCAGGTTTTGCTTGCCGATCAGCAACATTTCGGCTTCGTCGGCGCGGGCACGCGTTTGGTCGGCGTCGTCTCCGCTGGATTCGGCGGTGACGTTGCCTGTGGCCAGGATGCGCTGCACTTCGTTCTCCGGCCCCAGAAAGAATGTGGCTTCTTCGGCTTGCATGGTTCCGGCTGCACGCTCGATGCGGGGATTTTCCAGCACGACTTGGTGAGGGTCGTGCGTGATTCTGCCGTCAGTGGCGACGAGCGTTCCTGCTTGCGGCCCGCCGAGCGTGACGTGAATCTGCGAAACCAGCGTGAGCGTGTTGCTCTTGCCGGAATACTGCACGCCGACAGCCCAACCGGTGGCTTGGGGTGTCCGGAAGTCAACCCGCGCGCCCGTGGAAGCGTCTCCGCTGTTTTGATTGAAGACGAGGTCTGTGGTCTCGAGGTGGATGGGATTTTTGAGTTCTCTCGGAGTTCCCTGATCTGGTCCGGTTCCGCCCGTAGGGTTCGATTCCAGATCGATCTGGACGTCTCCGTGAGCTGTGATGTTGCCGGATTTCTTGTCGTAAGAGAAATCGTCGCCGTAGATCTGGTCGAAGCGGGAGGAATCGCGGCCGTAGAGAATCACGCTAACGTGGCGCAGTTCGGCGCTGCCGTCAAGCTGGAATTGTTTGAGGCTGCCGGCCTGGACGGTGAACAGGGTCCGCTTGCCGTCCGACTTGGAAAACTGAAAACCGTTTGCGGTCTGCTTGATGTCGATGCCGATCTTATTGGGGAGTTCCTTCAGCACATTGCGCTGGCGCAGGCGGGCGTAGAAATACATTCCCGATACCGTTGCGGTAAACAGCACAGCGATCACGGCCAGCCAGCGGCGCAGGCGGTAGATGGGGAGCGGCATGCTAGGTTCAGTCTAATGGAAGCGGCAGGTGAGAGTAGTCTCGAACAAGCTGCAGATGGGGTTCGCCATATCAGGTCAACGGGGCGGTTGTTCCCCATGGGCTTGTCTCTCAAAATAGAAGGCTATGCCGAGCGCCAGAATGAGAGCCGCCATGCCGAACATGATCAAGCCAGGTTCGCTGTCAGGCTCGAGGATGATGACTTTTCTCGCCATCGCAATCAGGGCCACTTCGAGGACGAGCCGAACACGAATAACATCTTTTTTCACGTAGCCCTTCAGCGTCTCCAGCAACTCGACACCGATAAGGACCAGCAAGAAGTAGGAAAAGATATCGAGGAGACCGGGCACCCCGATAAGGAAACGCGGAGGCTTCCAGATCTCTTCATCAATCAGGAGAGCCAGATGTATGGTGGAGAGCGCTACAACGATGATGAGCAGAACCGCCAGGGCAGTAGCAATAAGCTTTTCGGCCTTGGTCAAAATGGTTTCCATATCATTTTCGCTGATGAGGCGCCGCGGGCGTCGATGATATTTACATGGCTGGCAGAAAACTTCAACTTCGGGTAGAACCCCTTGCGGAAACCGATCATCCCTGTTTTGGGGTTCCTTCCGAATGATGGGTTACGGACTTGAGATCCTGCAAAGTTAGTTCCAGGCCGCCGAAGTCGGGGTGGTCGTTGTGGCCGATGGTGAAGGCAATGTCGATGGCGTCTCCGGCTAAGAGCGGTGACTGCTGCAGGCGTTCAGCCATGCGCCAGCCCAGGGCGTTGAAAACAGTTCTCAGTTCTCGGTTCTCAGTTCTCAGTTGAAAACCTTTCGCCTCGGCTTTCTCTTTGCGTCGGATGGCTGCGGCATCGGGATGACAGCTTGGGGTGGCTAGAATCGCTACCTCCGACAACTCTTCTCTTTCGGATTCTTGCGGAGAGAATTCGTGGCCGCGGATGTCTTCTCCTGCTTTCAGTTTCAGCTTGATGTGTTTGTCTTTCAGGATTTTTGGCGGAGCGACCAAACACACGCCGCGGGCTGCGAATGCCGGCTCGTGGTTTCCCGCTCCGTGGGGCTCGAGCAATTGCAGCACACGAAAAAGTGACGGAGTAATTTCGTCGAGATCCAGTTCTGCCTCCAGCTCGAGCACGGGATCGAAATCCGCCGGAGTTAGGCGGGTGCGCGCGAAGGCGTCGAGTTCGGCTCGCAGTTGAGGCACGTTGTTGGATGGCATGGCGAAGCCGCAGGCGTGCGAGTGTCCACCGTAGCGGGTGAAAAGATTGTGCGATGACTCGACTGCCTCGAGCAGGTGAAAGGGACGAATGGAGCGGCCGGAACCGAAAGCCTCTTCGCCTTCGCGGGCGATGACGATGGCCGGGCGGTGGTAGCGCTCGACTACGCGCGTGGCCGCAATGCCGATCACGCCGCGATGCCAGCCTTCCCCATCCACCACGATGCAGAAGGCTTCATACAATGCCGGGTCGCCGGCGATGCGCTCTTCCACAACGCACAGAATGCGGCGCTCTTCTTCCTGGCGGTCGGCGTTGAGACGATCAAGTTTAGCTGCGAGTTCGCGGGCGCGCGCGGCGTCCTTCGCGCTGAATAATTCGATCACATCCCGGGCGACGTCCATGCGGCCGGCGGCGTTGATGCGGGGCGCGATGCGGAATGCAACTTCAGTGGACGTGGGCGGGCGCTTGGCGGAAATCTGCGCGACTTCGAGCAGGGCCTTGAGGCCGGGATTCACTGCGCGGCGCAGGGCATCGAGGCCAAGTTTGGCAAATACGCGATTCTCGCCGGTGAGTGGAACGGAGTCGGCGATGGTGGCAATTGCTACCACCTTCATGAATGATCGCAACATGCGCAGCTGATCTTTTTCTTCGCAGGCGCCTCTGCATTAATCCTTGGGCGACTTTGAACGCTACGCCGGCTCCGCAGAGCTGTTTGTAGGGATATTGGCATCCCGCCTGATTGGGATTGACGACCGCCAGCGCGCGGGGAACGCCGTCGGGTCCCGGCAAGTGATGGTCGGTGACGATCAAGTCGACGCCGAGGCGCTGCGCGGTTTCGGCGGGGGCGAAGGCGCGGATGCCCATGTCGACGCTGATGATGAGGCGAATGCCTGCGGCTGCGGCGCGTTCGATCACATCGTCGCGCAGATCGTAGCCTTCGCGAATGCGGTGAGGCACGTGAAAATCGGCGGCGCCTCCGCAGAGTTCGATTGCCGTTTTCAGGATGATGACCGCCATGGTGCCATCGACGTCGTAGTCGCCGTAGATGAGGATGGGTTCTTTTCGTTCGATGGCGGCGTCGATGCGGTCGACGGCGGCGCGAAGGCCGAGCATTTCTTCGGGTGCGTGCAGATGATCGAGAGACGGGAACAGGAAGCGAGCTGCGGAGTCGGGATCGGTGATGCCACGACGGATGAGCAAGCGAGCGAGCGTGTGAAGTGGACTGCCTTGCTTGTTATGATTCCGCGATTGATTCGGAATCGGGAGATCTGATAGATCGCGGAGGGCCGTGGCCAGGCTCTGCACGCGGAGCGGGTCTTCAGCAGCCAGTTCCCATCGCACGATTAACCTTCGTCGTCCTGGTCCGGTTCGTCGATGGGGATGCCGCCAAAATCTTCGGAGACTTCGAGCAGGCGCTGGTAGCGGTCGTACCAATCGGTGCTGACTTCGCACAAGAAACATCGATCCCTGATAGGCCCAGCCTAGCTGCAGGAATCCGACCTTGCCGATGTGGGCGCGGAGCCAGCGTGCATCTTCGACGTCGTCGCCGTCGGAGAACTCGGAGTGCGTCAGACGTTGCACCAGTTCGTCGAGTTCCTCGCGCTCGAGCTTCCAGGAATGCATGGTGAGGAACGGAGTGCCGGCGCTTTTCGCGAGCTCGACGAAATCCTTCCAGCCATCGGGATTCGTGCCCATTTCCCACATGACGCACTGCACTTCTTCGTAATCCACGTAACCGTGGAAGCGGCTCATGCCGTGGCCTTCGATGAAGGCGATCATGTCATCTTTGATGATGGTTAAATCTTCTGGCGTGGGCGACATAGCGGAGCTCGAATCAACATTGTATGCCGTTTGGGCACGAAGCTGCCAGCTTGGGGTTCTTTCAGACTGGCCTGCGATTGGTCGAACTTCATCTTGCGTTGGGCAACAGGCCTTTTTCGACCAGCACCGGAGGCCTGCGGTGCCGGGTGACCTGTTCGTAGGCGTAGGCCCAGCCTAGCAAGTCGCCGTCTTTCCAGGGGCGGGCTGAGATCTCCAGGCCGAAGGGGAGACCGCCGGGATAGAACCCGCCGGGAACGACCACTGCGGGAACACCGATCATGTTGACCCATCCCGTGTCGCTGTGTGGACCTTCGCTGATCTTTCCATCCTGCGGCATGGTCTCATCGGGCGGAGGCATCTGGGTTGCGGGATAGACGTAACCATCGAGATGCAGCGGTCGAGCGTTTCGTAGTACATTTCGAGCGCCTTTCGCCTGGGCGCAATGACGTTGGCTTCGGCTTGCGGGTCGGTTTCGAAGATGGCCTGGATCACGGGCGGGCGATCTTTGCGGGTGAGATCGTCGACGCCTCCGATGATGGTGGAGGGCAAGGGAGAGCCGACGGCTTTCTGATATTCGTCGGCCGAGTGGTATTGCGCGGGACCATACTCGGCCAGGAATTTTTCTGTTCCTTCGCGGACATAGGGGAACGTGCCGACGCGAGCTATGGTCACCGCGAAACTGTCGGGGAGAATGGAATCGTCGAAGACTACGGTTGCGCCCGCGGCCCGCAGGCCTTCGAGCGACTTCATGAAAGCCTCGCGGGTTTCTGGACGCAGCGGGAGGCGGGCAGCGTCAGTGTCGGCTGCGACCTCGGCGGGCGACTCAAACGCGGGAATACCCTGAAACGGGATGCCGGCTCCGGCGAGGATGAAGGCGGGTACACCGAAGCGTTTTCCCTTGAGCGCGTCTGGTTTCAAGTACTGCGTGTAGGGGCCGGGCTGGGCTTTTGCGGTGGAGCCGATGGTGTGGGGATCTAAAGGGTCTTCTCCGGCCATTACGCCGAGCGCAATCGCAGCGTCGGTCACATCGCGGGCGATTGGACCTGTGTTGTCGAGCAGCCAGTCGAGCGGCGCGATGCCGGCGATGCTCACCAGGCCGCGCGTGGGGAAAACACCTACGACTGAACTGGTGGCAGAGGGCATGCGGATGGAGTTGCCGGTGTCGGTTCCGTTGCCCAGCACCGCATAGTTCGAAGTGACAGCTGTGACGGTGCCTCCGGACGAACCGCCGGGGCTGAAGCGAACGTCGTAGGCATTGCCGGTGCGTCCGTAGGCCGTGCTGCGATTGGTATCGCTGGCGGCGAAATCCGGCATATTGGTTTGCCCGAGGATGATGGCTCCGGCTGCGCGGAGCTTGGCGATGATGGTCGCATCCTTGGGCGCGATCAGTTCGTGGCCGGGGATCATATAGCCCTTCCATCCGTCCGTGGTGACCAGACCTTTTATGCTGGTGTTCGCTTTGGTGACAATCGGAACGCCCCACAGCGGGCCGCGCATGAAATTGCTGCCAGCCGCTTTTGCTTGCGCATCTTCGCGAGCGGCGGTGGCGAGAGCTCCGGGCAGGTCGAGATTCTGCACGGCGCGATAGATCCCGTTGTACTTCTCGATGCGTGCCACGTACCAATTAACGACTTCGGTCACGGTGTATCTGTGGCTGCGGTAAAGCTGTTCCAGCTTCGGAATCGTGATTTCGAGCAGGTCTCGATCCATCGCCTGCTGAGAAGCGTGTTTCGCGGTTGATGGAGGTTGTGTCTGCGCGTGTAGGAAACCGGTTTCGAAAACAGCAAGGACGACCAGGAGATGGCAAAGACAAAGATTGGCTCGTATCTTCATGAGATCCTCTGCGCGGAATGATTGCGCGGAACGATAAAGAATACTTGAGTTGAGCCGAGAGGGGTGGAGGAAATGTTGGGCTGGCCTCTTTCTCCCCGCTCCATTTAGAATCCTCTGTCCCACTTGCAGCAGAGTATTCACTCGCAACAACAGGAGGCGCATCCGCCTTGATTCCGCGTTATACCCGTCCGGAAATGGGCCGCATCTGGAGCGATGAAAATCGCTTTCGCACCTGGCTGGCCGTGGAAGTGGCCGCGACCGAGACTTTGGCTGAGGCCGGCATGGTGCCGCGGGAGGCGGCGCGGGCGATCCGCGAGCGCGCGGATTTCAGCGTGGAGCGCATTCAGGAAATCGAAGCCGAGGTGCGCCACGATGTGATTGCCTTCACAACGGCCGTTGCCGAGATCGTTGGGCCGCATGCGCGCTGGTTTCATTACGGCCTCACGTCGAATGATGTGGTGGATACGGCACAGGCGCTGCTGATCAAGCAGGCGTCGGCACTGATTGCGCAAGATCTGGAGCGGCTGGCGGACGTGCTGGAGCGCCGCGCGTGGGAATTCAAAGACACGCCGATGGTGGGACGGACGCACGGCATTCATGCCGAGCCCATCACGTTCGGCTTCAAGATTGCAAACTGGTATTCGGAGACGCAGCGCAATATTGCGCGCTTTAAGGCTGCGGCCGAGGATTTGCGGGTGGGAAAATTTTCTGGCGCGGTGGGAATTTTCGCCCACCTGACGCCGGAGATCGAAGAGAAGATTTGCGCGCGGTTGGGTCTGAAGGCGGCAGCGGTGTCCTCGCAGGTGATTCAGCGCGACCGGCACGCGCAGTATCTGGCGACGCTGGCAGTGATTGCTTCAACCTTGGACAAGATCGCTACGGAGATTCGGCATTTGCAGCGCACAGAGGTACGGGAGGCTGAGGAGTTCTTCAGTGAAAAGCAAAAGGGGTCGTCGGCCATGCCGCACAAGCGGAACCCGGTGACCAGCGAACAGATCAGCGGACTGGCCCGCGTGGTGCGCGGCAATGCGCAGGCGGGGTTTGAAAATGTTGCCTTGTGGCACGAGCGAGACATTTCACATTCGTCGGCGGAGAGGGTGATTCTGCCGGATTCGACGACGCTGGTTGATTATCTGTTGAACAAGACTGCCAACCTGGTCGAAACGATGTTTGTGTATCCCGAGCGGATGCGGGCCAATCTGGAGAGCACGCATGGGCTGATCTTCAGTGGGCAGTTATTGCTTGACCTGGTGGAGCATGGGGTTTCCCGCGAAGACGCATACCGGCTGGTGCAATCGCATGCTATGCGGGCGTGGAAGGAAGGTCTCGACTTCCACCAGCTCGTGCTTGCCGACAAAGAAATCACAGGAAAAGTTCCACGCAAGCAAGTCGAACACGCTTTTGATTTGCAGCGCCAGCTGAAGAACGTGGACAAGATCTTCGCCCGCGTATTTGGCGCCAGTCGGCCGGTGCGAGGCGCTGGCCGGTCGAATGCCGCCAGGGCTGCCAAGCGCTCCCGCGCGGCAAAAAAGCGGCACTGACTTCTGTCGCAACTGACTTCTGCCACAACTTTCTGGGACCTGCCGGGTTCACCCCATCAGAAGCAATTAACCGTACGGTTAAATCGTAAAGATTTGTCAATTGGGTCGGGGGTGACCTTTATGACTGCAAGAGGTTTGCTGAAGGCGGCGGGATCTTTGCTGACTGCGGGATTGCTGAGTGCGACACTTGTCGCCCAGACGGCAGCGGCGACTCGCTACGATAGTCAAATTCAAACCAGCGTTGCGGAAAAACTGGCGAAGAAGAATCAGTTCACCGACGTCAAATCCAGCGTGCAGGACGGCATTGTTACCCTGACGGGCACGGTCGATCTCTACCGGCGCAAATTGGATGCGGCCAAGCTCGCTCGAAAAACTGCGAGCGTGCAGGGCGTAGACAATCTGATCACGGTGGCGGGGCCGAACATTCCCGATGAGCAACTGCAGCGGAAACTGGCTCAGAAACTGAACTATGTGCGCGAAGGCTATGACAGCACGTTCGACTACTTTGTGCTCGGCGTGAAGGATGGCGTGGTCACGGTGGAGGGGCAGGATCTAACTGGCCTGGGCCGCGATGAAGCTCTCGCTGACATTGATTCGATGCCCGGGGTGAAGGATGTGATCTCGAACATCTTAGTCGAACCAGTTTCGCCGTTTGACGAGGGGGTGCGCCTGCGCACGGCCCGGGCTATTTACCGCGATCCGGTGCTGAGCAAGTATGCGATGGACCCGGCGCGGCCGATTCGCATTATCGTGGTGAACGGCCACGTTACGCTTTATGGCTCGGTTGATAGCACCATGGATAGAAACGTCGCTGGCCTGCGAGCGAATCAGATTCCCGGCGCGTTCAGCGTGGAAAACAAGCTGGAAGTGGAGTCGGAACAGTCTGGGATGTAATGCGGTTTGGGGGCGGGCAGAGGGGGCGCGGCGAAAGTCGCGTCCTTTTCTGCTTACAGGCGATTGATCAGGGACGCGACGTAGCCGGCGCCGAACCCGTTATCGATATTCACCACGCTCACGTTTGAGGCGCAGGAATTCAGCATGCCGAGCAGTGCAGTCAATCCCTTGAACGATGCGCCGTAGCCGACGCTGGTGGGAACGGCAATGACCGGGACGCCGACTAGTCCTCCGACCACACTGGGCAGAGCGCCTTCCATGCCCGCGCAGACAATTACTACGCGGGCTTTGCTCAGGGCTTCGCGATTGGCGAGAAGGCGGTGGATTCCGGCGACACCGACGTCGTAGAAGCGTTCGACCTTGTTGCCCATGAGTTCGGCGGTCACGACGGCTTCTTCGGCGATGGGGATATCGCTGGTTCCCGCGGAAACCACTGCGATGGTTCCTTTGCCGTAGGTGTTGGGATCGCGCTGCAGTACGATCGCTCGGGCCAGGTCCCGATATTCGGCGGCGCGTACCTTCTTTTTGACTGCGGCGAACTGTTTTTTGTCGGCGTGCGTCGCGAGGATGTTGCCGCCATGCTTGGCCAACCGTGCGAAAATCTCGGCGACCTGCGACGGAGTCTTCCTCTCACCGAAAATCACTTCGGGCATGCCGGCGCGCAGGCTGCGATGGTGATCGACCTTGGCGAAACCTAGATCTTCGAACGGCAAATGGCGCAGACGGTTTACTGCCTCGTCGGGCGTGAGCTTGCCGTGGCGGACCTGCTCGAAGAGTTTGCGGATTGATTCGGCGTTCACGGCGGATTCTAGATTAGCATTGGGCGGACAATAACGCCGGCATCCCGACAGCCGCCGCGACGGTGGCGCTACTTTGTGGCGTTGCGGATTTTTGCGATTACAGCACTGCAGACTTTTCGAGGCAGGCCCGGCTCATCCAGATGAGTGAGGAACAAGCGGCGCAGGCCGCTCTGATTCACCTTGCCCGCAAGGTAGACATCGTAGATCTGGCTTCCCAGGCGGTATCCCCAATCCTGCGCGATCGATTCGAATTTATCGGCATCGGAGCGGATCGCCGACTGCGCGGCTTTTTCGACTGCGGCGCGCGACAACGTGGGCGAGTCTTCGGTCTCGGGTGCCGGCCTTGAGGGATAGAGAACGCGCGAACCAAAGTAGGCCACGGCATGCTCGATCACGCGAGTGTAGAAGGCGTCGGTGGGCAGGGCTGCGCTGGCATTTTCCTGTGCGCCACTGTCGTTTGCGTCGTGCCCATTCAGGCGCTTGGGGAGACCGCGGCAGGCGTGGTGCAGAAAGCGGGTCGCATCTTCGGCTGCGTGCATCATCTGGAATTCGCGGATGTGGAACGCATTCACCTCGGGGAAATACGCGCTGCCTCGTTCTTCAACGCTGGCCAGCATGGTTTTCAGTTGCTGCTCGGTGATGCCTTTGCGAGAGAGCAGGCGGCGCAGCATCGCGTCTGAAGCATTGCCGTGAACCTCAGGCAGCATGTCGACCAGAAACTTTGGTTGCGTGCCATTGTGCGGGGAATAACGGTTGATCTCGAGAAAACTGGCGAGGCTGTCGATCAGGTTGTAGATGGTTGGCGCGAAGTCGGGGTCCCTTTCGGCGCGGCTCCACTGATCTAGAAACAGGCGGTAGCTTTCATATTTCTCGAGCGGGGTGGCGTTGAAGACGCATAGAACATCGTCGGTGACGCGCACGGCGTCGACTTTGTCGACGCGCTCGCCCGCGGCGCGCCAATACAGCGCGTCGACGTTCTGCAACACGGTGAGGATTCTGGCTCCGGGCAGCTCCTTGTGGACCAAGCGCGGAAGATGTCCGGGAGCAAGATGCGATTCTCCGAACAGCACGAAGATCACGGCGTTGGGATGGCGCTGGCGGATCTCGGCGATCTTGGCCGCCGCGTGACGATCGCGGGCGCCAATCTTGCGCAGGTTTTCACGGGGCATGCAATCGAGGCCGTAGATGCCTTCTCCGTGATCGCGGGCTGCTACCAGCAATTCGTGGAATGGAGCCCAGTCGTATCCCCAATCGAGATCGAAGCGGATGCGCTGCCGCAGTTCGTCCTCGTCGATTTCGCGACGCCACCATTCGTCGAGGATGTGCTGATCGCGGGCGAAGATGGTTTCAACTCCGAGCACGACCGGGCGATCTCCCGCTAAGGCGCGCTGCTCGAGGAGAGATGCGGCATAGCGCTGCGCGCCCGGCAGGGCGTGGTAGTCGCCGATCAGTACGACGTCGGCGGCGTGCAGAGCTGTCTGAAGCTGTTGCGAGTCGAGAAGCGAATCGTAGTTGCGGAAGGCCTGGCTGAACTCGCGAAGATATTTGCGGCGGCCGTGCGTATCCTGGGCACGGATTTCGCGCTCCACTCCAGCCAGGGCATGGAGTTGCCCGGCACTGCGGCGGGATCGCAAATTGACCGTGGATGCCATAGCAGTTCTCAGTTCTCAGTTCTCAGTTCTCAGTTCTCAGTGCCATCGTTAGCTCTCAGCTTTCAGCTCTCAGCTGCCTTGCCTTGACTTCCTTGGCTCGGCGTCCCTATGCTCCGAACTTCGGGGCTGCGCTTGCCATTGCCTCGCTGGAGGCTTTTTGCCGCACCATCTGCCGCAAAATCTGACTATCGCTACTACTGGCGCCAGCGGGTCGGTGTTTCTGCGGCAACTGTTGCTTGCGGTTGAGCGTGATGCCCGCGTTCGGACCGTAAACTTCATCGCATCGGGCTCCGGCTTGCGCGTGCTGGCGGAAGAACTCGGCACCAAGGGACGCTCCGAGCTTGTTCCCCAAATCCTTACCGGCGGAAAAACGAAATCGTCAGTCCGCGCCTCCAATACCTTGTCCAAAATTAAAGAGCAATCGAACGCCGACATCGGAGCCAACGTGGCCAGCGGTTCTTATCCCGCGGACGCCATGATCGTGATCCCGTGCAGCGTGGGCACTCTGGCCCGCATCGCTAACGGCGTCGCCTCGCACCTGATCGAGCGCGCTGCCGACGTATGTCTGAAAGAGAAGCGTCCACTAGTGCTTTGCGTGCGGGAAACGCCGCTCAATAAAATCCACATCCGCAACATGTACCGGGCTGCCGATGCCGGAGCCACTGTGTTTCCGCTTATCCCGGCCTTTTACTATCGGCCCGCGAGCTTGGATGACCTGGCCCGCGAATTCGCCTACCGTGTGCTCGCCCACCTGGGCCTGCCCCAGGCCGACGCCTTCCAGTGGGAGGGCTGAAATATCAACTACCTAGCCTCGCCCGAAAGGCTTCACACAAACCCTCTAAGAGCCGGCTAAGGCAAAGATCGGCACTTTGTAGGGGAGAAATCCAGTGTAGATACTCGGAAGGGTGGCTCCCAGATGCCCGGCGGACATGTACGACAGGGGAGAAACTCGCCCGGCCCGTGAGCAGGCCGCGATTTCCAAAGACACGGTTTCATCCGCTTGGCGTAGAATTCGGCAAATTCCCCGAAGGTGAGGCCATGTCCAGACGCTGGTGTGCAGGGGTAGTCGTGTTTATGGTCGTGGGCTCCGTGTGCGTGGCGGATGATCGCAATCCGCTCGCAGGTGATCCGAAGGCGGCGAAGGCGGGGGAGTATGAATTCCGCATCAACTGCGCGCTGTGTCATGGGCTGGGGGCGCATGGAGGCGGACGCGGACCGGACCTGACGCGGGCGCAGAAGAAGCATGTGCATTCCGATGGGGAGATGTTTCAGGTGATCAGCAACGGGATTCCGGGAACTGCCATGCCTGCGAATGGGACCAACGGCCAGGGCGTTGGCATGACGGATGAAGAGATCTGGCAGATCATCACCTACATTCGCAGCGTCGAGGTGAAGGCGCCGTCCAAGCCCGCCGGCAGTGCGGCGCATGGCAAGGAACTTTTCTACGACGACGCGAATTGCTCGCTGTGCCACATGGTGGAAGGCAAGGGCGGGCGCGTGGGGCCGGAACTTACTTCCGTGGGAGGCTCGCGCACGCGGGAATCAATTATCGATTCGGTGCGCAATCCCAGCCGGCGATTGGCCTGGGGCCTGACCGAGGCTACTAAGGAGTTCCCTCAGGAATACGAGACCATCACCGTGGTGACTACCGACGGCAAACAAATCAAAGGTGTGGCGCTGAACGAGGACAGCTTCAGCGTGCAGATGATGGACGCGAGCGAAACGATTTATTTGCTGGAAAAAAATAAGCTACGTTCCTTCAGGAAGAGCCGGCAGTCGCTGATGCCGATTTATAGCCCAGACGTTTTGAGCGATAAAGATCTTGAAGATATTGTGGCTTTCCTCATCGGCGTGGGGGCGAAATGACGGCACGCAGAATCTTCTCGAGTCTATTGATGGGGTGTCTTACTTGCGCTCTCTTGGTGGCGGAGACCCACGGTCAGGTCACCTTCGATCGGCTGGTGAACTCCGGGAAGGAACCGCAGAATTGGCTGACTTATTCCGGGGATTACGCTGGGCGGCGCTTCAGTTCGCTCGATCAGATCAAGGTCACGAATGCGCGCACGGTGGTGGCGAAGTGGGTTTACCAGACCGGGGCGACAGGCAAGCTGGAGACTACGCCGCTGGTGGTGGACGGCATTCTCTACGCTACGGCGCAGGACGACCGGGCGTTTGCCCTGGATGCGCGCACGGGTCGGCCGATCTGGATGTACCAGCACCAACTGCCGGGGGACATTCGTCCGTGCTGCGGGCGGGTAAATCGCGGGCTCGCGATTCTTGGGGACAAGGTTTTCCTGGGGACGCTCGACGCCCATGTGATTGCGCTCGATGCAAAGACGGGGAATGTGATCTGGGATGTTGTGGCCGCAGAGTACCAGAAAGGATACAGCTTTACGGTCGCGCCGCTGGCGGTGAAGCATCTGGTGGTGATCGGCGTTTCCGGCGGCGAGTACGGAGTGCGCGGGTTCATCGACGCTTACGATGCCGCGACCGGCACGCGCAAATGGCGTTTCTACACCGTGCCGGGACCAGGCGAGCCGGGGCATGACACGTGGGAGGGAGATTCGTGGAAGACCGGCGGCGCTCCGGCGTGGAACACCGGAACTTATGATGCGGTGACCAACCAGATTTTCTGGCCGACGGGGAATCCTGCGCCCTCGAATCGCGGCGAGGGGCGGGCTGGGGACAATCTTTACAGCAACACACTGCTCGCGCTCAACGCCGACACGGGGAAACTGAACTGGTATTTCCAGTTCACCAAACACGACGAGCACGACTGGGATGCGACGCAGGTGCCGGTCATGGTCGACCTGGGAAAGCCCGATTCCGGCGGCAAGCATCTGATCGCGCAAGCCAACCGCAACGGCTTTTTTTATGTGATCGACCGCACGACAGGCAAACTGATCTCGGCGAGCGCCTACGGCAAGACTACATGGAGCGATGCGAAAGATGCAGAAGGGCGTCCGGTGGCCAACGAGCATGCTTCGCCAACCCTTGAGGGGCACACGATATGTCCGGGAGCGCTGGGCACGACGAACTTCATGGCGCCGACATTCGATCCACAGACGGCGCTCTTCTATGTAACGGCGCGCGATCAGTGCGACATCTTTTCTACTGCGCCACAACCTTACGAGGCGGGACACGCGTATTACGGCAGCGCTTACTTTCCGTCAGATGAAGCCGAACCATATCGCGGATTCCTGAAAGCAATCGACCCGGCGACCGGAGAGATCAAGTGGAAGTTTGAGCATACTTCTCCAACCTGGTCGGGAGTGCTCTCAACTGCCGGAGGTTTGGTATTCACCGGCGACGCTGAGGGAAATTTCATCGCCCTGAATGCGGCTTCTGGCAAGACGCTGTGGCACTTCCAGATGGGCGGCGCGGTCTATGCCGCGCCGATGGCCTTCGCCGTCGACGGAAAAGAATATGTTGCGATCGCGGCCGGCAGCGCAGTGTATGCGTTTGGACTGCCGTAGCATTCATCCTCAGAACTGGGCAACGATTCCCGTCGAGAAGCGAAAATTGACCTGGTGAGTCGGATATCCTTCGAACAAGACGCTATTAAATTCGGCTCCGTAAAACTTGTTCGAATTGACACTGGTGTGGAAGTAGTCCAACTGTCCCAGCCGCACGGAAAACTGCCGGAACACTTTGAAATCGGCCCCGCCGCCGAACGCCATCGCAAAATCGTTGGAAGTTATGGCGGCGTAAGAGACCGAGGGAGACACGCCTATAAGGGTGCTCGCACCAAGGCTGGTTCGATCCCAACCGACCAGTGCGTGCACGAAAGGAGTGAATCTCGATTTAGTCCTATACGAGACTACGGGGCCAGCCAGGACGGAATACCCGGTGGATTTGGGAAGGCCAGAGACTCCGCTGGTCGATGACGTGATGGGCGTGCCGTAGCGGCCGTTAAAATCGGCGGCGATTCCGACCCAGCGGTTGGCATTGTATTGCCCTTCCGCGTTCCACCCCTGAAAGTTGTAATTCACTCCGAAGGTGCCCATCGGGTGGGGCACGACCATGTCCACCGTCAGAAGCGACAGTCCGCCAGTATCTTCATGGACCAGCGAATATCCGCCAAACACCTGCAGTTTCGGGGTTGTGTCTTGAGCAAAGGCAAACGAACCAATCAGGACAGTCAAAATAATCGTTGTCGCTGCAAATCGAGTCATTCCACGTTCTCCCCTTTGAGAATAACGCATTCGGAGGCCTATATCCCAACTTGTAACCATGAATCAGATTAAGAACGTGGAGTCACGCGAGCAGGTTGTATGTCGACCCGCAAATATCAAGGGATGGATGGCAAGTGGGAGGTGCGCTAGGGTTGCCGTTCGGGGTCCACGGCCTGATCGAAATAGATCCAGAGGACGCGGGCAAGAAGTGTGATCGCGGGTGCCAGCGGCAGGAACAACACGATTGCCCAGACACTATCTTTCGTGATCGACCAACTGGTGATGGCCCATAGCAGTGCAGCAATGAGCACGATGATCACAATCGCCAAACCATAGCTGATATACATGGCGCCGAGAAAATAGCCTTCTTCGCGCTCAAACCGAAGACCGCAGACAGGACAACGGTCGTACATCTTGGGAAATCCTCTGAAGATGGAGTGGCGGAAAATGTTTCCCGTGCGGCAGCGGGGACAGTGTTGGTGAAGAATGTCTGTGGCAAGCTTGGTGGCGGTTCCCATCGCCTTTCACCGTTTCATCGACCGAGACTTCTAAGTTAACAGATGGAGGGAGTGGCACTCTCGGCACCCACTTTCGTGCCGGTTGACGCACACGCGGACTTCGTACTAATCTGCGATTACACCGGAAAGGAGGTGGTCGAATGACAAGTTCTGAATGTGGTAATTGTTGTGGGAGTCTAAGACCAGGTGAGGTGGCTGAGACTTAGAGCTGGTTGCTCTAAGCGGGGCTTTCGGACGCAGATCAGATCGCGCCGGGAGCTACAGCCCGCACACTAACCGGTGAGTAGGGATGGAGGCACCGCGTCGGTCGCGCGAAGGTTTTCATCCTCGGGACTTCGGTGCTGAGCTTGAGTCCCAGACCCGGGAGTTGCCGTGAGAGGCCACGTAGAGTGACCACCTCTTGGTCAATCCCAAACAGTCCACCGGACGGCACGCAGGCTCGTAAGAGCTGGCGGGCCGTTTGTTTTTTGGGGCAGTTGGCTGAGGAGACGCGTCCGCAGTATGCTTGGCGAGTGGCGTATCTCGACGGATCTGATCTGAACCAACACCAGGAGCGGCGGCGGCTGGCGGCGAACTACGCTGGCATGACCGACGAAGAGTTACAGCGGCTGGCGCGGAGCGCGGAGTCGCTGACCGAATTGGCTTGGGATGCACTTGAAGATGAGATGGACCGCAGGCATCTTGAATTTGCCGATGATGCTACGCCGGAACCGCGACAGCAAATGGAAATGCGGGAACTGGTGACAGTCCGGCAGTTTCGCGATTTGCCGGAGGCGTTGCTGGCGAAGGGAAGTCTGGAGTCGGCGGGCATCGAATGTTTTCTGGCGGACGAAAATCTGGTGCGGCTGGACTGGTTCATTTCGAACTTCATCGGCGGGATCAAACTGAATGTCAGAGTTCAGGACGCGGGGAACGCGCAGAAGCTGCTTGACGAGCCGATTCTCGAAGGTCTTTACGTGCAGGGCATCGGGCTGTACGAGCAGCCGCGCTGTCCCAAGTGCCAGTCGCTGGATGTGAACTTCCAGGAATTGGACCGTCCCATTGCCTATATGAGCGCATTTCTTCACGTGCCGATGCCGGTGCAGCGCACCGGATGGCGTTGCCATTCGTGCGATGCGGAGTGGGAAGGCGACGGCTCGTAGGCTCGGTGCTCCTCGGTTGACGCGGGTACGAAGCGGAACTAAGATTCCGAGCACATGACAGAAGACCAGTTTCCAATCGGCCGCACGATCTCCCACTATCGCGTTCTCGAAAAACTGGGTGGCGGCGGGATGGGCGTCGTGTTCCGGGCCGAGGATACGAAGCTTCGCCGCTTCGTCGCCCTCAAGTTTCTGCCGGAAGGAATCGCGCGCGATGAGCCAGTGCTTGAGCGCTTCCGGCGCGAGGCGCAAGCTGCGTCAGCGCTGAACCATCCCAACATCTGCACGATTCATGACATCGATGAAGCGGACGGGCATCCCTTCATCGCGATGGAATTGCTGAAAGGCGTCACGCTCAAGCACCGGATCGGCAACGTTCCCCTGCCTCTGGAGACTATTCTCACTCTCGGAATTGAAGTGGCCGACGCGCTGGATGCGGCGCAATCGGAAGGCATCATCCACCGCGACATCAAGCCTGCCAATATTTTCGTGACCGAACGCGGACAAGCTAAGGTGCTCGACTTCGGCCTGGCGAAGGTAGTTTCCAGCGGCAACGGTGAAACTCTCACCGGGGGTGCGGCGACCAAGGGGGAAATCAATCTCACCAGTCCTGGCACGACGCTGGGCACGGTGGCTTACATGTCGCCGGAGCAGGCTCGCGGGCGCGATCTTGATGCCCGCAGCGATATCTTTTCGTTCGGCATCGTGCTTTATGAAATGGCGACTGGGCGCCCGGCGTTTTCCGGCAGCACTTCCGCGGAGATTTTTGACGGCATTCTGAATCGCGCGCCGGTGCCGCCACTCCGGCTAAATCCAGACATTCCCGCCGAACTGGAACGGATTATCAACAAGTCTTTGGAGAAAGAGCCTGGCCTGCGCTATCAGCACGCCGCCGACTTGCGTTCCGATTTACAGCGGCTCAGGCGCGATACAGAATCGAGCCGCAGGGCCTCACCTTCGGCGGAGATCGCCCCGGTCAGTTCCGGCGCCACGCCCGCGGTATTGAATGCCGCACAAGCCAGCGGTGCGACTGCGGTTTCGGGGAGCGGTCCTACCCAGCCCGCGCGCAGCAGCAGCTCCGCGGTCGCCGTCGCCAAGCAGCACAAGTGGGGAACTGGCGCGATTGCGATTACGGTGGTCGTCGTGCTGGCTGCCGCCGGTTATGGCGTCTATTCGATGCTGCACCGGCCAGGCGCTGCGCCCTTCCAGAACTTCACCGTCACTCAGGTCACTAATTCTGGGAAGGCAGCGCTGGCCGCGATCTCTCCCGATGGAAAGTACATACTCAGCGTCCTGGACGACAACGGTCAGCAGAGTTTGTGGCTGCGCAACGTGCCCACGGCCAGCGATACCCAGATCATTGCTCCTTCGCCCTCTACCTACAGGACTCTTGCATTCTCGCCGGATGGGAACTACATCTACTTCCGCAAAGCGCAAAATGCGACCAATAGCGACTACAACCTCTATCGTGCGCCGGTGCTAGGCGGGACTCCGCAAACCGTGGTTCACGATATCGATAGCGATATTGCGTTTTCTCCTGACGGCAAACGCATGGCATACACTCGGGCGAACGATCCCGAGATCGGCAAGGACAGGCTGCTCAGCGCAGATCTGAGCGGGAACGACGAAAAAGTCTTAAGGATTACGCCAATCGCTGAGGCGTCAGGATACCTGACCTGGTCCCCCGATGGCCAAGAGATCGCGCTGAGCAGATTTCAACCTGACCAGGCCCTGGGCGGAATTGATTTGTTCAATATCGGCAGCGAAAAAACCCAGCGACTTGTCACTTTCAATGACAAGGCTCCTTATGAATTGAAATGGCTGCCGGATGGCAGTGGAATTCTTGCCGTTTACCAGCAAGCGGGCCCAAGCTTTCAGCGGGCGCAGATCGGATTCATTCCCAGTGCCGGAGGACAACTTCAGCCCATCACTCGCGATACCAACCGGTATCTAACGCTCACCACGTCGGGCGATGGCAAGACGCTGGCCTCGGTTCAACTCAAGATCACGCAGAACCTGTATCTTC
Source organism: uncultured Acidobacteriaceae bacterium (assembly GCA_963800575.1). Classification (GTDB taxonomy): domain Bacteria; phylum Acidobacteriota; class Terriglobia; order Terriglobales; family Acidobacteriaceae; genus Sulfotelmatobacter. Next base: position 22,690 of record CAWDBN010000003.1, read on the forward strand.
TTCCCGGCACTGGCAGTCAGAGTGCGGATTCCAAGCCCGTGGTGCCGCAAGGGCAGGAAGTTCGCGGGTTTGGTTGGGCAGCTGATGGAGGATTGCTGATAACCGACGGTCCCCGGCTGCTGCGCCTGGGAGCCGACGGCAATAATCAGACTCAGCTCATCGGCGATTCGACGGCAGGGATTGTTGATCCTTCGAGCTGCGGGAATGATCGTTTGATCTTTTCGTGGATGTTTCATGGCGGCACGAATACATTGAGCCTATGGCGCGCCAACGTGGATGGTTCAAGCCCGGTAAGGCTGACTCAGGGGAAACGGGACTTTCGGTCCGTTTGTTCTCCGGACAAGAAGTGGGTCTACTACTACGATCAAGTCGCTGGACGGATTTCACGTGTGCCGCTGGATGGTTCTGGAAAAGCCGAAGCAGTTCCGGGAAGCGTTGTGCCCAATAGCTTTCTTGCGAGCGGCGGGTTTGGACTGTCTGCCGATGGCAAGGTGCTAGCTTATCTCGTGGAAGTCGTCGATCCAGTCACGCAAAACGGTAAGGAAAAAGTGGCACTGCTGGATATCGGTTCGGCGGCGCCTCGTCTGCTGGATGCGGATACCCGCGTCACCCGGGGCGGTGTGCAATTCACTCCGGATGGCAAGAGTGTGGCGTATCCCATTCACGAAAACGGCGTGGACAATATCTGGATCCATCCGCTCGACGGCTCGACCGGCCACCAGATTACCAACTTTACCTCTGAGCAGATCACGTCGTTCCACTGGTCGCCAGACGGAAAGAGCCTTGGCGTACTGCGGAATCACTCGGAGTCTGACGTGGTGCTGCTGCAGGAATCGAAGTAATAGCGAACTCACAAGCCTTACTTGACGCGGTTGCTTACTCTCGCAAAAGCACGGAGTGCTTTTGCGGTCAGCTCGTCGGTTTTCTTCGCGCCGATTACGAAACGGAGCAACTGATACAAAATGAAAACACAGACGGTAAACGCCCACATGTATTCATGTAGGGACGCATGAAGGTCTAAACGTCTCGCGAATTTTGGCAGGTGAAGGTCGTATTTGATGGCAAGGAACACTCCACCCAGCAGAATGGCGACTACGGCGAGGCCCGTGACGAGGAGTTTTAATTGGTCGTGGCGAGGTCGTAAACCAGCAAGCCGGACCATCACCAAAATGTAGTGATCCTCGCTATTGAGAACACGAATACTGGCCCACCATTTGTCATACGTTTCGCCGGAGTCCTTGCAAGCGTGTCCGTAAGACCTGCGAATTAGTTGGGCGATTTTCTTTTCGTACTTACCTTGGTCGTATTGTGAGTCGAACTCGTCAGACACGGCTGACATATCGGGAAGCGTCCAGCCGCTTTCCGAGAAATAGAGCATTTTGCGCTCGACTTCGGTGAGTATGACGTTTTCGTGCTGGGCTTCCAGAGCGATCTGGGCGACGATAAATTCTTTGGCTTCGCGCGCGGTTTTCATACGATGGCGATGCCGCCTACGATTGCGAAATTCTACGCTCTCGTACCAAGCTCTTGGAAGCCCTGCATATTCTTCTCGGCTGAAGTACCTGAAAAAATCGATCAAAACATTTTACGGACGCGCCTCGAATATCAGGTTGAAAGGCGTTTCCGTTGCTCTGCGGAAGTGGTTGAAGCCGCCGGCAGAGACTACTTCTCGAAGCCGCTGTTCTCCGGCCTGCGCGCCGAGCGCCAGTCCTATCTCCTGCGAAAGCGAAGCCGGAGTGCAGAGCAGCGTCGACGCTCCGTAGAATGCTCGACCGATGGGATGAAGATTCTCTTCGATCTTGTCTCCGGCGAAAGGCTCGACGATCATCCAGGTTCCATCGCTCTTCAGCGTGCCGCGAACGTGGGCGCTGGCTCCGACCGGATCACCCATGTCGTGGAGGCAGTCGAAGAAGGTTACAAAATCGTAGTTCTTCCCCGGATAATCCTTTGCCTTCGCTACCTTGAATTCGATTCGATCTCCCACCCCGGCATCCTTCGCCCGCTGTTTCGCGGTCTCAATTGATTTGTCGTGATAGTCGAAGCCGACAAACTTCGACTTTGGATAGGACTTCGCCATCAGGATCGTCGAGGCGCCGAGGCCACAGCCGACGTCAGCTACGGTCGCTCCGCGATCGAGCTTTTCTTTTACGCCTGCGAGCGCGGGAATCCATGAATTGATCAGGTTGGCCGCATATCCCGGACGGAAAAATCGCTCGGTGCCGACGAACAGGTCTGGGTGATGTTCGTGCCAGCCCAGGCCTTTCCCGGTCTTGAATCGGTCGGCAATTCGGTCCTCGGCCTTGATTGCCGCTAAGGCGACCTGGAACATGCCGGGCAAGAAGGCTGGACTGCTTTCGTCCGCCAGAGTGAAGGCTTGTTCCTCGCTCAGGGAGAACTTGGCAGCCTTGCTGTCATAGGTGACATAGCCTCCCGCGGCCTGGTTGCAGAGCCACTCGCGCACGTAACGCTCGGCTGTGCCGGTGCGTTTCGCCAGTTCCGCCGGAGTTTGAGGTCCGCCTGCGGCAAGCGCCTTGTATAAGCCGAGCTTGTCCCCAACTTGCACCAGTGCGGCATGAAACGTTGCTCCGAAATCGACAACCGCCTTACCTAACAATTCGTGCAGTTTGTCTTCATTGATGCTCATGACGTGTGCCCCCTTATTTGACCGATTCAGTCACGAAGTCCGGAGGATTATAAGACGGGACCTCGTTCAGGAGCACACCAAAAACTGCTCCCGCCAGCGCTATGGGCTCCCTTGTTTCGCGAAGCCTCTGCCGATCACATCGAGCGTATCCTCGGCCAGTTCCAGCCCGGGCAGTTCTTTCCTCGTGAACCACCTGACTTCGGCGGCGTCACTGGCGGCGGCTAGGTCGCCCGCAACCCGGCGGCAGAGAAAGTCAATCAAAACGTAGTGATATTGAACTCGCTTGTTGGCATCGCGCAGGACGCGGTCGTAGACTCCGAGGAGTTCGCCGGGTTCGACGGTGAGTCCGGTTTCTTCGCGGGCCTCGCGGATTGCCGCTTCGCGCATCAGTTCGCCTACTTCGAGCACGCCTCCGGGGATGGACCATTCGGCTTGCAGCGGGGGGTGGGCGCGCTTGACTAGCACGACGCGGGCGTTCTCGATGATGATGGCGCCGATGCCTAGGAGCGGAGTTTCGGGGAATTCTCGTTGCATGGGGTGCCCGGGATGCTGCGAGCATTCTAGCGAAACTTTGGAATCGTGGTGGTGGAGGCAGCAGCCGAGTTTTGCTCGGCATGGACCCTTCGGCTTCGCTCAGGGCAGGCTCACGAGGGCGGCCGTCCCCGCGTTAACCCTTCCGGCTAGCTTTCATCCTACCGATTTGGTTTTCTCCGTGACCCTGTGTCTCTGTGTTTAAATGGTTTTCTCATGGCACTCGAGGAATACAAGCGCAAGCGGCGGTTTGAGTCGACACCGGAACCTCCCGCTAAAGTTGAGAGCAAGGCCGGGCACCGGTTCGTGGTGCAGAAGCATGATGCCACACGGCTGCATTATGACTTTCGCCTGGAGATGGAGGGCGTACTGAAATCGTGGGCAGTGCCGAAGGGGCCATCGCTCGATCCGGCGGATAAGCGGCTGGCCATGCAGGTCGAGGATCATCCGGTTTCGTATTTTGACTTCGAGGGCATCATTCCGGAAGGCAATTACGGCGCGGGCACGGTGATGGTGTGGGATGTGGGCACGTGGCAGCCTTTGTCTCCTGTTGCTGTGGACGGGAAATATGTGCCGGGGACCGAGGCTGAAGCAGTCGCGATGCTGGCCAAGGGTGATTTGAAGTTTCGCCTCGACGGCAAGAAGTTGAAGGGCGACTTCGCGCTGGTGAAGATGAAGGGGCGGCGCCCGGGGAGCAAGGGGAACGAGTGGCTGCTGATCAAGAAACATGACCAGTATGTGGTTGAGGGCTACGACATTGATGCCTATGACGAATCCGTGCTGAGCGGGCGCAGCCTAGCACAGATCGCCGGGGACGCGGGATCGGCCGAGTGGAGGAGCCGTCCGGCGGGCGGCGGGAAGCTGAAAGCCGCCTGGCTGGCAGATGCTGTGGCCAAGCTTGATAAGAAGAAAGCCGCCGCGAGCGGGCAAAAAAAAAAGCAAAAAACACTGAGCACCACAGAGGACGCTCAGAGCGCCGAGAAACCACGAGAAGAGAAACGTCCCGCAGGGGAAGCTAAAACCACGGCGACTGCCAAGAATGGGTCGGCCCTCTCTGCGGTCTCTGCGAACTCGGCGGTAAAGTCCCCTGATGGCGCTGTGAAGCGGCCCATGCCAACCACGATTCATCCCATGCTGGCGACTTCCGTCGATGAGCCGTTTGATGGGGCGGAGTGGCTGTTTGAGATCAAATGGGACGGCTATCGCGCGATCGCGTTTATCGCGGACGGCAAGTTGCGGCTGGTTTCGCGGAATCAGAACGATTTGACCGAGCGCTTTCCGGAGCTGAAAGATTTGCCGAAGTTCGTCCATGCCAAGAGCGCGATTCTTGACGGCGAAGTGGTCGCACTCGATGACGAAGGACGTGCTTCGTTCACCCTGATGCAGCAGCGTACGGGATTTCGCCCCGGCGGGCGGCGCGGGGCGGCTAAGGCGGAAGTCCCCGTGCTGTATTACGCGTTCGATCTGCTCTATCTCGACGGTTACGATTTGCGGAAGGTCGCCGCTCGAGGATCGAAAGAAGAAATTAGCTTCTGTGTTGATCACGGGAGATTCCGTGCGCTATTCCGATCATTACGAGAAGCAGGGGAAAGCGTTGTTCGAAATGGCGCGCGCAAAAGGGCTGGAAGGCATCCTGGCGAAGAAGCGTGACAGCATTTACCAGGAACGGCGCACAAGTGAGTGGCTGAAGATCAAGATCACGCGCCGACTGGAGGCTGTGATCGGAGGCTACACCGAACCGGAGGGCAGCCGCGCGCATTTCGGGTCGATTGTTCTGGGACTCTATGACAAACATGGCCGGCTGATTCATGTGGGACAGGCAGGCAGCGGATTCGACCAGGCATCGCTCGATGAAGTTTGGAAGTTGCTGAAGAAACTTGAGACCAAGAAGAATCCGTTCCACGGTGAAGTCGAGGCCTTGCGGAAAGTCTACTGGGTCAAGCCCGACCTGGTGGCCGAGATTGAATTCGCAGAATGGACCGGCGGCGCCAGCGCCGGCAGCGGGCCGAAGTTGCGGGCTCCGGTGTTCCTGGGGTTGCGGGATGATAAAGATCCGAAAGACTGCTTGCTGGACGAAACCCGAACCGCTGAGAACTGAGAACTGACAACCGCTATTTGATCTCCTTCATCGGGAGCAGCGTGCCGTAGTCGTGGCCGCCGGGGTCGACGGCGCGGGCGACGACGCCGGCAAATGCGTCCCGGAGTTCGGGATACTTTGCGACCAGCGCTTTTATCACGGCAACATTGGTCTGAAAAGCCTTCTCGGTGTTGGAAATGTCAGCTACCTGATACTTCACGATCAAGTCCAGATCATCTCCCACCGCTTCGGGAAACAGCGCCGTGAGCTTGCGGGTTGGGGTTCCGGCGGTAGTTGCCGTGGAAAGATCCACGGTTTTGCCCTCGGCAGGAAGGTCGGCCGGTTGGACCTTCTGAGACGCGTCATAAAGCTTGTCGGTGGCCGCGGTGCTCATGAGTGGCAGGGGCGAAGCCAGGGAGCGCGCCTCGAGATAATAGAACCATGCGTCGTGCATCTGGCCCTTGGCCTGGAAGGCGCGGGCGCGGGCGGCAAACCAGTCACTGTCGTGTCCGCCGGATGTAGCGGCTTTGATGTAGAGGTTGCCGAGTTTCCAGTCCGAGGATTGTTGCTGCAGGATCAGCGAAACGGTGTATGCGCCCTTGGCGGACGGTGCGTCGAGGATTACAACCGCATATTTGCCGGGCGGGAGATTGTTGAGAGAAAAAACAGCGCTGTCGCTGGTCTGGCCGCTGCTCCCGAAAACACCACACAAAAATTCCGCGCGCGGGATGGGCGCCGTGCCTTCGGCTACCAGCACAAAGGGCGGACGAGCCGTGGCCTTAGAGCCGGCAAGGGCAGAGTGGCCGTCTTTGACAGTCGTCTCGATGCCAGAAAAGTCGCTGGCCACGCTGGGGATCGCGCTCTGTCGCAGCGTGGCCGTATCTCCTTTAGCGATCAGGTCAAAGTAGCGAAGAGCGGCGGTTGTTAGAGTGGTGCGCGTGGCATCGTCCATGTCGTGAGACGTGAGGCAAGTCTGGGCGAGGGCAGTCGACGCGGAGAATGCGAACAGCGCCAGGGCGGCGCAGGAGAACCGCAGGTGCCTTCTCGTGAGGAGCCAGCTTTTCAGAAAGGAGCTTGCGTCAAGCATTTCTTTCCATCCTGATGATCGATTGTACGCTCCACGCGAGTCCCCATGAGCGCGGAAGGCTGCACATTTGGGCATGGGCTAGTCTCGGAGAATCTTCACGCAAGACGGTAAGGCCAATACGTTCTATGGGGTACGGGCATTACAGGCGGTGTTTGCCCTAACAAGGCGAGCCCGGGAATCGGTGCTAGAATTGCAGCTACAAACCTGCCGTCTTCCCAAGATGGGCCCAAGTTCGACTGGAGAAGTTCGACTGGAAAGGTCGTCATGAACGCGGGATTCAAGGTTACAAGCTTGCTGCTGACCGGTATGTTGTGCCTGCCGATTGCAGGGCGCGCCGCTACACCGAACGCCGATACGCCGAAGACGCATCCCGTGCACAAGGTCAAGAAGCAGCCGACGCCGCCGCCTCCGCTACCCTCGGGGCCGCAAGGGCCGGTTCCGCAGGTTCCGCTCGATGCGATTCCGGCGGTCGCGCCCCAGGTCAGCTACCAGGATGGGCAGTTGACCATTGTCGCCCCGAACTCCACGCTGGGCGACATTCTGCGGGGCGTGCGCAAATATACAGCGGCGGATATTGAAATCCCCGCCACGGCCAATGAGCGCGTAGTGACGCGGCTCGGTCCCGGACCGGCGCGGGAAGTGATGGCCGAACTGCTGAATGGATCGCACTTCAATTACATATTGCTGGGCTCCCCGGAAGATGCGAATGCGCTGGTTCGTGTGGTGCTGGTACCGAAGTCTGGACCTGACACACCCGGTGCCGAAGCTGCAGCCAAGAACGACACCCCTCCGGCCGCCACCGCTGTGGATACATCCGATCCGCTGGAAGACACCGCCGAGGATACTCCGGACCAGGGCCCAGTGGAGGCCGAGCAACCGACTGCCACTCCCGAGCAGCCGGGAATAAAGACTCCGCAGCAGTTGTTGCAGGAAATGCAGCAAAGGCAGTTGCAGTTGCAACAGGGACGACCGGGGAACCCTCAGGCGCCAGGCGCGGCAGTTCCGCAGTCTCCACCACCAGACCCGCAATAGAACTCTTAGCTCGCTCTCTTTAGCTTGGTCTCGTTAGCCGGGTCTTTTGCGACTCGACCTCTCAGGGCTGATTTCCGGTACGCTCGGGCCGCGATTGCGAGGTGAGCTGCTGAGGTCTGTGAAACCGCGCGGCCTCCTCAACGTCCGGGCTGTTCATGGCTTTCTGAAGCAAGTTCCAGTCGCGAGTAATGTCACTTTCCGAGGCCTTGGGCGGAGACCCTTTGCGCAGTTCCGCACGCAGTCGGGCCTCCAGAAGCTTCTGCATGATGGGCTGTGGCGCGTCACTGCCGAGAATGTTGCTGCCGGAAACCCCAACACTCACCACTTGCTCTCCCACGGGGATGCGCATGACAGGACGTCCCTGAGCATCGAACTCCGGGGCGGCATCGTGCAACAGGTGTCGCCATTTTTCGAGCCGTGCGCCGGCGCTTTCAGCGGTCGGATCAGCCACGACCTGGTTTTCCATGAGATGGTTCAATTCGCTTTGATAGGAGAGGCGATCCTCGGCGCCAAGAGGCGGCTCGAGAGGGCGCTCGGCATTGAAAACCAGCGCCTCCTGCGACGGATTAAAGCGGCCGGCGCCCGTGCCCACGTAGACGGCCACAACGCAGCCCGCAAAGATCGGGCTCACTACGGCGCTGGGCACAATGTACTTCTTTGATTTGAGAAAGGATTCGACCACGCCATGCACCGGAGTGCTGCGCGCGACGCTACCCGGAATTTGCGGGATCACGAACCGCGAGAACTCGAGTCGAGGATGGTGAGCGCTGTACTTGATCAGGGTCTTCGCCATCTGCTTGGGAGTTGTGATTCCGACATCGGCGATGACGCTGCGATGGAGGGCTCTCGGGTAGTAGAAGTTGACCACATCCTTGGCGAAATCTGCGCAGTTCGAGGAAACCGTGTGGAAGTGCGAACGGTTCGGCGACGAATTGTATCTCTCGATGAACGCCCGATCCTGCGCCGGGGTGGTCTCGATTTCGAACGCGTACACGGTTCGGTCGTATGCGGAACCCACCAGTTCATACCAGTTCCCGCCGGGAGCTTCTCCGTTGTCCCGATCGGGCGCGACCGCTTCAAGATGCTTGCGGCGGTATTGGTCGCGCAGAAAGGCGACCATCTTCGGATCAACAAACAGCGGAATATCATCCTGGCGCTCGACCGCATAGAGATAAGGAATCAGCGGGATCGCCACCCAGTCGTAGCCGCCGACTCCGTCATAGCGGCTGATCACAGTTCCCAATTCTCCAGCAGCGCAGGGGCGGAGCACCAGCGGAGTCGCCGCGCAAACTCCGGATAAATACACCGCGGCATGTCCCGTGGCCGTAAAGAATCCAAGCTTGCCGTACGGTTCTTCGAGAAGAAGAGTAGCCGACGCTGTCGCCAAACCGGCAGACCCCGACATCAGCACCAACAACGTGCACAGAGCGCGCCGGAATCTCCCCAGATAAGGCATGGCTACTCCCTTGTAAGAACCCCTTCTGGAGAGATTAGTTGCCAAAAATGGGGAATGCGAGTTACCGAAGTCAGACAGTCAGCGGCGAACTGCGGTAGGGTGCATACCTGATTGAAAACTAACCGGATACGGGGATGTGACAGGAGTGTTAAATCTGCTCCGAGGCCCATGTTTTAGTCTAGCTAAATGATGTCGATCTCCGGCACCCAAAAAGCTAATCGACCAAACTCAGTTTTTGGATGGCCCAGGCGGCACTTTCGGCGACCACTTCGTCCTCATCCCCCGCCAGCTTTTTGAGCAGGGGAAGAAATTTATGGTCTCCGCTGTTGCCCATGGCGATGACCGCATTCCGCCGCAGTCCTGCGCGCTTCGCCCGTCGCACCGGTGAACCCCGAAACGTATGCCGGAAATCTTCCTCGCTGATCTCTGCCAACCAGTCGAGCGCAGGATTTACCAACTCCCGCCGGGGTTGAAACTCTGCGGCGAGTGTGGCCGGCGCTTTCCGGTTCCAGGGGCAAACATCCTGGCAAATGTCGCAGCCGAAAACGTGCCGGCCTATCCCGGAGCGAAGCTGCTCATCTTCTGGAAGTGCTCCGCGCTTTTCGATTGTGAGGTACGCGATGCACCGGCTGGAATCGAGCTGATAAGGCGCGACGAATGCGTCGGTCGGGCAGGCGTCAATGCAGCGCGTGCAGGTGCCACAGCGATCAGGAGCCGGCACGCCTAATTTGGAATCGGATCCAGAATCAGCTTCGAGATCGAGTGAAGTAAGAATCACTCCGAGGAAGAGCCATGATCCCATCTTCTGATTGATGATGCATGTGTTCTTTCCAATCCATCCGGTCCCAGCGTACTTCGCGACCACACGCTCGACGATGGGACCGGTATCGACGTAACAGCGCGTGAGCACGTCGTCGGCTCCAAATGCGGCTCTCAGCGCCCGTTCGACCTGCCGGAGGCGCGGCATCACCGACTCGTGATAGTCCTGCTCGCCCCAGGCATAGCGGGAGATCCAGCCTCGCTGCCGCACATTCGTTGAATCATCGGACACCTGCGTGGAATACGGCTGCGCCGTGTTGTAGTTAATGGCGCAAACCACCACGCTGCGAGCCCATGGAGCTGCGTGCGCCAGCGACGCACGCTTCAAGCGACCTTGCTCGTCGCGAGCCTCCAGGTATTTCATTTCGCCACCGTGCCCGTCGGCAATCCAGCGAGGAAAATACTTCAGCTCGGGAGCGTCATCGACCGGAGCTATTCCCGCCAAATCGAAACCCGCGTCTGTGGCGGCTTGCCTTACCGTGGCCGAGATTTCAGCGGAGCGAGTCATGCGTGGAGAAGTCTGAAGCAACATTTATTCTGAGCCGACCGGCGAAGCTGCGGTTCCAGATTGGAACAGCGCTTCACTTTTTTTGACTGGCAAGGCATTTTACTCACAAGGTCAGCGTATAAGCTTTTTTTCACAGAGTCACGCAACTCACGCTGCGCGTTCTCCGAATCTCTTTGAAAAGGAGACCATCTGTATGCCGCAACCCACCCACGCCCAAACACCCACCATTCAAATCTCTGTGATCAACGAGAGCACCGTGCTGGCCGACACGGATGTTGTGCCGGTCGTGGCAGCGCTCCAGAAGCAAGTGACCAACGACTTCGGTCCCGTCTGGGGGACCGCGGCTCAACTCAGCATCGTCGCCAAGGGCAATCAACCTCCCAGCGGAAGCTGGTGGCTGGTGTTGCTCGACGACTCCGACCAGGCGAACGCTCTGGGCTACCACGATCTCACCACAGAAGCGCTGCCCATCGGCAAAGTCTTCGTCGCCAGCGATCTCAAAGTAGGAACCTCCTGGACAGTCACCGCCAGCCACGAACTGCTGGAGATGCTGGGCGACCCCAACATCAACCTCACGGGGTTCGTTGAGAACAACAACACTGCGGGAATTCTCTATGCCTACGAGGTGTGCGACGCTTGCGAAGACGACAGCCTCGGGTATCAAATGGACAACGTCCTGCTTTCCGATTTCGTTTATCCCTCCTGGTTTGAGAGCTTCCGCAGCGAGGGCTCAACGCAGTTCGATCGCATGAACAAAATGCAGAACCCATTTCAGCTTCTGATAAATGGTTACATTGGCGTCTTCAACGTGGCCTCGGGCAGCGGTTGGCAGCAACAAACGGCGGAAAAGCGTCCCACCAACGTCCTGTACCGCGGAGCTGTGGGCACGCGCCGGGAACGCCGCGGCATTCCTCACGAACTGTGGATCAACAGCCTGCCGCAGCGCAAGATTGTGGGCAATGCGCAGAAATACCTCCAGACGCTTGAGACTATCCAGAAGCGGCGGGAAGCAGCCTGAAAGTTTTCGCTGGGTCCTCCGGACCGTCGACGCCTCGCGCGCGAGCGCGGGGCTTTTTTTTGTCTCTGAATAAGTCCTTTGACCCGTATATATTGATCCGACGAATAGACCTCCCCAGCATATGAGTGATCCGCAATCGGCTGTTGAATCGGGCCACATTGGCCAACCGTCACTTTGGGAATTGGCGTTGGTCTTTCTAAAGCTGGGTACCATTTCATTTGGCGGCCCTGCCGCCCACATCGCGATGATGGAAAGCGAATTCGTTCGAAAACGGCAATGGATTACCGAGGCAGATTTTCTTGATCGTCTTGCCGCCGCAAATCTAATCCCCGGCCCTAGTTCGACGGAACTGGCGATCTTCATCGGGCATTCGAAGCGTGGTTGGGCAGGGTTGTGGGTCGCGGGTTGCTGCTTCATCATTCCCGCCGCCGTTTTGGTTGTGTTAATCGCTGCTGTCTATGTTCGCTTCGGGTCGCTGCCGCAAGTCGCGGGCATCTTATATGCGATAAAGCCTGTTGTCATCGCAATTATTCTGCAAGCATTGTGGAGCTTTGCTCGAACGGCGACAAGAACAAGGTCGCTTGCGGCCATTGGAGTGGTCTCGGCTGTTCTCAGTGCTCTCGGAATTGCTCCGCTCATCGTTCTGGTGGTTGCCGGGATTGCCCGCGGCACGACGGTATGGGCCGAACAGCGAGGACGCGGGGGATTGTTTGCTTTTCCGCTATCGAGTCGCTTGGCGTTGCTGCTTGGAGCACCCGCAGCCGTGGCGATGGTTCCAGTCAGTTTGCTTCAGCTATTCCTGTCATTCTTGAAAATCGGATCGGTTGTTTTCGGAAGTGGATACGTGCTTCTGGCCTTTCTCAGATCGGAATTCATCAATCATTTGCACTGGCTTACGGAAAAGCAACTGATTGACGCCGTCGCGGTTGGACAGTTCACTCCCGGACCAGTCTTCACGACTGCCACTTTTATTGGCTACCTGGTCGGAGGACTACCAGGGGCGGTCGTCGCGACTTTAGGCATCTTCCTGCCCGGATTTCTACTCGTTGCCATTAGTGGGCCGCTCATTCCAAGAATTCGACGTTCCCCGACGGCGGGGGCAATGTTGGATGGAGTAGTAGTCGGTTCGTTGGCTTTGATGGCCGTAGTGGCTTGGCAACTCGGCAGGGCTGCGGTAGTCGACGGGCTGACCGCTTTGCTCTTCGTTGCCGGGGTGGTAATCCTATTTCGTTTCCGGCTCAACTCGGCTTGGCTGATCGGTGGTGCGGCATTGATTGGATTCGCGGTGAAGGTGCGCTGACGCGCAGGACAGGATTTTCCAGCTGGGTAGCGAACCGGGAATCACACTCCCAGCTTCTTGACTTCCTCGTTGTAATACTTGCGGTAGAGGATGTCCCACTCCTGCGAGCCTTCGAGGATGGTGCGCTTCTGGCTTTCGATCTTCAGGCGGGCCGCCTGGTCAATCCGCGCCTCCTGATTGAGCAGGTCTTCCAGGATTTTACGGGTTTCCTGGCGAATGGTGTTGGGGTCTTCGATGAAGTCGACCTCGTCGATCTGCTTGAGCGCGTCGGCGACGGCTCGCGCCAGCACATTCACTTTATCGCGGCTCAGCCTCACAACACCGCCTTGTATTTGCGCACCAGTTCCGTCTTGACCTTGCGGAACATCTCCTGGTAGTTGGCGCCGGTCTTGTTCATCTCTTCGGAATAAGCTTCGAGGATGACCCGGACTTCGTCATTGATGCGGTCTTCGAGGGTCAGTTCGTCGAGCAGGGCGGCATGGATGCGCTCCGTGACCTTCGGCACGGCCGAGGTCTCGATGGCCTTCGCGGCGATCAGTTTCTTGGTAACTTCGCGGGCCAGGTAGCCCACATATTCCTTGGAAAGAAGCATGTGCGGATCGAATGTCCTGTGTCAGGGGCGCTTGTCTTGTCTGCGAATCATAAAGTGTAACACGGACGAACCTGCGCGGCACCGGCTCTGCGGCATGAGGTCATGCGATCCCGTGAAGACTGCCATGCCGGGCTTTTCGAGGCTACATCCCAGTGAATCATCCTGCTCCCTAAATGCCGCGAGTGAAGTTAATGTGAGTCTTTGTCGCCTTTATCTTTGTCGTCCTTATCCTTATCCTTGTCCTTGTCGGCCGGTGCAGGTTCGTGCGGGACATGCTGATAGTCGAGCTGCCGATAGTTGAGGATTGCGTTGAAGACCAAGGCATAGGTGCCGAGGGTTTCTCCACGATAGATGGGGTTGTTGCCGAATAGCAGAACATTCCCTTGGCCGAGGTGCGCATTCACGACGATCGCATGCTCGGCAATCGACGAAGCTTTGTCGAGCAGGCCGTCAAGCAAGAGGTCTTTGGAACCAGAGAACCGCAGAATGACGTCCGGCCGGCTCTGCATCGGAATGACCCGCGGGTTATTGCGCGTCTCTTCCTCGTTCAGATGCTTTGGTTCCCACGGTTGCTGCTTCAGCAAGGGCTCGGCTTCGGCGATCTTTCTTCCCTGGGGCTGGTCGCTGTCCTCGATACTGCCGCGGCCTGTAGCGCGCTGTTCGTAAGGATCTTTGAATGCTTCAGGCGCGGCACGCCTTCCTCCTCCGCGGACAATGGTGTTGCTTACGTTGAAGACCATGCCATTCGCGCTGATGACGGGAACACCCGCTCCGTAGCCGAAGGCGATTGGATTGTTCGGCGCGACGAAGACGCTGTTGAGCACAGTGCCAACGACTCGCGCGTCGTCGTGAGGAGCCACACTGACTCCCGGCGCAAGGCCGGTGTCGATGGCGAACTGCGCGGTGTCTTCGCAGGTGATGAGGAGACCGCCTTGTTCGACGAACTGCTTGAGATGAGCCAGGCCGTCGTAACCCAGGCCGGGGCGAATGTCGGCCGTGCTGTCGATAGCGCCGAGGTTTGGAGTGAGATCGGATTTCTGCCACGGCATCGCATTGTTCCACGCCGGAATGCCGCTGAGAATGTCAGCAGTCGAAGAGTATCCGACTGGAGCAAAAACGATGACGTCGTATTTGGCGCGCAGATCTGGCTGGCTGGCTGCGGTCTGGGTATTGATGTAGTCGTAAGGCACGCCTGCCGTATCGAAGGCATAACGCCACCAGCCTTCGGTCTGAGTGTTAAGCCAGGTATGCATGAAGGCTATGCGCGGAGCAGTAACCGCGTGGACCGGCATTGATGGCGTTGCCGCGAGCCGCGATGCATCGAGCGATAGATCGCGCAGAACTCCGGCGGCATTGTCAGGGGCTGCAGTGATAAGCAGCGAACCGGCGGCGAAATGCTTGCCGTCGGAATCGAAAGGCTTCTCAGCAACCTGGATAGTTGCGTCCTTAAGTTTGTAAACCAGGGAAAGAAGTGAAATTTGCCCGCTGTTGTTTACGGCAAGTACCGAGCCAGAGCCAGAGATTTTCCCGCCAAGCTTCGATGGATCGTCAACGGGCGTCATCTTCGACTGGAGAATCGAAGGATCGGTGACACGGACAACTTTCAGATTGAAGAGGTGAGTGAACGACCATCCAGTGTCGTCATAGGGATGTTTCTGGGGATCACTGGGGGCCCAGAATTGGCGGTCTAGCAGCGCATCGGCCGCGCGGGAGTAGGGCTGATCCATTCGGACGACGATGGACCCCGCGGGAAAAGTTTGCTGCCTCGCCTTGTCTCCACGCTTTTCTCCCGGAACATTCGCAGTGACTTCATCAGACAGTTGTTTGATCTCGACGTGCTGCCGCTGCAATACCTTGAGCAACTCGACCTGGCGGTTGGTGTCGGCTGAGTCGGGAGCGATCACATAGGCAGTAGGCCCTTCGCGTGACGGCTTCTCGACAGCGCGCTTGCTCTTGCGGTAGTAGTTCTCGAGAAAGTGGCGGGTGTTATGCGAAAAGTAAGAAATGGTCGTGAGCAGCGCGGTCTCTTCGTAGTTGTTGTTATCACGCTGCGACCAGGTCACTACGGGCAGTGCCGGATTCTGGCGGTACCAGGTGCGCGAGTATTCCTCAGGATCGAGGATGCGTTTCTCGGTATCGGCGCCACCGTTGCCAAAGGTTTCATAAAGGCGGCTGATGCCATTGTGCATGCTGGCGAGAAACATCAGGTAGCCCGGACTCCAGGTGTCGAAATCGCCGTGGGTGAAGACTCCCGGCATGCCGAAGCTCTGCATCTGGGCAACGTTGTTCCACCCCAGTTCCGCCCACTCATCTCCGAGAATGGGATCCACCCACGCGTTGTAAGGGCCGTCGCCAACCGTGTTGTCGTAAAGGAATGGAACCGACTCGTGCAGGTCGTGCAACACCTGCGCATGCCAATCAAGATATGTGTTGAGGACATTCCGGGTCAGATTGAGAGTCATCGCCATGGCGTCGCGGTTGTTGTCGTGCGCAACGTAGTGGCCCCAGTAAAGAAGGTGCGGCCAATCCTGTCCGGGATGAGCTTTGTGCCACTTGTAGATATCGACCATGCGGTCGCGGCCGTCCACTTCGACCACGGGGGAGATGAGCACGATCATGTGCGAGCGGATGTACTTGATATAGGGCGCGTCGTCGACCGCCAGACGATACGCGAGTTCCATCAGGGCCGTGGGAGCGCCGGTCTCGGGAGAGTGAATGGTCCCGGTAATGTAATAGACAGGCCAGGATTGGTCGAGGAGCGGGCGGGCTTTGGTGTCGTCGAGACCGATGGTGCGTGGGTCCGCAAGCTGGGCCAGGCGCGCGTCATTCGCTTTCGCATCGGCCAGGAGTTTTGGGTCAGCGATGGCGGCGGCGATCATCTCTCGACCTTCCTCAGAGTGGCCGATAGTGAAGACCTTCACGCGAGGACTGCTCGCCTCGAGCAAGCGGAAATACTTGTACACATCTTCGGCATAGGGAAGTATGTCGGGCGCGCCAGAGACGTCGCCCAGCACTTTGGCGGGTGTTGGCACCGTTTTCGAGGCCGGAAGGTAGTCCACCAGCGGAGAGATGAAGGACGGATCCGTCGTGTATTTGCGAATCTGGTCCGTGTATTGCTGATCGATGGGCTGGCCAGGATCGCGGGCAAAGGTTGAGTTCAATTCCTGGGAAACCAGGGGCGTGGGAAAGGAGAACAGGGCGGAACAAACTACGATCAAGGCCAGTTTGAAAGGGGTCATTTTATCTCGTTTTAAATTCACTTTTCTGGGGTCCAAGTGTTTCACAAAACAGCCGCCATAGGAAAGAGTTCCCTGCTGCGGCCTCACTTTTCACCTATATCGTCTTACGATATACTGGAAGGGTGCTACTGGATCGCGGCACGATACAATCGCGGCATGAAGAAGCTTAGTTTGTCAGACTACCAGGCATTGGCGGAGTTCCGTTTCCAGATCCGCCGCTTCCTCCACTTCAGTGAGCAAGTGGTGAAGCGGGCCGGCCTGGAGCGTGGCCAGTATCAACTGATGCTGGCCATCAAGGGCATGCCGCCTGGGGTGCGCCCGCGAATTCGCGAACTGGCAAACCGCATGCAAATCCGCCACCATAGCGCTGTCGAACTGGTGAACCGCCTGGAAACCGGAGGCTTCGTGCATCGCACCCGCGCCGAGGACGATCGCCGCGAGGTTCTGCTCGCCCTCACCCCGAAAGGAGACAAAGTCCTGGGCGAACTGGCGCTTCATCATCACGACGAGTTGCGGTTGGCCGGACCCGAACTGGTGGGTGCTCTTCGCCGCATCATGCGGCAGGGCAAGGAAGTCCCCATTCCACGCCGCACAGCCGCCTTGAAAAACGAAGGATGAGCACCGCCGAAAGCAAAGGGCTCGCGAGCACGAGCCCGCCCCAACGACGATGGGGCGCGAACCGGTTCTTGCGGCACCCGCTGCTTCGCAAATACATCTCCTTGTTTCAGGAAGACTTGAGGGCAGTCTACGCCCGCGATCTTCGTAAGTGGCTGGTCATTGCACCCGTGATCGGCTTAACCACTGGCCTGGTGATCACCGCAATCATCGAAATCATCCTGGGAAAGTTGTGGCCCGCCGTGCTGGGCTACTACCTGCGCCATCACTGGGCGATTGTGCCGGGATTGGTTCTGGGATTCATCGTCACCGGGCTCATTATGCAGTTTCTTACTTCCGACCCCAACGAACACTCCACCGAAGAGATCATCCGCTCCTATCATGAGCATGAGGGCAAGATCGACACGCGGTCCTTCGTGCCCAAGCTGGTTGCGGCCATTACGACGGTGGGCTTTGGAGGCAGCGCCGCGCTCGAGGGGCCGAGCATCTATGGCGGCGGAGCGATAGGCTCATGGCTTTGGACGAAGCTGCGGCGTCTGCGCCTTGATGATCGGGATCGCCGGATCATGTTGATCTGTGGCGCGGCGGCGGGCATGTCTGCTGTCTTTCGCGCGCCCCTCACCGGCATTGTGTTCGCTCTGGAAATGCCTTACCGTGACGACCTGGCCCATGAAGCCCTGGTGCCATCACTGATCGCGTCGGTCGTATCCTTTGTAACGCTCAGCTCCTTTCTCGGTGCGGCGCCCCTTTTCGACTTCGCCGGCTCGACAGGGTTTGCCCGCAGCGACCTCTACTGGAGCGCGCTGCTCGGCCTTATCGTCGGGCTGATTGCCATGGCATTCGTCATTACCTTCCGACGGGCTCGCGGCTTCTTTGTGACGTGGTCCTGGCCGCATTGGCTGAAGCTTGCGATCGGTGGCTTACTGACGGGACTTTGCGGTCTCCTTTTCCTGTATTTCTATCCTGGTAACCTCGTTCCTATCGGCCCGAACTACGAGGCGGTGGGGGACATCCTGGCCCAGCACCACAGCACTTCTTTGCTCCTCATTTTTAGCCTGCTGAAGCTCGGCGCGACCCTCTTTACCCTTGCTGCGGGCGGCGTCAGCGCCATGTTTGTTCCGCTGTTTCTTACCGGCGGGAGTATCGGAACGGCTTTCGGTCAATCCGTTGTTCACAGCTCCACCCTTGGCCTTTATGCCGCCGTTGGAATGGCCTCGTTCATTTCCGCTGGCTATAAGACACCACTGGCTGCCGTTGTATTTGTTGCCGAAGCGACGGGGGGCCATGCCTTTATCGTTCCTGCTCTCATTGGAGCAGCGGTGGCCTATGCGGCTTCAGGCGACGCCTCTGCTTCAGGCGACCAGCGTCTGCACGAAGGTGCGAAGGTTGTAAGGTGATGGTCTCGACGCCGCGATTCCAGAGCGCAATCCAGTCTGGCTGAGTCTACGGCTTCTTCTGCGCGGCCTCGATGAGGGGCCGCAATGCTTCCGCAGAGACTCCCAGCGTGCCGCCGGAGAATCCATCAATGTAGGCGGAGTTCACGCCGATGACTTCGGCGTTCGAGTCAAAAACCGGACCGCCGCTGCCGCCGTGGGCCGTGGGAGCATCGTAAATCAACTTGTCGCCCACCACATCGCCGAGATGCCCGCAGGTGGTCGAAGGACGAATCAGCGACAACGCCGCCAGTTCGCTGGCCGCCGTGATGTCGTTATGCCGGTACGCCAGCCTCTGATAGATCCTGGTCGGCGACTTGGCTACCATCCCCGCAATTCCCATGGGATAGCCGATGACCGTCACCAGTTCCCCGGGCGCAGCGACTCCTTTAGCCAGAGGCAGTACCGCTAGGCCATTCAGTGCTTGCTTGTTCTCGATCTTCAGCACGGCCAGGTCGCTGGTGGAAGAAACCGCGCCCGGGGTCAGGTTCACGGGCGTTAGCGAGTTCGGGAAAAAGACAACTAGATTTTCCAACGTGGCCGTTGCGCCCTGCTGGATCAGCCCTTCGGCCTCGCTGTCGCCATACCATGGCTCGGCCACATGCCGGTTCGTCGCCAGAAGTCCGTCACCCACCAGAAACCCGGTTCCCGAAACACGGGCGCGAATGGTTGCGGGCTGGTTCGCGAAACCAACGTCATACACCCCGTAAATGTAGCCGATGGAATTGCGATACCGGTTCAGGACCAGCGCCGGCATCGCCTGCTCTTTTTCGAGCTGTGCCACCTGCTCGCTAAGCTGGGTTACCTGCTTCTGTAATTCATCCGGTTGCATGCCCTCGGTCGTGACTGGGGCATAGTAATGGAACATGGCCACCGCGCCGCCCAGCAACACCACAGCCAGCACGGCCTGCACCATCTGCTGCCAGCTGTCGCTGACCGGGCTCGGCTCCTGCGGAATTTCCGGTACGGACATGACTGGTCATCTTCCCTTGTCTGGCAACGGTTTGCCACGGTACGGAAGATGATGAACAGGGGATACTCAGAAGTTTCTTAAGGAGTTGAACGTGCGGGTGAGATCGGCCTTTCAGGACTGCAATAAGAGCAGTTAGCGGCTTGGGTTACGACAGCTTAAGGCTTCCCGATTCCCAGCCGCTTGGCCATTTGCTCATAAAGAAATCCCTTGCCCGGAACGTAGGGCTGCACCCACTCGCCATCAATCACGAATTGCGGAATGGCGCGCTTGCCGGCGTGCTTGACGACATCTTCCAGCGCGCCCGGCGTGGTTTCAACGTCGATATCTTTATAGGGAATGTTGTGCTTATCCAGAAAGCGCTTGGCCTCGCGGCAATCGGGACACCACGCTGCAGAGTAAACCGTAATCTCCATTGCTAAACCCGCTCCAGTTGAGCCACCGTGCGCTCGTTGACCAGGTTGCCGGTGTTCAGCGTGGAAGCCGGCTCAAACAGGAGAAGCCAGCATTCTTCGTCCGCGACCGGACGATGCTCCACGCCGCGCGGCACCACGATGAACTCGCCTTCTTCGATCCACTCATGACGGTCGAGGAACTCCATGCGAAAGCGCCCCTTTATTACCAGAAACATTTCATCTTCATTGTCGTGATGATGAAACACGAACTCGCCCTTAGTCTTGACCAGTTTCACCATCTGGCCGTTGAGCTCGCCGGCGATGTGCGGTTTGTAGTACTCAGAAATCTTGGCGAATTTGTCGGCTATGTTGACTTTGTGCATGGTACGCCTTTTGGGTTAACTGTAGCGTTTCTGGATCCGTAAGAGATCGAATCCGTCGCAGGAAAACAAAGCCGCCAGCTCGCGCTGACGGCTGAAAACTAATAGCTGAGAGCTAGCTGTTCTCGTACAGCAGCACACCCTCAGTCTTCTCCGCGTCCACCGGACGGTAGAACAGCTTGTTGTCTTCGAGGAAGACCTCGATGAATGCCGGACGCGTGGTGATCGTGCCCTGAATCAGCGCCTCCGACAGAGGGTCTTCAATGTATTTCTGCAGCGCCCGGCGCAGCGGCCGCGCCCCGTAGGTGCGATCAGTGAGCGTCTGGCTGAGGATCCACTTCTTGGCCTCGTCGGCAACCGTCACGGTGATCGATTTCTGCGCCAGGTTCGTGTTGAGCTGTGTAACCATGAGTTCCAGAATCTGGATCAGGTCGGCCTCGCTCAGCGCCAGGAACAAGATGATTTCGTCCAGCCGGTTCAGGAATTCTGGATTAAAGGTGCGTTTTACTTCGCCCTTCACCAATTCCTCGACCTTGCCCGAAACCATTTCATCCTTAGTCGACTGGAAGCCAAAGCCCTCGCGCTTTTGCAGGTGCCGCGCCCCAATGTTCGAGGTCATGATGAGGATCGTGTTCTTGAAGTCAACCGTGTTGCCGAGACCGTCGGTAAGCTGGCCGTCCTCGAAAACCTGCAGCAGGATGTTGAACACATCGGGATGCGCCTTCTCGATTTCATCGAGCAACACAACCGAATACGGCGCGCGCTTTACCCGTTCGGTGAGCTGGCCGCCCTCTTCGTAGCCGACATATCCTGGAGGCGAGCCAATCAGCTTCGAAACGGAGTGTTTCTCCATGAACTCGGACATATCGAAGCGGACCAAAGCTTTTTCCGTCCCGAACATGAATTGCGCGAGGGTGCGAGCAACTTCTGTCTTGCCCACGCCGGTAGGTCCCAGGAACAGGAACGAGCCGATGGGTCGGTTCGGATTCTTCAGCCCCGCGCGCGAACGCCGGATCGCCCGAGCCAGCGCGCTGATCGACTTATCCTGCGAAATGATGCGCTTGTGCAGCTCTTCCTCGATGCGCAGCAGCTTCTGCGTCTCTTCTTCTTTAATCGAGGTAATGGGAACGCCGGTCCAGCGCGAAACCACGTCTTCGATGTCCTCGCGCCCGACTACGCCGGTGGAAGACTCATCGAGATGATATTTCTCGCGTAGCGCGCGCAGATTCTCGCGCTCTTTGCGTTCTTCGTCCGAGTAGAAACGCGCTTTCTCGAACTCATGGTTCGCGATAGCGTTCTCCATGCGGTGCACGATGAACTTGATCCGCTTCTGAACTTCAGAGATTTCCTCCGGCTGCGAAGTCTGGCGCAACTTCACCCGCGCGCCGGCTTCGTCGACGAGATCGATCGCCTTATCCGGCAGGAAGCGGTCGGGAATATAGCGGTTCGAATGGGAAACTGCGAAGTTGATGGCATCGTCGGTATAAGTGACCGCATGGAACTTTTCGTAACGGTCCTTGATGCCGAACAATACCTTAATCGCGTCCGCTTCGTTCGGCGGCGGAACTTTTACGGCCTGGAAACGGCGCTCCAGCGACCGGTCCTTCTCGATCGACTTCCGGTATTCTCCAGGAGTGGTCGCACCGATGCACTGAATCTCCCCGCGCGATAGAGCGGGCTTTAGGATGTTCGCTGCATCGAGCGACCCTTCCGCCGAGCCCGCGCCCACCAGGGTATGCAGCTCATCAATAAAAATGATGGAGTTCTGCGACTCCATCAGCTCTTTCATGATGGTCTTCAGCCGCTCTTCGAACTGTCCGCGATACTTCGTTCCCGCGACGATCAAGGAAAGGTCAAGCGCCAGAATTCTCTTGTCCGCGAGGAATGATGGAACTTCGCCATCGGCAATGCGCTGCGCGAGGCCCTCGACGATGGCCGTCTTGCCCACACCTGGCTCGCCGATCAGGACGGGATTGTTCTTGGTGCGCCGGCACAGAATCTGGACGACGCGTTCCAGTTCACCGTCGCGGCCGACGAGCGGATCCAGTTGGCTGTCCATCGCCGCCTGGGTGAGATCTCGAGAAAACTCGCTGAGCAGCGACGACTCACGCTGGCGTTGCGGCTGCGCTTTTTCCTGGCTCGTGCGCGCCAATTCTTCGCGGATGGTCGCCAGCCGCAGGCCGCGCTCGTGAAGAATCTCGGCGGCAAAGCATTTCTCTTCTCTTAGTAGACCCAAAAGCAAATGTTCAGTGCCAATGTGGCGGTGCGAGAGGCGCTCCGCTTCTTCCGCAGCGTAAGCCAGCACGCGCTTGCATTCGTTGCTCAGCGGAAGGTCTACTGAGGTCGAAACCTTTTCTCGAATCGTGGTATGACCCTCGATCTGCTTGCGGATGGATTCGACCGAGGCGTGCGAGCGCAGGAATCGATTGGTCAGGGCTTTGTCTTCGCGCAGGAGCCCCAGCAGCAGGTGCTCGGTCTCTATATAAGGAGACCCGAACTGGCTTGCTTCGTAGCGCGCAAAGAAAATCACGCGCCTGGCTTTCTCCGTGTAACGTTCAAACATAATGCCCCTTCCCCCTGAACCCTTCCGGCCGAGAAGGCTTGCCCCTGCTCGACCCTACTAAAACCCTGGCCCGGTGGTGGTCACGTCTTGCTGCTTGCTCGCCATCACCATTCCATTATGCAATCAAACGACCATCGCCCCAAGTACCCGAACGTTTCTATTATGTTACCGAAGGAACCTGTTCAAGTCTCTCTGGGCTGCCGATGATTCTCAGTTTCTTGCACATTGTCTTACTAATGTTTGCCTCACTAATCTTTCCTTACCTGCTCCGCCTCCTATACCGGCAACGACTCCGGTCTGATCTCTTCCACACGCCCCCGCCCCAGCCGCAATACCCGATGACACCGCCGCGCGAATGACAAGTTATGCGTTGCAATCAGGGAGGTGAGCTGGTGCTCGCGATGTAATCGCGCGATCAATTCGAAAACCGCTTCCGCCGTCTGTCCATCGAGGTCTCCGGTAGGCTCATCCGCCAACAACAATTTCGGACCGGTAATGAGCGCCCGTGCCAGAGCCACACGCTGCTGCTCGCCGCCCGAAAGCTCTCCCGAGCGATGATGCGCGCGTTTCTCCAACCCAACCTCACGCAGCCAGCGTGAAGCTTCCGGCGCCGCCTCTGCCCAGGTGCTTCCCCGCACCAGCAGTGGCATTGCCACGTTCTCCGCGGCCGTGAATTCCGGCAGCAGATAGTGAAATTGCCAGACGAAACCCGCCTCGCGATTGCGAAACTCCGCTGCTTCGTCCGCTGACAACGAGTTCAGTTTCAATTTCGCGCAGTATACGTCACCAGCGGAAGCCTGATCAAGAGCGCTGAGTATGTGTAACAAGGTACTCTTCCCCGCTCCGGACTCGCCGACGATCGCCAACATCTCGCCACGCTTCACCTCAAACGACAAATTTTCAAAGAGCACCAGGTCCGATTCGCCGGACCGGAAAACCTTCTTCAATCCTTGAACCCGGAGCAGCGCTTCTTGTTCCGCCGCCTGCTCCACCGCCTGTTCCGTTAGATGCAATCCGCCTCCGAAGGGTCCATTCTGCCCTGCTGAGCCTTCCGCTGGCCACCCACAAGGGATAGCGGAATGGGCCATCTTCTCACATCGGAACCCAAGCTCCGCCATGGCACGTTCGAACCATACGGAACCTGAACCAGAAACATCTACCGAAAACTGTACTTGGAACCCCGCTGGCGTGATGTGACCGGCATCACGCGCCGGTATGGACGGTCTAGACCTCAACCTTAGCTTCGGCCCCAGCGAGGCGGCTCAGAGATTCCCCATAAGGCGCGCGGGCGATGCCGCGCTCGGTGACAATCGCGGTCACATACTTCGCGGGAGTCACATCGAACGCGGGATTTTCGATGGAAACACCGTCTGGCGTCATCTGTTTTCCTGCGATATGAGTGACTTCCTTCGCATTGCGCTGTTCGATGGGAATCGTGCTCCCGTCGGGAGTAGCGAGGTCAACGGTCGAGATCGGCGCAGCCACATAAAAAGGGATGCCGTGCTCTTTCGCCAAGATGGCGACGGTGTAAGTTCCGATCTTATTGGCGACGTCACCGTTGGCCGCGATGCGGTCCGCGCCCACGACGATGGCCGCAATCTTGCCCTGCTTCATCATCGCGCCAGCCATGTTGTCAGAGATCACTGTGGTCGGGATGCCGTCCTTCATCATTTCCCACGCGGTAAGCCGCGAGCCTTGCAGGAAGGGCCGGGTTTCATCGGCATAGACGTGAATCTTCTTGCCTTGCTCGACCGCCGCGCGGATTACGCCCAGCGCCGTGCCATACCCTGCCGTAGCTAGCGCGCCGGCATTGCAGTGCGTCAGCACTCCGCCAGCGCTCGGCATGAGTGTGGCGCCGTGGCGTCCCATGGCCTGGTTGGCGGCAATGTCTTCGGCGTGCATGCGCTTTGATTCTTCGATAAGGGCCTGCTTGATTTGCGCGAGGGGACGAATGCGTACGCGTTCAAACTTCTCCTGCATACGGCGAATGGCCCAGAAGAGATTGACGGCGGTAGGCCGCGTCTTGCCGATCAGGTCGCAGGCCTGGTCGAGGTCGCGTTTGAGGTCGCTGGTGGATTCGGCTCTCGAATTCTTCACCGCCAGCGCGATGCCCATGGCCGCCGCCACGCCGATGGCCGGCGCTCCGCGCACCACCATGGTCCGGATCACGTCGGCTACCTGTTCGTGCGTCTTGCAGGTAACGTAGGTTTCTTCTGTGGGCAGCTTCGTCTGGTCGATGAAGCGTACGCCCTGGTCAGTCCACTCGAGAGTCTGAATCATGAAATCTCAATTCCTTCAGCTTTTGTGCACGGCACAGCGGTTCCTTGGAGAATTCGTCACTGCCGGCCGGCCGCAGACTTCGCAACTCGCGGCCACGGCAGAAACGGGCGCCGTGTCATCCATTTGCGAAACGTGCTCCGCGCGAACATCGCGGGCGGTGAAGATGGAAACGAACGGGGCAGGGGACGCAGCCTTCTCAACGTTCGGCCTGCCGTTAGCTTCTTCGCGCTCGACCAGGCACATGGCCCCAACCACTTGAAATCCAAATTCGCGCGCTGCTTCGATCGCCTGCACCGTGGAAGCGCCGGTGGTGCAAACATCGTCGACGATCACGACGCGGGCACCTTTCTCACGGAAGCCTTCAATACGCTGCCCGGTTCCATGTTGCTTTTCGGCCTTCCGCACGAGAAAGCCGTGCAACTCACCGCTCACTACAGAAACTGCCACGACGATGGGATCGGCGCCCATCGTCAGGCCGCCAATGGCTTGCGGCTTCCAGTCCCGCTGCCGGATTTCGTCCAGGAAAACCTCGCCAGTCAGGCGCGAGCCCTTGGCATCGAGAGTGGTCGTACGGCAGTCGATGTAGTAGTCGCTCGTACCCCCGGATGAGAGCTTGAACTCGCCCAACCGGAAGGATTTGGAGGCGAGCAAGCGCAGCAGATCCTGACGCGAAGAACGCATGAATACTTACGATATCACGGAGAATCGCCCTTCGTCCGCGCTCGGACTGAGCCGCGGTCCTCCGCTCCGGACGGTGAGCCGTGATAACCTGAATATTCTTCCTACAACGACTTCGAGGTATGAAATTGCAGAGTGCGCGAAAGCTTTTTTTCTTCCTTCTGGCTGGTCTTTTTCTTACAAACATAAGCGTCCTCAGCCTGGATTCGACAGCGTTCGCCGAGGGTACGCGCACCTGGGAGCAGTCGAAATTTGACGAACTGACCAAGGGCACGGCCACGGGCGTGGCCATCCGGAGCGAGGGCGGCTTGGAACTTGCCCCCACCTTCAAGAGCTTATATGCCACGCCTTCTACCTATATCTGGTCGATTGCATCTGACGATGCTGGCAACGTGTATCTAGCAGCAGGCGCGCCCGCTCGCGTGTACCGCATCACGCCCGACGGCAAGGCGACAATCATTTTCGAGCCCAAGGAACTCCAGGTGCAGGCGCTGCAAACCGGCCCCGGAGGCGCGATCTACGCGGCCACCGCTCCCGATGGCAAGGTTTACAAGCTGGAACACAGGTCCGAAGCTAAGTCGCAGGCGGACTCCCACCGCGGAATCGCCTCCGACAAGAAAGATAAGGATAAAGCTACCGACGACAAAGAGGCGGCGACTCCGGCCATCGACCCCTCGTGGAGCTCATCTGTTTATTTCGAGCCGGGCACGAAATACATCTGGGACCTGGCGTTGGACAAGGCCGGCAATCTCTACGTCGCCACCGGCGACCACGGAGAAATCTATCGGGTCACGCCCAAAGGTGAGCACTCGGTCTTTTTCAAGAGCGATGAAACTCATATTCGCGTTCTCGCCTTCGATGCGCAGGAGAATCTGATTGCGGGTTCAGATGGCAGCGGTCTGATCTATCGCATCTCTCCCGCAGGCGAGGGATTCGTGCTGTACAGCGCGCCCAAGAAAGAAATCACGGCCCTGGCGCTGGATCATGCGGGAAACATTTACGCGGCGGCAGTCGGCGAAAAACGCAGCAGTGGAGGACCGGGCGGCGGCGCCCTAGCGGCAGCTCTTCTGAACCTAGGCGCCAACCCACCCACGGCAGGCACCACCCCCCAAACTCCAGGCATCACTGTGACGCCCGCCCCTAGCGCGCCGCAGCTGGCAGGTCCGTTTCCATTCCCGGGCGGTGGGGCCAGCAGCGGCTCCGATGTATATCGCATCGCGCCGGATGGTTCCCCTACAAGAGTCTGGTCGTCCCACGAAGACATCGTCTATGCCCTGGCGTTTGATTCTCAAGGGCGCCTGCTGGCCGGCACGGGCAATCGCGGCCACATTTTTGCCATCACCGGCCAGGATGATTTTTCCGATCTGCTGAAAGCCGCGGCGTCGCAGGTCACCCGATTTGCCAAGGCTCCGGGCGGGGCCTTGTATGCCGCGACCAGTAATCTCGGAAAAGTTTTTGTGCTGGGACCGGGCCCCGAGGCCGAGGGCACCTACGAGAGCGACGTATTCGACGCCAAGATTTTCTCCCGCTGGGGCCGAGCGGAGTTTCGCGGCACAGGCAGCGTGGATCTTTATGCGCGCAGCGGCAATGTGGACAATCCCGATCGCAACTGGAGTCCGTGGAAGAAGATCGACCTGGCCACGAACTCTGAAACCGGAATCCCCGCGGCGCGCTACGCCCAGTGGAAAGCGGTGCTGCACGCGGGTACCGTGGCTCCGGGTGTGGATAGCGTCGCGCTGAACTATCTGCCGAAGAACGCGGCTCCTGAAATCGATGACGTGACCGTGCAGGTCGGCGTGAAGTATCAGTCCATGCCGAAAATATCGGGCAGTACCATGGGCTCGGATTCCAGCGGATCCTCCTTCGGCGGATCGTCTTTTGCCGGATCGGGCCAGCATTTCGAAGCCCCGCCGCCCAGCTCGCACGATCGCGACTCGATTGGAGTGAAGTGGAGCGCGCACGATGACAACGACGACCAGCTCGTGTACTCCCTCTACTACCGCGGCGACGGCGAGACCCGCTGGCTGCTGCTCAAAGACAATCTCACCGACAAGGCATATTCGTTCGACGCCAGCCTGCTGCCGGATGGAGGCTACACGGTAAAGGTGGTTGCATCCGACGCGCCGTCGCACTCACCCGGCGACGGGTTGACGGTATCCAAAGAAAGCCGCCGGTTTGAAGTGGACACGACTCCGCCGCATGTCGAAGCTCTGGCTGCGTCCCTCGAGGCCAGAGAGATTCACGTCACGTTCCGTGCGGTCGACGGTTTCTCTCCCATCAAGCGAGCGGAATATTCTGTGGATGCCAGCGACTGGAAGTACGTGGAGCCGATCGGCCAACTCTCCGACGCCAAGTCCGAGAACTACGATTTCAAGGTCACGCCTGAGGCCGCAAAAGATGGCGGAGCTTCTTCGGAGCACGTGGTGGTGGTTCGCGTCTACGACCGTTACGACAATATGGGCGCCGCCAAGATATTGGTGCGCGGAAAATAGCAAGCTCTTGACCAACCTTGGAGTTCGTTAACGCATTCTCTCCGCCGCTTCCTCGGAAGCTTCTTCAGACGCGCTCTTCATGCCACTGAGTTCTCCCGCGCGGCGCAACTCAGGAAACTTCCAGGCCCAGAGCGCAATCACGACCAGCGTCCCCACTCCCCCTAGCAACACGGCGGGAACCGTGCCAAACCATTGCGCCGTCAGTCCCGACTCAAACTGCCCGAGTTCATTCGAGGTGCCGATGAAAACCATATCGACTGCCATTACGCGCCCCCGCATTTCATCGGGAGTGCGCAACTGTACCAGCGTCGCGCGAATGATGACGCTAACCATGTCGGCCGCACCCAGGAAAATCAGCGAAATCAATGACAGCACCAGGCTGGTCGAGACGCCAAAAAGAATCGTGCAGATTCCGAATCCCGCTACCGACCACAACAGCGTAGGCCCCGCGTGCCCCCGCAGCGGACGATGCGCCAGGGCCACTGCCATTACGGCAGCGCCCACTCCGGGAGCAGTCCGCAGCAATCCCAGTCCCCACGGCCCGGTGTGAAGAATCTCCCGCGCATAAACTGGAAGCAGAGCGACCGCCCCGCCCAGCAGCACAGCGAATAGGTCGAGTGAAATCGCGCCCAGTATCAGCTTCTCGCGCCAGATGAAGTGCAATCCCGCGAAGACAGTCTTCAGGGTCGTGGGTTCGCGCCGCCGCGCCAGCGGACGCGTCTTGATGCGGAACATAGATAACAGCGCGCCCGCCGCCGTCAGCATGGCAACCCCATAAACCGCGGACGGCCCACGGAAAGCTGCATAAAGAATTCCGCCGACGGACGGTCCGAGAATCGTGGCGGCTTGAAAAGTGGTAGCATTCCATGCCACGGCATTGGCGAAATGCTCCTCGGGAACAAGTTGCGGCAGGATCGCGCGACTTGCGGTTCCGTTGAATGATCGCACCACTCCCAACAGAATCAGCACGGCATAGATGGATCGAACCGAATGCCCACCGCGCACCGCGAGAACTCAGCAAAAGGCCCGAGCAGAGCGCGTATCCCGCATAGCAGGCGCCCAACACCTTGCGCCGGTCGAAGCGGTCCGAGGCGTGCCCGGAAACCAGAAATAGCAGTATGCCCGGAAGAAACTGCGCCAAGCCGACCAGGCCCAGATCGAGGGCGCGCTTCGTGATGTCGTAAACCTGCCATCCCACGGCGACGGCCTGCATTTCGACGGCAGCCACGATCAGGAAGCGCGCAATCTGAAACAGCACGAAGTCGGGATGCGTAAAGGCGACGCGTCCAGCTCTGGGGTCGTCAGGTGCGGGCATGGACTTCTAATGTGCCACAGACAACGAGGATGTGCACGGCGGCCGAGCGATAACGGTAGGAATGGTTGCGGCGGCCTTGGCTCGGGCTAGCTCTGGCCGGCGCCAGTCTGCCGCGCCGCTGCGGAGAAAAGCTCGACGCGGTTCCTTCCATTCTTCTTGGCGGCATACAGCCTGACATCCGCCTCGTGAAGCAGGTCGGCCACTGAGTGATCGCGCACCGCGGAGGTCACTGCGACGCCCATACTGACCGTGGCGGCGGTCGTGCCGAACGGAGTAACGATTGGATCCTTCGCCACCAGGTTGCGCACCTCATCAGCGCGGCGCGCGCCGGCAGTCAAATCGCACCCCGGCAGAATGATCAGAAATTCTTCGCCGCCGTAGCGGCCCACCACGTCGTAGGGACGCAAATCCATCTTCAGTCGCCGTGCGACTTCCTTAAGAACCTCGTCGCCCGCGGCGTGGCCGAGGGAATCGTTGATGCGCTTGAAGTGGTCGATATCGGCCATGATGAGCGTGGCCGGTTTGCCTTCACGCCCGCTGCGTGAAAACTCTTTCTCGACGGCTGCCAGAATTTCCGCGCGGTTCAGCAGATTCGTCAGAAAGTCGTGCGTAGCGGCAAAACTTAAAGATTGCTGCAGCTCCAGAATTCTCTTCCCCGCCATGATTCTCGCGCGCAACTCGGAAGGATCCACAGGCTTGGCCAGATAGTCATCCGCACCGGCTTCCATGGCAAGCAGCAGATCCTGCTTTCGATTCTTGGCCGTCAGCATCACGGTATAGATGTAAGGCGTTCGCGTTCCCATTTTTCTGATGCGGCGGCACACGTCGATTCCATCGAGACCCGGCAGCATCCAGTCCAGCAGAGCCATATTCGGAGGCTCTGCGCCTTCCAGCAGCTTCACCGCTTCGGTGCCACTTCCGACCGCCAGATAGTCGAGTCCCCAGTCAGCCAGGTACCCGCCCACCTTGTGTCGTTCGATGTAGGAATCTTCGACCAGCAAAATCTTCATAACATCGCGCCCTGTGCGGATGTTGGCTGTTTCTGAGAATCTTCACAAGATCACCAGCGACGAACGAAAGACGCTGAACTTCTGCGGAAGCGCAGAACGCTGACCGTCTTTCGTGACTCCCTCCCCAGTAGAATCGAATTGTGGAGCAGAAACTACGGAGCGTCGGCTGGATCGCCTGCGTTATCTATTCGACAATTCCCAACTTCTGGCTGCTGATTCATCCTCGTGTGGAGTACTGGCGCTCGCGACCGCGCTCCCCGTTCCGAATCCTGTTGCCGATGTGGATCTCAATGTGGCTGCTGATGGCTGCTGTGACCGAACACTGGCGCAACCTGACGCTCTATCATCGCGCGTGGTGCTGGATTCCGGCAGCCGCACTGTTTAGTACGGGACTCGTGCTCTACAAACTCTCCGGCAGCGGCTTCAACACCGCGCAACTTGGCGGTCTACCGGAAGTTCTGCCGGGTCATCGCCAGCAGCGACTGGTGACGACAGGCATTCGCGCCCGCGTGCGCCATCCGGTCTATCTGGGCCATCTCTGCGAAATGCTGGCCTGGAGCATCGGCACAGGCCTCGCTGTCTGCTGGGTGCTCACAGCATTCGCGATCGTCACCGGCTCAGTAATGATAAGGATGGAAGACAACGAACTGGAGAACCGTTTCGGAGAAGAATATCGTCAGTATCGGTCGACGGTGCCCGCGATTCTGCCAAGGACGACGCTATAATCCGACTTGACCGAAAGCTGAGAGCACAGCCGGTAACCACCCATGCGCTTCGAACTCTTCATAGCGACCCGCTATCTGCGCGCCAAGCGCCGCCAGGCCTTCATCGGCATCATTACCGGCATCTCGATTGCCGGAGTCGCCGCGGGGGTAGCGTCGTTGATTGTAGCGTTAGCCATCAACAACGGCTTTCGCCAGGATTTACAGGATCGCCTCATCGGATCAAGCTCCCACATTAGCTTGTTGCGTATAGCCGACGACGGCATCAAAGATTGGCCGCCGCTGCTCGAACGCCTTTCCAAACAACCGCACGTGGTCGCCGCCGCTCCTGCAATTTTCGAGCAGGTCCTGATTTCCCGTGGACCCCGCGCCCGCGGCGCCGTCCTCAAAGGAATGATTCCGACGTATGAGCGTAAGGTCGGCGATCTACTCAGCACCGTAAAAGAAGGTTCAGCAGTTGCCCTGGAAGAAGCCACTCCCGAGCCAGAAACAAATCATGTGGGGACAGCGACCGAAAACCTTCCAGATTCCCTCGCCACGATTCGCGAGCGCGTAGCCGCCATGCCCCCAATCATCCTCGGCAAAGATATGGCTGACAATCTGGGTGCGACCGTCGGCTCGGTCGTCCTGGTCACCAGCCCGCAGGGAGAATTGA
Organism: uncultured Acidobacteriaceae bacterium; assembly: GCA_963800575.1. GTDB lineage: Bacteria > Acidobacteriota > Terriglobia > Terriglobales > Acidobacteriaceae > Sulfotelmatobacter. The sequence continues at coordinate 54,501 of CAWDBN010000003.1, forward strand.
CGCCCTTCGGCATGGTGCCCAAATACAGCCGCTTTCGCGTGGCGGGAATTTTCAACTCCGGGTTCTACGATTACGACTCGTCCTGGGCTTTCGCACGGCTCTCCGATGCGCAGCGCCTGTTCGGCCTGGGCGACCTGATCTCAGTGATCGAGTTCAAAGTCGATGACATCTACGCCGCCGACCAGGTTGCGAGCCAACTCGAAGAAGCGGCCGGCAGCGGTTTCATGACCACCAACTGGAAAGAACAGAACAAAGCGCTATTTCACGCCCTGAACATGGAGCGGCTCGTCACCTACATCACGGTCGGCCTGATCGTCTTCGTCGCTGCGCTAAACATTCTGATTTCTCTGATCATGATGGTCATGGAAAAAACCAAAGACATTGCCGTACTCATGTCGATGGGCACCCGCAAGTCGCAGGTGCGGAACATCTTTATCGCGCAGGGCGTGCTGATTGGCGTGATCGGCACAGCGATCGGCCTGTTGTTAGGCTATGCCATCTCGTACGCGGGTGGCCACTATCATCTGATCTCGCTGTCCCCAGAGGTCTACTCCATCGACTACGTCCCCTTCGCGCCGCGCCTGAAAGATGGCCTATGGGTAGTCCTGGTGGCCGTAGGAATTTCGTTCGTGGCAACGCTCTACCCCTCATGGTCCGCCGGCAAAACCCTGCCCGCCGAAGCGCTGCGCTACGAATAACCCAGATAGCAAGAGTTTGTCATCCTGAGCGAAGGTTGTGCTTCGTAAAACGAAATGCAACCGCAGTCAAAAGCCTGCCCTGAGCGGGGCCGAAGGGGATCCCTTTTCACCACCCCGTGCCATTAGCTCCCAAAAGCATTCCTTCCAAGGCCTTTCCGATGTGGAACTTTTCTCCCGCAGCCGCCGTACAATCAAATAGGAAAAGAAAGAAGGAGGCCAAATCATGTTCACGTTCCTCCTGTGGTGCATCCTCTTTGTGTTTTGCTGGCCATTGGCGTTGCTGGCGCTGGTAGCCTACCCGTTCATCTGGCTGTTGCTGCTCCCGTTCCGCATCGTAGGCGTAGCCGTGCATGGAGTCCTGGAGGTCATCTACCTCGCGATCACGCTTCCATTCCGGCTGCTGGCTGCGCCATTCCGTGTCTAAGAAATCGGCCAAGGACGGTTCGGATTTGTGGACGCAGGTTCGGATTCAGAGAGGATTGTTCAGACCGGTGGGATACCGTAGAAGAGCGGCGTTTCAACGACCTGCCCTGAGCGAAGCCGAATGGGCTGCGTAGAGCGCTCCGTGAAAATGGGCTTTAGCCCCTCAGGGCCGCTGCTAGCCCTGCATAACCTTCAAATTAGAACTCACCACCAGCCGCGCTCCGGTCGCCCGCTGCACATCCTCCGCCGTCAATCCCGGAGCCACTTCCTCCAACACCAGCCCCCGCTCCGTCACCCGGATGTATGCCATCTCCGTCACGATGGTATCCACAACCTTCACCCCGGTAAGCGGCAGCGTGCACTTCGCCAAAATCTTCGGAGCGCCTTCCCGAGTCGTATGCTCCATCGCCACCACTGTTCGCCGCGCGCCGGCCACCAAGTCCATCGCCCCGCCCATCCCCTTCACCATCTTCCCCGGGATCATCCAGTTCGCCAGGTTTCCCGCTTCGTCCACTTCCATCGCCCCCAGCACGCTCAAATCAACGTGCCCTCCGCGGATCATGGCAAACGAATCGGCGCTCGAAAAATATGACGTCCCGGCCATCTCACTCACCGTCTCTTTGCCCGCGTTGATTAAGTCAGCGTCTTCCTGGCCTTCGATGGGATAGGGCCCGATCCCCAGCATCCCATTCTCGGATTGAAGAACCACTTCCATTCCCGCCGGAACGTAATTCGCAATCAGCGTAGGCATCCCAATGCCCAGGTTCACATAGAACCCATCGCGCAACTCCAGCGCAATGCGCTTCACGATGCGCTCGCGCTTATCGACATCTTTACCCGGCTTATTCATTTCTTTGTCATCCTGAGCGTAGCGGATGGTTCGCGAAGCGAGCCATCTGCGAAGTCGAAGCATCCCTGGCAGCTCACCGCTACCGTTAGCTCATCTGGGAGCTCTCTCGGTACTAGGTACAAGGTATTCGGTACTGTCAACTAGCCTTCCTCACCATCCGCTTCTCAATCCGCCGCTCATACATCTCGCCCTGAAAAATCCGTTTCACGTAAACCGAAGGCGTATGAATCGAATCCCCGTCGAGCTCGCCGGCATCAACCAGCTGTTCAACTTCCGCAATCGTGACCTTCGCCGCCGTAGCCATGATGGGATTAAAATTCCGCGCCGTCTTCCGGTAAACCAGATTCCCCATCTGGTCACCCTTCCACGCCTTCACAAACGCAAAGTCGGCCTTCAACCATCTCTCCATCACATAAATCCGGCCATCGAACTCGCGCGTTTCTTTTCCCTCAGCAACTACGGTCCCTACGCCGGTGGGAGTAAAAAACGCTGGAATCCCCGCTCCCCCCGCGCGAATTCGCTCGGAAAACGTTCCCTGCGGCACCAGATCGAGTTCCACCTCCCCTGCCAGCACCATCGATTCCAGCAGTTTGTTTTCTCCAACGTAAGTTCCAATATGCCGCCGAATCTGCCCCGCTGCCAGCAGCAACCCATTCCCCAGCCCATCCACGCCAACGTTATTACTGATAGTCGTCAGATTCTTCGATCCCTTCCTCACCAGCGCGCGAATCAGGTTCTCCGGAATTCCGCACAGCCCGAATCCCCCGATCATAATGACCGAGCCATCCCCCACGTCTCGAATCGCCTCATCCACGCTGCCCACAACCTTATTCATAGCGTCCGAATTCTAAACGAAGCTAGCCCCACACACCGGAACGAATCTGTCATCCTGAGGGGAGCAATCGCTCGCCGCGAAGCGGGAGCGACTGCGCAGTCGAAGGATCCCTAGCAGCGGCACCATCGCATGCGCGATGCGCCTTAGCCAACCACTCCCTCTGTGGCGGGAGTCACTTTTTCCCCACACTCTTCTTCAACCCATGCGCCTGCTCAAACTCCTCGGCCAGTGCCCGCGTAGCCAGGTTCTCCCGGATGTGCGCCAGCCGCTGCTCCACCTTGAACAGCGCATCCTCCAGATTCTTCTTGTTGGTGATGGCAACATCCCGCCACATCGAATAGGGACTCGCCGAAATGCGCGTCATCTCCCGCAGCGCGCGTCCGCCTGCCGGAAGCAGCGGCGCATCTTCTCCAAATTCCTCCACCAGAGCCGCAGCCAGAGCCGTCGAAATCATCTGCGGCAAGTGGCTGATCCACGCACACAGCCGGTCGTGATCCTCCGCCGGCAACATCGCAATGCGCGCTCCGATCTGGTCGATCCATCCCGCAAACTCCGCGAAGATCCCTTCATTCAGGTTTTGTCCCGGCAGCGGAGTCAAAAACCAGACCGCATTCTGGAATAAATCGGCGTCCGCATAATCCACGCCGCTGTGTTCCTTCCCCGCCATGGGATGCCCCGCCAAAAATCGCTTCCCGGCATTCTTGCCAAACACTTTCAGGGCCCGCTCGACGACGGCCGCCTTCGTACTTCCCACATCCGTCAGCAAGGTCGAAGCAGGCAGCGACGGCCCCAGCCGGCCAATCAAATCCACAATCGCCAGCACCGGCGTGGCCAGCACCACCAACTGGCTGCCCCGCACCGCGTCCGCTGGCTCGACAAATCCCTTTTCAATCGCGCCGCACTGCTTCGCTTTCTTCAGCGCCGACTCGCGGTCGCACCCCACAATCATCCCGGCGAACTTCCGTTTCCGCAGCGCCAGCGCGAACGACCCGCCAATCAGCCCCGTCCCGACAATCGTGATTTGCCGAATCGGCATAAGAAATTGAGCGATTGTGCGACTTTGTGAATGTGCGATTTTGAAAAGCAAAAACAATCGAGGAGCAGGCTCTTAGAGAGGCGACGCACAATCGCCCCATGGCCCGATCACCCAATTACCCAATAGTTCGTCCCACCGCCGGCGCGATCATCCGCAACTCATCCATCAGTTTTGCGAACTGCTCGGGAAACAGCGACTGCGCCCCGTCCGACCAGGCGTTATTTGGATCGCAATGCACTTCAATCAGCAGCGCATCGGCGCCGGCCGCCACCGACGCTCGCGCCATCGGCGCAACCTTGTCGCGGCGCCCCGTTCCATGCGATGGATCGGCCGTCATGGGCAGATGCGACAGCTTGTGAATAATCGGAATCGCTGAAATATCCATCGTGTTCCGCGTGTAAGTCTCAAAGGTCCGAATCCCGCGCTCGCACAAAATCACTTCATAATTTCCCCCCGCCATAATGTATTCCGCCGATAACAGCAGCTCCTCGAAAGTAGCCGCAATCCCGCGCTTCACAAGCACTGGCTTGCGCACTTTCCCCAGCTCGCGCAGCAGATTAAAGTTCTGCATGTTGCGAGCTCCCAGCTGGAGAATGTCCACATACGGCAGCATCATCGGAATCTGCGAAATCTCCATCACCTCGCTGATCACCAGCAGCTTGAATTTCTCTCCCGCCTCGCGCAGCAGCTTCAGCGCATCCTCGCCATGCCCCTGAAAAGAATAAGGAGAACTCCGCGGCTTGAATGCCCCGCCCCGCAGCACCCGCGCCCCCGCCTTCGCTACCGCTTCAGCCGTGGAAAAAAGCTGCTCCCGCGATTCCACAGAGCAAGGCCCAGCCATCACCACCACTTCGTTGCCGCCGATTTCAATTCCATTCGCCAGCTTGACGATCGTCCCCTCAGGACGAAAACTTTTCCCCGCCAGCTTGTAAGGCGAACTGATGCGATGGACTTCCTGCACCCCCGGCAGCAACTCCAGGATGCGGATGTCAAAATCAATGCCAGCTCCCACCGCGCCCAGCACGGTTTGCCGCGCACCGGTCGACCTGTGCACCTCAAACCCCATCTTCACCAGGTGCTCAATCACCTGCTGAATCTGCCCCTCATCCGCCACTTCCTGCATTGCCACAATCATAAGAAAATCTCTTCTAGCTTCTTGTCATTCCGAGCAAAGCGAGGAATCTGTTTTCGTGTCCAACACCACGGACGCCGTCCGCTAATCGTTCACATCCGAATCCAACTCAGTCTCCCCAGCCTTCACCCCATCCGCCTTGACCCCGATCCCTTCCTTCTGAATATTCCGCATCACATCCATGATTCGCTCGAAAATCCGCACCAGATCCCGCCCCGGCAGCGGACCTCGATTCATCCGTTGCACATTTTCAAACACAATCCGTTCCCGCTCCGGCTCATAAATCGGCAAACTCGTATCGCGCTTCAACCGCCCAATCTCCACTGCAGCCTGCGCCCGCTCGCTCAGCAACTCCACCAACCGCCGATCAAGCTCATCAATCTTCTTCCGCCAATCCGCGATATCCATGAGATCTCTTGGGTCCAACTCCAAACCTGTCATCCTGAGCGAGGATTGTGCTTCGCAGATGCAAAGCACAACCGCAGTCGAAGGATCCCTTGCGCGTTTCCGTCGCCAGTGGCCTCGCAAGGCGTTCTATTACCGCTCTGTTGTGGCTGACTCGTGCAAACCCGATTAAAGCCGATCAGCCGTTAACTTCCCCACAAATTCTCCCACAGCCGCGGCTTCCCGTCCCCGGTTCCGCTCAATCGTCTCCACAATCGCGCTCCCCACAACGACCGCATCGGCAAACTTCCCGACTTCCGCAAACTGCTCCGCATTCGAAATCCCAAACCCAACCGCAATGGGCAACTGGGTGACCCGCCGCAACCGCCGCACCAGTTTCTGCGCATCGTCCGCCAACTTTTGATGCGCTCCGGTCACGCCCGTCCGTGACACCGCATAAACAAATCCCCGCGAAGCCGCCGCAATCCGCTTTAACCGCTCATCCGGACTGGTCGGTGCCGCCAGAAAGACGGGTGCTAGATCGTGCGCACGCATGGCACGCAGATATTCGTCCGCTTCCTCCACCGGCAAATCCGTCACCAGCACCCCATCCACTCCCGCGTGCCGCGCCACCGTGCAGAACTTCTCCATCCCCATCCGCAAAATCGGATTCAGATACGAAAACACAATCAGCCCAGTAGACTGCGCGTGCTGCCGCACTTCCGCCGCTAACGTCAAAATCTGAGCCAGGCAGGTGCCATGCTTGAGCGCCCGTTCGCTGGCCCGCTGAATCACCGGACCATCCGCCACCGGATCGCTGAACGGCACGCCCAGTTCAATCACATCCGCGCCGGCCGCAATCGCTGCCAACACCACGGTTCGTGTAGTCGCGAGGTCCGGGTCCCCGCATGTCACATACACCACGAGCGCCGGCTTCCTGTAAAACGATAAAGGCATGGCAGAAATCAACAAACCCAGGATTCACCCTGTGAACCTCTGTGACCCCTGTGGTGAAGGTTTTGAACTTTCATTCCAGCAAAAGCGATTCCCGCATAATCCCAATATCTTTATCCCCGCGCCCGGAAACATTCACGACGACCACGTCGGATTTCTTCATCCTAGGCGCGCGCTTCACCACTTCCGCGATGGCATGCGCCGACTCGAGCGCCGGAATGATCCCCTCCGTCCGCGCCAGCAACGCAGTAGCCTCCAGCGCCTCCGCATCCGACGCCGCCACGTACTCCGCTCGCCCCGCGTCCCGCAACGCCGCATGCTCCGGCCCAATCGACGGATAATCCAGCCCCGCCGAGACCGAGTGTGTGAGAGCAATCTGCCCTGCCGAATCCTGCAGCACATAAGAATACGTTCCCTGCAAGACTCCTGGCGATCCTCCCCGAAACCGCGCCGCATGTTCGCCTAACCCTTCGCCACGTCCACCCGCCTCCACACCAATCAAGCGAACCTTCTTATCTTTGAGGAACTCAGTGAAAATTCCGATCGCATTCGATCCCCCACCCACGCAGGCAATCACCGCCGCCGGCAATTTTCCCTCGGCCTTCAGAATCTGCGCCCGCGCCTCCCGCCCAATCACGCGATGAAAATCCCGCACCATCGTCGGATAAGGATGCGCCCCCAGCACACTGCCCAACAAATAATGAGTAGTCCGAACATTCGTAACCCAGTCGCGCATCGCCTCATTAATCGCATCCTTCAAAGTCCGCGACCCCGACTCCACCCCGCGCACTTCCGCTCCCAGCAACCGCATGCGGAACACATTCAACTCCTGCCGCCGCATGTCCTCGGTCCCCATGTACACAACACATTCAAAGCCCAGCAGCGCGCAAACGGTTGCTGTAGCCACGCCATGCTGCCCCGCGCCAGTCTCCGCAATCACCCGCCGCTTCCCCATGCGCTCGACCAGCAACGCTTGCCCCAGACAGTTATTAATCTTGTGCGCCCCGGTGTGCAGCAAATCTTCCCGCTTCAAATAAATCTTCGACCCACCCAGTTTCTGCGTAAGCCTCCGCGCAAACGAAAGCGCCGTAGGACGCCCGGCATAAGTCCGCAGCAACTCATCCAGTCTCTTCTGAAACTTCGGATCGCGCTTAGCCTTCTCATACTCGCGATCGAGCTCTTCGAGCGCCGCCATCAAGGTCTCTGGCACATACCGTCCGCCGTAAACCCCAAACCGCCCAGGCGGATTGGCCAGAGCAGAATCCCGCGGATGCCCCATCCTGGCCGCGTTCTTGGCGGCTAGGTTGTGGATTTTGACTTTGACCGGTCTCGGAACCGTAGCCATCCTTAGTTACCGTCTCCCCAAAAAAGTGCTGTCATTCCGAACCGGCGAAGCCGGAGAGGAACCTGCTTCCCGCGTCCGCCAGCAAAACCCTCGCCCGCTACCCATCTGGCCGCGCGACCCTGGAAGAGCGGCGCTTCAGCGCCGCGTAGAGCACGAAAAGGAGAGCAGGGCTTTAGCCCCCGGAGCCATGTAGCTTATCCGCGTCGCGCACGGCGTTCACAAATGCCCGCACCTTCTCCGGATCTTTCTTTCCCGGCCGAGCTTCTACTCCCGAAACCACATCCACTCCCCACGGCTTTAGAATCCCGATCGCCTCCCCAACGTTCTCGGGCGTCAGTCCACCCGCAACCACCAACTTCACGCCGCCCTCGCGCATTCCCTTTGCAATCGGTTCAGCCTTTTCCCAATCAAATGTTCTACCCGTGCCGCCAGGCGTCCGCAAGTCGCCTGAATCCAACACGAATGTGTCCATCAAGCCTTCCGAAGGCCGAAAGCCTTCGGGTAAACTCTTCCCCCATTTTGCAAAATCCGACGCCAGCTCGCGAATCTGGTCTTCATGCTCGCCAACGAACTTCATGGGCAGTGCCATCAAAAATCGTGCCCGTCTGGGAAGAAGAGACGCTCCTATCGCCTTCGTGCCTCCATCGCGTCCGGCACCACTCTCCACCGCAAAATAAGTCTGCGTCCCAGTTAATCCGGCCTCTAAAAGGACATCCAGCGGATTAAGTTCACCGCCCTGAACAAACACCCCAATTTTCTCCACGTTCTCGGGCAGTTTCCCCACAATCCGCCGCGCGGTCTCCACGCTGATATTCCGCGGACTCTTCTCATAAAACACAAACCCCACCGCATCCGCCCCGGCTTCAACGGCGGTGAGTGCGTCTTCCAAATTCGTCATCCCACAAATCTTCACCCAGGTCATACGCACAGTTGTCCGCAAAAGGTAAAAACTTCGCGCAGAATCCGTTCACCGCCCGCTCGGCACCCGCAACTCGGAACTAGCCACTAAAGCCCGCAGCGCCTCTCCCGGCCGATCCGCCCGCATCAACGATTCCCCAATCAAAAACGCCTGGTACCCCGCCGCCCGCAGCCGCGCGATATCCTCTCCCGACCGAATTCCGCTCTCCGCCACCCGCACCACATTCTTAGGTAGCTTCTCCGCCAGCCGGAACGCTGTTTCCGCATCCACCTGAAACGTCCGTAGATTGCGCGTGTTCACTCCAATCAAATCACACCCGGCATCGAGAGCCCGCTGCAATTCTTCCTCATCATGCACTTCGCACAAAACGTCGAGGCCGTGCAATCCGGCTCCCAGTGCCAGCCTGTTCAATTCCGCGTTCGTCAAAGCCGCCACAATCAGCAATATGGCGTCGGCCGAATTCGCCTGCGCCTCCAGCAACTGAAATTCATCCACAATAAAATCTTTCCTGAGACACGGAACCTTCACCGACCGCCGAAGCCAGCCGCAAATTTTCCAGCGACCCTTGAAAGAACTCCTCATCCGTCAACACAGAAAGTGCCGCGGCGCCCGCCGCCTCTAAATCCCGCGCCAGTTCCTCCACGCAAAACTCCGCCCGGATCAATCCCTTCGACGGCGACGCCTTCTTCAACTCCGCGATCACCGCCACGCCAGCTCTACTCTTTTCCTCCAGCGCCCGCCGAAACCCGCGCCGCACGTGCTGTTCGGCCCGCCGCTCCAACTCCCGCAAATCCGCCGTTCGCTTAGTCTCGAAGACTTTCCGGCGCGTAGAGTCGACGATCTGGTCAAGAAAAACAGGCATAGCGGTGCCTGAATTATACGGGAAGGAATGAGACCCGATTGTTTAGCGCCGGCGCTCCGTTCTCACCCTGTGAACCCCTGTGCCCCTGTGGTCAAGCTTTTGATTCTAGTCGCTTCGACCACCCGCCCTCACTTGCAGACGCCCTCGATCTCCTTATAAGGCTTCTCCGCGTGCTCCGGATACTTGATCTGCTTCACCTGCATCCACTGGTCGAGCAGCGTTCCGGCATCATGCAACCCCACATCCGGATCCCCGTCGTAGGCCGCATCGCTCTCCGCTTCTTCCAGCGTCACGAGCTTGAATCCTTTCTTCTTCAGCAGATCTAATGCATCCGGCAGAATCGTGCTGCTGAAAGCTCCCAGATGCATCAGCAGGACGTAATTGATCTCATGTCCGTAAATCAGCTTCGCCTGCTCTCGTCCCAGGTCAAGAAATTCCGAGGCTGTGTTCAAATAGCTCGACCGCAACCAGTCAATCGACTTGGTATCTCCCTTACCCACGCATCGCGCATAAGCCGTATTCCACAAGTAGTCTTCCCAATCGAGAGTCACCTGCGCGATTCTGTAACCGTGCGCCTTCAAATAGGCCCGAATCGCGCGCCGTTTCTCCACCGTGTCTCCTTCATGCAAATACGGATAGCGAAACCAGTGCCAGTCACCTCCCGGCCCCGCCTTCCGCGCCAGCAACTCCAGCGCCGGCTCGTTCTCTGCGATCTCCCGCTCGAATGCTTCCGCCGGGTTCTGTTCCAGATCCATGTGCGAATAGGTATGGTTTCCGACCGGCTCCGCCGCGGCCCACAACTTCAGGGCCTCGGCCCCATCAGCGTTCCCCTCCAGCTTCTTGGCATTGATAAATCCGTACACCGGAGGCACGTGCCGCTTCTTCAGAATAGCCAGCACATTTTTAGCGGTCTCCGCCTGGCGTCACTCCCGGCGGCAGCATCCCATTCGCCGGCAGATCATCCATCGTGATGGCCAACTTCTGCGCGGCGCAAAACCCCGCCAGCCCAAGAGAAAAGACAAACAGCAGGACGTTCTTCCACCCGAGCACCCGAAGTGAATTTTTCATGACAAGGAGTTTACTTCTTCCGGCAGATGAATGCTCGCAGTAGATGCAAGTTCGTGTGGGGACGGGCACATCCAGAACCTGCCCCGTTTTGCCGAAGCCCAGCGCGAAGCCGAGGGGAAGGCGAAGGCTCCAGCCGAGCGCAGCGAGGCGCTCCAGCCGGCTTTTTCAGCTTCTGATTATTGGTGCCATCGAAGGGACTCGAACCCCCACACCGTTGCCGGTACATGGACCTGAACCATGCGCGTCTGCCAATTCCGCCACGATGGCAATCTGAATTGCAATGCAGCGGCGGCCCCAGAGGCCGCCGTGTCAGGAAGACCAACCCTTCCATTTTTGCAGCACGGCAACAGGCTGTCAAACACGGGCGCGGTTCGCCGAAGCCTCGGGAAGCTCGAAGCCCGAACTACGCCAGCTTCGCCGTCATCGAAATCTTCGCGTTCAGCACCTTCGACACCGGACAGCCCTTCTCCGCCGCCTCCGCATATTTTTGAAACGCAGCCGCATCCGCTCCCGGAACCTTCCCCACTACATCGATGTGGCTCGATGTAATCGTCCACCCGGAATCCAGCTTCTCCATGGTCAGCGTCACGTTCGTGCTGATACTCTCCGGCGTCAGATTCGCTCCGCCCAGTTGCGCCGAAAGCGCCATCGAAAAGCACGCCGCGTGCGCCGCCGCAATCAACTCCTCCGGATTCGTCCCCGGCCCATTCTCAAATCGCGAGGTAAATGAATATTGCGTGTCTTTCAGCACTCCGCCCGGCGCCGAAATCGTTCCCTTCCCATCCTTCAATCCGCCCTTCCACACTGCGCTAGCCTTGCGTTCCATCGTGTTCTCCTGATCATGAAAAGAAAATTAAATCCCCGGCCATTGTAGACGGATATTGGCCGGCATGTCAGGTGCGCCAGCCCGCCTGCAGAGCAATCTTTCACATTCAATAAAAATCCGAGCAACTCAAATAGAACCCGCACACCGGACAACTCAACTTGCACCGGTTCTCCTTCAATTCCGCCGAACAGTTCGGACAAAAGCGCTCGGGATTCCCGGGCTTCGTATCCATCGGTTCCGGTCTCACCTCGGTTTTCTTCAACCAGTTCTTTCCCGTTCTGGTTCATCCGCGCAACATACCGCCAGCGGCCCCCACCGAACAAGTGGAAAACGGGTTCCTCCTCACTCTTGGTTCCAAACCGTTTTCCCGTTGCGAAGATTTTTCTGCCGATTCACAAATCTTTCCTGTATCCACAGACCTTTTTGCGCTAGAATGCCTCCTGCATTGAGAGCGGCTTCCATGCGGCCATGGAGCGCTCTTGGCCTTCCCCCAGGAGGTAGTAGATGTATCGGCCCTATTCCAGCTCCTTGGCGGACTCTCGTCCGTTCTTGAACGTTGATTCCTTGATCCGCAACCTTAACCAGGATTTCGTCACTTCCTTCAATACCGGCAACTACGACCAGGTGGCCGCTCTCTTCGCTCAGGACGGCGCATTCATGGCGCCGCACCACGACCCAGCCTACGGCCCAAAGGCCGTCGAGCGCTTGCTCCGCCAGTTCGCGGAATCCGGATACGAGGACCTGCGCCTCGAAACCATCCGCGTCGAAGCCTCCGGCGATCTGGCGATGGAAATCGGCCGGTATAGTGTCGGCATCCGCAAGCCCGATGGCACCATCCTCGCCGACCGCGGCAAGTACGTAAAAGCGTGGCGGCGCTTGGGTGCATGGCTGATCGTGGCTGATTGCTGGAGCAGCAATCTTCCCGTTCCGCGCTAAACCCAGACGGGACCGTAAGCGACCGGACTATAAACGTTCAGTGTCTGAATCCGAAGAGGCTGCAGCCTGCCTCTACGGCTTGAATTCCATGGCGACGGTGGTCTGCACGACCACTGCCTTGCCGTCGATCCGGTAAGGCTCGAACCGCCACCAGCGCATAGCGTCCATCGCAGCCCGTGCCAATACGGCGGGACCATTCCGCGCCCGCACATCCACCACGGATCCGTCGCGTCCGACAACTACATCGAGCTCAATCACGCCCTGCAGCTTCGCCTGCCGTGCCTCCAGCGGATAATCGGGATCCACGCGGTGAGTCACTAGCTTCTCCATCACCTCGGCTGGAACGCGCGTCTGCGGCTGCGGCGCCTCTGTGGTTTTTTCGTTCTTCCGCAGACCGCCCTCTATATCTTCCCACCCGCGATTCCAGCGCCACCACAACGCCGTCAGCAAAATTGCCGCCGCTGCCGCGACGAATATCCATTTCCGCTCGCGGCCCCTGCGGGTAAGAAGCTGAGAACCGCCCGAGCCCCCGCTCTCCGAACCTTTCCCGGTTTCGAGCGGAATCTTCCCGCGCACTCCCGGTTCCAGCTCCGCTTTCGCGTCACCCGCCCAATCGCGAATAGCCGCCTGCTGTTCCGCCGACAGTCCCACGAACTCTAGCCCTGAGCGCAGCTTGTCTTGATGTCGCACCAGCGCCCGCGTGCGCAATGGATCCGCCACCTGCGGCAGCTGAATCTCCACTCCCACCGCCTCACCCGGCAATAGTTCTCCCGCCAGTACCGCGGACACTCCACCCTCGCCCAGATTGACCGAACGCCCCGGCAAAATATCCGGAATCCCCGAACGCACCACCTTCACATCGAGCAGCGCCTGCACGCGGTATCGCAGCCAACGCCGCCGCGAAGGCTGATCCCGGCCTTGTGCCCCTGTTGCCATTCAAATGCCTCTTGGAATTATCGCGGAGCTCTTCACTACACAGTCACCGAAGAGATCAAGGGGGTCTCTGTGTCTCTGGGACTCTGTGTTGAAACGGTTTTCGTTGTGACTTTAACGTCCTCGCCGCAGCTCCACAATCTCGCTCCCGTTCGCCACCAGCACCACGCTCGCCATGCCAATGAACAATCCGTGCTCCACCACTCCCGGCATATCGTTTAATCGCCGGGCCAGCCCATCCGCATCCGGAATCTGCCCGAACCGGCAATCCAAAATGTGATTGTTCTCGTCGGTCAGATACGGCTTCCCATCCGCTCCCCGCCGCAGCTCAACCGCTGCTCCCAGAGCCTCAATCTTTTTCTGTACCACCGCCTGCGCGAACTTGATCACTTCGACAGGCAGCGGAAATTTTCCCAGCACCGGAACTCTCTTCGTCGCGTCTGTGATAATCACGTAGTATTTGGTGGCCGACGCCACAATCTTTTCCCGCAGCAGCGCCCCACCTCCACCTTTAATCAACCGCAATTGCGGATCAACTTCATCCGCGCCGTCCACGGTCACATCGATCTCCTGACACTCATCCAGCGTCGTAAGTGGAATTCCCAGTCCTGCCGCCTGCTCCCGCGAACGGTCAGAGCTCGGTATGCCGCGGATCTTCAAACCGTTCTTCACCTGCTCTCCAAGCAGTTGAATGAAGTACGCTGCCGTCGATCCCGTTCCCAGCCCAACCACTTGCCCATTCTTCACAAACTGCAAGCTCGCCCGCGCCGCCGCTTCCTTTTCCTGATCGTTCGCCATAAGTTTTCGATGCTGAAGACCGCACTCAACAGGTGCCCACCCGCAGCGCCGCTCTAACCCAAACTCTTCTGTACGTAAATCAAATACCCGGCCAGCGCCATTCCAAACAGAACCGTCACAATCGCCACCAAATCCACCACGAACCCCGCCGGCTCAAACTTCCCCTCATCCAGTTGCGCGCGCGTTTTTCGGTATCGCGCCAATCCCGCAACCATCAGCGCCACTCCCGCCAGAATCGCGCTCATCCCCATCCACACTGAAAACCCAGTGGCTTTCGACCCATGTCCCTGAAACTCGGTCAACTGTCGCATGGCGATCGCAAACCGTCCGATCGCGAATCCAAACACCACAATCGCGACACTGGTTCGCACCCAGGCGAGAAATGTGCGCTCATTGGCCAGGTGATCGCGCGTCCGGTTGGAATCCTCAACCAAAGATCCTCCTATAAGGACAGGATGACGACCGCAGCATTATTCCACAGCCTTCGCAGCCTTGTCGTGGTAAGGCAAAGACCGTAAGAGGATTCGCCATTCTGTGGAAACTTTTTAACCTGGGCTTTACATTCCTCTGGCACCCTACTACTAAGTCGTCCGCCCCTTCGTCGCATTTTCATTACGCGCATGCTCATACCTGTGGATTTTTTTTCATCGCGAATTCATATTCGTTTCACCTTGCCGTAACTGAGTTCCGACTACCTTGGACGAATAGATGTCCCATCCAGCGCCCAGTCTGACTGCGAATCTTGGAAACTGATGTTCAGGAATCTGCTCATAATCCCGCTCGCATGTCTGTGCCTGGGTCAGCCGCATTCGCTCCTCCATGCCCAGAGCGCGGCGGAAGCTTGCCCGCGCCCCTCGCCGGGTAGCGTCGTCACAGAACCGGAGGATCTGCGCAGCCGCAACGGTGTGCTGAAAGTTGAACTAACGGTTCACAACACAAAGCAGAATGACGGATCCACTCGTTACTGCTACCTCGATGACCACGGCAGGGAGTCGCCCACTCTTCGTGTGAGCCCCGGTGATCTTGTCGTCCTGACTCTCAAGAACGATTTGACGGCTTTCGGCCCTGATCCAGCGCCCACTGCCCATCAACACATGCATATGGATATCGAGAAAAGCGGAGACTCCTGTGCCAGCGACTTAATGACGCGGGAATCAACCAATCTCCATTTCCATGGCCTGACGATCCCTCCAGTCTGCCACCAGGACGACGTCTTACACACGTTGATTCAGCCCGGTGGTCCGCCGTTCGAGTATCGATTCCGCATCCCCGAAAACGAGCCCCCCGGGCTCTATTGGTACCACCCGCACATCCACGGATTTACCAAAGAGCAGGTTCTCGGCGGAGCATCCGGCGCCATCATCGTCGAGGGAATTGAGCGGGCCGACAAGGCGCTTGCAGGATTGCCGGAAAGGGTATTGATCATCCGCGATCAAGACCTCCTGAATCCGAATGCTCCGCCATCGAAGTGGGAGCCGGTTGTCCCCAAGATGCTCTTCGATCGCGACGGGGATGCAGCCAATACCGGTACAGGATTCGGCAAGCCCGCGAAGGATCTCTCAATCAATTTTGTGCCCGTGCCCTATCCGGATTACCGGCCCGCCGTAATCGAGATGAAACCGGAAGAGCAGCAACTTTGGCGCGTGGTCAATGCGTCGGCAATTACCTACCTCAACCTCGAAGTTCTATTCGGCCACGCACCCAACCACTCGGCCTTGTGGCCATCGACGGAGTTCCCCTCAACGAAAACGGCCTGCCGCCGGATTTTGTCGATTGGCAAACTCATCTCGCTGTACCTCCGGGCGCGCGTGTGGAATTCATCGTGAAGGGACCTCCCGAACGACACCTCGGGACTTCTCGTCACGAGAACTGTCGACACCGGACCGAGCGGGGAGAACGATCCCAACCGCGCGCATCGCCACAATTACCGCCACCAAAGATGCACCGGAGCCGCGCTCCGCACTCGCCGCCTCGCCCCAACCGCTTCCTGCGTCGCAACTACCGTGGCTGGGAAGTGTGGCTCCCGTGCGGGTTCGACGACTCTACTTTTCCGAGAAGTTGCTCGATCCCAACGACCCCAACAGCGCGACTGAATTTTACATCACCGTAGATGGCCAGACGCCGGCGCAGTTCGATCCCAAATCAGGCGTCCCGAACATCATTGCCAGGCAGGGGACGGTAGAAGACTGGATCATCGAAAACCGGTCCAGCGAACTGCACGCCTTCCACATTCATCAGCTGCATTTCATGCTGCTCGATTACCGCGGCACGCCGGTGAACGAACCATTTCTTCGCGATACCGTCAACGTCCCTTACTACAACGGTAAAACTCTTGCCTATCCCAGCGTCCGCTTGCGCATGGACTTTCGCGATCCGAACACGGTGGGCGACTTCTTATACCACTGCCACCTTTTGGAGCATGAAGACGGAGGAATGATGGGGCTGATTCGCGTAGAGCCATAAGCGGTGAGACAGGTTTCGAGGGCAAACCGGTCTTCACTCCACTCTAAAAACGGCTGGACCCTTTATGTCCACCTTAACCAGCAGCCTAAACCCAACGAAGCTCAAACCTAACGAAGAGGAGAAGAGGAAAATGACTTTCAAATCAGTCACGACACAAGGGATACATTACTTACGCATCGGAATGGCGGGCCTTGCCATGATCCCGCTTACCATCGGCGCACCCTTCGCCAACGCGGCTCCCAAACCACAAAAAGCACGCGATTACGGGACGGTTACCCCCATCAAGCACGTCATCGTGATCATCGGAGAAAACCGCAGCTTCGATCACGTCTTCGCCACCTACGTACCGAAAAATGGTGAGAGCGTCAACAACCTGCTTTCAGAAGGCATCATCAAGTTGGATGCCAACAAGAACGCAATTCCCGGCCCCAACTTCGCCAAGGCTCAACAACTGGCGGCAACCGATACCGACACCTTCCTGCTCGATCCTCCGAAGCAGCTATTCCCCAACAACCAACTGCCGGCGCCGCTGGTCGGCGGTCCCGGCGGCGCGGCCGGCTATTTTTCCGGCAGCAACCCCTGCGGAACCACCCCGGCAATTTCAGCCGTCAAGTGTGCAGAGCTTTCCGAATCCGGACTGCCGACCCAGCAGTATTATCAGGATCTCGTCAGCGGCGGCACCGGACTTACGAAATATACGCCCGATACCCGCATCACCAACGTCGACGCACTGCCCGCCGGACCGTTCCAGCTGACCAATGGCAGCACGTTCCAATACAACGACTATGCGGCAAGCCCTGTCCATCGCTTCTATCAGATGTGGCAGCAGTTAAATTGCGGCTTGGATCATGCGAGCCCGAACAATCCTTCCGGTTGCAACGCCAAGTTGTTCTCCTGGGTTGAAGTAACCGTCGGAGCGGGCACGAATGGCGCGACCCAGCCGCCACTCTGCTCTTCGAACGATGGCTCGCTTCCCTGTTTCACCACGAATTACTTGTCCAAAGTTCCCGATGCACAAACCACGGGTGAAGGATCGACCTCCCTCGCCTTTTACAACGTGCAGCAAGGCGATGCTCCTTACTTCAAGAGCCTCGCAGACACCTACACCATGAGCGATAACTTCCATCAATCGGTTAACGGAGGCACCGGCGCCAATCACATCATGTTCGGCCACGCCGACGCGATCTGGTTCAGTGACTCGATCGGGAATCCTGCCGAACCGCCAAACAACAAGCTCGTATTTACCGACACATATAATGGCGGCGCTAATCCAGACGAAGGCACCGTCAATGAAGTGGAAAACCCCAATCCTGCTTCCGGCACCAACAACTGGTACAGCGAAGACGGCTACGGCAACAGCTACAACGCCGGCTATCCACCTCCCTACACCGTTTCGCCGGTTAATGGCGGCGGATCCTACAGCGATTGCTCGGATCCCAGTCAGCCTGGCGTCGGCCCGATCGTCAGTTACCTCAAATCCCTCCACATCGACCCGCGTTGCGAACCGGGCCATTACTATCTGTTGAACAATTACAACCCCGGCTGGTTCGGCAACGGCAAGAACGCCTACACCGACCAGAATCCGTCCAACACGCCGTTTACCGATTCCACCTTCCTCGACGCCCAGCATCGGCGACAACCTCAACGCCAACGGTATTTCCTGGAAGTACTACGGCGATCAGTGGAACAACTACGTCAACGACCCGTACCAGCTCAACTATGGAACCAACGGGCCGAACGCGGACGAATATTGCAACATCTGCAACCCGTTCCAGTACGACACGTCCATCATGTCGCACCCGGATCAGGTCGCAGCCCACATTAAAGATACGGTCGACCTGTACTCGGATATTTCTGAGGGAACCCTGCCCGCCGTTTCCGTCGTCAAGCCCAGCGGCTATGTCGATGGCCATCCGGCATCGTCGAAGCTCAATCTTTTCGAGGGCTTCACCGAGAAGATCGTGAATATGGTTGAGAACTCTCCCTATTGGGACAACACCGCGATCTTTATCACTGAGGATGAGGGCGGCGGATACTACGACTCCGGTTACGTTCAGCCGCTCGACTTCTTCGGCGACGGCACGCGGATCCCGCTGATCGTAGTCTCAGCCTATTCCAGGGGCGGACATATCTCCCACGCCTATTCGGACCACGTTTCCATCGTCAAATTCATCGAGAGGAACTGGAACATCGGCACGATTACTTTCCGGAGCCGGGACAACTTCCCGAACCCCATAACGAGACCGGGCAACCCCTACGTTCCTCTTAACGGACCCGCGCTGAGTGACTTGTTTGACTCATTCCATTTCCCCTACTGATCTCTCGAAGATGATCTCTCTCGGGAAGATCTTCCCGAGAGAAGGTCTATTCGAAGGAAATGGTTAACCCTCGCCGGCCAGGGAAACATTCCTGGCCGGATTTGTTTGCTCGCGGGCGCTAGAATCCCTTGAACTCCCCGAGCATCCGTTATCCTAGTACCTGACTCTTATGGCGACCCCGAAATCCAAAATCACCAGCGCACTCACCGAAACCTCGCCCAGTAACGGCGCTAACCCCGAACGCGAACGCGTGTTCAACGCCTTCCGCCAATGGGGATACCTCGAAGGCGATCTCGACCCGCTCGGCTTCCTCCGCCCGCGCGTAGCTCCCGAGTTGCAGATCGAAGGCGAGTACGCCCGTGAAGCCCGCGCCATCTACTCCTCGACCATCGGCGTCGAGGTCAACCACATCTACAATCCCGAACGCCGCCGCTGGATCTACGAGCAGATGGAATCGCCGTCTCAGGGTTTCGAGGTTACAGAAAAACACCAGCAGCGCATCCTCGATCTGCTCATCCGCGCCGACATCTTCGAGCAGGTCATGCAGCAGCGCTATCTCGGCAGCAAGCGCTTCTCCCTCGAAGGCGTCACCGCGCTGATCCCGCTGGTCGATGAACTTCTCGACACCGGCTCCCGCTTGGGCGCAACCGAACTGGTGATGGGCATGAGCCACCGCGGCCGCCTCAACGTAATCGCCCAAGTAGCCAAGCGACCTCCAGACGAAATCTTTGCCGGCTTCGAAGACGTAAACCCCCGCAGTGTTCTGGGCTCTGGCGACGTGAAATACCACATGGGCGCGACCGGCGAGTACGTCACGCGCAGCGGCAACAAAGTCCACATCCATCTGGTTTCAAATCCCAGCCACCTCGAAGCCGTCGATCCCGTAACCGTCGGCCGCACCCGCGCCAAACAAGACCGCACCGGCGAAGGCGGACGCGAAAAATATCTCCCACTCCTCGTTCACGGCGATGCCGCCTTCGCCGGACAAGGCATCCTCGCCGAAACCATGAACTACGCCGACCTTCCTGGCTACACCGTAGGCGGCACCATTCATGTAATCGTCAACAATCTCCTCGGATTTACGACCAGCTACGTCGAGGAACATTCAACACGCTTCGCCGCCTGCATCGCCCGTCGCCAGTCGATCCCCATCTTCCACGTCAACGGAGAAGATGTGGACGCGGTCGTTCGCGTAGCCCGCCTCGCCACTGAATACCGCTACCGCTTCGGCACCGACGTCGTTATCGATCTGATCGGCTACCGTCGCCATGGTCACAGCGAAGTCGATGACCCCACCATCACCCAGCCGCTGCTCTACAAAGAGATCAAAGAGCATCCGCCGCTGTGGGAAATCTACGCCGACGACATCGGAGCAACCGACGCACCCGCGCAAGCCGCCGCCATCAAAGCCGAATTCGAATCCGCGCAGAAAGACGCCGGCAAGCTAACCAAGAAGCCTCTGATGCGCGACCTGCCGAAGTATTGGGACCAATACTACGGAGGCCTGCACAAGCCGGAATTCGAAGTAGAAACCGGACTCTCGACCGAAGAATTGGCCGAGCTAACCAACCACCTCACGAAGTATCCCGAGGGCTTTCACATTCACCCCAAAGTGAAGAAGCTTCTCGAACAGCGCGCTGAGATGGGTGCAGGCAAACGCCCCGTGGACTATGGCATGGCCGAAGCTCTAGCTTTCGCCAGCCTCGCGAAAGCAGGAATCCCGGTCCGTCTCAGTGGCCAGGACTCCCGCCGCGGCACCTTCAACCAGCGCCACTCTGTTCTGATCGATATCGAAAACGAGAACGAATACGTCCCCCTCGAAAACATCGCCCCCGGCCAGGCCCGCTGCGAAATTCACAACTCCACTCTTTCTGAGCCCGGCGTGCTCGGCTTCGAATACGGCTACAGCCGCGACTATCCTGAAGCGCTGGTCCTCTGGGAAGCCCAGTTCGGCGACTTCGTGAACGTAGCCCAGGCCATCATCGACCAGTTCATCTCCGCCGGCGAAGCCAAGTGGAACCTGCTCTCTGGTCTAGTCATGCTTCTCCCTCACGGCTATGAAGGCCAGGGACCGGAACACTCCAGCGCCCGCATCGAGCGCTTCCTCCAGCTAGCCGCGAAACACAACATCCAGATCACGCAACCGTCGAACGCCGCGCAATATTTTCACTTGCTCCGCCGCCAAGCCCTGCGCCATTGGCGCAAACCGCTGGTAGTCTTCACCCCGAAAAGCATGCTGCGCCATCCCGATGCCTCCTCACCTATCGCCGACTTCACGCACAAGAATTTCCAGAACGTAATCCCCGACACCGAAATCGGAGAAGCCGACCGCATTCTGGTCTGCACCGGCAAGATCGGCCATGAACTCCAAGCCGAACGCAGAAAAAGAAAAGACAACTCGACTGCAATCGTGTTTCTGGAACAGCTCTATCCCTTCCCAGACAAAGAACTCGCCGCCGAATTCGCCCGCCACGGCGAAGCCGGCGAAATCGTCTGGGTACAGGAAGAGCCAGCCAACATGGGAGCGTTATTCAACATGCTCCCGCGCCTTCAGCGCATAGCAGGCAACCGCCACGTGCTCTCCGTAAAACGCAGCTCCAGCGCCAGCCCGGCCACCGGCAGCGCCAAAGCGCACGAGGTAGAACAGAAAACGTTGCTGACCCTGGCCTTCACCACGAAGGGATAAACGGGAAGCGTCACGACTCATGTGGGGACGGCCTCCTCGGCCATCCAGCGAACGAAGCGACCTCGCGGAGCAGTGACCTACGCCGGTCTTTCCGTCACCGCTTTGCTTCCACCTCCCGGCAACCTTGCCTTCGCACCCCCAGCGGCCTCGCCGTCAAACAATTCCTCCAAGCTCCGATACGCATAAATCGTCGGCGCATGATTCTGCATCAATCCTCCCGTATCCGCCGTCGGCCCATAATTGCTATGCACATCCCGCCCCAGCATCCTCAGCATCGCCATCAACTGTCCCCGATGATGCGAGGTATGCGTCATGCGCCGAGTCATCACCCAGGCCCGCGATCGCGACACATCGAAAAACTTCACATTCTCTTCCCACCACGCCTCATCTTTTTCCTGCAGCGCCGCCAACCGTTTGCCGCTGTCCTCGGCATACCGTTTCATAAACTCCAACCGCGTCTCCAGCTTCGGCAGCGGAGGCGCGCCCACATCAATTCCCAGCATGTTGCGGAACCACAGATCTTCGCTCACGCACTGATGCACCATCTGCTCATGCACGCTGCGTCCCCGCGGATCGCCCTCCCGCGGTCGCACCGCAAGATCCTCGTCCCGAAACTCGCTCCACACGCTGACCACCTTCACCCGCTCGGTGGCATACGTCTCGACCAGAAATGCGTATCTCATAGCCGCAAATGTTACCCTGATTCCCGACTCAACTCCATGCCTCGCTCCCAACCCCTCCGCGTAGCCATCGACACCGGTGGCACCTTCACCGACTGTGTCTGGATCGACCGTGGCCGCCTGAGAATGTTGAAGGTTTTTTCCACGCCAGCCGATCCCTCCCAAGCTATCGTCGAGGCCCTCCGCAAGATCAATCACGAAGGCGAGTTTGTGATCCTGCACGGCACCACAGTCGGAACCAACACATTGCTGGAACGCAAAGGCGCGCGCACCGCTCTTGTCACCACCGCCGGTTTCGAAGACGCCATCGAGATCGGACGCCAGGCACGCCCCAAGCTCTACGACTTCTTCTTCGACCGCATCGAACCGCTGACCCCCGCCGATCTCCGCTTCGGCATCGAAGAGCGCACCGCCAGCGACGGCGAGATCCTGACCAAACCTTCGACCACAGACCTGAAATCCCTAGTCTCCCAGATAAAAGAGAAGCGGCCCAAGTCGATCGCCATCTCCCTGCTCTTCTCGTTTGCGAATCCAGAAAACGAGCAAGCAATCGCGGAAGTGCTCAGGCCCTTAGGAGTTCCGCTCTCGATCTCCCATCAAATCCTCCCAGAATTCCGCGAATACGAGCGCACTTCCACGGCAGTCATCAACGCCTACCTGCAACCAGTAATGCAGCGCTACCTGGAAAATCTTGAGCGTCGAGCCGAACAACTCCGCCAAGAACCTGTCAAATACCGTGTAGAGCGGCGCTTCAGCGCCGCGAAAAGCGCTGACAAGAATGTTGGGGCTTTAGCCCCCGGGGCACGAATCTTCGTAATGCAATCCTCCGGCGGCATCACCGCACTCGACTCCGCCGCCAGCGAACCCGTCCGCACCGTCCTCTCCGGCCCAGCCGGAGGCGTAGTCGGCGCAGCCGCCAGCGCCCGCGCCAGCGGCTTCAAACGCATCATCGCCTTCGACATGGGAGGCACTTCCACCGACGTCTCCCTCGTAGAAGGCGCCATCACCACCTCCAGCCAAGCCGAAGTCGCCGGACTCCCCATCGGGGTCCCCATGCTCGACATTCACACGGTTGGCGCAGGCGGCGGCTCGCTAGCCCGCTTCGATGCCGCAGGCGTTCTCCGCGTAGGCCCCCAATCCGCCGGCGCTGATCCTGGTCCCATCTGCTACGGCCGCGGCACCCAGCCGACCGTCACCGACGCCAACCTCTTACTAGGCCGCCTGCAATCCGCACGCTTCCTCGGCGGAGATTTCACTCTCGATCTTGAGCGCACGCGCCGCGTAACTCGCGAGTGGTTGAAGCAGCAGCGAACAACGCTGACCATCCAGCAGTTTGCCGCCGGCGTAATCCGCGTGGTCAACTCAACTATGGAAAAAGCCATCCGCGTAGTCTCCATCGAACGCGGTCGCGATCCGCGCGATTACGCCCTCGTAGCCTTCGGCGGCGCCGGCGGCCTCCACGCCTGCGCCTTAGCCGAAGCTCTGAGCATCCCGAACGTGATCGTGCCTGCCCTGCCCGGCGCGCTTTCCGCTCTCGGCATCCTGGTCAGCGACGTCGTCAAGGATTATTCCCGCACCGTCCTCTGGCGCGTCTCCGCAAAACTTCCAACCGCGCAACTGAATGGAGAATTCTCAGCCCTGCAGAAACAAGCCGCCAAAGATTTTCAAAACGAAGCCTGGCAAGGAAGAGTGCACTATCAGCAAACCGTCGACCTCCGCTATCGTGGCCAGGGATACGAACTGAACCTGCCTTACACTAGCGACCTGCTTAAGAAATTCGAGCAAGAACACCGCCGCCGCTACGGCTACGCCCACCCCACACGCGAAGCAGAGCTGGTAACCCTCCGCCTCCGCGCGTCAGTGAAATCCACCCAAGCCGATGCTGAAAGGATGAACCATGTGGGGACGGCCGCCCTCGGCCGTCCAGGCCGAGCAAGGCTCGGCTCGCCTCCCACGCTCAAAGCCCCAGTCTTTTTCGACGGCAAGAAACTCGCGACGGCAATCCACTCCCGCGACGCGCTGAGACCAGGCAAAACGTACCAAGGCCCCGCAATCATCACCGAATACAGCACCACCACGGTAACCCCGCCCAACACGCGTTTCCACCTCGACTCCGCCGCCAACCTGATTGTTACAATCCGATAAAAATACGTCGCGGGGCTCCGAACCAGCCACTCGGCACTAGGTACTAGGTACGGGCTTCGTTACAATAAACCCGTGAAACCCAGCATCTTCGTCGTCGAAGACGATCCCGATATTTCCCGCCTCGTTCGCCACCACCTGGAGAACGATGGTTTCGCCGTGCGTGTCTATCCCAACGGCTCCAGCGTCATCGCCGACGCCGAACGCCAGCGTCCCGCTCTCTTCGTTCTCGACATCATGGTCCCCGGCAAGGATGGCCTCGAGCTTTGCCGCACCGTCCGCGAAACCGCGGGCCTCGCAGCCGTGCCGGTGATTTTCCTCACCGCCAAAAGCAGCGAAGCTGACCGCGTCCTCGGTCTTGAGATCGGAGCCGACGACTACATCGCCAAGCCTTTCAGTCCGCGCGAACTCGTCGCCCGCGTCAAAGCTGTGCTGCGCCGGTTCGAACGCCCGCTCCCGCCCAGCCCGCTCAAGGTCGGCGAAATTGCCATCGACCCCGCCGCCATGACCCTCACCGTCCGTGGACAGACCGTCCCCACCACCGCCACCGAGTTTCGCCTGCTCGATTATTTCGCCCGCCACCTCGGCCGCGTCTTTTCCCGCGATCATCTTCTCGATTCCGTTTGGCGTGACACTTCCTACGTGACTCCGCGCTCGGTCGATGTCTATGTCCGCCGGATCCGCGAGAAAATCGAACCCGACCCGGAAAACCCGCGCTACCTCAAGACCGTACGCGGTGCCGGCTACCGCTTCGAGGCCCCAAAGTGACCGAGTAAAGAAGCGCGGTGAGAGAAATCAAAGACGTGGAGTGAGAGAAACAAAGACGTGGTGAGAGTGAGAAAGAAGTGAGAAACGGGATTTTCCTCAAGCTGATGGCCGCTTTTGCGGTCGTCATTCTGGCTGCCGCTTTCACTTTCGACGCCATGCTCGGGGGCGCCGTTCGCATCGCCTATCCGCTCTCTGATGTGGAAGCCGTCTCGCTGCAGATTCGCCACCGCCTGGAACTAGCTTCCGTAGTGGCCTTCCTCTTCGCTCTCGTAGTGGCCGCCATCGCCGCCAATTGGACCGCCCGCCGCATCGAACGCATCGTTGATGTCGCCGGCCGCATCGCCGACGGCGATCTCCAGGCCCGCATTCAGGAAACTTCTCAGGATGAAGTGGGCCGCGTCGCCGCCGCCATCGATAAAACCGCCCGCCGCGTCGAAGAAAGTTTTGCCGCCGTCCGCTCCAGCCAGCGCCAGCTCGAAACTCTGCTCAACAGCATGCAGGATGCCGTCATCGCCGTCGGCGCCGACGGCCACGTGCAGTGGGCCAATCAACCCATGGACCGTCTGGTTCCGCAAGGTGTTCGCCTGCAGCAACCGGTCGAGGAAACCATCCGCGACCCCGACTTCCTCGCCACGGTCAAGGAAGCCACCACCGCGCGCGCGGTCAAAACCGCCCGCGCCGCCTCAATCGTTTCCGGCCGCGCCTTCGACGTAACTGCCGCTCCTCTGCCCGACGGCGGTGCCGTCGCCGTGCTCCGCGACCTCACCGAAACTGAGCGCGTCGAAAAAACCCGCCGCGACTTCATCGCCAACGTTTCCCACGAACTCCGCACGCCGCTCACTTCCATTCAAGGATATGCGGAAACCCTACTCGACAGCACTCCCGACAACGTCGCGCCCAGTCGCGAGTTCCTTGAAATCATCCGCAAGAATTCTGCTCGCATGTCCCGCCTTACTGAAGATCTCCTGGCTTTGGCACGCGTCGAATCCGGGGAAACCCGCTTCGACACCGAACCCGTTCCGCCAGCCGAACTTCTCCACGATGCCGAAGAGAGTTTCCGCGAAATCGCCCGCAATCATGGGATTGACCTTCAGATTCAGGATTCTCCGCGGAACGAAGATCCGCCGGTTCAGCACCTGCGTTCCGTCCTCGCCGACCGGGAAGCGATCCACCAGGTTTTTTCCAACCTGATCGACAATGCCTTGAAATACGGCCCGTCCGGCGGACGCATCGTTCTCGGCGCCCGCGCCGTTCCCCACGCGGTAGAATTCTTCGTCAAGGACTTCGGCGCCGGCATCGCTTCCGAACATCTTCCCCGCCTGTTCGAACGCTTCTATCGCGTCGACAAAGCCCGCTCCCGCGAATCCGGAGGCACCGGCCTCGGCCTCGCCATCGCCAAGCACATCATGCTCGCCCACGGCGGCACCATCCGCGCCGAAAGCGAACTGGCCCACGGTTCCACGTTCCTGTTCACCCTCCCCACCGCGTAAGAAGGCGGACGGAAGACCACAGTAAAGGCAGGACAAGCGATGCATTACCCGCCAATCCCTCTCAGCATCGTCGGATGCTAAAATCATTGCAGGATTTCCCGTCAGGGAACGTTCTGGAAATGTAATGAAAGCAACAGCCGCCATCCTACTGCTCGCCGCCGCAAGCGTCGCCTGGTCGCTCCCAGCAACCGCCCAGCGTGAAAACCGAAGCATCGGAGAAAATAGCCGCGAGGCCAAAAAGGCGGCCAAGCAGTACCAGAAAGCGGCGAAAAAAGCGGCCAAGAGACAACAGAAACAAATGAAGAAATATCAGAAGGCGCAGCGCAAAGCCGCGAAGAAGCAAAAGCGTATCCACTAACTACGACCGAAAAACCATCAAAAATTCACTTTCCCGTAACCCATCCCCGCGAAAGAAACTCTATCCTTAGCCGTTGACCATCTCTTCTTATCAGCGGCACAATAGGTTCAGCGAGTCAACTGGTCCGCGCCGCGCCCCGCGCCAGAGGGATACAGTCATGAGTACTGCCCGTGTCGAAAGCGCCGCTCCCGAACCGGCCCATCATCACATTGTCCGCCGCACCATAGAAGCCTGTCGTCTGGCCAAGGAAGCCGCCGGAGCAGCCGCCGAAGGCATTGCCACCGGTTCCAGCCCGCTGCTCAACACCCTCCGCCAGCGCGAGCGCGAACTCGATACCCTCGACATGGAAATCGACAGCGCCGTCACTTCGGTCATCACCGAAGTCGAGCCCACCGAAGCCCGTGAACTTCTCGCCTGTATGAAATTCATGATCAGCCTCGAGCGCATCGGCGACCTGCTCCTCAGCTTCGCCAACAGCGCTCAAGCGGCTTCCGGCCGCATCGATCCCGAAGATACCCGCGACCTCACGCACATGGCCACCATCCTCGAAAAAATGCTGACCGACGTGGGCGACGCTTTCTCGAACCGCGACGTCGGCAAAGCTGTCGACGTTCTGCGCTCCGACGCCGAAATCGACCGCCTTCGCAACCTGATTTTCCTCCGCCACATCGAGAATCCCGAAAACATCGCGCGCCAGGCCAGTCTGCAGATCATCTTCATGACCCAGTCCCTCGAACGCGCCGGCGATCACGCGAAAAACCTGGCCGAAGAAGTCTGTCACGTGGTCAGCGGCCACACCGTCCGCCACGTCCTGATGGCCTATGACAAGCCAGTAGAACAAATGTTCATCGACTACCTCCGCCGCCGCGACCAGCACCAAAAGTAGCCCGTGTGGGGCGGACACTCCTGTCCGCCTCTATCCACGACCAATCCGCCGATGTCTAGTGTCATCCTGAGCGGAGTTTGTGCTTCGCGAATGCGAAGTACAAACGCAGTCGAAGGATCCCTACCTTCTGTACCGGCGCCAGCGTCGAGGGCATTTCTGCGAAGGCGCAGGAATAGGGTCGCAGCCGATCATGAGGCGCTCCTCACAGCGGCAACCTCATGCTCCTGCAAGATCGCAGCCCCCTTCGGGACCTTCGCACGCGCCGTCCGCTCACCCCGCCGGATCAGCACAATCGCTCCTAGAATCGCCACCGAAGCAAGCACAACGCGCAAAGTCAAAGGCTCGTGTGCAAGAAACCATCCCAGTAAAACTGCCACGACCGGATTCGCGTAAGTGTGCGTAGCTACCAGCGCCGGCGGAACCCGCTGCAGCAGCCATGTGTAGGCCGTAAACGCGATCACCGACCCGAACGTGATCAGGTAGCCCAGTCCAAAAAGAGACCGCAACGTGATGCTCGACCAATGCGTCTCGCGGAACTCGCCCGTAATTCCCGCTGCGATCAGCAGCAGCAATGCGCCGCAAAGCGTCGGCAGTGCAGTCCGCCCCAGCGCATCTGAAGGCAGCTTCAGTCGCGGCGAAACCACCACCCCCAACGACCAGGAGAAAGACCCGAGCAACACCGCCAGCAACCCCACAAGGCTCGACCCTTTCACCGTGAGTTCCGCACCCGTCAGCAGCCCTACGCCCACCACGCCCAAACCCAGGCCCAGCGCGCTAAGCAGGCTGATCTTCTGCTGCCCCATCATCCAGCCGAGCACCAGAATAAACATCGGTTCAGTCGCGATCAGCAGCGCCGCGAGGCCCGAACCCAGATACTGCTCCGCCCAGTGCAGCGAACCGTGGCCTATTAAGAAGAACAGCGCGCCCAACGCAAGCCCTGCGACCCACTGTTGCCGAGTCGGGCGAAACCCGCGCCAGTAAGCCCAGATCAGCATGATCCCGCCCGCGATGGAATGCCGGATTCCCGCGGCCACCAGCGGCGGAATCGTTTCGACTGCATACCGGATCGCAAGGTAAGTCGAGCCCCAGATCACATAGATCGCCACAAAGGCCAGTGCCAGCTTGATGGCATCGCTGCGGTCGTGTGAATTCGCGTTCATGAGTGGCTGCGGAGCAATCACGGGTCTGCCTCCAATATGCATCATCTTGCCGCTGCGAAGCATGGCTTTTATCTGTGCGGAGTGATCAGGAATCATGGGAACCGCCTTGGGAATCATACTAACCTATTATCATTGATTAACAGGTTAGTACGGATCTTAGACAACGTGATATAACTTGTCAAGATGTTTTTAGCGGTTATATGATCGGAGGGGAAGATTTTCCCGAATTCGTCATGGAAACCAAACCCGGCAGACGCCAACCGCCGCTTTTCGAACTGATGGGGAATGTCTGCCTCGATTTCATCAACACGCTCGATAATCGTCCCAGCGGCCAGCCCAAAGAATTGCTCAAGAGCTTCTACGAACTGGCGCGCTTCGGCGAAGACACGGGAATCCTTACGCCCCAGGAGCTGGATTTTTTTTACGAGCGGGTTCACCTCTTGCCCGATGAGGCGCAGGAGGCGATGCGCCGCGCCCGCAATCTGCGTGAGGCGCTGTACGATATCTTTTCCGCTGTGCTGAATAAGCAAACCGCGCCGCAGCTTGCGATGGACAGGCTCAATACGAATCTGCACGACGCCGCGCTGCATTCATGGCTGGTGCAACCTAAAAGCGCTGAAGACAAAATACCTCCAGACGACGGACGTTTGCAGTGGCGCTTCGAGCCGATGACGGCTTCGCTCGGCGCAATGCTGCGGCCGATCGCGCGTGCGGCCGCGGACCTGCTGGCCTCAAGCGATCTGGCGCTGGTGCGCAGCTGCGCCTCGCCCACATGCCAGTGGTTTTTCCTCGACACCAGCAAGAATCATCACCGCCGCTGGTGCAGCATGAAGCAATGCGGCAACCGAGCCAAGGTGCGCAGGTTCTACGCGAAGAAGAAGAGTGCCTAAGGATTGTTCACTCAGCAATCCAAACTACTCCGCAACAGAAATCAGACAAGGTGGTGTTACCATTTCCTGATCCGAACGCGAGGTGCCGATGGCCGCGCTCCCCGATAGCTTGAATCAGAACTCCTGGCCTGAACTACCGCTCGCAGCGTGGCTGGACACTTACGCCACGCTCCACATGTGGACGCAGATTGTAGGCAAGGTGCGGCTGGCGCTGAGCCCGCGCGTCAATCACTGGTGGGAGGTTGCGCTGTATGTGAATGCGCGCGGGCTCACGACTTCCGCGATTCCTTACAATGGCCGGAACTTCGAAGTGCAATTCGACTTCATCGATCACAAGCTGATCATCCAGACCAGTTGGGGGGCGTCCGAGACTTTCGCCCTGAAGGCGGAATCAGTCGCCGATTTCTACGCCGAATTCATGTCCGCTTTGCGGTCCCTCGGCATTGGGGTGAAAATCTGGACCATGCCGCAGGAAGTGCCGAACCCGGTTCCTTTTGACCGCGACACGCAGCATGCATCCTATGACCCTGAATACGCGCACCGCCTCTGGCAAATCTTGATTTTGTGCGACAACATCTTCTGGGAATTCCGGGCCCGCTTCATCGGCAAAGACAGTCCGGTACATTTTTTCTGGGGAAGTTTCGATCTCTGCGTGACACGGTTCTCGGGGCGGCGCGCTCCGGAACGAGTGGGGGCCGATCCGGTCACACGCGAAGCTTATTCGCAAGAAGTGATCAGCGCGGGCTTCTGGCCCGGTGGCGGCGATATTAAAGGTCCGGCGTTCTACGCGTATGCCGCGCCGGAGCCTGCCGGTTTTGCCGAGCAGAAAGTGCAGCCGGCGGCAGCTTTTTATCATCCTCAGCTGAAGGAATTTCTGCTGATGTATGACGACGTGCGCGGCAGCGCTTCGCCCGGGGAGGCGCTGCTGAGTTTTTTGCAGAGCACTTACGAGGCGGGAGCGAATCTGGCGAAGTGGGATCGGAAGGAATTGGAGAGAAGTTAGCCGAATCGGCGGTAGGAAAACAACAGGACGGCGCGGCGTCGTCGTGGAAACGCCTTGCGGGGCTGGCTACGCTGGAGCGGTGTAAGGGATCCTTCGACTGCGGTTGCGCTTCGCTTTCGCGAAGCACAACCTTCGCTCAGGATGACAAAGGGGGAAGACGATGGCTAAGAAATGCAAGCATCTGGATCAGATCAAGTTCAGGACTACCAGCACCGACGTCTGTGAAGAGTGCGTGAAACTTGGCGACATCTGGGTTCACCTGCGGATGTGCATGGTCTGCGGGAATGTGGGATGCTGCGATTCTTCGAAGAACAAACACGCAACAAAACATTTCGCTCACACCAGCCATCCCGTGATGCGGTCGATCGAGCCCGGAGAAGAATGGATCTGGTGTTACGTCGACGAAATCATTGCCGGCGAAGTGGCCGCGTGACATGCCGCGGGACACGGCGCGGGCCAGCGGAGAGAAGCTATGTCGTGGGGCCGAATTGCGTTGGCAGTATTCGCCAGTGGATTCGTGTCGTCAATGACCGACTGGCTGTTCGCTGGCGACTGGCTTTACAAGCGCTACGACCGGAACCCGGAGATCTGGCGATACCGCGGCGGCCAGGGAGAAAACAAAGCTATTCTCTGGTCAAGTGTGTTTCCCTTTCTCACGTGCGGAGTTTTTGTTGCGCTCTGCGGCGGCCTGCATCTTCACACCTACCGCGCAACTCTCAAATTGGCCGGGGCGATTTGGCTGATCGGGCCATTGCCGTTGACTATCGTTAACTCATTGTGGCTGAAGCTGGCTCCGCCGATTGCGGCGTCATGGGCTGCAGGCTGGCTGGTGAAACTGGCAATTGCCGCGATCGCTGTGGCGCTGATTCTGGGCTGAGGCACGGCTGGAAGCCGTGCCCTTCCCGAACCCGCTTGTACGACGGGCTTTCATCCATCCGTTACACCAGCCGCGTCAACCTTTCACAATCTTCTTCGCTCCTGCGTCCCACACTGCGATGGACTTGTTGAAGTAAGCGAAGTTCGCCAGATGGCAGCCGACCGCTGCGTGGTTGCCGAAGACTTCGTTTTCCGTGACCGGCTTGCGGCTGCGCACGGCGTTGAAGAAGTTGGCCTCGTGGTCGACTACATCGCTGTATCCCGTGGGCACGATGTAGGATTCGGCTTCCTCATCCACTTGCGAAGACAGGGGCGCGGCCGGCGGATGCTCCTCGCGCCACTGCCTCAGATACTGCTCCCGCAAGGCGCGCGGCCAGCCGCCAACCGAGTAACCCTCCGGCTCAGGACGCGTGTCCTGCGGTTTGTAACTCAAGGTGGAATCCTTGATGATCAGCGTCCCCTTGGTTCCGTAGAAGGCGATAAATTCTCCGCCATCGTTGTTCAGGTTGCAGCGCAGGCTCACGCGGAAATTCGGGTAGTCGTAGATGGTTTCGATCAGGTCGGGGAATTCGCGGCCGTCTTTGAAATGGAAGAGTCCGCCGCTCGATTGGGCGCGCTCGGCGATGGTGTTGGTGCCAGTGATGAAGTGGATTCCGGAAATCAGGTGAACGAAGAGGTCGCCGCCCAGACCTTCGCCGTAGTCGGTGAAGCAGCGCCAGCGGAAAAAGCGCACCGGATCGAAGGGACGCTTGGGTGCACTGCCGAGGAACGCATTCCAGTCAATCGTCTTCTCACTGGCATCCGGAGGGATAGGGTAAACCCACGCCCCGCTGGGGCTGTTGCGGTCCCAATAGGCCTGGATCGCGGTGACCTGGCCGAGCTTGCCCGAGTCGTAGATCTCTTTCGCTTTAGCGTAAAGAATGGAACTGACGCGCTGGCTGCCGATCTGCACGATGCGGTTCGTTTTGTGCGCGGTTTCGACCATGGAGAAGCCTTCTTCGACAGCGTGCGACATGGGCTTCTCGCAGTAGACGTCCTTGCCCGCAGCGCAGGCGTCTTCAAAAATGTGGCGGTGCTGGTGGTCCATCGCCGCGATGATGACAGCATCGACGTCCTTGCGGTCGAGAATGGAGCGATAGTCGCGGGTGGCGGGAACGTTGGGATTATTCACCGCTTCCTGCGCGGCGATATGGCGGCTGTCATAAAGGTCGCAGACCGCGACACATTCGACTCCGGGGACATGAGTAGATGCTTGCAGCAGTTCGCATCCACGAATGCCGGTGCCGATGCTGGCGAAGCGCACGGTATCGCTGGGCGCGACCGGCCGCGCCGCAGCGGCCGACAGCAGATGCGGCTGCAGGATATTTCCCGCCACCGTCGTGGCTGCGAGTGCTCCGGTACCGATGTGGATGAATTCCCGGCGAGTCAGTGGATTCTTAGGCATGCTCTTCCCCCGCGAAAATTAAGATGGAATGCTTACGGGCCGAGATTATCCCACAGGAAGGATGAGAACGGGTAATCGATGTCGGGTATTGGGTATTGGGAACAATTACGAAACGCTTAAAGAGAGGCCAAGAACTCAAGACCTGGCCTGACAGGTAAAGTTCCACTGAAGTTGCTCTAGGTAACTAAGAAAGGAGGGGAAAAAATTGAAAGGGCCGTGACATTGGTTATGCTCTAGCCGCCGCCTCCTGCGAGGGAGCCAACAGCGTGGACGCATGTACCGTCACAGCCCCTTGATGCGATCACTGTTTTCACAGTCCCAAACCCCAACTGCACCTCGCAGCGCCGTCGGTTTTTTCGGGTTCGGGCTGCCTCTCAGGTTGCCCTGCTAGGCTGATCACTCAGTCTACTTCGGGCAGCAAGGTTTAATTCGCTGTCCCTTTCAACCGTCGACGGGAGCAACCTTAACAGACCACGTATAAATGTCAACGCAAACTATTGGTGCAATGTAGGGGATTCATCCTGTGGATAACGGAAAGTGCAAGCTATTGAAGCGCGGAAGCTTATCGATATGTATTCCCAATTCGGGACTGGTTTTACACAAAAAATTTCACAACGTTCCCAGGAAGGAAAAATCCTCAGACGTAGCGAATAATTCATCTTGACGCAGAAACATTCTCGGCGCATCTTGCTAATAGTAGACAAAGAAGCCCTGATGTCAGAACTCGTGGCCTACGTGGATGGCGGTTCCCTGGGCAATCCCGGGCCCTCGGGTATTGGGGTGGTGATCGATGGCTGCGAAAGCGGCCCTATCCGCATCGCCAAATGGATTGGCCACCAGGATAACAATGTAGCCGAGTACGTGGCGCTGCTGGAAGCGCTGCAGTGCGCGCTTTCGCTGAAGGCCAAAACACTGCACGTTTACTCTGACTCGGAAGTGGTGGTGCGCCAGATGCGCGGCGAATACATCTGCCGCAGCTCGCGCCTGTATTCCCTGCATTGGACTTGCCGCAAGCTGGCTCGCGCCCTCAGTTTCTCCATTTCGCACGTTCCGCGGGAAGACAATGTTGAAGCCAACCGGCTGGCGAATACTGCGGTCCGGGAGCGGGGCGGGATAGGCAGTTCGTATTCGGCCCCCGGTTCATTACTAATTTCCAAAAGCTGACCGCAGGCATCTTGACACCGCGCCCGCTCCGAGCGAGACTCCCACTACAGCATCCTGAAAATTGGAATGAGTCCCGGGCAGGCCGGATCGCGCCCCCGCCGCCTTGACTCGACGAAACTGGCACGCGCGCCACGCGTCGTTAGTTAGCAGCGTCAATAAATAGATCATCAATCAATGCTCGACCGCAGTTCGGCACCGGCTGCGGTGGAGGGGGACATGGCAGGCACCAGCGCAACTCGATCCGCAATGGCGAGCGTCTCTGCCGCGAGTGCGCATCTCCCGATCCTTCAGGATCCCGGCCCGCGGCTTCCCGGCAATGACGGCGGGCGCTTGGTGGCCGAAATGGCCTACAGCGACCTCGATGCCGCCCTGCACTTGCTGGCCGAGCGCGCCCAGTACATCACCGGAGCCAATGGCGCGGCCATTGCCCTGCGCCGCGGCCATCATAATGACATGCTCTGCCGGGCCAGCGTCGGCTCGAATGCTCCCGAGTTAGGCGCACTACTCTCCATGGAATACGGGCTTTCGGGCGAAAGTGTGCGGACGCACAAGGCTTTGCGCTGTGACGATACCGAACACGATCCGAGGGTGAACCGCGAAGGCTGCCGCGAGTTGGGAATTGCGTCAGTAGTGGTGATGCCCATCGTCAGCGAGCAGCAAGTGCTCGGCGTCTTCGAACTTTTTTCCGGCAAGCCGCAAGCTTTCGAGGAGCGCGATATTTCCGCCTTGCACCGCTTGAGCGGAATGGTGGAAACGGCCGTAAAACATGCAGCGACGACCCAAACACTGCCCGCCGCCGAGGAGCCGTCTTACGCGGAAAGTCAGCCCTCCGCGCCGGTGGCTGTGGTCGAGACCGCTGCGGTTAAATCGCCGGTCACTGGAGCGCTTCCCGACGTGGTTCAGGCGCCGCCGGTAGGCCTTCCAGCGCCGGAGCTGAAACCAACGCCTAAACCAACAACGACAGAAACGAAGCCTGCGCCCGCTGCCAAAAAGCCGTTGTACTGGTCGGCTGCCATGCAGACTCAAGGCAGCGCCAGCGGCATGGCTGAGGCCGCGGCGGCGGATGCCGCGGTGCCTGCTATGTTGAGGAATCTGCGAAAGTGCCAGGCCTGCGGTTTTCCGGTGTCGCAGGGCCGGGCGTTCTGCGTGGAGTGCGAAGAGAGGCAGTGGCGCGGCCAGCGTCTTTCTCAGGCCGCCGCCGGCAGCGGCGCGGCGCCCCAGAAAGTGATTTCCGCTCCACTCAAGGCAACCAGTGTTGCGACTTCTTCCGCAGCTTCGTCCCCTGATATTCTGACGCTCAGTAATACGGCTCTGCCTGCAGACGTTTCAGGCTTCAGAAACTCCGGTCCGTTCTCGGGCTCGACGGCTGACTCGCAATCGTGGTTCGCAGCGAACAAGTACGTAATCGGTGCGCTGCTGGTGGTCGCTGTCGTGGTCACCGCGATCATTTGGCTCCGCTGAGATACCCCGCTCCGCCTCATCTTTCTCGTCCTGCAAATCTTTTCTGTAAAGCCAGCACCCTCGACCGATTACAATTTGTTTCCTGACTTCGAAAGTTCACCCCGAGACGGGAGGCTTGATGTTGCCATCAACCATGCGCGGGCTGCTCCGCCGTTGCTTACCGCTTCTGCTGCTGACCGCGGCCGCCGCTGCCCAGACTTCCGAGCAGCGCACGTCCCGGTACCTGGAATCCGTGCGCAAGCAGCCACCGTTGCTGTTGGCCTTCGTCCACGAACTGCCCAAGGGTGGAGATCTGCACAATCATCTGGATGGCGCCATCTATGCCGAAGATCTGGTGGATTTCGCGGCCGACGGCGGCCTCTGTGTGGACCGCACGTCTTCGCGGCTGCTGGCTCCGCCTTGCGACTCCTGCGAAAACTACACCGCCAAACCCGCGGCGCGCTGCAGTTACGGCGATCACGTGCTCTACAACCAGATGATCGATGCCTGGTCGATGCGCAACTGGAAGCCGGGAGATGAATCGGGCCACGATCACTTCTTCGCCAGCTTCGACAAATTCGGACTGGCCTCGCACACTCACGCGGCCGAGGCGATTGCCGCGGCTACCAATCGCGCCGGCATGGATCATCTGCAATACGTGGAGTTCATGCATACTGCCGATGGAGGCGCGGCGGCGCAACTGGCGGGGAAAGTCGAATGGGATCCGGATTACGCAAAAATGCGGGACGCGCTGCTCAGCGCCGGCCTGAAAGATGTTGCCGCCGAAACCAGCAAGCGACTAGACGGCGACGATGCTCACGCAAAAGAGATTCTCAAGTGCGGAACTTCGGACGCCGCTCCCGGATGCGACGTAACTGTCCGCTATCTTTATCAGGTCCTGCGTGGGTTGCCGCATGAAATCGTGTTCGCGCAGATTTTGCTGGGCTTCGAACTAGCATCTTCTGACCCGCATTTCGTCGGCCTGAATCTGGTGATGCCCGAGGACTGGTACGTTCCGCTCCACGACTTCAACGAACACATGGCCATGATCGACTATCTGCACAGCGTTTATCCCAAGGTGCACATCGCGCTGCACGCAGGCGAACTTGCCATGGGACTGGTCCCTCCGGAGGATCTCACGTTCCACATCCGCGCGTCGATCGAACGCGGGCATG
The DNA here is from genome assembly GCA_963800575.1 of uncultured Acidobacteriaceae bacterium. Classification (GTDB taxonomy): domain Bacteria; phylum Acidobacteriota; class Terriglobia; order Terriglobales; family Acidobacteriaceae; genus Sulfotelmatobacter. The sequence continues at coordinate 91,443 of CAWDBN010000003.1, forward strand.
CCGAGCGCATCGGCCACGGAGTTTCCGTGATGAACGAAAAAGATCCCATCGGGCTGCTGCACGAAATGGCGGAGCGTAATGTGCTGGTCGAAATCGCGCTGACGTCGAACGACATGATCCTGGGCGTTAGCGGGGACGACCATCCCTTGCCTATTTATATGAAGTACGGAGTTCCCGTGGCGCTGGCCACCGACGACGAGGGTGTGTCGCGAAGCGACATGACGTATGAATACTTGCGCGCGGTCGAGAGCTACCACTTGTCCTATGCTGATTTGAAGCGCATGGCGCGCCAAAGCCTCGAGCACAGCTTTCTGCCCGGCGGGAGCCTGTGGACTGACACGAAACTTGTGTTTCGCATGGCGCCAGCGTGCGTGGGCGATGCGGCAGGCTCGGAGAAACCGTCGGCCGCCTGCGAGCAGTTCCTCGCAGCGAACGAACGCGCGCGCATGCAGTGGAAACTCGAGAGTGAATTCGCAAAGTTCGAGAAGAAATACTGACTGCCCTTCCGCATGAGCAACGACACCTTTCGCTTAGCCGAATCCGCCGCGCAATTCATCCTTGGAAAGACTTCCTTGCGGCCGCGCATCGGGCTCGTTCTCGGTTCCGGCCTCGGCGGCTTCGCCGATTCTCTCAGCGACGCGACGCGAATCTCTTACGCCGACATTCCTGCGTTTCCGCGCTCGACCGCGATCGGCCACGCCGGACAAATGGTGATCGGCAAATCAGGCGCAATCCCGGTGGCCACAATGCAAGGCCGCGTACATCTTTATGAAGGATATTCCCCGCAGGAAGTCGCCTTCCCCATGCGCGTCTTCGGCCGCATGGGAATCCATGCAGTCATTCTCACCAATGCCGCCGGCGGGATCAATCTGACTTACCAGCAGGGCGCGCTGGTGCTCATCCGCGACCACATCAACCTGCAGGGAACAAATCCTCTGGTCGGGCCGAATGACGACCGTTTCGGAGTGCGCTTTCCCGATATGACGCAAGCCTATGTGCAATCGTATCGCGAGCTGGCACGAGAAGAAGCCGGCAAGCTCGGAATGACTTTGCACGAAGGGGTTTATGCGGCCTTGCTCGGTCCCAGTTACGAAACGCCTGCCGAGATCAAGTATTTACGAACCATCGGCGCCGACCTGGTCGGCATGTCGACCGCGTTCGAAGTGATCGCTGCGCGTCACATGGGAATCAAAGTGCTCGCCATCTCGTGCGTCACCAACATGGCCGCCGGGATTCTCGACCAGCCGCTCTCGCATCAGGAAGTGATGGAAACCGGAGAGCGCGTCAAGACAAGTTTCGAGGCGCTGCTGCGCGCCGTGCTGCCGCGCATTCAGAATGATCCGGGAATCACGACGCAATAGTTATTGTCATCCCGAGCGCAGCGAGGGATCCTGGTACTTGCTCGCGGCGGCAACACTTGTGGCGCAGGCAGAAACCAAGATCCCTCGCTGCGCTCGGGATGACAAATGTCGCTCGCGATGACAAGCCTCTGTAATTTCGGCGCTACTTCCCCGCTCTCGGAATAAACAACTCCACCGGCGGCTTCACCCCATACACCGCGGCAAAACTCCCCTGATTCACGGCCAGAGCAAAGCGTCCGCGTGAGTCGATGTATAAAAGTGGCTGCCCCAGCGCGACATCGCTAAAGGTCCGCACGAACTTGATCTTCATTTCCTTGTCGCCGACCTTCACTGGGACCTCCTGACCGCGCTGGTAGCCGAGCTTGAAGAAAACCTCGGCATCCACGTTGGTTACAAGATTGCCGAACGGACCGTCGGTCGCAATCACTTCCCCCGTAAGTCCCCGGTCATCGAGCCTGGCTATCTGCAAATTCAGGCGTACGAGATCTTTCACCGGCACCTCGGGACCAGCGGTGGTCCAGTCGTCGCCGCGCGCCACATGGGCTCCCGCGGGAGAAAAAATATCGCGGCCATGAAATGTCGACGACATCTTGGTGCCGATCATCCAATCGGGATTTGTGATCTCGTGCACGCCCTCGATACCGTCGCGTTGCTCCACCAGCGTGAGCAGGCCGTTATCGGGCAGCACAAAATACTGTCCGCGCTTCGACTTGGCGACGATCGCCTTGCGGGTGCTGCCGACGGTGGGATCAATCACGACAACAAAGACCGTTCCCTCGGGAAAATAAGGCGTTGCGCCATAAAGAAAGCGTGCGCCATCGAGTATGGAAAATGGCGTCACCTGATGCGTGAGGTCGACGATGCGAACGTCCGGCATGATGGAATACATCACGCCCCGGCAGAGCGCGACGGAATCATCGACCACGCCGAAGTCGGTCATGAAGACGATAGTCTGCGGATACTTCCCGCTCTGTGCGCCGGATAGAGCCGGCAACATAACCAGCAGCACAATCAGAAATCCAAAAAGAAAGCTTTTGCGCTTACGTGTTGGCGATGAAATAAGCATGCTGCTCGGGTTCTCCTCTGTCGTTTGCAAATCTGTGCCTGCCAGAATACTCAGGTCGGCCCTGCGCGGCAAATCGGCTGCCGAGCGCTGGCTCCGTTCTATAATGTCCTGTCCATTCCGTTGCACGACCGCAAGGAGGTCTTATGCCGGACGTTATTCCCGAGAAGTACCGCGATCTGTTCCAGAAGCGCGCCTTCGCCAGCCTCGGCACGCTCATGCCCAACGGCAGCCCGCAAGTCACGCCGGTATGGGTCGACTTCGACGGTGAACACATTATTTTCAATTCCGCCAGGGGACGCCAGAAAGATAAAAACGTTCGCCGCGATCCGCGCGTGGCCCTGACTTTGATGGACCCGGAGAATCCCTATCGCTATCTCGAAATTCGCGGCCGCGTGGTCGAGATCACCGAAGACGGTGCCAGCGCCCACATCGACAAACTGGCCAAGAAGTATCTCGGCGTCGACAAATATCCCTACGGCCAGCCCGGTGAAGTGCGCGTGATCTATAAAGTGATGCCCGAGCACACCACGGTGATGGGCTAGGCGAGGCAAGCCAATTCACACCTACAACCTCTGCCTGCTCGGCTTCGGCAACGTCAACCGCGCGCTTGCCCGTCTGCTCGAAGATCGCAAGCACGAACTTCGCGAGCGCCACGGAATTTCCTTCCGCATCACCGGAATCGCAACTCGCCGTCTGGGATGGATCGCCGACCCGGATGGTCTCGATGACAAGGCTTGTTTGGAGCGGGCGCCCGCGCCCGCTAAAAGCCGGGAATCCGGCCAGAATCCGACAAATATCCGCGAGTGGATGAAAGCAGCCCGAGCCGACGTCCTCTTCGAAGCCACCGCGCTCAACGTCGAAACCGGCCAGCCCGCCATCGATCACATCCGCGCCGCGCTCGAGCACGGAGCCCACGCCATCACCGCCAACAAAGGACCCATCGTCCACGCCTACCGCGAACTCCGCGACCTGGCCGCCGCACAGGGCAAGCGCTTCCTGTTCGAGTCCACCGTGATGGATGGCGTTCCGATTTTCTCTTTGTTTCACGAACTGCCCGTCATCCATCTGCAAGGATTTCACGGCATCCTGAATTCCACGACGAATGTGATCCTGGGCGAAATGGAAAACGGCCTCAGCTTCGAGGAATCATTGAAGAAGGCGCAGGCGCTAGGCGTAGCCGAAACCGACGCCACGCACGACATCGATGGCTGGGACGCCGCAGTAAAGACTGCCGCGCTAATTACCGTTCTGATGGATGTTCCCGTGAAGCTGGAAGATATCCATCGCGAAGGCATTCGCGAACTGACCACCAACGCCGTTCGCAACGGCCGGCGCGATGGCTGGCCGTTCAAGCTGGTGTGCCGAGCGCAGCGCGTAGGGAACAGCGTAAAGGCGAGCGTCGCGCCTGAAAAAGTATTAAGCAGCAGCCCGATGGGAAAGATTTCCGGCACATCCTCCTACATCTATTTCGAAACCGACATCTTCCCCGGCTTAGCCATCACCGAAGAGAATCCCGGCCTGTACGCGACGGCGTATGGGATGCTGGCGGATTTCGTTAGGGCCGTGGGAAGATAGATGGCAATCATGCCAACCACCGAAACCGCCTCCCTCACCACCCTCGACATCGCCTACGTCCGCGCCCAATTCCCCTCCCTCGCCCAAACCGTCAACGGACATCCCTCCGTTTTCCTCGACGGCCCCGGCGGAACGCAGGTCCCGCAGCGTGTGATCGACGCCATCTCGAACTACCTCGGCCGCGACAACGCCAACACCGGCGGAGCCTACGCGACCAGCCGTAACACTGACGCCATGCTCGCCGAAGCCCGCGCTGGCATGGCTGATTTTCTAAACTGCGGCGCCGATGAAATCGTTTTCGGTCCGAACATGACCACGCTGACATATGCAATGAGCCGAGCGATTGGCCGCGAACTCGGCCCCGGCGACGAAATTCTGGTCACGCGCCTCGATCACGACGCCAACGTCTCTCCCTGGTTAGCGCTCGAACAAAAAGGCGTGACGATTCGCTGGGCAGAAATCCACCCTGGGGACTGCACTCTCGACGTCGAAGATCTCGCGGCGAAGCTCAATTCCAAAACCAGACTCGTCGCCATCGGCTACGCTTCGAACGCGGTCGGCACCATCAACCTCGTCAAAGAGATCGTCCGTCTGGCCCACGCCGCCGGGGCGCTCGCCTACGTCGACGCCGTGCACTATGCCCCGCACGGCCTGATCGACGTGGCCGCGCTCGACTGCGATTTTCTCGTCTGCTCAACCTACAAATTCTTCGGCCCGCATATGGGAGTTCTCTTCGGCAAGCGCGAGCACCTGCAGTGCCTGCGTCCGTATAAAGTGCGCCCGCTCACCGACGCCATCCCAAACCGTTGGGAGTGGGGTACGCTCAACCACGAATGCATTGCCGGCATCACGGCCTGTGTCGAATACATCGCCGATCTCGGCCGCCACGCGAATCCCGAATCCGCCACCCGCCGCGCCGCCATCGTCGCCGCGTTCGAATCGATCCATCGCCATGAACACGCACTCATGAATCGCCTGATGGCCGGGCTTTCGGAAATTCCGCAGCTGAAGATCTACGGAATTACTGATCCCTCCTGCTTCGGCTGGCGGTGTCCCACGCTGGCGGTGCGCGTGATCAATCAGACCGCAGAGCAAACTCCGCTGGCCCTCGCCACCAAATTAGGCGACCGCGGCTTCTTCACCTGGGATGGAAACTACTATGCGCTGAACCTAACCGAGCGCCTGGACGTGGAAAAATCCGGCGGGTTCCTCCGCATCGGCCTCGTGCATTACAACACTGCGGAAGAAGTCGATCGCCTGCTGGCCGCGCTGAGGGAGATTGTGGGATCGTAAGAAACTTCGTGGATACTCGCCCGGCTGCCTCAGAGGCTAAAGCCCGCCTCCATGCGGGCTCTGGACGGCACGACTAAAGTAGTGCCCCTCCCGGACTATCCTCTTCCCAAGTCCATTTGTGAAACAACCCCCAGAAACACTACAGCCCGGGACGTGGTCCCAGGCTGGCAGGGAGCGCGAACTCAAGAGCCGGAACAGACAAAACAGGCCCGATGCTAACGGCGCGGTTTACGGCCAGCGCTTGGCGGTATCGTCCCAGCCGGCAGCGCGCACCGGCTGCGCCGCCGCTACCACGGGAGGCGCCGGGATGCGGATCGGCTGCTGCGGTCCGTTCACGGCCGTAGGCAGTACTGCCTTCGCCGCGTCGGAGTTCATTTCCATGCCTTCGGACAGCAAGGGAGCCACCAGCCGCAGCGCTTCCACTTCTTTCTCCAGCCGGGTCAACTCCATTTCTTTCTGCCGCAAAACCTCGTAGACGTTCTTCATAGACAGGGCACCTGTGGGGCTAATCGTAGATTAGCCGCTTTTCTCGAACTTTAGCAGACTTACCCGTGTTGTCAAGGAATTAAGCCCTAAACCCTAGTATCCAAGCAAAACAAGCCCGGGTTTAACCCGGGTAGCTTCCCTATTTACCGGGATGCAGCACCCGTGAGATCGCCTGCCCAGCAAGGCTTTCGCTCGATTTTCACAACAGCTGGAACCCCTCGAAAACCCGCAATCCCCGCCCTACTCCAGTCCGGAATCGCTAAAAGCCGCGCCCCGCCTCGCCTATGCGCGAAAAGGCCTCATGCGGATGCACAAAATCCGGTCACCCGCCTGTGGACGCCTTGCACTCGATTGAAAACAAAACAGATAAATCCGCATACTTTCGATTGACTGCAAAATTAGAAAGAGTACAAAGGGAATCGTTCTTTGACAGTTTCTTAAGTTTTTCCGGTTGGTGCGGCGTCCGGGGCTCAAGCGATGTCACCCTCAACGTTGAAAAACGTAGCGGGAAGGCAAGCAAGGGTCTATAGCAAAGCGCTGGTCGAGAAGAACGGGAAGCCCAGTCGAAGGCAAGACAGAGTTCCGAGGCGTTGGGTAGGTTTGTCCGGTTGGCGGTAAGCCCGGAGCCCAAGCGAAGATCGCGCGCAGCGACCCGCAAGGGAAGCAGCGATAGCAGGTCAAGCAAGGGTCTAAAAGCGAGCTACTGGCCGAGAGGAATGGACCCAACACCACCTCGGAACTCTTAATTTTTTGCGGCAGGTCCCTAGTTCTTAGTTCTTAGTTCTTAGTTCTTAGTTCTTAGTTCTGCTTCCGCGAAACGATCACCCACACCGTCCCGCGGCCCTCGCAATAGCGGCAGCGTTCATCCCCCAGCAGCTTACCCGTCCCCCGGCATTCCAGGCAGTTGGCCACAACGTGCAGTTCCTGCAGGGAAGTCTCCGGGAGTTTGGCCGGATCCTTGAACAATTCCGCATGATGATGGTCGCGCAGCCAGAACACCAGCTTGCCTTCGAGATTCTCACGTTCTTTCGAGTTCAGTTGGGAACAGCGCTGCGGCCACCATTCATGAATGCAGCCGTAGCAAACCAGTTCTCCGGCATCGAACAAAGTGCCAGGATCGGAACGCCGAAAGAACTTGCTGCACCATGAGCAGGCGTTCACCCCCAGCAGGCCGAGCGCATCCTTCAGTCGATCGAGATCAAGTTCGTGGCGCGCCACCTTCTCAACTACGCCTGGGTCAGATTTTTCGGCCATCGGTCGGTTCCCGCCAGCAAGGGAATCTTCAGGATACACAATCCGCCCGGCTAATCCACGTGCTCGCCCGCATCGAACGCCTCTTCAGAATGCGGGAGCACATCGCGCTCGCCCGCAACCCAAACGTACAACGTCGGCAACAGGAAGATGCTCATCACCAGATCGGCAATCAATCCGCCAACGATCACAATGGCAAACGGACGCTGAGAATCGGAACCGATGGCGTGCGAGAGCGCGGCCGGAAGCAGTCCCAAAGTTGCCACCAGCATCGTCATCATGATCGGCCGCAGCCGCAGCACTGCGCCTTCGACCGCCGCATCCTCGATAGTGAAACGCCGGGCGCGAAGCTGATTGATGTATTCCAGCATGATGACTCCGGTTTGCACCGACACCCCGAACAGCGCCAGAAAGCCGACGCCGGAGGAAACGCTGAAATTCGTGCCGGTGATCAGAAGCGCCAGTAAGCCGCCAAAGCGAGCCATCGCCACGTTGGCCAGAATCAACAGCGCCCATTTGAAAGACTTGAACATCGTGTAAAGGATGACAAAGATGACGAGGATGGTGATGGGCAGCACGATGAGCAAGCGCTCGTCCGCCCGCTTCTGGCTTTCGTACTCTCCCGCCCAATCGATGTGATATCCGGGATCCAGTTTCACCTGTTCGTTCACTTTCTTCATCGCCTCTTCCACCGCGCCGCCCAGATCGCGGCCCCGCACGCTGTACTTGATGGCAACATAACGCTGGTTGCCTTCGCGGTAGATTTCCGATCCGCCGTCGGCCTCGCTGATCTTGCAGAGCTGAGCCAGCGACACCCGTTCTCCAGAGGGCGATAGCAGACGGATGTTCTTGATCGCTTGCTGCGTACTCCGGTACTGCGGCAGATAGCGCAACGTGAGGTCGTACCGCGCTTCGTCCTTGAGCACCTGGGTTAGCGCATTCCCACCCACCGCGGTCTGCACCGCATCCTGCACATCCGCGACGTTGATCTGGTAACGCGCGGCTGCATCGCGATCTACCGTTACATTCAGGTTGGGTTGGCCCAGCACATGAAAGACTCCCAGGTCTTCGACGCCCCGAACCGTTCCCATAATCCCGGCGATCTCGGCGCTTTTGTCTTCGAGCGTCTTCAGGTTATCGCCGTAGACTTTGATGGCCAACTCGCCCTTCACTCCGCTGACCGCCTCTTCCATGTTGTCTTCGATGGGCTGAGAGAAACCCCAGACCACGCCCGGAATCTTGTTGTTGAGTTCGCGATTCATGGCGGCAATCAATTCGTCTTTGTTCTCATGAAAGACCGGACGCCATTCTTCCTTCGGTTTCAAATCGACGAAGTACTCGGTATTGAAAAAGCTGGTGGTATCGGTGCCGTCATCCGGCCGCCCCGTTTGACTGGTGCACTGCGGGACTTCGGGGAAGGAGCAAAGAATGATTCGCGCCTGATTCGATACCCGGATCCCTTCGTCGGGCCCGGCGCTGGGCGCAAGCGTACCCCGCACCCAGAGCGCGCCTTCATCCAGATGAGGCAGGAATTCGGATCCGATGACCCCGCTGAACGCGAGGAAAAGCGTAAACAAAAACCCGACCACCCCAATACCCAACACCAACCCTCGACGCCGAATTGCCCACCGGATCGCGCTTCGGTAGTGTTTGACCAGGAACTCCATGATCGGATTGCGCCATTCCTTCGCTCCCTTCGCAAAAGCGAAACTGGCCAGCACCGGCGCGATCACAATCGAGAATAGCAATGCCCCCAGCAGGGCAAACGCCACCGTCCAGGCCATGGGATGAAACAGCCGCCCCTCCACGCGTTGCAGCGTAAAGATCGGCAGGTAGGCCGTAATAATGATGCCAATCGCGTAGAACACCGGCCGCTGCACTTCGTGCGAGGCCTCACTGATCTTTTCGTTGGGAGTTTTCGTATCGCCGTTCTTGTGGTCCAAATGGCGCACGATGTTTTCAATCATCACCACCGAACCGTCGACCACCATGCCAAAATCGAGCGCGCCAAGAGACAAAAGGTTTGCGGGAATGTGCCGCAAGTCGAGACAGATCGACGCAAACAACAAGGAGAATGGAATCGTCGCCGCCACAATCAGCGCGCCCCGCACATTCCCGAGAAACAGAAATAGAATGATCGAGACCAGAATCATTCCTTCCGTCAGGTTGTGCAGCACCGTGTGACTGGTGAAGTGCACCAGGGTGCTGCGATCGATGAACGGAACCACCTTCACCCCGGGCGGCAAAATATGATTGTTCAGTTCCTCCACTTTCTTGTGGATGCCCTGCAACGCCGTATCCGCCGCGGCTCCTTTGCGCAGCAGCACGATGCCCGAAACCACATCGTCGTTATCGACAATCTTCCCGTCTTCGCGGTGAACGGCCTTGGCAAACTGCCCCAGTCGAATCTTCGGACCTTGCTCAACCACGGCAATATCCTTCACCCGGAGCGGCGTGCCATTTTTGGTCAGGATGACCGTCTGCTCGATGTCGTGGACACGGTCAACCAATCCCACGGATCGCACGTTAATCTGCTGCAGACCTTCCTGAATGAAGCTGCCGCCGGCGTTCGTGTTGTTGTTGGTGAGTTGCTGCTCGATCTGGGCCAGGCTCAAACCGTAAGCCACCAGTTTGTTTGGATCCACGCGTACCTGGTATTCGCGCGTAGGGCCGCCGAAGCTCGAGACGTCGACAATATCCGGCACTGCTTTGAAGTTTTTTTCCACGACCCAGTCTTCAATCGATTTCAGCTCCATCGGGTCATAGGCGGGATTCGTGCTGCGCAGCGTGAAGAAATAAATCTGGCCGACCGGGCTCCAGTCCGTACCCATTTGCGGCACCACGTTCGGCGGCAGCGTGACCTCGCTCAACCGCTCCAGCACCCGCTCCCGGTTCCAGTCGTTGTCCGATTCATCGTCGAAAATCAGCTTCAGGTCAGAGAGTCCGAACAGCGAGAACGATCGCAGATGCACCACATGCGGAATGCCGTTCATCACCACTTCGAGAGGAATCGTGACCTGCTGTTCGATCTGCTCCGCTGAAATCCCCGGCCATTGCGTAATGATCTCAACGTAGTTGTCCGCCACGTCGGGATACGCCTCAATGGGCAGCCGCTTGAACGAAACAATCCCTCCCGCAAAAAGGATCAACGCCAGTGCCAGAACCATGAACCGGTTGTTCAGAGCGAAATCGACGACGCGGCGAATCATCTATTGCTCCACCGTGTTCTGCAGCGCCAAAGCGTTTGACACCACCTGATCTCCCGGCTTGATCCCTGAAACCACTTCCTGCAGATTCCCCGGAAGCATTGCCCCCGTCACTACTTCCATCCGCTTGAAATGCCCAGCCTTGATCGGCGTATAAACCCACTCGCGATCGTGCAAGTGCAGAATGGCAGCGGCGGGAATCGCGACATGCATCTCCGGCGTTCCGCCATAAAACGTCGCCGTCGCGAACATGCCGATGCGCATCAGTCCCGGATTCTGCACTTCCAGCCGAACCTTCGCGGTATGAATACTGGGATCAAGAACCGGCAGGATGTTATCGATCCGCCCCTTCAAAACTTTGCCGGGATAAGCATTCAGGCGAATGTCCGCGGACTCACCCACGCGCACCGCGTCGAGATCATTCTCGAAAACATCACAAATGATCCAGACATAAGAAAGATCAGAAATGGTAAAGGGATTCGGCCCGGCCAGCCCCTGCACGCCGGACGCGCCTGTGACTTGCTGGTCGGTAATTACGCCGGAGATCGGCGCGACAATGTCGACGATTCCAGAAGGATGGTCCTTGTCGATGCCCAGAAGCCGCAACTGCTCGGTCGCAGCATTCAGGTCAGTCTTGGCGTCCCTCTCGGTAGCCTCCGCTTGTTCCAGAACGCTCTTTGCGACAGCCCCCTTGTCGTAAAGAATCTGTTGCCGCTCGAGCTGTATCCGCGCCAAACGTTCCCCGTTCTCGGCCTTTAGGTACGTCTGGTAAGCTCCCGATACATCGTTGCTCCGCACTCTCAGCAACAGCTGGCCTTTCTCCACCGTGTCGCCAAGCCGGGCCTTGATCTCGACCACTCGCCCCGAAGCCAGCGAGATCACCGGCACGGCGCGGTTGATATCGGGTTGCACCACTCCGGTGACGTTCAGTTGCGGCGCGGCTTTGTGCTCAACCGCCGTCACCAGCGGAAATTGTTCCGGATGGTCCACCTTGAAATTGTTAGCATCCAGATCAGGCACAACGGTCGCCGCTGGCGGAGCCTCGGCCTTCGCGTCTGACTTGTCGCTGTTGCAGCCGGCAAGAAAAGAAAACGCCAGACCTAGTCCCAAAAAGAGCAAGACTCTGCGCAACCATTCGAATCGGTTCTTCATTGGATGACCTCGCGTCCCACGGACAGATTCAACTGCGCCGCGGCCATCAAATACGAACCCACCAGATTCACGTAATTCAATTGCACCGCGCGGTAGTCGCTCTCCGCATTCAGAAAATCCAGCAGCGCCGCGCCCCCATGCTGGTAGGAAAAGAAAATCGTGTCGCGCACCCGCACCGCCTGCGCCAGATATTTCGCCTTGTAAGGCCGCAGCAGAATTATGTTGCTGTTCAGCGTCGCGTAAGCTGAATCCACGTCGCTGAACACCTGCGCCGTGGCCGCGTCGCGCAGCCGTTCATTGCGCGTGATGTCGATCTTCGTGCGCAGCTTCTCGCCCTGATTGCGGTCAAAGATGCGCAGCGGGATACTCACGTCCACCCCAATGTAGACATCAATCGGAGGATTCCGCCCCACATCGAAGCTGAACGTCGGATCCGTCGATCCGTTCGCCTCCGCCAGCTTGTAGCTCGCCTGCGCCATCTCCACCGACTGCACCGCCGCCTTCAAATCCGGACGCGTATCCAGCGCCATCTGCCGGTAAGCATCGAGCGCTTCAATCTGATCGCTGAAATCGAAAACGCCCTCCACATCAAACTGCTCGACCGGCGTGCGATCATTCAGCAACGTCAGCAACTGGATTTTCGCCGTCCGCAAATTCACGTCCGCCGTCTGCAGATCAGACTCGTACTGCACCCGCTGCAACTCCAGCCGGTCCAGATCGATCTGCGCAATATCTCCAGCCTCAAACCGGTCGCGGCTGATCTTCAACACGTGGTCGTAATACTCCAGATTGTCCTTCGCAAACTGCAGCACCGCCTTGGCCTGCAGCGTCCCCACAAACGCTCCCCGCAAATTGAACAGAAGATTTCTTTCCATATCCTGTTGCTGCGACACGCCAATCGCCGTGGCGTCTTTCGCAGCCTCCGTGCGCAACTCCCGCTTGTGTGCCCGCTCATGCAGATAACTCACCGTGGCTGAAGGCAGCCAGTAGGCAAACGGCCCATGCGCCGGCCCTCCCGGAAACGGATCAATCTGATCCGCCAGCAACGTCAACTGCGGATTCGGCCGAAAATGCGCCGTGATCTCCTGCGCCTGCAACTCACTGATATTCAACTTCCCCGCCAGCAGCGTGGGATTATTCAACTCCAGCCGGTCCTTCACCTGCTCCCAGGTCCAAACCTGGGACGGCAAGGCCTGAGGTCGCGGCTCCGGCGACGGCGCCGAAGCCTGCGCCGAGGCCAACCCCGCACCCAGCGTTGCCAGCAATAAAACGCACAAGGATGTTCTAAGCATCAACTACTCCGTCCCAACTCGTCCTAACTTCCCCGAAACTCTCCGTAGAGATAAAAGTCCTTGAAAGTATCCGGCCTCCCTCGTAAGGATTCCCTAAAGACGAAGGACCAATCGCTGCGGATTTATTGCTTCAACCCATCAGCGATGCGCGAACGCAGATCTATCAAGAATGATTTGGCGAATTATCCGAGGAGGGAAAAAGGTGGCGCCCGGCTGCCATGAAAAACGCAAGCCCTCGCCAGCGGCGACACGCATGCAACTGAAACCTCAAGCAGCCTCACTTCCGGCGGAACCAACCGCACCGCACTCGCCACCGCCGCCGGAGGCCCTTGCAGCCGGTGCGCCCAGGCTGAATTCCGGTCGCTTCCCGACTGCCGCACCGTGCGCTTGCTGATGGAAGAATCTTCCATCTCCGCCCGCATCGCGTGCAGATCATCCGAAGCCGAAATCACGGGAAACAGCAGAACCAGCGCGCATCCCAGAGCCAGCAGGCACTGCAGTGAAGTTACCCAGCGCGCCCCCCGCAATCCCGCGTCCCGCCGCCATAGCCAGTAAGCCGGCAGCACCAGCAACAGCCACGCGAGATTGAGCAGCAGTTCCATAAATCACTTCGAAACTTCACGTCGCGGCAAAACCACACGCGAAAAAGCGCCCGATACCAACCCGCAAGTTATTTTTCCAGAAACCTCAAACCCAAGTCAACGTGACCACAGTACCGCAAGATAAATCCGCAAACCGAAAACCAGAATCTGATCACCGATCACTGATCACTGGCCCCTGACCACTGACCCCTGCTAAGGCCCCACCACCACCTGCAGGGGCCCTGGTGTCTGCATGCGTTGCCGGTAAATCGCATTCCGCTTCGCCACCTCGCCCACCACGTTGACGTCGATCACATACGCGCCGTGCGGCAGGGTCTCGCCAAACGGCAGCGTCATCCCAACCGTCCCTCTTTTCAACGGAAAATGCTGATACCCGATCTCAGTTGCCCGCCCGTTCTCCGCCACGGCCTTCACATCGAACGTCAAATCCATATCGTCCCGGCTGGTGTTCGAAACCGCCACGCTGCCATCGATCCGGTTCGCGGTGACGTGCGCTGGTACCTTCCAATCCAGCGTCAGCGCCTCCACCACCTTGATCATCAATACTTTTTGCACGGCCTGCTGCGGTTTCCCGCCATCCCGCACCGCCACCACAAACTCGAATTCGCCCGCCCGCTCTGCTGCTCCCCGCAGCTCTCCGTTTTCCTCCAGCTTGATCCCCGGAGGCAACGCGCCACTCTGCACGCGCCATTGCAGCACCGGCACGTAATCTCCCTTGGCATAAAGCTTCACCGCGTAAGGGTCCTGCGGATACGTATCCGGCAGCTTCTCCGGCTCAATCAACAGTCCGCCGCCCTGGCCGGGAGAATCCGAGCTGGGAGTATCCTGGCCCAGCGCAGCCTGCCCCAGCGCCACCGCCCCCAACGCCATCGCCAGCGCGAACTTAGTTATCTTTGCCATCGCAAGAACCCTAACTGTCTCTGTCATCCTGAGCGGAGCGAAGGACCCCCTACCCGCTGGCGTCATCGTCGGCCCTGCAAGGAGTTTCTGTCTCCGTGCTGCCGTTCTCTTGTCCATCGCGATCCCGCTGTCTACACCATGCTAACGGAATCTCGTTCCTGCCGCCGCGAAATCCCTTCGTCCCGAGTTGGATGCCGAAAAGCCCTGCTCCCGCAACCAGCAATAATCCAAGGGCTGCAAACACAGGAATGTAAAGATATGTAATATCTTGCACTTCCCCGGATTTTTTCTGCTCCCGCGCTACTTATTTTCGTGGTTCGGGTTTGATGCAACTGAATTCACCTGTGCTAACCTCAAACCACAAGGTGCCCAGCTCCACGATCGATTCGCTCCCACGGAGGAAGTTTATGTCAGTCCGCAATGCTCTCGTCCTGTTCCTCGCGCTCTCCACAATGTCACTTCTGGTCGGCTGCGGCAGCAGTGGACCCAAGGCCGTTGCGCCCCCAACCGGAGGTTTCACCACGAGCAGCCTCAACGGCACCTATGTTTTTTCCTTCTCTGGTACAGATGTCAGCTCTAGCAATCTCGCTGATTCCGAGAGCTATTTTTCGGTGGTGGGTGCGCTCACGGCTTCTAACGGAGCGTTGACCGGCACCATCGACGTCGTCGATCCAGAACTGGGGGCAGCGCTGAATCTATCGCCCGTGCTTACAGCCCAGACCCTTACCGGCGGTTCCTACAGCATCACCCCGGACGGACGCGGCACTGGCACCATTCGGATCTCCCCCAGCGGCACCAACATAGAGTTCGGGCTCGATTTTGTTCTTATGACGCCCTCGCACGGGCTGATCACGCGCTTCGACACCAACGGCACCGGCAGCGGCACCATTGATCTGCAGGACAGCACGCTGACCCAGAGCGCGCTTACGAGTTACGCCTTCAGCCTTTCCGGCACAGACGCGCTTTTCAATCCGTTCGAGACGGCGGGCAACTTCACCCTCGGCGGCACGACTACAATCTCAACCGGCCTCCAGGACTTTAACGACGACAGTAACTCCACCACCAATCTCCCACTTACTGGCTCCCTCACCCTCGGAGCTGCGGGCTCCGCGGGATCGGCGCTGCTCACTGCAACAGATAGTCCGTACGGCACGCTTTCCTTTGACGTTTGGCCGATTGACGCCACGCACATGAAGCTCATCGAGGTCGATGGAGTTGAGGCCATCGAGGGTGACGCCTTCACGCAGCAAGCTACTATCTCCTCCGGACAGCTGGTCTACACGCTGGCTGGCCTGGACGCCGCCAACGACTCAGTACTCTCCTCGGGAGGTTTCCTGACCTACACTTCCCCAACCACGATCGCCAACGGATACGAGGACATAAACGACGGCGGCGCCATCGGCAGCTCGTCCACCGTCTCCGGCAGCCTGACAGCCACGGGCGGCGGGCGCTATCAGCTTGTCCTTGGTGGGCTCTACAACAATGCTGTCGGCGCCGGTACCTACTACTTTGCAGCTTATCCCACCGCCAACGGCGGCGTTCTGCTGATGGAAGACGACAATGCGGGAGTTACGACCGGCACGGCGTTCTTCCAAACTGCCCAGACGTTTGCTTCAGCCCAAGGCTACGGTCTGAACCTCACGGGCCAGAACTCTGAAGGTGAGGTCGATGACATCGCCGAGTTCACCGCCACTTCTGGGACTGTACAGAACTGCTCCTCGGGCGGCACTCTAAGCCAAGGCATCATTGACGAAAACGACGACGGCGCCACGGGATTCAAACTGCCCCTCGGGCCAAATGGCACGTACTGCTTCGATTCCACCGGCTCGGGACGCGGAGAGCTTTTGTACCCGGATACCGGCACGCTCATCGGTACTCTCACCTTGGATTTCTATGTCGCCAACAGTTCCACGATCCTCTTTATCGACGCTGACAGCGGTGCGCAGACTGGCGTGGGGAGCTTCCAGCTTCAGAATGCTTCGGCCTCCTCGCCAGAGCTGGCGAACACGCAAAGTCGCGCCTCAGCACTGAAGGCTGCGGCGGCTGCCCGCGCTCGCAGGCGGCAAAAGTAGGATATTTCCGAGCGAGCTAAACCAAGGGCGCGGCTCACAGCCGCGCCCGTTTTTTGCAGGATCTCATCCAGGCGTTGCCGGCAAGTTCCCCGCCACGGCACCTCGTGACCTTAGTTACCTTTAACCAAAGCCCACCCTTCGCGCACAATCACTCTACAGGTCTGTGTCCTTAGGAGACGAAGATTGTTCTGCCAACGCGTTCTGCGTGGTTCGGTATTCGTATTCGTACTCATCAGCGCCTCACTGGCGTCGGCGCGGGACCTTGCCCTGGTTGCTAATAAAGCAAATGGCGAGCGAGCCGTCACCCTCGCTGAGCTGGTCAAGGTTTGCAAGGCGCAGACCAGCCGCTGGCCCGACGGCCGATCCGTCACCTTCATCATGCGCGCGCCGTCCGCGCCAGAAATGAAGATTGTTCTCGAAAAGGTCTACGGCATGTCCGCGGGTGAGGTCGATGGCCTGATCGTCGCCTCCAATCAAGCGCACCCCAGCCATCCTCCGTTCGTGATCGTCACCTCCGATGAAGACCTCGTCAACAAAGTGGCGTCGATCCCGGGAGCCATTGGTTTCGTGGACGTGTATTCCATCAACAGCAGTGTCGCCGTCGTCAAGGTAGCAGGCAAACTCCCGCTGGAGCCCGGCTACCTGTTACACGGAAATTAAAAGTGGCCAGTGATCAGTGGTCAGTGGCACAAAGACAGTGGCCAGTGGTTAGTGGCCAGTTAAAAGAATCTGGGTTTTGCTGGCCACTGATCACTGGCCACTGACCACTGACTTTTATGTCTGCTCCAGGCAAAAAACTCGAACCCAAGCCGGCGCCAGCGGCCGGGGCGCACGCTCGCCGCTTCCCGCGCTTTGCCCTCGACGTCCGCATGCAGGTCCGCATGTTTCAGGATGGCGAATTCCGCTCCTGCTGGGGACGTTCCACCGAACTCGGTCAGGATGGCATTGGCGCCACACTCACCGGCGAACTGGAAAGTGGCGAAATCGTTTCCCTCGAGATTCCTCTACCCCTCAGTCCCTACCCCTTGAAAGTCCGCGCCATAGTCCGCTATCGCCAGGGCCTGCGCTACGGTTTCGAGTTCTTAACCCTCAACGACATCCAACGCCAAATGATCCGCCGCGTCTGCGAAATGCTAGCCAGCAAGGGCTGAAGGCAGTGGCCAGTGGTCAGTGATCAGGGGACAGTGAACTCAACCCCTTGCGGTTTTACTGGCAACTGTCCACTGATCACTGACCACTGCCCTTTTCGGGAAATCCACAGAGCTTAGTGATGGATATCACACTCGGACGGCCTGCTCGCGATGCAGAGTAGGCAGATGCAATGCTCAGTCAGCCCGATTGTCCGGTCATATCGCGACTTGGTCGTTTGGAAGAAGTCGATGGCGTTGGTCTTGAACGTCTATCGCTGCACCCAGGCGTTCCCAAAGATCGAGACCTACGGTTTGACTTCGCAATTGCGACGTGCGGTAATTTCCGTGCCCAGCAACATCGCGGAAGGGCAAGGCAGACTCTCGACGGGGGAATTCAGGCAGTTTCTTGGAAACGCCCGAGGTTCTCTGATGGAAGCAGAGACCCAGATTTTAATCGCCCAAGATCTTGGCTATCTGGACAAAAACCAGGGCGAATCTCTGCTGAGCGCCGCAGCCGAAGTAGGCCGAATTCTAAACGGTCTCCTGGCGTCTCTTCCAAAACGTAGCGGCCAGTAACGGTCACGGCTTTACTGGCCACTGACCACTGATCACTGACCACTGCCTTCCAATTACCCCAGTAACTTTCCCGTAACTCTCTCCGCGTTCTACCATGCCCATGGCTGGGTTCCAGAGGGGGGAGCTTCGAGATGGGTGATCGTGTCACCCGTGTG
Organism: uncultured Acidobacteriaceae bacterium; assembly: GCA_963800575.1. Taxonomy (GTDB): domain Bacteria; phylum Acidobacteriota; class Terriglobia; order Terriglobales; family Acidobacteriaceae; genus Sulfotelmatobacter. The sequence goes on from CAWDBN010000003.1 coordinate 109,560, forward strand.
CCGCAGTCGCGGGAACTTGTGCGTGCCAAGCGTCTGCGTCAGGCGCTCGAGCGCGGAGCCCCGCCTGCGTTCGTTCCACCCGCCGCGCCCAACCCCGCCGCGCAGCCATCTTCTCTATCATGGAGTTCCGGAGAAAAGAGTTCCGCAGAAAAAGCTCCCGCGGAAAATTCCAAGAAAACGAATTCCAGGGAAAAGGATTCGAAGAACACCAGTTCTGAGGAAACTAATTCCCGCCGTCAGTATCTCGAACAGCTCTTTCAAAATTCACCAGACCCGCTCGTCATCACCGACCGTTCCTTCCGCGCGCAGTGCGTCAATCAGGAATTTCAGCGTCTGTTCGGCTATTCCCCGGCGCAGATCCTGGGCAAATCCGTCAACCAGCTCATCTTCCCGCCCGATCGCGCCGCCGAAGCTGATTGGATCGCGCAATGCCTCGAGCGCGGCGAGTCCATCACTCTCGAAACCCAGCGCCTTGCGAAAGACGGCATCCTGCTCGATGTTTCCGTTTCCTGCGCTCCCTTGATCATCGACGGCCAGACCGTCGCCTTCTACGCCATCTATCGCGACGTCTCTGAGCGCAAGCGCGCCGAGGCTCTCAGTTCCGCTCTCTATCGTATTGCCGAAAAGGCCAGCGCCACCCAGGACCTGCAGCAGTTCTTCGCCGCCATCCACGGCATCGTCGATGAACTCATGTGTGCCCGCAATTTCTCCATCGCCATTCTCGATCCCGAATCGCAACTGCTCAGCTTCCCCTACTTCGTCGACGAGCAGGAGTCCGCTCCCGCCCCCGCAAAACTAGCCTCGGGTCTGGTGGAATACGTGTTGCGCACCGGCGAGCCCCTGCTCTGCACTCCCCAGCTCGCGCACGAAATGCAGCACCGCGGCGAAATCAAACTCGACGCGCCACCTCCTCTTCACTGGCTCGGCGTTCCGCTCAAAGTCAATCATCACATTCTGGGCGCGGTCGTTCTCAAGAGCTATTCCAAAAACACTCATTTTCGCGAGCGCGATCAGGATGTCCTCGCCCTCATCTCCCAGCAACTGGCCGCCGCCATCGATCGCAAGCGCAACGAGCAGGCCCTGCGCCGCTCCGAAACCTGCTACCGCTCCCTGGTGCAAACCGCCGTGTACGGAATCTACCGTGCCAGCCTCGAAGGCCATTTTCTCGACGTCAACCCCGCTCTCATCGGAATGCTCGGCTACAACTCCGCCCTCGAAGTCCTGGAGCTCGATCCGCAAAAAGACGTCTTCGTCGACCCCGGCGACCATACCCGCCTGGTCGACGAATTCCGCCGCAGCGGGCGCATGGACGGTTTCGAAGTTCGCTGGAAACGCAAAGACGCGGCCATCATCACCGTCCGCATCAGCGGACGTGCCGTCGCCGGCGACGAACCCACCGACGTTCTCGAAGGCATTGCCGAAGACATCACCGAGCGCCGCGTCCTCGAAGATCAATTCCGCCAGGCCCAGAAAATGGAAGCCGTCGGCCGCCTCGCCGGCGGCATCGCCCACGACTTCAACAATCTCCTCATGGTCATCAGCGGATACACCGAGGTCATGCTCGACCAACTCACCCTCGGCCATCCCCTGCATGCCAAAGCCGAAGCCATTCAGCAGGCCTCCGACCGCGCCACAACTCTGACCCGGCAGCTCCTGGCCTTCAGCCGCAAACAGCTTCTCGAGCTCAAAGTCATTGACGTCAACGCCATCGTCGCCGACATGGAACGTCTCCTCCGCCCCCTCATCGGCGAAGATATCGAACTCACCACCAGCCTCGCTCCCGCCGTCGGCTGCACCCGCGCCGATGCCGGCCAGCTCGAGCAAGTCATCATGAATCTCGTCGTCAACGCCAAAGACGCCATGCGCAACGGCGGCAAAATCTCCATCCGGACCGCCAGCGTCACCCTCGACGATTCCTACCGTCCAGAAAACACTTTCATCAAGAACGGCCCCTACGTCATGATCTCCGTCAGCGACAACGGCGAAGGCATGGACCGCGAAACCCAGGCCCGCATTTTCGAGCCATTCTTCACCACCAAAGAAAAAGGCAAAGGCACCGGCCTCGGACTCTCCACCGTCTACGGCATCATCAAGCAAAGCGGCGGCTACGTCTTCGTCCAGAGCGAACTCGGCCGCGGCACCGTCTTCACTATTTATTTCCCGCGCGTCGACGAGCCCTCCGAAGCCATCGGCGCGACTCCCGTAGCTCTAGCCGCAGTCGGCGGAACCGAAACCGTTCTCTTAGTCGAGGACGAAGATTCCGTCCGCCAGCTAGTCCTCGAAACTCTCGAATCCCGCGGCTACCGCGTCCTCGAAGCCGCCAACGGCGCAGACGCCCTCACTCTGGCCGCCGCCCATCCCGACCCCATCCACCTAGTCATTACCGACGTAGTCATGCCCGGCCTCAACGGCCACGAACTAGTCCAGCAACTCCAGTCCGCGCGCCCCGGCCTGAAAGTCCTCTACCTCTCCGGCTACGCCCAGGACGCTTTCCCCTCGACCGCCGCCGCCGACAGCCAGAAAACTTTCCTGCAAAAACCCTTCACCCTGCAAAGCCTCTCCCGCAAAGTCCGCGAAATCCTCGGCCCACCCGCGAACTAAGAAGCCACCAGATGTGGGGACGGCGGCCGTTTGGGACCGTGTGGGGACGGACGCATTCGTCCGTCCAGCCGAGCACAGCGAGGCGCCAGCATGCAGCATCCATCATGAAGCAAGCGCCTAAACCGCACGTGCAACCGTGGAAGAGCGGCGCTTCAGCGCCGCGTGAGGATTTCCTTTCGATAGCGGGCTTTAGCCCCGGGGTCGTGAGTCACCTCCCAGGTGTAAAATCTCTTCGCAACCACACCCGCCACCCAGTCATCAGTACAATAAGAACTCTGGAGGAAAAATCATGGCTTACGAACTACCACCGCTGCCCTACGATTACGCAGCCCTCGAACCCGTCATCGACAAGCAAACGATGACCATCCATCACGATCTTCATCACGGCGCCTACGTAAAAAATCTAAACGCAGCCCTGGAAAAACATCCCGAGCTGTCCAAGAAAAGTGCCGAAGATTTAATCCGCGACCTCAACGCCATCCCCGAAGACATTCGCGGCGCCGTCCGCAACAACGGCGGCGGCCACGTCAACCACACCATGTTCTGGAAGATCATGAAGCCCAAAGGCGGAGGCGATCCCACCGGCCCCATCGCCCAGGCCATCACCAAAACTTTCGGCACCTTCAAAGATTTCCAAACCAAGTTCAACGACGCCGGCGTAAAACAATTCGGCTCAGGATGGGTCTGGCTGGCCAGCAAAGGCGGCGACGATCTGCACATCATGAGCACGCCAAATCAAGACAGCCCAATCTCCGTAGGCCACTTCCCCGTCTTCGGCAACGACGTCTGGGAGCACGCCTACTACCTGAAATACAACAACCGCCGTCCCGAATACTTAGCCGCCTGGTGGAACGTAATCAACTGGGACGAAGTAAACGCTCGTTACGAAGCCTTCAAGAGCGGCAAATCAGTCCGGGAACCAGCCCTGGCCGGACGCTAACCAGATCCGTCATCGCAAGGATCTGCCATCCGAGGATCTGTCATCCTGAGCGGAGTGGCCGCTTCGCAAAGCGAAGCGGCCACGCAGTCGAAGGACCCCTACACTTCCCACGCTCTCTCAGCAGTCGCAAGGCGTTCTCCCCGCGCTTATGTGGGGACGGCCGCCTTCGGCCGTCCCGCCAAGCGAAGCGAGGCAGAAACGGACCGCCGGTCACTCACCACTGACCCCTGACCCTGCCCCCTGCCTTTCTGCATTTCCTGTGCAACCCCTGTGCACAATCAACTTCCGCACCCGAAACAAATTTTTCCCCAACGCCCTCCCCGAAACAGAACCCAAGCCCTCAGTGCGGCTTAGCACCATATCTTCGAGAAGGTTTTCCATCCGTGCCGATCCGCGAAAATCCGTGGCCAACATTTTCCTCAACTGCACCAAAAATACTGAATTGACCGCGCGCCCTTTCGCTCGTACATTCACTCTCGCCCTCTCAATAAGAATGAATCGGGAAATCGGTCGAAGACAAAAAACCGGCCGCTGCCCATCAACAGTCAACCGTCACCCTTCATACAATCAAAAACTGAGAGCTGAGAGCTGAAAACCGGGAACTGAATGAAAGCGTCGAACCCATGGATCACCTATCGCACCCGCTTCCTGGTCAAAGCCAAGCAGCTCACCACCAGCCTCACCTTCGCCGACGTTCTCGGACGGCAACACTCCGGTCGCAAAGGCGACTATCTCGTCGAATCCTCCGACGGCGTTCTTCGCATCGCCCCTCGCCAGATCTTCGAGGACATCTACGTACCCTTGCTCTCCGGCGAGACAACGGATCAACCCGAAACTCCCGCACCCCCGCAGCTCCCACCCCATGGAATACGCAAATCTCCCCAACCCTACCGCGCCGGCCGCAGCCCCAGCTCCAACCTGCGCTCGCTATAACCGGCTGTAGAACGCGGAAAATGTGCACAGATCGGGAAGGGCACGACTTCAGTCGTGCCGTGAATGTGCCGAAATTATCTGCGGCTTTAGCCGCTGAGGGTCTGCGGGACCGTCGAAGAACGGTGCTTCGGCAACCCCCACCCCATTATTGTGAACGCACCATGAATTCCACTTGTGGAAAACAAATCCCAAACAAATCCCTCACCCTGGTACCAAGCCCGTCATTGTTGAGGATACAACCCGTGGTGTTTCCCTCTTGACAGGTACTATAAGCGGGAGTAACTTTGCATTCCCATAGCCCTTTAAAACCACCCCGCGGGAACGGGGCTGGCGGAAAGACCAGGGGCACTGTCAGGAAAGACTTACAGAAAGGCGTCCGGCCAGAGGTGACCGGGCGCCACCTGTAAATGTAAGACAACAAAGAGGTCTCACCAGCTGGAAGCCGATGGCCGAAGGCCGGTTTTTGGAAGTGCGGTGGCCGTTCCCCGATCCTCTCCCCGGGGGGCGACTAAATCAGTAAGCAACAACGCCGGAGCTCAGTTTCAGCTTTTTTGGCCCAAGCCCAAAAGCCGAAGCCCGAAGCCGGTCTTTAGGAGCCCTGGATGGAAGCTCTAACTCGACTCGTCGCCGATTCCCTGGCCCGCCACGGCTTCGACCGCCCCGTAGACCCACGCCGCCTGCAATGGTCGCGCTGGTTCCGTTGCGATTCCACCCACAGCCTCCTGGTAGTCCCCAGCAAGCCCGGCATCTTCGCCCTGGCCGAAGAAATCATGGACTTGGGACCGACGGAAGCCAAGCCTGAAGAGGGATTGCTGCGTCGCCGAGAGGTAGCGCTCGAATCTCGAAGTTCCAGCCCCGAAGGGGCGGCATTCATTAGCCCCGGAGGTAAGTCCGGGGTAGGCTCGCAGGTAGGAACTGAGTCGCGAAGCGACGGCACCAACTCCGATGCCACCGCCTCCAAGCGCATGCTCGCCGTCCTCCAGTTCTCCGAAGACGACGACATGGCCTTCACCCTAGACCGCATGTTCACCCGCATCAATCCCATGCGCGACCGCCTGGCTTCCGGACGCTGCTTCCTCCGCTTCGTAGTCATCGAAGACCATACCCAGCGCCGCAACATCTGCAACGCCCTCAACCAGTGGATGCATTCCTCCGCCGAAAAAGCGTCAGGCTTCGGCATCGACTTCCAGCTGCCACTGGAGTTCACAGATGGCGCAGGCACAACCCGTGTGGGTCGGACACTCCTGTCCGACACTGCCAACACCGCTCGAACTCCAGCGGAGTCCACTGAAGCTGGCCCGAAAACGTACGTTGTATCCGCGGCAGCTAATCTGAATTCCGGAGCCAACAAGAATCTTCACTGTCCTCACCCCCTCCCCTCCGGTTTCTAAAACCGAAGGGTTAGCAAGGCCCCGGAGTTCGCAACGCCCGGGAAGGGCACGGCTTCAGCCGTGCCGTCAGAGGCCGCTATAAACGGGGCTTTAGCCCCTGAGGTTTAGAAGTATCGGAGCACCACCGGCACATGCAGCACCGTGGAAGAGCGGCGCTTCAGCGCTGCGTTAGAAGCAGAAAGATCCGGGGCTTTAGCCCCTGAAGCACAAAGCCCCAAAAGGGACGAAAGAAAAGCTCTTTACAAGAACTGCAACACCCCGAACAAGTTCCGTTCGGGCACAACCCAATTCCCGCATCCACCCCCAGGGACGCCGAATCGGGCCAGGACAGATTGAATCTAACTAATAATGGAGAGAGCAATGCCCGAGGTCAAAACCACTACCGTCAACACCCCTGCGGCCACCCCCGCAAACCCTGCCACCACAAAGAAGACCGCCCCGGGCCTGTCCTTCCGCCGCCTGTTCACCAAGCCCGGCGTCTCCCCCTACGACGAACTCGAATGGGATCTCCGCCTCGCCCAGATCACCGACGCTCAAGGCAACGTCATCTTCGAACAAAAAGACGTCGAAGTCCCCAAAGACTGGTCCATGACCGCCACCAACATCGTGGCCTCGAAATACTTGCACGGCAAAGTAGGCACGCCCGAGCGCGAAACCGGAGTCCGCCAGCTAGTCACTCGCGTAGCCGAAACCATCCGCAACTGGGGACTGGCACAAGGCTATTTCAAAACCCCAGAAGACGGCGCGACATTCCACGACGAGTTAGTCCACATCCTCATCCGCCAGTACGCCGCCTTCAACTCACCGGTCTGGTTCAACGTAGGCTGCGATCGCATCGAGCCCAATTCCGACGCCCGCAACTGGCACTGGAATCCCCAGACCCAGCAAGTCGAGTTCGGCATCACCGGCTACAGCAAGCCGCAATGCTCGGCCTGCTTCATCAACTCAGTAAAAGACTCGCTCGATTCGATCCTCACGTTAGCAAAAACCGAAGGCATGCTCTTCAAGTGGGGATCAGGCACCGGCACCAATCTCTCCCCGCTGCGTAGCTCCACCGAAGGTTTAAGCGGAGGAGGCACAGCCAGCGGCCCACTAAGCTTCATGAAAGGTTTCGACGCCTTCGCCGGCGTAATCAAGTCCGGAGGCAAAACCCGCCGCGCCGCCAAGATGGTCATCCTCAACGTAGACCATCCCGACATCGTAGAGTTCATCGAGTGCAAACAAAAAGAAGAAGCCAAGGCGCACGCTCTGGTAGCCCAGGGATACGACGGTTCCCATCCCGACTCTGACGCCTACTCCTCCATCTTCTTCCAGAACGCCAACAACAGCGTCCGCGTAACCGACGACTTCATGTACGCCGTAGTCCGCGACACCGACTTCTCCACCAAAAAGGTGCAGGACGGCAGCGTAATGAAGACCTACAAAGCCAAAGATCTCCTCAAGAAACTTTCCGAAGCCACCTGGCACTGCGGCGATCCCGGCATGCAATACGACACCACCACAAATCGCTGGCACACCTCGAAGAACACAGCAAGAATCAACGCCAGCAACCCGTGCAGCGAATACATGTTCCTCGATGATTCAGCCTGCAACTTGGCAAGCCTGAACTTGCTGAAGTTCGCTCCGAACGGAACGTTCGACGTAGAAGCCTATCGCCACGCGGTAGATGTCTTAATCACAGCACAGGAAATTCTAGTAGACAACGCGGGATATCCAACCGAAGCGATCATGCGCAACTCCCACGACTACCGCCCACTAGGCTTAGGCTACGCAAATCTAGGCGCGTTACTGATGGCCGCAGGCCTGCCCTACGACAGCGACGCCGGCCGCGACTACGCCGCCTGCGTAACCGCGATCATGTGCGGCGAAGCCTACCTGCAATCGAGCAAGATTGCCGAACAATGCCAACCACTAACCCCAGCCACCGACACAGTAGCAACGCGTCTAGGCATAACCGAAGCCGCAAACATGCCAGGCGCAGCTTGCCCCGGCTGGTACATAAACCGCGAACCATTCCTGGACGTAATCCGAATGCACCGCGCCTCAGTAAACAACATAAACAAAAATAATGTCCCCACAGCTCTCTACGAATCCAGCAAACAATGCTGGGACGAAGCCCTGGCCCAAGGCGAAAAACACGGCTACCGCAACAGCCAAGTAACAGTCCTGGCCCCCACAGGCACAATAGGCTTCATGATGGACTGTGACACTACTGGTGTGGAGCCGGATCTGGCGCTGGTTAAGTATAAGAAGCTTGTGGGTGGAGGCATGATCAAAATCGTCAATCAGACTGTGCCTACGGCGCTTTTCAAGCTTGGGTACGATCACGATCAGGCGAATGCGATTGTCAGCTACATCGATGCTACGGGTACTATCGAAGGCGCGCCGCATGTTAAGGACGAGCATCTGGCTGTGTTTGATTGCTCGTTCAAGCCGGCTAAGGGGACTCGGTCGATTGCTTACATGGGGCATTTGCGGATGATGGCTGCTGCGCAGCCTTTTATCTCGGGGGCTATATCGAAGACGGTCAATCTTCCGGAGAATGCTTCGGTGGAAGACATTATGGAGGCTTATCTTCAGGCCTGGAAGCTTGGTCTGAAGGCTGTTGCGGTTTATCGGGATGGGTGCAAGAAGTCGCAGCCGCTTTCGGCGGCTGGGAGTAAGACTGCCAACTCTTCGAAGGAAGACTCGCGGCCTGCGTCCGCTCCACAGGAAGACAATCTGAACGCGCCTCCTCGTGCGGTGCGGCACAAGTTGCAGGAGGAACGCGCTTCGATCACGCACAAGTTCAATATCGGAGGGCATGAGGGTTACATTACCGTCGGGCTCTATCCGGATGGGGAGCCGGGCGAGCTGTTCATCACCATGGCCAAGGAAGGCTCGACGGTCTCGGGGCTGATGGATAGCTTTGCGCTGGCCACGTCCATTGCGCTGCAGCATGGCGTGCCGCTGAAGCTGCTGTGCGAGAAGTTTGCGCATACACGGTTTGAGCCTAGCGGGTGGACCAGCAATCCCGACATCGGGTTTGCCAAGTCGATCATGGACTACATCTTCCGCTGGCTGCAGTTGCGTTTTTTGACTGGGCAGCAGCAGTTTTTGTTTGAGAATTTGCGGCCGAAGCCGAGTCCCGAGTCCCGAGCCTTGAGTCCTGAGGGACCGGGTTCACAGGAATCGCTCGCGGCTCGCGACTCAGGACTCAGGACTGGCTCGGTTCACGCTGCTGACGCGCTGGCTGGGATCATCGACTTGGGCGACGCTCCTACGTGCAGCTTCTGCGGCAGCATCATGACGCGGAATGGGAGTTGCTATCGGTGCGGGAGTTGCGGGAGTACGAGCGGGTGCTCGTAGTGTCCAGCTCTAACCACTGATGAAGGACTCTCTTGGGCCCGGCGCTAAGCCGGGCCTTTTCATCGCTTGATGGTGTAATTTCCCAGGCTAGTGAATTCGAGCAACCCCACGTCCCTAAGCACTTGGAGCTGTTGGCGAATCTTTGGTCGGATGTTTTGATTTCTGGGGTGGAGAGCCTTTAGATCAGGTTCAAACTGTAAACCTCCTGCAACGAGAAGTGAGGCTTTCGTAGTCTCCGGATGATATTCAGAACGTCCACGCTCCATCCCCTGAGCGAAGGCGGTAATTCGGCGAGTTTCTTGATGCGCGAATACTCTTCTCGTACTTGATGTCCAGGGGCGGGCGTTCCCGCCGAAACCACGTTGATCTTTCCATCTTCGGGTATCTGACTGAGGAGAATGTTGCACCCTATCCATCCCGCCCGCCAGGCGTGAGGTCCCAGCGGTTTGCGCTTTTCAATGACACTTTCAGAAAAGAAAACCCGCGGTATAAGAAGGAGGTTTTGGACAAACCACTCACGAGAATACTGGAGGGCTAACAGGTTTGGGATTCTGTCCGCTCGGATGGACTTAAGCATCGCCTCGTAACCGGCGTCCACAATTTTCTTGGGATTCCAGCTCTTCAGGCCCTTTAACTGAAAAAGTTGCTCGCATTCGGGACAGGAGAAGTCGACGGCAGGTGTGTTGACCTTCGAACGGGATAGCCGATCCGAGTCACAAGCGGGACAATACAGCTCCCGGCCGCACCAATCCTCGGTCAGTATTCGAGCTACCTGGGAAGCGGACTTGTAGGCGGAGGCGAGTTCACTTCTGCACTGCAGATTCATTTGTTCAAAGGCTTATACCATACTTTTTGTGAAGTAAGGTTCGATTTCAGAGCGACAGGCGGGGCACCGGTCGTTGCAGGCACAGCTCCATTCGTCCGTCCAGCTCGTGCCGTCGTATGGGCATTGGTAGTAGTTGCGATGCGTCGGTGGTCTCTCTGGTCCGGCCTCAACGAAGTTAATTGTTTTGGCTATTTCGCAGACGACCGTTCGTGAGTCGTTGGTTTCGGGTTTGTCGATCATTCCTTTTTCCTTATTCATGATCCTCTATTTCTCGTGCACGTTTAAGACCAACTGTCGGTGGGTGAGATCGGGGAGGTCTGAAACCGACGCTTGCGCGACCGTGGAAGAGCGGCCCTTTCAGGGCCGCGTTCGTTTGTACAAAAGATTCGCGGGCTTCAGCCCCTGTGGTCGCTTTCGATGCGGCTGCGGCGACACCGTCTACTGGGGCTAAAGCCGATTTACTTGGAACCTTAACGCGGCCCTTAAGCGCCGCTCTTCCACGTCACCTCATGAGCTCGGGTCGGCCTCTCACGTCGATTCTCTGCGGCTCCTCTCCGACTTCCCAGTCTGGAACCTCATTCTCCGCGAACGTGACAGATATCACATCGCCTCCCATCTGTGCGGTCCTACGATTCGATCATGGATGACTCGCAACGTACGTTTTTCGTCACAACTGTCACTTGGCAACGCTTGCCGATCTTTCGTGTCGCGGCTCGGGCACAGCTTCTAGTCGACGTGCTACTCGGCTATCGCGATCAGGAGAAATACCTGCTGCATGAGTTTGCCGTTATGCCGGATCATATTCATGTGTTGCTCACGCCTGCGGTCGAAATCTCGTTGGAGCGGGCGGTGCAATTCATTAAGGGTGGGTATTCGTATCGGCTTGGGAAGGTGGAGAGGACTCAGGTCTGGCAGGAGAGTTTTACGAATCATCGGATTCGAGATGCGGAGGATTACAGGAGGCATTGCGAGTATGTCTGTATGAATCCGGTGCGCGCTGGGTTGGTGGGGGAGGCAGCGGCTTATCCGTTTTCGTCGGCGAGTGCGGGGGTGCGGTTGGATGCGATGCCACCGGGGCTGAAGCCCGGCTTCTCTAAGAGCGCTTGACGCGGCGCTTAAGCGCCGCTCTTCCACGGTACTGCACGGGTTCGGGGCGCTATTCCACGGTGCTGCGCGGGTCTTGGGCGCTCTTCCAGTGTTTTGTTCGGTTTGTGGCAGATTGCGAGGCGCTTCGGCGCGCTCTTCTTGCTCGGGGATGGGGCCTGACTTTGAAAAGGTCAATCGCTCTGGGGAATGTCTTCGGGGGATTGGTCGTCGCTGCTGGCTTGGATTGTCAGGCCGGGGTTGGGTTGCAGGAGGTGCCAGGCTTCGCGGTAGGGGCCGTATTTTTGGCGTTTGCTGGCGGGGGTGAAGTGGAGGCTGCTGTTTTTTCTTCCTATTACGTCGAAGGGGATTATGTACCAGTCGTCGATGGGGATTAGTAAGATGGCGAAGAAATCTACTGTGCCGGGTTGATACTTTTGGCGTTGCGGTCCCATTACGTTGAGGCTGTAGCCGTCTCCGCGGCGCTTGTAGATGGTGGACTTTACCTGGACACGTTGGACTCGGCCTTGGGTTGCGTTCCTGTCACACTCTCGGATGTGACGCTCGCGGATATTGCTCTCGCGGATGTGGTTTTCTACTCCTACGTCGTATCTGCCGGAATCGCCGAAGGGCTTGGAGACTTTCATGCCCCGGCCTGCGGCCATCATCATGAAATAGAGTTCGGCCCATTCGCCTCGTTCTTTGCAGTGCTTGAGCTGGGCTCCTGCTAGACGGTTGGCTTTTCTCCACATTGTCCCTCACCCCTGATTACTTTTCCGGACACTTCACCCAGTATTTCGAGGTTTATCACTTGAGTCACGGTCGTTCGTCACAGGGGTTGCGGTTTTGGCTGTGGAAAAAGCCCCATGGGCTTCGAGGGCAGGGATGGCGGCGGGGACAGCAGATTCCTCGCTTCGCTCGGAATGACAAGGTCCAGCTTGGAATGACAAATTTCATCTCGACGACAACTTCAGGGGCGGGGTTTGCGGAGGGCGTTTAGGACTATTACGGCGCTGATGGCGAAGGAGATTACGGCCGCGAGGGCGGTGATCAGCGTCAGGGCTGGGTTCAGGTGGAGGACGTCGGCGAAGACGGCGGCTATGGCGAAGACTACGCCTGCGGCGTTCAGGCGGAGTGGGGCGCGCGTCGGGGAATCTTTTGGGGAAGAAGACTGCGCCGCGGGGCCGAGGTCGGGACCGAGGTCTGAACGCAAATCGGAACGAAGATCGGGACGGAGGCGGCGCTGCAGTAGTAAGGCAGCTACTCCGATGGCGGCTACCACTACCATGGCTACCGGGCTTAGGAAGGCTCGGCGGCTGGTGTAGAGGACTACCACGGCTAGAGCTGCCAGGAGCAGGCCGGCGGCGATGATGGTGGGGCCGCGGGGTTGGGGAGTGGGGGCGGGGGGTGGAGGGGTGTCGGGCACGTGGTCCGTAGGGAGATTTATACAGGGGTGGGGGATGGTTTTCAAATGTTCGTGCTAGCCTCGGGGCTGACGCCTTGCTTGCTCTGGGGCTTTTGACGCGGCCTGAGGCTGCTCCACCCTCGTGCTTTTAACCCCATCCGGGCTGCGGCCGTTGGGCGGTGCAGCGTCTCGCTTTGCTCGGCTGGACGGACGAATGCGTCCGTCCCTACATGAGCATTTCAGAATTCCATCTTCGCTGAAAACTGTTAGGAATCCTGTGTGGCGTGGGTTGCTCCGGCTAGCCATTCGGCTTGCAGCGGGTCGCCGTGGTTTACGGCGTAGAGGACTAGTTCGACTCGGGAGGAGATGCCTAGCTTGTCGAAGATGCGGAAGAGATACTTTTTGATGGTGTGCTCGCTCAGGTTTAGTTCGCGGGCGGTCTCGCGGTTGCTTAGGCCTTCGGCGACCAGGGCTACGACTTGTTCTTCGCGCGGGGTCAGGAGTTGGTCGCCTACGGAGTTTAGGACTCGGAGGGAGGGGACTTCGGAGACTAGATCGAGGAGGAAAGTCATTTGCTCCGTGTTGGCCCAGATTTGTCCGCTGGCCACGCGCTGGATGCATCGGCAGAGGAGGCGGAAATGCGTGTCGGAGATGCAGAAGATGCCGCGGGCGCCGGAGCGGAAGGCGCTGACTACCAGGGCGCGGTCGTAGGACTCGACTAGAAGAACTTTTGCGATCGCGGGATGAGAAAGATGAACGCGGCGCATGGACGCCATCTGGTTGTCGATGTTGACGGAGTGATTCAGGGAGAGGACTACGACTTTGGCTGGCGTGCTGGCGACCGCGTGCAGGATCGAGGCGATGTCGATGGGGCAGGTGGAGATGCGGAACTCGGAGCGGCGGCGCAGGGCGCTGGTTAGCAGCTGCGCCTGCATGCGGTTGGAATCGGCGATGAGGACTGCGATGGCGGCGGGAGCGGCGGCTGGGGACGAAGTCATGAAATAAAGAGCTCCGATGGGAGCGGCGTTGAAGGACGTTTTGATCTTAGGGGTGAAAGTCGAGGGACTCAAGGAAACATGTCACTTTATTCGGAGGAAGCTTTCAATTCGGGAAATGGGGTTGTGGTGTTGTGGAAAATATCCGACGAGCCAGATTGGGACAGGAAATGTTGTGGCGGTTTGAGGGAGGAATGTTGCGGGGCCGTGCTTCGCGGGGCGGGATCGAGTCGCATGTCATCGCGGGGTGTGATGTCGTGAACATGCAAGTCTACTTTTGGGGGTAGCCCGCGAGGGAACACTCTTTCGGCTCTATCGCGAGTGATCGGCGAGGTGAACAGCCACGGCTGGCTTGGTTCGGCGCATTTTCGCGATTAAAACTGGCGTGACCACGCTGGTAGACAGCACTTCCCAAGTCTTGCTGCGAAATCCGCATGGGCATAACTTGCACAAAGAGAGCCGCGGAAGCTGAGCGGATCTCAGAATCTGAGTTTACGAAACCAGGGAAAATAGAAGCTCATCACGCAATGAAGCCCTTCGTAGGCTGGACAAAAGTTGCGGTGATGGGCGTGTTGTCGTTACAGCTTTGCGTGGCCACGTTCGCCCAGGAGGAAAAGAGGGAGCAGGACCTGGGAGCAAGTCCACAGTCTTCTCCAACCGGCCAAACCGGGGCTGGGACGGGAAGCACAGGAATGGCGGCCGCAAAACCGGGGCAAGCGGACGGCACGGGAAACCCCAAGCTCGGAGGGGAACGCCGTCCGCTCTACCGGCTCACACGCAGCGACGTGGTGACATTGAGCTTCACGTTATCGCCGGAGCTCGATCAGATACTCACCGTACAACCAGATGGATACGTCGCACTAAAAGACGCAGGGATGTTGTTCGCCCAGGGACTTACTCTGGACGAGTTTCGTGAGACCGTGCGGCGGGCCTATGCGGGATATCTGCACGATCCGCAGGTGGCGGTGGCGCTGAAGGACTTTGAGCGTCCTTATTTCGTGGCGGGCGGGGAGGTTGGAAAGCCCGGCAAGTACGAGCTGCGCGGGGACACGACCATCATGGAGGCGATCGAAATTGCGGGCGGGTTTACGCACGAGGCGAAGCATTCGCAGGTGCTTTTGTTTCGCCGGGTGAATGATGATCTGGTGGAGGCGCGGGTTTTCAATCTGAAGAAGATGCTGAAGGAGAGAAGCCTGGGCGAGGCGGCGGAGTTGCGCCCGGGCGATCTGGTGTTTGTTCCGCAAAATTCCATTTCGAAGATCGGGCAGTATCTCAGCAAACCAGCCTTAAGCATGTACGTGAGTTCCACACAGTTTTAGCAAGCGACTTTATCAGACAGCTTTTATCAGTAACCCAGGTCAATCCGCATGCGAGATCAGGATTTAGCGCGCAGAGAAGAAGTGCCGGAGACGCCGACGATGCGGGAGTTGGCGATGGTTTTGTTCCGGCAGCGGAGACTGTTTGTCGGGGTCGCGGGGTTGATTTTTATCTTGGCGGTGGTGTATGCGTTCGCCGGAGCCAATTACCGGGCGCACCTGCGCGTGCTGGTGCGTCGAGGACGAGCCGACCCTCCTGTGGCCGCGCAGGAAAATGCCCCTCCCGATTTCTCGCGGGTAGAAGTGACGGAAGAAGAGCTGAATTCGGAAGTAGAACTGCTGAAGGACGACGACGTTTTGCGACGCGTGGCGGAGGCCAACGATCTGGCTGCGCATGATTGGCTGCGATGGCTGCGGCCGCACGAAACGCAAGCGGCGCGGGTGGAGCGAGCCGCGAAGAAATTGGCCGGCAAGCTGGAAGTGGAGCCGATCAAGAAAACCAATCTGATCGCGGTAAGTTATGGCGCCTCCGATCCGCAACTGGCGGCCCGTGTGCTGCAGTCGTTGGCCAGCGTGTATCTCGAGAAACACATGGAAGTCCACCGGCCGCAGGGACAACTGCAGTTCTTCGATCAGCAGACCGCAGAGTCGCGGCGGCAACTGGAAGAGGCCGAGGGAAAGCTGGCGGACTTCACAAAGAGTCACGACGTGGTGATGGCCGCACAGCAACGCGATCTGATGCTGCAGCGACTCAACGACCTGGAGGCGAGCTACCAGCAAACTGAGGCAGCGATGTCGGACACAAAACATCGAGTTCGCGAACTGGAAACGCAGCTGGCGAATTTGCCGGCGCGGAACGTTACCCAGGTTCGGACGGCGGATAATCCCGAGCTGTTGCGGGCGCTGAAGGCAAGCCTGCTGGATCTCGAGCTAAAGAAGACACAACTGCTGACCAAGTTTGAGCCGGGCCATCGCCTGGTGCAGGAGGTGGAGCAGCAGATTGCTCAGGCCAAAGACGCCATCGCGGCGGAGAAGCAGAGTCCGGTGCGCGACCAGACAACCGACCTGGATGTGAACTATGAGTGGGCCAAGGCGGAGTTGCAGAAGGCGCAGGTTGAGATGAAGGGACTGGCAGCACGCGAGGCGACGACGACCGCAGAGTTGGGGGAATATCGCCGCGTGGCCCGGCGGCTCGGCGAGGACGCGATTGCCCAAGATGATCTGGCAAACAGCGAGAAGGCCGCGCAGGAGAACTACCTGCTCTATGTGAAGAAACGGGAAGAAGCGCGTATGGGGGATGCGTTAGATGAGGACGGCATTGTCAACGTAGCGATCGCGGAGCAACCAGTGGTGCCGGCGCTGCCGGTGTGGCCGGCTGGCGTGGTCCTGCTGGTGGGGTTCGCCGCGGCGCTGACTTCGGGGACCGGGGCCGCGTTCGCGGCGGACTATCTGGACCCTGCGCTGCGCACTCCTGAAGAGGTTTTCAGGTGTTTGGAAATCCCGGTACTGGCTTCGATACCGGAAGAGATGGGACCAAAGGTTATCCGCCTAAGGGAGATGAGATGAATGCTAATGCGGACGTGCTGCGAAGTGACGATTTGACCGGGTCAATGGCACAGGAGTCTCCACTGCGGCAGGTCGAGGTCTTTCGTGAGCCGGAGGTTTGGAATCCGGAAGATTTCGCACGCGAACAGATCCGTGGCCTGGTGCAGCGTGTGTTTTTTGCCAGCGGAGGCCGGCCTGTAACTCAGGTCGTATTCAGCGGGGCGGAGCCGGACACGGATGTGGCCGGTCTGTGTGACCAGGTGGGACAGGCTCTGGCGCTGGAGACGAGTGCGCATATCGCCGTCGTGGGCCGGGAGATGACGGCGGAGTTAGCGTCCTGGTGCGGGGGTCGAGCTGCGATCAAGTCGTGGTCGAGGCAGACGGCGGTCAACTTGTGGCGAGTGCCTGGGTTCGGGTCTGCGCGAATGCGGCGAGGAATCAGGGACGGGACGTTACTGGATTTCGCGGCTGGCGGAGCTGCGAAAAGAGTTCGAGTATGCGGTGATCGAGGGGCCTGCGGCGGGGATATCGAGCGAGGCTGCGTTGCTGGGACAGCTCACGGATGGAATCATTTTGGTGCTGGGGGCTCATAACACGCGGAGAGCGACTGCGCGCAAAATCAAGGAAACTTTGGAAGCGGCGCAATCGCGAATCCTGGGTACGGTGTTGCGAGAGAGAAGGTTTCCAGTCCCGGAGCGAATTTATCGTCGGTTGTAGAGGTTGTAGAGATGCGGTAACGGGAAGTTTGTTCGATCGAGTAATGGTTGCCTGCCGCAAGTACTGCGACATGGCCAAACGCTGAAAGACGAAGTGCAAAATAAATCAAGAATAGGCTGTGGGACTCAATGAGCGGTAGCTATGGAGTCCCGGCCGCAAGCGTTGCCGCCCCGGTGGATGCGCGGCCGCTGACGGCAGTGATAGCGCCGGCACAGTGGTTTGCGGTGCAGACCCGGTATCGCTTCGAGAAGCGAGTGGTCGCCCAACTCAACTACAAAAGCTGCGAAGTCTACCTGCCATTGTTGACCGAAAATCACACCTGGAGCGACCGGCAGAAAGTGGTAACGGTTCCTCTGTTTCCGGGATATGCGTTCGTGCATATTGATCAGTCTGCCATTGCGCGGCAGGCGGTGTTGCAAACTGCCGGACTGATCGGATTCGTGAGCTTTGGCGGGATCGTTGCGGCGGTACCCGGTAAAGCAGATTGAAGACCTGCAATTGCTGTTGCAAGAGAAGGGGCTGTTTTCTCTGCATCCGTTCGTACACACCGGACAGCGGGTGCGGATCCGGGGCGGTTGCCTGCAGGGATTGGAAGGCGTGCTGGTGCAGCACGAAGAGGGAAAGTTGGTGATCTCGATTGAATCAATCCAGCGCTCGCTGGCGATCGAGATCAAGGGGTACGAGTTGGAACTGGTCTGAAGTGTCTTCTCCTTTTTTACATCCGGGTCAGCAGAAACCTCAGGGAACCGAGTGGGCTGCGCGGTTAATTCCAGGGGCTGCATGGGGCGGTGTCCGGAAGAAACCGCAGCGAGAGGTTCGTGCCAGGGGTGGGGCGCGGAATGTTCTGATCGTGGGAGCGGGGGGACTAGGTCAACGAATCGCGGACTATTTGGAGAAGCATCCCGAGATGGGGCGGTCGGTTTGCGGATTTCTGGACGACCGGAAGCTGCCGGGAAAAAGAGTGATGGGACGGACGACCGACCTGGCGGAACTGGCGCGCACGGCATTCGTGGATGAAGTGATTCTGGCCGCGCCGCATGACCGGGAGTTGACGCTGCGGGTGCTGCGCACGGCTCAGCAACTGCGGCTGGATGTGAAGATGGCGCCGGATCTGTTCGGGTGCGAACCGATGCGGGAAATGGAACGGATTGGAGACATGCCGCTGATTTCCCTGCACGAGGAGCCCTTGCCGGTGGCGGGATTGCTGCTGAAACGCGTGCTGGATGTGGTGGGTGCGGGGCTGGCGCTGATTCTGATGGGGCCGGTGCTGGCGGTGCTCGGGATTCTTGTCCGATTGGATTCGCCGGGGCCGGCGCTTTATGCGGCGCTGCGCGCGGGACGCAAGGGCAGAGCGTTTCGCTGCTACAAGTTTCGCACCATGGTGAGAGATGCGGATGGTCTGAAAGAGAAACTGCGAGGGAAAAATCAGAGGCAGGGACCGGTTTTCAAAATCACGGACGATCCGCGAATTACGCGGGTTGGGCGATGGTTGCGGCGCTACAGTCTCGACGAACTTCCGCAGCTGTGGAATGTGCTGCGCGGGGAGATGAGCCTGGTGGGGCCACGACCGCATCCCCTGGACGATTTTTCCGGCTACGCGATTGAACACTTGCCGCGGCTCGATGTGATGCCGGGGATGACTGGACTTTGGCAGGTGACGGCGCGGCGGGATCCGTCGTTTCAGGCGGGAATGAAACTGGATATTGAGTACATCCGGCGCTGGAGCCTGGGGATGGATTTGCGGATTCTGCTGAAGACGGCGGCGGTGGTGCTGCGAGGGAATGGGGAATGACATCGCCGGGTTCGGGGAGAATGCGGTCGACGGTGGCGTGGTCGGGTGAGGCGGCGTGGAGCGGGCTGGGGATTGGGCTGCGTCCGTTGCAGGCCATGATGACGGCGCCGACTGCGCTGTTTCTTTTGGCGCTGACGGCGATGCTGCTGCGGCATCCGGATGTGCCTTTTTACGAGATTGATCGCGTCGCATTCGCGCTGTTGGTGGTGGGCGTCGCGGTGCGGGCGGTGGTGACGCGGGAGCGGTTGCTGGTGGTGGAGCGGGCGACGTGGCCGATGATTGGGTTGACGCTTCTGGCGGTGGCGAGCGTAATCGCACAACCGTTCGACAACGAGACATGGTGTTTGCTGGCGGCAAAATTTATTGTTCCGTTCGCATTGTTTCATGTGGCGGGACTGGTGTTTCGGGAAGAGCGTCGATTGCGGCAGTTCGAGATGTTTTCCCTGGTGGTGCTGGCTTATCTCTGTTTCACGGCAATCGCGTTCCTGGTGGGCGCGAAGTCACTGATCTTTCCGCGGTTTATTTTGGATGAAAGTTTGGGCTATCACGTGGACCGGGCGCGAGGACCACTGTTGCAGGCGGTGGCAAACGGGGTGTCTTTGAATCTGCTTGGGGTGCTGGCTCTGCATGCTTTTCTGCGGGGAAGAATACGAGGAGTGAAAGCCGCGGTGCTGCTGGCTTCCCTTCCGGTTGCAATTTTGGCGACGATGACGCGAGCGGTGTGGCTGTCGTTTGCGGTCAGCGTGATGGTTTTGATTTTTCGCGCGCACAACCGGAGGCTGCGGCTTATCTGCGTCGGGGTGGCGATCGTGGGAACTCTGGGCTTGCTGATCGCTTTGAGCTTCGATGATCAGCGGCGGGCACTGACGGAGCGGCTCAAGGAATCGGGGCCGCTCGATTTTCGACGGGCGGTTTATACCGCGGGCTGGGAGATGTTTCTGGAGAAACCGCTCACCGGATGGGGTATCAACCAGATGCCTGCGGAGTTGGCGCGGCACGTGAGTGGCTACAAGGAGAAGGAATTGTATCCGCACAATACTTATCTGGAGTTGCTGGTGGAGCATGGCGTTTTCGGTTTAGCGCTTTATGCGTGGCTGATGTGGGAGCTTTGGCGGCTGGCGCGGGGGCAGATTCCTTGGGCCGAGCGCGGAGGGTTTCTGAATCGGCAGTTTCATGCCATGTGGCCGGTAATGCTTGGCATCTATTGGGTGAATGCGTCTCTGGTGGTGATGAATTACCAGTTCGTGAATGGGCTTTTGTTTTCCATGGCGGGAATGCTGGCGGCGCAGCAGCGGCGCGCCGCTCACGAATTGGAACCTAGAGCAAGTCTGTTTGCCCGGGGCGTTCGCGGGTCCGCTGCATAGATCTCGTTCTGAATAGAACCGGTTCTGCTTAGATCTGGTTCGACCTAACTCTCCAACTCTTAGTTCTGCGGCTACCTCTACTTTTCTTCTGCAAATCTGGATTCCGTGTTGACGGTTGCTTATCTCGCCAATCAATTTCCTGCGGCCGTCGAGCCCTATGTGGGCGAGGAAATTCAGGAACTGCGGCGGCGGGGAGTTCGGGTCATTCCGGGCAGCGTGCGCGGGCCGGATGCGACGCAGAGTGCGTCCACCAATTCGGCTTTGGAGCCGGAGATTCGGTGTCTGCAGCCGGTTCGAGTTCTGATTCTGCTGCGAGCGCTCGGGCTTGTCGTGCGGCGTTGGGAACGGATTGCCGGCCTGATGGCGCGGGTGCTGTTGCGGGGGAAGGAATCGCCGAAGCTGCGGCTGAAAGCCCTGTTGCATACCTGGCTGGGCGCTTATTACGCCGTCCTACTTCGGGATCGCGGGGTGGATCACATCCACGTGCATCACGGCTATTTCGGGTCGTGGATCGGAATGGTGGCGGCGCGGCTACTGGGAGTGGATTTCAGCATGACGCTGCACGGGTCAGACCTGCTCCTCAACCGTGCTTATTTCGACGTGAAGCTGAAGCATTGCCGGTTTTGCATGACGATTTCGGAGTACAACCGGCGCCATATTTTGAAACATTTTCCAGGAGTCGATCCGCACAAAATCATCGTCTCGCGTCTGGGTGTGGACGTGCCGGAACGCGCGGAATCGGGGAGGGTTGCCCGGGGCACACGCCGCATCTTTACCTTGCTGGCGGTGGGACGGCTGCATCCGGTGAAGGATCACGCGTTTCTGGTTCGCGCCTGCGCTCGATTGCGCGATGGTGGACTCGATTTTGAGTGTTGGATTGCAGGGGAAGGACCGGAGCGGCAACGGCTGGAGTGTCTGATTCGGAAAAACCGGTTGGAGGACCAGCTCAAGCTGCTCGGCCACATTGGGGAAAGGCAGTTGGATGCTCTGTACTGGCGAGCCGATGTGGCTGTGCTCACCAGCCGAAGTGAGGGGATTCCCCTGGTGCTGATGGAGGCGATGGTGCGGGGCAGGATCGTTCTCGCGCCGGCGATCACCGGGGTCCCGGAGATTGTCATTCCCGGAAAAACCGGTTTTCTCTATGCGCCGGGAGCCCTGCAGGATTTCGTGGCCAAGATTTTCTTCCTCGAGAGATCGATGTGCAGGGAGGATCGTTCAGCGGTGAGCCGCCTGGACTGGGTCCGGCACGCCGCGCAGATGCAAGTGGTTCACAACTTTAGTCGTGGAAAAAATCTAACTCGATTTGGCAGCTGGTTTCTGCAGAGGATCGCTGCGCCGGATTTCCCCCCAACCCAGGATCCTGTAACCCGGGATTTCGTAACTGAAGACTGGAGCGCCCCTCGTGAGAATATTGTTTTGCAACAAATATAACTATCCCTTCAGTGGCACCGAGGTCTACCTGTTCGAAGCCATGGAACTGCTGCGATCCAGGGGACATGAGGTTGCGCTGTTTTCCATGGCCGATCCGCGATGGCAACGCTACTCCGTACGATCGCCATTTCATGCCCCGCGTCGACTTCAAGCAGCGCAGTGGATGGTTCGAGAAGGTGGGGCTGGCCGGGCGTGCGATTTACTCCCGCGAGGCGCGATGGCGGATTCGGGGGATGATCGCGGATTTCCGTCCGGATGTGGCGCACGTGCGGAATATCTATCACCATTTGTCGCCGTCGATCTTGTGGGAGTTGAAGGCGCAGAAGGTTCCGGTCGTCTACCACTTGAACGACTTCAAGGTGCTGTGTGCAAGCTACAACCTGGTGTTGCGAGGAGAAGCTTGCGAGGCGTGTAAGGGCGGCGAATTCTGGCACGCGTTGAAGGAAAAGTGTTATCCGGGATGGGGCGCGCGGATGACTCTGGTGGCAGAGGCTTACCTGCATAAATGGGCGGGTACGTACGAAAAATGCGTGGACCGCTTTCTTGCGCCCAGCCAATTTGTGCGGGACAAGTTTGTCGAACATGGATGGGATCCGGAGAGGTTTGAGGTGCTTCCCCATTTTCAGCCGGTCAGGGCGGCGACGGAGCGCGCGGCGGAGAATGCCCCGCTGCTTTATTTCGGACGACTGTCTGCGGAAAAGGGCGTAGACGACTTGCTGCACGCCATGCAGCGACTGCCAAATCTTCGGCTGATGATCGCCGGCGATGGACCGGAGCGCGGCCGGTTGGAGCAACTGGCTGGGGAGCTGGGATTGGCCAACGTCGAGTTTGCCGGCCACATGCGCGGAGCGGAACTGGAGCGCGCGATTGCCGGGTCGCGCTTCACCGTGCTGCCGTCGCACGCCTATGAAACCTTGGGCAAGACGATTCTGGAATCTTATGCGGCAGGCGCGGGCCGTGGTGGCGACAGACCTGGGGTCGCGGCGCGAACTGGTGCAGGCCGGCAAGACGGGACTCTTGTACCGGACCGGCGATGTGGAACAGCTGGCGTCGGCCATCCGGTTTCTCAGTTCGCAGCCGGAACTGGCGGAACAAATGGGACGGGCGGGCTGGGAGCGAGTGCGGCGAGGGTATACGCCGGAAGGCCACTACGAGGCGCTGGTTGGATTGTATGAGCGCGTCATTGACGCGAAAAAACAATCGGCCGGAACGCTGACGCTGAGAAGGGCTC
Source organism: uncultured Acidobacteriaceae bacterium (assembly GCA_963800575.1). Classification (GTDB taxonomy): domain Bacteria; phylum Acidobacteriota; class Terriglobia; order Terriglobales; family Acidobacteriaceae; genus Sulfotelmatobacter. Next base: position 132,478 of record CAWDBN010000003.1, read on the forward strand.
GAAAGACATCCCTGGTGAAACTAAGGCCACGCGATGGGATGCCGCGACTGGAAAGAAGCGGCTTCGTTCCGCTGCAGCGCCTCGTCTTTGTTCCAGCTATGAGCCGCGAAGAGGTCGATGTTCCGCCGGGCGACGTTTGAGAAGCGTATGGTCCGCGTGGCATTCATTGGCGGGCGGGGCGTGGTTTCGAAGTACAGCGGCATTGAAACCTATTACGAAGAGATTGGAGAAAGACTGACCGGGATGGGACACCAGGTGACAGCGTATTGCCGGAGCTACTTCACGCCGCCGGGGAGAGAGCGCAACGGCATGCGGCTGGTGCGGCTGCCGACGATCCGATCCAAGCATCTGGAAACGCTGGTGCATACGTTTTTGAGCACGCTCCATGTTCTGGTTCAGCCTTGCGACGTGGTGCACTACCATGCGCTGGGGCCGGCGCTGTTCTCGTTTATTCCGCGGCTGGCGGGGAAAAAAACTGTGGTCACGGTACAGGGGCTCGACTGGCAGCGGAAAAAATGGGGGCGCCTCGCCGCGGCTGTACTGCGACTGGGAGAGCGGGCGGCGGTGAGGTTGCCCAGCCACACCATGGTTGTCTCGCAAGCTTTGCAGAAGCACTACCGGGCGGGTTATGGAGCGCAGACTTCTTACGTGCCGAATGGGGGTGTGCTGCGGGAGTGGCGCGTGCCTGAAAAGATTTTTGATTGGGGACTGGAGCCGGGGCAATACATTCTGTTTCTGGGAAGGTTTTCGCCGGAAAAGGGATGCCATCTGCTGGTGGAGGCATATGAGAAGCTGGACACTGATGTGAAGCTCGTCATGGCAGGAGGGGCGAGCTACTGCGACAATTACTCGCGCGAGCTGCAGACTCACGCGGGCGAGCGGATCAAAATGCTGGAATGGGTCTCGGGTGAGGCTCTCGACGAGTTGCTGACCAACGCCATGATATTCGTTCTGCCATCCGATCTGGAAGGACTGTCGCTGGCTCTGCTGGATGCGATGGGTGCGGGGCTTTGCGTGCTGAGCAGCGACGTGGCGGAAAATCGGGAAGCCGTGGAGGATGCGGGATTCACTTTCCGGCGCGGCGATGCCGCGGACCTGGCGGACCGGCTGCGATTTCTGATTGCGAATCCGGCGGTGCGCGAGGCCGCTGGGCAGGCTGCGAAACAGCGCATTCGGGAACATTATCAGTGGCCGCAGATGGCCAAGGAGATCGAGCGAGTGTATTTCGAAACGATGGGCTGGGAACTCGCGGAAACCGGAGCCAGAAGGCCGGTTGGCCGGGCTGCAGCCGCTGCGTCCGCGGGGCAGCGACGGGCGGGATAAGAGAGAGCTCGTTGGCGGCCGGAAACATACTCCAGTGAACATGTAGCTGTCACACAAAATCGAACGCAGCAACAAGAGGACGGGGTGAATCCCGTCCTTTTTGTTTACAATTGGAGTTCGTTCGCTGGCGAAGCTGCGGCGCCGCGCCGGGCTGCCCTTGGTTTCGAAGTAAGTTCGACGATATGGAAAATACGATCCTCGTCACAGGTGGGGCAGGATTTATCGGATCCAACTTCATTCTGCAGAGGATGGAGCGGGATTCGGCTTCGATCATAAACCTGGACAAACTCACCTACGCGGGGAATCTGCACAACCTGGAATCCGTTTCGAACGAACGGCGATACGAATTTGTGCATGGCGATGTTGCCGACCGGAGCCTGGTGCGCGGGCTGCTGGAGCGCGGCAGGCCACGGGCGATTGTGCATTTTGCTGCCGAGAGCCATGTGGATCGCTCGATCCGGGGGCCGGATGACTTCATCCGTACGAATGTGGATGGGACATTCGCTCTGCTGGAGGAAGTGCGGGCATATTGGGGTAGTCTCGCGGAACAAGAGAAAGTCGATTTTCGATTTCTGCACGTTTCCACGGATGAAGTGTATGGCTCGCTGGGGCCTGACGATGCCCCTTTTTCTGAGACTACGGCGTATGCGCCCAACAGTCCTTACGCGGCGTCGAAGGCGGCGTCCGATCATTTTGTGCGGGCTTATCATCACACTTACGGGCTGCCGGTTTTGACCACGAACTGCTCGAATAACTATGGGCGATTTCAATTTCCTGAAAAATTAATACCGCTCGTGATCCTGAACGCCCGCGATGGCAAGCCGGTGCCGGTTTACGGAGACGGGCAAAACGTTCGCGACTGGCTTTACGTGGAGGATCACTGCGAAGCGATTGCGCAGGTGCTCGCTCGCGGACGAGTTGGGCAAACGTACAACGTTGGCGGCTGGAATGAGAAACGGAATATCGAGATCGTGGAGACGATCTGCGACCTTGTGGATGAGATGGCCGGAAGCCGCGGGATGCCGCGCCGAGGGCTGATTACATTTGTGAGGGACCGTCCGGGACACGACCGGCGCTACGCCATGGACGCGACTAAGATTGAGCGCGAACTGGGGTGGCGTCCGCTGGAAACATTTGAGAGTGGAATTCGCAAGACGGTGCGGTGGTATCTGGAAAATGAAGAGTGGGTCCGCGACGTGACCAGCGGCGGCTACCGGAAATGGATTGAAACGCATTATTCTTCCTGAGTTGCTGCCATGAAATTCAGTAGCAGAATCATCCTATGACGCAAGTCTCGAGTGCGAGCTACAAGGGAATCATTCTGGCGGGAGGGGCTGGGACACGCTTGTATCCGGTGACTCATGCTATGGGGAAGAGTCTGCTGCCGGTTTACAACAAGCCGATGATTTATTACCCGCTGTGCACGCTGATGCTGGCGGGGATTCGCGACATTCTTCTTATTACTACGCCGGAGGACGTGAGCAAGTTTGAGGCGCTGCTGGGGGATGGCAGTCAGTTTGGAATTCATCTGCAATACAAAGTGCAGCCCAAGCCGGAAGGAATTGCGCAGGCTTTTCTCGTGGGGGAAGAATTTATTAAAGGCAGCGCTTGCGCCCTGGTGCTGGGCGACAACATTTTTTATGGGCATGATTTGGGTAAGGACTTACGGCAAGCTGCGGGCAAGAAGCGAGGAGCATGCGTGTTTGCTTATCCGGTGCACGATCCGGAACGGTATGGGGTTGTGGAATTCGATGCAACCGGGCGAGCGCTCAGCATCGAGGAAAAACCTCGGTAGCCGAAATCGCGTTATGCGGTGACCGGACTTTATTTCTACGATGATCAGGTGGTGAAGATCGCGAAGTCGCTGAAGCCTAGTGCGCGGGGCGAGTTGGAGATTACCGATGTAAACAAGGTGTACCTGGAGCGCGGAGAGTTGGAAGTGGTGGTGATGGGACGCGGCATGGCGTGGCTGGACACGGGCACGCATGAGTCGTTGATGGATGCGGCGCTCTACATTCAGGCGATCGAGAAGAGGCAGGGACTGATGGTGGCTTGTCCGGAAGAGATTGCGCTGCGCTCCGGCTACATCACGGCGGATCAGGTGGAAAGAATTGGCAATGCGATGAAGAATAATAGTTACGGCGCCTACCTGCTGCAGCTTTTGCGGGAGAAGGTATTCTGATGGATGCAGTTCAGACGACTCGCCCGGCAATGGATGCGCTCAAGAAAATCCCGACTTCGCTGCCTGGCGTATTTGCGCTCGAGCCAAGAGTATTCGGAGACGAACGCGGATTTTTCTTCGAGAGCTACAACCAGCGAATCATGGCAGAGGTGGGGATTGTTGAAAGATTTGTGCAGGACAATCATTCTTGCTCGTCGCGAAATGTTCTGCGGGGATTGCATTATCAGTTGAAGCATCCGCAGGGGAAGCTGGTGCGGGTGGTTGAAGGGGAGATTCTGGACGTCGCGGTGGATATGCGCCGGAGTTCTCCGACTTTTGGTGGCTGGGAGGGAGTGCGCTTGTCGGGCGAGAACAAGCGCATGCTGTGGATTCCCGCCGGTTTTGCGCACGGATTCCGCGTGCTTTCGGAAAAGGCGCACGTGCTTTACAAGGCAACTGATTTTTATGCGCCCGAGCACGAACGCACACTCGCGTGGAACGATGCTCAACTCAAGATCAACTGGGAACTCGATGGCGAGCCGATTGTTTCAGCGAAGGACCAGCGCGGCGCCGCGTTCCGCGACGCTGAGTGTTTCGACTAAATCCCAATGAGAGTCACAATTTTTGGCGCCTCCGGGCTTACTAGGCAAGGCGCTCATGCGCGAGTGGAGCGGAGATACCGTGACTGGGCTCACCTCGCACGCTGCAGACATCCGAGACGCAAAACGCGTGCTGGAAGTGGTGCAGGAAACGCGTCCGGACTGGATTGTGTTGGCCGCGGCTTATACGGATGTGGACGGATGTGAAAGCAAGCCGGAGCTGGCTTTCGCGGTGAACCGCGACGGCGCGGTAAACGTTGCCGCTGCGGCTAAGCAAGTTGGAGCGCGGCTGGTTTTTCTTAGCTCCGATTACGTGTTCGATGGAAAAAAGACGACACCGTACGAAACCGGAGATGCTCGGAATCCGCAGAGCGTGTATGGACGCACCAAGGCCGAGGCGGAGATCAAGTTGCTCGAGTTGATGCCGGATTGCTGCATCGCCAGAACTTCGTGGCTGTTTGGAGTTGGCGGAAAATGCTTTCCGGATACGATTTTGAAACTGGCTGCGAGCCGTCCGGCGCTCGATGTAGTGAATGATCAGCGCGGCTCTCCGACTTATGCCGAGGACCTGGCGCGGGCGATTATTCAATTGTGCCGGAAGAATGCGACTGGGATTGTGCACGCGACCAACGCGGGCGATTGCACATGGTTTGAGTTTGCGCAAGAGATCGTCAAGAGTGCCGGGCTTGCAACAACGGTGCGACCGGTGAGCAGCCAGCAGATGGCGCGGCCTGCGCCTCGACCCGCATATTCGGTGTTGTCGCCGGCGCGTCTGCGGGCTCTCGGAATTGAGATGCCATCCTGGCGCGATGCATTGCGGCGCTATCTGGAACAGCGGCAGCTCGAGTTAGCGTGGAGATTGCCTCGCTTCCGGCTGCCCTGCTACGATTGCCGGGACCTCGCCTGGGGATTTCGTGAAATTAATCCAGAATTACATTGATGGAAGGTTCGTGTCCGGGGAGCGCGAGTTTGCGGATGTGAATCCGGCGGACGGGACGGTAATCGCGCAGGTCACCGAAGCCGGCGAGTCGCAAGTAGACGAGGCTGTGCGCGCGGCTCGGCGCGCGTTGGGCGGAGAATGGGGACGAATTGGAATCCGCGAGCGGGCGGCGCGATTGCACCGGGTCGCGGACGCGATTGAGAAGCGGTTTGACTGCTTCGTGCAGGCGGAAGTTGCGGACACGGGCAAGCCGAGTCTCCCTGGCCTCGAGGCTCGATGTTCCTCGCGCTGCGGCGAATTTTCGCGTGTTTGCCGATTTGGTGAAGATGTCTGGGCTGGAATCTTTTCAGACGGAAACTCCCGACGGCACAAACGCCTTGAACTATGCTGTTCGCAAGCCTTTGGGCGTGATCGGAGTGATCACGCCGTGGAACCTTCCTTTGCTGCTGCTGACCTGGAAAGTTGCGCCTGCGCTCGCTTGCGGAAACACGGTGGTGGTGAAACCTTCCGAAGAAACTCCGGCTACGGCGGCGCTTCTTGCGGAGGCGATGCAAGAGGCAGGGATTCCAAATGGCGTTTATAACGTTGTGCATGGCTTCGGGCCGGGGTCGGCGGGAGAATTCCTGACGCAACACGCGGATGTGGATGCGATCACATTCACCGGCGAATCGAGAACCGGGGCAGCCATTATGAAAGCAGTGGCGCCCACGGTGAAGCCGGTTTCGTTTGAACTGGGCGGGAAGAATGCGGCGATCGTGTTCGGGGATTGCAATCTGGAAGAAGCGGTGAACGGTTTAGCGGAGGCAGTGTTTCTTAATACCGGCCAGGTCTGCCTGTGCGCTGAACGGATTTATGTGGAGCGGAAAATCTTCAGTGAATTTGTGGAGGCGCTGAAACAAAAGGCGGAGAAGTTGCACGCGGGTTGGCCGAATGATGCGAAGACTGATCTGGGGCCGCTGATTTCGGCGCAACATCGGGAGAAGGTGCTTTCCTATTACCGGCTGGCAGAGGAAGAAGGCGCGACAGTTATTACGGGCGGAGGAGTTCCGAAGTTTGGCGACAATCGCGATCACGGCTTCTACGTGCAACCAACCATCTATACTGGGTTGCCGGAATCAGCGCGTTGCATAAAGGAGGAAATCTTCGGTCCGGTGTGCCACATCGCTCCGTTTGATTCGGAGGAGGAAGCCGTCTCGATGGCCAACGATACGAAGTATGGTCTCGCGGCGTCGATCTGGACCAGCAACTTGAAACGGGGGCATCGTGTGGCGCAGCAGATGAAGGTGGGCATCACATGGGTAAATTGCTGGTTTCTACGGGATCTGCGAACCCCATTTGGCGGAGCGGGACTTTCCGGCATAGGGCGCGAAGGAGGGATGCATTCATTGAATTTTTATTCCGAGTTGAACAACATTTGCATTCGGCTGTGATCTATGACGTTGCGCGAGATAATGCGATGAGCGGGACGGAGAGCAAAGTCGTTGAAGGGAAAGCGGCGCCGCGCGGCAAGTATCCTCATGTGAAGCGGGCTGGAGATTTTCTGTTTGTGTCGGGGACCAGCGCGCGCCGTGCGGATAACACAATTGCCGGCGCCGACGTCGATCGATTGGGGACGACGCGGCTCGACATCCGGGTGCAGACGCGCGCGGTGATCGAGAATATCAGGGACATTCTGCAGAGTGCGGGAGCGCAACTGCAGGATGTTGTGGAGGTTTCTACATATCTGGTCAACATGAACGATTTCGGCGGCTACAACGAAGTGTACGGAGAATTTTTTGGATACGATGGCCCGGCGCGAACGACGGTGGCCGTACATCAGTTGCCGCATCCGCACTTGCTGATTGAGATCACGGCCCGGGCTTACAAACCGGTGAAACAGGAGGCGTAATGGCATCCATCAAACATCTGAAGGCCTTCAACTTTCAGGGCTGGATCGAGGCGAACAAAGAGAAGCTGAAGCCTCCGGTGGGAAATGCGCAGGTATGGGAAGACGGCGAGATGATGGTGACGGTAGTGGGAGGGCCGAACCAGCGGCGCGATTACCACGACGATCCGACGGAAGAGTTCTTCTACCAATTGAAAGGGAATATTTCTTTGCGTCTCATGGAGACGCCAGGCAAGCCGCCGCTGGAAGTGCCAATCAAAGAAGGCGAAATTTTTCTCTTGCCTAAACACATGCGCCATTCTCCGCAACGGCCGGCTGACACCATCGGAGTAGTGGTTGAAGTGCCGCGCCCCGAGGGCTCTCTGGATGCTTTCGAGTGGTACTGCCCGAACTGCCACCAGTTGATCTATCGCGCCGAAGTGAAGCTGAAGAGCATCGTCAAGGATCTGCCGCCGCTGTTTGAACAGTTCTATTCGAACGAGAGCCGGCGTAAATGCAAGCATTGCGGAACGATTCATCCCGGCAAATAAAGCATGCCAGTCATCGACATTCATAATCATTTTTTCCCTGATTCGTGGCCCGACCTGGCGGCGCGCTACGGCACACCGAACTGGCCATGGATCAAGCACACCGAGCCGGGGAAAGCCGACATTATGATTGGAGACCGATTCTTCCGGCATATTTATTCGGCGTGCTGGGATCCGGAGGTGCGGCTGCAGGAGATGGATCGGGATGGCGTTGATGTGCAAGTCATGTCTGCTACGCCGGTGCTGTTCGCGTATGAGCGTCCAGTGGAGCACGCGCTTGATTGTGCGCGATTGTTCAACGATGCGGCGCTTGAGCTTTGCAGTCGCGGAAAAGGCCGATTGAAATCGCTTTGCCAGGTGCCTTTACAAGATATTGATGCGGCTTGCAAGGAGCTTAGCCGGTGCATGCGGGCGGGACATCTGGGGGTACAGATTGGCAATCACGTGGGCAACAAGAATCTGGATGATGCTGGGATTGTGACTTTTCTGCAGCACTGCGCGGATGAGGGCGCGGCCGTGCTCGCGCATCCCTGGGAAATGTTTGGCCAAGAGCGGATGCCGAAATACATGATGCCTTGGACGGTCGGCATGCCGGCGGAAACGCAGTTGTCGGTGGTGGCGATGATTTTGAGCGGGGCGTTTGACCGGCTGCCGGACACGCTCCGGATTTGTTTCGCGCATGGCGGCGGGAGCTTCGCCTTCTTACTGGGGCGCCTGGAAAATGCATGGCGTCATCATCCGGTTGCGCGCGGGGAGAGTGAGCATCCGCCCAGCTATTATCTCAACCGTTTCTGCGTTGACTCCGCAGTGTTTGATCAACGCGCGTTGCAGTTTCTGGTCTCGACGATGGGATCGGATCGAGTCATGCTCGGCTCCGACTATCCGTTCCCGCTGGGCGAGGAACGGGTTGGGTCGCTCGTCCGCCAAAGCGATTTATCGCGGGAAGCAAAGGGGAAAGTTCTGGGCGAAAATGCGGAACACTTCCTTGGACTCAAAGTTGAGACGCTAAAGGCTGCGTCTGGCGCGGCTGCCGGGTCGCCTTCGCTCGCGCCTGAGCCTGGACAGCTTACTTACAGCTCGTATCTGAAGGTTCCGGAATTGCTCGAGTTGCAGAAGCCGCATTCCGTGCCGGCGCACCATGATGAGTTGCTATTTATTCTTGTGCACCAGACTTACGAGCTTTGGTTCAAGGAGTTGCTGCACGATCTGGATGCCGTGGTCGCTAATTTGCGCAAAGCCGGCGATGCGCCGCAATCACATGATGAAGTGTATGAGGCGGCGCGATTGTTGCGGCGCTGCACCGAGATCACGCGGGTGCTGGTGGAGCAGTTCACGATTCTGGAAACGATGCTGCCTACACATTTTCTCGCGTTTCGCGGCCTGCTGGAGCCGGCGAGTGGATTTCAGTCTGAGCAGTTTCGCGAAATCGAATTTCTGTGCGGGCTGAAGGACGATAAAATGCTTCGCTATCACCGGCCCACACCGGAGGCTTACGCCAGCCTGAAGCGCCGGTTGGAGGAACCCTCGCTGCGCGATGTATTCTTCGGCGCTTTGCAGGCGATGGGCAAGCTTCCGCCGGCCGGTGAGGGTGCGAGCGAGAGCGAGCGATTCGAAGCGCGCGCTCGCGCGGTGCACGAACTATACAAGGATGAACATCATCACCGCGACTGGATCGATGTGTGCGAGCGACTGACGGAGTTTGACGAACTAGTGGTGAGTTGGCGGCTGCGCCATATCCAACTGGTGGAGCGAATCATCGGCATCCGTATGGGCACCGGCGGAAGCACGGGCGCGTCTTACCTGAAACTGACACTCGACAAAAAATTCTTTCCCGAATTGTGGGAGGCGAGAACGTTGTTGACCGAGTAAGAAGTTGTTCTCTTCATTGTTTGTCTGTTGAGAATATTCGTCGCATCTCTTAGATGAAGGCTCCACCTGAAAAAGTCACGCTGATCGGCGCCGGACTGAACGGTCCCCTCCTGGCTATTCTTTTGGCGAAACGGGGATTCGCAGTCGAGATTTACGAGCGGCGGCCTGATATGCGGCGCGTGCGCGTGAGCGCGGGGCGGTCGATTAATCTCGCGCTCTCTACTCGCGGCATCCACGCGTTGCAACAAGCCGGGCTTTGGGAGCGGATGCGCAGCATCATCATCCCGATGAAGGGGCGGATGATGCATTCGACAGCGGGGGAGCTGACGTTTCAGCCCTATGGGAAGAATGAAGCGGAAGTCATCAACTCGATTTCGCGGGCAGAGCTGAACATTGCGCTCATCAACGCGGCAGAGGAACACGGAGCCAAGATTCGCTTCAATCAGCGCTGCACGGGATACGAATTGAGGACCGGCGAGACGCGACTGCGCAACGAGGAAACCGGCGAGGAGATTACGCGGCCGATGGAAGTTGTGATCGGGTGCGATGGTTCGGCATCGGCGATTCGGGCCGAAATGCTTAAGCTGAGCCGGTTTAATTTTTCGCAACAGTATCTCGACTACGGCTATAAGGAGCTGACGATTCCAGCTGGGCCCAAAGTTGAGCATCTTTTAGAGACGCATGCGCTGCACATCTGGCCGAGGGGCAACCACATGCTGATTGCCTTGCCTAACATCGACGGCACGTTTGCCTGCATTCTGTTTCTGCCGTTTGAAGGCTCGGACAGCTTTTCGGGCCTTTCCACGCGGGCGCAGGTGATTCAGTTTTTTGAGTCTCGCTTCCCGGATGCAGTTCCGCTGATGCCGCAGCTGGCCGACAATTATTTCGCGAATCCTACCGGCGCGATGGTTACCATCAAGTGCTCTCCGTGGCATGTGGAAGGAAGAGCGCTGCTTCTCGGGGACGCGGTTCACGCCATCGTTCCGTTCTTCGGCCAGGGAATAAACTGCGGGTTCGAAGACTGCACTTGTCTGGTTGAGCTGCTCGACCACCACGGCGCAAATTGGGCGCGCGTTTTTCCCGAGTTCGAGAAACAGCGCAAGGTGAATACCGACGCCATTGCTGACATGGCGATTGAGAATTTTACGGAAATGAGGGACCGGGTCGCGGACGCGCGATTCTTGCTGCGCAAGAAAGTGGAGCTGGCGCTGGAGGCAAAGTATCCTCAACTCTTCGTACCGAAGTATGCCATGGTGACGTTTCATCGCATTCCCTACTCGGTTGCACTGGCGCGGGGCACGGTTCAGGACGGAATACTGGCGGAGTTGTGTGAATCCATCGATCGGGTGGAGGATCTCGACTGGGACCGAGCAGACCATCTCATTCGCCACGATCTTACTCCGCTGGAGATTCGGAAGTGAGCGACCTTCAACCTCGGCCGAAGTTTGAATCCGGCGAAGATTTTGCGATTGCGATGGATGAACGCGATCCGCTGAAGGAATTCCGTGAGCGCTTCTTCCTTCCCAGCACTCCGGGTCGCGAATGCATCTATCTTTGCGGACATTCGCTTGGACTGCAACCCAAGACGGCGGCGGCGTATATCGAGCAGGAACTGAGCGAATGGGCGCGACGTGGCGTCGAGGGACATTTCCACGCCAAGAACCCGTGGATGCCTTACCACCGGCTGCTGACAGAGCAGACGGCAGAGTTGGTCGGAGCGAATCCCGCAGAAGTGGTGGTGATGAATTCGCTCACGGTGAACCTGCACCTGATGATGGTCTCGTTTTACCGTCCGACGCGCGAGAGACACAAGATTGTCGTGGAGTGCGGAGCTTTTCCCTCGGACCAGTACGCCGTGCAGTCACAGATTCGTTTTCATGGCTTTGACCGTGCGACCTCGCTGATCGAGTTGACCCCGCGGCGCGGCGAGGCCTGCCTTCGTGATGAAGACATTGAATCGTTGATCGAGCGCGAAGGGGATGCCATCGCGCTAATTATGCTGGGGGGAGTAAATTATTCCACCGGTCAAGCTTATGACATGGCGCGCATTGCGAAATTGGGTCGAGGGAGGGGCTGCGTTGTCGGTTTTGATCTGGCGCACGCGGCCGGCAATTTGGAGTTAAAACTTCATGAATGGGGCCCCGATTTTGCGGTGTGGTGCAGCTACAAGTATTTGAATGGCGGACCGGGATGTGTTGCGGGTTGTTTTGTTCATGAGCGTCATGGGCGCGAGTGGGGTCTGCCTCGCTTTGCAGGCTGGTGGGGGCATGAGGAGCAGTCGCGGTTCGAGATGGGGCCTGATTTTCGCGCGATGCCCGGCGCCGATGGCTGGCAGTTGAGCAATCCGTCGATCGTCAGCCTGGCCGTCTTGCGCGCCTCGATGGCTATCTTCCACGAAGCGGGGATGGAGCGTTTACGGGCGAAGAGCGTGTTGCTGACCGGGTATCTGGAGTTCCTGCTGAACCAGAAGGCGTCTCCGGCTTTTTCGATTATCACGCCGCGTGAGGAGGGCCGGCGGGGCGCGCAGCTGTCCCTCCGAATTTCACAAGATGGGCGGGCGCTGTGCAGAAGGCTGGCCCAGGAGGGCATCGTGGGCGACTGGCGGGAACCCGACGTTTTCCGGGTTGCACCCGTGCCACTTTATAACTCCTACCACGATGTTTTCCGATTTGCGCGGCGATTTGTTGGCGCGATTGGCTAGAGATTGCGCTGCACGCTCGGGTCACGCACGCCGTTACTTCAGTAACACGCACAGCAGCCTAACCCCGCAATACACTCTTACGGTGGGTCTCATCTCGGTGCGAAAACCCGGCAAGTGGACGGGGATCGTGTGCGCGGTGGTATGCGTTCACGTATTCGTGTCTTTGTTGGTGCCACGCAGTGCTGAGCTCACCGCCTTCGGCGATCTGATGCAATGTGCTCTGCTTCTCTGCGGGATGGTCGCCATCCTCCTGAACCTCAAGACAACATATAGAAAGGCCAAGCTTTTCTGGGCGCTGATGGCGCTTGGATGTGGGATGTGGCTGTGCACGCAGATTCTCTGGACTTACTTTGAGGTCTTCCTGGGGCAAGAAGTACCGAACCCGTTTGTGGGAGACGTGGTTCTGTTCCTCCATGTGGTTCCCATGATGGCCGCCCTCGTGGTGCAACCGCAAGTTCAGCGGAAGGACCATTCTCTGCGGCTGGTGTCGCTCGACTTTTTTCTGCTGCTGACCTGGTGGCTTTATCTTTATTTGTTTATCGTGATCCCGTGGCAGTACGTTTCGCCGAACGAAGCGGTTTATGGTCACAGCTTCGATGTGCTCTACATATGCGAACAGATCGTTCTGATTGTGGGGGTAGGCCTGGTCTGGAAGCGCAGTCACGGGTCTTGGAGACTAATTTACCGGCAATTGTTTGTCGCGGCCTTGTTTTACAGCGTGGGCTCGCTTCTGGCGGGTGTAGCGATCGACTATCACCAGTACTACACGGGCAGTCTTTTTGACGTTCCGCTGGTAGCTGCGATGGCGTGGTTCGCATCCGTGGGGTTCATTGCACGCGGATCGTCGTCCGACCAGCCCACTGACCGGGAACCGCGCCACGACCATAGCATGTGGACCGCGCGTCTGGCGATGATCGCTGTCTTCTCCACACCGCTGATGGTGGCATGGGCCGAGTTTGGGGGAGGGGCACCACCGCGAGTGCGATCTTACAGGCTGTTCCTGACTGTCGCTGCGATGGTCTTCATGGGTGGGCTGGTTTTCGCGAAGCAGCACTATATGGACCGCGAACTGCTCCACCTGCTGCGTTTGTCCCGGGAAAATCTCGACGAAACGTGCAAGCTGAAGGACGAGTTGGAGAGCAAGGAACAGTCGCTGCGGTGGCACAGTCTGGAACTGCAGCGCAAGAATCTTGAGCTACAGGAAATTTCCTTTACCGATCCGTTGACCGGAGTGTGGAACCGCCGCTATCTCGAAGAAATTCTTACGGCGGAAGCTGGGCAGGTTCTTCGAAATTACGAGAGAGCCCGCGGCAGCGACATTCGAAAGCTGGATCATCGTGATTTGGTCTTCATCATGGTGGATGTGGACTTTTTCAAAGAAGTAAACGACCGTCATGGGCATCCTGCCGGCGATCGCTTGTTGCAGCGAGTGGCGGAGCGTCTGAGCGGTGTGGTCCGTAAATCGGACGTGTTGGTGCGCTGGGGAGGCGAGGAATTCCTGATTATGTCGCGCTCGGCGGATCCGTCCGGTACGCCAGCCTTCTGCGAGCGCGTTCTGGAGATCATGGCATCAGAAGCATTTGACCTTGGACACGGGGTTCGGGTGCGGAAGACCTGCTCCGTGGGATGGGCTCCCTTCCCCTGGAGCCGCGGAGCATACGAGGCGGTTTGCGCGGAAGAGATTATTGAACTCGCGGACACGGCGCTCTATCGCGCCAAGGCCGGAGGGCGGAATCAGGGCGTGGGAATTCTACCCGGCGATGGCGCGGCTTCGACTCCGCACGCGATTACGCTGCAGGCTCTACAAAAGGATAGCGGCATACTGACGCGCACTGTGCGGGTGCAGAGCAGCGGCGTCAGAGAACAGGCCGTCGTCGCGGACATGATGTCCAGCGAGCACCGAGACGTCTGATTCTCCGGGTTGTTCGATTCCTATCTCGGAATTGCACTTCATCAAGGGGAGGCCGCTTGACCTCTGGCGCTGCGTTGAATACAGTGAGAAGCCGTTATTCTGCGAGGTACGCGCAACGATGAATTCGAAAGCTCCTTCCCGCAAGACGGGTCTGCGCCAGAAGGCGCAGCTTATGTCGGCATCAGAAATCGAGCGCACGCTGGTGCGACTGGCATATGAGATTGTTGAAAAAAACGGCGGCATCGAAGGTTTGGGATTAGTCGGGATTCGCCGCCGCGGTGTCCCGATCGCGGAGCGTCTGGGCAAGATCATTACGCGCATCGAGAATGCCAAAGTCCCGGTCGGCACGTTGGACATCACTTTCTATCGCGACGATCTTTCTACACTCGGACCCAAGCCGGTGGTGCAGGAAAAAGAGATTGGGTTTTCCATTGAGGATAAAAACATTGTGCTGGTCGACGATGTTCTTTTTACCGGACGCACGACCCGCGCTGCGCTGGACGCACTGTTTTCGCACGGCAGACCGCGGCGAGTACAGTTGTGCGTGCTGATCGACCGCGGACATCGGGAGTTGCCCGTCGAGGCGAGCTTCGTGGGGCGCAATGTTCAGACCACCATGAACGAAGTAATCGAGGTAAAGTTGACCGAGATTGATAATGCGGAGAAGGTTCTGCTGATGGAAAAGTAGCGGGGCCAGCCGTGCGCGTTGGGAAAATAAAAAGGACGGCGCTAATCCGCCGTCCTTTTTATTGCGATCAGCTACGCCAACTTGGTGCAGATCGCCTTGGTTTGCGTGTAATTGTTTAGAACATCGTGCCCCATCTCGCGGCCCCATCCGGATTGTTTGTATCCGCCGAAGGGGAGAGACGCGTCGAAGATGTTGTAGCAGTTGATCCACACCGTACCGGCGCGCAGAAGTTCGGCGGTGCGGTGGGCCTTGCTGATGTCTCGAGTCCAGACGGCGGCGGCCAGGCCGTATTCGCTGTTGTTGGCGCGCGGCATGAGTTCCTCGGGATCGTCGAACGGCATCGCCGTCACGACGGGCCCGAAGATTTCTTCCCGCACCACCTTCATGTCTTCGCGAGTGTTCACGAGAACGGTGGGTTCGACGAAATAACCTTTGTCACCTTTCTTGTGGCCACCAGTGATCGCTTTGGCGCCCTCGGAGAAGCCGGCCTCGAGATAACCGCAGACGCGGCTTAGCTGTTCTTCGGACACGAGTGGTCCCATGCTCGTCTCAGGGTCGAGGCCGGAACCGACATTGATTTTCTTTGCCTGTTCGGCGACGCCTTCCACAACGCGGTCAAAGATCGGCTTCTCGACGTAGAGACGCGATCCGGCGCAGCAACACTGGCCGTGATTGAAGAAGATCGCGCTCGCCGCCCCAGGAATTGCAGCTTCGAGATCAGCGTCCTTGTAGATGACGTTGGGAGATTTGCCGCCAAGCTCGAGCGAGATTTTCTTCAAGTTGCCGGTCGCGGCGTGGACGATCAGCTTGCCAACTTCGGTGGAACCGGTGAAGGCAATTTTGTCGACGTCGGGATGAGCGGCCAGCGCGGCGCCTGCCGTTTCGCCGTAACCGGGCACGATGTTCACCACACCTTCAGGGAAGCCAGCTTCGGCGATCAGTTCGCCGAGACGCAGCGCCGAAAGCGGCGTTTGCTCTGCTGGCTTCAACACCACGGTGCAGCCGCAGGCGAGAGCCGGGCCCAGTTTCCACGCGGCCATCAGCAGAGGAAAATTCCAGGGAATGATTTGGCCTGCGACTCCTACGGGCTCGCGCAAGGTGTAGGCGAGATATTTCGCTCCCGGCGTGTATGGAACCGAAATCGGAATCGTGTTGCCTTCGATCTTCGTGGTCCAGCCCGCCATGTAGCGGAACAAGTCGACAGCGAGCGGGACATCGGCGGCGCGCGCGATGGTGAGAGGCTTGCCGTTATCGAGGCTCTCGAGGTACGCGAATTCTTCGGTATGCTGTTCCAGCAAATCGGCCAGCTTCCAGATCATGCGTCCGCGTTCGGATGAGGTCAATCGGCGCCACGGGCCCTGGTCGAAAGCTTTGCGCGCGGCCTTCACGGCTTGTTCAATATCTTCACGATCGCCTTCCGCGACCTGCGCGAGAACTTCGCCAGTGGAAGGATTGTAGGTGGGAAAAGTCTTGCCAGAAATGGAGCTTACCCACTGGCCATTGATCAACATTTTGCGCGGCTTCTCGAGGAACTCCGCAACCTTGGGATGAATCTGTGGTGAAACTGCGATACCCATACTTCCTCCTTAGATCAGCACGTAGATCGAACATGAATGGCATGACGGGATGCCAGGATGCCGGGCGGAGAAGAATAACCAAAACATGCTAGTCCGGAGACGAAACAAAAGCAATTCAGGTCCGAGCTTATTCCCCGTAGATCATTCTCCGTGGATCATTCGCCGTACGGAACCCAGATATTCTTTACCTGCGTGGCATGCTCGAGAAACCAACGTCCTTCAGCCAGTCTTGGATTGAACCAGTCGATGCCCCGACCCTCGTTGGTCCAGACCTGTTTTAGATTGCCGACCGACATGGCTTTCGCGGCAGTCGCGCCGGCTTCGTCGACAAAGGACCAGACGGCGTCGACATCATCGTGCTCGGCAAGAGTTTTCAGAAGCTGCGAGGCATATCCCGTGACGATGTTAACCACGCCGCCCGGTAGATCGCTGGTGTCAAAGAGCTGATAGAGGTCGGCGGTGATGAGCGGATATGCCTCGGAAGGAACCGCGACCACGGTGTTTCCCATCGCGACTGCCGGTAGGACAAGTGAGAGAAAACCGAGGAGCGGCGCCTCCGTGGGGCAGACGATCCCGATGGTTCCTAACGGTTCGTTCATTGCGATTGCGATATTGCGGAACGGAGGATTGTGGACAGCTCCGTCGAACTTGTCGGCCCAGGCTGCGTAGGAAAAAATGCGCTCGACACTAAGATCGAGTTCCGCCGCGGCTTGCTTTGCGCCGACGACCGCGGTCAAGGTGCGGATAATTTCGTCGCGGCGTTGGGAGAGATTCTCGGCACAATAATAAAGAACCTGCGCACGGTTGTGTGCGGTGGCTTTCGACCACGACTCCGACTTGCGGGCCGCCTCGACCGCGTTGCGAATGTCTTTGCGATTGCCAAGCGAGACTTCGCCCAGCAAACGTCCATCGGAGGAACGCACTTCCATGCTGTAGCCAGAATCTGGACGCGTCTGCTTGCCGCCAATGTAGAGCTTGACGGTGCGATCGATGGCCGGAGTGCCGGTCGCCGGCTCTTGTTCTGCGGGCGGAGGTGTGGGTTGCTGGGCAGCGGACAATTTGGGGGCGTTCTTGAACCATGCCGGCTGCAAATATTCCAGCAGTCCTTCTTTGCCGCCTTCGCGTCCGTATCCGCTCTCACGGTAGCCGCCGAAGCCGCAGGAAGCGTCGAAGAGGTTCGTGCAGTTCACCCAGACCACGCCGGCTTTCAGTTGCGCGGCCACGTGCAACGCGACGTTGACGTTCTCGCTCCAGATGCAAGCTGCCAGACCGTAGACCGTGTTGTTAGCCAGTTCGACCGCTTCTTTCGGAGTGCGGAATGTCATTGCGGCGAGCACAGGCCCGAAGATCTCCTGCTGCGCGACAATTGACGTGGGATGCACATTGCTCAGCAGCGTAGGTGGATAATAAAAACCGCGCGGCGGCAACTCGACCTGCGGCTGCCAGCAGGTTGCGCCTTCGGCGATTCCTTGACCGACCATGCGCTCAATGCGATCCAGTTGCACGCGCGCGACGATCGCACCGATGTCGATTGCTTTGTCCAGAGGAAGGCCGATGCGTAGGGTGCTCATGCGGTCGCGGATCTTCGCGAGCAAATTCTCAGCAACGCTTTCCTGCATCAACAGGCGGGAGCCCGCGCAGCATACCTGCCCTTGGTTGAACCAGATTCCATCGACTAATCCCTCAACGGCGCTATCGAGGTCAGCATCGTCAAAGACGATGAACGCAGACTTTCCTCCCAACTCAAGCGACAGGCGCTTGGAACTCGTGGCTGTGGCGCTGCGAATCGCGCGCCCGACTTCGGTAGAGCCGGTGAAGGCAATTTTGTCTACGTCAGGATGTTTGACCAGGGCCTCACCGGTCGACCCGTCCCCGGTGACGATGTTGACGACTCCGGCGGGCAATCCCGCTTCCTGACACAGTTCAGCGAAAGCGAGCGCAGTCAGAGGGGTGAATTCGGCGGGCTTTAACACGACTGTGTTTCCTGTGGCGAGGGCCGGAGCAATTTTCCACGCTGCCATCAGCAAAGGAAAATTCCAGGGGATGATCTGCCCGACGACACCGCAAGGTTCGTACTCGGGAAATTCCTGCTCGAGAAGTTGCGCCCAGCCGGCATGGTAGTAGAAATGGCGCGCTACCAGCGGAATGTCGATGTCGCGGCTCTCGCGGATGGGCTTGCCGTTGTCCATGGTTTCGAGAACGGCGAGAAGACGAGAATGTTTTTGCACCAATCGCGCCAGGGCATAGAGGTAACGCGCCCGGATGTGCGGGGTGAGCGCTTGCCACTTCGGAAACGCCGCGCGCGCAGCCTGCACGGCGGCATCGACGTCTGAGGGCGAACCTTGAGCGATGGAAGCTAGTTTTTCTCCGTTAGAGGGATCGATCGTGTCGAAATATTCTCCCGCGGCTGGTGGCTGCCACGCGCCGTTGATGAAGTGCCCGAAAGGATGGCTGTGGCGCTCCAGCCAGGATTGCGCCTCTTTGGGATCTTCGGGAGCGGGACCATACTCCATCATCAGAAATTTTTCAGCGATGCTCATTTTCGATCGACTCGATTCCGCTTCTCCTAAAGCAACAGCAGCCTGCACCTACGCTATGGGATGACGATATTCCGCCGAATAACGTCCGGTCGCGTGATGCTCGAGCTGCCGCTCGATGTCTCCCAACAATCCACTCGCGCCAAAACGAAACAGCTCAGCGCGCATCCACGAATGCCCGAGTTCTTCTTTCATCATGGCCAGCCAGTCGGTCGACTGCTTGGCAGTGCGAATGCCGCCAGCCGCTTTGAATCCCACAGCCATGCCGGTTTGCTGAGCGTACTCGCGGATGGCACGAGTCATCACCAAGCCCACCGGCAGCGTAGCGTTGGTGGGTTCTTTGCCGGTTGAGGTCTTGATGAAGTCGGCGCCCGCCATCATGGCCACGACACTGGCGCGCGCCACGTTGCGCAGAGTGAGCAGGTCGCCCGCGCCGAGGATTACTTTCATGTGAGCAGCGCCGCAAGCTTGTTTGAAGGCTGCGATTTCGTCATACAGTGCCTGCCATCGTCCGCCAAAAACCAGGGCACGAGTGATCACAACGTCAATCTCGTGCGCACCAGCCTCGACCGAACGGCGAATCTCCGCGACCCGTTCAGCGAGCGGCGATAGACCCGCGGGAAAACCGGTGGACACGGCTGCCACGCGGATGCCGCTACCTTCCAGGGCGTGCACCGCGGTTTCGACGAAGACGTGATAGACGCAGACGGCGGCGACCTTCACGTCGAGTTCTTCTATTTCAAGCTTGCGCACGAGATCCTGCTGCAGCGGCTGGCGCGCCTTGGCGCACAGGCGGCGCACTCGGTCGTCAGTGTCATCGCCGGAAAGTGTGGTCAGGTCCATGCAGGAAATTGCTCGCAGAAGCCAGGCCGCCTGCCATTCCTTCTTCACCGTTCTCCGCGCCACTTGGCTCTGGGCGCGGCGTTCCACCGCGCTGGTGTTCACACGAACTTCCTCGAGCCAATTCAGGTCGAGAGGGATTGCGGAGTTTGGCAGGAGGGGACGTCCGCCGAGAATCGCGATGGAAGCTTCCGCATTAGGCTGGTGGACGCCAGTTTTGTGCGCCATTTCTTGAGCTGCTCCGGGATGGTTGTGATCCACCGGCACGGGAATTCGCTTTGGTTCGCGGTACGGGACTGGAGCCACGAACAGATCGTCGCGCTGTAATTGTACGGCAGGAAATCTTACAACGCGAGTCTCGGATTGTTGGGTATCCGGAAGTTCGTTCGAATCCGGTGTAGAAAAACCAGTGAATTGTTGGGGGAGGGTTTACAATGGCCCTCGCTTTCGCCGCTTCGCCGCGAGAGCTCTCCCCTATGCGCCAGAAGAAGCTGCACCCTGACGTAGCGGCAAGGCTGCTGCGGTCCGCGACGAAAGTTATGAAGAACGCTTATGTGCCCTACTCGAAATTCCGGGTTGGGGCGGCCATCCTGCTTTCGAACGGGAAAATCTTTTCCGGTTGCAATGTCGAGAACGCCTCCTACGGAATGACCAACTGCGCCGAACGGACGGCGATTTTCTCGGCGGTCGCGCAGCTCGGACCCAGGATCGAGATCCGCGCGGTTTCCGTAGTCAACGACCAGGGAGTGCCTTGCTCGCCGTGCGGCGCGTGCCGTCAGGTGATTTATGAATTCGGCCCCGATGCGACGATCTTCTTTCAGGCGGCTGACGGTCCTAAACAAGCTCACATCACCGAATTGCTGCCGGAGGGATTTCGACTCCAGTGATCCCGCCGGCTCTAACGCAGACTTTTCGCGCCATCGATGTGATTCGCAAAAAGCGGGATGGCGGTGAATTGTCCCGGTGCGAAATCGAATCGATGGTGAACGCTTACACCCGCGGCGACATCCCTGACTATCAGGTTTCTGCGTGGCTGATGGCGGTGGTGTTGCGGGGGATGACCCGGGCGGAGACTGCTGCGCTGACGGATGCGATGCTGCGATCCGGCGAGGTGCTCGATCTCTCTTCTCTGCCGGCAAAGAAAGTCGACAAGCACTCGACTGGCGGCGTGGGCGATAAGACTTCACTTGTGCTGGCGCCGCTTGCAGCAGCCGCGGGCGTGGCGGTTCCTATGATCAGCGGGCGTGGCCTCGGGCATACCGGTGGGACTTTAGACAAGCTCGAGTCGATTCCCGGTTTCAATGTGAATCTTTCAGTGGCACAATTTCGCCGCATACTCGAAACCTGCGGGTGCGCCATGATTGGGCAGACGGCCGAGATCGCTCCGGCCGATCGCAAGCTGTACGCGCTGCGCGATGTGACCGGAACCGTGGAAAGTCCCTATCTCATCTGCGCGTCCATCATGAGCAAGAAACTTGCGGAGGGCGTTGACGCTCTCGTGCTCGACGTGAAGACCGGCTCCGGGGCATTCATGAAGAGTGAATCGGACGCTGCTTTCCTCGCGGAGCTCATGGTTGAAACCGGAGAGCGGATGGGCAAACGAGTGGTAGCGCTGATCACGGACATGGATCAGCCGCTCGGACGCATGATTGGCAATGCGCTTGAAGTAGTCGAAGTGGTGGAGCTTCTGCGCGGGGAAGGGCCGGAAGATTTACGGGAACTTTGCCTCGAGCTTGCGGGTTGGATGCTGCATTTGGGTGGAGTCGCCAACACGGTCGCAGAGGGACGAAAGTATAGCAAGAAATTGATCGCTTCCGGCGAGGCGCTCGACAAGTTTCGCCAGATGGTTGAATTGCAGGGCGGAGATCCGCGAGCGATCGACGATCCAAAGAAGCTGCCCCAGGCTGAGCATACGATGATTGTTTCGAGCCTGAAAAACGGATTTCTCGTGTCTCTGCAATGCGAGCAAGTGGGAACCGCGTGCGTGATTCTTGGTGGCGGCCGCGAACGCAAGGAAGATTCGGTTGATCCGGCGGTGGGAATCGTGCTTCACAAAAAAGTTGGAGACGCGGTTTCCGTAGGTGAGGCGCTGGCGACGATCTACTACAATGCAGAAGAGCGCGCGGTTCGTGCCCGGAAATTACTGGAGGAGAGCTATCGAATTGCCGATTCGCCAGCGTCGGACAAAAGGCCCCTGATCCATCGGGTCATGACCCAACGCGTGATGACCCAGCACGTGACCGGAAAGCACGGAGAGAAGAACTGATGGGACGCTACACCGGAATCCTCGGCCTTTTGACCATGCTGGCATTGGCCTATGCTTTTTCGAGCAATCGCCGCGCGATTCGGCTGAAAACGGTCATGTGGGGACTCGGCCTGCAGATTATGTTTGCGATTTTTGTGCTGCGTGTGGATATTGGTCGACGGATGTTCCAGGCCGCAGGCGATGCTGCGAACCGCGTTTTGAGCTATGCGTTCGTGGGCTCAGAGTTTGTGTTTGGCCCGCTCGGCAAGCAGGGTTCGAACATCGGCTTTATCTTCGCCTTTCAGGTATTACCCACAGTCATCTTCATCTGTGCGTTGTTCGCCATCCTGTATCACTATGGGATCATGCAGCTGGTCATCCGAGTTGCCGCCTGGGGGATGACTCGCGTCATGGGCACGAGCGGCGCCGAATCTCTAAATGTTGCCGCCAGTATATTCATGGGTCAAACGGAAGCGCCGGTGACTATCCGCCCATTTTTGCCCGAGCTCACGCGTTCGGAACTGATGACAGTGATGACGAGTGGCATGGCGCACGTTTCGGGATCGATCATGGCTGCCTATTTCGCTTTTGGGGCGGAGCCACGGCACGTGCTGAGCGCTGTGATCATGACCGCGCCGGGGACCATCCTGGTCTCGAAGATGTTAGTGCCTGAAACCGAGCAGCCGAAGACAGCGGGACGGGTGGTGATGAGCGAGGAAGAAACCGAGAAAGAGCACCGGGAAAATCTGCTTGGCGCCATTGCCCGGGGCACGGGAGACGGCCTTCACATGGCGCTCAACATTGGTGCGATGCTGATCGCTTTTCTCGCACTGGTAGCCTTGCTCGACGGAATTTTCGGAGGCATTCACCACCATGTCTCCTGGTTTCCCACCAGCCTTGAAAGCTTACTGGGGGTGCTGTTCTCGCCGGTGGCGTGGGTGATCGGGATTCCATGGCGTGATTGTGCGGCCATCGGAAACCTGCTCGGCACGCGCATGGTGCTGAACGAACTGGTGGCATTTTCCATGCTCGGGCCGATGAAAGCGGGGCTTGACCCGCGCTCGTTCACAATTGCCACGTTCGCGCTTTGCGGATTCGCGAATCTCAGCTCCATCGGAATTCAGATCGGCGGCATCGGGGCGCTGGCGCCGAACAAGAAGAGCGAGCTGGCTCGTCTGGGGATTCGCGCGATGCTCGCGGGGACGATGGCCAACCTGATGTCGGCATCCATCGCGGGCATGCTGCTTTAGACCGCGCCAGTATTCAAGAAAGGACCCTCCTGTGAAACAGCTTCACGCTGCATCCATCCTGATTTCATTCTTCGTTCTTACTTCACTGGCCAATCTATTTTCTCAGGCTACGCCGAGGCGCGTGATTATTGACACCGATCCGGGCACTGACGATGCTATGGCCATCATCCTCGCGCTGAATTCTCCAGAGTTCAAGGTGGAAGCGCTGACAGTCGTGCCCGGCAACGTGGAAGCGTGGCAGGGACTGGAGAACGCGCTGAAGATTGTTTCGCTGGCGGGGCGCTGCGACGTTGTGGTCGCCGGTGGCGCGCAACATCCGCTGAATCAGAAGCTGATTACAGCGCAGTTCTGGCACGGCAAGAACGGCCTGGCGAATGTCGAGTTGCCCGCTTCGAAATGCAAAGCGGACCCCAGGTTTGGCCCGGATCTCATCATCGAGATGATCCACAAGTATCCGCACGAGATCACTCTGATTCCGATTGGCCCGCTCACGAATATTGCGCTTGCAGTTTCGAAAGATCCCTCGATTGCGGCTCTGGTCAAGGATATCGTGATCATGGGCGGTTCGATCTCCGGCGGCAATGTGACCGGGGCGGCGGAGGCAAATATCTATAACGATCCCGAGGCAGCGCAGATTGTGTTTAATGCCGGTTGGATGGTGACGATGGTCGGGTCTGATGTAGGTGAGCGAACTTTGATTACGCGGAAATATTTGGCGGAACTGCAGTCGTCGCATGGACCCCAGAGCGACTTTATCGCTAAGATTGGCGACTTCTATTTGACCCGGAGCGAGAAAAGCGGATATGCCGGGGCGGCAATGTACGATCCGCTGGCCGTGGGGATTGCTCTGGATCCGACCCTCGGCACGCTCAAAGAAATGCACGTCGATGTGGAAACCAAGGGTGAGTTTACGCGCGGAGAAACCGTGGCGAACCGGAGGGGCTCAAACGAGAAAAACGTGCTGCATGGCGACCACTACGAGATCGAGGGTGCTATCGACCTGAAACCGAACGCGCGCGTGTGCCTGGCTTCCGATGCCGACCGTTTCCTGGAACTGTTTGTGAGCCGGATCAAAGGGAAGTAAGGCGGCTTAACCGTTCGCACGCGCGACCAGGAAAATCGCCAGGCCATAGAAGATGAACATCAGGCAAAGGTACACTTTGGCCCGAGGCCCTGAGTTTTCGAATTCCTTCCATGCGAGAATTCCCCAGAGCGCCGCAACCATGGGAGCAGATTGGCCGATGGCGTAGGAGATGGCAACGCCAGTAAAGCTTGCAGCCACGAGATTGAAAACCGTGCCAACGCCCCAGATGAATCCGCCGAAAAGCCCCAGCAGATGGCCCGAGGCAGGCCCACTGAAAAATCCAGTGAAGCTTACTGGTTCCCCTACCAGCGGATGCTTCATGAAATAGATGTTCCAAATGAAGCACGAGAGCAATGCTCCCAGCGTCAGGAACACGGCGGCGCTATAGGGTCCCAACGGGTTGCCCCGGGTCATAGCGTGAGTCATGAACGGAGCCCAGAGTCCCATCAAAATGCCTGAGACCACGCATGTGATCAGGCTCTTCTTCGAGACGGAACGTCCCGCAGAAGCGAGACTTCCATAGGCCTTACCATCCAAAAGCACAGCGATAAACGCGCATGCCACGCCCAGGGCTAGGGAGACGGCGTTTCCCCTCGGTTGAAGTACGTAACTCAGTACAGTTCCCACCACCAGGGCGATGCCAATTGAAATGGGAAACGCGACGGCGAGCCCAGCCATGTCGATCGCGGCTACGAGCAAAAGATTGGCGAGATTGAATAACGCCCCTCCGATGAGCGCGTTCACAATGTTCGAAGTGTCTGCCGAGTGGACGTTGTTCAGAAAGCTGGAGGAATCGTGTCCGGCGCTGCCCATCGTGAAGGCGAGTACGAGTGAGATTACGAAGATGCCAACGGCGTAATCCCAGTAAAACAGCTCGAAACGATAGCCTTTGACACCTTTATAGGTATTGGCCCACGAACCCCAGCAAACAGCGCTCGTGATCATCATCAGCAGCGCAATGCTCAAACTCGAAGGCGTGAACATCGGTTCTCCTTAAGGTTGTTGTGACGAGCACAAAGTGTGTAACTGTACTCTTCTTTATATGCACACCACAAGTGAGGCAGGAAGGACGAAGGCGGAGACCGTGGCAAAAACTTCGACCGGAGCGTTCGGCTGGGCTGCTATTCATCGGCAGCACGGTTCCGTTGACACGATTCGAGGCGCCAAATAGACTCGGCGTTCTCAGTTCTCTCAGGAAAAACATGCCTCGGCGCCCTCGCATTGCGGTGGTTGGAAGTGCCAACATCGATCTGACAACATTCACGGACCGGTTTCCGAAGCCGGGGGAGACCATCTTCGGCCAGAAATTTGACCTTGGATTTGGTGGCAAGGGCGCGAATCAGGCAGTGGCCGCCCGGCTTTGCGGCGCGGATGTGTTCATGGTGGCGCGAGTTGGGGATGACCTGTTCGGTCCGGCTACCATCGACAACTTTAAGAAGCTTGGCATCGACGCAACCCATGTGAAGAAGGTTGAGGGATTGTCCAGCGGCGTGGCGCCGATCTTCGTCGAGCCCAACGGACAAAACCGCATTCTGGTTGTGAAAGGGGCCAACGACGCGTTGAAGCCGGCGGATGTTGAGGCATCGGCCGAGATGTTGAAAGCGGTCGATTGCATTGTCCTCCAGTTTGAAATCCCGTTGGAAACCGTGTACTACACGGTCGCGTTTGCGCGCAGGCATGGCATTCGATGCATCTTGAACCCGGCGCCTGGTCAGCCCGTCGACATGCGCGCCCTGGCCGGCCTTGATTATTTCATTCCGAATGAGAGTGAGGCGGAAACGATTACCGGGGTCGCAATACGGAGTGTGGAAGACGCGCAGAAGTGCGGGGAGAACCTGGTAGCGGGCGGCATTCGCCGAGTCATCATCACCCTGGGAGCGAACGGATCAATGCTCGCGGCTCGTGGAGTGAGCGAGCATGTGCCCCCCTTTGTGGTGAAAAGCGTCGACAGCACCGGCGCAGGCGACGCATTCATCGGGAGCTTCGCTGTATTTCTGACGGAGGGCGTGCCGGAGCGAGAAGCCGTGCGCCGTGCAAATCTATACGCTGGGTTGTCGACGACGGGCATCGGAACGCAAAAATCGTTTTATGAGCGAGCGCGTTTTGATGAAGAGTGGGGGGTTCGCGCCTGACACGAGCTCGCTGTCTTGTTGTCATCTCGAACATCGGTCCTATGGCGGGGATTTCTCAGCGCCGTCTTCCAGTCATCTGTGCAAAAAAGGTAAGGAAGTCGTCTGCTAATCTTTTTCTACCGCTGAAAAGTCTTGACTTCGGGAGGAGACGCCATTTATAAGGCCCTTCTACGGTCCAGAGACCTCCCGGTTTATCGCCAAACGGAAAGCCACTTTCGTCATTCGGCGCGGGTCCGTCGAAAAGGGGTAGGAATGTTGAATAAGAGAGCGCTGCTGGTTGCAGTTGTGTTATCGCTTGCGGTTTCGGCCTGTCCGGTCCTGTACGGTCAAGCGAGCGGTAGTTTTTCGGGCACCGTTTCCGACAAGGCGGGCGCGCTGGTCACAGGCGCGACGGTCAGGATCACTTCGCAAGGCACAGGCATTTCCCGTGAGGCCAAAACCAACGACGCCGGATATTACCTGATCCCGCTGCTGCCGGTCGCCTTCTACACGATTCACGTGGAGTCGCCGGGATTCCAGCCGGCCGAGCAGAAAGACGTCCGGCTGCAAGTCGACGAGCATCGCGAATTGGATTTCAGCCTTCTGCCGGCGTCTGTCTCCTCGACCGTTCAGGTCAGCGCCACAGAGGTCGCTATCGAGACTGCGAATCCGACGCTGGGGCAAGTCATCACCTCCGAAGAAGTCGCCGACCTTCCGTTGAACGGCCGTAACTTCGTGCAACTCGCGACGCTGACGCCGGGCACGACGGCATCGACGAACCCGCAAAGCTTTTTCAACGGCGCGCCCAGCAGCGAAGCTTCCACTCGCGGATCGTTTTCGCTTTCGGTGGGTGGCTCTCGCGAACAGGAGACCGACTGGCTGCTCGACGGCAACGACAACAATCAGTTGGATGAAGGCGGGATTGCCATCTTCTCGTCCATTGACGACATCCAGGAATTCAAGGTCTTGACGTATACGTACTCTGCTGAATACGGTGAGCGCGCCGGTCCCACTGTTCTGGTTACGACCAAGTCAGGATCGAACCAATGGCACGGATCGCTGTTTGAGTTCTTCCGCAACACCGAGCTCAATACCGATCAATACTTCACGCAGACGCCGCAAACGTTCAATCTGAACCAGTTTGGCGGATCACTGGGTGGCCCGATCCAGAAGGACAAGACGTTTTTCTTTCTGGATTATCAGGCCAAGATGCAGCGCTCGGGGGTGACGTATCCGGGGTTCGTCCCAACTACTGCCATGGTGACGCCGGACGCAAATGGCGATTACGACTATAGCCTCGATCCATCCGGTAACCCTCGCCCTGGTTTCGCGGCTGGGGCGCCGCATTTCAACGCAGACGGATTCCCCAATATTAATAATCCATTCACGTTTTCAACGTTGCAGTGCGACGCTTCAGGAAACGGAATTGTGCCGAATAGCGATGGCTCTCAGACCGGGGGCACTCCTTGCAACGTGATTCCGGCAGCGATGGTTAATCCGATTGGCGCAAAGGTCGTTGCACTCTACCCCACGCCTAACGCAATTGGTTCTGCCGGTTTTAACTACGCCGATCAGCTCACGAGAAGGCTCAACGAGGGCACCTGGGACGTTCGTCTTGACCACAATTTTTCGAGCGCGGATTCTGTATTCGCGCGCTTCAGCTACGATCAGGCAACCAACTTCATTCCAGGTGGTTCGCCGACGTGGTCGGAGTCTACGTCCTTCGGCAGCAATCAGTTCATCAACAATCACGGCCGGAATCTGGCTCTTTCCGAGACCCACGTGTTCTCGCCGAACACGATCAACCAGTTCAATGCCGGCTTCAGCCGGATTTTCAACCACATTCTTTCTTTCGGAACTGGCTCGTGCGAAGCTTCGATCATCGGAATTCCCGGCGCCAATCTGGGCAGCAAGTGCGATCCCTATACGGGTTATCCTGCTGGCCTGAACCAGGCGAGCAACGACTGCGAAGGCTGCGGCATGACGTCTTTTTCCATGTCTTCGTACTATTCGGTGGGTGATCGCGGGTATGCCCCTTACCAGGGCGGCACGAACGTATACTCGGTTTCCGATACGCTAGATTTGATTCGCGGCAAGCATGAGATCCGTTTCGGCGTCGTCTATCGCGCCAATGAAATGAACGTCCGCAACAACGCTTCGCAGGACGGCCTGATCGCGGAAACGGGAGTTTTCACCGGTGACGATGTTGCTGATGTACTGGTGGGCGAGATCGGATCCTTTGCCGCACATGACCAGACTTTCCTGGGCGCGACGGTGGGCCGACGCTGGAAACTCGTTCGCCCGTTTGTGCAAGACAACTGGCGCGTCACCAACAACCTCACTGTCAACTTAGGATTAGCCTGGGCGCTGGTTACACCCGAAACGGAAGTCGAGAACCGGCAGGCGAACTTCGATATTCCCTCCCTGACGTGGTTCGTCCCAAAAGGCAGCCCGGGAGGTTGCGCCCCGTCGATTCTGCCTTTCGCATGCACTGCTTCGGACGGACGCCTAGGCATTCAGTTTGACAAAACAGCATTCGAGCCGCGCATAGGACTCGCCTGGAAGCCGATGGGTAGCCAGAGTACGGCCCTTCGCCTCGGCTATGCGATCTTCCACGACTCCGCGTGGAACCAGGGCGGCCAGGGATTGTGGCAGAACCCGCCCTATTACGCGGAAGTTGATCCGACGACTTTCTCTTACGTCTACGGCAACCCATTCGGCTCGCTCTCGGATGGCTTTCTGCTCCCCGCGGCCCAGGCGCCTTCCACTTTGGCCGTGCCGGGCGGGTTTATTTATAACGCGCCGGTGAACCCTGACAATTACACCGGCACGCTGCAATCGATGAACCGCAATTTCGTGCAGGGAATAGTGCAACAGTTCAACCTCAACGTGGAGCGGCAACTTCCAGGGAACATAGTCCTGACGGCCGGTTACGCAGGCTCGCGCAGCGCACACATTCTGGTCAGCCAGGTGAATGAAAATATCGGATCTCCTCTCGCGTGTCCGGGCACTGGGTTTACGATGACTGGTTACACTTTGGGCTGCGGCCGCAATCTGATTATCCCCGGCAACCCGTTTCAGGTGGTTGATAGCAATAACAGCGTGGGAGCAGCGCGCTACGATTCGCTGCAAATCAAAGCGGAAACCAAGAGCGCGCGCCACGGCATCTACGCGCTACTCGGTTATACCTATGCCCGCAACTTTGACTCTGGCTTAACCGACGGGCTGGGCACCAACGCGGGCGCAATCTTTTGGCCTCTGCCCGGAACCCAGAAGCTGGACTGGGGCTTGTCGCAACTGAACCTGAATGACACCTTTACCGCCAGCGTTCTTTATGACCTGCCCTTTGGGAAAGGCAAGCGCTTTGGCAGCGACTGGAGCAGCGCCACCAATACGGTTCTGGGGCACTGGCAGATCAACCTGATCGAGCGCGCCGAGTCCGGCTTCCCGTTATTCGTGGTGGACAGTGCAAACACCGGCCCAACCTTCGGTGCGGCCCCACTTGCGGGCAATACCGGACAATACTTGAACTACGACTTCTATAGCCTCAATCGCCCGGTTCTGGTTGGCGACCCTAACAGCCCAGGCAACGAAGGCGGTCAAACGGGGTGCCCCACCCAGATTCACACCATTCAAAACTGGTTGAATCCGTGCGCGTTCGCCCATGCACCGGCAGGAGAGATCGGCACTGCTCCCCGCGCTCCGGCGTACGGGCCGCGTTTCGTGAACACGGATTTCTCGATCATCAAAGACTTCCCGCTCTCGTTCCGCGAAGCCACGAACCTGCAATTTCGGGCGGAATTCTTCAATCTGTTCAACCATCCGCAGTTCTTCATGGGAGGCCTTGGTGGTATCGGACTGCAGGACATCAATTCACCATCGAGTTTTGGGGTGCTCAACCAGCAGGTGAACAATCCCAGACTGATTCAGTTTGCCCTGCGGCTGAATTTCTGAAACCGAACCAGCATTCCGATTGGGGCAGGCCGACGTTCGGTCTGCCCATTGTTTTGCCAATGGAATCGCGAAGGCTCGATAAGATCGAAGGACGTGAACGTCGCGCGCTGCTTTAGAATTCTTGAGAACAACTATGAAATCATTTCTCACCCGTTGCATTGCCGGCGTTCTTCTCCTCAGTGCGTTTGTCGCTTCGGCTCAAACGAGGCGGAAGATCATCATCGATCAAGATGCGGCCGGCCCCGCTGGCACGGACCAGCAGTCGATGCTGTTGCTGATTCAGTCGCCGCAGACGGAGGTCCTGGGCATCACTGTCGTGACCGGCGATCAGTGGCTTCATGAGGAAGTGGCGCACACTTTGCGCATGCTTGAGCTTATCGGACGAACTGACATTCCCGTGGTGCCGGGAGCGGAGTATCCGTTGGTTCGGCGAAGAGAAGAGACGGAACGATGGGAACAGGAATACGGCGAGATAGCTTGGCTGGGAGCTTGGACTCCGAAGTTCTATCATCCGGCGGATCAGCTGGGAGAGATGCCTGAGGGTAAGCCGACGACCAAGCCGGCCGATGAGGACGCGGCGCACTATCTCGTGCGCATGGTGCATAAGTTTCCGAACCAGGTGACTATTTACGAAGGTGGGCCTATGACCAACCTGGCTCTCGCCATTTCGCTCGACCCGGAGTTTGCGGGACTGGCCAAAGAACTGGTGTTTATGGGTGGCAGCTTCAATCCGCGGACTGACGACCCTGAGTTCGCAAACACTCCAACGCACGAATTCAACCTGTGGTTCGATCCGGAAGCGGCTCACATTGTGCTCCGTGCGCCGTGGAAGAGAATCGTCTGCACGACGGTGGATATTTCGGTGAAGACGAGACTGACTGCGGACCTGCTCAATCGCATCAAGGCGGCAGACGCGCCGGTTGCACGCTACGTCGGCAAGTATGCGCGACTGCGCGGCAACTACAATTACTTGTGGGATGAACTGGCGGCGGCGGCTTGGCTCGATCCGAGCTTGATTACGAAGAAAGAAACGCTCTTCATGGACGTGGACCTAGATCGCGGCGATGGCTATGGCAATACGCTGAGCTGGACGGACCAGAATAAACCTAAGATCGGAATGCCGCCGGTCGAAGTGCAGGATGATCTGGACCTGGAGAAGTTCTACACGATGTTTGTCAATCTGCTGAGCGCACCCCCGCCTCGGAAGAACTGAAGCCGCAGAACGCTCTGGCTCCGCGAAGGACCATTTTCGGAATCCCGACGAGACCTTCCCGCTCCGGGAACCGCCCGCCCGCCAAGACAGGCTTTCCCCTTGACCTCGCATTTGCTCGGCAGCTAGCGTGGTGAAGTGAGCCGCGAAAATGCAGCACAAAAGCTAGAGTGGGGAGTTTTGAGCCAGGGCGAAGAGTGCGAGGCGGGATTGGTCAGCAGATGGGAACTGTAGTTTCAGGATTTTCCGGAACGGTAGCCGCAGTTTTCCTGCTGGCTGAGAATCGACTGCTGCGCGAAGCCTTGTTGCGTATTCTCTCGAAGAAAGACGACATCCGCGTGGTCGGGTCAGGCTACTACGGCCCCGGAACATTGGAGCAGATTGCGTCGACGCGAGCGGGCGTGGTCGTGCTCGATTCACTGACTCCGGTTCTGGCGGAACGCGGGTTCGTGCGCGAACTGCATCGACTGAACCCAACCATCCGAGTAGTCATGGTCGGCATGGAAGCCGAAGAGGCGGTCTTTCTGCGCGCGGTGCAAGCCGGCGTAGTAGGTTACGTGCTCAAAGACGCGTCCGCCGTGGAAGTGGCGCGCACCATTCGAGCGGTCGCCACGGGCGAAGCAGTTTGCCCGGCCGCGCTCTCCGTCGCGCTGTTTCAGTGGGTAGCGCGGCATCGGCCAGCGATTCCGAGCTTGCACCTCAAGAACAGTCTGGGGCTAAGCCGCAGAGAGCAGGAATTGGTGGGCTTGATTCAGCAGGGGCTCACGAACAAGGAGATCGCCACCCGATTGAATCTCTCCGAACAAACCGTGAAGAACCACGTGCATCGCATGCTGCGCAAGGTGGGAGCGCAGGACCGGCTCTCCATCGTGGAAGTGTGCCGCAACCAGGGTCTTAGCGTTTAGCCGCTGCCGGCACTGGTAGCATGGCGAGGGATGGCATCGCGACGGACCAGAACGCATTCTAGTTCCTGGAGCGATACAGTCTCGAAGTCTTGCACTACATGAGCCGCGCCCGCAGTGGCGAGCTTTTCCGGCGTCTCATGCAAAGCAACTCCGACGCAACGCAAACCAGCACCGATTGCCGCCCGAATTCCTGAAATAGCGTCTTCGACCGCCAGCAGACGCTCGGATGGAATCCCGATGCGCTTGCAGGCCAGCCGGTAGATACTGGGATCGGGCTTACCCAAGAGCACATCTTCCCCGGTCACGACCTCTGCGAAACAGTTCAGCAATCCCAACTCACCCAGCGTCGAGCGCGCCCGGCTGCGGCTGGCTGAGGTCGCCAACGCCAGAGTGGTGCCACTGTGGCGAAGCTCGCGCACGAAGCGGACCACGCCCGGGACGGGGGCAATCTCGAGCCGCATTTGGCGGAAGATGCAATCCTTGCGCCGGCCGAATTCCTCAAGCTCGGGATCGGGACAGTTTCCGAGAAAATGCCGCAGAATATCGCCGCGCTTGCGCCCATCAAGAATGAAATCCAGTTCAGACTCGGGGACGTCGCGTCCGAGCGTCTGGAAAAACAAGCGCCACGCCCGGCGATGCACGCCATGACTGTCGACCAGCACGCCATCCATATCGAAGATGACACCTCGCAATTGCCCGGCGCTCATAAGGTCTCCCCGGGTAACATGCGATGCGTGGAAGGCCTGCGGCTTGCGGGTTGCGGCGCGCAGGAGCTTGGCTTTTCTGTTTGTTGTGGCCGGTCTGAATCACTGCCATTGCCGGGCCATGTGGCCTGCGCCTTCTGGTAGTTGGACATTGTGCCTATGTCGAGCAAGTAGTCTGCGATGGGATAGCCGCGCATCTTGCCGACAAGGCGCGGCAAGACGTGAAACGCGAGATCCGCGGGAATGTCGGGCAGGATTACATCGAAGAGACGGCTATCTGCAAGAAGGAGCCCGGAGAACGCCCAATTGCTGCGCGGGGCTTGGGGCTTCTCTTCGAAGTCGATGATGACTCCTCCGGGGTCCATGACGGCAACGCCGCAGCGCGCAGGGTCGGGCACCTGGTAAAGGCCGAGCGTCGCAATAGCTCCGTGGCGGGAATGAAATTCACTCATGCGATTCAGGTTGGTGTTGGTAAGAACGTCGGAATACAGGATCCAGAACACGAGATCGGAGCCGACCCAGGCGCGATTGGCGGCGACGGTCCCAGCCGAGCCGAGTAGTTGTTCTTCGCGGACGACGCGAATCTCTACTGGCGAGCCACTCCGCTGAAGATGCCGCTCAATGGTCTCGGAGTGAGCATGCAGGTTCATGAGGACTTCTGTGATGCCGGAGCGGGCGCAGAGATCGAGCCAGATATCGAGCAGGGGCTGGCCGCGAATCGGCACCAGGCATTTGGGTACGGAGGTCGTGAGAGGTCGCAGGCGCGTACCATGACCACCAGCCAGCAAAAAGGCTTTCAAGGTGTGGCCTCGCGCACGTGATAACTCGACTGGATCTCAGACTGTTGCCGCCGATGAAAGTGGCAGGAAAGTCCATCGTGTTCCCGCGTGTTCGTCATGGTCGATGAAGGGGTCGTTTACGATGACTTGGGCGCCCTGGCCGTCGAAGGCAAAGGCCATCTCCTGCACGCCCTCGCCCTGCATTGCGGAGCGCACTGCATCCTGGCATGCGGGTTCGGAATAAAGCAGCAGAAATCCTCCGCCGCCGGCGCCGGTAATTTTGCCGCCAAGAGCGCCATGCTCCCGCGCTACTCCGTAGAGATGGTCAATGCGCGCGCTCGAAATGCGTTGGGAAATGCGCTTCTTGGCTTGCCAGGCATCGTCGAGCAGATGGCCGAAGTGCTCCAAGTCGCCACAGAGAAGAGCTTCTTTCATCAGGGCGGCTGCCTCTTTCACCTGGTGCAGCGCTTCCACGGCGGGTCCGTCTGGCACCCGCGTGGATTTTTCCTGATCGGCGAGGATGTCCCAGGAATGGTGAGCGGCTCCGGTAAAGAACAGCATGAGATTCGACTGCAGCTGCGGAGAGAACACCCGGGATCGAGTTGCAGCGGCTCGACTTGAGTTGCTCCATCCGCGGCTGAAGCGGATGTAGTTGAGGCCGCCGAAGGCAGCGGCATATTCGTCCTGCTTGCCCACGTGCCGTTTCAGGCCGAAGCGCGTAATGCGGAAGGCGCGTTCCGCGAGATCGTACTTGGACAATGGACGAACGCAAATAGGTGGTAAGCACTTTCAAGAGATTCACGCAAACGCTGGCGGAGGAACCCAGGCCGGTGCCAGGAGGGATTTCGGAAGCCAGGAACAGATCTGCGGCAAGGTCGGCGCCCAGATCTTTGAGCACCGCGAGAGGAATCTCCAGGCCACTGTCGTGGGCGGGCAGGGCGGCGAGATCGCTCCAGTTGCCGAACAGGCGAAGATCGGAGGAGATGACCTGGATGCGGCCATCGCCACGATTGCCCAGAATGGTGTAGAAGTACTTGTTGATGGCGGTGCTGAGGACGGCGCCGCCGAACTGCTCGTAGTAGGAGGGCAGATCGGTGCCGCCTCCGCCAAAACTAATCCGAACCGGACTGCGTCCGATGAGCATGCTGGAACATCTCCGGAAAAGACTGGGTGCTGGGGGAATATGAACGATTGCAGTGCAATGCCGTGGGGCCAGGCTCGGTTGGGCAGCTGCTATCGGCTCAACGCGCGCTGAGGCAGCTTGATCAAACGAAGCAGTCAGAGTCCAGACCGTCTCAATCAGAAGCGAGAGATCCTTCAACAAAGAAGGATGCAACATGTATTGCAGGTCGTGCCGGGTTTTGTCCTCGGAGGCATGCTGCTCGCGCAGCCCGTGCACTTGAGCCAGTCCGGTGATCCCCGGCTTTACCGAGAGCCGTTGCTGCTGCCAGGCGGAATAACGACTGGACCGCTCCGGGCCTTCCGGGCGTGGTCCTACCAGACTCATCTCTCCCCGAAGAACGTTCCAGAGCTGTGGCAGTTCGGCGATACTCAATTGCCACAGCATCCGTTCGAAGACGGGAACGCCTTTGCGGATCGTGGTCCACGTTGAGCCGCAGCATGGAAAACTGAGTGCCTCGCCAGCCGATCCGTCTTTCCCAACGGAAGGCGTTTGCCGGTGGAGACGCGGAGAGCCGCGCCGCAAAGCAAAACGAAAGGCAGGGTGAGCGCGGCTAGAACAAAGCCCAGAGCCAAATCCAGAAGGCGTTTGCCGATTCCCGCCGAAGCGGGCGGCTCAACTCCCCGAACTGGAGCAGAGGCAAGCCTCCGAGGTCCAGCAGGCTGGGGCGCGAAAGATAGAGTTCGTAGGGCTGCGGAACCAGGCTGACCCGGATGGCTTGCTGGCGGCAGAGCGCAACCAGATTCAGGATTTCATTCGAAGCCGGAGTGTGCGCCATCACCAGTTCGTCGACGTTGTAGCCGCCGCAGCAGGCCGACGACTTCCATGGTGGAAACGGTGGTCGAGGCTGCGTGGGGGTTTCGGCCGTGTCGCGCTGGGGCCTCCGATTCCCGGGCATAAAAACCCGATCACCTGGCACAAGAGTTCGGGATGGTGGCCGAATTTGGCCGCCAATTCCGTGGCCAGACGGTCGGAACCCAGGATCACAACGCGATGGACATCCCCATTCTTGTAGCGCCGCAAGACCATGCGCAGCGCCGAACCAGCGAATGCAGAGGAAGCCAACCAGCAGAAACAGCGTGAAGACGCTAAGCGTCATCCGTCCCACGTACCTCTCCGACACATTCTCGACCGCGAGCAAGAGCACCATCAGGAGGGCGACAGCCAGCAGCAGATGCGAAACCAGGGCGGGCAGCCGCCACCCGCCCCGGAACCCATCCAGATGCAAGTTTTCCGAGAGCAACACCCAGGCGAAGACCGTGCACACCACATAAACCACAAAGTTCGATGGCCCCAGCGGGAGCTGGCTGCAGTGCAGCCCCGAGCACAGGCCTTGCTCGGCGGCCAGCGCCACGGGAATCCACGCCAGGTCAGCCGCCAAAATCCGGTTACGAAGCTGCTCTGGTTTCATGCTTTGTCTTATCTCTTCTCTCGTCTCTTGATCTCTCATCTGCTGTGTTTCATTTCTTGGTGCTCCGCTTCCTTTCTACTTTTTTCCTTCTCGCTTACCTAGGTGGGCCAGCGGGCGAATGGTCAAGAAAAGCGCTGGTCAGGGCCATCGCGGCGCGGGCATGGTTCGTCTCCTGAATCTCGTGCCGCAGAACGCGAAATACGGCGTGGGAGATGGAAACATGCAGATCTTCGATGATCTGCATGTTGTCGGAGGGAACCACCACACAGACATCGCAGAGCGGATTTCATTTTGCCCTCCCTGGAAGCCCGTGATGCCAGCCGTGGCCGCCCCGGCCTGGCGAGCGAAACTCAAGAGCCGCCAGTATGTTGGGAGAGTTCCCGCTGGCGCTGATGGCGAAGGCGACGTCGCCGGGACGAAGCAGATTTTCGAGCTGTTCGGCGAAAATGCGTTCGTAGCCGCGCATCGTTGGCCCAGGCCGTGATCAAAGCCACATTGTCGGTAAGAGCGACCGCGCGCAGCCGCTTGCCGGCGGCTGGCGCCGTGCCCTTGCCCAGGTCGCAGGCCATGTGCGACGCCAGAGCGGCGCTGCCTCCATTGCCAAAAAGGAAGATGGTCCGGCCGCTGTGGTAGGCCTGAAGAAACGCTGGACCAGCCGGTCGATGGCCGGGAGCGGAAGAACTTGGATGGTAGCGGACAACTCTTCGAGATAGGAGGGAACGTCGAATGCATGTCATAGCAATCATGGTTGAACTTCTGGTCAGACTTCCTAGTCGAACCTCGAATCAGGAACCGCTAATTGCGTTGCGCTGAGCAGAACTCCGGCGGCCCGCATGTCGGCGGCGGCGTCGGGCAGACGCGCCGGGATGCCGCCGGAGCTTTCGATCCACTCCAGAAAGTCGTCGAGAATCGCGTCCAGGCCGCGTTTGGGTTTCCAGCCCAGACGCTTCAATTTCTCGATACTCGAAACGCTGTGCCGGTTGTCGCCGCGGCGGTATTCGCCGGAGACATCGAGGCCCGCGGGGCTTGGAATGCGGTCAAGCACGTGGCGGGCATATTCGAGGATGGTGGTGGCCGATCCGCTGCCCACGTTGAAGGCCTGGCCGTTGGCCTCGTCTTTCTCGAGCACCAGCATGTTGGCCTCGACCACATCGTCCACATGCACGAAGTCGCGGGTCTGGTGGCCATCTTCATAGAGCATGAGCGGCAGATGCTGCAGCGCGCGGGCGCAGAAGATGCGGCACACCCCGGAGTAGTGGTTGTAGAGCGATTGC
This sequence comes from uncultured Acidobacteriaceae bacterium, assembly GCA_963800575.1. Classification (GTDB taxonomy): domain Bacteria; phylum Acidobacteriota; class Terriglobia; order Terriglobales; family Acidobacteriaceae; genus Sulfotelmatobacter. The sequence goes on from CAWDBN010000003.1 coordinate 170,144, forward strand.
CTCTTGCCTTGCGTGATCGAGTAGCGCAGCGCCACCGTTGGAATGCCGTGCAACCAGCCCAGTCCAAGCGCGGTTTTCTCTTGCGGCAAGTTTCGAAACGGCGTACTGGTTATAAGGATTATTGCGATCGCTCCTCGAGCGGCAGGGCCTGAGCCGGTCCTCCGCAGACGGGACAAGGGACTTCCCAGTCCCCACACTGCAGTTGCCGGGGCGAACGCGGCAGCAGGCTGGAAGTCGCCATGATCGAGGCAGCGGTACTGGCCTTCGCCGTACACCGCCTGGGAAGAAGCTACGATGATTTTTTTCACCGGCAAGCGGTGCCCGATGATGAGTTCATAGAGCAGCGCAGTACTGACGGCGTTGACTTCGAGGAAGCGGGAAAAATCCGGCATGTAGTCCTGATAAGCCGCCTGATGAGAGACGATGTCGACGCCCTGCAGCGCCGCGAGCAGAACGTCGCGGTCGGTAACGTCGCCCTGGATAAAACTCCGCGTCCGCCGGCAGGTAGCGGGGCCGGCCATGGGGATGAACCCTGGGCTCGAGGCTGTCGAGGATGCCCACTTGAAAACCGTCTCGCAAGAAACGGTCGACGAGATGGGATCCGATGAAGCCCGCACCGCCGGTTACGAGAACCCGCATGATTTCAGAAAGCTCCCTCTGGAACAACCGCAAAGAACAACCCGGCTCGCGGCCATTGCGGCTTCCTACTTGCCGGAACCTGCCAGCACGGCCGCCACGGTGCGAAGCAGGATTTTGACGTCCAGCCCCAGCGACCAGCAGCGGATGTATTCGAGGTCGAGACGCACCCACGCATCCAGGTCGTTGACCTGGTTCCGGCCTTTGACCTGCCACAAACAGGTGATTCCAGGTTTGACCTGGCAATTTCTGTTCTTGAAACTTGGTGAAATGCTGGTACTCGGTAGCAGCGGCGGGCGCGGGCCCACCAGACTCATATCCCCTTTGAGCACGCTGTAGAGCTGCGGCAGTTCGTCCAGACTGTAGCGCCGCATCCATTTCCCCGCCCCGGTGATGCGCGGGTCATTGGTTAGTTTGAATACCGGCCCGGTCATCTCGTTCGAAGCCTCCAGCCTTTCCTTAAGATCATCGGCATTGTTGACCATGGACCTGAATTTGTAGCTGAGGAATGGCCTGCCCGCCTGCCCCACAACTCTCCAGCGGTAAAATACGCGGCCTGGCGAACTGAATTTGACGAGAATGGCCAGAACGAGAAAGAGCGGAAAAAGCGCGACCAGAAGCAGTCCCGAGCCCAGCACATCGATCAAGCGCTTGATCGCCTGATGGAACGCCTTTCTCCAATTCGGCGAAAAAATGACACCGGAACAGTCGGCGATGTGGATCATGATGCGGCCGCGAAAACCAGCAATTCTCGCTCCAGACGGGACAGGATGCTCTCTTTCTCTAATTCAGAAACCGCATATTCCCGGGCATTTCTTCCCAAGCGCTCGCGCAAACCAGAGTCGTCCGCAAGCTGCTCGATCGCGCGGGCAAACGCTATTGTGTCTGCCGGTTCGACGGCAATCCCCCGGCCCCGGACCGCCTCGGCGAGCTGAGTACCGGGACGGGAGGTGGCCACCACGGGCCGTCCGCTGGCCAGCATGCCGGTCAGTTTCGAAGGCATGACCAGATCGGCGGCATCCGCTTTCTGCGGTAAAAGATGAATATCGGCCAGATTGAGCAGGTCATTGAGCCGCGCCAAAGGCTGAAGCGGAATCCACTGGACATTGGCCAGGCGGGCGGTGAGATCGGACAGGATCAGTTTGCCCGGGCCCTCCCCGCAAAAAACGAAGCGCAACCCTTCGCGCCCCGACAACCGGCCAGCAGCTTCCGCCAAGATTTCGAGGCCCTGCTTGCGGCCCATGGTTCCCGCGTACAAGGCAACAATCTCCCGAGGGGATATGCCGAGCTGGGCGCGCAGCGGACTCGGCTTCTCCAGCGGAACGATGGCAGCCGTGTCGACCCAGTTGGGAAACAGGCGGCACGCCGACCGCGCCACACCTTTGCTCGCGAGTGTGGCTAGCATCTTCTCAGAAATAGTCGAGACCCGGTCAAACGCGGTCATGGATTTTTTTTCGAACCACTCGATTGAGGGCTGCAGCGACCCCGACTTCAGCAGCCCCAGGTCGAAGCCGGCGTCGGCTTCAAAATCCTGCACATGGAGCCAGGTCTTGGCTTTGCAGAATCGTCCTGTAATCAAGGCCGCCGGCAAACAGAACAGCGTCGGCTCGACCACCAGCACGACCTCAGGCTTCCAGAAAACCTGGCGCAGCATGACGAGAAAACTTGCCAGGGCGAAACTCGCAAGATGCGAGATGCGTTTCGCCCCCGAAGGCTGCCGCGGAACCCACAGCGGACAGCGCAGAACGGTCAGGCCGCCGGTCGCGCCCGACTTCCGGCTGTTTTCGACGCGCCCGCTCGGCGAAGAGCAGCCTTCCCGCGAGTACCGCCAGGGGGAAATCCCGGGGCAACTTTCCATTCCGGGTTAAACGGCGGAGCCGTAACGGCGCGCACTTCATGGCCGCGGACCGCGAGCCATTCGGCCATCTCTCCGGTGTACTTGCCGACACCCACCAGCTCGGGCGAAAAATTCAGACCGTGGATCAGGATGCGCACTGGGTCACGGCTGCAGCTGAGCCGGGGCTGGAAGAATCGCGTCTCTCCAACCGGAAACAGAAATCCGCGTAGGTTTGCCGCAGACCTTCGGGCAGGCTGATTCGCGGCTTCCAGCCCAGCCGGGATAGCTGTCCGATGTCAAGAAGCTTCCGGGGGGTGCCGTCAGGCTTCGAGGAATCAAAGACCAACGACGGCGTGACCCCAACCACCTCGGCGACCAGTTCGGCCAGTTCCTGCACCGTCATATCCTCGCCGCAGCCGATGTTGACCAGGGGCGCAACGTCAGCCCGAGCCGCCAGTTGGTTGAAAGGTTCCGAGGCGAGGCTGAGAAGAAAGATGCAAGCCTCAGCAGCATCTTCGCTGTAGAGAAATTCCCGCCGGGGATTGCCGCTTCCCCAGATTACGACCTCGCGGCTGCCGGTGATTTTGGCTTCATGCATTTTGCGGACTAGGGCGGGAATCAGATGAGAGTTGTCGGGATGATAGCTGTCGCCGGGGCCATACAAGTTGGTGGGCATGGCCGCCAGGAAGCGGGTCTGGTATTGCCGATTGTAGGCCCATATCATTTCGATTCCGGCAATCTTGGCAACCGCGTAGGCACGATTGGTTGGCTCGAGCGACCCTCCCAGCAAGGATTCTTCCCGCAACGGTTGAGGCGCGAGTCTGGGATAGATGCAACTGGAGCCGAGAAAGAGCAGCCGCTCGACGCCGCTGCGCCAGGATTCGTGGACACGTTGGTTTGAATCTTGAGATTCTCAAAAATGAATTCCGCAGGAAAAGTTTCGTTGGCCAGGATGCCCCCGACCTTAGCCGCAGCCAGAAAAACGTAGCGAGGACGATTCTCGGAAAAGAAATGCCGCACTGCGACCGCGTCGGTGAGGTCCAGTTCGCGGTGGGACTGCAGCAGCAGATTGCCATATCCCGCGTGCCGCAAACGCCGCACCAGCGCCGAACCCAGCAGGCCGGTGTGGCCGGCAACGTAGATCTTGTCGGTACGCTCCATGGTCTTTCGTCTAACAAGCCTATTCGTGATGCGCGAACACTCTGTAGCCGTTGGTCTTCACCAGTCGATCGCGCTCGGCCGCCTTGAGGTCCGCTGCCGCCATTTCCCGTACCAGCTCGCGGAACGTTACTTGAGGCCGCCAACCCAGTTGGGTTCGGGCCTTGGCCGCGTGTCCGATCAGCGAATCCACCTCCGCCGGCCGCAGGTACCGGGGATCGATGCGCACAATGCAGTTGCCAAAGGCGTCGTAGCCTTTCTCGTTCACTCCGGTTCCTCGCCAGTCAAGGGAAATGTCCAATTCGCACGCCGCCGCCTCGACAAACTCCCGGATCGAGTGCTGCTCCCCGGTCGCAATCACGAAATCTTCAGGTTCCTCCTGTTGCAGCATCAGCCATTGCATTTCCACATAGTCCCTTGCGTGGCCCCAGTCCCGCCGGGCCTCGAGATTTCCCAGGTAAAGACAATCCTCGAGCCCGAGTTTGATGCGGGCGAGGGCGCGCGTGATCTTGCGGGTGACAAAGGTTTCTCCCCGCACCGGGGATTCATGGTTGAACAGGATTCCGTTGCAGGCATACATGCCATAGGCCTCGCGGTAGTTCACGGTGATCCAGTAGGCATACAGCTTGGCGACTCCGTAGGGGGAACGCGGATGAAACGGTGTCCGCTCGGTCTGCGGAGTCTCCGCCACCAGCCCGTAAAGCTCGGAACTCGAGGCCTGATAGAACCGGGTCTTTTTTTCTAAACCCAAAACCCGGACCGCATCGAGCAGGCGCAGGGTTCCGAGCGCGTCCGCGTTGGCAGTGTATTCCGGCTGTTCAAAGGAGACCGCCACGTGGCTCTGGGCCGCGAGATTGTAAATCTCGTCGGGTCGCACACGCTCGACCACACAGAGCAGGCTGGTCGCGTCCGTCATATCGCCGTAATGCAGAAAAAACCGGCGGTCTTCGACATGCGGATCTTCGTAGAGATGGTCGATCCGTTCGGTATTCAGCAAGGAACTACGCCGCTTGATGCCGTGCACTTCGTATCCCTTGGTCAGAAGAAACTCCGCCAGGTAGGAGCCATCCTGGCCGGTGATGCCGGTGATTAAGGCCTTCTTCATTTGTCTCGATTTCGATATCTATCTCTGTTTATGCCGGCCGCCTGCTACAGCACGGCAAACGCCAGCGACCCGCCGGGCACGGAGTAGATCGGCAGTTTCCGGGAGAGCTCCAGAATGTATTTGGAAACCTGGTTGAGGCCCATCCTGCCAAAGTCATGCCAGGCGATCACACCGCCTGGACGGACACACCGCAGAGCATTTTCCGTGTCGGAGCGCACGTAGTCGTAGGAGTGCGCTCCGTCAATGAAAAACAAGTCAACCTTGCCGTGGTGAGGAGAAAAATCGAAGACTGCGCTGTCGCCGAAAAGAAGTTGAATGCGATCGGCGTGCGGAGTGCCGCGAAAGTAATATTCCCCGACTTCCATCTGGCTGTGGAGATCATCCATCAGGGTGGTGCGCAATCGGAGGTTAGCCTTGGCCTGAGCCTTCGGCACTTTGCCTTCCGGCGGTTCGTTCTTCAGTAACTCGTTCTTCGGCAAATCGAGAGTAAAAATCCTGCAATCGGGACTGCTGTTCATCGCCAGGTGCAGGGCGGTGTAGCCCCGGAGTGTGCCGATCTCGAAGATGGTCCTGGGATTCAGCACGTGGCACAACTGACACAGGCTGATCAGGTCCGTCGAATAGGACCCGGTACGCCTCATCCAGCCTTCTTCACACTGAAAATTGGCGATGGCGAGTTCGTACTGCCGGTCTCCGGGCAGAACCTCGAATACAAATTTCTCGGCAACACCACGTTTGCCGGAAAGTGACTTGTAAAGAAACAGCGATTCTGTGGCGTACTCAAACAGCTTGCGCGGTTCGCCGAGCAGCGAAAGCGAAGCGACGGAACCACCCAGAGCCAGGTTGCGGGCGGAAACGCAGGCGGCGGAAACCCATTTCGAAGCGGAAGCCATAATTCAGAACTCCGGTGCTGCCTGGGAAGAGATGCGATAGCTAGTTGGACTTGGCGGCGGTTGCCACCAGGCAATCGCCACGTCCTCGCCGGTTGCCCCAATAAAATAGCGGAAACAATAGAGCGCGGCAGGCGAGCACCAGTCCGAAGATTAAGAAAGGATTCCGCAGTTGCCGGGTTGGCTTCCCCGGGCGGGCAAACAGCCTGGCGATGATCGAAGAAGCTACCCATAGGGCGGGAGTGATCTGCCGGATTTCCACGTGCCCGAACCCGCTTTCCTCCAGCAGACGCCGCACAGTAAGAGGAGAAAAATGCGTGATGTGAAAGGGCACGTGCCAGTTGATCCACCAGCGCCCGAACACCGGACGCAGCCAGCTTTGGCTGTTGGGACAGCTGATCCAAACTTCGCCATCGTCGCTCAGCAACCGGCGTGCCGCGAGCAACATGGCTTTCGGGTCGAGCGCGTGTTCGAGAACATTCGAGAGCACGGCGACATCATAGGGAGCAGCCGGAGTGAAGTCGTCCAAGGGACCGGTAAAGACGGTGAATCCGGCGGCACGCGCAGCCGCGGCCGCGGTCTCGTTCAACTCGGTGCCCTCCGCTCGGAACCCGTTGCGCGCATAATTCTTCAGAGTTCTGCCTTCGTTGCAGCCAATGTCGAGCAGCCGCCCCGTGCCGCGGCGGGTGTGAAACGAGATATCCCCATCGAGACGGATCCACAAACGATAAACAACGGACGAGAAGAACCAATCCCGGAGCGTGGTGTAGAGCGTCGCTCGCACCCCGGAGAAATTGTAATAACTCTGGTAAAGGTTCTTCAGTTCGGCTGGAGCCGGGATGGGGAAAAGCTGCTCCAAGCCACACTGCCGACAGCTGCGGACCTCGTAGCTGCCTGCGATTCCGAAGCGGGTGTCGAAGAGCCCGTCGATGGACGTCGACGTCAGACCCGCGCATACCACGCAAGCGGACTGCGCGGCTGACAAATTCCCAACCCTCCGGGCGGAGGCTTCGGCAATGCCGCGGGCTTCCTTCGGTTCTACTGTCTCGAGTCCTTGATGGGATGCGGACATCGGTAAGAGACGCAGGTCAGAGGTACTCATTCGAGTCTATCCAGGAGAAAGCTCCGAATTTTATGTGTGCCCCGATGTCCGAGCCCGACCGTAGACTTGTTCCGGCGATTCTTCTGGCAGCGTGCGAAGCGAGCTTGCCCATAGTGTCAAACCTCGATAACGGGAAGCGAATAAACCAAGTTCTCCTGGTCGTGCTGCGTGTAGTTCCGCCGTACGCGGTTGGAGTGCGGTTTGAAGGCCCGTCTTGCAGGGGAGTGCGGCGAACGGGCCAGCCTGATCTTTCCTCACGAAAAGCGCGTTGACGCCGGCGTCCTCACTTGCCGGTGTTCCCTACCGCGGGTGTGGTGAAGAAGCCAATCAAGGAGTAGCCCTTCGCGGCGGCCAGCGACATGCCGTGATAGAAGCCCGAGGGATGCTTCTGGTGCCGGTCGAAAGCTCGATCGTAGGGTACCGTGACCGCTCGATCGGGGCCGAAGCTCGCGTTGTATTCAGCGATGACCACGCGGGGCGAGATGGAAGATATGGCCTTCCATAACCAGTAGTCATTGCCGTCCACATCGATCGACAGCAAATCGATCTCACCAGCGCCCACGCCTTGGGCGATCAGTTCATCGATGTTTTCCCGTTCGAGCCAAGCCTGCTTAATCTTGACGTTCAAGGGAATGCCGGCCCACAGGAGTCTCGCCCTTCTGCAGTTTTTTTCGGAGCCGTCAATATACAGGCCGGAGCCGCGGTGGCGGAGGGCGAATCGCAGGGTATTATTTTGCAGGAATCCAAAGCCGAATTCGACAAACTTCCTCGTCTTCACGCCGATCCGGCCGAAGACTGCCTCAATCATCCTGTCCTCTTGATTTTGGGAAAACATGGTTATCGCCCCTCCGCTTCCTGAACCCCCGGCTCTCGGAGGCCTAACCCGCGTTCGGCGCGAAACAGCCAAATTAGGCTGGCCGCTGCCATCAGCGTCAGGGCATTCTCGGCGAACGGAAAACGCACAAAGCACACAAACATGACGAAGCCGAGGGCGGAGAGCAGGTCGTGGTTCCCGCCGCCGTGGCCAAGGATCGCGGTGCAGCGTACACTCAGCCAGGTCAAGGCGGGCATCACCAGAACGCCCGCCAGGGCGAAGTTGGCGTAGGCCTCGCCCAGCGCGGTCGATCCCAGGCTGGTGATGCGGCCGGGCTCGTAGAGCTGCGCCGAAAGCGTGGAGAAATCCGGAGGCCGTCCCGCGGCCATGCTCTGGGGGAAGAAAAACGTGAGCAGGCGCCCATACGTGCCTCCCTCGAGATAAGGGAACTTGGTTCCGAAGTCATTGATCATATGCATGAGAAGCATGACGGCCATGCCCTCGGTCACATTCATCGAGTGGGTCACCGCGGTATTGCCGATGTCCACGTCCAGCACATTTTTGCTCAGCGAGTCAGGGATGTCTCCGATGTGCGCCCGCACCGAGGTCCAGGCACTGAACACAAAAATCAGAACCGGAGAGGCGACGAACATCACCATCAGGATTTTTCTGCGCCCATAGAGCCAAGCCAAGGTCGCCACGGCTAGCAGGTAGAGGGCAAAGAAAATCCGGTTGCCGCTCATGACGATCTGTACCGCAAAGAACGCAAGCATCGGCGCGGTGAAGGCCCAGCGCGGGGCGCGGTCCTTGAGCCCCTGGCTGGCGTGGAGCGCCGCCGCGGCGGTGAAGATCATCGAATTGGTCAGCGAGAGATGGGTGTAGAGCACATAGCCCCGGCCGAGTTCGTCCGCCCAGGCCTCGCTTCTGGCATACCAGTGCGACACCAGGAATCCGGCGAGGCCTCCGGCCAGGTGAATCATCGCCGCCCAATCCACGACCATCAGCGCCATCGTGACCAGCAGGACCCGCTCCAGGCTGCGCCGCGAGAGGACGCAGTCGCCGGCGACAGTTGCTCGAGTCGGAGGAGGAACCATGAGAAACACCGGGACCAGAGCCAGCAGTGAACCCATCCAAACAATCAGATAGGGACGAAAGAAGATGGGGTTCGACAGGTTGACCTCGTCCCAGGAGCCGTTGAAGTCGTAGACTGCCGGCTGCCGGAAGCCCCCGTACAAGGTCAGGATGGCGAGTGGCGCGAGCAAAAAAAATCCGAGCCCGATCAGCCAGCCCAGCAGAGGTGTCAGACCAGCCGAGTGCCGCTTCACGCGGCTGAGCACGCACGCGTAGGTCGCGAGGAGAATCGCCAGCAGGAACAAATAGAAGACAATCATCTTTCTCTAATTCGAAATCAAAGCGCAATCGGCCGGGTAGTCCCCGCTAAGGATGCCCGGCTCCGGTGTGGGTTCGTGAAGAGAGTTCTGCGACCGGGAGAATTTCCGCGGAGACCGCTGCCGGCCGCGGGTCTGCACTCGCGCCCATGATCGCCCAAAGCCTCTCCGCCAGACTCGGATGAGCCAGACTCTGGTAGTCCGCGTAAGCGTTTTGCCGCATCTCGGCCACCTTTACCGGGTCGGAAGCAAGCGACCGGACTGCCTGGTAGAGTGACCGCTCGGGATCGTCGTGGTCATACAACCAGCCGCTCACACCGTCGCGGATGAAGCTTGGCTCGGGACCGTGGGCCTGCAAGTCGTCGTGGGTAATTACCGGCAGGCTCAGGGACATCATATGCACGACACTCAAGCCGGCGTTGCCGGGATAACATCCGGCAAAACAATCGAGTGAGATCTTGCGGATTTGCTCCGCATCGTACACGCCGCCGTGGAAGACGACCCAGGGGCAATTCCGCGCCTCGGATCGCAGCGTCTCCCCCTCCTCGCCGTCCCCGACCACGTGCAGAAGCAGGGGAAAGCCGTCTTCCCGCCGGATTCTTTCGACTACGCGCAGCAGCAGATCCAGACGGCTCTCTTGCCGCAGACGGCCGACGAACAGGATGCCCGGCTCCGTTCCCGTCTTCTCTGCCGGCAGAACGGGGAAGCGGTTGATCAGCGAGTTGTGCGCCACCACGAGTTTTCGCCGGGGAAATCCGTGATCGAGAAACGCCTGCCGGACTATCGGGGCATAGCAGATATAGGCAGTCGCCAGTTTCAGCAGCGCCATCATCATCAGCCGGTACGCGACACCGATGCGGCTGCGACGGTAGAAACCGTGGCCATGAACATAGGCGGGTATGCCCAGCGCCTTCGCCCACAGAAGCGCAACCCAGAAGGTGAGGTAGCGGGGATTAGCATTGAGGAAAAGCGCTTCCGGCCGTTCGTGCGATTGGACGATGTATTTCATCACGCTCCACTGGATCCACCCGAAGCGCTTGCCCAGAGGCATGAGCGTGGGACCGGAAAATATCCGTATCCGCGATCCCTCCGCGACAGGAGCTACCTCGAAGCCCATCCCCGACGGCGCCAGCGAGACGACCAGATCAAGCGGACAGTACTGGGCCAGTTCGAGAAACATCTCGCGGCTCGCGTTCGACAGATGGGGCTGGATGACGCCTAATCTTTTGACTTTCACTTTGAGCAAACCCTGCTATGGCAGTTGTGCGAGATTATTGTGCTAAGAGCGCGGCGGTCTCAATCGGCTGCGCGGGAAATTTTGGACTCCCGATCCGTTCTATCAAGTTCAAGTATCGCCGGGCTGCGCTTTCCCAACTAAAGCGCGCGACCTGATCACGGTTGTGGGCCGCCTGCCCCCGGCAAATCCCTTCGTCCTGCCAAAGCCCGAAAATGAGCTCGGCCAATTCCTGATCATCCAGCGGTTCGAACAGGTTCAGCTGCAGAGAATCGGCGAGTTCTTCGTTGGGCGGAATTTTGGAGGCGATCACGGCCGTGCCTGCGGCCGCGGCTTCGAGGATCGGCAGACTGTTCGATTCGTAGAGGCCGGGCGAGAGCACGAGCGCCGCCTGCTGATATAGCGCCACCAGGTGGTCGAAGTGCACTGTGCCCAGGTAGCGTACGTAGTCGATCTGGTGCACGCGCAGAAACCGAGAAATCGTGGGGCCTGCGGAATAAGGGGCGCCTGTCATCACTAATGGAATCTTCACGCCATGGCGCTGTTCGACGCGGTGAAGAGCTTCGAGTACGGTCAAATGGTTTTTGTGCGGCCAGAGCTGTGCGGGAAAGAACAGGAAACGTGGCGCCAGCTTGTAGCGCTCAAGCATTGTAACGCTGCGCGGCGTGGAAAACTCCTCAAGGTTGACGCCCTCCGGAATCACCGTGATCTGCTCGGGCGAAATGCCGTGGAAATGAGCCAGCATATCCCGCTTGATAAATTCGCTGCTGGCCTGAAAGTAATTGGCGTACAAGGCGCTCAGTCCGCAGGTAACCTTCCGGCTGCGCCGCCGGGGCCAGCTGAAAAACTCCGGATAGTGCAGATGCTGGATGTCGTGCATGGAGAGCAGAGTCGGTTTCCGGTGATCGAAACACAGCACGCTGACGGTCGGGGTGTAGATCAGGTCGGAACCCGCGTCCATGATCTCGCGCAGAGGTTCGAATAGCCGCGCGCTCATTCGCCGGTACAATTCCCCGCCGGGCGCGAGCAAAGCGGCACGGCATAATCTCTGGCGCGCGCGAAAAGACGCGCTGTCGAGGACAACCAGTTCAAAATTTTCCAGAGCTTCATATCGGCCAAAGAGCCTCCGATTGCCGTCCGTTGCGTAGAGTTGAAAACTGTGGTTGCTTTCTGCGGCCCCCAGGCCATCGAGCAAGCCGAGGATGTAGGTGTTCAGGCCGCCGACATAGCCGGGATCGGCCCGCAAGCATTCAATTCCGATCCGCATAGAAGCACTGAATCTTCTCGATCACGAAGGCCTGGTCCTCCGGAGTCAGCGAGTAAGCCGACGGCAGGGAGATTCCCTGCCTGTAGATCTGCTCACTGACCCGGAAATCTTCGTCCATGATGCGCACGTGCTTGCGATCTGCATAACAAGGTTGCAGGTGCAGCGGGCAGAAGAAGCGCCGAGTCTGAATATTGTGGCCGCGCAAAAAGGCCGAGAGCGCCTCCGGGGCGTCACATAGGAAGGAGGTAAACCAGAACACCGGCTGGCAGCGGGGATCGATGAACACCGGGCGCAGGCCCATCAGCGAACGCAACTCGTCCACATAATGGTCATGGATCTCGCGCTTGCGGCGAACGATGGCCGGCAATTTCTTCATCTGGGCGATGCCGATCGCAGCCTGCAAGTCGGTAAAGGAAAAATTGAAGCCGATGGATTCATGGACGAAGGTTCCCTTCTGGTCGCGGCCGTAATTCTTCAGGCGATAGGCAGCTTTCGCCAGCTCGTCATCGTCGGTAAGCACCATTCCGCCTTCGCCGCAGGTGATGGTCTTGTTGCCGTAGTAGGAGAGAATGCCCATGTCGCCAAAGCTGCCCACATGGCGGCCTTCAAAGGTGACACCGATTCCCTCGGCGGCATCTTCGATCACTTTGAGGTTGTGGCAGCGAGCCAAGGCCATCACTTGCCCCATATCCGCGCTCTGCCCGTAGAGATGAACCGGCAGCAGGGCGCGGGTTGCCGGGGTCAGAAGCTTTTCCGCGCGGCCAACGTCCAGGCAGAATGTGTCTTCGCGAACATCGCACAACACGGGCGTTGCCCCAGCCAGGATCACAGCATTCGCCGTGGCGACGAAGGTGAGGTCAGGCACGATCACTTCGTCGCCCGGACCGATGCCGAGAGCCTTCAGGCAAACGAACAAGGCCATGCTGCCGTTACACACCGCGATCGCTTGCTTTGACCCGGCCAGGCGGGCGGTCATCGCCTCGAACTCCCGGGTCAAATCGTGCTCCACCAGGAAGGTCGAGTCGATCACCCGCTTGAGTTCGCGAAGTTCGGCGTCGTCCACCCAAGGTTCGATCTGGACAATCACGTTTTGCGCTGGCAACGAACTTTGCGCTGGCGAGGGACGTTGCGCAGGCAAGGGGCGTTGCGTAGGCGGCGCGGCGTTAGGCATGGACTCCATCTTCTAGCTGGCAACCGCTGCCGCCGGCTGACGCAGCTCCCGCCGGAAGGTCATGACAAATCCTACGGTCAAAGCCGCGGTATAGCTGGCGCCGGACAGGAGCATGCCGTACGCCGCTCCCCGCAAACCGAATCTGGCCACCAGGGGGATCCCGGCAACGAAGGTGACCGCTCCGCTTGCAGCGTAGGCCCAGAAAACCAGTTTGGGCGACTCGGCGGCTTTCAGCGCCGCGTTCATGGTGTGCCCTACTCCCATCACCACCGGCAGCAGAACTAGTATCGTCAACAGCGGAGCCATGTCGTCATAGCGCCCGCCATAAAGAAGGTGGGTCAGAGGCCTTCCAAAGGCGCGGATCAGCAGAAAGAAGGACACGGTCACGGCGGCAATGGCAAGGGCGTACCATTTCCAGACCGACAGTAGATTTCCGATCCTCCTCGCAGCATAGTGGGCCGAGAGCAGCGGAAGGACCAGGTAGTTCAGCGCGATAAAGATCTGATCCGCGGGTGCGACGATCAGGGTTACGGCTTTCAGTTCGGCCACATCCCTCACCGATAGCAGGCCCGCCACCAGCCAGTAGTATCCCTGGGTGGTCAATTGAAAGACGAAGGCTGTCACCAGCACCCAGCGCGCGTACTTCCAGTGTTCGCGCCGGTAATCCGGTTCCCGCTCGAGGAAGGTGGATCGATTTTTGCCAAGCGGCAATTTTCCGGCAAGGCTCACCCCGGCGGCAAGCCAGCCCGCAGCAAGAACCAGAAAAACCGAAAGGCTGCCGAGCACATGCGCCCGGGCCGTGAGCCACAGTCCGCAGCCGACCGTCAGGAAGAAAATCAGGGACGACGCCGCTGCCAGGCCAGGCTTGTGCTGCAGGTAGAAGACGCGGCGCAGCAGCGGTCCCGACAGAAGAACGCTGACGGTGAGGCCCAGGCCCACCAATGCCCGGGGCAGGAGATGAGGCGCGATCCAGTCGAGCGCCAGGCACAGACCCAGGAGAACCACGGTGAACAACAGGCCCAGCGCGGCGTTGCTCCAGCACATCAGCTGAAAATATTCTGCAAGACGGCTGCGGTATCGTCCCGAACCGTAGACCGTGAAGGGCTCGAGGATCGCGGCATTTTGCAGACCCATGAGGAAGATGAGTATCGAATAAGACAGGGCAAACATTCCGTATTCTTCTTTGCTCATGTTGCGGGCCAGCACAATATTGGCCAGCAGCATCCCTCCAACCGCCAGCGCCTGGTCCGCCATGCTGTAGGCGGATTTAGTCAACCGCGAGCCCAGAAACAAGTCGGAGGTTGATCCCAACCGCCGTGGGCTTGCCGTCCTCGGCCCGGTTAACGCCGACGCCTCCGCCGAAGCATCCAGGACGCCGTGGGAGAGTTGCGCCAGGCCTTGGTGCTTAGGGGACAAGGCTCGCAAAAATCTCCGCCCGGTCGAGCGTAGGCGTCCCCATTGGGTGGATGGTGAAATTCCACGAACGTAACAGCTGACAGCATTCTGCATGAATCTTTTCACCGTGAGTGGAAAGAAACAACTTGGGCTGGTAGCGTGTGAAACAAATTCTCGCGCCCCGCAAAGCTTTTAATTCGGCGCCTTCGATGTCCATTTTGACGTAGGCGGGCGGAGGGATCCTCTCCTCCTGAATGAGCGCATCCAAGGTCGTGGTTTCCACCTCAAGTGCACCATCGGAGTGCAGATGGCCCATCGATCCCGAGTCTTCGACCGCGAAGGACAACTTGCCGGTCTGATCGCAGACCGCCAGTTCGAGCAGGAAAACGTTCGTGATGCCGTTCAGTTTCAGATGTTCCCACAGATAAGCGACATTGGCGGGCACAGGCTCGAAGGCAAACACCTTCCCGGAACCGATCAGCGTGGCTGCGAACAGCGAGTAAAAACCGACATTTGCCCCGATATCGTAAAACACTCCGTACGGCTTCATTTCCTGCTCAATACGCCGCTGAACGGCAATCTCGTAACTGCCCAGCCAAAAGGCATGCCGTTGCGAACCAACAATCCATTTCTTGCCTCGCAGCGTGCCTTGCAGAATGGGCATCACCAAGTTTCTGGGCAGAACCCGGAGCGGGTAGCGCGATATTCGCCCCATCAGCGTGTGGTTGGACAATCCGGAAAAATTCATAATGCTCCCTTTTATCTTCGGTCTCCGCAAGACTCTTGAGCGGCCGATCCAACCAGAAACCGGGGCAGCCCCGGCGGAAACGTATCGTCGGAGCACCGCGTCGGCCTGGATTCATCGAATGCGATCATGAATTTCGGTCTGCCGTGTTTCACGAGGACGGCCACGCTGGGCCCAGCGTAACCACATCCAGCGAGTAAGAGCGTGCAGACTCGACCCCTTCACCGGTCCATTCGCTGGGAACCAGGGCATGATGCGGTTTACCGATTGAAAGACTTCGTCGGCCAGCACTTTCCCGGGATTTGAGGAATCCATCTGCCGCCAGCGAGTTCCACCTACTACCCACAGACAGGAGGCGGCGAGTCCGAGCAGGGCGCCCCAAAACATGATCAGCAGACGCGGAGGAAACACTTTTCTCTCGGGCAGGCTGGCCGCGTCAAGAACTTTTACGCTGGGCGTCTCCTTGGCCTCCTGCACTTTGGCCAGCTCGTACTGCTGGGTCAGGGTTTCATACACTGCTTCCTCGATTTTGGTTCGGCGCAACAGGTCGGCATAGGGAACTCCGAGCAGCGGCAACTCGCGGATGGTGGGGTAGGTTGAACGCCCACCTGGGGACGCGACGGGACTGGCCGGATCAGAGTCTCCGTCAAGCTTTTCCATTTGGCGGCGCAGCTCGGAGACGCGGGCCTCGACGGAGCGCACGCGCACATTGTTCGGGGTATAGATCTGTTCGAGCCCCTTCAACTCGGATTCGGCGGCGATCAGCTGCCCCTCGAGAACTGCCTCGGCCGCGACCATCGCTTTCGCCTGTTCGGGAATGTTGATGGCCTCATTCTGGCTGGCAAATCGGCTGAAGTCTCCAGAAGCTTGATCGAGTTCACGCTTGACCCCCTTGAGCCGGTCCTCGAGAAACACGCGCTCCCGATGAGCGGCGGAAGTGGAGAGTTCGGACACCAGGCGCTCCAATTCCTCCGCGTAGGCCTGGGCGATGGCCGGGGCGCGGGCGGGATCGTGATCGACGACGCTCAGGGAAATGATGCCGCTCTTGTGGTCTTCGGAGATGCCCGTGTTATTTGACAGCCGGGTCCGGGCGTCTTCCTCGAGTCTCACGCCATATACCTTTTTCAGCTGGAAGCGCTCGACCAGCCGGTCTTCGAGGGTGCGGCTGCGCAGGATACCGAGAAAGAGAGCGCCTGTGGAACTTCCGCCCAGCAGATCCCCCGCCATGGCGCCGATGCCGCTGCCCGCCTTAGCCGACAAAGCCGCAATCATGGCTGAGGAACTGGACTGGGTGTCAGGAGGCATCAGCTGCACCGTCGATTGATACTGTTTGGGCAGCGCAAACGCGAGCAATGTTCCGAGCAACAGCCCGGCGAGGGTCGCCCGGCGAAGCGCACGGCGTTTGCCCCAAAGCAGGGTCAGATACCCAATCAGCCGGGCCGATGGATCCCCTTCGCTGGTCACCGGCGATGCCAGGCCCCGGAATGCCGGTTCCGGGGAAAAATCCGGACGTGCCTTTGTGGCCGACGGGGAAACTCGGTTGTAGGTGCTGGCCAAGGCTAGTTCTTCCGCCAACGCAGTCCGGGACGGAACGTCAGCCCGATCGAGCCGGAGAAATCGGATTCCGGCCGGGGCCGGAGCGCGGGGAAATTCCACTGCTCGGACTGGGCGCGCGCGGAAAGCGCGATTCCCGCGCCGAGGCGGCACTCCGCCCGCGCCGAAAAGTCATTCAGGCGTCCGCCACCAGCGAGATAGTGGTCCACTTCCTGATGCCGGTAGCCGATTTCGAAACTGGTCCGCGCGGTGAACGAATACTTGACCCACGCCTGGCCTCCGAGGGCCTGGCGCCCGATCCAGCTTCCCATCAGATTTCCGTCGTTGGTGTAGCCGGAGTGATAGCGCCGGTCAATATACATCGTTCCCAGCCGGGGCTCGGCCTTGAATCCCTCGACGCGCAGTTCGAGCTTGGGTAATTTGGGGAACCGGGGAAGGTAGACTCCGGGATTCAACATGGGCCGGGTTGAGCCGAGGGGCGAAACTTCATCTCCGACGATTGAGTCGGTGTAGACGGTAAGCCAGTTTCTGAGCCCAGGAACGCGATAGGTGAGGTCGAAGCTGGAAAACCGTTTGGCCGGATTGCTCGCGATATTGGCATTGTGCCCGTAATAGCTTCTGAGAAATTCATGCCAGGTAAAGGGCAGTCCCGGCCCGCCGAAAATTGCAGTCACGCCCATGCCAAACTCCAGGTTCGCCGTCGGCCGGAAACTGATCTTGTTGCCGTGAATGAAGGGCTGCGGACTGAAATTCGGTCCCACCAGAAAAGCCGGATCGACCGCGGGATTCAATCCCACTGCCGGCGGAGGGTTGTATACCCAGTTCTGCCCGGCCAGCTGCCCGAGGAAAGAAAGCATCCGGACCGGTCCCAGGAATTGGGACAGGAGCGGAATCTCGAAGGGAGACACGTTGTCCATCTCGAGCATGGTGACGGGCTGGGCGTTATCGGTCATCAGCAAGGCTCCGCTCTCGCCCGGTCCCAGCCACAGGTTTTGCCTGCCAAAGGAAAGCTTGACGTTATTCAAAGTCAGTCCGATCGAGCCCTCGATCAGACGGAACTGGTCGATCGTCGGAGAACCGTCAGGAAGAGGAGTTACGACGCCGTCTTCGACGGCGATGGCCTCGAGGACGCTCGGAGCATCGGAGATCACGCCGGGAGCATGCTGATACTCCCCCCGGAAAGAAAAGGAAAGCGGTCCGGCCACCGCGCTCGCACTGAACCCGGTTACGTCGTTCCCGCCTTCGGCGTACGGCCGTCCGTAATCGTTGACGATGGTCTGCGCGAAGTGGTAGCCATCGCGGAGCGGAGTTCCGGCAATGCCAGTGAAGCGCGTGTAAATCGAATCCAGGCCCAGGCCAACATTGGACGCACCGTTCAGGCGGCGCGCCTCGTCGCTGAACTCAGCCTCGAGGGAAGCGTATATCTTCTCTGCTTCAGCTTCGCCTCCCGCTCGACCCTCCGCCTCGCTTTCGGCGCTCCCGCTCTGATAGCGCATCCCATCGTCAGCCTCCTCCAGCAGACGGGCACACTCTATACGCGTCCACGGACGAATTCCCAGGTAGGCGGTGGGCAGGTAACCGATAGCCGCGAGGCGCTCGAGGGCGGGATACACCCAGCTGTCGAGCGCGACATAGGGGGATCCCATGTAGCGCGGGCTGCGCACTTTATCGTGTTCTGGAGGATTGGTCTCGATCAGACTTCCCCAGGAGCCGGTGCTGACCTCGGGGTCGCGGTGCCGCCGGTAGACCTGCTGCGCGATGAAATAACCGAGCGCACCGCCGATGACGGCATCGGAGGAGAAGTGCTCCTTGCCGGTGACCCGGGCCAGCGTCACTGCCGACGCCAGGCCATAGGAAATCAACTTGGTGAGCGTGCCGGGATACTCGTGCGCAATTACGCCGGCCACGGCCCAGGATACGGCGGCGTGCTCGGAGGGAAACGATCCACCGCCGGCAAAGAAGTGCCCGGCTCCAGTTCCGTCGTACGGCCGTTGCCGCTCGAACATCGATTTAAGAGCAAAGTCCACCGCTGCCGCATTTAACGCCGCTTCGCTCGCCAGAAATCCGGTTTCAGCCGCGTGGTCATCGTGCGTCATTTTGCCTAGAAGAAACATTCCGCCCGCCGCGCCCGCCAGAGAAACGGCGCCGTAGTTTGAGAAGCTGCGGCTGCGCGCGATCTCGCCCGCAGGAACTTGTTTCGAAAGCCAGGAATCGCTCGCAAAGAATGCTCCTGCACCGGCCAGCGCCGGCAGCGCCCAGATCGCATCGTTTTTCCGCAGGCGGAACGGGCTCGACCAGATCGCGCTCTGGTCACCGGCAAAGCGCTGGAACAAATCGACTCCGCGGGCCGGCATTCTGGAGTCACTTTCCTTCGCCACGTTCCACGTGCCCATCGCGGCGGCACGGGACGACGTATCAGACATCACTGCCGAGGGCGCGTCCGTTTGGGCAACCGAGTTCACCGTGAGATTGGCCGCAGACAGACTCAGCATCAGGGGAACAGTCGCAATTTGCACCCAGCGCCACACGAGTAAAAATGCCCGCTCAGAAGTTCAGGCCCACGCTGACAGCGATGGCGATTGAGGACATCAGTTGGGCCGCTTCGACGGTGTTCTTCCAGGCCGGCGAGCCGCCCAGGGCTTTCTCCGGAACAAACACCATATCCCCGGGGCGCAGTTCGGTGCTGAGGACATCGCCTGAAAACCATTCACCACTGCCCTTTCCGCCTGCGACCGAACCGTCGGCGCGCACCACGAAGACCGCTTTCCGGTTGGCCATGTTGGTCGGACCGCCCGCCTGGCGCAGGTACCATCCCGCACTCTTGCCCGGACGATAGGAGATCGCAGTCGGGTTATACACCTGGCCGTTTACCATGACATAGGTCGGTGTCTTCGGAATCAGCAGGGTATCGCCGGCGCGGATCTGAACATCGGCGGGAGTGCCCGCCCACTTCGACACATTTTTCGAAATGTGAATGACCAGCCGCCCCGCTGGCGGCGTGTTCTCCAGTTGATCGAGCGTGGCATGCCACTGCTGCAGGGCGGCATCCTTGGCCAGCTTCTGATCGGCATCACCCACGTCAGAAATTAATTTGAGAGTCGACTGCTGCCCTTGCACTTCCCGGATCAGGTCGGCGCGGTTTTTTTCTTCCATCTCGCGAACTTGCCGGCGCTCGAGAATCGCGCCATAAGGATAGGCATCGGCCCGCAATCCGCCCGCCCGTTTCAGCACGGAGCTGAGGCGTTCGCCTTCCTCGATGCCGTAATCGCCGGGATGCATGACCTCGCCCTTGACCGTGATAAGGGAACCGATATCGTTCCATCCCGCCAACTGGCGAATGGTCAGTACATCGCCGTCGTGGAGGCGCACATCGCTATCGGGGTCCCCCGCCAGGGCGCGGGCGATCGGGACCGCGACATGTTCTCCCATCACCTGCGCGCCGTTCTCGACCGTGTAGCGGGTGAGGTCGGCAGTCTCGGTGAAGGCTCCGCGCTTTAGTCCCCCGGCGAGGCGCACCAACTGTGCTGCCGACAGATCCTCGCCCAGCGGGTATTTTCCCGGCCGGGCCACTTCACCTTCGATCTTCACCGCGGGCGGATCGAGCTTCGACAGATTACGATGAATGAATACGCGGTCCTTGGGCTCGAGAGGAACATTGTCGGCGGCGTCCCCGGCCAGGGCACGCTCCAGATTCACGCTGAGCACTTTGAGCTTCCCGTCGGCGGTGCTGCGAAAGACTTGCGCGTCGCCGAGCAAGGCATCCGGAGTAATGCCCCCCGCCAGGTAGACTGCATCGCGCAGGCGGGTCTCGCCGTTGGTGACATGCTCGCCGGGATGGCGTACTTCGCCCGTCACCGTAATCACCGGAGGATCTTCGAAATCGAACCGGCTGAAGATGCGCACCGTGTCAAAGGGCTTCAGGGTTACATTCTGGGCATTGGGATCGCCGGGCGGCTTGTCCGGTCCGGTCGCGGCCAGAGCCTCGGCAAGATTGAAGGCAATCACCTGGGGAGCGTAGTCGGGGGGCGCGAGGCGAATGATTTCAGCATGGCGCACCGCAGGCTCGGGCGGAAGATCACTGTAAGAAGAGATCAGGTCGGTGACGCGCATACCTTCGCGGTAGGGGTGCTTGCCGGGATGAAAAACATAGCCATCGAGATACACAGTTTGCTCACTGAAGGGCAGGATGGGCGAGATGCGGATCTTGTCGCCATCCTGAATCTTGAAAGCTTCGAGCGTGCTGGTCGCCGCGTCTCCGTTATTAGTCTCCGGAAGATCGAGCCGCAGCAGAGAGCGGCTCTCATGAGCGACGACGCGCTCGACTTCGATGTGGCGCAGGGTGCCGGTATTCAGCACTCCGCCGGCCAGTTCGAGCGCCTCCGCGAGATTCGCTTCGTGATTCAATTCATAGATCGCGGGACGGCGCACCATGCCTTCTACCGTGAGTTCGGCGCCCAGAGGCGGCACGATGATCGTGTCCCCGGCCTGCAGGCGCTCGAGAGTGGAACGAACTCCGTGCAACAACAAATCGTAGAGATCAAGTTCCCCGGTCAGCTGCTGACCACGATAGACGCGCAGAATCCGCAGCGAGCCGCGCGCCGTCGGTCCGCCCGCCTGATAAAGGGCGTTGAGCGGGGTTGAAAGCGAACTGACGTCATAGGCGCCCGGCCGCACCACGTCCCCGACCACATACACCCGCACCGTGCGCAGGCGAGCCAGAGAAACATCGGCGTGCACGTCGCGAAATTCGCGGCGCAACACGCCCTGCACCAGTTGCTGGACGTCGCCGAGACTGCGCCCCGTAACCTGAATGGCGCCCGCCTCGGGCAAGGCCACGCGTCCTTCGCGGTCCACCACCCGCCGCAGATGTTCGGAAATTCCTCCCCACAACTCAATGCTCAGGCCGTCGCCGGGACCGAGCACGTAGTCGGGCCCCACCGGCAAATCCATGGGAAGCTCATTGAAATTGCCCGTGCCGTTGCGGAAAATGTCTTCGCCAAAACGCTCGAGCACCGGCGAACGGCGGGAGATCTGGGTGTAAAGATCGTAGAGCGAAGGCACGTCAGCATAGGGATTCGCGCGGCGGCGAATCGTGGGCTGGCCGTCTTCGGATCGAGATCTTGGTTGCTGCAACCGGCCGCCGGAGTGGGAAATCCACGGGCCGTATCCGCGATCGGCGGCCGACAGCGAATTAGACGGAAGATCAGAAAAAGATTGCTCAGCAGAGTTGCCCGATGCGTAAGAAGAATAGGGGCGGGAGTACGGCGGAAAAGAGGCTGAATCTGACGAACCCGGACGCTGTCCCGACACGCCCGACTGGTCCATGCTGGCACTGAGCAGTCCCGGCGAGCCTTCGGGACCGCTCCGCGGCAGCGAGCCTGCATCGGGTGGCGCTCCATCGTACGAATCCTGATTTTGAAAATCTTGATTTTGATAATTCTGGTTTTGAGAAGCTTGTTCTTGAAAATTCTGGTTTTGAGAATTCTGGTTCTGGTCCTGAGGCACGAGGCCAGCCGAGCTCTGCTGGCGGCGGTAGTCGGTCGACGGGTAGGCGGGCCCCGGAAAACTATTCGGCGGCGGACTGGGAGGCTCAACCTCGTAGAAGCCATCGTCGGAGAAGCCGTCGTCAGCGCCGGATTCGCGCATCGCCCTTTGCGGCCATTCGATTTTTTCGTGTTGCGACCAATACTTTTCTTCTTCGTTCTGACCCACGGCGCGACTTCCCGGAGTTTTCGCAATCCTGTCCTTTTCCAATTCCTGGCGAGTGGGCTTGGCGCGCACGTACTCCCGTTGCTCGATCTCCTGGGTCGCCAGCACGCGGACGTTATTGTCATCTCGCAGCAACTGGAACAAAGCGTCATCGGTAACATCGACGGGATCGAGCAGACGTCCCTGCTCATAGGCCCTCCGCACCAGCAACCTTTTCACTTCGAGCATAAGGCCGGGTTCCTGCAGCAAGATGTCGATGATGGTAGCGGCGGAGAGTGAAACCAGCGGCTCCGGATCCCGTTCGTTGGGACCGGCCCCATGCGAACTTCTCGGAGTCGTCTGCTCGTGATCCGTCTGGGCCAACATTTTTCCCGGCCCCACGCCTACCAACAGCAGGACGACCAGCGTGATGCCGGTGGTGAGTTTCAACCATCGTGGGAAAATGTGCGGGCGAGCGAATCTTGAATGAGGCATGCGGAATGAATCCAGTCTGTGTAGGGTTGTGACTGAGATCGCGAGGGTCTTATGTGCGGCGATTCGATTGTGCAACCGGCTCGACATCGCTTTCATCCACTTCCACGGCGACGGAACGCATGATCAGGTCGAGGGAAAAGACCACGCGGCAGCGGTCTTTACGGCGCACGATAATGCCTTCGAGGCCCTGCATGGGTCCGCCGCATACTCGCACCCAGCGGCCGACACGCAAGTACGGATGCGGCTCCACGCCGCCGCGAGCCAGGCGCTCGCGCAATTGGTCAACTTCAGCTTCCGGCAACACGGCGGGCTGGCCATTGAAACTTACCAGGCGCACGGCGCTGGGCAGTTGCAGAACTCGCAGCCTGTCCTTCAGCGCGAGGCGGACGAAAACGTAGCCGGGAAACAGCGCGAGTTCCAGTTCCTTGCGGCGATCTTTCCAGCGTCGTACGGTGCGGTAGAGCGGCAGAAAACAGGAAATGCTGCGCTGCTCGATCTGTTGGGCCACGCATTTCTCGTGGCGCGGGCAGGTATACAGCGCATACCAGTTCAGATCATGCCGGTTCAGATCAGCCGCACCCTCCGCCAGGATTGCGGGAGCAGCATTCGCTGATGCTTCTTGCAGGTCCATTAGAACAGTCTCAGATCAGGCCTTCGCTCGCAGCTTCGCCCCCTCAGCTACTGGAGCTTGATGAACTAACTTCTTCCGTTTCAGAACACTGGCAGCGAATCATGCGGCCAGTCGGGGCTGAGAGTTGCTCATTCTCCGCCACATCCATTTTTCAGTTCTGGTAGTTTCTAAAGTTCTAGTTCTGCGCGGCGCCCACCAGAGTCGGACGCTCCCGCACGGCATTCAAAATGCCCGCTTCGGAACTCTCCAGAGCTTTGGTTCGAATATCGACCACTGCCCAATAGAAAATTCCCCGGTTCTGCTCCGGCGCCAGAGCCAAAATCTTCATCCCGGGATGACGCCCCAGCAGAAATCCACACTGGCCAAGGCGTTTCTCGGGCTCGTCCATGGCGATGATCAGAACATCGGGCTGCACCTGCTCTACGATATCGGCCAGCTCGGTCTCGTTCTGCACCTCGCCCACCATCTCAATATCGGGCTGGTCGGCAATCGTCGCCATCACCAATTCCCTCATCAGGCGCGGATGATTTGCCACCAATACACGGACTCGTTTCACAGAGCGACCCCAGCGCAGAGCATAGGTCGCCCAGCTTGCAAGCACAAGGTTCAAAAGAGATCTATCCAGAATCCAAGGAGGAGCGGGTGGGCCGTACTGACGGGACCCGTAAGCGCAGTACTAATGCAGGTTCAACCGGTACTAAAACCGGTACTAATGCGAAACGATCTGGTGGCCGGATGGTCATTTGACGACAGGGGAGCCCGCGAATATGCTGTTGACCTTCGCGGAAGTTGGGGGGCGAGGGGCACATGCCCGAATCCGAGTCCGGTCAGGTTACCGAGCTCTTGCGGCACTGGAAGCGGGGAGACGAGCGAGCCCTCGATACTCTGCTGCCTCTGCTCTACCAGGAGTTGCGCAGGCTGGCGCACTATCACCTGCAATCGGAACGGCCCGACCACACCCTGCAGACCACTGCCTTGGTTCATGAGGCTTATCTTCGGATGGCTGGCAGCCAGTCGGTGGACCTGCAGAACCGGGCGCATTTCATCGCTGTGGCTTCCCGGCTCATGCGCCAGATCCTCGTGGATTATGCCCGCGAACGCCGGGCCTCCAAACGTGACGGGGGGTGCAGGATCGCCGTCGAATATCTGGACGCCTTGCCCGTCAACGGAGACGCCGAGCTCCTGGCCCTGGACGATGCCTTGAACCAACTGGCCGGCATCGATGAACGCCAGGGAAAGATTGTAGAAATGAAGTTCTTCGGTGGGTTGTCAGCTCCGGAGATATCGCAAGTGCTGGGGATCTCGCGCGCAACCGTCGACCGCGACTGGGCCACCGCTCGCGTCTGGTTGCATCGACAGATGAGCAGAACGGGACGACCATGACTATCCAGGCGTGGGAGCAGGTCAAAGAACTATTGCATCAGGCCATGCGACTGGATCCCGAGCAGCGTGCGGTGTTTCTCGACAAAGCTTGCTCCTCCGACGTTGCACTGCGCGCCGAGGTCGAGTCTCTTCTGTTGGCTGGCGAAGGCGTCCCTGCAGGCTTCCTGCAATCGGCGCCGCCAGGAGCGGAGACTGAACGGATCGATGCAGCGGGTGGCTTGAAAGCAGGACAGATCTTCGCCCAGCATTTTCAACTTGTCCGCGAGCTTGGCGAAGGCGGGATGGGACAAATCTGGCTGGCCGAACAGACTTCTCCCGTGCAACGGCAAGTCGCGCTCAAGTTGATCAAAGCCGGAATGTACGACCAGGCGGTCCTGCAACGCTTCCAGGCCGAGCGGCAATCGCTCGCGATCATGGACCACCCCGCCATCGCCAAAGTATTCGATGCTGGCTCGACTCCCGCAGGGCAACCCTATTTCGTCATGGAGTATGTGCCAGGATTGCCCATCACCAACTACTGTGACCAGAAGCGCCTGTCGGCCCGCGAGCGACTCGCCCTGCTGGTCAAGGTTTGTGAGGGCGTGCAACATGCTCATCAGAAAGCAATCATTCACCGCGATCTGAAACCTTCAAACATCTTAGTGGTGGAAGTCGATGGCAAGCCTGTGCCGCGGATCATCGACTTCGGCATTGCCAAGGCAATTTCGCAGCAATCTTCGGACCAGACCTTCATGACGCGCGCCGGAGGAATGGTGGGCACTCCAGGTTACATGAGCCCGGAACAAGCTGATCCCAGCGTCCCAGACATCGACACCCGCACCGACGTTTATTCGCTCGGCGTGGTGCTGTATGAATTGCTCGCTGGGGTTCTGCCTTTTGATGTAAAGCAGTGGAAGACGAAGCCGTTCCACGAAATCCTGCGCCAGTTGCACGAAGACGATCCGCCGAGTCCGAGCACAAGAATCGGCCGAGACCCAATCTCCAGTTCCACCGCGGCCAACCGGACAACGGATCCGCGGCAACTGGTCAGTCTGTTGCGCGGTGATCTCGACTGCATCACCCTGAAAGCTCTGGAGAAAAACCGTAGCCGCCGATACGGCACGCCTTCCGAGCTGAGTGCCGATATTGGCCGCTATTTGCGGAACGAACCCGTGATCGCACGTCCGGCGAGCACGGCTTATCGCACAAAGAAGTATGTGCAGCGTCATAACTTCGGAGCAGCCGCGGTTGGCGCAATGGCGCTGCTATTGATCGCGTTCGGAGTTATGCAGGCAGTCCAGTTGCGCCGGATTACTCGGGAGCGCGACCGCGCCAACCGCGAGCGGGATCGCGCCACCCGGGTCACCGATTTCATGACCGGTATGTTCAAAGTGTCCGACCCCAGCGAAGCGCGGGGCAACAGCATTACCGCCCGCGAGATTCTCGACAAAGCCTCGAAAGATATGGGAACGGGTCTGGCGAGGGATCCTGAGGTTCAATCGCAGATGATGGAGGTCATGGCGCGAACCTACACAAACCTGGGACTGTTCGCCCGTGCCCATGAACTCGCAAAGAGCGCTTTGGATGTTCAAATGCGCCTCCTCGGGCCGGATGATCCGAAGACGTTGGAATCAATGGCTCAGCTAGGGTGGATTCTAGATCGTGAGGGACATTATCCCGAAGCGGAGAAACTGGAGCGCCAAGCGCTGGCGGACCAGCGCCGCGTTCTTGGACCCGAGGCCCCGCTCACGCTCGAGACTACGGATCGCCTCGCCTTCGTCCTGCTGCACGAGGGCCAATACGACGCAACGGAGAAACTGGAGCGCGAGGCAATCGAAATCGCGACTCGCACCCTCGGCCCGGAGAGTGCCCAAACTTTGCAGTCGATGCAGAACCTCGGCAGTGCGCTCTGGAGCCAGTCCCGCTATGCCGACGCCGAACAAGAGTATCGCCAGTTGCTCGATCTCACACGCCGGGTGAACGGACCAGATTACCCTCAAACCTTGGCGGCCATGAACAATCTGGCATTGTCCGTCGAAGCTCAGGGTCGCCTGGCCGAAGCGGAGCCCTTGTATCGCGAAGTATTGGGTGGCTACCAGCGTGTGTTGGGACCCGAACATCAGAACACACTCCTCGCGATGGAAAACTTTGCGGAACTTCTCGCCAATGAAGGCCGCTTGGCCGAAGCCGAGAAACTCGACCGGGAGGCGTTGGCACTTTGGTTGCGAACCGCCGGACCTGAACACCCCGGAACATTGTGGTCGCAATCGAACCTGGCGGGCGTGCTTCTTAAGGAGGGCCACGTCCGCGAGGCCGAGAAATTGCAGCGCGAAACGCTTGCGACCCAGCTTCGTGTCTTCGGACCGCAACACCGCGGTACCTTGTTGTCGCAAGCAAGCCTGGCTAGGATTTTGAACAGGGAGGGACATTACGCGGAAGCCGAAAAGATCGCCAGACAGGCTTTCGAAATCCAACTTCGCACTCTAGGCCCACAACATACGGAAACGCTGGATTCGCTCCAACGACTCGGTACGGCGCTTGCGTACAGTCATCGCTACGCCGAAGCCAGCAAACTGTTTCGTGACGTGATCGAAAAGGGGAGTAATTCGCCGGCGCAAGGGAACCCCTTTTCAGTGTGGTATTCCTTCGCCTGCGTGGCAGCCGCCGCGAACCATCCTGACGACGCCCTGCAATATCTGAACGAGGCCTTCAATCGCGGGTATAAAGATGTCGACGGTCTCATATCCGACGACGATCTGAAGAATCTCCATCCCAACCCGAAGTTCCAGCAATGGGTCGCTACGCTTAAACATCCGCCGGCGCAAGCTCAAACTCAATAGTACGAAGTTTCACGTGGGCCGCTTGGCCTCCTCGCCGAGCAGATCGGCGAGAATCCATGCTGCTCCGGCAATCCCGAAGGTCTCGGCGTTTTCGCTCCAATTCGTGTGGCTGAAGGGATGGGAAAGAGTCAACGGTATCCACACGAGTACGCCAAAGCTCACGAGCATCACGGTCAGCAGGCGAGCCGCGAGAAGCGCCTTCCGATTCGCTAGGAATGCCACCGCCGCGAGTCCGAAAAAAACCGTCGTCGTTATGGCCCAGAACATCTGACTTGGCGGAATCCACTTCGGAACAAGACTGACGGTACCGCGAAGATAAATCGCCTGCTCGAGCGTAAAGGAAGCGACACAGATGCCCAAAAGAATGCGGCCGGTCCGGGCAACCGTTGCCGGTGAGCGTGACCACGCTGATGACCAGCGCGCACAAACCATCGCCGCTCCGGTCGCGAGAGAGAACTGCTCGAAGAAGTTGCCCCAGCTATTGAAGATTCGCGGTGTAGCGAAGATCTGTGGCACACACAGTAAGGCGAAGACAAGATAAGCCGCAGCAAGGAGGGCCGCGGCCGCTTTCGCTATCCGACGGAACTGAATCGCTGCGCCGCCGAAGATCAGAGCAGCGCCGCAGCCGTAGACGACGTACGGTTGACGCCAGCCGTTGTAGTCGTGCCAGGCCAGCGTGATGAGGCCAGCGGCAAAAGCCGCCATTCCAAACACGTGACGGCCGAGATCTAAGTTACGCTTTGATACGGTCATTTCTTTTCAGCGTTGTTCCACTATACCCTTTGATCCATCCCGTAGTATGGACTCGCGGCCTGTAGCCGATGCTGCCGGCGTCTCCGTTTTTGGTAAGCGTTTACCCAGCTTCGAGCTGATGTCCTCGATTGCTTTTTGGTGGGCCTAAACCCGAGTAACAAGAACTTGAAGAAGACAGGCTAGGAAGCGTTCTCTGATTCGACTCCATGGGGGGGCAAACGTTTGCAGGAATCGCGGGCAGCGCCCGGAGCAGCCGAACAGCTATGGTAAAATGCTGTTCATTAAAGGGTTCTTCCGCCAATCGGCCCATGGATATTCGAGAGATTGCCCGGAGAGCGAAGGTTTCCACCGCCACCGTGTCCAGAGCGATTAACCGTGTCCCCACGGTCGATGCTCAGCTTGCCAAACGAGTTTGGAAGGTGGTGGACGAACTGGGATATTATCCCAATACTCAGGCGCGGGCCCTCGTCTTGGGACGCAGTCGTCTCTTTGGTTTGATAGTTTCTGAGATTACCAACCCGTTTTTCCCGGAAATCGTACAGACGTTTGAGAATCTCGCAGTCGAGAACAACTACGAGATCCTGGTGACCTCCACCGTGCATGACCCAAAGCGGATGGAATCGTCAGTCCGGCGCATGATCGAACGCCGGGTGGATGGTGTGGCGATCTTGACCTTCGGCATGGAAGAAACGCTGATCGAGCATCTTCGCTTCCGTAAGGTTCCATTGGTCTTCATCGATGTTGGGCCCGATGTCCCGGGAATCGCCAATATCCGTATCGATTATCAACATGGAATCCGTCAGGCGGTGCAGCATCTGGCTGCACTCCGGCACACTCGCATTGCCTTTATCGCTGGCCCTTTGCATCTGAAGTCAGCCCTGGCGAGGCGAGATGCTTTCAAGATAGCAATGACGGAGATCGGGCTTTCTCCAGACTTGATCGTAGTTGGGGATCACCGGATGGAAGGCGGTATGCAAGCGCTGCTCGAGCTCAACCGTCTCAGTAACCGTCCAACCGCGGTGCTGTGCTCAAACGACATGACCGCCATTGGAGTTATGCGGGAAGCATACGACCACAACATCAAGATACCGGATGATCTTTCAGTAGTCGGGTTCGACGATATCCGCTTGGCCGAGTTTACGATTCCTCCACTTACGACGGTGCAAATGTCTCAGCATGAACTGGCCAAGATTGCCTTCCAAGCCCTGTTGAATGAGGTCGAAAGTGAGCCGCGATCCTCGGCGCACCATCGATACGAACTGACGACAAGTTTGGTGCTGAGGCGTTCTACAGCTCTGGCCCCGGCTGGAAAGTACGAAACGATGATTCCAAAAGGAAACCGGACCAGGGGTTCCCGTAAGACACCGGTCGCGGCCTCGCGTTAGAATCGGTGCGTCCCGCTCTGCGCTCCGCAACCTACCGTGGGATGTTATCCGGAAAAATCCTCAGCCATCAGAAGAAAGTTGCAATTGGCAGGATATGGGAATAATCTAGTTTGCGCTCATTCTGAGTAAACGATTACTGCATTCGACCAGCCGGGATTGGGGTGATGGGACAGGAGCTATGCTGCAGCGTTTGCGGGAACATGTTCTCGAGGCCAACCTGGAACTGGTTCGAAGAAACCTGGTTCTTTACACGTTTGGCAATGCCAGCGGGATCTCGCGTGAGGAAGGCTTGGTAGTGATCAAGCCCAGTGGAGTTCCCTATGAGCACATGAAACCAGAACACCTGGTGGTGACCGACCTCGAAGGCAAGATCGTGGAAGGCAGCCTGCGCCCCTCGTCCGATCTTCCCACTCATTTGGTGCTGTATAAGGAGTTTACCGAAATTGGCGGAGTCGCCCACACGCATTCGGAGTATGCCACAGCCTGGGCTCAGGCCAGACGGCCTATCCCATGCTTCGGAACAACCCATGCGGACTATTTCCATGGCCCGGTGCCTGTCACATCTGAAATGACGGATAAGGAGATTGCCGAAGACTACGAGAAGAACACAGGCCACGCCATTGTCGCCAGCCTCCGGCAGACAAATCCGTCGGCAACCCCGGGCGCGCTGGTGGCCAACCATGGACCTTTCGCTTGGGGAGAAGATGCCGCAGCAGCCGCCCATAACGCCGTTATTTTAGAGGCCATCGCGCGGATGGCTTATTTTACGGTCGGCATCAATTCAGCCGCGCAACCGGTTCGAAGCGCGCTGCATAACAAGCATTACCTTAGAAAACATGGCAGCAACGCGTATTACGGACAGGCTGAAGATAAACGAGGATAAACAGTGACGCCACTGCTGGCAATCGATCTTCCAACCCGGCTGGTACATCTTTCCTCTGTCGACGTCGTCATTGTCGTTTTCTATTTTGTTCTCGTGCTCTCCATCGGCTGGTACCTCAAAGGCCGGTCCAACACCGGGGAAGATTTCTTCATGGCGGGCCGCGAGATGACGGCCTGGGTGGCGGGTCTTAGTTTTCTCTCGGCCAACCTCGGGGCTCTCGAATTGATGGGCTGGGCGGGTTCGGCTTACCAGTACGGCATTATGGCGACGCACGCTTACTGGATCGGAGCCATTCCCGCGATGCTGTTCCTGGCGCTGGTCATGATGCCGTTCTATTACATTTCCAAGACCCACTCGGTGCCGGGATATTTGAAACTGCGTTTCGGCGAGCCCAGCCGCGCCCTGTCGGCAATTTCGTTCGCCTTCATGACCGTGCTGATGAGCGGCGTCAACATGTTTGCCATGGCCAAGGTCATGCAGATTGTGCTGGGATGGGACATTAATTTCAGCATCTGGGTCTCGTCTCTGACGGTGGCCATTTATGTGACGCTAGGCGGTCTGCGTTCGGCGATCTTCAATGAAGTGCTGCAGTTCTTCCTCATCTGGGCGGGCGTGCTGCTCATTCCGATTCTTGGACTGTACGAAGCGGGCGGGTGGACCAACCTCAAACTGCAGATTGCGCAACGAGCCTCAGAACAGTACGTGCATGTGTGGTCGGGCTTGGGGTCATTCAGCAACAATCCCATGGGAATCAACTGGGTCGGCATTGTGTTCGGACTGGGCGCAGTGATCTCGATGGGCTACTGGACGACGGACTTCCTGGTGGTACAACGCATTCTGGCTGCGAAAGATCTTCGCAGCGCGGAAATGGCGCCGATTATCGGCGCCGGGTTCAAGATGTTCGTCCCGATTATCGTGATTCTGCCGGGACTGCTCGGCCTGGCCGTACTGCCCGAGAAATTGGTTCCGGAGTCAATCGCGGCGGTCACTGGGGGGCACAGCTACAACGACGTTCTTCCGCTCATGCTGGCCCGTTATTGTGGCCCAGGTTTGCTCGGCCTGGGAGTTACGGCGTTAATTGCGGGCTTCATGTCAGGCATGGCGGGCAACGTCAGCGCCTTCACCACGGTCTGGACCTATGACATTTACCGCCCGCTGATCAACAGCAAGGGCAGCGATCACCATTACGTGAGTATGGGCCGTTGGACCACGATTGTCGGCGTACTGATCAGCGTAGGTACGGCGTACCTGGTGATGCAGTTTGCCAGCATCATGGATTACGTGCAGGCGTTGTTCAGCTTCTTCATCGCACCCCTGTTCGGGACGGTTGTGCTCGGGATGCTGTGGAGGCGGGCGACCCGGCTTGGCGGATTCTTGGGGTTGCTGTGCGGGACGCTCTGTTCGATCAGCATGTGGACGTGGGTGAAAGTCGACCCCTCCGCGCTGCGTTATGTGGCACTCTCGTCCCATGCGAAAGGATTGGCCCAGGATTACTTTCAAGCACTCTGGTCTTTTATTGTCTGCGTAGTTGTGACTGTGGTCGTAAGTCTGGCGACAAAGCCGACGCCTAACAGCGAATTGACTGGTTTGGTATACGGGCTGACGGAAGTTCCCTCCGTAGGCGACGTCCCTCTGTACCAGAAGCCTCTTTTCTGGGCCGCTATCGTGGCAGTCGTTTTGGTCGCATTGAACATTATTTTCTGGTAAGTGGAGGCACGCATTGGTTTCCATCTGGTTTTTCATCGGCATCTCGCTGGCCGTCAACGGCGCACTGATCCTGGGTGCGGGGATTTACCAGCTCATAAATCCTCCCTTGCACCCCGGCGTGGTCCTCTTCAACTTGCATGCTAACGCATGGTGGGGTGCGTTGTTGCTGGTGATCGGTCTGCTTTATTGCATCAAATTCGCGCCAGGACGGCAGTCCTAGAGAGGGTATTTTTCGAGAGGGAGTTTTATGGCGGCGAAACAAATGACGATGGGCTTGATCGTGGGCAACCGAGGATTTTTCCCTGATCATTTGGCCAAGACCGGACGGGAGGAAATGCTCCGCGTGCTGCAAGCGGCTGGCATCGACGTGGTGGCTCTCACTCCGGAAGAGAGCAAGTACGGGGCGGTGGAGACACGTGAAGAATCCCGGCGTTGCGCCGAACTGTTCAAGCGAAACCGCGAGCGAATCGACGGAATCATTGTGACGCTGCCCAACTTCGGCGAAGAACGAGCCATTGCCGATGCCTTGCGTCTGGCTGATTTGCGCGTGCCGGTGTTGATTCAGGCCACGCCCGACGATCCCAAGAAGATGACCATTGCTTCCCGCCGCGACAGTTTCTGCGGCAAGATGTCCGCCTGCAATAACCTTCGTCAGTACGGCATTCCCTATTCCATCACAACGCTGCACACCGAGAGTCCTGACTCGCCCGAGTTTGCCAAAGACCTGGCATGGTTCGCCGCAGTGTGCCGGGTGCTGAAGGGATTTCGCAACTTGCGAGTGGGCGCCATTGGCGCGCGTCCTGCCGCATTCAACACGGTTCGTTATAGCGAGAAAATCCTAGAGGCGCAGGGCATCTCCATCGAGACGCTCGATCTCTCCGAAGTGCTGGGGCGCATTGAACGGATGAAAGACAACGACGAACACGCGCAGGCGAAGCTCACCGCCATCAAAAAGTACGTCGATTCCAGCAGCGTGCCCGCGCCCGCGTTGTTGAAGATGGCAAAGCTAGGGGCTGTCGTCGACCAGTGGATGGCGGCAACCGAAGTCACGATCAGCGCAGTGCAGTGCTGGACCTCGATTGAAGAAAACCTGGGGGTCGTGCCCTGCACCGTGATGAGCATGATGAGCAACGAGTTGCTCTCGAGCGCCTGCGAGGTGGATATTTGCGGCGTGCTGGGAATGCACGCCCTGCAACTGGCTTCAGGAACTCCATCGGCACTTCTGGATTGGAATAACAACTATGGATCGGACCCGAACAAGGCGGTCTGCTTCCATTGTTCGAACCTGCCCAAACACTTCTTCCGCTCCGTCAAAATGGATTTTCAGGAAATCATCGCCGGCACAGTGGGAAAAGAGAACACGTTCGGAACCTGCGTGGGGCTGATTAAGCCGGAGAAAATGAGCTTCGCGCGCTTTTCAACTGACGACACCCGCGGCAAGATGCGTGGATACGTCGGTGAAGGCCGGTTCACCGATGATCCGCTGAACACTTTCGGCGGCGCGGGAGTTGTGGAAATCCAGAATATGCAACGTCTGCTGCATTTCATCTGTGAGAACGGCTTTGAACACCACGTGGCCGCCAATCTTTCAACCGTCGCTTCCGCGGTGTATGAAGCCACTACTCGCTACCTGGGTTGGGAGATGCATTATCACGGTTGCGATAACGGAGCCTGCTGATGGCGATCGTGGCGGGAGTCGACTTCGGAACTCTGAGCGTTCGCGTCTCTCTTGTAGATAGCGAACGGGGGTTGATCGAATCCGCTATCGCCGAGTATCCCCTTCACCGCAAGCGCGACGATATTGAGTACGCAACACAATCCCACGACGATCACATGCGCGCGCTGGCTTCCGCAACGCGCGAGGCCCTGAAGAAGGCGGGCGTCGCGGGCGATCAAGTGCAGGCAATCGCGCTCGATACTACGGGGTCATCCGTAATCCCCGTCGGTAAAGACCTTCAGCCACTCGGTGAGTACTACCTGTGGTGCGACCACCGCGCCAAAGGCGAAGCAGCCGAGATCACGGACGCGGCGCACCGCGACGGCTTGGAAGCCATCAAGTGGTGCGGCGGAGTCTATTCCTCAGAGTGGGGGTTTTCCAAGCTGCTGCACTGGCTCCGGCATAACCCCGATAAGCGATCAGAGTTCGCCTCCGCCTTCGAGCATTGCGACATGGTCGCGGCCACGCTGTGCGGCATCACGGCTGCGAAGGAGGTGAAGCGCAGCGTCTGCGCCATGGGACATAAGTGGCTGTGGAACCCGCAACTGGGTGGGCTTCCGCCAGAGAGCTTCCTGGTCAAGGTAGATCCGCTGTTGAAGGGAGTGCGCGAGAAACTGGACGGCGAGTACGCGACTTCCGATCAGATCGCGGGCAGGCTCTCTCCTTTTTGGGCCGGACAACTGGGACTCAAGGCGGGGATTCCGATTCCGGTGGGAGCATTTGACGCGCATTGGGATGCCATTGGGGCGGGTTGCCGCACCGACGACATGGTGAACGTTGTCGGTACATCCACTTGCATCATTGGAATCACGCCCTCGGTAAATCTGGTGCCCGGCGTTTGCGGCGTCGTGCAAGGCAGTGTGCATCCTCTGCGCACGGGAATCGAAGCCGGGCTTTCCGCCGTCGGCGACATATTCAATGCGATCGCTTCTCGCGCCGGTACCGATGTGAAAACACTCAGCGCCGGCCTCGAGAACTATCGAGCAGGCCAGACTGGCCTACTGCGCTTGACGTGGGATAATGGCGACCGCACCGTGCTTGTGAACCCCAACCTGCGTGGAGTTACACTGGGATGGAATCTGCAGAGCACGGCTCAGGATGAACTCTTCGCAGCGATTGAAGGGACAGCGTTTCATACGCGCGTGATTCTCGATCGCATGGCGGGGCATGGTGTTCACATTAAGCGCGTGATCAACGCGGGTGGCATTCCTCAGAAGAACGATGTCTTGAACCAGGTTTATGCCAACGTGTTGGGTCGTCCGGTGCTGGTTCCGAGCAAGAGCGTGGTCAGCCTGGGATCTGCTATCTTTGCTTTTCTGGCTGCGGGTACATTCAAGACAATCGAGGAAGCGCAGGATAAGATCTGCCCTTCTCACCGGGAGTTTTTGCCAGATCGCTCAGCCCAGCATACTTATGAGAAGCTATATCCTCTTTACAACAAGCTGTATTTCACGTTGGGCCAGCGGGGCAGCAATGGTCTGGGAGACATTCTGCCCACATTAATCGCAGTGGCAAACTCTGCCGCAAGCCAGGCAACGTAACATAGAACAAATAAGGAGCAGCGATGAGAGTGCAACAGATCCTGCGAACGATCGTGATCGTCGGGTTGTGGTTGGCGCTGTTTTCCATGACGATGGAGGCGAAGACGAAGGTGACGAGCCAGCCCTTTGGAAAGATGCCGGACGGAACTCCGATAGAAATTTTCACCCTAAGCGACGGCCCCTACGAAGCTCGAATCGCAACCTATGGCGGGATTGTGGTTTCCTTGAAGGCTCCCGACAGGAATGGCAAGGTCGCCGACGTAGTGCTTGGGTTTGATGACGCCGACGGCTATATAGCCAACTTCAACGGGCCTGCGAACGCATTCTTTGGAGCCATTATTGGCCGTTATGCCAATCGCATCGCCCACGGCAGCTTCACGCTCAATGGCCAGAAATACTCTCTGCCCCGGAACAACGGCGACAATACTCTTCACGGCGGCCCGCACGGTTTCAACAATGTGGTGTGGAAAGCGAAGCCGGTGGCGGACGGAGTGGAACTTACTTATCTGAGCAAGGACGGCGAAGCGGGATTTCCCGGCAACTTGTCGGCTGTAGTTCGCTACACCCTGGTGAAAGAGGATTTGAGAATCGAGTACTCGGCGACGACGGACAAAGACACTGTCGTCAATCTGACCAATCACTCTTATTTCAATCTCGCCGGGCAAGGCGACATTTTGAATCATCAACTCACTCTTCACGCTTCCCGCTTCACTCCGGTGGATTCCGGCCTCATTCCGACGGGTGAGTTGAAACCCGTGGAGTCGACTCCGTTTGATTTTCGTAAAGCAACCGCGGTGGGAGCGCGAATCAACGCCGACGATGAACAGATTCACCTGGGCCATGGCTACGACCACAACTGGGTACTCGACAGCGGCGGCGGGAAGTTGTCCGAGGCTGCAGAAGTCTACGATCCCAGCAGCGGTCGTGTGCTGAAGGTTCTGACCGACCAGCCGGGAATTCAGTTCTACACCGGAAATTTCCTGGATGGCTCGATCAAAGGCAAGGGTGGAACGCCGTACGGATTGCATGCTGCATTGTGTCTGGAGACCCAGCACTTTCCTGACTCGCCGAATCATCCGGATTTTCCATCCACCGAGTTGAAACCCGGTCATCGCTATCACACGGCCACCGTTTACAGTTTCTCCACTCGGTGAGGAATGCCTGGCACGTATGCGCGATTGCTCTCTGTGCGCTGGCGACAGTTCGCCACTGAGACGACCGATCCGAATGCGCGATCGGTACTCCAGCAGCGGACGCGCGCCGCTACTCCTCTCTGTTATTCTCCTTTGTCTGTTCAGTCAATTGTCCTGGTCCCAGCAAAGACCACTGAGCACGAGCGTCAGCATCCATGTGCAGGCCGATCAGTCGGACGGTGCGATGTCGCCGGTCTGGAACTATTTCGGCTACGACGAACCCAATTACACTTACGCTCCGAACGGCAAGAAACTACTCGGCGAATTAGCCGCGATGGACGCCGCGCCGGTATACGTGCGGGTTCACAATCTGCTCACCACCGGCGACGGGTCCGCCTCCCTGAAGTGGGGATCGACCAACGTGTATTCAGAAGACGCTTCGGGACATCCGATTTATAGTTGGGCGATTGTGGACCAGATTTTCGATACGTTCCGGGCGGCCAACGTTAAGCCTCTAGTAGAGATTGGCTTCATGCCCAAAGCGCTTTCCATCCATCCGGAGCCCTATCGCCACGACTTTCCGCGAACGCCCGTGAGCGAAATTTATACGGGATGGGCGTATCCGCCGAAGGACTATCAGAAGTGGTCGGAACTCGTTTTCCAGTTCGTTCACCATCTCCGCGACCGCTATGGTGACACTGAAACGAAAACCTGGCTATGGGAAGTATGGAACGAGCCGGACATCGGCTACTGGCAAGGAACGCGAGAGGAGTATCTCAAACTTTACGACTTCACCGTCGACGCGGTTCTGCGCGCGTTCCCCGAGGCGCGGATCGGCGGCCCGGAGACAACAGGCCCAGGCAACGCTAGGGCAACGGATTTTCTCCGCGCATTCCTCGAGCACTGCGCGCACCAGAAGAACTACGCGAACGGCCGGATCGGATCACGTCTCGACTTCATCAGCTTTCATCCCAAAGGATCTCCGACGTGGCAAGGCGATCATGTTCAGATGGGCATTAGCCATCAACTGGCGGCGATCGAGCAGGGATTCAAGATCACAGCGTCCTTTCCGGAGTGGCAAAATACTCCGATCATTCTGGGAGAGTCGGATCCGGAAGGCTGTGCCGCCTGTTCCTCCAAGGACAATCCTCAGAACTCGTATCGCAACGGCGCTTTGTACGCCGCCTACACTGTCGAAGCTCTGAGTGCGATTCTGGACTTAGCCCGGAAAGAGTACGTTAACTTTCAGGGAGCTGTTACCTGGGCCTTCGAATTTGAGGACCAGCCTTACTTCGCCGGGTTTCGGGAACTCGCGACGAATGGTCTGGACAAGCCGGTCTTGAACGCCTTTCGCATGCTGGGGCTATTGGGCAACGAACGCGTGAAGGTAACCAGCTCAGGATCACTGGCAACCGATGACATTGTGCGCAATGGAGTTCGCACTCAGCCCGACGTCAACGCGATCGCTTCTCGTAAGGAGCGGGGGGTCGAGATTCTGGTCTGGAACTATCACGACGACGATGTTCCTTCGCCGGCTGCACCCATCGATCTGGTGATTTCTGGCTTGCCCAAAGATGCGAAACGCGGCCTGCTCGAACACTTTCGAGTCGATTCCAACCACAGCAACGCATTCACTGCGTGGAAGGAGACGGGCTCGCCGCAATCGCCGTCTGCAGGCGAGTACACGCGCCTGGAGAGTGCTGGCCAACTGCAACTGCTAACCTCACCGGCATGGATAGAACTTCCGCACGGCGACGTGCATCTACAATTCACACTGCCTCGCCAAGGTCTTTCCTTGTTGCGCCTGGCGTGGTGAGTCTTCGACTCGTGCAAGCTTCCCTTTCCCAGACCGTTTCTCAGTTCCCTTCTACATCGACCACTGAATGACGGTATAAGAGCGCGCCGGCACGTCAAATCTAGTCTTACCCGCGGTGACAGCGGGAGCGCGAAACGATTGCGGGGCTACTCGTTGCGGCGCCGCAAAGCTGTTCGAGGCCTTCAG
Source organism: uncultured Acidobacteriaceae bacterium (assembly GCA_963800575.1). GTDB lineage: Bacteria > Acidobacteriota > Terriglobia > Terriglobales > Acidobacteriaceae > Sulfotelmatobacter. The sequence continues at coordinate 208,577 of CAWDBN010000003.1, forward strand.
GTCGTCGCCAGTCAACGCAGACGCTGAAATCACCTGGGCAGGAGCAGCATCTTCCCACACCACCTCGACCTCGTGAGCCTTCGACAGATCGCGGTTCAGAATAAAGAGCGAGAGTTTGCCATCGCTACGATCCAGGGAGCCAGAGACATCGAGATGCGCGACCTGGTCAAAGCCGGGAACTTCATAGGTGGAAGACTCAACCAGCAGATCCAGGACGGCGCCCCGGGCAAATTGCAGAGCCCAACTGTAGGGGTAGTAGATGGTCTGCCGGAACAAACCGTTCGGATCAGTCATGATCGGAGCGATCACGTTGACCAACTGGGCGAGGCAAGCAAGCTTCACTCGATCCGCATTCCGCAACAGGGAGTTGATAAGTCCCCCAACCAGAAGCGCGTCTTCCAGGTTGTAGACTTCTTCCAGAAGATGCGGCGCTTCCTTCCGGTGTCCATCGACGGCATCCCCTTTGGTGGTGCGGTACCAAACGTTCCATTCGTCGAAAGAAAGCCACAGCTTCTTCGGCGACCTTTTGTGTCCTCGCACCAGATCGCAGACGGCGACCGTCTCGGCGATCTGCCGCTCCATGCTCAGATTCATGGCGAGATATTTCGAAGTATCACCGCCCGTGTCGCGCTCATTGTTGCCAAAGTAGCGGTGAAGCGACAGTCCATCCACATAGTCGTAGCATTGCTCGAGCACCTCGCGATCCCATTCCAGATACGTCGGCATGAATGGTCCGCTGGACCCGCAAGCGATGAGCTTGAGCGAGGGATCCACATCCCGCATCTGCCGGGCTGCGTCCGCAGCCTTCAGACCATACTCCGTCGCCAACATGTGCCCGATCTGCCAAGGGCCGTCCATCTCATTGCCCAGGCACCAATGCTCAACCTTCCAAGGCTCAACCACGCCATGCTGCCGCCGCAGATCGCTCCATTTGGTGCCCCTGTCGATGTTGCAGTATTCCACCAGAGCAGCAGCTTCTTCGGGCGTTCCCGTCCCAAGATTCAGCCCCATCAGCGGCTGCGTGCCTGCGGCTTTGCACCAGGCAAGGAACTCATTCGTGCCGAACTGGTTCGACTCGATCGTGTCCCATGCTTTGTCAAGCGTGCGCGGCCTATTTTGCTTCGGCCCGACGCCGTCCAGCCAGTTGTACCCTGAGACAAAATTCCCTCCGGGATAGCGAATGATCGGAACACCAAGCTCGCGGATTTCGTTCAGCACATCCTTGCGAAATCCGTTGGCATCGGAAAGTTTCGACCCAAGATCATAAATTCCCTCATAGATCGCGCGCCCGAGGTGTTCAAGAAAAGAGCCGAACAGATTGCGGTCTAGCGGCGCGATCGTTCGCCGGGTGTCGACGTAAACTCTGGCGGCAGTTGTCCCGGCTGATGGAGCCGCCTGACCCCGGCTTTCGGCCACAAGCCCATTGGCGATGGCGGGGATAAAGGCGGTGGCGGAACAGGCCACGCCCGCGTTGGCAGCCTGTTTTAAAAACCGGCGTCTGGAAGAAGAAAATCGATTCATGCGATCCCCGATTAGATAAACCCTCTAATATGCCCGCACGCAGCGTCTGTGGCGCAGTAAGCACGCCCACAAGCGCAAGAATCTATAGTCGAGATTACAACCGCAATGCTCCCGGCAACAATGTAGCGCGGGCCGCCTGAAAAAAAATAGCGAGCCGGACTCTTCGTCCGGCTCGCCGCAAAATGCCTTCTCAAACACTGTTAGAAAGATATCCTCAAACCCAGCTCAATCTTTCTGGCGTCGTATGGATTGAGCGTACTAGTGACTTTGCCGAAGGTGCCATCGGCCATGTTGGGATCTACCGTACCCAGGTTGCCATGATTCAAAACATTCAGAAAGTCAAAGCGGAGTTGCAGGTTGCCCTGCTCGCCAAGCCAGGGCAGGCGGTTGTTCTTGAGCACGCTCGCATCCCACTGGAACATCCCGGGGTTGCGGTAGATGTTACGGGGCTCATTTCCTTCCGTTCCCTGAGCCGGCTGAGGGAAGTCTGCGACCGTAAAGAGCCCGTTGATGTAGGACGAGCGGCTGTGCGACCCGGTGAAATTCTGCGTGGCCGCATTCGGGACGTCATAGTCAAGCCCGTCAAGGTTGTAATCTCCACTGTCGGGCGCAATTACGTTCGGTGTAATTACGGGGCTTCCAACAGTGGCGCTGGAACACGGAGTCGGTGTGCCTCCAACACCTCCCTCCGCGCACATTACGTCAGGGGGGCGGTTGTCGATCGGCCAGAACGGCGTGCCCGTCTGAACAGCGATGATGGTCGACACTTCCCATCCGCCGGTCAATACCCTTCCAATGCCACTCTTCAGTCCGGGCAGTGTGTACACGCCAGAAAACGAGAATCTCTGCCGCACATCATAATTGGCATCCCCATAATAGCTAAAATAGGCATTCTGATCGGGGATGTTTGCACCGCCGTCTTGCCCGTCCTGATCGAACCGAGTATTCGCCTCAGGATAGTCTTTCGCATGAGAGAGGGTATACGAGCCCTGGAAGCTCCCGCGGTGCCCGGCCCTTCCACGAAGCGTGAGAATCATCGCGTTGTAGGTGGCTTGATTGGCGTTGTTCACATAGGTAATGGCGCCGAAGTTGGGGTTCGGACGGTTGAAAGCCTCCACTACACTGCCGGCGGCCCCTGAGAAGGATACGTCGCCGGGCAAGCGGTTCACGTCGGCGCCGGTCAGGCCGTTATAGCTGCGGGAACCTGAGTAGTTGGCGCCTGCCACCAGGTTGAATGGCAACTGGTGCTCTACGCCGATGACATAGTTTACGGCCAAAGGCGCCTTCATATTTCTGTCAAGCGAGTCGACATTGGTCGGTACCCCTACAATCCCGCCAGCGGCATTCAACGAACCTGCTGGAATCGGCGGCAAGATAAATCCCCAAGGGTAGCTGCCGGAAGGCGCGATAGTAAAGTAGTTGCCTAGCGGTTGACCCGGCACACCGTTTACCGTCGGTGCCACGTCGGTGAAAGTCTCGCTCAACACTCCGGGGGGATTGTTGCGGGTTTGGTCGATGGTCTGGCCCATCGCAATCCAGTCGTGATAAACCCCGACTCCCCCGCGCACAGCCCACTTGCCAGTCTTCGTTGGATCCCAGGCAAAACCGATTCGCGGGCTGAAGATATTCTTCATCGAATTAGCGAATACGGCAGGCACTACGCCTACAGTGGCGTATTGAACCTGCTCATTGAAGGTGCCGGCCGTTCCCAGGTTCAGGGCGCTAAACTGGAAATTGCTGTTTCCCCAGGGAATGTGGTTCGTGAAATCGTCCCAGCGGATGGAGAGTGTCACCGAGAGATTCGATTTTGCTTTCCAGTCATCTTGGGCAAAGAAGCCGAAGGGGTTTTCCTGACCACCATATATAACCGTTCCGGCCAAGCCCGTAAGCGGATTGTAGGCGCCCACCGATTCCTGGAAGACGTTATCCTGCACCAGGTCAAGGAGGTTGTTAAACGTGAAACCGGGACGGACATTGTCAGGCGTGAAGTCGCCGTGCTCGATGCCTCTCGCACCGTCATACCCGAACTTCACAGTGTGTTTACCATGCACCCAGCTCAGGACCGAACGCCAGTTGTACATCGGGCCCCGGTACTCGCCTGGGCCCCATCCCCCGCCGACCGGCCAACCCGTGAGATTGCCAGCGACACTGACGTTCGGCACAGCTAAGTTAGCGTCCTGACCATTCGCGCCGCCCACACTGGCGAACGCAAAGCTGGATTCCCACAGAAGGCTGGGGCTAAAGGTATGGGTAAAGTCGATCTGGGCGTACCGATTTCTCATGATATCCAGCGCGTTAAGTCGCGGCCTGGGCGACTTCTGTTGCTGGTCGAAAGAGTCATTGTAGTAGCTCAAGTAGAGGCGATCCCTATCCGTGAAGTACTGGTCGACTCGGAAGTTGTATTGCAAGGCGTTGTAGTATTCGGCGGCGTTGAAACTGCCGCTATCCACCATATTGAGATCACAGGGAGGCGCGCCGGCGGTCCCGCACAGGCCGGCAGGGAGATAGGTCTGCGCAGTTTGGGCAACGGTGGCGCCAAACAGATTACTGGCAGGCCATCCAGCGAGAACCTGCGTCCCGACCGTGTTGGGATAATTCGCTTGCGCCCACTGGACGAATGCCGGGTCTTCAAAAAGCTGTTGCCCAGTCGCACCGGGGACGGTGGACCAGAGCTTTTCGAAATCGGCGAAAAAGAATGTCTTGCCCTTACGGATCGGACCTCCGAGCGTGCCCACTAGATCCTTGCGAGCATAAGGCTCAGCTGCGCCGGTGACAAAGTCCGGCGTCGCCTGTAAATCCTGATTGGCGAAAAACAGGCTGCCGGTGCCGTGAAATTGATTGGTCCCCGACTTCGTAGTCACCTGAATCAGGATTGAGCTGCCAAGATTGTCTTCCGCGGACCATGAGTTGGTCTGCAGCGAGGCTTCCTGCACCGCGTCCGGGATAGGCGCAAGGATGATATTACCGTTCTGGACAGGGCTAGTGACGTTCATGCCGTCAACCATAACCACGTTGCCGGTGTAGCTGCGTCCGTTAGCGCTGATTTGAGGGGTCTGGGTTCCGAAGTTGTCGGGCAGACCACCGGGAGCTTCCCCCGCTAGGCGCGTACCTACGCCTACGACGCCGGGCGTGACTGCCAAAATATCCCAAAGATTCCGATTTGCAGAAGGGAGATCTCGGACGGTATCTGCCGACAGGGTCGCCTGCAATCGGCTGTCGTCGGTGTCGACCATAGGGGGCGTCACCTCGACCGTTACAGTTTGCTGAGTCGCCGCGAGCGGAAGCCCAAAATTGATGCCCTTGGTTTCAGAAGTGCTGAGCGCGAAAGCGGACTCGGTTTTTCTAAAACCTTTGGCTTCGGCCGTCAGCACATAGTTGCCAGGGGGGAGGCTGCTGAAGCGGTAGTTGCCGGAGTCAGTCGTGGTGACTGTGGCCGTCACTCCGGTATCGGCATCACGTAATTGAACCGAAGCGCCATTGATCGCGGCACCAGCCGGATCAGAAACCACGCCCTGAACGTTGCCGCTGTACTGGGCAAACGCAGGCACACAGAAAAGCAACACAATGAGAAGGGACCACAGACGCAGGGAAAGGCGGGACTCCTTGTTAGTCACTAGTTTCCTCCCACTTCGCGGTGCGAGTCTTCAAGGAAAGCATTCAAGTAAACGATTTCTCAGCTAATCGAAACAGGTTATATCGCCATGGGGTGCTGACTGTCAAGGAGTTTCTTGACCGCTTTTTCGCTGCGTTTGCAAAACCCTCATGGCAAACTTGGTACCCTCGGGTTCGGAGCACGGCCAGGAACGAAGAAGCATGCTGAGAGAATTCCGGAAGTAACTCGGCTCACTCACTCGACCAACCAGGGCGTGCCCGCTTGCCGTCGAGAATCGCTTCGATGTTTCTTATAATCAGTCGTTTGGGTGAGCGTTCGTCCTCATGATGTTTCTTTGCGAGCAATGAACAGGCGCCCCAGCGGTGCGGCTATAGAGAATCTGTTTGGGCTTCCAGGCGCTAGTGATCTCCGCCGACATTTCGTCACTCAATACACTCCTGAGGTGTCAGTTTGTGGAAGATGAGATTTCCACCGGACGGGTGCCAGTGGTCTGAGTTTCTAAATTTTTCCAGCGGCGCCCAAGTTCGATTTTTCCGCGCTGCGAGCAAGCGATTTCACAGACTGGCCGCCGAGCCTAGCGCCTGAACGCGATCCAGAAAGCAGTTGACAAATGTTCGACGCAAGGGCGAAGCTGGAGGCGGTAAACGTTTGCTATCGCCATTCCTCGTCGCGCAGGAGACCCGCATGGATTCCCCCATCAGCCGGAGAACGTTTCTCAAAACCGCTACCGCTACCACCGCAGCTTCCTACGCCGCTCGCGTGCTTCCCGTCTGGGCCGTCGGTGATCGAGGGGCGGTGGTTGATCGAGGCACCATCGCAATTAATACTCCACTCACGACTTTTTCTTATTCGGAAGTCGAGTTGTTCGACGGACCGATGAAACGGCAGTTCGAAGAGAACCACGCCCGCTTCCTGAACCTCGAAGATGATCGCCTTCTGAAAGTCTTTCGACAGAATGCCGGATTGCCTGCTCCCGGTGAAGACATGGGCGGCTGGTACGACGGCACCGGCTTCAGCCTGGTGCGCAATGATTTTCACGCGTTTATCCCAGGCCATAGCTTTGGACAATATCTTTCTGGACTTGCCCGGGCCTGCGCCGTCACGGGGGCGGAGCCCACTCGCGCGAAAATCAATCGCCTGGTAAAAGGCTATGCCGAAACGCTCGATCCCCAAGCCAAGTTCTTCGTGGATTATCGGCTTCCCGCCTACACCTACGACAAGCTCTCCTGCGGCCTGATTGACGCACACGAGTTCGCCCATGATCCTCTGGCCATGGATGTTCACGAAAAGCTCACGCACGCCATCGTCGCCTATCTGCCTGAAAAAGCACTCTCACGGCAAGAACAACGTTCCCGGCCGCATAAAGATACGTCCTACACTTGGGACGAGACCTACACGCTGCCGGAAAATCTTTTCCTCGCATATCAGCGCAGCGGCGACACCTTTTATCGCGACATGGCGAAAAGATTTCTCGAGGATGACACTTACTTCGATCCGCTTTCCCAGGGCAACAACGTATTGCCTTTTGAACACGCCTACAGCCACGTAAATGCGTTCAGCTCCGCCATGCAGGCCTATATCACGCTGGGAAGCGAGAAGCACCTGCGGGCTGCAAAGAACGGATTCGAGATGTTGCAGACCACGCAAAGCTTTGCTACGGGTGGCTGGGGCCCTGACGAAGCGTTTGGAGAGCCGCAACGGGGTCAGTTGGGCGACAGTCTTACATCCACTCACGCCAGCTTCGAAACACCGTGTGGCGCCTACGGGCATTTTAAGATCACGCGCTATTTGCTTCGGGTCACTAAAGATTCGCGATACGGCGACAGCATGGAACGTGTGCTTTACAACACAATCCTCGGTGCCTGGCCTATTCAGGCCGACGGAACCTCGTTCTACTACTCGGATTACAACAGGACAGGCAAGAAAGTTTGGTACGAACAGAAGTGGCCCTGCTGCTCGGGAACCTTCCCCCAGCTCGCCGCGGACTACCACATCAGCACCTATCTGCGTTCGGCAGATGGCGTATACGTAAATCTCTTCACGCCATCGAAAGTGCAGTGGCATGATGCCGACGGGCGCTTCGCACTGAAGCAGGAAACCAAATATCCCTTCGACAATAAAATCGAGATCCAGGTGTCAGGTTCGCGGGCCAAGGACTATACGATCTGCGTTCGCATTCCCAGTTGGGCCGCGCCGGAACCAGTGCTCTCCGTAAACGGCAACCGAGCCTCCGGTCCCGCACAGCCGGGAACGTTCGCTGCGATCCGGCGCACCTGGAAAGATGGTGATCGCATCGAGCTTGAGTTGCCGACGCCGTTGCGGCTCGAAGCCGTCGATGCAAATCATCCGAACCTGGTGGCTTTGATGCAAGGTCCACTGGTGCTGTTTGCTGTAGGCGATTCTCAGCCCAGCTTCGATCGAAGCGCCTTGTTACAAGCTAAGCCCGCAAACAATGCCACGGGAGACTGGCTGGCGAGTTCGGCCGATGGAACCAGCGTGACCATGCGGCCGTTCATGAATATCGACAAGGAAAGCTACAGCACCTATGTCTTGCTAAAATCTTAAAATCAAACCATTGCGCAGTTAATCCTCTGCCCCATCCCGACGCTGCGACTCTCAGCCTCGGGCCCACCCTCTGTTGCTCATGATTCCCGATCCCTCGCGCAGTGTAATGAGTTGGTTCGCGGGAACGTTCTTGTATTGTTCGTGCAGACCGTTGGGCCAGTAGACGTCGAGGTCGACCGAGCTAAATCCTCCCAGACCAAAATGCAGGCGGGAGTCACTACATGAGTAGAAGCTGGACTGGCTCAGTACTGCCTGCGCTTGCACTTTGCCGCCATAATGCGCTAACACCCGCGCTCCAATCGCGCTGCGGTTTGACTTGACTCCTTCGAGCTTGACCTTGATCCAGTTTTGCTTTTGTTTCATGTCATTCCGCAATAGGGAGGGAGGTTCATTCAAATTGACGATCAGAATGTCGAGATCACCGTCGTTGTCGAAGTCTCCGAACGCGCAACCGCGGCTGCAGTGAGCATCGGTCACGCCGGACCCAGCCTCTTCTCCCAATTCTTCGAATGTGCGGTTGCCCAGGTTGCGAAACAGGGCGCGCGGTGTCTTGTTGGCATATTGTGGCAACTTGCGCTCGACTTCCGGATACACATTGCCCGTGACCATGAACAGATCCGGGTAGCCGTCGTTATCGAGATCGACGATTCCCGCACCCCAGCAGATGTAACGAGTTTCGACGGCGAGACGCGAAGATCGCGTCATATCATCGAAATTTCCCTTGCCGTCGTTGTGATAAAGGCCGTTGGCATCGTCAGCAAAGTGAGTCTTGAACAAGTCCGCGTGACCGTCGAGATCATAGTCGCCTACTCCCACGCCCATTCCCGCCTGCTCCATGCCGTCATCGCTGAGCGCGACCCCGCGCTGCACACCTTCTTCGCGGAACGTGCCATCATGATTATTCATGAAGAGCAAACTGGGGGTGGAATCGCATGCGACAAAGATGTCGGTCCATCCGTCCTCGTCGAGATCCGCGGCGACCACCGTCATTCCATAGGACTCCGATGCACTCGCGATCCCAGCCTTCTGACTCACGTCCGTGAACGTGCCATCACCGTTGTTGTGGTATAGCGAATGTCTCCCCGTGGGCAATCCACGCGGTCCGCACTCAACCGGGACACCTTTCCAGTTGCAATTCACGTTCTCTCCCGGCACGGGAGCGTACTCGAGAGAGAAGCGTACGTAATTGGATACGAAGAGATCGAGGTGGCCATCCCGGTCGTAGTCAAGAAAACTACAGCCCGCGCCCCACCGTGGTTGATCGTTCCAAAGACCGACAGCCTTGGTGACATCGGTAAACGTCCCATCTCCGTTGTTGCGATACAGGCGGTTTTGCCCGAAGTAGGTACAAAAGATGTCTTCGAATCCGTCGTTGTTGTAGTCGCCGATGCACACGCCGGACGCCCATCCCACGGCCTTCAGCCCGGCCTTCTCGGTAACATCCGAAAAAGTCCCGTCGCGATTGTTCTTGTAAAGGCGGTTCGTGGCGTCAGGCGGATCTCCGGTTAACCGGGTGCCCGACAACAGGAAAATGTCCATCCAACCGTCGTTGTCGTAATCGACGAAGGCACATCCACAACCAGTAGCTTCCAGAATATATTTTTTGCTTTCCACGCCGCCGTACACCACCGGAGCATGCAAACCCGCGGCGGCCGCGACGTCCACAAAATGCGCATAGAAAGGGCGCCCCGACGGCGCCGGCCGGGCTACCGGTTTCACCGTGTGCGCGGCAACCCCTTGCCCAAGGAGTCGTGGAGTTGCCGCGAACGCCGCCGAACCGAGGGAAAGTCGCACAAAGTCGCGGCGAGTAAGAGTCACGGTTGCTGCTTCTCCGCCGCCGCGGATTTCTCTTCCACCAGCTTGTAACGATTGTGGATGGCTTCCTCTTTGGTTCCTTCCATCCGGAGGTCAGCCAGACGCTTGAGCAAGTTGGGAATATCTCCTGTTTGCCCGCTTCGACGCAACCCCTGAATTAAATGATAGAGCGCCGTCTGGTCTTTGGGGTCGGAGACCAAGGCTCTGCGACTTTGTACGATCGCCGCTTCGTTCTCGCCCGCCTGCAGGTAAAGTTTCGCCAGGATGTCGCGTGCAGCGCCTAAAGACGGACGAAGCGCAATCGCCTTTTTGGCAGACTCCATGGCTTCGCGAAATTCCGCGCTGCCTGGATCGGGCCCCTTTTGCGAAAGAATGTCCGCTTGCAAATACAGAAGGAACGCATCCCTGGGTGTTTTCGCCAGCTTTGCTCGAACAGTCGCGAGGGCCCGGACGGGGTCGTTCTCTTGCACAACAGCCAATCCCTCTGCAGCCGATCCCACGGACTGCCGGGGATCGAGCACATTGGCCTCCTCGAAATCCGCCTCTGCCTTATCAAATTGTCCCAGCTGCACGTAGAGGACGCCTCGCGCCACATAAAGCGGCGCTGACTTCGGTTCTGCATGGAGGCCGGCATTGATCATATCCACTCCGACTTGAAACGACTGATGGTCAAGAGAAATGTGGGCGAAATCGAGGTAGAGGTTGATGTTGTGAGGATCCGACACAATCGCCTGGCGAAGAATGCGGACTGCCTCCGGAGTATTCTCGTCGGCTTCATAGGCCGACGCCGCCAGTTCGAGGACATCGGCATCCGAGGTGTTTGCTTCGAGCAACGGCTGCAGGGTCGCAATTGCGTCCTTAGGACGCTGCGCCATCATCTGTGCGGATGCGAGCCGATAGCGGGCCCCAAGATCAGTATTCGACTGAGCCAGCGCCCGACTGAATATCGCAATCGCTTTGTCCGTTTCCTTCAGCTTCACCAGGCACTCGCCATACTCCTGCAATGCTCCGGGTTGGGAATCTAGTAGCGAACCGCTTTGCTCAAAGTGCCGAACCGCGGTGGCGCAGTCTCCTCGCCGGTAGGCCAACACCGCCAGCATGGCATGGCTGGTCGGATCCTGAGGACGCATCTGGAGGACGTGTTCCAACAGCGAAGCCGCGTCTTTACCACCATTCTCGTACTCGATCTGCGCCGCTCCTTCCAGCGCGGGCAGATAATCCGGCGAAATACTCAGGGCGTGGCGGAACGCAGCCAGCGCTTCTTTTTTATCTCTCTTGCCAGAATTGGCCATACCGCGCAGGGTCCACAGTTGCGGACTCTGTGGGCTCTGCTCCAGATCCTGTTGCAGAAGTTTCAGCGCGTCGTCATATTCTCCCGCTCGCAACGCGGAAGTAACGGGTCCGATCTGGTCGGCAGCGGCCTGAGCAACAATAAAGGAGCACGGGCAAAGCACGGCAACCAGTGTGCTAAGCCGGATGAGCAAGCGCATGGCTGCTATTATCTCTCGCCCTCGGTGCTGGAAGACGGGAAAATGTTTACCGCATATCCCGCTCAAGGCGTATTTCAACACAGCCATCGAGCACTTCTGCTATCTTGTTGGGGCGTTGACGTTGCCGCGATGTGCTTTTCGTCCGAATGAACGGAAGCTTCGATTTTTCAATTCCACGCCGGGCCGCCGGCGCAGACCAAACTTCAACCGGTCGGGATGGAGGATAGCATGGGCTGGAATAACATGAGCAGGAAGAGCATGGGCTGGAAGAGAAAGCGTTTGCTCAAACGCGCCTTGGCGCTGCTATCGATCGGGATTCTCGTGCTAATGGTTGCGGCCACGGATTCCCCAGTCCGATCCCGCTATCCGGAAGACGATATGGGAAGGGATTCCCTGGCTGCGCGCAAGAAGGCCCAACTGGAGGCGGCCAAGCAGTTTAAGGTCTTTCATCAATTCCAGTTCACCGACAAACTCAAAGAAAGCGGGATCACATTCACCTACCACGCGGTCGACGACATCACCAAACACATGCGGATGGGCCACTACGATCACGGCAGCGCCGTTGCGGTTGCGGATGTGGATGGCGACGGCCTTTACGACATCTACTTCGCCAATCAGGTGGGTGGAAACGAACTCTGGAAAAACCTTGGCGGCGGCAAGTTCAAGAACATCACCCAGGAAGCAGGCGTCGGATTGCCCGGCCGTATCAGCGTGGGCGCCGCTTTCGCCGATATCGACAACGACGGCAGCCAGGATCTGTTCGTCACCACGGTCCGCGGCGGCAACGTGTTATTCAAGAACGACGGCCACGGACACTTCAAAGATATTACCCAGGAAGCTGGCCTAGGCCTGGTCGCTCACTCTTCCGGAGCATTTTTCTTCGACTACGATAACGACGGCCTGGTCGACCTTCTGGTCTGCAATGTCGGCAAGTACACCTACGACGAAAAAGGACCGGACGGCGAGTATGTTGGCATACCCAACGCCTTCGACGGCCACCTACACCCGGACCGTTACGAATATCCCGTCCTGTACAAAAACATGGGTCACCACCGGTTCAAGGACGTTACCGCCGAAGTAGGATTGAACCCGCACGGGTGGTGCGGCGATGCCAGTTTCAGTGACTTAAACGGCGATGGCTGGCCCGATATCTTTTTCCTTAACATGCAGGGACACAGCCACTATTACGAGAACGAGGGTGGCAAGAAGTTTGTCGAGAAGACGGAACAGTATTTTCCCAAGACTCCCTGGGGCGCCATGGGAATCAAGTTCTTCGACTACGACAATGACGGCCGCATGGATCTCTTCATCGTCGACATGCACTCTGACATGAGCCAGGAACCCGGGCCGGAGAATGAAAAGCTGAAATCCGACGTCACCTGGCCAGATTCCTACATCCAGGGCACCAAATCCGATTTCATCTGGGGAAATGCCCTCTATCACAATCTCGGTGACGGAAAGTTTGAAGAAGTTTCCGATCGCATGGGCGTCGAAACCTACTGGCCCTGGGGGCCGAGCGTTGGAGACCTCAACGCGGATGGCTGGGATGATATTTTCATCGCGTCAGGCATGAGTTATCCCTATCGCTACGGCATCAACTCACTCCTGTTGAACGACCACGGGAAGAAATTTCTGGATGCGGAGTTCGTGCTCGGAGTCGAGCCGCGCAAGAACCTCTATACACCGTGGTTTGAAATCGATTGCTCCGATCCGCAGGAGAGACAAGCGCAGGAAAAACTGAATAGCAAGGTCTGCGTCGGCGAGAGCGGCAAATCGATCATGATGGCGCCACGCTCCAGCCGATCCTCGGTCATATTCGATCTCGACAACGACGGAGATCTCGACATCGTAACCAACGATTTCAATTCTGAGCCGCAAGTGTTGGTCAGCGACCTGGCGCAGCGCAAACAGATTCACTGGCTCAAGATCGTACTCGTGGGCACCAGTTCAAATCGTAACGGGCTCGGCGCGACCGTTCGGGTGCGCTCCGGCGGTCAAACTTACACCAAGTACAATGATGGCAAGTCCGGCTACCTGGCTCAGAGCGTTCTCCCGCTCTACTTCGGTCTGGGCGAAGCTCAGAAGATTGACCGGGTGGAAGTCGATTGGCCGTCGAGACGCAAACAAGTCCTGACCACAGGCATCGAGGAGAATCAAACCCTCCGGATCACTGAGCCGCAGTAGCTGAGCCGAGGCTGGTGAGTATTTATTCCTTGAGCTGCGTGCAAAGCGAGAGTGAATATGCACTTCCTGGGAATCGACGTAGGCACGGGAGGTACACGCGCGCTCGTCATCAACGAAGCAGGCCACGTGGTTGCCTCCGCGACGGAGGAGCACCAACCCTTTGCTTCGCCGCAAATCGGCTGGGCGGAGCAAGATCCTCGCGACTGGTGGCGAGCCTGCCGCGTCGCCGTGCCCAAAGCCCTGGCACAAGGCCACCTCCGCGCGGATCAGATCGCATGTGTGGGTTTGTCTGGGCAAATGCACGGCGCGGTCCTGCTCGACGAGCAAGCGCAGGTGGTACGGCCTGCACTCATCTGGTGTGACGTCAGAACTGAGAGACAGGCCCGCGATCTAACCACCCAAATTGGCGCCGACCGCCTGATCCAACTCACGTGCAACCCGGCGCTCGCCAACTTCACGCTAACCAAGTGCATGTGGGTTCGCGAGAACGAGCCGGAAAATTGGAGCAAGCTTCGCTCCCTGATGCTCCCCAAAGACTACGTAAGGTTTGAGTTGACCGGCGAGCGCGCGACCGACATGGCTGATGCCTCAGGCACTCTGCTGCTCGATGTTGCTCACCGCCGCTGGTCGAAGGAGATGTTGGAGTTGGTTCACATCGACGAGTCGCTTTTGCCCAACTTGTATGAGTCGCCGGAAATCTGCGGGCAAATCTCCTCTGCCGGCGCCGCAGCCACAGGCCTGCGGAGCGGAATGCCGGTCGTGGCCGGGGCCGGAGATCAGGCCGCAGGCTCGCTCGGCATGGGGGTGGTTTCGCCGGGGAGCGTGAGCGCAACCATCGGAACCTCGGGTGTAGTTCTTGCGGCAACCGATAGTCCAGCGCTCGACCCCGGAGGACGCCTGCACACGTTTTGCCATGCCGTCCCCGGACGTTGGCTAGTGATGGGTGTAACTCAAGCTGCAGGACTTTCGCTACGTTGGTTTCGCGACCAGTTCGGCGCGAGTGCGAACGGTCAACTTGAGTCTTACGAAGAGCTCACCAGCGAAGCGGCGAAGGCTCCTCCAGGATGCGACGGTCTGCTGTGGGCTCCCTACTTGATGGGTGAGCGCACTCCCTATCTCGACCCAACCGCTCGCGCCATGCTGGTTGGCTTGACGGCGTCTCACACGCGAGGTCATGTAATTCGCGCAATCCTGGAAGGAGTCGCGTTCAGCTTGCGGGATACTCTGATGATCTTCCAGGAAATCGCAGTTCCAGTGAAGGCAATCCGCCTGGGCGGGGGTGGTGCCAGGTCAGCGCTTTGGCGGCAGATCCAGGCCGACATTTATGGACGGCAAGTCGAGACTGTCGAAGCGGAAGAAGGCGCTGCCTATGGAGCCGCGATCCTGGCGGCAGTTGGTGTGAAAGCCTGGCCGTCGGTTGACGCGGCCTGCGAAGCTATAGTGCGCCTTGCCAGAACCACCCGCCCAAATTCCCAAGACTCATTGGTTATGGAGAAGGCGTATGCGTCGTATCGCCGCATATATCCCGCGATGAAGTCCATCCAAGATTGAAAACTGCTGCGCGCGGATGCAAGCGGCCCGTTGCCCCCAAAAGGGCTTAGCCTCACCTCAATCATTTAGACAGCGCTTTAGGTGACGGGCCGAGCTTCAATTGCATCGGCGTTCCCAATAGTGCTTGGGCATCGGCATGGTCTCCGGGGCGCGCGAAGAAATACCCTTGCACGAGTTCGCAGTTCAGTTCCTTGAGCAGGGTAACCTGCTCCTGGGTTTCAGCGCCCTCGGCTACGACTTTCAGACCAAGGCTGTGAGCTAGCATAATGATGATGCGCACGATCTCGCTGGTCTCACTGTCCGTATCCATCTTGGAAATGAAGGCGCGATCAATTTTCAGAGTGTCGACCGGCAATCCTTGCAATCGGCTCAGGGAAGAATACCCAGTTCCGAAATCGTCAATGCTCAGGTGGACTCCCAATGCCTTGAGCTCCGAGAGAACCAGGCTGGATCGTTCCGGATCTGCCATTGCTATTGTTTCCGTGATCTCCACGTGGACGCTGCTCGGGTCGATTCCAACTTCGCCCAGAATAGCGCCGATCTGATCCGCCAAGTCTGGTTGCGCAAATTCTTTGGGAGTGACGTTCACGCTAATGGTCAGCGGCGGATCGCAAGGAAATTGAGTGTGCCATTCCCGAAGCTGTTGGCAGGCTTCGCGCAGCAACAGGCGGTTCATTGGAAGGATAATTCCGGTCTCTTCAGCGATCTGGATAAAATGGGCGGGGGACAGGAGTCCCTCAGGGCGCTGCCATCTGCTGAGCGCCTCGAATCCTGCAATCTTTCCGGTCTGCAGCGACACAATCGGCTGATAGTGCACTCGGAATTCGCCTTGCTCCAGGGCTCGGCGCAGGTCAGTTTCGAGGTGCAGTCTTTTGACAGCCGAGGTGTGCATCGCGGTGTCGAAAACCTGACAGCGCGCTTTACCGTTCCGTTTCGCCCGGTACATCGCTATCTCGGCATCGCGCACCAAGTCTTCTGAATGGAGGTACGAAGTCGCGCAGAAGGCGATCCCAATGCTTGCGGTCGTTACCACCTCTTGTCCTTCCACCTCAAAAGGGATGCACAGTCTTTCCTGGAGGCGCTCGGCTACTCGAATGGCATCTCCGCAATCTCTAATGCCTTCCAACAAAATGGTGAATTCATCACCGCCAACCCTTGCCAGACTCGCTTCACTCGCAACAGGGTTTGGCCCTTGCGTGACAACCGAGCGTGAAAGGGTATCGACACCCCGAATGGAAGCAGCCAAACGTTGAGCAATCTGCACGATAAGGGCGTCTCCTGCCGCATGACCCATGCTATCGTTAAACACTTTGAATCCATCGATATCGATAAACATTACGGCGAACTTATAGGTGATGTGCCTACGCGACAGTGTAAGCACATGTCGCACGCGATCCAGGAACAGGCTGCGGTTCGGCAAGTTGGTCAGAATGTCATGCAGAGCATTGTGCGCCAGCATCTCCTCCGCCCGCTTGCGCTCCGTAATATCACGATTCACGATGACCAGTCTCTCGGCCTGACCCTCTTCATTCTGGATCGCGGTGGCGACTGATTCCAGAATGCGCCACGTTCCATCCTTATGGCGCATCCGATATTCGAGTAGTTCTCCCTGCCCAGTGAGCCTTGCCTTCTCCGCGGCGTCCAAAACCTTCTGCTGGTCCTCGGGATGGATTTGATCGACCGACGAAGTCACTTTCAATTCCTCCGCTGAATACCCCAGCACCCTCTGATACGCAGGGCTGTTGTAAAGCCGATTCCCAGCGCAATCGACCACCGCAATCATGTCGGCCGCATTCTCGGTGATGACTTCAAACAGTTGATTGCGCTCAGTCAGTTCGCGACGGATTCGCTGCAGTTGGAGTTGCTGATAGATCGTATAAACGTCAAACAGAAGTACCAGGCATGCCAGCCCGCGTACCCACTCCCTCAGATCAAACCACTCTGTGTTATGTAAAAAGTGAGTGCCGGATAACGTTAGGGACACAATGCCCGCGGTGAGCACCAACGTGACCGTGACGGCAAATCCCCAGAGCCACCACTCGCGCGTTTCAACCTGCCGCATAGGCCTGGTGCGGCGTCTACTATTGGTTTCGCTATTCAAGACAACTCCAACTCATTCGAAACATCAGAGGAGTTCAGTGTGAGAACAATCACAGGAAAGTTAAAGTTACGAAAGGCGAACAAAGACTCTCCCGCCGCAGCGCAGACGACCTTTATTCCTGCACCTCGCGGCTGATTCGTACATTCCAGCCGACCGCGCTATCTGGATCATAACTTATAAGTGCTTTGCTTCTACTGCACCATCGATGTTAGTAAGTCTTCATTTTCATAAGTCGTCGCTGACATCGACTAAACACTCTGACTGGCGCAGCTCTGTTATCTACTTTAGTAATGAACGACTGCGATTTAGATCACATTGGTAGGCCATGCGTAGGTGTGTAATGCCTTTAGGGCCTGCTTTCCTGCTGGTACATCGCTTGGCACCGCAATTCCCTGACTGGTCCTACCCTTATGGTCCTTGCCGGGCAGTGGATGCTGAACCTTTAGTGTTATGTAATGTGATAAGGCAAGAGTACCGTTTCCAATAGCCATTCCTCGGGCATTACTAGCCAGTCTGTTCCTATGGCGCTCGCGGCACACCTTGAGTACGTTTTCTTTCACCCTGTGGCCCGGGCGGGAAAGCACCGACCACCTAGGAGTTCGCGCTGCTGAAAAGCAAACAAATCGCACTGAGATTGGGCGGCGCATTTGCAGTTTTAATTGCCATCTTACTGGCCATTGGGCAATTGGGCCTGCGCCGGATGCACACAATCGACGACACGCTTTCCCGCATCACAGAAAGTAAGTCGACCGACCTGGAGTTGGCGCGAAAAGCGTTGATGCTTTCGGATGAGAATAACCGCATTGTGATGGAGATCGTCCTCGTGGAGAATCGGCGGCTCGTCGAGCCGCTGATGGCAGCCCGTTCACAGAATAGCGAGGAAATCGCGAAGCTGATCGCGGAAAGCGAGAGGCGCTGCGACTCAGAGAAAGAAAAGCAACTGCTGTCTGAAGTACAAAAGGTACGACAACCGTATATGGAAAGCTATCAGCGGGCGATCCATCTGCTTGTCGATGAAGGGAACCACGACGAAGCGGAAGCGGTGGTCGTCAATGAAACACTGCCCGCGCTACACGCCTATCATGCCGCCTGGGAGAGGTTCGTGGAGTTTCAGAAGGGAGAGCTGGACTTGGCTGTCCAACGAGCTCAAGAGGATCGCGCCAAGGCGCGCCACCTTGTTTCGTTACTGATTGGTTTGGCCGTAGCCCTAGCCATCCTGATCGCGCTATTCGCGACGAGTCGGACGGCTCGCGAGGTCGCTGCGCGAATTGGCGCACAAAAAGAAGTGAGTCAGCTCAATGCCGGTCTTGAAGAAAGGGTGATGGAACGTAGCAGCGAGCTAGTGATTGCTAACAAGGAGCTATCGGTCGAGGTTAACAAACGCCAGAAAGCTCAAGAGAGCTACCGACAGGAAGTGATATCACGAGAAGATGTTGAAATTGATTTGCGACGCAGCGATGAACGCATGCGGATGGCGGTTGAGGCGGCGAGGATAGGTTTCTGGGACTGGGACGTTATTAAAGACGAACAGATCTGGTCAGATGTCTGCAAAGAGTTGCTAGGCTTGCGACCCGAAAGCGCTGCGAACCTTCAGGTGTTAATGAACAGCGTCCATCCCGATGATCGGAAAATGATGGGGGACGGATTCCAGGCCGCCATTAAGGAAAAGAGAGAGTACGGATTGGAATTCCGCGTGATTTGGCCGGATGGAAGCGTGCACTGGCAAGCCGCCAAGGGACGCGCCTTCTACGATGAGTCCGGGCGCACGACTCGCATGGCCGGGATCGCCATGGACATCACCGCCAGCAAGGTTGCGGAAGAACAGATTCAATATTTGGCCTACTACGATGCTCTGACCGGACTGCCCAATCGGACTCTTCTTCAGGATCGGTTAGCCAGGGCACTCGCTGTCGCTCGACGGCAAAAGCATAAACTCGCGATTTTGTTCTTTGACCTTGACAGATTCAAAGACATCAACGACTCCCTCGGGCACTCCGTCGGCGACCTCCTTCTGCAAGAAGTCGCAGAGCGCCTCAAGAAGTGGGCGCGGGAACAAGACACTGTCGCTCGTCTAGGAGGGGATGAGTTCCTGCTCCTGTTAACTCATGTAAAGGATGTGCCCGACGCAGCGGTTGCAGCCGAACGACTCATGGATGCGATCACCACTGAATTCGTCATTCAGGGGCACATCCTCAATGTTAGTTGCAGTGTGGGCATCAGCATCTTTCCGGAACACGGAGCCGACCCCGAAACGCTGATCAAGAATGCCGACGCGGCTATGTATAGTGCCAAGGACAATGGGTGTAACAACTTCAGGTTTTTTACAGCGGACATGAATGCTCAAATCCTCGAGCGATTGACTCTGGAGAGCAGGTTGCGGCTGGCGCTCGAGAAAAAACAACTTTTTCTGGTTTATCAGCCTCAGGTAGATATCGCGAGTGGAAGGATCACCGGGCTGGAAGCACTGCTCCGTTGGGAGCATCCCGAATTAGGGCTTGTGCCGCCCGATAAGTTCATAGGAATTGCAGAGAACAGCGGCCTGATCCTGCCGATTGGCGAATGGGTTCTCAGGACAGCCTGTTCTCAAGCCCGGACGTGGCAAGATCAAGGTCTTCCTGCGGTGACAATAGCAGTCAATATATCCGTGGTCCAGTTCCGTCAGGATGGCTTCTGCAAACTCATCCGAAGAGTGCTCGATGAAACCGGTCTCGCCCCGCAATACCTCGAACTGGAGCTAACAGAAAGCCTCCTCCTGGCCAATGCGGATCTGATGTTATCGGTTGTTCAAGAATTAAAGGCCATGGGGGTGACCCTGGCGATTGACGACTTCGGAACTGGTTATTCCAGCTTCAGCTACTTGAGGCAGTTTCGGGTCAGCAAGCTCAAAATCGACCGCGTGTTTGTCCGCGATGTAGCTCTGAATTCTGAGGACGCGGCGATCGCAGCTGCAATCATTAGCATGGCCAAAAGTCTGCATCTCAAAGTAATCGCCGAAGGTGTCGAAACCGAAGCGCAGATGTCATTCCTTCGCGGGCATCAATGTGACGAGATTCAAGGCTATTACTTCAGCAAGCCTTTGGCGTTTGACAAAGTTGCTGACAAGCTGCGAAGCAATCTCGCCGAAACGCAGGCCCAGCATAAGCTGGCAGGCGATAATGTTAACAATAAACCTAATGAGGTGAGTATTTCACTTATGTCCATAGGACTTGCACTCTTGGTGTCCGCCGATCCGGTTACTATTCAGCAATTCAGCCTCGCCCTGCGAGAATTGTCGATTTCACCCGATGCCTGTCAGGACGGGGAAAGCGCCGCACTCCTGCTAAAGCGTCGAAAGTTCGATGCCGTTATCGTTGATCTCAAACTAGGAAACCAGTCCGGAACGATTTTGGACGAAGTGCGTCTTTCTCCTTCGAACCGGACGGCGGTGACTTTTGGTATCGGCGACAATGGGGCGGTCGGAACAGCAGCTTTCCGCAAAAAGTCGCAGTTTGTCTTCGAGAGGCCGCTATCTGCGGAGTCAATCCGAAAAACGCTCAAGCCTGCCTATGGGCTCATCTTGAGGGAACGGCGCCGCTATTACCGCTGTCCGGTCTCTACTCCAGTCATCATCCGAAAAGACAATGGGCAGGAAATTCGCTGCAACAGCGTAAATATCAGCGGCGGGGGAATGGCTCTGAACACCGGCGTTCCGCTGGTTCCCGGCGAAGACGTCCGCGTCGAGTTCACTCTGCCTGATCACAAAGCACCAGTGTTAGCGAAAGCAACGATCTGCTGGATGAAAACCGGCCACATCGGACTTCGTTTTGTGTCCCTTTCGCAGGAGCACAAATCGGAGCTGCAGGTCTGGCTGTCAGACAAATTGGAGCAGATACTACCGGAATTTGTTGCCGAGCAATTCCGAAACGCAGAAAGTTCCGAATCCCCGTTGATTGAGAAGCCCGACCACAATTCGGACGAGGCAACGGAGGTTCCCACTTTGATTTGACGCGCATCACTGACAGGTCACGACGACTTTTCCAGTCTGACGAAGAGGAAACGCTTTGAAAAGCAGCACAACTATGACCCCGGACAAACGAGAACGATATGCTCAGTGGCTACGCAACACGGGAATTGAACATCCTTCCGATGAACTCATCGATAAAACCCGCGAACGAGCACTGTTGCAGATTGATGACGCCAAGGATAAGGCACGCCAGCATAAGCTTAAATTAGTCGTCGTCATACTCGGCTCTTTAGTCGCGACTGTCTGCGTGTGGCTCAAACTTTAGGGCATTGGGACGCATCGGGATAGGCTACGAACCGCAGTAACAAGGACTCTCATCCGATCGCCGTCAGGTTGTCGCTGAGCAATCGGGCTGCTTAACTTCCCTTTTAGTCTACAAACACTTATGCACGACTTACCTTCATCACTGAGTCCCGGACGCCATAGGTATCGGTAAGTGAGCTCAAAGAGTTGCCGGGAAGAGCCAAAGGGAGGCTGGAGATTGTGCAATGCATTCCAGGTGTCATATCGCACCGGCTTTGATTGTTTTTGGCCAAATGAGCGCTTACTGGGCGTGCCACACCTGCGTATTACGTGGCAACAGAGGGATGGGGCGCCCATGTGTGGCCGCGGCGTGCTCATTCATCGCCTTTGCTGCTTGGGTGCGGCAGTTGCCGTTATGGCTGCTGAAATCCCGTGTGGTGACGGAGTGTTTGCACAGTGGGCACTTGAACGTGCTAAAGCCGGTCATCATTGTGATTGTGTAATATCTCATAACTTCAAGTGTAGTCGCTTATTCGAGGATAATTCCGAACTAAAGTTTACGCTCGCGACCTGTCAGCAATGAAACGCGAGATTGCGGGCAGCTGTCGGCGCTGTTCTTCCGACAAGAAAGTGCCGAATCCGCACGGTGGGTCCGAGCCTTTCGCTCTCCGGCTTTCCTTCTCCATGCCTCATACTGCATGCAGGGCCATTGAGGGCGATCATTGCGTAGACGATCATTGCGTAGATTAAGGACGGCGGATTGAAACATTTTCTGGCAGTCGCTGTTCTGGTGTCCGCTTTATGCGGGGGTGGCGCCGCGTGGACGCTTACTTCCGAAACTACTCCTGACTTGCGAACCAAAGAAGTCCCATTGCATGAAATGGTTCATCAGCACACTGACCCGTTTCAGCAGTTTCCGGAATCTTTTCCGCTTCAAGTCGCCGTGTTGTGGACCAACCCCGGCCCCGATCCAGAGAGTCCTATTCCCATCATCCACTCTCTGAAAGAAATGGGCATTCCGTTTTTTATGACTCGCGATCTCCGACAAGCCCTCGGTCATCGCCTCGTCATTCTCTACCCGAGTGTTGATTCACACACCTTCACGCAGCTCCAGGCCGACCAGCTGACGACATTCGTGCGGCAGGGTGGATATATTTTCGCCCAGAATGTGTTCTGGGGCGGTCTTCAGAATTTATTCGGCTTCCGCAGTTTCGCTCCCTTGCGCACACGCCATCACTTGACGTTTTCCGGGACAAAAGATCCCATCACGAAGTATCTCAATCGCCCTGAGGAGCGCGAAACTCAACTTGGGAGCGACCGCTTTCCCGAAGTTATCTGGAGTAACGGATACGTTCCTGACGCTGGCGCCGAAGTGTTGGCCCACTTTGACGACGGGAGTGCCGCTGTGCTGACGAACTCCGTGGGCAAAGGGAAGGCGTATCTTCTGGGAGTGAGTTTGCTTGACGTCGTTTTACGCAATCAGAACAATCGCGACTACGAAGCCCAGCGCCATTATGTCAACGCCTTCGAACCGGGCGCGGACGTTTGGCTGTTGGTCTTGAGGGCCTGGTACGAAGCCTACGGCCAGGATTGGGTTCGCCTCGCTACTATCCCCGGTGGGCAACGCTCGGCTCTGCTGCTCTCGCACGACGTGGATTGGGAAAACTCATTTGCTCCGGGCCTCGACTTTGCCCGTATTGAAAAGGCGAACCAGGCCAACAGTACCTTTTTCATTCAGACTAAATATGTCGATGACGCCAACAGCAAAGCTTTCTTTTTCACGCCGCAACTCGACATTCTTCGGCAACTAAAAGCCGGCGGCTCAACCGTGGGCAGCCATTCCATCATCCATTCGCGAGGCTTCAATAAGTTCGAGTTGGGCTCGGGCCACGAGACCTACCCCAGTTATCAACCTCGCGGGCTCGGGTTCGATACCGCCTCGGGAGCCACCGTCTTCGGCGAAGTTCGAGTCAGCAAGGAATTGCTGGACGGAGAAATTCCGGCTCAAGATACGATCTTCTTCCGTGCCGGCCACCTCCGGGTTCCAGTTTCTCTGCCAGAAGCGCTTGAGCGCTCGGGATATCAGTTCGACTCATCGTTCACAGCCGATGACGTTCTCTCTAACTTTCCGTATGCGCTTCCTCGCAATCTTGGATTCGAGGAAGACAGCGAAATCTATGAATTTCCGGTCACCATTGAAGACGAAGAATCTCCCGGTTTCGCCAAGCGAGTGCCTCAGGCTTTGCAGGTG
Organism: uncultured Acidobacteriaceae bacterium; assembly: GCA_963800575.1. Taxonomy (GTDB): domain Bacteria; phylum Acidobacteriota; class Terriglobia; order Terriglobales; family Acidobacteriaceae; genus Sulfotelmatobacter. The sequence goes on from CAWDBN010000003.1 coordinate 231,914, forward strand.
ATCCTCGCCAATGCCGAAAACGGAGCCGTGAGCGTCGTGTTGATTCATTCCAATGAATCCACTCTGAAGGCAGCGGCCGAACAAGATTTGCTTCGTCAGCTGCCTCCGGACATCATCAAAACTGACATGCTGACTTTTGCAAAATTCTGGCGCACACGCGATCGCCTCCTGTGGAGCCTGACCGCGACCTCCATACCCACGGAAGCCGTGCTGCAGGTGAAGTCTGAGGAATCTGTAGGTGGTCTTACTTTCGAATTCCAACGTCCCATAGCGACTGTAACCGGCGGTGCGGCCATGTTTCCCGACAACCGTCACCTTGTCTTGCCAGAACTCTCGCCTGGCCACATCGCTTCATTTCATATCAACTATCTGAACTGAGCTCGCCTCTGCAATGCAGTTAGCCGCGCACTTAAGCCTTGGTGCCTTGCGTAACTACGCGCTGAGCACTATTGAGGCCATACTGAGAGGATGCAACGATGGTGCGTTGCTGCCTTCAGGACCTCGCTCTGACGGTCGTGTTCTTCCCATAAATCGATTTGCTTTCTGATTGAACCCGTAGCCGTAAACGCAATCCTGGCTTCGGATCGAGCGGACCACAGTTCGCTGGAGTTTTATCGTGAGAGTGTCTGAAAACAGATTTATTAGTCAACCGACCACACGGTCTCTCAGAACCGCCGTCGCAGCCTTGCTGCTAGTCGGTTTCGTGAATCTTCTCGCCGCGCAAACGACCGGCGACTGGCAGGAACAAGTTCGAAAGGATGTCGAGAGCCAGCGCATCGATGCTGCGCTGGCCATCGTCGACCAACGCTTGGCCGACGCTCCTGAAGATTTGGAAGCTCACGGTTGGCGCGGACGATTGCTGGCGTGGAAAGGCCGTTGGTCCGAAGGCGAAGCTGAATACAAACTTGTCCTCGAGAAAGTCCCAAACGACACCGACATTTTGACCGGTCTCTCTGACGTTCTCCTCTGGCAGAAAAAATACACCGAAGCGCTGCAGACTCTGGACCAGGCAAGAACTATCTCTCCCTCAGATCCTGAGATTCTGTCGCGTCGCGCTCGTGTGCTGGCATTGTTGGGCCGTACGCCAGAAGCGCGCTCGGAATACCAACAGACTCTTCTGTTTGACGCGCACAATGCGGACGCGAGAACGGGTCTCGACGGCTTGAGCGAAAATACGAAACACGAACTGCGGTTCGGCGAAGACGTCGACCTCTTCAGTTATGCTGACGCCGCCCAGACCCAGGGCATCAGCCTCAGTTCCCGGTGGAACTCGCGATGGTCAACCGTCTTCGGCATCAGTACCTATCAAAGGTTTGGGCAAGATGCTGTCAAGTTTCTGGCCAGCACCGCCTTCCGCTTCACGGCGCGAGACTCGTTCACCGTTGGTAGCGCCATTGCCGACAGCCAGAGTGTGGTGCCCACGAATGAAGCTTTCTTCGAATATGGCCACGGTTTCCGAATCGAAAATCGTTGGGTCCAGGGATTGGAAAGTTCCTACCAGCAACATTGGTTCTGGTATCAGGGTGCGCACGTCCTGACCCTGAACACAAGCCAGGTCGTCTACTTTCCTCACGAGTGGACGTGGTCGCTGAACTTGACTGGCGCTCGCACCGGATTCCTCGGTACTCCCGTCGACTGGACGCCTTCCGGCTGGACCAAACTTGGCTTCCCGCTGCAACGTCGCGTCACCGGCAACGTTTTCTTCGGCATGGGCAGCGAAAACTTTGCCCAGATCGATCAGATCGGGCGCTTCTCTGCCCACACTTTCGGCGGTGGTCTGCGCTATCAATTCGCCGCCCGCCAGGACATCACTGGGTATGCAGCTCGCCAGGATCGCTCCGGCGGCCTGATCGATACCAGCTTTGGATTGAGTTATGGGATCCGTTTCTAAGGGAATCGAAAAGCTCGGGCCCGCTGGGTTGGTGCTGGAGGCGATTCTCGCTTCGCTGCTTGGAATCCTGCTTCTCGTCGGATTCATTGTGCTGCGGCGCTGGTACCGCGCTCGATATTTTCAGAAAAGAAATCAGCGCACGGTTGCCCTGCGCGCCCAATGGGACGATATTCTCTCGGGCAAAATCCCCTCCGCAGACTGGCGCTTCAATCCTCTCGACTGTGACATCGTTGAATCGATTCTGCTCGATAGCATCGAAATGTCTTCGGCTGACAAACTACCCCCGCTGCTGGAGTGTCTTCGCGTCAGCGGGCTGCTCGATATGCGTATCTATGAAGCCCGGACCGCGCGCGGATTAAAGCAGCGAACCGCCCTGCTGGCCCTGGGGCGAACTCGCGCCATGGAAGCGATTCCTGCTCTGGCCGCGGGATTGGACTCGCATCTGCGCGAAACTCGGATCGCCGCGGTTCGTGGCCTCGGCCGCACCGCTCGCTTGGAGGCCGCCATTCCCATTCTCGATCGCATCGTCACCGGTCATTTCGATGCGCCCGAACGTTCTTTGAAAAACTCCTTAGTAAACTGCTGTCGCTCCAACCCCGATGTACTGGTGAACTACCTGGAGCGCACCCGTGGACCGGTTCGCGAGTTGCTGGCACGCGTGCTCGGCGAGCTGGCATCGCCGCAGCTAGGTGAGGAGTTACTCGTCCTGGCCTCAGATGCCCTACCAGAAGTGCGCGCTTCCGCAGCCCGCGCTTTCGGCAATACCAATACTCCCTATACTCTGCCGGCGCTCGACAGTTTAGCCACCGATGCAGAATGGTTTGTTCGTCTGCGCGCCGTGGTGGCGCTGGGACAAGTCGAAAACACCGGCAACATCAGCATCCTGGTGCGCTCCCTGTGCGATGCCAACCGTCACGTACGGCAGCGCGCCGCATGGGCACTCGCGCGGATGGAGCCGCAACTCGATCAGATCCTCGAAAATGTAATCGCTACTAAAGACGATTACGCCCTGCAGGCATTTATCTCCGAACTCGAACGGTCCGGCGCGATCGAGAAAATCGTTGGCGGCTTTGCGGGTTCGGGCCATCATTCTGCCGCAACCCACTTGATGGAAGTTGTAGCGGAAGCAAGAAAACGAGTGGAACTCACCGGCAAGGCCGCCGCAGCGACGGCCGGGGCGCACTGACCGTGCATTTTCTCGCCATCTCGAACGATACACTGTTCATCTACTACCTGCTATCCAACGTCATCTACTTTGGACTGCTGATCGTCGCAATCGTAAAGAACGTCCGCCATCGTCATCGTCTTGGCAGTCAGCGCCTGGAACTGGTGAAAGCGTCCCCTTTCACACCGCCCATCACTCTCATCGTTCCAGCGCACAACGAAGAGCGCTCGATCGTCGGGAGTGTCGGTGCTCTGCTTGGACTCGAATATCCCTGCCTCGAAGTCATCGTCGTCAACGATGGATCCGACGATGCCACCATCGAAAAACTCCGGCAAGCCTATCAGCTTCAAACTGCCCGCGTCCTCTACATTGCCGACATTGCAACGGCGCCGCTTCACGCTTTCTATCGCAGTGCGCTCGACAGGCGCCTGTTCGTCCTCGACAAAGAAGCCGCCGGCTGCAAAGCAGATGCCATTAACGCAGGAATCAATGCCGCCACGAGTCCTTATATTTGCGTGGTCGACGCCGACTCAATTCTCGAAAAGGAATCTCTCATTCGCATCATGGCGGGAGTTTTCGCCGATCCCGGCCGAGTGATGGCCGTAGGCGGCATCGTTCGCGTCTTGAACGGCTCGCGCGTGGTGAACAATCAGATCGAGGAAGTGCACCTTCCCAAGAGTCCGATCGAGGTCATGCAGGTCATCGAATACCTGCGCGCCTTTCTGGTCGGGCGCGAAGCCTGGGCTGGCTTCAACATGCTCCCCATCATTTCCGGTGCTTTCGGAGTTTTTCAGCGCGACCTCGTCCTCCAGGTCGGAGGGTTTCGCACTCACGCCGTCGGGGAAGATCTTGATCTCATCATTCGCATGCACCGCCGACTGCGTGAGGATCACCGCTCGTACCACATCGACTTTATTCCCGACCCCACTTGTTGGACTGAAGTGCCCACCGACTTGCGGTCGCTAGCCCGCCAGCGAGCTCGCTGGCACAAAGGTCTCATCGATACACTTTGGCCCAATCGCGATATGCTGTTCCGCGCCCGCTACGGACGCGTCGGCTGGCTCGTCCTGCCTTACATGTGGATTTTTGAATTCTTCGCGCCCGTCATCGAGGTCGTCGGATACACGACGATCGTTCTTGCCCTGGTCTTGGGAGTTCTGAGCAAGTCATTCTTCCTGCAATTCCTGTTGTTCGGCTATGCCTTCGCTACGCTGATTTCCATCGGTTCGGTACTGCTCGAAGAAATGACTTTCCGCCGTTATAGCGACTGGCGCGAGGCCGCGCGCTTGATTATCTACTGCTTCTTCGAACATTTTCCCTACCGCCAACTTACGATGGTCTGGCGGCTCCAGGGAATCTGGCAATACCTCCGCGGAGACCTGCAATGGCGATCGATGAAAAGAGTCGGAATCTCTGTCAACCCGGCGCCTGACTCCCCACCTTCCTGACAAAATGGGTCCCAAAGGCGCTTCAACGCCGAAGTGTCCTTCTACGGGAATTTCCCTTAACGAGACATTAATCTATCTCTATGTAGCACAAATGTGTTCCAGCGACGGAGCGCCATTAGATACTTAGTACGGGGCGACAAACGGTATCAGGCCCAATGCCCCACGTATGCTAATGCGATTACACTCATAATCCGATGAATAAGTGGCATAGCGATGTTGCGTAAACCATCGATAAGCGGGCCCACGAGCGTTGGGGAGCGACCTTTAGTGGGAACCAACGTAACTATGGGCTTTGCCCGGCAGGTGCGAACATCACGTTAGACAATTCAAAGTCCGAAACGAGGGAAAATAGAGATGCGGAAACAACAGAAGGGTTTCTCACTGATTGAACTGCTGATCGTGGTGGCAATCATCCTGATCATCGCAGCGATCGCGATTCCTAACTTGATGCGCGCTCGTATGGCAGCCAACGATTCGTCCGCGGCCGCTTCCGAGCGTACTACTGTCACCGGCGAAATCGGCTACTTTGCCGCTTATCCGACCGTTGGCTACACCAGCCTGGCTGGTCTGGGTGGAGCGTCGCCTTGCACTCCGGCGCCTGCCACAGGCTGCTTGATCGATAACAACCTGGCCACCAACGGCGCGGGCGGCGGTAAGAGCGGTTACAGCTTTGCCGCGACTCCGAGCACCGGTGCCGGTAGCCCTGTTCCGAACCAGTTCTACACGACTGGAACTCCCCTCAGCGCACAGACGGGCACCAAGGCGTACTGCGCGTTTGATGACGGCGTGGTCCGCACCGCGGCCGCTGGTACCGTTACGCTGGTCGCCAGCTACGCGGCTTGCCAGGCCCTGTTGCCGATGGCGAACTAGCTCGTAGCAGTCTGACAAAGTACCTGGGGAAGGTACAAGCCGGGAGCAGCGAAGGCATACTTCGCTGCTCCTTTTTCTGCTCCCAATTTCGAGCTGTCAATTCTCCGAGAACTGCGCCCGACGCGCCCCCAACGGCAATCGAGAGCGTGGGCATCGGTTGCTGACCCTAAGAGCCTTTAAATGAACGGCGCTGTCTAACAATGGGAAGTAGGATTGAAATATGTCTTCCTCTATCAATCTTGCGCCAACCATAGTTGCCTCTGCTCCGCGGACAGCTGCCGCCGCAGCCCCCGCCGCTGCACCCATCTCGACTCCTGATCTGCTGACTGCGATGCTGAGAGTATCACCGAAGATTAGTGATCTTTTCTTTTCGCCCGGCAAGCCCCCGCTCGTGGAGATTAATGGAAAACTGATCCCCGCTGGAGCGACACGCGCCCTCACGCCTGAGGATACTCGGCGTATTGCGTCTGACCTCATGGGCAACAACGAAGATGCGATCGGCAACTTGAGGAAACTCGGGTCGAGCGATGTGTCCTATAGTTTGCCGGGCGCAAATCGGTTTCGAGTCAACATTTTTATGCAGCGCGGCACGTGTGCCGTCGTGATGCGGGTAATCCCGGGCAAAGTCCCAGACTTCGAATCGCTGAACTTACCCGCTGAGTTGGGGAAGATTGTGGGCCTGCGCAATGGAATTGTGTTGGTAACCGGCCCGACCGGCTCCGGCAAGTCGTCTACTTTGGCGGCTATCATCGACAAAATTAACAAAGAGCAGTCCTACCATGTGCTCACCATCGAGGATCCCATCGAGTTCCTGCATCCCCACAAGAACTGCATTGTCCATCAGCGCGAATTGCATAGCGATACGCCCAGCTTCGCCCTTGCTTTGCGGGCGGCACTGCGGCAGGCTCCCAAGGTGATACTTGTGGGAGAGATGCGAGACCGGGAAACCATCGAAATAGCAATGGAGGCGGCAGAAACCGGCCATCTGGTCCTCTCCACGCTGCACACCATCGACGCGGCAAAGACGGTTGAGAGACTCGTCGGAGTTTTCCCCATGGCCGAACAGCAGACCGTGCGAAACCGCCTCGCCAAGAGTTTTCGCTACATCATTTCGCAGAGACTTATTCCTCGTAAGGATGGGACTGGACGGGTCGCTGCCATTGAAATATTGACGTCCACTTTGCGCACCCGAGAATATGTCGAAAAAGGCGAAGGAGAGGGCAAGACCTTACTGGACGCGATGCGCGACGGCGACCAGGACGGCATGCAGCATTTTGACGGCGAAATCGAGAGACTTATCCGCGACGGGATACTGGATCCGGATACGGGACTGGCTTACTCCACCACTCCCGGTAATCTTCAGCTGAGTTTAGCTGATCTTGCACAGTCACAGACCGATTCGCTGCTGGAAACAAGTGCGACTTAGGTGAGCATGTTTCCCGGCGAAGCGCATTGCTTTCACGCAAACTGAACGTACAGACTGGTCCGCTGCTAGTGATTTCTGGCGATAGTTGACGTAAGCGGGCGTTTTCACTCAAAACCGGCCAATAAATCACCGAGCGATGTTGCATCAGCTATCTACAGACAGGCTCACGAGCCCTTCGAACGCAACCTTTAGGGAGAACTAACGTAACTCTGACTTTTGCCTGCCAGGTGCGAACATTAAGTCTGACAGTTGAGAGTTCGAAATGAGGAACATTACAGATGCGGAAACACCAGAAGGGTTTCTCACTAATTGAGCTTCTAATCGTGGTGGCAATCATCCTGATCATCGCAGCGATCGCAATTCCGAACTTGATGCGCGCCCGCATGGCAGCCAACGATTCGTCCGCGGCCGCTTCTGAGCGTACCACTGTCACCGGCGAAATCGGCTACTTTGCCGCTTATCCAACCGTTGGCTACACGTCCCTGGCCGCTCTTGGTGGGGCTTCGCCTTGCACTCCGGGAACCGCCACGGGCTGTTTGATCGATAACAACCTGGCCAGCAACGGCGCGGGCGGAGGCAAGAGCGGTTATAAGTTTGCGGCTACGGCGAGCACTGGCGGTGGCAGCACGATTCCAAACCAGTTCTACACGACCGGAACTCCCATCAGCGCACAGACGGGCACCAAGGCGTATTGCGCATTTGATGACGGCGTGGTCCGCACGCAGGCGGCAGGTACCGTCACGCTGGTCGCCAGCTACGCCGCTTGCCAGGCCCTGTTGCCGATGGCGAACTAACACGCAGCAGTGAGACCGCGGCTTCGAATCAGCATAAACTAAAGAGATAGGCCGAGGTTCACTCACTTTTCATTTCGCCCTGGAATTGCAATTTCCGCTTCGGCCTTCGCGTCCGCCAACAACTGGTAAATTGTGGCCCGCGATATACCCAACATCTCGGCAGCCTGAGACTTGTTGCCGCCAACATGTTCCAAAACACGCAGGACGTGGCGCTTTTGCAGCTCCTGCAGGGACATCATAATTTCATCCTGTCCAGCCACATTCCCTGACTGACCCCGCACAGGTTCCGGCAGATCTCGGATGTCAATCACCGTTCCGTCGACCATCATGCAGGCATTGCCAATGACATTTTCAAGCTCCCGGATGTTGCCCGGCCATGAATAGATCGCCATCCTGGTTTGCGCTCGACGCGTTATGCCCGCCACCGGTTTCTTATATTCAGCCGCAAATCGTTCCAGGAAATGCCGTTCCAGGAGGGGCAAGTCCTCTCGCCGGTCCGTCAGGCGAGGCAGGGGAATCTCTACCATCGCAAGCCGGTAATATAGGTCTTCCCTGAACTTTCCCTCTCTAACCATCGATCGGAGGTCGCGGTTAGTGGCGGCAATGACCCGGATATCAATCGCCCGCGGAACCGGAGAGCCGATCCGCTGTATTTCCTGGCTTTGCAAAACACGTAGCAATTTGCTCTGTGAGGTTAGCGAGAACTCGCCAATCTCATCCAGGAAAACAGTTCCACGGTTCCCGTACTCAAAGACGCCAATTTTATCCTGTGAGGCCCCAGTGAACGCACCGCGCACGTGGCCGAACAACTCACTTTCCACTAACGTTTCGACAATCGCCGAACAGTTGCAGACTGCGAACGGACCTGAACCCACCGGGCTCAGGCGATGCAGGGCGCGAGCTACCAGTTCTTTCCCGGTCCCAGTAGGTCCAGTTACAAGCACAGTTCGGAAGTGTGGCGCGATCCTCCGAAGTTTCGCAAACACCTCCAACATAAGTGGGCTACGCCCGACAATCCCGGCAAATTGACAAGCATCCAGCAGTTCGTGCTCCAGCTCTTGGGTTCTGAGCCGGTCCTGAGCCTCGGATAGCAACTCCGCGATCCGGCGCCGGAGTTTTTCCACACTAAGTGGCTTGTCGAGGTAATCGCATGCCCCCTTCTGGATCGCCTCAACCGCTGATTCCGAAGAATAGTGCCCCGTCATGAGTATGACTTCAGCCCCTGGATCTTCGGCCAAAATCCACTCCAGCAGCTCCAATCCGCGAATCCCCGGCATCATCAGATCAAGAAGGACTATTCGCGGACGGACCCGTTTGAACATCTCCAGGCCGATCTTAGGATCCTGTGCGGTAAGAATTTCCACTCCAGCGTTCGACAGTGCGTCTTTGATTAACTCTAGGCTCTGGGCCTCATCGTCAATCGCTAGGAGTTTGGGAATCGGATGGTCGGGCATATACGTAACCCTGACTCGATCGATATCGTGTTCTGTCTCGTTTCTCAGCGTACCAGAGTCGTTATGGTATGTCACTGAGCCTTAAGCCGCCGGAGACACATTGGCACCTCATGAATATTCGGTGAAACTGGCAAGACGCGATCTGTACCTGTGGTTGTCCGGAGCTCTGCACGAGGAGAGTCAGGTACAGAAACTCTGCGTGTCATTCAAGGAGTTGTTTAGTAGACAGACAGTATTCAAACTTATGTACAACTCGTCCTGAGATCGCAGTCCTTTTAAGGGTGAACATTGAACAAAAACAGGCATCGCGGGCGGAGCGATTGGAGCATCAAATGCTAGGTCTATATGGGCCCTCCCCCGGACCTCGTAACGCGTGGCCAGCGCCACCCGTACCGATCACGCTCCACAACGACCGAGGCTCGAATTGAGCATCGGCACCAGAGAAACACGTCACGGCGAGCGTCGGCGAAATCGCGGAACGGAAGCGTAGCTATGCCGCCGCTGGCTTCAGCGCGGCGCTCATGTAGCCCTCCATCGCTTGTGTCAACTGCGAATCCACCTCGTCCGCAATTGTCATCACGTCGGGCAGCAGCAAGCTGAAATCCAGCGCACCCAGATTATTCTGCAACGTCGCAAACAGGGTTACCTGGAGGATTCGTGAGTCGTGCACCAGCATCCCGGGAGTGTAGCCCTGGAGTCGTCGCATCCTGCCATGAGCCACGGCGGCAGCGGAAGAGATGGAATCGCCTTCTTCCCCCGGAATGTTGGGCTTTTTCAGCCGGAGCCAGATCTTCAATCAGCTTAGGAAGATATCCAGTACGTTCCTCGTCCGTAAGCGGCATGTTGCTGAGCTCTTTGTTCTTCTTAACTCGCACTAACCAGTCTTCGACGATACTGTTGGCACAGCGCTGCAATATCGCGGCAACTTTTTCCCTTTTCTGCGGAGCAGGCCTATGGGCCAGCGTCTTGTCACGGATGAGGTCGGCGAGCTTATTGACCTCAAATGGTTTCACCATGATTTGGTCTGCTTCCAGAAGGATAGCGTCCATAGCGCTCTTCACGTCGGGGTAGCCGCTGACCAGCAGGGTAAGCGCATCCGGTTGAGAATGGCGCATCGCGGTTATCACTGCAAACCCGTCACTGGGGTCTGGCATGTGCAGGTCTGTTATAAGCACGTCAAAGCTTTCCGTAGTGATTAATTTCAGGGCTTCGGGAACGCCTGCGGCACAGATTACCTCAAATCCCTTTCTTTCGAGGGTCATATTCATCATAGTGCGAACGGCGTCATCGTCATCCACCAGCAGAACTCTATGAGAAGCGCCTTGTTTGGTTGGACTCATATATCACGAACTTTATTGAGCTGTACCAAAATGGTACTCGTGAATGATACTCGCGCTTAAATGTCGGATAATGGTCAAAATTGACCACCTATGGTTAGCTTGTCGCTAAGTTACATGCGAGGCAACTCAGGAGGAACATCGCCGGGATCATTCCCAAAACGGGAATTAGGTCGGTTTCTAACTAGAAAGTCGTCGCATCAGTATAGTACTATGGGCGTAGAACCAGTGTGTTGGGGCACTGGTACAGGAGTTTCAGCATCGCCTTGTCGGACAGCAGTTCCCACCACTCGGGGGCAGGAAGTGCGATCTTCCCCAGGCGAGCCCTCGAAGTTCCCCAAGAACGAAAAAGCTCAGGGCTATAGCCCTGTCTTACGCCGCATAACGGACAGTCGCTAGAATGCACCAGTTCGGTATCTGAAAGGGGATGCCATGATCCGTGCCAACAAGACCCGCTCCGGAGCTGAGAAACACAGCCTCACTGTCGTCGAGTCTCGCCCCGACGACGCGGTTTTCGGCACCGATCTCGCTGGGATCGTCGTGTCCTGGAGCAAAGCCGCGCAGCGGTTCTACGGTTACACGGCCGAAGAGATGATCGGCCAACCCATTACTACCGTCATCCCCGAACATTTGCGCGAAGAAGGCATGAAAATTCTGCGGGATGCTGCCGCGGGAGAGCCGCCGACTCGCCATGAAACGATTCGCAGGCGCAAGCAGGGAAGTCTGGTCCACGTCTTACTGATCGTCTCGCCGGTAAAAAACTCGAAAGGCGAGGTCATCGGAGCCTCGATGACCACTCACGATATCTCCGAGCGCAAGCGGGGGGAGGAGTGTGAGCGCCTGGCGGCCGTGGTTGAGTCATCGGATGACGCGATTATTGGCCAGAGTCTGGACGGCACGATCTTTGCGTGGAATCCCGGCGCCGAGAGGTTGTACGGTTTCGCAGCATCCGAGGCTGTGGGCAGAGCGATACAGATGCTGCTGCCGCCGGAGCGACCCAACGAGGAATCTGAGCTTCTGGGGCGAATTGCCCGGGGGGAGCGCATTAACCATTTCGAAACCGAACGGGTCCGAAAGGATGGCACGAGAATCGACGTTTCGGTGACGATTTCGCCGATTCGAGACAGAACGGGCAAGATCAATGGTGCTTCAAGAATTGCACGTGACATCAGCGAGCGCAAGCGTACGGAAGAAATGCGCGAACGTCTGGCAGCCGTGGTCGAGTCATCCGATGATGCCATCATTGGCAAGAGTCTGGACGGAACCATCATCGACTGGAACCCGGGCGCCGAGAACCTGTTCGGTTACACGGCATCCGAGGCTGTGGGAAAACCCATACAGATGCTCCTGCCGCCGGAACGATCGAACGAGGAATCTGACATTCTGGAGCGAATCAGGCGCGGGGAGCGCACGAACCATTTCGAAACCGTCCGGCTGCAAAAAGATGGCAGGAGAATTGCCGTTTCCGAGTCGATTTCGCCGATTCGAGACAGAAGCGGAGTGATCGTTGGCGCTTCGAAGATTGCCCGCGACATCAGTGAGCGTAAGTGCGCGGAGGAACAATTACGCAAGTCGGAAGAGCGCTTCGGAAAGACCTTTCACAGCAGCCCGCTGGCGATCGTAATCTCGACGGAAGCGGAAGGGCGATATGTGGACGTGAACGAATCATTTCTCAAGATGGTACGCCGCGAACGCGAGGATGTTATAGGCCGCACGTCCTCGGATCTTGCGTTCTGGGCTCAACCCCCGCAGCGCTCGGTTCTGCTCCGGCAATTGCAGCAGGGTGGAACCGTGACGGACGCCCGTATGCAATACAAGACCTCGACTGCAGAGATTCGGGAGGCAAAAATGTCGTGGGTGAAGATCGAGGTCGAGGGGCAACCCTGCCTCCTGGCTTTCATACGCGACATCACCGAAAAGCTGGGCCTGGAAGCACAGTTTCGCCAGGCACAGAAGATGGAGGCAGTGGGGCGTTTGGCCGGGGGTGTGGCCCATGACTTCAATAACATGCTGAGCGTGATTATCGGCTACAGCGATCTCTCGTCCGATCTGATTGCACCAGAGAGTCCGGTGAAAACCTACCTGGAGCAAATCAAGAAAGCGTCCGAACGGGCCACCTTGCTCACCCGGCAACTCCTGGCTTTCAGCCGGCAGCAGGTTGTCTTTCCCAGAGTCCTGAATCTGAACGAAGTGGTGAATAACGTGACCACCATGTTGCTGCGCATGGTGGGCGAGAGTATTTCAATCTCCTTCCGGCCGAGTGCCTCGATTGGCAGCATCAAGGCTGACCCCGGCCAAATTGAACAAATCCTGATGAATCTTGTGGTGAATGCGAGAGATGCACTGCCGGACGGAGGCGAGATCATCATCGAGACGGGGCAGGCGGAACTGGACGAGCGTAACGTTTCCGGGCACGCTGGTTCTCATGCCGGACCATACGTCGTTTTAACGGTAAGCGACAACGGTTGCGGCATGGACGAAAGCATCAAATCGAAAATCTTCGAGCCTTTTTTCACTACGAAGGGTATTGGGCAAGGGACGGGCCTCGGACTCTCCACGGTGCACGGAATTGTAACGCAGAGCCAAGGAACCATCGCTGTTGAAAGCCAACCCGGCAAAGGCGCGACGTTCAAGATATATTTTCCGAGAATAGCTGCGCGAGCGGAACGATCGGTGCCGTCCCGCGAAGTCGACGAAAGTCCAGCCGGCTCCGAAACGATTTTGGTGGTGGACGACGATGATGCTGTGCGCAAGGTGACCGCAAGCTTGCTGGTCAGTGCCGGTTACCAAGTCATCGAAGCTAGCAATGCTGGGAAGGCGCTGGAGGTCATGACAGTGTCCGGACCAGGAATCGATCTGCTGCTCACGGATCTCATCATGTTCGGGAAAAGCGGGTTTGAGCTTTTCGAACAGGCGAAGGCAATCCGCCCGGACCTTCATTCGCTCTTCATGTCGGGGTACACTGGCGATCTGGCTGCTCTACGGCGCGGGTTGATCTCGGAGCGCACGTTCCTGGCGAAGCCGTTCACCAGAGTCTCGCTGCTCAAGAAGGTCTACGCAGTCTTGCACGGTAAGTAACCTTGCCAGATTCCAGACCCAGGACCAGTCCTGCAAGTTAGCAACTTCCAGCAGCTTGAGAATCGCGTCAAGGTGCAACTGCGGGAATGCCATCGAGTGCTGCGGACACTGTGCCGTCGAGCGAGAGGTGATCGTCCCGCGGGACCGTCAAACGCGTGCAGCGGCAGCTTTACGGGCGGCCAATTTTCTTGCCTGCACTGGGTACCCTTCTCTCAATATCCCAGCCGCTTATTTACAATGTTCCTCAGCGGCTCGCCCTTCTCAAACCTGCCATACTGCTCAAGAAAGAAACGCATCGCCTGATCCTGCCAGTCGGCCGTGTGATCCGCGCAATGCGGCGACAACAAAACATTCTCCAGCTTGTACAGCAGATGCCCAGCCGGCAGCGGTTCGTGCTCAAGCACATCTAACCCGGCTCCTTTGATCCGCTCGGTCGTTAGCGCACGCAGCAGCGCCGCCTCGTCAATGACCGGCCCGCGGCCTACGTTGATCACCACCGCCGTCGGCTTCATCACCGCGAACTCCGCGTCGCTGATCATATGCCGCGTCTCCTCGGTCAATGGGGCGGTCGCCACAATGTAGTCGCAGAGCGCGATCATCTCCCGCCGTGCTTCCGGCTTGTAGAATTGCTCCACTAGCGGATCGCTCGATCCGGGAACATGCCGCTTCGTCGCGAGCACACGCATGCTCATGGCGTGCACGCGGCTCGCCACGGCACGGCCAATGTCGCCATAACCCAGGATCCCAACCGTCTGGCCGCCTATCTCTTGCACGTCGAATGGTTCCCAGACACCTGCGGTCTGGTTGCGAACCATCCGCCGTAAACCTTTCGCGAAATACAAAATCGCTGCCAGCACAAACTCCCCGAGCGACGCGCTGAACACGCCGCGTCCGTTGGTCAGTAGGATCTGGCTCTCCGCCAGCTCCGGAAACAAAAGGTTGTCCAAGCCCGCGGCCTTGGAATGTATCCAGCGCAACTTCCCGCATTTCCCAAACAAGGCGCGCAGCAATTCCCGCGAGCCGGACCAATGCAGAATCACCGTCGCGTCCTTCGCTGCCTGGGCACACGCGCTAACCTCCCCACATACTGTGTGCGGTAGCTCGTTCAGCATGGCGAACTGCGGATCGTCTCCCGACGCCAGAACCAGCACTGGACTCTCTTTTCCCATAGCCAATATCCTGCCACGCCTATGTTCTAAATGGTGGCGGAAAGTGCGAGGACGACGCTACGAGTACCAACCAGGAATGTATTCCTGGCATATCGATCAGTGAACAATATTGACGGCAATCACTGGCGTAATCGAGTCGGTCGTGTTCTTGCCCGCAGGGAACACGCGCATACCAAGGATTACTCCCACGCGGCTGTTGAAGTTGTATTCGATGGCAGGGGCCAGACCGAAGACTTGGCTGGATCGCGAATTGAGCAGGATCGATTGAGTTGGACTCGCGATGTCATATCCGGCCACGTGCGTGTTGTACTGGTGCCGGTAAACGCCTTCCATGACCAGCACCCAGTGGCGCGCAGCGTTGTACTCGGCGGCCAAGTCAACAGACAGAGCGGCACCGGGGCTGGCATGGCCGCGAAATCCCTGGGACGTGCCGTAGACACTGGCATCCTGAACATTCACTGAGTTGGAGAACGCTTGCGTTACGTTAAAGCGCGTGCGCAGGATTCGGCCGGTGGGCATCCAGAAAAAAGTTTGCGTGTAGATACCGAGCGTAGTCGTGTACGCGCCGGCGCCGAAGCCGTCGCTGGGCCGATCGAGTTGATCGTACTTTCCAGTGGGAAGCGTTTCCTGCACGTTGACCGAAGTTGTGGGGAGCCAGCCTCCCTCATGAAACAAATGGAGCCGATATTGGGCCTGCACCATAAGATCGCCAATGCCGACGCCTGCGCTGCCGGGTCCGTTACCCGGTTCGTTATAGCCGAATGTGGGAATCGCCCCCACCGTGAGTCTGTTACGCAGGCCGTAGTTGATGTAGGTAAGCGAGCCGTATCCGTTCTCGTGCGGCGCGCTGACGCGAGTGCCGGTGGAGTTGTAGAAACCCTCGGTGACCACGTCGTAGAGATAGGGCTCGACCAGCACGTGACCCTGCGGCAGCGTTGAGGCGTTCGGCGCCAGCAAAGGGCCGGTCCACCAGGCGTCATCGAGAGGCTGGCGGAAGGCTACCGAAGGCACGGACGTCTGCGCGGCGGCCAGGCAAGTTGTCAGGGCGATCACGGCGAATGCATTCTGCAACACTCTCGCGATGGTCATCTCGATTGATCCAGTTCAATCAGTTCAGCATGAAATGCGAGCGGCGGGTAAGGACGTCAAGTTTCTTGGATGCATTCAGCGCCTCTCGCGATGCGAAGAAAAAGAGAAAGTGACGAACTTACAAGGACGAGGGCTGGAACCTGCATTCCTCCTCTCGCTAACCGGCTAAAACAGCAGCTTCACACCAGCGCCAGCTTGTATCACTGAGACGCGCGTGCCGCCCAAAGACCTCAACGGTCCGCTCTGGTAGGAGTTGACAACCACAGGAAGGGTGAAACGGACATGCCGGGTAAGTGCAAGTTCCGAATTCCAATTGAACTTGATCTGCTCCTGAATGCCGTCGTCGCCCGTCAACTGATAAGAAACGACAGATCGGACATTCCGAAACTGAAGACCGGCGCCGATGAACGGGTTTACAGACTCGCGAGCGGAATTAATGTAGTGGGAGGTTGAAAACCCGTTCGTGTTGATAACCCAGTTTGCTCCAGCGCCGACAAGCAGACGACGGAAGAGCTTGTAATAGCCTGAGGCCTGCAAGGTCCCGGTGCGCCCTGCGCCTGCCGTGACATTCGCGGTTTGGTAGCCGCCATTCACGTCAAAAAGAATGTGGTTCAAGTTAGATTCAAGTCCAACACCAGCATTGTAATTCTCAATATTAGAGCCGGGTGCCGTCTGGATCGAGCCCACGACGTAAGGCGCAAATGCCTGGTTCAGAGTCGTGGTTGCCACCGGCTCAGCTTGAGCCCCCGCGACCACTGTCAGAAAGGCAAGGCCCAAGAACAATATTGCGATCCTCATGATGACAAACGACCTTTCAAAAACGCAGGGTTGGACAGAGTGTGTACGCCTCCATGCAGTGGCAGCCGTGAGAGGAGCATTGGTAGCGTTTTAGAAGTTGTCGTGAAGATAAGATTCCAGCCAGTCCAGCCGGAACTGAATATCGCCGAGGTCGACCCGCAGAACTATTTGGTCGGCGAGCAACTGGTTCTTGAATGCCAGAGCGCTGCTGGTGTCGAGCCCTTCGATATTGTGCAGCGACTTCTCAATTTCCGAGTCGTGTTCGAGCAAAGCCGTAAGCTGCGGGCGCAGGAACGAGAGGGTGTCCACTATCTGCCCTTTCAGAACCGCCGATTGCCGCGCCACATCATCGAACTGAGTATTCTTAAAATCCAGGTATCCCGTTGCGGACCGATCAAGGTGTGCGTTGGCGGAATGCCGCCCGAAATTGTAGGTCAGGCTAACCTCACCGAATCCGCCGAACTCCGAGACAGTGGTCGGGGAATTGAACTCCGCCAGTTGACGCCTTCCACCGCCGGACAATGTGAGGTCCCAGCCGCTTTCGCCAGCCAGTTTGGTGACGGCTTTCTGGTTCGCTTCCTCGGCGTGCAGCTTGTTGCTCACCAGTTCGCGAAGCGGCAGATCACTCAGAGTTGGGACGTAGGGAAGAAGGCCGGTCAGTGCCGACGTGCGCCGCATATCCAGCCGTGCTCTTGCGGATTGAAGGTAATAGAGGGCAGGGCCGGTCACGTTATGCACCTGAACCATTTTTTCTTCGTCTCGAATCATGGCCTCCAGTTGGTCTGAGCCCTGTTGGACCAAATTGAGCCGATGCATGAGCGCGTCTTTCTCCATCTTCGGTGCGACGAAATAAATGCGCTGCTGTGCCTCGGTCGTCGCCACGTAAAGATCACAAGCAGCGTGCGCCGCTCTCGTTGTAAGGGGCGCTTTCAGATTGTTGGCCAGACTGCCGGTGAGCCCGAAGATCAGCTGCGGGGGCGTGCCGGCGCTCGGCTGGGTTGGCCCTGCGATCGCCGAGGGACTGCGCAGCAGATCGCGCTGGGCATCCGCCTGCTCCGTAAGGTACTTGCAATATGCGTTTTCCGACGCCTCATTTTCTGTGGCGAAGACGGCGGTGCAGCATAACAACACTGCGGCGATTAACAGAGATGCTTGCTTCATAAAAGGATGCCTTTAAGAAACGTCAGAATAGGAGCGGTTTGCTCCCCACAAAAAGCGTCTTTGATTTTGCGGAATCTGGATCGGTCAATTCCAGTTGCACCAGGAATCCCCGCAAGTCAGTTTTGAAGATTGGATGGGTGGTGTGCTGTTCCCCGACGAATGTCGCCTTTATAAAGCCAACCTGACGGCAGACGATAAAGCTGAGGTAACAGTCAAAAACCGGAGCGCCCGGATTGGCCACCGCTTGATTGTCGTAGGGCACCAGAGCCACGTTGGTTCTGGCGCCTTGCATGGCAGCCCAGAGAGGCGTTTGTTTCGCCGTCTTCAAAGCCTGGTCGAGTTTCACCGCCTGGTTTGTTTCTGTGGCGATCTGTTTCAGGGCAGTGTCGATGACGATTCCCAGACAGGCGATTTCCGACTCCAGTTCAGCCTGCTTATGCAAAGTGTCCAGGTAAGTCGTGGAGGGAAGCGTCTTCGCCCAAATTGTGTCCTTCAGCAATGTGGTCGCGATCCTGCTGTCGGTGAGGTCGCCGTTCGACTTGACCAGGTTCAACTTCTCTTGTGTGGCATCGCTTTTGGTAATGAGTCCCGCTGTCAACTCGTGGTCGATGCTGGCGTCAACGTCGGCGAACTGGGCCAGCGCACTCTGGGTGCTGGTCACATCGGCGTTTTTCTGCTTGTCCAGGTTGGCGAGCACCGGACCGGTCTCTCGCTTGTGCCGGTTTTCCTGGGTAATTGCCGTATCGATGGCCGGGAGAATCCTTTCAAGGTTTGCCTTATGCGACCGGGCTTCCGCCACCGTGTTCTTGAGCTTTTCGATGTCAAGCCTAAGGTCGTCAACGGTGTTCTGCGTGGTCAGAGTCTTGCCGATGAGGTCAAGGGTATCCTTGTCAGACTGGGAAAGGATGACCGGCGCAACCCAGGTCTTGCTGCCGGCATAAAATGCGCTTCCCAGGCCGAAAACGAGGACTCCCGCAAGTACTGCGTACAAGCTGACAATCGCAAAGACGCGGTAGAGCATGAGCACCGAACGATTGATGGCAGGTCTGATATTTTCTAGATTCATAATTATTGTTCCGTTCGCTTAACCCGTTTCTTGCTCCGGCTTCCCCAGTCGCTAAAATCAAGGGTCAGCAGAGACAAGACGGTGAGATAGAAAGAGTTGATGATCCACCAGAATCCGAACAACGCAAAGGTAAGTGGGTTGGCGATCTTTTGATCGGGAAAGTGTTTTGAGACAATCAAGTGCAAGACCGCGCCGATGGACATTGAGATTATCAGTGTGATCGGATGCAAAAAGAACAAGGGATCGAAATGGGGGGCGATGAAGATCCCAAGAGTGAAAGTCAACAATGTCAGTGGAGCAATGGTGGAGCAATAGATCCCATTCGGGTGCACGGTCCCGAGATGACTCCAAAGCAATTTGTAGGTCAGGCACAGATCTCGGACCCCGCTTTTTCTCCAGCGGTACTGTTGCTTAAAGAACTGGGGATATTTATCAGGAGCATTGGTCCAGCAGCGTGCCTTCGTGTTCACATAAGTGTCATAGCCTAGAAGAAGTGCGTGATGGGTTATGAATCGATCTTCACCCTCCACGACTTCGACTCCAAACCAGTTCCGGGCAAGAATCTTCGGTTCGATTTGCTCGAATAGATGGCGTCGGATGGCAAGCAGGTACCCTCCCACGCAAGTAACCGACTTCGTCCAGTTCTCATAGGTTTTCCACAAATCGAAGGCGAGGAAGTAGACGTAGGTCTGCACCTGCGTGAGCGAATTAGTGTTGGGATTTCGGATACCGACTGTGCCGCCGACAATTCCCATCTTCGGGTCGGCGAAGCACGACACCAACTGCCGGATGGTGTCCTTGGCGAAAATGCAGTCGGAATCGATCACGAGGATGATTTCGGAATTGGACACGTGGGACGCACCAATCAGGGTGCGGGATTTCCCCATGTTCTTAGCATTTCGCCGGGCGATCACACGGCCTGGGAAATCGGCGGCCGCTTTCTGAAGCCATTCCCAACTGTCGTCCCTGGAGCGGTCATCGGTAGCGATGACTTGAAATTTATCCACCGGATAGTCGCATTCAAGAATGGTTCGGATGGAGTTGTAGACATCTGGCCCTTCGTTAAAGCAGGGGAGCAGGACGCTGACCGTTGGTTCGAGTGAAAAGTCCTGCTTGACGCCTGCCAACTGGGGATGGCCGATACGCATCACGATGGACCAGGCATATTTGGCCAGGCTGAGAAAGACCCGCAACCCGAGCACACACAAGATGAAAGTAAGCACGGGCTATTTGGCCCCCCGGGGCGTGAATTTCACGGACCGAACAAAGAAGTAGCGCTCCACGTCGACGGCAGCCACGCCACCCCATTTGTTACTGTTCGTACCCCGGTGCTGAAGAATAATGTGTGCTGGATTTTGCGGCACGTGTTCGGTCTGGTGAGCGACTCTCGTGCCGTCGATGTAGACATCCACTGTTTTCGGAGACCAGACCAGGGAATAGTGCCGGAATCGAGTCGCCAGAGCAGGTTCGTCTACTTTGTCGCTGGTCTTCTGGAGCGGAGTGGGATCGAAATTAGGATCGAGGTTGAACCATGAGCTCACCCATAAGGCATTCTCATTTCCCAGAAACTCGAGATCGATTTCACTTTCTGATTTGTTGTAGTAAATAAAACCGGATGATACCGCCCCGGTTGAAGTCGCACCGTCGCCCTCAGGGGTGGGCGAGAGGCTGCTCATGCGCATCTCGAAGTCGTAGGTGCCGTAGCCGAATAGCTCTCTGGAAATGATGGCGCCGCCCAGCGATTCGACACCACTGGCCGTCGCATGCTGCTGAACCGAAATGCGCAGCATCCCTTGCGTAAAATCAATCGCAGATGACACATATATGCCACGGTTTACACCGGGAAAGGAGTCCGGCGACTTGTATGTCGCTAAGATCCATTTCGTGGTGTCGAGCTTCCCGCACTTGAACTCATCTTTGAATGCAACTTGTCCCTGAGTATCGGCTCGCAGCATGGGGCAACTCCAACTGAGTAGAAATATAAAAATAATGAGGTCGAACCAGCCTGTCCAAATGTGCCACGCTCTAATTTTGCTCACGTGCCCTTCACCTGCGTCAGCTGGTCTTCGTGTTATTGAAACGCAGCTGGTGACGGTACCCCCACAAACAGCGCACAGGAAAGCGGCGGGATCCATCGGAGCCGATAAGTCACCTCTCACAGGTTGACTCTAGTCTCTTTGTCTCTCCGCGTTTGGACCATTAGGTGCGCAACCTTAGAGCAGAAGGCGCGTCCCCGCATCGGCGCGAGTTCTGTCCGATAGAACAGCCCGACATCTTCTCTCAGTAGCTCACGCAAAAGGAACGCAACCACTCTTCACTTTGTCGCAGACGTCTCGAGCAAGTGACAAATCCGTAAACTTTACGTGGGTCAACCCGCGTTGCCGGATATTGGCAAACATCGGTGATTATTCAATAGCAAGGTCGCGGCATGTGCGACGGATGAATTCGTGCACCAAGTCTTGATCAACGAACTCAAAACCGTGCGAAAAGCGTTTCTGTGGCAAACCATTGCCTGAACTCGCTCCGAATGGGTAGGCACTCGACGCACCATCGCGGACAACTGCATCGTGGAATCCATCAAGAGAGATACGGAGCTGCGGAAGCGCTCAGCGGAGCAGGCTGGCCTGGAATTTCCACTGCCTGCAGTGGTGGCTAAATTGCCGTCGCGCCCTTTGCACCCGGATGTACTCGGAACAGGTCGCTCCAAACGCTTGAAGGAATTGGTCGGGGAGAGAGGATTTGAACCTCCGACCCCCTGGTCCCGAACCAGGTGCTCTACCAGGCTGAGCCACTCCCCGACGGTAGCGCGGGTGGCAACAAGGAAGACCCTCCACCCGTGCGATTTGCTGCTTGATGGGCTCACTCATTATAACATCGCATATGCAGACGGTTCTCTCCGCTCGCCCGATCCGTCTTTCGCGCTACACTGATGACGCAATGTGGGTTGAGTTGCCGCAAAGGTCAACGAAACCTGATTCGAATGCACGACCTTTATCTGAAGCTATGATCGTTCTCCGCGCTAATCGTCTCTATACGCCGCAAGAAGAAGTAAAGGATCCGCTCCTTTTTATTGAGGACGGCCTCATCTCCGCCGTCTCCTCGCGCGCTGAGGGGGAGATTCCGAAGAATGCGACTGTGATCGATCTTGCGAACAACGGCCTTGCTGAGGCCATCCTGGCGCCTGGTTTCGTCGACATTCACATGCACGGCGGAGCCGGTGTCGATCTCATGCGGGCCGCGCCCGGCGAGTTGCCGCGTCTGAACACGTTCCTGATCACCCATGGCGTCACTGGATACTTTCCTACCACCGTCGCGGCGCCGCTCGATCAGACCTGCGCCGCTCTGGCACGATTAGCCGACGCCATCGAAGCCGCGCAAGCTTCCGATGGTGACAGCGACGCGATCCAGGCTCGGCCGCTCGGCATCCATCTGGAAGGTCCGTTTCTCAGCCATAAACGCCGCGGGGTGCATCCCCCGGAATACCTCGTCGAGCCCACGCTGGAAATCTTCGATCGTCTGTGGCAGGCGGCGCGCGGCCACGTGCGCATGATGACGATCGCACCGGAGCTTCCCGGCGCTCTCGAGGTCATCGCGGAAGCGGCCCGCCGCAAAGTTTGCGTGAGCATCGGCCACTCTGACGCTGTGCTCGAAGCTGCCCGCGCCGGGGTCCACGCCGGCGTCCGCCATGCCACCCACACTTTCAACGCCATGCGGCCGCTCGATCATCGCGATCCCGGCATTCTCGGCGAAGTGCTTACCGACCGCCTGTTAAGCGCCGACATTATCGCGGATGGAATTCACGTCGCGCCCGAGGTCATTCAGATTTTCCTGCGATCGGTAGGCTTTGAACGCTCGGTGCTGATCACCGACGCCATGGCCGCGGCAGGCATGCCGGACGGCACCTACCAACTCGGCCCGATTCAAGTGGAGGTGAAGGACGGCAAGTGCACGAGTAACGGAAGCCTCGCCGGCAGCGTCCTGACCATGGACCGCGCCGTTCGCAACATTACTCGCTTCTCTCACTGGACCCTGCGCGACGCAGTGCGCGCCGCAACTCTGAATGCCACACGTGCTGTCGGCCTTGCGCAGCTCGGGGAGCTCGCTCCGGGAGCGGAAGCCAACATTATTGTATTGAGTCCAGACGGAGAAGTGCGCAGAACGATCGTCCGCGGCCACTGCTGAACTCGAACATCGAGAAGAAGGTATTTTGTTTCTAGATCCGCGCGAATCTGCAGAGATCCGCGGCAGGTGGCTTTTGGTAGCTAGTTCGGCTTGCGTTCTTTTGCGTCCACCAGGTAGCGCAGCAGCACGGCCTCATCGGCCCGCGTGAGCTGATCGAGGAAGGAGGTATCTACCTTGCTCCCTTCGACGGTTTTCGCAGCGCTCGACTGGCGGAGCTTATCGCCCAGTTCAGGCTCATTGCTCATGACCTGGGTGTAGAACCACAGGAAGTGCCGCATCTGGTCGAGCGCCTTGCACAGAATCTGGATGGCTTCGGTCTCGGGCAGCGCACTCAGGGCTTCCATCAATTCCGGATCGCTAGGTGCTTGCATGGCCGCGTAGTTCAGCTCTCGCTGAATCGCACGTAAATCTTCGGTAACTCGCGCCATTCTGGTGTGAAGATCGTCCATCTGAGTGTCGTTCCCCATATGTCGAAGCGACTTTTCGAAGCGATGTCCTGGCGACGTTCGCGTGCCTTTCAACATCTCATCGCGAGCGCCGAGCGGATAGATGTCCCACGATCATGCGCTTTCGTAATTCAAGCCATTACTTTGGTTGGGAGACTCATGCCCAGCGCCCGATAACGCCGAACCCCGCTACTGGCAAGGCTTTTCGCGTTATCAAAGAACATGACACACTGCGCAACTGTTGAATTCCGCGCATCGATTCTTCTATTGCCCCAAGGTCACCACCCATAGTTACCGAAGCCACCGTTACAGGAAACTCAACGGAAAATTCACTGTTGGGAAGCCCACGCATGTGATACAAACGCGCGGATGGAATCGGCTTCGGCAAACCCGCCTCGCCCTGACCTCATCCGCGCCATCGGCCGCTGGAGCCTGGTTGCGCTGGTGGTGAACTCCATCATTGGCAGCGGAGTGTTTGGCCTGCCCTCCACCGTGGCCGCCCTCATCGGCAACTACAGCCCCTATGGCGTGCTCGCGGCCGGCGCCGGAATGAGCGTGATCATGGGCTGCTTTGCCGAGGTCGCTTCGCGCTTTCAGCAAGCTGGCGGTCCTTATCTTTACGCCCGCGTTGCCTTTGGGCGCCTCATGGGCATTCAGACCGCCTGGATGCTTTGGCTCGGGCAAGTGGCTGCACCGGCGGCGAATGCCAACCTGTTTGTGATTTACGTCGGCGAGTTTTTTCCCCATGCCAAAGATCCTCTGCCCCGCGCCCTCATTCTCACCGCGCTGGTGGGCTTGTTGACCTTCATCAACATTCGCGGCGTCCGCGCCGGAGCGCAGGTGAGCAATTTGTTCACCGCAGCCAAGTTGGTACCTCTGTTCGCAGTGATTGTCCTGGGTTTGTTTGTGCTTCAACATCAGCACTGGGTCATCGCCTCTGCTCCGGTCA
This sequence comes from uncultured Acidobacteriaceae bacterium, assembly GCA_963800575.1. Lineage (GTDB taxonomy): Bacteria > Acidobacteriota > Terriglobia > Terriglobales > Acidobacteriaceae > Sulfotelmatobacter. Next base: position 256,237 of record CAWDBN010000003.1, read on the forward strand.
CATCTGCCAGCACCAGCCAGTGGCTGAAAGCCCTGCTGCTTCTGGTCTTTGCCTACGGCGGATTCGAGACCGCGCTCGCGCCCATGAGCGAAGCGAAAAATCCGCGCCGTGACGCCCCCTTCGCTCTTTTCACCGCTCTTCTTCTATGCACCGCAATCTACGCGCTAATTCAGTGGGTGGTCGTCGGAGCCCTGCCCGACGCGGCCCACAGCCAGCGTCCCTTGGCCGACGTCGCGCGGCTGGCGGCCGGTCCCGTAGGCGCAGCACTGGTTGCCATAGGTGCACTGATTTCTTTCTACGGATACCTGAGCGCAAAAATTCTAGCCATGCCCCGCGTTCCCTTCGCCCTCGCGGAGCAAGGAGATTTTCCCAAAGCCTTCGCCGCAGTCCATCGCCGCTTTCACACTCCTTACGTTTCGATTCTCATCTTCGCGGCCATGATCTGGGGATTGGCGCTGATCGGCGACTTCAAATGGAATGTAACGCTCTCAGCCGTAGCCCGGCTTCTCTATTACGGCGTAGCCTGTGCCGCCCTGCTCATCCTGCGCCGCAAACAGCCGGAAGGAGCTGGCGCTATGTTTCACCTGCCTGCGGGAAATTTCTTCGCGGTACTGGGAATCATCCAATGCGCAGTCCTGGTAACGCGTGTGGATTTTGGGCAATCCTTGATTCTGGTCGCGACTATCGCACTGGCGTTCGTTAATTGGGTCGTCGTCGCGCGCGGAAAAGTTGCCCCTGGTAGCAGCCGATAGTCCCTCTAATCCTGCCCCCGCTGTTCCATCTCCAGCAGCGCCTTCTTACGCTCCACGCCCCAACGATAGCCGCTGGCGTCGCCATCTTTGCGCACTACGCGATGGCAGGGGATGGCAACTGCGACTGGATTTGTGGCGCAGGCTCGGGCCACGGCTCGGCTCGCACTGGGCTGGCCAATCGCTTTCGCCACCTGGCTGTAGGACCGCGTCGCGCCGAACGGGATCGACTGCAAATAGGTCCAAACGCGCCGCTGAAACGCGGTGGCGCGAATGTCCAAAGGCAGCGCGGCGTTCGACTCGTGGCCGGTCATTGTCGAAAGCAAGGTTTCAACCCAGGCTTGCAATCCGCCCTGGTCGGGCTTGCGCACGGCAAAAGGAAATTCGCGCTTTAGGCCTTCAATCAATTCACCATCCGATCTTGCGAACTGGATGGCGCAAACTCCCTTGTCGGTGGCCGCGACCAGCATGCGTCCCAGCGGGGAATCGGCGATGGCATAGCGAACGGTGGCAGCGATCGCACCACGGCGATATTTGTCGGGCGTCATGCCGAGTTGCGATGCGGTCTTTTCATATAAGCGGCTGCTCGAGCCGTAACCGGCGTCATACATGGCGCGGGTCACATTGTCTCCCGCCTGCAGATTGCGCTTGAGCAGGCGCAGGCGGCAGGAATCGCCGTACGCGCGCGGCGTGATTCCGAGCGCGGCTTTGAAACGCCGGTGCAAGTGGAAAGGGCTCTGGCGAAACACCTTGCCCAGGCGCTCTAGAGTGACCGGCTCATCGAGATGCTGCTCGATGTAGCGGCACACCTCTTTGGCCCACTCGGATTGCGGATTACCGCTGACCGACCGCGGCCGGCAACGCAGGCAGGCGCGAAAACCGGCTTTCTCCGCCTGCTCGGGCCGGGAGTAGAATGCCACGTTCTCGCGCCGCGGACGGCGTGCCGCACACGACGGCCGGCAGTACACGCCGGTGCTGGAGACTGCGAAAACGAATTGTCCATCGTGCGCGGCGTCGCGTGCGAGGACTGCATTCCAGCACTGATCATCGCTTGATAGCGCTTTGCCTGATTGGGCTTCGCTGAGTTTCGCCGAATTGGGGCGCGCCGGCATTTCGCTCAAGGTTTCCTTTGTGAGTATGGCATTCGCAGTCGTCAGGGGGAAAGTCAGGTTTGTGGAAGTCATGATAGGAACAGCGTATATGGCGAAGAGGATGAGCGGACTATCCGAATCTTGCGGGCAAAGCGAAATCGTCGCCAGTTCCGGCGTTCGTCTCTCGGGCTTAATTGCCCCGCGGATGGAAGGGGCCTAGCACGCTGGAAACTCCGGAGCGTTTGCGCAATTCGCTAAGCAGCGCGCTGGCCGCGTTGGTGTAGGTCTTGCTGGGATCGGAAGGATCGGACCAGACAGCGTCGTAAATGATCTGCGCCGCTTCCTTCAGATCCATGTGCAGAGTGGCTTCGAAAACATCGATGCGCTCCTGCAGACGCGTGTAGCACGCTTTGCAAATCGAGGCTGGCTCGTCGTCTTGAGCGCGGTGATTTTCCAGACTGCAAATGGCAATCGAGCTAGCGACTTCCTCATGGGTTGCGGCAATCTTCGATTCAAGCTCTTTCAGGAATGCCTCTCTCTCCCGCTCGACGACAGCGGTGTCGGGCGTGGATTCGGCAGCAACCTGCACCTTGGGAATGGCAGGAACGGCGCAAGGTAAGACCCGCACTCGGCTGTTGCAGGCCGGGCATGCGTCGAGGTTGGCGGGATAATAAAGACGGCAGTTCGAACAAGGCAGGCCAAAGCCCGAAGGCTGTTGCGCCTTGGCATCGCGGCGGACGGCGTTCCGCAGATCGTTCCTGACATCACTCTGAACGTTACCTGGAACGTCGCTCCGAACATCCTTCCGAAGGTCGCTCCGGACGCTGCTTTCCGGCGGCGGGGTGGTCCGTGCCGGCTTGGCGGCGGCCGGTGTCGATCTCGTCAGGTCCATGATCAATCACCTGAAAAACGCGTGGGAGCGCGTAGCTTCATCTTTTCGCATGAGCCTGTTGCTCTGGCGCAGCCCTTGCATTCCAGTGTAAGCAGTCTCGGGCCGGGACGAACATGCCGGGAGTACACTTCGAGGTACTGTCCCTGCGGAATTACTACCGGGAGTTTGTGTCCTTCATCTGCATTAGTTTCAGAAGTTCGTCGCGGCGAGCGCGATAGAGTTGGCGCTCGGGATCGAGCCGCGCCGCCGTCTCCAGTTCCGACAAAGCTTCCTCATAGCGGTCCATGGTCATAAGGCAGGCCGCAAGAGCGTAGTGGTTGTCGGGAGATGCGTTGAGGCGCAGGGCCTCGCGGAATTCCCTTTCTGCGGCCTGCAGCTGCCTCTGCTGGAACAGCGCCGTGCCAAGAAAGTGGTGAGCCGAGTCGGAGTCAGGGTTGAGCGCAACCGCAAGGCGCAATTCGCGGACACTGTCTTCCAGTTTGTCATCGAGCAGCAGGGCTTCGCCGAGGACGCGGTGTTCGGCAGAACCGGTGGGGTTCTCGCGAACTGCCAGCTCCAATTCAGTGATGGCGCTGACGTAATCCTTCTTCGCCATGTAGGCGCGGGCGAGGCAACCGTGCCCTTGCTCCCACTCGGGATGCTGGCGGTAAAGCTCGCGCAACTCGAGCATGGCGGCGTCGAAGTCGCCTTTGTCGCAATAGGTGTTGCCCAGATTGTTGCGCACCGAAGCTTCTTCGGGCGCGAGCTTTTTGGCTTCGCGATATTCGGCGATGGCTTCATCCAGTTTGTCTTGCTCATGCAGGATGAGCGCCAGGTTGGAGTGGGCCTGCCAGAAAGCCGGGTTCAGGCGTATGGCGTGGCGATAGGCGGCGATGGCGGTGGGCAGGTTTCCATCAGCGTGCAGAGTGATGCCCAAATCGTAAAAGGTATCGGGGTTGTCGGCATCGCGGGCGAGCGACTCAGCGAAGGCGTGAACCGATGCGCCGTATTGTCCATCGGAGAAAAAGGCGAGACCAAGGAACTGGTAGGCCTCAGCGTTTTGCGGGTCCATGCTGAGCGCAGTGCGTGCCTCCGCGATCGAGTCGGAAGGATCATCGAGGCGGTAGAAGATATACGCCAGACTGCTGTGGTTCTCGGGGAACTCCGGCATAAGCTGCGCGGAGAGCGTGATCTCGTCGATGGCGTCGTCCCAGAGCTCCTGCTGCCGCAGCATTGTGCCGAGGGCGAAGTGCAACGCGGCATTTTGGGGATCGGCGATTAACGCCTGGCGCAGAGCGAGTTCGGCTTCGTGGAAACGTTGAGCCCGGGCATCGGTGGCGGCCTGCACCAAAGCCGCAGGAATCTGGGCCGCGGGAACCTGGGTCGCGGGAATCTCGGAGCTTGCAGGATCGGCGGCAGACCGCTTCAAGTTCTTCAGAGCATGTATCAGATTGGCATCGGCGCCGGCGGCTTCGAACTGGCGAATTGATTCCTTGCCGGGGACATTGGCAATTCCCCGCTCTTGAACGATGCGGACGAGGCGGCTGCTGGGCACACCGGCCGTCAGCCAAGCCATCAACTGGGTAGAATTCACCGGCTGAGTCTGGCTGGACTGGGCAGTCGACACCGCTCTTATTAAAACGACCCCGAGAAGCAATAAAAGAACTGACTGGCCCTTGCGCTTCACTCGACTCTCCGGTGACGGTCTGGCTTGCTGGTGGCGCTGATTGCGGCGCGGGGCAAGGTTTTTGGCCCGAACCCCACCGTCTCACTCTAGCCCTTGGGCAGAACCGAAGGTAAGGTCACGGAAGTAATAGGCTGGGAGGGCGGAGGGGTGGTGTCCTGATTTCGCTGCAGGGTCGCAAAACCTAAGGTAGCGCCGGCAAGAGAAGTTAGTACTTTGGAGGGGCGGGTTTGACTTCCCCAAACCCCTCCGGTACCGTATAGAGGAAGAAGTGGTTGCAGCGTTTTCTCAGGAGGTTCCCCGTGGAAGGTTTGTTCCAACCGTGGCACCTGATCATTATTTTTGCCATTGCCTTGCTGATTTTCGGTCCTAAGAAGTTGCCTGAGCTGGGCAAAGGGCTGGGCGAAGGATATCGTGCCCTGAAAGAAGGGATGAAGGATACCCCTCCACCCCCGGCTTCGACCGAAGCGAGCAAGACCACCGAATCCAAGGAAACCAAGGCCTGACCGAGTTCCCGGCAGTAATCCTCTTTGTTTCCACGCCGCTTTGTCGCCGTTTTCTGTCCCGTTCCGTGTAGTTCCGGGCCCTAGATAGCATTTAAGTTGTGAAATTGACTCTAAAATCTGGAGGTAGGTAGTGCTGCGTAAAGTGGAAGTAGTTGCCCTCATCCTGTTCGTAGGATTAGCCCCGGCAGTTTTCGCCGATCAGATCACATTGAAGAATGGTGACCACCTGACCGGCACGATCGTGAAGTCTGACGGCAAGGTTCTGGTACTGCACACCGAGTTCGCGGGAGACGTTACCCTGCAATTTGCCGCAATCACCCAGATCACAACCGAGAAGGCGTTGCACGTTGCCTTGAAGAATGGCCAGACTGTTGTGGGACCGATCACGACCAGCGACGGCCATCTGGAGGTTGCCGGCAAGAACGGGGTTCCGGTGGAGGCTCCAAAAGACAGCGTGGTGGCGATCCGCAACGATGCCGACGAACTGGCTTATGAGAAAGCTCTGCACCCCAGCCTGTTGGAAGGCTGGAATGGTGGAGCGAACGTGGGCTTTTCTCTCACCCGCGGCAACAGCCAGACTGAGAATCTTTCGCTCGCTTTCACCGCTGCGCGGGCGACCAAGAACGACAAGCTCAGCCTGTATTCGAATGCGGTATACGGAACGAATCAGCTGGCCACTCCCAGCACGACGGCGAATACTGAGGCTGGCGGCATCCGTTACGACCGCAATATCAACCCCCGGGCGTTTGGGTTTGTGGCTGCTGACTTCTCGAGCAATGCGCTGCAGGACTTGAATCTACGCTCGGTAGGCAGCGTGGGTCTTGGCTACCATGCGATTAAGAGCGACCGGACCACGCTAGACTTTCTGGCCGGCGGCAACTTCACGGACGAGGACTACGCGGAGCCGGCGGTACCGGCGAACCCGACCGGAACCCCGCCAACTCTGGCAATCCCAGCGATGAAGGTTATTCACAATTACGGAGCTCTTACTCTGGGCGAGGAGCTGACGCACAAGCTGGGCAGGAGCACGGTGCTGACCGAGAAGCTGTATTTTTATCCGAACCTGACAGAGACGGGCGAGTACCGAGGGACGTTTGACCTGGGCTGGGTGACAAAGATCAGCAAGTGGCTGGGCTGGCAGAACGCGTTCAGCGATATCTACGTTTCGAACCCGCCCGAGGGCACAAAGCAGAATGACATCGTGATTACGACCGGGCTGAATTTCACGTTCAGTCACTGAGAGTCTTCCACGCCTGTGCATTCCCGAGCCGCTCGCGAGAGCGGCTTTTTTCGTCTGCAGGAAGACTGTCTCACCTTCCAGGCGCCACCTCGCTCACCAAAACTTGAAACATGCGTCTACTACCGAGTACAGTACTGTTTCCCGTTTTCCGGGTTCTTTAAGTCGCTCACAAACAGGAGTCTGCTCGATGCGTCACGCCCTGATTTTGCTGATTGCTGTCTGCTGCTTCGGAGTATTTTCCTACTCGCAAACCGCCGACGAACTGATTGCCAAAAACATCCAGGCGCGGGGCGGGATCGAGAAAATGAAGGCCATCAAGAACATCCGCGCGACGGGCAAGTTTGAAGGCGGCGACGGCTTCACCGCCTCCGTGGGCCAGGAGAATGAGCGTCCCGACCTGGTTCGGGAAACGCTCACACTGCAGGGGATGACGGCGGTGCAGGCTTATGACGGCGCGACCGGCTGGCAGATCCAGCCTTTTGGTGGGAAGAAGGATCCGGAGTTGATGGGCGAGGACGACATGCGCGACCTGCTGCTGGACGCCGACTTTGACGGACCTCTGGTCGACTACAAAGAAAAAGGCAGCACGGTGGAGTACTTGGGCCACGATGTTGTCGATGGAGACGACGCTCTGCGGCTGAAGGTGACGCTGAAGAACGGCGACATTATTTATGACTACCTTGACCCGGATACTTTTATCGAGATCCGCAAGGAGATTCAGCAATTTATCCGGGGCTCGGTGCGCGATCGCGTGGTTGGCTTGGGGTCGTACAAGCCGGTGAACGGAGTAATGTATCCCTTCTCGATCTCGCAAGGGCCAAAGAATAATCCCGACGCGCAAACGACAACGATACAGAAGATGGAAGCCAACGTGACCATCGATCCGGCGGACTTCATGCTTCCGGCTTCGTTGAAGACTGAGGAGAAGAAGTCAGGGCTGGTCGGAATTCACTGATTCCTTGCATTGTCGATTCGCTGGGACGATTCGCTGAGATGAAGACGGCAACGAAAATCTTAGGCGTGGAAAAAGGACTCGTAAACATGAAAGCATCCGCTCGCAATTATTGGGCAGTGACCGTGCTGTTCGCCGGAATCTCGCTATGGGCGCCTTTGCCTGCTGCAGCGCAAGCGCCATACCGCTTTGATGCGGCGACGGTTTCAGGATTGCCGGCGCGAAACATCGGCTCGGCGACCATGAGCGGACGCATTGCCGCGGTCGACGCGGTGGAGGAAGACGGCCGCATCACCGTATTCGTGGGCGCGGCCAGCGGTGGAGTCTGGAAATCAGTGAACGGCGGCACGACTTACAAACCAGTGTTCGACCGGGAAGATGTGCAGTCGATTGGAGCGGTGGCGATTGATCCGTCGAACTCGAAAATTGTGTGGGTGGGCACCGGCGAGGCCTGGACGCGCAACAGCGTATCGGTAGGCGACGGTGTGTACAAGTCGACGGATGGCGGCGAGAACTGGACCAACGTCGGATTGAAAGACAGCGAGCACATCGCGAAGATTCTGGTGAATCCGAGCGACAGCAACGACGTGCTGGCCTGCGCCACCGGGCACCTGTGGGACGACAACGACGAGCGTGGAGTCTTTCAGACGACCGACGGAGGCAAGACCTGGAATAAGGTTCTGGCGGGCGTGAATGGTGCGAGCGGCTGCGCCATGATTGCGCGCAGCACGCAGGAACCGAAGACCGTTTACGCTGCGATGTGGGATTTCCGGCGGCAGGGCTGGACATTCCGGTCAGGAGGCCCGGGCAGCGGGTTATTCAAATCCAATGACGGTGGGGCGCACTGGAACGAAGTCAGCAGTAACAAGGGTCTGCCGGCGAAACCTTGGGGCCGCGTGGCCGTGCAGGTGGCGCCGTCGAAGCCGCAGGTGGTCTATGCCAACGTCGAGGCGGAAAAAGGAAGAGGACTTTACCGGTCTGACGACAGCGGCTCGACCTGGACCAAGCTGGATGCCAGCAATTACATGGTGTGGCGTCCATTTTATTTCGGCAACCTGATCGTCGATCCCAAGAATGAAAACAAGATTTTCAAGCCTGATCTCATTCTGCTGCTGAGCAACGATGGCGGGAAAACCTTTAACGTGGTTTCGAGCGCGGCGCACGGCGACTTCCACGACGTGTGGATCAACCCGAAGAATCCGAACATCGTAATTGCCGGCGACGATGGCGGCTTATGGCGCAGCGAAGATGGTGGTAACCGCTGGAAGCACCAGATCAACCTCCCGGTCTCGCAGTTTTATCACGTGAGTACCGACAATTCTGACCCGTATCACGTCTACGGCGGCCTGCAGGACAATAGTTCGTGGGTGGGCGATTCGTCTTACCCGGGCGGCATCGCCAACTCGCAGTGGGAGAATATGTTCGGCGGCGACGGCTTCTGGATGTTCGAAGATACGTCTGATCCGGACTACGTCTATGCCGAGGCACAGGGCGGCGAGATTGGGCGGGTGAATCGCCATACCCACGAGACTCGCTTCCTCAAGCCGTGGCCGAATTATGACGAGAAGAAGCTGCGTTTCAACTGGAACACGCCGATTCACATGAGTCCGAACGAGAAGGGGACGATTTATATCGGAGCGCAGTACTTGTTCCGCTCGCGCGATCACGGGCAGTCCTGGGATCGTATTTCTCCGGACCTGACGACGAATGATCCGGAAAAACAGAAGCAGGAAGAATCCGGCGGCGTGACCATCGACAACTCGTCGGCGGAGATGTACACCACGATCTATTCGATTTCGGAATCGCCGAAGAATGGTCAGATCATCTGGGTCGGCACTGACGATGGAAATGTGCAGGTCACACGCGATGGAGCGAAGACCTGGACGAATGTGGTGGGTAACGTCAGCGGGTTAGGGAAAAATTCCTGGGTGACGACCATCGAAGCCAGCCGGTTCGATGAAGGCACAGCCTACGCGACATTCGACCGGCACACCTTCGGTGATATGAAACCCTACGTTTACCGGACCACAGATTTCGGCCAGACCTGGACGCAGCTTCCGGCGCAGGAAAGCGGCGTGCGTGGATTTGCCCACGTGATCAAAGAGGACACGGTTAACCGCAATGTTCTTTTTCTCGGCACGGAGTTCGGGCTGTGGATTTCAGTAGACGGCGGGCAGCGCTGGGCGCAATACAAAGGCACGGACTTCCCGGCAGTGCCCGTGGACGACATTGTGGTGCAGGCGCGGGAATCTGATCTGGTGCTGGCCACGCATGGCCGCGGCATCTGGATTGTGGACGATATCTCGCCGCTGCGCTTGCTCACGCCAGACGTGATGAGCAAGGAGGCGACGCTGCTTCCGGGCCGGCCGTCGATCCAGTATTTTGATGTGTTCGGCGGATGGCCGGAAGGCGACGAAAGCTTCCACGGGCGCAGCCGGCCCGGAGATGCGCAGATCACGTATTACCAGAAAGGCCGCCACATTTTCGGCGATTTGAAAATCGAGATTTTCGATCAGGACGGCAAGTTGGTCGATACGGTCGCCGGCAGCAAGCATCGGGGACTGAATCGCGCCAGCTGGGGAATGCGAGTGCGGCCGCCGGCGGTCGCTCCAGCGGCATCGGCGCTGTTTGAAGCGGCGCAGGGGCCACGCGTGCTGCCCGGCACCTACACGGTGAAACTGACAAAAGGAGATAAGACCTACACCGAACAACTGGATGTCGCGATCGATCCGCGGGCCAAGTACTCACTCGAAGAGCGTAAGGCGCAGTTCGATCTTTCGATGAAGGTCTACAAAGAACTCGAGCACATGACCTACGGTGTGGAAGCGATTGAAGGAGTGCGCGACGGAGCCAACGCGCGCGCTGCCAAGGTTGCGGAGAAAGATTCTTTGCGCAAGCAACTGCAGAGTCTCGCCGCGGAGTGTGACGCGCTGCGCTCGAAGATTGTAGCCACCAAGGAAGGTGGAATGATCACCGGCGAAGAACGCATCCGCGAACTGCTGGGGCAACTGTACGGTGCGGTGACCGGATATGACGGCAAACCCACCGATTACCAGGTGGCGCGGACCGAGTCGCTGGGTCATGAGCTGCAAGATGTGATCGACGACTTTCAGAAGCTGACGCAAAAAGAACTGTCGGGCATCAACGCGGGTTTGAAAAAGAAGAAGCTTGAAGCGATCAGCGTGCTGGCCGAGGGAGACTGGCAGAAGAAGCAGGCGACGTCAGCGGCCGCAGCGGGCGCAGGAATGCGGGCGGCTGAAGGTCAGATGCGGGAGATGGATTAAGACCAACCCACAATCCATGTTTTCACTCTCTCAGCGTTCTTCTTTATAGCGCTGGTAAAGTTCAGGCCGAAAAATGTTGTCGATCTCCCCCGCGACCGAAACGGTCAGAGTCTTTTCGAGCGGCACGCCTTCGATTCCGTCTGCTATCAAGTGGATTGTGAAATTACCGGCGTGCGTGTAGGCGTGCGTGACGGAAGAGCCCTCAGCGCCTGTTCCATCGCCAAAATCCCAACGATAAGAGAGCACAGGCGCGCTGTCTGCTGCTTCCTGGACCGAGAAGGTCGCCGGCTTCCCGGTTTCGATCTTCTCCGGAGCCTGCACGTTCACGGAGGGCGCAGATGCGGCGATCGACGTATCGATGATCTTCATCATCCGCACGGAATGCGGCGGCAGGGTTAGTGAAAGTGAAGCCTGATTCTGAGCGATTGCTCCGCCCGTGCCAAAGACATCCGAAACCGTGTTATGGGTGGCGAGTGCTGGACTGGAAAAGAGTTCGGAAAATACGAATTTGTGTTCCCGTTCTTTTTCCGTCCAGTTAAATACCACCAGAATTGATTGTCGCTTGCTTTCACGCAGCAGAAACACGCTCGGCAACTCGTCTTCAGGCGTGTAGGTCATGAGGTCGAGGGGCTTCGCTGCGTGACCGTATCGCACCATGTTGAGGAGATCGCGATTCTTCAGCAGTGCCATGCGGTCCGGCTCCTGAAACAGCGTGGGGAGATCGTCGCCAATCTCGAACATGCCGCCGGAGACGGCCGCCAGCGCAACCGCCACTTGCGCCTCTGAAAGCGTGAGCGGCTTCGGTCCTCCGTGATCGCTTTCTCCCGGCCCCGTTCGGGAGATCGAGAATGCGTCAGGATCGCTGATGAAGAAGTTCCGGTTCATGTAGTAACGGGCGGCGATGCCGGTAAGCGAGTCGCGACTGGCCCCGAACGTGTGACCGGTGTCGCAGGAGGTGCGCCCGGTGTCCACGATGCCCACGGGAAGCAGCATGGGGCTGCCGTCCTTATCGAGCAGCACGCCATCTCCTACGGTGTCGCGAATAATCTGCAATCCAATGCGCATCGCCTGCAGCGCGGTGGTATGGGGAGTGTAGTAGTAACCTTCGATCACGCTGTCATCCATGAAGTCGAGCTTGATGTAGCGGATGCCCCAGTCTTTGGTCAGCTTGGTATAGGTCTCGCGCAGGTATCGCTGAGCGCCCGGGTTGGTGGGATCGAGCGCGTAAAGCTGGTCGAGATTGGTTGCGGTGTCGGGAGGTTCGGTGACCCAACCGGCGTGGATCGGCTGCCCTTTCGCATTGTGCACCAGCCAGTCTTTGTGATTGAGGTATACCCATGAGCGCTCGGAGACCTCGAAAGGCGCCGTCCAGATTCCCGGAGTCAGACCGAGGGCCTGCACTTTGTCCTCGAGCGCTTTCAGTCCGTGAGGATATTTGTAGGCGACGATCGAGGTGAAATCGCCTCGTGCAAATTGGTAACCTTCGTCGATGTGAAAGAAGTTGTAGCCGTAGTCCTTCAGATGAGAAGACAGAAATCCCGCGTTGGTAAGCGCCGGTCCTTCGGTGAGGCCGAAGTAGTATGCAGTCCAACTCCACCAGCCGATTGGCGTTGGGGCGCTGACCCTTGCCGCGTGCAAGCTGCGGATGGCTTCGCCATACGATTCCAGTTGCGCATGGTAGTCGGAGGAAAAGCTGGCCACGATGCGTTCTGATGCGAGACTTTGGCCCGGCTCGACGGGCAGGCTCAGTTCGATCTGGTCTTCCGCCGGCGACTCTTTTAACGAGTTCTCTTTCGCGAGTTCCGTAGTGCCGATGGAATCCACTTCGTAGCTGGTGATGCCGTCTTTTTTCTCATTCACCTGTTTCTCATTCACATGAAGCCGCAACACGGTCAGCCATTTATCTGAAGTCAGCGCCCCGAGAAAGAGGCTCTGCCGGCTCTGCCGGTTGTAGATCAACTGGCTGCCGACGGCGCGATGCATCCCGTCAGTGGGCTGCACAAGATCGTAGATCTTCATGTCCGGCCGGTTTTCGCTGAAGCTGTCGGAGAGCACGCGGTCGGCAGACGCTGGCCCATCAAGATTGAGCACGGGATTCCGCGCCTCGAGTACGCGAATGGTCTGCACCGTGATCTGCTCCCCCGTGCTGTTGCGGACCTGCACTTCAATCTCCGCGAAAATCGACTGTGGGCGCACTCGCAGGTTGCAGATCAGGTCGGGCTGGCCGGACGATCCTGCGTAAGTCATGGTGAGTTGGGATCCTGCGCCCTGGTCGTCCGAAAAAGCCGATTCTTTTATTTCATGCTGCGCGTAATCACTGGCGCGGAGCCAGCGATGATTCACCTGCGACGCCACGGCCGCCGTGAACGAAACCCGCGGATTCTCCTTTGAGCGAATCGTATACGTACCGGCCTTCTGGTTCGCCTCGATCACCAGCTTGGCGTTTTCGATCTTCGCATCGCCCGGGGGATCGACCGGAGTGGAAGTGGCCGCGTCTCCGGCCAGGATGGAGAGAGAAGACGTCACAAATATGGCTACCAAAATCAAAGAGCGCGACAACGGTTTCGTCCACATGGCAGATTCATCCTCGATGGCCCTGAATTGTTGCGGCTTGGTTCGCGTCAGGAATAGTCGTACTAAAGCGAAAGAGAAAGTAATGTTTCGTAATATACCCGCAAGCCCGCACCTGTCAACAGCCTCTGTCAGCAAACAACAAGCGCAAAATGCCGAGTATCCTTCAGGAAGAACGGCAGCAAGAGCAGGAGCGACTCGAGGATTGGCAAGTGTTTGCCTGGGCTTGCAGGTCAGCGCGATTAACTGGCTAACTCCAGTTCAATCTTCTTCGTCGCGGGATCCACTTTCACAATGCGAAACTTGCGAATCTGTCCGGCGCGAACGGCTTCCGGCTTGGCCTCGCCCGAAGGCGCTCCACCCTTCCAGCGTGCCTGCAGCATAGAGCCGAGCGAAGACAAATCAGGTTTCGAGCTAGCCTTCGAAGGCGACGCATCCGGTTTGCCCTGCGTGCTCTTTTCCGTGACAGCGTCTGCCGCATCCATGCGGCAACTGGCTTGGATGCCCTCGCCCAATTCCACGCGCGCATGTCCATCCGAAACTTCAATCATGCGGCCGGTCACGATATCGCCTTCCTTATGTTCGGCCATGTATTCATCCAGACCGCTCGGGACCAACTGCTTCATGCTCAGCCGCAACTGCCGCTTCTCAGTATCGACCGCGAGCACCTGCGCCCTGACCGTTTGTCCAAGCTTCAACACTTCCTGGGGATGGTTAATGCGCTTGTCAGCGCTCATCTCGCTGATGTGAATCATGCCCTCAACGCCTTCGGAAAGCTGAACGAACGCGCCGAACTTCGTGATGCTGACGACCGGCCCCTCAATCACCGAGCCCGCGGCGAAGCGCTGCGCGACCTCGGCCCACGGATCGCCCAGCGCCTGCTTCAATCCCAAGGAGATGCGGCGCTCACCAACATTCACGCCGAGAATCACCGCGTCAACAATCTCTCCCGGCTTCACTAATGTGCTGGCACTTCGCAACTTTTTTCCCCACGACATCTCCGAAACGTGGATCAGCCCTTCGATCCCGGGCTCGAGTTCCACGAAGGCTCCGAACTCGAGCACGCGCGTGACCGCGCCGCGCACCCGTTCTCCGACCTTATATTTTTCGGCACCCGCGTCCCAGGGATGTGCTTGCAACTGCTTCAGGCCCACGGAAATGCGGCGTTTGCCGGAATCATTCGTGATCTTCAGAACTTTGGCTTCGATCTGCTGCCCTACGGAAAGCACATCCGCTGGTTTCGCGACCCGGCTCCAGGAGAGATCGCTCACATGCAACAATGCGTCGACACCGCCCAGATCGACGAACGCGCCGTAGTCGGTGATGGTGCGAACCGTCCCGCTCACGGTATCGCCTTCCTTCATTTCCGAATAGCGGCGCTCTTTCACCGAGCGCTCTTCCTCTTCGGCCACAGCGCGCCGATCAACTACGACGTCTTCCTCCGTCACATCGAGCTTGATAATGCGGCAGAGGATCTCCTGCTCCACCAACTTTTCCATTTCGGCGGCGTCGTGCGCTCCGCTGCGCGAGGCGGGCATGAAGGCCCGCACTCCCACATCCACGCTGAGCCCGCCTTTGATCACGCCGGTAACCGTGCCCACGATCGTCGCCTTGTCGGCGAAAGCCTTCTCCAGCGCTGACCAGTCCTTCGGCCGCTCAACTTTCGCGCGCGTGAGCTGGTAGTAGCCCTCCGGATCGCGGCCTTTCACCGAAACCGGCAGCTTGTCACCCGGCTTCACGGTTTCTCCAGCACCCTGCAAAACAGCAAGCGGCAGAATGCCTTCGCTCTTGAATCCGATGTCGAGAAACACCGAGTCGCCGGTGACAACAATCACGGTGCCCAGGAGTTGTTTCCCGCCGTCCGCGGTCTTGCGCGAATGGCTCTTGTCATATTGCGAAAGGAGGTCGCCGAACGACTCGCCAGTTTCGGCGGCCGATTCAGCAGTGAGTTGGGATTCCGGAACGCGGGGGTTGGACATGATCAAGTCGGGAAGCGGTCAAGGAAAATGGTAGGCACGAGGAGACTCGAACTCCTGACCTCTACCGTGTCAAGGTAGCGCTCTAACCAACTGAGCTACGCGCCTACGCTCCAGTTATTCTAATGTCGCGGGCCGCTTCCCGCAATCTATGGGGTGCGGGATTCCGTTCGAAGTGGCAGGGAACCGCGATTGCCAGTTGCAAAATTTTGCCTGCGGCGTTGACAATCGTTCCATGCCGAAAGAGTCCCGGCAAGTCGATGCAGGTCCGGCCGCCCAGAGGCCCGCCCGAGTTCCTTTTTCGCCCGGAGCCATGGTGGTGGTAACCATGGGCAATCCCCGGGACAAATTTTGGGGCATGATTCTGGCGCTGGCTCCGGAAGGCCTCAGCATGACTGGGATCGAGCTGGCTTCCTTCGAAGATTTCGTCATCATGGTGAAAGACTGCGAGTCCTTCAGCCCGGCGGTTGTGTTCTTCCCGATGCACCGGATCGAACGCGTCGAACTCGACCTTCCCGACGGAAGTTTGCCTTCCCTTTCGCAGCGCTTCTCTGCCAAGACCGGACTCGACCCTGCCGTGCTGCTGGGCGGCTCCCAAGCCGGCGGCGCAGATCAGCGTAGATCCTCTTCGGGTTCCACAACTCGTCCGACTGAGGACCAGGCATGAAGCTGTCGCAAATTTTCACCGCTCCGAATCAGCTCACGCTGCTCCGCATGGTCTTTGTTCCGTTCATCGTGATTGAGCTCGTTGAAGGACGCTATTTCTGGGCTTTGGTTCTGTTCGTGATTGCCGGATTCAGCGATGGCCTGGATGGGTTGCTGGCCCGCAAGCTGCACCAGCAGACTCTGCTTGGCCAGTATCTCGATCCCATCGCCGACAAGTTGTTATTGAGCACAATGTTTCTCGTGCTCTCTATCCTCCACAAGATTCCGTGGAAGTTTACAGTGCTGGTGTTCAGTCGCGATATTTCCATCCTGGCTGCCAGTGCGGTGTTGTTTGCAATTGCGGGTCTGCGCAATTTCCGTCCCAGCATCTTCGGCAAGGCGAACACCTTTTCACAGATCGCCGCCGTGTTCTTTGTGCTGCTGTTTTCAATCAGGCCGGCACGCTGGGTTTGGATCACGCGCACGGTTTTTTTGCGTGCGACATTTGCCTTTACGATTATCTCGGCTCTGCATTATGTTCTTCTGGTGCAGCAACGGCTGCGCTCGCATTCTCACGCCCTGCCGGCGCATACTCCCGCCGACATTACCGCCAGTTGACCCTCTTTCTGGCATACCCCTAGAATTGGGGGTTCGTGTCTGAACGCGACCGTCGCCTATGGCCTTCCGCCTTTACAACACCATGTCCTCGCAGGTCGAGGAATTCCATTCGCTCCATGACAAGGAAGTTCGGATGTATGCTTGCGGCCCGACCGTCTACGATTACGGCCACATTGGCAACTTCCGAACCTTCATTGCGGTTGACCTGCTACAGCGATTCCTGCGCCAGTCCGGCTACGTCGTGCGCTACGTGATGAACATCACGGACCTGGACGACAAGATCATCCGTAACGCGGCGCGCGACGGAGTGAGCGTTCAGCAATACACCGCGAAGTATGAGAAAGCGTTTCTCGAAGACGCCGCCATGATTGGCATCGAGCGGCCAACGCTGGTTCGCGCCACCCAACACATCCCTGAGATGGCCGAGTTCGTAGCCAAACTGGTCGAGAGAGGGATCGCCTACCGCACCGACGATGGATCGTATTACTTCCGCATCGCGAAGTTTCCGCGCTATGGCAGGCTTTCGAAGAAAGATTTCAGTGGAATGCTGGACGGAGCCCGCGTCGATGTGGACGAATACGACAAAGACAGCGCGCGCGACTTTGCGTTGTGGAAGGCACCCAAGCCGGGCGAAGCTTCCTGGGAGAGCTCGATTGGGCCGGGACGCCCCGGCTGGCACCTGGAGTGTTCCGTTATGTCGATGGAGGAACTGGGTGAGAGCTTCGACCTGCACGCCGGTGGAGAAGACCTGGTCTTCCCCCATCACGAGAACGAGATTGCACAATCGGAGTCGCTTACGGGAAAGATGTTTGCGCGTTTCTGGTTCCACGTGCGCTTTCTGCTGGTCGAAGGCGAGAAGATGTCGAAAAGCCTGGGAAACTTCTACACCCTGCGCGACCTGGTGCTGAAAGGTTATAAACCGTCATCGATCCGGTATTTGCTCGCGTCGGTTCCCTATCGTAACCAGTTGAATTTTACTTTTGACGGCCTGAAGCAGGCTGCGGTTTCTGTCGAGCGCTTGCGCAATTTCCGCCAGCGTTTGACTGCAGGGAGTTTTCCTGCGGGCTCCAACCCGGAAATGCAGGCACTCGCGACTGAGACTATCAACCGCATGCGCGCCGCGCTCGACGACGATCTCAATACCGCGCAGGCGCAGGCTGCCATTTTCGAAATGGTGCGCACCGCCAACTCCGCGTTAGACGCGGGTGGAATAAAGAAAGGCGATGCTGAACCGCTGCTCGCCGCGCTCGAGAAGTTTGACGAGATTTTCGCCGTCCTCAAAGATGACGATGGCCCGAAGATGAAGCAGGTGTTCGATTGGGCACCGACCGAAGGCCGCGGGAAAGACATCAGCTCTGAACTGCGGGAGGCTGTGCAGGCCGGTCAATTCTCAGATGCTGACATCGAAAAAAAAATCGCGGGTATGGAGCAGGCCCGCCGGGCCCGCGATTTCAAAGCGTCCGACGCCGTGCGTGCGGAGTTAACCGCGGCCGGCATCGTCATCGAGAATACGAAGGACGGCGTGCGCTGGCACAGGAAATAGTTTTTGTGGGTGTTAAGCTGAAAGTCGACGGCTCACGGCTCTTATGAAATCTCTCGACGAGTATCTCAGCGACGCCGAGCAAGCTCACGGGCATCTCTGCGCTGGACAAGTCTTGGGCGTGCGGTTGGCGATGCTGGGCCTCGAGAAACTGGGCATTGAAGATCCGCGCGGGAAAGACCGCAAGCGGCTCGTCACTTTCGTCGAAATCGACCGCTGCGCCACCGATGCAGTGTCCGTAGTCACGGGCTGCCGCCTCGGCAAGCGTGCTCTGAAGTTTCGCGACTGGGGAAAGGTTGCGGCGACTTTTGTCGACGTCGGCACTGGCAAAGCAATCCGCATTGCCGCCAGGGAATCTTCGAAGACTCTCGCTCGTCAGATGCATCCTGAGATCGCTGACAAGAATCAACAGCAGATGCTGGCTTACCGCGAAATCACGGATGACGACCTGTTCACGACACAATGGGTAAAGGTGGATTTACCGCCCGAAGAATTCCCCGGATACAAAGGCGAGCGCGTGGTGTGTGAAGCGTGCGGGGAAGGCATCAACTTCCGCAGAGAAGTCCGCAGCAAAGATAAGAATAAAGAGAAGGTGCTTTGCCGCGCCTGCGCGGGCGAAAGCTATTACGAGCCAATCTAGGCGGCCTGTTCGTAGGCATTAGCCACGCGCAGGATCGTCGCCTCATCAAAATGTTTTCCAAGAATCTGCAGGCCGATCGGCAGCTTCTCTTTCGTTTCGCCGCATGGAATCGAAATGCCCGGAATGCCGGCCAAATCTGCCGTTACGGTGTAGATGTCAGCGAGATACATGGCCAGCGGATCATTCGACTTCTCGCCTAGTCGAAACGCCGCTGTCGGACTCGTCGGCGCGACGATGGCATCTACCTTGCGGAAGGCTTCTTCGAAATCGCGCGTCAGTAGCGTGCGCACTTTCTGCGCTTTCAGGTAATAAGCGTCATAATAGCCCGCGCTCAGCGCGTAGGTGCCAAGCATAATGCGGCGCTTCACCTCGGCGCCAAAGCCCTCATCGCGGCTGCGCCGGTACATCTCCGAAAGTGTTTGCACTCCCGCGGCTCGATAGCTATAGCGCACGGCGTCGTAGCGCGCCAGGTTCGAAGACGCCTCCGCGGTTGCGATCAAATAATAAGCAGGAATCGCATACGGAGTGTGCGGCAACGAAACTGGCACAATCTCGCAGCCCAGGCTCTTCAGTTTGTCGATTGCCGACTCAACCGCGTGCCGCACTTCACCGTCGAGTCCCTCGCCGAAATACTCTTTGGCGACACCCAACCGCAATCCGCGTACGGGCTTTTCGATTTCAGCAACGTAGTCTGGCACCGGCAGATCGGCCGAGGTTGCATCCATGGGGTCGCGTCCAGCAATTGTGCGCAACACAATCGCCGCGTCTTTCACCGTCTTCGCCAGCGGTCCAATGTGGTCGAGTGAGGATGCAAACGCGATCAGCCCATAACGCGACACGCGACCGTAAGTTGGCATCAATCCCACGACGCCACAGAACGAAGCCGGCTGCCGGATCGAGCCTCCAGTGTCCGAACCCAGCGCGACCACCGCCATGTCTGCCGCAACGGCAGCCGCCGAACCGCCTGAAGATCCTCCAGGGACGCGGCTCAAATCTCGCGGATTGTGCACCGGACGAAACGCCGAATTCTCATTCGACGAACCCATGGCAAACTCATCACAGTTCGTCTTGCCCAGAACCATCGCGCCCGCCGCTTCCATGCGCGCCACCGCGGTGCAATCATAGGGAGGAATATAGTGGCCGAGGATCTTTGATCCTGCGGTCGTGCGCACTGCCGCGAGTCGACATCACATCCTTGATCCCGACCGGCACGCCGCCCAACGGCGGCATCGGCTTGCCTTCGGCAGCCATGCGGTCGATTCGATCCGCCTGCTTCAGCGCGCGTTCTTTGCAGAGAGTGAGAAACGCGCCGATTTTTTCATCTTCGTTCTGGATGCGCGCGTAGTGCGCCTCGGCCAGCGCGAGCGCAGTCGTCTTGCGCTCCTGAACGGCGGAGCGAGCCGCATCGATGGTGAGTTTGGTCAGTTGCATAACAGAGGAGAAGGCCAGTCCCAGCGACAGATCTTTATCTCTCAATCACCTTCGGCACGCGGAAGAACGTTCCGTCCGAATCCGGAGCATTCGCCAGCGCCACATCCTGTGGCAACGACTTCCGCAGCCCCTCGACCACATCTTCGCGACTGGCGTAAGCAAACCTCTCGCTGCCCTGTTTAGATTCGTCAACGCCGTACCGATCCGATACCTGCGCCATCGGTTCGACATTTGACGTATCCAGTTCGTTGAGCCTCTCGATGTAATCGAGAATCGAGTTCAGATCCCGCACCATGCCCGCGCGCTCCGGCGCGGAAAGTTCCAGGTTGGCCAGATCGGCAACGTAAGCAACATCTTTTTCTATAACTTTCATTTTCTGCAACTCACTATTAATTATTGCCGGAGAATGCTGCTTAAAAGAATGAATCCGCTCAGCCTTGTGCGATCACAAACTCGATCCTCTCCACCTTCTGCCCAGCGTAACGATTCAACGCGGCGAGATACCGTGGCGCCAGCGCCTGCATCTCACGTTTCCACCCTGCATCTGGAACTTCGACGCGCAACACTGCGTCCGCGAACTCCAGAGCTCGCGTGCGCTCGGCAACGACGGACCCGCAAACCAGCGGCCAAGCGAGCGAAGGCGCTTCGCCAGGCGGCACGCGCCGCAGTGAACCCACGACAATTTTTTCCAGTCCCGCTGCGGCCTGCTCCAATGTAGCTCCTGGTAAAAGCAAGTTCTCGCGACGGAAGGCCGTCGGAGATTTCGATTCTAGCACTCCAGCCAGCCCGCAAGGAGTTCAGGCAAACAGCGCGCTCATAGAGGAAATTGTTGCTTGACGAACTCAAGCGCCGCGTCGCGCGAAAGCAACCGTCCATCGAGTTGCGCATCTTCCACAGCCTCGAGAATCGCGCGGAACCTGGGCCCCGGCGCATACCCTGCAGCAATCAGGTCGTCGCCGGTCACCAATGCCGCGGGGCGAATCTTTTCCGGCGGAATCTCGGCCAGCTTCGTCAGGATCAATTCATACGTGCTCAGATTGCCGTGGCTGGCCAGGCTGTCGGCGCGATGCAATGCAAGATGCTCGTCAAAACCGCGCAGGCGAAGGAATTTCTTCAGCGTCGACTCCTTCATGCGCGTGACATGCCCAAAGCGCATGTGATTGTCGACCAGCGCAAGCACCTGGGCCGTGTCGTGGTTCGAGAACCGCAAGCGCGCGCAGATTTCCTCGGCAATCTTGACGCCGACATCCACATGATCATCGAAGCGGATCCGGTCGGGCGCCACGCGAAAAGTCGCGGGCTTGCCCACGTCGTGCAGCAGCGCGCCCCACGCCAGCGTGGGAGGACAAGGACGCGGCAAATTTTCCAGCAGCAGCAGCGTGTGAACAAACACATCGCCCTCAGGATGAAACTCAGGCGGCTGCTGGACGTCCTTCATGGCTGAAATCTCCGGCAACACTTCTTTCAGCAGCCCACTTTCATCCAGCAAAAGAAACGCCCGCCGACCGTGGCCCTCGGTCAGCATCTTCGTAAGTTCGTCGCGAACCCGCTCGCGCGATACCACTTGGATTTCGTGAGCCAGCCGCTGAATTGCAGCCAGCGTCTGCGGCTCGATCACATATTCGAATCGAGCGGCGAAACGCACCGCGCGCAGCATGCGCAATTTGTCTTCTGCAAAACGCTGCTCTGGATCGCCAATAGTGCGAACAATCCCCGCTTCGAGATCTCTGCGCCCGCCCACAAAGTCGAGCACCCCGCCGCTCACCGGATCGAGCATCATGCCGTTGATCGTGAAATCGCGGCGCGCAACGTCCTCGCGCGGATCCAGGCTAAATCGGACTTCATCGGGACGCCGTCCGTCGGAGTAGCCGAGATCGCTGCGGAAAGTCGCGACCTCGATGGCTCGGGGTTTTGGCAAGGTGCCTTCGTCTCCGGAACTGCGCTGATCGTCGGTGAGGAGATCGGGTAGCGGCACCAGCACAACGCCAAACTGCGCTCCCACAGCGTAGGTGTCGGGAAAGATCTCCATCACTTGTGCAGGTGTTGCGCTGGTGGCGACGTCGTAGTCCGAGGGCTCGCGCTTCAGCAGAAGATCGCGCACACATCCACCTGCCAGGTAGGCCAGAAAACCCTGCTGGCGCAGAGTCTGGATGATCGAGATGGCAAACTCTTTCAACATCGGACCGCCGGCCTTGGGCAATTAACCCGACGCAACGTATTTTGCATTAAGCTAGAACAGACCTTGAAACGCGAATTGATTATGCCAGACACCTACATCCTCGGCATCGAAAGTTCCTGCGACGAAACCGCCGCGGCGGTGGTGCGCTCGGGAGAACAGTTGATCTCGAACGTCGTAGCGTCACAGATCGCGACGCATCAGCCTTATGGAGGCGTTGTGCCCGAGTTGGCCTCGCGTGAGCACTTGAAGGCAATCGTTCCGGTTGTACGGCAAGCGCTGGCCGGCGCCAACCAGACTTTGACCTCCGTCGACGCGATCGCCGTCACCCAGGGCCCCGGCCTCGCCGGAGCGTTGCTGGTCGGCATCAGCTATGCCAAGGCTCTGGCGTTCGCCCTCGACAAACCGCTAATTGCGGTCAACCATCTCGAAGGCCACATTCATGCCGTACTGCTCGAAGAGCGGCAAAAGGGTAATCATGAATTGCAATTTCCCGTGCTCGCCCTAGTTGTCTCCGGAGGTCACACACACCTGTATCTGGCCGCGCAGCTCAATCAAGGCTGGACGTACGAAAACATCGGCCACACCCGCGACGACGCTGCCGGCGAGGCTTTCGACAAAGTCGCAAAATTGCTCGGCCTCGGTTATCCCGGAGGCCCGATCATCGACCGTCTCGCATCTCATGGCGATCCGACAGCCGTTAAGTTCCTGCCCGCACAGATCAAGCATCGCGATCGCCGCGACGGGAAAGAGCAGACGGAAGTAACGACAACGGCAACGAAGACCGATCGCCCCCATTTTGACTTCTCCTACAGCGGCATCAAGACTGCCGTGCTGCGTTACGTGGAGATTCACGACATGCATCGTTCGATCGAGATCCGCCGCGAGGCTCTGGCAAAACTTTCCAAGCCGAAGCTCGAAGACTACCTTGCCAATTGCGATCGGCAGACACTCGACCTGGTCGCTTCATTTCAGCGCGCGATGGTGGAAGATCTGGTGAGCAAAACTCTGGCAGCGGCCCGCGCCTACGATGTGGCGACACTTTTCGTCACCGGCGGAGTGGCGGCAAATAACGAATTGCGCAGCACGTTCGAGCGCGACGGCGCTCAAGACGGCCTGCCCGTGTATTTCCCCTCGCGGCCGCTCTCCACCGACAACGCGGCCATGATCGCAGCCGCGGCTTACCCCAAGTTTCTAACGAAGGATTTTGCTGCTATGAATTTTTCCGCGGAAGCTGGTCTTGCTTTGCGTTGAATAGGCGGTCAAGGTCAAGCTAACTGCCTAACGCCGCCTACTTGCCGACTCCGTGCCCGTTGCTTTTCCCCATCACGGCATCCAGCGCCTTTTCCAGCTGGCCTTGGATGTCGATGTCTTTGTAGATGGCGAAGTTGGCGCGCCTTTCCTTTTCATCGAAGCCGCTGGCGCGCCCCGCAACAATAATGATCGGGATCTTGGCAGTCTCGGGGTTCTTCTTTACAGCCGTAATCAGTTCGGTGCCCGACATCTTTGGCATTTGCATGTCGGTAACGATCAGGTCAGGACGCACGCGCTCGAGAATCTGCAACGCCTCCAGGCCGTTGGTAGCCGACTCCACCGCAAAGCCGCGTTCTTCCAGAAAGCGGCAGACGGTATACCGGATCAGCATAGAGTCGTCGACCACCAGCGCTAC
Source organism: uncultured Acidobacteriaceae bacterium (assembly GCA_963800575.1). Classification (GTDB taxonomy): domain Bacteria; phylum Acidobacteriota; class Terriglobia; order Terriglobales; family Acidobacteriaceae; genus Sulfotelmatobacter. Next base: position 279,880 of record CAWDBN010000003.1, read on the forward strand.
GCCAGGCATGAGTTTGCAACGTGCGGAATGCACGCCCCCGGCTCGGACACTAGCAGAGCCGGTTTGTCAGGAACAAGGCGAAATGTGGCACGCGGGTTACTATGGTGATCACGGGCGGTGCTTTCGCGCCTTCGCTGGTTCGATTCTTGGGTCCGTCCTACGAAGCGCGGTCTACGATTCTTGGGCTTCGCCTTCGGTGTTTTCCTCAATGCTCATGTCTTTCAGTTCGCTCGCCTCGAAGACTTCGCGGCACTCTAGGCACTCCACGAACTCTGCGTCTTCTTCACGGCTGACGATCTGCACGCGCGGGTGTTTGCAAGGTTCCTTGCCGACGTTTTGAGGATGCGAGAACGGCTTTGAGGTCATAAATCCGGACGCCCCGCACTCATCAAATGCCGGAGGGGCGGATTCGCGGGAATTTCCCGGTATTTTAGACCTGCTTCGCCAGTTGTCAAGTCCCTCCCCATTACGTCACAGTGAATTTCTTCTCTCGTTCCGGACAAGCCGGGCATGCCGGCTTCCTTGGACCGTCCGGGAATTCCGACCAAAATCATCGCCAACCACTAAACCATTCAATCGCCGATAGTTACCATTGAGTGAGGTTTCCGACGGTTGGCTGCATGAGCTTGCATAATCTCCGGCTATGGACGTAGAATGAACTACGACGGAAAAGGTCGGATTTCCGATCTGCCCTTATTGATCGGATTCTCGCGCCTTCCAGGCTTCGGAATGCTCAAGTTAACCAAGAAAGCGGATTACGCGCTGATGGCCATGAAGCACTTGGCCGACCACGCACACGAGGGAACTCGCAGCGCCAGTGCGAAGGATGTTGCCGATTCTTTCGGCATCCCGCCCGAGGCTCTGGCCAAGATTCTGCAGCGTCTGGTCAAGGCTGGTCTGCTGCATTCGCAGCACGGTACCAATGGCGGTTACAGGCTGGCGCGCGCGGCGCATACGATTTCGGCTTTCGAAGTAATTCAGGCCATCGACGGCCCTCTGTTCATCACATCCTGTGTCACCGTTCGCGGGGAGTGCGGCCAGAGCGACCGCTGCAACATCCGCGAACCGTTGCGCAAAGTGAACGAGAGCATCGAAGCCGTGCTGAAGCGCATCAAGATCTCTCATATGCGGGAAGAACCAGAAGCGGCCGAAAGTGCCACCATCAAGCCCGCAGAATTGGTCACGATCGTTTAGCGAGAAGAAGAAGAAGAAGTTCAGTCAGTTAACAAACCAGGTAGGAGAAGCAATTATGAGCACGGATGTAAAGATCCCCCAGCAGCTTCCAGTCACGCAGCACGCCGCCCCTAAGGGAGTGAAGCTGCCCATCTATATGGACAACCACGCCACCACGCCCATGGATCCTCGCGTGTTGGAAGAGATGCTGCCCTATTTCATGGAGAAGTTCGGTAACGCTGCCAGCCGTAATCATTCTTTCGGCTGGGCCGGCGAAGAAGGCGTAGAGACGGCGCGCGAGCGCATCGCCAAGCTGATCGGCGCCACCACCAAAGAAATCATCTTCACCTCCGGCGCCACCGAGAGCGACAACCTCGCCATCAAGGGCGTGGCTGAGATGTACCGCGAGAAAGGCAACCACATCATCACCGCGGTCACCGAGCACAAGGCCGTGCTCGATACCTGCAAGCGCCTCGAGAAATACGGCTATCGTGTGACTTACCTGCCGGTGCAGAAAGATGGCCTGATCGATCTCGAAGAGCTGAAGCGCGCCATGGATGACAAAACCATCCTGGTAAGCATCATGGCCGCCAACAACGAAATCGGCGTAGTGCAGCCCATCGCGGAAATTGGCAAGCTGTGTCACGAGCGCGGTGTTATCTTCCACACCGACGCCACGCAGGCGATCGGCAAGATTCCGATCGATGTGAACAAGCAGAATATCGACGTGATGTCGATCTCCGCCCATAAAATGTACGGCCCCAAAGGTGTCGGTGCGTTATACGTTCGCCGCAAGAATCCGCGGGTACAGATTTCCGCCATCATCGACGGCGGAGGCCACGAGCGCGGCATGCGCTCCGGCACGCTGAACGTCGCTGGCATCGTTGGCTTAGGCAAAGCCTGCGCCATCGCGTCGGAAGAGATGTCCCGTGAAGCCGTCCAGTTAAGCGCGCTGCGCGACCGTCTGCGCGATCGCATCATGAACCGTCTCGACGAGACCTACATCAACGGGTCCATGGAGCATCGCCTGCCCGGCAACCTCAACATCAGCTTCGCCTACGTGGAAGGCGAATCGCTGCTGATGGGCATCAACGACATCGCAGTTTCGAGCGGTTCGGCATGCACCTCCGCGACTCTGGAACCATCTTATGTATTGAAGGCTCTCGGCACCGGCGACGACCTAGCGCATAGTTCGATCCGTTTCGGCATCGGCCGCTTCAACACCGCTGCCGAAGTCGATTACGTGGCCGACCGCGTCATTGAAACCGTTGAGCGCCTCCGCGAACTTTCTCCGCTCTACGAAATGGCGAAGGAAGGCATCAATCTGAAAGATGTGAAGTGGGCTGGAGAAGCGCACTAGAAGCAAGGTTTCAAAATTTCAGGGTTTCAAGGTTTCGCGTGGGACCGTGGAGCTGAGAGTTTTTGAAACATTGAAACCTTCGAAACCTTGAAACTTTGAATTTTGAAACCTGGAGAAAAAAATGTCATACAGCGATAAAGTAATCGATCACTACAACCATCCCCGCAACGTCGGCTCGATGGACAAGAACAGCGCCGACGTTGGCACCGGCTTGGTCGGCGCACCCGAGTGCGGCGACGTCATGAAGCTGCAGATCAAGGTCAACCGCGACACCAACGTCATTGAAGAAGCCAAGTTTAAGACGTTTGGCTGCGGCTCCGCGATCGCCTCATCCTCTCTGGCCACTGAGTGGGTCAAGGGCAAAACGGTGGATGAAGCTCTCGCCATCAAGAACATGGACATCGTGAAGGAGTTGTCGCTTCCTCCCGTGAAGATCCATTGTTCCGTGTTGGCCGAGGACGCCATTCGCGCCGCCATCAGCGACTGGAAGAAAAAGCAGGAGAGCGCGAAGCCGGTTCAATCTGCGGTAGCGCAGTAAGCTCTGCGGCGGCCGCTTGAGCGCAGCTCAGCGCTGAAAGGGTCGGGAAGGGCACGACTTTAGTGGTGCCGTCAGCATCGCGTCTCTATGGCGGCTTTAGCCGCTGCGTCAAGAAGCAATGACAACGACAACCGAACAAACCGCACCAGCACCGCAGGCAGCCCCAGCCAAGGGCATTCTCGTCACCGAGAAAGCCCTGGCCAAGGTGCGCACCGCAATGGCCAAGGAAGGCATCTCGCCCGAGCAGGGCGGATTGCGCCTGGGCGTGCAGGGCGGCGGCTGTTCGGGTCTAAGCTATAACATTCGCTTCGACACTCAGCCGCGCGAACGAGATCGCATCTTTCAGTACGGCGATGTGCGCGTGTTCGTCGATCCCAAGTCGTTCATCTACCTGCACGGCATGACTCTCGACTACCAGGAAACGCTGATGCAGCAGGGATTCGTCTTCGTAAATCCCCAGGCCACGAAGTCGTGCGGTTGCGGAACGTCGTTCTCGGCGTGATCGAGCGGGATCGTGTCGAGTGGGCGTCCTCGCCCGCGAATGTCTAACGCCCTCACCGCCCGCGCCCAGCACAGTGGCACCCAGGGCTTGCGCGGTTGCTACATTGTGCTGAATTAGAAACGGACAAGTATGAGCAACCCGGGTTTAACCAACATCGCCGCAAAACCCGCGCCCGAAGAGACCCAGTCCTGCTGGTCGTGCGGAACCATGCGCGCCGTCCACTTCTGCCAGGCCTGCGGCAAGGTTCAACCGCCCGCGCCAGTCGACTACTTCGCATTTTTCGGTTTACCCCGCAAGTTGGATCTCGATGTCACCGCCCTGGACAAAGATTTCTACGAGCTGAGCCGCAAGCTGCATCCGGACCTGAACGCCCAGGCCGGCAGCCAGGAGCGGGAGTGGAGCCTGCAGCAGAGTTCCCTGCTCAACGACGCGCACCGCACGTTCAAAGACCCGATTAAGCGCACCGAATATCTCTTGAAGCTCGAAGGCGTGGAACTGGAAGAGCAGTCGAAGACTGCGACCGAGCAGGCCCGCTCCACCGGAGAGATTAAGAAGCAGATCGTGCCGCCCGAGCTGCTCGCCGAGGTCTTCGATCTGAACATGCAGCTCGAAGAACTGCGCGCGCAGAAAAAGATGGGCGAGGACGATCCCGCCCTGATCGAAGAAATTGGCAATCAGAAACACGACCTGGAAGAAAAGCAGGAAGCGCTTTTGCACGAGCTGCAACGACGCTGGAAGGTTTGGGATGGAATGATCCAGCGCGAATCGAACGGCCAGCCCGTCTCCGACGAGGAACGCAGGCAAGAGCGCGACAAGATGCTGGACGTGCTGAACCGCCGCAACTACATCAGGAACTTGGTTCGAGACGTAAACGAAGTTTTGGAGAATTGAGAGATCGAGCCATTGGGCGATTGCGCGATTGAACATCGCGGGTTTTTCAATCGCACAATCACCCGATCGCAAAATCACACAATGGCATCTGATCGCATCGTCGGCATCGACCTGGGCACCACGAATTCTCTCGTGGCCTTCATGCAAGGGGAGAGCCCTGTCGTAATCCCCGGCGACGATGGCTCGAATCTCGTCCCTTCGGTCGTCGCGCTCGACGAGAACAATCAGCCCGTAATCGGCAATGCCGCGCGCAAGTATCTCACCGAAACACCGGAGCGTGCCGTCTACTCGATCAAACGCCTGATGGGACGCGGGGTTGACGACGTTCAGCAAGAATTGAAGTTCTTCCCCTTCCGCCTTGCCGAAGATCTGCAAGCGGGCGAAGTTCTTCGCATCAAACTGGGCGACAAGAAGCTCGGCGAGAAGACCTTCACCCCGCCGGAAATCTCGGCGCTCATCCTGCGCCAGCTCAAGCACAACGCCGAGCGCTTCTTCGGAGCCCCGGTCACCAAGGCCGTCATTACCGTGCCCGCCTATTTCAACGACGCTCAGCGCCAGGCTACAAAAGATGCTGGACGCATCGCCGGCCTTGAAGTCTTGCGCCTGGTCAACGAGCCCACTGCCGCGTCGCTAGCCTATGGCCTCGACAACAAGCAAAACGGAATCGTAGCCGTCTACGACTTCGGCGGCGGCACCTTCGACATTTCCATTCTCAAGCTGCACGACGGCATCTTCGAAGTCATCTCAACCAACGGCGACACCCACCTCGGCGGCGACGACATCGACAATCTCCTGATCACCATCGCCCTCGACGACACGCTCGGCGACCTCGGACTAGACCTACGCCGCAGTGCCGAGGCCGTGCAAGCCGTTCGGAATGCCGTAATCGACGCCAAGATCGCGCTCTCGTCGCAGACCTCGGTCAAGCTCGATGTCGAATTACCCGGCGGAAAGCGCTACCTTCGCGAGATCACGCGCGAGCAGTTCGAGCAGCTCATCCAGCCCATCATCGACCGCACCATCGGTCCCTGCAAGCAGGCGCTGAAAGACGCTGGCCTCAAACCCGAACAAATTGACGAAGTCGTTCTGGTCGGCGGATCCACGCGCATCCCGAAAGTTCGCGCTTTGGTCAAAGAACTTTTCCACCGCGAGCCGCATACCGACCTGAATCCCGATGAAGTTGTCGCTCTCGGAGCAGCCGTACAGGCCAATATTCTCGGCGGTGGCTCGGAAGCCACCGAGAACATGCTGCTGCTCGACGTCACGCCGCTGTCGCTCGGCATCGAAGTCGCAGGCGGCGTCACCGACAAAATCATCCTGCGCAACTCCACCATTCCCGCGTCGGCCACGCAGTTCTACACCACGCAAGTCGACGGCCAGGCAAACGTCGCCATTCACGTGCTGCAAGGTGAGCGCGAATTGGCAAAAGATTGCCGCTCGCTGGCGCGCTTCGATCTCAAAGGTATCCCAGCGATGGCGGCCGGCATGGCGCGGATCGAAGTGAAGTTCCTCATCGACGCCAACGGCATCTTGCACGTCTCTGCGCGCGAGCAGCGCAGCGGCAAGGAGTCTGAAATTCAGGTCCAGCCCAGCTACGGCCTGACCGACGAGCAAGTCGAGAGCATGATCCTCGACTCTTTCGACAGCGCCGAAGAAGATTTCCGCCAGCGCCAGGTCATCGAAGCACGCAACGAAGCGGATACCATCTTGGCCGCGCTAGAAAAAGGCAAGAAGAGCCCGGCCTGGGGTCACCTGACCACGGACGAGAAGAAAAAGATCGCGAAGATGGAGAAGGCGCTTATCGCAATCAAGGCCGAAGACGATTACCAAGCCATCCGCAAAGCCATCGACGCCCTGAACCAGGGCACAATGCGTCTGGCTGAACTGATGATGGACAGCGCCGTTTCGACAGCGCTAAAAGGCAAGACTATGGACGAGGCAGACATGGGAGAAGGCCCCACAGCGCCGCATCCCATGGCCAAAGCAGAGTTTGAGTAGCGCAGGCGGCCCCACCGGTTGTCGCGAGGGCGTCACGCCCTCGCCGTAGGAGCAGCGAAGAAGGTAAAGGTTCTTGAGGAGCAGTCAATGTCAGAAGAAAAATCACAATCCGGCGGCACAGCCACCGAAGAAGCTCCCGGCGGAAACACGATCGGCGAGAATACGGTCGGCGAGAATACCGTGCAGCTCACCTTCCTGCCCGAAGGCAAGACCGTCCAGTTCGAGCACGGCAAGCTGCCCTACCAGGATCATGGCAAGGAAGAGTCGATTCTCGACGTCGCACTCAACTTCGGAGTCCCGCTCGACCATGCCTGCGGCGGCAATTGCGCCTGCACCACCTGTCATGTCTGGATCAAAGAAGGCGCCGAAAATCTTTCTCCCATGGATGACGACGAAGCCGACCGTCTGGACATGGCCGCCGACTTGCAATTAAACTCGCGTCTCGGATGCCAGGTGCAGATCACGAAGCCGGGTAAGGTAGTCGTCGAGATCCCAGCCTGGAACAGAAATTACATTTCGGAAGAGCATCATTAGAAGGCAGGTTTCAAAGTTTCAGGGTTTCAAAGTTTCGAAACCTTGAAACTCTGAGACTTTGAAACCTGAATCTTCGATCTAGGGAAACTCTCCATGCCCAAACCTCTAAGCTGGGACGACGCCGAAGACATCGGCATCCTGCTCAGCGAAGTTCATCCCGCTCTCGATCCCCTCACCGTCCGCTTCACCGACCTGCATCGTTACGTGACAGAACTGCCCGACTTCAAGGGCGACCCCGGTGCTTCCAACGAAGGCAAGCTCGAAGCCATCCAGATGGCGTGGCACGAAGAGTTCCAGGATCGAACGCAAGGGTAAGCCAAAGGAAAGAATTAGCAAACAAGGGCAAGCATTGGAACAGGATAGCGGGCCTGCGTCGCCAAGATTTTACAAATCCGTGACAATTAAACCTTAGCCGCAGCCCTAGCATAGGGATGAAATGGTTGTGGCAGGGCTCCCAAGTGTTCGTCCCTGGCCATCAACTTCTCTCTCCGTCCAACTGCAAAGGGCACGGCTCTCACCGTGCCCTCTTTTTCATGGTTGGATTTTCCTGGACTAGCCGACCCTACCCCACCGTAGCTGGAACCGGCTCTTCCACGCTGGCTTCGCGCAGAAACTTAGCCGCTTCCTCCGGCGGCGTCGGATTAATGTAGAAACCCGTGCCCCACTCAAATCCCGCCGTCTTGGTCAGCTTCGGCATGAACTCGATGTGCCAGTGATAGTGATCGTTGGTCGGATCCTGCGCCGGCGAAGTGTGAATCACCAGATTATAAGGCGGATTATCCAGCACCCGGTCCGCCTTGATCAGCAAGGTCTTCAACGCCTTCGCCAGATTTTCAAACATCGACGACGACGAATTCTCAAACGCCGACTCATGCTGCTTCGGCAGAATCCATGTCTCGAAAGGAAACCGTGGCGCATAAGGCGCAATGGTCAAAAAGTTTTCGTTCTCCGCCACCACCCGGCTCCCATTCTCCGTTTCTTGTCTAATGATGTCGCAGAACACGCAGCGTTCTTTATATAGGTAATATTGTTTCGCGCCTTCGAGTTCTTGCGTTACGTTGATCGGCAGAATTGGCAGGGCGATCAGTTGTGAGTGGGCGTGCTCGAGCGATGCTCCGGCAGCCTCGCCGTGGTTCTTGAAGAGCAGGATGTATTTGAAGCGGCGGTCTTTCTTCAGATCGAGGATGCGGTCGCGGAACGTCCAGAGTACGTCTTCGATTCGCTTCGGAGGCAGCGTTGCCAGGCTGGCGTTGTGATCCGGAGTCTCGATGATCACTTCGTGCGCCCCGATTCCGTTCATGCGATCGAACATGCCCTCGGCCTGCCGGCTCAGCGTGCCTTCAATCCCCAGAGCCGGGAACTTGTTTGGGACTACGCGCACTGTCCATCCCGGCGTATCCCGCTGCGAAGCCGGCCCTCCATTCGATCCCGGACGGTAAGCCTGAATCTCCGGCGGGGTCTTGCCTTCGTTCCCGTAGCAGAAGGGGCAGAATCCACCCTTCAGCTTCACGTTTTCGCGGGCGAAATCGGTGGGACGCTTCGCGCGGTCCGTGGAAATAATCACCCAGCGGCCAACAATAGGATCTTTTCTAAGTTCAGGCACTATGAACCCCTCTTATCAGGATAGGCGAATCTTCAATTTTAAGCCGTCAGGGAGGAATTCCGAAACACTTCGATCTGCGGCTGGATGGCCCTCGAATCCAGATAGTATACGCTGACGACATCGAAACGCCACTGGCACGAAGGTGGAAATCGCCGAAGGTAATCGCGCACCACGGCCGCCACCAACCGCCGCTTGTGCCGGTCCACAGCCGCTTCCCCGGGCTTCACATCGCGCGTGGTGCGCGTCTTAACTTCCACGAAGCAAAGCACATCGTGGTCCCAGCCGATCAGGTCAATCTCTCCCCGGCTGCGCGGCGAGCGGAAGTTGCGCGCCACCATGGTGTAGCCCAGCATGCGCAGATGGAAGTATGCCGCCTCTTCGCCCCGGCGTCCGGTGCGATGATGCGCCGCAATCTTCTCCGCCGGCAGAGTGTGGTCGGCCAGCCAGTCCAGAAAGCGAAGCGCAGTCCGCGTCGTCTGCCCGGAAAAGACGCGTCCAGAAAAAACGCCTCCGGAAAACATAAACAGACCCTCAAACTTTACTGTACCTGTCTGAACCGCTACCGGATAATATCTCCCTGACAAATTCGGGCGAAGATTGTCGTTCGTTCCAAACCGGGAAAGTGCAAATTACGAACTTGCAGATGCAGGGCAACAACTCGGGAGAAGACATCAGGAGAAGACAAATGAGCGACTCGCAAGCGAACGGTGACGCAGGAAGCATCGACCGTAGAACATTTCTGAGCAAGTCCGCCGTTGCCCTCGCCGGAGGGACCGTTCTCGCGAGCACCGCTCTTTCCTACGCCAACATCCTGGGCGCGAATGATCGAATTTCGTTGTGCCACATCGGCATCGGCGGCCGCGGCCACGAACTGGATTGGATCGCCGCGCAACTGAAGACCAGCCACAACGCGGAGATGACGACGGTTTGCGATCTGTGGAGCGTGAATCGCGAAAAGGCGGTTGCCGCGAATACGAAATATTATGGCCGCGCCCCGCGAGCGTTTCAGTACCTCGAAGACGCGCTCGCGCTCAAAGACGTGGATGCCGTGCTCATCTCCACGCCCGAGCACTCTCATTCACCCATTCTGAAAATGGCAGTCGAAGCCGGCAAGGACGCCTACGTCGAAAAGCCCATGGGCAATGTGCTGGAAGAGGCGAAGTCCGCCCGCGACGCCACCCTCGAGCACAAACGGATCGTGCAAGTGGGAACCCAGCATCGCAGCGAGCCTTATCCCAGAGCCGCGCACGACCTGGTGCAGACCGGCGTGCTTGGCGACGTCAGCAAGGTAGAAATTGAGTGGAATTATCATGGCCCCCGATGGCGCGGGCGCCCTGAAACCAAGCTCGTTCGCGAAGCCGACACAGACTGGCGCAAATGGCTGCTGACCAAGCCCTACCGTCCCTTCGACCCGCAGGTCTATTGCGAATTTCGGTTGTACAAAGAATTCTCGAGCGGCATCTCCGATCAATGGATCAGTCATGGCATCGATCTCGTGCACTGGTTCATGAACGACAGCTACCCTCGTTCCGTCATGGCTCACGGAGGCGTTTTTGCCTGGCACGATGGCCGCGAGAATGCCGACACATTTCAAGCGCTGCTCGAATATCCGAAAGGTTTTCTGGTCAGCTACTCGACCAGCTTTGGCAACGACGCGCCCGGCTTCACGCGCTACATGGGAAAGAAAGCCACGCTGTTCAACATCGGAGGCGAGGGCAGCCCGCGTTACCAACTGGTCGAAGAAAAGGGAACCCACGAAGACAATGCCGACATCGACCGGGAAAGAGCGTCCCACTACATTCTGCTGCCGGGAGAAACCAAGCTTCCGCCCATGGGCATCGACGATCTCTCACTCGAGCACATGGCCAACTGGTTCGAGTGCATGCGTTCACGCCAGCAGCCCCATTGCACAGTGCACGACGGCTTCGCCCATTCCGTGGCCTGCATGATGTCGACCCAATCGTACTGGTCGGGGAAAAAGCAGTATTGGGATGCTGCTAGCGAGATCATCGTGGAGCGGCCTCCAGCAGATCAGCCGTCCGCAACCTAAGTAATGTGCGCTCGCTTCGCTCACGGGGCGAACGAATGCGTCCGCCCCTACCGCCTTTTCACGGTACAACCGGCAAGACCAGATGCGATGGCATCGTGGTCGAGCAATAGATTCGCTGTGTCGCGGGAACAAAGTCAGACGCCGCCGCTTTATAGATACTGGGCACGAACTTCTGCGGATTGCGGTCGATCACGGGAAACCACGTGGATTGAATCTGCACCATGATGCGGTGTCCTTTAAGGAAAACATGGTCGTGGTTGCGCAGCGGAACGTTCCATTCCATGGGCAGGTTCGGCTTGAGGGCGTGCGGTTTCTCGTAGCTCGCGAGATAGCGGCCGCGGCGCACCTCCATGGCAATGGGCAGCTCGTAGCCGTTCAGCGACTGCGCGTATTGTCCGGGCTTTGGGCCTTCGTCAGGATTCCAATCATTCTTCTGTGCGTTCTCGGGATAAACGTCGATCAGCTTAACGATGAAATCGCTGTCGGTGCCAGAAGTTGAGGCAAACAGATTGGCGGCGAGTGGCCCGGTAACGGTCAGATCGTGGTCGAGCGGATCGCTCACGAAGGAAAGCACGTCGGGACGGTGATCGACGAAGCGCTGGTCGGCAACCTCCCAGGTGCGCCAGTCGCCGGCGGGATACGTCGGCGATATCGGCCGCTGCCGATAGGGCACAGGATTGGCAGGATCGGAAACGTACTCGCGATAGGCCTTCCCGGTCTTCGACTCTTCAGGCGATTCCTCCGGCGCGGTAAAAGAAAGTTTTCCGTCCGCATGCAGGTAGAGATTGGTGGGCTTCGCGTTCTTCGGAGGCCACTCTGGGTAGGTGTGCCAGGTATTCGACCCGCTCTGAAATGTGCTGGCCTGCCACGCCGGCTTCTCGCCGTTGCCGTGCAGGTAATAACGGAAGAATGGGGCTTCGATGTTCTCGCGGAACTCGCGGGCGGTTTCATGTCCCCCGAAAGGAACGAGGCCAATGCTGTCGGCCTTAGGAGTCTGCCACTCTCCGTGATACCAGGGCCCGGCGACGATGAAGTTGGTGTGTTGCGGGTCGTTCTCCTCCGCGTGGCGAAAGATTTGCCACGGGCCCCAGGGATCTTCCTGGTCCCAGAAGCCGGCAACGTTGAGGTTGGGAACCGTGGAGGCGTGAAGCTGGCTCACCCACGCTTCTTTTTTCCAGAAGTCATCGTAGTCAGGATGGTCGACGCTCGCATTCCAGTAAGGAATGGATCCGTGAAGATACTTCGCGTTGATGTTCGAGAGCGGCCCGAGATCGAGATACCACTGGTAAGTGTCGTAAGTCTCGAAATCGAAATGAGTGTTCTTGTTCTTGTCAGCCTGCTCCATCACGGCGTATTCAAAGTCGTAACTCTCGCGCAGGGCGCCGTAGCGGTGGTCATCGTCGTTCATCCATTGATCCACGGGCGAGGCCTGCTCGCTCATGGCTTTCAGCGCGGGGTGCGGGTGAAGAAGGGCGAGCGCAGTCGTCAGTCCGTCATAGGAAACACCGTACATGCCAACTTTCCCGTTGTTGTTCGGCACGTTTTTCACCAGCCAGTCGATCGAATCGTAGGCATCGGTAGTCTCGTTGGTGGCCTTGGGATCGCTGAGGTCGACCCACGAGGAAAGATTGAACGTGCCTTCGGATTTGAAGCGTCCGCGAAGATTCTGGATGACAAAGATGTAGCCGTCCTGGGCCAGCTCTTTTATAGAGGCCAACATCTGTTCCGGCGGCTTCTCGGGGACGCCGTAAGGAGTGCGGCGAAACAGAATGGGCAGCGGGCCGGTTTGATCGACCGGGGTGAGAATGACGGTCTGGAGGCGAACGCCGTCGCGCACCGGAATCATTACTTCCTCAAGCTTGAAGATCGGCTTCGTCGGCGCGGTCGGTTGCGCCGGAGTCTGCTGCGCCCCAGCTGAGATTACAAACAAAAATGGCAGAACGAACCGCTGGATTGATGAGGGCACGATTGTCCTCCAATATTCCTTTTCTCACGGGAACTGACCGCGAAGTATATCAACCCTCGGATTGTCCCGGCGGAAAATCTCCAAAATCTTGTCAATAGGCAGGAACTACACGATCGAGCCTAAGTCGCTCAAAGCAGCGGAGATATATTTCCAGGAAACCTGACACAATCACCCATTTCAAATTGATATACTGGATATATAGAGTAAAAATTCAGGAAAACGAGGCGCGGCCCATGGGCCGCGCCTTTTTTTGGTCGGTTCACCGGAGGAGCCGGTATTCGAGCGGGGGCCAGATGGACGAATTCAAGTTTTTCAAAACCTTCAAAGAGCGCGGCGAGTGGATCGAACTGCGCTTCATGGCCGAAGCCATGCGCCGTGGCTACAAGCTGCTGAAGCCCTGGGGGGATTCGCAACCCTTCGACGTCGCCATCATTTTCGGCAGCCGCATCGTGCGAGTCCAGGTGAAATCGACCACCTGTCGCGCGGGAACGGGATACCGATGCGAATTTGAACGAAATAGCCTCAGCTCGCCCTACTCGCTGAAGCAAGTCGATTTCTTCGCGGCGTGCGTCATCCCCGAGAACGCGTGGTACCTGATTCCGGCGCCGGCGCTGGTGGATGGAGACCATTTGAAGAAAGCATCGATGCTCTGCCCCGTGCACCGCACGAAGGCAAATCGCTACCGCTATGAGTGCTACCGCGAAGCCTGGCGCCTGCTCCGCCCGAAGCCGGAGGAAAAGAGGCCCCGCTAGCGGAGATTGACGGGTGGCCCATTCTAAATTTCGCGTTCTTTGCGAAATTTAGAGTGGGGATGTTCAAATGTCACAGACTTAGTCAGACGAGCAAAACTAAATTGTCCTCATGCCATGGGGACTGACGCGTTTTCAGCACAGCGGACAGAGTCATTTCGTCACCTTCTGCTGTTACCATCGCCGCCGCTTGCTTATCACCGACGAGAGCCGGCGAATCTTCGAGTCAGCTTTGGAGCGCGTGCGGCGCAGCTTCAGGCTTCAGGTCTACGGGTATGTGGTCATGCCGGATCACGTTCACTTGCTGCTTAGCGAGCCGCAACGGGAGTCGTCCAGCGCTGGAACTACAGCCAACGAGAGCACAGGTGGCCCATTCAAGCCGTCCTTTGGCTTGAGTGGGGCGCTCAAGTCGTTGAAGCAAGGAGTGTCGCGGCGTTTGATAGGCGACGCAGAGCATTTCTGGCAGAAAAGGTACTACGATTTCAACATTCGAAATTACCCGCAGTTTGTCGAAAAACTGCGCTATATCCATCGCAACCCGGTGAAGGCTGGGTTGTGCGAACGCCCGGAGGACTGGGAGTGGAGCAGTTTTCGACACTACGCAACCGGCTCTGAGGGACAGGTTGAAATCGAGTCGGAATGGACCGCGCGAAAACGCGAACGCACGGAGGGAAAGCTCTCTCCAGCTGTGGAACTCCCCCACTCAAGCCAAAAGACGGCTTGAATGGGCCACCCGCCAGGCCAAGCTTGCGCAACATAGATCGATCTATCCTCACATCTCAGTTCGCTTGCGGGCCGGCCCGTCTTTAATGTTTCCAGCCCGCACCTCAGCGAAAGAGGCTGCCTCAGCCCTCCTACGGATTGAAATAGGGGTTGTTCGCCATGCGGATGAACGACGCTTCCGAGGCAGGAGATGAACTGATGCGCCAATCCGCCTCCTTGTTGATGTCAAACCACACGACACCTTTGATGAGAGGAAAGCTGGTTCTCAGCGTGGGAATGATGTCGTCGATCCATTTTGCTTTGTCGCCGCCAGCTTCGGCGGACGCCATCTCTCCAATCAGGATCGGTTTTTTCCTTGCTGCCAGGAGCGGGTAGATGTCCTGGAATACTTGCCGGAAGGTCTGCCATCCGCCGTTCGTCGTATCATTTTTCGTACCCCAGTTGTAGCCATCGACCCCAGTCCAGTCGACGTAGGCATCGCCGGGGTAGTAATCCATCGTGGTGCGGTTGCCTCCATTGGTGTCGGTGACGTTCGGACACCACGCCCAAACCACATTGTTCGCACCTGCGGCAACGAAGAGGTCGTGAATGTGTCGATAGGCGGAAACGTAGAGGGGAGCGTTGTTGCCGCTCCATGCCTCGTCGCCGTTCATCTCGGCGGCAAAGTCGAGAAAAAACTTCTTGCCGAGCGCTTTGGAACCTTGGGCACGCGCGAGGATCGTAGCGTCGAGGCTTCCATCGGTGATCCTGGCGAAGTCGATGTGGTGGGGTTCCCAACTGATGAGCGGGATGCGCCCCGCAGCGAGGTCTGCCTGGGTGACGGTCCCGGTCCAATCGGAGTCCCAACCGTAGTAGGCGAGATGAATGACAGGTGTGCGGCCGAGCTTTCGGGTCGTCTGGTCGATGCTGCCGGCGCCGTAGAATTGCCCGAGCAACGCACCCGATGCGGGCTCGAGAATGGATGATCGAACAGACGATGCGCGCGACTCCTGGCTTGCGGCATTAGTAAGGACTCCGGTCAAGGCCAGTATGACAAGGCATGATGAAGCGGCTCTGCTGAACATTCCTCTCATAGGTCGCCACTCAATCCGCCTTTGGGGTGGCCCATTCTAAATTTCGCGTTCTTTGCGAAATTTAGAGTGGGGACGTCTACGGCCCGAGTGGGCACCCGTCCTACTTTCCCACTTCCTGGATGCACTCCTCCAGCACATCGATGGCAACGTCGGCTTCCTCCTTAGTCACGACCAGCGGCGGGCAGAGGCGGACTGAGCTGGGGCCGCAGCCGAGGAACAGGACGCCGTGTTCGAAGGCCTTTTCGACGATCAGGTCGCGCTCGGCGGCGGCGTACTCCTTGGTCGACTTGTCCTTGACGATGTCGACGCCAATCATCAGGCCGCGGCCGCGGACGTCGCCTACCAGCTTCAATTTCGTTGGCCAGCTGGCCATGCGCTTTAGCATGTGCGCGCCGACTTCGGCCGTGTGTTCAAGCAGATGTTCTTTCTCGATCACGTCGAGCGTGGCCAGCGCAGCGGCGATGCACACGGGATTGCCGCCGAAAGTTGAGGCGTGCGAACCCGGCACCCAGTCCATGATTTCGGAGCGAGTCATTACGACCCCGAGCGGCATGCCGGAGGCGATGCCTTTGGCGATGCAGACCATGTCCGGTTCTACTCCGGTGTGCTCGACGGCCCACCACTTGCCGGTGCGGCCGATGCCGCTCTGCACTTCGTCCAGCACCAGGAGAATGCCGTGACGATCGCAGATGCGGCGCAGCTCCTGCATGAAGATGGTGGGTGCGACCACGTATCCGCCCTCGCCCTGCACGGGCTCGATGAAGATGGCGGCAACTTCCTCAGGAGGCAGCGTGGTCTTGAAAAGCTTCTCCTCGATGAAGCGAGCGCAACTCAGCGCGAACGCGTCAGGATCCTGCGCGGTATCTTTGCGTCCGCGATAAAGATCAGGATAAGGCACGTGCGTCACGCCACCAAGGAGCGGCGAAAAGCGCCGCCGCTGCTGGGGTTTCGAGGCGGTGAGAGAGAGGGCACCCATGGTGCGTCCATGAAACGCTCCGAAGAACGCGATAACGTTGGGCCGTCTCGTGTGGTATCTGGCGAGCTTGAGGGCGCACTCGACGGCTTCGGCGCCGGAGTTGCCGTAGTAGAACTTATGCGGGCCGGGCATGGGGGCGATCTTTGACAGGCGCTCGGCGAGCGTGACCATGCTCTCGTAATAAAAATCCGTGCCGGACATGTGGATCAATTCCGCAGCCTGCTTCTGCATGGCGGCGACCACGTGGGGATGGCAGTGGCCGGTTGAGGTCACGGCGATGCCGGCGGAGAAGTCGTAGAACTCGTTGCCATCGACGTCGGTGATGACGATGCCGCGTCCGCTCTCGGCTACTAGCGGATAGGAACGGGTGTAGGACGGCGAAATATATTTCTCGTCGCCGGCGAGAACGCGCTTGGCATTGGGCCCCGGCAGGGCGGTCTTGAGCTTTGGTCCGGCTGCAGTCATGGTCTTCGTGGTCATGAGAATCCTCCGTAAGGCAGTGGCCGGTGGTTAGTGGCCAGTGGTCAGTAAACGCATTTCGGAGCACGTTGCTCTGGTTCAAGCGCACGTGGAACCGAGAAAATTTGGCGGAGGATTTGTTAGTCGCTAGCGAAGAGGCTGGGACGCAGACGTGACGGCAGATTGGCGCGATAGCGCCTCGGACAGACGAGGCAGTGCAGCCAACACTCGGGCAGATGCGAATTGGGGAGACACGAATTGGAAACGTTGTGCAGCATCGCTGACCATCGACATCACTATCACTAACGGCATTATAGCGTGAGGCGATGCACGGCGTAACCCCCTATCGTAACCGCCGGACCCCGGCGCACGGGTCTTGGGGCTTGCGTGGCTGCGATAGAAAATCATGCGAGCCGCGGACTACGGAAAGCTGCTAGGGATCCTTCGACTCCGACAGGATGACAGAGGCAGGCTAAGTTTAGAATCCTCTTGCGTTGGGACTCGTCTGATATGTTTTAGCTTTCCCTGTTTTCTCATTGACATGTCCAAGACTCAGAGCCCACGCCGGTTTGCGGTGATTCTTGCCTTTGGGCTGGTGTATTTGTTTTGGGGCTCGACCTACCTTGCTATCGATATCGCGGTGCGGACGATTCCTCCGGCGCTGATGTGCGGGGTGCGGTTTTCGATTGCCGGGGTGGTGATGTTGGCGGTGAGCGCGGCGACGGGACGGCGGATCTGGTATTCGGCGCGGCAGATTTTGCTGGCTTCGGTGGTCGGGATTTTGCTGCTGATGGGTGGAAACCTGACGCTGTCGTGGGCAGAACTTTCCGTGCCTTCGGGGCTGGCGGCTTTGATTATTGCGGTCACACCGTTATGGTTTCTGGTGCTGGATTCGTTGCTGCTGGGCGACCATCACATTTCGTGGCGGGGTAAGGCTGGGCTCGGTCTGGGGATGGTGGGGTTGCTGGTATTGTTCTGGCCGGAGTTGCACTCAAGTACGGCGCTCGGCCGGCGCGAGTTTTGGGCGTCGGTCTCCCTGCTGGGAGGGTCGTTTTCCTGGGCGCTGGGTTCGGTGCTGTCGAAGCGCTGGCAGTCAGGGATGGACGTGTTCAGCGCGACCGGATGGCAAGTGACGGCGGCGGGCGCGGCCAACTTATTGTTTGCACTCGTCGTGGGAGATTTCGCGCACGTTCGCTGGACGGCGCGCGGGGTGAGCGCGGTGCTGTATCTGGTGGTGTGCGGGTCATGGATCGGATATACCGCTTATATATGGTTGCTGGAGCATGTGCCTACGTCGAAGGTATCGACTTATGCTTATGTGAATCCCGTGGTCGCGGTTTTTCTGGGGTGGTTGATTCTGCATGAGCGCGTCGACCGCTTCATTGTTATGGGGAGTGTGATTGTGGTGGTGTCGGTGATTCTGGTTACCAGCGCTAAGGTGAAAGAGAAGACGGTTGCGGAGGAACTGCCGGCGGTGGAGGCGGTATAGCAGTGGTCAGTGGTCAGCGGTCAGTGGCCAGTAGTCAGAGATCAGTGATCAGTGATCAGTGGTCACGTTTCTCGGGTGAGGTCTCGATTTATTTTGAGGCTTCTTCGTCTTCTTCTTCAGTTTCGTTCAACAAATCTACAGCGTGGCCGCGGATGGCGTAGGTTTGTTTGGGCGCGCCTGCGGGCTCGAAGGTTACGCGGGCGGGAGTTCGTTGCCAGGCTGGCGCGGGGCAGAGGGAGCCGACTGGAGCGTCTTTCGTTTCTTTGTCGACGACGGTCTCGCCTTCGATCGGCTTCTTGAGAATCGGCTTGCGGCGGTTGATTTGGGCTACGACTGCGTACACTTTCTTGTTGTCATCGGAGACTCCGCAGTAAGCGGCGTAGTCGCGGTACCAACTGGCGGCGGAGTAGAAGACGTCAAAGCCGGGAAGATTGAGGAGAGAGATGTGGCCGGTCGCGCGATCGACCAGGAGCCATCCACCGGGCTGCCACTCCCAGTGGGGGATGGATGTGGACTCTTGCGGAAGGCTGTCGTTGACGCGGAAGGCGCGACGGACTACGAAGAGACGATCGGTTACGTCGTGAGCGGGGCCTAGCGTGAATTCCTTGACGCGGGTGTCGATGAGAAGAGGGCGGACTTTCAGAGGAAGAGGCGTTTCGTCGGCTGCGCCGGAGCCGGATTCGGGGGACGACTGCACCGTGGTCCATTTGCCGAAAGTGATGATGTGGGATTTGGTCGCGGCGGCGCTGCTCGCTTGAACGACAAGGATGAAGAAAAACAGTGCTATGCGTTGGGGGGATTCGGAAGTGCGGTCCATGGCCGAGGTTAAGCAGAAAGCAGGATGTTGCACAAGGTTAGACATCACACATGGGCGATGGTTTTGCCGTGAAGTTCCGAATTGGGGCGAAGCTGCGAGCCCATGGCGGTTCACTGCTTTGGCTAGGTGCGTACAGGGGGCGAGGATTGCAGTAGAATTAAGGCACAGTGCTGAAGAAATCCAGCGAACAGGAAACCAAGCGCCGAGTGGTGGCAGAAACGCCTCGCCCGGCTGGTGGCGGCGCAAGAGCGCAAGGGATCCTTCGCTCCGCTCAGGATGACAGAATCAGGGGATGGCAGAGCTTTAAAGGGATCCTTCACTCCACCCAGGATGACAGAATTAGGAGATAGCAGAGCTTTAATCAGAGTTTCGCCATTAAAGCTGCAAGTGCACGATGAGTTTCCCTCACGATTTTCGTCCGGCGGTGGGCGGCGAGGTCCGGACAACTTCCCAGCGAGAACCAACTTCTGATCTGAGCATGAGCGGGTTATGGACGGGGCGGCGTGTGCCTCGGATTCTGGTGGTGGACGACCACCCTACCATTACCGGGCTGATGAGCCAGTTGCTCGTCCAGCGCGGCTATGACGTGGTGACCGCGAGCGATGCGGAGGAAGCAGCGGCGCAAGTGCGGCGGCAGGCGCCTGATTTGATTTTGTCGGATGTGAGGATGCCAGGGAAGTCGGGGTATGAATTATGCCGGGAACTGAAGGGGGATCCGGCAACGCGTTTGATTCCTTTTGTGCTGATCACGGGATTGATTGACAGCACCGACAAGCTGCAGGGAATTGAAGCTGGAGCCGACGACTTTCTGAACAAGCCGGTGCTGGCGGAGGAGCTGACGGCGCGAGTGAAGTCGCTGCTGCGAGTGAAAGAATTTACCGATGAGTTGGAGACGGCGGATTCTGTGCTGTGCACGTTGGGGCTGATTGTGGAAGGGCGAGATCCTTATACCGAGGGGCACTGCGAACGGCTGGCGGCGCGGGCTGCGGATTTGGGGCGGCATTTGGGGCTGGATGAAGATTCGATTGTGGCGCTGCGGCGCGGGGGATTTCTGCACGACCTGGGGAAGATCGCGGTGCCGGATGAGATTCTGAAAAAAGGCAGTGACCTGACGCTGCAAGAGTGGGCGATCATGAAGCAGCACCCCGTGACCGGAGAAAATATCTGCAAGCCGCTGAAGTCGTTGCGGCTGGTGCTGCCGATCATCCGGCATCATCATGAGCATGCGGATGGGTCGGGCTATCCGGATGGATTGCGGGCGGGCGAGATTCCGCTGCTGCCGCGGGTTTTGCAGGTGGTGGATGTATACGATGCGCTGCGCACGGCGCGGCCTTACAAGCCGGCGCTGTCGCATGACGACGCCGCGCAAACTATGCGCGTCGAAGCCCGCCAGGGCTTGTGGGACGCGGAACTGGTGAATGAGTTTTTCAGCATGCTGGTGGAACAGCGGACAGTAGCGTAGGACGGAAGCTCTCAGGCCTCAGTTCTCAGTTCTCAGTTCTCAGTTCTCAGTTCTCAGTAATTGGACGCTGGGTTCCGTTTCCCGTTTCCTTAACTGGCTCTTACCGACGTACAATTGCTCAGCATTTTTCGACATCCCAAAGATTGATGGACATCGCTTACAGCATCGTTATTCCTGCCTATAACGAAGGTGCGCGGCTGGGGGCAACCCTGGAAAAAGTGCTGGGATATTTGCGCGAACAGGGATGGAATGCGGAAGTGATTGTGGTGAATGACGGATCGCGCGATAACACAGCCGATTTGGTGCGCAGATTTGCGGAGAGAAACCCTATGTTGCGGCTGGTGGAGAATCCGGGCAACCGCGGCAAAGGCTATGCAGTGCGCAATGGGATGCTGAATGCGCGGGGCGAGGTGGTGGTGTTCAGCGACGCGGATCTGTCTTCGCCGATTGAAGAGATGCCGAAATTGTTGGCGGCATTGGCTTCTGGGGCGGATATTGCCATCGGTTCGCGATGGCTGCAGGCGGAATTGCAGACGCAGCGGCAATCGCTGCACCGTCAACTTTTTGGAAGAGTCTTCAACTTGTTGCTGCGAATCATTCTGGGGCTGCAGTTCAAGGACACGCAGTGTGGGTTCAAAGCCTTCACGCGGCGGGCTGCACAGACGATTTTTCCGTTGGAACGCATCGAGCGCTGGGGTTTTGATCCGGAAATTCTTTTTCTGGCGCGCAAGTTTGGGTTTCGCGTGGAAGAAGTGCCGGTGCGTTGGGGGCACAGCGGAGATACGCGGATTCATCCGGTGGTGGATGGGGCGCGGATGTTTTGGGAGATGCTGCGCATCCGGTGGTATGACCTAGCGGGAAAGTATGACGCGAGTTCAGTGGCCGGTGCACAGCCGGTTAAGACACTGCCTGGTGGCCCCAGGCCAAGAGTTTGAACGCTTCAGGCTGACTTCTGTTTTTTTCCCGAGACTGATTCCTTTACTGCCTCCACAACCTTGCGCCCCATTTCCGATGTTGGGACTGGATTCTCGCCGGCGCGGACAAGGTCGGCGGTGCGCGCGCCTTGATTCAGGACGGCGCTGACTGCGTTCTCGATGCAGGCTGATTCGCGATCGAGCTGAAAGGAATGGCGCAGTAGCAAGGCCGCGGAAAGAATTGCGCCGAGAGGATTCGCGATTCCCTTTCCGGCGATGTCCGGTGCTGAGCCATGGACGGGCTCGTACACGCCGACTGGGCCGCCGATGCTGGCTGAGGCCAGCAGGCCTAGCGAGCCTACTACTCCTCCGGCTTGATCGGAGAGAATGTCGCCGAACATGTTTTCGGTGAGCACTACGTCGAAGTCTTTGGGGCGCTGCACCAGCGACATGGCGGCGGAATCCACATACATGTGGGAGAGTTGCACTCCCGGATAATCTTTGGCGATGCGGGTTACGACCTCGCGCCAGAGACGGGAGCACTCGAGAACGTTCGCTTTGTCGACGGAGAGAACTTTCTGGCGGCGCTTGGTCGCAAGTTCGAAGGCGACGCGGGCGATGCGCTCGATGGCTGGCTCGTCGTACGTCATGGTGTTGGTGGCTACTCGCATTCCTGGTGAGCCTGCGATCGAGCGTGGCTCTCCGAAGTAAAGTCCGCCGAGTAGCTCGCGGACGATCATGATGTCGGTGCCGCGGATTAGATCGGCGCGCAGCGGGGAACAATTTTCGAGGGCGGGAAAACAGACTGCGGGACGCAGATTCGCATAGGCGCCTAGCTCGCGGCGCAGGCGGAGGAGTCCGGCTTCGGGGCGAAGGGTCTGAGGATAGTGGTCGAAGGCGGGGCTGCCTACCGCGCCCAGCAGGACTGCGGAGGACGACAGGCATGCCTGGATCGTGTCTGCGGGCAGAGGATCGTTTGCGGCGGTGAGGGCTGCGCCGCCGATGTTTTTTTTCTGCAGCTGGAGCTGGTGGCCGAATGCGTCAGCGATGGCTTGAAGTACCAGGACGGCTTGTTCGGTCACTTCGGGGCCGATGCCGTCGCCGGGGAGGATGGTCAGGTTCAGGAGCATGCGGGGATTAGTTTAGCGGAAAGTGGTTAGCGCGTGCAGGTCGGGCTTCGCCCGACGGACAGCCGAGGACGCTGTCCCCACATAAAGCCCCTGGGAGTCCGCGACACCTGCTACACGCCCCAGAGATAGTCTTCCTGCTGTTGCTGCTGATCGTGGTGGTGGTCGGCCGCGACGGGAACGCCGAAGGTGCTGGGTTGGGGCGCCATCGGGAATGGGCGGACTGGTTCGGGGCTGGTCGCGGCGGCTGCGGCCGCGACGGACGCTTGCAGCGGTTCGAACAGTGGCGTCGCCGATCCGGCGGGCTTGTGCGTGTCGCGGATCAACTCGAGCAGGTGATGGTCCTCGACGTGCTTGATTTTATCGGCGAGGCGCACGAAGCGGCGATAGATATCATCGAGGGCGTGCCGGTCGAACTGGTAGCCGAGCTGTTCGCAACGGATGGCGAGGGCATGACGGCCGGAGTGCTTGCCGAGCACGAGTTTGGAATCGGGCACACCGACGGATTGTGGCGTCATGATTTCGTAGGTCAACGGATTCTTGAGAACGCCGTCCTGGTGGATGCCGGCTTCGTGGGCGAAGGCGTTGCGTCCGATGATGGCCTTGTTGGGCTGCACGGGCACGCCGGTGATTTCGCTGAGCAACTGGCTGGCGGGAAACAGATGTTCGGCGGCGATGGCCGTCTCGTAAGGATAGCGATCGCGCCGAACCCGCATGGCCATCACGATCTCTTCGAGCGAGGCGTTGCCGGCGCGCTCGCCAATGCCATTGATAGTGCATTCGACCTGGCGGGCTCCGGCGGCGATGGCCGCCATGGTGTTGGCTACCGCCATGCCGAGATCGTTGTGGCAGTGGGCGGAGATGGTGACGTTCTCGATTCCTTTGACGCGGCGGCGAATGGTTGCGATCAGGTCGCCGAACTCGGCGGGCACGGTATAGCCGACTGTGTCGGGGATATTTAGCGTGGTGGCTCCCGCTGCGACGACTGCGTCGAGCACCTGGCAGAGAAATTCGGGGTCGGTGCGCGTGGCGTCTTCGGGCGAAAATTCGACATCAGGGCAGAGCGACCGGGCGAAGGCTACGGCTTCGCGGGCCTGGGAGAGGCACTCTTCGCGCGTGATGCGCAGTTTGTGCTTCAGATGAATGTCAGAAGTGGCTAAGAAGACATGAATGCGCGGGCGGGCAGCGTCTTGCAGAGCTTCCCAGGCACGCTCGATATCGGGACGGCAAGCGCGGCACAGGCCCGCGATGATGGGGCGGCGAATGACCGCGGCGATGGCCTTTACAGCTTCAAAGTCGCCGTCGGAGGCGATGGGAAATCCGGCTTCGATCACGTCGACACCGAGACGGTCGAGCTGGTGCGCCAGGCGCAATTTTTCCTGGTGGTTCATGCTGCAACCCGGCGACTGCTCTCCGTCGCGCAGGGTGGTGTCGAAAACTCTGATGTGGACCTGGTCTGTGGCCATGGCTTCGTTATGCCGCTGTGACTCTTTATGGTACGGGGAAATCAGATTGAAGCAAAACTTATAATTCTTCAGTGATCATTAGTTATCCTTCTATGATAAGATTTGCTAATGATTGCTGAAGTTAGCATAAGGGGACGGTAAATGGAGCTTTCGCAGCTGGAAGTCTTTCTGGCGGTGGCCCGTGAGCACCGGTTCTCGCGGGCGGCGGAGAAGCTGCACCGCACGCAGTCGGCAGTGAGCCAGACCATCCGCAAACTGGAGGATGAATTGGGCGAGGCTCTGCTCGACCGCTCCTCGCGGGAAGGGGTTCTGACTGACGCCGGGCAAGTGCTCTACGAATATGCCGAGAGACTGTTGAATCTGCGTCGCGACGCACATGAATCTCTGGCTTCGCTGCGGGAGTTGCAGAAGGGCAAGCTGGTGATCGCGGCCAATGAATTCACGGCGCTTTATCTGCTGCCGGTGCTGGCGGAATTCCGGCGACTGCATCCCATGATCAAGATCACGGTGCAGCGGGCTCTGGGCAGCCGCATTCCGGACGATGTGTTGCAGCATAGCGCAGAACTCGGCGTGCTGTCGTACAAGCCGGAGGAACCGCGGCTGCACTCGGTAGTGACTTATCTGGATGAACTGGTGCTGGTGGTACCTCCGAAGCATCCGCTGGCCTCGGCGCGGGAGGTGAGCATCCGGCAACTGGGGGCGGAATCGTTTGTGGCGCATATTGTGTCTTCGCCCTACCGTGAAAAGGTTCTGCAGACATTCGAAAAGCACAAAACGCCGCTGCACATGGGGCTTGAACTGCCGACGCTGCAGGCGATCAAACAATTCGTGGCGATGGGGAATGGAGTGGCGTTCATGCCGGAAATCAGCGTGGAGGCGGAACTGGCGCGAGGAGAGTTGGTGCGGATTCCGGTGCGGGAACTGCGGGTGCAACGCAAGCTGCGCCTGATCTACCGGAAGGAAGCCGGGCTTTCGCATGCGGCGCGGGCGCTTCTGAAAGTAGCCGAAGCGGTGGCGCTGGAGCGGGCCGGGCGGTATCGATTTCAGCGGGAGAGTTAGCCGCGAGCAGTCTGCCATGAGGAAGCGAGCCAAACGCGCCCTTCGGTCGCTTGCGCTCTCTCAGGGCAGGCTCCGTGGAGTCGCGCGGCTCGCCCGGGTCCTTCGGCGGGCAAACAGCGCCCGCCTCAGGATGACAAGCAGAAATCCAAACTATGCATGTATGCTTGAGCCGAAGCACATCAGCAGTCTGCGCAGGCCTCCGCGGGCTGGAACGCTGCGAGAGCTTCAGGCACGCTGGGATGAATTTCGAGGACTGAATCCAGATTGGTAAGATCCAGAAGTTCGCGCACGAGTGGGCTGGGACTGGCACACTTCAGGTCCGCGTTCTGTGATCGCGCCCAGGTATAGAGGAAAGCCAATTCGCCGATGCCGGCGCTGTCGATGGAGCTGACGCCGCTGAGATCAAGAACGACTTTGCCGCCGTTTTCGAGGATTTCACCCACCAGGCGTGACAGGGCTGCAGCCTCGTCGCGATAGACGATGCGGCCCTGGCAGTGCACGATCATGACGTCGCCGCGATTGCGAGTTTCCAAACTGAGTTTCAACGTCGACTCCTTATTTTGTGTTCCAAAGGCAGCCAAAGTGTATGACTGCGGCCATGTTTGAGCGTTTGCGTTTGAGAATTCCATCCTAATGGATAGACGCGCGCCGAGGGGTTTCGGAATCATGAAAAGAGTGTAATTTTTGAGCAAAACGTTCCAGTCCTGCACCGCAGAATTTTAAGGGACGGGGCATCCTAGGTCTCTGTTCCGCAGCATCTAAGGAGGGGCCTAACGAATTTCGCGCATTCAGGTAGAATTTGCTGCTGGCATAATTGCCTTGGAGGACTCATTTTCGTGTCAAAAACCGCAGCCGTGGTTCTGGCGTTCCTTAGCTTGATGCTCTTCCCAACCCAATCGAAGGCCCAACTGCTTCCCAGCGGAAACGTATATGTCGGAGCTGCTTATGCGGACAACGTAGACGTGGTAAACCGATTAACGTTCCGGGGATGGAATGCCGGGCTGGAAGACTACGCGCTCCGGCGATTCTCCTATCTCAGCTTCGTACTGGATGGGAGTGGCTTCTATCGCCAGGGAGTGCAGCAATACAACCTTCTTCTGGGGCCGCAAGTTTCGATGCATTATGGAAAGTGGCGGCCGTTCGTGCATCTGATGGCCGGGATACAACGAACCTCTTCGGGCGGCACGACGCGTTACCCGGTCGAGGAGGACCTTGGCGGCGGCGTGGATCGCAGGTTTCAGTTGCTCTTCCTAAAGAAGTTCTCCTGGCGGCTGCAGTTTGATTACAGCCGCACACATTTTCTAAGCGCGACGCAGAACGACTTCCGGGGATCAGCCGGGCTGGTCTGGCGCTTTTGACAGATAAACGCGCACGCTGGCCCGTCCTTCGCAGTTGACGATTTTTTATTCGCTGGCATCTTAACTTTCGCGACTTCGCGATTCAGCCGGGGTTATAAGGCTGAGGTGAGGATGGCTATGCGAAAAATCGGATTCACGGTTCTTTCTCTGCTGTTGTTCGCCGGTCTGGCAGGGGCGCAGATTCCCACCAGCGGGAATGTTTTCTTCGGATATTCCTACTACAATGCTAGCCCTCTGCCCGTCGAGACAGCCCGCTCGAATCTGAATGGGTGGGAGGGGACTTTTGAGGGCAAGATCATACCCTGGGTCGGCATGGTCGCTGACGTCAGCGAACACTACTATGGTGGCGTTTCTAGCTGTCCGCCGCCTGTACAGCCGGCGGGTTCTGGACCGGGGCAGAGTAGCTGTTCGAACGTGATCGAGCACGAGCAGAACTTCCTCTTTGGCCCGCGAGTGTCCTTCTCTGTGCGGAAATTCCGGCCTTTTGCCGAGGCACTGTTCGGAGGCGGGCATGTGAATACCAACGGCGTCGGCTCCGACACGTCGTTTGCGACCGCGCTGGGCGGCGGGCTCGACTACAAAATCATTCGCCCCGTTGCGTGGCGATTTCAGGGAGACTACATACAAACGCGCTTCTTTGGAGCGACGCAGAATAACGTGCGGCTGTCGACGGGAATCGTGCTTCGCTTCTGAAGAGCCAGAAACAAAACCGCGGCAAGTGCTAAAACAGGATCCAGCTGGTTGGCTGGATCCTGTCTTGTGTGGCCACCAGGAAAACGCTCGGGAAATAATTCCGCGCAGCCCCGTCTAGGTCTGCCAGTACTTGTGGTCGCGCAGGAAGTAGTTTTCGTTCCAATAGTTCATCGCGGTTTTCAGGAACAGCCAGCCTACGCGCCAATGTCCCATCTTCTGGAAGCGGCGGTTGGTGGTGTAGACGCCGCCGCGGACGATGCCGAAGCGTTTGCGCTCGACCTGCTGGCTGAGCAGGTAGTCCTCGGCGAAGAGAACCTGCTCGTGAAATCCGCCGAGTTCGTGAAATTTTTTCAGGTCGAAGAGCATGAACATGCCGGTGGCGAAGGGATGATGGAGGCATGAGAGGTACTGGAAGAAATCGTTGCCGGCGTAGAAAAGCTTGTCGATCCAGCTGCCGCCGCGGCAGAGGATGTTCGTAGTCACGCAATGAAGCTGCTTGCGCTGGGCTAGCTCGACGGCGCGGCGCACCAGCGAAGGATGCGCAAGATCGATATCGGCATCGAGAAAGAGAACGTAGGTGCTCTCGGCCCGGGCCGCGCCGAGGTTGCGGCCAACTGAAGGCATTCCTCCGCGAATCACGCTGACGTTCAGGCGATCGCGGAAGCCGAGAACAATTTCGGGAGTGCCGTCGGTTGAATTGGCGTCAGCGACCAACACTTTCGTACTCGACATCTTCGAGTAGTCCTGCATCGTCAGCGAAGTCAGCAGATTCGGAATCAGCTTCGCTTCGTTCTTGGCTGGAATCACGATCGTCAGCTCGCTCGTTGTATTCATGCTCGTTAAACTCATGGATGCGAACCCCCTCTTCATCAACGGTCAAATAAGTCAGACGGGAGTCGACCCAGCCGCCTGAGTTGTAGTAGCGAATGCCATCCTGCTCGACGTGGACGGCCTGGTGAGTGTGGCCGCAAAAGATGCGGTCGGCATGGTGCTGGCGCGCGTAGTGCAGCGCTCCTTCGGACACTTTCGACGACATGCGGAGCCAGCGCGTGTTCAGCCGGTCAATCAGGCGCACGATGGGCTTGCTTTTGAAATCCAGTTTCTGCAGTTGCAGATAAAGCGACGTGCCAAGCGTGCTGAGCTTGACATTGCTTACCTGAAAGCCGTCGAACTGATGGCCATGGATGGCGATGTGACGAAGTCCGGCGTACTGCCAAGTGTAGCGCTGGTAGACGCGGACGCCCACCAGATGCGACATGATGTCGGTGAGTCCGTGGTCGTGATTGCCTTCCACCCACACGACTTCGATATTGCGCTTGGGATTTGAGAGCTTGCGAATGTAGCCGAGGAACTTCCAGTGGTCCTTGGTGAGGCGGGCGAAGTTGAGGTCGGCAAAGATGTCGCCCAGCAGGATCAGGCGCTGAAAGCGATTTTCCTTGAGCACGCGCGTGGCTTCGCGGGCGTGGCTGGTCTCTGCACCGAGGTGCAGGTCAGAAAGGATCAGCGTGTTGTAGCCATGCAGATCCACAATTTAGTTGTAGCAGGGCAATGTTACGGGGTGATGAAATATGCATCAGAATCGGTGCAGTGGTCACTCAAAGGTAACGCGTGAGTAAACAAAGGGTTTAGCCGTGAATGGGCGCGAAATGTTTCAGTCGTGTGAATGACGAAGCGAGTTTTCACGTAGACTGAATCTCTTTTGAAAACCATCGGACACATTCTGGCGAAGTACACGGCATGGATTCTGCAGTTGCTCGCACCGCTGGGGATTTGGGGCGTGTTCGCGATCGCCTTTGCTGATTCCGCGCTGCTGGGCATGCCGGTCGACGCGATTGTGGCGTTCTATGTGTACAGGGATCACCGGCAATTGCTGTTCTACGTGGTCATGGCTTCGCTTGGTTCGGCGCTGGGCAGCATTCCGCTTTATGTCATTGGGTATCTCGGGGGCGAGAAGGTTTTGCGCAAACGGATTTCAGAAGAGCGTTTTCAGCAGATTCACCGCTCATTTGAGCGGCACGAATTCTGGGCGCTGATGTTTCCTGGAATGCTGCCGCCGCCCATGCCGTTCAAAATTTTTGTGCTGGGGGCGGCGGTGTTCGAGATGCGCTTCCGCGACTTTATGGTGGCCATCTTCGCAGGAAGATTTGTACGCTTCCTTGTGCTTTCCTTGCTGACTCTGTGGTTTGGGCCGCAGATCGTGGGATTGGTGGGAGCACTGTTCCGGCGGCACTTTTATTGGGTGCTGGCGGTGGTTGGCCTGGGAGTTTTGATTTGGCTGTTGTGGTGGAGAAGAAAGCGCATCGCAAGCGAGGGCTAAAACCGCGATTCGCTGCGCTCACTGGACAGCCGAAGGCGGCTGTCCCAACATTATTTTTGCCCGACTTCTAGGCGGGGGCGATGTGGTCGCTGGAAGTTTTGTGCATCCAGCCGGAGAGCGCGTGCAGGAAAACTGGAGTTCCGAAAAACGCGATCGAGAAGAAAAGGTCGCTCTCGACTGTGCCGCGGAAGAATGGGAGCCCGGCTGCGTAGGACATCATCACACCGTGGGAGGTTCTGGGATACATATCGGTATAGGCGGCCCAGGCTGCGAAATTACTGATCAGGAAGAACGAAACGGAACTGGTGAGAGCGGCGCCTACCACGCGGAGCGGACCGGACTTCTCGCGGAGATTAGTGCCCAGCCACAAGATCGCTGCATACCACGCCCACGTAACCAGTTGGTCCCAGGTTAACTGGTACGAGTAGATGAACTTGGTAAGGATTACGTCAGTCGCCGCCAGCAGCGCCAGCGGAATCCACATCTGACGCCGAGAGCCACGAGCCCCGAAAAACAGCAGCGAAGCCGCCAGCGGTGTGAAGTGCCAGGCGTGAGGCAGGAAGTTTAACGGCCCCATGAAGGGCAGGAAGCGGACTGCTATCGCGAGTAGGACGAATAGATAGGGCAGCATGAGCACCTCGGAATCATTATTCTGGGCGCGCGAAGGCGGGTACGTCAAGCGCTGGCTGGCAAGAGCATCGCCCGAAGAAGCTTCGCTCCGCGAAGCGGACAGCCGAGGGCGGCTGTCCCACATGAGACCGCTGGATTCCGCACACTAGTGTGGTTCGGGCACGACGACTCGCTGTTTGCCGGAGCCGTAGACATCCCCGACGACGCGGAGATTCTGGTCAAGCTCGACCTCTGCATCAAGAATTTTGGAGGATTCGCTGGGAGGACGGCCGAACAGCTTTCTGACCAAGTTCACAATCCGTGTCAGCAAGCCGGGGGTCTGCACGAAGCGCAGGTCCTGGAAGAACACGATGTAGCCGCCTTGCGGCGAATCGAGCGCCTTGGTCTCGGTGATTGGATACTGCGCCCAGTCGAGGTACACGCGCCCGAGATACGATTCTTTCGCAGCTAGTGTGACCGGCGTTTCTTCCGGCTTGTAGTGGATGTCGAGATGGTCGTCGGGATCGACTTCCGGTCCCCGAGAATCCACGGGAGCGAGCGCGAAAAAAGCTTGGGTCTCCACCACGCCGTACCAATGAAACGGATCAGCCAGCGAAGGATAGGCGGAAACGCGCAGCGGGTCCGCGCCTTCATAAGTGCGGGCGGCGAGGGCACCGACCGCCCGGCGATGCTCGAAATCGCGCAGACCCCAGAGCAGAACTACTCCTGCCAGCGCGACGGTCGCTGCGACTCGGCCTTTTGGTCCGTGGGGCCGCGCTCCGATTTCCTGGTCGATCAGCGAGAAGAACGATGGAACAATCAGACCGAGGAGCAAGAATCCGAACATGATGGGCTCGAAGATGAAGACAATGTCCCAGGAGTACCACTTCTCGGAAAACGGCCAGAATGGGCGGACGCCGTAGTTATTGGTGAAGTCGAGCAGAATGTGACTGAGCCCGGCGAGGCAGGCATAGAAGTAGAGCAGTCCCCATCGAGGCGGGAGATTGGGATCTTTTACTTTGCGTCCGCGCAAGCGCCAGATCAGATACACGAAGCCGACTACCACCGCGGCGGCGATTGGAACTCCGAGGAAGGAGTGAGTGAATCCGCGATGATGCGCGAAGCCGAAGGCAGGGCCGCCGAAGCGGCTGAGAACATCCAGATCGGGAGCTTCCGCGGCGAGCGTCAACACTGCCGTGGCCAGCGCCGTCTTGCGGTTGAGGCCGGCGCGGCCCATGCATGCGCCGGTCAGGAAATGGGTGATCGGTTCCAAGCGGTTTAAGGATTCTATTTGGCTGGGTGGCAAATGCCAACCCGTGGTGGGACCTATCGCGAAGGCGCCAACAAAGTGAGAGCGTCTGGAACCACGGTGATTTCGGTGGGTAGCGTGCCTACTAGTTCGCCGTCGGCCTCGACATAGACTTTCGGCCGCCCCACGTTGTCCGCTGAGTCCGACGCAGGCAGGTACTGGCACGAAACTCTTCCGCTGTGAGCCAGGTCAATGCCTGGAACCTTCCAATTGCTTCGCAGCAGCCCGCGCGTGACATAGAGGAGATAGGCGAGTCGGCTGGCGGTGCGGCAGAAGATCAGGCGCAGGTCCTTGCGATCGAGAGAAGCTCCGGGAGCCAGTTCCTGCAGCACTCCGCCGAAATTGCGGATGCGGACGGCCATCAACTCCGTGACATTGGCTCGGCGGAGCTGATCTGTACCAGTCTCGGCGAACTCCACCTTAAAGCGGGTCATGGGATGCGTGAACCAGAGCTGCCAGGCTTTGGAGTAGTAAGCGGTCATGCCCATGCGCTGCTTGGTGGCGGTATGGAGTTTGTAGAAGAGGTGAGCGTCCACACCCGCGCCCGCGGCGACGATGAAGAAGCGGGAACCGGGCTTGCCTTCGAGATCAAGAAGCTGTACGCGACCGAGCGCAACCCTGCGAGGGACGCCATGCAGAGCGGCCTGCGCCGCCGCTGAGATATTCATGGGCACGCCGAGGTCATGAGCGAGAGCGTTGGCGGTGCCCATGGGCAAAATCGCCAGCGCGACGCTGGTATTTGCCAGCACCTGGATCATGTTGTGGATGGTGCCGTCTCCACCGCAGGCAAAAATCGCGTCGCAACCTGCTAGAACGGCTTGCCGCGCCTTCTCCTCGGCGTGGGCGCGAGAGTCGGTGAGAACAAGGTGAGCCTCTACGTTTGCGCCGCGGAGCAACGCCAGCACGGACTCCAGCTCGGTTTGGGGCCGTGCGCGGCTGCCGCCGGAATCAGGGTTGTAGAGTAGTGCCGCCTTGCGCATGACTGGATCGAAGATCGAAGCTGGATTGTACTTTGAAGTTGACAGATTTGCTGTGAATTGACGCAAGGCTGTCTCCATCGGGCAGCTCTATTCGCCGCTCGTATATCCTCGGCGGATCTTGTAAACCAGGTGGGGGATGTCTTTCCTTATGGTTTGTTTCCAAATGGTCATGCCATTTTTTTCGGCCACGCGGCGCGAGGGCAGGTTCTCGGGACGGATGAGAGAAATAATATGATCGACGGGAAGACGGGCGAATCCGTAGTCGCGGCAGGCGCGGGCCGCTTCCGTCGCCAAACCTTGCCCCCAGTGATCGCGACGCACGTGGTAACCGATCTCGATCTCGTCCGTGCCGTCCACGGGCTGAACGGTCAGGCCGCAATCGCCGATCAATTCGCCGCTCGCCTTAAAAACCATTGCCCAGAGCCCATGGCCGTCTTTGGCGTAGCGACGCCGGTTGTGGGCGATCCATTCTTCGACTCCGGCGCGGTCGAGCGGCGCGGGATAGAAACGCATGGTTTCAGGGTCGGAGAGAACGCTTCCCAATGCCTCGACATCGTCACGGAAGAACTCGCGCAGGATCAGGCGCGGTGTCTTGAGGATTTGCGGGGATTTCGTCACGGTTTTTTCCTCAGGACTCTTTTTTGTGAATTCCTTCCGCAGCGCAAGCTCCGACTATAATCTGCGCGATGGCTTCCCCGAGTAAAGACGTCGAGAAAAAGGTCGCGACGCTGCGCGAGAAGATCCGGCACCACGAATATTTGTACTACGTTGTAGACAATCCTGAGATCAGCGACCTTGAATTCGACAAGCTGATGCGGCAATTGAAGGATCTGGAGGCGGAGCACCCGGAGCTGATCGCCGCGGATTCTCCGACGCAGCGCGTCGGAGGGAAGCCGCGCGAGGGATTTGTCAAAGTGCCGCACTCCTCGCCGATGTTGTCGCTCGACAACACTTATAGCGAAGAGGAATTGCGGGACTGGGAACGGCGGGTTCACGAGCTGAGCGGGCGCAGCGAGGTGGACTACGTTTGCGAACTCAAGCTCGATGGCATGTCACTGGCTTTGATTTATGAAGACGGGAAGCTGGTGCGTGGAATTACCCGGGGCGACGGCAGCGTGGGGGAAGACGTTACGCTCAATGTGCGCACCGTACGTTCCGTGCCGCTTTCGATTCCGAAGGAGAAGTTGAAGAAAGTCAGCATCCCGGTGGACTTCGAGGTGCGCGGTGAGTTGCTCATGCCCACGGCATCGTTCAGAAAGATTAATGAGGAGCGCGAGCGGAACGGGCTGCCGACATTCGCGAACCCGCGCAATTTCACTGCCGGTACCGTCCGGCAGCTCGACTCCAACGTCACGGCTGAGCGCCGCCTCGATTATTTCCCCTACATTCTTCTGCAAAACGGCCGCACGTATTTTGATCATCATTCGAAAACGCTGGCGGCTCTCGAAGCCGCCGGATTCAAAGTCAATCCGAACCACAAGCTTGTACGATCGATGGACGAGGCTTGGGCATTTATCCAGCGTTGGGAAGAGAAACGCGATTCGCTGCCTTACGAGATTGACGGCATCGTCATCAAAGTCGATCGAACTTCACTTCAAGACGAATTAGGGTTTACGGGAAAAGCTCCGCGGTGGGCGATTGCCTATAAATATGCGGCGCGTGGCGCTGTCACCAAGCTTGAGAATGTGCGCTGGCAGGTTGGCCGGACGGGCAAGCTCACTCCTGTCGCCGAGTTGGCGCCGGTGGCGATCGGCGGCACCACCGTTCGCAACGCGACCCTGCACAACATGGATGAGATCGGGCGTTTGGGGGTGAAGATCGGCGACTGGGTGCGAGTCGAGCGTGGCGGCGATGTCATTCCAAAAGTAGTGGAAGTCGATAAAGAGCATCCGCGCGGCAAGAAAGAAATTGAGGCACCGGAGAAGTGTCCCGTGTGCGGCACGAAGGTGGTCCGCACCGAAGGCGAAGTAGATTATCGTTGCGTCAATGCGAATTGTCCGGCCAAACTAGTTGGCACCATTCTGCATTTTGCTTCACGCGGAGTGATGAATATCGACGGGATGGGAGATGCGCTGGTGAATCAGCTCACAGAGCGCGGGCTGGTGAAGAACGTGGCGGATATCTACAAGCTGACGAAGGATGATCTGCTCAGCTTGGAGCGCATGGGTGACAAATCCGCGCAGAACATTCTGGATGAGATCGAGAACTCGAAGAAGCTGCCGCTGGAGCGGGTCATCTACGGTCTTGGCATTCGGATGGTTGGCGAGCGGACGGCGCAATTTCTGGCCGAGCATTTTGGATCGATGGAGGCGCTGGAGAGCGCTGGCGTGGAAGAGTTGCAGGATGTGAATGAAGTGGGTCCGCGGATCGCGGAGAGCATTGTGGAGTTCTTCAGCATCGCGGCGAATCGCAAGCTGGTCGAGCGACTGCGCGAGGCTGGGCTCACGCTGACAGGCCACAAGAAGCAGCGCGGGACGAAGCTCGTGGGGAAGACATTCGTCTTGACCGGGACGCTGGCGCATTTCACACGCGATGAAGCTAAGAAGATGATTGAAGACGCGGGTGGGAAAGTCACGGGATCGGTCAGCAAGAAGACGGATTATGTGGTGGCTGGAGCGGATGCAGGGTCGAAGCTGGATAAGGCCAAGGAACTGGGCGTGCACGTTATTGATGAGAAGGAGATGAAAAGAATCGTCGGGTGATCAAGAACCTTATGCCTTCAGCGCCGCCGTCATCCGCCTCCACGTCTCCTCAAGCGTCTCCGGCAGAATCCGCGTCTCGCCGACGACCGACATGAAGTTCGCGTCGGCGACCCATCTGGGCAGGACGTGCATGTGAATGTGTCCAGCGACGCCGGCGCCGGCGGCTTTGCCGATGTTCATGCCCAGGTTGATGCCGTCGGGATGATAGAGTTCGCGCAGTACATGCTCCATGCGCTGCGAGAGTTGCATCATTTCGCTGGCCGCTTGTGACGAGAGCTTTTGCAGTTCGTCGACATGCGCATATGGGACGATCATCACGTGGCCGGGCGTGTAGGGATACGCATTCAGGATCACGAAGCAGTGCTGGCCGCGATAGACGATGAGTGCCTTGGCGTCGTCGCCCGCTTTCACGGCGTCGCAGAAGATGCAACCGCTGGTCTTTTCCGTGCTGGTGACGTAGGCATAGCGCCACGGGGTCCAGAGGTAATCCATAGCAAGGGCAGGGTAGCAGATGGGGCGCACGGGGCAAAACTGGGGGTGCGGAGGCTCGCTGCGTTCGGCTGGACGGCCGAGGCCACCCTCCCAACACGTGGCTCCTCGTATG
This sequence comes from uncultured Acidobacteriaceae bacterium, assembly GCA_963800575.1. Lineage (GTDB taxonomy): Bacteria > Acidobacteriota > Terriglobia > Terriglobales > Acidobacteriaceae > Sulfotelmatobacter. Next base: position 315,381 of record CAWDBN010000003.1, read on the forward strand.
GCCTGCAACACTCCCGTAACATGCACCTTTTGCGTTTGACACTGTTTGCGCGGCGTTGCTATAGTCGAAGAGTTCCCTTTGGACGCGGGTTTCTGTGAAACGTCCGGCAGCTGGGATTGTCCAAGCTCACTCGCCAGGGTGAGCCCACCACAACCAAACGACTCACTCCAGCAGTCCGCCAAGCAGGCCCGTATCCTCCCCGCACCGAGTGCGAGGCACAGACGAGAGGCATGACCTTGTTCGACGAAACCACCACTCACCATTCCGACTCCGCCATCGCAACCGAAGCAGAACCGATGGCTACCGAAACCACCTCAACCGAGCAGAGCTTGTCTGATCAACGCGTAACGCAGCTCGATCAGGCTCCGGTCGCAACCGCCGCTTCGACTGGCGCTTCCACGGATGAGGCATCCCATCCAACGCCTGCCGCCGATGACAAGCACGCTGGCGAAGACTTCGCTTCCGCGCTGGAGAACTTCACCACCGAAACCGAAGAAGCCGTGGGAGAAGACCGCGTCATCAAGGGCACGGTGCTGAAGCTCACTGCGACGCATGTGGTGGTCGACATCGGCACCAAGTCGGAAGGCATGTTGCCGCTTTCGGAGGTGCTCGACCATGAGGGCAAGCCGAAGGTAAAGCCGGGTGACGAAATCGAAGTAATGCGGGAGAAGGGACAGACCGAGGAAGGCTACGTCAATCTTTCGCACCAGAAGGCAGCGAAGATTCATGCCTGGGAGGAAATAGAAAAAGCTCATCACGAGAAGCGGCCGATCAAAGCCACCGTAATTGAGCGCACCAAGGGCGGCCTGACGGTCGATATTCTTGGAGCACGGGCGTTTCTCCCGGGATCGCAAGTCGATCTGAGACCCATCCGGAATCTCGACGGCATGAAGGGTCAGAGCCTCGAAGTTACCGTCATCAAGGTCAACAAGAAGCGCGGCAACATTGTGGTCTCACGCAAGGAATTGCTCGAAGGCGAGCAGAACGAGAAGCGCAGCAAGACTCTCGAACATTTGGAAGAAGGCTCGATCCTGACGGGAGTGGTTAAGAACCTGACCGAATACGGCGCGTTCGTCGATCTCGGCGGGCTCGACGGATTGCTGCACATCACCGACATGTCGTGGGGAAGGCTCACGCACCCGCGAGACCTGGTGAACGTGGGCGACCAGATTCAGGTGAAGGTGCTGAAGTACGACAAAGAGAAGCAACGCGTTTCTTTGGGATTCAAGCAGCTTACGCCCGATCCGTGGCTTGATGCCGAGCATCGCTATCCCGTGGGCGCGCACGTCTCCGGGCGCGTGATCAGCGTGACCGACTACGGCGCATTCGTCGAGCTCGAACAGGGCATCGAAGGTCTGGTGCACGTCAGCGAAATGACCTGGTCGAAGCGCATGAAGCATCCTTCCAAGCTGGTCAACGTTGGTGATCAGGTGGAGTGTGTCGTGCTGAACGTGAATCCGGCAGAGCGACGCATTTCTCTCGGGATGCGGCAACTGGCGGCGAATCCCTGGGATGCACTGCACGATAAGTATCCGGTGGGCATGACGGTCGAGGGCCGGGTACGCAATTTAACCGACTTCGGCGCTTTTATCGAAATCGAGGATGGCATCGACGGTCTGGTGCACGTCAGCAACCTCAGTTGGACCAAGCGGGTTAAGCATCCTTCTGAAGTGCTGAAGAAGGGCGATCGTGTAAAAGCTGTGGTGCTGGCCATTGAGCCTGACAAGCGTCGCCTGTCACTCGGCGTGAAGCAACTTCAGCCCGACGTCTGGGAAACTTTCTTCGCGGCGCATCACGTCGGCGATGTGATTCACGGCAAAGTCCTGCGGGTAGCCGCGTTTGGCGCCTTTGTCGAGATCGCCGAAGGAGTGGAGGGTCTGTGCCACAAGTCAGAAGCGGTGGATGGAAACGGCCAGCCCCTGCATCTCGAACCGGGCGTGGAGCATGACTTCAAGATCATTAAGATGAGTCCCGAGGATAAGAAAGTTGGACTCAGCATTCGTGCTGTCGGCGAAGAAGCTTCGCGCTCTGAGGTCGAGGCTTACAAGCAGCCCGTTTCCAGTACCAGTTCGACCATCGGCGAGCTGATCTCGTGGAAGCGCGCCAGCAACGAGAACAACTAAACGCCCTGTCATCCTGAGCGGAGTAGCAGCTTCGCGATAGCGAAACTGCTATGCAGTCGAAGGATCCCTTATCCTCTGCACCGTCTCGAACCCTTTCAGGGAGCTTCTCCCTCGATTGGGTTTGGTCTCACCTGTCTCCCTGTTCTAGAATCATTCGTTTGCCTTTAGTCATCTGTTCCTACTGAGGAGCGCTCACTTTGCCTGAAACTATTTATGACGTCGCCATCATCGGCAGCGGACCTGCCGGCTACACGGCCGCGATCCGCGCCGGCCAGTGGGGCCTGAAAACCGCACTCATTGAGAAAGACGGCTTCCTCGGCGGCACTTGCCTGCACGTAGGCTGCATTCCGACCAAAGCCCTGCTGTTCAACGCCGAACTCTGGGACCATCTCAAAGACGCCAAAGAGTTCGGCATCGAAGGAGTCGATGCGCGCAAGTTGAACTGGTCCGCGGTGCAGGATCGCAAGTCGAAAATCGTGGCCAAGCATGCGAAGGGCCTCGAGTTTCTGATGAAGAAGAATAAGGTTGAGACCGTGAAGGGCTATGGCAAGCTGACTGGTCCCGCGCAGAATGGTGTATTGACCGTCGAGATCGTGAACCAAAACAAGGCCAGCCATCTCAAGGCCAAGAATGTCATTCTCTCCACTGGCTCCGAAGCCCGCATGCTGCCCGGCCTCGAGGCTAGCGACCGCATTCTTACCAACATCGAGATTCTGAGCCTGAGAGAAATTCCCAAGTCGCTCGTCATCGTCGGAGCAGGGGCGGTAGGGGTGGAGTTCGCCTCGATCTATCGTTCTTTCGATTGCGAAGTGACGATTGTTGAAATGCTGCCTCGTCTTGTGCCGGTTGAAGATGAGGAAGTCTCGAAGGAGCTGGCCTGTGTCTTCCGCAAGCGCGGCATCAACTTCCATACCAGCGCGAAGGTCGACAAGGTCGAGAAGACGAAGACCGGAATTGCCGTCACGATCACTGTCGACGGGAAACAGCAGAAGATCGACGCAGAGAAAATCCTGATCGCAGTAGGTCGCAAACCGCGCACGGAAAACATCGGCCTGGAGCGCACAAAGATCAAGCCGGACCGCGGCTTCATCGCGACCGATTCCTGGATGCAAACCGCCGAGCCTGGCATTTACGCCGTCGGCGACATCGTGCTGGGCACGCCGCAACTGGCCCACGTGGGCGCAATGGAGGCAATCGTCGCTGTCGCCAGGATCGCAGGAAAACCGGGCAAGCCGATTAATCCTGAGCATATTCCCGGAGCGACGTACTGCCATCCGGAAATCGGAAGTGTTGGCCTTACTGAGACCAGGGCTCGCGAGGCTGGGTACAACGTGAAGATTGGCAAGTTCCCTTTCACCGCAAACTCTCGCGCTTCGATCGTGGGGCAGCACGAAGGATTCATCAAGATTGTCTCCGACGCCGACTATGGAGAGATTCTCGGTGTGCACATCATCGGCCCGCAGGCTACCGAACTGATCGCCGAGGCCGTCGCCGCGATAGAACTGGAAGCTACCGTCGAAGACTTGATGTGGACGATCCACGCGCATCCGACATTGGCGGAAGCTATGCTGGATGCGGCCAACAGCGTATATGGGATCGCGATCAACGCATGAACCTTCTTAACCACGCATCACACGGATGAACACGGATAAACCAAGACTCGATCCTGATCCGTGTGAATCCGCGAAACTCCGTGGCGAACAGACCTTGATCTCTCTAATCCAACTCGGCACAGTCGACTACGCCACGGGCCTGCGCCTGCAGCAGCAGCTAGTCGCTTTGCGCAAAGAAGAAAAGATCGGCGATGTCCTGCTCCTGCTCGAACACAAGCCCGTCATTACGCTCGGTCGCAACGCGAAAGCGGCGAACGTAATCGTTTCGCCCGAACAGCTTGCCCAGCGCGGTGTCGACCTGTTCGAATGCGACCGCGGCGGCGATGTCACCTTCCACGGTCCCGGCCAAATCGTCGGTTATCCCATCTTCGATCTGCGCGGATTCGCCACGCCCGACGGCAAACGCAAGACGCTCGGCGCCGTCGAGTTCGTCCGCCACCTGGAAGAAGTGTTGATCCGCACCTGCGCCGATTTCACGATTCCCACGAAGCGCGTCCCGGGCCTAACGGGCGTGTGGACGGACAACAACTCATTGTCATTCCGAGCAGCGAAACCCTTGCCCGAAGCCAAACTCGCGGCCATCGGAATCCACATCTCCCGCTCAATCACTTCTCACGGCTTCGCCCTCAACGTAAACACCGATCTCAGCTTCTTCAACCTCATCATCCCCTGCGGCATCGCGGCAAAGCCAGTCACTTCGATGCTGCAAGAACTCAAAAAGCCACTCGACTTGAACGTAGTCGCCGAGTCCATCTCTCGTAACTTCGGCACTGTGTTTTCTAGCCAAATGCTTTGGTTGGAAACCATCGACGCCTTGTTCGGTCGTTCAATCGGGGTCCCGATGAGCCGCCCGGCGGAACTCCGTCAGCTTCACAAAGAGGACGACACCACCTGGGCCTAGCCCAACGCGCCACTCTCGCGATAGCATTACTAATTGCGATTAGGCGCAGGCCTTCATCATGGCGACCAAGAAGACAAAAACCGGGGCTAAGCACGGCTCGAATGGCGCCCGGCGGCGCAACGGAGCCTCTCGGCCCAAGCCTGACGGCAACCTCCGCACCTATTCGATTCCTGACTTTCGTTTGGAGCATCCCGACCTCAGTGTCCGCCAAGCGATAGAAAAGGATAAAGACGGCGCCGAGCACGTTCGCTATGAGGTCACGGGCAACCTGAACGCGCCGGTCCCGCCCATTCGCGACTCGAAGTATCTCAGCAAGCAGCAGTGCATCGAGATCTACCGCTACATGCTGCTCAACCGCAAAATGGAAGTCGCGCTCGAGAACCTCTACAAGCAGGGCAAGGTGGTCGGCGGAGTCTATTTCGGACTGGGCCAGGAGGCCTGCTCCTGCGCCTCCGCCTACGCGCTGGATAAGGACGACTGGTTCGCCCCCATGATCCGCAACCAGGGCTCGCTGCTGGTGCGCGGCTTTCGCGCCTCCGACACCATGATGCAATACATGGCCAAGGCCGATTCGCCCACTCACGGCCGCGACGGCACTTCGCACTTCGGCGACATCGAAAAGCGCAACATGGTCTCGCCCATCTCCATGCTCGGCGATTTAATTCCCGTGCTCTCTGGCGTGGCGCTCGGCGCGCGCCTGCAGGGACGCAACATCGCCGTCATGACCTACATCGGCGACGGAGGCCAATCCACCGGCGTCACCTACGAAGGCATCAACTTCGCTGCCGTGCAGAACCTCGGTCTCGTGCTTTTTGTCGAAAGCAATGAATGGGCCTACTCCACGCCATCAGAAATGCAATACCGCGGCAAGGACCTCGCCGAACGCGCCATCGGATACGGCATCCCCGGCGTGATCGTCGACGGCACAGACGCCTGCCAGGTATACGACGCCGCCCGCGACGCCGTCGAGCGGGCCCATCGCGGCGAAGGCCCCACGTTGATTGAAGCTAAGATGATGCGCATGAAAGGCCACGCCATCCACGACGCCGCCGCGTACGTGCCGAAACCGATGTTCGATTTCTGGAAGAAGCGCGACCCGATCGCACGCTTTGAAAATTATCTAGTGAAAGAAAAGAAGTGGCTGACGGCGAAAGAAAATGCAGAATTGATTTCAGGGGTAGATCGGGTGATCGAAGCCGAACGCGAGATCGCAGTAAACTCCCCGATGCCGACGCCGGAATCAGCCGAAGGAGGAGTGTTCTGCGAAGACGGCTGCCATGACATCAAACCGAAGTATGGGATGCCAAAGGTAAAGAAGGGGGCCGGCGGCTACAAGCAGACCGAAGCAGCCGGGCATTTGAAATAGAAAAATCCGTGACGATCCGCGCGAATCCGTGGCAAAGAATCTTATGCAACTAACCTACCTCGAAGCCATCCGCCAGGGAATCTGGGAAGAAATGGACCGCGACCCCTCCGTCTTCTGCCTCGGCGAAGACATTGGCATCTACGGCGGCGCGTTTAAAGTCACCGACGGCTTCATCGACCGCTTCGGCCCCGAGCGCGTCATCGACACGCCCATCGCCGAGTCCGCCATCGTGGGCGCGGCCTTCGGAGCGTCGCTCACCGGCATGCGTCCCGTCGCCGAATTCCAATTCATGGATTTCATCGGCTGCGCCTTCAACCAGATTTCCAACATGGTCGCGAAAACGCACTACCTTTGGGGCGCACCCGCTCCGCTAGTGCTGCGCGGCCCCAGCGGCGGATACGTTCACGGCGGTCCGTTCCATTCGCAGAATCCGGAGATGTGGTTCGTCCACAATCCCGGCCTCAAAGTAATCTGCCCGGCCACGCCCTACGACGCCAAAGGCCTGATCAAAGCCGCCATCCGCGATAACAACCCGTGCATCTTCTTCGAACACAAGTATCTCTACCGCCGCATCAAAGGCGAAGTCCCCGCGGAAGATTACGTAGTCCCCATCGGTAAAGCCAACATCGTCCGCGAGGGCAGCGACCTAAGCATCATTACTTATGCGGCGATGGTTCATACCGCTTTCGAGGCAGCCGAGGTTTTAAAGAACGAGGGGATCGACATCGAGATCCTCGACCTGCGCACCGTCTCGCCTCTCGACCGCGAATCTATCGCGCAAACCGTGAAAAAGACAAACAAAGTCATCATCCTCCACGAGCACTCCCGCACTGGAGGCCTCGCCGGCGAAATCGCAGCTATCATTAACGAAGAATCCTTCGATGACCTCGACGGCCCCATCGTCCGCATCGCAGGCCTGGACTCTGCAATCCCGTTCTCCCCCCCGCAGGAAGAGCACTACTTGCCCAAAGTGGAAGACGTAGTCCGTGAAGCCCGCCGCCTAAAAGCGTATTGAAACGATCGAGCACGGAAAGAATGCGTGGGAACGGGCGCCTTCGCCGTTCAGCCGAGCGCAGCGGGGCGTCGGCACCCTGCTCAGAACCAGTTCCGCGGCAATGCTGCCCAAAACTAGCGCCCCACCCACTTCATCTGCCACAATAGTCGGTCCGGAGGAATTCATGCGTAAATTTATTCTCGGCGTAATCGTTACTCTTCTCGTGCTCATTCTCGGCGGGCTCGGCTTCGCCGCGCTCGGCCTCATTCCCACCCACGCCAACGTCGCGCCACCCCGCTGGGAGCATCATCTGGCTAATGCCGCCGTCGACGCTTCCATGGAGCGCCACGCTCCTCACGTCACCAATCCCCTGCCGCCCAGTGATCAGAATCTTGAAGATGGCATGAAGCTCTACACTATGAACTGCGCCCTCTGCCACGGCGGACTCGATCGCAAGCCCGCCTCTCTCGCAAAATCCTTCTACCCGCCTCCTCCGAATCTCGTCTCCGATCCACCCGACGACCCCGAGTGGCACGTCTTCTACTGCATCCGCACCGGCATCCGTTATACCGGCATGCCCTCCTGGGAGAAAACTCTGAGCGAGCAGGATATGTGGAAGATCACCACCCTCTTATCGCACCTCGACAAACTCCCGCCCGCCGTTCAGGACTACTGGAAGACCAGCTTCGGTGTAGCGGCGCCGGCCGGTGAAGAAGAGAAGAAATGATTGAGAGAGAAACGCGGCCCCATGGCGAATACGGGGAAGCCATGACTCTTCAACTCAGACCCAACCCGCTATAATATTCGTTTGCATCCGGCCCTCCATCCCAAACCGGGGGCCGCGTGGAAGGAAATCATGCCGACTGACATCATCATGCCCCAGATGGGCGAGTCCATCGTCGAAGGCACTATTACCAAGTGGCTGAAGAAGCCCGGCGACAAAGTTCAGCGTGACGAACCGCTTTTCGAGATCTCCACCGACAAGGTCGACGCCGAAATTCCCGCGCCTGCCTCTGGAGTCTTGCAGGAGATCAAAGTCACCGAAGGTACAACGGTAGGAGTAAACACCGTTGTGGGCACGATCGCCGTGGATGGCGAAGCCGCAGCCAAACCCGCGAAAGCCGCCCCGGCAGCCGCGCCGCCAGCGAAAGAAGAAAAGAAAGAAGAGAAGAAGCCCGCTGCCACGCCCGCCCCGGCGGCCAGCGCCGCGCCCGCGCAAGAGTCGGAAGATGAAGAAGCCCGTTCTTCACCTCTCGTCCGCAAGATCGCCCGCGAGCACAGCGTCAATCTTTCCCAAGTTTCCGGCACCGGTCTCGGCGGCCGCATCACCAAGCAGGACATCATGACCTTCATCGAGCGCCCCTCGGCCGCGCCGGCCGCTTCGGCACCCGCGTCAAGCGCGCCCCAGCCGGCGCCCCGTTCCGCCGCTCCCGCGGCGTATCCCGGCGACCTCGTCCCCATGACCAACATGCGCAAGATCATCGCCCAGCGCATGATCGAGTCGCGCCGCACCAGCGCTCACGTCCACTGCATGTATGAAGTGGATTTCACTCGCATAGTAACCCTGCGCGCCAAGAACAAGAACGCCTTCGAGCAGCGCCATGGCGTGCGCCTCACCTTCATGCCGTTCTTCGTGCGCGCCGCCATCATCGCGATACAACAGTGGCCAATCATCAACGCCTCGCTCGAAGGCGATAACATCCGCCACCATCGCAACATTAATGTGGGCATTGCCGTCGCCCTCGACTGGGGACTGATCGTCCCCGTCCTCAAAAACGCCGGCGACCTCAACTTCCTCGGCCTGCAGCGCGGTATCACCGACCTCGGCGAGCGAGCCCGCAGCAAGAAGCTCAAACCTGAAGACGTCGAATGTTCCACCTTCACTGTCACCAACCCCGGCCAGTTCGGCGCCGTCTTCGGCCTGCCCATCATCAATCAGCCTAACGCCGCCATCATGGGCGTGGGCGGCATCACCAAGCAGCCCCTCGTCGTTACCGACAAAGAAGGCAACGATTCCATCGCCATCCGCTCCGTCGTTCACCTCACGCTCGGCTACGACCACCGCCTCATCGACGGCGCCGTAGCCGACCAGTTCATGGCTCTGGTGAAGAAGAATCTGGAAACGTGGAACGAAGAGATCGGCTAAATCGTGTCTAAGCGGTAGGCTGACTGCTTTGGACAGGTGGATGCTTACACCAGGTGGATGCGTTAAGGCATTCGACTGTGCCATCAATTATTTTAGAGATCCCATTTTTAAAATTTTCGGGATTGATAATCTCCCGCGTAGCCACAGCGTCTGTCATTGCCAGCGCATTCTGTAAGAATGACATTGCCGCATCTTTTTTCTCGGACCCCGGCTTGTCGCCAAAAAGCCCCTCAATCCCGCTCACTAGAGCGGGAACGAACGCAATTCCTCGCAGCAACTGAGACAGAAAGTCCATGACCTTCCTCCTCGAAATATTCTTCTCGCCAACTTCGTGTCTGTGAAAGCCGCGCATGTCGTGCGGCCCGGACTGCCGCATTTCCTCAGGTAAGACTGGCCAAAATGTCGTCGAGCACAGTCAGGTTAGCGTCTGCGCTGTCCGTGGATCTGACAATCAGCGTCAGGCAAACCTTCAGTTCGGCGGCTTTGGTCAACGCCAAGGCCAGCATCCCTGCCATGTCAATCCCTCCTGCGCCCGCGCTCTTCAGCGTGTTCGCCGTGGACAAGGCCACGCCCCTCAGATTGGTGATGATCGTCGTGCTCGGTGTCGTAGTCATAGCTCTCCTCCTTGTTCTGAATTTATGAGTCTTACTTCAGCCAATACTTATGCAGCGCGATTGCGACGCTGACCGCCGCGCTGATCGCCCCATTCACGATCCGGTTGTGGACGCTGTTGCGCAAGTCGTTCCGTTCCAGCACCGCCACTTTGTCTTCCGCCGTCTTCATACGTCCCGGCTGCCCGTTGCCCACCAGCGCATCCATCTTGGTCTCCAGCCGCACCAGCTTGTCGAGCACTTCACGCTGGAACTCGATGTCAATTGCTTTTAACATCAATTCTCTATCGTTGACTCCCATACTCGTATCCCTTCATCGCGAGATCCTTACAACGGATAGTCCACATGCAATGCCGCCGAGTATCGTGAATATTTCGGCGGCGAAGAACTGTCATACAGCCGCAAGAAATAGTCCTGCGTCTCGGCCAGCCGGGCCAGGTTGAACGTCTGCGTGCTGAATCGTCCCAGCAGATTCCTGTCGTTCGCCTGCCCCCAGCCATAATCGTTCTCTCTGACTTCAATCCCCAACCCGATCCCGGGCGTCATCCCGGCGTCCACCTGCACAGTTGTCGAAGTCACCGCCGTGATCTGCGCCTGCGTCAGGTCCGCCTGGTAGTACGCACCCACCTGCGTAGTCTCTAGCAGCGGAGGCATGTCCTGCAGCGCAATCACAGTCGCGCTGGCTCCAAACTCGATCCCCAACGGCGCCGCCAAATCGTTCGCCAATCCGATTGTGTAGAACCCGCGATCATCCGCCGGATCAGCAATCTGAATTTCGATCTCCCGCACGATTGCAGTGAACGCTGCGCCCCGCGACGGAACACTCACCTCAATCGCGTCACCCGGAAAGATGTCCTCCGCTGCGCCCGGCAAGAAATCGCTCCAGGTCTCGTAACTCCCCGACCAGGCAATTCCGACGGCATCATCCAGAATCGCCAGCGCTGCGTTCTCGCAATCCACATCGGTGCGCGCCGCGGGAGTCTTCGCCACCCGCACTCTTCCCCTAGTTCCATCATCTGCGGCATTTTGCAGCGAGGTTACGCTCGCGGCGTTCTGCACCTGCGCGACCGCTCGCCCAGATCCCCGATAGCTCGCCACAATCAGCTGATTCAACGCGGGAACATACTGCGGATAGAAATCCAGCGAAGGATCGCTCGTAATTTCGCAAGCTGCCCCGTCGGAAAGCGCGCCCACAAGCTGCGTAACATAATCCGCGCTCGGCAACGCTGTTCTCACCTCCGCCAGCGATATATGAGCAACATAGGTGTAGGCAACGCTGCACTGCATGCTCGCAGCATCTACCAATGCATAAGTGCAGAAGCCAGGTGCATTCTCGATAACGTCGTCGTACAACACAGTCGCCGGCGCAACGAGCGTCTCAGGATTGCTCGGATCAATATCCTGCACCTCCAACACAAACCGCACATCCGCCCCTACCGCCGCACCACCCCATCCGCTCCCTGCCGGATGCAACGAAGAGTGATACGTCTCCCCGCTGCGATAGACCTCCATCGAATACAAGTAAGTCGTGAAAAAATACTGGTGCCCAGGCGTGGTCGCCATCACCGGCCCGGTGAGTGATCCGCTAACAAGCGCCTGGATGTTCGAACCCGCATCCGACGGCGTGATCTGAAACCCCGCCAGACATCCTGCCGCCGAGATCGCTCCCGCATACAACCCACCCAGCACGCCATGTGATGCAGCCGTAAATGTCACATCGCCGTGCTGCAGCTCCAGCGCCCCGCCAAGTTCGATCTCCTCGATAAAACTCACCGTGGTCTGCCCATCCACTCCAGTCCCTCCCACAATCTGCAACGTCTGTGCCACCACCGAAACCGCCGACGATGGATCGTCGACCACCCACGTCGTCGGATCCAGACCGGGGCCTAGGTACTCTTCGTCAATCAATGCAGGTTTGGCCTGTGCGAACGGCTCTTGCGAAAGATAGAAAGTCAAACTTTCGCCATCGCCCACGAAGTAGTCTCGAACGTATGCCTGTGGCTCATCTTGCCCAATCACCGTAAGCTCATTCGCCAGCAGGTTCGGACTGCTTAGCCACAACCCCTCCGGCGAAAAATTAGCATCGCTCTCATTCAGCGCATACGTCGCTGCTCCCACCGGCGCCAGAATTAGCTCGCCATTCGTCGCTCGAAAGCTCGCCCGCGTAGCCAGTGCAATCTCCGCCGCATGAAACGAAAAACTTTCCTGCGGATTCACTGCGTACGTAGCCAGCGTGTCCACATTCTGCACCGCGGCCGTGTTGAACAGGCCGGGCAACAAATCCTGCGCCAGTTGACGAAGCGCGCTACCCGCACTACGGTCCACGAAAGGAGCCCGGTTTGGCAGCGCCTTTTGATTGAGTAAAACCTCGTCGCTCTGTGTCACCACGTTGTAGCGATAGACGGGTGCCTGCTCGCCCCAACCCAAATATTCATACTGCGGCGCTGCGGTCACATAGCCCGTGAACACAAAACTTCCATCCGCACGAACCAGAACCACGCGCGCGCCTGCCACCGGAACGACAAATCCAGGAAAATTAGCTACCAGACTGAACTGCATCTCCGACGGCTGATTGAGCTTGCGCCCGATCACGGGCAGCTTCGTTCCATCCAGCGCTCCGGTATAGTTCTGCGGCCCCTGCCCCTGCAGATTGTCGATTGTCAGATTCATCTCAGTACACCGCCGCCATCGCCGCCGGAAAATAACTGCGATAGCACAACACGGTTTGCCCATCGTTAGTATCCGTAAATGGCAACGCCACAAATGACGCACGCAGCCCTACCGATGTAATTGGCTTCGCAATCTCCGCGAACTCTTCCCGTAGGAATTTTTGCGACGACGAACTCTTAGCGCCACTCGCCTGCGGATTCCCCGCAGTGGTCGCGGCCGCGCCTCCGCTCTTAGGTGGTTTCCATCCCGCGCCAGATTTCAAACTCACGCCGCCCGGCCCCGCCCCCGGATTCGGACTCAACCGTGGATAGTAAAAGCAAACTCTCCCGCCAGACTCTGCTTCCACCACAAACAACGCCGACCATTCCTGGAAGAACGATCCCCCTTCCCGATCCACGAATGCGGCCACCACCTGCGCCGAAGCTCCATCCGCCGGCGTTCCCGCCAGCAAGGGCTGCGCCAGAATCACCGAAGTCGCGGTCACTTCCACCACGCGACCCACGTTAAACGTCACCCTCCGTACGTAATTAACATCCCGGTTCACTGCCACCGGATTGCTCACGTACGCCGCCGAAATTCCGGAGCCGACGTATCCGGTCTGCTGTTGGTAGTCCACGTCCACTGCAACCAGATTTCCCACAGCAAATGCGGTCGCGACTCCTTCACCAATAACCAGTTCGCTCGCCGTCGAACCTGCCAACACCGCCGCACCCGCAACAGGCGTTCCCCCTGAAGGCGCTGGTGCTGCGCTCGGACTTGTCGCTAGCACGTTCATGTGCTCCGATCCGCCCGCCAGCGCCATCTGCAACTTGCCCCATTCTCGGAAGTCGAACTCGACCCGCGCCTCGATCGGCCCTCGAAACTGCAGCGCAGCCAATGCATTCACCCCCGATCGCACTCCATCAGTCGGAGTGTCGTAATAACGTTCAAAGTTTTCGATCCAGCCCAGATCCAGCCACGGAACCGGCGGCGAATCGAGCGCAAACACCCCACTTCCTGCCGGATCAAAAATCGTTGGCGTCTCTGTTGTCCGATTCACAGGCGCAAAATACGCCCGCATCTGCCTTGTCACCGGAACCATCGCCGGACGCAGCGGTGAAGTGCTCATAGCAACGTCACCTCCGAAAAGAAAAATACCGTGAGCTCTGCCCGCCGCTCTGCACGCCCATCCTGATAAGCCTGCTCATACATGGCACGGCGCACAGCGCGCCCCTGATAAGCCAGAGAGTTTTCTTCTACCCCGCTGGTCGTAGCCTCCTGAAATGCCGGCTGAGTCCAGAACACGCTCGTACCCAGATCAGCGCTCGGGGACTGCGTGTAATCGAATTTCTCAGTGTTCGTGGGCTGGCAAATCCCGAGCAGTTCATCGTCGAGCTGTCCCAGCACCCTCCCGCGATCGACCATGCTCTGCACCGTCCCCAACGTGTAATACGAGATCACGCACTCCAACCTCATCAGCGCAGCATTGCCGGCGTGCCCGTCGACGACCCCAGCCGAACCCCACTCGATGTAGAACGCGTTCGGTTGCGGCTCTGCCGAAGCCGGCGGCAGGTTCTCGATCACCAGCACCGCCGGCACGGTAGCACCGTTCACCGTCACCGTCCGCGCCGGATTCAACCCCGCCAGCCTCTGCTGCAGCGCAAGAAAAAAACTGTCTTTAGCAAATTGCATAAGAACCAGCCCTCACTCCACCGCGGTCACCACATAAAAGTAAGCCGTCCCCGCAAAATTTTCGGTGACGACCGTTTCGATATGAAAAAGATCGCCGTCGTAAACCAGCCCCATCGCGGCAGCGAAGAGATCCTCCACCGAGCCCATCCCGAGAGTGGGCAACTGCACCTCAATCGCCGAAGCCGGCAGTGTAAATTCAATTCTTCGTGTCGGGCCCTGGCTTCCCGTCGGCAAATTGGTAGCCACGACCGGCGTGATAATTACGCTCTGCACCCCAGGGTCGACCAACCCCAACTGTCCCGCCGAGTCGCTCGCTGTCGTCGTCGCAGGCAACAGCAAACTCACCTGATCTCCGCCCAGCGCTGTCAACATCGCGTTCGCCGCCCGCACCAATGCCGCCCCACAGATCCCGCTTCCCATAATTCCTCCAGCGCATCGGCCTTTGGCTAACAACTAATTACCAACTGCTTCCGCTACGCACCCTTTTGCGAAACATACGGCGCCAGCAAACTGCGCACCATGTCATCCACCAGCGTGGGCCCAAAATATTGCAGCCGCAGTTGGTTGATCTGGCTCGATTGCACATTCAGCCCTGGGGTAGCCTGCGCATTCTTTACAATCTGCGCGCACGCCACCTGCACCGGCGTCGGGATCGTGCTCCACCCCGCGTTGTAAACCACATCCACTTCGTTGAAAAACAATCCCAGAGCGTTCACTGGAAACGTAAGCTCCCCGCTGTCTTCCCAGATGTCGATGGTGGTCGGATCAATCGTCGTCCACATCCCCGGCAGCGAAAACACCAGGGCGAATTCCAGGCTCATCTCAGGAAAAGGCCATTCCCCGCGTCGTGGAATTCCGTATCGCCCCTGCAGCGTCACAATCGCCGTGGGCGCCGGCGCAACGGTAACGAGCGGTAGGTAGCTCAGTCGCACCGTATTCAAATCCGGCGGCAACTTCAGGCGTTCTTCATACTGATTCACCCCCAGAGTGTCCCGCCGGCAATGCGCGTCGATGATGGCCGACGCCGCCGTGATCCACGACGGATCCGTAGTAGCATCCAGCCCGTAAGTCAGGTAATCCGTAGTAGCGAGATAATTCATAGTGAGTCCTGATAGTCAGTTGCGAATCGAGGGTTTTTAGCCGCCAGTTGTCAGTGGATTTCTCCGCTGCCACCGAACCACCGCCCTGGTTTGACTGGCAACTGGCCACTGACAACTGGCAACTGGTTTTACCGTTGTATGTTCACCTGGTAATGCGCGAAGTTCGCCCCCTTCACCACGGGTGCGCCAAACTTCACCACCACCATCTGCTGGGTCAACGCATTGGGCAGCCCCAGCTTGAACACCCGCGGATTCGGATCGGTCAGCCAGTGATACTCGATCAAATCCTCGGTCACGATGTAAGCTGGTAACACCGCCGTACCCGAACCCGGTGTCCCGGTATATGGAACCGACCAATCCGGAATCAGCGGCAGATCTCCAGCCTGCGTGCTCAACGCTTTCACCCGCAACCCGCCCGTGATTTCCACGGTGTTGAGCACCACGTTGAACTCCGTTTTCATCTCCCGGTCGATCAGGTCCAGTAGCACCGGATTCGAGTAAATCGCCGTCGGTCTCACTGCGTACGCCGCGCTTGAAACCATCTGCGCAATCGTGCTCTTGAGGTTGTCCACGATCAGTTCCGTAGTTGTGATCGTGGTCGTGTTCCCGCCGGCCACGATCTGTCCGATCACGCCGAAATACTGCAACGTCGTCGGCGTGCTCAGTGATGTATCGTTGCCGTTCCACAGCGCAACATCGTGCGTGCGCAGCAGACCGTCCACCGAATCCGCCAGGTCTTTCGCTTGCAAATAGGCGAACTGGCTTTGTTGCGCCGTCATCTCCAGATCAAACAGGTTGTAGTTGATCTGCGATACCAGCGCCTTCAGCGGCACGGCCATCTCCACGCGCGTCGGCGCCCCCACCGTCGGTGCAATATTGCGCGGATCGACAAACGCCAGCGCCGCCGTCGGCGAGTTAATCGCTGTCTCCTCAAAGAACCGCGAAGGATGCCCCGTCGCCGGCACCTGCTTGATCCTCTGCCCGAACACCCCACGCCGCCGCACGATGTCGAAGATTTCCGTCTGGTACCGGTCAATTTCAATCGCGCCCGGCCCAAGGTAGTCAGCCGAAGCGTACAAATCCACAAATTGTCCCTTCATGTCTTCTCCTCTGTTTGATTTTTCCTGCAATTGGAATTCGATTGCGTTGATTCGTACTGCCACTGTTCTGTCATCCTGAGCGCAGGAGGTACTTCACGAAGTGAAGCACCTCCGCAGTCGAAGGACCCCATGCCAGCCGTCGCCGCCAATGGCATAGCAAGGAGTTCTCTTTTTGCGATTTTGGTTCGAGCTTGTGCGTCTGAGTCCGGACGGTTACCGTCAGAGCACAAACAAAAAAGCACGACCAAAGTCGTGCCCGCATTTGCCGAAGCCCGAAAGCCGAAGCCCGAAAGCTGGAGCTCTACTCGATAATCCCCGCCCTCGCCAACTCCGACTTCACCGCAATCCTCTGCTCCACGCTCAAGCTCTGTAGCGTCTTGTCCAGCACGCCCTTGTCCAGCTTCTCACTGCCCGACTCATCGCAGCTCTTCGCCAAAATCGCCGAAACCAGCGGTGGAAGCGTCTTCCTCGCCATCCGCGCCGCCTGCGCCTTCAAATCCGCGTTGGATTTTTCCAGCTCGGCCACGCGCTCCTGCAAATGCCTTGCCCCTTCGCCACGGGCCGACATTTCATACAACGGCTGCTCTTCCACCGCCGCCACAATCCGGTCCACCTTCGTGTTCAGCGCTTCTTGCTGCGCATCCAGCCGCCCCAGCACACGATCCAACGATTCGGCCGCACTCGCCAGCCGTTCCGCCGTCGTCATCAACTGCTGCACCACTTCTTCATTCATGCCTTTCTCCTCCTCGGTGTATTCCACCGTAAGCTCTTTTTCTCTCGTACCAGGTACCGGGTGCTAAGTACTCAACTCGATCCAAGTATCCCGGTAAGCCGCTTTGTCTCTCCGCAGAATCGCCGCCCCCGTGAACGTCACTCTTGACAGCGTCCACACCCTTGCCCTCGTATCCGCAATCTGAACATCTGTCACTTCGTACGACAAGCCAAGGCCAGTCGGCCCCGCCGCGACGCACGCCTCAGCACGTATCGTCGGATGAAATTCTTCAGCTGGCTCAAATCTGGTTTTTGGAGCTGGCGTCGTTTTCGCTGTTAAGCTGCGAATCCGTTTCACCGCAGCCCTCAGTGAAGCTCTCAACCTCGATACCTCCGCCCAGCTGTCGAGTTTGGACGGATCCACAGCCGCATGGATCGCCCCAGCGTGGACCACTCCAGCCCGCACCAGCCGTGCCCGTAACAAATCGCCGGATCTGCGATCGCTGCCAGGCCGCGATTTGCCAATCTCTTCCACAATCTCGGGAAAGTCCCTCGCAAACAGATGCCCGCCCAACTCCACGTTTTTTCCCACAATCTCTGCCCGCGTGATCACGCCCACCTTCCGCCGCACATCATGCCGATCGAGAGAAGGAGAGTAATCCAGAGCCATTCCAAGTAATGAAGGCAGAGCAGCCTCAGCCGCCCGCCCTGTGAGGACCACAAGGTGCCCTTTTGCACCCGAAGGCGCCCGCTGCGAAGGTACATCGACCATCGTCAATACTCCAGAAAACGCCGCCCGGTTCGGATGCCCCACAACTTCCGGCATCGCCACCGCCATGCTCTTCAACTCAATCATCTCGATGCACCCCTCTCCAAACTTTTGTCATCCTGAGCGGAGCAAGTGCTTGCGCACATAGCGCGAGCACTTGCGTAGTCGAAGGACCCCTGCAATCCTTGCCTTACCCGTGCTGCCGCAGGGAGTTCTCTCCACGGGCTACGAATTGCCGAAGCCTAACTACCAGCCCCCGTCTCCAAATCCCCCAACCCCCGCATCCTCCTCACCTCATTCACCGTAAGCACCCCGTTCTGCAAAAGGATCTGTTGAATCTGCGCCTCTTCCAGCGGATCCTGCGTATCCAGCTCCGCAAACACAAACTCCAGATCATTCCACCCCAGCCTTTTCTGAATTGCATCCCGCGTAAGGTGCTCCGCCAGTAGCCGCGCCGTCGGCACAATCGCCTGCCGGAACGCAAGATCGTTGTACTCCTCTGCAGTCGACCGGTTCACATCCGCCTCTACCCCCAGGTAAAACGGAGGCAGATCAAACGCATCAGCGATTACACGCAACAAGAATTCCTGCCATTGCAAACGCAAGTCGGCATCAGTTCCTCCGCCAAAGCGCAGCACCTCGGGTTTGCTTTCAACCGAAAGAATCGGCACGCGACCCGTGCCCTCAATCTCGTCTTGCCACCAGCGAATCAGCCGCTCGTGATGCTCTGGCGTCAAATCCTGCAGCCAAAGCGCATACTGCACCACCGAATTCGAAGCCAGCCGCGATGCATAGCGGTGTGCGCCGAGAAACGCGTTGATCGTTTCAAACGCGACTTCCAGCCGGCCCAGTCCGAACGGCGTATGCGTCCGCGGATTCAGCCTGATGTAAATCAGCTCATCGTCATCCAAAGTGATCTGGCTCTTCGGCCCCGATTGATCCGTGACCTGCAAGTACCGAGGCCCATGCGGCGAACCATCCCAATCCAGATTCATCCGAATCGACGACCCATCCACCGGCCACAGCAGCAGCGGATGCTTCGCATCGCCCGAAGTCTGCACCTCGACCGCCCCATACCCACCCACGATGATGTCTTCCAGCACCTGCTCGGAAAACGACCGGAACGAATCGTCAGGATTCGGCGCGTGGAAGTTTTCCGTAAGAATCTTCGCGCGCTCGGCGCCATCGGGGATCGCTTCCAGAGAAATTCCCTGGCGCGGCTGAATCCGCCAGCGCATCCCCGCAATGCGATCCTTAATCGTATTGATCGCCCGTCGCGGAACCGGAATCTCCGAAAACCGCCGCAGGTTGTAAGCCGTCGGCTTCGGCATGATGTCGCCCGGCGGCCCATACGAGTTGAAAATAGAAGGCAACGGCAGCGTCCTCCGCTTCTTCTCCGCGTTCCCCAAAGATGCCGCCGAAGACACTCCCGCAATCCGGCGCAAAGCGCCGCGCAACGTTTCTGCAATTTTCATGATGTTTTCTCGTCTGGCGTGGGCGCCGTCGCCCGCGAAAATCTCCGGCCAAGAAGCGGTCGCCCACTCTTGCCCTTTTGTTTTTTGTAGGTCTGGGTAGAACTTTGCTTCCCGTCCAATCCTCGGGTCATCCTCCCATTCGTACACCAGGGCCTAAGAGAAATTGGCCCTCCAAATCCCGTATAATCACATATACTGATAAAGGGATATACGCGTATACATTAAGGAGACTATGCCCGAAGCTGAAATCACCCGTCTGACAATCGTGTGGTCGAAGGATACCGACCTTGCTCTGCGCTCTCATCTCGGCACGCAAGGCCTCAAGAAAGGCGCACTCTCAAAGTTCGTGGAAGACGCCGTCAAGTGGCGCCTCTTCGATCAGACCGTCAACCAGGCGCGCGAAGCCTTCGCCTCAGTACCTGCCGGCGAACTTCGCGACACCATCGACGATGCCATCTTGAACGTTCGCAAACAGAGGCGCCGGCAGCTTCGTGGCCGTCCGCGAAAGTGACGAATGCGGTTGGCACTCGATACAAACGTGCTTCTCAGCGCTCTCCTGTCTTCCTCCTCGCCGCCTGCGCTCCTCTTCGCTCTTTGGCGCAACCGCGCCTTCGAACTTGTCACTTCGGACGAGCAAATCGACGAAATCTCACGCGTGACGCGGTATCCAAAAATTCGCGCGCGGCTTGCTCCTGCGCTTGCCGGGCGGCTGGTCAATCAGCTTCGAGACCTGGCCATCGTTGTCGCGAAACTGCCGAAGGTCGACCGCTCACCTGACCCTGACGACAATCACCTTCTTGCGCTCGCCGAGGCCGGAGAGGCCCAGTTCCTGGTAACCGGTGATAAGCAACTGCTTAGCCTTAAGCTTCACAAATTCACCCGCATCATTACTCCCGCGGCACTCGTCGAACTATTGCGGTGAGATTGTGAACAAGACTTGATAAGGTTTTGTAGCGCCGGCGTCCCGCCAGCTGTCGCGAAGGTTTCCCGTTTCGCAGTCAAGAGAAAAGCCCCGCCGTGGGCAGGGCTGTAGTCCAAAACCGATACTTCTCCTCAGCGCAGCCTAAACGCTTCGACCAAACACACCACACCTCCGATAGCAACCGCCAAGTCATACATCAAAAACTTAAAATCCCATACGCTCTTCGGAACCAGCGCTTTCCTCGTGACTCGACTCCAAAGAAAAGCCATGCCGACAAGTTCAAGACTATTCCCTCGCTTAGACGCTTCTCGAACGGCGACAACCCAATCCATCTGGAAAGCTTCCCACCATACTTCCACCCCCTAGATCGATGCCAGAAGCAAAACCTGAAAACGAGTTCTGTCACCAGGTACTCGTTGACGAGTGTTCCGACATTGATCGTGACCTCACACCCTCAATTCCCGTCGAGCCACCTCCGCAATCATCGGCATCTCCGCCGCCACCGCGATGCGAATTTTTTCGTCCTCCATCATGCTCAATGCAAACTGGACGTTCTCGTTTCCCCGATCAAGGTCGTCGTCGATCACTGCCGTCAGCACCGGCACAGCCTGGGTCACCTTTAGCATGCCCGGCGCAATCCGCGGATAACGAGCTGCAAGCGTAACGGCTGCGTCCACGTTCGCCTTCATCGAAATTGCCTGGAACAACCTGATTGTGCCCTCGACCCGGTATCCGAAATCAAACTGAAACGGATCACCCGGCTTTGTGTAAGGCGCGACCGGAACCGGAAGAATGAATTTCGCAACCCCAGCCTGCTCAAACGCCTCTCGCATCTTCCCCAGAATTCGTTGTCGAGCGCTCACCTCATGCTTGCCGCCAACCTTCGCCGCCTCGAGATAAAGTGAAGCCATCTCCTCGATCTCGGCAGCCGGATCAACAGCTAAACATCCCTTCACCGGCGAAAGCTGAATCACATTCGAGAACGAATCCCCCAGCCGCCGCAGCAAAACCTCACAATCATGCGTGGTCGCTAGTTGCCCGCGAATCTCCCGCTCTAGCGCCTCCAGCGTCTCCACATCCGCCTGCGGATCCAAGCACCGAACCCGCCGCCAATCCTGCGTAAATCGCACATCCGCAAACCCACCGTCGCTTGCGCCAGGCTCCACCATCACGACACCAACATTCACAAACTCGTCCTTAACCGCGTCCGGCACATACCGAAGTAGAAAGAAGTCGAGTTGTCGTTTGTTGGCCATCACCTACCCTGTGTTTCTCTGTGCCCCCTGTGGTAAAGGTCCTGACTTAAGCTTGTTCCACCCACTCCGGAAACGGCCTCCGCGGCGAAACGCGAAATGCCTCAATCAACTCTCGCACTCCTCCCCGCCGCACAATCAACGTCCGCACCAGCTTCTCCAACTGGTCCCACTCCCCGCCCCACCACTCGGGAGGAATTCCATCCACCAGCTTCCATATCACCTGCTCTTCCATCTTCTCAATTCGCGAGAGCCACGGCTCAAAAGAGTGCCAGCCGCGCACCCCAGCGTACACTTCATTTCGCGCGTAGACCCCGCGCAGCGGATAATCGGGGAATGTCCACTCGCCGGCATTAAAACAATATCCCTGATCGATGAACGCCGCCGTATATTTCTTTTCCCGCAACTTTCTCCAGAATGCCGCCTGGCGCCCATTTGCATTGCCCGTCCACTTGTCCACCACTAGTATTCCCGCAAAAGCCTCGATGTTCCTTACGCGATCAAGCATTTCTGCAGGAATGTAGTCGAATACCTGCCCCTCCATCGGATTCACCACATAGCGCGATCCGAATTGCAATCCCGCTTCGCATCGAATCACATTGTGCGCCAGTTGCACATGCAGTTCCGCCGTATGTTCCACCAGCCACGCGTTCACTTCCACGACTTCGGTCAACGGCACCGGCAGTCCCACCCGCTCCGCCAGTCGCGTCGCCAGCATTTCGTTTGTCAGCACTCTCAAATGCTGCGGATTATTCCGGAACTTCACTACGTAAAAGTTCCCATCCGAGCAGCGCATCAAATGCCCCTGCGCCCCGCCCCGCATCCTTCGAACGTGTTGGACTGCTTCCACCAAGTCAGTACGCCAAGCCTGCGTGGCGCGGGCACTCCTGCCCGCGAAAAGCTCCGCAGGGGCGCGCCTGCTTCAGCCACAAGGCCTGCCATCTTACTCCAACTCGCCCTGATTGTTCTGTGACGGATGACCATCGTCCGCCGCGTTCCTCACTCCACTACCAAACTCGCCATCTCCAACACCCTCCTCTTTACGCCCCGCCCCGCATCCTCCCGCCGCACTGCCAGCGCAATCGCCATCGCCATCACGCAATCGTCGTGCGCACCGTCAGCTGCGGCTGCATTTCCGTCCGCGCGCCTCACGAAAGTCCGGCACTCTTCCAGCAGCCGCCGGCTGTGAAACAATTCCGGCTCCGCCATCAGCACTGCCGCCATATTCTCGATCATCGCCGGCCGGCTCGCTGCCGACGTGAGCCACCCCAATTGACCACCTTTCTCAAACAAGTTTCCATACTCGAGGGTATTCAGGTACGCGAGCACACCGAACCCATGATTATTCCGCTCCACAGCCACCAGCGCGCGCTCATATCTCTGCCCCAGATCTGCAACCCGACGCGCCAGTTCAAAAGGCGGAAAGTGGCCGTGCAGTTCCGCGCATTGCATTCCCATCGTGCGCTCGATTACCTGCGCGCACGCATAGTCCCCGTCCGATCCTCCGCCCGCGGCGTCCACTCCCATAATGTACTGCCGCCCCTTCTGCGGAGGGAGCCAGACTGTCAGCCGTCCATTGTCTTCCGATTCGTCGCCTGCCTGCGCAAGCCTGCCCGCCTTCTCCATCGCCGACAGCTCGAACACGCACTCTCCAGAAACCAGAAAGCACGAACCCGGATCCTCCGCGTATTCCTGCGCGGCCAGCCCTCGTAGCGTTTTCCATTGTTTGCGGCGCCACGCAATCTGCCCTTCACTCAGCCCGTGCCGCCTTACTAGCTCAAGCTCTTCCGGAGTCAGCGGCATAATCTTTCCCTTCTTGACGGGCACCTGATAACTCTCGTCATACCACCAGGGGAAAAAGTGCTGCGTATAGCCCGTCTCAATCGCCTTTTGCCACTCCCGGTAGAAAACCCCACACGCCCCGTTGGGCGTGGATTCCAGCACAATCTCGCCTTCCGGCACCACTGCCGCCCTCAACGACGCCAGCGTTTCCAGACCACCGCGGGGCCAGCGGGAGACCTCCGAGCAATGCAGATTATGGATGGTCATACCCCGCCCCGCGTTGTCGTCCGCCGTTTCCACTCGATACTCGCTATCGAGGTGCGGAAACACGATTTGGCGGACATTGGAGCGCGACTTCAGCAGCGCGCCCTTCAGCATCGCCTTGGGCAGATTCTCCCAGAACCGTTGCACAATATTGAAAATTGCTTCCGCTGACTCCTGGCTGTGCGCTACCTGCACCGTCAGCGTTCCCGGCCGCGTAATCGTTTGCAGAAAATATCTCGCCGCAACATACGTCGTAATTCCCAATTGCCGCGCCTTCAACACAATGTTCTGCTTGCTGCATGTTTGCGAATACTCCCGCTGCGCCCGGTTCAACCTCAACCACCTGCTCCCGCCTTTCTTGGGACGAATTTTCAGCAGCCCGGTGATCAGCAAGTCCCGCACCGTCTGCTCTCCCATTTTCTGATCGAGATACGGCCCGAGTTGTTGCAATAGATAAAGATCCCCCTCCACAATTCGCCTTTCCTGGCGCTTTTGCTTTTAGCATTCGCTAAAAGGCTGATAGCTTTCTTCACACCTCTAAGGAATCCTCATTCCGCGCCCGCGCATACTGCCGTATTCCGTCCCGCAGAATCATGCTCCGCTCCGTGAGTTGATGCAGCCCTTGCCAATCCTTTTTCAAGTCCAGCTCCGGGTCATATCCCGCTTGCGCCAGAAATCTCCAGCGCTGGTCATAGGAGCGGTCCCGCTTCGCTCCGTGAAAAAGGTGGTTCACCAGTCCAGGCAGATATCCCACATTCCGCCGGATATATTTCTCCGCCCGCTCTTGCCACTCCCAACAGCGCTGCTTGTATGCCTGCGAATATCCTGAGTACAAAGATCGCTGCACCTGTCCGACCAGCGCCGACGCCATATGCCAGTCCCCCTGGCCGAGAATTGCGTGATCGACGAGCATGCCAACCTTTTCCAGCGAGCTGCGCTTCGCCGCCCACGCAAACCCCGGATGCCAAAACTGCCCGCTGTGTACGCTGTAATATCCGTACGCTGGTTTCTGCTTCATGAAGGCTGGC
This sequence comes from uncultured Acidobacteriaceae bacterium, assembly GCA_963800575.1. Classification (GTDB taxonomy): domain Bacteria; phylum Acidobacteriota; class Terriglobia; order Terriglobales; family Acidobacteriaceae; genus Sulfotelmatobacter. The sequence continues at coordinate 339,880 of CAWDBN010000003.1, forward strand.
TCATGTGGACTGGGCCGGTCAGTCACCCACTTGTATAAAAATCCCGGAGTCGTCGTCAGCGGCTCGTAATTCGGGCCCACATCCTGCGCGTGACTGAACATCTGCAGCACGTCATAGTGCTGCAGAAGCTGCAGGGTCTCCTGCGCCCAATCAGGACGGTTGAACTTCACGTCCGCATCAATCCACGCAACGTACTTCGCATCAACCGGCAACCGCTGAATCAAAAGGTTCAGCGCATTCTCCTTGTGCCAAATCTCACTCGCAGTCCGCAATTGCAAATGCCGCGGATTGCCCGCCGCGGTTACTTCAAAATGCCGATCGCCAAACGCCACCTCGGCCGTATACAGGATCGCACCCGCCGCTTCACATTCCCGCTCAAACATCCAGTAATTCCAATAGCGCGACCGCCAGCGCAGCGGATTCTCCAGCATCGTCACCACATGCAGCCGGTCGGGAAACACATGCAACCCCGGCCGCGCCTGCGAAGGATGATCGATGCAGCGAATGCACGCGCAGTTCACATGATGTTGCAACTTCCACTCATCACTCACAAGGCCATCCCTCCTGCCGCAATCTCTGACGCATTGTCATCCCGACCGGAGCCTCGCATTCCCGCCAGGGAACGTGAGGCGGAGTGGAGGGACCTGCTTTTCTCGCAAGGCTGCACGAATTAGCACGCACGAATCGGGCGTTACGGTTTTATCCACTACTTCAAAAGCCCCGCGCTCGCCCAACGCGCAAGCTTCCCGTGCAAATGGATCCTCATCCCTGCCGTCGCGTGATCCAGGTCAGCGTTGCCAGTCTTCGCCGTCAGAGTCGCGTTATAGGAAGCCACGAACTCGCTCGCAGTGAGCGGAGGCTGCTTCTTCAGCTGTTTCGCCGCCGTTGCCACCGCAGCAGGCGCAGCGCCCGCATCCACCAGCGGCACAATCGCCGCCAGCGATTGAATCTCAGAGAGCACGATCCCAACCACCGCCGTGATTTTCGCTTCAGTCGCCGCATCCTTAATATGCAGGGCGGGCAGAAGCGCGCCCATGGTCGCTTGCGCGGAGTTGATCGCAGCCTGAATTTGGTTCAAGATTCCCGGCTGCTCCGCCGCATCCGCCTTTTGGTAAGCCGTAATCAGCGACTGAAGCAATTGCAGATCTGCGCCCGCCTGGGCGCCCGCATTCTGGATGGTTTCAAGATCGCTCGGCGAGACGCTCTTCCCCTGCAGCGCCGCCACCAGCGCCACAATATTTGCAGCCGCCGGAACCAACGCCGCCACAATCTGCTCCGCCTCACCGATCCAGGCTGTCGAGCATGCCGTCAACACTAGTGTCATGCACAAGGTTAGTGTCAAGAATGCCTTTGCAAACTTCATCGAAGTCTCCTTTGTAAGGTTGATGTTTTCGGCTTGTCTGTTCTGAAGATGGGCGAAAGCGATTGCGTTAAGCCGGCGGCCCGTTCAGCGTGACCGCATTGCAGGACTGGACTCTTGCGTTGCTCAGGGCCATGGCTGCAATCGTGTGCGTTCCAGCCGAGGCCGCCCAACTGAAGTTGTAAGGGACAGTCGCGACCGTGGCTTGCAGAGCCCAATCGACATAAAACTGCACTTGGCTGATCCCGCTGGCGTCTGACGCCGATGCTGTAATGGTCACTGGATTTGCCACCGCGGACTGGTCCACCGGAGACGTAATCGTCACTGTGGGAAAGCCGCTAGTGTTCACCGTGTCAATCGTGCCATGGACATCCGCCCCATTCGCCTGAAATGTTGCAAAATCGATGGCCGTGTTGTCCCCGGAATTATTGTTGTCATAGATGAAATCTGTAACAGTCGTGCTCGATGCGTGATAAGTGTTGAAATCAGGCGGTGCGTTCACTGAAAAGAAAGTCGGTTGATTCGCGGCGTCCCCTTGCGTGTACCCGACGTAGCCGCTCGTGCCGGTATCGAAGATTACCGTGTTGTGGTGAAACGAGTTTCCGTTGCTGAATAGGTAGTCGCCCAGGAAAGGCTGGGATAAATTGTCGCCCCGGTTGCCCGCGCCGATCTGCACGCCCTTCTCGTTCGCATAATTCCCCACCTCGACCACGTTGCAGTAGGCCGTGACAATGCTGTCAACGCTCGCGATCTGGTAGCCGGGCCCAGTCGTAGCTCCGTTGCCATTCAGCCCGATATAGTTGTTTCGAAAGGTGCTCGTACCCCACGAAGAGATTTCGCTTTCGAGTCCGTAAGCGGCGGACAGCGTATCCACGTTTCCGCTGATGATGTTCCCGTCGGCTAGTTCGCCGCCGCTGTTATCGTCGAAGTGAAGTCCTTGCCCAATGTTGTTCTCGATGAGGTTGCCGCGAACCGTAGCGAACCAGGTGTTCCCGAGCTTTACGCCTCCTGCTCCGAATCCAGGGTCAACGTGCGCGTAGTTGTTATAGGTGATCGTGTTTCCTTGCAGCAAAATGCCGGAAGGCGTGCCGAAGGCTCCTGCCGGAGCGCCGCCGCCCAATCCGAACTGCCCATTGGCGGTGAGCACATTGTTCAGCACCTGCATCCCGAAAGCGTCGCGAATCCCGAGTCCGTGGTTCAGCGTTATATAACAGTTCTCAATCGTCCAGTTCGCGCTGCCACTCGCCGTTCCCACGCTTCCAAAAGGAGGAGAAATTGCTCCATCTTCAGTCGGAGAAGCAAATTCCTCCACCGTAAGATTGTTCAGAGTCACACCATTCACCCCATTTGGATGGAACATTGTCTCCAGCACGCTGGTCTCGACCACATGCCCGCTGGGGTTGTCGTGGAAGTAAATGATGTTGTTCGTATAGTCGAACCACCACTGCCCGGTAGCAATCGTCGGAAGTGTCGCCGAATATAGATGTTGCAGTGGGATGCCATCGAAGAACAGGTCTTCCGGGTAATTGCAGCCTGCCCATCCCGCGTCGCAGGAGTAGGTCTCAAGCGTGCCCTGCTGTGTCTGCCCCGTCACAACATAGTTCGTACCGTTGAAAGTAGCCAACGAACCGATTGGGATTCCCCCGCTAATAACGGCCGTGCATGGGGTAGGCCCAGAAGTCGGATTGCACGCTGGCCCGGTGAATGTTTGGTTATCTTTCGCGGTAATGTATCCCGCTGTGCTGCTGTTCGCCGTACTCAGCCGGTACAAGCCGGCTGCCAGATTGATCGTATCTCCAGCCGCCGACAGCGACTCCGCGTGAGCGATCGTCAAGCAAGCGGCCGCGCTGCTCAGGCAATTATTTGAATCGCTGCCCGTCGGGCTCACATAGTAATTCACCGTCGTTCCCATCGTGGATCGATTGCTGCCCACGCCCGCGCCATACTCCGCATACCCCTGATAAACATGCGCCCCAATCTCCCACCCGCTCCCGTAACTGTTCTGGTTGACCCCATTGATGTCGAGTTCATACGCCGCTCCCAGATTCTGCCCGGCATCCACCACCGGCGAATTCTTTGTTGGACGAAAATCCAGCGTCATACTCGTGGCCGGAAACGTGTAGTAATCATTTCCGTCCGTTCCGGTCTCCTGCGTCCCACCAAGCAGCCAGTTCACCATCGAGGTATTGGTCCGGATCGTCGCCCCACTCGCCTTGAAATCCGCAATCAGGTTCGTGACCTCCGTTGCGCTCAGTTCGCCTGCCTCTGTCGTCGCATTCCAGTGCCAGAAAATCCCCCACGGCACTCCCCACACCGATTCTTTCCACACCAGCGCCTGAATCTTCTGGTTCAACATCGCCGGCGGCAGCCCCATCCACGATGGATTCACTCCAAAGCTCGTAATGTTCTGCACGTTGAATCCATCCGCGTAAGTATCCTTAACGCCCAGGTCTTCTTTCAACGCCCCACGCGCCCCGTTATAAGGCACGCCTTCCGTGATCCCCTGCATCGCCGTCGTCTCATATCCTCCCGGATACACATACACCGGCGTAGCCGGTAACCCCGTCAGGTTCGTAGTCATCCACTGCCGTGACAATGTGATCTCGTCCGTAGTCAGCTGTGTCACATTCAACTGCATGTGATAGACCGCGCTCTTCACATCCTGCCCGCTCACGTCCGCCAGATCCTGCGACAGCAGCGCCGCCGCCGTATATGCCGAACAGCCCGTCCCATAAGGCCCCTGGCATGGCAGAAGAAACGAATAGGTGTATTTCCCCGTAGCCGCCAGCGCCTGCGCTAATGCCAGCATCGTTCCCTGTGGCTGACCCTGCGCCAGGTTGTAGCTCACGCTGTCGCTCGCCCCGGTCACCGTGATCGTTAAAACGTTCCCGCTGATGTTCAATGTCGCCGCCGTCCCACTCCCCGTGTACTGAATGTCCAGGGCATCGGTATTCACATAGTAGGTGTGCGAGATCGAGTGCGCGGTCACGTCCCGTCCCGCATTCACCCACCCCTGAAACTCCGGGATCAGCGTCTGCGCCAGCGGATACCCCACCGTAATCGCCGCGCCCACCGGAACTCCCGCAGCATCCGCAATCGGCAACACTGTGCCCGCGTAGTATGTATCCGCTCCCGGCGTCATGCCCGCATCATCCACCGTCAACGTCACCTCCGCCGGATACCTCTGATACACCTCGACCGCCGGCGCCGTATCTGCCGCGATGTTCCCCGCGCCCGCAATCGGCCCGCGTGCCGCTCGTATACTCAACATCCGTCGATCCCGCCACCGCCAGGCTCGACGCATAAAAATGACAGTAGGAATAAGCCACCGCTCCCGTGTTATCCACCAGCGCCCCGTCTCGATTCGCATAGCCCTTGTCATTCACCATCGTGATCGCAGTCGCTGCCCCATCAAACCGGAAGCCGTCGTAATTCAGATGTGCCTCCGCGTTATAGATCTTGATGTCCCCGGGCCCCGGCGCACTCTCATCCACATAAAATCCCAGCGGCTGCGTGCCCTGCGGAATCATCGAGTCCGCTTCCATGTTCGCGAACACCAGATGATCGCTCGCTCCCTGCACATAAACCCCATACTGATCGAACCAGTTCACCAGGAAGTGCTGAAAGGTCAGCCACGATTGCCCGTTGACGTTGATCACCGGCACATTGCTCAGCGCCATCGGCACAATCGGCTCGTTGTAATAGGTCGCGGGATTCTCCGTTGCGAAAACGTAGACATATCCATTTGCCAGGTAGAAGTTGCCCCAAGCCGTCAAGGTTCGACGACACTGCCGCCACCTTCTGACCCCACACCGATCCGAATAAACAAAAATTGATCGCCGAATAAGTCGACGGCACCTGCGCCTTCCAGGCATTCCCCGTCACCAGCACCCACGCCGAAGAAGGCACAGCGTAATACCCAGTCAAGTTCGGCGCCGCCCCGGTCCCATACGCGTCAAACGCAATCGGATTTCCCGAACTCCCCGAAGAAGCAGGCGCCAGACTCTCATTCCAAACATCCCCTCGCTTGAACAGAACCGAATCCCCCGGCTGAAAACGTCTGCCCATTCACATGCGCAATCGTCTGCCACGGCGTCGCCGAGGAGGTCCCATTGTTCGAATCGCTCCCCGCGCTCGAACTCACGTAGTAAGTCGTCGCCCTGGCGCCGACACTGCAATATCAACAGCAAAAGGACGGTGCCAGCCGGCCTTGTCATCCTGAGCGGAGCACAACGATTCGCAAAGCGAATCGTCGTGCGGAGTCGAAGAGCCTGCCCCGAGCTTGCCGAGGGGACCCCTTGCACTTTCGCGCTGTCACCGGCTTCGATGGGAACTTTCGCGTTCATGTCTCTCCCGCTTCACTTGCCTCTTCCAATAGAAAAGGCCATCAGCTCCAGCCGATGGCCCTCAAGACCGACCGATACTTCCTTCGAGTACATGTGGGGACAGCCGCCCTCAGCCTGCCCTGAGCGAAGTCGAAGGGGCTGTCCATTCGAGCGCAGCCCAATGCCCACTGCTGCGTCAGCCTTCCCGTTCTGCCTCGTCCTGCACCTGGTCGACGTTGTCCGCGGTGTCGTAATTAGTCAGCCCGGCGTCCGCCGATGGCGCTGGACCAGGCTGGGTCACACGGCTTTCCGAATCAGCCGGAGCCGGCAACTGCCCGCCCCCGGCATCTGCCCCGCCGAACTCCGTGACCGGCGGATTCCTGTCACTTTGCTCAAACGCCTGTGGAACCGATGGTGTTGCAGCCTCTGGATTGATCGCACTACTCATAACGCTCTCCTTCAGGAAAATATTTGTAAGAATGACGACTAACTAAAGTATGGCAACAGCCGCCCTGAGCCTTCCCTTAGCGGAGCCGAAGGGCTGTCCGGAGAGCGCAGCTCGACATCTTTCGCTGAGAGCTGATAGCTGACAGCCATTACCCGCTCCCCCAACAAAAAAGGCCACCGGCTCACGCCGATGGCCCTCGAGGCCCGCTCCCAACTCTAATGAATCTCCCAACTCATGATCGTCGCCTCCGTCGGGTTGTCTGCCGGAATCGTGATCCCATTATTCAGCGCCCCGCCAGCTGTCACGCTCTCCGCCGTCCCGCTGCTGCCGCCAACGAAGGTGAATCCCGCCGAACTCCCGCCGTAAATCTGCGCGCATGCGCTCGTGCAGTTGCTCGTAATCGCCAGGTAATATTTCCCCGGCTGCAGCGTCGCGCTCGCGGTCCAGCTGAGAGTCTTGTACCCCGTGCTCGGCGCAAACGTCGTCCCTGCCGTGCTCCCAATATGCGCCACTACCGTGCCCGCGCTGTTCAGCACTCCAATGTCATAGGTGTTGCTCGTGTTGTCTGCCGTAGAAACGTCATACGTCACCTGGGTCGTGGTCAGTGGAAACGTCAGCACCACGCCCCACAACTCCGTCTTGTTCGCGGTGCTCGAAAAGGTAATCGCCGTCCCCGTCGTATTCGTCGTAAACCACGGAATCGAATACGAAACGCTGCTGCTCACGTTCGACCCCGGCATATCGAGAAACATCTGCACCGTCGTGCCGCCCGAACTCGCCTGCAGCACCCGGCCCAGGATCTGCGTCGCCGTCGGCCGCGTAGCACCCGCGTCATGGCACAAAGGATAGAGTCCACCGCTTGCTGTACTCGAAGGCACAACGAAGTCCCCAATTACGGTGGCGCTCCCATCGAAGCTGCAATAAACCGACCCCTCACGCGCCAGCGTAACCACCCCGGAAGTCCCGGGGTTCGCAATCACCACCCCAATAGCCCCGCTAGTCAGCGCGCTCGAGGACGACACCGCACAACCCGCTGTAGTCAGCACGGCCAACCCGTTGATAATCGTTCCCGTCGTCGTGTCATTGCAAAGTTCATAGCTCTCGCTGGCAAACTTCCCCAGCTCAAAGCCGCTCCCACTCGTGGAGTTTCCCGCCACATAGACCGTCCCCGGCCGCAGCCCCGTGCCGGTCCCACTATTGAACGAGCCTACGTTATCAATCTGGTCGGTCCAGGGTTTCAGATTCCCGAATGCATCGATCACCCACTTCAACCCGCTGTTGATCCAGAAGCCCAGTCCGTACGCACTTCCGGAAGGCGAGCTTTCGCTGCGCAGCACTGCGTAGCTATCGCCCGCGTCGTATCCCATCGATATCCGCTGCCAGGTCGAGCTGTTCGTATAACTCGAGTACACGTGCAGATTCTGTGCCACCCCTCCCACCACGTATTCGCCCAAGTCATTCCCATCTTCCTGAAAAAGATTCGAGAAGTAGGAACTCGTCGCCGTCGTCGCCACCTTCTGTGGAGTCCCCGCATTAGCCGAGATATAAAAGTTTCCGTCGTTCGAAATCCCCAGCGCCGATGTGCCCGCCCCCGCCGTCGCCATCGCCGTTCCCGGAACCGGCGAACTCACCGTCCACGGCCCCGCCACCAGCAGTTGCCCGTTCACTGTCACGTTCCCGCTGAACGTTCCCCCCGCCGCCATAATCCCATTGCTTCCCGTATAGTTCAGCGTCGACCCGGTATCCGTAAGCTCGCTGTCTCCGTTCACTGCGGCTCCGTTTGCGGAGTACAGCGCCAGTTGCGTCGCCGTCCCGCTGTTCACCACCCCTGACCCGCATCCCGTGCAGGTTCCCGTTACCGTCAGATTCCCGTTCACCTTCACCGGCACGTTGAAGGTTTTCAGCGAAGCCGTCAGCCGTTCCAGAAAACTGACGTTATCTCCCACATTGCCGATGTAGTTCGAGATTGCGACCGGCGCCCCAAATGCCAGTTGCGCATTCGACGCCGAAGCCCCCGATGCATTATCCAATCCCACGTAGGTGTCATTCGCATCGTAGCTGGGCCGCATTCCGGCTGTACTCAAAGTCTTGGCGGGATTCGAGTCCACTAGCGTAATCTTGTGCCCGCCGGCTATCACTCCGTATAACCCTTCTTCGAAATTCAGCCGTCCTTTGGCCCCGGAAACATCAGGCCCGTTGTAGGCGCCTGCAACTAGAAGAGTGGTTCCCGCTTGACTCCCTTGCGTGTCTTCGAGACATGTGACCCACGATCCGCCATAGACTCCATTGCAATCGAGTGCGAAGAACTTTGGGAGTAAAGTCCCGAAACTGCTCACCACTTGGCTCACAGGATTCAGTGCCGAATTCGCCACGTTGTCCCCGAATCGATCAAAATAGACGCCCCCAGGACTCGGGCCAGAGCTCACCACATCCCCCGGCGTCGTGTAGATCACTGAACCATTCCAGAAAGGCAAGCCCGGCCAATACGTGGCTGGACTCGCAACCGTGTAACTCGTTGTGTTGGTGGAGGCCGTGTCGCTGAAGCTGCAAACATTGGTCGCGCCGACTGCCGCGCAAGCCGATGCTACGGTTAATCCCGTTGCCACTGAGCCACAAGTCGTCGTCGCTCCACCCGTACAAATCCCCGTGTAGGGTGCGGGATTATTTGCTTGCCCCGAGGTCCGGATCACATCGTAGGTGATCGTTCCCGTAGTTCCGAACTGTGGCCAGACCACGGAAATGCTTCCCGTCTGATTCGTGAGCGCGATCCCCGCCAGGAATGGAGCGCTGGCTCCGTTCGTGGAACTGTGGGCGACGACATAGTAGTTGTATTGCGTTGTTCCCGTATTCGCAAACACCGGAGCCGACCCTACTGGCCCCACAGAGTTCTTCACCGAAGCGAATCCACCCTCCACAATCAACCCCGCTTCGCCCAGACCGAGAGGATTGCTGCCGGCGCAACCCGCGACCTCACCGTAAACGTTGTCTAACTCCACGTTCGGAACATTAGAGTAGGCCCCGGTCGACCGCACCGCGAACTGTGCCTGACCTTGAATCACAGAATCAGAAATTCTCAGCGTGTTCCCATCCTGATCGTCAACCCCGTTCGCCCCGCAATTGAGGCTAATATTGCTGTTCTTGATGTAAAGCACTCCCGCATTGCCGCTTCCGCCTGCTCCTTTCACCGCCACTGAGCAGAACGTTGATGTGCAGTGATACCACCGCGCTTGATATGTCGACAGCCCCTCGATAATCGCCGCCTGGTCGTTATCCACTTGAATTAGCGACCCAAACGAACTGCCGCTGCTGACGCCGCCCACGGGAAATGGATTTGCCGATCCAATGTCGGTGAAATGAGTCTTCTGGGCTTGGTCCTCGATCATCGGATAGTTGCAATTGTTGCAAGCCGCCTGTCCCACAAAATGTTCCACCGTGACATCCCACACATAAGTAGTGTGTGCGTTACTTCCGATGAACAGACACGTGTCGGCCATCGCGCAGGTTATCACCGAGCCGGAGAAATCCAGCACCATGTTCGGGGCGCTAACCGTCACCCGGGCCTGCCACGTATACTGCGCCGGCGCGATTACAACCGACCCCAGTGCCGCGGAGCCACCAGCGTAATTCGGCGGGAACGACGCAGCGTTGATCGCTTCCTGCACTCCTTGCGAGGCCGATCCCACCGTATACCCGGAGCCATGAGTGTTTGCTGCAGCGAACGTTATCGTTCCCCCCGCTCCTCCCGCCTGTGGACAAGTGGTTGAAGTGATCAATACTGCTTCCGGTGTCCCCACTCCTGAGATATAAACAAAAGTCTGCGCTCCCGCCGGACTGTTGACCGTCACCCCGATCGGACACGGACTCAGCGCCACCGTGTTCGATCCCACCGCAATCGTTCCGCTGGGATTCTGCGACCAGTTGTAACTGGAAACCGAATAAGTGATGTTGTTAAAGTTGTTCGCCGTGAGCGCCGTACCGCCCGGCTGCACCACGTTCTGGCTCACCGCCGGACTCACTGACACGCCGCCCGCACCGCCGCTCGGCGTCGCCGGCGCATATTGCCCCGCCGATGAAGAATACGTCAGCACCTGCCCGTTCGCGGGCGACGTCGATCCCACCGGCACGCTTTGAATCTCCGTAGCGTTCGCACTCGATCCGCACGATCCCCACGCCCCGCTCCCCAGCAGGCAATTCAGCGCTGAAGCTGTTCCACTCCCCAACTCGCTTGTCGGCACCAACCCACTCACCAGGTTTGCCTTTGACGCCGCCGTGAGATCCACGTATTGCTTCGGGGCTGCTTGTAGCGGCGCCGTCGGACTCGCACTCAGCGTTAGAGGCCCCGTCATCGCTCCGCCCGCCGTAGGCAGATAATTCCCCGCCCCCACATTTGCAATCGCCGCATCTACATACGCTTTGTTCGTAACATCACTCGTACCCACCGGAGTCGGCACATTCGGTGGGGTAGAGAAACTCTTGGTCCCCGTCACCGTCTCCGTCCCGGCCAAATGCACCACCGCGTTGTCGTTGGCTTTTGCTGCGAGCACCGAATTTACGTACTGCACCGATACCGGCTGCGCTGCCGTTCCTGATCCCGGCGTAGTCCGCACCTGCGCCAGGGTCGCCGGAGAACTCGTCGGCACCACCCAATATTCCGTTCGCACTTCGCTCGGCTGCAACTGATAGACGACGGTGTAGTAGACGCCTGCAGGAGTCGCCCCCGCGTTGGTCGCCAACGCTACATTCAGGGCGCCATTCGATCCCAGCGTCACATTCAACGACCCCGCCGCTACCGCTGACCCATCTGCTGCGACAAACGCCGGCCAGGTAATTACCAGTGTGCCTTGGGCCTCACTTCCATCCGCCATGTAGACGGTGTCGATCACGCTCGTAAGCGCCGGCCCACTCTGAGGAGCCGCGTGCAGTCGGATGCTGGTGGCCGCGATCACCACAGACAGTACCAAATAAAAAATCCGTCCCGAGGGACGGCGTGTTAGAAACATACTTCCTCCTCAAACTCACCCTTTGTCATCCTGAGCGAAGCGAAGGACCTATGCAATCTGCCTGCGCCACCACTTTGCCCACCAACCATCCCTGCCGCGGCCCTCGTCTCACCGCCGCTCGAAAGCAGAACCCCTACTCCCTATCTCCACCCTTTCAAAAACTCCTCCACACTCCGCACGTAAACCTCGGCAAAATCAGCCACCGGCCGTTTCAACTCGATCAAATCCATGGCATCCTCAACCGTCCACCCCATCACTCCCAACAACGCCAGCGCCATCATCGGCGCCCGGTGCACCCCAGCCGCACAGTGGATAAACAGCTTTGCCTTCGGGTCTTGCATCGCCCCCAACCCAAACTTCACCCCGCGCTCAAACACCTCCGGAGGCTTGAACTCGAAATCATCGTCAACCTCGTTCCAGAGGACTTCGATCCCGTGCGGCTTCGCCAGCGGCGTATCGTCGAACTCGATCTGCATGTCGATGATGTGTGTGATCCCCGCCTGCGACACCTCCGCCATGTTTTTCTCGTGCCAGATTCCGCCTCCGACCGCGATCCGGTCGTCCAGCCACGTTATGTCCATCCCAAACCTGCGTCGTGCCAGACTTCCATAATTGCCCACGTTACGACGAACATCCTGGGGATACCCCACCATCGGGACGCCGTCGATCACCACCAATCCGCCGCCCCAACCGTCCGGCCGCGACCGCAGCTTTCTCGCGCGCGGTCCCACCCGTGGAGAAACTGACAGAGCGTCCCGCCCGTCCATTTCTCTCGAATTCAAACTCCCGCGCTTCATTTTACGGTATCCCCTCGGCCCTCATGTCCTGTGCGCCCCAACTATTCTTCGCCGTCCCCGTGGAGCGCTGCAGGCTCTTCCTCGCCTTCTCCCTCCGCATTTTCCTTCATGTCAATGGGAATGACGGTCTCGTCGCTCGTGCCATTTGTGTCGCTCGACAACAGGACCATGGTCGGCTCCTCGTCGCAAATCACCGGATCCAATGGCAATCCCATCCGCCTAAGCAACGTATGAGCCAGGGAACGTTCGATCGGATTCGCAGCCGCCTGTTCGGTCGCCGGATATATCCCCGCGGCCTCAAACAAATACTTCGCCGACGCCAGTTGCCCCGTCTTCGCGACTTTAATCACCTCGGTCGCAATATCCTTCGCCGAGTCTTTCACCAGTTCGTTGATGTTCTCCCGTACCTGGACGATGTCTTTCCCCTTCTTTTTCCCAGGAGATCTTTTCTTCGCCGAAGCTTTCTTCTTCGCCGTTTTTTTCGCCGTCCCTCTGCTTTTTCCCTTTGCTTTCTTCTTCAAGCTCACGGTCGCCCTCCCGAAACTGTCGGCGTCGTCCGAATCCCGGCTTCAGCCGCTTCAGGCAATCTCATGAGTTAGCAGCGACTTAACCCGCAGATTCCACGCCGCCAGTGCGCGGAGCTGCGATGCAAATTGGGCCCTCGGCCCAAAAAACGAAAGGCGCGCTTTTCAGCGCGCCCGGCAAGATTGCTAGAGCATTTCTTTTTTTCTTTACTCTATATATTCAGAATAGCATTTTGCAATGGGTGTTTGTGTCACGTTTTGCAAATTTATATTTGCCATGTCATCAACAACTTGCGCATTTTTCGATCGAATTCCCCTCTTGACAAGATTTTCGTCATCGCGAAAACTCCCTTCTCGAAGGCAGCCCGGCCAGCAATCCTACCCTGAGAAAATCTTCGCTAAGCAGATCCAGCACCTCTGGCAATCTACGCGCAACCGAGCTGCGGCTGCATTGTAGAATTCGTGCAGTTTGCTCCTGACCGTGCTCCTGCAGAATGACTCGCACGATTAATTGCTGATCCCAATACTCCAGCCGATTCATGCACTTCTCTATGTCGCGCACGAAAATCACCCGGTCCTCGAACGTGGTCGCGGTGTAGTACGTCACCTTCGCGCGGAAGAACTCTCTCCCCACAAACGACGGCAACCGCCCTGTTTCCAGTGAAAAACGCATGTAGCGCCGCAAGAGGCCCACCGTGCGCTTTCGATAAATCCATAAATCAGGATTGCGATCGAGAGGATCCTCTTCCAGTCGCGCGTCTTCTGGAGCATCTGATCCCGCCGGAAAGTTGTGCGCCGGCAACTCCTCACATGCCCCCGCCGGCGAAGGTTCCTCGAGAGCCCTCTCATCCTCAGGTGCCAGTGGTGAGCCCGAGGTGAGCGCATGCTCAGGGGCAGAGTCATCCGCCTCTGCCCCAATCCAATCCACCAATCCGTTCATGCCACACCTGCCGACGCATCCAAATCCCTGTCCTCGTCTCCCTCATAGCCGCCGCCATCGCCATCATCCGCGCCCCATCGCGGTCCACGCGGCAACTGGGCAGTTTCCGGCTCCCTCGAAGCCGGTGGCAGTTGGGCCATCTCACGCCCGCAAGCCACGCAATAAATTTGCCCTCCGCCCACCGGACGCAGCCACAACCCGCCGCAGCGTTCGCAATACTTCAGTTCAAGTTGCTCCTCTTGCCGGGACTCGCCTTTCGCTCTTGCTTTCATGACTCCTCCTGGGCTCCGGGCTCGCGTTGCGATCCGGGGCAGTTGCGGTTGAAGCGCATTTACCGAAGCCCGAAGGCTGCAGCCGAAAAAAAAGCCCTGCGCCGGCTTGCCGCTCCTCGAGCGGAAACCGAACGCAGGGCTCGTTTCTCTTACGATGACCTGCTTGGGCTATTTACTTGTCGGACTTGCTGCTTGATCCTGCTTGCTAAACATTCACATCCGGCAAAACGAGCAACCCCCTTGCCGGAAACCTCTTACGGTTCGATCGCCACCCCCGACTCCAGCCCGGAACCAGGTTCGTGCTGGCGAAAAAATCCTTCCTCGTACCCTGACTTCAACACTCGGCCATTTTGCAAAACCACACTGACTCGTCCACTGAACTGCAGCAGCTTCAACAGGTTTTGCATGGAGCCGGAAAGCACCTCGGCCGCGCGCACTTTCCGGCGGAATTCGACAAAGTTCTTTGCTTCGTTGCAGTTATCTGAACCGGTCATGAGGGAAGGTCCCTGGGAAAAAGTTGGGTTATACAATATTCGCGATCGTATAGCTGCGAATTTTCCGAGTCAAGGTCATGATTATGCATTTGACACAGAGAAAGGAAAAATGTAATGTCTGATGACCATGACAGGGCACGCTATACCAAACTGGAAACAACTCAAAAGGAAGATGTGGCGGCGTTTTTCGAGCAGAGGGCCGATGAACTGGAAACGGCAGAGCTAACCGTAAGGCGCTCTGCCGGGACCTACATAGCTGAGTTAAGACCCACCAACGAGACTATTTCTTGAAATGTTCGTGTGAGTCGATGTGGATGGCCCCACGTTCCAGAACAAACCGAACATTGTGACCACAATGGTTGCATGGAGGGAAAGGCTTGCCATAAACACAAGTGACTTCATGTTCGTGGTCGTGTTTTGGATCGTGAATTACGCGATAGATGCCGGAGCGTGGGCATTCCTGCCCCGGTTTGAATACGTCGCCTCTAGCGGGATCAGCCATAAACTCAGAAACTCGCTTTCTGAGGGAAGGCCAACCTTATATCACAGAGGCATTACAGCAAGGAGGGGGTAAGCCCAGGGGGGCCACCACGGTGCGGCGTGATGACCCTCCCCTTGTTCGGTACTCCAGTGGGTTCTTTATCCCACGCTTGGTGGACTGATGTCAGTGACGAATGAACATACGATGGTTGTGGAAAAGTCCCATGCATGCCAAGACCCGATTGCGGCTTTCCTCGGATCGCTCTCTGGCGCGTTGGAGCATTTGCTCAAGTTCATCGTGGAGTTCGGCCATGCGTCGGTGTGCGACTTGCAATTCCAATTCGAGCTTACAGTCTTCCACGGTCCTCCCTATGACTCACGAGAAAAAGGCAGGGACGCAGTCGACCCTGAAGCCCCCCACAGCGAGAAACCTTCAGTCTACGTTCCCTGCCCTATGCACCTTTTATCTCGCAACTGTCCGAACGTAGTCTGTGACGGATGAACATGGTGAGGCTGTGGAAATATAAACGTTCCTGTGAGGGAAGCACACGTCTGCCATCAGTTTGACTTTGGTGGTATAACGGAGTGCGAAGGTGGCGGAGGCTGGGTGAGTCGAACACCGTTCCTGTGAGGGGACTGCGGTTTATAAGACCGCTCCTGGTACCGACCAGTCAGCCTCCCGCCATCTGGAAATGCTAGGCGTTATCGGACGCACTGGGAATATATCAGGCAAGTTTAACTGTGGAGAAGCTGTGAATTTCGCAGGATAGTTGTTGATATGAAAGCAAAACGAAGCCCAAAGCCATTGCCCAAGAAAAAGGTCAAGGTGGAAAAGGCCGCATTTGACGCGGTGTTGGAGAAGTTAATTCAGTCGAAACCCGTGAAGAGAGCCTAATTCAGGGATTGGTTATTGTTGTTCCTTGGGCGGGGTTTGCGCTGGTTCTGCTTCCTGTTCTTCTTCTGTCTCTTCCTCAATTTCAACTTGGAACATCCAGAGGTGTCGCAACATGCCGTCGATCTGCCATTGCTCAACTTCAAACTCCTCGGCAGTCATGCCATGTGGCAAAGTGAATACGTACCACTCAGAGTGATTTTTCGGGAATGGTATTGTCGTCCAGAGGATATACTGCTGAACGCCCTCGGACGTTCGTTCGTCGATTTTTAACTCTTTCTCAATCCTAAGCTTGTCCAGCAGCCGCGAGAGCTTCATAGCCGGGTTCCTCAACTTGTATGACTGGAACCGTAACGTTGGCAATCTTTATTGGTGGACCGAATTGAACTTGCATGTCTTGCGTGACGGCGTCCCAAAATCTTTGCGGAGCGCGATGCCGAATGCAATGTTCCCATCCCTTGCCAAGTCCAAACTCTACATAAGTCTTTATTGTGAGAGTCAAACGGGACAATGCCTCTTCCGCCGTATCGGCGGTTTCAATCAGATCAAAATCAAGGCAGTGAGCGAGCTGTTTGCCGTTCACTTCTGCCCCTACAATCGTTATCGTGGTGGGCAAGCTAAACTCTTGAAGAGACATAATGGAACTCCATCCCCATGCTCAGAACTGTATTAGATGCGCGAAAGGGGGGAATAGTTACCGCAGTCACAGTACCAACGGGCCTAACAGAAGTCAATGATTTGTTGGACTTACCAAATCTTTTTTTACAAGCCCGTCCTAAAATGGCTCAGGAGTCCGTGGTGCAGGCCGCACGAACGGCGTAAAGGCGTTCTCCTCGACTAGTTTCGCGTATGGCATCGGCTTCACACCAGCCATTCGCGTCACAGTGTTCTCGAATAGTTCCGCATCTTCCCGCCGATTGAACCTGTAGGAAAACTCGTTCAGGTAGCGCTGCAGGTGCTTTATCGAAAGCTGATGGTACGTCCCTATCACGGCACGCTTGAGCAGAGAGAATGAGTTCTCCACCGTGTTCGTGTGGACATCGCCGCGCACATAGACTTTCCGTTTGTGCTTGATCCGCTCGTGCCGCACGCGGTGAAATTGCGTATTTCGGAAGTTGTAGATTCGGCTTTCGTCGGTCATGATCGCTTCTGCATCTTTCGCGACGTTGTCTGCGATGACTTGGTAGACCGTGTCCTCTTTGTTGTCCTTGGTCTGCACTAGCCTGAGCTGTCCGCCGCGCTCTCGCACGCCAATCACTACGTCTTTGTTCTTGAGTTTGCCCTTATTCCCGCGCTGCTTGCCACCGATATAGGTTTCATCAATTTCCACGATGCCCTTGAGTTTGGGGGCGTCCTTGTCCACCATTGCCTCGCGGATGCGGTGGGACAAATACCAGGCTGTGCGGTAATTCACTTTCAGGTGCCTTTGCAGTTGCAGCGCGGACATTCCCTTTTTCGCGTCCACGATCAGCGCAATAGCCATGTACCACTTGTCGAGAGGCAGATGGGAGCCGTTAAAGATCGTGCCCGTAGTTGCGGAGAATTGTGCTTTGCAGGTCGGTTCCAAGCACTGATAAAGCTGCGCTCGTTTGTTATCCGATTTCTTCGTGACCTTGCGCGTGATGCGGGAGATTTCCTTGGAGCCGCAAGTCAGGCAGCGCACGCCGTTGGGCCAGCGTTTCGCTTCTAGGTAGGCCAAACACTGTTCTTCGGTTGCGAAAGCCTTTGTGACTTCTATCAGTTTCATAGGGGCTTGCCTCGACTGGTAGAATTATCTCAGAAAGTGCTTTCTGTGTCAAGTGCATAATCGTGGTCAAGGTCGTTAGACCAAAGGGTCTGTGGAAATCCCTTCGCTTAGCATGGTGCTATACCTCACCGTGCTATACTCACTGCCATGAAATTCCGGGTGCTGCAAGACAATCTGCGCGAAACGCTTTGGGAGCGCATCGACGAAGGCGACCTGACCGGCCTCCGGCTGGCGCAACAAACCGGCTTTAAACAGGCTCACATCTCCAACTTCCTGAATCGCAAGCGTGGCTTGAGCCTCGAGGGCATGGACCGGGTCCTGGTCGTCCAGCATCTTTCCGTACTCGATTTGCTCGACCCCTCCGAGGTCAATAAGCGAGCTTCCATCCTGCCTCCGAGCAACGATGAATTCCAGAACGTCCTCCTCACCGACGGAACCGTGGCCGCCACTCATCCCCTCATCACCAGCATGAACGTCAAGGAAATCCTGAAATTTAAGAAAACTTTTCTTAAAAAGCTGAAACCCGAGACCGAAGGCGATCGCCAGAAGTGGGAACGCTTTGTGCTCATCAAGGTAGATAACCGCGAAGGCATGAGCATGTACCCCCGCATGCAGCCCGGAGCCACACTCCTGATCGACCGCCATTACAACTCACTCAAGCCTTATCGCAAGGGCGAGTTCAATATGTACGCCGTTCTCAAGAACGACAACTGCACGGTGAAATATGTGGAAACCGCCGGCAATCATCTGATTCTGCGTCCCCACAATCAGGATTTCCCCATTGAAGTCATTGCCATGGAAGATGGCAAGTCCGCCTCCGACTACCTGGTCGGCCGCGTCTGCCACGTGGGCATCGAAACCTAAAAGCAGTGGCCAGTTGCCAGTGGTTAGTGGCCAGTCAACCCGGTGCAGTCTCCCTCCCGTTTGAATCCAGCGGCGGAAAACAGGTCCTACTGACCACCAGCCACTGGACACTGGCCACTGCTAACCCGGGCCCAGGCTGTCGAACATTTTGAAAAGCTTGTCAGCGCCCGCCCGATAGATTACATACCCTTTGCCAGCATCAGTGGTTTCGCGGAACAATAACTCTCCCCGACCATCCCCGTCCGCATCCACGACATCGATCAGTTCCATCCGCGGGGTCACGTCAAGGTGAAACTTGTCGGTCACTCCCGAATACAGCTTGCGCAGATCGCCGTAGATGTCAGTTCGTGTGACAAGCGTGATTGAATACTGTTCCGCCGGCGCAGTCGCCCCAGGCGCAGGAGGAAAGTGCGCATCCGCGGTCAGGACCATCACGATCTGGTTGTTGGTCCACACATCGAAGGCGTGGAATTGAACGTCCTCCAACACGGGCTGAATCGGCTTTGCCGGAGCCTTGTGCCGCGCGGTAGCCGTCTTTGCCGGAGGGTTCGCGGGAATTTGATTCCTGGCCAGGGCGTTTACGTAAGCCTGAACTTCATTTCCCGCCAGGGCAAGCATCTGATTGCGCCGTTCATCCTCTTCGCCAGTCTTCCAGAAAAACTTGTACGACTTTGGTTCCGGCCCACCCCCATCGGAAATTGCCGGCACAAGTTGCACCGGCCCCGGGCCGGCGGCGGCGGCGCTTGCCGGGGAGTCAGGCTTGCCGGCCTTCGGTGCCGCGTCCTGGTCATCCGGTGGTGGCTCCTGCGTGGGCTTCCCGCGTCGCAGCGTAGGGCGATAGTAGTCCGTCGGATTTTGTGCGGTCGGGCTCTGTGCGGCCTGACCTTGCGATGCTTGAGCCTGAGAACCCGGCGAGGTCTGACTGGAAGTCGGCGGAGCAGAACTGGATTGGCCGGAAGGCGTTTGACCCGGCGAGGCTTGTCCTGGCGAAGTCTGCGCCGGCGAACTCTGCCCCGCCGTCGGTGCCGGCGCTTGCGCCTTGGCGCTTTGATCCGCAGGTTTGTCCGATGCTGGCGGAACTCCGGCCGTCTGCCCAGCAGACGCACCGCTTCCAGAAGACCCGCTCGCCGGTTGCGAAGCCGCCGCGGGCGCCGATGACTTTTCTCGAGTCAAGCGTGGCGGCGCGTCATTGTCTCCGCTATTCAGCCCCACCGGCACGTTTTCCGCTTTGTGCGGCGCCTTGGCCGCGACGGTTCCATTGAGAACATAAGAACCCGCGCCCACCCACGCCTGCGCCGCGCCCGGAGTCTTGCTGTGCAGCGCTCCACTCACTGTAAATAGTCCCAGCGAATCCCCCGACTCCTCCGCCTCATAGACCGTGCCGGAATCCAGCGCCATGGGCACCGGATCCGCTTTATATTCGCTGGCATCGTAGAATTTGCCATCGACCAGAATTGCGATCGGAATCAACGTCGCCTTCCCGCCGCCCGTGAGCTGCATGAGCGCCACCGCCCGCGGCCCTTTGACCGGCTTCTTCTTGGGCTCGGCAGGCTTTTCTTGGGGAACGTCAGGCTCCGGACGTTTAAGCTCGGGCCTTCCCTGCGCCCAGCCTCCCGGAGCCATCGCGGCAAAAAACGCGAGAACCAGACCAACGATGACGGCGAACCCCAATCTGCGGTATAAGAACCTTCTGGACATAAGTCGTTCGGCCCTCGGCCGGAATGAGGCGATCATGAGCATCAAGGTCAATGATAAGGCTCCCGAGTTTACTTTGCAGGACGAGAACGGAAAGGAAGTCTCGCTGAAAGGTCTGCGCGGCAAAGTTGTCGTGCTCTATTTCTATCCCCGCGCAGACACTCCAGGCTGCACCATCGAGGCCTGTGAATTCCGCGACACCTTCAAACAGATGCAGAAAACTGGCGCCGTGTTACTCGGCATCTCGCCCGACACGCCCAAGGCGCAGAAGAAGTTTCAGGAGAAATTCCAGCTGCCCTTCTCTCTGCTGGCCGATGCCGACAAGAAAGTCGCCGACGCCTTCGGTGTGCTGCAGGAAAAGAACATGTACGGCAAGAAAGTCATCGGCATCGTTCGGACCACGTTCGTTATCGGGCCAGACGGCAAGATCCAGCACATCTTTCCCAAAGTGAAAGCGGAAGGCCACGCCGGAGAAGTGCTGGCTTACCTGAAAGAATCGGCCAAAGGAGCCGCGTAGCACGTTCCAGTCTTCCGCCACACCGGGAGGAAAGCCATGCGTAACATGGTCAGAGTCGTTTGGGTTTTTGGGATACTCGTTCTTGCCGCCTACGGCGCTAATCCAAAACCGCAGACCGATAAGCAGAACGATCAGACTTCAATCGTAATTACCTTCAAAGACGGCCACCAGGAAAGCTATCTGATGGCGGATGTCGCCAAGGTCGAGTACCGGAGTGCCAGCGAAGCTACGCTGGGACAGGAGTACTTTCTAGGCAAGTGGGAGGCTGGCACCGGCAGCGCCGACGGAACTTTCTACATCACTCTCGAAAGTAACGGAGAGGCCAGCAAAACGCTGGGCGCGAGCCATGGGATTTGGACGATCGTCGACGATGAAGCCCGAATCACCTGGGATGACGGGTGGCACGACGCGATCCGTCTGATCAGCAAAAAGAAGTATGAGAAAATCGCGTTCGCGCCGGGCAGGAGTTTCAGCGATGAACCCGAAAATGTCACCGATGCCTGGAGGATTAAGAAATTCAAACAGTGAAGCCGCTCAATCGAGCCTTCTTCGCCCGCAAGCCGCGGCCCGTGGCTCGCGAACTCCTTGGCAAAGTGCTGGTGCGCCACAGCGACGGGCAGTTTCTCACCGCTCGCATCGTCGAAGTCGAAGCTTATCTCGGAAAAAACGATCCAGCGTCGCACTCCTACGCCGGCAAAACCGCACGTAACGCGGTTCTGTTCGGGCCTCCCGGCTACGCCTATGTTTATTTCATCTACGGGAATCATTACTGCCTGAATGTGTCGTGCGAGCGCGACGGCAAGGCGGGAGGCGTGCTGTTCCGCGCAGTCGAGCCGTTGCAGGGCATAGAAGAGATGGCGCGCGCGCGAAAAATAAAAGTACACGGACCGCGGGATCTGATTCGCCTCACCAGCGGTCCCGGGCGCATGGCTGAAGCATTCGGCATCACCCGCACCCGCGACAACGGCGGCGATCTGACCTCGCCTCATTCTGGCTTATGGATCGGGGACGACGGCTTCCGCGCCCGAAACATCAAAACCACCCCCCGCATCGGCATTACCAAGGCAGCCGACAAGCGGCTGCGCTACATCCTCGGAGGAAACGCCTTCGTTTCCGGACGAAAAACACCTTTCCCTAGCTGAAGGCCGCCGGAAATTTGACAAACGGGTGTAGACTGTTCGTCGGGTCAAATGAGCGGAAAGCCGCTCTGCTCACGGCATTTGGCTGAAAGCAGCCTGATGTTCCGCCCTGGCCGGTTTTTTCAGCATCCCCTGAACGAAACAGATCATCTGATTACACAGAAACCCGCATGCGCCGGTTCAGTCTTTTTCGCGCTTCTCTCGTAACTCTCACGATTCTAGCCGCAACCGCGCCCGAATTCTCCCGCGCGGTGGATGCAGTCCGGCCGCAGCCAACCGTGGCTCCTTCGAATATTTTGATCGGCTTCGTCGGCGGCTTTGTCAGGCATGACAATCCGCACCAGGGTCCGGTTCGGTTCGCACAACAGATTCAACAAACCGTCCCCAAAGATACTTATGTCCGGGTTTTTGAGAACCGCCGCAGGAAACAAGCCTACGACGCTGTACTGCGCCTTCTCGATACCAATCGCGACGGCGTCCTTTCCGCGGAAGAAAAAACTCGAGCCCGCATCATTCTCTTCGGCCATAGCTGGGGAGCGTCCGCAGCCGTCTCGCTGGCCCGCGACCTGCAGCGCGTGGGCGTCCCGGTTATGCTGACCGTGCAGGTCGATAGCGTCGCCAAAATCTGGCAGAATGATGCCGTCATTCCCGCTAACGTCGCCGAGGCCGTGAATTTTTATCAGCCGCACGGCATCATCCACGGCCGGCCGCGGATCACCGCCGCCGACCCCGATAGAACCGCGATCCTGGGAAACTATCTTGTGGATTACCGAAAGAATCCAGTGCCGTGCCCCGGCGCGTCATGGGCTGATCACGTCTTCATTCCGGACCACATGCAGAGCGAATGCGATCCTCACCTCTGGTCGCAAATCGAAACCATGGTGCTAGACAGGCTGGTGCGCGACCAACTTGCTCCCTCTTATGCCTCTTCGACCACTGCGCAGTCAGCTTCTGACGCTGCCCGTTCGCAGCATTAGTTCCCGCAGAATTAATCAGGAATATTTCGGAAGCAGAATATTGTCGAGAAGGCGCGTCGTGCCTACAAACACCGCGCCCGCAACCAGCGCGCCCGCGGCGATGTTCTTGACCGGATCGAGGTTGTCTGGTTCTACGATCTCGAAGTAGTCTAGGCGCACCGATTTTTCTCCCGCAATTTCTTCGCGGCCTGCAGCTATGAGCTTTGCCGCATCGCGCTCGCCGCCTTCCCACGATTTTTTCACTCTCATCAGCGCACGATGCAGCACTAGCGCCGATCGTCTCTGCGCGGAGTCGAGATAGGCGTTGCGCGAGCTCATAGCCAATCCATCCGCCTCGCGCACAATCGCACCCGCGAAAATCTCGACGGGAAACTTAAGGTCGCGCACCATGCGGCGAATGATCGCCAACTGCGCCGCATCCTTCTGCCCGAAGAAAGCTGTGTCCGGCTCCACAATGTGAAACAGCTTGGCCACCACGGTCGTGACCCCGCGAAAATGTCCGGGCCGCGAACGTCCGTCCAGCTTGCCGCTCAGCTCTTCCACCGTAACCCAGGTCACCGCGCCCGCCGGATACATCTCCTCAACCGACGGAGCGAAAAGCAATTCCACTCCTTCTTTCGCCAGCAAGTCGCGGTCGCGTTCGAAATCTCGTGGATATCTCGCCAGATCTTCGTTCGGTCCAAACTGCGTGGGATTTACAAAAATCGACGCCGCCACAATATCGCAAGCAGCCTTAGCGGCCCGAATTAACGACAAGTGCCCGTCATGCAGCGCTCCCATGGTGGGCACGAATCCCAATCGCTGGCCGCCGCGCCGCACCGCACGGCACGCCGCCCGCATCTCTTCGATGGTCTCGTAGATTTTCATTGTTGGGGAGGTTGCTTCAGGGGGCAGAGATCCAATCGATCGCAACGTGTGCGCCCTCGAGGTCGCCCGCGACAATGCCGCGGTTTCGTCGGATCGCGATCTTGTCCGCTTCAGAAGCTGTAGGCTTTTCATCCACCAGGATCGCGACTGCGCGCCCGTAAGGCCAGGCGGATGCGGGCAACCGAGCCAACGCGTTCAAGACTTCCACCGGCTTCAAAATTTGTTCTTCATTTGCGGTGATGCTGGTAAGCAGGCCTACCGCCTCGGGACGAATGACGAGATAGGGATTGCTCCAATGGCGCGTTTCTTGCAGGGACGGATACTTCGCAGGATCTGCGGCTGCAACGGCCTGCAGAAGAGTAGCCGCATCCGGCGGCGCTGGCGCGTTCCGCTGCGAACAGGCAAGCCCGAAGCTCATCATCAGAACAGATACCAGACCGGTTCGCCCCAGTCGGCGCGAGACAGCAAAAAAACTCACCGCACCACCGCAGGAACGTCCGTCTTCACTGCCCAGACCAAGGCAACCACCCATCCGATCATCGTCCAGCCCAGAAGCAAATTCAGCAACACAATCGCCGTCGTATCCCGCTTATTGCGCGCGCAGGCAAGGATCGAAGGCAGAAAATACATGACAAACCCAAAGCCGAGAAACGGCAGAAAAAAACCAGGGAAGAAGTGAGTCATAGCGACCTCCTGACAAATATAGCCTAGCACCAACGCAGCCCACGATGCTCGAAGCAGATCTTAGCTCTATCTGTGGGATCCGCGTAAATCCGTGGCAAGTGTTTTCTATCGCCGCAGCGCCCGCTTCCGCGCCAGCACAGTATCCAGTCCGGCTTTCGTCTCCCGAGGCAGATGATAGGACTCCTCATCCGACGGATACTGCAGCGACTTCACATCAGCGCGAAACGCGCGCACCGCGCTGCTGATCAGAGCGGCCGCATCGCCGTAGCGGCGCACAAATTTCGCGGGCGCGGTAAATGTCAGGTTGACAAGGTCGTGGAACACCAGCACCTGGCCATCGCACTCCGGACCAGCGCCGATACCGATCGTCGGCGTGCCAACCTCGGCCGTAATCATGGCCGCCACTTCGCGTGGAATCCCCTCCAGCACAATGCAGCACACGCCTGCGCGGTCGAGCGCCACGGCGTCGCGCATGAGTTGTTCGATGCCGCTGAGATCTTTCCCCTGCACCTTGTAGCCGCCCATCACGTTGACCGATTGCGGCGTCAGACCAATGTGGCCAGCCACGGGAATTTCGGCGTCAACGATGCGGCGAATCAGGTCGGCGCGCTTTTCGCCGCCTTCGATCTTCACCACCTCTGCGCCGCCTTCTTTCACAAAGCGCGTAGCGTTACTCAAGGCGCTTTCGTGGTCAACGTGATAAGACCCGTAAGGCATGTCGGCCAGCAGCAGCGCATGCTTCACGCCGCGCCGCACCGCCTTCACATGATGCAACATCTCGTCCATGGTGACCGACAGCGTGTTGTCGTAGCCGAGAATGGTTTGGGCAAGGGAATCGCCCACCAGAATCATCTCGATACCAGCTTCATCCACCAGGCGCGCAGTAGCGTAATCGTAGGCGGTGAGACAGGTGATAGGTTCGTGGCGGAGTTTTCGTTCCCGCAGAGAAGCGGTGGTGATTTTCTCGCGGGTCGTGCCCGGACTAGGAAAGTCCGGACGCCCGCTGATCGGGGTGAGACTCATCATGGCCTCCAGTGCCCCTCCGGCTCGGCCGGATAGAGCCTGTTCAGCATCTTCGCGGATGCTGAAACAATTCTACCCTCGGCGACCAGGAATGACCAGCCGCTACTTGGGAACCGCCGACTGACCAATAAGCATATGTATATCAATAAGTTACAACTGGAAACTCACTTCGGCGCAAGCATCAACCGATCCTCGGCGTTCATCTCCACTCCCTTACTCGAATAGAGCAACTGAAAATATTCGCCCTTATCCCAAAGCGGAAGCAGATCCGAGTAATGGGACGATCCCGGCTGTCCGCTTTGTCCCGGAGTATTTACGGCTAACGAGTGGTCCCAATCGGCCGTGTCCAGGATTTCTCGATAGCTCGCTCCACCCTCCTGCTCGAACTTCTTACCCGCCCACGTGGCATTCACGGTATCACCATCGCCCGGACGCGCCAACGGTCCCAAATCAAGCGATGCCGCACCGCCAGGCAAACGATCCAGCGAGTGCCGAAACTGAATCGTATGCAACCGGCCCCACGACCACTTCTGTGGATCGGCGCCCAGCAGCTGTTCAGTCTGCTTCCATGCGGAGTCGAGAGTTTGCAGCAACACCTGGCTTCTGCCCGCGACCGCGTCGGCTCCGAAAACCTGAGGCGACGGATCCGAAAGATACTCGAGTACGTTCTCCAATTCCCAATCGTCTTGAAGGGATGCAACCCCTTCCTTCTCGGCGATAACCTTTCGCAGCTCCTTCAGCCAAACTTCATAAAGCGCAGCCGCTCCGGACTCTCTACTTAGGGTCGCATCCCATCCCTGCATCATTTGCGTCGCAGCGGTTAGGTTCGGCGACGACTCTTTCAGCAGTTTCACCAACTGGCGCGCCGGCAGCGACACGACATCGGTCTGCAGCTTTTCCATGTCATCGAGCGTTATCTTCTTCCCGCTGTCTCGGATGCCAGAAATGACCTCCTCGATACGGTGTACGCGATCAGGAGGAGCCCATTCGAAGCCGACGTTATACGGATAATTCTCCGGGATCATCTTGTGATTCGCGGTTGCAATAAAACCGCCCGCTGGATTGAAACTGTGAGGAAGTTCCGAGTTCGGCACGAATCCTGACCACTCATACTCCCCTGTGCCAGGGACCGGCAACAGCCCGGTCCAGTTTTTTCGCAGCGGCGCCAAACCAGTGGAGTGCTCGCCGATGTTGCCTGCGGTGTCGGCATACACAATGTTCTCCGACGGCACCTTCCAGCGCTTCATGGCTCCCTCGAATTCGTCCCAGTTCGTAGCCCGGTCGACAGCCAGAGATGCGAGATAGCCCGCTGTACCGGGCTCGGCACCAACCCACCGAAGTGCCAGCGCACGCTTGCCGTCTTCCCAAAGCACAGGGCCATGACGAGTGAACTTCAAGTCGACTTCGACCGCCGGCTTTCCTTTCACTGCGATGCTTTCGTGCTCCACCTGCATCCGCGCCCATCCATCCGCCGTCTTGTACTGAAGCGGGTCTCGCGGGTTCACATCTTCGATATACAGATCCTGCTGATCGAGGCCGAAGATGGTGAATCCCCACGCAATGCTCTGGTTGTGACCGACAGCGACTCCCGGCAAGCCCGGCTCGCCAGCGCCGATTACATCCCAACCGGGCGCTACCAGATGGACGATGTAACGCAGCGAAGGCAACGCCATCACGCGATGAGGATCATTGGCCAAAATCGGCCTGCCCGTGGATGTGAGTCTTCCCGAGATCGTCCAGTCATTGCTCCCTTGCTTGCCGTCGAACGGAAACTCGATCCTCGCATCGCTTCCGATGAGGTTCTTGAGAAGTGACGGAGTCAGGCCGCCGAAATCCACACCCGGTGCGGGGTCGAGTTTTACCTTCGGATCAAGGCTTAAAACGGCGTTGGCCTTCTGCACACCCAGCTTCGCGATCAGCTCGGCATCGCGAAGCTCGCTGAACGCATTTCCCGTCATAGCAAATGCCGCCATTCGATTGAGACAATCCTGCGGCTTCCAGGGCTCTGGCTCGAACCCGGCCAGACGAAACTCGATCGGCAAACCGGGGCCCGTCTTTGTCGTGAGTGAGCGTATCTCGGCGTTGATCCCGTCGGTAAAAGCGGTCAGGATCGCCTCGGTATCCGGCGCGTAGCTCTCATACTCGGCCTTCATGTCGCCCCGGTAACGAAGCAGCCTTGCATTGATGTCGCGCTGCACCGCCGATGGGCCCAGCACCTCGGCCAAACGGCCCTGGCCTGCCCGCTTCCACATCTCCATCTGGAAGAGCCGGTCTTGGGCCACGACAAAGCCCTGCGCAAAGAAGACATCGTGCTGATTCTTTGCGTAAATGTGCGCAACGCCCCAGCGATCTCGAATGACTTTCACTGGCTCTTTTAGCCCGGGCACGACGAGATTCCCGTGAATCGGTGAAAGCACCTCGCGTGCCCTGACATCTACGGGCTTGGGCGCCTCTTGTGCCACGGACACAACTGCAGACATAACTACAAGGAAGGAACCGAGCAGCAAAACACCCATTCGTCTATGCATAAGCTTCGGATTGTAGAGCGGGATCGGATCGAGCGACGGAAACTCTCCGGTCCGTGGTGCAGTTTGGCTTACGCGTTAGGCCGGTTCAGTCGGAGATCCTTCGCTCCGCCTGAAAATGGCTGCGCTCAGGATGACAAGCGTTAATGCGTTTCCACCATGGTCTCCGCCAACCTATGCAGCGCGTCCGAATTCACCGTGCGCGTATAAAACATGTGGCCGCCGGGAAACTCGTGGATCTGTACGCGGTTCGCATCACCCATGATCGGCATCTGATCTACGCTGAGTATTGATCCCATGAACGGGCACGAAAGGTCGTTCCATCCGTGCACGATCAGCACACGAAGCTTGGGGTCGGCAGCCACCGACTCTCGCAGGTCTCTCACCGCACCCTTGCGCAGGTCGTCGTTGCGATCCCATTGCCGGTTGACGTCACCCGACAGAGCCTCATAGCGCGCGTCGGTTTTCCATCCCACGGTTCGCGTGATGAAGTCCACCATGGCCGTGGTCGTCGGCGCCACGATGCTCTCGAGAATCGGATCGCCGGTTTGTTGCGTCGGGGCGTAGGGGAACGGATCGGGGGCGGTGACGTTCGAATCGTACACGCTGCCGATTAATCCTTGCGTGCGGTGCACCTCGCGGAGATAGGCTCGAATGTCCAGCCGGCCCCCGGCAAACTTCACGAACTTCGGATCAAGCCCCGTCATTTCGGTTACATGCGCAATCATTGCGTCGGTCGCGGCCGGGTCGCTGCGGCCTTTCAGCAGGGCCTCTGCATAGTCTCCGCGCGTGTATGCGATCACCTGCTGCATGGCCGCGTCAGTCAGCTTTCCTTCAGACTCCAGATGCGCGGCCGTGATCGACGGCAGATCGATCATCCACGGAATCGGCGACAGGTCCCCATCGCCTTTCTCCGGGTTCAGATATGGACTCACCAGCACCACACCGTTCATAGCAACGCCCAGCGTTGACTGCAGATAGTGCGTAATCAGTGGCCCGCGATATCCGCCATAGCTCTCCCCAACCAGATATTTTTTATCCAGCAAGCGATCGTTCTGCACCAGCCACTTGTAGATCACGAGCGAGAGATACTCGATGTCCGGCTTCGGCGCGTAGAAAAGCTTTTTCGTCTCCGCCTCGTCCACCAGGGAACGCGAAAATCCCGTGCCGATCGGGTCAATAAAGACCATGTCCGTGAAGTCGAGCCAAGTGCCGGGATTGTCGGTCAGCGTCGCGGGGTCGGAAGGCGAATCCCCCTCATTCGCAAAAGCAACATGCTTCGGCCCGATCGCACCCAGGTTCAGATAGACGGACGACGCCCCCGGGCCGCCGTTGAGCGCGAACGTGACTGGCCGGTGCGAAGCGCTGTGGCTGTCTTTGTTTTTGCCTTTTGGATCGTCGCCTTCTGGTTGGTCCAGCGTGAATGCCGTGTACATGACCACGCCGGTGGGCTTGTCGTCCTTGCCTTTCAGCGTGATCGTGCCGACCGTTGCGGTGTAGTGAAGCGTCTTGCCGTTCACCGTGATTGTCTGCGGCACAGACTTATCCGCGGGCAGAGGATTCTTCATGGGTTCGGCGGACTTTGAGTCGGTCGATTTCGCTTCCGAGGATTTTTCTGCTGCAGGCGTTGCGCTGGTATCCGCCGGCTTGCCAGATTGGCCACGCTGGGCAAATACAGGAAGAGCGAAAAGCACGAGCGCGATCACGAAATTGGTCCGAATCATTCGGAAGTGGAATCTCCTTTTTTTCTTCAAAAACAGCATTGATTCACAAACAACGCCTGACAACAACGCTTCCCTACGCCCCCACCGCTTCCTGCCCGCCCAGCGGCAAAAAGTATTGCGTCCCCTTGATCGGCTCGCTCACCTTTCGCAGCAACTCCTGCAAGTCTTCGTTGCGATCGACGAAATCAATGTCGGAAGTATTCACGATCAGCAGGTCCGACGACGTGTAGTGAAAAAAGAAGTGCTCATACGCCTTGACCACTTCCTCGAGATACTCATCGCTGACTGCGCGCTCCCCGGGGGCATTCTTTTTTTTGAGCCGCTTCTTCAGCACCTCAGGCGTCGCCTGCAGATAGATGACAAGGTCCGGCGTAGGCAGCTGCTCGCGAAAGTGGTTGTAATAGCGGTTATAGGTATCGAGTTCCTGATCGGTGAGATTCAGGCAGGCAAAGAGCTTATCCTTTTCGATGATGTAGTCGGCGACCACCGTCTTCTGCGAGCGTGGACCCAGGTCGAGCGCCTGCAGCTGCTCGAAGCGCCGTACCAGAAACGCAAACTGGGCCTGAAACGCAGCGCCGCGCTCGCCCTCGTAGAACGCGCCGAGAAAGGGATTGGATTCGGGCTCCATCACGCGCTGCGCATTCAGCCGCTCCGCCAGAATGCGAGCCAGCGTGCTTTTGCCGACTCGGATCGGACCTTCCACTGCAATGTAACGGGGCAGCTCGAAGAGATTGGCCATGGGCTCGCAATAATTCGGAAGTTGCAGGATAGCTCGGATGGAGCCGAGTGGCAATTGAGGGAAGAGTTAACAGCAAGAATTGAGCGATTGAGCGATCGTGTGATTGCGCGATTTTAAGAGCGTCATACGATCTTCAATCGCCCAATCACGCAATCGCCCAATGACTCAATGAAATACAATCCCTGCATGCTCGCCCCAGCTCTCGCCGGAGCCGTCCCCGCGGCAGCCGCCGCTGCCGCAGGTTACCAAACCATGGCCCCGACGGCGCAGTGGTATGGACGAACTTTCACCGGACTGCCGCGCGGCTCGCGCCAGATCGCACTGACATACGACGACGGCCCCAACGACCCGCACACCCTGCACTTGCTCGATGTCCTGGCGAAACACAACGTGCACGCGACTTTTTTTCTGATAGGACGCTACGTCAAGCAGCAACCGCAAATTGTCCGCTCGATCGTCCAGGCCGGCCACGCCGTCGGCAACCACACCTTCACCCACCCGCTGTTGATCTTCAAGAGCGAGGCCGGGATCCGCCAGGAACTCACCCAATGCCGCGATGCTTTGCAGCATGCGATTGGCGAACCCTTCAATCTCTTCCGTCCTCCCTTCGGAGGACGCCGCCCCGCCGTGTTTCGCATAGCCCGCGAACTCGGCCTCGAGCCAGTCATGTGGAACGTAACCGGCTACGACTGGAACGCACCGCCAGCCGAGGTCATCGAGCGCAAGGTGGCGAAACAGATTCGCGGCGGCGACGTAATCCTTCTGCACGACGGCGGGCACAAACAAATGGGCGCGGACCGCTCGCAAACCGTGATCGCCACCGATCGCCTGATCTCGCGCTACAAGGCAGAGGGATATGAATTCGCAACAATTCCGCAGATGATGGAAGAGTCAGCCGTTGCGTCAAGCCAATAGCTAGAGTCGTTTTGGCTTCTTGGAATTTCTCCGTGCCTCTGTGACTCTGTGGTGAATTATCCCTTCACCGCCGCAAACGCCTGCTTCGCCGCCGCAATCGTTCGCTGAACATCTTCGTCGGTATGCGTCGAACCCAGGAACGCCGCCTCGAACTGCGACGGCGGCAAATACACGCCGCTATCAAGCATGGCGCGGAAAAACTTGCCGAATGCCTCGGTATTTGACTTCGAGGCCGAATCCCAATCCGTAACCGGTCCAGGCGTGAAGAACCATGTAAACATCGACCCCACACGGTTGTGGCACAGCGCGACGCCCGCATCTTTCGCAGCCGCGGCCACGCCCTCGACCAACTCCCGACTCAACTTCTCGAGCCGAGGATAAATCTCCTGCTTATGATCGCGCAGATTTTTCAGCATCGCACAGCCCGCGGCCATCGCCAGCGGATTTCCTGAAAGCGTGCCCGCCTGATACATCGGCCCCAGCGGCGCTACCAGATTCATAATCTCGCTCGACCCGCCATAGGCGCCGACCGGCAAGCCTCCGCCAATAATCTTGCCTAAAGTCGTCAGATCCGGACGAATGTTGTAAAGTTCCTGCGCTCCTCCGAAAGCCACGCGGAATCCGGTCATCACCTCGTCGAAAATCAGCACCGACCTCTCGCGTTCCGTAATCAATCGCAGGGCGACCAGATAATCGTCCGCGCCGGGAACACATCCCATGTTTCCCACCACCGGTTCCACAATCACGCAGGCAATCTGATGCTTGAATTTCTGAAATGCGTATTCCACAGCCTTGATGTCGTTAAAAGGCAAGGCCAGCGTGAACTGGATGAACTCCTCTGGAACGCCCGCCGATCCCGGAATACCCAGCGTCGCTACTCCCGAACCAGCCTTCACCAGCAGCGAATCAGAATGCCCGTGGTAGCAGCCCTCGAATTTCATGATGTACTTGCGCTTGGTATAAGCGCGGGACAGACGGATGGCCGACATGGTCGCTTCAGTTCCGGAACTTACGAAGCGAACTTTCTGCATGGAAGGAAACGCCGCCAACACCAACTCGGCGAGATCAGCCTCGGCCGGCGTCGAAGCTCCGAAACTCGTACCGTTGCACGCAGCTCCCACAATGGCATCAAGCACGTCAGGCGCAGCGTGGCCAAGAATCAGCGGCCCCCAGGAGCCAACATAGTCGATGTATTCATTTTCGTCCGCGTCCCAGATGTGCGATCCCTTCCCGCGCACAATAAACGGCGGATCGCCCCCCACCGCACCAAACGCTCGCACCGGCGAGTTCACGCCGCCAGGAATCATGCTCTCCGCGCGTCGCTGCAAACGGCGCGACTGCTCGACTTTTCGAGACGTGGTGGAAGGCATCAAGTGCTCTCGCAGGAGAAAGATGTAAGCCAACGAGACTGACTACTATAGCAGCGCCCGCGCAAAACAAATTAATCAGATATTCACGATTCCGCCATCATCTTGCAACATCGTACAGATAACGTAAGTTCATCACGTTGCCCTTCTAACCGGGAGGGTTCAAGGACAGCTTCGGGGGCTCCGGGCTGTCCTTATTCATTTATCGCCGGCAAGTCCGCCGATCTCACCTGAGATACGAGCGCACGATCTCCATTAATTCATCCGCCGCAATCACCTGCTCAGAGGTGGTTTTGCGCGATGGATCGAGGACGTGAAATCTGACGTGATCTTCCAATAACTCGGCCATCAGCCCGTTCATCGCGCCGCGTGCAGCCGTGATCAGCTGCAATATGTCTCCGCAGTCCTTGCCTTCATCGAGCGCGCGTTCCATAGCGTCAATCTGCCCTCGAATGCGCCTCACCCGGAGTTTAAGTTTTTCTTTTTCACGCAGAGTATGAGCCATGTCAGCTCCCAGGTTGATTTTCCACTTGACTATACTATACGGGGGTATGCTACAACAACAGGTGTTCGAGAACCCCTGAACCCGGCTTGTAACATTCCTTTAACTAACCCTGCGTAGGCTCGGCTTGATCGGCGGTACGCACAGCCTGGATATTGCGTGATGCATCTGTCGCTGCACCGCAAGTCCAAATGTCATTAACCATAGTTAACTTTGCGCAGTATATTCACGTTAAACCAAGACGGAGAACCGGGGTGGCGGTACGCAGCAACCATGAGAAAGCAAGCCCAACTCGCACGCTCCCGCGCACGCTGCCTTTGGCTGCTGCTCTGGGCTGCCACCGCTCTCGGCCCCGCTCGTCTGGCGCGGGCCCAGCAACCGGCGACCTCCGCTGCGAAGCCTGACTCCGCGTCGCACGATAGCGCTGGCGCCGCGCCTAGCCCGGCCGATCCTCAGCCCGACGACAGCCCCGAAGCCATGTTCCCTCATTTCAAGGACTCGCGCTTCTGGCTTTCCGGCCAGGCCAACTTCATCTTCCAGACTCATCCCCCATTTCACGCGGACTATAGCGGCCCTCACAGTCTCAGCCCCAATTACGAAAAGGCCACGTCCCGTGTCATGACTCTCTACACCGGCGTGCGCCTCAATAACTCCACTGAACTCCTGGTCGACATCGAAGAAGCTGGTGGGGCCGCGCTCAGCACCGGCTTGGGGCTGGCAGGCAACACCGATCTCGATATCGTCCGCAATCCCCTGTTGAGCAAAGCGCCTTATCTGGGTCGCGGCATGATTCACAAAGTGTTTGCCCTGAGCAAGGATAAAGTCGAAAACCAGCGCAGCTTCCTCTCACTTTTTGACGAACTCCCGCGCCGTCGGCTGGAAATTCGTTTCGGCAAATTCAGCATGCCGGACTTCTTCGATGTGAATTCCGTAGGCTCCGATACTCATCTTCAATTCATCAACTGGACCACCGACAACAACGGTGCCTGGGATTATGCCGCCGACACCCGCGGCTACACCGTCGGAGCCACCGCCGACTACGAAGACCGCAATTGGGGATTCCGTTTCGCTGAAGCCTTAATGCCGAAAGTCGCTAACGGAATTGATCTGGTCTGGAAACCGTGGCAAGCCCACGCGGAAAACTTTGAGTACGAACTGCGTCATGGCCTCATACCTAAGAAATCGGGAGTGGTGCGCTTACTGGCCTATACCAACTACGCCAACATGGGCATCTATCGCGACGCGGTCGAGCAGTTTGAAGATCACACCGCCCCGCAGCCAGAGCTCGTCCCGGATATCACCAACCATCCCTGGCACATCACACGCAAGTACGGTTTTGGCATCAACCTCGAGCAGAATCTCCTGCCGAACCTCACGGCTTTCGCCCGCTTCGGCTGGGATAACGGCAAGACCGAGTCCTTTGCTTATACGGAAGTAGATCAAACTTTCGCCGAGGGACTTGGCGCCAATGGCGCCTGGTGGCATCGCAAGCAAGACCGCGCCGGCATTGCGTTTATCTCAAACGCAATTAAGAAGGATCACCAAACCTACCTCGCCGATGGCGGCCTCGGCTTCCTGCTCGGTGACGGAGCTCTAAATTACGGCCGCGAGAACATCGTGGAGTCTTACTACACCGTTCATGTGTGGCGCGGCATTTATCTCGCGCCTGGGCTGCAGCATATCGTCGACCCCGGCTACAACCGCGACCGCGGCCCGGTGCTCGTGCCATCGTTCCGCGGGCATGTCGAGTTCTAGCAACTTATGCACCACTGATTAGAGGAACTGATCCAGGACTGCCGTCTCCAACTCTCCAATTCGCGCGAATGTCGGATCATTTGTGATGAAGGCCGTCGCCTGCGCTCGGAGCGCGGTTGCCGCTTGCAGAGCGTCGGGCGTCCGCAGTCGACACATGGCGCGCAGCTTTGCGGCGAGGTCTGCCGCTTCCAGGTCAGGCGCAATCCATTGCAGGTTGGGATACGTGGAAAGCAACCCGTAGAACGCATCAACTCTGTGCTCGTCCTTGTCGCGATACGACGGGACCAGAAGTTCCGTCATGGTTATAGTGGAAGTTACCGCCTCGTGACCCGTACGCTCCACCCAGGAAAAAACGGAATCCGTGAGAGCGAGATACCGAACATTTGCTTCCAGTTGGTAAATAAAGATGCTGGTATCGAGCGCGATCCGCCGGTGACGCCGCAGGAACAGCCGCAGCCGCTCTACTCCCAAGTATCACGTTCCTTCTGAAGATGCTTGGATGGATAGGCCGTGCCCGCCAAGCCCCGAATCGCCGCCCGGTGAGATCCGGGCTTTTGCAACACCAGCACTCTTTTGCCACGGACCACCACCAGCACCTTATCACCGGCTCTTAAGCCCAGCGCCTCGCGAGCCTCACGCGGAATCACGATTTGATTCTTGGAAGAAACGGTTGCCTGTGCCATGCTTTACATTGTAGCAGAAAGTAAAGCGATCTTACCGGTGCAATTTACGTTACTTCTCCACGTTCACGCCCTTCCAGAACGCCACATACCCCGTGATCTGCTTCGCCGCCGGCTTCGGCTCCGGATAAAACCAAGCCGCCCCAGTATTCCGTTTGCCCTTGACTTCGACATCGTAATAGCTCGCCGTGCCCTTCCACGGGCACACCGTGTGAGCCTCGCTAGGCTTGAAATATTCCTTGCGGATCGCATCGGGTGGAAAATATTGATTCCCCTCCACCTCAACCGTCGCATCACTCTCAGCCAGTACCGCGCCTTCCCAGGTTGCTTTTGCCATAATGTCCATATAGATTCCTACCAGGCGCAGCAGGTTCAGAAACGTTGCGGGACGACGTTGCAGGACAACGTCGCAGGATAAAAATGCCCGAGGCAGCCACAAGAGCACATTTCAACGGCCATTCCATGACCGGCACGCTTGAGCGCGTCTTCGTCTGTTCCCCCTTCACCGCCGGCTGGAACCAGCCGGACCGCGCGGCTCGCTGGCAAGAACTGGGCTTCCAGCATGCGCCGGACTTCGCCACAGCGCAGTCCCAGCATGAGGCGCTCTGCCGTGAGCTGAAGATCGCAGGCACCGAAGTTGTGGAGATGCCGCCCGCGCCGGATCTCTCACTCGACTCCATCTATGCACACGACGCATCCCTTCCCACTGATTACGGATTGATCGTGCTCCGTCCCGGCAAGCCCAACCGCGTAGCCGAAGGTCCGCGCCACGCCGCGCTTTTTGAGACACTCGACGTCCCGACGCTCGGCACAATCGTGCCTCCCGGCACCGCCGAAGCTGGAGATATGGTCTGGCTCGATTCGAAGACACTGCTCATTGGCCAAGGCTACCGAACCAATGCCGCCGCCATTCAGCAGATCCGCGGCCTGCTCGCGCCCAAAGGAGTGCAAGTTTTTTCCGCGCCCTTGCCTTACGGCCCGGGCCCGTCCGCATGCCTGCACCTGATGTCGCTGATCAGCCTGCTCGATGAACATAAGGCACTGGTCGATCTCCCGTGGCTAGCAGTCGAGACTGTCCAACTGCTCCAGTCTCGCGGATTTCAGTTCATCGATATCGACCCGTCCGAACGCGACACATTAGCCTGCAACGTCCTGGCGCTAGGCAACAACCGCCTGCTGGCGATAGAAGAGAATCACAACACCAACAACCGCCTCCGCCAAGCCGGATTCGACGTCCGCACTTTCCCGGCGAACGAACTCTGCATCAACGGCAGCGGCGGTCCAACCTGCCTGACCCGCCCCGTATTGCGCGCCTGAGCAAGATTGATCGGGACAGCAGATTGTGTGGGATGGGATTGCGTGGGAACGGGCGCCTTCGCCCGTTCCGCCGAGCACAGCGAGGCGGCCACCACCACGGGCTCACTGGAATCGGTAGCAGTCCTCCCCACCTCCGCTCCTGCTAAAATAATCCTGCATGCTTCTTCCCTTCGTCCGCGAACTCTTCGCGGACGTAGAAATGCTTCCCGCCTTCACGCGTGTAGCCTCCCACCTCAAGGAGGGCACGGGGCGTCTTCGTGTCTCCGGCCTCACTCCCACGGCAAAAGCCCTGCTGCTCGTGCTCTTCCAGCGCGCCGCCGCCCGTCCGCTGATCTTCGTAGTCAACGACAACCGCGCCGTCGAAGATTTCGTCCCTGTCCTCCGCAGCTTCTGTGAACTGACGGCCGCCTGCAATCCAGATTCCGTCATCTCTCTGCCAGCCCGCGACGTTCTTCCTTACCAGAATCTCTCGCCGCATCCCGAACTCCAGGAAGAACGCGCCACAGCTCTCTGGAAGATCGCTACCGGCGCGGCATCCATCGTCGTCTCGCCGGTAGCCGCCACTGCGATCCGTCTGCGTTCCAGCGATTACTACGCCGACCTCGCCCGCACCGTCCGCCGCGGCGAATCTTTCGACCTCGAAGCCCTGCTCGCCCACCTCAACACCGTCGGCTACAACGCCACCGACGTGGTCGAGATGCCCGGCCAATACGCGGTGCGCGGCGGCATCCTCGATGTGTACTCGCCCGAAGCCGACCGCCCGCTGCGCATCGAGTTCTTCGGCGATGAAGCCGATTCCATCCGGAAATTCGATCCCGCCTCGCAACGTTCCTCGAACCCGGTGGACGAGGCGCTGCTTCTTCCGCTCACCGAAACCCCGGTCAGCGAACATCTGCTCGGCGCAATTCACACCCGCCTGAGCGGCAAGCGCATTGTAGGCAACGAAGAAATCGTAGAAGCCGCAGTCCGCGCCGGCGGCGTCAACGTTTTTCCCGGCTGGGAGTTTTACTCACCGGTAGCCGGAGCCGACAGCAGCATCTTCGATCTACTTCCCAGCGCTGCAGTCCTTCTCGACGAAACCGATCAGCTCCAGCAAGAGTTCGACCGCTTCTGGACCCGAGTTCACGAAGCCCACGAGCGCAGCGGAGTCGGCAACCTGGTTCGCCCCGAGGATCTCTATCTCCCGCCCGACGCGTGGTGGCAAAAAACCGCGAATCTCCCTGGCGCTGATATCGAACACCTCGGCATCACCCGAAGTCTGGAAGAAGACGCCGTCACTTTCCTGGCCCAGCCCTCGCCGCGCTTCCACGGCGCAGTTCCCGCCATGCTCGCGGAAGTCCAGAAGCTAAACGCCGACGGCAAACGAGTACTCTTCGCCGTCCCCAACACCGGTGAGGTCGAACGCCTTGCCGACGTTTTCACCGAATACAATGTTTCTTTTCGTCTAGGAAGCCGTACCCGCGGGGGCGAGAGCTACGCCGACGAAACCAGTTATTTCGCCGGCGAAGTCCTCACTACCACGCTGGCAACGGCGTACATCCCGGAAGGCGTTCTGCTCCCCGAAGCGAATCTCGCCGTCTTCGGCGCGCGCGATCTCTTCGACGAATCCGACACGGTAGCCACGCGTCCGCAGCGCTCAAAATCCAAAGTCTCCGCCTTCCTCTCCGACTTCCGCGATCTCCAGGTCGGCGATTACGTCGTCCACGTCGAGCACGGCATCGGCCAGTACCAGGGCCTGAAGGAGATCAACCACGGCGACGGCCCCGCCGAATTCATGCTGCTCGAATTCGCCGAAGCCGCACGTCTCTACGTTCCGCTCACTCGCTTAGATCTGGTGCAGAAATATCGCTCCTCCGAAGGCGCGAAACCAGTTTTAAGTCATCTCGGCACTGCCGCCTGGTCGAAGACGAAATCTCGCGTGCGCAAGGCCATGAAAGATATGGCCGACGAACTCCTCAAACTCTACGCCGAGCGCAAAACCGCCGTCGGACACGCCTTTCCGCCGGGCAATGAATGGTTCCGCGAATTCGAAGACGCCTTCGAGTTCAACGAGACCGAAGACCAGGGTCAGGCCATC
This sequence comes from uncultured Acidobacteriaceae bacterium, assembly GCA_963800575.1. GTDB lineage: Bacteria > Acidobacteriota > Terriglobia > Terriglobales > Acidobacteriaceae > Sulfotelmatobacter. Next base: position 378,526 of record CAWDBN010000003.1, read on the forward strand.
AAAGACGTAATCCGCGACATGGAATCCCCCCAGCCCATGGACCGCCTGCTCTGCGGCGACGTCGGCTACGGCAAAACAGAAGTAGCCATGCGCGCCGCCTTCAAAGCCATCAGCGACAACAAGCAAGTCGCCGTTCTAGCGCCCACAACAGTCCTGGCCTTCCAGCACTTCGAAACTTTCAAGCAGCGTTTCGCCCCGTTCCCCGTCACCGTAGAAATGATCAGCCGCTTCCGCACCCCGAAGCAGCAAAAAGAAATCCTGCAAAAAACCGAAGCCGGCAAAATCGATATCCTCATCGGGACTCACCGCATCCTCTCAAAAGACATCAAATTCTCCGACCTGGGCCTGCTAATCGTCGACGAAGAACAGCGCTTCGGCGTCCGCCACAAAGAGCGCATCAAGCAAATGCGCAAGCAAGTGGACGTGCTGACCATGTCAGCCACGCCCATCCCGCGCACCCTGCACATGTCTCTCGTAGGCCTGCGCGACATGAGCGTGATCGAAACCCCGCCCAAAGATCGCATGGCGATTCAGACGGTAGTCGCCAGTTGGGATGAAAAACTAATTCAGTCCGCGATTGAACAAGAACTGGAACGCGGCGGCCAGGTCTACTTCGTGCACAACCGAGTCGACACCATCTGGGAAATCGCGGCGAAACTTCAGGCGCTGGTTCCCTCAGCGAAAATCATCGTAGGCCACGGCCAAATGTCAGAAGGTGAACTCGAAAAAGTGATGCTGAAGTTCATGCATCACGAAGCCGACATCCTGGTTTCAACCACGATCATCGAAAACGGTCTCGACATCCCGCTCTGCAACACAATCCTGATCAACCGCGCCGACCGCCTGGGTCTTTCCGAGCTGTATCAACTACGCGGCAGGGTAGGGCGCTCCAGCCGCCGCGCCTACGCGTATCTGATGCTCCCACCGGAAATCGAGCTGACGCCGATCGCGCGCCGCCGCCTCGCAGCGCTCAAAGAATTTTCAGATCTGGGCGCCGGATTCAAAATCGCCGCCCTCGACCTCGAACTCCGCGGTGCCGGCAACATGCTAGGCGGCGAACAGAGCGGACACATCGAAGCCATCGGCTTCGAGCTCTACACTCAGATGCTCGAGCGCGCCGTCCGCGAGATGAAAGGTGAAGCCGCCCCCGACGAAGCCGAAACCCAGCTCAACCTGGGCCTGAACATTCGCATCCCCGCGGACTACGTCCCCGAAGAAAATCAGCGCCTGCAAATGTATAAGCGAGTAGCCAGAGTAGAAACCGAATCCCAACTAACCGACGTAGCCGCGGAACTGCAAGACCGCTACGGCCCACCCCCGCCAGCGGTCCGCAACCTGCTCGACTACGCCTCGTTGAAACTCTTGTGCATGAAAGTAGGCGTGAACGCGATCGAGCGCAAGCGCGACTTCGTGTCATTAAAATTCCGCCAGGACGCCACAGTCGACCCCGAGCAGCTAGCCCGTTTCGTCTCCGCCCAGCGCGGCGCACAGTTCACCCCAGATGGAATGCTGAAGTTTGTTTTGAAAGCAACAGCAGCCGAAGAGGTCCTGCGAGCTCTGCGCACCGTGTTGGAGCAACTGGCAAATGCGGAAGCAGCATCAGAGGTTCGATCCGCCGGACAGGCGCAGCTTTGAAAGGGCGCGGCTTATAGCCGCCTCGCCATCCCTAAACTCAGCAGGTACAATTGTCCCGCAACCAAAGTCGCTCGGCCAACGACTAACGACCATCGACCTCTATGCCCATGAAAGTCCGCAAAGCCGTATTCCCCGCAGCCGGCCTCGGCACCCGCTTCCTGCCCGCCACCAAAGCCCAGCCCAAAGAAATGCTCCCGCTGGTCGACAAGCCCATCATCCAATACGGCGTCGAAGAAGCCATGGCCTCAGGCTGCGACCAGATCCTCATCATCACCGGCCGAGGCAAGCAATCCATCGAGGATCACTTCGACGTAAGCTACGAACTCGAGAGAATGCTCGAAGATCGCAAAAAGCTCGACCTGCTGAAGATCGTCCGCTCCATCTCCGACATGATTCACGTAGCCTATGTCCGCCAGAAAGAAGCGTTGGGACTAGGCCACGCCGTCCTGATGGCCCGCGAGCTGGTTGGCAACGAGCCTTTCGCCGTGCTCCTCGCCGATGACGTAATCGACGCCGAGGTACCCTGCCTGAAACAAATGGTCGAGGTCTTCAATGAAACACAGTGCTCGGTACTGGCAACCCAAATCATCGAAGGAAAAATGATTTCGTCCTACGGCGTGCTCGACGTAAAGCCCGCCGACCCCCGCTTCGGCGGCCGACTCTTTGAAATCAAGAATATGGTGGAGAAACCCAAGCCCGAGGACGCCCCGTCAAACCTCGCCATCATCGGCCGCTACATTCTCACGCCGGCAATCTTCGACTGCCTCGCCAACACTCCCACCGGTGCCGGCGGCGAACTGCAGCTGACCGACGGCATGCGCCTCCTGCTGCAAAAAGAAAAAATGTATGCCTACGTCTACGAAGGCCGCCGCCACGACACCGGAGACAAACTAGGTTTCCTGAAAGCCACAGTAGAGTTCGCGCTCAAGCGGGAAGACTTAGGGCAGCCGTTCCGTGAGTACTTGAAGGGATTACATCTATAAAACGGTCCGCCCGGCAAATGGAGGTCGCTCAACCACATGGGCAGGCGCAGCCAGCCCCGCAAGCAAGTCGAAGTCCCGGTGCGTATTTTCGGCACGGACCGTCACGGCCAGGTCTTCTCCGCGAAAGCCTTGACCGTCAACGTCAGCCGGGCCGGAGCCGAACTCGCCGCCGTTGGCGCCGAACTCGCCCTCGACGAAATCGTGGGTCTGACCTACGGCACAAATCGAGTGCACTTCCGGGTGAAGTGGGTTGGCGGAGCCGGAACTTCAAAAGCCGGCCACGTGGGTTTGCTCAACATCACTCCGGAGAAACCGCTCTGGGACTTCCCCTTGCCTTCCGATTCCCTGGACCACTACCAGCCCGCAAGTATCGAGCTGCGCACGACTGCCCGCTACCGCTGCCAAAACCCGGTCGAGGTTCACGTTCACCAGGGAGCCTCTTTTTGGGGGACAGTTGCTGACCTCAGTCTGGGCGGATGTTACGTCGAGATGCCCATCCCCTTGCTCCCGGGAACGAAATTAAGAGTTGGCATCTGGTTCGGGCAAACCAAGGCTTGGGCTGAGGCTCAGGTTGCGCACCGGACTCCGGGCCTCGGAATCGGACTGAAGTTCGTCGAGATCTCAGAACAGGATCTCGGTCAGATTCGCCGATTTCTCGAAGGCCTGGCGCCTTTCGCCAGGAAACCCCTGCCTCCGCCGAGAATGCAGGGAACAAAAACCTAGCTGGGCAGCGAACTCTTCAGCTTCTTCGACTTCTCTTCCACTCCCCGCGCCAGCTTCTCCTTGTGCGCCACCAGCTTCTTGGCAATCGAAGCGTCAGCCAGAGCAATCATCTGCGCCGCCAAAATCCCGGCATTGGTAGCACCCGGTTTGCCAATCGCCACCGTCGCCACCGGAATCCCCGCCGGCATCTGCACAGTAGCAAGCAGCGAATCCATCCCCTGCAGAGAGGTCGAAGGAATCGGCACACCAATCACAGGCAGAGTAGTGTGAGCCGCAATCACCCCGGCCAGATGCGCCGCCCCGCCAGCCCCGGCAATAATTACGCAAATGCCGCGCCCAGCAGCCTTCCGCGCAAAGTCAGCCGTTCGATCCGGCGACCGGTGCGCCGAAGTAACGTCGATCTCATAACCGATCCCAAACTCCTCCAAAGCTTTCCCGGCCTCGCGCATGATCTCAAGGTCAGAATCACTCCCCATCACAATCGAAACCAGAGTCTTACTCATTTATCTCCTTTAGAGTGCCTCAAAAAACGCTGTCATCCTGAGCGAAGGTTGTGCTTCGTGAAACGAAGCACAACCGCAGTCGAAGGACCTTTTGCACTTTTACGCTATTCGCGGCTCCGCCGGGAATTTCCGCCACCGGCTGCAGACTTTGCATCTGAATTACTTCTTCAACGCCCGCCCCGCAATCTCCCTGCGGTAATATGCCCCGTCAAAATGAATCTCCCCGCAAGCCTGGTAAGCCCGCGACACCGCAGTCTCCAGATCCGCGCCCCGCGCCGTAACCCCCAGCACCCTCCCGCCAGCAGTATAAAATGCCCCGTCCCTCTTCGAAGTCCCAGCGTGAAACACTTTAACTCCCTCAACAGCCGCAGCCTCATCAAGCCCCGTAATCTTCTTCCCCACTTCAAACGTCCCCGGATATCCTCCCGAAGCCATCACCACGCACACCGAAGCATCGCGCGACCACGTAAAATCACCCTCGCTGAGCTTTCCCGTAATCGAAGCTTCGATCGCGTCCACCAAGTCACTCTCCAACCGCATCAAAATCGGCTGCGTCTCCGGATCACCAAATCGGCAATTAAACTCCAGCACCATCGGACCGCGAGCCGTCATCATCAGCCCGCAATAAAGCACGCCCTTGAACTCCGCACCCTCCGCCTTCATGCCCTCTACCACCGGACGCGCAATGTGATGCACCAGCCAGTCGCGCATTTTGTCGTCAACAATGTCGGCGGTCGAGTAAGCGCCCATCCCCCCAGTATTGGGCCCAGTGTCGCCATCGCCCACCCGTTTGTGATCCTGCGCCGCCACCAGCGGCGCAACCCGATCGCCATCGCTCAGCACCAGAAACGAAAGCTCTTCTCCCTTCAAACATTCTTCCAGCACGACGCGCAATCCTGCCTGCCCCACCATCTTGCCGCTCAACATTTCCGCCGCCGCGCGCACCGCCTCCTCTTTGCTCGCCGCGATCACCACCCCCTTGCCCGCAGCCAATCCATCGGCCTTCACCACCACCGGCACGTGAAAGTGCGCGAGCGCGACCCTCACCTCGTCCACCGAATCGCAGATCGCATAATGCGCCGTGGGAATGCGATGCCGCTGCAGGAATTCCTTGGCAAAGCTCTTGCTAGCCTCCAGCTGCGCCGCCGCCCTCGTCGGACCAAACACCGGCCAGCCGCGCCGCGTAAACTCGTCCACCACTCCCAACGTCAACGGCAGTTCAGGACCAACCACAGTAAGGTCCGGCCGCACCTGCTCACCCACCGCGACCATCGACTCCAAGCTCTTCAAGTCCACCGGCAGCAATTCCGCGTCCTCCGCAATGCCGCCGTTCCCCGGCGCGCAATAAAGCTTCGAAATCCGCGGCGACTGCCGCAGCTTCCACACCAAAGCATGCTCGCGCCCACCGCTGCCGAAAACCAAAACTTTCATAGCCAGAGAATCAAGGTTAGGTGCAGAGAAGGAAAGCTGTCAAACAGCTCTACCCTGTGTTCCTCTGTGTCCCCTGTGTTAAAGGTTTTTTCTCCACCACCAAATTAACCATGCTTAACGCCGTCGTATAATCTCCCCAGATGATCACCGTCTCCAAAGAGGACTACCTAAAAGCCATCCTCGAAGCCGAGAGCGAAGGCGAATCCGTAATCTCCGCCCGCCTGGCCGACTGGCTCAAAGTCTCAGCCCCCGCCGTGACCATGGCCGTGCGTCGCCTGAAAAAAGATGGCCTCGTCCGCGTCCAGCCCGACGGCCACGTCCGCCTCACCGCCGCCGGCCGTAAGATTGCCCGCAAACTCACACTTCGCCACCACCTGATCGAACGCATGTTAGCGGAACTCTTCGGTATGGAGTGGTGGAAGGTCCACGACGAAGCCGAGCGCCTCGAGCACGCCGTCTCGCCAGATTTCGAAGCCAAGCTCCTCGCCAAGCTCGGCAAGTCCGGCGCATGTCCCCACGGCAACCTCAGCGAGATGGAAAGCCCCGCCAGCCGCCGCTATCGCGGACTACTCTTGCTCTCCGACGCCGCCCCCGGAGCCGTTTACACCGTCAGCGGAATCTACGAGCGCGACCGCCGCCTGCTCGAGTTCCTCGAAGCCCGCGGCATTCGTCCCGGAGCCAGGCTGCGCATCCTAGAACGCAACTACGACCAAACCCTCGCACTCTCAACCGTAGCCGGCAACGTCTCCCTGGGCCGCGCCGCCGCCGAGCGCGTCTGGGTCTCCCCCGCCAACCACGGCGCAGCAAAATAACGCCGGCGAAACTGTCATCCTGAGCGGAGGGTGTGCTTCGTGAAACGAAGCACACCCGCAGTCGAAGGACCCCTTGCATCTCTGCCGAACCACACGCCAGGCAAGGCATTTCCATAACGCTCGCAGCCCGCCAAACTTCAGTTAACCATGGTTTATCCCATCGTGTATACTTACGCTAATCTCCGCCAGAAAAAGTCCCCCCGGACGCATCAGCAGAGATTACCCGCATACCAATCCAACCGATGAAGCCCGTCCTCACCCAAGCCGAAGAGGAAGTGGTAATCACTCACGAAGACGTCGACCGCGCTCACGATCGTGTCCGCGTCTCCACCGCCCGCGCCCAGCGCGGTTTCTCTTCGAAAGCGCGCCTGCTGTGGTTGCTGGTCGGTCCCGGCGTCCTCGTCATGCTAGGAGAGAACGACGGCCCCAGCATGCTCTCCTATGCGGCCACCGGCGCAAAATTCGGCATCGGATTCTTCCTCCCTTTCGTCGCCCTCACCTTTTGCATGGCAATCGTAGTCCAGGAGATGACCGTCCGCCTTGGCGCCGCCACCCATCGCGGACACGCCGAACTCATCTTCGAGCGCTTCGGTCCCTTTTGGGGATGGTTCTCCATGCTCGACCTCGGCATCGGCAACTTCCTCACTCTGATCACCGAGTTCATCGCCATCCGCGCCGGCCTCGGTTTCTTCGGCGTCCCTCCCTGGGTCGCGGTCCTAATTGCCCTTGTAATCCTTTACACCGCGCTCATGAGTCACCGCTATTGGACCTGGGAACGCATCACCCTGGCCGCTGCCGCATTCAACTTGATCTTCATTCCCGTCGCACTCATGACCCACCCCGCCTGGCACTCCGTCGGCCACGCATTCCTGACCTGGCAACCGCTTCCCGGCTTCAACAAAGACACGCTGCTCCTCGTGCTCGCCGACATCGGCGCCACCGTAACTCCATGGATGCTTTTCTTCCAGCAGAGCGCAACCGTCGACAAGGGAATGACCACAAAAGATATCCGCTTCGGCCGCATCGACACGGTCTTAGGCGCAGCCCTGGCCACCGCCGCCGCCATCGCCACGATTCTTGCAACAGCGCCGCTCCTCGCCCATCACATGACCGCGGAAAATTACCAGGCCGCCGAATTCGCAGAGGCACTCCAGCCCATCATCGGACGCTTCGGCGCATCGCTCTTCGCCCTCGGCATGGTCGAGGCCGGCATCGTAGCCGCCATCACCATTTCAGCGTCCTCGGCCTACGCCTTCGGCGAAGTCACTCACAAACCCCACAGCCTCAACCTCCCTATGGGAGAAGGCAAATCGTTTTACGCCGTCCTCACCCTCTGTTCCGTCGCCGCCGGCGCAATCGTCCTGATCCCGGGCCTGCCGCTGGTCTACGTGGTCTTGCTGGTAAACGTAGTCGCGGTTCTGGCTATGCCCCCGGCTCTCGTATTCCTGTTCATGTTGGTCAACGACAAAGAAATCATGGGCGCCTTGGTCAGTCCATGGTGGGCAAACATTCTGTCCGGCGCGGTCGTATTCATCCTCACCGCCGCCGGCATACTCTTCGGCGTCAGCATAATCGCCCCCAACAGCTTCGCCGCCCTTGGAGGAACGTAGAATCGCAGGAATGCACGCAGTCACCACGATCGCGTGCAGTGACGTGGAAGAGCGGCGCTTCAGCAGCCTGCCCTGAGCGAAGCCGAACGGGCCGCGTCACGCATCCAGAATGGAAGCGGGCTTTAGCCGCTTGCTGCGGTAGATCGAGGAAGAGAACCACTCATGAAGAAAAAAGACGAACTGCAAATCTCAGCTTCCGATCAAACCTGGGTCCTCTCCTCCCTCGAACACGATCAACTCGTCAAAGCCAGGAAGCACCCCATCCCGCGCCGTCATCTCAAAGGACCAGAACTCCTGGTCCTTTGGGCCCTGCGACTCTACCTTCTGTTCATGATGGCAGTAGTCGCCTACCAGGTCTGGAGCGCCGCGCGCTAAGCGCAGCCCGCAGAATTACTTCGTCTTCTGATCGCTGGCAGTCTCCCCCGGTTGCTCTTCAGCTTTTTGCCAGCTGGAATCGGGATTGTATTCCTTCAGACCCTTGGCGACGGCATCGGTCTTCTTCCCGAGATCCTTCTGATACACCACACCGTCCTGCCCAACGATGAAAGTCATCACGCCCGACGATCTGTATTCCGCCGGATACGCCACAAACGCGAATCCCCCAGTCATCTTGCCGTCAACGAGGTAACTCTTAGCTCCGCCCGGAGCATTTTTCCCCTGACGCGTCAGAATGTGATAGTAATACCCGCGATATGGAGTCGGAGCGTTGTCCCTGCTCTTGTAGCTCTCCGTAACCGCCGCCGCCACCAGCGGTCCAACCGGGCTCAGAGGTTGCCCGTCTGCGGCTTTCCAATAAAGCCCATCGTGCTGTCCTTCATCACTGAAGATTTTGTGCGCGTACTCATTATGCTGTCCCAAGTATTCCTTCTGCGCCGACACCAGTTCCTGGCAAACCTTGATGGTCGACATTTCATTCCGGCCCACTCGCCGGTACAAAATCTCTCTCTTCCCGGCTTCCGTATCGAAATACCACGACCCGGCTTTGTTCACCAGCGGTATGGGCGTCGGCCAATTTTCAGCGCCGATATACAGAACCGTGGTCCCGTCCGGCTCTTTCACCAGGCGGTGCATTTCCTGATATTTCGCCGCGAAATTAGCCCGATTCTCCGCGTCCTCGGCCTCGTCCCCGGACGAAACGACTTGCTTTCCGTCTGCCCCCAGAATGCCCATCATCATTTTCTCGTCGTTACTCTGCGCTGCCTTGAACAGCGCGTTGCTCGCCTCTTCTGCGGAAGAAAAAGTTTTCTGGCCCGCTTGCTGCGCCGCCACTGAGGAGGCAAAGCATCCCATCACAAGCACCACCACCGCGGCCGCTACAAGAAGATCTGCCCGATGAGTTTTATAGAAATTCAACTTCGCTCGCTGCATATGGCTTCTCCATTTCCTTCTCTACATTTCCTTCTCTACATTTCCACGCCTTCGAACTGCCGGAAAAACATCGCGCGTCCGATTATCGTCGCCCGCCTCCGCCACCGTGGCCACCTCCGCCGCCATGAAACCCGCCACCAAAGCTGGCACTTCCACGCGACGAGAAGCTCCTGGTTTCTCCGCCGCGGTTGTAGCCGCTGAAGGCGCCGGAGCGCACGCCGCTCTGGCCACGCGGTGAAGCGTATCCTCGTGCTGCCTGCCGGTCTCCATTGAACGGCCTGGCCCCTCCGGCGCGGTCGAAAGCACCGCCACGAGCAAATCCGCCGCGAGCATACGCACCCCGGTTATAGAACGTCCGGCTCCCGGAGTAGTACCTCCCGCCATTAAACCTCGCATAATGGTTATGCCAGTCGAATCCCCAATGACCCCATCCCCATCCAAACCCGCCCCACCACCCGATTCCAAAGCCGAGTCCGAACGAGAGATAAGGCCCGCCAAACCAGATTCCAGGATATGGATACCATCCCGGCCAGGCCACGATGGGATATCCATAAACCAGCCACGGATCATAAGCAGGCACGTACACCACGTCCGGATCAGCCGGCTCAATCTCGATGTCCGAATCCTTTTCCATAACCTTCTGCTGCGGCGTGCTCTTGAGGTTACCGGCGTCTTGCGCTTTCCGCCGCATAACCTGCACGGCATCCATCACATCCGCTTGCTGGTTGTAGTAAGCGTCGCCCAGAGATGACGTCCACGAAAGGTTCTTGTCCATGTTTCCCAGCACCGAAGGAAACGCCGTCAGCGCCTTCACGCTCGGATCCCAGGGCTGCTGGTCCACGGCGTTACCCAAATCCGTTCCTTTCAAGTCAGGATGCGCCTGCACCCATCGGTCAGCCTCGACCACCTGCTCGGGAAATGTCGATGCCGCCAGAATCTGCGCCACCAAAGAATCCGGATACAGCGCAATCGGCGCGACCAACTGCTGCAACTGCTCCCGAGTCTGCTGTGTGTACGGCGGCGCCGGAGCCGGCGCGCCCTGCCCTGGCGCGCCCTGATCTGCCGGACCTTGATTCGCTGGACCCTGAACCGGCGCAGCCTGAGCTGCCGCACCTTGATCTTGCGCCCATAGATTCTGTGGCAAAGTCCCGAACACCAAAGCCAGTGACAGCATGCAGCCCAGGCTCTGCTTGCCCAAGCTTCCGATCCGTCCGAATATGTTCATATGCTTCAACCTCCCCTGCACTTTCATCGCCTGAATCTTTGCTTACTTAGATAGATGACCAAGCCGCGATTTAGGTTTCATTAGGCCGTGATGCTACTCCCCATCGAGAGCGCATCTGTGTATTTTTTTGTAAACCACCGCCATTGATCGCTCCGACGGCGTCATCCCGAAACCCGGCGCAGTTCAGCCGAGTGAGGGATCTCAGTCGCGCACACTGCCGGCCCTTGTGTCGAACTAGGCCACTATTCCTCCGTTCGATTCGCGCCACCCACTCCCCGTACTCAAGCCTCTGACTCTGCTCCCGTTCATGAAGGCCGCAGCAGAAACGCATCGCCGCGCGCCGCCTCGTTGACTTGTCCCTGCCTCCAACCTAAGATGTCCATTCGGCGGCACGCCACTCCGCAGGCCCACATAACATGGCGGATTCCCACTCACTCGTTGGACAAACCGTCTCTCACTATCGCGTGATCGAGAGGCTCGGCGGCGGCGGCATGGGAATCGTCTACAAGGCTCAGGACACCCGCCTCGACCGCTTCGTCGCCCTGAAATTTCTCCCCGACGATCTCGCCCAGGATCCACAAGCCCTGACCCGCTTCCGCCGCGAAGCCAAAGCCGCCTCCGCTCTCAACCATCCCAACATTTGCACCATCTACGACATCGGCGAAGAAAACGGCCGCACCTTCATCGCCATGGAATGTCTCGAGGGCCAAACCCTCAAGTATCTGATCGCCGGCCGTCCCATGGAACTCGACCACCTCCTCGACCTCGCCATCGAAATTTCCGATGCTCTCGACGCCGCCCACGCCGAAGGCATCGTCCACCGCGACATCAAACCCGCCAACATCTTCATCACCAAACGCGGCCACGCCAAGATCCTCGATTTCGGCCTCGCCAAGGTCACCAGCCCCCGCTTGCCAGCCGAACCCTCCGCCACTCTCGCCACCGTCGGCGTTGATTCCGACCATCTCACCAGCCCCGGCTCCGCGCTCGGCACTATGGCCTACATGTCCCCTGAACAGGTTCGCGGCAAGGATCTCGACGCCCGCTCCGACCTCTTCTCTTTCGGCGCCGTGCTCTACGAAATGGCTACTGGATCGCTCCCCTTCCGCGGCGAAACCTCCGGCGTAATCTTCGAAGCCATCCTCAATCGCGCACCACTTTCCCCCACGCGCTTGCACCCCGGCGTTTCCCCCGAGCTCGAACGCATCGTCGGCAAAGCCCTCGAAAAAGATCGCGACCTCCGCTACCAGAACGCCGCCGAACTTCGCGCCGATCTAAAACGCCTGCGCCGCGATACCGGCTCCGGACGCGTCTCCAGCGGCTCAGTCCCTGCCGCATTCACTTCTTCTGCGCACACGGGATTTTCCGGCTCCCCGGAGACCCTCCCTTCAGGTTCAGCCACCGCTCCATCACGCACCTCAGCCGCTCATGCTTCCGACAGTTCGATCATCGCCGCAGCCGCCTCCCGCAATAAAGGCAAGGTTTTTTCCCTCGGCGCGATCCTGCTTCTTCTCCTTCTCGCCGCAGGTTACGGCGTCTACCGCTTAGCTCTGAATCGCCAGCCCTCCGAAGGTCCGGCCACTGTCACAAAAATCAGCCAGTGGAACAAGTCGATGGACTATCCCAGTCTCTCCCCCGACGGCCGCACCATCGCTTTCACTTCTCCCGTCGAAGGTTATGACCAGGTCTTCGTCATGCTCACTTCCGGCGGAGATCCGCTCCAACTCACGAAAGATGAAGGCAACAAAACGATCCTGAATTTTTCCTCCGATGGCACGGAAATCTATTTCAGCCAAACTCTCGGCGATCCCGATATCTGGAGCATCCCCACTCTCGGAGGCTCTCCCAAACACTTGGCGACTGGCAGGGCCGTCGTCCCATCCGCCGATGGCCAGTCGCTATTCCTTCAGAAGACGGATGGTCGCATCGTTCGCACTCCGAAATCCGGATCCAGTGAAGAACTTCTTTATACCTTGCCCTCGACCGGAGTCTTGTTCGGCGCCGACCTCAAGGCCTACCCGGATGGGAAAAATCTCCTCATCAGTACAACCACAGACTCCGGGGCAGTCGTTTTCCGCCGCCTGGATCTATCCGCCCACCAACTGACGAACTTGGCCGAACTCACCTCCGCCTCTCCTTTTACATCCTGGGCCACTCCCGGCAAAAGCCTCTACGTCACCCGCAAGATCAAAGACATCTCCAATCTGTGGGAATTCTCCCTTGCCGATCAATCCCTCAAGCAGATCACTTTCGGCCCCGGTCCAGATCACGCCCCCATGTCCGATCCCAACGGCAAGGGCGTCTATTTTATTAATGGCAGAAGCGCCGGAACCCTCACTCTCTACCGCACCCCAACGAAACAGTTCTCCGATATCGTCAACGAAGATGCCAGCCAGCCCGTTCTATCCGCAGATGGCCTCCACCTCGTATACATCACCATTTCGGAAGCCGGAAAGGGAGAAATGTGGGTCTCCGATCTCACCGGCAACCATCGCTTGAAACTGGTTTCCTCCGCGGGGAGTCTGGAAACCTTGGGCTGGTCCAACGACGCAACCAAGTTCCTTTTCTCCGACAGCAATGGAACTGGCAAGAATGGGATCGATAGGGCGCTTTTTGTCATCGACGCCGATGGCAAGAACCTTCGTCAGTTACCCTGGCGCGGCAGTTTCGTCGGCTTCTCGGTTTGGGAGCCGGGAGATCAATCCATTATTTTGGGCGGACTCGACACCAACAATCGCACCACACAGAGCTGGAGAATCTTCCTCAACGACTCGCCGCCCGTTCACCTTGTCGATGATTGCGGCATGGCCGTTGATCTCTCTCCCGACCAGCAATTCATCATCGGCTCCTCCATTTGGGGAGAAAACTCCGGCCTCTTCCAGTATTCCTTCGCCAGCAAAAAATGCACCACCCTGAAGTCCGGCATCGCCACCTACCTCGCCATGTATTCCAACGATGGCAAGTCCTACCTCTACTCCCTCGCCTCCCACGGCGAAACCACCATCTTCCGCCAGCCTTGGCACAACGGCACTCCCATCGGTTCTCCCGTCCCCGCCCTGAAGCTCCCCTTCGTTCTGCGCGAAGACTACAACGGCAACGCCTTCATGGTCTCCCGTGATCTCACCTCGATCGTCTACGCCCGCCCCGGCGGCCACGACGACCTCTACCTCCTCTCCCAAAAATAATCTCCACCTCCCGCGCCTCTACGCAATCCGCCCCAAAACGACTAAACTTAAAAGTTCCAGGGAAGCCAATCATGTCATTAAATACTTTCAACACCCGCTCCACTCTAAAAGTAGGCGACAAAGAATACGAAATCCACCGCCTAGACGCCCTCGACCAGCAAGGCATCTCCACCAAACACCTCCCCTACTGCCTCCGCATCCTGCTGGAAAACTTGCTGCGCACCGAAGACGGCCGCAACGTAAAAAAAGAAGACATCCGTTCGATGGCGCAGTGGAATAAAAACTCCCAATCCGACAAAGAAATCGCCTTCACTCCCAGCCGCGTCCTCCTCCAGGATTTCACCGGCGTCCCCTGCGTAGTAGATCTAGCCGCCATGCGCGACGCCATGCAACACCTGGGCGGCGACCCGGCCCTGATCAACCCGCTGCAGCCGGTAGAACTAGTAATCGACCACTCCGTCCAGGTCGACGAATTCGGCACCGCCAGCGCCTTCGACGTAAACGCCCTGCTAGAATTCCAGCGCAACAAAGAGCGCTACTCCTTCCTCCGCTGGGGACAAACCGGCTTCCGCAACCTCGCAATAGTCCCCCCCGATACCGGCATAGTCCACCAGGTAAACCTCGAATATCTAGCAAGAGTAGTCTTCGTCCAAGAATTAAACGGTAAGCGCACAGCTAGCCCCGACACCTTAGTCGGCACAGACTCGCATTCAACGATGATTAACGGGCTTGGGGTGCTGGGATGGGGCGTGGGCGGGATTGAGGCTGAAGCTGCGATGCTTGGGCAGCCTGTTTCCATGCTGATTCCGCTGGTGGTTGGGGTGAAGCTTACTGGGCGGTTGCGCGAAGGGGCTACTGCTACTGATCTTGTCCTTACTATTACTGAGATGCTTCGCAAGCATGGGGTGGTGGGGAAGTTTGTTGAATATTTCGGGCCTGGGCTGCGTGATCTTCCGCTTGCTGACCGCGCTACTATCGCGAACATGTCGCCGGAATACGGCGCTACCTGCGGCATCTTCCCGGTCGACAAAGAAAGCTTGAAATATCTGAAGCTGAGCGGGCGCAGCGACGAACTCATCGCTCTGGTCGAAGCCTACTGCCGCGAGCAGGGACTTTTCCACGACGACAAAACTCCCGAAGCTGAATACTCCGAATTGCTCACGCTTGATCTTGGCACGGTTGAGCCGAGTCTGGCTGGCCCCAAGCGTCCTCAAGACCGCGTGATCCTCTCTCAGGCTGCGGACTCCTTCCATAAAGCGCTGCCGTCGCTGATCAAACCGAAATCGAGTGCGGCTGCCGTATCCGTGACCGCAACTCAAACCGCGAAAACTGGAACTTCCGCAAGCTGGGAGCAGGAAGGGGGCAGCCCGGCAAACATCGGCGTCGAAGACCCCAGCGTGCACGAGCATGTTCCGCGGAGCGTAAAGGATTCACTCAAGCACGGCAGCGTTGTGATCGCGGCGATCACCTCCTGCACTAACACTTCGAACCCTTCGGTGATGATCGGCGCGGGATTGTTAGCGAAGAAGGCGGTCGAGAAAGGCTTATCGGTTCCGCCGTGGGTGAAAACGTCGCTCGCGCCCGGCTCGAAAGTCGTCCGCGATTATCTCGAGAACGCCGGCCTGATGCCGTATCTGGAGAAGCTGAAATTTAACATCGTCGGTTACGGATGCACCACCTGCATCGGCAACTCCGGCCCTCTGCCGGAAGAAGTCTCGAAAGCGATCGACGAAAAGGATCTGGTGGTCGCTTCCGTGCTCTCCGGCAATCGCAACTTCGAAGGCCGCATCAACTCCGAAGTCCGCGCTAACTATCTGATGTCGCCGCCGCTGGTGGTAGCCTTCGCGCTCGCCGGACGAATCGACATCGACCTGCGCAAAGACGCCATCGGTAAGGGCAGAGACGGCAATCCCGTCTACCTCGCCGACCTCTGGCCCATGCAGCGCGAAGTCGACGAGGCCATTCAGCAGTCGGTGACCGCGGAGATGTTTTCGAAAACTTACGCCGAAGTTTTTGAGGGCGACGAGCGCTGGCGCGGGCTCAAGATTCCCAAAGGCCAGACCTACGCCTGGGAAGAAGATTCCACCTATATCCGCCGCGCTCCCTACTTCGAAGGCATGAAGATCAAACCGTCGCCGGTAGAAGACATCAAGCGCGCCCGCGTCCTCGCCGTGCTCGGCGATAGCGTGACCACTGACCACATCTCTCCCGCCGGCTCCATCAAGAAAGACGGCCCTGCCGGAAAATATCTGCAGGAGCACGGCGTCAAGCCTGCCGACTTCAACTCCTACGGCTCGCGCCGCGGCAACCATGAAGTCATGGTCCGCGGAACTTTCGCCAACGTGCGCCTGCGCAACAAACTGGTCAACGTGGAAGGAGGCTTCACCCGCCACTTGCCCGACGACGAGGAAATGTCGATCTTCGACGCCTCCCAGAAATATCAGGCTGAAGGCACGCCGCTAATTATTCTGGCCGGAAAAGAATACGGCTCCGGCTCCTCCCGCGACTGGGCCGCCAAAGGCCCGCGCTTACTCGGCGTCGAAGCGGTAATCGCCGAAAGTTACGAGCGCATCCACCGCTCGAACCTGGTAGGCATGGGAGTTCTTCCCCTGCAATTCCCTGCAGGACAAACCGCCGAATCGCTAAAGCTGACCGGCGAGGAAGTCTTCGACATCACCGGCATCCGCGACGTAGTAGAAAACTTCGCTGCCGGAAGCCAGGTAAAAGTCCGCGCCAAAGCCAAAGGGAAGACCGTCGAGTTCGAGGCGCTGGTCCGCATCGACACTCCGCAGGAAGCTCTCTACTACGCGAACGGCGGGATTCTGCAGTATGTGCTGAGGCAGTTGCTGGCGGGGAAACCGAGTGCCCAGGCTGCGGGGGTATAAGAAGCTGAGTAAAGTGTTCACGCCGATCCACAAGAGACCGCACGGGACGCAGACAAGCGGCGGTAACAAAGGACGGCAAACGACAGCCTGCGGAGTTCAGTTCGCTAAATCACTGAGGAGAGCAGCCGCAGCCTTAGCGCCGGCCTGATCTGCCCAGTGAATCATGACGTTGGAATATACCTGTTTCGGCGGATTCCCTTGAACTTGCTGAACCTGAATATTCACAGGCAGGAAAATCAGCTTTCCGCCGCTCTTTTCCTTCGCTTGGAAAATGGCGACCATCTCGTCGTCGGTAACACCACTAAGAATTAACTGTCCGCCTTGCATTTTGTTACCCCTCTTCCTGCGTGAATTTTGGCCCGTAGTCAACGAGGGCCGAAAATGTCGGAACCATCACGCGCAATCTTTCGACAATGTAAGCGCGGTCCTTCCCTATGTTTGACCCTTGGCTGTCGAGTTTTTCGAGAACTTGCTCGGGGTCCAGATGAAATTGGTGCATCAGGAACTCGTCAGGCGTCTGGCAATCGATACCGTACTGACCAAGACAATCCGCAGGGAAATGTCTCGTGTTGGTGGTTATAATCGCGTTCGCATTGCCGCGAATGGCCGCAGCCATAACGTGCCGATCGTCAGGATCAGGAATACAGGCGATGGCTTCGATCAAATCGTCTGGTACGTCCACGCTGGCTTCGGGGAAGGCCTCTCTCATCTGCGTAAGCCGCCGCTGTACTTGAATTGCTGAACGATGGAGTTTTTGCGCCAGGACGCTGCCAACCTCTATGAGTATTTGTTCGCTCCAAAGGGGTCGGTATAGCGCTGGTTCCTCCGCAAGCCGTAACAATGTGTCACAGAGAGGCATCGGAACCAGCACACATGCGTCTAAAAGGACCGCATACTCATTGTCCTGAGTTAAAATCATCAGGGACTTGGTCGTACAGCCCTTCCGTGAATTCCGCACGAGCCAAGTCGTCTAGAATCTTTCTGCGAGACGCGTCACGCTTAGCTTTGTAGGCCAATACATCTCGCGCATACATGCGCCGATGAGTGCCAACTGTGTGGAAGGGGATTTCGCCTTTCTTCAGCAACCCAACAAGGAACTGTCTAGACATGCCTAGCAGTTTGCTGGCTTCGATGGTAGTGAGTTGAGCTTTGTTCTGCAAAATAGTGACGGAAAATCCAGCCCTCAGATCCGCGAGCAATCGGTACAGAAAGGAATTTATGTTGTTCGGCAGGACTTCGGTTTTTCCGTCCGGGCCGATCAGTTTAGCTTCCGCTTCCCGAAGCTTGGTATATAGTTCCTCTACCTCTTGCTGGTCCTTTTGCGACACCAACAGATCGGTTTTGCTAGCTTCGGCTTGTGGTGCGCTCTCCGACATGGGACGGTCTCCTCACAGTGATGGTTGTCACTGTACAGATGCTACATGTGTAACATCTGCTACAAGTGTACTGATTATCTGCTACAAGTGCAACTGGTTTTGTTGGCAAGAATGCATGGCTATCGTAACTTGTTTATTATGAAGTACTTAATTCTACATCGATCCACTAACGCCTAGGGCGCCCCATGGCGGCTCGTTGCCACTTCGCCTGCGCGTCGAGTCGCCTCCTCGGTCATGAAGACCCTTCCAGTTGAAGAATCTAAGGTCAAAGGCGACGGACGGGAGCGTCCGTCCTACACGGGCTATCTTTTTCTGCTGGGGCGGAGTAAGGGCCAGGCTTCGCGGTAGTGTTCGTAGCTGTAGCGATTTTTCTTCAGGGGCTGCATGGGGTAGAGCATCAGGCCTTGTTTTGCGGCTTCGCCGCCCAAGAGGATGTGGGCTGGGATCAGGTACCACGTGTTTTGCATGATTACGTAGGCGGCGAAGAGGTCTAGTTGGTCGAGGGTGTAGGGGTAGTTGGGCTTGAACTGGCAGAAGTATCCGGTGCCGGTGCGGCAGGAGGTGGACTCCTTAAAGTTCTTGAAAACTTTGAACTCGTCCATTTTGCACCCCCGGTTCGGCCCCAGACGTTCGGTCCCAAAAGAAAAGGCGCGGCCCATGGGCCGCGCCTCATTTTGCAGAATTTTTACTCTATACTTTCAGTATAGCAGTTTGGAATGGGTGAAAGCGTCATTTTTCCGGATTTATATTGTCATAGCTGTGAGCAACTTAGCCTCGACTGTGTACTACTTGGCTATTGACAGCTTTTCGGTGCGAAGTAGTTTTGCGAGGGATGGGCCTCCGGTCGGCGTGTGAGATAGCGGCGTCCGCGACTCACCGCAAAATATGCGAGCGAAGCCACGCACAGGGTTATGAGGCCGATCCGCAGATAGATCGCGGTCGATAGTGAGATGCCGATTCCGCTTCCGATCGCGAGGTAGGCGACGATGCACGCCGGACATTTCGGCAGCAACGCCAGAATGCTTCCGGGGAGAATCCATCCCGCGGCCTCGCGACAACGGCGCGCCGCCTTCCGTAACGCCGTCCGCAGACGTGGACCGCTGTTCGCAGTCCGCGCTTCTGCAGTAAGGCGGCTCGATCCGGTCGAAATGGCTGCGCAGCAATTCACGACTGGTGCTCCGCGGCGCAGCATGACGAGCCTGCTCCTTTCGGCGCTACGTACGGAGTCTTTGGATCCACGAAGTAGTCCTTCGCGTAGCGATCGTGATGTCGAACCCATGCCATGGTGAAGGCCAGATCATCCTCGCCGCGGCCTTTGGGCGCGAGATCAAGAAAGTTGTAGGCGCCAATCAGGATGTCGCCTCCGCGCGCGTAGGCGGAATAAGTATGGAAGATCTCGCCCGCATCGTTCTTGTAGAAGACGCTAAAACCCGGGGCTTCCTCGCTGGGGAACTCACGCAGATCGTAGTTGTAGTTCACCTTGCCCTTCGCCATCTCCTCTTTCGTGAACGAGACGTGATAGTCGCGGTTAAAGTCGTTGCCGAATGACGAAACCCACCGGAACTGCCAGCCCATGCGCTTCTTGAAGGTCTCGATCTGCGCCATCGGCGCCCGCGAAATCACGGCGAGAGTGAGATCGCGATTCGCGAGGTGCACCAGAGTTCCGTCGAAGTGATCGGCGGCGAAGGAGCAGCTCCGGCAACCCTCCTCCCACCCTGGGCCAAACATGAAGTGGTAGATAATCAGCTGGCTCTTGCCGCCGAAAAGGTCGGCCAGAGTCACCTTGCCGTTCGGTCCGTCGAAGACATATTCTTTTTCAACTTTCTCCCACGGCAACTCGCGGCGTTGCCGGCTCAGTTCATCTCGTAACCTGGTGAACTCTTTTTCTTTGCGAAGCAGTTCTTTTCGGCTGGTGATCCATTCTCTTGGCGAAACGACTTCGTGTTCCTGAATTCCCGAGTTGGTAGCTAATGTGGTCATTTGCATTCTCCTATTTAGTAAGTTCGTTTCATCTTGCTGTTTTGGGTGCGAACCGCCGCCGGACGGCCCAATCATTAGTGTCTCTTGCGCTTGCGCGAAGTCTCCCTCTTGCCCGTGCTGTTTTCAGCGAGTTCCTTGATGCGCAACAGCTGGCCCGACCAAAGCTCCTGGAACGGCCCTACCCAGCGTTCATAAATCTGCCGGATGGGCACGACGTTCAGCGAATTCACCCGCTGCCTCCCAGCTTCGCGTGTCTGCACCAACTGCGCCGCGCGGAGCACGTCGAGATGCTTCATCACTCCGAAGCGGCTCAGGTGCGGAAAAGCTTCCACGATCTCGGTGGTGGTTCGGGGACGATCCCGCAGAAAATCCAGAATCGCGCGGCGGGTCGCATCCGAGAGCGCCTTCCACACGGCATCGAGTTCGTCCGCGGGATGATGCGAGGCTTCCTTCACCGCTGCTCGCTGTCCTTCTTGATTTCATCGAGCATGTGGTGCCAGCCTTTCGTCACGCCCTTGCGGTGCTGCGGATCGATCATGCCGATCGCGCGGTGCCGCAGCACGACCTTGCAGCCTGTTCCCACCGCTTCCACCTTCACTTCCAGGTGGTTAATCGCGGGATAGGACATAAACATCGGCCCGCTCAACTCCAACAGCGTCGGAGGCTTCAGGACCTGCACAAATCCCCAGAGGTGCCCGATGCCGTTTCCGCGATCCCGGTACCAACGTCCCCCAGGCTTGGCCTCCAGCAGTAACTGCATCGGTTGCCCTTCAGGGTTGGTATTGCCTTTTCCCAGGCGATACAGAACCGCGGCGAACGCCTTCTCCGGCGTAGCTTTGATTTCCACGTGCTGCTCAACGTCGAGCGTCAGGTCTTCCAGTGTCATTGCTTTCCCTCCTTTGTGAAGTCATCAGTCATTACGTGAGTACATTGTAACGTGACCATTAGGTCACGTCCAGAACTATTTTTGCGGCGGGGATTGGTGACCCCGGCGTGCAGGTTCGCTGCAGAATTGCCCGTCGCGCAGTTCTTGGTTACAATTCCGCACTGGTCCCCGGGCTTGTGTCTCGATGTAAGGAGGCCTTATGGCAACGCCCTCTCGGCTCCTCGGATCTCTCGTCTTTGTGTTTGCGCTGGGTTGCTTTTCGACGGTATTCGGTCAGACCAACCCTCCACCAGCGGACCCGCACGAGTTGGTCACTCGCCAGCCCAGGATTCTTTCTAAACCGGCAGAGCGCAGCGCCGCGATGGATCTTCTTGACCGTGCGCGGACAAATTTCAATTTGCGTGATGCCGAGGTGCCCTACGCGCTGAAGGTTTCGTTCGAAACCAATGGCGCGACCATGAACGAGGGCGCAGGCACAATGGAGGAGTTCTACGACGGACACTCGCAGTTCCGCTGGACGGCGCAGTTAGGCGATGTGAAGGTGACCCGCGTGGGCGCCGAGCACCGCGTTTACGGCACGACTCCGTCGCAGCCGATCCCACTGCGCATTCAGTTGATCCGCTCCGTGCTGTTGAGACCAGTGCTGCATGACATCGCAAAGTTCGAGATTCGCGCGGGCAATGTGGTGCACGAGGGCAAGCCGGTGACCTGCTTCCTTCTGAGCTATTCGCTGCCGCCTAATCCTGCGCCGCGGGCGTGGGTCGAGCGCGAGGACTGTGTCGACTCCGAGACCGGCGTGTTGCGGACGTGGTCGGAGGCTCCGGGAATTTATGCTGTGTATGACTATGACGGCTGGAATTTCCATGGTCATGTTCTGCCGCGGCAGGTCTCGATCTACGAGGAAGGCCGCCTGGCGGTGCAGATCCATGTCGAAAGTCTCGAAGACGCGCCCAACCTCGATGCCAATCTTTTCAAGCCGTCTGAGGAAATGGGTGAGGCTGCCGAGACTTTTGGTCTGTCGAGCGCTGGGCGTTTAGGACCATTGCGCGTCGACCCTTCCGACGGGCCCACGTCGCGCTTTTTCCAGCCGGTGATCGTGCACGCCATTCTCGATGCGCAAGATGGCAGCGTGCTCGATGCGGAAACGCTGCAGAATTCCTCTGACGATCTGGGCCGCGCCGCGCTCGATCTGGTGCGGAACTCCGCGTTTGATCCCACAGGATTTCAGCAGGAAATGTTCATCAATGTGCACTTCCACCTGCCTGCCATGACGTACGGCGGCGCACCGATTGCGGTCTTCCACTCTTCGCGTGTGCACTGGGTGCGAGTCGACTGGCGGACCAGAGTGCCACCTGTCCGGTCGCATGTCGGGAGGTAGGGAGTTACAATTATTTCGCCTACAATTTCATCAAGATTCACTGCGCGCATCACCAGCCATGGCCGCCGGCGTCACGGATCGGCTCTGCAGCGTTGAAGATTTGGTAGCCCTCTGCGAAGCCTACGGGGAGTCTAGGGCGGAAAGAGCAGCATGACTGAATGGCTCATCAAGTACGGCCAGTACGCGGCCATCGTGACCGGGCTATTACTGCTGGCATCGGCGACAATCGACCGCCCAAAGGCGCGACAAAAGTGGTACGTGCGCCTTGTTTATGGTGCTGCCGGAGTAGTTGTTATTTATGTGAGCATTCACAAGATGTTTTCAAGGTAGCCCACTACCAGGTTCTTTGACTCCGCGTTAGCGACACCTTCCACGCTGCTATAATCGAAGATTGCGCCCATGTCGACGAAGCGACTGATACGGTCTACCACTGTTTTATCCATCCGCCGCAACGGCAGCGTCGTTCTGGCCGGCGACGGCCAGGTTACGCTGGGCGAGTCCGTCATCAAACACACGGCTAAGAAGATCCGCCGCCTCTACAATGACAAGATTCTGGCGGGATTCGCCGGCTCGACCGCCGACGCCTTCACCCTGTTCAGCCGCTTCGAATCAAAACTCGAGCAGTACCACGGCAACCTGGGACGCGGCGCCGTAGAACTAGCCAAAGACTGGCGCACCGACAAATACCTGCGCCATCTGGAAGCATTGCTCCTGGTGTGTGACAAAGAACAAACGTTCCTGCTAAGCGGACAAGGCGACGTAATCGAGCCTGACGGCGGAGTAGCGGCCATCGGCAGCGGCGGCCCTTACGCGCAGGCCGCAGCCGAAGCCCTGGCCCGGCACACGCAACTATCCGCCCGCCAGATCGCCGAAGAAGCAATGAGGATCGCCGGCAAAATGTGCATCTATACCAACGATGTGGTCACGATTGAAGAGTTGTAAGAAAGTGGTCAGTGGCCAGTGATCAGTGGCCAGCGAAGACTCGCAGACTGGCTACTGATCACTAGTCACTGAATTTTATGGCCATCTACTTACCCAGCAGCGCCGAAGAAGAGCAGCTTGCACTCGACGAACTCACGCCTCGCGAGATCGTCGTCGAGCTCGACAAACACGTAATCGGACAGAAGGACGCCAAGCGCGCCGTCGCGATAGCGCTGCGCAACCGCACCCGCCGGCAAAAACTAACCCCCGAACTGGCCGAAGAAATCATCCCCAAAAACATAATTATGATCGGGCCTACTGGGGTGGGGAAGACGGAGATTGCGCGGCGGCTGGCTAAGCTGGCTAATTCTCCGTTTTTGAAAGTTGAGGCTTCGAAGTTTACTGAGGTTGGGTATGTGGGTAGGGATGTGGAGTCGATGGTGCGCGATCTTGTCGAGATTGCTATCGACAATGTGCGCGAGGAGAAGCTTGAGGATGTGGCGGATAAGGCTGAGCTCAATGCTGAGGAACGCTTGCTCGATATTCTGCTGCCGCCTTCTCCACCGGCCCGGCCGGCGGAGCCTACTACTGCGGGCGGAGTCGTGATTGATAGCAGTACTGCTTTGGCTGAATCTTCTTCACGGACGCGGGAGAAGTTGCGGCAGCAACTGCGCGAGGGGAAGCTTGATGACCGGCAGGTTGAGATTGATGTGCGGGAGCGGAATTTTCCTTCTTTTGAAATTATGACGAACCAGGGTGTTGAGGAGATGGACATCAACATCAAGGACATGCTGCCTAATATTTTCGGGCAGCGGACCAAGAAGCGGAAGATGAAGGTGAATGAGGCTTTCGAATATCTGATTCAGGAAGAAGAGCAGCGGCTGATCGATATGGATCACGTTACGCGGACGGCGATCGATCGGGTGGAGAATTCGGGGATCGTGTTTCTGGATGAGATTGACAAGATTGCGGGGCGCGAGGGCGGGCATGGTCCGGATGTTTCACGGGAGGGTGTGCAGCGCGACATTCTTCCCATTGTTGAAGGCACTACCGTTAACACTCGTTATGGGATGGTGCGGACGGATCATATTTTGTTTATTGCTGCTGGGGCGTTTCACGTTTCGAAGCCTAGCGACTTGATCCCTGAACTGCAGGGGCGGTTTCCGATTCGGGTGGAGTTGCAGTCTTTGACCATGGAGGATTTTGTGCGGATTCTTACCGAGCCGAAATCTTCTTTGGTGAAGCAGTACACGGCTTTGCTGGAGACTGAGGGGGTTAAGCTCGAGTTCACTCCGGAGGCGCTGTCGGAAATTGCGCACTTTGCGTTTCGGGTGAATGAGAGTACGGAGAATATTGGGGCGCGGCGGCTGCATACCATTATGGAGCGGGTGCTGGATGAGCTTAGCTTTGATGCTCCCGAGCGGAAGGGCGATCACGTTGTTATCGACGCGGATTACGTGCGGAAGATGTTGACAGACATTGTTAAGGATCAGGATTTGTCTCGATATATTCTGTAGGGAAATCTTTAACACAGAGGGCACGGGGGAACACAGGGTAAGGCCCGCGGACCGAAGGGCTCGCATCAAAGGCTAAAGCCTATATCGCTGTGGGATCTTGGGGCACGACTTGAGTCGTGCCCTTCCTGATCTTCGTCGACTCGCTAGAAGAGTTAGAATCACGGAGTGCGGAATTCTGGCTGACTGTGGCGGCGGATTCCGAGAATGGGGAGACGTTATGGCAAAGTCCGATGCGAGCGTTGGAGCGCGACGCCCTGATCCCAATGAAAAGCTGGTGAAGGTTTTCGACAGCGAAGAGGAGTCGGAGGCTTTGGTGGTGAAAGGACTGCTCGATTCGGCGGGGATTGAGAGTGATCTTACGTCCAGCAGCTTTTTGCAGGACGCGTTTCCCGGGCTGGGGGGAATGCTTATTCTGGTGCGGGAAGAGGATGCGGAGAGGGCGCGGAATTTGATTGCTGAGTACCGGCGGCCGGTTGAGGATGCTTTGGATGATGATGAGACGAAGAGTTAAGCGCTCCGGGCTGAAGCCCGCTGATTTTTACCTACCTCTTGACGCAGGCCTAGAAGGCCTGCTCCACCCGCTTGGACCCAGGTCTTCGGGGCGCTGTCAGCAAACAGCAGGTTCCTCTCCTTCCCTTCGGGAAGGGTGGGAATGACAAGAGCGCGGGGTCTGTGCGGTCCATCTTTTTACGGAAACCTTGGTAGCGAAGGCGTGACCGAGCGGCCGTCGAGGTAGAAGGTGACTGCGCCGTTGAGGTCGGTGCGGTAGACGCGGACTCCGGCGGCCTGGAGGCGCGCGAGGACATCCGGTTTCGGAAAACCGAAAGAGGTTCGGAAGCCTAGCGAGATTACGGCGTAACGGGGCTGGACTGATTGCAGAATTTCTGGCGTGGTGGAAGTCGCGCTGCCATGGTGGCCTACTTTTAACAAGTCTGCGCGAGGATGGTGTAGGGCCGCTATGCGGCGCTCGACTGCTTTTTCGGCGTCGCCTTCGAGTAGTACCGAGGTCTTGCCGTAGGTTACTTGCAGGACCATGGAATCGTTGTTTTTGGGCTCGAGGCCTACGGGCCAGTCTTGCGGTGGAAACAGCACATCGACTTTCGCTCCGCCCAGGTTGAATTCGTCTCCCTCCCAATGGCGGACTACTTTGATTCCCAGTTGATTTGCTTGGGCGACCAAGTTGTCGAGCGCGCGGCTTGGGGGCAGCAGACCTATCCATAATTCTTTGGGACGAAAATCTTTCAGGACCGCGGGCATGCCGCCGATGTGGTCGGAGTGGCCGTGGGAGATGGCGACGGCGTCCAGGCGGGAGATGCGGCGGGTCCAGAGATAGGGCGCGACTACATCTTCTCCGTAGTCGAGTTGGGAGCCCGCGCCCCAGATGGGCCCACCGGCGTCGACTAGCAAGGTGCGGCCTTGCGGCGTCACTAGCAGGATGGAGTCGCCTTCGCCTACGTCGATGGATGTTACTTCGAGGAGGCCTCCGCGCGTTTGCGGCTTCGGGGGAATGAAGGCTAGGCCTAGTGAGGCTAGGAACAGAGCGAGCATTCCTGCCAGGGCTAGCAGCGCGCGACGGCGAGCGCACAGCATTGCCAAGACCAGCGCGGCGGACGCTGCTGCCATCATTAGAAGTGAGGGCGTAGCTACACGAAGATCGGCCAGGCGCAGGCCTCCCAGTCCGTGGACCGTTCCTGTGATCGATTGCAGCGCGACGGTGGTTAGCAGCGCGGGAAGTTTTGCCACGAGCGGGGAGATGTAGCCTAGCGCGATGGTCAGGATCGCGGCGGGCATTAGAAGCTGCGTGAGCGGAACTACGGCGACGTTTGCGGGAAGGCCGATCGTCGTGGCGCGGTGGAAGTAATACGCCATGGGGAGGGCCAAGCCCATCTGCATTACCGCTGAGACCAGCAGCAACTCGAACGCGGCCAGGAGGATGATGGTCACGGTGCGGATGAGGTGCAGCGACCATTGGTCTCCGATGAAGCGCGCTAGTTGCCTTGCGAGCAGGCGCAGGTCGAGGCGGAACTGGGCGACTTGCGGAGGGAGCGACGGACCGTAGTCGTCGGCGTCCCAGTGGCGGAGGGCCTGGCGGTAGAGGCGCGACGTGCGTTCGATGAGCGGCAGGCCGATCGCGGCTACGATCAGGACGCAGAGAAACGTCATCTGGAAACTGGCGGTGAAGAGCTGGCGGGGATCGAAGACGAGCAATCCTAGAGCGGCTGCTCCGAGCGCGTTGACCATGGCCCGGTCGCGGTAGAGCAGGCGAGTGCCGAGGTAGATGGCACACATCAGCGTGGCGCGCCAGACCGGCGCTCCTACTTCGGTTAGAAAGGCGTAGGCGATGCAGAAAAGAATCGTGAGCGCGGTTGCGGGGACGTCGGTGAGGCGCAGGCGGCGCAGGGTCCAGAATGCGACGAAAGCTAAGATGGTTACGTTCATTCCCGAGACTACGAGGATGTGATAGGTGCCGGAGCGCTGGAAATCGACGCGGGTATCGCGGTCGATGAAGGCTTCTTCGCCGATGACCATGGCGTCGATGAGCGCGGCCTGGGGCGGAGGCCAGAGCGCTTGCACCTTGGCGATGATGCTCGAGTGAATGCGGGATCGCCAGAGTTCCACGCGGTTACCTGCGAAGCCGGGCAGCACTTCTACATCTTCTGCTTTCGCTGAGCCCAGGGCGGAGATGCCGT
This sequence comes from uncultured Acidobacteriaceae bacterium, assembly GCA_963800575.1. Taxonomy (GTDB): domain Bacteria; phylum Acidobacteriota; class Terriglobia; order Terriglobales; family Acidobacteriaceae; genus Sulfotelmatobacter. Next base: position 405,634 of record CAWDBN010000003.1, read on the forward strand.
TCGCGGTCAGGTAGCCTTGATAGTCGAATGATCCGGGATTGAGGAAATTGCGCGGGAGCTTCAGCTTGACTGGGAAGCGGAGGCGTTCGCCGTAGTGGAACGGGCGTTGTGAAACAGCTTCAGGGCGGGCGCTGTAGATTCCTAGCCGCACGCCGGAATGCACCGGAATCGGCTGGCCGTTTTCGGGGACGATCTCTTCGGTCTCGACGTCGAGGCTCTGTCTGATTTCGTTGGGAGAGCCTTCGCGGAATTTGCCGTCTCGCGTGACGTGAGCGGTCATCACGACTGGCTGGCCGTCGAACGGTTGGAGGCTGGGGTCGAGAGCGTCGGTGGGACCTCGGAGCTGGATGTGAAGCGCGCCTGCCAGGAAGAATGCGCCGAGGGCCAGGCTCACTCCGAGCCACTTGCGTCTGCGCACGAAATACAATCCCGCGGCTAAGAATGCTACGGTGGCCGCGATCCACCACGACGCCGGGCGCCAGGCGTGGACGCCGGCAACGATTCCTAAGGAATACGACAGGGCGGCCCATAGCATTGGTTGGCGCGGGGGCTTGGGTTGGAATTCGTGCGGTGTGAAGGGGACTGCCGAGTTGTCGATGAGGGGTAGCGGAGGCATTGGTCGTATCGGTGCGATAGATGTAGATAACGGACCGGCACCGGATTTGCGGCGAGCTTCGGAAAAACGAGCCGGAGTCGAAAGCCAACCTCAGAGGCTAAAGCCTCGATCGATCCGGCCAGGCTAAACGGCACGACTAAAGTCGTTCCCTTCCTGATCTGGACGCCTCGCTGCGCTCGGCGGGACGGACGAATGCGTCCGTCCCCACATGTTTCAGCCCAGCTTTCCCCGCATGTTTCAGCGCACCAGGTGCAGGACGGTTTCGAGGTGGTAGGTTTGGGGGAACAGGTCTACCAGGTGTGCCTCTTCGACTCGATAGCCTCCCGCCTGCAGTGGGAGCAGATCGCGGGCCAGCGTCGCGGGATCGCAGGACACATAGGTCAGCTGGGGCGCAGCCAGGCTCGCCAGGGCACGGACGACAGAATCTCCCAGGCCGCTGCGGGGCGGGTCTATCACGACGAGATCGGGTACTACCAGGCCGGGCTTGGGAGTTTTGGCGAGGTACTGCTCCGCCGTCGACTGCACCGCCTTTCCGTTGACGGGCAGATTGTATTGAAGATCGCCGGCGGCTGTCTGTGACGACTCGACAGAAATGACGTGACGGAAATCACAGGCCAGGGCTGTGGAAAACAGTCCGACGCCGGCGTAGAGGTCGAGGGCCAGTTCGCCGGAGCGGTTTGCGGTTACGATGTTGACCAATTCATCGATGAGGAAGCGGTTGGTCTGGAAGAAGGCGCCGGCGCTTACGCGGTAGAGTGCGGTTTTCGTCTGATGAGTTGATTCCGAGGCGCCCACTGTGACCAGCGGCTCCTGCACGCCCTTTTGCGACTCGCGGAATGCGACCACGCCGGCTATTTCCGGCATCGCTGCACACAACTCTTCGGCCCACGCGCGTACTGCGGCGCGGCGGGCTTCGGGGGCGCAGAGGAACTCGAGGAGTAGTTTCGTTTCATTTCCATTTGAGTCGGCGTTGGCGAAGAATTCGATTTCGCGCACGCCTTGTACTGCGTTGCCGGCGCGGCCTGCTTGCCACAGAGCTGCGATGCCACGATTAATCAGCGGCGAGCTGATCGGGCACTCTTCGACCGGCAGGAGTTCATGCGAGGCGAACTTGAAATATCCCGCGGAGAAGTTGGGCTGGGTTCGAACCTGCAGGCGCGAACGGTTGCGATAGTTCCAGGGCGGCGAGGGATGCAGTTGAATTTCGCACGGCAGTTCGAGCTTGGCGATGCGGCGCAGATTCTCGCGCAGGATTTCTTTTTTGATCTCTAGTTGATGCTCGTAGGCGGCGTGCTGGTAGTGGCATCCGCCGCAGCGGGTGAAATGCGGACAGGGCGGCGGGATGCGGTGCGGCGAGGGTTCAATGATTGTGTTGGCGTGGGCGCGAGCGAAGCCTGGTTTTTCTTCGCTTATCGCCGCTTCGATTTTTTCTCCAGCGAGGACGAAGGGGACGAAGACGGCCTTGCCGCGGCCGCGGTCTTTGTTGCGGCCCTCGTTAGTGATCGATTCGGCGGGGAGGCGCGCTAGTCCATCGCCGCCGTAGATGAGCTTTTCAATGTTTAGGAGCAAGACTTGATTCTACGGCATGGGAGCGACAGAGCCCGGAAGCGGGTTGGGATGGAAGCGCGGCTCGGAGGGTGCGATGCGTATCGTTGTCCGATTTTTGCGCCCCTCGCACTGCCGGTGAGCTTTTTTGCTCAGATTTCCATATCGCCGAAGTGTGACAGTGTCTGGCAGGACCGTTTGCTGAAGGAGACCTGCCGTAAGGCCTGTCTTGTCTGAAGATCGGCCCTCATCCACACAACCGGCGTCGGAGAAGCATCACCGGGCAAGCGAGGGATGGTGGGCCAAAGGAATCACAATGCATATTCGTTTCATTCGTGCGCTGATGTTCTTGCTGGTCGTGCTCTCCATGTCGGCAGCCTCGCTGGCGCAAATTGGCGTCGCCATTTCGATTGGGCCGCCCCCGCTGCCGGTGTATGAGCAGCCTCTTTGTCCGGGCGATGGGTATCTGTGGACGCCCGGCTACTGGGCCTACGATAACGACGTCAGCGATTACTACTGGGTGCCGGGCACATGGGTGATGGCGCCGGAAATCGGTTTCCTGTGGACGCCAGCCTATTGGGGTTGGGGCGGCGACGGATTTGTTTTCTATGACGGTTACTGGGGCCCGCACATTGGCTTCTATGGCGGGATCAATTACGGCTATGGGTATTTCGGCACAGGCTTTCAAGGCGGGCGGTGGGATAACGGACATTTTTTCTATAACCGGTCTGTGAGCAACGTGAACATCACGAACATTCACAACGTTTACAACACCACCGTCATAAACAACAACGTGAGCCGCGTCAGTTTCAACGGCGGGAACGGTGGAATCAGCGCGCGTCCGACATCTGAAGAAGAGGCTGCAGCGCGGGATCGACACGTGCCCCCACTCGCGGTTCAGACGCAACATGCGCAGGCGGCCCGGGCCAACCCGCAGCAACGCGCGTCCGCGAACATGGGCAGGCCCGGGGTCGCAGCGACACCGAGGCCGGGAGACTTCAATGACCGCGGCGCTGTACCGGCCAAAGAGGCAGGAGGATCTTATGCTCCAGCTAGTCGGGGAGGATCGCAACCCGGATCGGCGCAAGCGAGCGCTGCCGTCCATCCCCACGACCTTCCGGCTCTGGCCACGACTGCTCCGAATACGGGCAATCCGAAGCTGGACAGAAAGTACCAGCAGCAGCAGCAAAAGCAAATCGCGAAGCAGCAAGGGGAGCGGGATAAACTCCAGCAGCAGCAGGACCAGGAGCACCTGAACCTGGATAAACAGAAGGCGACTGACTCGCAAAAGCAGCAGGTGGAGCAGCAGCACGCGCAACAGACACAGCAATTGCAGCAGAAACACCAACAGCAGACGCAGGAGTTGCAGCAGAGACAGCAGCCAGCGAACCGAGCTCCCAGGGGATAAGGCCCGTCAGTGCACGGGGGCCCATTCGCCTGAGTTAGCGGAGCCAAGGATGGCATCGATTACGGCCATGTTCTTGATGGCGTCTTCGAGGGGGACTGGGACCTCCGTATTTTCCAGAACCGCTTTAGAGAACGCATCGCCCTGCAAAGTGTACTGATTGCAGATGGGGAAGGTTTCTGTGGTGATGCCCGCGCCAGAGAGGTCACCGCCGTCGTCGATGAAGAGGCGCGCGGGGCGGTCGATTGGGGCGTTGAAGGGGATTTCGATCTCGATGCGTCCGCGGGTGCCGAGGAATTGGACGCGCTGGTAGGGAACGAGCTGCGTGCTGCAGGTAAAGATGGCTTGGCCGGCGGGGAAGTCGAGAAGCGCTGACGTGAGCCGGTCGGTGTGCATCCTGGGATCACGCTCGATACGGGCCACGACGCGCGTGGGTTCCTGCGCGAAGGCGTAGCGCGAGGCGTGGATGAGGTAGCAGCCGATATCCATGAGGGCGCCGCCACCGGATTCCACTTGGTTGCGGATGTTCGTTGGGTCTATGTTGTGGTAACTGAAGAAGCCCACGACCGAGCGAAGTTCGCCGACTCGACCCTGGTTGATAAGTTCGCGGAGGCGCAGCCACCAGGGAGCACTGCGGATCATGAAGGCTTCGCCGATCTTGACTCCGGTGCGAGCGCGGACGGCGAGGAGAGATTTGGCTTCTGCTTCGGTTAGGCTGAGCGGCTTTTCGCAGAGGACATGTTTGCCGGCCTCGGCGGATTTTATTGTCCAGGGGATGTGAAGCTGATTGGGAAGAGGATTGTAAATGGCGTCGATGTTGGGGTCGGCGAGAAGTTCTTCATAGGAGCCGTAGGCGGTAGGTATGCCCTGGGCGGCCGCGGCCTGCTTCGCCTTCGCGAGATCGCGGGACGCAATGGCTACTACGCTCGAGTATTCCCCCTGTTGCATGGCGGGAATGACTTTCCTAAGACCGATCGAGGCGGTGCTGAGAACTCCCCAGCGGAGTTTTTTTGGCATGCCGGTAATAATAAAGGAGAGACGGGAGTACAGGCGATTGGACCAGATGGCTTGGGGTCACAACGCGCGTCCGGCGACTGCGCCTGAGGCCCAGGCCCATTGGAAGTTGAAGCCGCCGAGATGGCCGGTCACGTCCACTACTTCGCCGATGAAGAACAGGCCGGGAATTTTTCTGGTTTCCATTGTTTTGGCGGAGAGTTCATTGGTGTCGACGCCGCCTGCGGTTACTTCTGCTTTTTCGTAGCCCTCCGTTTCCGCTGGTGTGATTGCCCAGGCGTGCGTTTGTTTCTCGAAATCGGCGAGCGCAGGATTTGTCCACGAAGTTGGGGAGTGAGCTTCCAGCCAGCGATCGGCGAGGCGATGGGCGAGAAGCTTTCGCAACTCGGTTCGAAGCGTGCTTAGATTTCGCGGCGTCTTTGAATCGCGAAATGCGGCAGTAACCTCGCTGCCGGGTGCAAGATCGATCAGGATCGGCTGCGATCGTTTCCAGTAGGAAGAAATCTGCAGGATCGCGGGGCCGCTCAGGCCGCGGTGCGTGATGAGCATCTTCTCGCGGAATTGCTGGGTATTGCACGACGCAACGACCTCGGCGGAAACTCCTGCGAGACCACAATAGCGGTCGCAGTCTTCCTTGCCCAGAATCAGGGGCGCGAGGGCGGGCCAGGGCTCGCGGATGGCGAGGCCGAACTGGCGCGCTAGATCGTACCCGAAAGATGTCGCGCCAATCTTCGGGATCGAGAGGCCTCCGGTGGCAACTACGAGCGCTGGGGCTCTGAACTCTGCATTCGGCGAGCGCACAGTGAACTCGGCTGCTCGCTCGATCGTCTGAATATTCGTGTTCAGGAAGATGCTAACTCCGCCGTGCTCGCACTCGGCTTCGAGCATGCCGAGAATGTCGCGCGCGGAGCGGTCGCAGAAAAGCTGGCCTAGAGTTTTTTCGTGATAGGGGATGTTGTGCTTTTCGACCAGGGCGATGAAATCCTGCGGAGTGTAGCGGGCTAATGCCGACTTGGCGAAGTGCGGATTCGAGGAAAGAAAGTTTTCCGGAACGGCAGTGAAGGTTGGTGAAGTTGCAGCGTCCGCCGCCGGAGATCAGAATTTTCTTGCCGAGCCGGTCGGAGTGTTCGAGCACGGCGACGCGGCGGCCACGCTTGCCGGCTTCGATGGCGCACATCAGGCCGGCTGCGCCGCCGCCGAGAATGATTGCATCGAAGGACTGAGTCATGGATAGCTCAGGGGCTAAAGCCCACATTCATCGCTGGCGCTCTACACGGACCGTTCGGCTTCGCTCAGGGCAGGCCGCTGAAGCGCCGCTCTTCCACGTTACTGCAGGCGTCCGTGAAGATCATGGGTCACATGTAAAACAAGCTCAGGCGCGGCAGGCCGTATTTTTCCAGCAGGCGCTTGTGAACATATTGTTTTTGCAGTTGCTCGATCTGTGCAGCGGCCATCTTGCGGCGGTAAGGTGCCAGCTCGCGATCTGCCTGGGCGCGCACGGTGACGATTTCTTCGTCGGGAGTAGCGGCTAGCAGAGCAGCGAAAAGCTTTTCCTCCAGCACCGTAGAGATGGCGCTCCAAACCTTCAAGCCTTGATGACGCCTTTTTATTTTCCGTTTCCTGTGCCAGCTTGCGCAGGGTGACGGCGGATTCTGCGGCGACTGCATGAACGGAGATTCCTGCGCTCTGGGGCAGTTTCGCCCGCTCAAGCAGATCGGCGTTGCGGCGCAGGAATGCCGCGATCACCTCAGGCTCAAAGCCTCGCCCAGCGCCTGATTTGGCCGATGACGGCTGATCGGCAGCCGCGCCCACTGCTGCTTCTTTCATCGCTTCTGCGGCGGCCAGCACTTCCTGCGAACAATAGGCCAGGCTGTTCACCTTCTTCGTTTTCGACGGACGCTGGTCGTAGCGATCGAAGGCGGCGTCGATGCCGCGCAGCGCGGCTTCGAGCGGGATGCCAGCGTCTTTCCAGGTTTCGATCAGCGCCCAGTCGAGCGTGGTAAGCAGCAGTCCACCGCCACGGCGGCGCAGGAATTGTTCCTCAATTTCGGTGAAGTAGTTGAAGCAATTGAATTGATTTTCCACGGCGGTTCAGCGAGCAGGGCGCGGAGTGGCGCGTTCGCCGCTGTGCTTCGCTTTGGGCGCGACCTGTTGTGCGGTCTTCGGCGCGAGCGCCGGCCGCGCTGGCTGGTTCCGCTCCCAGATAATGCGCAGGCCTTCGAGGGTTAGAAAATCATCGACGGTCTTGATGTATTTCGATCCTGTGCCGATCATCGGACCGAGTCCGCCGGTGGCGATGACGCGCGTTTCTTTCCCTAACTCGCCGAGAAGAAGTTCGAGAATGCCATCGACCAGGCCGAGATAGCCGTAGTAGAGCCCGGACTGCAGGCTGCCCACGGTGTTGGTGCCGATGACGCGCGCGGGCTTGCGAATCTCTACCCGGGGCAGGCGCGCGGTGCGCTGAAAGAGTGCGTCGGCGGAGATGCCGATGCCGGGGCAAATCACTCCGCCGAGATACTCGCCTTTGGCGGAAACGCAGTCGAAGGTGGTGGCGGTGCCGAAATCAACGATGACGCAGGGGCCGCCGTATTTTTCAAATGCAGCCACGGCATTTACGATGCGGTCGGCGCCGACTTCTGCGGGATTGTCGTAATGCACGGGCATGCCGGTTTTAATTCCGGGCTCGATCAAGAGCGGCTTGGAATTGAAGTAGCGTTCGCAAACCTGGCGCAGCACGGGATCGAGCGGCGGCACCACCGATGAAATCACGATGCCGTTGATCTCCGACGCCTCGAGGCTGGCCATGGAAAATAAATTGCGGAACAGGACTCCGTACTCGTCGACGGTGCTGCCTTGCCGGGTCGCGACGCGCCAGTTGGCTACGAGGCGTTCGTAGTGCGGAGTCGCGCTGGCGTCTGCGCCGGGATGCGGCTTTTCAGCGCGGGCAAAGACTCCCAGGACCGTGTTCGTGTTGCCGACATCGAGAACAAAAAGCATGGTTGTCTGCTGCCGGCAATTATGGCTAACTCAGCGGTAAAGCAATCCCGAGGCCTTGGACGGCTAGCCGTGCCTTGCCGAACCCATGCTTCGAAACGTGCTTATTTTCGAGTTGCCCATAAAGATTCGCTCGTTTCATTCTCTCTCACCGTCCCGCTCAAAACTGTCTGCAATCCTTGCGCGGTTCGCACCTGCAGGAAGCCGCGCTGGTCCAGGCCTTCCGTAGTTCCTTCGATTCTCGAACCGTTCTCTTCGACGCGAATTTGTTTGCCCCGCACCCAGGACGACTGCTCGGCAAAACGGCGGAGAATCGACTGGCGCGCATCCGGTCGTTCGACCAACAGACGATATTCCCGGTCGAGCGATTTTAGCAAAGCCGCGGCCAATTCCACCCGCGACCATTCGCTGCCGGTCGCCAACCGCAGCGACGTTGCCTCGCTCTCCAGTTCTTTGGGAAACTCTGCTGGTTCACATTGATTCCGATTCCGACAACCACATAGCGCACGCGAGTGACTTCGGCGTTCATCTCGGTGAGAATGCCGCATACTTTCTTGCCCTCGATGAGCACGTCGTTGGGCCACTTCAAGTCGAGGCTCACGCGAGAGTCCACGTGCTCAATTGCCGCGCGGACTGCCAAGCCTGCTGCCAGCGCGAGCACGAGCACTTCGGATGGTGGCAACGCGGGACGCAGCACGACCGAACAGTAAATCCCAGCTGAGCGCGGCTGACTGCCAGGAATGCGCTCCGCGGCCTCGTCCCGCAGTTTGCTCTTCGGCGAGAAACACGCTGCCCTCGGCGGCGCCCTCCGCCGCAGCTGCCATGGCCGCGGTATTGGTCGAGCCGATCTTATAAAAATGATGAAGCTGAGTATCGAAAATGGTGCCGCGAAGCAGACGGGCTGCAACATCTCGGGCAGAAGCAGATCCGGAACCGACTTTAGCCGGTAACCCGTCGCGGGATGCCCCGCCACATCCACGCCCAGCCCGCGCAACTGCTGAATCAGTCGCCAGACCTCAGAACGGTTGGAAGAAATCTCCTGTGCGATCTTGGTTCCGCTCGCGACACGGTGGCGTGCTCCATCAACAGGCGCACGATGCGGCCCAGGCGAACGTCGGTGGCCTGGGTATGCGATGCGAGCGTTGCCTTCGACAGGCTCGCGGCAGATTTCGTGCGCGAAGGTCGGCTCTTCCGAATTGTTGCTGTCTTCTTGATGCAGGAATTATGCGGGAGTTCGCGGAAAAGCACAAATAAGGCGTTGGCCATGAAGAGCGAAGGCTTACGCAAGAGTGCGCTTTTACTAAAAAAACCCAACCACCATGACCTACGCTGGCACAACCCGCAGGCTCATATCGACTGCCTGGGGCGAGTGAGTGACCAGGCCGACGGAAATGAAATCCACGCCGGCTTCAGCGTACGCACGCACATTTTCCAGACGGATGCCGCCCGGAACACTCGAGCGGAACACGGCGCTCCAGCTGGGCGCAGCGTTCGACGGCGCGGCGCACATCTTCCGGAGCCATGTTGTCCAGCAGAATCGCTTCCGCTCCACTGGCCAGCGCCTGCTCCAATTCTTCATGGGTTCGCACTTCAACCTCGATGGACCTGGGAGCCCCGCCGGTTGTGCAGCGCGCGCTCGATCGCCGGCACGATTCCTCCCGCGAGCGCGATGTGGTTGTTCTTGATGAGGACTCCGTCAGAGAGATCGAGCCGGTGATTCTGTCCGCCGCCGCAGCGCACTGCGTATTTGTCGATTACGCGCAGGCCGGGAGCGGTCTTGCGCGTGTCGAGAATGCGGGCTTTGGTGCCGGAGACGGCGTCCACGAACTTGCGGGTCAGCGTGGCGATTCCGCTCATGCGCTGCAGGAAATTAAGAATCACGCGCTCGCACGAAAGAATGACGCGCGCGTTGTGCCGGATCACCGCGATTGATTGTCCTTTGTGCAGGCGCACGCCGTCGAAAATTTCGGGATGCGTGGTGACTTCGTAATGCGAAGTGACGGCGCCATCGAGTGCGGCGTAGACATCGAGGATGCGACCTACGCAGCCGATGCCGGCGAGAATGCAATCCTGCTTGGCGAGAATAGTCGCCGAGGCTCGCTGATTGGGATCGATGCAGGCATAGCTGGTCGCATCGCGCGTGGCCCGGTCTTCGAGCAGCGCGTTTTCCAGGATCGCGGTGATGCGGCGGCTGTTAAAGTCCATAAAGCAGTGGCCAGTTGTCAGTTGCCAGTTCTAGCTGCTTGCGTTTGTGCCATTCAACTCATCTAATTGACGGTTTATCTTCTCACGCAGGCTTATCAGTTCCTGAGCGCGGCGGCGCAGGCCCTCGACTACTTTTTCCGGGGCTTTCGCCAGGAATTGCTCATTGCCCAGCTGTCGTTGATTGTTCGCGAACTCTTTTTCAATTTTATCCAGCTCTTTGTTCAGGCGCTCGCGCTCGGCAGTGACATCGATCTTTCTTTCGTAGACCACGTGAACATCGAAACGCGCGGTGCTGCGCGCGCCGGCGCGCTTCGCGAGGGAGCCGCTTACGAAAGTGATCTTGTCGACGTGCGCCAGCCGCTCGACCGCGCCGCGATTCTGCTCGACCATGGCACGAATTGCGGGCTCTTGCACAAAGACTTCGATCGGCACCTTTACTTTAGGCTCGACCTTCAATTCCGCCCGAACATTCCTCACGTTTACGATCAAATCCTGCAGGATCGCCATCTCGGTCTCAGCGGTCAGATCGAATCGTTTCTCGTTGGCCTGGGGATACGCCGCCAGCGCGATCGATTTCAGCGGCGGACGGCCTTCATACATCGCCTGCCAGATTTCTTCCGTGATAAAGGGCATTACGGGATGCAGCAGCCGCAATGCCGCATCGAACAAATTGACTAGATTCGTGCATGCGAGGTTGGCTTGGGTTTTGTCCGCGCTTTCTTCGAAGTTCAGCCGCGGCTTGATCAGTTCGATATACCAGTCGCAAAACTCTCCCCAGAAGAAATCGTAGATGCGATTCGCCGCTTCGTGGAAGCGGTAGGTTTCGAGGGCGTCGTTCACTTCGGCGGTCACTCGGTTGAAGCGGGAGAGAATCCAGCGATCTTCGAGGGTGCCGGCGTGGAACCGGGTCTCTGAACCGGTCGCGGGCCGCAGGCCCGGTGCGATCCTATCGACATTCATGAACATGAACCTGGCCGCGTTCCATATCTTGTTGGCGAAGGCGCGGTAGCCATCGGTGCGGCTTTCGCTGAACGCAATGTCGGTGCCGGGCGCGGCCATGGCTGCCAGCGTGAAGCGCGTTGCATCGGTGCCGAAGCGGTCGATGATCTCCAGAGGATCGATCACGTTTCCCTTCGTCTTCGACATCTTCTGTCTTTCAGCGTCTCGCACCAGAGCGTGGATGTACACCTGCCGGAAGGGCACGCCGTCGTTCTTCTTTCCTGCCCAGCCGCTGGCTTTCTTGATCGCGGGATCCTGCTCGTGCCCGTGCATGAAGTGGCATCCGAACATGATCATGCGCGCCACCCAGAAGAAGAGAATCTCGTAGGCGGTGATGAGCAGCGTGGTCGGATAAAAAACTTCCAGGTCGCGCGTTTTCTCCGGCCAGCCCAGAGTAGTGAACGGTAGAAGTCCCGAAGAAAACCAGGTGTCGAGCACGTCGGAAACCTGTTCGAGCTTTTTGCCGCCGCATTTCAAACAGTTCGCCGGAGCTTCGCGCGCGACGATCACTTCCTTGCAGCCGTCACAGGTCCACGCCGGAATGCGATGGCCCCACCACAGCTGGCGCGAGATGCACCAGTCGTAGATATTGTTCATCCAGTTCAAATAAATCTGTTTGTAGTTTTCTGGAACAATCGTGATCTCGCCGCTCTCGACAGCCTCGATTGCTTTTTGCGCGAGCGGCTGAATTTTGATGAACCATTGTTCAGACAAACGCGGCTCGACTACGGTTCCACAGCGGTCGCACTTGCCGAGCGATAGCGCGTAGTCTTTTTCCGCAACGAGAAACCCGCCAGCCTGCAAGTCGGCGAGCACCATCTTTCGGGCTTCGTAACGGTCGAGCCCGGCATACCGGCCGGCGTTCTGGTTCATGTGCGCGTGCTCGTCCATCACGTCGATCTGGGGCAGGTTGTGGCGCTTGCCGGCCTGAAAATCGTTGGCATCATGCGCCGGCGTCACCTTCACCGCGCCCGTCCCGAACTCGGGCTGCGCCAGTTCGTCGGTGATGATCGGTATCTCGCGATTCATCAGCGGCAGCAAAGCCTTCTTGCCGTGAAGATGCGTGTACCGTTCGTCTTTTTCGTTCACCGCAATGGCTACGTCGCCCAGCATGGTTTCTGGCCGCGTGGTCGCCACGGTGATGAATTCGTTCGTTCCGGGCTTTGTTCCAACGATCGGATAGCGAATCTCCCACAACTTCCCGGCGACTTCTTCGTGCTTCACTTCGAGATCGGAGATCGCCGTCTCGCAGCGCGGACACCAGTTGACGATGTACTTACCGCGATAGATCAGCCCTTCCTCATACAGCCGGACGAACACTTCGCGCACTGCGCGCGAAAGATTCTCGTCCATGGTGAAATATTCGCGGTCCCAATCGACCGAAGCGCCGAGGCGCTTCATCTGGTCGAGAATCGCGCCGCCGTAGAGCTTCTTCCACTCCCACACGCGCTCGATGAACTTTTCGCGGCCTAGGTCACGGCGCTTCTTGCCTTCTTTGGCAAGTTGCCGCTCGACCATCATTTGCGTAGCGATGCCGGCGTGATCCGTCCCCGGAAGCCACAGCGTGATGAAGCCGCGCATGCGATGCCAGCGCACGATGATGTCCATCTGCGTCTGGTTGAGCATGTGGCCCATGTGTAGGCGGCCGGTCACATTCGGAGGGGGCAACAGCAGCGTGAAGACCGGACGAGTTTCTCCTTCAGGCGGCGTGGGCACGGAGAAAAGTTTTTCTTTGACCCAGTATTCGGCCCAGCGCGTCTCGATCGCGCCCGGCTCGTAAGATTTGGACAGTTCGTGCGGCATGGGTGGGTGCTATCGTCCGATCAGCTGCCGGCTAAAACCTTAACTACAGGGGACACAAGGGCTCACAGGGTGGATCGGTACTCCTCAGTACACCTTCGCGTCCTCTGTAATTAGAACTTTTGATCTTACAGGCGGAAGAAAAGAAGGGTCAAACGCATGACGGGATGGGTGCTAGACGTTCAAGGGCGAAAAAGCTGAAGGGCTAATCGCGGACCAGCTTTATTCCTACTTCTTCTTCGACATTTTCCGGTTGATCTCTTCCATGAGTTTGGGGCGGAGATCGGCCAGGACGCTGTCGACGATGCTGGCGACGTTGCTCTGGTCGCCGTCTTGCGCGGCAGCGGCGGCTTCCTGCAAAAGCTGTTCGGCGCCGGCGGCCACTGCGCGGGCGGCAGTGTCGGGCGGCGTTGACTCGGGGTGGTCGACTTCTTCTTCTTTGGCTTTTTCTTTTTCTTGGGCTTGGGTTTCTGCGACTTCGTTGCCCTGGCTGCTGTCGTGGACTTGACGCCAGTTCGCCCACGCCGCCGCCGTGTTCTTCACAGTTTCAGAGTCGAGTTTCGGTTCCGGTACGGTTTCGGAAGCTGGGTTTTCCACTGCTTTGTCGGTACGGGAGACGTCAACTGGCTCGGCTATCGCGGGTTGCTGCAACTCCTGCGCTCGGTTCGCGACAGGCCCGGAAATGTACGACGGCTCTGGCTTCGACTCATCTTGCTTCGACTTAGCGGGTGCTGCGGTTGTAGACGCCTCTGCGGACGCCTCAACCGGAGCATTCACAGCCGCGATGGGGGTTAAGGCTGCGGGTTCAACGGAAGGAGCCACCGCCGCCGGCTCCGACTGCGCGACCGACACCGGTTCCGCTGCGACCGAAGCAATGTTTCTGTCAGGTTGCGGTTCCGGAACTGGCTCAGGCGCCGGATTCGAAATCGTCGTGGAAGTTTCTGTTATGGCTGGCGCGGACGCAGACTGAGGAATAGCGATGCTGGCGGAGCCTGCGCCCGCAACTGCCGCATACGCCTTCTGCATTTCCTGATCCAGCGAAATCGCGGACTCGCTACCTTCCAGGGCCACCGAGACCGCCGTCCATCGCGATCCGCCTACGTTCGCCGCCGCCACAGATTCGGCGGTCGCCGCCATGGTCACGGGCACGTCCTGCGCGTCTTCTACGCGAACTTCGGGCGTCCGAACATCCGGCGTGCGAACCTCGGGACTAACATCGCCCTTCCGGCGACGGAATGTTTCAACCGCAGCGGGCTCACCAGCTGTGTCGTTGGGTTTGCTTTCTTCTTTCTTGTTTTCTGCCGAAGTTTCCAGCTTCGCTTCGGTTGCCACCGCGGGGGCGGCATCACGCGAAGGCTCCGCGGACGCAAGATTGCTTTCGGTTCGATCAGGATTGCCAGTGCCAGAAGCCGGCTGCTCTCGCCTGACGGCAGAGGCGACCATCTGCATCTGCGCGGCTGCGGCGGCGATAGCGGCAACTTCCTCGGGCGTCACATCCTTCGGCAGGCCGGCAGGAGCCAATGCGGCCACATCCAGGCTCGCTTCGACCCGACTCGCTTCGACCGCCTTTTCCGCCTCTTTCCGCGTTTCTTCATTCCTATTCTTGTTCTTATCCGAAACCTTCTCCGCGGAACTAGAGGTTGAGGCTTCGTCGGCGACTTTCTCTTCCGCCTCCGTCTTTTTCTTCGGGAACCCGATCCGGCTCTTCCATCCGCCGTCGGCGTCCGTCGCTTCGTCACGGCCTCCGCGACCGGATTCTTCCGCGGCCGCCATCGCCCGCGCGAAGCGCCCGGGCTTGGAGGGTTCGCTTCGTGGCACAACTTTGTCTTCCAGCTTCGACAATGCGCCCAACAACTCGCTGGCTTCAAAAGGCTTGACGATGAAGCCTTCAGCGCGCACGCGCTGCGCCTCTTCCGGCTTAAAGGGCTCGAGCTTGCCGACCGTCAGCAGCACTGGAATCCGCGCCGTTTCCGGCGATTCCTTAAGGCGCTGGCAAACCTCCAACCCGCTGTAGCCGGGCATGTACACGTCAAGAATGACGAGGTCGGGTTTCAGTTCGGCGATTTTCTTCAGCGCGGCGGAGCCGTTGTTGACGGCAATGACCTCATACCCCGCATCCGCGAGGATTTTGCGCCCCATGTTTTGGGCGGTCACGCTGTCGTCGGCGAGCAGTATCTTCCGGGCCAAAGAAATTCCTCTGATGAGGGGAGATAACGCGAAGGTAACCTGACCGTTGACGTAAGTCAATGATCGGACGGCATGTTACCAGGTTACTAGTGGTCAGCGCCTACCGCGTCTGGGAGCCAGTCCGCGGGGGCGCAAAAGCGGGAAGTCAGGTCGACAACCGCTTTTAGAACGAGGGGATGAACTTCTTCAATCCCTTCTTTTTCTTCTTCTTGCTGCTTGAAATATCCTTGTCGCTGGCCAGCGTGGAACTGGAACTGGCAGTGGCTCCGCCGCTGCTGGAGGAAGTTGCCGGCTGCTGGATCTCATTGATCTGGGT
Organism: uncultured Acidobacteriaceae bacterium; assembly: GCA_963800575.1. Lineage (GTDB taxonomy): Bacteria > Acidobacteriota > Terriglobia > Terriglobales > Acidobacteriaceae > Sulfotelmatobacter. The sequence continues at coordinate 420,715 of CAWDBN010000003.1, forward strand.
TGGCGCAGGCGCAGGAACTTCGTTGGCGACGGCGCTTTGACTTTCCGACGGCTTCAATTCATTCGGATCAGGCTTCAACTCATTCGGATCGGTCGACGCGGCTGGCCGGAGTTCGTTCGGATCGGCCGCAGTCGCGCTATTCGGACGGGCAAAAGGATCGGCGTTCGCCACCGGCGCAGGCGCATCGGAACGCGGAGCCGGCTCGTTCGCTCCCGGAGTTCCATTCGTCTTCACGATTTCGCTGCTCAGACCATGTTCGCCGGCCGGAAGACCCATCGCCTGCCGCATGACAGTTCCTGCCACCTGGTTCGCCGCCACGGGAGTCGGGTCCACTAACGTCGGCTCGCCCACCTTCGACGCCGCAGTCACGTCGGGCCCCCTCTTTACCACGGTCATGAGGCGGTCCAGCGTCTTTGCCTCCACCCGGCTTTCTTCTTCGGCCTTGTTCAGCGCCACCGCGGCCTTGGTCGGTCGCGGAATCGGCTGATGCAATGCCGCCAGCCGCTTCTTCGCGTCCTCCTCGCGTTCCATCAACGGGTACCGAGTGATGATCTGCGAATACTTCTCGGACGCATCCTTGGTCAGAGCCGAAATGTAGCTGCCTTTCGCGGCCTCCCCAACGCAGCCCGGCGGAGTGTTGAACCCGGAGCAGGTTGGCCTGGTCCGCAACTGCGCGATCTGCCCTTCATAGTTCTGACCCAGCAGATACAACGCGTCGTCGGCCTTGCTGTACAGCGGATACTTATCCACCAGAGACTGCAGCCGCGCAATTGATGCCGGATAAGATCCCCGATCGTAATAGAACTTTCCAATCTCAAACTCCCGATCGGCCAGCACTTCCTGCACTTCCAGCAACCGCTCCTTGCCTTCCTTCACCAGTTTCGGGTTATCCGGATACTGCATGATCAGGTTGCGGTACTCATCCTCAGCCCGCTTGGCATGGGTGTAGTCGCGGTCCGACTTCTCCATCTGCTGGTACTGGATGTTGGCGATCTTCAACTGCGCTTCGGCCGCTTCCGGCATGTTGGGGAAGAAGGTCTCGAAGTCGCGGTATTCCTGTTCGGCCTGCTCGAGAGAAGCGGTCCCGCCCTCGGCGTACCAGGAATCGCCGACGGCCAGTTTCGCCCGGGCAATATATTCCGAGTCTGGATAGGTAATGATCAAGGTCTGCAGCGTCATGCGCGCCACGTCGAAGCGGTTATGCTTCATCGCGTCCATGGCCTTGTCGAACAGCACCTTATCGGGCTGCTTCGTCCCCACGTTGGCCAACGGATTGACGCTTTTCTTATTGGTGCAACCGACGGTAAGCGCGAGCAAAATGGCGAGCGCCGCAATCCATGAGAATCGACGTGACATTAAGACCTCGAATCAGAGTTGCCGACTGAAAATTAGACTTTCAACAGCGCGGCTTCCGTAGCCGCCTTCAGCAGCCCCGCAGCATTCTTCTTTGGGTCATCCTTGCTTGGATCACCACTACCGAACACGGCGTTGCCCGCCACCAGAATTTCTCCGCCCGCACGCACCACCTCGCCCACCGTGTCGTGCCCCACGCCGCCATCCACTTCGATGCGGTAAGTCAGCCGGCGTTGGCAGCGAATCTCAGCTAACTGCCGCATTTTGTGCAAAGTAGAAGGGATAAACTTCTGCGCTCCAAAGCCCGGATTCACCGACATCACCAGCACATACTCCACAATATCAAGCACTTCAGTCAGGGTGTCGACCGGGGTAGCCGGATTAATCACCACCCCTGCCATGCAATCGTGGCTCTTGATCAGATGCAGCGTGCGGTTCAGGTGCCGGCAAGCTTCCTGATGCACTGAAATCCAATCCGCTCCAGCCTCGGCAAACACCGGAATAAATTCGTCCGGGTTCTCGATCATCAGATGGCAATCCAGCGGCAAATCAGTAACCCGCCGCAGCGACTTCACCACCGGCGGCCCAATCGTCAGGTTGGGCACAAAATGCCCATCCATAATATCGACATGGATGACGCTCGCGCCACCTTCCGCGGCGGCGCGTACTTGTTCGCCCAGACGGGCAAAGTCCGCGGAAAGAATCGAAGGTGCCAGCTCGATCAAACGTTGTCTCTTGGAACGTTGTTAGACCCTGGGCTCGCGGTCGGAAAGCTTCTAGAAGTTTACCATCCTGAGCGGCCCGCAGATAGGAGATTGTAATGCGGTTTTGACCCGACCCTGGATGGTCGTAATTCATTGTGCCGGATTTTTGAGCGTCAACTTTTCCACATCCCCATTGTGACATCTGACCTTGTGTCGCTATCAAAACTGAGTAATCATGGTCGAGGCCGTGACGGTCGGGTGAGCCCGCGTCGTCGCGACTCTAAGTCCTTTGTTTAACGGATTTTGACCTCTAAGTTCTTTGACATCCGTATTTTACGAGGAATTTCTTGCTAACCTAATGATTCCAATAGACCCCAGGGGGGAGGGGGGTATCGCGGGACGAGCCTGCGGACGCCCGGCAGTCGCGCTTCGGCAGGCCTCGCCCCAGGATTTATTTTGATCAGAAACGCACAGCTAGTCGCACCGCGCCGTCGTGCGGGACTTCAAGCAGCGCATGTTACCCTCGTCGGACATGTCCGCCGCGCCCCAATTCACCACCGCCGCCTACGGCATGGCCGCAGTCCTGGCCTGGGGCACCAGCGACTTCCTCGGTGGCTACGCCACTCGTCGCGCCAACGCCTTCCTGTTCACGGTCGTCGTGAACCTCGGAGGCCTGCTCGTGGTGGGCACGCTGGCCGCCGGCACTCATGCTCCGTTCCCTCCCGCACGCAGCGTAGCCTGGGTCTTGGCTGGCGGCATCTCCGGTGGCGCTGCACTGGCCATCTTCTACCGCGCGCTCTCTTCGGGACGAATGGGACTGACCGCGCCGGTCGCTGCCGTCCTCAGTGCCGCGATCCCGGCGGTCTTTTCCATGTTCACCGAAGGTGTGCCGGGCAGGATTCCACTCCTCGGCTTCGTCATCGCCGCGGTTGGCCTCTGGCTCATCACTCGCACAGAAGATGGAGCCAAGCCCCAAGGCATTGGGCTGGCGGTCATCGCGGGCATCGGCTTCGCCAGCTTCTATCTATCCGTCCGCCAGGCCGGCGATGTTTCAGCCTTTTGGATTGCAGCGCTCACGCGCACCGGCGGTTTAATCGTCACCTCGCTGATCGTCCTCATGCTAAGGAATTTTCGCGACATCACCTCAGCAGGCGTGCGCTGGGGCGTCGTCACCGGCTGTATCGATTCCCTCGGCACCATATTATTCGTCCACTCGAGCCAGAGCGGGCGCCTTGACGAAGCGGTCGTCATCTCATCACTGTATCCCGCCGTCACCGTGCTTCTAGCCCGCCTGTTCCTGAAAGAACATTTCACCCGCTGGAGGTTGGTTGGGCTGGTGGCAGCGCTGGCCGCAGTGCCGATGATTGCGTCGGGATGAAGTCAATTCATTCCATATTCTAGAATCTGGAATACAAACCATGCCTCTTCTCGAAATCCGCAACCTTACCAAGATCTATCCACACGGCGAATCTGTGCTGGGAGGAAAGTCCAGGAGCGGAAGCGAAGTCCGCGCCGTCGACGATGTCTCGCTTGATATTCATGCTGGCGAAACTCTCGGGCTGGTCGGCGAATCGGGCTCGGGCAAGAGCACGCTCGGACGCCTACTCCTGCGCCTCATCGAGCCCACTTCCGGCAGCATCTGCTTCGAAGGCCGCGACCTACTCGCTGCCAGCCCTGCCGAAATGCGCCGCCTGCGCCGCGATATGCAGGTCATCTTTCAGGATCCCTTTGCCTCGCTCGATCCCCGCTTCCGCATCGAAGACATCATCGCCGAGCCGCTTCTTATCCACGAGAACAGAAGTTCAAAAGCCAGCATCCGATCCCGCGTGGTCGAACTTCTGCGCGCCGTCGGCCTCGACGAATCCATTCTGCAGCGTTTCCCCCACGAATTCAGTGGAGGGCAGCGCCAGCGCATCGGCATCGCCCGCGCTCTCGCGCTGCGCCCGAAGTTCATCGTGGCCGACGAACCGGTCTCCGCGCTCGATGTAAGCGTCGGAGCGCAGATCGTCAACCTGCTCGCGCAACTGCAGCGCGAGTTCGGCCTGACTTATCTTTTCATCTCACACTCGATGCCGGTCGTGCGTTATCTTTCAACGCGCATCGCCGTAATGTATCGCGGCAAGATCGTTGAGGTCGGCGAAACCGCGCAGATCACCGAACGCCCGCAGCATCCCTACACCCGCAGCCTGCTCGAAGCCACCCCGGAAGTGGCCGTTTAGCGCGCGCTCGGCGGCGCGCGCCTCGAGCCTGTGCCATACTTTTTCGATGTCCCCTCCCAGCCGGGCTCGCGATCTCACCGAGTTAATTCTCGGCTACGGAATGGTTGTTGGCATCATCTGGACTCCGGAACACCTGCAGCGCTTCCTCTCGCCGTTCGCTCTGCTGTTCACTTTGTCGGTAGTGCTTGCGCGCCGCCAAAGCCGCGATGAACTGGGCCTCGGCTGGCGCGGCCTAATCGCGTCACTCTGGATCCTGCCCGCCGCGGTCGCGCTGGCTGCCGTGAGTATCTTCATCGCGAAGGAGATCGGCACGCTGCATCCGCTCTACAAAGCCGATTTCGCCCACATCTCGGGCTACGTGCTCTGGACCATTTATCAGCAGTTTCTTTTGCAGGACTATTTCATGGACCGCCTGCTCCGCCTTCTCTCGAATGAAGCCGCGGCTGTGGCGTTCGCCGGAACACTCTTCGCCGCCGCGCACCTGCCGAACTTCGTGCTCACCGCAGCTACGCTGGTCTGGGGTATAGTCTCCTGCGCCCTGTTCCGCCGCTATCGCAACCTGTGGGCGCTCGGCCTGGCTCAGGGACTGCTCGGCCTCTGCTTCGCCATCTGCGTCCCGGATGCGCTGCATCACCACCTGCGCGTCGGGTTAGGTTACCTGCGGTACGGTGACGGTCGGGCGACTCGGTGAGCGAAGGGGCACGTTAGTCACCTTGCCGCTCAACCTCCCCTGAGTCATCCTCGGAGGGATGGCAGAGCTTGAACAGCACGCGGGCTGGGAGCCGGAGGATCGCACGCCGGAGGCAATCTGCGCGGGCGTAGCTAAAACCTTCCATGTGCGGGAAACGGAAGTGGCGCTGCTGGAGCTTGCCGGTGGCCTGCTGAACTTCATATACCCGGCTGAGTTGAGAACGGCGGGGGCGATTCCTATTTCAAGTTCGGCGGTCGCGGCCCGCACGGCGCGCACGCGCCAGGCGGAGCTTTTCAACGGCTTTGCGCAAGTGAAGCACTTCAGCGTTTTTGAACTGGTCAAATTGGGCGCCAGCGGGCTTGACGAACAGGTCATCCAGAAACTCATGTCCGCGCCTGTTCTTGCCAGGAATGGAGAAGTAATTGGCGTGATTCAAGTCTCCCGCAAAGCCCCACGCCTCGCAGCGGCAGGACCAGACTTCACGCCTGAAGATTTGGGAAAACTCGAAGCGGTGGCTCGATTCGTGGGAACGTTGATGGTCAAGGGCACAGCGATTGCCCAGGCAAACTCGGGCTAGCCGGGCTCGGGCATAGCCAATATCCCATTCTAACTGCCGCTTTGCTCGCACTCAGTTGAGAAGCGCCGGGTTGCCCTCTAGAACCACAAACCCCACAACCAATCCACACTGGCATGGGTAATCGTCGAGGCCGGCACTCGCCGATTCTGGCGCCACGCCCGTCCGTAGAAAATTCCCGCAATCGTCGCCAGCAACACATAGCGCCAGTTGAAATGTGCGGACCGCTTATTGAAGTGCGAGAGCCCGAACAGCACCGAGGCAATCACGAGAGCGACTCGCCGTCCCATGCGCCGCTCCAGCAAATTCTGCACCCAGGCGCGAAAGAAGAGTTCTTCGGGCACGGCGGTAAAGAAAAATATCGCAACCCAGCGCAGGAGCGCGCTGCCAATTCCCGGCAGGTTGCGATGGGGATGGATAAACCCCAGCGCCAATCCCAGTACCAGCACGAATGGCGTGAAGAAGACTAGTTCGCGCAGGCCAGTTTTCCAGTCGCTCCATTTCAAATGGAAGTCGAACCCGGTTCCGCTCAGCTGACGGATCGCAAGGAATCCATACAAGCCCGCATCCACCAGAAGCAGTTCGTTCAAGGCTCGCAGCCCGCTCGGCCAGGCGCCGTCAAACCAGCGTAAGTCCACGGCGAGTCCCAGCACAATAAGGATCAGCGCGTCTCGCCAGTTACCATGCTGCTCTTTATCGGCAGTTGCCGGGTCCGCTGACGCCGCCCGTAGCAGCAACCACGCCATCACCACGGGTAGCGCCGCATAGAGCGCAAACCAGCCCCAGCGGAACATGTGCCCGGAGATCGAAACCATCGCATAAGGTGCGACCAGCAACGCCGGAAAAACTACGCGGACAGTGACAGGCCAGCTTCCTACAGCGCGCGCCACGCGTTCCGCGGCACAACCGAACAAAACCGCCGGAGCCAGTTCCAGCACCAGCGCGGCGATTGCGACCGGCGTGACATTCTGCATGGGTTCATCTTAACCTTGCGCGGGAACGTGCGCCCAAGACCCTCGCTTGTCTCCCAGCCTGCTCCCGGATAGAATTCCTTGGCACCCGGCAGGAGACTAGACCATGGCTGCTGCTCCGCTCCCACCTTTGCCCACGCCTACACCCACACCCACGCCTGCGCGCGAGCCCGCTTCACTTTCGGAAGGCGCGCGCATCGTCAACACCTTCATTGCGCCCTCGAAAACGTTCACCGACCTGAGGCGCAACGCATCATGGTGGGGTCCGTGGCTGCTGATCTCCATCTTCGCGCTGGTTTTTGTCTACTCGATGGACCGACAGATCGGCTTTGACCAGATCAACAGAAATGAAATTGCGCATTCCTCGCGCGCCGACCAGTTCGATAAACTCTCGCCCGAGGATCAGGCAAAACAACTTAGCTTTACCGACACTTTGGTTCGCTACGTGTCCTATGGGATCCCCGTAACCATCCTTTTGTTCCTTGCGGTCACCACGGGGGTGCTGTGGGCAACTTTCAAGTTCGGCGCCGGCGCCGACGTTTCTTTTAAGACCGCGTATGCGATTATTTTCTACGCCAGCCTGCCCGGCATCATCGGTTCGATTTTGGGTACGGTCTCGATGTTTGCCGGAGTCGCCCCCGAAGGCTTTAACGTGAACAACCCCGTGGCCACGAACCCGGCGTACTTTATGGACCGTTCGGGGAGCAAATTCCTCTACGGCATGGCTTCCGGCCTTGATGTCATTGTCCTCTGGAGTATTGTGCTGATGGGCATCGGATTTTCTTGCAACAGCAAAGTGAAACGCTCCACCGCAATTGCAATCGTCGCGGGATGGTATTTGTTCTGGAAGCTCGGCGTCTCGGCGCTGGCAGCCCGCTAGCCGCCCGGAGTGACATTGGTCGTGCTCGAACGTCTAACAGAGCGTTAAGGAGACATTGAAATGAAACTGGTTCTGGTCACACTCTTTGCATGTGCCTGTCTCGGTTCTCTACAAGCTCAAACCATGGCGCCGGCGTCCTCCGCGGCTCCGCAAGCCGCCGCGCCGGTGAAGGACCCGGTCACGACTGGTCTGCGCCTGCTGCTGACACGCTCGCGAAACAACACCCTTGGCGCCATTACCGCCATGCCCGCCGATAAATTCAGCTACAAGCCCACACCCGATCAGATGAGTTTCGCGCACCTCGTCGTTCACATCGTGGGCTTTAACAACGGCCTATGCGCCAAAGCAGCCGACGTCGCCGCACCCAAAGTCGAGGAAGCCAAGGAAAGCGATTCCAAAGACAAGCTGCTCGCCGCAGCCACGGCTTCGTACGACTTTTGTGCCGATGCGCTCGGTAAGATGGACGACTCCAAGCTGAGCGACAACATAGAACTCTTTCCTGGACGCCAAGGCCCCCGTGCCCTGGCCGACCTGATCCTGGCCGGCGGATGGGCGGACCATTACGCTGCCGCCGCCATGTATTTGCGGTTGAATAACATTGTGCCGCCGAGTGCGCAGCCGAAGAAATAATCTGGAGTGATCTTCGGGCTAATGCCCGATCTGGATGAGTTCCGTGTCTGGTGAAGACACGTTCTGGGCAGGATGCTGGGGTGCGCGCCAGCCGTCGAAGATCGACACCTGATGCACGCAGGATACCGTGCAATGCGGCGCGCAGCTTTTTTCCGTGAGATATTCGCGGCGCATGTCGTCGCGGGTGTAGGTCGCGAGCGGAACTCCGGGATAGCCGCGCTGCTGCGAACAGTAGTGCACCAGCCCGTCTTCGCAAATGTATAGATAGCGGGCGCCCGCGCGGCAGCGCCACTCGTTCGGCAGGCCTTGCGCAATGTTGTCCTGGAAGGCGTTGATGCGGGTGAAGCTGCGCTTCTCCCACGACTTCATTTCGTCGTAGATGCCGCGCTCTTCTTCATTGAGAGGCTGCACCTGTCCACTGCCATCGTGAATGATGCCGATGGTCGAACTGAAACCGAGAGCGACGGCGCGCTTACCGATGGTCAGCGCATCCTGCGGATTCGCGATGCCGCCACCGATCACGGAATTGATATTCACGTGAAACTCAGCGTGCTCCGCCAGCCACAGCAGCTTCTTGTCGAGCACCTTGAGACTTTTCTTCGAAACTTCGTCGGGATTCACGTTGTCGATGGAGATCTGCAGCCACTCGAGTCCAGCGCGGTTCAGCCGCTGAATGCGTTCCGCCACCAGAAAATATCCGTTGGTGATCAATCCGGCGATCATGCCGCTCGAACGAATGCGGCGAATCACATCATCAAGTTCCGGATGCAGCAGCGGCTCGCCGCCGGAAATTGTGACCACCGCCGTCCCCAGCGCACCCAGCTTGTCGATGCGGCGAAACATTTCCTCTGTGGGCACGGGCTTCGAAAAATCGTCGAACTCGTTGCAATAAGTGCACGCCAGATTGCAGCGGCGCACCGGAATAATGTGCGCCAGGAGGGGATGGTCGGTCGAAGCCAGCGCACGCGCAGCCATGGCGGCTCCTCGCAGGTTGCGGTGGAGCGCCTTCACGCGGCGGCGCACGGTTGTGATGGCTGACGGCATCGGTTGAGCTAATCCTTATTACAGCATGGATCCGCGATAAACGCAGGCTCGGCAACAGCGTTCGGCTAAATTAGCGGGGCGAACGGTTCCACCGTGCTGCGGGGTGAAGGGCTGGGTTACTCATCGTAAATCGTGCCCGGTTTCCAACAGCGCATCGAGTGCCGCTTGCTGAGAGCTCTCCTGAACCAAGACGTAATCCGTGTCGTAAGTCGAGATGCTAAAGATCGGGATGCCGCTCGTCGAGAGGGGCTCGATGAAGGACAACAGCACTCCAGTCTGCGAAAAGGGAAACGGGCCTTCGAGCTTGAAGCAGACCCAGCGCAAGCCGGGATCGATGTCTCTTGGAACGTTGACTGTCGGGCACACGACGGAGAGTTCGTCGGCGGTGCGAGTGATTGAAGTGAAGTCGCCCTTCGTGGCCCACTCGGGGACCGCTGCATCCGGAGCCAAGTGCACGATAGCGTAGGAATCCGGCAGTCGCCGGAACTTGAGCGTGCGAAAGTTCTCTGCTCTGTCGTCCTTCATTTCAACCTGCATCGCATTGAACTCTGCATTGCCGACGTTCTCGACCGTATGGGGCGGCAGCGGTTCTTGCCATAGCGGCACGTTGAGGCTGGGTTTGTTGTCGAGTTGCCGCGTGTCGCGCATTATGGCGCCCTGCGGGTCGCGGCGGAGGAGGTCGCTCCAGGCTGTTATGAAAAGCACTCCGGGCCAGCGATGCGTGTGCACGGGTACGACCTGGCCCGGCAGAATGCGAGTGCGCACAACCCGCATCCGTTCGTCTTCCAGCAGGAGAGTATGGTGGCTGGGAGCGGCGACCAACGCATCGAGCGAATCTGGCCAGGCCCAGATTTTGCTTGCTGTGTGTAATGTTTCTGAAGTCTTCGCCAACTTAACCCTCCAGAGCCTTGCTCAGCGCTGCTCTCGCCAGCAGGCGCGTGGAATCCAGCATGGGCAGCGGAGACTGCTCCGGCGTCATCAACAATGGAATCTCCGTGCAGCCCAGGACTACCGCGTCGCAACCCTCGTCTTTCAGGCTGCGGATCACTTCGGTGAGGTAAACCTGCGTGCGCGGCAAGAATACTCCGCTGACCAGTTCGTCGAAGATGATGCGATGGATGCGCTCGCGCTGCTCCGGGCCAGGGATACGATGCTCGATGCCCGCAGCCTTCAATTTGTCGCGGTAGACCGGGCCTTCCATCAGCGCGCGAGTTCCCAGAATTCCCAGGCGCTTGTAGCCGTGACGTCTCGCTTCGTTGGCAACCTCGACCGCAATGTGCAGCCAGGGCCGCGGCGAGCGGTGCTCCACCAGATCGAAGGCCTGATGCACGGTGTTGACCGGAGCAATCAGAAAGTCCGCTCCAGTTTTTGCCAGCTTTTCCGCCGACGAAAGCATCAGTTCCGCCACGCCTGCCCAGTCGTCAGCATCAATGCACTTCACATAGTCAGCGAAGTTGTGGCCGTGCATGGAAACTTCCGGATGGCCGTAAGGGCCAAGCAACTCCGCGCCTTCAACACAGATGGTCCGGTAGCACAGCGCGGCGCCTTCCGCGCTGCAAGCGACGATGCCGATGTGGAGAGGCATTCAGTTGCAGTTCTCAGCTGCAAAATCATTCAGCTTTCGATTGTAGCCGGAGCAACGGCGTATGGGCTGCTCTGGCGATATCGTTTTTCGAATTCTTCGCGGGTGCAAAGCGTCTTGATGTCGACGATGCGGTCGATGGCCAGAATGCCATCCAGGTGGTCGATTTCGTGCTGCAGCAGTTCGGAAAGATTGCGGTCGTCCCCGGCGGCAAGTTCGTGGGTTTCGCCATTCCTATCCTGATAACGCACGGTGATTTCGCGATTGCGTTCGACCTGCATGAAAATAGAGAGAAAGCTGAGGCAGGCGTCCCAGACCACGATCTTCTCTTCGCTGCGTTCAAGGATCTCTGGGTTGATGAGCGGCCAGGGCTTCTCGCCGGGCAATTGCAGAAAGATGACACGCAACCGCGCGCCGAGTTGCGGCGCGGCAATGCCCCGGCCGTATCCGGTAGTGGCGCGCCAGTACGCGAGTGTCTCGGCGAGGTCGTCGACCAGCGCTGCCACTTCGGGAGCAGAGGGATCCTCGGCCGGCAGCGCGATTTCCCGCAGACGCGGATCGCCGAGTTGCAGGATGGTCCTGACCGCCATGGTTATCCTGAAATGATTATCTCGCGGCAGCGGCGTCGAACAAGTTTAGAAACTCAAGCTTCTTTTCCGCGGGCAGGAAGGACGCTTCAAACGAATTGCGTGCCAGCTCGCGCAGGTGCTCGTCGGTGAACCCGAAGATCTGCTGGGCAAGTTGATACTCGCGGGCCAACGTTGTGCCGAACATAGCGGGATCATCACTGTTCAGCGTGATCATCACGCCGTGGTCAAAATAATTCTTCACCGGATGATCGGCCAGATTGGGGCAAAGACCCGTACGAAAGTTGCTGGTGAGGCAAATCTCGACTGGAACCTGCCGCTGCGAAAGCTCTTCGACGAGATCGGGATCATGGAAGGCGGTAAGTCCGTGCCCGATGCGCTCAACGCGCAGGTTGAGCGCGCCCCAAATGGATTCCGGCGGCCCAGTCTCGCCCGCGTGGGCGGTAAGGCGCAAGCCGTGATCGGCGGACCAGGCATAGGCATCGCGGAAAAGCTCAGGTGGAGCTTTCTGCTCGTCGCCGCCAATGCCGATGCCGACGACGTCGCGGTCGTGGTAGCGCACCGCAAGCTCAAAGACTTTCTGTGCGGCGTCGGCGCCAAACTGCCGGACGGCATCGAAGATCCAGAGCAGCGAGACGCCGAAATCGCGCGCTCCGCGGGCGCGGCCGCGATCCAAACCTTCGAAGACGGCGGCGAAATCCTGCTTGCGCCACAGGCAGACTCCAACCGAAACGTAGACCTCGGCGTGCAGCACATTTTCTTCTTTTAGGCGCTGCATCAGGCGGTAGGTGATCAGCTCGTAATCGTCGGCAGTTCGCAGGTGCTCGCTAATGTTCTTGAAGGCGAGCAGGAATCCGGGGAAATCCTCGTAGCGGTAAAGTGCGTCGATCTCAGCCCGCGTCGCGCGTTCGCCATGGTGCTGCCGAAGTTCAAGCAGCGTAACCGGCTCAATTGCGCCCTCGAGATGCAGATGCAACTCAGCCTTGGGAAGAAGTCGGAGAAAACTATTCGGCGGCCGATCGAGTGCGGAGGAAGTCACTCCTTAATTGTAGAGTCTTGTTTAGATATTTGCGAGGCCAGGAAAATCCGCTACTTCTTCGCGAACTCGCTCCGATGCCGGCTATAGAAGCAGTAGATCAGCAGCCCGAGGCCAAGCCAGATCACGAAACGCAGCCAGGTGATCACGGTGAGTCCGAACATCAGGCCGCCGCAGAGAACAATCGAAATCAGCGGGAACCACGGCACAAACGGCACTCGGAACGCGCGCTTGCGATCGGGCTGCCGGCGGCGCAGGATGATCACTCCCAGCGACACCAGAACAAAGGCAAACAGTGTCCCGATGTTGGCGAGGTCGGCGGCATCTCCAATGTCCACGAGGCCCGCCGGAATTCCCACGGCGAAACAGGCGATCCAGGTGGAAATATACGGCGTCTTAAATCTTGGGTGTACCGCTGAGAACAGCTTCGGCAGCAAACCGTCGCGCGACATGGCGTACCAGATGCGCGCCTGCCCGTACTGAAACACCAGTAAAGAAGAGATCATGCCCGTCAGCGCTCCGATCACGATGACCGAGCGGAACAGCGGGTGCACACCCAGATACTTCATTGCATAGGCCACGGGCGCCTCGGCGGCGGCACCGGATACGAAGGTGGTGTACTTCATCATGCCCAGTAGAACGACGGCCACGCCGACATAGAGCAGCGTGCAGACCACCAGCGACATAATGATGCCGAAGGGCAAATCTTTTTGCGGATTGCGCGATTCCTCGGCCGCGGTCGAGACCGAATCGAATCCGATGTAGGTAAAGAAGACGATGGCTCCCCCGGTAACGATTCCGGCGAAGCCAGAAGGCGCGAAGGGATGCCAGTTCGCGGGCTTCACCAGCATTCCACCCACTACCAGAAAGGTCAGGATGGCGCCGATTTTCACCGCGACCATGATGTTATTGGTCTCCGCCGACTCTTTCACTCCGCGCACCAGCAGCAACGTGAGAATGAAAACGATGAGAAAGCCGGGGAGATTGAAATAGGCGCCCGTCCACTGGCCGCCCGCCCAGACCGGGCTGGCAAGTTTTTCCGGCAAGTTGAGGCCGAATACCGCCAGCTGCGCTTTCGTATAGCCGGCAAAGCCAACCGCGACGGCGACGTTCGACACAACGTATTCGAGGATGAGGTCCCATCCGATGATCCAGGCAAAAATCTCGCCGAGCGTGGCATAGGAGTATGTGTAAGCGCTCCCGGCGATGGGAATCATCGACGCCAGTTCTGCATAGCACAATCCGGCAAAACTGCAGGCGATCGCGACCAGAAAAAACGAAATCGCAATCGATGGCCCGGCCGGCGGGCGCCCGTGCATCAGCGCTCCGGCCGTGCTGCCGGTGCGTACTAGATTGATGATTACGTCGAGCGCCTGCGCATGCAGAATGGATGGGGCCTGGAAATATTCGCCTGCAGCCGCAGTGCCCGTAAGGATGAAAATTCCCGAGCCGATGATCGCACCGATGCCCAGCGCAGTCAGCGACCAGGGCCCGAGCGTTTTTTGCAGCCGTTGCCCTGGAGCCTCGGATTCCGCGATCAGCTTGTCGATCGACTTGCAGCACAAGAGCTGGTTGTCAGACGTGCGCTCAGTAGCGGTGGGTTCCGAAGATGATGGTGACAAGAGGTGGTTCTCTCCTCACAGCGGGAGTCGGGCATGGGCGACCGCCCATGCCCGTAATTCCGAGCGCGACGCCTACCGCTTCGACTGGCCGCGAGCCAACTTCTTCACCTTGCGTTTCTTCGATCCACGCGCGTAATCACGCGGCTTCTTCGGCTTTTCCGCTTTGCTCTTCTTGCGCGAGGCGCGCTTCGCCTTCTTGCGTTCTTCTTTGGTCAGGGTTGCTGTGTTTGCCATGATTGCCTTCTTGAATCTTTAATTTGTAATTTGGTAATTGGGTAATTTTGTAATTTAAGGCAACCTCACCGTAACGTTACCAAATTCCCCGATTACAAAATTACCAAATCGCTCTCGATCGCTCTCAAGCGCGCTCCAGCTGTGCGTACTTCTCCACCAGCTTCTTCAATCCGAAGCGAGGGAATTGTACCGTAATCTTGGCTTCTTCGCCTTCTCCTTCTCGCTGATAGACCGTCCCCTCGCCATACTTGGGATGCCGCACCTTTTGCCCGGGACGGAATCCCCGCTTGCCGGTGGGCTCTGGGACCGGCGTCTTGGGGACGCTGAATTTCTTTCCGCGCGAGGCAAAGAACTCGGCAATATTCTCGATCGAGTTGTAGGGCTTGCCCGGAGCAGTAGGCTTTTGCCGGCTCGCCGGTACGCCACCGCTCTTGCCTTTCCAGCTTGCACTCTGATCTTCATCTTCGTAGGAATAGTGCCCGTCTCCATCGTAGGTCGCGGGGCTGCGCACTGCTGAGCGGGCGGGAGTGCCCGTCCCCACACGAGCGGGTCGGCGTCCTCCCAATTCTTCAACCAACTGGATCGGAACTTCTTCCAGAAATCTCGAAGGCACGCTGGCTTCGGGCAAATCGGTGCCATATCTCCGCCGGTATACTGCGCGGGTGAGAATCAGTTGATCCATGGCGCGGGTCATGCCCACATAGCACAGACGCCGTTCCTCTTCGACATCGTCCGGCTGCAGCATAGTGCGCGAGTGCGGGAACAATCCCTCTTCGAGGCCGCTGAGAAAGACCAGCGGAAACTCCAGTCCCTTGGCGGCGTGCAGGCTCATCAGCGTGATCTGCGAACGCTCGTCGTAGTCGTCGGCATCGCTGATCAGAGCCGCGTGATCGAGAAACTGGTCAAGCGTTTCGCCGCGGTCGCGCGAATCCATGGCAGCGTTGACCAGCTCGCGCAGGTTTTCGATACGAGAGAACGCTTCCGGCGTGTCCTCCTCTTCGAGCAGCTTGATGTAGCCGGTACGATCGATGAGGAACTTGAGCAGGTCGGCAGTGGAACTTGTAGCGCCAGCATCTTGCTGGCCTGCGGCGGGGCGAGATGCCGACTCTTCTTCTGGTAAAACTGCCGGCGGGACGCCAGCGCTACTGTCAGCGGCGTTCTCGCATCCCGCATAAGCGCCACCGAAGTCGAATGCTGTGTTCTCGAATTCGCCAGGATCAAAGGCGGCTGCGTCGTCTTCGAGAGAATCGTCTGCGGCGGCTTGCAAAGTCTGTCGCGCTTCTGACAGTTGCGAGTCGCTTTCGCTTCGGACACCGTCTTCCAACTGCTCAACAAACGTTCCCGCCGAAATCGCTTGCGCATCCAGAATCAACTGCTGAAAGCTCTTCAGCGCAGCCAGTGCACGGGGTGGGAGGAGTTGTCGGCTGATAGCCTCCCCGACCGCGCCCCAGAGCGACAGCCCGGTCTCGAGCGCGAGCCTTTCGAGCGTCTCGATGGTCCCTTTGCCGATGCCCCGAGTAGGCGTATTGATCACGCGCAGCAGCGAGATCGAGTCATCCGGATTCTGGATAACCTTCAGATACGAAATCAGGTCTTTGATCTCGGCGCGCTCGTAGAACGAGAATCCGCCGACCACTTTGTATTTCAACCCATAGCGCCGCATCGCCTCTTCAAACAGCCGCGACTGAGAATTCGTGCGGTAGAGCACGGCAGCCCGCGGAGTCTCCCCACCCGAATTTTCAGCTCGACCCGCCTCGCGCAGATATTTCGCAACGTGGTCCGCGGCGAAGAGCGCTTCGTTTTCGCCGTCCGGAGCCTCGTAGTAGCCGATCTTCGTCCCGCCCTGCCGCGAAGTCCAAAGATTTTTGCCCTTCCGGCGGATATTGTTCGCAACCACCGACGACGCCGCCTCAAGAATGTTCTGCGTGGACCGGTAATTCTGTTCGAGACGAATAATCTTCGCCTCGGGAAAATCTTTTTCGAATTCGAGAATGTTCCGGATGTCGGCGCCGCGCCAGGAATAAATCGACTGATCCTCATCGCCGACAGCGCAAACGTTATGCCGCGACCCGGCGAGCATGCGCATCAGTTCGTACTGCGGCCGGTTCGTATCCTGATATTCATCGATCAGCAAATATTGAAAGCGCCGGTTGTAATACTCGCGCACGGGCGCGGCGGTCTTCAGCAGCCGCGTCGCCTCAAGCAACAGATCATCGAAGTCGAGGGCGTTGGCCTTGCGCAGCTCCTTGCGGTACTCCTCGAACAGATGCGCAATCTTCTCCGTCTTCGGATCAGCCGACTGCAGGTAGAGCTCCTGTGGGTCGAGCATATGATTCTTCGCCCACGAAATACGCGAGAGCACAGTGCGCGGCGTGAGCTGCTTGTCATCAAGCCCAAGCCGCTTCATCACCGACTTGACCACCGCTTGCTGATCGCTCTCGTCGTAAATGACAAACTTCTTCGTATGCCCAATCTTCTCAGGAAGCCCAGGCTGCCCGGGCGTGGCCGAAGGAATCTGTAAAGCCTCAATGTCGCGGCGAAGAGCGCGCACGCAGAATGAATGGAAGGTCGAGATCACCGGTTTGGCGATGCTGAGCCCGCCAACCAGCTTCTCAACGCGCTCGCCCATCTCGGCGGCGGCCTTGTTGGTGAACGTCATCGCCAGAATGGATTCCGGCATCACTCCCATGTGCTCGATCAGGTAGGCGATGCGGTAAGTGATGACGCGCGTCTTCCCGCTGCCCGCGCCAGCCAGAATAAGCACCGGCCCCTCGGTAGTTTCGACGGCCTCGCGCTGCTGCGGGTTCAGTTGATCAAGAAAAGACAATGCGGAAGTGGCTCCGGAGCTGATGATTAGATTTTACAGGATCAGGATTTGCGGTTCCTTTTTCGGAACACCATAATGCAGATTTCGAGGGGAAATCGGATGGTTCCTTCCGTATCGCGAATACACTCTCTGCAGGGCCCGTGGTGTAACGGCAACACAGCACCCTGCGACGGTAGCAGATGCGGGTTCGAATCCCGTCGGGTCCACGCTCCGGTTTTCGGGGCGCGGGTTCTGTGGGGAGCAAAAGCAGGATAGCATCCCTACAAAAGTAACTTGACTGCAGAATTAGGTGACCTATACTGAAGCTGTCGCAGGGTGCTGTAAGTGCCCAGATTTCATCGGCCCCGAGCAATCGGGGCCTTCGTTTTTCGGGACCGAGAGCTTACCGTTTCCCGCCCACACCCAAGCCCTAATCCAATGCGCGTTCCCGCGCCCTAATACCGCCAGGACTTCAAATCAGCCCCCGGCGGCGCAGTTTTCTCCATGCGTTCGAGAATTTTTGGCAAGTACATCGTGTGGTAGTGCAGCCGCGAAAGATAGTTGGGAAGGGTGGGATCGCCGTTCCAACAATGCTCCGCACGGTCGCCGTACTTCACTTCTCCTCCATACGGAGGGTTCGTCGTGGTCTTCAGAAAATCCTCGAGATAGTAGACCGCGTCAGTAAGAAAGTAAGTATCGGCGCTGCCCACATAAACATTGAGCTTCCCCTCGAGCTTCGGGCCCAGCGTGGCCCAGTCACGCTGCAGGATCGCGCTCAGATCGTAATGCTCCTTCCAATAGGCGGCAACGGCGGGATCAATCACTCCAGTTTCTTTGTCGAAAATCGGTTGCGGGTATCCGTCTTTCCCGACTGGACTATAAACCGCCTGCCAGATATCGAATTGCTCTCCCGAACGGCCCCGCGATCCCAGCGCCAGTTCGTACTGATTTACGCCCTGCATGGTGATCAGCGTGCGCCCGAGATAATCGCGCATGCCGGGCTGCGGAATATCCGCGTGCGCGCCCTGCATGTAAAAAGCATTTTTATCCTGGTAAAGATTTGCGGTAATAAACGACCGGAAGTCAACCGGATCAGGACATGCGATGAAAGCTCCGTTGTAGTGGTCGGGATAAAACATCTGCACGGCCATCGACTCCCAGCCGCCCGTCGAACCGCCATAGGCAAAGCGCGCCCAGCCCTGCCCAATGCCGCGGAACTGTTTCTCTATCGCGGGAATCAACTCGGTCTCGATGGCGTCGCCGTAAGGTCCGAGGTTGGCGGAGTTCACGGCATAGGAATCGTCGTAATACGGATTCGCGTGGTTGATTTCTGCGATGAGCACCCGCGGAAATCCGGGACCACTCCACTGCTGATAAAACTTGTAGGCTTCCTGCTGCTGGATTCGGTTGTAGCCGGAAATGTGAAAGCGCTCACTGTAGTCCGGCTTCAAATTCGGATCAGGCGGCTCGGTGCGAAAGCCGGCAAAGTCCGCATTGAAGTGATCTTCGGAAATAATTACTGGGTAGTGAACCTCGGGATGTGTGTCGAATCCCTCCGGCACCAGCACATTCGCGCTCAAATACATGGGCCGTCCCCAGAATCGAGTGAGCAGCTCGCTCTGAATCTTGAGATGCCGAATATATTTCGTGTCCTGCGGAGGCGTGATCGGCGGAATTTCCTGGTCGAGCACGACCGCGATGGTTCCAGAGCTTCCGCTAACCGTAACCTTCCGGGGAGTGGAATAGAGATTCCCCGGAGCGATATTCCAATGCTGACCTTCACCCCGATCCATCGGCAGCTTCACCGTGTGCCCGTCGGAGCGGTGAAAAGTTTCGTAGCGGTGCAATACGGCCTGCACATAGTATTCGCCCGGCGGAACGTCCCGAAGACTCTTGATGGGATAGCCGGCCGCGGACGCATCGACGACGCGAGCCTGCCCAGGTTGCATGCCGTCGACGTCGACGCCGAAGATGATCTGAGTCTTCGGCGTGTCGTTGATCTGCATGCGCGGTTCGTCGGAAGCATCGGTGGAAAGAATCAGGAGGATGCGGCCGTCGAGAGGTTTGTCACTCCGGCTCTTGGGAAACGAGACGGAGAAAACCGTAGCCGCCGCCCGAGCCGGGTAGGTCACGCCCAGCATGGTGACAGCCGCAAGAATTGAGAGGATGACAGTACACTTCCGAGCAGGCATGAGGCTTCCTTGGCAAAATAACGTTGGCAAGACAAGGGATTGTATCGGAAATGACGCCGCTAGGCGATGGCCTGCAGACTATTCCTGCATCTCATGGACAGCTTTGACGAACTCTTCGTTGCCGACAAAATGCCTGAAAGAATCGTCCTTCAGCGGATCGGGCAGCGTTTCTCCTGCGATCATGTTGGCCTTGTACTTATAGGCGAGGCGAAGCTGGGCGAGCGCGTCATCCACTTTGTCCATCTCGCCGTAGGTGCACGCGAGATTGTAGAAAAACATCGGATACTCCGGATCCTGAGTTAGCCCGTACTCGAACGTGGCCTTCGCTTGCGGCAGGTTCCCGCTGATTCCGAAGGACATCCCAAGATTGTCCACGAGCACGCGGAAATAATCCTTAGACAGAGTGCGTTTTCGCTTCTCCAGATCCAAAGCTTTCCCATAAGAGTTCGCTGCCTCCGGGTAATTCTGTTGCAGATAGAACTTGCTGCCTTCGCCGAAATAGAAGGAGCTGTCATGCTCCTGAGGCTGGGCTGGGTTCTGAGGCTGAGCCGCCGAAGGCAGCGTGTCTGGCAAGAGCTTCACGCTTGCCAACAGGTCCTCGAAGAGTTTCTGATCCTGAGGCTTGAAAGCAACCTTGGAGAGGTGAATCTCGGCGCAAAGATCGCCGTCGCCAACGTAGGCGTGTATGTTCTTCTGCTGCACTTTCACGCCCTGGAATTCCGGCACGATGAATTCGACTCTGGCGATTCCGTCCTTAACGACCGTTTCCTGAAGGTTGTCACGTTGAAATGGGCCTTTCTTGGTGTCGGGCCACCATGCGTCCCGGCACCTTTCCGCGCTGGCGGGAAACGTAACCCTCTGCAGGAAGGCAGTGATCTCAAGTCCGTCCGGCCTGCCGAACGCGCGCAACTGCACTTCCTTACCGTCAGGCCTCACGCGAGTTTCAGGAATCGTGGGTCCTACGTCGAGTTCCAAAACTCCCTTGACGCCCGGAATCGCCATTGGGACCGGGTTGCTCTTACCCGTCTGGGCAAGAACGCTGACGGAACAGAAAAGCACAACCAGCGGTGAGGTTTTCATTGCGGACGCGATTGTAGCAGGAGGCTTGAGTCCGCGGTCGGTCACTTCAAGCCCTACACCCACGCTCCCATCAAATGTCCCAACCCTCCACGCACCAGCAGGCCGTCGTCTCGATCCTTGAAATACCGTGCGTTAAGTTCCTCGCCCTGCAGAAATTCGGTGCGCTGAAATCCCATCCCCTTCAGCTCGTCCTGCAATTTCCCGGGATCAAAGAACAGCTGAAAGGGCTCTCCATACTTGGCCACGCGCTGAGACAACGCATCCAGCGCCTGTCTCTGCCCCGGATTCAGCAGCGCCGGATCCACGGCAAAATCAAATACCACTCCGCTGCCCGCAGGCATCTTCGCAACCCAACCCAAAGTCGACATACAGGCGTCGCGAGTCAGATAAGGAGTCACACCCAGCCACGAGAAGAACGCCGCCGCACCCAAATCAAATCCAGACTGCCCAAACCCGTCCGCCAGAGTCTGCCGTTCGAAGTCAACAGGCACGAAGGTCAAAGCTGACGGAATTGCAATGCCCGCCGCGTCCAACTGCTCGCGCTTCCAGGCCTGTGTCGCCGGATGATCCACCTCAAACACCCTCAGCCCCGCATGCGGATTGCGGTAGGCAAACGTATCAAGTCCAGCGCCGAGTACCACGTATTGCCTCACGCCGCGCGCCACGGCGCAAGCCACTTCGTCCTCGGCATAGCGGCTGCGCGCCGCCATGAACGCCCGAAACGCCCGCGAAAAAGCATGGTGCTCCTTAGGATTCGATCGCAGCTCTTCGGCCGCTTCCGACCCAATAATCCGCAGCGCCAAAGGATCGTCCAGAACCCTGGGATGGTCCAGCAACTGATGCGCTGCCCGGCGAATCGCCACCCGCCGCGCCGTTCTGCTGAATTTGCCTTCTTGCATGGAAGCGCGCCCGGTCCTTACTCAGTTCCCGCCCGCGCCGCCTTGCACTCCTCACACGGACAAACCTCGCGCAGAAGCCTCCACGAATAAATCCCGAGGTCGTGATCATCGTTCCACTTGAACCGGATCGCGTATTTCCCCATGGCTTCGGCGGAAACCGGCCTGGCAGCCGGTTTAAACATAGGCAGCGCGCCTGGCGCCAGTTTCGCAGGCTCGCCCGGCTTTCGCCGAGCCTTTTCACGCTCTTCGTTGCACATGGCGCAAGGGCACGCATCGCGGAGATATACGAACCCGTAGTGCGAAACATGGCCGTCGGCCCACTCGATGTCCACACCCGTGCCGGTAGTGAGGTTCACCTTGACCGACTTGGGGTCGGTAGCCGCGCTCGGCGCCTGAAGCGGGGACTGCATGAGTTCAGTATCGCATAGGACAAAGCCGCGGAATTGTCCCGAACGCCCTGAATCCGGTAGAATAGAAGTTTCCGTCAAGCCCTCTGAAAGGATCTACAGCAGTCATGGCACAACAATGTGATATCTGCGGCAAGAAGCCGCAATTCGGAAACCGCATCAGCCACGCCCACAACGTCACGAAGCGGCGCTGGAACGTGAATCTGCGTCCGGTGCACGCCCGCGTAGGCGCTGCCACCAAACGTATCCGCGTCTGCACCTCGTGCCTGCGCAGCGGCAAAGTCGTCAAGGCGTAAGCAGTTCACCGCCCAGGGCCGAGCCCGCTGAAAAGATTCGGGGGTTCAAAAATTCTGGCTAAGAATTTCTCGGCGCCCTCAGCGTGCTCCGCGGTAAATGTCTTTACTGCACGCCCAGCAACTGCACATCAAAGATCAGCGTAGCGTTGGCCGGAATCACCCCCGGATAACCCTCTGCCCCGTAGCCAAGCGCCGGAGGAATGCGCAGCTGCCGCTTGCCCCCCACCTTCATTCCGGCAACTCCTTCTTCCCATCCCTTGATGACCTCGCCGTTGCCAATGGTGAAATCGAAAGGCTTCCCCGCATCCACCGAGCTGTCGAATTTCTTGCCGGTAGTAAGCCAGCCCGTATAGTGCACCCGCACATGGCTGCCTTCTTTCGCCACGTCGCCGTTTCCTACCCGAATGTCCCAATAGACCAGCCCCGAGTCGGTCTTCACGCCGTCGCCCGTGACCTTGGTGGGCGCGCTAGTATTGGGCTTCCGGGCCGCGCTCTGCGCGAGCACGAACACTGCCGTCAGCCCGAGCACGACGGCAACTCCCGCAACATACTTAATCATTCTTATCTCTCCTCAATAACCCCTTAAGACAGACGGCACAAAGATACACCCAGGTTGCCTGATCGACCCAGTCTGGTCTACCCCCTGATCCTCTGTGCCCCTGTGTTTAAGGTTTTTCTTCCTATGCCAGCGCAATCACGTCAATCTCCACCAGCACATCCTTAGGCAGCCGCGCCACTTCCACGGTAGAGCGAGCCGGCGCATCCGAGCTGAAATACTGCCCGTAAACCTTGTTCATCGCCGCAAAGTCATCCATGTTCTTGAGAAAAACAGTAGATCGCACAACCTTCCCCAGCCCGCTTCCCGCAGCCTCCAGAATCTCCGACAGATTGCGCAGCACGCGATCCGTCTGCGCCGCCACATCTCCCGCGACAACTTGCTGCGTGGCCGGATCAATCGCAATCTGCCCCGACGTAAACACAAATCCGTTGGCCTTGATCGCTTGCGAGTAAGGCCCAATCGCCTGAGGAGCGTCTTTGGTAGAAACAACTTCGCGCATGAACCCTCCGCCGTCAATTAACGCAGAAGCACTCAGATGAAGTCAAACCAAGACGAAACAAGTCGCGCCAGCGACGAAATTCACTAGTCCCGCACGTAAGTGCGGGGTAAACCCGTGAAACTGGAACAGAGTCCCGTAGGGACGGCACCATCCGTCCCATCCACAACTCACGGAGGTCCAAAGACTAATTGTCCCCCACAGGCCCTGACCTCTGACCCCTGGCCCCAGCTCTTAAAGTTCCCCCGCAATCAGCCGATAGAGAGACTAGGGGTCTCCTGTTTCGCGAGGCACCCAGCCCGCTTGCGAGGTTTAAGCAATGGAAGACGGTATGGGCATGAAGTCGACACTGATCAACGAACGCGTCCTGGGCGGCCGGGGAAGCCTTGCCGGCAATGCTTCGGACTCCAAGTCCGGGTTCCAGACCGGCCTGGCCACCATCAACCAGGAACTATGGCTGGTGCTTTCTCTCTTTGTCATCGCCGGCTTGTTCAACTGGCTGGTCGCTTCCCACCGCATGATTCTGGGCCTGTACACTCTGCCCACAATCTTCTCGGCCTACGTCTATGGCCGCAGGCACGCTGTACTCACCGCCAGCGCCAGCATCTTCATGGTGCTGATCCTTCTTTGGAGAAATACCGGTCTCTTTACCGGCCCCGCTCGGCAGGCGCTCAATTTCGATGAGTGGTCCGAACTCGTCACCTGGGCATGCCTGCTCCTGATCACGGCCTACGCCATGGGAACCCTCTATGACCGGACAGAACGCCATCTGGGTGAACTCCGCCAAACTTACTTCGGCCTTTTGACAATTCTGCAGCAGTTCATCTCGAACGACAAATACACTCACAATCACTCTTACCGGGTCGCGCTGTATGCCTCATCGATCGCCGCGCGCCTGGGCTTTCCCCAGGATCGTATCGACGACGTCCGGGCCGCCGCCCTGCTCCACGACGTAGGCAAGCTCGAAACCAGCCGCGATCTCCTGCACAAGGCGGCCAGCCTCACCCCGGAAGAGATGGCGGAAATGCGCAGGCATGTCGAGAAGGGAGTCGCCTTGCTCGAACCAGTCGGCGGATCGTTGCGCCGCGTGCTTCCCATCATTCTCGCCCACCACGACAAGTTCGACGGTTCGGGCTACGGTCCTTCCAAAGGCGACGAGATTCCCATTGAAGCCAGAGTCCTGGCCGTCGCCGATGCCTTTGACACGCTCACCAGCGATCGCCCCTATCGCCGCGCCGTCACCCCATTCGAAGCCCGGCAAATCATCGTCTCCAGCGCCGGAACAAACTTCGATCCCGCCGTAGTCGACGCATTCGTCCACGCCTTCGAGCATGGGGAGATGGAAATTCCCGAGGCCCTGGTCGTATGAAAGATGCCGTATGAAAGACGCCGCATGAAAGACGCCGTATGAGCGAGACCCTCGCCGAACCGAAACCAACCGTATCAACAAAAGGTCCACCCCCCACCATCGGGGTCCGGGTTCTGCTGGTAAGCAGCGACATTCAGATCATCGACACTCTTTGCGAATCCATGGGAAAGATGTCGATGCACGTCGACCTCTGCTCCGACTTCACCTCGGCGGCCTACAAACTGTGCCATTCCAAATTCGAAGCCCTGGTAGTCGATTTCAAGGACCGGGCCCAAGCCCTCGACTTGCTCAAGAAGCTACGCCAAATGACGTCTCACCGGGCCTCCGTCGTGATCGCCGTCTTGAATTGCAACGAAGAAATGCCCAGCGCATTCCGCGCCGGCGCCAGCTTCGTACTGGTCAAGCCGCTGTCGCCGACCGTCCTGTTGCGCACTCTCCGTGTCTCCTATCCCCTCATGGTGAACGAAAAACGGCGTTCCTTTCGCTGCCCGGTGCGGGTTCCTGTCTACGTCTCGCACGGCGCCAAGCCTGAGTTTATGGCCACCTCCGCCAACATCAGCGAAGTCGGCATCGCTCTCACCAACGCCCCCGGCCTGCAGGTAGGCGACAGAATAAACATGCGTCTCGTGCTCCCCCATACCCAGGCCGACGCCAAAATAACCGCCGAGGTCTGCTGGTGCAAGCCAACAGGCGCAGCCGGATTGGAATTCGTTCAGGTCCCCGCCTCCATCAAAGAACAGCTGGTCTCCTGGCTAGCCGCCCGCCTCGAAGACTATCTCCGCGAAGAAAGCGCCGCCCTCAGAGGCTGAAAGGCAGTGGGCAGTGGGCAGTGGCCAGTGGGCAGTGGGCAGTGGCCAGTGGCCAGTGGTCAGCCGAGCCGGTCGCACGAGTTGGATCGAGAAGGGACTAGCCGGATCGGGAAGGGCACGGCTTCAGCCGTGCCGCGAGAGGCAACAAACACGGGCTTCAGCCCCTGAGGAGCATCGGCGGCTGAAAAGCAGTGGCTAGGGTTCATCCGCTCAATCCCCAAGACGAGTTCTTCGCCGATTCCCCAGAAGTCGAGCTGCCTCGCCCATGCTCGCGACATTCTCGACTGGCTCCAGCAGATGGTTCCGGGCTAGGCGCCGAAGACAACGCGCGTGCCTGTGGAAGGCATGATTAGCTTCTCGGGCATCTCGTGCTGGATTGCCATTATGGTGCGGAAGCCCGTGCAGTGCATGGGAATCAAGTAGTCCGGGTTGATCTCCTTCATCGCTGCCACGGTCTTGGCGATGAGTTCATCAGGATAGGGGGCGAGGTGCCACCCGCCGACAACGGCGTGGACCTTCTCGATCCCGGTAGATTTCTGGACCTGGCGGACGGAGTTGATGATGCCGGCGTGGCCGCACGATGAGATTACGACGAGTCCCCGGTCTTTCACGTTGTAAGCGGTGGCGTGCTCGCCCCAGAAGATGTCTTTCACCAAGTCGCCCGGCTTGGCTTCCATCTTGACTGTGCCCGGAGGGAAGTGGAAGGTCGCGTCGCAGGCGGAGCCGGGCGCGCCGGCCTCGAGGCGAGCTGCCGGAGGCGACATCTCGAAATCCGTGATACGGGCGATGTGGCCTGAGGTGAAGGCGTGGCCTGCCACTACCGTGGGTTCCTCCGCGATCACGACCTTCAACCCCCGCGCCTCGAGCTGATCGCGCTTGAGCTCACCGTAGTCGAGTTTATTGCCGTCGGGTTGCACCACCCAGCGATGGCAGAACGTATCGTGCCCTCCGGCGTAGATAGTGAGCCCTGGTTTGGCTTGTCCCTGGAGGGCCCGTGCCAAGTCGGGCAGGCCACCGTAATGATCCTCGTGCCCGTGGCTGATGATGAGGGCATCGGCCGTGGCGGGATCGACTTTCAGGCCTTTGAAGTTGTTTGTGAGGGTGTGGGGCGTGAGCGCGAAGTCCAGCAGGATCTGTTTTTCCTCTGCGCCTCGGAAGGAATCCAAGTGAAAGGCCAGCCCATGTTCCGACAACAACGAGACTTCTGAGCCGTATGGATGGGGCAAAGTATTCCGAGTGATCGTGAGATTGCCGATTTTCCCGCCCTTGGCGAACACGTCGTAAATGTTGTCCACCAGGTTGGTGACAACGAGTCGGTCAGTCGTGGGGATTTCCATGGGAGCATCGAGGAAACTTCCGAAGCGGCCCGTGCCGCCCACTAGGAACGATCCGCTTGCTACGGCTCCGAGCTTCAGGAATTCGCGCCGGTGCATGCTTGCCCCCCTTCATCTGATCCGAGATTTTCTTTCTCGGCTTCGAAAACGGTAAACATTGTAACCCCTAAGGGCTTGGTTTAGATCTTTTGCAGCCTCTGCACCTCATGCACCCCGGGAATCTTCCTCAACCCAGCCATAATCTGCTCCAGATGCTTGAGATCGGAGATATCAAGCACGATCTCCACGCTGGCCTGGCTGTTCTCGGTACGCGCCCCAATGTTTCGTATATTACTCTGAGCATCTCCAATAACGCTAGTAATGCTTTTGAGCATACCAAACCGGTCATCACAATAAACCGTAAGCTTCACCGGATAAGCCGTAGGCGTCGTCTCATCCCGCGCCCACTCCACATCGATGCGCCGTTCCGGCTCATACATCAGGTTGGTCACGTTGGGGCAGTTCACCGCGTGCACCGCCACGCCCTTGCCGCGCGTGATGTAGCCCACAATGCTCTCTCCGCGTATGGGATTGCAACAGCGCGCGCGGTAGACCAGCATGTCGCCCTGGCCCTTGACCATGATGGCGTTGTGGTCGCCAAACACCCGCCGCACCACGCTCGCAATCGCGCCCGGCTGGTTCGAGAGTCCCTCAGCCTCAATGTCGCCCGCCATCGAAGGCGTCGCCCCCGCCGGCAGCAGCCGCGCCAGCACCTGCCGCGCGGAATACTTTCCATACCCAATACCGGACATGAGGTCGTCAACTTTGCCCAGCCCATACCCGCCCGCAACTTTCAGCAGCGCTTCGTCTTTAATTTCCTTAAGAGCGATGCGATACTTGCGCGCCTCTTTTTCAATCAGCTTGCGCCCAATTTCAATCGAGCGTTCGCGCTGATGCACGTTGAGCCAGTGCTTGATCTTGTTGCGCGAGCGCGAAGACTTGACCAGTCCCAGCCAGTCGCGGCTAGGCTTGTGCCCGGCCTGCGTAAGGATCTCAACAATGTCACCGGAATGCAGCTTGTGGCGCAGCGGCACCATGCGTCCGTTCACCTTGGCGCCCACACAAGTGTGTCCAACTTCAGTGTGGATGGTGTAGGCAAAATCAATCGGCGTAGCCTCGCGCGGCAGCACAACGACCTTGCCTTTGGGCGTGAAGGTGTAAACCTCTTCGGGATACAGATCGACTTTCAGCGCGGTAAGAAATTCATTGGGGTCGCTGACGTCGCGCTGCCACTCGACCACCTGCCGCAACCACGCCAGCCGCTGCTCATCCTGCGCCGAGACTGGGCCGTCTTTATATTTCCAGTGCGCCGCGATGCCTTCCTCCGCCATCTTGTGCATCTCTTCGGTGCGAATCTGGATTTCGAATGGCGTTCCATCTTCTGTGATGACTGAGGTGTGCAGCGACTGATAAAAATTCGGCCGGGGCATGGCGATGAAATCCTTGATGCGTCCCGGCACTGGCCGCCAAATGTTGTGAATGATGCCGAGCACTGCGTAACAATCTTGTAGCGAGCGCGTGATGATGCGCATGGCAAACAGGTCGTAGACCTGGTCGACCGAAATGCGCTGGCGCTGCAGCTTCTTGTGGATCGAGAACAGGCGCTTGATGCGGCTCTCCACCTTGGCCTGGATGCCTGCTTCTTTCAGCTTGTCGTTGATGATCCCCTGCATCTTGGCGAGAAATGCTTCGCCCTGCTTGCGGCGCGCGTTGACGGCTTTTTCTACTTGCTCGTAGCCTGCCGGGTCGAGGAAGAGGAAGCCGAGGTCTTCCAGTTCGCCGCGAATTTTTCCCATGCCAAGGCGGTGGGCGATGGGGGCGTAGATCTCGAGCGTCTCTTGCGCGATCTTGTGCTGGCGCTCGGGCTCGAGGTGTTCGAGGGTGCGCATGTTGTGCAGGCGGTCGGCGAGCTTGATGAGCACCACGCGGATGTCGTCGACCATGGCGAGCATCATCTTGCGCAGGTTTTCAGCTTGCGCTTCTTCGCGCGTGGCGAAATCTATTTTGCTGATCTTGGTTACGCCTTCGACGATGTGGGCGACCTGTTCGCCAAATTCTTTGCGGATGTCGACGATGGTGACCGAGGTGTCTTCGACTGAGTCGTGGAGCAGGCCGGCGGCGATGGCGACTGGGTCCATCTTCATTTCGGCCAGTACCAACGCCACTTCTAACGGGTGCACCAGGTAGGGCTCGCCCGAGGCTCGCATCTGGCCTTCGTGATACTTCAGGGAGTAGTCGTAGGCTTTCTTGACGATGGAGAGGTCGTCCTGGGGACGGTTCTCCTCGATCCGCTTCATCAGGTCGCGGAACTTGGTGAGGGTAAGAGCGGTGGTCGCGATCTGCTGGCGCAAGCTCGCCATGTAGGATTATAGCTCGCATGCCTTCGCGGCCGGAACATTGCGTGAATGTTCCGGTCGGAACATAAGAGCAGTTTTCCCGGAACACTGTGGAAAATTCGGAAATCTCGGAAAACCACCTTAAAGCTATAGCTCGTTGGCTGCAGGTGATTGGGGTGGTTGAGTTTACGCAGGTGCCGATATATCGGGAGGGAAAACGTGGGGCGAAGGGAAAGCGACGAAAAGTGGCGCTCGAGGCTGGCAGTCGGGGGTGGTGAGTGCCAATTGGCGCATCGGGGATGAAGCCGCCTCTTTCCCCGGGATACAATTTGCTCTCCGATGGCCGCGCCTGAAAAGGATTTCTACAACCTTGACGCCTCGACGTTTCAAGAGCCACTCGTGAAGCTCGCGGAAGTATTGGCCCAAAAGGTAAAGCGCGAGGCCCCTCGGCTCCTTGCGGCGCCCAGTTTTGTGTCCGTCGATCTCCATGTGCTTATCCGGCAAGCGATGTACACGTACAACGCGCTTTTCTATCTAAACGCGGATGAACGTCGTAAGACAGACCCTTTCTGGCGGACTGCCTACAGCGTCGTTACTCTGCCCCTTATCCGCAACATGATCGACTGTTTGTACAACATCACAGCGATCCTGCGGGACCCCGGAGCGAACGGCCCATGGTTTCGGAGGAGCGGTTACAAGAAGGCCCTCGCAGCCTTCGACGAAGAGGAAGCCAGATATGGCGGTCGCCCCGAGTGGGATGAATGGATCAGGAACGGGCGCGATGGGCTGGACTTTCAGATTCGCGCGGTGGGTCTCGCGATGGCCGATGTTCTGAGTTCGGATCCGTGGCCAACGTTGGGGAAGTACGTTAGTGACAAAAGGGCTGGCGGCACGTTCACTCCTCATCAGGATTTCCTAAGAACATTCACCTACGGGCGATGGCGTGAATATTCAGCCATGGCTCACGGAGGCTTTGAGGGACTGATGAGAGCGGGGATGTTCTACATCGCCGATTCGATGCCGCACGAAGAGAGGCCCAGGATTGAGGATGCCCATCTCAGGGTGTTCTCGGCAAACATTGCCCGCGCCGCGCTCATGTTGCTCTGCATCATTACGGAGCTACAGGCACACTTCCGCTTCGATGACGATGGCGCGCGCATTAACGAGCGCATACACGAAATGTGGGATGCGCTTATGCCTGTCTTTGAGGTGAAGGAGCTTTATAGCGAGCGCTATTGCCAGTTGATGAAGGACAGGCGTATCGACCCGTGATTGGCGCTGGGCGTCGCTTCGCTCCTTGGACAGCCGAAGACGGCTGTCTCCACATGATTCGTGGCGCTGCATGCGAACAGCAGGTTCCTCGCACGCCTGCGGCGCGCTTCGGAATGACAAGGTTTTGAGGCGAAGGCAGCGTTGAACCTTAAGGTCACCGTCAAAAGCAGCGGGCGGGGGTGCTCGCTCCACACCACACCGTCCCTACAATCCCTACAATATTTGCGCCCTTTCATTCGTCTACATTTCTAGATGAAGGACGCGGCTAGCCTGGAGCGGATGAGCCTCGAACAGGACCGGCGGATCTCCGAAGTTGTCAAGCGGGAGCGGTCCCGGCTGGGGAACTTTATTCGCCGGCGGGTGGCTGATCCGCGGGATGCGGAGGACATTCTGCAGGAAGTGTTCTACGAGCTGGTCGAGGCGAATCGTCTGCTGATGCCGATTGAGCACGTTACGGGCTGGCTGTTTCGCGTGGCGCGTAACCGCATTACCGATCTCTTCCGCAAGAAGAAGACGGAAAGCTTTAGCGATGCGGCTGTTGCAGGCGACGACGGAGAGCTGCTGCTATTGGAAGATTTACTGCCTTCGCCCGATGCCGGGCCGGACGCTCTGTTCGCGCGCAGCGTGCTGCTGGACGAGCTCGAGTTTGCGCTCGACGAGTTGCCCGAGGAGCAGCGGGAGGTGTTTGTGGGGCATGAGATTGAGGGGCGCAGCTTTAAGGAGATGGCGGCTGAGAGCGGCGTGAGCATCAATACGCTGCTGGCGCGCAAACGCTATGCGGTGCTGCATCTGCGCGAGCAGTTACGAAGCGTTTATGACGAGTTTATGAAAGCGTGAGGAACTGGATATGAGAAAAAGATGGTATTTCGTGGTTCCGGCGGCAATTGTGGGGATTGCGTTATTTATTTTTATCGGCGGCGAACTGGTGATGCAGTCTGTGGAATTGGCTGCTGCCAGGGCTGTTCGGATGGCACCTGATTACGTTCTGGCAGGCGGTTGGGATTCTGGCGCTGTGCCGGATTCTTTTCGGGCGGATCGGGGGCCGCGGGTTTCGTGGTTCGGGCTTTCGCGGGCGCATGGTCCGAGCGCTGGGAGACGCATGACGCCCGAGGAGCGCGAGAAATTCCGGCAAGGGATGCGCGGGCGGTGTGGAGTTCGGGCAGGCGGGTGGCGAAAGCAAGGAGCCCGCTGTGGGCATGTGAGCGGTCTGGACGTTCCGCTTAGGCAGGGAGCGGAGTGCGCGCGTCGCTTCGCTACGTGGACAGCGCTTACCCCGGGCTTACGCCCGGGGCTGTCATATGCCGCCCCTTCGGGGCTGGAGTTTGGTGCCTTGCGCGCCAGATTATCTTCCAGCCTTTTTATTGGTGCTGGGCGGATTCTAGCGCCATCCCTGACGCGAGTGCAGCGCGACTCGCGGCCCTTGGCTGTCGACATGGTGGGCGAGGCGTGCACCATCGTTGCTATCCGCAAGTTGCATAGGTCCTTCGGCCCGCAGAGGACGCGGGCCTCAGGATGACAAGCAACATTGGACACGGGCCCGGGGCTTCGGGGCTTTGCGGCTTTCGTGCTGGTGGAGAGACGCGGACAGGAGTGTCCGCGCCACACGAGCATCTGCAATGCAACCTTAGGGCGTGGGCTGATCGTGTTTCGGGATATTCGGCGTCAGCTTCCGCATGAGAAATTCTTCAACCAGATTGGCGGCGGCTGTGGCTCCGACTCCGATGGCTGCGTTTTCAAAGGTTAATGTTGCTCCGTTGCGATTCTGGGCGGGATAGTAGAGATTAGAAATGCCGCCGGCGGCGAGGTTGCCGAGGATATTCGAGAAATTTGGCTGCCAGTGTCCGTTGTCGCCCTTGCAGATTACTGAATTGGCGATGGCGTAGAGAACCCGCGATCGTATGGTGCCTGATCCCTTGTAGAAATAGCGGGGGTCTTGTTTCAGGACCGACGGCAGGATGGCGCTGCCGATGAACGTGCCTATGGCGACGTCGGCATAGGACGCGCCGTAGCGCTTGGCATAACCCTGCGCGCCTTGCCCGTATCCGCTGAAGGTGTTTTCTGCCTGCTGAACTCCTGCGATGCCTCCGACGATGGCGAACGTAACGGGATCGATTGTTGTCTTCCAGGCGAGCTCGAACTTTTGCTTCGGCGTGAGCGCGAGTGGATGGGGGTCGTAGGTGACGTAGAAATTCGGGATGACGCCGAGCACACGCTGCTTCTCTTCATCCTTGACCTGGGCTTCGGCCACCTGGACGGGCGAAAGTGCGACCTGCACATCGGTGACGTTGGAAGCTACTGTCAAGGCGATCTGCGGGACAAGGTGGACTTCTCCTGGACTCAGGGCTCCAGAAGAGGTTTGCGTGGCGAAGCCGGGCGAGGTAATGGTGAGCTGGAAAGCGCCGGGAGTTACGCTGGCAAAGGAAAATTCCCCGTTGTCACCCGTGACTGTTTGTTGATTCTTAGATGGAGCTTCGGTGGTAGTAAGTACGACCTGGGCGCCGGCGACGACGGCTCCGCTCTGGTCGACGACGGTTCCGTTGATGTTTCCGAGCGCGGGATCGGGAGTGGGCGCCGGCGGGCTCTGTCCCAGGCAGAGCGAGGTCCAACCCAGAGAGGCGAAGGCAAGAAGAATGAGTCCAGACTTGAATTGTAAGGCCATGAATAAGGTGCTTTCTGCCCACGCTCGCATCCAGACCCGTTTTCGGTTGGATGCATGAAAACGGTCACGCGTTGGAGAATCCGTTCTTTGAGATTACACCAACTGCTTCATCGAGTTGCCACCGTCCGACCCCATCTGAGGACAGTTTAATAGAGCCTTCTCGCATTTCACCCGTTACGAAGTTTCAAAAGCGTCTGCAGTTTGTTGGCGAGGTCCGGCGGCTGGTAGAGTTGGGTCCAGTTGGTTATGAATTCGAGAATTCTGGTGAGCGGGGTGTCGGGGCCGATTGGGGCGGCGCTGCTGCCGTCGCTTCGGGCGGACGGATGGTCGGTGGTACGGCTGGTGCGAGGGATGGCTGCGGGCAGATCTGCCGATGACGCTCAGATCTTGTGGGACCCGGCAGCGCCGATTGCGCCTGAGGCGGTCTCGGGATTTGACGCGGTCATTCATCTGGCGGGGGAAAGCATTTTCGGACGATGGACAGCGGGCAAGAAGCAGAAGATTCGAGACAGCCGTGTCCTGGGGACATCAAATCTGGCGTCGGCTCTGGCGCGAGCCGGACAGAAGCCTGAGGTGTTTGTCTGCGGGTCGGCGATTGGATACTACGGCAACCGTGGCGACGAAGCGTTGTCGGAAGAAGCCGCGCCGGGAAAGGGATTTCTGGCGGAGGTTTGCCGGGAGTGGGAGGAAGCGGCGGTGCCCGCGGTGCAGGCCGGCATTCGCACGGCGCACCTGCGGACGGGAATCGTGCTCAGCTCCAAGGGTGGCGCGCTGGGGGCGATGCTATTGCCCTTCAAGATGGGATTGGGCGGCCGGACCGGCGACGGGCGGCAGTGGATGAGCTGGATTGATGTGCAGGACATGGTGGGCGGGATCCGTCACATTTTAAAGAACGATGGGATGCGTGGACCGGTGAACATGGTCGCGCCTGGGCCGGTGAGGAACGCGGAATTTGCGAAGACGCTGGCCGGCGTGCTGAGGCGTCCGGCGATTTTTCCGATGCCGGCTTTCGTGGCTAAGCTGGCGTTCGGGGAGATGGGCGAAGAACTGCTGCTCGGGAGCCAGAAGGTGGAACCGGGCAAGCTTCTGGCGAGCGGGTATCAGTTCAAGTATCGGGAGTTGAGGGGATCGCTGGAGGGGCTGGTGAGACGGTAGAGCAGCCAGTACCCAGTACCTAGTAGCCAGTAGCGATGCCGTTTCCAGGTACCAGGTAGAGGGTACTGGGTACTGCGTTGAGGGCTTCGCTCGCTGATCTAGTTTTTCGGCTCCTCTTTTGAGCGGTTCATCTCTTCCAGCAGCTTTTGTAGAAGCTGGGTGCGCTGTTCGGTGCTCAATTCGCGCTGTAGTTCTTCGAGCGCCAGGGCGACGATGTGGTAATGGTGCGCTCCGGCGAACTTGGGATCGGTTGTGATGTTGAGCCAGAGCTTGTGCATGAGTTCGACATCCTGCGGGCGCAGGCGCGGGGTGTGCGGGCCGATCGTGTACTCGCGAGCGGTTCCGTCGGGAGCCCAGACCTCCAGACAGATGCGCGGACGGGGCTCGGGCATGCGCTCCCAGGCGTCGCCGGTGAGCTTGGCTTGCTCGTCGGCAGTGAGCTTGTTGGAGAGGCCGCAAACTACTCGCGCAGAATCCAGCCGCTGAGCGGTCACCATGATGGCATCGAACACGTCGGTTGCCGGGACCACCAATAGAGAAATCGGCTTGCCTTCTTTTTCGGCGACGGCCACGGCGGCGGTGAAGAGTTCCTGCTCGTAGTGGTCGAAGACCTGGCTGGCTTCCATAACCGAACTGCCGCCGAAGCTGGGCTCGCGATGGTAGAGGCGCGCGCTCATCACGACTACATCCTGCTTGGCCGTGTTGGTCTGGGCAAGCACCTGGCGGAGGTAGTAGAGGTTGCGGGGATCGCGCACCGCAACCAGAATGTTTCCCTCGCGCACACCCATAGCTCCGCTGCCCAGTTCCTGGTTGCCGTAGACGCGGAACTGGTCGAGCTGTTCCGGCTTGCCGTGGCGTTCCCTGGCGACGTGGTGCTCGGAGAGCGTGAAGATGGTGAAGAAGACGGCGCTGAAGATTACTCCGGCGATGGTGGCTTGATACTTGGTGAAAAGATTCACGAAAGCGGTAATCAATAGCACAGCGGAAATTAGAATCAAGCCCACCGGAACTTCGGTCTTACCGAAGTGCAGATTGCCGGGGACCTTCCAGTCGCGGTTTCCCGGCTCGGTAAAGCGGAGCACGAGCACGGCGATGGACTTCATGGCGAAGCTCCAGATCACGCCGAAGGCGTAGAGGGCGGCCAGCATATAAACGTTGCCGCGGCTAAGCACGATGGTGAGGATCTGCAGTCCTACGATCAGGTTGATGATGCGGTAGCTGGTGCCAAAGCGGTGGTGAGGCTTCTGGAACCAGCTGGTGAGGACTCCGTCTTCGGCGACGCGATTCAGCACGCCGTTCGCACCGACGATGGAAGTATTCTGCGCTCCCGCTAAAATCAGCACGCCCACCAGCACCACGAAACCGTGGAACAGCAGTTTCAGGCTCTCGGGGCCGGCCAGGTATACAGCGATGCCGCCAATCAGGTTGGCAAAGTAATCGGGCCGGACCTTGTCAGGGATGATCATCACGGCGAAGAACGAGACTAGAGACGTGAATAGCAGGCTGTAGATAAAAATAACCAGCCCGGTCTTCTCCAGGTTCTTCAACTTCGGATGTTCAATCTCGCGATTGACCTGGGCCAGGGTCTCTTCGCCAGACATGGCAAGCACGGAGTGTCCAAAGCCGACGAACAGGATGAGACTGGTGAGAATGCCGAGAGGCAAGTGCCTGAACCAGGTTGTATCCAACCAGCCCAGCGATTCTTTGTTCAGCGGCACCACGCCGGCGTGCAGCGGGTTGGGCGGCAGTTGCACCGGGGCACGCAGAACCGTGATGGTGCACCAGATGATCAGGATCACTACCATCACAGTGGTGATGGCCATGATCTGCAGGGCTTTCTGGCTGGACTCGTGCATGCCCTGGGTGTTCTTCCACCAGAAATAGAGCACGACGATCACGGCCAAGCCCGCGGCGAAATGGTCGTCGGAGAAATGAAGCGGGCGGTGCATGTACACGCCCATGTCTTTGATGAAACCCGCTAAATATTGTCCGGCGGAAACAGCGCTGATGGGGCCGGTCAGCACGTAATCGAAAAGCAGCGCCGAGACGGAAAACTTGGCCAGGGTACCGCCCATGGCTTCCTTGACGACGCGGTAAACGCCGCCGCGGACGAACATGCTGCTCGACTCGATGTAGAGCGCCCGCACGCAGTAGCTGAACAGCATGACTCCGAGAATGAACCAGGGAGCGCTTTTGCCGATCACTTTCTCGGCATCGCCTCCGGCATAATAAGCGGAAGATGCGAGGTCGGAGAGAACAATGGCGGAGGCGCGCCAAAAAGAGATGAAGGTCAACATCACCGTGGTGGCGACGAAGACCCTTATGGCCGGTTTGGAACCTGCGGATGTAGCCATGCTGCGAGGACGCGCGACTGCTTATCAGGGTAAGCCTATTGAAGATAGCATAGGGGAACGCGGGTAGTGAGTCGCTTTCCGGTTTGCCAGTCGACTAGCGAGAATTCACAGGACGAATAAGGAAAGCCGCCAGTTAGCGTTAATTAGGTCTCCCTGAGGAGGGAGGGAGCTTCACGCGATTTGCCTGTTTGATGAGGACCCAAATTAAGAATGCTGAGACAATGAGACCAAAGAGGCTTTGGACGGGTGCGTTCCCAGAGATGACTTGCTCCACTCCATAAGCCGCACACAGAGCATAGAGCAGGGCTCCGCGAAGAAGCACCCGCCGTCGATAACGGGGGTCTCGCTCGCCACGATCGGCCGATTGGCAAGCTCGCCACATCATCCAACCGAGGAACGCGCAGCTTGCCAGCACGCCGACGATGATTGTTGTAATCTGGCCGGGACTTGTGGTTGCGGAAGCCGTTACGAGCAAAATCATGCTGAACAATTCTAATGCGACTTTTCTCCCAGAGTGCCCCGTTGTTCTTGAAAAATTGCCATATCGCTCAAAAATCCCGGATCGATTTCTCGTAGGTCGGCTGACCCACTGCCGAGACCGCTGCTGCCTAGCCCTTCGGCGCGAGGTAGGTATGAGTGATACGGTCGTGCCAGCATAGCGAGTCTTCGTCAAGGAAGACCCAGGCGTATCCCATGCCGAGAGACGCGGCCGAAAGGAAGGAAGCGAAGACGCGCCAGCGGCGGAGGCGCCGGCTGGCGGGGCTTCCGTCGAAGCGGGTCAATTCTAGGCGAGCCAGGCGTAATCCTGGCGTGGTGCCCGAGTAGACCAGCAGCAGATATTGGTAAACGGCCCAGAACAACGCGGAGAGCCCCGCGGCGAGTCCCATAATCTCGAGGCGCGGCGGACGAATCGCGGCCAGCTTCCAGAAGATGAACGCAAAGAGGGCACCGGCCGCGGCGATGACGGCACCGTCGACCGCGGCGGCGAAGATCCGCCGCGCCAGGGGAGCACTCTGTAATGGGATGTCGACCCCCGGACGCTTCTCTGTCTCCGCCCGCTGGACCGTCTCGATCGTGATTCCTCCCAAAGCCGGCGGCGGCGGGACTACTTCCGGCGCCTCCAGAATGCGAGGACGGCCGCGGTCGATGACGGGCTCGGCCAGTTCGTCGAACGGGGCTGGCGGAGGAGTCCAGGAACGCGGGAACTCGATGAGCTTTCCTGTCACTGGGGCTGCTGCCGGGACTGTGGTCAGCGGCGCGGATGCCGGGACTTCAACCGCTTGAGGGGCGCCTTCAGCAAAAGTATCCAAGGCCAGAGCTTGGTTGGATGACGGCATTCTGTCCGGCAACGTGGAGGGCTCGGCCGAAATATCACGTGCGGTTCGGAGATCCTCCTCCTCGAAATGCAGCTGCAGCGACGGATAGCGGGGCGGACGAGGTTTGCGGCGAGATTGATAACGATTCAGACGGGCCGCGACCTCCTGACGCCAGACAGCAGAATCCTCAGGAGCGGGTTGGTCGCCGTCCTTACTAATGGGTGCCGAAGGCTCTGCCGGACTCGGGCGCGTGAGATCAACACGTCGCGTCTCGGTCACGTCGTGCGGTGACGCAGTCGGCGGGAGCGCGTCATCGTCAGTCACGTCGTCGGCGAGCCAGCGCGGCGAAGCGGCGGTATGCGTGTCGGAAGAGCAGCGGCAGATGTCACCACAAAGCGGACAAGACATGAATCACAGTCTTACGAGCAAGCCAGAACCAAGAGCCTGGCGGATAACCACAAAGACGATGCCGGAATCCAAGAATGCAGGCGGCTTTTGCCTCCCGAGGCGCAAGCGTGCTAACTTCACCACGACTGCTGCCGGTAGAAGCGTCCGTTCGCGTTTTGCATGTGTCACGGATGATCTTGTTCCGACGATACTCGTTCCGGCAATCTTGTTCCGATGACTCTTCGCAACAGATTCCTTATCACGGCAGCGGTGCTTTGTCACCTTCTTCTCGTCCCGCCGTTAGTTACCAGCCAGTTGCCACCTGCAAATGCCTCTGCTTCGGCGGAAAAACCGGCGGCTGCGCCGACAACGCCTTGCGCGCTGGCAGCCGCGGCCCAGAAGGAAAAAGGAGACGTTCGCACCATTTGCGCCATCCAGCAAGAA
This sequence comes from uncultured Acidobacteriaceae bacterium, assembly GCA_963800575.1. GTDB lineage: Bacteria > Acidobacteriota > Terriglobia > Terriglobales > Acidobacteriaceae > Sulfotelmatobacter. The sequence goes on from CAWDBN010000003.1 coordinate 459,051, forward strand.
GAGGAAGGACCAGTTTATAAGTTGCACGGTGCGGTTGAAATCTATTACGGAACCTACATACTGCGGGCGGACGAAGCCACCTACAACTCCGACACCAGGGAAGCGACCGGTACCGGACACTTCGCGCTCGACGGCGGCCCTAATGACGACCACATTCGGGCGTCGCATGGCACCTACAATCTGGATCTTGAAACCGGACGCTTCTACGATGTGACCGGAACCACCGGGCTGGTCTTTCGCGGCAACCAGGTGATCCTGACTTCCACGGCTCCCTTCGCCTTTACCGGCAGGATTGTCGACAAGGTCAGCCCCGATCATTACCTGGTCTACGACGGCACCATCACCACCTGCGAGTTGCCCCATCCCATGTGGCGATTCGACGCGCGCAAGGTGAGCGTGGACGTGGGCGGCAACGCTCAGATCTATCGCAGCGCGTTTGTTCTGCACGGCATCCCGATGCTTTATTTCCCGTACGCCACCCATCCCGTGCAGAGAGAGTCCCGGCAGTCCGGGTTCCTGATGCCCTCGATCGCCCGGTCTTCCACCAAAGGAAATGTGGTGGGCGACGCCTACTACTGGGTTATCAATCGCATGATGGATGCGACCCTGGGCGCCGAGTACTTTTCCCTGCGAGGCTGGTCGCAACGAGGCGAGTTTCGCGCCCGGCCCAGCGAAACTTCCTACGTCGACCTTAACTACTTTGGAGTCATTGATCGCGGTATCGGCTCACCCCCTCTGAAAGAGGGCGGAGAAAATGTGCGACTGAACTCAGTGGGAAACTTCAAAGGCTTTCGCGCCGTGGCCAACGTTGACTACCTGAGTTCGTTTCTCTTCCGGCTGGCCTTTAACGAGGTTTTCAGTCAGGCCGTGTATTCAGAAGTAAAATCGCAGGCTTTCCTCTCGAAATCAGACGACGGCTTCAATCTGAACGGATTCGCGGAGCGCTACCAGAACTTCATGAGCACGACGCCGGGTCAGGTAATCACCATTCTGCATGCCCCGAGTCTTGATTTCTCCGGTAACGAGCGTGAGTTGGGGCGCACTCCGTTTTATTGGTCGGCGGACGCGTCGGCCACCGGATTGTCGCGCAGCGAGCCCCAGCAAGGTACGTGCCCGGGGTTTTTTAATTCTTGCACGCCAGCTTTCCGCACGGGAAATCTGGTCGAGCGCTTCGATCTGAACCCTGAAATCTCTCTGCCGCTGCTGTTTCGAGGATGGTCTTTGCGTCCCGAGCTTACGCTGCATGAAACCTACTACAGCGAAAGACTGGTCGGAGAAGAGCAGAATAACCCGGGGCAGGCAGTAAGTGACGCCGTTAACCGCCAGGCCCTGGAAACGGCAGTGGAACTGCGACCGCCCGCGCTGGAGCGCGTGTTCGACAGGAACTTCCTGGGGAGAAAGTGGAAGCATGTCATCGAGCCGCTGGCGGTCTACCGCTTTGTGACCGGCGTGAACAACTACGCCAACATCCTGAAGTTCGACGAGCGTGACATTCTCACCGACACTCACGAAGTGGAGTATGGCTTTGTAACCCGTCTGTATGCCAAGCGCAATTCGGACAAGCCAGAGGATTGCGATCCCATCATGTCGGCTCTTACGGTCGGCGGGGCGGGGCTAGGATCGACTGTGCCCTGGCAGCATATCAATACCCTGGCCAATCGCCAGTGTCCTCCGGAGCCGCCAGTGCGTGAGGTTGTGACCTGGGAACTGGGGCAAAAATACTTTCTCGATCCTACGTTCGGCGGCGCACTCATCCCCGGGCAGCGCAACGTCTTCACTACGACGGTTGACCTGACCGGCATCGCATTTCTTACCCAGCCGCGGCACCTTTCGCCACTGGTTTCCCGCCTGCGCGTGGAAACCAGCTCTCGCACCGACGCTGAATGGGATCTGGATTACGACTTCCAAAATAGTCGCATCAACGCAAGCACCCTGCTCGCGAACTATCACTTTGGCCAGGTGACGGTCGGCGGTGGCGATGCATTCTTGCAGGTACCAGTGCCGGCGGTGGGTTCGCCGCCGCGCTTCAACCAATTTCGCGCCGCCCTGGGATATGGACGTCCCAACAAGCGCGGCTTTAGCGCTGCCAGCAGTTTTGGCTTTGACGCGGAAACCGGGCAGCTGCAGTTCTTCAACGCCCAGACCACTTACAACTGGGATTGCTGCGGCATGACCATGGAATATCGCAGCTACACCGTCGCCAACGTGCGCAACGAAAATCTGTTCCGCGTATCCTTCACTCTGGCGAACATCGCGAGCTTCGGCAGTCTGCGGCCGCAGGAACGGCTCTACTAGATCAGTGGCCAGTGATCAGTGGTCAGTTGCCAGCGAAGCGGCTCATTCCTCCCCGAGCCTGACGCCCTGCTAAGATGATGCAATGTCAGCCGCTGGACTGGACATCGATTCAAAGCTCATATCGCTTCGGGTCCGGCTTCGCGCCCTCGGCCGCACTCTGGTCGCCTATTCCGGCGGCGTGGATTCTGCGTACCTGGCGTGGGCCGCGCATGAGGTCTTGGGGAATAACATGCTGGCGATCATCGCCGACTCTGCCAGCCTGGCGCGCACGCAGCTTGCCGATGCCATCGCCTTTGCGCGGGAGCAGTCGATTCCGCTGGAAGTGGTCGCCACCTCGGAGCTCGATCGTCCCGAATATGTGCGCAACGATGCGCAGCGCTGCTTCTTCTGTAAGGATGAACTGTTCACGCTGATGGAAGAACTGCGCGTGGCGCGCGGATTCGACGCCATCGCGTACGGCGTAAATCTCGACGATCAGGGCGACTTCCGTCCCGGCAAGCGGGCGGCGATCGGGCACCAAGTTGTGGCTCCTCTACTCGATGCGGGGCTTACTAAGGAAGAAATTCGTGCGCTGGCGCGGAGCGCCGGCCTGCGCATCTGGGACAAACCCGCCTCTGCCTGCCTGTCGTCCCGTATCGAATATGGCCGGCCCGTCACGCGCGAGGCGCTCGAAGTGGTGGAAAAAGGTGAGGACGCCCTGCGCGCCCTGGGGTTCCGGCAATTCCGCGTGCGGCACCATGGGGAAATCGTCCGCATTGAAATCGCGCGCGAGGAACTCGCGCGGGCTCTCGATCCCTCCATGGCCGCGGAGTTCGCCAGGATCTTCAAAGCTCTCGGTTTCAAGTTTGTGACCCTCGACCTGGAGGGCTTCCGCTCGGGGTCAATGAATGCGTTGCTGCCGGCTGGGGATTTATTCCGGCAGACCGGTTGAAGAGAAAACCGGCCGCTTTGAAGCGCCCGATTTCCGCACCGTTTCTGGCCACGGCATCCCCGCGTCCCACCCCGCGCTGTGAGATAATCAAGCTGCGACTTACGATGTTGAGGCGGCTCTTGGTGAATGTAATTCGACGCTCTTTTATCCTTCTGCTGGTGGTTTGTCTGGGCTGCGTGGCCCAGTCCGCTTCACCCGATTTGGCCCGGAAGATCGAGCGCCAGGTTCGTTCCTACTATAAAATCCCTCCCGAGGCGCACGTGCTGGTGGGTGTGCCCTCGCCCAGCGCCGACTTTCCTAACTACGATTCGGTGGTGGTAACCGTTGATGACGGAGACAAGAAGAAGGATCTCAAGTTTGTGGTTTCCAAGGACGGTTCTTCGCTGGTGCGGACGATCCAATTCGACCTGACCAAGGACCCGTTCGCCGAGACCATGAGCAAAATCGATGTCAATGGGCGGCCCACGCGGGGAGCCAAGGCATCCAAGGTTGTGGTGGTGAACTTCGACGATTTCGAGTGCCCGTTCTGCTCCCGCCTGCATCAAACATTGTTTCCACAGATCTTCAAAGAATACGGCGACCGGGTCACTTTCATTTACAAGGATTACCCGCTCGTGGAGATCCATCCCTGGGCGGTGCACGCTGCGGTGGATGCCAATTGCCTGGCGGCGCAGAACAGTGACGCCTATTGGGATTTCGCCGATTACATTCACAGCAACCAGCATGAAGTAAGCGCTGAAAAGACGCCGGGAGCACGACTGGAGGCAGTCGACCGGATCGCCCTGCTGCAGGGCCAGAAACACAATCTTGATGTGGTCAAGTTGCAGTCCTGCGTTAAGGCGCAGGATGATAGCGCTGTGAAGGCGTCTATGAAAGAAGGCGACGCGATTGGGGTGGAAGCCACGCCTACGATGTTCATCAACGGACAGAAAATCGACGGCGCTGTGCCCATCAGCGAAGTGCGCGCCGCGCTGGATCGCGCCTTGAAAGATGCCAACCTGCCCGTGCCTGAGCACGCTGTCGCGGCATCGGCGCCGGCCTCCAAGTGATATTGCGAACTGTAGAGGTGTTGGTTGGTCGCGGTGCACCTGCGGCGCGGACCGTCGGGTCGGAGGGAAACTCATTTGAAAAGAAATGCTGAATTTGCCCGGCTTGCGGCTCTGCTGGCAGCTACGGTTGCGCTGGCGGCGCTGTTGGGGTGTAAGTCTCAAGTGAGCGGTGACGTGATGGCCACGGTGGACGGCCGCAAGATCTTCCGCTCCGACGTCGACAAGTACTACGACAATCAGGTGGCGAGCGCACAACAGGCGCCCGTCGGCGAACAGGCCACGATTCTCCGCTTGAACATTCTGCGCCAGCTCATCGACGACGAAATGGTGATGCGCCGGGCCGAAAAGCTGGGCTTGCTGGCCACGGAAGAGGAAGTAGACCGTAAGCTGAACGAGATCAAATCTCCTTACACGCAGGAGGAGTTCGATCAACGGCTGAAGGAAAAAAAGATCACGCTGGAGGACTTCAAGCGCGACATTCGCCGCTCCATCACGGTCGATAAAGTGATGAATAAGGAAGTGGCGTCGAAGATCAATGTAACGGATCAGGACATTAACGAATATTTCACCGCGCACAAGTCGGAATTCAATCTCATCGAACCGCAGTACCACCTGGCACAGGTATTCGTCACTCCAACGCCGAACCCTCAGGTGCACAACCAGAACAACAAGGCCCAAAACGAGGCCGACGCTCGCAAGAAGATCCAAATGATTTCGAATCGGCTGGACAGCGGCGACGACTTCGCCACGCTTGCCATGAATTATTCCGAGGACCCGGAGACTTCGGGCAACGGCGGTGACCTGGGAACGCTTCCCGAGTCCTCTCTGCGCAACACCGATCCCGGAACCCGCGACGCGGTGATGAAGCTGAAGCCTGGGCAGTACAGCCCTATCATCACGGTGATGAATCCCGCGACCAAACAAGCTGTCGGCTTTCGCATCGTGAAGCTGGTGTCGAAAGAGCCCGCGGGACAGCGCGATTTGTCGGATCCGCGGGTGCAGCAAGCCATTCGCTCGCAGCTCCATGACCGGCGTGAGCAGTTGCTGAAGGCGGCTTACTACGAAGTGTTGCGCGACTCTGCCAAGGTGGAGAACTACTACGCCAAAAAGATTTTGGATAGTAACGGCCTGACGAACTAGGCTGGAATCATTCGACGATAGCCAGCACGTCGCCCGCGTTCACGGCCGAACCTTCGCTGACCAGCATTTTCTGAACGGTTCCGCGCTTCGGCGATTTGATCTCGTTCTGCATTTTCATCGCCTCGACTACAGCGACGCCTTGGCCTGATTCCACTTCGTCGCCTTCGCTTACCAGCAGGCGCACGACTTTACCGGGCATGGGAGCGACTACCTTCCTGGGTCCCTGATCGTCTCCGGCGCGGGTACGGCCGCGCAGCGAGCGCGGATCGCGGACTTCAACCGCGAAGCGCGTGCTCGCTACCCATAAATGCAGCTCATTCGCCACCCGCTCCGACTTCACCTCATACGCCAGGTTCCCGATGCGGAGCGAGAGCACATCCGGGCGAGCGAGGACCGCGTCGACCTCAAAGTCGCGGCCGTCGAGGCGGCAGGACCAGCGTCCGTCGGCGTGGTTAAGATCGAGCCGGTAATTCTTTCCGTCGATGGTTACGTCGTAGAGCATCAGAAACCAGTGGCCAGTGATCAGTGGCCAGTTATTTCACGATCACACTTTTATTAACGTAGGGCTTCGCGTCGGCCAATGCTCTTCCAGTTGGAGTCTGTGTTTTCAGCCGCACGCATGCCGACGCCTGCGTCGTTTCTTGCGCCCTGCTCCGTGGCACCCAGCGCTACGAACAAGCCTGCTGCGATCGCGGCCACTTCTGCCGCCCTTGAATCAACTGCCTTGTCTTCAGGTCGCTTCAACATGCGGTCGAGGAATCCCGTATCCAGCCTCGCAGCGCGAAAATCTGCATCTTGCAAGATGCGCCGAAACAACGAAATGTTGGTCTTGATGCCGCCGACAAAGTATTCGCTCAGAGCCCGCGTCAGCCGCGCGATGGCCTGCTCGCGGTCGCTGCCGTAACCGATCAGCTTGGCCAGCAGCGGATCGTAGTCGATCGGAACGTTCCAGCCTTCATACATGCCGCTGTCGCGGCGAATGCCCGGCCCCGAAGGCGCCAGCAGCAGAGTGATTTTGCCCGGACTCGGAAAGTAGTTGTTGTCGGGATCTTCGGCGTAGATGCGGCATTCGATGGCGTGCCCGCGGATGCGCACATCGTCTTGCGTGAAGGGCAGCTTTTCCCCGGCTGCGATGCGAATCTGCAAATGGACCAGGTCGAGCCCGGTAACAAGTTCGGTCACCGGATGCTCGACCTGCAAGCGCGTGTTCATTTCGAGAAAATAGAAATCCCTCTGCTGATCATTTCCCGGTTGATCAACCAGGAACTCAACCGTGCCGGCGTTGGTGTAGTTCGCGGCTCGCGCCACGCGGACCGCAACCTCGCCCATCCGGCGCCGCATGTCGGCGTCGACGATCGGCGAAGGCGCTTCTTCCAGCACTTTTTGATGACGCCGTTGCAGCGAGCACTCGCGTTCGCCAAGGTAGACCGTGTTGCCGTGTTCGTCGGCGAGCACCTGCATCTCGATGTGCCGCGGATTGATGATCGCCTTCTCGATGTACACTTCGCTGTCGCCGAAAGCGCGCTCCGCCTCGCTCCGGGCCGCTTCCAGGGAAGATTTAAGTTCCTCCCGAGCATGCACCAGCCGCATCCCTTTACCACCCCCGCCCGCGACTGCCTTCAACATGACCGGATAACCGATTCGGGCAGCGACCTGCTCGGCTTCGCTAAATGACTCCACGCCGCGCGACGTTCCCGGCACAAAGGGAACACCCGCTTTTTCCACGGCCTGGCGGGCGCGGGTTTTCGATCCCATGGCTTCCATCGCCGCCGCGGTCGGACCAATGAATTTCACTCCCGCATCGGCGCAGGCTTGGGCGAATTTCGCGTTTTCGGAGAGGAATCCGTAGCCGGGATGAATGGCGTCTGCCCCGGATCGCCCGGCGACATCTAGAATCTTGTGAATGTTGAGATAAGACTCGGAAGCCGCGGCAGGGCCAAGGGGATAGGCTTCATCAGCCTTGCGCACATGCAGCGCGGCGCGATCGACGTCCGAATAAACCACGACTGCGGCGATTCCCATTTCGTGGCATGCGCGCAGCACACGCACCGCGATCTCGCCTCGATTGGCTATGAGAATTTTCTTGAACATCGTCCTTTCGCGTGAACCTCACTGGAGCCGGCGGACCCAGGATTCTGCGGACCCAGGATTCTACCGGAAACCTGGCCATGAGTCTGTGATCAATCCTGCTAATGCTTTTCTGGCTGTAAGTAGAGCGCCCACGCGGTGGCCAAATCCTGAACGACGTGACCGAGCGACTTGTAGACAGTGATTTCTTCCGGCGAGCGGCGGCCTTTGATCTCGCCCGCCAACACTTGGCCAATCTCGGCCACGATGTGGTCGTCGCCGATTAGCCCTGCAGCCTTTGCACGCAGAAACTCCGCACCCTGGGTTAGAACACCCTCGCGGCTGTCGGCAATGAAGCGCGAGCGGACGACCAGATCGTTGTCCACCTCGGTCGGCCCGGCGTGGCCCGAGCCGACAAGATTCACATGCGTACCGGGCCGCACCCACGCGCCTTTAAGGATTGGCTCGGTGGCGGAAGTGACGGTGCAGATAATGTCAGCGTCCGCCACCGCCTCTTCCACGCTTCCGGCGCTGGCGACAGTCACGCCAAGTTCCGCTTGCATCCGGTCCGCGAAGGATCGCGCGCGCTCGGCCGAACGTCCCCAGATTGAAATCGATTCAAGGCCGCGCACCTTGCTGATGGCGCGAGCGTGGGTCGCGGCTTGTTCGCCATAGCCCAGGATCGCCAGCCGCCGGGCGTCTTTACGCGCCAGCGCATCGGTGGCGACCGCGCTGGCCGCCGCCGTGCGAATGGCTGTAATCTCGCCAGCATGCACGACGCAAACTGGCGCTCCGGTTTCGGGATCAAACAGAATGACCAGACCCTGATGCGACTGTATTCCCAGAGCGAAGTTCTCCGGGAAGACGCTGATCAACTTCGCGCCGAAGGTCGCACATTTGCCCATAGCACCGGGCATCACACCGAATAAACGGCCTTCGCCCAGCGCAATGATCGATCGCAGGAGCTGCCGGGTTTCGCCGCGCGAGAACGCGATCATCGCATCCCGCACGATAGGAATACACACATCATAGGTGAGGCGACTGGCGACTTCCTCGCGGTCTATGAATCGCATCCCAGCTTTCCTTGTCGGATATCTTTCACTCCGGCGTGCGGGAAAAGCTCACCGCGAACGGAACAGCGGCGGAGCGGGATGTCTTCGCCCAGCTCGCGCGTGGGATGAAGCGGTAGCGGAGCAGGGTCCAGATGGCCGACCAGCCATCCGCGTGGCGAATCTTCTTGCCTTCCCCGGCCGTGCGCGGGGCGTAGGCGATGGGCACTTCGGCGATCTTCTCGCCCATGCGGCAGAGCTTTGCCGTCACTTCAGGGCAGAATTCGAAACGCCGGCATTCCAAATCAACTTGCTCGATCAGCGAGCGCCGGAAAACCTTATAACAGGTGGCTTCATCGTGGATTCCTGCGCCGTAGAGAAGATTAGCCAGGTGAGTGAGAAGCTTTGCTCCCAGAAAAAAGCGGAGTCCGCGTTCGGGCCGGTCCGGGCGCACGCCGTACACTACATTGGCCTGGCGCTGTTCGAGCGGCTGCAGCAACGCGGGATAGTCCTGCGGGTCGTATTCCAGATCGGAATCCTGAATCAGAATATATTCTCCATGAGCATAGGCGAGAGCAGTGCGGATGGCCGCACCCTTGCCGCAGTTTTTTTCGTGGAAAACGATCGTGACGTCGTCGGCAAGCGGCATAGCCCGAAGCTTCTCGCGAGTCCCGTCGGTGGAACCATCATCGACGATGATGACTTCCTTCTTGACCGGCGAGGCATGGATTGCCTGGAGCAACTCGTCGACGTGCGCAACTTCGTTGTAGACGGGAACGATCACGGACACGCATCCCGCCCACCGGTCGTTGCCCGGGATTTTGGCTAGCGACGCGGCAGCGTCCGCGGCCTTGCGCAATGATGTTCCGAGCGATGCCACACTCATCCTGTGGAACCCTCTGAATTGTAGGCTATTCTTAGCATAATACAATTCGGACTCTGCCGCCCTTCACGGCCCGTGACGCCCGAAAAAGCAAACCCACGGCTCGCGCCTTTGGCAAGCTGTGGGTCAGATTCCCTGGCCGCGAGGCCGCTGAGCTTTTTTCCTCTTAACTACTTCGGCTGGTCCATTGTAATGCCTTGCGTTCCGGGCTGCTTCTCGGCTTTGGCTTTCTTGGTGAGTAGAGTCTGGTCGACCCAGTGGTCGGCGGTCTTCAGATCTTCCTGGCGGGCAGCGAGATCGTCGCATTCCACATCGGCTTTTTCGCGATACATGAGATTCAGATAGGCCATGGCGTCATCGTAGTCAGGACGAAGTTGAATCGCCTTGTTCAAGCTCTCGATGCCTTCCTGGATCGAAGGCGAATTCTTCACCTTCAATTCCTCACAAACTTTTTTCTGGTCTTTGTTCTTGGGGTTCAGGTTCTCGTCCGGCTTCAGGCCGAGTTTGGCCCGCTCTTCCATGCGCGGCTGGTAGCAAGCCGTCCAGTCAATGACGCCCACCGAGTAGTAAGGCTCGGGATCGTTGGGATCGATATCGGCAGCCATGCGGTAATACTTTTTGGCCTCGTCGAACTTCTTCATGTTCAAGTACAGGTAAGCGATTCCCTTGGCGGAATTTACTTTCTGATCCCGCGCCGGATTCATGTCGAGCACATGCTGGTATTGCTCAATGGCCTGCTCCGCCATTTTGTTGTTGTCCGGCGTGTCGGCTCCGGGGATATACTGCTGCGCGAAGGCGGTGGCCAGATACATCTTGGCGTTAATCAGGCTGGGATCCAAAGCCACGGCCTGCTGGAAATGGTCGATGGCCTCTTCGTACTTGGCGTTCTTGTAGGCAGTGACGCCCTTGTTGAGCTGGTCGCGGGCACGCAACTTGCTACAGCCCACAGAAGAGAACAGCGCCAGCATAGCGGCCGCCAAGGTTAGCAGTCGAAAATGTTTATTCATTGCAGTATAAGTCTCCCTTGCCACACAGCATCCTAGGCCCAGAGACAGCGGGTTGACAAGTGCTGGCCGAGCGTTTCTTCACAGAAGCGGCACGGGAACAATGGCTCCCGTGCGTGGACTTAACTCGACACACGGCTTCCGGGCACTCCAGCGTCCCAGTCCCCGGGCGTGCGCGCCGTTAACCGCCCGCTTCGATCTTCGCGGTAATCAGACCGACCTTATCCACTCCCGCAGCATGCGCAATGTCAATCACGTTGGCTACGTCGGCGAAGGGGACAGCATCATCACCCTTCACGAACATGACTTTCTCGGCGCGGGTTTTGTAGATGTCGGCCAGACGGCCCTGCAGGTTGTCCCAGGTGGCATCTTCCTGATTGATCTTCAGGCCGGGATCCTGACCGGCGCCGCGATCGATCAACTGCACCACGATGGTACGGTCGGGCGTATTGTTCTTGGGCGCGTTGGGCGGAGGCGGCTGAGGCACCAGCGCATCCAACCCTTTCGGCGTCAAAGGCGTGATCACCATGAAGATGATGAGCAGCACCAGCAGCACGTCAATGAGCGGAGTGACGTTAATGTTCGCGCTTTGGCCTCCGCCGGTTCCAACTGCCATACTCATGATCGATTCTCCTCTAGCTTCACTCGCTTCATTGCCCACTCGCCGGAGCGGTAGGCGGAGGGTTTGGAGTGCTTTTCCTCTGGTCGGTGAGCAGGCCCAGATCATCCACTCCAGCGGCGCGCACGGCGTCCACCACCTGAACTACATTGCCGAAGTGGGCGCGGGCATCCGCCTTTAGGTAGACTTCCTTATTCGTGCGATTGGCTAGGCGATCCTTCACCTTGCCGGTCAAACTGTCGACTGGGACCTTATCAGAACCGAAGTAGACAGTCCCATCGCGCATCACCGAAACCAGCAGCGCGTCTTCCTTGTCCGCGTCTTGCATGGGCGTCGGATTGTTCACCTTGGCCATATCCACGCTGATGCCCTTCTGCAACATCGGCGTGATCACCATGAAGATGATCAAGAGCACCAGCATCACGTCCACCATCGGTGTGACGTTGATGTCCGAGTTTACGTTGGCCCCTTCATTCCGCTTTGCCATTGCCATAACGAATATCTCCCAAGAGCAGCGGCCAGTTGTCAGTGGCCAGTTGCCAGTAAAACCTTGCGCCGGCGGAATCCAATGCAGAATCGATTCAGCCGGATCAATCCACCTGAATTGGGAAACCCGGCGCCGGGAAGCGTCCCGGCGCCGGATAGCAACTCATGCGGACTTTCGTCCAAACCTCTAGGACCGGCGAACGTCCCGGCGCTTCAGGAAGTAGTCGATCAGTTCGCTCGACGAGTTGTCCATCTCCACATCGAACGCTTCTACGCGACCGGTGAGGTAGTTGAACATCATGACGGCGGGGATGGCGACCAGCAAGCCGAAAGCGGTGGTCACCAGCGCCTCCGAAATGCCGCCTGCGACTGCGCCCAGACCGGTGGCCTTCTGTTCGGAAATACCCTTGAAGGCGTTCAGAATGCCCATCACCGTGCCGAACAGGCCCACGAAGGGAGCCGTCGAACCGATAGTGGCCAGACCGCCCAGCCCGCGCTTCAGTTCGGCGTGGACAATGGCTTCGGTCCGCTCCAGGGCGCGCTTGGAAGCTTCAATGGTCTCGCCGGGGATGGCGCCAGGGCTATCCTGGTGAGCCTTGAATTCCATCAGGCCGGCAGTGACAACCTTGGCCAGATGGCTCTTCTTGTTGCGCTCGGCGACCTTGATGGCCTCGTCGATGCGGCCGTCGCGCAGCGCTCCGGCTACTGCGGGAGCGAAAGCGCGGGACTGCTTGCGAGCCGCGTTGTATGCCATGGCCCGGTCAATCATGACGCCGATCGACCAGCCCGACATGATGAACAGAATGATGACCACGATCTTCGCGATGATACCCATCTGCCGCCATAGCGAAATCGGATCCCATCCCACTGCGCCACCTTCCTGCACAATCCAGGCGGCGGCCCTAGGCACGTGAACAAAAACTGCTGCTGCCACATTAGCTAACATGAGTTGCTTTTCCCTCCTCGGAACTTTCTAGACTCTTTGATGCAAAATCGTATGCCTGCAACGGTTGACGGCAAAAGTTATCCACCGACATCCGCCCTACCTGAGATGAGAGGTACGGCGACCGCGCCCGGCGAAGGGGCTACCCCAGCCACCGCTTTAGGTGAGAGGGGAGGGCCACACTGCTTATACACTTTCTGACCTTGCCACGTCACGCCACACCAGCCGGGATCTAGCCTCCGGACAGGGTGAAGTTGACTAATACTTCTGTGTCGACTTCGACCGGCTCGCCGTTCAGCAGATACGGCTTGTATTTCCACTGCTTCACAGCCTCGATGGCCGCAGGCGCCAGCATAGGATGCCCGCTGACCAGCGTGAGGCCTTCGATCGAACCGTCTTTGGAGATCACAGCTCTGAGTATCACCTGACCCTGGATGCGAGCCTGCCGCGCCAAGGGTGGGTAGGTGGGGTTCACCTTGCGAACCAGCAGTCCGGCGGAAACGCCCTGCGAAACCCGCACGCGCTGCGGTGTAGCGACCTTGGGCACGGCTACCGGGGTCGAACTGATAATGCCGCCGATTACGCCGCCCATCTGGCCGCCCGGAATGCCTCCCGGAACGCCGCCTACTACTCCGCTCGACGCCATGACCGGCGGAGGAGCTTCGTCTTCCTTGATCATCTGTACTTTTTGAGGAATCTTGGTCGGCGTGCGCAGCTCGCCGTTCACAATGTCGGTCTGAACCTGCTTCACGATTTTCACCGGGGCTGCTGCCGGAGGGGGCGGTGGTGGCGGAGGTGGGGGGGCCACCAGGAAGGTCATTAACTGCTGCTTGGGCAGGGCTTCCGTGAAGATCAGAGGCATCAGAACCATGAGCCCGACCAACCCTATCTCAAGAATGATAGCGAAAGTCGTCGTTCGTCCCCGTTTCGTCTTCAGCCTGCCACCTGATTCCAGAAGGCTATCTTCAAACATAAGAGTTTCTCCCCTACTACAGAGCCTACGCTAGCTTAGACACCAAGCACTTCCCCTTTGCTCCCAAAAACCAACTCCATCGCCGAGGACAACCGCAAAATCCTCTGGCGTCGGACCATGCCTTCCAAGTACCTACAAACAAATACTTTAACTGAGGATCGCCGGAACACCTACCGTGTGACCGCTTGACCCGGACGGGCTGCGGCGCCCGGCCGTTTGCCCTTCTCGATCCGCCAATCCTGATAAGCCACGAGAATCGGGGCTGCGATTGCGATCGAGGAATACGTTCCAATCAAGATGCCAATCACCAGCGCCAGGCTGAACCCGCGCAGCACCTCGCCGCCGAACAAATAGAGAGCAAGTACAGTAAGGAAGGTTAGCCCCGCTGTCAAGATGGTTCTACTGAGGGTTTGGTTGATGCTCCGGTTGACGATTTCCGAGAGCTTCTCGCGCCGCATGAGTTTAATGTTTTCCCGGATGCGGTCAAATACCACGATCGTGTCGTTATTAGAGTAACCAATCAAGGTCAGAATGGCGGCGATGACGGTGAGGGAAATGTCTTTGTCCAGCAGCGAGAATGCGCCTACGGTGATCAGCGTATCGTGAAACACCGTGACTACGGCCGCGACTCCGTAAATCCACTCAAAGCGGAATCCCAGATAAACCAGCATGCCGGCCAGCGAATAAGCAGTTGCCAGCAGGGCTTGTTTGCGCAGTTGCGCACCCACCTGGGGTCCGACAATCTCGACGTTGCGCACCCCGAAATCAGACAAGAAGAAGCCGTCTGGCAGAGAAGCCACCACCGCGGGATCGACCGGACCCTTCAACTGATCGAACGAACTCAGCACTCCGCCCTGCCCTTTGTCCCGCGCATCCACGATCGCCTGGGCCTGCTGAGTATATTTCTGGTCGGCATCGGAGCCGAGACGCATCGGGTCTTTGTCCATCAGATAATTCTTGATGGCCAATGAACTGGAATTGTTCAGATCGCTCTTGCCCGCAGGAACATTGGTCTCAAGCGTTTGGATGATCTTGTTCTTGCCGTTATCGAGCGCCTGCTCGCTGGTTTCCTGCACGTCGAGATCAATCAGCACTTCGTTGTTCGAAGGTACGTCGTAGCGCTGAATCTTCGCGTTGTGTAGTCCGGCATGGTCCATGGCCGCGCGCAGCGCGTTATCGTTGGGAGTGTGCGAGAACTTCACATACACCAGAGTGCCGCCGCGGAAGTCCACGCCGTACGGGATGCCATGCCAGAACAACATGGAACACAAACCTGCCACACTGAAGACGAGGGAGAAGGCGAGAAAATACCACTTCTTGCCGAGGAAATCTATGTTGGTATTGCGAAAAAACTCCAAGCGAAAGCTCCAGGTTTCAAGGTTTCAAGGTTTCAGAGGTTTCAACGTTTCAGGGTTCAATTGCCTCAAAGTGGCCGCTACCTGCGATTTTGACTTTGAAACCTTGAAACCTCTGAAACCTTGAAACCTGCCTTACTTCAAACTTAAATGCTCAGCGCTTCGCCACGCTGCTTGCGGCTCAGAACCCAGTCAAAAATCGTTCGCGAAACAAAAACCGCCGTGAACACGTTCGCGATCAAACCAAACACGAGCGTAACCGCAAATCCCTGCACCGGGCCGGTTCCGAAGATGAACAGAATTGCCGCGGAGACGATCGTCGTGACGTGCGTGTCAACGATGGTCACCCAGGCGTGGCCAAAACCCTGGTCCACAGCCGAAGGCGGCGTCTTGCCATTACGCAGCTCTTCGCGGATGCGCTCAAAAATCAGCACATTGGAGTCCACGCCCATACCGACGGTCAGAATTACCCCGGCAATTCCGGGCAGCGTCAGCACCGCCCCAACGTAGCCCATAAAGCCGAGCAGGATCACCAGATTCAGAAGCAAAGCAATGTCAGCATTGATGCCGGCCGCGCGGTAGTAGACCAGCATGAAAATCAACACCACAAGCATGCCGATGATGGCGGCATTCACTCCGGAACGGATCGAATCGGTGCCCAGCGACGGCCCGACCGTCCGCTCTTCGAGATACTTGATGCCCGCAGGCAGCGCGCCGGAGCGGAGGATCATCGACAGATCCTTGGCCTGCTGTTGGTTCATGCTGCCGCCGCTGATTGTGCCAGTGTCGCGAATGGCTTCCTTGATATTCGCGACTTCCTGCACCTTGCCATCGAGCACTACGCCGAGCTGCTCACCGACATGCGCGGAAGTGAAGCCGTAGAAGCGTTGCCCGCCTTCGCCAGTAAGGGTGAAGGCCACATCGGGCTGGCCGTTCTGATCGGTGCTGGCCTGCGCATCACGCAAGTCTTTTCCCCGGACGGCGGAAACCCGCGACACCAAATACCAAGCTTGTTCATCCGCCGGCGTTCCGGGAGCAGCATGCCCCGGCAAAAGAACCGCATCTGGCGGTAAAACTCCACCCTTATCCTGTAACGCAGCCTGCTCGCTCGCATACGGTCCACCCAACACCTGCTTGATCTCAAGCATGGCAGTGGATTGCATGATGTCCTTCACCCGGCCGGGATCGTCCACGCCCGGCAACTGGACCAGAATCTGGTATTGGCCGAGCCCGTGCTCCTGGATGGTGGGCTCGCTCACACCGAGGGAATCGATGCGGTTGCGGATGGTCTCGATGGCCTGAGTGACGGCCTTGTTCTTCAGGTCGCTGAGCATCTGCGGCTTCATTGACAGAGTCCAGGTATTGTCCGCGCCCGAATTCAGGTTGTACTCAGGGAGACGCTCGTTCACGATATCGAGCAGGTCCTTCCGCCCGTCCGGCGGCACACCTTTCAGCACGACTTGGTCGGGAGCGTTTTTCGGATCGGGCTTGGAGATATCGGAGAAAGCAATCTTGCGCTTGTTCAGCTGTTCTTTGAGGGTTTCGACCGCATTGTCGGAATCAATGTTTACGGCATCATTAACCTGCACTTGCAGGATCAGGTGGGTTCCACCGCGCAAATCGAGCCCCAGATGAATGTTCTTGGTGAGGGCCGCCATCAAGCCCTGGCCGGAAAAACTCTGCGGGATGCCGAATATGCCGTACAGAAAGATCAGCAGAGTGCCGACGATGGCCGCCAATTTCCAGAGAAGAGTCTTATTCATAACGAAAACAGAGTCCAAAATTCCCAGCTTGTTGCCGCTGCTACTTGGTCTTGGCTTCTTCGTCCGCGGTGGTCAATTGCGCCACCGAAGCCTTGGTCACTTCGAGCCGCAGGTTGTCCGGAGGAACCCGCAGATGAATCGAGTCTTCCTTCAGAGCCACCACTGTCCCGCGCAGGCCGCCGGTGGTGGTTACTTTGTCGCCCGTCTTAATGCTCTCGAGCATGGCCTGCCACTTCTTCTGCCGGCGTGATTGGGGCATGATCACGAGAAAGTAAAAGACCCCGACCATCAACCCCATCGTGATCAGGAAGGAGAAGCCGCCTCCGCCCGGTAACTGCATTGCCAGCAAGAATTCCATATTCAACAAGGCCATATTCACGCCGCCGTATTTCTCAGACTCCCGGTCGAATCTGCGAGCTTCACTCTGCGAGTCTCGTCCGCGAGCTTAAATCTGCAAACAGCCACCCACGGACGCAAACGCCGCAGACTTGCATTTCACGACGGGAGTTCTGATCGATTCCGGCCGAATCATCTACCGCTCAGGCTTGAATCCGGGGAGAGTCGTCACAGGTAAGGTCTAGGGTTCCGGTCGAGACCGGACGCTAGAAGAAAAACCTGACCCTTCCCCAAGTGAGATAGAATGACGCACTCGCCGCATAGTGTCAAGGTAGAAACTCAGGTTATGCAGGGTATTTAAGACCTGAGCCAGCACCTCGTTCGAAGCATAAAGATGCCGCAGATAGGCCCTGGAATAGCGCTCGCAAACCCGGCAGCCGCAATTGGGATCGAGCGGCCCTGCGTCCTGGGCATAGCGCGCCTGCTTGATCGAAACTTTGCCCTCGGAAGTGAATAGCAGGCCATGGCGCGCCGCTCGCGTGGGCAGCACGCAATCCATCATATCGACGCCCAGGCGGGCGTATTCCTGAATCTCCTCGGGCGTGCCCACTCCCATCACATAGCGTGGCTTGTCGGCCGGAAGGTGTTCGAGCGTGGCTTCGATCACCTCGCGCGTGCGTTCCCGGGGCTCGCCCACGCTCAGCCCGCCGATCGCATATCCAAGAAAGCCGATTTCGATTGTCCGCTCGGCTGATTCTTTCCTTAACTCCAGATCCATGCCGCCTTGGACAATGCCGAAAAGGGACTGAGTCGAGTACCCGGTACCCGGTACCCAGTTGCCAGACTGCCCATTCTCTTGAGTGCGCACCACGCCTTGCTCTGAGCACTGGGTACTAGATACTGGGTACTGACGACCGCCCCACGGCACTTCATGCTTATGCTCCTCAAAATACTTCTTGCTGCGCTCCGCCCAGCGCAAAGTCAATTCCATCGAAGCCTTGGTTCGCACCCGATCGGCGGGATACTCCGTGCACTCATCGAACGCCATGATGATGTCGGCGCCCAGCCCAATCTGCGCCTCCATCGCGCTCTCCGGAGTGAAGAAGTGCGGCGAGCCGTCAAGATGCGAACGAAACGTCACACCCTCCTCGGTCACTTTGCGTAGGTCGTTCAGGCTGAAAACCTGGAAGCCTCCGGAATCGGACAGAATCGCCCGCGGCCACGCCATGAAACCATGCAGACCGCCCATCTGGCGGACGGTTTCGACCCCGGGACGCAAGTAGAGGTGATAGGTATTACCGAGAAGAATCCCAACCCCGAGCTGTTCGAGAATGTCCTGGGATACTCCTTTGACGGTCGCGACGGTTCCTACCGGCATGAATACCGGGGTTTCAATCTCGCCGTGAGGAGTGAGCAGGCGCCCGGCACGCGCGGAGCCGGCGCGGCCCTCGACATGGAACTCAATGGACATTGTCTCTTTTAACTCTTTGCCTTGCGATTGTAGCAACGCTGTACGGCTCAGGACTCGATCAGCCGTAAATGCAGAAGTTCGCCCCGCAAGCCGCCGTCTTCCACCATTAACCTGCCGACGCTCACCGGCAGTTTGAATCTTCGCGGCCCGGCGCTGCCGGGATTGAAATAAAGCACTCCGTCGCGTGTCTCTTGTTTAGGAACGTGAGTGTGGCCGCTGACGACGGCCGAAAACCCTGCCGCTCTCGGCTTGAGGTCCAACCGCGCCAGATCATGCAGAACGTAGATAGAAATGCCACCCAGTTCAAGCACTGCAGTTTCCGGCAACTTGCGAGACCACGCAGCCTTATCGATGTTGCCGCGCACCGCAGTCACGGGCGCAATGGCCGCAAGCGTTTCGAGAATCTCCGGCGAGCCGACATCCCCGGCATGAATCACGTGCTCGGATCCGCGCAAAGCTGCAATCGCCTCAGGGCGAAGAAAGCCGTGCGTGTCAGAGATAACGCCGATCAGGATGGGTGGCATCGCACCTCGGGTTTCAGTTCGTCAGATCACGCAGGCACCGCTGGTCTCAATCACCTGCGAGCCAGCGCGACCGCCCGGTGCAAACTCAGAACATTCTCTTCGAGCACCTGAAAACGCTGGTACTCACACTCGGCTGCCGTTCCGATTGCAAGCTCTGGATTGCGGTGGACCATCGGGCTGGCAACGCAACTCCTCAGCCCAACGTGAATTTCTTTCACACCCGTCTGTTTGATGACGCTCGCGGCATTGTGATGGTTGATGCCGCCACAAGCCATGATCGCGATGCGTCCGCGCCCCGCCTCAACCAGCCGGGCAATCTGCTCAACAGCCAGTAGCGCGGTTTTCTTTCCACCTGAAGTCAGCAGCCGGTCTGCTCCAGTCGCGCAGATGCATTCCAAGGCACGAAAAAGATCTGCGGACATATCAAAAGCCCGATGGAAAGTGACATGGAGAGGCCGCGCCAGCTCAACCATTTCCCGCGTGCGCTCAATGTCCACGGTGCCGTCGGCGTTGAGGATGCCCACGACGACACCATGGGCCCCCAGCTTCTTGGCGGCGATAACGTCGCATTTCATGGTCTCGAACTCTTCCGGCGTGTAACAAAAATCGCCACCGCGCGGCCGAACCATCACCTGCAGACCGATGGATGTTCTGGCCCGCACCAGTTCAATCAATCCCGCGCTGGGAGTAACACCGCCCTCGAGGAAATCACTGCACAGTTCCACCCGTCCGGCTCCGCCGCGCTCTGCGGCCACCGCGGAGGCAACGGAATCGACGCATACTTCGATCAAAATCCGATCGCTCATCGCTTTATCTGTACCTGGAACGGACAGGAATGAAATCGCGGGCTCTCTCGCTTCGTCACTTCCCTTTCATCTTCTCAAGAAGCTTGCCGACGCGCACAATCGCTCGCCCCACGGTGCCCCGGCCGATTTCCTGCACATCATCGCGCGCGGTCACCCGGAAAGTGTAGAAGCGGCCGTCAAACGACTCCAGCACGGCCTCGGCTGTGATGTGCGCGCCAACGCCGCTCGCGGCGCGGTGCTGAATGTTGATCGCAGTTCCGACCGAGATCTCATCGCCCTCGCAGTAAGGTTGAAGCGCGAGAAACGCGGCAGTCTCCATCAGTCCGATCATGTGAGGCGTGGAATAAACCGGCGGCAACTCTGGACGGTGCGCGGTAAGAGTGTGCTTGAATTCCACTGTCTGCTGGGCTTCGCCCCGCGCCCCGATGGGAATTTGCTTTGGCATTTCTTGTCGTTCGCGAGAGAGCCCCGGAAATAACGATGCTGCTGCGCTTCGGAATGACCCACTACTATACGGGCGAGCTAGCAACTCGGCAAACGCAGCAGTCAGTAGAAGAGGAGGGGAAAGGCTCAAGAAGTACAATCGTCACCGCTTACAGGCCGATCACCGAAGAGATCAGAATTTCGCTCACCTTCTCGACGGTGATGACGTCCCCACTATATTTCACGTTCGTGGCGACTGCGCTCGCCGGACTCGCTTTCTCCCAGGAATATCCCAGATCGTCTCCCTCCACACGCGGCAGAAAACTGCCGTTGGCTTCTCCGTGACACGAAATTACCGCATTCGCAGCGTCGAAACTTGCCTGCACGAACCTGTCTGTCGCCCGATTCAGGAGCGCGAAGCTGTCCAGCCCTCCCTCGGAATAAGCCAAGCCCGCAGCAGGCTCCAATCCAAGATTGATTTTGCTCGCAGATTTTGCGACTAAAGTTTTCAGGGCAAGCCATTTCTCAGGGCCGCCGGTTTCAGTTACTTTGGCATCATGCAGCGGCTTCCTTGCCGCCTCTTCCGCACGGGTCTGTTCCTCCTGCAAGGTATCGTGCATCTTCTTAACGAAGCTGGCGCTCGTCATATCGTCTTCTCATAGAGAGTTTGTCGGCAGAATCGCGATGGACTTCAACGCACTAACAGGTGAGGAAACTCTCGGAAACCCAAAACTGGATCATTTCGATACTTTGGAGGAAGGTGAAGCCCCGGCTACCGTCTCATTAACACCGCTAAGTTGTTAGAATGAACCACAGGGTCGCTGCAGACCTTTGAACTTCTGCAGTCCTCGCTCGATGCAGTTCACGGAACAATTCGAGGTAGTCGTCGTCGGCGCCGGCCATGCTGGATGCGAGGCCGCGATGGCCGCGGCGCGCATGGGGCTGAAAACCGCTCTCTATACGCTCAACGTCGACCTCATCGCGCAAATGTCATGCAACCCTGCGATCGGCGGCATCGCCAAGGGTCATCTGGTTCGCGAAGTCGACGCGCTCGGCGGCATCATGGGCGAGATAACAGACGCGGTCGGCATCCAGTTCCGCCTGCTGAACACTTCACGCGGCCCGGCAGTATGGTCGCCGCGGGCGCAATGCGACAAGCAGGCCTACCGGCTCAAGATGCGCGAAGTTCTAGAGTCGCAACCGAATCTCAAGATCAAACAGGCGGAAGTGGCGGAGTTGATTCTTGAAGTAGCCGGTACCCAGTACCCAGTATCCAGCACTTCAGACGACTCGGCACTGGGTACTAGGTACTCGGTACTGGGTGTTCGGCTCCGCGACGGCCGCACTGTCGGCGCGCAAGCCGTGATCATCACGACTGGCACTTTTCTGAACGGACTTATTCACTGCGGCGAGCAGCAGTATCCCGCTGGACGCTCCGGCGAACCGAACGCGGTTCTGCTCGGCGAAGCGTTGAAGAGGCTGGGCCTGCGCGGCTGCCGGCTCAAGACGGGAACCCCTCCGCGCCTTGATGGACGCACCATCGACTGGTCCCGCTTCGCCGAGCAGCCGGGCGACGCCGACCCCACTCCCTTCAGCTTCCGCACCAAGCGGGTGGCGCATCACGACTCTCAGGTTCCCTGTTATATCGCCTCGACCACACCTGAAACTCACCGCATCATCCGCGAGAACGTGCATCGCTCCCCGATGTATAGCGGGCAGATTCAGTCGATCGGTCCGCGCTACTGCCCGTCGATCGAAGACAAGATCGTAAAGTTTCCAGACAAGGAGACGCACCAGCTCTACCTCGAGCCCGAGGGCGTCAACACGCACGAGATCTACGTCAACGGCATGAGCACCTCCCTTCCGGTGGACGTTCAGCTCGCGATCCTGAAATCGATCCCCGGTCTCGAAACCGCCGAGATGCTGCGCCCCGGCTACGCCATCGAATACGACTCGATCGATCCCACTGAACTGCACCGCACGCTTGAGACTAAGAAAATCAGCCGGCTGTTTCTTGCCGGCCAGATCAACGGCACGTCCGGTTATGAGGAGGCAGCGTGCCAGGGCCTTATGGCGGGCATCAACGCAGCAACGCAGGTGAAGGGACAGCCGCCGCTAATCCTCGACCGCACCGAAGCCTACACTGCGATCCTGATTGATGACCTCATCTCCAAAGGCACGAACGAGCCTTACAGAATGTTCACATCGCGAGCCGAATTCCGCCTGCACCTGCGCATCGACAACGCCGACCGCAGGCTCACTCCGCACGGCTGCCGCGTGGGACTCATCTCGGACGAAGCCTGGGACAATTTTCAAGCCAAGCAGCAGCGTCTGGAGGCAATGAAGAAGTTGCTCGAACGCACAAAGCTGACCGCTGCATTGTTGGACAAGATTTCACTTTGTCATTCCGAGGAGCGGAGCGACGAGGAATCGGCTGTCGCTGGCAGTGCAACTGACCTGGCGTTGAGTTCCGCTGTCGGCCAGACCTGCTCCCAACTGCTGAAGCGACCCGAGGTCGTCATCGAACAGTTAGCGCCGATTCTCCGCGAACTGGATCCGGCGTTCTTTGCCAGAGCAAAAGAAAGAGAAGAAATCCGTGAGAATCCGCGAGAATCCGTGGCGCTCTTTCCTCTTCAGTCCGCAACGAACTCAAGTCGGTGGAAACCGAAATCAAGTACGAGGGCTATTTGCTGCAACAGCAGCGCGCCATGGATCGCATGAAGAAGTCGGAACAACGCTCTATTCCCGGCTGGTTCGACTACCGCTCGGTTAGCGGGCTTTCCCGCGAAATGCAGGAAAAGCTCACCCACGTGCAGCCGCGCACCCTGGCCCAAGCCTCGCGCATCCCCGGGGTGACGCCGGCAGCCGTATCGCTGGTCAACGTTTTCATCGAAATCCAGGCCAGACGCCGCGAACAGGCCGCCGTCATCTAGGTCCAGACCGTCAAGGTCGCCGAAATTAACGTCGCATTAACAATCGAGTGTTTCGCCCACGTTAATATCTCCCCATGCCATCAGAGTCCCTCCACATGGAAGACCAGCCCGGAACGCAACCCGGACAGCGCATTCTCCGGCTGAACGGAGCGCTGGTGATGACCACGATGTTTGAGTTCCAGGCTACGGTGCGCGCCGACGCCTCCCGCGCGCTGATCATCGACTTCACCCACGTCCCCTATGTGGATTCGGCAGGGATCGGCGCTCTGGTGGGAGCCTACGTCACCCGCCAGAAGGGTGGGCGAAGTCTCGCGCTGGTGGGCGTGTGCAAGCGTATTCACGACGCGCTCGGCGTCACCCGCGTCGAGCAGTTCTTCCGCTTCTTCGATTCCGTGAGCGCAGCCGAACAGGCCTCTGAGTAGTACAGTGGCCAGTGTTCAGTGGCCAGTGGAATCGCATAGGTTCTACTGATCACTCGCCACTGATCACTGATCACTGTTCTTGTTTGACTGCGTTTGCTATCCCTCCTAAGATGAACTCCCTCGGGGATTTGTCATGATCGGGCAGACCATCTCGCATTACCGCATCACCGGCCAGCTCGGCAGCGGCGGGATGGGGATTGTTTACGAGGCGCAAGACCTCGATCTGGGACGCCGGGTAGCGTTGAAGTTCCTGCCGCCGCAGCTCTCCAGCGATCAAAATGCCCTGAACCGTTTTCTGCTTGAGGCTCGCACCGCCTCAGCTTTGAACCATCCCAACATCTGCACGATTTACGCGGTCGAGAGGGCAGGCGACCAGTCGTTTATCGCCATGGAGTTGCTCGAGGGCGATACCCTCGATCGACGTCTGGGCCCCGGAGGGCTGCCGCTCGATCGCCTGCTGGACTGGGGCATTCAGCTAGCCGATGCGCTCGACGCTGCTCACGCCAAAGGCATTATCCATCGCGACATAAAGCCCGCGAATATCTTCGTCACCAAGCGTGGACCGGTGAAAGTGCTCGATTTCGGCCTGGCCAAGCTGGCACATCCCGAGGCGGCGATGGAAACCATCGGAGCTACCCAGAACGATCCCAACCCCGCACATCTGACCAGCCCCGGCGCGACCGTCGGCACCATCGCCTATATGTCTCCGGAGCAGGCGCGGGGCTTTGAACTCGATCCCCGCACCGACTTGTTCTCGCTGGGAGCGGTGATCTATCAGATGGCAACCGGGCGTTTGCCTTTTACTGGCGGCACCTCCGCAGTCGTGTTCCACGCCATTCTTGAACTCGATCCCGTTCCAACGTTGCAGCTAAATGCCACGTTACCGCCGAAGCTCGACGAGATCATCGCGAAGGCCCTGGAGAAGGACCGCGACTTGCGCTACCAGTCAGCCGCCGATCTGCGCGGCGACCTGAAGCGGTTGAAGCGTGATACGGAGTCCGGCCGCAAGCCCGCGTCGACCGCCACCTTCGAGGTCGGCCTCAGTTGCCGCAGCCGCCAGTGACACCTGGTTAGGTGTCACCGCTGGGGGATTACCCGCAGCCGTTGCTTCGCAGACTTCCAGTCAAGCTTCCGCCGTAGTTGCCGCAGCCGGCCGTCACAAGCTTGGGACGGGCGTCGCCGCCTTCCTCGCCATCATCGTCCTGCTCGCTGCCGGTTACGGCGTTTACTCGCTGCTCTCGCGCAATCATGCGCAGCCCTTCGCGAATTTCTCCGTTACCAAGGTGACGGAAACAGGCGACGCCGTCGATGCGGCACTCTCGCCCGACGGCAAATACATCCTGAGCCTGGTGCGAGCCAAGACCGACAACGGCCTGGCCAGTCTCTGGCTTCGAAATGTTCCCACCAACAGCATGACGCAAGTGCAGCCTCCAGGCGACGTCTGGTACAACGGCCTGCGCTTCTCGCCCGACGGGAACTACTTTTACTCCGTGCACAGCGAACCGGGGAACCCGGAGTTGAAGTACTTGTATCGCACGCCGTTGCTTGGCGGCACGCCCGAACGTTTATCGGCTGACGTGGATTCGAACATCACGTTCTCTCCCGACGGCCGGAAGTTGGCCTTCATGCGCTACGACAATCCCGACCCGAGCAAGTACCAGTTGATCGTGCAGTCCATCGATAATGGCGGCGAGACGGTGCTTACCGGCGGCCCCAACAGCCAGGCGCTCTATAATCCCGCATGGTCCCCTGACGGCAAGACGATTTTGTGTTCCGTGCTTCAGCCTTCCGAAAATACTTTTTCCGGATTGATGGCGGTTGACGCCAGCACCGGCCAGCAACGCCTGTTCCTCGGTTCCGCCGACTCCTTCTCTTTTATCGCCTGGATGCCGGATGGCCACGGTCTGCTCGTTCTGGACAGCAACCTCTCTTCTAACTATTCGCGATCGCAGCTCGTCTTCGTCTCTTACCCCGATGGGAAGTTAAATCCGGTTACCCGCGATACCAACAACTATTCGGCTCTGAATGTTGCGTCTAACGGCCAGCTCCTCGGCACCGTACTCAGTGAAGGGCATTGGAATCTCTCGGTTATGTCGGCCGCCTCTAGCGGCGGAGACGCGCGGCAGATCGGGCCTGCGACCAGCTCGACCAACTTCACCTGGATGCAGGACGGCCGGTTGATCGATGATAAGGACGGCACGCTGCACTGGGTCAACCCGGATTCGGGAGCCAAGGGCATCTTCGCCACCGAGCCCGACTCGGCGAGCGGCGACCCCTCCGAATGCTCCGCTGGCCGCTACGTTGTCTTCGATCATGGCCAGCGTGGCGGCAAGGGCAGCTATAACATCTGGCGCGCCGACGCGGCCGGGGGAAATCTGAAGCAACTTTCGAATGGGAAATTCGACCATAGGCCGATTTGTTCCCCCGACGGGCAATGGGTTTATTACCTCGAGGGCAATTTCGGAGATGTAATGCGAGTGCCGATTGACGGCGGGGCCCCGCGCAAAGTGACCGACCTGCCCAATCTGGGCGCCTTCGATGTTTCTCCGGATGGCGCGACGGTTGCCTTCCCGACCGTAAACCACGCCGGAGGTCACCAGATAAACCTAGCGATCGTCGCAGCTGATACGGGCAAGGTGAGCAAGCTGGTTAAGTTCGAGCGGGAGCCAGGGGGGATGGGCCATTTCTCGCCCGGCGGCAAGGCGTTAGTTTACGTGGTCCGTCAGAACGGTGTCGACAACCTGTGGAGGCTGCCGCTCGACGGTTCCCCGGGAATCCAGATCACATCATTCACCTCGGAACATATCTACGACTTCCACTGGTCGTCCGATGGCAGCAGGCTGGCGATCGTGCGAGGATACAACGATTCTGACGTCGTTCTCATGCGCAATGAACAACAGTAGCGACCATTGCGGCGGTAACGAATGTTCTGCGAGAAAAAAAGGCGGCCATTTCTGGCCGCCCTCTTTCCGGATTGTTTAGTGAAGTGGTCTACGCACCCTTCACGTTCTCGGCTTGCCAGCCCTTGGGGCCTTTGACCACGTCAAACTGCACTTGCTGACCTTCCTGAAGGCTGCGGAAGCCGCTGGCCTGAATGGCGGAGAAATGTACGAATACATCCTCACCGTTCTGGCGACTGATGAAACCGTAACCCTTGGCGTCGTTAAACCACTTCACTGTTCCTGTTTCCATGGTGTTGCTTTGTTCCTTTTTCTTTGATGTAGCGCTGAAACTTTGGAAGGCTTCTTCTGCAGGCAGGTCACGCGCTGGTTGGCGGAGAAACTGGATACTGCGAAAGAAATCTAAAGATCAAACGCAATTAAATTGTAAAAGAGACGCTGCGAAAAAGCTAGAATATTTCGCCGTATGCCGAGCTAAGCTACTGTCCTATCAACAGCTTACAGGAAGTCAAGGCCATTACCTAGGGCTGCCGGATTTGCCACCAGGACCACAAAAGATACATGATCAGATAACGATGAATGGAGGTTGATGATTAGCACATGCATTTCCGCAAGCTTCTGATTCTGATCGCACTCGTCTCTCCAGCCTGGGCCGGGATCGTCGAAAATGTCCGCACCGCCCTCGCTCAGAATAATTTCAGCGTAGCCGATTCGTACCTCGCGTCCTACCGCAGCCGTGAAGGCGTGACTCCCGAGTACGTCGAGGCCTATTCCTGGATGGCGCGTGCCGCCCTCGACGCTCATAACTACGATCAGGCCGCGGCCTATGCCAAGCAAACCAAGGCCCTCGCACTCGAGCAACTGAAGCAGCGTCCGCTCGACGCTGAACCGCATCTGCCCCTAGCCCTGGGCGCAGCCATTGAAGTGCAGTCGCAGGTGCTGGCTGCTCGCGGCCAACGTACCCAGGCGGTCGCGGTTCTGCAGACCGCGCTGCGCACCTATGGCAGCACATCGATTCGCGCCCGCCTGCAAAAAAATCTCAACCTGCTTTCCTTCGACGGCAAACCAGCGCCCGCGCTCCGCGAGGAACAGTTCCTCGGCTCGAAACCGCCGGTGCTAGCCCAACTGAGAGGCTCTCCCGTGCTGCTATTCTTCTGGGCGCATTGGTGTGGAGACTGCAAAGCGGAAGCCCCGATCATCACCCAACTGCGGACGGAATTCGCGTCCCACGGGCTGACCGTCCTCGGTCCCACGCGCCTGTACGGCTACACCGCGCAAGTCGAGCACGCTGCGCCCAGCGACGAACTCGCCTACATCGACGCGGTGCGTCACCGTTTCTACTCGGGACTGCTCGACATGCCCGTCCCCATCAGCAAGTACAACTTCGAGACCTACGGAGCCTCGACCACGCCCACGCTGGTTCTGCTCGATCGAGCAGGCAAGGTCGCCATGTATCACCCCGGAGCGCTGCCCTACGATCAGCTGAAAGCGGAGATTGAGAAGGTCGTGGCCTTGCCCGCTACAATCGCCCGGTGAACCTTGACGACACGATCGTTGCCGTCGCCACAGCGCCAGGGCGCGGCGGCGTCGGAGTTGTACGGCTTGCCGGGCCGCAGGCCCGCGAAATCGCAAGGCCGATGCTGCGGCTCAAACATGATCTGCAGCCGGGACGGGCAATCTTTGGCGAGTTCATCGAACCAAGTGGGGCGGCCCCACACGAATCTCGGATCGACGAAGTCGTGGTCACTTACTTCGCGAAGCCGAATTCCTACACCACCGACGACATCATCGAGATCGCAGCCCACGGCTCTCCGGTCGTGCTCCGCCACGTCGTCGAACTCTGCGTCGCCGGCGGAGCGCGCCTGGCCGAGCCCGGGGAGTTCACCATGCGCGCCTTCCTCAACGGCCGCATCGATCTCACCCAAGCCGAAGCGGTCCGCGATCTCATCGATTCCCAAACGCTTTACCAGGCCAAGATCGCCGCCCAACAACTCGAAGGCGCCCTATCAAAGCGCTTGCAGCCCGTCAAACAGAAGCTGGTCGAGCTGATCGCCGTGCTCGAAGCCGGCATCGACTTCGCCGAAGACGACGTTTCCGTCCTGCCGGACGCGACCATTCTTGAACGTATCGCTGCCGTCCGCCAACCATTGCAGCAGCTAGCTGCGAGCTTTGCCTATGGCAAAATCGTGCATCAAGGGCTGACCCTCGCCATCGTGGGCCGCCCCAACGTCGGCAAATCCAGTCTGTTCAACTGCCTGGTCGAGCGCGAACGCGCCATCGTGACCGCAACTCCTGGCACAACGCGCGATCTGGTCAGTGAAACGGTCGCCATCGGCGGCATTCCGATCCAGCTTGTAGACACGGCAGGGATCCGGCAGGCCCTCGACGAAGCCGAATCCATCGGCATCCGCAAAAGCATGGAAGCGTTAGCCGACGCCGATTTGGTGCTGGTCGTGCTCGACGCATCCCAGGCGGAGAACTCGCAGGATGAGGATAACGATCTGCTCCGGCATGCAGAAGGCCGTCCGGCGATCATGGTCGGCAACAAATGCGACATGGGAATCGCCTTTCGCGCCCGGCCGTTGCTCTCCACGTTGCTCTACGCCTCGGCGCTCACCGGCGAGGGCATTCCCGAACTGCGCGCCGAAATCCTGCGCCACATCGGCGGCGAAACTGGAGCCCAGGCCGAAGCCGGATTTTTGACCAACGTTCGCCATCAGAGCCTCGTGCAAGAATCACTCGCCGCGCTCAACGCCGCCAGCATCGCCGTAGGCGCGAAAGTCCCTCATGAAATGCTGCTGCTCGATCTTTACAACGCTCTCCGGCCCCTCGACGCCATCACCGGCGCAACCACCACCGACGACATCCTCAACCTGATCTTCAGCACCTTCTGCATAGGGAAGTAGCAGGCGACTTCAGCAAATACGAGCGACACTCGCGAAAAAAAACGGCCGCACCTGACAGGTGCGGCCGGAAGAAAGCTACAAACTTCGTCTCAGTTAGAAGCGAATGCGAGCGCCGATTTCGATCTGACGATCGCCGCCGAGTTGCTCCTGTGCTGAGCCGTTATTCAAAGAGCCGAAAGTGGAAGGCGAGAAGAGTCCGGTAATGTAATCCGGATCCTGCCACTGGTTGTGGTTAAGAACGTCAGCGAACACGCCCTGCAATTCGAGGCTAACGCCTTCTGCCACCCGGATGTTCTTCCGGATGCTGAAGTCCAGATTCCAGTACGGCAGGCCAAAGATATTGCCATTGCCGCCGTCCTTGTTGTCGAGACCCAGGATCGGATTGCGGAAGTCGTTAACGGCAGAGATGCCCTCCTTAAACATATTGACGGGCAACGCTCCATTGGCAGGGCTGTTGTAATAAGCATGACCGTGCGTAATGGGAGCAATCTGAACCGCGTTCTCATTGCCGAAGAAGTTGATGTTGTCCCCTGCGCCGTACTCCTGGCCATCTCCGGTCGTAGTGTAAATCTCGAACGGTTGAGGGGAGCCAGCCGTGAACACGGACGCGAAGGACCAGCCGCCCAGCACCCGGCCCATCAGACCAGCCTGTCCCTTATAGAAGGGCAACTGGTACACGAAGAAGAGGTTGTACACGAACTTGCGGTCGTAGTTCTGGTAGCCGTACGTGGTCCCCAAATTGAAGGGATCGTCCGGAGTGTATTCGCTCGAAGCCTGGACGTCCGCTCCAGTGCCCAACGCCTTGGAATAGGTGAAGTTCGACTGCATGGTCAAACCTCGCCAATCCGCCATTTTGACGGAGGCGAAGCCGGCGTTGTAGTTTCCATAGCCCAAGCTGCCATTAAGCGCAACTCCAGAGCCCATCTGGGCGGTCGGCCCGGTGTTCATCATGGTGTACCCCAACAGGGCGCCGCCTTGGCCGCCGACCGGGCCACCGTTGGCGGGAAGGGCCTGCATTGGGCCGCTATCCAAGTCGCTCCACAGGCTCCACACTTGAGCGAGCGCGAGGTTGGTGGTCTCGTTCGCCACAACAGCTTGGGTGCAACTCGTGGACGTGCTGCAGTAAGCAGAGGTGGGACCGCCGAGCGCCGTCTCGAAGAAGGGTTGGTTAGCGACAGCAGCCGGGTTCGGATTGCCATGGCCGTCGCCATTACAACCACCGCCAGCTAGTCCGGCAATGCCGCCGCACAATCCTAGCACCACGTTGGCGTAGGCTTGCTTAAACTGCTGCCCGCCCAGCGTAAACATGTTAGGAACCGCGTTGATGTTTTCCGGCTGGTACTCGTGGGTGATTCTACGCCCGATGTAGCCGAATTCCAGGGTGACTTTGTGGGTCAACTGGCGCTGAACGGTGAAGTTGAACGAGTCGACCACGTTGGGCCGGAAGTGCGGATCCAGAGCCTCACTGGCGCTACCTGGGGTCGAATTGATCCCGGGGAAGATCGGTTGCGGCAGGGTCGCGGCTGGCGCGATGTTAGAAGCTGTCTGGAGTGGCGCAATCAGGCCATTTTCTGTTGCTCCAATCCGGAAAGCAGTAGAAGGTGTGCCGACAGCCGCACCAGACGGGCACGCGCCGGTGGCGAGGTTATTGAGGCACTGGACGGGCTGGATGGGCCCGATGCCGAGCAACGGCACAAGAGCCTGGTCCACACCGTTCAAGCGGCCATAGATGCGGCCGTAGCCGCCGCGAATGACCGTATCTTCATGGCCGAAGATCCTGCCCATCGGCGAGTCACTGTCGAAGTGCGGGCTCCAGGCAACGGCAACCCGTGGGCTGAACTCGCCGTAGAACGAGTCATAAGCCTTATAGCCCCCGTCCCCAACATTGTGCACCAGGGCAAAACCGATTTCAGGATTGTAGACCTGGCCGAGCAGCGCTGCGTTTTTGCGCTGCGCCATGTAGGAAGTGAGTGAAATGGGCTCGTCGCTTGCATCCACCAGCACATCCTGCTTGCCGGTCGCTTCTGTCGGCGGCTGTTCCAGGGTCCAGCCCAAACCGTAGGTCAGAGTAAACGTCGGCTTCAGGTGCCAGGTGTCGCTGAAATACACGTTGTAGTAAGGAACCGTGAGCGTATCTTCCGCCGGCGTCAGCGGAGGATTCAAACTGAGGTTAGCGCCACCGCGGGTGTAAGCGATCTGCGAGATGGAAATCATCCCCAGCGCCCCTGCGGTGAGAGCGGGGCAGTTGTTAACTGTCGTGGCTGCTCCTCCGAGGCCAACTCCTCCACACGGATATACGTCTGAGGCGAGTCCCGATCCGCTGGTTCCCAAACCAAGCGAATAAACTGGAGCGTAGTTAATTCCGCCGCCATTATCGGTTCGTTGATGCTGGTTCCAGTTATGCTGGTACGTACCGCCAAACTGGAGCAGGTGGTTGCCTTTCAGGTTGGAAATGTCATCGCGCACCATCTGATCGTGGCCATCCCAATAACGGGTGCGGGTCTGCTGGGTGTTTACGTTATACGGACCGAGGTCATTCACTGCACTCTGGCCGCTAACGATCTCCAGCGCTCCACCCAAGCCAGCCACTTGCGGCGTGTCTCCTTGCCGGATCCATTGCCAGAAGTTACGCAGGAAGCTGTAATGGAAGTCGTTGGTGGTGTTTGAGCTGATGTTGGTGGTGAGGCCGACTGCCCACATCTGTGGCTGCGCCGGATCCTTGGACAAGGAAGCCGGCACGCCCTGCGTGTCGCCGGAGAAGAAGCCTCCGATGTCAACCTGGTCAGTAGTAGCTTCCGTCAGTTTAAAGAAATGATAGGTTGCGTTGAAATGCCATTTGGCCGAAAAATCGTGGTCGAGGCGGGCAGCTACGAATTTGCTGGTGGTCGGGGTACCAATGTTTCCCACGAACCCCAATATATTCGTACCGTCGCAGAGTGATTGCTGGCAGGCCCCGTTCGACTGGGGTTCGTACGTGTTCCAAATCGATTGAACCAGGGGATTAATTCCAATCCCCAGCGGGTCGCAAAGGCCTCCGGGAGCAGCCGCGCAGCCATAATTAGCGGCGTAGGGCACGCCGTTGTAGGTTACCGATGCGTTGTTGAGGTTGTAGTCCACCGCTCCCGTCACGCTGTCTGTGATCAAGCCCAGTCGCAATGCCGGAGATGGGACGTTCCTGTGGATACTGATCGATTGCGGGAAGTTAAAACCCTCGTAATTGAAAAAGAAATAGGTTTTCCCGCCCAGAATCTCTTTCGGGATAATTGGCCCACCGATCGCTCCGCCGTAACGGCTGTAATGAAAGCTGGGAAGCGGAGCGGAACCGGGCTGCAGAATATTGTCGTAGTCGTTTTCCCAGCTCTGGGACGACCAGTTGTTGTCTTTATAGTATTCGTATCCCGTGCCGTGCCAGGCATTGGTTCCGCGCTTGGTGACAATCTTCACTTCGGCGCCGGCGGAACTATTGAAATCGGCCGTCTGCCCAGCAGTATTCACTTTAAATTCTTCGACACTATCCTGCGGAGTCGGGATCACGCCCGTGGGGCCGCCAACGCCAGCTCCCAGGTTATTCTGCGTGGCCACACCACCGGTCGGATCGCCAGCATAGCTGTTGGTGTAGACGTTCATACTACCGTCCATGTCGTTGGTGTTGTTGCCGCCGTCGAGCGAGAAGTAGTTCTGGTCAAGAACCGCGCCGCCGACGCTGCCGTCCGGACCTACGCCCGGCTGCAACTCGACGAACGTGCTCACGTCGCGGCCAAGGCTGGGCAGGTTATCGATGGTGACGCTGTTAATCGTGTTGCCGACGGTGGCGTTCATCGTCTGCAACTCATTGCCGACAGACGTGACCTCTACCACCACATTCGCACCACCCACTTGCAGCGCCAAATTAACCGTCAGATTCACTCCGACCTGTACGATTTGGTTCTCGGTCTTCGTGGTGGCAAATCCCGCCTTAGCGACGGTCAGGCTGTATGTGCCCGGCGTAACGTCCGCAAAGAAGTACCGCCCACTCGCATTCGAGTTAGCGGTTCGCGAGATATTGGTCGCGGTATCGGTCAGCGTAATCGAGGCTCCTGCCACCACCGCATTCGACTGGTCAGCCACGCTACCGGAAACCGTTCCGGATGACGCCGATTGTGACCACACGGGCAGAGCACCGCCCAAACCAACCACCAACAGGACAACCAGAATCAACTTTACGCTGCGCGTGTACATTGCTTCCTCCTACCAAGAGATTGAGACGTTCACGACTGACCGAGAGACAAACAACGGGAGACTAGGGAAACCGGCCCGCTCTTCGCGAGAACTTCGAAAATTGCTGTCAACCAACACGCCCCGGTGATGCATATCATTCAAGCGGCTATGAAAACCAACTGAAGAGAGACTCCGAAACTCACACCAAGAGTTCCGCACAGACAAGTGCAACTGTCGTTCCAAACAGGGATATGTTCGAAACTGTTATGTTTGTTTTACTTACGAGGGTTCTCGCAGGAGAAAGCTCCGCTTTGTTGAATAACAATATGATTTTCCGTATGGTCGACGCTCTGGACGTCGCGCCCAGAAGCCTCTGGAAACTCTCGCGGATCGCCGGGCCCAACCGCTATTTCGAAAGGCTGGACAGCGCCTCGCGGAACAAGGCATCGAATGATCTCGCCTTGTCGCTCTTGCCGGCACCGCTCTTGGCCGCCGTCGCCAGAGCCTTCTCGGCTGCAGCCCGCTGGTAGCCCAGGTTGACCAGCGCAGACAAGACGTCTTCTTCCGTCGCGTTCAGCGCGGACACAGTCGGCGCCGAGATTCCCGTCGCCGGCAGCTTGTCGCGCAGTTCCAGCACCATGCGCTCGGCAGTCTTTTTGCCAATGCCTGGGATCCTCGTCAGGCGGGCTACATCATTGCCGCGGATCGCGCCGGCCATTTCGTCCGCCGCCATCCCGCTCAGGATGGTGATGGCGAGCTTCGCCCCAATGCCGCTCACCGTCATCAGCTTTTCGAACAACTGCTTCTCCGCGGGACGGAGAAATCCATACAACGCAATTACCTCTTCGCGTACGTGAGTGTGGATGTGCAGGGCAACTTCGGAACCACTGGCCGGCAATTCAGAAAAGGTGGGCACGCTGATGTTCACCTCATAGCCGACGCCGCCGGTCTCGACAATGATTTGATTGGGATGCTTGGCCAGCAGTTTTCCGCGCAGATGGGCAATCATGTTAGTTGAGAGTACCGCGTACCGAGTATCGAGTCACGCCCGTCTTTCAGGACTCGCTACTGGACATTATTGTGCTGGAATCGCAGGCAGCGAAAACGGCAGGGCCGACCCCCTGCCGTTTCGTGGATGAAAAACTCTTGGTTTCGCGACTTCTGTTTTCGCTACTTCTTGTTGACGGTTTTCTTCAGTTCGGCCCCAGGGGTAAACTTCGCAACTTTGCGGGCAGCGATCTTGATCGTGGCGCCGGTCTGCGGATTGCGCCCATTCCGCGCCTTTCTCTGCGATACCGAGAAAGTGCCGAAGCCTATCAGAGCCACTCGATCCCCTTTTCGCAATGCTCCAGTGATGCTGCTCACTGCGGTATCAATGGCAGTCGCAGCCTGCGCCTTGCTGATTTCGCAAGCGCCCGCGATCTTGTCAACCAGATCGGCTTTATTCATTTGTTTCTCCTCGCAGGTCTCTTTATTTTGCATACCCAGCCGACACCGGGAGGACAAAAGCTCGTGGCTGAGTTGGGAAACCTGACGGCTGGTATTCTCCTCTCTCCACGGAGAATGTCAACTGTGAAAATCCGCGCCCGAAGCCTGTTTCGCACCCCCATGTCCCGGATTGGGGCTAAGGGGGCGGGTTCCGGGCTGGAGCGGTCAGTGGAAAACTCGTACTCGGGTAGGGCCGGCGACCGGAAAACAAGCCGGGAGCGGTTTTCCTCCGCCCTCCACAGCCTCGGCCGCACCTTCACAGGTTGTACACAGGCGCCTGCAGTTTCCCACTTGCGGGAAGCTCGCGCTGGGAGCAGAGTCAACTGATACAGTTTAAGAAAACCGGAATCGAGAAGGTGGATTTGAAAAGCATCGAAGAATCAGGATTGAAGTTAGCCAAGACCCAGGGCGAAGTTTGTCCGCTATGCCAAGGTACGGGCTGGAAGACGCTTCTCGCCAGTCTTAGCGCGCCTGCAGCGAGCAGTAGCAGCAGCAATAGCAATAAAGACCGCCGAGTCACGCGCTGCGATTGCCAACTGCGGGCGCGCGGCCACGCTCTGCTGGCTGCCGCGCGCATCCCCAAGCGATACGAGCATTGCGAGCTCGCGAGCTACACTACGGACTTTCCGGGCGCCCATCCCTCGCTGGCCTTCGCTCACCTCTCGGCTTGCAGGTTCGCGCAGGAATACGACCCGCGCGACGGCACAGGCCTGCTGATCATCGGCCAGATCGGCACTGGCAAGACTCATCTGGCGGTCGGGATCACAAAGGAGCTCATCGTCACGAAAGGCATTTCCTGCCTGTTCTACGACTATCGCGAGCTGTTAAAAGAAATCCAGAACTCATACAACGCCGCGGTTCAGACCACGGAGTTGGACGTCCTTCGTCCCGTATTTGAAGCGGACGTTCTCGTTCTCGACGAACTAGGCGCGGTCAAACCGACGGAATGGGTCTGGGACACGGTGAGCCTCATTCTGAACACGCGCTACAACGACAGTCGCACCACGATCATTACGACAAACTTCGAAGATCAACCCGCAGCGGGCGCAAGCGGCTCTGTTTCTCCAGCGCGCGCCGCCTCGCGCACAGAAACCCTCGGCGACCGCATCGGCGAACGCATGCGCTCCCGCTTGCACGAAATGTGCCGCATCATCAAGATGGAAGGCGAAGACTTCCGACAGAAGTTACGCAATGCCAGCTTCCGTTAAGTTCGCCTCATACTGGCTGCCACACGATCTTGACTATGAAGGGAGCAACCATGCGCTGGTACTACTACGTCGCATACTTCTTCGGAGGCATATTTCTCGCGAACGCCCTACCCCATCTCGGCAATGGAATTTCGGGGCACGCTTTCCAAAGCCCCTTTGCATCGCCGCCCGGCGTAGGCTTGTCTTCCTCGACGGTCAATGTCGCATGGGGACTCTTCAATCTTGCCATCGGCTACTTGCTCGTCTGTCGTGTCGGCAGCTTTGATCTTCGCAAGACGGCGCACGTACTGACTCTCGGAGCCGGCATGCTTATCATGTCTCTGAATCTTGCTCACTATTTCGGACGGTTTCACGGGGGGATGTGAGACCTCTGCCACGGACCCGAACAGATCTTCACGGATCGAGAGGAGTCTCCGGTTGAATGGCCTTCCTTTTTTTGACTTATCCGTGAGAATCCGTGTTATCTATGGCAAAAGAAGTTCTCCATAGTAAATCCGCACTAAAATGATTCCGTGCTCACCGAGCGCGTAGAATTCTCTCCCGAACGCGACACCGAAATCTTCGCGGCGGTCCCCGCCGCGCCAGCCGTGTTCCTGCTGCGCGGCGCGGACGCTCAAGCCGAACCTTACGTCAGCAAGACTGCAAATCTGCGTCGCCGTCTGCAACGTCTGCTGGGCGCGGTTGAAGAACGGACCAGAAAATTAAATCTGCGCGATCGCATCCGCTCCATCGAGTACGCGCCCACCGGCTCCGATTTCGAATCCGGATTCCTGCTCTACCGGATCCTGCGTGAAGCCTTCCCCAAGACCTACGGCAATCGCATGCGCTTCCGCTTCGCGCCGCTGGTCAAGCTTAATCTCGAAAACCAATATCCCCGAGCGTCGATCACCACGCGTTTAGGGCGCCTTACGAGCCGTAATCTTTTCTACGGACCCTTCCAGTCCCGCGCCGCTGCCGAGAAGTTCATGAACGACTCGCTCGACTTCTTCAAGATGCGCCGCTGTGTCGACGATCTGCATCCTGACCCTAAATTCCCAGGCTGCATCTATTCCGAGATGAAGATGTGTCTCGCCCCGTGCTTCAAAGGCTGCACCGACCAGGAATATTCCGCCGAAGTAAACCGCGTGCAAGCCTATTTCGATTCCAGAGGAGAATCCCTGGCCCGCCAGTTCTCAGCGCAGCGCGACGCCGCATCGGCCAGTCTTCAATTTGAGGACGCTGCCGCGATTCACGTTCGCCTGGAAAAACTGAAGCCGGCGCTGAGCCAGTTTCCTGAAATCGTTCGCCGCCTCGACCGTTTTTCGGCGCTGATCGTCCAGCCCAGCCAGGTAATCGACTCAGTCACATTTTTTCGTGTGGACGGCGCCGCAATCTCGGGACCCGCCTTGTTTTCGATCCGAGCCGTCGAGCACACAAAATCGCAATCCATGGAATCGAGGATCCAGGTAGTTGTTGATTCGTTCCCGCTGGCTAAGCCCCGGCCTGCGCTGGAGATCATGGAGCACCTCGCGCTGCTAAAGCGCTGGTACTATCGCGGCCGCCGCACCGGCGAAATCTTTCTTGCAGATGACAAAGGGGCATTCCCTATGCGCCGAATCGTGCGCGGCATCGGCCGCGTGTTCCGAGGCGAAGGGCCGGAAGAGATCAGCGAAATACGTTCTCACCACGGAGGCACTGAGACACAGAGAGAAACCTAAACCTGCGAAAAGCTAAATCTACGAATTTCTCTGTGTCTCTGTGGCTCTGTGGTGAAAGAATTTATTTCAGGAAGGGACGAAATGGCAACCCAGGATCCAAACAGCAAGCAACTCCGCGAGCACCTGCTCTACCTACTCAATGGTGGCGGCGCCCACGCCCGCTTTGACGATGTCGCGAAAAACTGGCCAGAGGATCTGCGTGGCACAAAGCCCGACGGACTGCCGCACACCGCATGGATGCTGCTTGACCATCTTCGCCTGGCGCAATCGGACATCCTCGAGTTCAGCCGCAACCCGAAACACGCATCTCCGGAGTGGCCCAAGGGCTATTGGCCGAAGACGGAAGCTCCGCCGAACCAGCCCGCGTGGAACAAAAGCGTTCAGCAATTCCGCAAAGATCTGAAATCGATGCAGGCTCTGGTTGCCAATCCCAAGACTGATCTCTACGCCCGCATCCCGTGGGGCGACGGCCAGACCTTACTTCGGGAAGCCTTGCTGCTAGCCGATCACAACGCCTACCACCTCGGCCAGTTGGTCGATGTGCGCCGCCTGCTGGGGGCTTGGAAAGGCTGACTCCGAAGCCGGTTGTTTCTCATTGAAGCGAGTCTCGTTTAAGCGAGTTTTTGTTAAAAAAGAGCCGACCTTTTCGGGCCGGCTCGATTGCTTCACCAAACCAATCAGCACCTCACGATGAAGCTCAAGGCGCCACCGTTATGGTGACGGGCGTCTCGTTCGTGAGTGATCCGGAAGTCCCGATCAGATCGATGGTTGTTGTCCCGGTTGGCGCGCGTCTGGTAGCGCTCCACGTGATGGTTACATTCACGCTGCCGTTTGCCGGAGGCGTGACGGGGTTGGCCGAGGCCGTCGCCGATACGCCACTGGGGAATTCGTTTACGCTCAAATCGACAGCAGAATTGAATCCATTCACGCTGGTGACAGTGAGAGTCGTGGATTCGGTGCCGCGCTCATCGATCGTAAAAGAAGACGGCGACAGCGATAGGGTGAAGTTCTTCGTTCCCGAAGAAGCATTCACCGTCAGGGCAATCGTCGTGCTGTGACTGGTCGAGCCCGAGGTACCGGTGATCGTCACCGTAGCCGCGCCGACCGTTGCGGTGGAGGAAGCGGTCAGCGTGAGCGTTGAGGTCGCACTCCCGTTCGCCGCCGGAGTCACCGGGTTAGTGGAGAACGCCGCCGTAACGCCCGTGGGCAGACCAGTAGCGCTCAACGTGGTTGCAGAGTTGAAGCCGCCCGTGCTGGTGATTGTGATCGTGCTCGTTCCGTTGGCACCTTGAGTTACGGTCACAGATGTGGGAGAAGCGGCGATGGTGAAGTTCGGCGACGCCGTCGCACTCACCGTGAGGGCAACGGTAGTGGTTGCGGTCAGGCTGCCGGAGGTTCCGGTGATCGTCACCGTGGACGTCCCGGTAGTCGCCGTGGTGCTCGCCGTCAGCGTCAGCACGCTGGTCCCGGTTGCGGGATTGGTGCCGAACGCCGCGGTCACACCGCTGGGCAGGCCGGATGCGGCCAGAGTTACACTGCCGGTGAATCCGCCCGCATCGGTCACCGTGATCGTGCTGGTGCCGCTGTTGCCTTGCGTAACCGACAGGCTGCTCGGCGAAGACGAAAGCGTAAAGCTCGGCGTCGCAGATCCAGCCAAGAGGTTGATGATCCCGGTCGTATTCGGACTGCCCCAGCCGCTGCACAGATCGTAGCCAGTGATTCCCGAATAGGTGCCGCAACTCCCGCTGGTAATGTCGTGGAAATAGGTGCCATAGCTCGAAGTCAGAGCCGCCGGGTACAGGATCGGATTGATAAAGCCGATCGTGTCCCCGTTGGCCGCTGCCTGTTCATTGGCCAGAGCCAGATAGCCCGCCCACATGGGTGTCGCAAAGCTGGTTCCGCCGTAGTCGTTGGCCGTACAGGTGGTTTGATCGGCGCAGACGTAAAAGGTAAAGTTCGCGTTGGCCGACACGTCGGGGCCGTTCCGTAGAGTCGTCGATCCCTTGTTGGACGAGGTGATCACTCCCGAGAGCTTCTGCCACGAAGGGATCGGGATCGAATCCGGCGAGATGCCACCGCCGCTGTCTGCCCAGGCAGTTTCCGATTTCCAGGGCCCAGCCGCGCTGGAAGTTGTCAGGTCCGTGCCGCCGACGGAGACAATATTCGCATCGTCCGCTGGCCAGGCCTCATTCGACGCAGACCAAGCCGAACTGTCGCCAGACGCGGCGAAGAAATTTTGCCCTTGCGACGCCATCTGCTCAAAATACGGGTCGAGAGTGCTGGGGTCCGCCGGTGTCCAGCCCCACGAGCAGCTGATCTGCTTCGACAACGGTGCGTCTGTATCTGTAACCATCGCGCTGATGCAGGCCGTATCGCTGATGTTTCCCGATCCGCTGGCTAGGACATCGCCGCACACGTACATGTAGAGCATGGTCGAACCCGGGGCCATGCCCATCGCCTGCGTCATGTCGAGGGTCTGCTCGGTATCGTCGCATGCTTTACTACCGCTATCGACGCAGGTCGTCGCGTACCCGCCCGTGGAAATGAGCGTAGGCGTGTAAGGTTCCGTTTGGCCAGCGTTCTTGTAATAGGTAGTTAGATCCGCCAAATCTGTGCCCGCGAATTCGAACAGCGCGATGTTTTGGCCGGAACCGGTGAGCGCCGTTCCGCCGTAGTAGGCGGCGCGCATGTCACTGCCCAAAAAAGAAGCCGATGGGCCGGAGCCGGTGGTGGCATGAGATACGACTTTGTCGGCATCGATGCCATGAGCCTTCGCATAGTCGCTCTTCTTCACATACATGGGGTGCGGCCTGGAATCGTTGTCCAAACCGGTGATGTGCCAAAGCTGGAAGGGAAGGTCCACGGTGGGCTCGCGGTCAATCGCGAAAAATGTTCGGTCTTCGCTGAGATCCTGATAGGTTCCGATGGTCACATGGAAGGCCTTCTCGATATTCGCCACCGTGCCGGTGAGTCTTAGGTCTCTGGCTTCGCGGGTTCCGCTGATGATCTCAAAGCCGCTCGCTTTCGCGAAGGCAACCAACGCATCCCAATCTTCCTGAGTGGGGCCGAACCTCGCAGTAAACTCCTGCGGCGTAAGAAACTGGTGGTGGGATGGGCTTTCAGGATCCTGGACTTCCTGCAGGAAATCCTCCAACCCTGCGCGATCGCGCAAGGGCAAAACGATGTCGAAGCGCAGGGTCTGGGTTGCTGGGAGTTGTCCGATCAACTGGGCCCGACCGTTGGCAACCTCGTCGCGCACATGACGCGTCAGTAGGTGCTGCGACTGGGCTTGTCCCGGGATTGCGATCAACATGAACGAGGCCGCGCAAACCAGCGCAGCCAGCCTGGAAATGAGGGGAGTGCTTCTTTTCATGTTTTTACCCTTCCTTCTTTCGTCTGGGACCTTGCGAAGGTACGTCGGTGTGACGCACCTTCTGCGGACCAATAATCGCGGCATCTTAACGCACATCGAGTGTTTTGTTTAGAGTTTTTGAAAGCTGTTACGAAAATAGAATTCCGGGGCCGGAATCAAGATACGTCAGGCTGTCAGGGCAGGATAGAGGCTGTGTCTGGCTTGGGGCCGCTTCCGGAACAGGACTTTTACTCCCTCCCGCCAGCGCTCGTCAATCCCCACAAACTCCCAGTCAATCTCAGGCGAGATATAGCGCAGAAGGGTGTCCGTGGCCGGATGCACGTGCAACGCCGGAGCCACCAGAAACAGCAGCGGCTTCTCAGTCGACAACTCGCGGCCTTCAAAATATCCAAAGCGAGGAAATTCGCCGCGAGCATGATGCCATTCCACCCGCGACCAGTAATCCAGCCCCTGCAGCGGCAGGTGGATATCCTCGTCTGCTTTCAGCTCCACCACCGCCAGTCGTCCTGCGCGTGTAGTAGTGAGCACATCGATCATAGCCCGGTCCGCGGCAGAAAATGCAGGGACCTGCGAATACCGGCACGACGCCTCCAACCGCCCATCCACCACGCTAACATCGCCTACCACTAACGACTCCAGCCATCTCTCCGGACGCAGGCGCCACAACGGATGCTGGCGCGGTCCATAGGGATGTCGGGTATCGCGCAAACCGAGCACCAGCTTCGAGAATTCGTCTTCGTTGCGGATTTCCAGAACTCGCTCCTCCGCGCCCACGCCAAAAACGATTTCTTCCGTGCTCTGGAAAGATCCCGGAAAGCCACCCAGCCGTGCCTGCGCAAACTCCAGACCGCGCCAGCGGAAAGCAATCTCCGCAGCCGACAGCACGCTGACTTCGCAATTCGGCAGAACCTGCCGCACCCGCGCAATCGACTCTTTAAAGCGCTCGCGCGCCGACTCCTCGTTCGCGGCATGCACCAGCCGCGTCGCTACGTTGCCGCGATCGGCGCAGTCGATTTCCACCAGCGCGTCGTGCCGCTCATCCAGCTCGAACAGCCGCCACTTGGCCGCATCCCGGTTCAGGTTTGCCATCCTCTCCCGCACCAGCCCGGAAGTTCCAGCCGGAACAAACATTT
The DNA here is from genome assembly GCA_963800575.1 of uncultured Acidobacteriaceae bacterium. GTDB lineage: Bacteria > Acidobacteriota > Terriglobia > Terriglobales > Acidobacteriaceae > Sulfotelmatobacter. The sequence continues at coordinate 501,425 of CAWDBN010000003.1, forward strand.
TCAAGCCTTCCACCAGCACGTTTGCGGCCTGAGCCTGCCTGCACACATCGAGCCACAGAATGCCAAACGTCAAGGCCGCATCGACGGAGGCTTGCGTCTCCTGCGCATTCACCCCCAGCACTGCAAATGCCGTGCGCCCTTGCCGCAGAAGCCCTCGCGCATAAATCGGTCCAAAGGATTTCTCCAGGTCCGCGCCCGTCGTCAGCCGGGCGATCTTGAACTCGGGGAAATGTCGCTCCAAAGTTCTCCGCAGTTTGTGCTCGTAAGCCGCGCGGGACGCTCGACGCGCTGTAGGCGAGCGGCGATCGCGCTCACGGCAAATTTCCAGCCTCGACGGCCGCGCCTGCCCCAGTCGCTGCACCGCCAGACACAGCGTGCCATTCTTCACTTCAGCCTCCAGCACCCGCCGCACGGCGTTGCGCTCCGCTGACCACAGATGCAGCAAGCACCGGTTGTACTCGCCGGAAATCGAGTACTTGGATTGCGCCAGATCAAACGCCACGGCGCCATTTTCCAGCACTACGGCGCCTACGGCCTCGCTGAGAAAGTCCTGCACGGTCCGGGTCAGAGCTTGTGGCGTCACCGTCGACATGGGCATGATATTTGCATTTTCTAACCGGCGCAGGTCGCCCGTCTGTGACATGTGACCATCGTCACAATTCCCCTGTGGATGTTTCGTCCGCGCGCTTCCGCCCCTTATGGGATAATGACTGGGTTGACTAGTACGTTGACTGGTACGTCCCGCCCAACTTGAGTCTGCCTCCAGCCCGGCGGCATCTAATTCCAGTGGATAAAAGCTTGATCAAACCGTCTTTAGCGGATAAGCAGCGCTTCTTCTTCGATCACTACGGGGTCACCGAAAACGACCTCGAACATTACCTGGCGGCAGCCCTTTCCGCCGGCGGCGACTATGCCGACCTTTATTTTGAATATCTTTCCTCGACTTCGCTGATGGTGGATGAGTCGATGGTCAAATCGGCTTCGCAGGGCATTTCCGCTGGCTGCGGCGTGCGCGTGGTTTCCGGTGAGCGCACAGGGTACGCCTATACCGACGATCTTTCCGCCAGCCGCATCCTGCACGCAGCCCGCACCGCGGCCCTGATTGCCAGCGCTCCGGCGAAGACACCTGTGGCTGGGTTCCAGCAAACCGCGGCCCGCAGCCTGTATCCCGTGACCCTGCCCTCGGTCGATGCCGAGATCACCGCCAAGGTTGAGCTGGTGATGCGAGCCGATAAAGCGGCACGTGCCTACGATCCACGCATCCAGGAAGTCCGCGCCAGCTACGCCGACGAACTTCGAAACATTCTGGTCGTAGCCTCCGACGGAACCTTCGCCGAAGATTCCCAGCCGCTGGCCCGCATGAACGTCTCGTGCATCGCTAAAACCGAAAACAATTCGGCTCGCGGCGGTTCCGGCGGCGGCGGACGCGTCGCCCTCGACTTCTTCTTCGGGGACAAGAATCCCGAATTCTTTGCGAAAGAGGCCGCCCGGCAGGCAATCCTGCAACTCGACGCGCGCGAAGCTCCCGCCGGTGAGATGGAAGTTGTTCTCGGTCCGGGATGGCCCGGCGTCCTGTTGCACGAGGCCGTCGGACACGGCCTCGAAGCCGACTTCAATCGCAAAAAGACTTCCGCCTTCGCCGGCCTGATCGGCAAACGCGTAGCCAGCGAAAAATGCACGGTGATCGACAACGGCACCATGCCATGGCGGCGCGGGTCTTTGAATGTCGACGACGAAGGCGAGCCCACGCAGGAAACCGTTTTGATAGAAAAAGGAATTCTGAAAGGCTACCTGAGCGACAAGCTCTCCGCGCGCCTGATGGGCATCGCTGACACCGGCAACGGACGCCGCGAGAGCTACGAACACATCCCCATGCCGCGCATGACCAACACCTACATGCTCGCGGGCCAGGACAATCCCGAAGACATCATCCGTTCCGTGAAGCGAGGCATCTACGCCGTAAACTTCGGCGGAGGCCAGGTCGACATCACCAACGGCAAGTTCGTCTTCGGAGCCTCCGAAGCCTACATGATCGAAGACGGCCAGATCACCGCCCCGATCAAAGGCGCAACGCTGATCGGCAACGGTCCAGATGTTCTGACGCGAGTCTCGATGGTAGGCAACGATTTGAAGCTCGACGAAGGCGTCGGCACCTGTGGCAAAGATGGACAAGCCGTTCCGGTAGGCGTAGGCATTCCGACCATCAAAATCGACGGCTTAACGGTAGGCGGCACGGCAAAGAAAGATCCCGGCGGCTTCATGCAGTAAAGCTTGTTACACACTGTGAGGACGGGTGCATGGAAACGAGCTTTCGGCAGCTCGCCTCTAATGAAATGAGGTTGCTGGAGAAACTCCTCGCCCACGAATTTCCTGGCCGGGACGCTTTGCGACGACAGCTACCCTCTATCACCGCAAGGCAGATTGGCGAAAATGGCACCCTCGAGCTGAGCTATGAAGGTGACAATTTAGCCGACATGGTACTGGGGTGCCCGACGGAAGGAACTTGTAAAGACATCGACGGCGGTGTGATCGCCGTCTTGCTTCATGTTAAGAACGGAAGGATGCGTCTATTAGAGATATTCAAAGAGGACGGATCGGAGATCCTAAGAAGGCCGACCGGCGAGGCTTTGGAAGCCTATTGAGAAGGACCTATACACCCTCCCCGCGTCTTTTGCTGCTAGAGATTTTCTATGACCCCAACCCAACTCGAAACTAGAAATCCGAAACTAGAAACTGACCTTCGCTCCCTAGCCGAGGACATTGTCCGCCGCGCCATGAACGGCGGCGCCACGGCTGCCGAATGCGTAGTCCGCGAAGGCGACGAATTTTCCACGCTGGTCCGTCTCGGCCAGGTCGAAACCCTAAAAGAATCCGGATCACGATCCATCGGCGTCCGGGTCTTCAACGGCCAGCGCGCCGCCAGCACTTACTCGAGCGACTTCTCGACTGCGGCCCTCGACCGCATGGTGAAGTCCGCGCTGGAGCTTTCAAAGATCACCTCAGAAGATCCGTTCGGCGGAATCCCCGAGGCTTCGCAGCTAGGCTCGCTCACCGGCGATCTCGATCTCTATCACGAAGACGTCTATTCCCTCCCCGGCCCCGATCGCATCGACTACGCCCGCCGCGCCGAAAAAGCCGCGCTCGATTTCGACCCGCGCATCAAGAATTCTGAAGGCGGATCATTCGACGCCGCCACCGGCCACAAGGTTCTAGCCAACTCGCACGGCTTCGTCGGCGAATACCGCCGGTCTTATTGCTCAGTCTCAGCCGTTCCGATCGCACAAACCGAAGACGGCGCGATGCAGCGCGACTATTGGTACTCAGTGGCGCGCATGATGAGCAAACTCGAATCGCCTGAGCAGGTCGGCAAAGTCGCCGCTGAACGCACGCTGCGCCGCCTCGGTGCGCGCAAAGCCAAGACCGCGCAAGTGCCGATCATTTTCGATCCCATGGTGGCCACGTCGATCCTCGAACACATTTTCGAAGGCGTAAACGGAGACTCTGTCTACCGCGGCGCGTCGTTTCTAGCCGGCAAACTCGGACAGAAGATCGCCGGCGCCAACGTCACCATCATCGACGACGGCACCATCCCCGGCGGCTTCGGCACTAGCCCCTTCGATGGCGAGGGCATTCCAACGCGCCGGACAGTAGTCGTCGAAAACGGCGTGCTGAACTCGTACCTTCTGAATACGTACACCGCAAAGAAGCTGGGGCTCAAGACCACCGGCAACGCTTCCCGCGGATTGGCCGGAACGCCAGGCATCGGCCCGGGCAACTACTTCCTGCAGCCCGGAACCAGAACACCGAAGCAAATGATTTCCGAAATCAAAGAAGGTCTCTACGTCACCGAGTTTCTCGGCCACGGCGCGAACCTGGTGACCGGCGATTATTCACGCGGCGCGTCCGGTCTATGGATCTCCGGCGGAGAGTTCGCCTATCCAGTCGAAGAAATCACCGTCGCCGGAAACCTGAAAGAAATGTTCTTCAACATCTCCGAGATCGCCAGCGATCTCGAGTTCCGAGGCTCGGTAGCGTCTCCAACACTGCGCATTGACGGCCTAACGGTGGGCGGCGAATAATCGCTGCATGAAATTTGCCAGGATCCTATTTTGGATCGCCGCCATCTGGGGCATTCTGACGCTATCGCCGCTGTATTTTATCTTCGATCTGATCGGCCGCCAGGATCCACCACCCATCACGCATCCCGCGTTTTACTATGGCTTTGTCAGCGTCAGCCTGGCCTTTCAGGTCGTATTCCTCGTGATTGCCAGAGATCCGGCACGCTTCCGCCCAATGATGATTCCTTCGATAATCGAAAAGTTTGGCAGCGGCGCTGCTTTCGTCGCTCTCTACTTGCAGCATCGTCTCACTCCGGGAGATCTCGCGCTGGGCTGCGTTGACCTGTTATTCGGCGCGCTATTTGTTGCCGCGTTCTTGAAAACCAGCAATTAATTTCCAGAGTACAATCGACGCATGGGTGGCCTGATCCAGCCAACGCCAGCGGTAGAAGAGCGCGATTCGAGCAAACGCACGATCGCCATCACGGTCGCGGTTGTCATTGTCATCGCCATCGTTTTCGCGTTTCTGTTTCGCAGCCAACCTAAAACCGCTTCCGGCCCACCTCCTTACGCGTCAAGCCTCAAGCTCTCCGATTTCAAAATGAGCGCCGCCGAAAATTTCGTCGGAGCCACAGTCAGCTACGTCGATGGAACCATCACCAACGCAGGCGACAAGACAGTCACGCATGTGACGGTCGAAGTCCTATTCAAAGATGAATTGGGACAACTCGCTCAACGCGAAGACATCCCCATGCAAGTGCTGAAAACCACCGGTCCCTACCCCGAAGCTGTCGATTTCAGCGTCTCCCCGCTCGGCCCCGGCCAAAGCAAAACTTTTCGGCTGACGTTTGAGAGCATCTCCGCGCAGTGGAACCATCAGTACCCCGAGATCCAAGTCACCGATGTCGCCGTGAAGTAGTCGGTGCTTCCCTCACGGTTCCGCGGTTATTTCATCCCGAGCGCAGCGAGGGATCTTGGTGTTTGCTCGCGCCTCCACTGCCTTATGCCGCTAGCAGAAACCCAAATCCTCGCCTTGCTCGGAATGACAACCCGTCTGGGGCGCTTGTGGTTGAATTCTCGCAACTCGGTACAATAACTCCATGGCCGAAACAAAGCCATTCCGCCTCACGGAGTCGGTAAAAGCTGCGGGTTGAGCGTCCAAGCTGAGTCCAGCGGCGCTGGACACGGTGCTTGGGAAATTAGCCCGGCAACACGACCCCAACGTTCTAGTCGGCTTCGACCACGCCGACGACGCTGGAGTGTATCGAATCGCGCCCGATCAGGCGCTCGTGCAAACCGTCGACTTTTTCACTCCAGTGGTAGACGACCCCTACGTCTTCGGGCAGATCGCCGCGACCAACGCGCTGAGCGACATCTATGCCATGGGCGGCCGCCCGATCACTTCGCTGGCGCTGGTCTGCTTTCCGGAAAAAGCTGATCTCGAAATTCTCGAGCGCATTCTCGCCGGCGGCTTATCGAAAATGATTGAAGCGGGGTGCACCGTAATCGGCGGCCACAGCATTCGCGACGAAGAAACCAAGTTCGGTTACGCCGTCACAGGCCTCATCGATCCCAAGAAAGTTCTAGCCAACACTGGTGCCAGGCCAGGCGACGTTCTTCTTTTCACCAAGGCGCTCGGCACCGGCGTGATTTCCACTGCAATAAAAAAGGGCAAAGCCGAGCCCGCATGGATTGACGCCGCCATCGAGTCGATGACCACACTGAACAAGCGGGCCGCGGAGGTAATTCAACAAGGGAAGTTTCGCATTCGAAGTATGACTGACGTCACCGGCTTCGGCCTGATCGGCCACGCGCGCGAGATGGCGCTGGCCTCAGACGTGTCTTTCAGTTTGCAAGCGAGGAGCATCCCGATTCTTCCGGGCGCGCTCGAGTGCATTCGCGCCGGCTACATTCCCGGCGGCCTCAACAACAACCGCGATTTCGCCGAATGCATGGTGGGTTACGATGAGAGAGTTCCGCAAGACCTGCGGGCGCTTCTCTTCGATCCTCAAACCGCGGGCGGCCTGCTCATTTCCGTCGCATCGGAAGATTCGGAACAGCTTACACGGTCGCTCAACGCGGCAGGAGTGCCCGCGGTAAGAATTGGTGAAGTCCTCGCCCGCACCAAACCGCTGATCATGATCCAGTAAGTAATCGCAGTCGAACAATCACGATCCGCTGACCAGTTCCCAGATTCTCGCCAGATGGTGATCGTCGTGTTCGGCGACAAAATATAAATGATCGACCAGCCTCATCGGCGTCTTCAGCCGCGGATGCGGAATGGCTCGTGAAAACAGTGAGGAATCCAGTTCGCCGGCGCGGGTCAGCAGGTTCGCTCTGGCGCTGCGGAACCCAGCCAGAATCGTTTCGAGCGGACGCGCGTTATGGTCGGCCTCGTCGGTTTTCCGATTCTGCAGGTCCGTCGCCGCGAGTTGGGAACTGCCGGCCACGTAGTCATCGACACGCGCCAGCCATAGCGGCTCGAGGTCCAGCAAGTGCCCGGCGTTTTCCTTGGCCGACCACTTTCCCTGCGGTTTCCTGACCAGGATGTCCCGGGAACATCCTCGCATCACTTCTTCCAGCCGCGCCGGCGTACCGCGCAGACGCGCCAGCAGATTCGGAAACAGCTCCGCCGGAAATGAGAACTCGAACTTTCGCTCAAACCAGATAGCTACTTGACTCATGGATCTCGCCGATTCGAAGGATTATTACTGTGAACATAAAGATGCTCTGCGCCCCCGAGCGACTCACAAATTCCGTCCATCGAAGACCAGAGTTGATGCATCTGTTAATCGTGTAGCCAGGACTCGCTAATCTCTTTTATGCAGGAGCAATCATGCAATTTCGCGAACTCGGACGTAGTGGTCTTAAGGTTTCAGAAGAAGGCCTCGGCTGCATGGGCATGTCGGAGTTTTACGGTCCACGCGATGACGATGAATCCATCGCCACCATTCATCGCGCGCTCGAACTTGGCATCAACTTTCTCGACACGGCCGACGTGTACGGCCCCTATATAAATGAAGAGTTGGTCGGCCGGGCGATCAAAGGCAAACGCGATCAGGTCGTCCTAGCTACGAAGTTCGGAATCGTTCGCGACCCCGCAAACCCCGCCGCACGTGGCGTCAGCGGCAAACCTGACTACGTCCGCCGCTCCTGTGAGGCAAGCCTTCGCCGCCTGGCCGTTGAGACCATCGATCTTTACTACCAGCATCGTGTCGATCCCGCAACTGCGATCGAGGAAACTGTGGGCGCGATGGCGGAGCTTGTGCGGCAAGGAAAAATCCGCCACATCGGCCTCTCCGAAGCTTCGCCGCAAACTCTGCGCCGCGCCGTGAAAATCCATCCCATTACCGCGCTGCAAACTGAGTATTCGCTTTGGAGCCGCAACCCCGAGGACGAACTCCTGGCTCTCTGCCGCGAACTCGGCGTCGGCTTTGTGGCCTACAGTCCGCTCGGACGCGGGTTTCTCACCGGCGAGTTCAAGCGTTTCGAGGATTTCCCAGCAGACGATTACCGCAGGCTTTCTCCGCGCTTTCAAGGCGAGAACTTTCAGAGGAATCTCGATCTCGTGCGCCGGGTCGAGCAAATCGCGGAAGAGAAAGGATGCAAGCCTTCTCAGCTCGCGCTAGCGTGGGTGCTCGCGCAGGACAAGAACATCGTCCCCATCCCGGGCACCAAACGCCGCAAGTATCTGGAAGAGAATGTAGCGGCGATCGACGTCAAGCTGACAAAAGAAGACCTGATCCGCATCCAAGAAATCTTCCCCACCGGCGCAGCCGCCGGCGAGCGCTATCCCGAGCACATGATGAAAATCGTAAACGGATAATTCCGAGCAAAAACTAAGGGCGGCCGCCAGGCCGCCCTTAACTGAGAACTGAGAACTGATTTTCAGGCCCGCGCCGGACTCTCTCCACCCTTCACGATCCCGCGTCCCGGCTCCGGCTTCAGCACTTGCTGCACGCCGTCGTCGGGCTTTGTCGAAGGAGACTTCATCGGAGGCAGATCCTTACCCTCCACCAGCAGCATCACCTCGGAAGCATCCAGCACTTCGCGCTCCAGCAAAGCCGCCGCAATCTTCTGCAGCGTGTCACGGCTGCTTTCCAGAATATTCTTCGCCGTTTCGTAGCCCTGGTTCACCAGCTTGCGGACTTCGCCATCAATCTTGATGGCGGTGTCTTCGCTGTAGTCGCGGTGCTGGCTGATTTCGCGGCCCAGGAATATCTGCTCTTCCTTCTTGCCGAAGGTCAGTGGACCAAGGTCGCTCATGCCCCACTCGCAAACCATCTTGCGCGCCATTTCTGTGGCCCGCTCAATGTCGTTACCAGCGCCCGTGCTCATCTGGTTGAGGAACAGTTCTTCCGCCAACCGCCCGCCCATCAGAATAGCGAGGTCAGTCTTCAAATATTCCCGCGTGTAGTTGTGCCGATCATCGATCGGCAACTGCATGGTCACGCCCAGAGCCATGCCCCGCGGAATAATCGTCACCTTGTGCACCGGGTCCGACCCGGGCAGCTTCGCAGCCACCAGAGCATGCCCGGCTTCGTGGTAGGCAGTAACTTTCTTTTCCTCGTCCGACAGGATGAGCGATTTCCGCTCCACTCCCATCAGCACTTTGTCCTTCGCGACCTCAAAATCGAACATCAGCACGGCTTTGCGATTCTGCCGCGCCGCAGCCAGTGCCGCTTCGTTCACCATGTTGGCCAGGTCTGCGCCCGAGAATCCCGGCGTCCCACGCGCCAGCACGGAAAGATCAACATCCTCGGCAAGGGGAATCTTACGGGTATGCACGCGCAGAATTTCTTCCCGACCACGCACATCCGGACGGCTCACCACCACGCGCCGGTCAAAGCGTCCCGGCCGCAGCAACGCAGGATCCAGCACATCGGGCCGGTTCGTCGCCGCCATCAGAATCACGCCTTCATTCGACTCGAACCCGTCCATCTCCACCAGCAACTGGTTCAAAGTCTGCTCGCGCTCGTCGTGACCGCCACCCAGTCCCGCGCCCCGATGGCGTCCAACCGCGTCAATCTCGTCGATGAAAATAATGCAGGGCGCGTTCTTCTTCCCCTGCTCGAACAGATCGCGCACCCGGCTGGCGCCGACGCCCACAAACATCTCCACGAAATCCGATCCGGAAATCGAAAAGAAAGGAACGTTCGCTTCGCCGGCAACCGCGCGCGCCAGCAAAGTCTTGCCCGTTCCCGGAGGTCCAACCAGCAGCACTCCCTTGGGAATCCTGCCGCCAAGCTTCTGGAATTTCTGCGCCTCGCGCAGAAATTCAATAATCTCGCGCAGCTCTTCCTTGGCTTCTTCCACCCCGGCCACATCTTTGAACGTGACTTTTTTCTGCTGCATCGAGAGCAGCCGCGCCCGGCTCTTGCCAAACGACAGCGCCTTGTTGCCGCCGGTCTGCATCTGCCGGATCATGAAAAACCACAACGCTCCCAGCAGAAGCAGCGGAGCCCATGTTCCCAACAATTGCAGCGGCCAGCTCCCGCCGTTGATGTCCTTGATGTTCACCGCGACGCTCTTGTCGCGCAGTGACTTGATCATGTCGGGATACACCGCCGGAGCCACCGTATGGAACGCGGAGTTGTCGCTGAACTTCCCCCGCACCTGCTGGCCGTCGACCGTGACTTCACGCACCTTGCCCTGATCCACGTCACTCATGAATTGGGAGAAGTTGACGTCCGCATCCTTCTGCCCGTTGCGCCCTTGCTGAATCACGGTCCACAACACGAGGGCAGACACCCCAATCCCTACCCAGAACAGCACGGTTTTTACTGTCGAATTCACCAAGAAGCTCCTGAAGAAACCCGAATCCTTCCCCTACGCAAGGACCGCGAGGCTCCTAACTTGAATTAGATGCACTTCGGCCAATTTGGATAAGGAAATTCCCTAATACCACTATATTCTACATTTTCCCGGGAAAAAAGGCGCGGCGCACTTTGCGTGACCTAAGTCATCTGCGGGACAGGAGTTGCAGCCAGGTAGGGGATGTTCCGGTTCGTCTGCTCCACCGCGCCCAGCCCATAGCCCACAAGAAACGTATCATCCACCAGAAAACCGAAATAGTCCGGCTGCAAGGCCACGCGGCGCGCCGACTGCCGGTCCAGCAGCGTCACCAGCTTCACCGACGCCGCGCCGCGCGCCCGCAAGTCGTTCATCAAAAATTCGCTGGTCACGCCGGAATGCACCAGACCTTCAACCAGCAGGATGTGCTGGCCCCGAATGTCCGGTTCGTGGCTGAAAAAAATCTCCACGACTTCCGCCGCCTCATTGCCTTGTTCACTAGAAGGACCGCCCGGCTGCCTGCTGTATTTAGGCTTGATGAACTGGCACACCACGGGCCCGTCGAGCGCCCGCACCAGGTCGGCCATGAACATGAACGCATTCTCCAGCACGGCCAGCGCCTGGATCGTCTTCCCCTGGTAATCATCCGAGATTTGGCGCGCCAACTCTTTCACGCGCTTCTGGATCTGCTCAGCCGCAATTACCTGTCGCAGTGGCGCGACTTTCGACGCATTCATGAAATGGTGATGCCTCCCGATCCTCTACAAACCGACACTAGACAGCCTGCTCTTCGACCACCGACGGCACCTCCCGGATCAGTACCGCTTCCTGCCCCGCTTCAGCGCGCAACCTGGCGGGAACCGGAAAGCCCCGCATCCACACAATCTCGTCTCCGCTCACAACCACCGGCCAAAGCCTGCGTTCCGGCTGCGCGACATGCCGCTCCTGCAGCAGTTCTTTGATCTTTTTCGCCGACTTTGTGTGGGCTGGCCAGAACCGGTCTCCCGCACGCCAGTTCCGCAGCAACAGCCGTCGCGGCAACAACTCCGCCCGAAGAAGTTCCTGCGGATTATACTCCGCATCCTGCGCGTCCGGAGCAACCAGCAGCGCCTCGATTACAGCCCCCAGCTCTGCCACCAGGCTGCGCCCCGGCACCGCCAGCGAATATTCGTAGTCCGGAATCCGCTCCTGGCGCCGTAAGTCAGGCGTGACAAAAACCACTGCCTCAGGCTCGCGGCGAAGCTTCCACCCCAAAGGCAGTGACAATTCCTTGCCCGCCGGACCATCCTCGGCCGCGAACCTCAGGATTTCTTCGATGTGCTTAAACTCAAGCGGAATCCCCGCCTCGTCCCCAACCGCCTTCACCACCCTTCGTTGCACCGCCCGCGGCTCAGTCAAAAGCCAAGGCCGGCTCACAGAAGCATTCATCACTGCCGGCCCCGGCTGCTCAAGCCGCTCGATGAGTTCAGGACTCAGCGCAGGCTGAGAAGCCTGAATCTGCACCAGCGCCTGCGAGCCCTCAAAACCCGGCAACCCGCGCGTCCACTCGGGTTGCGACCACTGGACTACCGTCCCCAGCCAGCCTGAGATCTCGTTCTCCCAGTAGTCTTCCTCGTCGCGAGCAATCTCCGCCAACTCGGAAAGACCCTCCAAGACTGCAGGATTAAAATCCCGCTCGAGCACCGGCAGCACCAGCCGGCGCACTCGATTGCGGGTGAACTTGGAATCGGAGTTCGTCGAGTCCTCCCGCCAGAGCTGTTTGAGATCGACGAGATACTGCTCCAGTTCCTGCCGCCGAATCCCCAGCAACGGCCGCACTATCTCCCCGTGTCCATCCTCATCTTCCCGCTCCACGAGGATGCGGGGATAAATTCCCCCCAACCCCCGCAGTCCAGTCCCGCGAATCACCCGCATCAGCACAGTCTCAGCCTGATCATCGAGCGTATGCCCGGTAACGATCTTGTTAAGAAGAATTGCGGGGACCGACTCGTTGGCATGCGAAGCCGGATGAGCAATCGAGATCGGGAAGGGCACGGCTTCAGCCGTGCCGATAATCGTGCCTGAAGACTCGGGCTTTAGCCCCTGATTGCTTTTGGGTGGCGCAGCGCTTCCAGCGCTGCGAAAGGAGGAATCGAGACCTTGGGCTTTGGCCCCTGAGGTACTTGCCGAAGTTGACCGTGGAAGAGGCACTGCTTCATCGAAGCCTTCCCCCGAACCCAGGAGCGAACGAAAAAATCCGTACCGCAGCTCTCGAGCAGCAGCCTCAACCCCGGAGCCTTCCTCGGCAGCAAGATGAGCCACGTCACCGCTCGCCGAATAGAACTCCAACCGATGCTCCCGAACCAGCCCGCCAACAAACTCCTGATCCGCGTCAGACTCCGCCCCGCGCAACCCATGATTGAAGTGAACAACCGAGAGAACGATGCCAAGCTCCTGACGCAACTCAATCAGCAGCCGAAGCAGCGCAACCGAATCAATCCCGCCCGAAACCGCAACCCCAACCCGGTCTCCAGCCCGCAGCAATTCCTCCCGCCGGATATGCCCCAACACGCGCTCTGCTAGTGCATGCACCGAAACATGGTACAACCCGGCACCCCCAAAAAGTGTATAGGGACAGTCAAGACTCAACTGTCCCTATAGCTAAAGAGCGAAGAAAGGTTTTCTCTGTGTCTCTGTGGTGAAAGGATTTTGAGTTAAAGTCCCGGACTCTTCTCCGCAATCAACTTCCGAATCTTCTCGACAAACTCTCCAGCAGCCATGTCCTCGGTCTTCTCTTTCCCGCGAGTGCGCACGTTCACTTTCCCCGCCTCTGCCTCCTTGTCGCCGACGACTAAAAGGAACGGCACTTTCTGCATGGCATGTTCGCGAATCTTCGCATTCATCTTTTCATTGCGAGCATCCACGTCCACGCGCACCCCGATGGCCTTAAGCTGATCCGCAACTTTTTTCGCGTATTCCACATGCCGCTCGCTGATCGGGATCATCGCCACCTGCACCGGCGACAGCCAAACCGGAAACGCCCCGGCATAGTGCTCAATCAGCACACCGAAGAACCGTTCAACCGAACCATAGAGCGCGCGATGAACCATCACCGGCTGCTTGCGCGAACCATCTTCGGCGACGTATTCCAGACCAAAGCGCTGCGGCAGGTTGAAATCAAACTGCACCGTCGAGAGCTGCCAGAGCCGTCCGATGGCATCGACCAGCTTGATGTCAATCTTCGGCCCGTAAAACGCCGCCTCGCCGGGAATGGTCTTGTACTCGATCTTCCGCCGTTCCAGTACCTTCTTGAGCGACTCCGTGGCATGAACCCATTGCGCCTCGCTGCCCACGAAATTCTTGCGATCGTCAGGATTCCAAGTTGAAAGCTCAGTCTGGAACTGGTCGAAGCCAAAATCCTTCAGCACATCCAGAGCAAAATCCAGGCAGCTGGCAATCTCATCTTCAATCTGCTCCGGAGTACAGAAGATGTGCGCATCATCTTGAGTAAACCCGCGAACCCGCAACAGCCCGTGCATCACTCCTGAACGCTCGTAGCGGTAAACCGTGCCCAATTCGCCCAGCCGCACCGGAAGATCGCGATACGACTTCAGCGAATCCTTGTAAATCAGAATGTGCCCCGGACAATTCATCGGCTTCAGCCGGTATTCAGCGTCATCGAGCTCCATGGCATCGAACATGTTCTGCGCGTAATAACCCTCATGCCCAGACGTAAAAAACAACTGCCGCCGCGCCACGTGTGGCGTGTAAACCAGCGAGTAGCCGCGCTTCAGGTACTCCTCGCGCATCCAGTCTTCCATCTGTTTGCGGATGATCCCGCCCTTGGGATGCCAGAAAATCAGCCCCGGCCCGGCCAGTTCCTGAATCGAAAACAGATCAAGCTGCTGCCCCAGCACGCGGTGGTCGCGCTTCTTCGCTTCTTCCACCTGCTGCAAGTGCGCATCGAGATCCTTCTTCGAAAAAAAAGAAGTCCCATAAATCCGCTGCAGTTGCGGATTCTTCTCATCCCCCAGCCAGTAAGCACCGGCAATGTTAAGCAGCTTGAAAGCCTTGATTTTCCCAGTCGAAGGAATATGCGGCCCGCGGCAGAAATCAACAAACTTCCCAGTGCGGTAAATCGAAATCTTTTCATCGGGCTTGGTGAATTGCTCGATGAAATGGCACTTCATGAAGTCGCCTTCCTTCTTAAACTCCGCCAGCCCCTGATCGCGAGGCAGAAATTCGCGGGCATAAGGAATGTTCTGCTGCACCAGCTCCTGCATCTTCTTCTCGATTTTTTCGAGATCCTCCGGAGTGAAAGCGGTAGGCCGGTAGAAGTCGTAAAAGAATCCGCTCTCGGTAGCCGGACCATGCCCCAGCTTGGTCTCCGGAAAAAGTTCCAGCACAGCCGCGGCAAGCAAGTGCGCAGACGAATGCCGGTAAACGTCGAGTGCCTCCGGATCTTTCTCGGTCAATAAGCGAAGGTCGGTATCTCTTTCCAGCGGACGCGTAAGGTCGATAAGATCGCCGTTGGTTTTCGCGGCCAAAGCCGCATCCGCCAGCCGCGGGCTGATCGACTTCGCAATATCCAGCGCAGTCGTCCCCTTGGGAACATCCTTCACGCTCCCATCCGAAAGCTTCACATGAATGCTGTCTGCCATAAAGTTGAGACCTGCAGGTGTACTGAATCTTTCAGTTTATTGGAGGGATTCCAGAGGGTCAAACCGAGGGCGACAGCTAAGCTTCGGTCGAACTAACACCCTATTCACCCGATGCCGCCATTGTCCAGAATGCGAGCATTCCCAGCCCAGAAACGGGTGCGTGCCAGCGCAAGGGGCTCGGTCTCCATACCCCGCAAACTCCAAAAACAATTCCGCAGAGGGAGAGTAGCGCTCCCATCCTAAATATCCGGAGTAGCAAAGGATCGTAATACGGAAAGTGATGAACCTGAGCGTACGCCAGGGATGAAATGGCAAGCAGGGCCGATGCTGTGGCAAAAATGAACCCAACCAAGGATAGTACGGAGGCGGTAGTGTGTAGTTTTTGTGATCTAACCCACCGCGTCCAACCCCAGATCAGCGTTGTGGGCGAGACAAGATATCCCAGTGCGATCAGCACTGCGAATATCACCCGGGTCAAGGTGCTCATGCTCAATGTTCAGGTGCCTCCGGAACATTGTAAGCCTGCCCAGGTGGCGCGGCGGCGCTCCCTTTGCTATTGAGGGCGGGCGTACCCACCCGCCCTCAACGTCGGATGATTCGTTTTACATCGCCACATCTTTAATATGCGTCGCGATGTACCAGGTATTCCCGAATGCGTCCCGCACCCCGGCCTGGCGGTCACCGTAGGGCTGGTCGGTTGGTTCCTGGAACGATGTCGCGCCGGCCGCCACGGTCTGCCGGTAAACCGCGTCCACGTTCGGCACATACAAGTAAAACATTGCCGGCATCAGGTCATACTTGTCGTGTGCCTCGCCCATCTCCACCACCGAGTCGCCGATGCGAATCTGCGCGTGGTGGACCACGCCGTCGGGCGACGCGTATTTCGCCACTTCCTGCGCCCCAAATGCGCGCTTCAGGAAGGCGATCAGCGGCTCAGCACGTCGCGGATGCAGGTACACATTCACATTGTGCAGGCCCTCGGGAATGTAGCTTTCTCCTTTGTGCGTCGCGATGTACCAGACATTCCCCGCAGCATCTTTCACGGTGGCGGAGCGCTCGCCGTAATCCTGATCCCGCGGCGCGTCGATCGCAGTTGCGCCCGCTGCCAGCGCCTGCTTGAACGCCGCGTCGGTGTTCTCCACATAGACATGCAGCGCGTTGGGATGCAGCGAGCCGGCGAATTTCTGCCCCGGAACGCCGCCGCCGATCATCAGCATGGAATCGCCAATGCGGACTTCTCCGTGCACGCCGCCCCTTGGCGTTGCCGTGCGGAATAGCTCTTCCGCGCCGAAAGCTTTACTGGCAAAGTCCAGCAGCGCCGGACCATCCTCGGCCACGAGATACGGCGAGACCATGCGGAACCCGCGCGGCACCGGATCGACTTTCAATTCGTCCTTCGCCGACATCTTTCCGCCCTCGGGCCCGGTCGTCATCCCCTTCATGCGCCGGTGCATTTCTTCCACCGACATTTCTTCCTTCACCGTGGAAATATTCCAGGTATAGCCGAAGGGATCGACAAAGCTCCCCTCCCGGCGCCCATAGAACTGATCTTTAATCGGCAGAATCGTTTTAAGCCCGGCAGCCACCGCCTGCTTCGCAAAAGAATCGACGTCTTCCACCTGAAGACTCAACTGCACCGGCGAATGCCCCAGCGTTTCCGCGCTGAATCTTCCACCTTCCGGCCACTCCTCGGAAAGTATGATCCGCGAGTCGCCGATCGTGATATCGGCGTGCGGGATTGATCCTCCCACTTCGAATCGCATATTTTCCTTCGCGCCGAAGGCTTGCGTGTAGAACTCAATCGCCTTCGCAGCGTCCTTGAAAACTAATCTTGGCGTCGCAGTCGTATGAACGGCGGCAACAGGTTCAGCAACAGTGCTCATCGTTTTTCTCCCTTCTAATAGTTCCGTCTTTAGTCGTGCCTTGAACTCTTCCCGCGGCAGGTCGCGCAAGTCCGCAGCCAGGCGCACCAGCGGCTCGACGCTGGCCTCGACCTTTGCCGGCCTGCCGTCCGACCGGGTCAGCAACACATCCACGGCCCGGTTCAGCTGCTCGATCTTCTTCGCGTCGCCGTTCGGCGGATTGTTCGGCGGATTCAGAGAGCGCTTAGGCATCGGCACCCTCCATGCGCGCCCGCAGGCTTGTCAGCGCGCGGAACTGCAACTGCTTCACCGCGCCTTCGGTCTTGCGAATCTCCCGCGCCACTTCCTTAATGCTTTTCTGTTCCACAAACCGCAGCACCACCACCCGCTGCTGCTCCGCGGGCAGCGTATCGACCAGCCGAAACAAAATTGCCCGCCGTTCCACTTCTTCGAACTCCGCGTTGCTGGCAGGCGCGGAGTCGATCAGTCCCGACTCGTCCGCCACCTGCTCCCGATTCGTGCGCTGCCAGCGATCCGAAATCAGATTCGCGGCAATCCGGTAGAGCCACGCCGCAAACGGAATCCCCCGCCACTCAAACCGCCGCAGGTTGGCCAGCGCATGATGAAATACCTCGGAGGTCAGATCCTCCGTTTCCGCGCGATCCCCCACCCGCCGCACCACGTACGCATACACCCGCTCGAAATTATTCTCGTAAAGCTCCGCAAAGCGCGCAGGATCCTTCTGCGCCGCCTCGATCAGAAGCCGCTCGTCCGCTTGGCGTTCTTTGTTCCGAACCGTCAGAGCCTTCAAACAGATTCTCCGCGCGGAGTAGTCTTACACAGGGATAACGGGTGCGGTCAGGGAAAAGTTACGGAAGAAAAACGAGAACCATACGAGAGCATTCTCCAAGATATATGTTGCGCCGTGACCGAGATACTCGCGAGGAGGCGGATTGACGCTACAGACACAGGCCCGTCCGAACGAGGATAACCAGGCTCTTTCAAGGCGAACAAGAGTCTTTCTCGGTTGCATATCAACCTTTTTAGCAGTCGTTGGGTCGCTCGGGATAGGACTTGGCTTCGCGGCGTTGCCCGCCGTGCTGATCATAGGCGCAATTGTACAGTCGCGCTTCCGCCACCTTGGCCGGGGGCTCATATGCTTCGGTGCGATTCTGACGAGCGCAGTCGTTTTTTCCGTCGGAATATTCACTCTGCTTGAAACACACACCGCTGACCTACCCGGACGCTTGGCCCTCCTTGCCGCGTCGGTCATTCTCATGGGTTTGTGCGACTGGGTCATACTGGTAAACGAGCTTAGAATGAGGCGCAGACAAAAAGTTAAAGTTGGCTTGCCGGCACCTCCATCCTAAGCGGGCTATTTCAGCGACGTTCTCGCGTCGTGCCGCGTGTCCATTTCTCGCGTACCTTGCGAGAAGTGGCCGAACCACACAACCGCAAAATCCACAGGCCCTATGTGACATCTAACCTTGCGCCTCACCCTCAATCTGCGTCATCATTTACCCAAATAAGCACCTGTTCCTTGAAAATTCGATTGGGCAATTGGGCAATCTAAATCCTTTGTCTGTAATATTTTGCGGGTAAAATCCTTAGATTCAATATTTTGGCTGGATCTCAGCCAGATCGAGGCCTTGTAACCTCCCTGAATTCAATAATTTAGCAGGTTGATCTGGAAATTTTTTTGATCTGGATTTCGGCACGAACGAAGAGCTAGGGGCAAATCTAGGTCGAGAGCGTAGTTGGCGCGTAGTACAAATCCTCCATCGCCTTCTTTACCCTCGCCGACACCGCTTCCATATCTCGCATAGTCAACCCGGTGGTCGAGATCGGCTCACCCACGCGCATCTCGAGCGGCCGACACTTGATGTGGTAAGTATTCATCGGCAGCAGTTCGTAAGTGCCAACCAAAGCCACCGGCACAATATCCACCTGCGCCTTGATCGCCAGAAAAAAAGCTCCCGGCAGAAAAGGCTTGATGTCGCCATCCGGCGTGCGCCCGCCTTCGGGATAAATCACCAGCGGCATCCCGGCTTTCAAACTTTTCACCGCCGAACGGATCGCGGCAATCGAATTGGTCGGTTTCTGCTGGTCGATGCAGACCTGCCCCGACCGCTTCAGTTGCCAGCCCACCACTGGATACGCCAGCAGTTCTTTCTTGAAGACGATCCGAAACTGAAACGGAAGGTTAACGTAGAGAACTGGAATATCCAGCGCCGAGGCGTGATTCACCGCATAAACATGAGGCTTCGATGTGTCGATCTTATCGAGGCCGGTTACCTTCACCGGCGACAAGATGGTTTTCATGATGAGCCACGACCAGGTCCGCGAAAACCAGTGCAGCCGCTTTCCATCGCGGTCGAACAAACCGCCGGGCAGCGCCAGCACTCCCATGGCCAGCGTGTACACCCAGACCAGCGGATCAAGAATGAAGTACGACCGCAACCGGCTCAACCAGCCGTACGTCTTACCTGGAATCTCACGCGGACTTCGTCGCGCCGCGACCACCGGAGCCGATTCCGCGCCGCGTTCCACTTCTACCGAGGAGGATGAATTCACTTCCTGCACACTTCCATTCTAGGGGAAAAACTGCCGCAAGGCGCTGTGCTAAACGTCCGCCCCAATACTTTGCATAACCTCGCCCACCAGATAAATCGATCCGGTAATCACCATCACGGTCCGGGCGGCCGCGAGTACCCGAGCTCGCTCCAAGGCAAGCTTCACATCTTCCACAGCCTCTACCTCAGTCCCAGTCCGCTCAGCCGCCCGCTGAATTTCCTCCGGTGACGCCGACCGCGGATTCTCCGGCCGGGTCGCGATCACGCGCTCCGCCAACGGAAAAAGAATCTCCGTCATCTCCGAGATTGCCTTATCCCGCATTGCCCCGAAAACAAAAATCAGCGGACGGTCCTCATATCGCTCCGAAAGGGCCGACCGCAGCGCCCACGCGCCCGCGGGATTATGCGCCACGTCAAGCACCACCTCAGGCCAACCCGCACGCGCCGCAAGCACTTGAAACCGCCCCGGCCATCGCGTCTCACGAATGCCGCGCGCAATACTCTTGGCAGTGATGCCGCCGATTCCCTGCTGATTCAACTCTACTGCGGCCGCAACTGCCAAAGCCACGTTGCGCAGCTGATGCCGCCCCACCAAAGGAGTCTCAACCAGAATCTCCTCGCCAAGAACGGCAAGGGGATAACGAGAAACGACCCCGGTTTTGTCTTGCTCGGCACTGGGTACTGGGTACTGAGCACTGCCCGGCGAAACGGGCGGCACATAAGGAACCGCATTCACCGCCCGCGCGCCCAGGTCAAGAATCGTATCGCCGATCACGTCATTCGCCTCAGGCTGCTGTGGCAGCGTCACGACCGCTCCGCCGGGACGAACAATCCCAACCTTCTCGCGCGCAATCTCCCCAACCGTGTTCCCCAGAAACTTCTGATGATCAAGCGAAATGTCGGTAATCACGCTCAGTCGCGGATCCACCACATTCGTAGCATCGAGCCGCCCGCCCATGCCGACCTCAAGCACAGCCAGTTCCACTTTCTCCCGTGCGAAGTACTCGAAGGCAATCGCAGTCATCATCTCGAAAAAGCTGGGATGCCACGGCAACTCCCCACGCTCGACCAGCCTCTCCGCAACCCGATCCACGTCGCCCTGCAGAGCCGCAAAATCGTCGTCGCTGATCTCTTCACCGTTCACCCGGATGCGCTCGTTAATCCGCACCAGATGCGGCGAGGTATACAAACCCGTCTTCATTCCCGAAGCCCGCAGAATCGAAGCCAGCGTGGCGGCAGTCGAGCCCTTCCCATTCGTCCCGGCAATCAGGACACTGGGAAACTTCCGCTCCGGATGATCGAGCGCCCGCAGCAGCACCCGCATGTGATCCAGATCGAATTTGTGCGAAGGCGTCTGCGCCAGTTCGTGGCCCAGCGCAAACATGCGCGCAATTGCGGTTTCGTAGGACATAAAGAAGCTTTCAGCTATCAGCCGTCAGCTTTCAGCTCGTACATCAGATCATCAACACGGGGGATAGGATTCGAAAGCGCGGTGGATGCAGGCAAACGCCGCGCCGGTTTAGCTGATAGCTGACAGCCGAGAGCTGACAGTCGTTTCACGCGGCCATAAAATCCAGCGCCCGACCGATGTAAGGCTTGAGTTCCTTGCGCGGAACCACCGCATCCAGCATGCCGTGCTCCAGCAGAAATTCGCTGCGCTGAAATCCTGGCGGCAGTTTCTGCCGGATCGTCTGCTCGATCACGCGCGGCCCGGCAAACCCGATCAGCGCGCCGGGTTCGGCAATATTCAGATCTCCCAGCATGGCGAACGATGCGGTCACGCCTCCGGTGGTCGGATCGGTCAGCACGGAAATGTATGGCACCTTATCTTTATCCAGCCGCGCCAACGCCGCCGAAATCTTCGCCAGCTGCATCAGGCTGACTACGCCCTCCATCATCCGCGCCCCGCCCGAAGCCGAAACAATAATCAGCGGCGTGTGTGAATCGAGCGCCCGCTCTACCGCACGCGTAATCATCTCGCCCACCACCGCACCCATGCTGCCGCCAATGAACGCATACTCCATCACGCTCAGGATCACCGGGCGCCCCAGCAGTTTGCCGCGCGCATTGATCACAGCGTCTCTCAATCCCGTGTCATGCTGCGCCTGCCGAAGCCGTGACGAGTACGGTTTCAAATCCACAAACTTCAGCGGATCGGTCGACGACAGGTTCTCGTCGAACGTCTCATATTCGTTGTCATCGAGCAGTAGGCCCAGCCGCGTCCGCGCATCGATGCGAAAGTGCTTCTCGCACTTCGGGCAAACATTCAAATTCTCTTCCAGATCTTTCTTCCAGATAATCTGCCGGCAGCTCTCACACTTCACCCACAGCCCCTCGGTGCGCACCGTCTTCTCGCCCGAAGTGTTCAGTTCCCCGGATTCGCGTTTGAACCAAGCCATAAGGACAGTTGCCAGTACCGAGTACCTAGTACCGAGAAAAACAATGCGGTTTTACTGGGTACTAGGTACTAGGTACTTAATACTCGATTCCCCGCTGCGCCATTACACCCTTCTCGTACGCGTGCTTCACCTGCCGCATCTCGGTCACCGTGTCGGCAACCTCGACAATTGTGGGGTGTGCGTTCCTTCCCGTCAAGATGACGTGGACCAGCTCAGGTTTCTTCTTCAGGCTCTCCGCCACTTTTGCCGCGTCCAGCATGCCGTAGCTGATCGCATAGTTGATCTCATCCAGTATGACCAGATCCCACTCTCCCGAATGGATCGCCTTCTCGCCCTCAGCCCATGCCTCCTCAACCATCTTTACGTCTTCCGGGTCAGGCTTCTCCGCGCCCACCTTCACAAATCCGCGTCCCATCTGCTTCATCACGAACTTGTCCCCGAAGGCCTTCACCGCATCCAGTTCCCCGTAATGCCAGGAGCCTTTCAGGAACTGCAGCATCAACACCCGCATTCCTTGGCCGACTGCACGCAAAGCTGTCCCCATCGCGGCAGTCGTTTTCCCTTTGCCCGGCCCAGTATTCACGATAATAAGACCGCGACGCACGTCAGCCATGATTGCAGGATGCCTGATTCTACTAGAAAGCCTCCCGAGGGATAGAACGTCGCGAGGTGGCCGAGCCTGAAAGAATGCTGGTTTTGATCAAAGAATGAAAGAATACTGACGCAGATTAAGGATGCTCATGTGCGGACAGCCGCCCCTTCGACAGGCTCAGGGCCAACTCTCGGCTGTCCACTCGAGCGAAGCCCGGCGATCTTCGTCGCAGAAGCGTAGCCTACCCCCACAACGCGCGGCTAATCTCTAACTTTTAGTTGACTTGCTCCCGCGCAGTTCAATCTCCCCGGTAATCACGTGAGCATGCAACCGGTACTTCCCCGGACCATGCTGCTCGAATGACCGGAAGAGACCGTCCTTTGAGACATCGAATGCCGAAGCATCGATGCTGCCGGTCATTACCGAGGCATCGCGATGACCGTACCGCTCTGGGTGGGGAACGTCAATCTGAATGGTGCCTGCAAAAACTCGAACATCCTTATCACCTTCCACATCTTCCACAACCACCTCCCCCGCCGACAATCGGACCCAAAGATTCGAACTGCGCGGGACCTGAATGGTAGCCTCGAAATTGTTGTGCGGGGTTTCGGAGACGTAAACGTCGGCGCTAGAGCCTGTCCGTTTAATCTCTACCTTGACGCGTTTGAGTTGCTCCTCCGAATCGGCGCGGCAGGTCACAACGATGTTCTCGGAGTCGCCCGGAGCGATCCTGTAGCCTCCGGCTTCGAGGTGGAAGCGAATCGTGCCGCCCGAAACGAACTCCTGCGTTGTGGAATACGGCGTGGGATGCTGTGCGGAATGTTGTCCCGGCGTATCGGCTGCCTGCTGACCAAGCAGCAACCCAGGAACCAGCAAGATGATCCAGAAACCGAAACCTTTCATGCACACCTCCGCCCGTAGTTTCTATGTACGGGGATTGGCGAACTAAGTTCCTGCAAAATCAGGTCAGAACTTCAAAAAAAGGTGAAAAGAGTGCCGTCTTCTGCATCGTACGCATAAATCGCTCATAGCCCTGCGACATTCCTTCCCGTTAATCGACTTATGAGACGTTTGCAAAAGGACAATCTTTCCACGGAACTCCTGCATCCAACCCTCCGTATCGGGTGCAAGCAGATCTCTGTCCGCTGGCAGACTGCGGAGGTCTCGTTGTGACGAACAAGTGTCTATTGTTATTGTTTTGCGTGCTCGCGGCCTTACCTGCATTTTCCGCGCAACACGTCGCCCTCCACCCCAGACCGGGCTTCGACTCGGGCGAGCAGGAAGTCATCCGCCAGATCGTCGATATGGAGCGCCAGGCCAAGGAAGCCAGCCTCCGCCGTGACGCCGACTTCTCCGTGCGTACCCTTGCTGAAGACTACGTGGCCATCACCCCGCTCGGCCAGGTCACGACCAAGCAGGAGACCATTACCGCCCGCCGCAGCGGCCAGCTCCGTTACGAAGCCATGAATGTCACGGATATGGTTGTGCGAGTGTATGGCGATACTGCCGTGGTCACTGCTCGCGCCGACGTCAAAGGCCACCAGCTCGGCGAAGACTTCAGCGGACCTTATCGCTACACGCGCGTCTGGGTTCGCCGCAACGGACACTGGCAGACCGTGAGTTACCAGGCGACTGTCACGCAGTAAACAACCGGCGGCTGCAGAGTCTCAATGCCCCGAATGATAAGGATGGCCCTTCAGAATGGTGAACGCCCGGTAGACTTGCTCCAGCAAAACCACGCGAGCCAGTTCGTGGGGCAGCGTCATCGCGCCCAGTGAGATAGCATGCTGCGCCGCGCTCCGCGCTGCTTCGCTGAACCCGTCGGCAGGCCCCACGGCAAGAACCAGAGGCAGCGGATTGCGATCCTGATAATCCCCTAGAAACCGCGCGAACTGTTCTGAGGAGAACTGCTTACCCTTCGAATCCATCAGCACTAGCGTTGACTTCCCGACGTTCGTTGCCCTGTGCCCCTTCGACAGTGGGGCCCGTCCGCACATTTGCAGGAGCGCAGCTTCATCGCGCAGCGCCAGCCCTTCGACCAGCGCGTAACGCGAAATCCTCTTCAGATACTCGTCCGTGAGCGACTGAATCGCCGGCCCTTTCGTCTTTCCTATCCAAGCGATTTTAATTTTCACTGAAGGTAAGTAGATAACGAAACTACGCCCTCTTGCGGCGAGGCGCGGCAGTGCGCTTGCGCGGCGTCGTCTTTGCCTTGGGCGCTGTTTTCGCCTTGGGCGCCGTTTTCGGCCTCGGCTTGGGCTTCAATTCCGAAGGCTCCAGCCGCTTGGCGGTTTTCCAAAGACGCTCAAGATCATAGAACTTGCGCGCTTTCTCGGAGAACACGTGCACGACAAAATCAACGTAGTCGACCAGGATCCACTCGCCCTGCCGGTAGCCCTCGACGTGCGCCGGCCGCACGTCCGCCGCTTTCAGGCGCAGCTCCACTTCGTCGGCAATAGCTTGGACCTGCCGCGGGTTTGTGCCGCTGCAGAGCACGAAATAGTCGGTGAAGGCTCCCGACCCTTTTTCCATTTCCAGGATGGAAACTTCTTCGGCCTTTTTGTCGAGGCAGGCTTGAATGGCAGCTGCTACCTGTAGCTTCAGTTCGCTTTTTTTCATGCAGAGAGTCGGCTGGTCGTGATTCGTTGGATCGAGATTTGTTGGATCAAGTTCGTTAGCTCAGGTTCGTCGGATAAAATTCGTCGCCTCGGTACAAGCTGAGTTCTTATTGTAAACGACAGTTGCGTGCCGCGTTTTCCACGCAGATCAGCGCTTTTTATACAATCCCACTTTCTTGATGTAGTCCGCAACGGAAGCGTCCAGGAAGCGGCCGAGCGGTTTGCCGGCGGCCGCAGCCTGACGAATCTCTGTGGAAGAAATTGGCTGGTAAACCTGGTCGAGCAAATGGATGGTCACGCCCTTCAGCACCAGATCCCCGCTTGCCGCCTGTTTTTGAAACGGACGCGTCACCTCCTGCCGCGGCCGCAGGCTCACGGGCAGAGCGTTCGCCACGTCGGCCAGCGAGTATCCCGGCCGGCTCGCCACCACAAACTCGCACTCCCGAAACAGCGCCTCGGCCTGGTGCCACTTCGCGATTTCCTCAAAGGCATCGATGCCGATGAGCAGGAACAGCCGGTCTGCCTTCTTGAACGACTGCTTGAGCCGTTTGACGGTGTCGATGGTGTAATTCGGATTCGAAGGGCGAGTTTTTTCCTTGCCTGGGCTGACTGAATCAAAGTCTGCCGGCGCCTCCAGCAACGAGGGCGAGAAGTCCTTCTCTTCAGCAGTGGCTAAAGCAATCATGGCGTAACGATGCGAAAACGCCGACAAGGGCTGGCTCTGCTTGTGCGGTGGCACGTTGGCGGGCACGAAGAGGATGCGGGAAAGCTCGCAGCGTTCGCTCGCGGCCCGGGCCAGCGCCAGATGTCCGCGATGAATGGGATCGAAGGTACCGCCGAAAAGGCCAATATTCATGCGCCGCTAGTGTCTTCGTTTGCAGGCCCGCTTGGCAAGCCACCCATGAATAGTCTTGCAGGCGGCCTATGATCGCGAGTACCGAGTACCCAGTACCCAGTCAACTCTAGTGCGTCGCTACTCGGAACAGATACTAGGTACTTGGTACTCGGTACTGGGTACTCAATCCCTCCCACGCGAGAGATTCCAAGGGCATTGTCCGATGGTTCATTGTTGCATTGTCTGTTCGGACCTAAAGTTAATCCCCTATGAATACATGGGTTCCGCGAATTCGGAATGCACTCCTGTAATCTCGCCTGTTAACAAACTTGGGACTACCATGGTTTACATGCGAGTAACCCTCCCCCTACTCCGCATTCAGCCGGCCCGTGCGTCGATTCTGCGCTACGGAGTCGCGGTGTTCAGCACCACCCTGGCACTGATTCCGGTACTCCTGCTTCCCAACATTGCGGAAAGCCGGCTGGCGGTATTCGCCGTGGCCGTGATGGTGAGCGCGTGGTATGGCGGCTGGAAGCCCGGGCTGGTCGCCACTTCGTTCGCGCTTACGGTCAGCGCCTACTTCTCGTTTTCCGGAGAACACACGCCGGCGCAATACCGCTCGACCATGATCCGTCTGACTCTGTTCGTTGTGCTGGCGGCTCTGATCTGCTGGTTCAACGCGGCCCTGCGTGCCTCTCAGGAAGGCTTGCGTCGCTCTGAAATGAATTTCCGGTCGCTTGTGACTAATGCGCCTTACGGAATCTGCCGCTGCGATTCCTCCGGCCAGTTGCTGGACGTGAATCCGGCGCTGCTCGCGATGCTCGGATATTCCTCACCGAAGGAAGTGGTCGGGAAACACCTCGGAACCCTCCACGCCGATACGCTGCAGTGGTTCGAGCTGGCGGATTATTTGCGCTCGGCGGCTGCCTTCAACGGACTGATCGCCGAATGGAAGCGCAAAGACGGCACGGCCACGGTGGTTCGCGTTTCCGGCCGCGCTGTCTCTGACGGCGGCAAGGGAAAAACCTTCGAACTGTTTGCCGAGGATGTCACTGAGCGCCGCGCCCTGGAGCAGCAACTCAGGCAGTCGCAAAAGATGGAGGCTGTGGGAAGACTCGCTGGCGGCATTGCGCACGATTTCAATAACCTGCTGATGGTGATCTCCGGCTATTCGGAATTTCTGCTCGACCGTCTCGGCCCGGACCCCGCAGTGCGCGGCCCGGCCCAGGAGATTGCCGGCGCAGCGGGGCGTGCCACGTCGCTCACCCGCCAGCTCCTTGCCTTCAGCCGCAAGCAAATGCTGGCGCCAAAAATTCTCGACCTGAATGGCGTGGTCACAGAAAACCTGAAGATGCTCACCCGTGTAATCGGCGAAGACATCGATCTGGTAATGGTTCCGGCAGCCGGACTGGGCGCGGTGCGCGCCGATGCCGGGCAGATCGAGCAAGTCATCATGAATCTTGCCGTGAATGCGCGCGATGCCATGCCGGCCGGAGGGAAGCTGACCATTGAGACCTCAAACGTATCGCTCGATGAGGAGTACGCCCGTTTTCACGCGCCGCTGCGTCCCGGAAACTACGTGATGCTCGCCATCAGCGACACGGGCGCGGGCATGGATTCGGAAACCCAATCCCACATTTTCGAACCTTTCTTTACCACCAAGGGGCCGAAAGGCACGGGGCTAGGGCTTTCCACGGTTTACGGAATCGTGAAGCAGAGTGGCGGTTACATTTGGGTCTACAGCGAGGCGGGCAAAGGCACGACGTTCAAGATCTATTTACCACGCGTCGCGGAAGCGGCCGAAAGTGTCGAGCAGGTCGTCGTTGCCGCGGAATCGGCGGCCGCCGAGCCGGGCACGGAAACCATCCTGCTGGTTGAGGACGAAGCGAACCTGCGCTATCTGGCCCGTCAATTCCTCGAGAAGCAGGGTTACCGCGTAATCGAAGCCGCCGACGGCGCGGTCGCGATGCAGATCGCAGTCGCGCACGAAGGAACCATTCATCTGCTGCTGACCGACGTGATCATGCCTGGCATGAACGGCCGCGAATTAGCGCAACGCATTTCCGAAATTCGTCCCAACGCTGAAAATTCTCTACATGTCCGGTTACACGGAAAATGTGATCGGACGCAATGGCACGCTGGACGAGGGTGTACGCCTGCTCCAGAAGCCCTTTAGCCTGCACAATCTGAAAAACAAAGTTCGCGAAGTGCTGGATACGATCCCCCAGGAGGTTGCCATGTCCACTCAAACCGCTCACGTCAAGGCTGTGCCAGCGCTGCACCAACTGCCGGCCGACGCGCGCGCAACGTTTTCAACTTCACCTGCCGTTAAAGTACCGCCGTCTCAACGAAGAAAAATGGCATGACGGCGAGACCAAGAACATCAGCCGCTCCGGTTTGCTATTTCAGGCGGAAGATCTCTTGCAGCCGAATGTGATCCTGGAAATCAATCTGGTGCTGCCGGCGGAGATTGCCGGACTTTCGCCCACCGAAGTCATCTGCAAGGGAGAAGTCGTGCGCACGGTCGAGTCGAACGGCGAGAAAATGCCTCCCGCCCTGGCCGCGAAGATTCTTCAGTATCACTTCCAGCATGGATCGCAGTTGCCGCGGGCGTAAGTTCAGTACCCAGTACCTAGTACTCAGTGCCCAGTAAAACCGCGCGTTTCTCGGTACTAGGTACTGGATACTAGGTACTGGAGGTGAGCGCTTGCTCACGCAACGCCTCCACTTCCTTGGCCATGGCGAACTTCAGTTCTTCGATTCCCTTGCCGGTCACGGCTGAAATCTCGTAGAGCTTCAGCTTGTGCTTCTTGCAGTAACGCTTCAGCGCGGCAACTTTGTCTTTGTTTGCCACATCAATCTTCGACGCCACCATGATCATCGGTTTTTCTTCGAGGTGAGCACCAAAGCTGGCCAACTCTCCGAGGATGACTTCCACATCTTTCACAACGTCAGCTCGGCCGCTCGCGTCTGACACATCGACCAGATGAACCAGCAGGCGCGTGCGCTCGATGTGCCGCAGGAACTGCGTACCGAGGCCGGAACCGGTGTGCGCACCTTCGATCAAGCCCGGAATGTCGGCGACCACGAAACTGATTTCGTTCCTGGCATCGCCCACCGCCACCATGCCAAGATTGGGTTGCAATGTGGTGAAAGGATAGTCGGCAATTTTCGGCCTTGCCGCCGAGATGCGGGAGATCAGCGTGGACTTACCGACGTTCGGAAAGCCGACCAGGCCAACGTCCGCCAGCAACTTCAATTCAAGCCGGTAGTTATGTTCTTCGCCGGGACGTCCATCCTCGTGCTCGCGCGGTGCCTGATGCACAGAAGTTGCAAAGCGCGCATTGCCGCGCCCACCGCGGCCGCCGCGGGCAATCACCACGCGCTGATCCGGCGCTGAAAAATCGAACACCTTCTCGCCGGTTTCCTCGTCGTAGACGATCGTCCCAACCGGAACTTTGAGCAGAATGTCTTCGCCTTCGCGTCCGCTCTTGTTCGAACCTTCGCCATGGCGGCCCCGCTCCGCCTTGTACTCGGGATTGAAGCGGAAGTGCACCAGCGTGTTATGGCGCTCGCTGGATTCCATAATCACGTCTCCGCCGTTGCCACCGTCGCCCCCGGAAGGCCCGCCGCGCGGAACATATTTCTCGCGACGGAAGGCCATGCAGCCATTGCCGCCGTCGCCGGCCTTAACTCGAATTCTTGCCTCATCGATGAACATGGCTAGATAGACGTGGTTACGCCAAGAATATGCTTGTCGTCCCGAGCGTAGCGAGAGCCTGCCCTGAGCGAATTCGAAGGGGACCTTGGTTTCTGCTTGCGCCATCACCGTCGGCCCCGCAGGCAGACACCAGCATCCCTCGCTTCGCTCGGGATGACAGTTCACTCCGGAACAGCCTACAAAACAAAAAGCCTCGTCCCGAAGGCGAGGCTGAAGCCGCGTCAGACAGCTCGCTGCGGCCGCTAGATCACGATGCCGACCGAGCGAAACTACTCCGCGACTTCCATCGGCTCGACCATCACGAACTTGCCCATCGAGCCCTTGTTCAGGAACTTGATGCGTCCCGTGATCTTGGCAAACAAAGTGTCGTCTTTGCCGCGGCCGACGTTCAGCCCCGGTTTCACGCGCGTGCCGCGCTGCCGCACGATGATCGTCCCACCGGGCACGATCTGCCCGCCGAATGCCTTGAATCCCAGCCGCTGCGCGTTTGAGTCGCGGCCGTTTCGTGAAGTACCTTGTCCTTTTTTATGTGCCATACAAATCAGTTTCCAGTGGCCGGTTGCCAGTTGCCAGTCAAAATCTCGCGCGGACGGGCCCTTCGCCCGCCCTTCAATTACTTCTTCTTCGAAGCCGATTTCTTTGCCGCCTTTTTGGGGCAGCCTTCTTCTTCGCGTGCCCCTTCGCGGTCTTCACTTCAGCCTCGTGCTCATCCTCGTGCGCGCCACAGCCTTCTTCGGCTTGGGTTGTTTCTTCGCCAGCTCCGGAGCCTTGAAGCTGTGTCCGTCAAAAGCGATCTCAGTAATGCGCACGGCAGTGTAGGACTGCCGGTGTCCGCGCAGCTTCTTATACTGCTTCTTGCGCTTGTAATGGAAAACCAGAATCTTCGCGCCGCGTCCTTCTTCTACCAGTTCGCCGACCACCCGCGCTCCCGCCTGCGGCTTGCCGATCTGGCCTTCTCCGCCCGACACCGCCAGTATCTCGGGGAACTCGACCTGGCCATCGGTGCCCGTGGCCAGTTTCTCCACTCGAATCACGTCTCCGGGCGCCACCCGGTACTGCTTGCCGCCGGCGCGGATAACCGCGTACATACGTCTGCCTCCGTCAAAATATCGTGAAAGTCAGCATCCCACCGGACCCATGCGCACACGGGCGCAACCCTGGGCTCCAGATTTCGCGGTAAACTTCCCGCCGAACGTCTGCTGAACTTCTTCTGCTTGCTGTGTTTTCCGCCGCGGCGCTTGAAGCCAGGGCGAGCCTCCCCAGAACGGGTCGGCGAGTACAGGCAAACTCAACTATTCTAGCGTGCGCTGTGGAAATCGGTCAATGCGCGCTTGGCGTATTACCTGTGATTGTGCGAGAATTCCGCCGAATCTTCCGATCGACTTCGGGATCAGACCCGGGAGGACCTCAAGTATGAAGCGCCTTTCCGCTTCTGCTGTGCCTGTTTGCTCTCACTCTTTCCGCCGTCGCGCAGTCGCCAAAGGCAGCCGCGAAGAAGGCCGCGACCCCGCTCCTCCCGACAGGGCCTATCTTCAGAGAATCTGGGACAGCTGGTCGACACTCGACCCGGCCAACGTAGCCAAGTTCTACGCCAGCGGCCCGCACACCTTCTTCGATATCGCCCCTTTGAAATACGGAAGCTGGGACGAATATGCTGCGGGCGTGAAGGGCATCTTATCGGGCTACAAGAGCGCGAAGTTCACTCTGAATGATGACCTCGCCATACATCCACACGGAGATCTGGTCTGGGCGACTGCGACCGTCAGCGAACAGATGACGACGAAAGCTGGCAAGGTTGAGATGGGTAACTTCCGCTGGACCGTGGTTCTCGAGAACCAGGACGGCAAGTGGCTGACGGTTCACGAACACGTTTCCGAGCCATTGCAGTAGGCAGCTTTCTGATCAAAGACCGGCTTCCGTGCGACCGGACGATTACCTCTGTAATCCCTGGTAACCTGAGTTCTCTTGCAGAAACAACTCCGCTGCGCCAGTGTTAATAGAAACTGAGTGTGGGGGAGATTTCCATGCGCAACCGAATCGTCGTTGTCACTTCGCTTTTCCTGTTATCCATCCTGGGCTGGAGCCAGCAGCAGCCTGCCGGAAGCAGCGCCCCTGCGGGCGCGCAGCAGAGCATGCCCGGGATGGACATGTCAGGTCATGACATGTCGAACATGAAAGACATGCCGATGGGCGACAACGACGCCAGCGACGCACGCCATGCATTCCATGGAAGGCCACATGGATATGGGCCCGCACATGAAGATGACCGCCCTGCGCCCGGCGAAGCCGGGCGATGCCGAGCGCGCCAAAGAAGTGGTCGAGGAGGCGCGCAAGGCCTCGGAGCATTACACCGACTACCACGTTGCGCTGGCTGAAGGCTTCAAGATTTTCCATCCTGAGTTTCCGCAGAAGATGTATCACTTCACCAATTACCGGTACGCAATGGAAGCGGCCTTCCATTTCAATCCCGAACATCCGACGTCGTTGCTTTATGAAAAGCATGGCGACGACTACAAGCTGATCGGCGTGATGTACACCGCGCCAAAGCGCCTCGACGGAAGATGAACTGGACAGCGCATTCCCCTCAGCGTGGCGCAATGGCACGAGCACGTGAACTTCTGCCTCGCACCTCGGGATCGTCGCGGCGAAGGATTCGGTCCGCATCCGCAATTCGGTCTAAAGGGATCAATCGCCACGCAGGAAGCCTGCGATGCCGCGGGTGGAACTTTCTTTCCCGTAGTCTTCAACTGGATGGTGCACGTCTATCCGTTCGAAAAAGATCAGGCCAGCATCTGGTCGGTTGAACGCCAGCACGGCGACGCCGATTAAGCTTGGCGCTAGTTTCCTGGGCCCAGCCAGACACGAACACAACGGAGCTGTTCCATCCGCAGAAAACACACTTACCTTAATTCTTCAACTTCATTTTTTCTTGCTACCAGAAGTGTGCACTCCTCGTCCAAACTAACGTGTAATCGAAAATGTGGAACTTTCGGTGAAGCGGCTCCGTAGTAGTGGGTGTATGCAGCCGGCGCAGAGGTGAAGCTGGCGGCATTGCTTAACGCAGATTCTTGCGGGGTTCGGGGATTCTCTCACACTCGGTTTGGCGGCCCAGGTGAGAAAACCCCCGTGCACAGCGCGACCGGCCCGGCGTGTCTGCCGAGTTTATCGGCTGAACCCCAACCGCTGCATTTTAGGCGATTCGCGGCAAAACACAATGGTTTTCTCGCGCAAGTCGTGAACCGGGCCGCCCCAACCGTTCTCCGACGAGATTCGGAGAAGAAAAAAGGAGCAGTCATGAAGTTCGCGACCGTGTCGAAGAGTCTGGTGCTGGGGTTGGCGTTGCTCTTGGCTTCGAGCGCCTTTGCTGCAATGAAAGGCAGCCTGGAAATCAGCCGCCCTGTGAACGTCAACGGAACAACCTTGAAGCCGGGAGATTACAAAGTCCAATGGGAAGGCGCCGGCCCCAACGTTGAGTTGAGCATTCTGCATGGCAAGAATGTGGTAGCAAAAGTGCCTGCACGCGTCGTTGAACTGCCGACGGCATCTAACAGCGACGCTGCCGTGACCCACGCCAATGAAAGTGGACCGAGCACACTGGCCGGCCTCCGCTTCGAAGGCAAGAAAATTGCTTTGGAGCTGGGTGAAGCCAGCGATGGAATGCAGTCAGGTTCGAGCAAGTAACTTCGGAACACCCCGATAAAAACGCAGCTGTCATCCCGAGCGGAGCAAGGGATCGTGGTTTTTGCCGTGCACCGGTATCGTTGGTGCTGCTGGCCGGAACCAAGATCCCTCGCTTCGCTCGGGATGACACTTTTGCGCCTTAGAATAATTTTAGTTGGGCGAAGCCAGAACGTCGTCGTAGTAGTTGAGCACGGCTCGTCGCGGCTTCGCTTTCAAACCCTTCAGTGGAACCTTCTGCTCGACCGAGTTGTTCCCCGTAAGCCGGGCTCGGCCTAGAAAGAACATGCCCCCGTCCGCCAGTTCCAGGTAGATCGGCACCAGCATGTGGAAGTCGTCCTTCACGTTGGACTGCGTAACCTTGAAGTTGAAGACGACGTTACCATCGGCTCCAGTATCGAACGAAGAGTCGAACTTGTAGGTGGGCAACTGCGTGCCGTAGACGTACTGGTTGAAGAACCAGTCCATTTTCTGATTCCCCTCCAGATCCATCTCGCGCGTCATGTGCTTCTCCACCATGGCCTTGAAGTCTTCGGTGGTGGCGGACTTGCCGGCGTAGGTCTTTACGAAATCCTGCATCATCTCCTTGAAGCGCTGGTCGCCGGTTCGGTTGTCGTGCATCATCATCCGGATCATGTGCAGGATGTAGGCGCCTTTGGGATAGATGAGGTCTCGCGTGATGTCGAACCCGGCGCGGCTGTTATTGAGCCGATAACCCATCGTTACCGGACCCACGTCGATCGGGCGAAAGCCGTCCTTGTTGCGCTGCGTCAGCATTTCGAGCTCGTCGTGCCACAGGGCAGCGAATCTTTGTGGCTCTTTGCTGTAGATGGCCTGCAAGTAGATGGACGCCGAAGCCTCCGCGAAGCCCTCACTCATCCACTGATCGCGATAGGAATCCCAGGTGATCGTATGACCCCACCACTGATGCGCCACTTCGTGGGGAGCAACCACTCTGAAGTAGCCATAGGGATCGTCGCCGTGAAAGACACACTTTGGGCAACGGTTGCGAATCATATTGATCAGCGAGTGGCGCGTGGTCGTGTCGAAGAAGTATGTGATGGGCAGGTAAACCAATCCAGGCCAGGACTGGCCGTAGTTATCCGCTGTTTGCTGGGTGACTTCCAGCTGTTTGAAGGGAGCCGGACCAAAATAGTCTGAATATATCTCCACCGCCAGTTCCGCCTCCGCCAGTGCCTTCTTGTTGAGGGCGGTTGTGCTCATTGAGCCCAGCGCCACACCCTCTTCTCCCATGTGAGATCCCAAGGTCGGCAGCTCTCTATTCGCCGCGTGCTGCACACCCTCCACCCAATCCGGCGGATTCTCGTTGGCGAACGATTGCACCACGTATTGGGGCTTGGTCAGTTTGGCCTCTTCCATTTTGAATCTGCCGAAGTTGAAACCCGCGACTACCTGCGGTGTTGCGCTGCTCCAGCGACTCGTTCCCTCTTTCTCATTATTCTCACTGGGGACCCCCGTAGCGGCCATCTTCATGCCCTTGGGAATATGGAAGGTCATTTCGTAATTGGCGAAGTTGCAGAAATGGCAATCGGCGCTGTTCGGGTACCAGTTGACGCGCGCGATAGGATAGTAGTTGTCCCCTCCTTCGTTGAGAACCGCGTCCTTACCGCCGTAAGAGGTCGTAATCGCATACTTCTCGCCGGCGGCCAGAGGTTTCGGGAGAATCACGGAAAACTGGGCATCGTCATTCTTGTCTTCCTGAATGAAGGCAAGGGGCTGCCCGTTATCCCCAGTGACGCTCTGCACTCGCAGCGTGTGAAACAGGTTGAGGGGCACGACGCGCACGCCGTTGCTCACCGCCAAAAAGCTGGTCGTGGCCTTCCCCGTCAGGTTGGCATTTTTCTCGATCACCGTGTCGAGTTGCTCGCGTTCAATAGCAATCCGCCAGTTCTTCTGGTTTCCCGTAGCGGCTCCATTCTTGTACTCCGTTGAGAAATGGAATGCCGCCCAACTTCCATATTTATCTTCGTCATAGGTCATGAACTCGACTTCCTCGGGGGCCACAGGAAAGCCGATATGCACCCCGTGCGGATCGATGACATACAGTTCTTTCCCGTTGTAGCGTTTGCCATGCACAAAGGCCACGAATAATCCGCCTGGTTCAGGACCCAGCACATCCTCCAGGATGCGGGCGTCTAGGTTGTACTTCAGTTCCTGATCGTGACGCATCGCGTTCTGGCTGTCCTTAAGCAGACCGGCGTCGCAACCGCCTGAAGCCGCACTGCCCGCTTTCTTGAGTTCTTCATACGTCGAGTCAGTGAAGCGCAGCACGAGGTGCTCGAACTTTTCGCTAAACTCGTTCTCTTTTGTCAGCAGCTTCAAACTCTTGCGTTCAGCTTCCAATGGTGGATCGAGGATGAAGTTGCCATCGCCTACAAAAACTGCTCCCGTGACTTTCCCCTGCACGGGCGTGACGAAGCATATCGTGCCGGAACGCAAATGAAACGTTCCCGCATCGCGCTTGAAATCAAGATTGCTGACGGTGACCGCTTCGCCCCCGAGCGTGAGGTTGCGCAGAGCCTGATAGGTGGGATCGGAGTTGGGGCCAGGCGCGGGGTTCTGCGCCACTGCGGGAAAGACCGCAAGCAACAATGTGGACAGGAGTAGATAGCCTGTGATGGAAGCAAACCGGCGTGCAAGAGACACTACTGCCAAATGCAGGGCAAGACGAAGTGACGACATGAAACCTCCCGGGGGGAAGGAGAGTGGGTATTATGCAGGGTTTTAGGGGAAATGCAAGTGCGGCTTGCAAAAGCCGTCCCGGGTAATGCTAGGGATTCGCCGCCTTCTCCAGCTCCGCGTTCAGATGCACGCTGCTCCCCCCAGTGATCTTCAGCTTCCGGTCCCAGTCCTTGAATCCCGCCTTCCTCACTGTGACGGTGTGCTCGCCCTCGGCGACCTGGACATCAGAAGGAGTGTTGCCGACGAAACTGCCGTCAACTTCGATGTCAGCACCCGGCGGATCCGACTCCAGTTGCAGCTTCGCGGAGACCGGAGTGTCGCTGGAGTTGGTCGCTGCCGCGCTCTGCGCTGGAGCGTTTCCGGGCGCAGCCGGCTGAAACTTCGCGATGTCGAGTTTCATGTCCCCGTTTATGTAGGCGGTGATCTCAGTCCCCTTCGGAATGCTGATGTCTTTGCCGTGCATGAACAGGAAGAACGGCGCTGCGGGGAAGAACACGATCGCAGTCGCGACCATGCCGCCCACCATGACGCCGGTGTGGCCGCCCCCTTTGACATCCTTCACCGCTCGCAGCGCGGCTTTGTCTCCGCTCGCCAGCTTCACGTAATCGATGTTCATGTCGAGCTTTCCGCCACGAGCCATTCTTCTCTTGGCCTGAGCTTCCGTAACTGTCGCGAAGGCTAGTCCCCCTTTTGGAATGACAAGCGTGCCGTTGACGGTGATATCATCCACCGTTGAAAAGTCAACGGTGTCGCCTAGGTGCGCGTCAGCAGAGGATATGGTTCGATTCAGTCGCAACCTTACGGGCGTTTGGTCCTCGAGCACGAAACCCTTTTTCGACGTGAAGTCGGTCTGCGGCGCCTGCTCTTGCGCCGCCGTCTGCGTGGGTTGTTGTGCCGTCGAGGCACCGGCGGCTGGAGACGCTGCGGTCTGAGCAACAGAAGCTGAGGATAGAGACAGCAAGGCAAGCCATAGAGGCAGATACTTTTTCACAGGAAACCCTCCAGCCACACGAATCCTGGGGAATGCTAGGGGGGGAAACTCAGGAGCGCGAACGAGGGTATTATGCGCCCCAGCGGGCAAATGTCAACCGGCTCGTATCCGGGACGCTGGTTGGGCCCACGCGCAAATCAGGTTTTCGCGCGCGACTAGAGTCGTGCCCTTCCCGATCTCTGACAGCCGCCAGCCGCCCTTAGTACTTGGGAACTTTCGGATCTACGCGATCGGACCACGCTGTTATCCCGCCGGCCAGGTTATGAACTTTCGCGAAACCCGACTGCTGCAGGAAGGCTACCGCTTTTGCGCTGCGTCCGCCCATTTTGCAGTGGACTACGATTTCGCGGCCGGAATCCAGTTCGTGCACGCGCTTGGGCAGATCGTTGAGCGGAATCAGATGTCCACCGATGTTGCAGATCTGATATTCGTGGGGCTCGCGCACGTCTAGGACGAAGAGATCCTCTTTCGCATCCAGACGGCGCTTTAACTCCTCGACTTGAATTTCCGGAACGCCTGATCCCACCGGTTTTTCCTCCCCGCGAATGCCGCAAAATTGGTTGTAGTCTATCAGCTTGGTGACCGTGGGATGGGTGCCGCAGACCGGGCAATCGGGATTTTTGCGCAGCTTGAGTTCGCGGAACTTCATGCCCAGCGCGTCGATCAGCAGCAAGCGACCGATGAGGGGGTCGCCCACGCCGAGAATCAGTTTGATCACTTCGGTGGCCTGCATCACCCCGACCAGGCCGGGCAGAATGCCGAGCACTCCACCTTCCGCGCAGGAGGGAACCAGCCCCGGCGGTGGTGGCTCGGGATAAAGGCAGCGGTAGCACGGACCGTCTTTGGTCGCGAACACACTCGCTTGGCCCTCAAAGCGAAAGATCGATCCGTAGACGTTTGGCTTGCCGGTGAGCACGCAGGCGTCATTCACCAGGTAGCGCGTGGGAAAATTGTCGGTGCCGTCGGCGATGATGTCGAACTCGCGGAACAGTTCAAGAGCGTTTTCACTGCTCAGGCGCATGTCGTACTTCTGCAGATTCAGGAACGGATTGATCGCTGTGAGCTTGTCAGCCGCGGAATCCAGTTTCTTCCGCCCCACGTCGGCGGTCGAGTGAATGATCTGGCGCTGCAGGTTGGTGTAATCGACCACATCGAAATCAACCAAGCCCAGCGTGCCCACGCCGGCGGCTGCAAGATATAACGCGAGCGGCGAGCCCAGGCCTCCGGTGCCGATGCACAGGACGCGCGCCGCTTTCAGCTTCTGCTGGCCCTCCATGCCGACCTCGGGCATGATCAGGTGGCGCGAGTAGCGCAGGATTTCATCCTTGCTCAGGGTTGCCGGAATTTCAATCGTCGTAGCCATAAAGTCCTCAGTAGAAATTTGCGTTTTCGCAGGCGCCGGAATTCGGAAGCTACCAACAGGAAGGGCAACAACAGCGGCTTGTGGCGGAAGGCTTCAACTCTATGATCCTTGCTGCTAGGCCCATCAGGCAGCGCCTCCGGCAATAGAGGGCACAATCGAAATGTTATCACCTTCCTTCAACGCGGTCGCCTCTTTCTGCAGGTAGCGAATGTCTTCGTCGTTCACGTAGAGGTTGACGAAGGCGCGCAGCTTGCCCTCTTCGGTGTAAAGATGCCGGCGCAGATCAGGATGCTGTGCCACCAGCGCGTTCATGGCTTCGGCCACGGTAGAGGCTTTCACGTCGACGGTTGATTGCTTGCCCACATACTGGCGCAAAGGCGTAGGGATGTGAATCTTGCTCATAGGTCTAAGAATAAAAGATGCAGTGGAGAATGGGAAGATTCACGACTGCGCGGGTCTGGCCACGCTAAGCTAAATACGCTTGTGCTCGGGCTGCCGTAAAATGAAACGGAAGACACGCGAAGAAAGACAAGGGAGAAAACTACCATGACGATTTTTGATCCGGCTCGGGGCAGAATTATTGATGGCGGCGGGCACGCCGGCGGACTGTTGCGATTAATCGGAATCGGCATCGCTGCATTTTTGCTGGTGATTTTGCTGTTCAGCGCCGTAACCAGGGTGGGCACGGGGCACGTGGGCGTGCTCACGCTGTTCGGCAAAGTGCAGTCGGGTGAAACGCTCGGCGAAGGCATTCACCTGATCAATCCGCTGAAAACGAATAATGAGCTTTCCATCCAGACGCAGACCCTGAAGGAATCTGCCAGCGTACCTTCGAGCGAGGGCCTGATGATGAGCCTCGATACTTCGCTGATTTACCATCTCAATCCCGACCATGCCTCCGATGTTTTCCAGAAGATTGGCGCCGATTATGAAAATGTCGTGGTTGAGCCCACCCTGCGCTCCGCCATCCGCGAAGCGACGGCCTCGCATACTGCCAACGCCCTCTACACCGGCGAACGCGAAGAGGTGGCCAAGCAGATTTTCGACCAGGTCAGCGCTCAGCTCACGCCTCGCGGTCTGGTCGTAGAGAAAGTTCTCTTGCGCGACATCCAGCTCCCGGCCACGCTGAAGGCCGCCATCGAAGCCAAACAGCAGGCAGAGCAGGAATCGCTAGCCATGAGTTTCCGCCTGCAGAAGGAAACGCAGGAGGCGCAGCGCAAGCGCATCGAAGCCGCCGGTGTCCGCGACTTCCAGCAGATCGTGGCGCAGGGCATCACGCCTTCGTTGCTTGAGTGGAAAGGCATTGAGGCCACCGAGAACCTGGCCAAGAGCGCCAACTCGAAAGTCGTAGTCATCGGCAACAGCAAGAACGGGCTGCCGCTGATTCTTGGGCAGTAGGTCTTCGGTCTCGGATCTTCGGCCTGGATTTCTGATACCAACAATCTTCGCGCCTAGCGCCGGAGACTTGGGAACTGAGACCCAGTCAAACGCTGCTAACATGACACCGTGCCTTCCCTGCTCGAAGTTCGCCAACTGAACATTGAGTTCGCGACGGCCGCCCTGCGGGCGGCTGGACGGTCGGGAGCGCCCATCCCCACGCGAGCCCTTCCTGCCGTCCGCGATGTCAGCTTTTCCATCGCTCCCGGCGAAGTCCTCGGACTGGTCGGCGAATCGGGCTCCGGCAAATCGATCACCTCTCTGGCCATCATGAGGCTGCTGCCGCCACAGGCGAGGGTTTCGGGCGAGATTTTGTTCGCAGAGAACGGCAGCGCACGGAATCTCCCTGCTTTGGCCGACGACTCCATGCGTCAGCTGCGTGGATCGCGCATCGCCATGATCTTTCAGGAACCGATGACCGCTCTGAATCCTGTGATGCGGGTCGGCGACCAGATCGCCGAGGCGGTGCGGACTCACGGTACGCACTCGAAGAACGAAGCCGCACACCTTGCGGTTCAGGCCATGGCTGACGTTGCCATCCCCGAACCTGACCGCCGGGCGCGTGATTATCCTCATCAGCTTTCCGGTGGGATGCGGCAGCGGGTGATGATCGCCATGGCGATCGTGAATCGGCCGCAGTTGCTGATTGCTGACGAGCCCACTACTGCGCTTGACGTCACCATTCAAGCGCAAATTCTCGAGCTGCTCGCTGACCTGCGCAGCAAGTTTGGTCTGGCCATGCTCTTCATCTCGCACGATCTTGCCGTGGTTTCACAGGTGGCCGATCGTGTGGCAGTGATGTATGCCGGGAGCGTGGTGGAACTGGGAACGAAACAGGAAATCTTTCAGGCTCCGGCGCATCCTTACACTCGCGGCCTGCTGCATGCTGTTCCCGATCTGAAGACCGAACGGGGACGTCCACTGGGCACCATCGAAGGCACGGTCCCTCCGCTTCAAGCCATGCCGCCGGGCTGCGCGTTCGAACCGCGATGTGGCTTCCGCATTCCCGAGTGCGCCCGCGAACTGCCGCCGCTGGTAGAGGTTGCCCAAGCGCACTGGGCTCGGTGTCCCGTGGTGAATGCGGGATAACGATGGCGTAATCTGGCCGGAGTATCCCTTCCGTTGCCGCTCGTTCTATAATCGCGACTTTGTCTGGTGCTCATTGCGCATACTGCTGCTTAGCGATATTCACGCCAACCTCGAAGCGCTGGAAGCTTGCATGGCGGCAGCTCCGGCGTACGATTTCGTGGCCAACCTGGGCGACATCGTAGGCTACGGAGGCTCTCCCAATGAAGTCATCGAGCGCTCCCGCGGCCTGGGCAAGATTTTCGTACGCGGGAACCACGATAAAGCTGCGACCGGATTGCTCGATTTGGACGATTTCAATCCCCTGGCCGCCATCGCCGCGACCTGGACCCGGGATCAGTTGACGCCCGAGCATCACGATTGGCTGCATGCGCTGCCGCAAGGACCGGTTTCGCTCGAAGGCTTTTCGCAAGTGCAACTGGTTCACGGCTCGCCGGGCGACGAGGATGCGTACATCGTTTCCATCGGCGATGCGCTGGTTCCGCTGCTCGCACTCACGACGCCGCTGACCTTCTTCGGCCACACTCACCTGCAAGGGGGATTCTTCGCCAACGGTTCCAGTGCCGATGGCTTTCGTCCCGAATATCGCACGGTCGGGCAGGCTG
The DNA here is from genome assembly GCA_963800575.1 of uncultured Acidobacteriaceae bacterium. GTDB lineage: Bacteria > Acidobacteriota > Terriglobia > Terriglobales > Acidobacteriaceae > Sulfotelmatobacter. The sequence continues at coordinate 542,379 of CAWDBN010000003.1, forward strand.
AAACGGTCTCGTTGCAGCTGAAGCCGAACACGCGTTACATGATTAATCCGGGCTCGGTGGGACAGCCGCGCGACGGAGACTGGCGCGCCGCTTTCGCGCTGTTCGACACGGAGGCCCAGGTCGTCCACTACCATCGGACGCCCTATAACCTGAAAGCCGCGCAGGAACGGATCCTCTCCGCGAACCTGCCTGCCCGCCTGGCCACGCGCCTCGCCGCCGGGCGCTAGAAGGTTTGTCATCCCGAGCGAAGCGAGAGCCTGCCCTGAGCGAAGCCGAAGGGGATCTTGGTGTCTGCTTGAAGCGCCTGCACCGGTGGGACGGGCAAGAACCAGGATCCCTCGCTTCGCTCGGGACGACAGTTCGTAGTGGCAGAAACGGCGTTGTAAACTCGAAGGCATGCCTTCCTCCCGCGGCGCCGGAACTAAATCGCTCTTTCCCCATCGCGAAGAGTCACACCGCGAAAATCCTCCCGAGCACTACCTTATCGCCCACAGCGACGGCGGCGCGCGCGGCAATCCCGGCCCGGCTGGGTACGGCGTGGTAATCCAGGATGAGTCGGGACGCAAGGTCGCCCATCTCAGCGAATACCTCGGCCACCAGACCAACAATTTTGCCGAGTATCAAGGCTTGATCGCGGCCCTCGAATACGCCTTGCAGCATGGTCCCAAGGCGCTGAGGTTGATCAGCGATTCCGAATTGCTGGTGCGCCAGATCAAAGGTATTTACAAAGTGAAGAACGCGACGCTGAAGGATCTTCATGCCCGCGCCAAAGAATTGATCGCGCAACTGGAATGGTTCTCGATTGGGCACGCTCTCCGCGAACACAATCGCGACGCCGACCGGCTGGCCAACGAAGCCATGGACAAAGGCATGGGGCGGAGCGGCTAGAAGCTAGGAACTGGTTCACTCCGCAGCCGAGGTGTGGTCGTGCACGATCTTCCATCCCACATCAGGGAATTTCCGCAGTACCAGCGTGAACAATCCGTTCGGCGTCTTGCCGTCGGGCATGGTCAACTTCCACACACCGCGCACAAAGGCGGAATCCTGGCTCAGCACGTCGACGCGCAGGGCGGAAAACTCCAGCTTCCCCATCTCGTGCCCGGGACTCGTGTACGTCGCGAGATAACGTTGAATCGTTGCGTCCCAACCGTCCCGCTCTTTCCCTTGGGAGAAGAACGTCAGCTGTGGAGAACGCCAGTAGCCCCCCATGAAACCTTCGAGATCGTGCCGGTTCCAGGCTTCCTGCTGCTTACGCAGCATGCGCTCGATGGCTTTCGCGTCGTTGCCGTAGACGCCCCCTTCGTCCTGAACACTGGCCTGACCGCTCCCTGCAACGAACAGCATCGGCAAAAGGCATGTGGAGAATAAGACGTAGAAGAAGCTGCGGCGCATGTGAACCTCCCGGATCCCGCTAAACACAGCGGACCAGTTTCGCATACTTTTCGAGGGAAGACAGGGCTCGGGAGATGGGCTTGGGGCTTCTGTTGAACGCGAGAGGAAGCGGATTCCTCGTCGCTTGCGCTCCTCGGAATGACAAGTTAAAGGTGTGAGTTCGGATGGACTTGTGTCTGAAGTCCGGTTCTTAGGACTTACGCCCGACCCTTTTTAACCGCGACCGCTTTGCCGGCAACTTCCCAGGGACGCTTCGGCCGATCGACTGGCGCCTTGTCGTCGTCCTTAAGGCGATCGTAATAGTAGGAGTCGCTCACCGTTCCCAGCGACTCGTTGTAAAGGCTGGGCAATCCGAGCGCTTCTTTCAGCTCCTCGGAAAATGACTGCAAGGCTTTGAGGTGGTCGGCAGTGGCGGGGATTTCTGTCTTGGAGTTTTTCAGGAACTGCTGGTAGCCGCGATTGACCAGCTTTGAAATTTCGCTTCCGATCAGGTATCCGGGGTAAGCAAAAATCTTTACGCCATCTTCGCCAGTCTTTTGAATTGCGGCCGAGACGTTGTATTTTCTGAGGAACACTCGCCCGTTGGTGCCGGGCGCCTCGAGCACATCGAAACCGTGCTCGCGCAGCCAGGCCAGCGCTTCCTCGTAAGTTCGTTCTTCCAATGCTTTCGACATTTTCTACGCTTCCAATCTGTTCGTTAGATGCACGCAACGCGCAAACCGTGCACAGCTTTATTCAGGGGTGCATCGACTTGCCAACTTTGTCATCTAAAGACACCATACTACATAGCGTGTTTCGCTCGTTCCTGCATATTACGATAGTCACGAGAGAATAGTTCGATATGGGGCAGACTTCGGCCAACACGGCAGCAACGTTTCCGGCGGAACATGCGCCGGAACCCGGCGACCCGCGCCCGGGGCAGAGTCTGCTCGGACGCATCGGCAATACTCCGCTGCTGCGCTTTGATTCGCTCACCGCGCATCTGCCCGGGGTAACACTTTTGGGCAAGGCCGAATGGCACAACCCCGGCGGCTCGGTGAAGGACCGCGCCGCTGCCAGCATCGTCGCCGAGGGCCGCCGGAGCGGGAAGTTTGTTGCCGGCAAGACGCTACTCGACGCTACCAGCGGCAACACCGGCATTGCTTATGCCATGCTGGGAGCGGCTGAGGGATTCCCTGTCACGCTGTGCATGCCGCAGAATGTTTCCGCCGAGCGCAAAAGAATTCTGGGCGCTTACGGTGCGAACATTCTCTATACCGATCCTGGCGAAGGTTCCGACGGCGCCATCCGCCTGGCCCGCGAACTTGCCGTCAAGCATCCGGATTTATATTTCTACGCAGATCAATACTCCAACGACGCCAACTGGCTGGCTCACTATCGCGGCACCGGCAACGAAATCTGGCAGCAGACCGAAGGACGCATCACGCACTTCGTAGCCATGCTCGGCACCAGTGGCACGTTCATGGGCACCGCGCGGCGCTTGAAGGAACTCAATCCTTCAGTCCGCTGTATTTCACTGCAGCCGGATTCTTCTTTTCATGGCATCGAAGGCGCCAAGCACATGGCCAGCGCCATCGTTCCGAAAATCTACGATCCGCTGCTGGCGGATGAAAATCTTGAAATCGCGACCGAAGATGCCTACGCCATGTGCCGACGCATCGGCCGCGAGTGCGGACTACTGCTGGGGATTTCCGCCGCCGGCGGCATCTTCGCGAGTCTGAAAATCTCCGAGCAGCTTGAGCTGGGGAAAAAGCAGGAGGCCTTGGTCGTCACTATCCTGTGCGATTCGGGCGAGAAGTACTTGAGCGAGCGATTCTGGACAGAAGCGTAGTCATTAGCGTCGAGCCGGTTGCGTCGGACCCAGAAACCCGAGGAGAGATCATGAAGCAGCACCACTATGAGATTCAACTTGCGTGGACGGGAAATCAAGGTCAAGGCACAAAGACTTACGCGACCTACAAGCGCGACTATACGATCACAGCTCCGGGAAAGCCCCCTGTATTGGCGTCCGCCGATCCCGCGTTTCGCGGCGACCCGGCACGCTACAATCCTGAGGATCTCCTGGTGGCAAGCCTCTCAGCTTGTCACATGCTCTCCTACCTTCACCTCTGTGCCGTCAATAAAATAGTAGTCACTGAATATCAGGACGACGCCCGCGGCGTGATGAATGAGCGCCCGGATGGATCAGCGGCATTCGCCGAGGTGACCCTGCATCCCTATGTAACGATTTCAGAAGACTCTAACGAGGCCAAAGCTCTATCGCTCCATGAACAAGCTCACCATCTTTGTTTCATCGCAAACTCAGTAAATTTTCCGGTGAAGAACGTCGCTCAAATAAGTGTTGCAGCGCCTGGTTGACGAGCAAGTCGGATTCCGGCTTAAACTACGTCCATCATCCATCGATGCTGAAAATCGGCCCAAAAGACTACGAAGCTCTTCGCGGCCACGGTGAAGAGACTTATCCGCATGAGTGTTGCGGCGTGTTGCTTGGCCGTACGGACAACGACGGCACTCGCGCGGTGACCTCTACGGCCCGCTGCGGCAACACCCGCACCGATTCGCCGCAGAACCGTTACAACATCGATCCCCGCGAACTCGTGCGCATTCAGCGCGAAGGGCGCGAGCGCGGTGAGGATATCGTCGGTTTCTATCATTCTCATCCGGATCATCCTGCCCGGTGGTCATCGACCGATCTGGCCGAGGCGCACTGGTTCGGCTGCTCCTACGTCATTACCAGCGTCGACAAGGGAAAGGCAGCGATTACAAATTCCTTCGAGCTCGCAGGTACGGAGGAAAGCGAAAAGCAATTCGTCGACGAGAGAATCGACATCGGTTGAGCCCGCGTTAGAAATCCAGTCCACCTTCTGCGAATCCTTGTCCTGCAAGGATTCGGCGTGATTTTCACACCCCACGAAGTCATCCTGCGGGACCCTGGAACGCTTTCATCCGTAATCTTGAACTGTGAAAACCCTTGCCCGGCGTGCTTTCTGCGCGATCTTGACGTGCGCCTTGCACCAATTCCGGTCACCTGCCTGTGGACGTGCTGCACTTGGCTGAAAATACGCAAGTTATAAACGCAAAGTTTTCATTGACTCTGAAAACAGAAAGAGTAAAACCATAATCGTTCTTTGACAGCTTCTAGAGTTTTTCCGGTTGGTGCGGCGTCCGGGACTCAAGCGTAGTCACCCTGCACATGAAAATGAGCAGGGAGGGCAAGCAAGGGTCTATAGCAAAGCGCTGGTCGAGAAGAACAAGAAGAAACGTCGAAGGCAGGATAGAGTTCCGAGGCGTTGGGTAGGTTTTTCCGGTTGGCGGTAAGCCCGGAGCCCGAGCGAAGATCGCGCGTGGCACCCCGCAAGGGAAGCTGCGATAGCAGGTCAAGCAAGGGTCTAAAAGCGATCTACTGGCCGAGACGAATGGACCCAACACCACCTCGGAACTCTCAATTTTTGCCCGCCTAAGGCCGCCCTGAAGATTTCTTTAGCACTCATCCATTTACAGCGGTATATTCCCGTGTTTCTTCGGCGGGTTCTTGTCACGCTTGTTCTCCAGCATGGCTAGCGCCTGAATGAGTTTCTTGCGCGTCTCGCGCGGCTGGATGATGGCGTCGATGAAGCCGCGGTCGGCTGCCACGTAGGGGCTGGCAAAGCGGTCGCGGAATTCTTCGATCTTTTTCTGTCGTAGTTCCTGGCGCTCTTGCGGATTGGCCGCACCGTCGAGTTCGCGTTTGTAGACGATATCGACTGCGCCTTCCGGGCCCATGACTGCGATCTCCGCCGTCGGCCACGCGTAATTCACATCGGTGCGGATGTGTTTTGACGCCATGACGCAATAAGCGCCGCCGTAGGCTTTGCGCGTGATCACTGTGAGCTTCGGCACCGTGGCTTCGGCGAACGCGAAGAGCAGCTTGGCGCCGTGCTTGATGATGCCGCCGTATTCCTGCGCGGTACCGGGGAGAAATCCGGGAACGTCTTCGAACGTGATCAGAGGAATATTGAAGCAATCGCAGAATCGAACGAAACGCGCGCCCTTGATCGAAGCGTTGATGTCGAGCGTTCCCGCGAGCATGGCCGGTTGATTGGCGACGATTCCCACCGAGCGGCCGTCGAGACGGGCGAATCCGACGACGAGGTTTTTCGCGTAGTGCTCCTGCACCTCGAAGAAGTAAGCTTCGTCGACCACCGCGTGGATCACACTCTTCATGTCATAAGGAAGATTCGACTGTGCGGGAACGATGCTGTCGAGCGCTGCATCGGCTCTGTCGATTGGATCGGTGCTGGGCTTGCGCGGCGGGTCGTCCAAATTATTCGAGGGCATGAAGCTCAGCAGCTCACGCACCATCGACAAGCACTCGGCGTCATCGTGGGCAAGAAAGTGCGCCACGCCCGAGGTTTCGTTGTGCGTCATGGCGCCGCCGAGCTGCTCTTTGGTGACCTCTTCATGCGTCACCGTTTTAATTACGTCGGGGCCGGTGATGAACATGTAGGAGGTTTTGTCGACCATCAGGACAAAGTCGGTGATCGCCGGCGAATAGACCGCGCCTCCGGCGCAGGGTCCCATGATCGCCGAAATCTGCGGCACAACTCCGCTGTATAAAGTGTTGCGCAGAAAGATGTCGGCGTATCCCGCGAGCGACGCCACACCTTCCTGAATCCGCGCGCCTCCGGAATCGTTCAAGCCAATCACGGGAGCACCCATCTTCGCGGCGAGGTCCATGATCTTGACTATCTTTCCCGCATTTGTCTCCGAAAGCGATCCGCCGAATACGGTGAAATCCTGGGCGAAGACGTAGACGAGGCGGCCTTCAATGCGGCCGTAGCCGGTGATGAACCCGTCACCGTAGAATTTCTGCTCGGCCATGCCGAAATCATTGCAGCGATGCGTGACCAGCTTGTCGGTTTCTTCGAAGGTGCCGTCGTCGAGCAGGAACTCGATGCGCTCCCGCGCCGACATTTTGCCTTCCTTGTGCTGCCGCTCGCGGCGTTTTTCTCCTCCGCCCTCTTCGGCGAGCCGGTTACGCTTTTTCAGTTCTGCAAGCTTTTCTTCGAGATTCATGTGCGGAAGGATTATAGCGGGTAGGAGCAGGGGTGAGAGCAGGGACAGACGCACGCTGGATTGCCAGGGCCGACAACCCGACAGGCTGCCCCTGAGCTAAGCCGAAGGACGGCTGTCTCCGCATCAGGAGAGCCGACTTAGAACCTACTCCAAGTCCGATCCCAGTACCTGGTAGCGATACTTCTTCCCGTCCCAGAAAACCACCGATGCGGTCGCTTCGCCTTCGCCCTTTTCTTCCATGTAGACCCCGAGCACGGTCTTCTTTCTAAGCGCAAGTTTTTTTACCGTGAGGGTTTTGAAAGGCAGGTTAATCAGCACGAACTTGGGCTTCGGTTTGTCGGAACGCCAGGCCTCGGGGCCCACACCGTGCACGATCAGCAGACAGATCCCTTTACGCTCGGGATCATCTGAGGCGAATCCGGAGGTGACTTTGACATTGCCGTAGCCCAGATAGGTGTCAAACGGATCGGTCACGTGAAAAGCGAATTCAGACTGATCAGCCAGCGGATTCTTGCAGCGGGCGGCGATTACAAGATCGTCCACGCCATCGCCGTCGAGATCGCCGACAAACTGTGGCTCGTCGGCCAGCACCGAACAGTTGTCGCCAAATTCTTTGTGAATATACGCATCGGTAACCGCGGGCGAAGGCGTGGTAGCGTGCGCCGGCGGCGGAGGCGGTTGCTTCTTGCTCGCCGCAAACGAAGCAGACGGGGCAGCAAACGCCAGCACGACAAATAAAAAACATCGGGAGATAACTCGGGAGTACGACATGTCCCTACTCTAGTACCGTTTTCCCCGGGAGGGTATAGACACTAATGGTGACAGATCACCAAAGTAACCACTACTCGCGGAAGTGTTCCCAGCCTTGAGGCCGGAGTTCGGCGCCAAAGCCGCTCTCGTTCATCAGGAATATCTTCTTGAACCGCGTGACGTGTCCAATCAGAGTGATCGGCACTCCGGCAATATGGGATGAAATTTGCTTGCCGCGCGGCGCCGTGAACAGCAGTTCGTAGTCTTCTCCGCCGTGCAGAGCAAACTGCAAATCGACTTTCCGCGCCGGTTTGCCCACGCTGGCTCGTGGAATGGCTTCCGCCTGCAGTTCGGCTCCTACGCCGCTTTCTTCACAAAGGTGAGCCAGGTCGGTGGAGAGGCCGTCGCTGGTGTCGATCATCGCCGAGGCCAAGCCTTCCTCGCGCAGAACGCGCCCGAGCGCAATTCGCGGCTCGGGAAAGAAATGCTGGGGATAGTCCCGCGGATCGAGCTTGAGCTTTCTCTTGGGATTTTTCCGCATCTGCTGGAGAGCAGCGGCCGAGCCGCCGAGTGCTCCGCTCACATAGATGCGGTCGCCGGGCCGGGCCCCCGATCGCAGAATAGCCCTGCCTTTGGGTACAGTCCCCACGACAACGATATCTGCGAGAATTCCGTTGGGTGACTCCGCTGTGTCGCCACCAGCGAGGGTCACGCCGTATCTCTCGCCGAGTCTGATCAGGCTGCGGGTGAAGCGACTTACCCAGTTTTGCGGCAGGCCGCGTGGCAGGGCGAGCGAAAGAAACGCCGCCACTGGCTCGCCGCCCATGGCAGCGATGTCGCTCAATCCTCGCGCCAGACAGCGGTGACCAACCGACTCCGGGGAGTGCCAGTCGCGGCGGAAGTGGATTCCCTCCAGGCTGAAGTCGGTCGTGATCAGGGTATCGTTTTCCTTATTTCGGCCACGACCTGCGCGCGGAAGAAGTCGCAGGACGGCGCAGTCGTCTCCAATTCCATTCAGAACGGCATGATTCGCCGTCGACCTTGATAGGCGGCGGACTTGAGCAATCAGCGCTTTTTCGGCGATTACCACGGCAACTACTATAAGCGAGGCTCACCAGCGGCGCTGGCCCTTGCCTCTGGGCACGCAATGCGACGAATTTGAGATGTCTCCGTGCATGGGACTAAAAATCGTATGGACCCCTTGGTCAGTGCGGGCTGGTGCCCATCCGCTCCGGGTAATCGGGCGCGGGTTACATTCGATTACCGGCTCTTAAGTAACAGTTAATGACCCTCCGCGTCGTTGACAGGGGGAACCCCGTTTGTTACCTTTTACCAGTCATTCACAAAGCCTTTGGCAGAGCAGTGCAGTAACCTTGGGGCAAGCATAAGTTCTGCATCCCGAAGGAATTGCAGACAAGAGGTTTTCGGCTGGGTCCCCGGTTCCGGCAGGTGAAGGGCTCGTTAGAAGTCTCCGTTCCCAAGATGGGAAGCGTAGCCCGAAAAGATCAGGTGTTCGAACAGGCTTTCTGCAACCTCAGAACTTTGCCTGGAGTTCCGGCCCTGATCGTTAAACGCGGAAGAACATTTCAGAGCAGAAGAAGGAAGGCATTTGCAAAAACGCTTCTACATACTGTTTGTGGCTCGGGGGGATGACGGACAGCTGCGCAAGATCCCCATTCCGGTCCATTACCTGTATGTATTCGTCGTCGGCGCCGCCATTGGATTCCTCAGCCTGACGGGGATCGCCAGCTCTTATACCCGCATGCTGCTCAAGGTTTCGCGCTACAACGAGCTGCGCACGGAAAAACAGCAACTCAAAGATCGTTATTCCGAGCTGGAGCAAGTGGCCAAGGAACGCGACGTACAAGTCGCTTCTCTGGGCTCGATTGCCAGCGAAGTATCGGCGCTCTATGGATTGAAGTCGCAACCTTCGCTGGTCACCGCATCGCAGAAGGAAATCCAGGACGCTGACGTAAGTTCTTCTCTCGATCAGCTAGGAGTTCTGCGCACCTCCGCCCTCAGCGGTGCTACCACGGTTGGCATCAGCCTGGGCATGACCCGCAACGCCACTACGGCCGACTGGTTCCGGGCGAACTCCGCACCCAATCTTTGGCCGGTTGAAGGCCAGGTCACGGCCAGCTTCGGGGAGCGCATCGACCCGTTTAACGGCGAGGGTGCGTTTCACAGCGGAGTGGATATTGGCAGTAGTTACGGCCACCCGGTGGTGGCTCCGGCCGATGGCGTGGTCACGTTCGCCGATTTCCTGGGCGGATACGGGAAGGCCATCATGCTCGATCATGGGCACGGCATCTCGACCCGCTATGGCCACCTTTCCGGCTTCGCGGTCACGTCCGGGCAGCAAGTTCATCGCGGCGACACGATCGGCTACGTTGGATCGAGTGGACGTTCTACTGGACCGCACCTTCACTATGAAGTCCGCATCAACGACACCCCGGTGAATCCTTATAAGTACCTCCGCATGACCGTCGCTCAGAGTGGCGGCTTCGAGACCGGCAGCTAGGGCACACCTCAATTCTCAATTCTCAATTCTCAGTTCTCAGTTTCCGCCTCCCAATTCCCCGACCCTTGCGCTCTTTCCCCTCGCTGGGCTACGTTCATCAGGACGCAAGTTTCCAATTCCGGTTCTCGTAGGCCTCAGGGGTTTTACTGAGAACTGACAACTGAGAACTGCCCTATGTTCTTCCGCTCAGCCCGTGAGGATGTTGCCGCAGTCTTCAACGCGGACCCTGCCGCCCGCTCCTACTTTGAGGTCGTCTTACTGTATCCCGGTCTGCATGCGGTATGGGCACACCACTTGAGCCACTGGCTCTGGGGCCACGGCATGCGCTTTCTGGCGAGATACGTCTCGCAGGTAGCGCGTTTGCTTACCGGCATTGAGATTCATCCGGGCGCAGAGCTTGGGCGACGTCTGTTCATCGACCACGGCATGGGCACGGTGATCGGCGAGACGGCAATCGTCGGCGACGATGTCACGCTTTACCAGGGTGTGACTCTGGGTGGAACCGGCAAGGAAAAAGGCAAGCGGCATCCTACAGTCGGCAACAACGTATCGATCGGATCCGGAGCAAAGCTGCTGGGGAACATCACCATTGGAGACAACTGCCGCGTCGGCGCGGGCTCGGTCGTGCTGCGGAGCGTGCCGGCGAATTCCACCATCGTAGGCGTGCCCGGACACATCGTGCTGCGCGACGGCAAACGCGTGGTCATTACCGATCCCAAGGACATCCGCGACCCGCTTTCAGACGTGATTATCAAACTGGCTGCGGAGCTGCATGAGTTGCGCGAGCAGTTTCAGCGGCACTCGCACGAAGCTCTGGGCGCGGAGCCTGAAGTAACGATCGACGAGGGCGCAACGTCGGTGCCAAATATCTCCGCCCAGGAATTGTTTCAGGATGACTACCTGGATTACCAGATCTGAAACGGGAAGGTTTCAAAGTTTCAAGGTTGCAAAGTTTCAAGACCTTGAAACCTTGAAACTTTATCTTCTACTGCCTTAACCCCATCCAGCTTTCCGAGACCACCAGCGAGTTGCCGGGATTGTGCGGGTCGTACTTCACCGACGTGGGCAGGCCCAGGCGGCAGGAGTGCAGGTTGATCCACTGGCGCAGGTAAGTAACGTCCTGCGAGCATTCATAGGAAACACCCGCGACGTCATATTTATAAATGAGCAGCACGGCAGCGTGATGGCCGTTGCTGACCGGCAATTCCTGCACATCGATGACGGTACCGTCAGTGATGCGCCCGATGCCGTCGAGCCAGGCGCGGCGTTCGCGTTCGAGTTCTGCCGGCCCCTTGGGCTTGCGGCGCAGGAGCGCGTATGCGCCGAGGGCAGTGGCGCTTCCGGCAGCTATCAGCGAATAGAGATGAAATGAATCCATCGCGAAGGAGTCCCGCTAGGGCGTACTGCCCCCTGCGGTTTCGTTACCAGCATATGACGGAAGCAGCGTCTGCGGAAGTGGGTGGAGAGTTACCGAGGTGCCAGCCTGTGGAAAAGGCAGTGGTCAGTGGCCAGTGATCTGTGTCCAGTGATCAGTGGCCAGCAAGCACAAACTCGACAGACGTCGATTTTCACTGGCCACTAGGTACTGGCCACTGCCTTCACTTCTGCTTACAAACAAAGTCCTTGGCGATCTCGCCGAAGTCGCCTTCTGAAGTCTGTCCGAATTGATCGTCGCGGTGAGCCTTCTTGCTGACGACAAGTTTGCCGCCGTGGTCACGCGAGTAGAACCACTCCGAGTTCGCGACCACGCTCGGCGTCATGGTGCCGCTGGCGCAGTTGAAGCGAACCCGCGCCCGAAGTTCCACGAACGGACCTCCCTGCGGCAATTTGGTGGGTTCCTTGTACTCGACGCGGATCCAAGCGGTGCGGAGGCCGTTCTTCTGTGTGGTGACCGAACTGACTAGCACCTGATCGCCGCCGGGAGTTGCGCCGATCTGCCGCCAGTCCCCCGCGGCCAAGGCGACCAGTCCCACTAGCAGGACCGGGGCCAGCACCACGGCAAAGATGATGAACAGGCCCTTCTTCAGAGGGGATGGGGGTAGGGGCATAAGCACGCCGCACACACTTTGGGCCAAAAAGCGATTTCTGTCAACTGTGGCGGAGTTGGAGGCTGCCGGACAAAAGCCGGGTGCGACCGAGCCCATCGTCTGCTATCGTGGTTTGCTGTCGTGGTTTGCCGTTGGAGGATCAGGTCTGATGGAAACGCTTTACTGCACCAACATGAACTCGGCGATTGGCCCTTTGTTTCTAGCGGCTTCCGGCCGCGGACTGGTTGCTTTAGAATTCGACGCCAGATTGCCGGGACAGCAATCGATTCGTCCGAACCCACGCCATCTTCGCGAGGAGAAGAAGGGCCTTCAGTTCGAGGATTCTGCCCACCGGATGCAGGTTTACGTCAGTGAACTCGAAGAGTATTTCGAGGGAAAACGGCGCTCGTTCGCCTTCGCGCTCGACCTTCGTGGTACCGACTTCCAGCTAGCGTGCTGGCGGGCGCTGCTGGCGATCCCTTACGGAGAGACGCGCAGCTATGCCGACATCGCCTGCGCGGTAGGCAAGGCGAACGCTTTTCGCGCCGTGGGCATGGCGAACAATCGTAATCCGGTCGCGATCGTGGTGCCCTGCCATCGCGTAATCGCTTCCGACGGCACGCTCTGCGGCTACGGCGGCGGGATTGACGTGAAGCGAAAGCTGCTGGAACTGGAAGGCGCGCTGACCGGGGTACTCGCGGCGTAGAAATTATTGATTTCTGATTGTTGATTGCTGATTGAGAGGCCGATTGCCTCGTGATGTTCAATTAACAATCAGAAATCAATAATCAGCAATCCCATCTTTGACGACTCAACCCAAATCCTCCGCCCTGCAGAAGGCTGGCCTCTTCTATCTCGTCTTCGTGATGTTTTCCTACACGACCGGCGGACCCTTCGGACTCGAAGACATGGTCACCACCTCCGGTCCAGGGATGACGCTGATCTATCTGCTGGTGCTGCCGTTCTTCTGGTGCATCCCGGTCTCGTTGGTCACGGCGGAGCTAACCACAGCTATGCCCGTTGAGGGCGGATTCTACCGCTGGACCCGCGCGGCTTTCGGAGACTTCTGGGGATTTCAGGCGGGATGGTGGAACTGGTCAGCGTCGTTCTTGTTGGGCGGAGTGTACGCCGTACTCTTCGCTGATTACCTCTTTCCCGGGACGACGGCCGGGATGCACTACCTCATCTCGGTGGCGCTGATTGCCTTGATTACGTTGATCAACGTGCGCGGCATCCAGATGGTGGGACGGGTCGCCACCTTGCTTGAGATCGTTATTTTTATCCCAGTCGGGACTATGGTTGTATTGGGGCTTACGCACTGGCGGCACAATCCGTTTGTGCCGTGGATTCCGCCGCATCAGCCGACTTTCAAAATCTTCGGCGTGGGACTCGCTCTTGGCCTGTGGCTGTATTCGGGATACGAACAGCTCTCGACTGTGGCCGAAGAAGTGGAGAGCCCGCAGCAGACCTATCCGCGGGCGCTGGCGCTGGTGGTGCCTCTCTCGATTGCGGCGTATTTTCTGCCCACGCTGGCAGCTCTGGCTTCGGCCGGAGACTGGCAGGACTGGCACACGGGATTCTTCACGGAAGCAGCGAAGCGGATCGGCGAGTCGTCACTCGGAAGCCCGCGGTTGGGCATGTGGATGACCCTGGCAGCGATCATCGCCAACGTCGCGCTGCTCAACAGCACCGTCCTGACCACCACGCGCATGCCATTTGCCATGGCTGAAGACGGCTATCTTCCTGCGGCGCTCACGCGCAAACACTCGCGTTACGGAACGCCCTGGCTGGCGATTGTGGTATCGGCGGTTATCTATGCGCTGCTGGCTTGGCAGAGCCTTGGGCAACTTATTTCGGTATACATCTGGCTGCGCTCGGCTACGACGGTGCTGACCGTGCTCTCAGCGTGGAAGCTGCGTCGAACGCGGCCTGACATGCCGCGTGCGTTTCTAATTCCCGGCGGGCGTTTGGGATTGGCTTACGTGGTCGCTGCGCCAGTGGTGATGAGTCTGGTCGCGCTGCTCGGAAGCGACCGCTATGCGGCGATCGGAGGAACGATTGCCTTGTTGGTGGGGCCCGTAGTGTACGGAGTCGTTGCTTTACGTCCGCGCTAGATATAGATCTCCCGATGTATATCTTCAGTGCAGACCAAGGAGACAAATCTTGCGCCAGCAGTGGCGCTGCCAGGAGGACAAGAGTGTCCGCCCCACACGAACAGCCTCAACTCACCCAATCCAGAAACTTGTACCACATTCCTGCGAACGGCAGGAACCAGGGTTTGCCGTTGTACAGGCCCAGCGGCGCTCCGGGGAACGGGATGCCTACGAAGGGATTGTCGGGCTTATCTCCAGCGATTGACTGCGCCATCTTCTGGCCTTGATACGTGGCCATGGCTACGCCGTGGCCAGCATAGCCTACGGCGTAGTACATGCCGTCGATCTGGCCAGCGTGGGGCATGATGTCAAAGGCGAAGTCGAGCGTGCCTCCCCAGACGTAGTCGATTTTGGCGTCGTGGAGTTGGGGATAAACCTCGATCATGCCGCGGCGCAGGATTTCGGCGCTGCGGCGGATGGTCTGCTCGGTCTCGGGGAAGAATGCAGCGCGGCCGCCGAACAGCATGCGGCGGTCGGGCGTGAGGCGGTAGTAGTAAAGGTAATTCTTCGAATCGTAGATCATGCGGTTGCGCGGGCTGAGGTCGTCGGCCAGAGCTTCGTGGAGAACTTGGGTTGTAATAATGAATGACCCGATGGGGATGATTCGCTTTTGCAACGCGGGAGTTGCTTTGCTGGTATAGCCGCTGGTGGCGACGAAGACTTCGCGCGCCCACAGCGGGCCTTGCGAGGTTGTGATCTTCCAGCCTGATTCGCCCTGGCTGGATTCGTGCTGCAGGCCCTCGACACGAGTGTGCTCGAAGATTTCTGCCCCGGCTTTTGTAGCGGCGCGGCCTAGGCCGGCGACATAGCGCGCGGGATTAAGCCCCGCGCTGACTTCATCGACCATGCCGCCGAAGTAAATGTTTGATCCGATCTCAGCGCTCAACTCATTTCTCTGCACTACGCGCAGCCGGTGATTGAATTCGCGCGCAATCACCTCGACTTGCCGCGCGTAGTCGTCGAAATGCTTCTGCTTGCAGGCCACTTCGAGATGGCCGCAACGGGTGAAATCACAGTCGATCGCTTCCTCGCGGACGAGCTGCTCCACGCAATCGACGGTGGCAAGTGATGCAGCGTACATGCGGCGCGTAAGGTCGCGTCCGTACATGGAGATGAGGTGGTTCACGCCGAGCTTCATCCCGGTGAGCACCATGCCGCCGTTGCGGGAACTGGCTCCCCAGCCGACGGTTTCGCTTTCGAGCACGGCTACTTTGGCACCGCGCTGGGCGAGAGTGCGGGCGGCGGAGAGACCGGTGAAGCCGGCGCCGATTACGGCAACATCCGCGCGGTCGGGCAGTGAACGGGTTTCTATCTTCGGGAAGTCCACAGTGGTGAGCCAGTAGTTGTGTTCTTGCAGTGCCATGTTTCCTTTAGAGAATAGCGGTTTCGTGGATCAGCCGGCCTTCGGCGAAGCGCGTCAGACTTAGCAGCGAAGCGTCGATCAGGTCCGTTTTTCCGGTGAGAATTAAGTCGCTGAGAATCTTTCCTGTCGCCGGGGCGTGCATCACGCCGTGTCCGCTGAAACCGTTGGCGAGGAAAAATCCAGGCACACCTGGGGCCTCGCCGAGAATTGGATGATGGTCCGGCGTCATCTCATACAGGCCGGCCCACGCCCGCTTGGGGTTCACCGGAAGATTGGCGAAACAGGGCACGCGGTCTGCGGCCCGGGTCAGGATTTTTTCGACGAAGGCGAGGTCGAAATCCGTTTTGAAGCCGGGCGTTTCGTCGGGATCGTTCCAGGCCAGCAGGAACCCGCGGGCTTCGGGGCGAAAGTGAAATCCGTTTGACATGTCGACGATCATCGGCGCGGTGCGGGGAAATTCGTCGAAGGGCTCACTGGGAACTAGCATGCGCCGCAGCGGCTCGACGGGCAAATCCACGCCGGCAAGCTTAGCGACACTCGCCGCCCACGCGCCGGCACAATTCACTACTTTGCGCGTGGAGACAGAACCCCGCGTGATCTCGACTGATGCAATCCCGGCCGCGTCCTGCGTGAAGCCCGTAACGACGGCATTCTTCCACAAGGTAGCGCCGTGATCGGCTGCCGCGGCCATGAACCCATTCATGGCGCTATAGGGATCGACGAAGCCGTCGCTGGAGCAGAAACTTCCGCCGACAATGTCGTCGGCGCGCAACTGCGGGAACATTCTGCGGATCTCATCAGCCGCAATCAGACGGACATTCTTCAATCCCATCTTCACTTGCTGGGCATAGTTGGTGCTCAGATATGCCATCTGCTTATCGTTGGTGGCGCAGAAAAGATAGCCCTGCGGCCGGTAGTCGCACGGGTTCCCCAGGCGTTCCTCGAAGCTGGCGTAGAACGGGATCGAGTAGAGCGACATCTCGATGCTGACGGGGGTGGAAAATTGAGCGCGCACACCACCCATGCTTTTTCCGGTGGATCCCTTACCCTGCGCCGATTCGCGCTCGATGACCAGAACGTTGCGGCATCCGCCCGCCGTAAGGTGATAGGCGATGCTGGAGCCGACAATGCCTCCTCCGACGATGACAACATCCGCAGTCTGCATAAAACTTGCCGTTATCGGGAACGACCCAGCATTCTAGCGCACCGGCGTTGAACCATCCCGTGCCCCGGAATGCGGCATAGCGGGACGCTGCTGCTCGACTCCGGCTTCCGGAAGGACATGTACTACTGGGGCCTTTGATTATTTTCGAGATGTGGGCTCCTCCGACCTCGGTAACTTGCTGCGGTTACTCGGCTTGCCTAGTCTGGACTAGTATGGCCTTGCGCTGCCTCCTGTTTTCGTCCAGTGAAGAGATGGTCCAGCCGATCTGGCAGGTGCTCGCTGACCTGGGGATCGAGGGAGAGTACTGCAACAGCGCTGTGGATGCGGTCGAGAAGGTTACCACGCAAGTGTTCCAAATCGTGATCACCGATTGGGACGACCAACCCGAGGCGGGATTCCTGCTGAAGACGGCGCGAGAATTGAAAGCGGCGCAGCGTCCGTTAACTCTGGCGATTGTGAGCGATAACGCGCGGCTGCCGGAGGCGTTGCAGGCAGGGGCCAATTCAGTTCTGGTGAAACCCATTCGCGTGGAACAGGTGCGCGACACGATGAGTACAGCGTGCGAGTTGCTTCGGGCAAAGCAGCAACCAGGAACGTTGCAGGCCGCGCCGGTGAAGCAACGAGAAGCGCCGGAAACAGCGGCGTCAGCGGCCGCGGCGTCGGCAGGCACGGCTTCTGCGCCTCCCACCGTAACCCAAGTGCCAGAGAAGACGTTTCGAGCGGGAGAATTTCTGCAGTCGTCAGGTTCCGCACCGGGCGGGCAGTTCGACACAGAAAATGAAATTCATAAGTCAATGGAGCAGTCTGCCGTTGCGGAGGTTGACGCGCTCACGGAACTGGAGCCCATGGCGTCCGCCGTCGAAGCTCCTGGACCGGAACCCGCACGGCAGGAGCCGCTGACGGGATGGGCAGCCTTGCAGGCACGTTTGACGAAGACGGCGCCGCCGCCGGAGGAGGCTGCTCCGGAGAAGAGTGAAATCCTGTCGCACGGAGAAACGTACGGGGAAACGCCCTCCTTCGTGGCGAAGCCTGCGGCTCCCGCGGAAGAGGAAATCAGAACCCCCGCGAAAGCGCAGTCGCGCCAGGAATCGGCGCCGGAAGCCGCGCTTTTCGCCTACATGTCGGGAGAGAAGAAAGAAGAAAGCGAACCGCCGGCGCGAGAGGCTCGGCCGATGTTCGGCAAAATCCTCGTGGTGGGGATCGCGGCAGCATGCATAGCGCTGGCGGCTATACCCCGAACCCGCCAAACTTTGCGGATCGCTTGCCGGAATGCGGCAAAAGCGGCGGTGAGTTGGCTGAACCCGGCGCCTGCCCCGGTAGCGCAGGCCGCGGCACAGCATGACAGTTTTGGGCAAGCGGGTGATGAGTACAAACTTCCGAGTGTGCCGAATATACCGGATGCGACAACGGACCCTTCGCAGATTCACGTGCTGCCGGTGATTGATCCCACGGCGAAACCGCAGAAAGGTGCGGACGCGAATGGAGCGACGACTGGCGAGAACGGGACCGCTGATCCGAACCAAACTAATTCAAACCAGAGCGGCCAAAACCAGATCAATCCAAACGCGACGGATCAGCCGACCGGGCAAGACCCGAGCGGTCAGGCGCAGGTTGGCGGGAGTCAGGTCAAGGATCCGGCTCCGGCGAGCGTCACTGTGCTGCCGGGGAATACGGCGGAAGCCTCGCCTGCTCCGTCATCCCCCAGTCCCGTACCTGTCGCCGCATCGACGACTTCGTCACGGCCGAATGCGCCAGTTGCACCGCCAGTCGCGCCGTCACGGCCGGCTGCCGTGCCCGCTCAAAGCTCTGCCTCGCCGCAGATAGGTCCAGCGGGAAACAGCGGGGGCATTCCGTCGAGCTTGAAATCGCAGATAGCTTCCTCGACTCCGGAGGCCAGCGGCGCCATGCCGGTCGAAGCCGCAATGTCATCGATTGAGCCGGTGAATCTGCCAGAGTCTGCGGCCTTGGGACTGTTGACCCAACCGGTTGACCCGGTCTATCCCGACGCAGCGAAAGCCAGTGGACAGAAGGGCAGCGTGGTTCTGCAAGTGCTTATTGGACGGGACGGCGCGGTGCAGGATGCCAAGTTTCTGCAGGGATCGCTGGTGTTTGCCAGGGCTGCGATTGATGCCGTAAAGCAATGGCGATTCAAGCCTTACTCCCTGAACGGCCGCGCCGTATCGGTGCAGAGCGTGATCACCTTGAACTTCAAGCCCCCAGCTTAGCGGCAGGGTGACAAACCGGGTGCTGAGGCGTCTTAACTAGCGTCGGAAGCCGTGAATTGCGGAAGTTACCGAAGGGGATCGAGGCGGTGCAGCCCCGGGGGTAAAAGCGGCATCTAGACTGTATAATGCGAAATAGCTCCTCAGGAAGTGACTCCTTTCCAGAAGAAGAATCGGATGTCGATGAAAATTAAAGCTGCGATCCTGGTTTTGTCCTTTGCCGTCCTGTCGTTTGTCGTAGTTGGGTCGTTTGGGGGCGTACATGCCTCCTCGAACGACGGCGCCTATCGGCAGATGCAGGTTTATAGCGAAGTATTGTCACGTGTGCAGAGCGAGTACGTGGAAGATCCGAACATTCCCAAAGTGACGGACGGCGCGCTGCACGGACTGGTAGAGTCACTGGATGCGAACTCCAGCTACCTGACACCGTCAGCCTACAAAGCGTACAAGGCCCACAAGGTTGAGGCAAAAGGCGAGATCGGAGCGACCGTTTCCAAGCGTTTTGGATATGCAGACGTGGTTTCGGTATTGCCGGGGTCACCCGCAGAGAAGGCGGGGATCGAGTCGACCGATATTTTCGAATCGATTGAAGGACAGAGCACGCGGGATATGTCGCTGCCCGAGATTCGCGATGCCTTGGCCGGCACACCGGGCTCAACCGTGAGTGTGTCGGTAGTCCGGGCGCGAAGAGCTGAGCCGGAGAAGGTAGTGATCACGCGGGACGTGGTCAGCATTCCTCCGGTCGCTGACAAGATGCTCGAAGACGGCATCGGCTATATAAAGGTGGACGCTCTTACCAAGGGCAAGGCGCAGGAGATTGCCACCAAGATCAAGTCGCTCGAGAAGTCAGGAGCGAAGAAGCTGGTTCTGGATTTGCGGAACACATCGGATGGTGAAGAGAGCGAAGGCATTGCCACGGCTAATCTTTTCCTGAACCACGGCACCATCACCTATCTACAGGGACAGAAGTTCCCGCGAGAGGCGTTCAATGCGGATCCGGCGAAAGCCGTGACTACGCTTCCGGTAGCCGTGCTGGTGAATAAGGGAACGGCTGGTGCGGCGGAGATTGTGGCGGCGGCGCTCCTGGAGAATGCCCGCGGTGACGTGGTCGGCGACAAAACTTTCGGGGATGGATCAGTGCAGAAAACGATCGACCTGCCAGACGGCGGGGCGCTGATTCTTTCCGTGGCGAAATACTATTCGCCCAGCGGGAAAGCAATTCAGGAAACGGCGGTAACTCCCAACGTGCTGGTGGCCGACGATACGGACAACGCTATCTCCGACGATGATGATGCGGAGCCTGCGGCTGCGGAGCCCGAAGCCAAGCCCAAGAACACGCCGGACGATCAGTTGCACAAGGCAGTTGAGGTATTGAAGAGCCGCGCCAGCTAGGCGCTGTTGTTTTTATCTTTTTAGAATGTCATCGCGCACCGTGAGGTGCGCGATTTCTTTTCCCCCTGCAATACTCACCCTGTCGGCCGTTGCTGGAGTCGCGAGCCTCCGCTTGCAACTACCGGGGTGAACGACGCCCTGCTATTCTGAACTCATCTCGCTATGAAGTCGCTCTACGAAGATCTTCCGCCGGTGGAGATTGCCGGGCGGAGGTTTGTCGGCACGGTGTTGTTTAGCCTGCTGGTGCTGGTTTCCGCACTGGTGGGAGCGACGACGGGACTTCTCCTGGTCTACACCACCGATTTGCCGCAGGTCGAAGCGCTCGAAGCATACCGCCCCAGTTCGATCACTGAGCTGTATGACGATCACGGGCGCGTGATTGGATCATTTGCCCTGCAGCGAAGAGTAGTGGTGGGCTATGACGATTTTGCTCCGGTCCTGCGCGATGCTTTGATCTCCATCGAAGACAAGGACTTTTACCGGCATTCCGGCATCAACTTTTGGCGGATCGTGGGCGCGGCGTACCGCGACATTGAGTCCGGCGGCAAGGTGCAGGGCGCATCGACGTTGACCATGCAACTGGCGCGCAATCTGTTTCTTTCGCCTGACCGGTCGTTCCATCGCAAGGTGCAGGAGGCGATGCTCGCGGTTCAGATTGAGCGGCGCTTCACCAAGCCGCAAATCTTCGCGCTCTACGCGAATCAGATTTTTCTGGGCCACGGAGTGTACGGGTTCGAGGCTGCGTCGGAATTCTATTTCAGCAAGCCAGCCCGTCAACTGACGTTGCCCGAAGCCGCACTGCTGGCGGGTCTGCCCAAGGGACCGCAAGTCTACTCTCCAATCAACCATCCCGACCGGGCGTTGAAGCGGCGGAACCTGGTGATCAACGCGATGCTGGAAGACGGAAAAATTACCGCGGCCCAGGCCGAGGACGCGCGGTCGTCGCCGATCGTTTTACATTTGGCGCACGATCCCAACTCGCTGGCGCCATATTTCGTGGAGGAGATCCGGCGCTACCTGGAAAACAAATACGGCGCAGATCAGGTTCACGAAGGCGGATTGAAGGTTTACACCTCGCTCGACGTCGATCTGCAAAATGCTGCGAACCAGGCGGTGCTGGACGGTCTGGCGACTTACGAACGGCGTCATGGATGGCAGGGGCATCTGGAAAACGTTGTGGCGGAAGGAAGCGCGATCGACAAGTATGAGCATCCTGATTGGGAAGACGAACCGGAGGTGAACGGATACGTCCACGCGCTGGTGACTTCGGCCGGGGTTGGGATCGCAACGTTGAAGTTCGGGCGCTACGCCGCGGCTCTGGGACAGGCGGACCTGACCTGGACGCAGGGCAAGTTACAGAATCTGCTGCGCGCGGGAGACATCTGCTACGTAAAAATACTGTCGCTGAACCCCAACGGCTCGGCCCGCGTGAGCCTGGAACAGGATTCCGGCGCGCAGGGCGCGTTGATGGCGATTGACAACGCCACGGGCGGAATCAAGGCGATGGTCGGCGGGCGGGACTTCAGTGAATCCAAATTCGATCGCGCAACTCAAGCATTGCGCCAGGTAGGGTCGTCGTTCAAACCCTACGTGTACACGACAGTCATTGACAAGGGTGCGAGCCCAAATGACACCATCCTGGACGAGCCGGTTACGTTCGAGACCGGGTCCGGGCCTTACTCGCCGCATAACTACGACGAAAAGTTTGAAGGGATCATCACCCTTCGGCGCGCTCTGGCGCAGTCGCGAAATATTCCAGCGCTGAAGCTGGCTAACAAGGTTGGGATCAAGAGTGTGATCGAATACGCCGAGCGTTTTGGAATTACCGCTAAGTTGCCGCCATATTTGCCGGTGGCGCTGGGTTCGGCGGAAATCACGCTGATCGAGCAGACTTCTGCGTACAGCGTGTTTCCGAACGATGGCGTGCGCGTCACGCCCCACTACATCACGAAGGTGACTGATTACGAGGGACGCGTGCTGGAAGAGGATTATCCTGATGTGAAGGACGTGGTCAGCGCGCGTACGGCGCGGATCATGACCTCGATGCTGCGGGAAGTTGTGCTGCATGGCACGGGAATTGCCGCCGCGAAGCTGCCTTTCCCGGTTGCAGGAAAAACCGGCACCACGAACGATTTCACGGACGCATGGTTTGTGGGATTTTCCCCATCGATGACTTGCGGCGTGTGGATTGGATTCGATGAGAAGAGATCTTTAGGATCCAAGGAAACAGGAGCGCGTGCGGCTCTGCCGATCTGGATGAATTTTATGAATGCGGCCATGGCAGGAAAAGATCCCGGGCAGTTCCAACCGGCGCCGGACGTGCCTGTGACTGTGGTGCAGAAAGTGGATACGCCGGATACATCACCGGGCGCGGATGAGATGCATTAAGAGATGAGACGCGCTAAAGATGGGCGGTCTGGCATCCGGGCTCGCTCATGATTCGTCGAACTATAATCCGCATCGTTTTATGAAGCCTTTCTTCAAGTTTGCGATGTTAGCGCTGGTACTGGTCGTTGTGGCATTGGTGTCGGCGCTGACTGCGATGCGCTTCGCCATTCACGGACAGGTCGTCGAGGTGCCTGTGGTGGTTGGGTTGACGCCGTTGGAGGCGGAGCGCGCCGTTGCCGGGTTGGGTTTGCAGATTGAGGTGGAGCGGCAGTACTACAGTCCGCAAATTCCCGAGGGGCGGATCATGACTCAGTTGCCGCTGCCGGGGACGAAGGTGCGGCGAGGATGGCAGGTACGGGTGGCGCAGAGTATGGGACCGCAGCGCGTCGCGATTCCGGATGTAACAAAGCAAAGCGAGCGCGCTGCGGAATGGAACCTGCAGCGGCGCGGCCTCGAACTGGCTTCGATAGCGGAGATGCAGCTTCCTGGAACGCCGGCGGACCAGGTACTGGCGCAGAGTCCGCCGGCGAATGCGAGCCAGGTGGCGGCGCCGCGAACCAGCCTGCTGGTGACCGTCGCGGCCGATCCGACAGCGTATGTGATGGCGAATTTTGTGGGGCAAGCGCTTGGCACGGCGAGCCGCGCGTTGCAGGATGCAGGCTTCAAACTGGGCACTGTGAGCATGGCGCCACCGCCAGCAGACAATGCGCAGATGCCAGGTGTCCCTCCGGTCGTGCCCCCTGCGCCGTCAGAACCGGCGCCTGCCAGCACGATCGTTACGCAGTGGCCTCCGGCGGGGCAGAAGGTTCTGGCGGGAGCGGTGATTAACTTCGAGGTACGTTGAAAAGTGCGGTCTCTCGTCTGCGATAAAACCGCGCCGCGGTTAGATCTTTTCCAGAATCGCGGCGAAGAAGCCGTCACACGGCTGAACGCCGGGTAGAGTGCGCAGGTAAGGGCCGCGAGTGAGCGAGACCGGATCCGGCCAGATCAATTCGCTCTTCTCGCGAAGCTGTTCCAGTTCGGCGCGGCAATCGACGATGCGGAACGATGAGCCTTCTTCCGACAACCGATCGATGACCTCTTCATTTTCTTCTTTTTCCAAAGAGCAGGTCGAATAGACCAGGCGGCCTCCGGGAGCGACTTGGGCCATAGCCGACCGCAGGATCGGGAGCTGTCGTGCCTGCAAATCTGCCAGATCCTGAGGCATGAGCCGCCATTTGATTTCCGGATTGCGGGCAAGTGTCCCGGTGCCAGAGCAGGGCACGTCCGCGAGGACGCGGTCGAACCTTGTGGCGAAGGGGAGATCCCGTGCATCGGCGGCGACCACGCGGATATTGCGGGATTCGACCTCGGTTTGTGAATCAGGCGTGTTCAGCATTCTTCGAAGAAGGCGCGCGCGGTGAGGGTGGAGATCCACGGCAGAGATGTTTGCTCTCGGATTCCGATCGGCGATGGCCAGAGTTTTTCCTCCGGGAGCTGCACAACAGTCGAGGATGTGCGTCACCGCTTCCCACAAGAGCGGCAACGAGCTGCGAAGCTTCATCCTGAATAACGCAGAGGCCCGCGCGGAAAGCCGCGGTCTTGGTCACATCTCCGCGCAGCACTCGGCGTGCGGAGACTAAGAAAGCCCCGGGAGCGAGTTCGATTCCTTCGGCTTTAATTTGCTCTTCAGCTTCCGGACGACGGAGGCGGATTGCGGTCACAGGCACCGATTGATCGTGCCGGCAGACGCGAAAGGCGGAATCGAGTCCGTAGGACTGAGCCCAGCGTTCGACGAGCCACAAGGGGTGGGCACTGCTGGCAGCCAGAGCTTTCACGGAAGCATCGCTGATTGCGAGTTGCGTGAGGTTATCAACGTGGGAGAGCATTCGCGTCAAGCTTCCGCAGGACCGCATTGACGAAGGGTGCAGCAGAACGCTTGCGGGCTCGCTTGACGAGTTCTACGCTTTCGTTGATAGCGGCGCGGGCGGGGATGCGGCTGAGCCAACGCAATTGGTAAATCGCAATGTGGAGCGCAGTGAGAACCTCGATGTCAAGCTTGGAGAGTTGCTGGTCAGAGTTCGCGGCAATTTGTGAATCGAGCAATGATCGCCAGCGCAGAACTCCCATCACCAATTCCGTCGCCAGGGAGTGATCGACTGTCGTCAGGTGGGAGTAGGTGCTGGAATGAAGAAGTTCGGATGCATAAGAAGACTCGCGTTCGACGCGAAGCAGGATATCGAATGCAGCGGCGCGGGCTGGAGAAATTGCCGGCCGCGAGTCTCGAGCTTGTTGTTTCATCGTCTCTCTGTGGCCAGTATGACGGAAGCGGCCTGTGCCGAGGAAGATTTGTGTGGCTAGAAGCCGAGCTTCTCGCCCGGCGCCGGGCGATATCCGCGGATAAAGTCCGAGGCGGAGGTCCGCTTCTTGCCTTCTAGTTGCAGCTCAAAGAGTTCGATTGCGGTGCCCGGGCCGCAGCCGACAAGAAGACGATCATCTTTCACCTTCAACTCGGACGACGGTAGCGCCAACTCTAGTGCAGATGCCTTCCACACTTGCAGGCTCTTGCCACGGAACTTCGTGTATGCGCCGGGCCAGGGTTGAAAGCCGCGCATCCGGTCCAGAATCTCTGGCGCAGGGCAGCAAAAATTAATGAGGCCGTCTTCTTTTCTTAAAATCGGTGCCCGAGTGGCTTGCGTGTGATCTTGCTGTCGTGGATGAATGCTTCCGCTCTGCAATCCACGCAGGGTTTCGACCATGAGGTTCGCGCCCACTGACGCGAGCTTCGGAGCCAGCGTCTCCGCCGTGTCGTTGGGAGCAATGGAAATTTCCTGTTGCTGGAGAATGTCACCAGTATCGAGGCCGGCATCGATTTTCATCGTCGTGACCCCGGTCACGGTTTCACCTCGCGCGATCGCCCACTGGATCGGCGCCGCTCCGCGGTATTTCGGCAGGAGCGACGCGTGCAGATTGATGTTGCCGAGACGCGGAAGTTCAAGCATCCATTGCGGAATGATGCGGCCGTAACCGACCACGATAATAGCGTCGGGCTTGAGAGCGGTGAGCTGTTCGCGGAAGGCGTCGTTGTTCTTAATGCTTTCCGGCTGCGCAATCGGCAAGCCCAACTGCAACGCGCGTTGCTTGACCGGGGAAGAAACAAGTTCGAGACCGCGGCCTTTGGGACGGTCCGGCTGCGTGACGACGAGACTGATGTGGAACCCAGCCTCGACCAATTTGTCGAGCGTGGGCACAGCGAAGCCCGGCGTGCCGCAAAAGACGAGATTGAGGGATGAGGGCATTTGGCAATTGGGTAATTTTGTAATCGGTAATTGAGAATCGCATCGAGCGATCACGTCGGCGACAACTTGCCAAATTGCAAACTTACCCAATTACAAATTTCTTCTACCATTCTCCTGCTTTGACCAGCTTGCGAATTTTGCGCTTGATCAAGTCGCGCTTGAGCGCGCTGATGTGGCTGATGTAGAGCTTGCCGTTGAGGTGATCGGTTTCGTGCTGGAAGGCGCGGGCCAGCAGGTCATCGCCAATCTTCTCAAAAACCTGCCCAGACAAATCCTGGGCGCGGATGGTAACCACCTGCGCGCGCGTCACGTTCTCACGGAAATCCGGGATGCTGAGACAGCCTTCACTCTGGGCGTGGCGGCCTTCCTTGTGAATGATTTCGGGATTGATGAGGACGAGTTTCGCCTCAGGGTCCTCTTTGAAAGTGACGTCGACGACGGCGATGCGGCGCGAGATGCCGATCTGCGGCGCGGCCAAGCCCACGCCGCGCGCAGCATACATCGACTCGAACATGTCCTCGACCAGCTTCTTCAATCCTTCGTCAAAGACCGTGACTTTCTCGGCCGGTTTTTCGAGGACGGGATTTCCGAATTTAACAATGGGATAGATCATTTCAGTTGCAATCAGTAGTTTTTCAGTTGCAGACAGTAACCCTGAAAGTTGCGCAAGGTTTCTCCCATGGAATCGCCGCCGAATTTTTCGAGAGCACAGCGGGCCAGCGTAAGCGCAACCATGGCCTCCGCTGCGACGCCAGCGGCCGGGACTACACAAACGTCGGAGCGCTCATAGGCCGCGCTGACAGGTTGGCGTGTCTCGAAATCGACCGATTGTAGCGGACGGCGCAAGGTGGAAATCGGCTTCAGGTAGCCGCGGACGCGGATCTCCTGTCCGTTGGAAACGCCTCCTTCGATTCCGCCAGCGTTGTTACGCGAACGGGTAAATGCAGTGAAACCTAGTTCCGAGATAGGTTGCTCGCCGTAGCCGATTTCATCGTGCACAGCAGAGCCGGGAGATGCGGCCGCACTAACACCGGAGCCGATCTCGACCGCCTTCACCGCCTGTAATGACATGACGGCGCCGGCGAGCAGGGCGTCCAGGCGCTCGTCCCACTGCGCGTAAGTGCCCAAGCCGGGTGGGGCGCCGTGAGCCACGACCTCAAAAACTCCTCCCAGCGAGTCGCCGGTCTTGAGGACCTTGTCGACTTCGTCTTTCATGCGCTGTTCGGTTTTTTTGTCGGCGCAATTCAGCAAGATTTCTTCCTGATTGTAAAGCGCCTGAATCTGCTCCCACCGGACTTCCCGGTCCATCGCCACATTGCCCGCGGCGACGACGTGGCTGAGAACTTCGATGCCGAGTTCGCGCAGGAAAGTCTTGGCCAGGGCGCCGATGGCGACGCGCGCCGCCGATTCGCGGGCGGAGGCGCGCTCGAGCACGTAACGGGCCTCGGGAAAGTTGTACTTCAGCGCGCCTGCAAGGTCGGCGTGTCCGGGCCGCGGAGATGCTACTCGCTTGTGCCGGGCTGGATCGCCCTCGGCGACGGGCAGGGATTCTTGCCAGTTTTTCCAGTCGCGGTTTTCCAGCTGAATAGAAATAGGTGAGCCAATCGTTATGCCGTGACGTACGCCAGAGAGGATGTGAGCCGTGTCGCGCTCAATCTTCATGCGTCCGCCGCGGCCGTAGCCTTGCTGCCGGCGCCAGAGTTCGCGGTCGAGGAAGGCCTGGTCCACTTTGAGCCCCGCGGGCAGGCCCGAGAGGAAAGCGACCAGAGCTTCGCCGTGAGATTCTCCGGCAGTGAAGTAGCGCAGCATAAGTGCTCGATTTTACCTGATGCGGCCTCCCCACGGAGTTTTCCTGATGTAGATAAAGAGCTGCATTTCGGAAGGTGGCAAGAAAATGCATCCTCTGCAGATTTCATAGGCGCAGGAGTGCAAATGATTGCTACAATAGCCCACATTCATATTGTTGTGGAGCTCTGGTTCCGCCCAGTCGTCCGCGTCATTTTGCAAACTCTCTGGCCAAATAAAGGAGAACTGTGTGCCCCCACGCACAGATTCAAACGAAGTGATATTTTTTGGCAAAAAGATCCGCTGTCTGCTCGCGCATGACCATGTTCTGCTGCGGCAAGGTCTGCGGCGCTTATTGGAAGACGAGCCTGACATCGACGTGGTCGGCGACGCCGGCAACGCGGCGGAGTGCCTGCGCAAGGTTTACGAGCTGCGGCCGGATGTGCTGGTCGCGGATACCGGTACGTTTGGGCTGGCTGCAGCGGAAGCAGAAATTCTTGTGACGCGGGAATCTCCTCAAACCAAAATAGTGTTCTTGAGCATGCAGGACCGCGACACCTCTCCGTTCGTGAGCCTGCGGGCTGCCACGGGCGGCTGCGCCGTGCGGCAGACTTCGGCGGAAGAGCTGGTGGAGATGGTCCGGAACTCGCGCAGCGGCGATCGAACCAACGGTCGGGATGAGCGATCCCAGCCTGAGCGCCAGCCCCCTGCCGAAAGACTATTTCGACCTGAACGCGCGCTTACCGCTCGCGAGCGCGAAGTACTGAAACTGCTGGCAGAGGGTAAGACGGTTCGCGCGGCGGCCACGGTTCTGGGACTGAGCAGCAAGACCGTGGACGCGCACAAGTTCAATCTGATGCGCAAGCTCGGCATTCACAATAAAGCCGAACTGGTCATGTGGGCGATTCAGAAGAGGGTTGTGAAGATTCCAGCCAACTTCTAAAGGATCACGGCTGCGCGCAAGCAGCGGCAAGCTCTGCGACGCTGGAAACCTGCAAGTCAGGACGACCCTCGACTGCCTTGACGGCGCCCACTCCGGCTCGCGCCGATGGCCGGTTCACCCAGACCGTGGCCAGGCCGAGCGACTGGGCCGGCAGCACGTCGTGGTACACGCTCTGGCCAACGTGCAGAATGCGGTGAGCAGGAACGCCGAGGCGGCTCAACGCAAGTTCGAAAATTTTCAGTGACGGCTTGTAGGCTCCTGCCTGTTGGGCCGTGACGATCTGACTAAACTCCACCTCAAGCTGAGGCTTAGTGGCAGCGAAAAGATCGTCGTCCACGTTGGAAATAATGGCCAATCGAAAGCGGCTGTGGAGTTGGCGGAGCGCAGTCACGGTGTCCGGCCACGGCTTCCATTCTTTCAGTGACTCCGGCAGCGAACGGACTTCCTCGTTAGTGGGCTTGAATCCGAATTGTTCCCCGAACTGCCGCACCACCGACTGAAGAACTTCGCGGTAGCGGCGATACTCCCCCTGCTCGGCGCGAGCTTCGAAATCACCGTAGAGCCGCAGGATGGTCGCATCGTCGGTGTCCTTCCCGTGGGCCGAAAGGATGCGGTGGAGGCAGCGGAGAATTCCTTCTTCCCAGTTGATGAGAGTGCCGTAGCAGTCGAAGGTGAGAAGTTCGAATCGGCTGAAGTCGAGCATAGGCTGGCATTCTCCTCGGGGACGAAAGCTAAGGCTTAAAGCCGGGGAGCGTCGGGGCTTCTTCGCTAGACTCGCCGGCATATTCCGCTTCAACTTCGGCCTCTGCGACGGAAGGCGAATCATCGGGAGGAACGGCAGGCTTCGGAGCAAGAAACTTGGCGCTGTTCAGCAGTGGGCGTCCGAGGGAAGCGTTGTAGCTGGTCCAGGGGCTCTCGAGGTCGGCCTCGCGCTCGAATTGAGCGCGCATGGCCTCCATTTTGGAATCTAGGTCGTCCATGTAGTGCAGCAGAAGCGCTTCGGGAAACATGGGCAGCTTGGGCGAGCCGAATTCGTACTGGCCGTGGTGGCTGATGATCAAGTGCTCAAGCAGGGTCTTGAGCTCTGAGGGAAAGTCCGGGACCATCGCGAGTTTCGCTTGCAGCATCTCCAGTTCGATAATCATGTGCCCGAGCAACTGTCCGCGCGTTGTGTAGGAAAACGAACGATTGTAGGCAAGTTCGTGAATCTTGCCGATGTCGTGAAGAAATGCGCCGGTAAGCAGCAGATCTCGATTCACCTGCGGATAGTTTCGGCTGACCAGATCACAGGAGCGAAACAGCGAGACCACATGGTCGAGCAAGCCGCCGATGTAGGCGTGATGCAGGGTCTTGGCGGCGGGAGCATTGCGATACGCGGCCGCGATCTCGGGATCAGACATGAAGGCCTGCAGCAGAGACTTGAGATAAGGATTCTGAAAAGACGCAACGAAGCCGGCCAGGGTCTGCCAGAGCTCGTCAATATTCTTCGTGGTTTTAGGTAGATAGTCGGAGAATTCGATCTCCGATTCGCCCAGCTTGCGCAGTTTGTGGATGGTGAGCTGGAAGCGGTTTTTATATTTGTTGACCAGGCCTTTGATCTTAAGGAAGTCATCCTGATCGAAGGCGTTGAGCACTTCTTCCACGTTGTCCCACATCTTGGCATCGACCTGCCCGCTGCGGTCGCCGAGAATTAGTGCGAGATAAGGCTCACCCGTTTTCTTGGGCTTGATCTGTTTGCTGACCACTACGAAGTTGGAAGTGATGATCTTGTTTTCGTGGCGGGCACACTCGCTGATGAAAAACTCTTTCATGCTCTTCATCAGTGTAAATCAGAAAGCGCGAGGACGGCACCAAGCGAGGCCGAACGCCTTATAACACCGCTGGAAGCTTGGCGGCGCCAGCTAGAGAACGCCGAGCTTCTTTTTCTTCTTCAGCTTCTTGCTGTCGGTGGCTTTGGCCGTGGCGGTTTCAATCGGCTTGGTCTGGTTGGGGCTGGCACCGGAATCGACGTAACCCTCTTTATAGTCGATGTAGGCTTCTTCGCGCAGCTTGGTCAGATATGCGCGCAGCGCGGGCTGCAGCTTTTGATAGTACAAAGCATCCTGGATTTTGGGCTCTACCTCTTTCATCGTCGGAATGCCGGCCATCTGGTGGTTAGTGACCTTCAAGATGACGTAGCCCTGCTTGGTGCGGATCACATCGGTGACGTCGCCGGACTTCATCGCAAACGTCCGGTCTTCAAGCTCTTTGGCGAGAGTACCGCGCTTGAACGCTCCCAGATCTCCTCCCTGCGCCGCCGAAGGGCCGTCAGAAAACTTCTTCGCCATGTCTTCAAAATTGGCTCCCGCATGAATCTGCTTCAGTACATCATTGGCCTTGGCTTCGGCCGCAGCCAAAGCCGCAGCATCCGCAGCCTGTTTGGCTGAGTCGCCGGCGGCGTCTTGCGTCTTCGCATCGTCCCCGCCCGCGGCGTTGCCGGCGGCGGACTTATCTGCAGCCGGCTTTTGCGGAGCAATCAGGATCTCGCTGAGTTTTATCGACTCGGGCTGCTCCAGTTCACTTTTGTGTTCGTCGTAGAACTGCTGTTCTTCCTCTTTGCTGATGCTCAGGTGAGAGCCGACTTCTTCACCGATCACCTTTTGGGTGATGATCTGGTTGCGCAGGTTCTGTTTGAAGTCCTCATAGGAGATGCCCTGGGCCGTGGCGGCCTTCTCCAGCTCTTCCATGGTTTCGAGCTTCATGTCCTTGCGCATCTGGTCGAGGCGCTTGATCAGCTCGGTATCGCCGGTGATGGCGAGGTCTTTACCTTTTTCCAGCAGAAGTTGCTGGTCGACAAGATCGCGCAGGACGTCCTTTTCACGCTCCGCATAGAGCTTGTCGGCGTTGGCCGGATCCTGCTGCTTGACGTCATCCCTGAGCTGATCTTTGCTGCGCTGGTATTCGGACCGGGTGATGATCTGGCCGTTCACGCGCGTGACAATCTCTTCGACAACCTGCCCCACAGCGAGCGCGGGCAGGTATGCCATAGCAATCAGTATCAGAACCAGTCTCTTCATAGAGTTTTCTGTGGGCCGCCCTGTTGCCAGAACTCACAGGCAAAGGCAGTCGGAGTATTTTACTACTTCTGGCCGGGCACGAGTCGACCGCATTGTGTGATGCACTCGTGCGCCGGGCAGGTTGCCGGGACCCTTCTTCTAAGTGTTGCGCACAAAGACCAGGGCGGTCATGTCGTCGGGAACCAGGGGCTCGCAGGTAAATTCCCCAACCGCATTCAAAATCGAGGCGCTGAGAGCCTCAGCGCTATGGGAAGGATTGGCCTGCAAACGCTCTTTGACGCGCTCCAGGCCGAATTCCAGGTCATCGGTCTTGTCCTGTCTGCATTTGCCCTCAACCACTCCCCGCGAAACTAGGAGAAGCGCCCCTCCTTTCTCAAGGCCGATCGTAGGCGCTTCGGAGGTGGCGTGAGAAAAAAGGCCAAGCGGCAGGCCCGTAGACGCCAGTTCGGTAGTGCCGGTGCTGTCGCGGACGAGACCCGGGGTGTGCCCCGCGTTGGTATAGCAGAGAGTGCCGAATCTCTCGTTGTAGCAGCCGATGAATGCGGGACAGGAGTGAACGCCCGCCGCGGCTTCCATGATGCCGCGGTTGAGTCGCAGAGAGAGTGTGGTCATGGCTTCGGATTCGTTGATGTCAGGCGGTGAAAAGAGTTCGGCTCCTAGAGTGCGAAAGATCTTCTGTGCGGCTGCCAGGATTTGCTGGTTGTTTTCGCGGCGTCCAGCTACGTCGAGCAGGCCAAACAAAATTCGCTCCGGGCTCACTCGCAGGGAGTCGTAGAAGTCCCCGGCGACTCTTTGCCCGTAGGTTGTGGCAGCAATCTCCGCGCCCTCCATCTTCGGAAACTCGCTGAGGACGGGCTCTACCACTGGCGGAGGGTCGGGCGTACGGGTTCGAAATAGGGCGCACATTCGAGGCTTACACTCAGAGGGGAAACTAGCACAAGAGATGGCGGCGGGCAAATCGGTCGAACGGGCTATACCGGATTGCGGTCAGTCGCCGTACTTGTCGCTGAGATACTTGCCGAGCTCGGACTCCAGTTGGCCGTAGTCAGAGTGGATGGTCGCTCGCAACGCGGCTTCCGTGGAACTACCTTCGCTCAGGCGTTGCAGAATCCGCTGAATGTCACCCATGCCGTAGGAATCATTGATGTAGGAAACCGCGGCCAGCGATTCCGCATAGGCCAGGTAGGCCTGGCTCCCAGAAAAACTCAGGAAGCTGCCTTCTAGTGTATTCAGCGGGATGTTGCGCTGGGTCTTGAATAACTGAGCCAACAGATGCCCGTCGTTGCCCAGGGACTTCGGTTCCATCAGCTGGGCAATGCCCTCGTGCAGCCAGGGCGGGCAACGTCCGCCCGAGAGCTGGTTGATGAACGAGTGAGCAAGTTCATGCTTCAAAACCCTGGCCAGCTCGGGTGTCATCGAATTAAGGCCGCTGATGGGGATGCGGAGTTTGCCGTCGTTGAGCGCTCCAGACCAGGAGGGCGCGCGGGTAACATCAAAAAAAGCTTGTTCCGTGTAGAGCGTCACAAGAATATTGTCGCGCGGGGGCGTACCCAAATCGCGCGCCAGATCGTCGTAATCCGACTCAAGCGCGGCCATAATTTGTGCTCGGAAATCCTCGGACGTCTGCTTGCCTTCATAGTGGAGCACGAAGTGGCTGGTTTCGTGCTGGGCGAAGTCGATCTCCGCACTCTGTTCGCGCTGCGCTTTCGCCAGGTATTGCTGCACGGCGGGATCGGGACGCAGTTCGAGGGAATGCTTCCATGAGGCAATGGCTTCTTTGGTGCGGTCGCAGGCCTGCTGCGCATAGCCTAAAACGGTATAGGCATCGGGCGACTCGGGCGCTGCTCGCACGGCCCGTTGGGCGTAGGTAAGCGCCTGCGAAGGATTGCCAGTACGCACCAGCAGGGCGGCGTAATAGATAAGGACGGTTGCGTTCTCCGGCTGAAAGCGCAGCGCGCTATCGAAATACCGGCGGGCTTGATCGATATCGCCGTGCTCGAATTCAAACTTGCCGGCAATGAAGTCTGCCGTCGCGCCCAACTCGGCGTTGCCCTTGCCCTCGAGTTTTGCCAGAGCGTCGGAGTCAACTTTGCCATCCTTAACAATTGTCTTTGGCAGGTCGCCTTCATTCGCGAGACTGTCGACCGGGACGAAAACCGGAACGTCGCTGGTCTTGGCGGCGCCCGATGGCGCCAGGGCCGGCATGCCGCCGGCTTCGACATGGTCTACAGCACTCTTCGGAATGGCATAGCTGTCGTCGCCGATGTCGTACTCGTAATGAGCGCCATTCTCACGGACGTGGTCGGCTACGATGGTGCGGCCGTTCTTCAAATGGATCGTGTCAGCAGATGCCGCCAGAGGCGAACACAAGCATCATAGCTAACAGAGTAGTGACACGAAGCCGCATTGAAGCGCATTCTAACAATAGTGAGGGCACACACCCACGTAACGAAAGTACCAGCGATTTCATGCGCCGCGCGCGTGACTCTGGCCGCCTGCCTTGCGGCTTTCGCATTCTCCGGAGTGTGCAGTTCGCAAGCAGGTCCGGCCCCAGCCGTTCCTGCGCAAGCGGCTCCAGCACAAGCGCGGCAACCTGGACCGGCCGAGTCCCTCTACCTGCAGCTCAGTAGCGTCGGACTGGATCCTGACCGGGTATTCAAGGTGCGAGACGCGTCTCTCGGTCGAGGCGCGATTCACATCACTCTGGACGATGGCTCCATTGCCTTCACGAAGGATGTGATGGGCAGGATTACAGGAGCATTTTTTGAGGGTGATGGAGAACTGCTGCTGGCCCCGCCAAACGACGTAGAACGAAAAGCCATGAGCCTGTTCACGGGCATGGCAATTTTGGAAGAGCGGTTCTCGACGGCCTATTTCCGCTTCAACGACGATACTGCCGCCGATTTGCAGCCGGGTCTCAGGGCGCCGGAAGATGCGCCAGGATTTATCACACGCTGGGACCATACTGCCCGCACCCTGGCGGAGGCAGACGCCATGAGGTTGCTGGCCAGTTTCAGCGGCATGCTACCGATCGCAGGCGAAAGCGCCTCCGAAGATTCGCACTCTACTCGCGGCCCTGATCCCGACGATCACATGTTTCATGCCCGGCTGCAAGGAAACAAACTTGGTGTCTTCGACGTCTTTTTCGATTCCACCGCCGGGGAACAAGTCGAGGCCGGACAAAGCAGAACTGGCGAGGACGGAAACGTGTACTACGACGTCTGGACTTCATTCTCGACCGAGGCTGCGAGACGGAATTCCGTCGCTCGGAAGGAAATTCCTCAGGCTTTGCCGGCAGAAACGGAGTCGCGGGGAGATCCGGTTCGGGTGCGCAGCTACGTCATTGATGCGCGGGTGAAACCACCCAAAGAAGTGGATGGTGACGTGACATTGCAGCTCGACGTGGTGCGAGGTGGTTCGCGCTTTCTGGTGTTCGAACTGTCGCGCTTTCTGCAGATCCAAACCGTCGAGGCGGACGGGAAGGCAGTGGAGTTTATCCATAACCCTGCGGTGGAAGGCACCAGGTTGGCGCGCAGCGGCAACGACCTGGTAGCCGTAATTTTGCCCCAGCCTGCGCGGAAAGGACAAAAGATCAGTCTGCGCTTTGTCTATGGTGGAGAAGTGTTGGCTGAGGCGGGCAACGGCCTGCTCTACGTTGGAGCACGCGGGACATGGTATCCCAATCGTGGAATGTCCATGGCGGATTTCGATCTTACCTTCCACTATCCGCCGGGTTGGACGCTTTTGGCAACGGGCAAACCGGAGCCGCTCGCCGCACCTTCGACAACTCCCCCAAAATCTGCTCCGCCAAACCCCGCGCTGCCGAACATAGATGACGAGCAAGTGGCGCACTGGGTTTCGGAGCGGCCCATCCCGGTAGCAGGATTCGACCTGGGCAAATATGTTCGAGCAACGGCTCAAGCCGGGAATGTCATCGTAGAAACCTACGCTACGAGTGGCGTCGAGCGAGATTTCCCCAGCCCGCCGCCAATCTTGGGAATCGGTCGCGAATCCCACCTCACGGCCTCACGCCTCTCCCGAGTTAATTACCCCTCCGCCTGCGCCTTCACCGGCACGGAATGCAACCGCCGTGGCGGAGTTTACAGCCCGAGCCATCCGCTACTACGCGGAGCGATTCGGTCCGTTTCCCTACAGTCAACTGGCGCTGACTCAAGTGCCGGGGCGGGAAAGTCAGGGTTGGCCGGGGCTGATCTTCCTGTCGTCTTATGCCTTCCTCGACAAGGCGGAGCGCGAAAGCCTCCAC
Organism: uncultured Acidobacteriaceae bacterium; assembly: GCA_963800575.1. Taxonomy (GTDB): domain Bacteria; phylum Acidobacteriota; class Terriglobia; order Terriglobales; family Acidobacteriaceae; genus Sulfotelmatobacter. Next base: position 578,133 of record CAWDBN010000003.1, read on the forward strand.
ATGGGTCCGGCTGGCGCATTGGTTGGGGAGCAGATCCCGGCGCATGAAGCCGCACATCAGTGGTGGGGAGACTTGATCCTATGGGCTACCTATCGGGACCAGTGGTTTTCCGAAGGTCTGGCAAATTATTGCTCGTTGATGATGCTGCAGGACAAAAACCCGGCAGGCTTCCGCCAGGTTATGGAGAAATATCGGCAGGATTTGGTCGAAAAGAATAAGGACGGCAGCTCTCTCGAGGATGCCGGACCCGTAACCTTGGGAGGCCGCCTGCTTTCCTCTCACTTTCCCCAGGCTTACGAAGCCATCAGTTACGGAAGGGGGACATGGCTGTTTCACATGCTGCGCTCCATGTTGCAGGAAGGCGCAGAGAATTTGGGCAAGTCGGGCAAAAAGACCGGAGCAGCGGGACTGCGGAAGAACCCTTTGTGCGGTCTCTCCATAAAGTTCGTGACCGTTACGCAGGAAAAACCATCAGCACGAGGGAACTGCTGAACGTTTTTGCGGAGGATTTGCCGCCCTCGTTGCGCTATGAAGGCAAAGCTTCACTCGACTGGTTTCTGGAGGGTTGGGTGAACGGCACTTCTCTGCCCAGGCTGGAGCTGCAGGGCGTCAAGTTCACGGCGAAGGGCAACGCTACCGCCGTCAGCGGCGTCATTTTGCAGAAGGATGCGCCGGAAGATCTGGTAACGTTCGTTCCTATCTACGCAGCAGCGTCTGGCAAGGCTCCGGTGCTGGTGGGGCGAGTGTTTGCCGACGGGCCCGAAACCTCGTTTCACTTGTCCGCACCGGCTGGAATACACAAGCTTCTGCTGGATCCAAACGGAACCATACTCACGAGTCCCAAATAAGCGAAGGCCGCCAAAGACACGGGAGCTCCTCCCTACATTTCCCAGATCGGAACTGGTTCGCGTCCGCGCTTCCCGGAACGAACTTCCTGTTAGCTCAAGACGCCGCTTCCCACGATGCATCTGAAGACGCTAACTCACTGCCAAACTTTCCTTTACAGTCCTATTGCACCGAATCCAGAGGATGGCAGCCCATCTGCTGGAGGGAAAGCAAGCAGTGAGCGACGACGTAGCGGAGCGTGATTGGCGAAACGATGATCGGTGAGTCAATGATCGTTGAAACAATATCCGGTGACACGATGGCCGCCGTGGCATTCGCCGCGACTTGCCAGCGCGGGCCAGAGACCATTCTCCTGGTCGAAGACGAAGCGTTTGTGCGGAAGGTGACGGCCGAAGTTCTGGAGTCCGCCGGCTACAGGTTGGTGATTGCTGCAGGCGCGGGAGAAGCGTTGGCATACCGCGGACGCCTTGCACCGCCCGATCTTCTGCTTGCCGATGTGATCATGCCCGGGATGAGCGGCCGCGAACTCGCCGTCGAACTCACCAGCTTCTATCCGAGTGCTCGGGTTCTGCTAATGAGCGGCTATGCAGAGCAACTCACCGACCATGAGTTACACTCCTGCGGCGCGGAGTATTTAGCCAAGCCTTTTTCGATCCGCACCTTGTTAGGCAGGGTGCGCGCGGTGTTGGACAAGCCGGTCGTTTCTGAGGGATGTTCTAGCTCGCGTTCGTCTTCCGATAATGCGTGGCTTGCAGAATCTCATGAGTAATCTGGGATAGCGGCACCACCCGGTCGAGGATTCCCATCTCCGCACACACGCGAGGCATGCCATAAACCGCACAACTCGCCTCGTCCTGGCCTACGGTAAAGCCGCCCTCGTGATGAATCGCTTTCATCCCCTGCGCTCCGTCCGCTCCCATCCCGGTCATGATAATGCCCATAGCCTGGGAGTGAAATACAGAGGCGACGGATCGCATCATGACATCGACGGAAGGAACGTGCATCTGATTCTCCGCTTTACCGGAAAGAGAAATGAGCACACGCGAATCCGCAAGACGGTCTAACGTGATCTGAAATCCGGCTGGTGCAAGGTAGACCACCCCTGGCTGAAGCACAGCTCCATGGCAAGCCTCGCAGATGGAGAGTGCACAAAGACTGTTCAATCTTTTGGCAAAAGCAGCGATGAAGCCATGCGGCATGTGCTGCACGATCAGGATCGGAACTGGGAGGTCGATTGGAAGAGTCGGCAGGATTTCCTGCAAGGCCTTGGGGCCTCCGGTCGAGATGCCGAGAGCAACGATAGTTGGAGTGCCGCGCGCAGCTTTCCTGGTGGCTGGGTCGGCCTTGCGGGGAGGCTTGCGCAGCAGGTTGAGACCATCTCGAGAACGCCGGGACTCAGCCGCGGCCTTAATCTTGGCTACTAAATCTCCACGGATATGAGAAATATCCAGCGAAGTAGCGGAGAGTTGCTTGGGCACATAGTCGAAAGCCCCGGCCGCAAGGGCCATCAAGGTTGATTCAGCGCTATTCAGAATGGCCGAACTCACCATGATGACCGGGCGTGGGAACTGGGCCATGATGCGGCGGAGGGTCTCCAAACCATCGAGCCCCGGCATTTCCACATCGAGGGTAATGACATCGGGATCGAGGTCGACAATTTTCCGCAGCGCTTCGGTTCCATCGGCTGCCGTGCCAACGACCCAAAGGCTGGCATCGTGAGCCACGATATGCGAGAGTGCGGCGCGCATGAAGGCGCTGTCGTCAACGATGAGCACCTTGATTCGCGAATCTTTAGATTCGGCGTTCATGTGCGGCAAATGGCGCGGACCAGGCGGTGGACTTCTTCCAGATAAGAATCCAGTTCGAAGGTAAGGCGGGCCCAGTCGAAGTCCCGCACTGACGTGGAGCCCTTCGCCAGAAGAGCGAAACCTGCATCCTCGAACAGATTGACTTGCCGCGCTTCGACATAGCCGTAGTTCAGACCGCTCATGCGGCAAAGCAAGTCGGCGATGTGGACCAAGGCCACTAATCCGGCGTCTTGAGATGATTTTTCCGGAAAATGATGAAAGGTCACGACCTCGATCAAATCCGGAGCCAGCCCCCAGCTTTCGGCGAGCAGGCATCCGCTGTCACAGTGGGTGAACCCCAGGGATTTCTGTTCGGCTTCGTGCAGTGGGATCCCTTCGGCCCCCGCTATCTCGTAGGCCGTGCGGAATTCCTGGGGCAGAACCCAGAGGTTGACGATGATTCCCAGGTCATGGAGAAGGCCAGCAAGATATGCCTTCTCGGGATCGGCGAGATTGATCTTGCGTGCCAGGTGGCGGCAGAGCAGCGCACATCCCAGAGAGTGCTCCCAAAATATCACTGGATCCAGGCTGGTTTTGTCTCCCGGCAGCATGTTCAAGACGCCGCACGACATGGCGATATCGCTGACGTGATGGAATCCCAGGCTGACTACCGCTCCATGCAGCGACTCGACCTTATGCCATCGGCCAAACAGTGGAGAGTTCGCCATGTGCAGGCATTGCGCAGCCAGGGATTTGTCCTGCGCCAGCAGGTCTGTGACTTTTTGCGCGTCGATCTGCTCGACCGGCTGCTGCAGGTATTTCAGCAAGGGGGCGAGGACCGCCGGGATGGTTGGAATTTGGCGCAATCCGTCAAGCCGCTGCAACAGGACTTGTTTGCCCACGGGTGCGGTTGTCATATTGTGTTGACTCCAGTCGGCGAGCGCTCCGCTTTCACGTAAGCTGTCGCTCCCGGCAAATGGACCAGGCGAAAGTCGTCGCTCACCCCGTAAAGAGACTCCGAGCGGCCGAGAAAAAGATATCCGTGAGGCAGAAGGTTGTTGAAGAAGTGTTGAATGACCCGCCGCTTGGAAGCCAGATCGAAGTAGATCAATACGTTGCAGCAAAAAATGGCGTCCATGCCTTTCATAAACATCATGTGCGCGTCGTCTGAGAGATTGAGCCGGCTGAAGCTGATGTTGGAACGGGCTGCGGGGCGCACCTGAAGCAGATCCCCTTGCGGAAGAAAGTATTTGCTGCGGTTGGCAGGTGTGAGGTTGCGCGTGCTGTAGTTGCCGTAGACGGCCTCCTTGGCATGGACCAGGGAACGCTCGTTGAGATCGGTGGCGAGAATCTCGATAGACCAATCTTTGAGCAGGGCATGGGCCTGGTCCAGCAGCAACATCCTGAGCGTGTAGGGTTCTTCCCCGGTAGAACAACCGGCGCTCCAGATGCGAAGGCGGCGCTGCGGAAGTAGGGATTTGACTCGAAGAATGTTCGGAATCACGATGTGGCGCAGAGCATCGAGTTGCTGCTGGTTGCGGAAAAAGCAGGTTTCCCCGATTGCGATGTCGTTGAGCAAAGAAATCAGTTCCGTCTGCCGGACGGGACCTAGAGTGAGGGACTCGAGATACTCGCGCAGAGCTTTCATCTTGAGTTCCTTCATACGCCGCCCGCAACGGTCTCGTAACAGGCGGAGTTTATTGTCGGGATGAAAAATCCCGGCCACCTCGTAGATCAGATCGCGGACACGCACCAGGTCGGGTTCGGGCGGCCCGGTCGGACTAGCGACCGGGTGCAGCGAAGGCGCATAGGTCACGCGAAGCCTTTCGGGCCGCTCCCGCAGCAGCGATCTGTGGTCTCAATGCGGGAAGACCCTCGACGGATGGACACGCATCCAACACGAATTTCATCGGCAAAGAAAGGCGTGCGCTTTAACTCCGCGGGTTACTTCATCGAGGGCGATGGCTTCGCGTCGAAGCGCCCTGCAGGGGGCCGAGATTTCGCCATTTGTGCGTATTGCACGGTCCGGACAAATTGAAGGTACGCAAGCCACCGGAACGAGTTCGGTTGGCATTTGGAGGCTTACGCGAGACTGTCGATCCAGCACGGTCTTCGTTCCCGTCGGCCCGGCGAGGTTTAGTTTGCACGGCCAGGAACCTCTGGAACGGGAACTGTTCGGTCCAAACTCGAGGCGCCGGACCGGACCGTGCTCTCCACCGTCCAAACTCCCGCGCTTTTCGACTCAGCCCTCCACCAGTCACACCGCCGACTTCACCAGCATGTGTGCAAACAGCGCCTCTGCTACCTGTTCTGAATTGGCCTGATAGCCGCTACCCGAAACCGTTTGCAGCAGTGCGCTCACCTTCTCGCGACTAACTTGTGGAAGTTTGGCTGCTCGTGCCGCCAGCGCCCGAATTTGAGCGTAATCGGCTGCAAGCTGAGCTTGATCCGCGCCTACGGAGCTACCCAAGGAATAACCGTCAGTACTCACTGAAGTCTGGCCGATGGTTCGGCCGCTTTCCGGAAACAGCTGCGTTCCCGGATTCAGATTGATTCTCATATTGGCTTTCCCCTCGTAATTCCCTTGCTATCTAAGTTATCGGCAGGCGATTAGAAAACTTTAATTCTTTCCGAGGGCAGTTCCGTGATTTATCGAAATCGGGGAGTCTTGTTCTATCAGCATGAATTACAAGAACCTTAGCCGCCCGATACTGGCGTTGGCGCCGGCGGAGCGTTACCTTGGGCCCGCCTCTCTCCTTCAGGATCCGCCGCCTTGCGCCGCCGCCCGCGCGTCTGGCTTGGCCGTCCTCATCAGGTCCTCCAGCCGCCCCCGCAAACGCACTACGGCTAGGGAATGGATCTGCGACACGCGGGACTCTCCGATCCCGAGTACTGTGCCCACTTCCTTCATGGTAAGTTCTTCAAAATAATAGAGAGCCAGCACCTGTTGCTCTTTTTCAGGCAGATCCGCTACCGCGCGGCCCAGCAGCTCCTTCATCTCCGAACGCATGCAGCGGAAAAATGGCGTGTCCTCGGGAGCATTGGGCAGATAGTCGCACAGGTCTTCGTCTTTGCCGTCCCAGGGACTTTCCAGATGAAGGCTGCCCACTTCGAGGCCGTCAAGTTCGGTCAGCAGCTGCTGGAATTCCCGCAACTCCATATTCAGCTCGACGGCAACCTCCAGTTCGGTCGGAGCGCGGCTCAGATTCATGCTGAGTTTGCGCTCCGCTTCTTCCACCCGGCGCCCTTTGCGGCGCAAATCCCGCGGGCCCCAGTCCATCTCGCGCAGGCTGTCGATAATCGCGCCCCGGATGCGGAACTTGGCATAGGAACCGAATTGAACGTGCTTTGAGCTGTCGAACTTGTTGAGCGCATCGATCAGTCCGATTACTCCCGCATGCACCAGATCCTCGAGCGGCACGTGCCGGGGCAGGCGCTCGTGAATGCGGCGCGCCAGATACCGCACTTGCGGCAACTGCTCGAGCAGGATGCGGTCGCGCTCTTCTTTGTCCTCCCACGCGGGCTGGGCTTGCGCATTATTTTTGCTCATGGTCTGGTTTCCGTTTCCGTCTCCACGCTTCTGCTCGTTGCGACGGTCGACAAACCGGCGGGCGGACACAACGTCATGGCTGAGGCAACATCTGCACGAGGACTGCCATGAAGGTGGGTTAGTGGCTAAGACTTTTCTCAGCTTGCTTGCTTGGTGCACAAAAGGGCGTGGGGGCCGGTTTGCAGGAGCGAGTGTTCGAAGGGAAAATAAAGATGCTCGCCCAAAATCGTGTCCCGGTTCTCCACCAGAATCGAAGCCCGCTCCATCACGTGCTGCAATTCGCGCACGTTGCCTTTCCAGGGATGCGCTTCGAGGATGCGCACCGCCTCACCGCTCAGACGAGGGCAGGGACCACTCATCGCCGCTGCCATGCAGGCCAGAAAATGCTCAGCCAGGGGAACAATGTCGCTGCGGCGCTCGCTGAGCGGCGGCAGTTCCAGGGGAAAAGCCGACAGCCGGTAAAAAAGATCCTCGCGAAATTCCCCGCGGCCGGCGCGCCCCGCCAGATCCACATTGCTCGCCGCAATCACCCTTACATCCACGCGCGTCAGCTCGGCCGTGCCCAGCCGCTGCACTTCCTTCTGTTCCAAAAAGCGCAGCAGCTTGGCCTGCATGCCGAAGGGCAACTCACTCACCTCATCAAGAAACAGCGTCCCCCCGTGCGCCGTCGGGATGCGTCCCACCTGCGCCTGCACCGCTCCGGTGAAGGCTCCGCGGGCATGGCCGAACAGTTCCGATTCGAGCAGCGCTTCCGGAATCGCGGCACAATTCACCGCCACGAAAGCCTTCGCCGCCCGCGGACTCAAGGCGTGCAGCGCCCGCGCAACAAGTTCCTTTCCGCTCCCCGTCGGACCTACGATCAGCACGGTCGTTGTGCGCGGAGCAACCAGCTGCGCCAGCCGATAGACGCGCTGCATGGCCTCGCTCCGTCCGATCATGCCGGGCAGCGGCTTATATCTTTTTTCCTGTTTTTCTTCTATCTCTCTCTCCTCTACTTCCGCTTCTACTTCTTTTTCTTTATGTTCCCGATCTTTATATTCCTGGTCTTCGTTGTTCCCAGCGCCCCATGAATCTTCCTCTCGATCTGTCTGCCCCGACTTTCCCTCATCTTCCGGAAATGCGCTGTTCGCATCGAGCAGCACCACCTGAATTTCAGGAAACCGCCGCTCGATGGTCGCTGTCAGTTCCCGGCTGTCCAGATCCGGCAGGCGGCGGTCGAGCAACACCATCTGCCAGTTTCCCTTCTCCAATTTCATCAGCGCCTCGGCGCCTCCGAGCGCCTGTTCGACCGGCTCCCAACGGCCGTTCAGCCGGTTCAGAACCTGCTCGCGCAGCGCCCGGCTTGGACTGGCGATCAGCACTCCGCCCGGCGCCCGAGGAATGATCGGGAACTTTGTCATCGCGCTCATTTGGAATCTCCCTGGCCAGATTGACCTCGCCAGCCGAATTGTCACCGTCTCCCGACTCTCGATCCGCTCGCGCACCCATTCCCCGCCGATCCGCTCCCAACCCGCCTGCGCCACCAGCAACCCCAGTTCGGGCCGGGAGAATTCCGTCCGCGGCCGCGCCGCATGCCAGCGAACGCGGATCCAAGCCGCGGCTGGCTCACCGCCCGTCTCGATGCGAACCGCGCTGCCCCGCGCCGCCAGACTCAGCGCCGATTCCAGGAAACGGAATGCGACGGTTCCGAGCCTTCGCCGTTCCGCCCTCACCGGCAACGGATATGAATAAGGATGAGGCGCTGCGCTTTCGAGCGTCATGCGCACGCTCTTCTCCTCGGCCACCGGCCCCAGGCCGTCCGCCGCTTCCCGCAGAAGAACCTGCAACTCGATCGTCTCCTGCGCTTTCTCTTGGTTTTCTTTTTTTCTTCTACGTTTTTTCTTCTTCCTGCTCTTGCCCCGCTTCCACCACTTCCCGAATCGCCTCAACCAAAGCGCGCATGCGCTCGGTGAGTTCGAGGCCCTCGCGCAGGCCCTGAACATACTGCTCCGGGGTTCGCGACACTCGCCAGCGCCACTTCCATCGAACATTGCAGCCCGGTCAGCGGCTGGTTCAAGCCGTGCAGCAATTGCTCAAGTGGACGGCGCGCCCCGCCGCTCGGCGCCGAAGCCACCTCCGGCGCGGATTTCGCCTCCCCCGGAATCAGCCGGCGAATCAAACGTTCGATCACGCCGGCACTCCCGTGTCCCCGCCCAGCTCATAGCCCACGCCCCGCACCGTATGAATCAGCTTCCGCGGATGTCCATCGTCCACCTTGCGCCGCAAATAGTTGATATAAACATCCACCACATTCGTAGTGGTGTCGAAGGTTAGGTTCCAGACGTGCTCGATGATCATGGCGCGCGAGACTTGACGGCCGGCGTTACGCATCAGGTATTCGAGCAGGGAGAATTCTTTCGAGGTCAGCTCGATCCTCCGGCCGGCGCGTTCGGCGCGGTGTTCTACGCGATCGAGGTGGAGATCTTCGACCACCAGCACGGACTCCGACGGCAGATGGCTGCGCCGCAGCAGTGCCCGGATGCGGGCCGAGAGTTCGCTGAAGGAAAACGGTTTCGGCAGATAGTCGTCGGCGCCCGTGTCCAGACACTGCACCCGGTCTTCGACTCGGCTGCGCTGCGTCAGCACCAGCACCGGCAGGCTTGGCCGCTTCAGCCGCAGATGCCGCAACACGCTCACTCCATCCAGCTTCGGCAGGTTCAGATCGAGGATCACCAGGTCGTAATCGAACTCGCTGCCCATGGCCCGCGCCTGCTCGCCATCCTCCACCACGTCGACCGCATAGTGTTCCCCTACCAACCCCTGGCGCACAAATCCGGCCAGAGCTGCATCATCTTCCGCTATCAGGATTCTCATAAGTCGCCGCTAATCACAGCCTGATTCTAGTTAGAGAAAGCTCAGTTGAAACCGAAAGCCGTGCGCACGAAAGGGAGTGTTTCCGGAAACGGGACCGAGGTTTTAAAACGGGACGGTCTGCGGGTCAAATAGCTTTGTCATCCTGAGGCCCGCGGTTTCTGCAGGCCGAGGGACCCGTGTACTTGCTTGTGGCGCCACTCAGGCCGACAGCATCGGTGTCGCGAGCAGGTTGCACAGGTCCTTCGTTGGGAGTCCTCGGCTTTCGCCGAGGACTCCGCTGCCTCAGGATGACAACGCGAGGCAGAAAAGCTTTATAATCCCCCGCGTGAGACCGGTGTAATTTTCGCAGGAGAGAAAACGATCGATGTGCTTCTCGGCCACAGCGAACTTCGTGGGCAGTGGTGTTCTCGGCGCCGTCGGCGTCGTTACCTTAACCCGCGTCAAGCACCGCCGCGAAATTCTTTTCGCCTCCCTGCCCGTGTTGTTCGCCATTCATCAGTTCATCGAAGGATTCGTCTGGCTCGGCCTGGATGGCATTCTCTCGCCTGCGGTCGCCCACGACATGGGCGCGGCGTTCATGCTCTATGCTCAGGGATTGCTCCCTTTCCTTCTGCCGCTAAGCGTGTTTCCTTTTCGAGCCGACCGCGGACAGCCGCCAGCGCATGATTCCATTCCTCGTGCTCGGCGGAGGCACCACGCTCTACATCCTATGGGCGCTGACCGCGTTCCCGACGGAGATCTACATCAAGGCCAACACCATCGTCTACATGAATCAGGCGACCAACAACACAGCCGTCGGAGTGCTCTATGTGATCGCAACCTGCGGATCGTTATTCTTCTCAAAGATCAGGCCAATGATCATTTTCGGCGTCGCCAACCTGGTAATTCTCCTGGCTGTAATGGAGGTCAAGCGCTACGCCTTCACTTCGCTATGGTGCGCCTACGCCGCGGTCGCAAGCGTGATCATCCTCGCCTACTTCTGGAAAAGCCACGCCAGCCGCCCGTTCGCCTACGCGTAGCGAACTCATCCTGAAGCCTCATAATCTTGAAGCCTCATAATAAGGAGAAGCAAATGAGAACCAAATTAGCCGTCGCCCTGCTCTGCATTCTGTCAGCGCCCTGCGTCCTGGCTCAGACCGCAACAACTACGAAGGACGGGTTCATAAAAACTTCAGACGGCGTCCGCATCCATTACCTCGAGGCCGGCAGCGGCCGTCCCATCGTCTTCATCCCTGGATGGACCATGCCGGCCTGGATCTGGCAAAAGCAGATCGACGAGTTCTCGAAGCACTACCACGTCATCGCCGTCGATCCCCGTTCGCAGGGTGAGAGCGACAAACCGAACTACGGGCACCTGCCCGAAATTCGCTCTCGCGACTACAAAGAACTGGTCGATCAACTCGGCCTGAAGCATCCGGTCCTGGTCGGCTGGTCGATGGGGTGCGGCGAACTGATCAAATACGCCGAACAGTTCGGCACCGATAACGTCGGCGGCTTAGTGTTGGTCGATGGCTTTCTCTCCGACAAGCCCAGCCCAGACATGTTCATCGGCATCTCCGGATGGATGAACCAGCTCCAAGAAGATCGCCAGAAACAGGCCGACGGTTTTGTGCGCAGCATGTACAAGAAGCCGCAGCCCGAGGATTACCTGAAGCGCGTCATCGACGCCTCCATCCAGGTCCCAGCCGACACCGCCGTGGTGCTCATCTACGACATGCTGGCCGTAAAGGATTTCTCAGCCGGCCTCGAGAGAGTGAAGACAACTCGCCCGCTGCTCTTCATGTACCAGCCCGAATCGCAACCCAGCGCCGACTACCTGAAATCAAAACTCGGCGACAAGGTTCAACTGGAGCGCTTCGACGGCGACGGCCACGCTTTGTTCGTCGATGACCCGGAGAAATTTAACCACGTGCTCGAAGAATTCCTGAAAAGCCCGCGTAAATAATTCGCCTGGACGAGGCGTGAAGCCAAACCACTCCTTGTCATCCTGAGGCCCGCGGTTTTTTGCGGGCCGAAGGACCTGTGTACTTGCCGGCAGCGCGTCGACGCCGGCATCATCGGCGCTGCCGGCAACTTGCAAAGGTCCTTCGTTGGGAGTCCCCGGCTATCGCCGGGGACTCCGCTGCCTCAGGAGGACAAGGAGGACAAGGATGTTCATTCGTCACAGACGTATTCCCTGGCATCCTGTCATCCTGAGATTTATGCCGTCGCGGTCGCGGAAAACGTACTGCGTCTACATCATGACGAACCGCTCGAAAACCCTTTACACAGGTGTGACAAACAGTCTCGTGCGCCGGGTGCGCGAGCATAAGCTCGGAATCGGCTCCATCTTTGCCGTGAAGTACAAGCTCGATCGGCTGGCATATTTTGAGCGCTTTGACGATGTGCGCAACGCTATCGAGCGCGAAAAGCAAATCAAGGGCTGGCTGCGGATTAAGAAGATTGCGCTGATCGTTTCTGTGAACCCCGAGTGGAGGGATCTGAGCGCGGAGTGGCATGAGCGCCATCAGTATCAGCCGCCGCGGGCCTCGTGACCCAACACCCTTGTCATCCTGAAGCCCGCGGTTTTTGCGCGCTGAAGAGCCTCTGTACTCGCCGGCAGTGCCCACGACGCCGACAGCTCGACGCTGCCTGCACCTTGCATAGGTCCTTCGTTGGGAGTCCTCGGCTATCGCCGCGGACTCCGCTGCCTCAGGATGACAAAGCTTGCCCGTCCCGCAGAAGTTTCCAGGCTTCCCGATAGTGTTCGTAGCGGTAGCTGTCGCTTCGCATCTGTTGTTTGCGCACCGGACATAGCATCAGGCTCAAGCTCTTAGTCTTTAGGACTACCGCAGCGGGAATGACGTACCAAACCTCTTCGGGGACGATGTATGCCGCGAAGAAATCGACTTTACGCGTCGTGTATCGCTTTCCCTTCTGGTTGGGTCTGAATCCGCACAGGTAGCCGTTGGCGAGTCTGTAGCTTGTCGATTTCACCTGTACTCTGACCAGCTGCCGGCCGTGTTCGACCCCGACGTCATAAGGGGAGGAATCTCCCCACGGCTTCGACACTCTGAGTCCCTTGCGTAGAGCCCATGCCATAAACAGCAGCTCCACCCACTCGCCCCGCTGCTTGAAGTTCCTGAATCCCTTGCACTTCGCCATAACCGCACGCCCCGTTTTGCCCAAAAGAAAAGGCGCAGCCCGTGGGCTGCGCCTCGTTTTTCTGAATTTTTACCCTATACTTTCAGTATATCAATTTGAATAGGGTGATTGAGTCACGTTTCCGAGAATTATATCTCCATTAGCGTGAGCGACTTAGGCTCGATCGTGTAGTTTTTGCCTATTGACAAGCTTTTGGGCGGAGGGCGGGAGAGAGACTGGCTCGAAGCTCCACCACGGTGTCATCCTGAGGCTCGCGGTTTTTGGGGGCCGACGGATCTCTGCACTTGCCGGCGGCGGTAACGCCGCCAGCATCGGCGTCGTAGGCAAGTACATAGGTTTCGTTGGGAGTCCCCGGCTATCGCCGGGGACTCCGCTGCCTCAGGATGACAAGCTCCGAACCCGCCCGGTCAATTACTACCATCCCGCGCCTCCAGCGATAATAAAGAGACGTAATCCGCAGAACTCTGCGAGCCTGAGGACGTTCCCCATCAACGCCGGGACCAAATTTCGATGATGAAGTCTCTGCTCATACCCGGCATCTGTCTGGTCGCGGTTGCGATTCTGCTGCACTCCGGCCTGGTCACTCCCAGCGTCGCGCTCATCAGCTACGCCTTCTACGCCACCGCGATCGTGGGCATGCTGCTGGCCTGGAGATTTCATTCCAGCCGCATCTTCTTCGCTTTGCTGGTCGTGTTTTGGCTCAAGAAGCAATCTCTTACTTCTCTTCTTCATTTACTTCAGGCCGCGTCCCGGCCGGCAGCCCCGGAAGCTTCGCGCTCGCCGCCGTGGGCCTGCTCTTGCCGCTCAACTTTGTTCTGCTCTCGCTTCACAAAGAACGGGGATTCGCTTTCTCCAGCATCGCGCCTCCTACCTTGTTATTGTTCGTTCAATCCGTGATTGTAGGCGTGCTCTGCCGGCCTGAGCCGTTGGTGGCAACGGCGCGCGGGCTACACCATCCCGCGCCGCCGGCTTCGTTCCCGTTCGCCACACTGTTGGCTTTCGCAGCTGCGGCGGTATTGTTGCTCACGCGCTTTCTGCTGTTGCATAAGCCCGCCGAGAGCGGCCTGCTGTGGGCGCTGGCCGCTTGCTTTTTCGCGCTTTATTTTGGAGGCGTGGGACGAATCTCTACCGCGTATTTCGCGGCCGCAGCTTTCATCCTGGCAGGCGCAGTCGTCGAGACGTCCTACCTACTCGCTTATCACGACGAACTCACGACCCTGCCTTCCCGGCGCGCCTTTCATGATGCTTTGCTTCGACTGCAACCACCTTATTCTATTGCCATGGTCGACATCGATCACTTCAAACGCTGCAACGATACTTACGGCCACGACGCGGGAGATCAGGTGCTGCGCATGGTCGCGTCACGGCTGGCGAAGGTCTCGGGCGGAGGACAAGCCTACCGTTGCGGCGGAGAAGAATTTGCCATACTTTTTCCCGGAAGGAATACAGTCGAGATCATGGAGCATCTGGAAAGGCTGCGCGCCGATATCGAAGCCAGCACGCTTCGCCTGCGCGGACCGGAACGCCGTCATGAGGCGCGGGGCCCCGACCGCCGCAACCAGCGCGCCCGCGGACGCGCTCCAGCCGGGCATGCCATCCGCCAACTCGCGCGCAACACGCCGTCTGATGAACTCTCAGTGACGGCAAGCATCGGAGTCGCCAGCTCGAGGGGAGGAAATCCTTCCGCGGAAGAAGTCATCCAGGCAGCGGATCGAGCGCTCTACCGCGCGAAAGCCGGAGGACGGAACCGGATCGAAACTGCGTCGGCTGCGCGGCGCCGGAGCAAAGCGGCCGGCATCGCGTGAGCGGCCAGGCAAATGAAGAAACGTACGGCCCGGATCGCCACTTCAAGGCGGGAGCAGGTGACGCCCCGGGCTCGTACGTTTTCGCAAGCACCACAGGCCGTGCGGTCAGCCCGTAGTTGTAGGAGGCACAGAAGTTTTCCGTTCGCCGCCGGCACAGGTCGGACACTTCACGCGGATAAACGCAACGCCCTCGGACTTACCCTTGATGTCCACGGGCTTCGCCACGTATCCGGTACCGCCGCAGTGCGGGCAGCTTTTCGGATCCACTCCTCCCCCTCAGTTGCTGAGAGTTTTTCACCAATTTGCGGCGGCAGTACGACAAAGTTAATCCTGTTACGAAACCCGAACAGGCTCGAATGTCCCCGGCGGCCGAATGCAAGAGCGAACAGTCGCGCCAAACCGTCGCAAAAGCTGTGTTAAGCTAGTAAAAACCGCAAGCCGGAGAGGTGGCAGAGTGGCCGAATGCGGCGGTTTGCTAAACCGTTGTACGGGCTAACACCTGTACCCAGGGTTCGAATCCCTGCCTCTCCGCCACGCAATCCTGAGTACAGAGAAATTCAGCCGCAATTTTCTACAAAATACGTGAAACATGCCAGTATTTCGCGATTATTGAGACACAAACCGGACTGTAGAGAGCGGATGGCTTGGTTTAGAACAGGGTAACTGTCGAGCTTCTCTCCGGATGCTACATGCGCAGTCCGGTTTCAAGGAGGGCAAAAGGCGAATGCCAGGCGATCAGAAGCTGGCGCTTCAGCCATACTGAGTTGACTTTTGTCCGCGCCTTAGGAACTGCGCTCGTGGCTTCCTACAGCCCGTTTCGGGCTAACTTCCGGATTGCCGACCATCCGGCCAGCAGGCCCGTCAATCACCAAAAGCGCGTTTGTCGGAACAAACTTGAAAGGATGGCTCCCATTTTTCCAGCAATACGGCCAAAACCGCCAGAGGCCCGAAGATATCACTGCGAACTATTCGGCATGACCACTGTGTGCAGATCAGGAATTCTGCACTTCATCGGTAGTGACCTGGAAGTGAATCAACCGCGCTCTCCCAAAGGAGGTTGTAATCGCACAGTCGGTTGCATCGCGACCGATTGCCATTAACACCCGTCCGATCCGACGGATATTGTGCCTGGCGTCGAATGTCCACCAGCGATTCCCCAGGTAAACTTCAAACCAGGCGCTGAAATCCATTGGACTCGGCGCCACGATCACCCCGATGTCACCCAGGTATCCTGTCGCATAGCGAGCGGGAATGTTGAGGGCTCGACAGAATGCAATAGCCAGATGCTGAAAGTCTCTGCAGACCCCGACTCGCTCGGTGTAGACCCCGAGCGCCGTGCGAATCGGACTGGAAAATTCGTATCCGAACGTGACTTTGCTGTGCACCCAGTCGCAGACTGCCTGCACCCGGTTCCATCCTCTCGGCGCATTCCAAAAAAGCTCCGCGGCCGTGTTCGATAAGAGATCCACTTCACAGTAGCGGCTGTTCATAAGAAAGGGCAGGACATCCAACGGCAGTTGATGGATCGGAACCTCGGCCGCGTCGGGGCCCTCCAGGTCAGGCAGGCCTGAGTCTTCAATGAGGGTTGAATTCTGGAATCGAATCTTACCGTGGGGAGCCAGCAGCCGGCACGCGTTATTGCCGAAGCTGTCCCGAAAGCTTTCTATACTCACCAGCGGGTCGGTACTTAATTCGTCGGCCTCCCGTAAATCTTTCGTTCGCGATGGGTGTACGTTGAGCAGGGTCACGATCGGCACTTCACCCACTGTCTCGAATTGAATGTCGTAGCCAAGGCGGATCATCATAAAATTGCAATTTTCCTTGTACGAGCGGGGTCTTGGCGCAGATGAGATGCCAAAACTATCATGCTAATCGCGATGATCTTGCACATTTTTTCTTGCTCCCCTGGATCACGAATTCGATGTGTGCAATCAGTGTATGATGCGTTAGCTTCACCTCAGAGGGCAAATTGACATACTGTTTGGGAATTGCGACGCAGGAAGGCCTGGTGTTGGCTTCGGATTCAAGGACCAATGCAGGATTTGACCAGGTCAACGTCTGTCGCAAGATGTATCGCTTCGTTCAGCCGGGAGAGCGAGTGTTTGTAATTTTGACCAGCGGCAGCCTCTCCATCAGCCAATCGGTTATCACTTTGCTGGGAGATGACTTTGACTCCGGCCGCGGACTTGCCCAAGCCGGTTCGCTCTATGATGCTGCCCGCATTGTAGGAGATTGCGTGCGCAGGATTTCCGATATTGACCGCGCTTCGCTGGAGCGGGACTCTTTCAGCTTCAACGTGCACTTGCTGCTCGGCGGGCAGGTTCGCGGACAAGAGCCTAACCTGTACTTGATTTATCCCCAGGGAAATCCTCTCGCGGCCACAGAAGACTCCTTATATTTGCAACTGGGGGAGTGCAAATACGGTCGGCCGATCCTCGATCGCGGTATCCAATCCACCACGTCACTCGAGGTTGCGGCCAAATATGCGCTCCTCTCACTCGATGCAACCATGCGCTCGAATGTGACCGTAGGGCCTCCCTTCGATCTGTTGCTGTATAAGAAAGATAGCCTGGAAATTACCCGTTACCGTCGAGTTTCAGCTGGGGACAGGGATTTAAACTTGATCCACTCCAGTTGGGAGCAATCGCTTCGGCGGGCGGTGGAACAGTTACCTGACATCGAATTCCAGTCTTCTGGCAGCCAAAACCCTCCGCAAGGCATCAGAGAAGTCGCGCCATCGAGGGCATAGCTCTCGGGATCGTTGCGAACCGTTTCTTCAATGACCCGAATCGGTTTTCACGATCTCCAATTCGCCGCCGATAAGCTATTCTTCTGGCGAAGAAAATGACGCTGCCATCATGATTACTGAAACAGAGCCGACCGAACGCACCGAGGCGAAAGCCCTTCACCACTACGAATTCAATGGTGCTTACGATGAGATGTTCAGCGCTCCGGACCATCCCCGAAAACAATATCGTCCGCTGCACAACTTGCTTCTAAATCTGGGGCCGGACGAGTTACGGCGCAGCAAGAACGAGGCTGACCAATCCTTCTTCAACCAGGGCATCACCTTCACCGTATACGGGAACGACAAGGGGACGGAACGAATCTTTCCCCACGATCTGCTGCCCAGGATCATCACGGCGGCGGAATGGGAAAGGATCGAGCGCGGACTGACGCAACGAATCACGGCATTGAATCTCTTCCTCAAAGATGTCTACCACGAGGCCAAAATCATTGAAGACGGTGTCGTGCCCGGCAGCATCGTCTACACCTGCAAACACTACCGCCGGGAAATGCGCAATATCAAAGTGCCCAACGACGTGTATATCACGGTCGTCGGGACCGACTTGATCAGAAACCCAGACGGAAACTTTGTGGTCCTCGAGGACAATCTACGCGTCCCCAGCGGTGTCTCTTACATGCTCACCAGCCGCCGGGTGATGAAGCAGATATTCCCAGGACTGTTTCAAAGATGTCGCGTGCGGCCAATTGAACAGTACAGTCAGGTTCTTCTCTCGACGCTGCGGTCTCTCGCTCCCGAGGGCCGTTCCGAGCCGACCGTGATTTTACTGACGCCCGGCTCCTACAACTCCGCTTACTTTGAGCATACCTACCTGGCTCGGCAGATGGGTATTGAACTCGTCGAGGGGCGCGATCTGGTAGTGCACGACAATATCGTCTACATGCGAACCACCTTCGGACTGCAGCGCGTGGACGTGATCTATCGTCGTATTGACGACGATTATCTTGATCCCCTGGTTTTCGAAAATGGTTCGGCACTGGGTGCCGTGGGGCTTTTTAATGCCTATCGCGCCGGAAACGTGGCCTTCGCGAATGCGCTGGGAACGGGCGTTGCCGACGACAAAGCGATCTATGCCTTCGTGCCAAAAATCATTCGCTACTATCTCGATCAGGATCCCATTCTGGAAGGCGTTGAAACTTTCTTGATGTCCGATCCCGGGCAACGGGACCATGTCTGCCAGAACCTGGAGGAGTATGTGGTGAAAGCCGTGGGTGAGTCAGGGGGCTATGGAATGCTGATCGGACCCCATAGCACAGAACAAGAGCGCTCCGAGTTTCGGCAGAGGATTTATGCCCAACCGCGAAACTATATTGCGCAACCCACGATCAATCTCTCCACCGCGCCCTGTTTTGTAGATGGCATCATCGAGCCGCGTCATGTCGATCTCCGTCCTTATATTCTTTATGGGGACAAAATCACCATTGTGCCGGGTGGTCTGACCCGGGTTGCGTTGCGAAAGGGTTCGCTTGTAGTGAATTCGTCTCAAGGTGGAGGGTCGAAAGACACGTGGGTCTTGCAGAATTGAGAGTCAGGCGGATTGGGTGTAACACATTATGCTTTCTCGCGTCGCCGACAGTCTGTACTGGATGAGCCGCTATTTCGAGCGGGCAGACAACGCCTCGCGTGTGCTCAAGGCGACCTACGGCCTGATCTTGAATCCCGCAAAATTTTCCACGGAAGAGCGCTGGTTCCGCGCTGTGTCATCGCTAGCCCCCGGTGCGGCTTCCAGCAACGTCGACTTGCAGCGCGTTCTGTTTTCATTGGTAGCGGATCCGGGAGAAGCTTTTTCGATTGTGAAATGCATAAGCGGAGCCCGCGAAAATGCTCGACAGGTTCGCGAGGAAATCAGCTCGGAGATGTGGGAACATTTGAATCGACTTTTCCACGACGTGACTGGCGCCTCGCTACAACCAGATGATGACACCGGCGCTATGCGAGTGGTGACTCTGGTTCGCGAAGGGTCTTACAGGTTTAATGGAATTGCCGCCGCGACCATGAATCACGACGAGGCCTGGCATTTTATCCAGCTCGGCAAGTACATGGAAAGAGCGTGCAATCTCTGCGTTTTGCTGGACGCTTATTTTGTCGTCGGCAAGCATGCTGATGATCTGGATTGGGTGGGGCTGTTGAGCAGTTGTGCTGCTTTCGAGGCTTATTGCAAGGCATGCACCGCTGAACTCAAACCGGAACGAATCGCGAATTTCCTCCTGCTGAAGTCAGAGTTCCCTTACTCGGTTCGTTATTCAATGGATCGTATGCACGATGCCTTGACTGCGATCGGCAATCTTTCCTTGAGCCGCCGGCCTGAAAGCGTAGAAAGATTAATCGGGCGCATGCGATCGATGGTTACCTACGTACAGATTGGCGAAATCATTGCTGCATTGCACAAATACCTTGCGACCATCATCGAGCAATGTCGCGAACTACATGCCGCTGTTCACGAACTCTATATCGAATATCCGATTGAAGTGGCTTTTCAAACCTGAAATGTTCTACGCCATTCGCCATTTTACGCGCTATCGCTACAGTCGCCCGGTTTGGCAGAGCACGATGGAGGTGCGCATGCACCCCAGAAGCGAGGGCACCCAGCGCTGCTTCGTTTTTCAGCTATCCGTAAATCCGCGGGCCCGGATTTTTGGCTACACCGATTCCTACGGCAACCTGGTGCACCACTTCGACCTGCCTGCCCATCACGGCCAGCTCACCATCATTTCCGACGCTTTAGTCGATATTGACTCTCCACCTGTGATTCCAGAAGCGATGGATTACGAGGGCTGGCAGGAACTGGAAGAGCTCATCGAAAAAAAAGATTACTGGGATATGTTGATGCCGAGTCATTTTGCCCGTTCATCTCCAGACCTTGAACAGTTGGCAGTGGAGATCGGAGCGACCGAAAGGAAGGGGCGCAGTCCCCTGGCATTTCTCAGGGATATTGCGTCGGGGGTGAATCACAGTTTCAGCTACGTAAAGAAGAGCACCGCGGTCAATTCACCGATTGAGGATGCGCTTCGCTCGAGGCAAGGCGTATGCCAGGATTTTGCTCACATCATGATCGCCCTCGTGAGAAACGCCAGAATTCCGTGTCGTTATGTCAGCGGATACCTTTACCACAGTAGCGAAAATGCGCATCCTTCGGCAGACGGCGCAACGCATGCATGGGTGGAAGCTCTGCTGCCAGGGATTGGCTGGATCGGTTTCGACCCCACCATCAATGAACTCGCAGGTGAGAAGCACATTCGTACCGCGATCGGCCGCGACTATGCCGACGTCCCCCCCACCATGGGTATGATGAAAGGGAAAGCGGATACTCAGTTGCAGGTTCGTGTTCGAGTCACGCCGTCGCAAGCAGTGCTTCCCCCCGACGAGGAGTTTGCGGCAGACGAAGAGTGGTCTCAATTTCTTGACGAGACTCAGCAATCTCACTTGGCCGAGGCTCAGCAACAGCAGTAGTCATTTCGGCGCCCTTATTGAGCAGGCGTACTCCGCATTCAACAAGCGCGACATTGATTCTGCATTAGCACTGATGACGCAGGACGTGAGCTGGCCCAAGGCTTCAGAGGGCGGCAAGGTCGTCGGCAAGGAAGCGATCCGCGCCTACCGTACTCGACAATGGGGCGAGTTCGATCCGTATGTCGAACCGCTTGCGATGACCGAGGAAGATGGAGGCAAGACCCGCGTCAGGGTGCACCAACTCGTCAAAAGTCTTCAAGGAGATGTTCTTTCGGATAGCGAGGTTCTCCACGTATTCACCGTGAACAGCGGTCTCATCGCAGCTATGGACCTTGGAAATGAGGCCGATTCTAGCGCCAACCTGTCAGCCGCATTCGCGCATCGATCCTAACCGGCTTACGGTCGAGACGAGCCTGCTGAATAGGTCGGTCAGAACGTGCGGCCTTCACATCAGAGTGAAGGCCGGATGAGCCCTATGCGGCCACTTGCTTACTTTTCTTGAGGAATGCCAGTAGGTCGGCGTTAATCGTGTCGGCCTCAGTCGTGGGCATACCGTGCGGAAAGTCTTTGTAAATTTTCAATGTGCTATTCATCAGCAACTTTGCCGACAGCGGTCCGGCCGCGACATACGGCACGATTTGGTCGTCCTCGCTATGCATCACCAGGACTGGCACAGTAATCTTCTTCAGGTCTTCGGTGAAGTCCGTCTGTGAGAAGGCAGCGATGCCGTCATAGTGCGCCTTGGTGCCTCCCATCATGCCCTGACGCCACCAATTCCAGATCACCCCCTGGGAGGGTTTCGCGCCAGGCTGGTTGTAACCATAAAACGGTCCAGCGGGCACATCGTAAAAGAACTGGGCCCGGTTGGCGGCGAGTTGCGCCTGCAACCTGTCAAACACCTCATTGGGCTGACCGGTAGGATTAGCCACCGTCTTCAGCATCAGGGGCGGCACCGCGCTGATAATTGCCGCTTTTGCCACCCGGCTTTCGCCGTGGCGAGCCAGGTAGTGCACCACCTCTCCGCCGCCAGTCGAATGGCCGACATGAATCACATCCTTGAGGTCAAGATGTGCAGTCAACGCCGCCAGGTCGTCGGCATAATGATCCATGTCATGGCCGTCCCAAGTCTGGCTGGAACGACCATGTCCCCGCCGGTCGTGAGCAATCACACGATAGCCACGTTGGCCGAAGAACAGCATCTGATTGTCCCAATCATCGGCCGACAGCGGCCAGCCGTGGCTAAAAACGATGGGCTGACCTTTGCCCCAGTCCTTGTAGTAGATTTCCGTTCCGTCTTTCGTCGTAATCGTCGGCATGGGTATTCTCCTCTTTGTATTCGCAGGTATTTTGAGCGACAGCATTGTCCACACCTGGGCAAAAAACGCTAGAATCATAGATCGTCGCGTCTACCCGAAGTGTGGCTGCGATTCCGATTTCTGCAGTTGAACCGTAAACCGGCTGCATGTAAATGGGCATAAACGACAAAGTACGGGGCAAAACCGACATCGCCACAACCGCCGGATTGACGGAGATCGGTATCTTGCTTTATCCCGGCGTGCAGATGTCAGCAGTCCTGGGATTGACAGACCTTTTCAGTGTTGCCAATCGGCTGAGCGCTGAGCACGGAGGCACCAATTCCAGGGAGTTGCGCATCAGTCATTGGCAGTTACGGGATAATGACACTTTTGAGCTTGGACGCGTTTCGATACGCACCAGCACCAACCTCAAAAACCAGCGGGTTTGATCTTGCCGCCAAATCTCGATACTGACCCACAGGGAGGGGCAGTTCCCCAGCTTCAAAGATGGGTTGAAGCGCAGCATGCTTCAGGTTGTATCGTCTGCTCGGTTTGTGGAGGTGCTTCTTCTCGCCAAGACGGGATTGCTAAACGGACGATCCGCCACTACACACTGGACGTTCTCACAGACGCTCGCTGATCGGTTCCCCAAGATTCGAGTTGACACTGAAAAACTGATCATCGATGACGGCGACATTATTACGGCTGGTGGCCTGATGGCTTGGGTCGATTTGGGATTGAAACTGGTCGACCGCTTCCTAGGTCCGACGGTCATGCTTGAAACCGCCCGCTTCTTTCTTGTTGATGTTTCGGGTCGGCAGCAGCGCTTCTACTCAAACTTCTCGCCCAAGCTGCATCACGGCGACGAGCCCATACTCAAGGTTCAGCTGATGTTAGCAGCCTCAGTGTGTCCACTATGGCGGCAAAGGCTCGAATGAGCGAGCGTACTTTCTTGCGTCGATTTCAAAAGGCAACAGGTCTGAAGCCTACAGAGTACGTGCAGCATTTGCGCGTAGGGAAAGCTCGCGAATCGCTTGAGTTTTCATCGTTAGCCATGAAGGAAATTGCGTGGAAAGTGGGATATGAGGACTACGGGGCGTTTCGAAAAGTATTCCAGAAAATCATGGGACTGTCTCCGGGGGATTATCGCGTTCGATTCACCGTTCAGGCGAAGAAAACTAGTAACTAATTTTAAAGTTCCGTTCGTGGCATGGCCCTCGACATATTATTGGCGGAATGCTACGTGCTTTTTCGATCCACTTTTGAGAATCTTTAGGATACTGTGGTCGCTGTGTGGGTCTGCGAGACTCCCGAGCGAAAAGCATTTTCGTACAATAAACGTACAATGGATCGGGCAATGGGGCCTTTTTAGCCGCTTCCTTCTCGCCAAGTACGAATCAATCGAACGACCGATTATTTCTGACAGGAATGGCTGGCGAGAAAAGGATGATCGGTTTTTCGCACTGCCGATCTTGGGCAGGATCTATCTAGACATCGCGAGTTAATGTTTGGCCGTTGTTCCTAGAAATCGAGAGCGAGTACATTGAGTGCTCTAAGCGCGCTTAGCTGTCGCGGCCGTCATATATGACTGACAAAGGAGCACGAGCTGCTCTCGCGCTTTGCGGACCGTTGCAGGGGATGGTCCGGCCTCCAGCAAGGAACGCATCGCGCCCGCCATGGCTGAGAGCATTATGTCGATGGCGAACTTGTCGGGCGGCGAGTTGATGTCGGACGCCGTCTCCAGCATCGCCTCAACAGTTTTCCGAGACCGTTGGTTGATCCGTTTGATCAAGGCGGGGCCACCCACGTCGGCAGCGACCTGGTAGAGGGCCACAGAGATGTCTGCGCGGTCCATCTTGGCGTCGACGAACGCCTCCACCATTTCTCGAATCATCTCGGCTAACGGTTTACGACATGCGCTCTCACAAGCGGCCTCAACCGTTGCCATTACGTTGGTGAGGTGATTTTCGAGCACTGCAAACAGCAGCGACTGCTTGTTGGGATAGTACTGATACAGTGTGCCCACCGAGACGCCGGCACGCTGGGCGACCCGAGTCGTCGTTAATCGGTCTGCCCCGTGACTGAGCAAAACCTGAATAGTCGCTTCAGAAATCGCCTCTACTGTGACCGTTGACCTCGCTTGGAGGGGCGTCTTTCTTGGCTCGAATGCAACGATGGCGTCAGCCGGCATATGCGAACTCCAAACCTGAAGAATCCTTCATCTAATGATTGTAGCAAGGAGGAACCAATGATTGAACAGATTAGTATCGCCGGCACCTTCACGCTGCCCAGCACATCGATGACTTTGAACCGCATGGGGTACGGGGCGATGCAGCTCGCCGGACCCGGCGTCTGGGGACCACCACGGGACGTCGATGCCGCCATTGCTGTTCTTCGCGAGGCAGTAGAGTTCGGCGTGAACCACATTGATACCAGCGACTACTACGGACCGCATGTGACCAATCAGATCATCAAGCAGGCTCTCCATCCGTACACGGATGGTCTCGTGATCGTCACCAAATTGGGCGCTCGGCGCGGTCCAGACAAGTCCTGGATTCATGCTCTCTCCCGCCAGGAGCTCATCGACGGCGTTCATGACAACCTGAAAAACCTCGGTCTCGATGCGCTAGAGATCGTCAATCTTCGGGTTGGAGGAATCATGGAACCCGGCGAGGAATCCATCGAGGAACCGCTGACCGTGCTTGCCGAACTGAAGCGTCAGGGCCTGATTCGTCATATCGGACTAAGCAACGTAAGTCGTAGGCAGCTTTCGGAGGCTCAAACCATTACCGAGATCGTGTGCGTGCAGAATTTCTACAACGTGGCCCACAGGAATGATGATGTCTTCATCGGTGATCTCGCTGCCCAAGGGATCGCTTACGTTCCGTTTTTCCCGCTGGGAGGCTTCACCCCGTTACAGTCTTCGGCACTTGACGCATCTGCGGCATCACTCGAAGCCACGCCCATGCAGGTTGCGTTAGCCTGGCTTCTCCATCGCTCCCCGAACATCTTGTTGATCCCGGGCACATCTTCCGTGGCACACCTCCGCGAGAATTTGAAGGCCGCGACTCTTCAGATCCCGGCTGAAGTACTTGCGGATCTCGACGCAATCGGTCGAGGTCAAGGCGATCAGTAGCCGTCCGCGCTGTCATTCATGTCACAACCATTCAGGAGGGACAATTCATGAAGGTATTTGTTACGGGTGCTACAGGTTTTATCGGGTATACCACCGTTCAGGAACTAATTAACGCTGGCCATCAGGTACTCGGTCTCGCTCGTAGCGAGGCTGGCGCTCAATCTCTGATCGCCGCCGGGGCCGAGGTGCATCGAGGGAACCTTGAAAATCTGGAAAGCTTGCGCAGCGGCGTTGCCCAGGCCGATGGCGTGATTCATCTCGCCTTCGACCACAGCGCCTTCGGCCAGGACTTCTCAAAGTTCGCCGAAGTCTGTGAAAAGGACAAGCGCGCAATCGAGGCTCTCGGCAGCGCGCTCATCGGGTCGGACCGCCCGCTCCTCATCACTTCCGGAACCGGAGTGGGCAGTGCTGCTCCGGGTCAGCTCGCAACCGAGGATCATTTCGATGCCAACCACCCAAATCCTCGTAAAGGCTCAGAAGTCGCAGGAGCTTCCGTGGCGGCGCGCGGAGTGAACGTGTCGGTGGTGCGCCTTCCCCAGGTGCACGACACGGTCAAGCAGGGCCTGATCACCTACGCGGTCCAAGTGGCCCGCGAGAAGGGAGTGTCGGCGTACATTGGTGAGGGACGCAACCGCTGGCCGGCGGCGCATGTTCAGGACGTTGCCCATCTCTATAGGCTCGCGTTGGAGAAGCGCGAAGCGGGAAGCAGGTACAACGCGGTCGCTGAAGAGGGGATACCGATGCGGGAAATTGCTGCAGTAATTGGCAAAGGGTTGAAGATGCCGGTGGTCAGCGTTCCTCCGGAGAAGGCGCAAGCTCACTTTGGCTGGCTAGCGATGTTCGCCGGGTTCGACATGCCCGCTTCTAGTGCTCAAACACGGAAACACTTGGGATGGAACCCGACGGGGCCTGGCCTTATCGCCGATCTTGAGAATATGCAGTATTTCCGGGGCTGAACCTAAAAGGAGATATCTATGCAAAGGAAACGCGTTGCCCTGGTCACCGGAGCCAATCAAGGAGTCGGGTTTCAGGTGGCTAAGGAACTCGTGGCGAACGGTCTCACTGTGCTGGTCGGGTCGCGCAATTTCGAGCGCGGCGAGGCCGCGGCCGAGGAGATTGGACAGGGCGCCATCGCCCTTCAGCTCGACGTAACGGATCGGCCTTCGATCGCCGCCGCGGCGGAACGCATCCGCAAGGAGTTTGGCCGTCTCGACCTGCTTGTCAATAACGCGGCGATCTCGAATACGAAAAAGGGCAACTTATCGCTCCAGGAGTACGCGAAGACAACCCTTGCGAGCAACGCATCGCTCGATGAAGTACGCGCAGTGTGGGAAACCAACGTATTCGGTGCCCTCGCCGTTTACCAGGCGATGTTGCCGCTTCTCCGTGGCTCGTCGGATGCCCGTATTGTCAACGTCTCGAGCGGAGTGGGCTCGCTGACAATGAACGCCGATCCGGCCTTTCCCTACCACGCGATGTTCAGTCCCGTCTATCCTGCGTCCAAGACGGCTCTCAACGCTATCACGCTGGCCATGATGATCGAACTGGAGTCGACCGGGATCAAAGTCAACTTGGTGACCCCGGGCTTCACCAAGACGAACCTCAATGGATATGAGGGCACAGCCTCTGTCGAAGATGGCTCTCGCGAAGTGGTGCGCGTTGCGCTGCTCGGCCCGGATGGTCCTACTGGTACGTTCACGCGCTGGGAAAACCAAACCATCCCATGGTGATGTAGGTGGAGATCATGAATCGATCCCCCCAAACCAGTTTGTGGCAAATCAATGAACATTGATAATTCGGTGCCACAAGCGCGTGTGTCGGTACCGATCTGGTGAAACTTCCTACAAGCCGACTTCTGACCCGCATCGAATGTTCGTTCCTGAGTCCCTTCTGGTTTGCTTGTCATCCTTGAGAAGCGCTTACCGATCCCTTGTCGAACCGAGAAAGTTGCCATAGCCAGTGCGCCCCCAGGGTGTGATGAACAGTGGCGCGCGCGGCTTGCATTGGCACACTTGGCATTCCGACCAGGTGAAATACCGGCAGACTTTCTGCAAAAGATCCAGCAAAGGCGCAGATGGCGCTCAATTCACCTACGCCATAGGTCGTGTTAACCGCACCAATTCCGTTGACGCGAGCATACCCGTCAGCGGCGTAGGCGGCATTCAGTTCGTTGCAGCATCCGACCCACTCGATTCCGGGAAAGTTGACAATCGCATCCTCTACGGCGAAAGCGTAGTCGCCGGGTACGCCAAAGATTTTGGTTATTCCGATGTCCTTGAGCCTTGAAAGAACATGCTCAATAACGGGTCGTTGATGGTGCTCTTTCTGATGGGTCTGACTCGTGCAAGATACCTTGGGTTCCCAGTTCTGCTGCCGAGCTTGATACACGCGACATAATTGACCTCCTGGAAATTGATTTCACTTGCCAAGCGTCGTTCGGAGCATAGCTCCCCTTTGGCCGGCCGTTTATTGCTGCCAGCCTCCACCCAAGGCTTTGTAGAGTTGGACCAAGCTGCGATATTCATCACCCCGCGCCGTTGCCAGCGTCAGTTCTGCTCGGACGTAAACGATCTCATCAGTTTGAGCATCGAGGCGAGACGGAAACGGTTTGGAGGGGAAGTTCATCTAGTCGCCCCGCCGAACTTCGACGCTCCGGTCGGACGTCCGAAAGTTTCCTTGATAAAAGCCATTGCTCGAGTTCACAGTTGGTATGAAGAGGTGGTTCAAGGAAACTCGCTCGACATGAGATCACTAGCTCGACAGGCAGGACTTACAGAACGTTATGTGGGCAAGGTCTTTGGGTGCGCGCTTCTCGCGCCGGACATCATCGAATCGATTCTCGAAGGACGGCAACCGCAGGACCTAACCTTTGAGAAGCTGTGTGAGCACGTTCCGCGTCGGCGGAAAGAGAAGCGCGATGGGGGTGGCATCAATCGCCTTCGCTCGTGACTGCTTGTACCGCCGGTTTGCTTCGCTTTTTCAGAACCTCGCCCAGCAGGAATAGATCGGTGAGGAGCGCCCGGAGGTGGATGGAGGCGTTCAGGTTGTCGATCAACTGGGAACTGATCGCGGGTTGAGCGAGAACCAGTTCAATGGCGGCAAGAGAGTCACGGGAGTCGCGATCGAGCACTGCGATGAACGCCTGGTATTTGCGGGCGGGCCTGAGACCTTCCTGTTTAACTGCCTGCGCACAGGCTTCCGGCAGACCTGTCAAGGCTTCCACAGCGCGATGCAGGAACTCGCGGACTTGCCCACCCGACTTGCTGCCCTGGTCACTGGGTAGCCCCTGGGCTGCGTATGCCAATAGGAACTCGTAGCATTCTTCGACCGCGTCACAACGTTCGCAGATCTCAGCCAGCATCGGTTAATCCTCGGCCCTCAATCCGGTTGGAGGTCGCTGACGACGGAGCAGCCTCGACCTTCCATCGCTCGGGTTCGTGCTCTTCCAGATAGAAGTCGCGGTCCATCCAGCCAAAGATCATCGATTTCGTGATTGCTCGTTTCTCCGGGCGGAGGCCGAAATAGACGTGCATCATCACCAGCGCAATGAGACCTACGCCCGCCAATCCGTGCAGAACGTACATCAAGCCCCAGGTCATGTCGCTGAACAGATACGGATTCCGAGGAAAAAAGATCGTGTGCACGCGAGACATCATGAAAACGCCCGTAAGAATTACCGACAGACCGCACAAGATAATGACACCGTGGAAGAGCTTGTTTTCCAGGGGATACTTGGCGAACTTTCGCGGCGGCGGCGCGGGCATTCCGAAAAAGCGGCGAACTCTTTTCTGTGCATCGTCCAGATCGATTCGGTCGGGCCAAATCGACCAGAAATCCAGAAAGAAGGAAGCATGAATGATGTGAAAGATGATGGAAACGGTTAACACGGCACCGGCGATCCAGTGATAGGTGACCCAATTGAACTGGACACCTACCTTCGGAAGGAATGCGGTAAACAGCAGCGTGAACATCGAGGCTGCCATGATCCAGTGAAACAGCCGCGCGACCAGCGAGTGCCGGGGAACGTGTTTGGGGATCTGCGCGATGACTTGGGGAGATGCATCGTCCGCAAACACTCTGGCCTTGGCGAAAAACATGATGTAAGTGGCGTGAACGATCAGGAAGAGTAATCCTGCGATCACTGAAACCCAGATCAGGAACCAGGCAATATGGATGGGGACGTTCTGTCCCCACGGACTTGTGGCCCACTCTATGAAGTCCATGTGGCCTCCTCGACTCCGCTGATGGCGCGTTTCACCAGATTTCTCATCAGCGGGATTTTGTAGGCATTGAACTGCAGTGGAACCGCTCCTTGCACGGAGAGCTTTCCGGCCATCTCGCCGGTCGCCGCGTTCCGCGGCTGGTTCCGGACCGCATCTTCGACTGCCTTCAGCCTTAACGGTCTGGCGGCGGCGCCGTTCACTGCGATTCGCATGCGCTCGATCGTGCCACCAGAAAGAACCATGGCTGAGGCGACGTTGAGAAGCGGAAAGTCCCACACGTTGCGGTCTCGCACTTTCTCGAAATAAAATTGCGCGCCCGCCCAGGTGGATGGAATTCGAATGGAAGTAAGCAGATCGCCGGGCTGCAAGATGTGCAGCCGCGTAATGTCGATCTCAGGACCGATGAAATAATCTTCGGCATCGACCACGCGCTCCCCTTTGGGCGTGCGCAGAACGAACTTGGCGTCCAGCGCAATCAGGGCCGGGGCCGTGTCGGAAGGATTCACTGCCACGCAGCGGTCCGCTTGCAGAATGGCATGCTCGCGGTTGCGGCCCTCCGGCGTGTCGGCGTAGCAAATGTTGCCACCGGCACGGTAGCATGGCCAACCTCCACGGTAATACCAGCACCGCGTGTCCTGCGAAACATTGCCGCCGAGCGTTCCCTGATTGCGGATTTGAGGCGATGCCACCAGCTCCGCAGCTTGCGCCAGCAGATCATACTTCTGCTTCACGACAGGATGATTCACTACTTCCGTGAGCGTGGTCATCGCGCCGATCTCGATGCCATCGCCGCCATTGTTGCTCAGAGTGCGAACTCCGCGCAGTTCCTCGATTCCGCTCAAATCGACCACAGCCTTGGGCTTCCTGATTCGATCTTTGAGCCAGTCGAAACTGTCCATCCCTCCGGCCAGCACCCAGGCATCGGGCCCATGCTGTTCGAGAAGCTTCTGCGCATCAGCGGCGGAACTCGGCTGATACAGCTCGAAGGCGGGCATTACGTCTCGTATGACAGCCATAACTCTCCTTACAAATCTCGTTCAGATGTGGGCCATGAGCGGATGCTGCATCGGGCGGCCCGCTTCGAGCGACGTCAGAATCGTGTCGGCGTTCACTGGCGCGCGCTGGAAGATCTCGTCTCCGAGCGCATCCGACAGCGCGTTCAAAATTGAGGCACACCCACCAGCAACGGGCGGTTCGCCGACACCACGCGCGCCGACCGGCGTCTCCGGATCCGGAATGTCCAAGGCGGTCCATTGCATGTCGACCGGTACATCGAGAATGGTCGGCGGCTTGTTTTGGTAGAACCGTTTGGAAACCATCTCGCCGTAGTGCGGATCGAACACCCACTTCTGACTGATCGCGTGGCCGATGCCCAGGACCGAACGGCCGAGCACCTGCCCGCCCAGCGCCCGGGGGTGGATCACTGTTCCGACGTCAGCGGAAGCGAGGAAATCGACGATGTAGTACTTGCCGGTTTCTACGTCGACTTCAACTTCCGCAAAGCTCGCGACGTAGGAAAATGTCGAGCCATCGCGGGGATAGTTGTCCTTGGCGGCCGCCACCAGGCCTTGACCCGCCAGTGCTGCCACCGACGCTTTCGTTAGTTTATGTAGGTCGGCGGGAGCTTCGTGGCCATCGTAGACGCCACCTAGTTGAATCGCATATTTCGCCGCCTGCGCCAAAGTCATGCCGGCGCCGCCGCCCTTGCGGAACACACGCTCGTTGGCGACCTCGTATTCCTCCGGTTTGCCGCCCAGCTTCTTGGCCGCTATCTCCTGGAGCTTCTTCTTGGCGTCCATCGCAGTCGCATAGGCGGCGCGCGTCATCGCGTGAGTCGTCTGGCTGCCGCCGGAGACGCAGGTGAAGGGAAGGTTCTTTGTTGTGTTGCCCCACACGACGTCGCATTTTTCCCACGGCACGCCGAGAACTTCTGCGCCCGCGCGGTGCACGTCGATCACGGATTCTGTTCCGAGGTTGCCGATTCCAGACTGGAAAACAACGCGGCCATCTGGCGTGATGACGAGAAGCCCGTCGAATCCGATCGTCCCGCCAACGTAACAGCTCAGCGAAACGCCGACGCCGCGAACTTTCGTGCCCATCCTTTTCGGAGTACGCGAGACTCGCTCGCTCCATTTGAATTGCTCCGCGCCGCGGTCGAGCGCTTCCTTGAGGAATGCGCTGGTCGCATACTGACGTTTTCCTTGCACCGCTGGCCCGAACGGCGCCTTGCCTTCCGGGCAGTTGACGCGGCGAATCGCCACCTGGTCAACGCCGAGCTTGCGCGCGGCTTTCGCGATGATGGGCTCAAGGATGACTATCCCCTGAAGGCCGCCGGGGGAACTTTGCGCACTGCGGGGCGGCGTATTCGTCAGCACGGTCACGCCGCGCCAGCGCATCGCTTCTGGCTGGTACAACAGAGAGACGATGCGGCCCGATGACGGAGCGTCCCCAACCGCATCGTATGGACCGTTATCGCAAATCACGAACATGTCGAGAGCGGTAATCCGGCCTTCTTTCGAGAAACCGACTTTCATGCGTCCTTGAAAACTAGGACGGGCGCGACCGATGAAGGTTTCCTCTTCGCGGCTGATGCGCATCATGACCGGAGCATTCGTTTTCTTCGAGAGAAGAGCAGGGATGATCATCGACACGCCGCCGGTGATCTTGCTGCCGAACCCGCCGCCGGTGTACTCGCTGATGAAGACAACGTTGTCAGGGCTAATATTCAACCAGCGTGCGATCGCGGGCAGTGTTTGCGCGGTGCTTTGTGTGCCCGTGTAAATGTAGACTTTGCCGTTCTGCCAGTAGGCCATCGCACTGCGGGTCTCGAGCGTCTGATGGCTCGTGTCGGGTGTCACGAAAGTCTCGTCGAGAACCAGCGCCGCATTCTTGAAGGCGGAATCGAGATCGCCATACGACCATTCGTCGGGCACCTTGCCCATTGGAAGGCGGCCTTTGTCCAGTTCTGCGAAGTCGGCTTTGGTCCACTTGAGTTCCGTGACCTCGGGCGGACCCGGATTTTGGCCCGCGGGCCGAGTCCAGACATTGCCATCGGTTCGGGGATTGGGACCGCCGGGCCGCAAGGTGTTGAGCGGATCGGTCACGAAGGGCAGCGGTTCGAGATCAAGCTCAATTTTTTCGATGGCTTCGGCTGCCGTTAGTTCGTCGACGGCGGCCACGGCGAGAATCGGTTCGCCCTGATAGACCGGTTCATTGGTGAGGCCGCGCTCGCCCCACTTGCTGGCTTTGATCACGGTTCCGTTGTCAGTAAGAGTATCGGCCGGCGCGGGAAGATCGTTTGCCGTGAGAATGGCTTTGACTCCGGGCATGGCCAGCGCTGCGTTCGTGTGGATGCGCTTTACCCGGGCATGCGGCATGGGGCTGAGCAGCAGCTTGCAAAACAACATACCTTCCGCGCGAAAGTCTTCAGCATATTTCGCCTGGCCCGTCACCTTCGCATATAGATCCGGGGTCTGATAGTTCTTGCCGATCAGC
The DNA here is from genome assembly GCA_963800575.1 of uncultured Acidobacteriaceae bacterium. Classification (GTDB taxonomy): domain Bacteria; phylum Acidobacteriota; class Terriglobia; order Terriglobales; family Acidobacteriaceae; genus Sulfotelmatobacter. The sequence continues at coordinate 610,523 of CAWDBN010000003.1, forward strand.
TTGTAGCCGGCTCCGTACTGGCGCTCGGTGTTCTTGGACGTCTCGACGGCTTTCTTGTTATCCGGCTTTGCGTTGTCTTTCTGGTTATCCAAGATTAGACCTCCGCATGTTCTCGGCGCCGCGCATCATCGCGGTGAGAATCTTGTCATAATCCTGGCAGCGGCATAGGTTCCCGGAGATGCCCTGCGCCAACTCCTGGCGGGTGGGATTGGGATTGGTTTTCAGATATCCCACGGTAGCCATGATGAAGCCGGGCATGCAGAAGGCGCACTGAAAACCCTGTTCGTCGATGACGCCCTGTTGTACCGGGTGCAAAGTCCCGTCTGCCTTGGCCACGCCTTCGATGGTCACAACTTTCCGGCCGCGCACGGTATGGGTGAGTACCGAGCACGCATAATAAGGGATATCGTCGATCAGCACGGTGCAAGATCCGCATTCGGCGCGGTCGCATCCCAGCTTGGTGCCGGTGAGGCCCAGTTTGTAACGCAGGGTCGAGGCCAGGGTCTCCTGCTTCATCGCGTCGACGCGCCGCTGCTGACCATTGACGTTAAGCGTAATCAGCCGCTCGCCTACACCCGCCGCCGACTGCTGGCCGTGCAGAAGAGATGAGGCGCGAAACAGATAGCCCGCGGAAGAGACTGCCACACCGCTGGTGATGACGCCTTTGATGAAGTTGCGCCTGGAGACGGCCTTGGGAACGCCTTCTTGAGACAGATCTTGTCGAGTCAGGTCTTCTTGAGTCAGGTTCGGGATCGACTTGGAACTTGCCTTCTCGGTCATACCGGGTCACCTCCTTACCGCGAGCGGCCGCCGCAGAATCTTGCAGAAGAAAGGCGCGTGAGGTCTCACATTTTAGCAGTTGGATTAGCAGAAATAATGCCCGGATTCGGAAATTTACGAATTGTCCCTGGCAGCGAAAATCGTGACAAACTTTGGATCAAGAGCCAAGCTACCCCATCCCTGGCCGAGTCGCGAATCTGATAACTCTTTGACAGTTGGCAGCAGGAAAGGAATCCAGTTTCGCCATCGCGAACCTCGTCAACGCCAGTTAAGACTGGTCTCCTGGAATTACTCGCGGCCTAACCTTACCTGATTAGTCAGAGATCCTGTCCCGTTTCCCGTTTTGGGAACACTTAGTGATCCTACGGATCGTTAAGTGAGCAATATTGCACAGCGACCTTTTTATGAATCGAGATAGAGTGACTTGCCTGAGTCGCAACGATCACTTGTCATTGTTCATGACAAACAGAGAGTCTCGAGGAAATCTGTTGATGCCAACAGGGTCCAGGGCGTTTTTCAATCTCGCGTTCTCGGTGGTTCTTGTATTCATGAGCGCGCTGGCTTCGGGTCAAACTGCCGCGCCTGCACCGGCTAAGGCTCAATCCGCCAGTGCACCTGTAGCTAGTCCGCCTTCCGCCGAGAACTCGAAGTATGTGGGAACCGAGACTTGCAAAACCTGTCACGAAGACCAGTACAACAGCTGGGAGAAAACGCCGCACTGGAAAACCACGCTGGACTCGGCGAACGGCCC
>CAWDBN010000004.1:0-50151 GCA_963800575.1 uncultured Acidobacteriaceae bacterium
TCGAACCCGCGTCCGAAAATGTTACTGGTCAAGAGACTACATGCTTATTCGCGTTCATGCCCCAGGCATTACCCTGGGACGTTCGCGGCCCACGCTCAGAACGGACAAGAAACGCTAGCCGCTAGCCTGAGGTCTTAACCTCCCCGCCCAGACGTAGCGGAGAAGAACAGCCCTCTGTGTGACGCTCGCTCACCGCCCAAGGGCGAAGTGGTGGAAAGCGGCTGCCTAATTAATTAGGCTGCGTATGCCATTTGTTGATTGGCAATTATCATTTTGCCCACGATTACGGGTGTGTGCACCCCGGCATGCCTCTTGGCCGCAAGCATCTCCGTCGAAGCCGTGACGCCCCCACTGGTGGGATTGGCCATCCTCAAAGAGCTAGTTCCAGACTAGGTGCGAAACCCAGCTTAGTCAATGGTTTGATGCAGGAAGGCAATCCAAAGGTTCAGCAGGACATCGCAAACGCGGCAGGCTTTCGAACGCCTGGCGAAGAGCGATGTGAAATATCGTTTCGTTGGCGATATGGAGTCGCTGAAGTGGCGCGGTCAGGCGATGAGCTTCTGTTCAAGGTTGGCTTTTACGGACGGCCACTCCGAATCGAGAATGCTGAAGTAGACCGAATCACGCACGCGGCCGATCCAGGTGAGCACGTGCCTGCGCAGCGTGCCTTCCTCTTTCGCGCCGATGCGCAGGATGGCGTTGCGCGATTTCAGATTCAGGGCGTCTGTCTTCAGCTCAACGCGAAAGCAGTTCCACACTTCAAAGGCGTGCCGCAGCATAAGGAATTTGGCTTCGGTGTTCACCCCAGTCCGCTGTCGCGCCGGGATGATCCAGGTGGAACCGATTTCGACCCGGCGGTTGGCGCGGTCGATATTCATGAAGCGCGTGCTACCGATCACCTGCCCGGAGCGACGGTCGACCGTGGCAAACGCCACTGACTCTCCCCGTTTCTGCTCTTCAAAGATCTTCTCCACGAGACGCTGAAAGTCCTCGCGGGTCTTCATGCGGTAGGGAATCCACTGGAAGATCTCGTCGAGAGCATTCTTGGACACTTCCCCAGAAGATCGCAGCATGCTCGCTGCGAATCGGTTCGAGGCGTACGACGGAGCCTTCGAGCGTGACCGGGATTACAATTTGTAACGGAGAAGCAGGCAGATTCATCGTGCATTCCTTCCTTGACTGCACCATTATCTTGCATCTTGCGCCGGTTTGCGGCATCTCAACAGCGACGCACTATAGAATGGCGTTGACCTGCGATGATCTCATCCGTCCAATGTTGTAGAAACCGGAACTGTACCGGCCGGCGATGTCAGGAGAGACAGCGGTGAAAGCGCAGTGTCTGCCCTTTACGCAAATCCCGCACACCACGCACCTGTTCACAGATTTTCTCGCATACTCTCCCAGCGTCCAACCCTTTTATCCGCATTCTCCGCATTTCAGCGAATGGTTTAAGGCGCAGGCTTCCGCTCTGCAATATGACCCGTCCCGGCGGGAGCGCGTCAGCACGATTCTCGAGCGGCAGAATAAATCCTGGGACGCCTCACCGCAGACCATGGCCAATCTGAGCCGCCTTCGCGCGGGCGCAACGGCCATCGTGACAGGCCAGCAAGTCGGACTGTTTGGCGGGCCGATGTTTTCTATCTACAAGGCGCTGACCGCGGTGAAGTTGGCCGCCGAGGCGACGGCGGCCGGCGTCGATGCGGTTCCAGTCTTCTGGCTGGCCACGTCAGACCATGATCTTGCTGAGGTGAATCACATTTCGATTCCCGGTCCAGACGGCCTACCGCGCACGCTCACAACCTCCAGCCACGGGGTTCCGGGGGCTCCGGTCAGCAACGTGCGTCTGGGGGAAGAGATCTTGCCGGTGGTTGAGGAGGCCGCATCTCTGCTGGGAGATAGCGAGGCGTCGCAGTCTCTGCGAGCGTCGTACCGTCCGGGAGAGACGCTGGGCGCCGCTTTCGCTCGCTTCTATGCGCACCTTTGTGGCCAGTGGGGCGTGATTCTTCTCGACGCTTCTGACCCCGAACTGCATCGCGTGGCGGCACCGATGTATCGCGCTGCAATCGAACGCGTCGAGGATTTGGATGCTGCGCTGCTGGCGCGAGGGGATGCTCTTGAGAGGGTGGGATATTACCAGCAGGTCAAGGTGACTCCATCGTCGGTGCTGCTTTTTGTGCTCCGTGACGGAGCGCGCACAGCGATTCACGGCAGGGAAGGATCGAATCAGGCCGGGGAGTTTGTTATCGGCAGCGAACCTGGCGCGGAGAAGATTTCATCCGCTGAATTGCTGGATCGTATTGCCGCTGCCCCGGAAAACTTCAGCCCGAACGTTCTTTTGCGGCCCGTTGTGCAGGATTATCTTCTGCCCACTCTGGCTTATACCGGTGGCGCTGCCGAAACGGCATATTTCGCGCAGGCCGGCGCGGTCTATGAAAAAATCCTGGGCCACGTGACGCCGATCGTGCCTCGTTTTTCGGCGACTGTGGTTGAGCCCAAAGTGCAGCGCTGGCTCGGGCAGTATGGCATTGCAGTGCGAGACGCATTCGATGGGCCTGAGGCGCTGCGCCAGACGCTGGCTGCACGCACTCTGCCGGCAGGGTTGCAGGCGGCTTTTGAACGCGCGAACCACTCGATCGAAGAATCTTTTTCCGGTTTTCAGGAAGCTCTGGCCAAACTTGATCCCACGCTCGTCGAGGCCAGCCAGACGGGCGCTTCAAAAGTGCGCTACCAACTCGAACGCCTGCGAGAACGAGCCATGGCTGCCGAATTGCGCCGCAGCGAAGTGGTGAGCCGGCACGCCGCCGCCCTCAGCCAGGCACTCTATCCCGAGAACGCCTTACAGGAGCGCGGCGTGGCCGGCGTGTATTTCGTTGCCCGCCACGGAACCGAATTGCTCCAAAGCATCTACGACACGATGCGCACCGATTGCCACGACCACCAGATTTTGGAATTGTAGGATCGTCTGTCTTAGTGCAGCCAGCTTAGCGCAGCCACGCTTCGAACTGCTCGAGCGACTCCACGCGCGGCAGTTCGCGGTCGCGGTAGGCGCCGGACACGTCGAATAAGACCGCTTCCATTCCCGCCTTACGCGCGCCCAAATAATCCACGGTGTACATGTCGCCCACGTACAGGCTTTCATCGGCGCGCGCCTGCATCGCGCTGAGCGCTGCCTCAAAGATTTCACGTCGCGGCTTTTCGACTCCAACAGTCCCGGAATCCGTAATGCTTTCGAAGCAGTCGACAATACCGCAGCGTGAAAGCACATGCTCGATCTTTCCATCGGAGTTGGAGATCACGCCGATGCGGAACTTCTGGCCGATGCGAGTGAGGGCGTCGTGCGTGCCGGGGAGAATTTGATCCCAGTTGGCCGAGCTCCGCGTATTCTCGACCAGCACTTCGAGGAGGTCTGACGTTTCCTCGAGTTGCTGAAGCAGGTGAGTGTGGAACATCCACCAGAAGCCGTGATCGACGAGGCCGCTCGTCATACCCTGATCGAACTCGTGCTTCGTTCTGCGCTCCAGGGCCTGCCATCGTTCGAGTGACGGATGGCGATCGCTCGAGATGGGGGCCAGGATTTTCGCTCGGTTGGGAAATAGAAGAGTGTTGCCAACATCGAAAAAGATGACACGCCGGTCCGCCATGCGTTCATCTTACTGAAAGCATCGGGCTGAAGGCGTGGACGAGCGGGGCAAGGAGTTGGTTTTCACGTGACTAAGGTGGAAACCGGATGGCCCGGCTGATGCCGTCGCCTCGTTCGTGACCCGCGCAGAGAAAAAATGTAATATCCTCACTTGCGGCATCCGGCGTCTTTTGCATTCGGCCCCCGCTATGGCGCTTTCTTTGACAACGTGGATGATTTCGGGCTTCGCGCGGACCACGCGGGCGGCGCTCTCGCTGCATAATCTTTTGCGGGCCCAGCCCGCGCTGGTCGCGAGCCTGATGCTGCTGCAGCGGCATTCCAGCCGCCGCGACGACGTTTACAACATTCTTTGGGCGATCGTCTTCGGGTTCGCCACGCTGAATATCCTGAGCCTGGCCGCGCGGCGTTTCGAGCCTAATCGCCGCGGCCTCACCTTTGGAGAGTTGATGGCAGTGCTTGTCGTCCTGCTTTCGATCTTTCTGCTGGGCTGGGAGTTGCTCGGTGTGTTCCGCATCTTTCCTATCAAACTGCAGCGCTAAGCCTGGCTCTCGAGCTGGTCCTTCGAGCTGCTCCGTCGGCCCCCGCTATGCCTGGGGCGCCAGGTCGGCTTTTGCGGTATCATTCGCAAAGTGGCGAAGAATCCAGCTACGATCGAAGTTACTTGCCCCTGCTGCAGCGCGCTGCTGAAGATCGATACCGCAACGGCCGCTGTGATCGCGCACACCGCCGCAGTGAAGCCCAGAATGTTCGAGGACATGGAAGCCGCGGCCCGCGCCATGAAGGAACAGGACAGCCGCCGCGAATCGATCTTCCGCCAATCGGTGGAGGCACAAAAACATGCTTCCGAACTTCTGGATAAGAAATTCCAGGAGGCGGTGAAGAAGGCCAAGGAATCTCCGGACACGGGCAAGCCCATCCGCGACTTCGATCTGGATTAGCAGCAGTGATCAGCGGCCAGTGATCAGTGGGCAGTGGCCAGTAAAACCCACTAGCCACTCCCGTTTAGAATCGAATCATGGCGATTCGTCCACTGCTTCTTGGCCACCGCGGGGCGCGTGCCGAAAAATCTGTTTCTGAAAACACGCTGGCCTCATTCGATCTCGCACTCGCCCAGGGCTGCGACGGTTTCGAATTCGACGTGCGGCTCACCGCGGATAGGCACGTGGTCGTTTGCCATGATGCGACTGTCCACGGATTGAAGGTTGCCGAATCCTCAGCCGAAAAACTGGCGTTACCGCAGTTAGGCGAAGTCTTAACTCGCTACCGGAGCACTGCGTTTCTCGATATCGAGCTGAAAGTCTCGGGCCTCGAGGCGATCGCCACGGATTTGCTGCGCAGGCTTGCCCCAGCGCGCGGGTTCGTGATCTCTTCGTTTCTCCCCGATGTGTTGAAGGCCATTCATGAATTGGACGGGACCATTCCACTGGGATTGATCTGCGAGACGGAAGCCGCGTTGAGCTGCTGGCGGCGCTTGCCGGTCCAGTACGTGATTCCACACCGCAAACTGGTGAGAAAGATGCTGATCGATGACATTAGAACGGCGGGAAAGAAAATCTTGGTCTGGACCGTGAATGCTACGGTGGACATGAGGCGCTTCTCAAAATGGAGAGTGGACGGCATGATCTCAGACCACCCCAAGCGGCTGGTGCGTGCGTTGAGCCAAGAAAAATCTTAGCCACGGATTGCACGGATTTTCACTGATACTTCTTTTTCTATTTTTAGTCTTCGATCTGGGTTGTCGGTTTATCCGTGAAAATCGGCGTAGATCCGTGGCTAAATATCTAGTCGGCCGCGGCTTCAAATGCGGCAGTCGCGTGTCCCACCGGCCGCAAGAAGGCGGCGCGCTCGGTCTCAAAAGCTTCCAGGTTCGCTCCCATGGCGTGCTCGTCCCAGCCGAGAACCGCGCCGATGCGCAACGCGGCTTCGCGGCTGCACGACTCGGACCAGCAGGCCCCCAGTGCCACCGGCACGCGGCGCAGCAGCACGTCGCCCAACGTAACGGCAAACTCTCTGCGGTAGGCTTCCACCACTTCAGCGATGACGTGCGACGTGTGCGGACAGATCGGCGCACGGAACTCAGCGCTTACCAGAGCCATGCGGGCGATGTCGGCAGCACGCTTGCCGTGCCATTCGACCATGCCGCGAGCCGTTTCCTCGCTGACCGCTCCCAGGCGCGCAATTTCGAGCACCGCGTCGTCCAGAAAGGGATCGAGCGCATTGTCGGGTCCCATGGTCATCGTGTTCGGTTCGATCGCCTTCAGGCCGATCTTGCGGGCGCAATCCCGGGCGAGTGAAGCCGCGGTGGTCAACTTGCCGCCGATCACCGAGAGCATGCGCGCCGCGCCGTCATCGGTGTGGTCATGCAGGATGTGCTGCCGCGTGACTGCCGAAGGCTTATTGTCCGGCGAATAAGGCAACGGACGGATTCCGGCAAATGTGTGCTTGACGCTCTGCGCAGTTATCTTGGCCTTGGGAAACAACTGCGCCACCGAGCGCACGAGGTAGCTGATCTCGTCCGCCGAGGGAACAGTTCTGGACGGATCGCCGTTGTCGGCCACTTCGGTTGTTCCCACGAGGAGCTGGTCATTCCAGGGAAGGACAAAAATCGGACGTCCGTCTACCGCTTCGGTATAAACCGCAGCATTCGGCGAACCGGAAAACCGCGGCAAAACAATGTGGGTGCCGCGTACCCCGCCTAGCATCGGTTTAGCCATGCGGATTGAAGAACGCTGGCACAAGCGGTCAGCCCATGGTCCGCTGCAGTTGATTACCCAGGCTGCATCAACACGCTGGTCCCGTCCGGTGATCTGGTCGCGTAACAACACGCCGCGGGTGCGGCCGTGCGAGACGTCGACCGCAAGCGCTTCCATGTGATTGCGGACGGTCGCTCCCGCATCAACGGCCTCCATTAACCATTCCGCTACCAGCCGTTCGGGAAATTCGCACTGGGCGTCCTCGTAGTTGAAGAACGACCAGCGATGCCCCGCGTCCAGCGCTCGCTCAAGGCGCTTCAATTCCATTTCGGTCGCGTCTTTGCTGGGCGGCTTTCCGGCCATGCGCTGGTAGAGCCACAATCCGGCGCGCACTTTCATGGCGCTACGCTGGCTGGTCTCATTCAAAAGCAGCAGGAAGTGCATGGGATGCACGAGGTGAGATTTTTCCCGAAGCAACTTTTCCCGCTCGCGGAGCGATTCCCGAACCAGACCTATTTCACCGTGCTCCAGATAACGCAGGCCGCCGTGAATGATGCGCGTGGAGCGGCTGGTTACTCCCGAAGCGAAGTCATTCTGCTCGACCAGCAGGGTATGTTTGCCCGCGCGGGCGCATTGCCGCGCTACAGCGACGCCATTGATGCCGCCGCCAATCACCACTACTTGAAAGTGCTGGCCTTCCAGGGAAGCTCGGGGATTTGCCGCTAAGGCCATATTTTATCAATCAGATACAGGGTTTTTGAAAAGTGCTGCTAGAGCCGCGAACCGAGCCGCGCCAGACACTATGACCCTTAAAGTGTGCACTCTCTCAGCCGGGCAGAGAAGGTAACCTTGGTACCGCAAAGATTGATGACCAAAAGGCTAAGCATCCTGGCTCGAAGTTACGAAGTAGCAAGAGCAAGTGTAAAACATTCCGGCACTCGTTGCCCGCAGCGCGATGGCTCATTTAGAGTGGTTGCCAAATGCCCACTACCGGCGAACGTTTCGAACGCGCAGTCGCCATCATGGAGCGCTTGCGGGCTCCCGGGGGGTGCCCCTGGGATCGCGAGCAGACCTTCGATTCCATCAAGCCCTATACGCTGGAAGAAACTTATGAAGTGCTTGAAGCCATCGACAATCGCGACTGGGACGAGCTTCCGGGAGAACTTGGCGACCTGCTGCTGCAGGTGCTTTTCTACTCGGAGATAGCCAAGGAGCAAGGGACGTTTTCGATTGATGACGTTCTCGACCGGCTCTCGGAGAAGTTGGTGAACCGGCATCCTCACGTCTTCGGCGACGTGAAAGCGGACACGTCCACCGAGGTGAAGCGTAACTGGGAAGCGTTGAAAGTTGAAGAACGGAAGAAGCGTTTCGGCGAGGTCGCGGAGGCCAGCGCCAGCTCAGGCGCGAAGATCATGGCATCGATTCTCGCTGGTATCTCTTCGTCGATGCCGTCTTTACTCGAGGCGTACAAGCTCAGTTCTCGCGCGGCACAGGTTGGCTTCGACTGGCCCAACATGGAGGGCCTGTTCGACAAGCTCAGCGAGGAGACCGGCGAGCTTCGCCAGCATTTGAGGGAGTTTCCCGCTCCCGGTCGGCGCCCGGAAGGCCGCGGTGTCGCCGGTTCCGGGCGGCAGGCAATTCCCGAAGATCTAAGGGCGCGACTGGAGGAAGAAGTCGGCGATCTTTTTTTCGTGCTGGTCAACATCGCCCGCTATCTCTCGCTCGATCCCGAATCCGCGCTGCGCAAGACGAATCGCAAGTTTCGCCGCCGCTTTGAATGGATGGAACAACGGTTGCACGAGCGCGGCACCAATCCAGAAAGTGTTTCGATGGAGGAACTCGAATCCCTCTGGCAGCGGGCCAAGCAAGAGGAGAAGCCGGCGTGAGACCCGACTCCATCGTGATTCGCCGTTGTCAGGGGCTGGATGAGTTGCGCGCCTGCGTTGCGCTGCAGAAGGATGTGTGGAACTTCAGCGACGCCGAACTGGTTCCGCTGCGTATGTTCGTGGTGGCCGAAAAAGTCGGCGGACAGGTCATGGGCGCTTTCGACGGCAACGAAATGGTCGGGTTCGCGCTTTCTGTGCCGGGTACGCGGTCTGGCCATGTCTATCTTCACTCGCACATGCTGGCTGTCCGCAAGGACCAGCGCAATGGTGGGCTCGGCCGCCGTCTCAAGCTGCTGCAGCGCGAAGATGCGCTGGCACGCGGTATCGAACTTATCGAGTGGACCTTCGATCCGCTTGAGATCAAGAATGCTTATTTGAATATCGAAAAGCTGGGAGCCGTCTCCCGACGTTATAACATCAACCAGTATGGAATCACGTCATCGCCGTTACAGGGCGGGCTCCCGAGCGACCGACTGATTGCCGAGTGGTGGCTGAAGTCAAAGCGCGTGGAAACATTGCTGGCGACGGGAAAGAATCCGCCATTTGAGCGGGAGACTACGATTGAAGTTCCAGCGCAGATTTACGAGTGGAAGGCCGCGCCGGAAACGCGGAGCAAAGCCCAGCAGGTGCAGGAACGCAACCGCGAGCAATTTCTTCGGGCGTTCGGCGACGGGCTGGCTGTGCTCGGTTACGAGCGCGATCCCGCAAGCAACGGCAAGTTCCTGCTGGGCGACTGGGATGAGGAATGGTCGTATGCATCGGAAGAGGCCAGTACCTAGTACCTAGTATCGAGAGACAGTCGAGACGAACGGGTGCCAGCGCGTTACTGGATACTGGGTACCAGGTACTGGATATTGACTTATGAAGATTGAAGCCATTACCCTTCGCGAGATTCACATGCCGCTCGTCCACTTCTTCGAGACGAGCTTTGGACGCACCTACAGCCGCCGCATCCTGCTGCTGACCGCGCATTGCGAGGGGGTCAACGGCTGGGGCGAATGCGTGGCCGGGGAAGATCCTTTTTACAGCAGCGAGTGGACTGAGAGCACCTGGCCTACCATCACCCGATATCTTGCGCCCGCTGTCCTGGGGCGTACTCTCGAATCAGCGCGCGACTGCGCCGCTCTTTTCTTCCGGGTGCGCGGCCACCGCATGGCGAAAGCGGCTCTCGAAAACGCGTTGTGGGATGCCGAAGCGAAGCAGAAAAGCCAGCCTCTGTGGAAGCTGCTGGGCGGCACGCGGACTGAAATCGCTTGCGGAGTTTCCATCGGCATTCAGGATTCCGTCGAGCAACTTCTCGAGAAGATTCAGATTGAACTGGCCGCCGGCTACCGTCGCATCAAAGTGAAGGTCAAACCGGGCTGGGATGTAAACGTGCTCGAGAAAATCCGCTCGCGCTGGGCCGATATTACGTTAAGTTGCGACGCCAACTCTGCCTACACGCTCGATCAGGTGGAACACCTGCGCTCCTTCGATCAATTCAATCTGCTGATGATCGAGCAGCCGCTCTGGGACGACGACATTTACTACCACGCGCGGCTGCAAAAAGAGCTGCGTACCGCGATTTGCCTCGACGAGTCGATCGTCAGCGCCCGCACTGCGGCCATCGCGCTCGAAAGCGGGGCATGCCGCATCATCAATATCAAGGTCGGCCGCGTAGGCGGATTCAGCGAGGCCAAGAAGATTCACGATATCTGCCAGGCCCAGAAGATTCCGGTCTGGTGCGGCGGCATGCTCGAATCCGGCATCGGCCGCGCCCACAACATCGCTCTTTCCACGCTCGAGAATTTCAGCCTGCCCGGAGACGTCTCTGCATCCAAACGCTACTGGAAGGAAGACATCATCGATCCGGAAGTGCAAGTCTCGCCGCAGGGAATGATTGCGATCACTAACCAGCCCGGAACGGGTTACCGCGCTAAAGAAGATCTTATCGAGAAGCTGACAGTAAAGAAGGAAACGCTGCGTGCCTGATGCTCGAAGCCATCCTTAGAACCGTTGTAGCCGTTATCGTCAATTGAGATTTCGTCAGTTAGAAACGCCTCTTGCAGAACAGCCTATCTAGCTTTATTTCAACAAATCCCAGCCTCATTACCTAAGGTCCAATGCCGAGGTTACGTTTACCGCCCGCTGCAACCCCGGTATCTTAGGGTCGGCATCTGCCCCCGCCTACGTTGTCCGCCGGGGAGCAAGAAGCAATGGCTATGCTCTTTCGTGGGTTCTCAAGAAGGTCCGAAAGCAAATGCAATGGAATGAGCACTCTGGGGAAAGCTCTGTCTCTTGCGTTGGTCCTGGTTGCGCCTGCCCTGGCGCAAAATCAGCTGCAAGCGGGACCGCCCGCCACGGCTTATGGTCCAACTTACGATGTGAGTGTCGGCTATAGCTATCTCTCATCAACAATTCCTTCCGCCGGCAGAGTAGGTCTCAGCGGTCTGGATGTGACCGGCCACGCCAACTTTCTCCCGCATTGGGGAGTTGCCGTAGATTCCGGTTATTTTCACACCTCCAACATCCTGGCCACCGGACAATCGGGCTACACTTTAGCCTTCCTCGCCGGCCCGGTGTTTCATCTGTTTGAGGCCAGAAAAACACAGGTGTTCGTACACGCGCTGGCCGGCGCTGGGTTGGTCGACAGTGCAGTCCCAGTTTCCGGTACCGAATATTTACAGGGATGGGTAGCAAGGCCAGCCTATGCACTCGGGGGCGGGATCGAACGCTCCGTTGCGGGGCCTTTCGCGGTCCGCCTCACTGGGGATTACCTGCGCACCGCCTATGCAGACTCTACCGGCGACATACGCAACCAGAACAATCTTCGCGTCACCGCAAGCATCGTCTTTCGCCTGAGGGATCGCCAAGGTATGGCTGCCGGTCGCTGAAGGCCTTTCCTAGTGCGACTTAGGGCTCGTGGTTCCTGCTCCTGCCTGATGATCCGAAGCTAGCTTTGCCTCTTCCGCTTTCAACATCTCCACTCCCTGGGCAAACGTGGTGCTGGCGGGCACGCGACGGAAGTCGCTGAACACCTCGTCAGACTTGATCGCAATACTTTTGAATATAAGAATCTTTCCCGTAAAGCCAAGAGACATGCGCGAAATTTCCCACGATCCATCGCCAACGTCGAATTGCTCGACCAGAAAGTGCCCACCTTTGTCGAGATGCCCGAGAATTCCCCAGCCAAAGCCGACTTCCTTGAATAGAGTTCCATCGATTCGCGCGATCCTGTGCGATGCGGGATCGATCAGAACGATTCCCTGCATTCCCTCGAGCACCTGTTCGACGCGAGAAGGCGATTCGTATGCCGGATTCGGCCGGAACTTCAGACGCACCAACCGAGCCCCTTCTTTACCCACGTGTGCCGTGCCCTGCTCATCGCCGTCATAGTCATAGAGAAAAGCGTCGGGCAAGGCCTTCACGATGCGCAGAGTGCGCTCGGCAGTCTGCTGCTCCTGGGAATGTTTGCGGCCAAGCTGCTCCGGATCGCTCACCAGACCCGCGAGACGATTTTCCTCGCCCTGCATTTGTTCGGGCGTCAGTGGGTGGTCGTCATATGCGATCGTCATGCCGGCCATCGCGCTCCTTGTTTCCACATAGAGTCTGGTTTGTGAACCCTGCGGAGTCTGCTTGCGCGACCGGAACATGTGCTTGAAGGAATCGTCGTTGGCCGCCGCTACTTCGCTGGCGACCGCGGCCCGCACCAGTTCGACGGGAGACGCCGAATCCGGAGAAGCATTCGCGAACCTAGCTCCATCGAGGGATGCTCCTTGCCTTACGGAGAGCAACACCCCGAGCAAAATCGCGACGGTAATGCGAATCGACTCGACCCTCGTCCTGTCCGGCACGCTCTCAGTGTAACAATTGAGCTGCGGGTTCCTCTGCAGAAACTTGCTCCATCCTCTGTGGCTTGCGTATAGTCGATACAGTGAGCGGTCTTGAGTATTTGCCCCAAGGATTCTGATCTGGGAGCAACCCGTCAAGGGTGCCGCAGCACCGGTTCATCGTTGAAACAGGAGAGCGTCCTATGAGCGCACCCGCCAGTGGGTTGGGGTTGGCACAGATCGGCAAGTCGGTTATCGTCAAAGGCGAACTTTCCGGCAGCGAAGATCTCTATGTGGATGGCCAGGTCGATGGCACCATTGCTCTCAAAGGCAACAGCTTGACGGTTGGCCCCAACGGCCAGGTCAAAGCCAGCGTCGAGGCCAAGGGCGTGGTGGTGCAAGGCAAGCTTGAAGGCAACATCCAGGCCAGCGATCGCGTCGAGTTGCGTAAGTCCGCGATCGTTACCGGAGACATCAGCACCCAGCGCATTTCCATCGAGGAAGGCGCATTTTTGAAGGGTAAGGTTGATATTCACCGCACCGACAAGTAACGCGCGCGGGCGTTGATTTATTTCAGGAGTGACGCAGTCAGGATGTCGTCAGTCTCACAGGGTTTCATGAAACTCTTTCGCGGATCATCCGGAACGGAGACCATCCCCGTACAGGGCTCGCAGAAGCTGACGCGGCGCTCTAGCGGCCTGGGAGAGTTGTCTCGTATGTGGGAATCCGCCGAAGACCTCTGCATTCTTGATCTGGGGTCGACATCACCTGCCAACATTCGCCATTTCACCGAACACGGCCACCGGATCTATAGCGAAGACCTGCTCACCGCCTCGACGGACCCCGAGTTGCTCGGCAAAAATGAAGAAGGAAACGTGGTTCTCGACAGCCGCAAGTTTCTCGCCGATAACCTGGTCTACCCCGCCGCTCGCTTCGACATCGTGCTGTGCTGGAACCTGCCCGACTATCTCGATGAGAGTCTGGTAAAGCCGGTCGTGGGAAGGCTCTGGTCGGTGTTGAAACCCGGCGGCATGCTGCTCGCGTTCTTCCACACGCGCGATGCCGGTCCGGACTCGCCCTGTCATCGCTTTCACATCGTCGGCGCGGACATCCTCGAGATGCAGAAGATTGTGTTACGCCGCGAAGCCCGTCGCGGACCTACCGGAGCGATCCACACCGCCATCTCGGAAGGTTTCCAGTTGCAGCGCGTGTTCAACAACCGCCACATCGAAACCCTCTTCCGCGATTTCGCCTCGATTAAATTCTTTCTCGCGCGCGATAACATCCGTGAAGTGCTGGTGGTCCGCTAGCCAGCCCGGGAAGGGCACGGCTTCAGCCGTGCCATCAGGCTTTAACGGCGGTCGGCTTTAGCCGCTGAGGTCGATGGACTCTTCTACACAATCGCTCCCCAGAGCCAACCCCGCACCCTCCGAGAGGCGGATGTTTCCCTTGCCAAGAACACCGAGGGAGCGGAAAATCGCGTACTAGGTTGACAGATGAATTCGACGGACCAACTCGTCGGCCAGGAATCGTGGCTCCGTCTCCGCCCTAAGTTCCTTGCGGGCTGCGCGGCAGTCGTTGCTGTCCTGATCCTTCCAGACGTGATCGCCCGCTTTCGCATCCTGGAGGGGGTGGCGCTGCTCTCGGCGGCTTTGGCCATTCTGGTGGGCTGGTTCCTGCTGCTGAAGGACTCCCCGCCGAAGAGAACCTGGCGGTCGGTAATAGCGCTGATCACGTCCGTTTATCTAGTAGCATCACTGCCCGTTTTCCTCTTTGAGTTGTCTCCATGGAGATGGTTCGTGCGGCACCCTTGGCACTCCTGGTTCTCGATGTACTCGATGCCGTGGGTGCACTGGGGATACATATTCATGTCCTTGAGCGTCATCGGCTCGTTCTTGGGACGAGGGCGGTCGCGAATCGCGTTTGTGACAGGCAGTGTCCTATTAATGGCGCTGCGGGAAGCGATGGGTACCTGGGTCTTTTGAAGTGAGGCAGGAACGCCGAGAGTTGTGATCCGCTAGGCGGCGGTAGTTTTCGCGATACAGTCCTTCCACACAATCACTCCCATACGGAAAAGATAATTGCGCGATATCTCCACTTGCGTTCCAGCGTTTGCCAAAATAACAGACGCAAGCATCCTCCGGATTTCGTCCGGAACATAAGCGCGCCGCACCGAAGTCAGCCCGTCCAGCCAAGCCACGCGGCTGCGCATAAGAGGAAATCCGGCGAACGCCAAAGCCAGATGCAGCGGATGCCGAATCAGATCGTTGATCAGCAGAGCCCGCCGGCTCACCCGCAGACCTTCGCGCATAAATTGTGCCAGCTGCTGTTCGTCAAGATGATGGGCGAAAAGGCTGCAACTGATCAGATCGAAAGCGCCATCGGCGAAAGGCAGGGCCAGCGCATCGGCTACAACGCCGTGATTGCGCCCACCGAGATTTTCTCGGGGAAGATGCGAGCCTGCCCTATCCAGCAGCGTCACATCCAACTTAATCCCGCGACGCGCTAGCTTTCTCCGAACCAGCTCTGGAACTTCTCCCGACCCGGCCGCCACTTCCAACAGCGAGAAGTGAGTCGAGCCGGAAACTTGAGCCACCCGTTCCACCATTTTCTGTGTGGTGGCAACCCCGCCGAACCAGCGGTTGACCCGCCCGAGATCGCGGAGCGTATCCTCTACGTCGGCCGGAGAGCAGGCGTCAGAATCGAGAATCTCAGGAGCATCCACTCGCGGCATGGCAAGAAGATCACGCACGCGCTAATTTGCTTTCGCCGCGGGCCGCGCGGGGGTGCCGTCCGCCTTCACATAGTGCGCGTACCAGCTGAGGTTGCGTTCCAGCCTGTCTTTAATATGCGAGGGTGTTTTGAAGCTGTGGTACTCGCCGGGATACACCACCAGTTCGGTTTCGCGCCCTAGGCTCTTGAGCGCCTCGTACATCTGCTCGCCCCCTATGACGGGCACATTCCAGTCGATCTCGCCGCCCATGAACAGGGTCGGCGTGGTGATGTTGGCAACCTTGTAGATCGGCGAGATCTTGTCCCACCCCGCGCGGTTCTCCCACGGGTGCCCGAGTTCCACGTCGTAGTCGAGGATGTACTGGTCATGTCCATACAACGACGCGAAGAACGCGGACCCCGCGCCGGTAATCGCCGCCTTGAAGCGCGTAGTCTGCGCAATGATGAAATCCGTCGAGATGCCGCCGTAGGACCACCCACCTACCCCGAGTTTGTCGGGGTCGGCCACACCCTGCGCCACGGCATAGTCGATCATGGCCATGTCGTCCTGATAGTCCTTGTTCCCCCAATCGGCGAAGATGGCCTTGCAGAAATCCTGCCCGTAGCCCGAAGAGCCGCGTGGATTCGGCTCCAGCACTACATATCCGTTGGCCGCAAACAGCTGTGAGAAATGATTGAAGTCGCCATAGTAGGAGCCCACCGGACCGCCGTGCGGGTGCAGAAGCGTCGGATACTTTTTCCCGGCCACATAATCCAGCGGCTTGTAAAGATAGCCCGCCACAGTCGTGCCGTCCTTGCTCTTGAACTTTACATATTCTGGCGTGACCACCCTGACCTTCGCCATAAACGCATCATTCACATGCGTAATGCGCGTAAGCGGGCCGCCTGAGGTGGTCGTGGTGAAGATTTCGGCTGGCCGGTCCATGCTCGTGATCTGCGCGGCAAGGTCTCCTGACTTAGCGATCGTGTAACTCGAGACCACAACGTGCCCGGAGATCGCTCGCGTGATCTCTCCGCCCGCTGCTGGAATTCGGAACAGATCCTGCGTCCCGTCATCATCGGCGATGAAGAAGATGAACTGCCCGTCAGGCGAAAAGCGCGGCGACCTCGATGAGCGATCAAAGGCCAGCGTCAGCACCTTGGCCTCACCTCCAGTTGCCGGAGAAACGGCGATGTGGTGGGTCGCATAAACGAGCAGCTTCGGATCAAGCTGCGTGACGTAGGTGATCCACTTGCCATCGGGCGACCACGCCGGCGAACCGTCAGAGCCGGGATTCGTCGTGACTTGCGTCAGATGCGCGCCCTTGTCGGTGTTATCGGCCGAAACTACCCAGATGTTCGTGTCGTAAGTGCGATCCGGGTCCGGTGTGCAGCGGTTGCTGCGAAACGCGAGCAGCTTGCCGTCTGGAGACCACGCAGGTTGCTCATCGTCAAAGTCGCCGGACGTAATCTGTACGACCGCCCTTGTCGCGACATCGAAGACGTACAGGTGCGTGCGTCGCCGGTCGAGATAGCCGACCGTGTCGGTCTTGAAGCGATAGCGGTCGATTACGAATGGAGGCGGAGTTTTCGGTTTTTTCGGCTTCGCGTCTTTGTCTTTATCTTTATCGCTGCCACCCGGCGTGTCCTTGTCTTTCTCTTTAGCCTTGGCCTCGGCAAGTTCTTCTGGCGTCGGGTCCTGCAAGATGAGCACGAGCCGCTTGCTGTCAGGAGACCAGGCAAAATCATCGACGTCCTGAATCGCATCCGTCAGCTTCTGTGCCTCGCCGCCCATGCGATTGAGCAGCCAGACCTGTGTCTTACCCTCACCGCGCTTGGATAGGAACGCGAGGAACTTTCCATCTGGACTCCAGCGCGGATGCGACGACGACTCCTTCTCGGCAGTCATCACGACAGCGTCGCCGCCGCCCGCCGGCGTCATCCAGATGCGCGTCTCCGTTTTGTCCTCTTTCAATGACATGGTCGAGACCGTATAAGCCACCCACTTGCCGTCCTCTGCGATTTGAGGATCACCGACTGCACGGATTTCAAAAACATCATCGACCGTGATGGCTCGAGGTGCGGGAGGTGTGGATGGCGCAGACTGTGCAGTAACCAACGGCGCCAGCAAATAAGAAGCACAGGCCAATGCACAAAACGGCAAAGCAAGTGCGCGGAATCGCATAATTGTTTGCTTCCCCATGCAGGATTTGGAATGCGGCTGCGGAGCGGCCTAAGTCTAAACCTCGGCCAGCTCTTCTTCCAGCAACTGCTTGTTATACAGGTCGCTGTAGTAGCCGTTCAAGGCGAGCAGTTCGTCGTGCGTGCCCGATTCCACGATGCGTCCATCGTGCAGCACGGCGATGCGGTCGGCATTGCGCACCGTGGAAACGCGGTGGGAGATGAATATGGTAGTGCGCCCCTGCATAACCTCGCGCAAGTGATTGAGAATTTTGTCTTCGGTATGAGTGTCGACGCTGGAGAGCGCGTCATCGAGAATAAGGATGCGCGGATTGCGAATCAACGCGCGGGCAATCGCGGTGCGCTGCTTCTGCCCTCCCGAGAGCGTGATGCCGCGCTCGCCTACCATGGTCTGATATTGCTCGGGAAAGCTCTCGATATCCTGGGCGATATTGGCGGCTTCGGCCGCTTCGTGAATCTGCTGATCAGAAGCCGATGCCACGCCGAGAGCAATGTTTTCCCGGATGCGGTCGCTGAATAGAAATGTTTCCTGCGGAACAAACCCCACACTCTTGCGCAGCGATTCCAGGGAGAACTCCCGGATCGGCCGCCCGTCGATCAGAACCATCCCCGGCGCCGCGTCGTAAATGCGGGGAATCAGGCTGACCAGCGTGGTTTTCCCCGAGCCCGTCGGGCCCACAATCGCGATGCTGCTGCCGGCGGGAATTCGCAGATTCAGTTCGTGCAGCACGGGTTTGCCATCGTAGGCAAAATTCAGCCCGCGAAATTCGATTTCGCCTTCCACCGGCCTGTCTGCGGCTTCAGGCCCATCCTTGATATTAGGTTGTTCGTGCAGAATTTCGTTCAGGCGAATCAGCGACGCCGTGCCTCGCTGGAAAATGTTGACCACCCAACCCAGCGCGATCACAGGAAACGTCAACTGCAGCATGTAAATATTGAAGGCCGCGAAATCGCCCACCGTCACGGAGCCAGGAAGCAACAGAGTAGTTTTCGTTTTCAAGTAGGAAACTAAAACCACCGTCGTTTGTCCGTGAAGGACTTCGCGGCCACCGATCCACAACACCAGCACCATGGCCAGGCCGAGCATGAGTTCCAGCGTGGGCCAGAGCATGCCCATGAGCCGCACCAGTTTCAAGCTGCGGGTAACGTATTCCTGGTTGGCGCTTTCAAAGGACGCGATCTCCGCCTCTTCCTGCACGTAGGCGCGGATGACCCGAGCCCCGGAAAAATTCTCCTGCGCCCGCGCCGAAATGTCAGAAAACATCGCCTGAATTCTTTCGAAGCGCTCATGGATCCGCCGCCCAAAATGCTGGATGACAATACTCACCACGGGCAGCGGCAGAAACGCGTAGAAAGTCAGCTTCGGGCTGATGAGCACCATGAACGACAGTGCGCCCGCGGTGAACACCAGCGTATTCGCCGAGTACATGATCGCCGGACCCAGCAGCATGCGCACCGCGTTCAAATCGTTCGTCATCCGGGCCATAATGTCGCCGGTGCGCGTGCGCTGGTAGTAGGAATAGGAAAGCGTTTCCAGATGAGCGAAAAGATCGTTGCGCAAATCGAACTCAATGTCGCGCGAGATACCGATCACGATCCAGCGCGTCAGGAACAGGAAAACCCCACGGACGGCGGCGACCTCCAGCATCTGTAACGCAAAGTGCAACAACTTCGCGGAAGTAACCCCGGTGTTGAGATCGTCGATCGCGTGCCGGATCACTTGCGGCAGCAGGATCCAGGCGCCATTGCTGAGAAAAATACAGACAACGCCCGCCACAAAGCCCCAGCGGTAACGCTTGAGGTAGGGCAGGAGCGGACGCATACTCTTGGGAATCATTCAGGTCGTCTAGATGAAATTCTAGCAGGCTGGGGTGCAAGTTTTGGAAGGCAGATTCCGAAGGCAGGTTCGCCAAGTAAGAGTTCTTAGGTGCCAAGTCTCATGCCCTAAGCCCTCCGCTCACCGGAAGCCCAACGCCCAAGTCCAGGCGCAGAAGAAGGAAAGCTAACGGCGGTCTTTCTCGGCCGTTGCACGCTGTGCGATCGGAGCCAGGTCGCTTCTGAAAGCAACAACGCTGACCGCCGTAAGCAGCGCTCCCCACGCGACGAAGAAGATCCATTCCGCGTAAAAGATGAATGCCTGAGCCATATCCATGACATCACTCCTCGCTGCAGCGGACCGAGGTCCGGCCGAGAGCCTGACCTCGGTCCGCCGTCAGCAAACTCAAGCTACAAACCACCGCGCACAACCCGACGCCTTACTCCTGCGGAGCGGCGGCAGAGTTCTGCATGCGTTGCTGCATGCGCGCTTCCCGAGTGGCCTCGAACTGCTGCATCTTGGCCTGCTGATCAGGAGTAAGCAACTGAAATAGCTCGTTATGGATGCGCGTTTCCTGCACCTTCAGTTGCACCAGCGTCTGCGCCTGCTGCGCGACCAAGGCCTGCACCTTGGCTTCGTCATAGGTGCCTTCTTCATATTGCTTCAGCTGTTGCTGCATCAGGTGAAGCTGCTGCATCTGCGGCTTCATCGCGGCGTGCTCTTTCTGCAGAACGGCCTTCATCTGCGTGCGCTGGGCATCCGTCAGATCAAGTTCTCTGGAGAAGAAGCCCATAGGCCCTCGCATGCCAAAGGCACGGCCATGCATGGGCGGTGCATCGGCCGTCTGCGACTTTGCGATGGCGGCTCCCATCGTCACCACGAGTGCGGCTATCAACAACCGAAAACGAATCGTCTTCATAAAGGTTTTTGCTCCTTCAACCCCGGCTCCATCTTCGTACTCGCGCCTGAGCAGCCTGGGGTTCTTGGGTACAGTTATACAAACACGCTTCGCGGGGAAAAGTGGTAAAAAGTCAGTCAATGCGAGTAAAGTTTTGTCAAAGGCGGCAACGTCCGGCTCAACAACAGGGTTAGTGTGTAAGGGTTTGACAATTCTTTACCGCTGCCAGCCGCGATGTGGTGCACAATGAAAACTGCCAAGATGGAACGCATTCTCGTTATCGACGATGATGTCGAACTGTGTACCCTGGTGGGCGAATACCTGCAGGCCGAGGGATTCGTAGTCGAATTCGTGCATGATGGCGAGAACGGGCTGCAGCGCGCCACTGCCGGCGGCTATCTGCTCGTGGTGCTGGATGTGATGTTGCCCGGCATCAACGGTTTCGAGGTGCTGCGTCGGATCCGCGCCACCTCCCGCCTGCCCGTGCTTTTGCTCACCGCCCGTGGCGAAGATGTCGACCGTATTGTCGGCCTCGAGATCGGCGCCGACGATTATCTGCCCAAGCCTTTTAATCCGCGGGAGCTGGTGGCGCGCATTCGAGCCATTCTGCGCCGCACGCGCAGCGACAAATCAGCCCCGTCTGCTCCCGATATCGTCCGCGTCGGGGAAATCGAACTCGATCCCGCCACGCGCAGCGTGCGCCGCGACGGCGAACCCGTCGACCTCACCTCGGTCGAGTTCAATCTGCTGGAAGTGCTGCTGCGCGAGGCTGGACGCGTCGTGCCCCGCGAGCGCCTGGTCAACGCCGTCTTGAGCCGTAAATTCTCACCCTTCGACCGCAGCATCGACATGCACGTCAGCAAGGTCCGCAAGAAGCTCGGCGACACCGACGCCGATGAACATATAAAGACCATCCGCGGAGTAGGCTACATCTTCGCCCGTCCGCGGGAGAAGGTTGGGGAAAAGGTGAAGACCTCATGAAAAGTCTGTTCCTCAAGATTTTTCTTTCCTTCTGGATCGCTTTTGCCTTGTTTCTCGTGCTGGCGATCCTGGTCACGCTGGCGTTTCGTCCGAGGACCTCAAGTTGGGAAGGTCTTCTCGCGACCGCGATGAACGACTCTGTGAATGCCTACGAACAGAAAGGCACGGCGGGGTTGGGCGAATATTTCGACAATCTGGAAAAGACGCAGCACGTCCGCGTCTTTCTATTCAATGAAAACATGGAGGAGATTTTGCATCGAGGCGCGCCCGAATGGGCGCTGCGTGTGGCCAAGGGAGGGCCGCGGGTGCCGCACGAAGGCTTTATTTTTCCCTCCCCTCCTCCGGTGTTGCGCGATTCGCGCGCTTCCTCTGACGGATTGCATCGTTACACGCTCGTGCTGTCTCCTCCGCCGGGGCCACGCCTGTTTCTCGGTCCGCGGGGATTGCCCATTCCTGGTCTGATCATCGCAGTCATCTCATCGGGACTCGTCTGCTACCTGCTGGCGTGGTTCCTGACCATGCCAATCGTGCGTTTGCGTGCAGCCACGCGTCAACTCGCCGCCGGCGATCTCACCGCCCGGGCCGGCGCTCCCAATGTCACAAGACGCGACGAGGTTGCGGGCTTGATGCGGGATTTTGACGGCATGGCGGAACGGTTGGAAAATCTGGTCAAAGCGCAATCCCGCCTGCTCAACGACATCTCGCATGAACTGCGCTCACCGCTGGCGCGGCTGAATGTAGCTTTGGGACTGGCGCGGCAGCGATCCGGGCCGGAAACAGCGGCCATGCTGGAGCGCATTGAACTGGAAGCCAGCCGCCTCAACGAACTCATCGGCCGCCTGCTCACTCTGGCCCGGCTCGAAGATGGCGAGCAACATGTGCCCACCACGCCGATTTTGCTGGACGAGGTAGTTCTCAACGTCGCCGAAGATGCCGAGTTCGAGGCCCAGGCGCGGGGTTGCCACGTGCGCAGCGAAATCCCTGAGGGGATCTGGGCAGTGCGCGGAGATGCGTCGCTGCTGCACAGCGCCATCGAAAATGTTGTGCGCAACGCCATCCGCTACACTCACGAAGGCACCACGGTTGATATCCATTTGGAGAAGACCGGGCTGGAGAAGACTGGACTGGAGAAGACTGGGATTGCTGGTGGCGCGGAAGCGGTGGTGCGGGTCACCGATTGCGGCTCCGGTGTGCCTCCCGATGCGCTGGAAAAATTGTTCCAGCCGTTTTACCGCCTGGACGATGCTCGAGGCCGGCAGACCGGCGGCGTCGGCCTGGGCCTGGCCATTACGGAGCGCGCAGTGCGCTTCCACAGCGGGCGCGTCGCCGCCACGAACCGGGCCGAGGGCGGACTGATGGTCGAGATTCACCTGCCCCTGATGCCTGCGGATGCCAGCGCCGAAGAAGCTCTAACCGCAGTGGCCAGTGATCAGTGGCCAGTAGCCAGTGGCCAAAGGGAATAAACTGACCACTGATCACTGGCCACTGCTTTCCAGGCAACTCGACGCCCCGTCTGCGGTTCCAATAGCTCCGGGGGTTTGCTCTTCCCACGCATTCCTGATACATAAATGAATGGCAATTCACGCCTTCAAATAGGGTTCACGCCCGGTTTGTGTGGCCGGGGAATAAATTAAGAGCTCATAGGAGATAAACCGAAGAATGTGGACAAGGTTTGCCTGGATGGTGGCGATTCTGGCTCTGGTATCAATCGGCTTCCTGATGGCCTGCAACGCCAAGTACTCCTCGAACGACAATGGTCTGGTGGTGATTCCCAGCCAGGGTGGGGGCCCGCTGGTGAATAACCAGCTGAACGGGCCGGTGATGGAAACGTTCAGCCTCGACCTGTCGAACGGTTCCACGACCGAGATTAACAACGTCAACGGTCCTCCGACCCCGGGGTTGCCAACGGCTGTGGTTCTTGATCCCGCAGGGGCAAACGCTTATGTGATCGTCACCGAGAATCCGGCAGTGCCCGGCGGCAGTGTCACAGGGATTGCGGCGTTTCCCATAGCTTCCGACGGCAAGCTGGGAAGCGCCACGACATACACGCTGAACAGCGCGAGTGTGACCGTTTTAGTCGGCGGGCAACCCACGGTGGAATCGGTCCCGGTCACTCCAGTGGCCCTGAGGATCGATTCCGCAGGCAAGCTTCTCTTCGTGGCCAACAACTCGACAAGCGATGGTTCCGGGAATCCGGTGCCGGGCTCAATCTCAGTGTTCTCTGTCAGCAATGGCACTTTGAGCGAGGTCGCGGGTTCGCCTTTTGTGCTTCCCGTAAACGGCGCCAACGTGAACCCGCCGGAACCGTGCACGAATCAGGTGGCATGCTCTAGCCCGCTGGCCCTGGCTGTTACCCCGACCATCTACCCTCCGCAATATGCTTACTGTTCCGGGATCGCACCTCCGACGACGGAGAACCTGTACGTACCAGATTCGATTAACAACATTTTGTTGAATTACTCGGTGTCGTCGAGTGGCGCGCTAACTCTGACTGAAGCTGATAATCAGGTTGGAATTCCGACCGGTTATATGCCCGACGGCGTAACGGTCGATCCCTGCAACCGGTTTGTCTACGTGTCGAACGGCCTTTCGAACGCGGCCACTTCCAATACGGTCAGCGCTTACACGATCTGCAGCACCGTCTCGCTGCCAAACTGCCCGGGTCCAGCTCCAGACTTCAGAGCGCTTCCGATTAAGGGTTCGCCCTTTCCCGTTTCCCCCGGCGAAGGTCCCGGGCCTTTGTCGATGGATGCGTACGGCAACTACTTGTACGTGGTGGATACCGGATCAGGCCTGGTTTCGCAGTTCAGGGTAAGCACGGCCACCGGCTCGTTGACGCCCCTGACGCCGCCGTCTGTCTCCGCCAGCAGTGGAGCCAATTCGATTGCGATCCGCGGTGACGACAGTTTTGTGTTCGTGGCCAACAAGAATCCGGGGACGATGTCGGAATACGCCATCAACCTGCAGAATGGAAACTTGGATCCGCTGCCGGTGATTCAAACGTTCAATTATCCGGCGGGAGTGGCGGTGAAGTAATTTTCCGAAACGGCGTGATTTGTCTGCGGGCTGGTTTGCAGAGGATTCGATTGCCGGACTAGGTTGGAATTTTCAGAATTAGGTAAGCGCCCACCAGAGCGAAGATGAGGTCCGGCGACCACGCGGCCAGTGCCGCGGGCAACAGACTGATGTCACCCATCGCTTCAGACAATCGCGACACGACCGTGTAAACCACTGCGATCCCGACAGCCACGGCAACTCCCGTGACAGCTCCTTTCTTGGATGCCGACAAGGAAAACGGAACCGCAAGTCCAGCCATGATGAACGTGATCAACGGGTAGGAGAGCTTCTGGTTCAGCTGCACCCGAAGCCTTACCACATCGAAGCCGCTTTGTTGGAGATCCCGGATGTAGCGGCGCAGTTCCTCATAGTTCATCTCGGAATACTGTTTCACCTCCTTCTTGAAATATGACGGCTGCTCGCTAAGCTCGGGAAAAGTGGACACGTCGAAAGTTCGGTATCCGGCAATTGCGGCGACGTTCAAAGTTCGCTGCCAACCTTGCTCAAAAATCCAGCGGCCCAGGTTGTCGGCCCAATGGGCGCGCTCGGCATGGATGCGCTGCGTAATGGTGAAGTTGGCAGGATCGATTCGAAAGATGGTGAGGTTCGCGAACTGATTGCGGTCGGCATCGAAGAACTGGTAGTAGTAGATGTCATTGTGCTGGCCGAAAATCCAGCGCCGGTCGGGACGCAGGTAGGTTTGCGGCGGCTTGCCCTTGATCTGGTTATGCAGCGCTTCCTGCCGCTTGTTGGTGTGAGGCAAGTAGAACTGGTCGGCAAAGAACAATCCGGCTGAGAGCACCGCGGCCGCGGCCAGCACTGGCATGACGATGCGGTACACGCTGGTTCCGGTCGCCTTGATGGCAGTGATCTCATTGGAGCGGTTCATCAACCCGAAAGTGATCAGCACTGCCAGGAGCATGATGAGAGGTGCGACGCTGTACAGCAGGTAGGGAGAAACGTTGAGTAGATACTCCACGACTACGATCGCCGGCGTCTGATTGCGCAGAATATCTCCCAGCAACTCGAACAGCGTGAACACCAGCAGGAGGACCAGAAACGCTGCCACGATCATCCCGAGGTAGAGGAAGAAATCGCGCAGCACATAGTCATCAAGCAGAGTAGGGAAGCTGGCACTGAAAACTCGCCGCCGGTTGGAAGCGCGCTCGAAAGCATTGGCAGTCTCTCGGCGCCTGTGTCTGCGTTCAACTGCGGGGATGTTCGCCGGAGCTTCATTTCGCTTCCATGGCAGGCGGATTACGGGCAAGGACAACGGCCTGCGCTCGGCTTGCCACAGCAGGAACAGTGCCGCGGCGAAGAATACGATGTTGGCGAGCCAGGCTCCGAACAGCGGGCTTACTCTGCCTTGCTTGGCCAGCGAAACTCCAATCACAGAAATAAAGTAGTAGACGAAGACCAGCGCGATCGTCAGCACGAAACCGCCTGACTTGCCGCTCTTCTTCGATGAAAGTCCCAGCGGAATGCCGACCATCGCGAGCACCAGACACGCAGTTGGCAGGGCGAACCGATTATGAAATTCGATGAGGTATACGCGCGCCGATACAGGGTCGACGCTGGCTGCGTGGTCACGCAAGGCGGAGGTGCTGATGGCCTTGACCGGAGTTTGTTCGTCCGCTTTATTTTCTGAGGAAGCCAGTTCGATCGGGATGTCAGTTTGCTGGAAGGTCGAGATCTGATAATGATCGAGCTTCGCGGGATCGGTTTCGTGCGTGGAACCGTTCTTGAGATGCAAGTGCAGCCGATCCTCGCCTTCGGGGACGAGGATGCCTTCGCGGGCCAGCGTGATGCTGGGATTCGACGGATCGGAAATATCGGCGAGAAAAACTCCGTTCCAAACTGCGCCTCCTTGCGCGCTGTGTACGTCCTGCACGTAGAGCACGAGCTTGGGAAATCCTTCATAAAACACGCGCGGTTGCACTTCATACGAAGCCTGCGCGCCTTTGAGTTGATCCTCCAGATGCGCCAGCGAGGCCAGTGACCATGGGGCCAGATAAAGCCCGTTCAGCAAGGCGAGCAGCCAGGCTCCGGCGATAAAGATGGCGAGTATTCGCCCGAAGCTCCAAACGCCCATGCCGCTGGCTCGCATGGCGGTGATCTCGCTGTCGGCGGCGAGCCGGCTCAGTCCAATGAGAATCCCGACCAGCACGCTCATGGGGATGGTGTAGGTGAGCGCGAACGGCACGGTATAGAAGAAGATCTCGGCAACGCTTGGCAGCGGCGCGCTGGCGCGAACTACGAGTTCGAGGATGTGTCCCAGATCGCGGGTGAATAACACGAAGGTGAAGATCGCGGCGCCGATGAGGGCGTGCGAGGTTACTTCGCGAAGAATGTAGCGGGTAAGAATCCGCATCGGGGCCGCGTTTGCTGAGGGCAGGATAGCATGGGGTCGGACGGCAGGGGTCAGAGGCTAGGGGTCAGGGGCCAGTTCTGGGGGCCGGCTTTATCTTGGCGCTGGAAACGGTGCCTAATGTTCCAGCGGAAGTTTGGGAACGGGTTGAAGGTCGACCTCTCTGGTCCCTGGTCCCTAGTAGCTACTCCCGAGTCCCTTGTGGATTTCTTGTCAAAATAAATTCCAACGAGGCTGGTGGATTTGGGGTTCGTTTGCGTGCGTTTCGGGACAGAATCGGGGTATCCCCCTCCCCCCTCCCCTCACTGGAATCATCACGTTAGCAGGAAATTCTCCGTAAAATCCGGATGTCAAAGAACTTAGATACTAAAATCCGTGAAAGAAAGGACTTAGAGGCGTGACGACGCGGGTTCACCCGACCGTCACGGCCTCGACCATGATTACGCGATTTCGATTACCGCACAAGGTCAGATGTCACACAGGAGGTGTGGAAAAATCTAGGGAGCGCACGATGCGGGTTTTGAGTGCTAACACCTTCCCTAGAAGGCCGGTCGGAGGAGTCAAGTCGATTCGGTTCTCTCTTCGCGGAACATCATTTGATCCTTCTGCCGAGCGGCCGCTGTCGCCGTGCTTCGGCAAGGCAGGCAGATCCGCGAGTCTAGTGAACGTCAAATTCAGGCGGACTCGGTTTTCCAAACGGCAGGTCCAGCGGGTGCGCCGGGCTTATCCACCCTTCGGCTGCACCCAATCGTGCGGCCTTCAAGTTTTCCTCTGTGGCCGGAACCGCCCTACACGCGCCATTGTCGAACATCAGAAACTGTTCGCCTAGGTGAACGACACCCAGGCCTGTAAGGTCCGCAGGGAGGTCGAACTCCTGCCACTGATAAGGACGTTGAGGGATACTTCCTGGTGGTCGGCGAACTGTCATCAGGGGTAAATTGGGGTCAGGTTTTAGTTTGATGACTTTCTGAAGTTCTAAGCGGTGGGTCTGGCGGCTGAGGCTTCGAATGATCGCAGGTGTGCAGGGGTTTGGATCATCCTCCGCGCCTTCCGCTATTTCGGCCCGTAGTTCTTTCCAAGCCGTGGGAAGAATGTCCGCTTGTTCAGTGCAAGGCCGCCGCCAGCGGGTGATGCAGGTGAAGTTGAGGTCGGTGAGGCGCAAAACATCTCGCGGGTCGGCAAACGGAGTCAGTTTGACCCATCCGTCCACGCAGCTCGTGCATGCGCTCGGCCTGCCGATTTGATATTCGGGATGTCGGGTCCGTACCCACGGGGGAGAATCAGTCCCGATGCTGCCCCCCAGTTCATATTCAACGCGTCTACCGTCCGGCTCCGTATCCAAGGTCTCGATCCCCAGGCCTATGTACTTTCCCCATACGATGTTGTCTCGAACTTGAATGAACGCATATGCGCCCGCGACGCGCCCGCCGAGACTGTGATAGATGGCGCGAACTGCAAGGTGATTCAAGAGAAACTCGAGGTGCCGCGCGCTTGTGTTGTTCAGGGATATGTCCAGATCGCACCAAGATGGCCGGCAGACCTTTTCTTTCGTGTTATCGAACCAGCGATCTTCCAGTCGCCGGGCGTCGGCGAATGTGCTTTTTCGCAATTCGAGTGAGCGAATATCAGACTGCAGGCGCTCGGCGCGGTAACGGAGCACATATTGGTCAACGCGAATTGCTGCGGCAAGCAAGAGGATCGATGTCAACACTGCCGCTAAGAACCATGCCAGGCTGCGCACGATCTTCTTGCACATGCCTAAAGTAGACACCACTGGTGCACGGAATGGTCAATCCGTCGGAATCACTAAGTAATATCGATAACCCACCCGTATTCCAGAACGTCGCTGTTCAGCACCTCGCGCCAATGGCCATGTTCTGGAACGCCCCTGCGATAGCCGGCAAGCGTGCGCGAAGCCATGGAAGATAAATAGCCCCCTCTTCGTCGGTCTTGAATTGGCGAAGCTTCGCGGATATTCATGGCGTCTTCTTTCGCCGCATCGACCAGTAGGTGAAAACGCCACCAACTGCTGCGCCCGCCAGAAAAATGACCGCGAGGAACACGAGTACCCGAATGCAGGTGAAAACGCCACCGAGCGCGACGCCCGCCGGAAAAATGACTGCAGGGAACATGAATATCCGGGTGTTCATGGCTTTCTCTTTCGCCGCATAGACCGGTAGGCGAAAACGCTACCAGTTGCCACGCCCACCAGAAAAATGGCCGCAATGACCGTGAGTATCCACGGGAGTGCGCCGCCAAAGGCACTCAGTCCATCGGCTATCAGCATGGTCCAATTCCAGACTTAGCGCGGTGCGGTAGCCGTTGAAAAATCCACCTTACACTCATTGAATCGCTCTTTATTGTGATCGTGATCGTGCTTAGTCTCTCTTCAAAAACAGTGCCCCCAGCGGCGGCAGCGTGAGTTTCAGCGAGTGCGGACGGCCGTGGGCCGGTTCGTCCTCGGCGTTCACTCCGCCTAGATTCCCAACTCCCGTGCCGCCGTATTCCAAAGCGTCGCTGTTCAGAACCTCGCGCCAATAGCCGCCTTCGGGAATGCCCACGCGATAGCCCACACGGACGATCGGCGTGAAGTTACAGACTATGAGAACCGTGTCTTTGGGAGATTCACTCTTACGCAGCAGCGAAATGGTGCTGGTGAGATTGTCATTGCAATCGACCCACTCGAAGCCCGCCGGATTCGTGTCGAGCAGGTGCAGGGCTGGTTCGCTGCGATAAACCCGGTTCAGTTGTCCCACCCAGTTCTGCAAACCGCTGTGAACGGGATAGCGAAGCACGTCCCACTCCAGGCTAGTGTCGTGCGCCCATTCGCGAACCTGGCCAAACTCGTCGCCCATGAAGAGTAACTTCTTTCCCGGCTGGGCATACATGTAAGCGAACAACAGCCGCAGATTGGAAAAGCGATCCTTCTCGTTGCCGGGCATCTTGCCGATCAGTGATCCCTTGCCGTGCACTACCTCATCGTGCGACAGCGGCAACACGAAGTTTTCCTGAAATGAATACAGCATGCGGAAAGTGAGCTTGCTGTGGTGATACTTGCGATGAATGGGATCTTGCTTGAAATACTCGAGCGTGTCGTGCATCCATCCCATATCCCACTTCAGGCCGAAGCCGAGGCCGCCGAGATAAACCGGGCGCGAAACCATGGGCCAGGATGTGGACTCTTCCGCGATGGTCTGAATGTCAGGATGCTCTTTGTAAGCTTCCTGATTGAAGCGGCGGAGAAATTCGATGACCTCCAGGTTCTCGCGACCGCCGAACTTGTTGGGAATCCACTCACCCTGCTTGCGCGAGTAATCGAGATAGAGCATGGAGGCGACCGCGTCTACGCGCAATCCGTCGATGTGGTATTTGTCGAGCCAGAACATCGCGCTCGACATCAGGAAGCTGCGCACTTCGGTGCGTCCGTAGTTGAAGATGTACGTCTTCCAGTCGGGATGAAAACCCTGCCGCGAATCAGCGTGCTCGTACAGATGCGTGCCGTCGAAATACGACAGGCCGTGGGCGTCGGAAGGGAAGTGCGAGGGCACCCAGTCGAGGATTACGGCGATGCCATGCTGGTGCAGGTAATCGACCAGGTACATGAAATCCTGCGGCGTGCCGTAGCGCGATGTCGGGGCGAAATAGCCGGTGGTCTGGTATCCCCAGGAACCGTAGAAGGGATGCTCCATCACTGGCAGGAATTCGACGTGAGTAAAGCCCATGCGAGTGACATACTCGGCGAGACGCGGCGCGGTCTCGCGATAGGTTAGCGGACGATTGTGTTCCTCGGGAACGCGCATCCAGGAGCCGAGATGAACTTCATAGATGGATTGCGGTGCGCGCAAGGAGTTGCGGGCGGCGCGCTTCTCCATCCAGTCGCGGTCACCCCACTGGTAGTCGAGATCCCACACTACGGAAGCGGTGCGTGGCGGCTTTTCGTGCAAGATGCCGAGGGGGTCGGCTTTGTCGACCTGGTAGCTGTGACTTCGCGACTCAATGTGAAATTTGTAGAGCGCGCCCTTGGTCACGCCGGGGATGAAGCCTTCCCAAATGCCCGAGCCACCACGCGGCACGAGTACGTTGGCGGTTGGATGCCAGTTGTTAAAGCTGCCGATCACCGAAACCTCGCGGGCATTCGGCGCCCATACGCTGAAAACGGCGCCGTCGAGTGCCTTGCGCGAAATCAGGTGCGCGCCCATGGTCTGCTGCATGCGATAGTTGCTGCCTTCGTTGAAGAGGTAAAGATCCTGATCGGAGAGCAGCGTTACAGGGGCAGTAGCGGCGGGAGTGGGAGTTTCGGGCATTTCCGAGTTTCTAGTGTACCGGAAAGACCTCCCGGGCAGACCGAATCCCGCATGCTAGACTTTGTTTTCCAGCCATGCCTGCCCTGCGTCTGATTTTTCTCTGGCATCAGCACCAGCCTTTCTACAAGGATCTGGTCACCGGCGAATATCGCCTGCCCTGGGTGCGCCTGCATGCGCTGAAAGACTATTACGGCATGGTGAAGCTGCTGGACGAGTTTCCTAATGTTCACCAGAACTTCAATCTGGTGCCGTCGCTGATTACGCAGATTCAGGATTATGTTGCCGGGACGGCGCAGGATCCGTTTCTGACTGTGGCGGCGAAGCCGGCAAAGGACTTGACGCTGAAGGAGCGGCACTTTGCTTTGCAGTATCTTTTTCAGGCGAACCCGGCGAACGTGATTGGGCGATATCCGCGCTACTGGGAACTGCGGGAGCAGTTCCGCGAGCACGGGTATGTGCCCGAAAAGGCGGAGAAGTATTTTGAACCGCGGTACTTCACCGACCTGCAAGTGCTGTCGCAGATTGCATGGTTCGACGAATTTTTTCTGGAAGACAAAGACATTGCGGAGCTGATCAGGAAAGAGCGCAACTACTCGCTTGAAGATCAGGCTTTTGTAATCAAGCGCGAGCGGGAACTGCTCGGCAAAGTTCTGCCGGCTTATGCCGACGCGGCGAAGAAAGGATCGATCGAGATCTCAGCGACGCCGTTCTATCATCCGATACTTCCTCTGGTCTGCGACACCAACGCGGGTGCGGTTTCTTCGCCGGGGCTGGCTTTGCCGCAGAACCGGTTTCGTCATCCTGAGGACGCGCGCGAACAACTGGTGCGCGCCCTTGACCTTCACCAGCAAGTGTTCGGTTTGCGTCCGCAGGGCGTGTGGCCGTCGGAGGGCAGCGTTTCGGAAGAGACCCTTGCGATTGCGCACAGTCTCGGCGTGAAGTGGATGGCCACGGACGAAGGCGTACTCGGCCGCAGCACAGGCGTGTTCTTCGCGCGAGATGGCAACGGCCGCTTGCCCGCGCACCTGGCGGAACGGCTTTACAACGTTCACCGCTATGAGAATGGCAATACCGAGATGCACATGGTCTTCCGCGACCACACAATTTCGGATCTGATCGGCTTTGTCTACTCGGGGATGGATCCCGGGGAGGCTGCCGGGCATCTGCTGCACAACATTAAAGAGGCGGCTCAGCCGGTGCTGGCGCAGGGTCGTGACGCCGTGGTGTCGGTGATTCTCGATGGCGAAAATGCCTGGGAATATTATCCGAAATCAGGGCGGGAATTTCTGCGGCGCTTCTACGATGCGCTGCAACACGAGGCGGGTGTGGAAGCGGTTACGGTTTCGGAGGCGATTGCCCGCCATCGAAATATTTCGCCCTTGCCCTCTCTGGTTCCGGGTTCGTGGATCAACGCGAACTTCGATGTCTGGATTGGCGCTCCCGAGGACAACCGCGCCTGGGACTACCTGCATCACGCGCGCGAATTTTATGCTGTGCATGCGGCGCAGGCCAGCGAGGCTCAGCGAAAGCTGGCTTTCGAGGAAATCCTGATAGCAGAGGGCAGCGACTGGAACTGGTGGTACGGACCGGAGCACCACTCAGCGAACGATCGCGATTTTGACGAGCTTTACCGCAAACATCTTTCGAACGTTTATCAAGCCTTGGGAGCGGCTCCGCCGGACTACCTGGCCCAGCCCATCACGGGCGGCGAAGTGCGGCCGGCATTTACGCCGCAGACTCACTACATTCATCCCCGCGTCACGGGCGACAAGATTCGCTACTTCGAGTGGATGGGAGCGGCTATTTATACAGCCGATCAGCGCGCGGGGGCGATGCACGGGAAACAGTTCCTGCTGGATTCTGTTTATGCCGGGATCGACAGCACGTTTGTCTACGGGCGATTGGACTTTGCTGGAGCGGTTCCAGATATGGAGTTTGATCTGGTGGTGAACCTGGAGTCGTGGGCAAATGGAGAAGCGCGTCCGCGGCGCACGTTGAGGCTCGATGCCAGCGTACAAGACCGCAAGCTTACGGGATGGAAGGTGGATGGGTTGGAGGGATCTTCGTCAGCGGACTCGGGTGTCGCCTCCGGGGTTTCTGCAAACCAGAATGAAGAGGTCGCGAAGGCGGCTCTGATACGGAACTTCGAATTCCGGTTGCCGTTGTGTTGGCTGCTTGCGGTGCCCGGCTCAAACCCTGACACAGCTGGCGAGCGTAAACCGGGCGGCGCAGCGATCGCACCGACGAGCCGGCTCCGGCTGCGCTTCAGCCTCTGGCAGAATCGTCTGCCTGTGGATGCGCTGCCGGTTGAGGGATGGATCGATCTGCAGTTGGTGAGCGAGGAAGAGTTGGCAGCGGTGTGACTGGCGCCAGGACCACCTAAGGGCGGAGAATCAAAAGCTGTTTAATCTTCTCTTGAAATCCTCTATTCGGCTAGCTGCTCTACTGTCCCGCGCTGGCCACTGCCGTGGTCATTGCCAGCGGACGGTTGAGTTCGAGTGTGAGTTGGGTGCCTGCCATCAACGTAGCTGAGCGATGTTTCGTGAGCCAGTGAACGCCGGTTGAGCCTGCGCCTACCGCTCCGCCGATTAGGATTCCCGGAGGACCGCCGATCAGGCCGCCAATCAGCATGCCACCCGCCGTTCCGCCGCCGGTTTCTAGCTGGTCGCGGCGGTCGTGACCCGATCCCTTGAACTCGCCTTCCTGGTTTACATCCGTGCCGCCGCCGGCGTTGGTGTCAACCAGCGTGGCATCGAGAAAGAAGCGTTCGCCGGTCGGCAGGACGATGGCCTCGGGCAGAATTCCGATGGTCGGCTTGCCTGCGATGCGACGCGGTTCGTCCACTTTGGTTACGCGGCCTTCGACCATGGTTCCGGCGGGAATCAGTGTCTTGCCGTTGAGCACTACGGCCTGGGTCAAGCGCGCCTGGAAGGGGTCGCCAGCCTTATTGCTAAAAGTCGCGAGGGTTGTCTCGAGCCTCACCATCAAGGCGGTGCCGGCGGGCACCGGCGCCGCGGCCTGTGCCGCAGCCATCGTATTCATGTTCATGCAGGCGCATGCCAGCAGCGCGCAGGGCAGAACTATCCACTTCTTCATAACTCCTCCTCGGTATTCCAACCCATAAATCTTCCGATTGTTGTTCTGACTCTAGACCAGGCAGATAGCCGGGGACAATACGCGGGCCCAGTAGGAGAACCATAGAAGATAAGGGTGCGCGCGTTCTGATGCGAGACAGCGATGGAATCAGGGAAGGCGACTCGATCAGTCGGCGCCAGCGGCGGTGCCTGCAGCCTTAAGGGTGGTGGCTTGTTCGATGACGGTCCCAAGGCTTGAGGATAGTACTTCCAGCACTTGAAGGTCATCTCTGGTGAAGGCGTCCGGACGGGCACGGTAGAGGGCCAGCACGGCGACAACGCCGGCGCTGCCTTCGAGCGGCACTGCCAGAGCCGAGCGCAGAGTGCTGTATTGCATGGGGTTGTTGAGGTATCCCGGTTCCACCGATGGATTGCCGTTCAGGATGGGCTTGTGGTTTTGGGCTACCCAGCCCGACAAACCTTCCCCCAGCGGAATTCGCAAAGAGGAAAACAGGCGAGAGTTCTCGCCGCTGACAAACTCCGCAGCCAGCAGATTGTTCTTGTGAAGATAAACCGCCATCGAGTCATGAGGCACCAGATGTTTCAGCCGCGCCGAAAGCAACGAAAGGGTGTCGTCGAGAGTAAGCGACCCGCCGAGTCCGCGGCCGAGTTCGGTCAGATTCTTTGCCTGCAGGCGCGCCGCGGCGAGACGTTCCGCAGTGCCCGCTGGCGGCACCGTGGCTCGAGGCGCTTCGGTAGAGTCGGCGAAGCCTGCGGCGGGGGCGAGGCCGCGCTCGACCTTGATATCGGTTGAAAGTTTCGGCGGCACTTGCAGGGGCTGCAGGCGCGCGAACTTTTCCCACTCGACATAGCGACGCTGCAGAATTGCGACCACTCGCGGATCGAAGGCGGATCCGGCTTCGGAAGCGACCTTGGCCATGGCTTCATCGAGCGGCAGGGCTCTGCGGTACTGGCGGTCTGAGGCGAGGGCGTCCAGGCAGTCGACAGCCGAAAGGATGCGGGCTCCGATTGGAATCGCCTCTCCGGCCAGGCCGTTAGGGTAGCCGCTGCCGTCCCATTTTTCGTGATGCGCGCGGACGATGGGCACGACTGGATAGGGGAAGTCGACCTGCTCGAGAATCTCCGCTCCCACCGTGGGATGGATTTTCATCTTGTCGAATTCTTCCGGCGTCAGCTTGCCCGGCTTGGAGATGATGCGTTCGGGAACGGCAAGCTTCCCGATGTCATGAAGAACCGCTGCGGCCCGCAGAGCCTCGGTCTCATCTTCGGTCAAACCCAGTTCCCGCCCGAGTTCCATGGCATAGATGCGGACTCGTTGCAGGTGCTCGCCGGTGGTTTGATCCTTGGCCTCGATGGCCAGGGCGAGAGCTTCGATGGTTCGCAAATGGAGGTTGGAAACTTTTTCCGCGTGCTGCTTTTCCGCGTCCAGCTTCGCCAGGTACAGGCGATAGGAGCGGTACAACAGGTAGATCGGTGGCAGAACCAGGAGGGAAGCCTGCCATCCGATGTGCCGGTTCAGGAAGCTGACTAAGCCGGCGATGGCTGCTCCGACCAGGTAGTAAGGAAATAACCAGAGATAACTTTCCCTCCAGACCTTCGGCACCGGCTTCGCTTCCGTGAGGCCGATGATGATTGACATCGCTGTGGTGCCGAAGAGGAAGATCGTGATTGCGGCCACCAGCAAGGCGAGCGGTCCGGGACCGTGCAAAACATGGATGGAAACGAGCTGGTATGCGCCGTAGGCAGCCGCGCTGCAAACCGTAACGTGGGATAAATTGAACACGAGTTGTACCGGCTTCGACTTCCGCGCTGGGCGCCAATAGAACTGCGCCAGGGTGCTGACCAGACCAATCAGCAAGGTCTCCGGCAAACTCATTTCCAGAATGCCGATCAGCGTGAAAAGGAAGTTCATCGAAAGCGTGCCTTCGATGCCGGGCAGAGTTACTTTGAAGGACGAGGCCAGCAGAGCTGCGACCAGGTAGCAGGCGAACTTAACCGGGTCGGTGGACCGCCAGTGAAGAAACGCGAACGCCAGGCAGCCGAGGGCTGCGAGCGCCATTCCGGCGATAAACGCACGCGCGCCAATTTGACGTGCCCATGACATTTTGGGGGGTCCCTTTAGATTCTTGCCGAAGTACGGGTCAATGTCCGCCCAAAACTGGTTCCACTGGTTACCACAGTGTTCTTCAATCCGGTCAGTGAGTTGTGTGGTGTTTTGTGTGATTCTATGGCGCTCATCTCTAAGGGCAAAAACACCGTCGAGGATGCAACTTTTCTGGCTCTATGGGACAAGTTGTCCTCGCCACTGAGCCCGGGGACAAGCTGTCCCGCAGACCGCCATCACAGCTCCGCTAACTCATTGATTTGGAACGATGATCCCCGGCCGCTTTGGCCATAGGCCTGCACTTCTACCTGTGGAATTCTCCCCCCGATGGGCGGCCGCATCGCCGCCCCTGAGGGCATATGAAAAGACTTTTTGTGCTATTGCTGATCGTGACGGGAACCTTGGCCTATGCCCAGAACCCGAAACTGTCGCCTGAATTGCAAGACTATACGGGAACTCAGCCGGTGCAAGTCATCGTGCAGTATGCGCCTGGAACGCAGGTGACTTGCAGCGGGCTGCTTGGCCTGGTGGGTTGCCTGGTGAACGACGTTTTGAATCTCGGAGGCAAGATTGTGGGAGAGTTGCCGCTGATCAACGGCATTGTGGCTCAGCTCGACGGCAACGGCATCCAGAGTCTCTCCAATCAGTCGAACATCGTCTACATCAGTTCCGACCGGCCCCTGGCGTCATCGCTCAGCAACGCGGCCTATGCCGTGAATGCGCCCTTCGCGTGGCAGTCGAACTATGTGGGGACCGGCGTTGGCGTGGCGCTGATCGACAGCGGCGTGAACAATCATCCGGACCTGAATCTGGGTATTCTTCCGCTCTCGCGAGTCGTGTATCAGCAGTCCTTCGTGCCGGGGAACTCCAGCGCTAAGGATCAATACGGGCACGGCACGCATGTGGCTGGACTGATCGCCGGAGACGGTCTCAGTTCCACCGGCCCTGCCTACAGCAAGACCTTCAAAGGGATCGCGCCTGGCGCAAGCATCATCAATCTGCGAGTGCTCGACGAGAATGGCGCAGGCACGGACAGCCTGGTGATCGCTGCCATCAACCAGGCAATCTCCTTGAAATCGACTTACAACATTCGTGTGATCAACCTCTCGCTGGGCCGCGCCGTGTACGAAACTTACAAACTCGATCCGCTGTGCCAGGCGGTGGAGCAGGCCTGGAAAAATGGAATTGTGGTGGTCGTGGCTGCGGGCAATAACGGCCGATACCAGCCCACGGACGGTTATGCCACCGTTACCTCGCCGGGCAACGATCCTTATGTGATCACCGTGGGCGCGATGAAGCCCATGGGCACCCCTACGAGAGTCGACGATCTGATTGCCAGCTACAGCTCGAAAGGGCCCACCGTTGTAGATGCCTTCGTGAAGCCTGATCTCGTCGCGCCCGGCAATATGCTCACCTCGCTGGAAGCGCAGAATTCCACGCTCTACAACGAGCTTCCCGGCAACCAGGTTCCTTTCAGCTACTACGTGAAAGGCGGAAGCAGCGCAATCTCTTCCAGCTACTTCACTTTAAGTGGAACCAGCATGGCCACGGGAATTGTCAGCGGAGTTGTTGCCGATCTGTTGCAGAAGAGTCCGAGGCTCACTCCGGACCAGGTGAAGGCTCGCCTGATGCTGACGGCATATAAGACCTTTCCGCAGTACAGCAGCACCACCGATCCTACTACTGGGATCACATACACCGATCAGTACGATGTCTTTACCATCGGTGCGGGATATGTGGACGCCGAAGCCGCTCTCAGCAGCAACGCCGTGGCGCAAGGCACGGCGATGTCTCCGGTCACCACATTTAATTCGAGCACCGACCAGGTGACGATGACCGCGGATCCTACGGCGGTTTGGAACACATCCTCCGCGTGGTCCTACACTGAGGTTTGGGGGGCTTCGCAGTTTGTCGCCGGCACCTCAAAAGTGTCAGCCGGCGCAACAGCTAGCGCAGCCGTGTCGGGCAGCAACGTCCTCTGGGGTTCTGACGCTGTGTGGGGCAGCAATGTGTTGTGGGGGTCGAACGTGCTCTGGGGTTCGAATGTGCTCTGGGGTAGCAACGTACTCTGGGGCAGTAACGTGCTCTGGGGAAGCAACGTATCGGGCGGCGAGAACTAGATAGCCGCATTTGAGAATTCGGAGCCGGGTCTCACAGCGCGAACCGGCGCCGACTGAATCCGTGCCGACGGATTCAGTCGCATGATAGCCATTTGTTATGAGCCAACCCGCGACCTTCTTCTTCTAAGCCGAAACACTACCCGGTGAACCGCGTCACGTTGCCGTAATCTTCCTTCCGCTATAATCAAGAGTTTCCGAATCACTACATGGGCAAGATATATCAGGGCGTCGGCTCTTTGACCGGACGACGCCTGAAGTTCGACGCGAGCTCGCCGTACCTAATGGTAGACGACGACTCAAAACCCATTCCCGATCGGAAGGACAGGAGCGGCATGACGAATATTGTGGCAATCATCGGGCGCGAAGTGCTGGATTCGCGCGGCAATCCTACGGTAGAAGCGGAAGTACAAGTCGCGAGTGGAGTGGTGGGACGGGCCATTGTGCCCAGCGGCGCATCCACTGGCGAGCATGAAGCGGTTGAACTGCGCGACGGAGACAATGCGCGTTTCATGGGCAAAGGCGTGCTCAAGGCGGTAGACAACGTCAACGGAGAGATCGCCGACGCCCTGGCGAACTGGGACGCTGCGGACCAGCGCTCGCTCGATCAGAAAATGATTGAACTGGACGGCACCGAGACCAAGAGCCGGCTGGGCGCGAATGCGATTTTGGCGGTGTCGATGGCGGCGGCGCGCGCGGCCGGGGCGGAATATGGCTTGCCACTTTACCGTTACCTGGGCGGCGCCGGCGCCAACACTTTGCCGACGCCCATGATGAACATCCTGAACGGCGGCGCGCATGCCGACAACAATGTCGACTTCCAGGAATTCATGGTGATGCCGGTCGGCGCGCCATCATTTTCGGAAGCATTGCGCTGGGGCGTGGAAGTTTTTCATACGCTCAAGGGGGTGCTGAAGAAGCGCGGGTACAACACGGCGGTGGGTGATGAAGGCGGATTTGCACCCTCGGTGAAGTCGAATGTCGAGGCTATCGAAGTGGTGCTGGAAGCGATTCAGCAGGCCGGCTACAAGCCGGGAGAAGAGATCGCGATCGCTCTCGACCCTGCGGCTAGTGAGTTCTATCAGGACGGCAAGTACGTCTTCAAGAAGTCAGATAAGTCGGCCAAGACTTCGGATGACATGGTCAGGTTCTGGGCCAAGTGGGTGAAAGACTATCCCATCGTTTCGCTGGAGGATGGTTTATCTGAAGGCGACTGGGATGGCTGGCAGAACCTGACGAAAGAACTCGGCGGCAAGATTCAGCTGGTGGGTGACGACATCTTCGTCACCAACATTCAGTTCCTGCAGGAAGGAATCGACAAGGGTGTGGCCAACTCGATTCTGATCAAGGTGAACCAGATCGGCACGGTCAGCGAGACGCTCGACGCGATCGATTTAGCGCGCCGCAACGGTTACACATCGGTGATTTCGCATCGCTCCGGCGAAACCGAAGACACGTTTATCGCCGACCTGGCTGTGGCCACCGGAGCGGGCCAGATCAAGACCGGATCAGCTTCGCGCACGGACCGAATCTCGAAGTACAACCAGTTGTTGCGGATCGAGCAGGAGTTGGGTTCGTCAGCTCGGTTCCTGGGGCTGAAGGCGCTGAATTACAAAGGCTGAAAGCACCCTATCCTTAGTTGCGGAGTGTTTATGAGATTTAAATGTTTGCTATCTGCGTCTTTTCTGGTTCTCTCTCTGTGCGCCGGCGCGCAGACAACTGTTTCGATCGCCCCCGACGCGGCGTCCAAGGAAGACGTCCAGAAACTCTTCGATGTCATGGCCAGCCGCGAGCAGATGGCCCAGATGATGCAACAGGTGTTCGCGCAGATGCGGACTCTGAACCGCGATGAGATAAAGAAACGGCATCCTGACATCACGGCAGCGCAGCTGGCGAGCATGGACCGGCAGTCGGAGGAACTTCTCAAGAATTTTCCTCTGGATGAAATGCTGAGCGACATGATCCCGGTCTATCAGCGGCACTTTACCAAGACCGACATCAAGGCGTTCCTGGCTTTTTTCTCCTCTCCGGGCGGGCAGAAATATCTGCACGAGATACCCGCGGTGACCGCGGAAACCATGCGCGCGGTGTATCCGCGGATTGAGGCGGAGGTCGACGCGTTGCTGAAGCGGGCCGAGGAGAAAACGGCGTCGCCGAAGCCCTAAGCCAGCACAGCATCTGTGTGTGTTTGCTTGCTACGAGCCAGAGATTGGAAGCCGCATTTATGTCCCGTCCTAGACCGCTTGTCCTCATCATTCTCGACGGCTGGGGCTATCGCGCCGAGACGAAAGCCAATGCCATCGCGCTGGCGCGAAAGCCTGTCTACGACCGACTTCTGCGCGAATATCCCAACACGCTGATTCACACCAGCGGACCGTTTGTCGGATTGCCCGAGGGGCAGATGGGCAACAGCGAAGTCGGACATCTCAATATTGGCGCCGGCCGCATCGTGCACATGGACATCACCCGCATCGACCTGATGATCCAGAACGGAGAATTCTTCTCGCATCCCGTGCTGCTTGCGGCGATGAAGCACGCGCGCGTTGGCGAGCGCAGATTGCATCTGTTCGGCCTGGTCTCAGATGGAGGCGTGCATTCGCAGCAGGCTCACCTTTACGCCCTGCTGAAAATGGCGAAGCAGAACGGTGTGGATCGCGTTTTCGTGCATGCCTTCATGGACGGCCGCGACACGTTGCCCACCAACGGCGCCGGCTACCTCGA
The DNA here is from genome assembly GCA_963800575.1 of uncultured Acidobacteriaceae bacterium. Classification (GTDB taxonomy): domain Bacteria; phylum Acidobacteriota; class Terriglobia; order Terriglobales; family Acidobacteriaceae; genus Sulfotelmatobacter. The sequence goes on from CAWDBN010000004.1 coordinate 40,404, forward strand.
ACAACTGCAGCAGAAAATGCGGGAGTATAACTCCGGCAAGATTGCCACGGTGAACGGACGTTATTACGCGATGGATCGCGACCGGCGCTGGGAGCGGATCGCCAAGGCCTACAACGCCATGGTCTTTGGCGACGCCGAAGGCGGCAAGAGCGCTGACGCGGTGCAGGGGATGAAAGATTCGTACAACCGGGGCGTCACCGATGAGTTTGTCATTCCGTTTGTGTGTACCGACAAGAGCGGACAGCCGCTGGCCACGATTCGCGATGACGATGCCTGCATCTGTTTTAATTTTCGCGCCGATCGTGTCCGCCAGATCACACGCTCACTGGCGCGCAACAGCGGGCTCAACGCGAAGGGCGGCAGCGATCTTCCGGGCGCGGTTGATCTCGATGCCACGATTCCGCGCGACCGGGTTCCGAAGAATCTGCACTACGTTTGCATGACGCAGTATGACAAGAACTTCAGCCTGCCGGTGGTGATTCCCCCGGAATCGATGGCGAATATTCTGGCCAACGTGATGGGTGGCCTCAACATGCGCAACCTGCGCGTGGCCGAGACTGAGAAGTACGCTCACGTTACCTACTTCTTCAATGGTGGAGTGGAGCAGCCCTTTCCCGGCGAAGAGCGCGTTATGGTGCAATCGCCGAAAGTTGCGACTTATGATCTGAAGCCGGAGATGAGCGCCGCAGGCATAGCCGACGCTGTGGTAAAGGCCACGGAGGACGGAACGTTCGACGTGATCATCGTTAACTTCGCCAACGCCGATATGGTGGGGCACTCGGGCAAGATTGAGCCTACGGTGAAAGCTGTCGAAACCGTGGATGCGTGCCTGGGCCGCATCGAGACTGCGGTTCGCGCCAAAGGCGGCGCTATGCTGATCACCGCGGATCACGGCAATGCCGAAATGATGATTGACCCCGCCACTGGCGGACCGCACACCGCGCACACTACTAATCCGGTGCCACTTATCGTTGTGGCTCAAGACGCGAAGCAGTACATCTTAAAGCCCAACGGCTCGCTGCGCGATATTTCTCCCACCATGCTGGGAATGCTCGGCGTCGATGAGCCGAAAGAGATGACAGGGACAGATCTGCGCGCTTTTCTGAAGAACAAATAAACGCCGAGACGCTCCGGCTAAGGGCGAAACTTCTTCACCGCGAAAATACCAAGCACAACGAAAATCGCCAGGACCACGACTTGAGCGATCAGGAACGGTGGTTCTTTCCCCGTCGGAGCGAGTGCGTGTGCCGCTGGTACCTTCATGAAGATCTGCGCGACCAGAACGAAGACATTCAAATAAAGAGCGAGCACCGCGGAAACCACGTAGATCGCGCGCCCGGAGCCGGCCATGTGAAGTAGGTAGCGCGCGGGGATGGCAATCGCGAGCGCGACCAGAGAGATGACACCGAGTATATGAGAGGGCAGAATGTGCTCGACCGGAAAGAGAAATCCGGTCAGGCTGGTCAAGGCAGTGGTCACGAGAAAGATTACAGTCGCACCGTCGAACCGTTTTCCGCGAAGCATTCCGTACACGACCAGCAGTCCCGAAGCGATGCCCACCAGGCTCAGCAACACATGCACCAGGGTAAATGTCGCAGTCGTCATGCCTAAGATCATGGGGTTCGTCCTTTCAAGTTCAAGATGCTACGTCCGCTGCGGAGAAAGCGCAAGACGGGCCGAAACTCGATACTGACGATTCAAGTTCCCGATCCACCGCCTCGTGCTACAGTTTTCTCGCAGGCAATTATGTTCGCCTGAACTTCATGGAACCGCAGATCATTCTTATTCATCTGGTGCTCAAGCTGGGCGTCGCCGCCGCGGTTTCCAGCAGCCTGGTACGCTCCAGGGAATTCAAGACGCTGCTGTTTCGCGAAGAGCGCTCGTTTCGGCAGAAGGTTTACCTCGTGTTGTGCATGGCGCTTCCCATCACGGCTGGCGTCTGGATTCGTCTTGCGGTCCCGAGTTTCCTGGCGGGCGATCTAAGTTTTGAGACCGCCCTTCTGCTGGGAGTAATCGGCGGACGCTGGGCGGGAGCGCTGGGCGGAGTCCTCATGGGCGCGCCGGCGCTGCTGCATGGTGAGTGGGCGGCCATGCCATTTGACGTTCTTTGTGGTTTTATCGCCGGCCAACTGCGTACCATGTCGATCGATAAGGACGACATCTGGTCGTTCTCTCCCTTCATCGATCAAAGCATCTTTCGCCTGATTCGGCGGAATCTGCCCACGCCGCGCCTGTTTGACTGGCAGATCATGTTCTTCACCACGGTCGTGGGCTTGCGTTTTGTGCAGACGGAACTGGCACGATACTTCCCGCACTCGATCTTTAGCCTGGAGAGTCCCGGAAACCTGTGGGTGTGGGCCGCGATTTATGCCACTTCGGTGACGGCCATCGGAATCGAAATCAAGATCTTCAACGGCGTCCGCATCCAGATCAAACTGGAAGAGCAGGAGCGGTTACTTCTGCACGCGCGCATGGAAGCACTGCAGAACCAGATTAATCCTCATTTTCTTTTCAACACTCTGAACTCGATTTCTTCGCTGGTGCGCTTCGATCCCGATAAAGCTCGCGACGTGATTTCGAAACTGGCCACGATCCTCCGGCGTTTGCTCAACAGCGCAGACTCCTTCGTGCCTCTTCGGGAAGAAGTGGAGTTCATCGACAACTATCTCGATATTGAGGTCGTGCGTTTCGGACAGGATAAGCTGCGGGTAGTGAAAGAACTGGACCCCGCATCGCTCGACGTGATGGTTCCCAGCATGCTATTGCAGCCGCTGGTCGAGAATTCCATCAAGCACGGACTTTCGTCGATGGTGGAAGGCGGCAGCATTTACCTGCGCAGCCGCTTAGCCGACTCCGGGTTAGTCATCGAGGTGGAAGACGACGGCGTTGGCATGGCGGCGACGCCGCAAGTAAGATCAGTCGGCGTGCAGGGCGCGGGCATCGGCATGGCCAACGTTTCGGAGAGGCTCCAGGTGTTGTACGGCGAGACTGCGCGCATGACCATCGATAGCCAGGAAGGGAAGGGAACTCTGGTGCGCATCCGGTTGCCGCTTTTGCAGGCCACGGGAGGAGTTCCAGAGGCCTTCTACGAAGTGCGCTCGACTACGCGCCGGTAAAAGGCTTCGTATTGGGGAACGATCCTGCTGGAGCAGAAACGCGCCTGGGCGACGGCGCGAGCGGCCTTGCCCATAGCCCGCAGGCGGCTTTCGTCACTCAAGAGTTCGATGGCATAACGCGCCATCGTGTCTACATCGCCCACGTCAGCGAGGAAGCCGCTCACTCCGTGTTCGATCACTTCCGAGACGCCGCCGGTGCGGGTCGCGATGGGGACAACTTCACAGGCCATCCCTTCCAGCGCCGCCAGGCCGAAGGATTCCAGTTCACTCGGCATCAGCAGGATATCGGCGATTCCGAGCTTCTCCTGCACTTGATCCTGTTTGCCGAGAAAAAGAACATCTTCATGGATTCCCTTTTGCACCGCCAGCCATTCGGCTACCGAACGGTCGGGGCCGTCGCCGATCAGCATTAATCTCGAGGGAATTTTCTTGCGCACGCGGTCGAAGATCTCGACCACATCCGAGACTCGTTTTACCGGCCGGAAATTGGAGAGATGTACCAGCAACCGCTCACCATTGGGCGCATATTCGGCGCGAAGCTTGGGGTCGTTGTTCCGGACATACACATCGCAATTGACGGAGTTGTAGATCACCTCGATTTCTTTCTTCACATCGAGGACCCGCATGGTGCGGTCGCGCAGGTAGTTGGAAACCGCGGTGACACCGTCGCTCTGGTTTATGGAATAGCGGGTGATGGGCAGGTAGGAGCGGTCGATTCCCACCAGCGTGATATCGGTTCCGTGCAGGGTGGTGACGAAGGGCAAGCGGCGGCCCCGCGGACCATCCCCGAGCATCTGCCGCGCCAGCAATGCGCTCACGGAATGCGGGATCGCGTAGTGCACGTGCAGCAGGTCGAGATCGTACAACTGCGCCACTTCGGCCATGCGCGTGGCCAGCGCCAGATCGTACGGGGGATAGTCGAACAGCGGGTATCTGGAGACCTCGACTTCGTGATAATGAATATTGGGTTCCTCACCCCTGAGCCTGATGGGCTGAGCGTAGGAAATGAAATGAATCTCGTGACCGCGCTGGGCCAATTCCAAACCCAGTTCCGTGGCCACGACGCCGCTGCCGCCGTAGGTCGGGTAACAAGTAATCCCAATCTTCATTCCGCTAAGGTCCGCCTTTTCTTAATAGCTCTGTATTCGATGGCAGGAAACAATAGAGGATGCAGATTGTACAGGCGCAGACCAGCGGATGCGAGGAAACAGTGATTTGATGGGGGAGGTGTTACTCTTCAGCTTTTGGAGCGGGCTTCATCATGCCGGGATCCAGCTTGTCCAGGTGAGCCTGGAAGCGTTTCTTGGTGTCTTCCGGCAAGCCGGTGAATTCGATGCCCATACCGACTCCGGGATCACGGGTGCGAACCGTGGCGGAGGCGGTGACGTGCTCCTGGTCGATCCAGAAATCCACCCTGAGCACAGTGGTGATCGGCAAGGGCATGGCAGTCTCAACATAACAACCGTTACCGCTGATGTCGGTAGCGTTTACGCGCATGGGAGTGTTCACACGCTCGTCTTTGAATTCGAGAGGAAACGAGATCTTGTGCCGTTGAAATCTCCTACGATTGTCGGGAGTCGGAGCCGGCAGATTAGACCGCATCTCCGCAGGCAGGTAGGAAAGCCACGGACATTCCTGGTCTGCCACCAACTGAACCCCGACCTGGAGCTTGGTCAATCCTGCGGCTTCGGATACCCAGACTACTTTGCAACGAGCTTTCTTGGTCTCGTGTTGAACACCGATGACGTCGCCCACCTTCAACTCTTGCTCAATGCCGCTGATGCAGGCTCCGGTGGTGCTCACATTTTGTGCGGTGGCGTTCTGATGGAAGGGTTGACCGTTCGCACCCATGCCCCACACACGTACGCGCAGTTCTATGGTCGCGCGCGCGGCTGCCCCAGTCGCAGACATGATAAAAGCCTCCCAGCTTGAATATCTGAGCCGGTTCTAACGCCAATCATAACCCAGACAGGCACGTCCGAAAGGTTACCAAGGTCATTTGATCCCGGGTAGCTCGTCCCACAAATCGGAAAACACTACGGCTTGGTATCTGTGAGGAGATCGCGATAGGAAATCAATGTGATTCCCTGATCCAACAGCAACTGGCGCGCCTCCGGCATGGTTAAAACCTGCAGCTCCGTCTCGCGCGATTGGCGCAGGCGAGTCCTGGCTGAGGTCAGATCAGCGTCGTTGTAGCCCGGATGGCAAACGAATTCCCAGGTTCCTTCGGGAATGATGGCCGCGATGCCGCGGAACAGTTTCTCATCGAGAGCACCGGTTACGACGATGCCGAGCGTGCCGTCTGGAGTCAAAAAGCCTTCGCGCCTCGCCGCATCGCGGAACTTGGCAGCCAGTGTGCGAAGAATTTTTACCTCGGCGTAGCGCGTCCAAAGACCGGGACGCGCCAACAGCGCTCCCGACTTCAACGGTTTGCTTGGACCAAACGGATTGCGAACCGCGCGAACTCCGCACGCCCGGGCCGCGCGCAGCAAAGGCCGCAACACCGCTGGAAACAGGTGCGTGTGTTTGTGGGTATCGACGTGAGAAACGCTGACGCCGGCTGATTGTAGTTTACGAATCTGTGCGCTGACCTCAAGTTCGATCTCGCGCAGGTTCAAACGGCCGGCCAGAGCGCGGGCGGCGAAAGATTTTAGTCCATCCCGGAAGCGAGAACCACTCGAGTCCGACGTAGTGAGGGAAGGCAGTTGTTCCGCTTCGACAACCGGCACACCGTCGATCAGTACGACATGGCAGCCCACACTCAGACCAGGAACAGTCGCTGCCGAACGCACGGCTTCGTCGAAGGCACGTCCGTTGGCCATCAGTGTGGTCGAGGTCACGATTCCGCGAGTGTGAGCCTCGACGATGGCTCGATTGATGCCCGCAGTGAAGCCAAAGTCATCGGCATTGACGATCAGACGACGCACCGCGCCAGTCTAGCAGGGGTGGAGAGTCGTCCGTCGATCGGTGAAATAGCGGTCGCGCGTTTGACCGATTTTTCGCAGCTCGCGTAGACTCGTTGGGTGAGCGGTTCGCGCGGATGCCCCTCATTTACGTTTCGGCCCGCGCCCCGGTTGCCCCGCGAAAACCAAGGATGTGATCGTGCAAGGGCAAAGGTACGAGGGGCGGTTAGCTCAGCTGGTTAGAGCGCCTGCCTTACAAGCAGGAGGTCGCAGGTTCGAGTCCTGCACTGCCCACCAAATTCTAAACGCATCGGCAGGTTGCCGAGGGTGACTTCAAAATCACGGGGGTCATGCGCCTCCTTGTCTGGAGGAACCGCATGGTCGCAAGATCAGCATCCCGACTGTTTCGTTGACTGATGAGACGGCGCAGATGAAGTCGGCGCGGCCGCTTTTTACCCCCAGAATCGCCCATCCGGGCGGACTCAGACTCCTTTTGCAGACGCAAGTGCAGCTCCCCGGAACTCAATGTTGAGAACTGCATCTTTGTTCGCCGCCGTTTGGGCTCCCGTTGCAAAATAAGTGAAAGGGCCCGTGCAATCTTGCTCGAAGGCCAAAGGATATGGAAGCGAACCCGATTCTTTTCCGCGATCTGACATACATCTTCGTGGCCGCCGTGCTTGGGGGACTGGTGGCGTGGCGGCTTCGCTTGCCCCTGATCCTGGGATTCATCGTTGGCGGGATCGTGGTGAGCCCGTTCACTCCTGGCCCTCGCCTCTCTGACTTGCATACTTTCGAAGTATTTGCTGAAGTCGGCGTTGTTCTGCTGATGTTCTCGATTGGGGTTGAGTTCTCAATTCCGGATTTGATGCGCGTGAAATGGGTCGCCCTCGTCGGAGCGCCAATTGGAATTCTGCTGATGGTGGGCATCGCGGCCGCAGCTGCGTATCTCCTCGGATGGAGTTTCACGGAGGGTGTGGTGATCGGTGCGACGGTCTCAGTCGCGAGCACGATGGTACTGGCGCGGCTGCTGAGCGACAGCGGAAAGCTGAGTACGACCTATGGCCGTGTGATGATCGGCATCACACTGGTCGAAGATCTCGCGGTTATTTGCATGACCGTGGTGCTTCCCGTACTTGGGGGCTCCGGAGATGGCCGCTTCACCAGGGCAGCGTGGGCTCTCGGCAAGGCGCTAATCCTCCTGATTCCGCTGGTCTTTCTCGCGATCAAGGTGATCCCGTCCATCTTGCGGCGCGTCAAGTCGACGTGCAATTCGGAGCTTCTGCTGCTGCTGGCAATCGCGATTTGCCTGGGGGCCGCTGCGCTGGCACAAGCGGTCGGATTCTCCGTCGCACTGGGCGCGTTCCTGGCGGGACTATCCATCAGTGGGTTGCCGGATCTGCACGACGCGCATGCTCAGCTTGTGCCCCTTCGCGATGCTTTTGTGGCGCTCTTTTTCGTCTCGCTTGGAACTTTGATTGACCCCAAGGTACTTTTGAATAGCCTGCCGCTTCTCGGATTGATGCTTCTTCTTATCGTGGTCGGAAAATTTGTGGTGTGGACGATGATCGTTTGGCTCTTCCGTTATCCGATTTGGACTGCGATTGCGGTGGCCGCTGGTCTGACCCAGATCGGCGAACTCTCGTTCGTGGTCGTGCAAGTCGCGCGCTCATCGGGCACCGTGGCCGAGAACGTTTTTAGCACGGCGATTGCGGCGTCGTTGATCTCGATATTACTGAACGTTTTCATCGTGCGCGCAGCGTTTGCGTGGCTACGCCGAAAGCTTCCTGAGCCAGACGCCAAGCCGGCGGATCGCGCGCTCGTACCGGCAAGCCAATGAGCGGCGGAAACAACGTAGGAGCACAAAGGTGAAAACGGTATCGACAGCGAAAATCGCCCTGCGTTGCGGTCTTGTCCTCGGGGTCTTATTTTCTTCGTGCGCAGCCCAGGACAAATCTTCGCCCGTGCCGGCGGCAGACGTCCGAACGCAAGAATCCCAAGATCCCGCCTTGCTCTCTTTCGAAGATCTCGCCACGCTGGCTTCAACAGCCAAGCCCGAAGGCGCGTTAGCGGCTCGGCTGAGTGCGTTGCTGAACACTCCGTTCGTCGAAAGGGCAGCTGCGGACATCCAGCCGAACCGTCCGAATGTACCCGGCCTGGGCGCGGTTCTCCGGGTGGGTCAGTGGAATATCGAGAGAGGTCTGAATTTCGAACTGATTCGGTCTGCGCTCGCCGACCGAAGCGAGTTTCTGCGCATGACTAAAGGCCGATGATCGGACCAGTTCTCAACAGAGGGAAATCATCGAGTCGCAACTGACCACGCTGCAAGCAGCTGATGTTCTGGTCCTGAACGAAGCGGACTGGGGCATGAAACGAACGGAGTATAGAGACGTGGCGCGGGAACTGGCTGCGGCTCTGCACATGAACTACGCTTACGGAGTGGAGTTCGTGGAAGTGGACCCGCTGTTCGATCTGGACACAGAGCAGGTTCACCTGACGGACGCGCAGCAGGATCAGCGACTGCAGCAGGATTTGCAAGTGGACCGCCAGCGTTATCACGGTCTGCATGGGACAGCTATCCTGAGCCGGTATCCGATCGAGCGATGCCCGCATCCTTCGTCTTCCGGTCTGTTACGACTGGTATGCGAAGGAATACAAAGCCATCTCGAAACTCGAAAAAGGGAGGCGATGGTCCGCTCAGAAATTGTTCCGGGAACGAGTCGAGCGTGAACTCCGCCAGGGCGGGCGCATGGCGCTGATTGCCGACATCTCCGTGCCCGATTTGCCGACCGGCCATGCCACGATCGTCGCAACCCATTTGGAAAACAAATGCCCACCAGCATGCCGGCGCCGGCAGATGCAAGCTTTGCTGGCGGACGTGAAGTCGAATGCCAATCCACTGGTCATCGCGGGAGATCTAAACACAACCAGCCGTGACAATACGCCCACGTCGGTCCGTAACGAAATCATGACGCGCGTTACGGATTACCAGTTCTGGATCGGCCAGGCAGTCTCCCACTTCAATCCGCTCGGAATTTTCCAGTACACACTCGTCCCGCTTCGTTACTTTCACGGATACAACGACCCCACCGCATTTCATCTTCCGATTTTATGGGACAACCGGGAGCAGCCCCTGTTCAAGACTACGGAGAAGTTCCGGTTTGCTGATGGCCATGCATTCGACTTCCGTGGCCAGCCCGATCGCACGCTTCCGCCAAGGGGGCGAACTCTCGCTGACAGCAACCAACGAGGCGGAAAAGGCTTCATTCCTACGCTACGCCTTCGCTCGCAACTACGGCGGTCTCGTAGGCCAGTTCAAGCTCGACTGGATTTTCGTCAAGCCCTTCGTCGACGATCCACGGCGCGCGAAACAGAGCTACCGGTTCGCTCCGCATTTCCCGGTTACGATGCGCGAATTGAACGAATCGGTTGAAGACCGCATCTCTGATCATCCGCCGATGACCGTTGACCTGCCGCTGACGGAACCCACAATCGAGTCGCCGCGCGAGATTCCTTGACGAGAGGCCGTTGGCAGAGGCAGGTCTTTCGCGTTCCGGGCGGACTAATTTCTACCCCGGTCATTGTTGATTCTGATCAGGCGCAAACCGCAGGCCTCTGCCGAGACAGTGACCATTTCACTCGTAGCTAACAGAAAACACGCGGCATGGATGGCGCTACAGAAACGTTTTGATAAGGTTCGGAAACAATTCGTGGACTGTTAATGGACCATAA
>CAWDBN010000005.1:0-139457 GCA_963800575.1 uncultured Acidobacteriaceae bacterium
TGAAGAAGTGCTTGAGCGAGCCCGAGCCTTGTTTTCCGTATCGAGGTCGAGCAGCGTGAACGGAATCTCATTGGCTTCGAACCACTCAGCCAGGGCGACCATCAGGCCAGTTTTGCCGACTCCGCCTTTGCCACCCATGGTGAAAACGACTCGTTTGTTCTTCGTTTGGTGTTCATCGCGATCCTCCTTGACCAACGAGCTTCAACGGCTCGCTTTCTTCGAAGTGAAAGTGTTTGGGTTTTGCCTTCTGCTCGACTGGCTTTGCTTTGAGCGCCGCAATTCGGGAGGCAACATCGTCCGGGATTCATGCGGCAGTTCACGGGCGATTCCGGTTCGAGCGGTGGCAGTTCGTACTGCACCTGCTTTCGGTGTTTTGCGCGAACCTTGATGAAGGAGTGAATCGTGCTGACTGCCACGTCGAGGCCGACACGCTCGTGAAGAATGCGAACGATGTCGCGATACGTGCAGCCTTTGCGCCGCAACTGGCGAATCAGTTCGCGGTGAGTTTCGAGTTTGGAGCGAGGTGGTTTCTGCGGGATCGAATCCAGCAGGGAAAGAAGGGTCGGGTCCATGATTTTCAGGCTCCTTAGCACCTGGCCATCACAGTCCGTTAACAGTCCGATAACCCGTCTCCACAGTCCGATAAGTGCCCTAGAGCGCTATCCGTACCGTTTAGTTTCAATCGGTTACGAACTCTAGGACGACTTTCACGGCGGTAACACGGGTTCAAATCCCGTCGGGGACGCCAACCACTTAATTTATTCTCGCGACTTAACACCTGAGTTCGCCGCAGAACGGGCTACTTCTGCAGCGGCTTGCCAGTGCCCGGTGTACGGTCGTCGGCGACAAGAGCTGCCCAGAGGTCCAGTTAGTTCCGTAACAGATTACTGTCCCAACCCCAGCCTTTTGCGCATTCCCAGATGCACCAGCGTTACCTGTCTGCGATACAAGGTCGGCATAGGCTTTCCAAATGGATTTCCCCCAAGTGCCAGAACGCCGCAGTACCCGCTACCCTTTAAACCTACCTGTCTCGCTCATCTTGGCGAACACGCATTTGCACGCCCGCTCATAAACATCAGCCTCGGTGGCATTTTGCTTTCCAGCGCCTTTCGGATCTTAGAGGGCTCCAACGTCGAGGTCGCCATTGGAGTCGCCCACCTGCCCCAACCCGGAACACAACTTGGCGCCCGCGGCAAGGTTCTTCGTGTGCATCCCAGGGTAAGCGGGGATTTCGCAGTGGCGATTGCGTTCGAGCGCCCGTTCGAGTTTAGCCCCCAAAGTCTAAGCTCAGGTTCGAATTACCAGGGGCAGGAACCTCGTTGCGCCCAAAAGATCGTCACAGTTGTCAGCAACCAGAGTCTTTGTCTCGGGCTGGCTTGGCATACAGAGACCTAGTCCTGGAGATGGCGCGGCTGTCTTTGCGTGAGGACCAGCCGGCACGAATGCGGATGAGCGAGAATGGTGTTTGGTCAAGCCCAGTGAATCATAACGAACAGCAGGGCACCAGCCACGAGCACGAACTTCACCAGCAACAGCCACTTTTCTATGAATACGTTTCGCACGTGAGAGATATCCTTTCTAAAGAGCGAACCCCATAACGTTTCTCATCTGGACCGTTCTCTTTGACTAACTATAGGAGGGCCATCGGGGCGCGTTCTGCCGTTCCATTACCATCGCCATCCCACGGACGTGAGTTTCACGGCTGTGCTCAGCGTGAACGTGTTTCAGCATTGCATGAGCGGCCTGTGTTCGTTGGTTTCCAATGCTTCCGTTAAAGTCTTGGACGCGCTCTGTGTGAGGGCAGGCACGACAGAAGAGGATCACGCCATTCTTGTGTCTACAAATGCGGTACATATAGTAAGAGTACAGCTATGTCTTCGAATGTCGATGTAACCAACATCACTTTTTGGAGGAATGGAGCCCTCCTTGGGTGCTGTACTAATGCCCTCGGCACCGCCCGCACTGCCCATCAATGAAGCGTAGCCTTAAGGTAGGTAGAGCGGGGCGGGTGGCTTCTCTGTCTGCCGGTTTGTCTCTCACCCGAGCAAAGAGCAATCATTATGAAAAACATTAAATTTGTTGTAAGAGTCAGCCATGGCGTTACTCGTGCCCCCGCATATGTGCAGCGGATGCGCATTAATCGGACTCCAGTCCAAATGACAACCAACCGCTCCCTGGCCCTGATGATGGGAAGATTCACGGCCGAAGACGCCGTGAAATCCATCCAAACTTCCCGGTGCAGCCCGGAATTAGTGGCGGTACATGTTAATGCGTAGCAGCGGCGCTGAGAAGCGGTGAGGTCAAACGGAAGCCAGGAAGTCGGCGGGGCTTCAGAAGAATTGTCGACATAACATCTCTATTACACTCGTTGACCCCGGCTGCTCATTCTCAAGTTAATGAATGCGGAGGACTACGTATTCCGCTTTATAGCGGGCAATATTATACTGGTGAGATGAGCAAGCACCTCGAATCGCTGCACCAGAATCTTCTCAACGGAAAGCTCCCCCATAACCTCAGTTGGAGCGAGGCTGTCGACCTGATCGAGCATCTGGGTGAGGTCCAACCGCATGGAGACGATGAGTTTGTGTTCCGCGTCGGCAGCCAACGCGTGTTTTTCAAGAAGCCGCATACCCATGATCTTGGCGTGGAGGAAGTTTCTCGCCTACGCAAATTCTTGAAGGAAGCCGGGCCATCTGTGAATCAATCAGGTGTGCATGCAGAGGAACCCTCGCAGCCCAGCCGAATGATTGTCGTCATCGACCACCACGTTGCCCATGTTTACCAGGATCTCGGTGGAAGTCGTCCGGCAGACGAACACAAGGTGCAACCTTACGATCCTTTCAATTTCCACCATCATCTGATTCATCGAAAGGAAGCTCACTACCGTGGCGAGCGCGTGCCCGAGGAAGATTCGTTTTATGAGGAGATCGCGAAAGACATGACTCAAGCGAATGAGATCGTCCTCATCGGTCACGCCACTGGAAAAAGCAATGCCGCCGACTTCTTGAAAGAATACTTGAAGACCCATCATCCCGACATTTCTCGACGGGTCATCGCTACTGAAGCCGCAGACCTCTCGGCGGTAACTGAGCCTGAAATTGAGGCTCTGGCGAAGCGGCACATGATCACAGTCGTCTAACGGTTTGGTTTTTAATCACGACCTGAGCGATTCTGATGGCTGAAAAATGGCGAAGAAGAAAGCTGCTAATCTCCCGCCGAAACTCACAGAGGCATCAGCCATTTCATTCATTGACCTAAGGGATGCCCAGCCCTCAATGAGTGGAATCGCCTGCCATGAGAAGGCCGGCCCGAATCAAGCCAACGTCTTAAGCCCCATTGGCAACGAGCGGAACCGTCCGGTGGCCGTTGCCAATGGCCGGCGCCATACCCCGGAGGAAACGTGAGAATCGGACTTTATCAAGAATGTTTTTCTCGCGGCCACCGTGGTCCCAAGAAACTACAGTTTATTTTGTCGTGGCAAGCGTGGTTGTTGGGCGAAATCCACCACAGCTGGCTGAAATCAACCGGTGTAAGTCAATCAAAAGAACGGAACTCTTCCGGATTCCCCGTGTTCAATCTAGTAACAGGAATTCTGGGGGACATTATGAAAACCAAATTATCTAAAGCGCTTCTTGCCGCGGTGTTGACGAGCGCAATGGCGCTCGGGACTGGCACTTCCTTGAAGGCGCAGGACCAGTCGATGGACAAGCCATCAGCGGCTGTGGCCGCGCCGGTGGACCAGGCGCCGGTGGATCAAGCTCCGGCGGATCAAGGACCGGCACCAGAGCAGTCTGCGCCGCAAAACAATGCTCCACAGTACAATGCGCCGGACCAGAACGCGCCTCAGGCCGTCGCGCCTCCAGCGCCGCAAGATCAAGGTACATATCAAAGCCAGCCTCAAGACCAGCCGCAGGCGCCTCCGCCTCCGACGGGGCCGGATCAACGACAGTACGCACCGTTGCCTCCAGAGCAGTTGGATAAGCTGGTAGCCCCGATTGCGTTGTATCCCGATGCGCTTGTGGCGCAGATACTGGCCGCTTCAGCGTATCCAACCCAGATCGTAGAGGCGGACCGGATGGTGCGGGACTACCCGCAACTGAATGGGAAAGATCTGGCCCAGGAAGCGGAACAGCAGGATTGGGATCCGAGCGTGAAGGCCCTGGTGGAGTTTCCTACGGTGCTCGCGAACTTGGACAGGAATTTGTCGTGGACGTCTGAGCTAGGCCAGGCCTATCAAAACCAACAGGATGATGTGATGCAGGCGATCCAGTACATGCGTCACAAGGCTTACGACGCGGGCAATCTGCGGAGTACGCCTCAAGAGCGCGTGTACGAAGAGGGGTCGAATGTAGACATCCAGCCGGCTGACCCCGATGTGGTGTATGTACCTGCTTACAACCCGGCGTACGTGTACGGATATCCCGTAGGCGTGTGGCCTGGGTTCTATCCGTGGTGGGGATTCGGCGGTCCGCGCATTTCGTTTAGTCTTGGCTTCCCGCTCTGGCCTTTCCTGGGCTTCGGCTGGGGATGGCATGGATGGGGCCTCGGATGGGGCTTCCACGGTGGCATCTTCTTCGGCGGACATCCTTATGCTTTCCGCAGTGGAGCGTTTTATAATCACGCCGCGTTTGTGCACGGAAATTATCGAGGATTTTCTTCCGCGCATGGCGCATTCGGAGCGCGCGGATTTGGGGATCGCGGAGCGCGCGGGTTTGGCTCAGCGGCAGGCCACGGCTACGCGGGTGCATCTCGAGGCTATGCGGGGACGTCCCGCGGCTTCGCCGGAAGCAATCGCGGGGCAGCCGTTAACCGAGGCGCTGAAGGCAACCGAGGCTATGCAGGCAATCGGGGATTCTCCAGCGGCGGACGAGCTTTCGCTGGACGCGGATCAAGCGCGCCGCGCGCCGGTGGTTTCAGCGGCAGCCGCGGCGGTGAGTCGCGCGGGTCCTTCTCACATGGAGGCTCCAGCGGTTCGCACGGTGGCGGACACCCCAGCGGCGGGCATGCCAGCGGTGGACACAGCGGTGATGGTCACAGTGGCGGTCACAGCAGCGGCGGACACGGCGGCAGGCGCTAAGCGCTAAGCGCTAAGCGTTCTGCATAGTCGTTGCCGTTTCAGTCTAAATTGAAGGCCCCGCTCTCGCGAGCGGGGCTTTTTCTGTCGGACAACTTGGGTGGGGGCGGCCTTTCACGAAAGCAAGTGTGGTGGTTGAGCGAAAGGCCGCGTGAAAAAATCCTCAATATGTTAGTGGCTATTTTGTTATAGTGCCTATCACATTGTCCGCGATGTGGCGATCGCGCGCATTCGGGCAGTGGTGGGCGGAAGTGATGCCTCGAGCGAGGGCGGCGCGGAGAATTGTCGCCGAACGATATGAAAACGATATGACGGTGGGACTTCGGGAGAGAAAAAAAGCCCGATTGCGTCAGCAGATCATCGACGCCTCGATCAAATTATTTCGCAAGCGCGGGTTTGAGAACACGCGGATTGACGACATCGTACAGGTTCTCGAAATCAGCCAGCCCACGTTCTTCCGGTATTTTTCCAGCAAAGACGCGGTTCTGCGAGAGGTCGGGGAACGTGGATTTGCCTGCATAAGGGACCGGCTACGCTCGGAGTTGTCGACCAATGCGAGCACGGCGGAACGCCTTCGCCGGCTGTATCTCAGTATGGCGAAGGAAGTGGAGGCGGACCGCAGCTTATGGCAGGCCGTTGTTCTTTCGGGCGCGATGGACCCCGTGCGTTGCTCGAATATGCGCGGACACGAGGAAGCCACAGTGAGTCTGCTGCGAGAAATTCTGGCCGAGGGACAAAAGAGGGGCGACATTACAAATGATTTTCCCGTTGTTCATTTGGCGGAGTTCATGGAAGGCCTCTACAACACGGTAGTACGGCAGTGGGCGGTAGATTTGACTGGACCGCACAAGCTCACAGAGCGAGTACGTAGCGCGGTTGAGTTTTTCCTTCGAGGGCTTGAACTCTGAATTGTCCGAACCGTCCGGCCCATTCTTGATTCGAGGATTAATCTGTTCCCCGAGAGTGAAGAAGATGAAAGCTGCTGTGCTTCGCGACTTCAAGACTCCACTTACAGTTCAAGATGTTCCTCTTCCCAAAATTACAGAGAGCGAAGTTCTGATCGAGGTTGAAGTTTGCGGAGTGTGCCACTCCGATTTGCACGTGGCGGATGGCGATTGGTCTCAGCTGGCCGGGATCGTCAAGAAACCGCTGATCCTCGGGCACGAAGTGGTGGGAACGATTGTTGAGGTTGGCTCGGCTGCGCAGAATGTTCATGTCGGCGACCGCGTCGGCGTGCCCTGGATCCATTGGACCTGCGGAAAATGCGAGTTCTGCCGGGAAGGCAACGAGAACCTATGCGTTCGTCAACAGATCACCGGCGTAACCGTAGACGGTGGCTACGCCGAATTTGTGAAAGCACCCGCTACCCACGTCGCCAGGATTCCGGACAATCTGGCCTCGGAGCAAGCCGCTCCTCTGCTATGTGCCGGGGTTACCGTTTATCGCGCCCTTAAGCAGTCGCGCCTCATGAAGGGGCAACGCTTAGCAGTGTTTGGAGTGGGAGGTCTGGGGCACCTAGCTGTTCAGATCGGCTGCGAACTCGGAGCCGACGTCACCGCAATTGACATCAGCGAAGAAAAACTCGCTCTGGCCAGAACTCTTGGAGCCTGCAAGACGGTGAATGCCGCATCTGACAAGGTCGTGCAGCAATTGCGGTCGCAGGGCGGTGTTCACGTCGCCCTCGTGACGTCCGCGGCCAAAGCCGCCTACGACATGGCTTTTTATTGTGTGCGTCCCACGGGAATCTTGCTCGCCGTGGGCTTGCCCGCTCAAGACATTTGTTTTCCGCCTATCCTGATGGCGGCAGGTGAAATCCGGATTCAAGCTTCGGCTGTTGGCACGCGGCAAGACCTGCAGGAAATTCTGGCTCTGGGTGCGGCGGGGAGGGTTCGTTGTGAAGTGGCAACGCGACCATTGTCTGAGGCGAACGACGTCTTGGAAAGACTGCGCCGGGGGCAGGTTTCCGGACGTCTTGCGCTAAGCATCGGCTCGTAGATTCTGCGTCAGAATGCAACAGTGTTTGACGTTAGTCGCTATATTGTGATATTGACTATCACTTTGTGCGAATCTGAAACTTCTGGCCGGGAGCTTTTCATACTGTGAATGCCAGGAAATTGTTTGACCTTAGCGGGCGCGTCGCGATCATCACTGGTGGTTCCATCGGGCTGGGCCGGCAGATGGCCGAAGGACTGGCGGAGATGGGAGCAAATGTTGCGCTGTGTGCCCGCAAGAAGGAGCGTTGTCAGGAGGCTGCTGACCAGTTGGCCAGCTTGGGTGCGAAGACGCTCGCTCTCGGCTGCGATGTGAAGGATCCCGTTGCGATTCAGGAAGTGGTGGCATTGACTTTGCAAAATTTCGGCCGCATCGACATCCTCATTAATAATGCGGGGGTTTCGTGGGGAGCGCCGGTCGAAGAAATGACGCTGGAACAATGGAACAAGGTCATTGACACAAACCTCACCGGAACTTTTCTGTTCTCGCAAGCCGTGGGCAAAGCCATGATCGGGCAAGGACACGGCAAAATCATCAACATGGCGTCCGTGGCTGGCTTGGGCGGAGCTTCTTCCGATCTGCAAGCCATCGGCTACCACGCCAGCAAAGGCGGAGTCATCGCCTTCACTAAAGATCTGGCGTGCAAATGGGCGGCGCACAATATCCAGGTCAACGCGATCGCTCCGGGCTGGTTTCCCACGCACATGTCCAGCTGGATTCTTGAGCACCACAAGGAGTCCCTGCTGGCTAAGATTCCTCTTCACCGTTTCGGCGGGAACCATGACCTGAAAGGCGCGGCAATTTTTCTGGCTTCCGACGCCTCGGCCTATGTTACGGGCCATGTTCTTGTCGTGGACGGAGGCCAGACTGCCTGGTAGTCGGTACGCATGAATATTCCTCTCACGCCCGTCCGCTTCCTTCGCTATGCGGAGCAGCAATTTCCAAACAAGACCGCGGTGGTTTGCCAGGACGACCGGTTTACTTATGCGCAGTTTGCCGATCGCGCGGCTCGCCTGGCTGGGGCGTTGCGCGCAGGCGGAGTGAAGCCGGGGAACAGGGTCGCCTTTCTCAGCATGAATTGTCATCGGCTGCTGGAAGCTTACTTTGGAGTCCTCGATGCCGGGGCCGTCCTGCTGCCGCTCAATTACCGTCTCGCATCTCATGAACTTGCCTACATCCTGAACGATTCTGGCGCGACCAAGTTGTTTCTGGCCCAGGACTTCGTCGGTCTCGTCGATTCCTTTCGCATGAAATTGACCAGCGTCGACTCCTACCACCTGCTCGATGCGGCGCCACGGGCCGACTGGCTTGCCCCTGAGAACTACGAACAACTCCTGGCCGCCGCAATACCATACCGTGCGGAAATCACTTCCTTTGACGAGAATTCTCTCTGCGAACTGTTCTACACGAGCGGGACCAGCGCCGATCCCAAAGGCGTGATGCTCACTCACCGGAACATCTATCTCCACGCTTTGTATATAGCTCTGTTCCACAAGAGCAAGTATGAAGACGTCTTCCTGCATACGATTCCGTTGTTTCACGCCAATGGATGGGGGGCGGCACATACTGTCACGTTCGTGGGAGCCACGCATGTCATGAGTGCGCGGTTTATCCCTCAAGACATATTTCGCCTGGTGGAGCGGGAGCGGGTCGGCTCCCTCAGCCTGGTGCCGATCATGGCGGCCGCGTTGGTGAATTGCCCAGAGCGTTCAAAGTATGACTTGAGTTCGCTGCACTGGGTCACGATCGGCGGCGCCGCATCTTTTCCGTCGCTGATGCGGGAGGTCGAGCAGAAACTTGGCTGTAAGTGTTTTTCCGGATACGGTTTGACCGAGTGCTCTCCTTCTCTTGCCACAGCCGAGCTCAAACCAGATGTCGTGTGCGAACCCGAGGAGCGCTATGCGCTTCAGTCCATGACCGGCTACGCGTATCCGGGAGTCGAACTGCGGGTCGTGGATTTCGATGACAAAGACGTGCCTCACGATGGCGAAACCATGGGTGAAATCATTGCCCGCAGCGACAGTGTGATGGCGGGCTACTGGCGGCATCCGGAGGCCACTGCGGAAGCTTTGCGTGGCGGCTGGTTTCACACCGGCGATATGGCAGTCGTCATGGAGAACGGTTACATCCTGATCGTCGATCGCAAGAAAGACATTATTGTCAGCGGTGGCGAAAATATCTCATCGCTGGAAGTGGAGCGAACGTTGTTAACACATCCGGCCGTGTACGAAGCTGCGGTGATTGCAGTCAGGGACGACAAGTGGGGGGAAGTCCCCAAAGGCGTGGTGATTTTAAGGCCAGGATCGACCGCGACCGAAGCGGAACTCATTGAGTTCTGCCGTTCCAATCTGGCGCACTACAAATGTCCACGCTCCATTGAATTCTGCGAGACCTTGACCAAGACTGCGACTGGAAAAGTTCTGAAGAAAGAATTGCGGGCGAAATGCGGGAGCGAGGCGAGGACGCTTAGTCGGGAATTGTGACCGCGACCGCGAGGACATGAGGTGGACCTGAATTTGACTTCCGAGGAAATGCAATTCCGCGACGAATTGCGCTCCTGGCTTACGGCGAATGTGCCTGCCGACTGGGCGGAACGGCGCGAGGAATCGCTGGAATCGCGCTTCGAATATTTGCGGGCGTGGCAGCGCAAGTTGTTCGAAGGCGGATGGGCCGGAGTTTCGTGGCCCAAGCAATATGGTGGCCGCGGTGCGAATCTGATGCAGCAGGTCATCTTCTGGCAGGAAATGGCTCTGGCCAGCGCGCCGCCGATGGCCAACACTCTAGGGCTGGGTTTGATCGGGCCTACCATTATTGCGTTCGGAACCGAAGCACAAAAGACGCGCTATCTGGCGAAGATTCTCAGCGCCGAAGAAATCTGGTGCCAGGGATTTTCCGAACCTAACGCTGGCTCCGATCTCGCGTCTTTGCAGACCGAGGCGCGACTGGATGGCTATTTCTACGTGGTCAACGGCCAGAAGACCTGGAACAGCTACGGTTGGATTGCTGACTGGTGCGAGTTAGTCGTTCGAACCGATCCGAATCTTCCCAAGCACAAAGGGCTCACTGTGCTCCTCGTAGATATGAAGTCCCCGGGGATCAGTGTTCGTCCACTTCGCCAGATCACTGGAGAGAGTGAATTCGCCGAGGTCTCGTTCCGGGATGTGCGGGTTCCCGTCGAGAACGTTGTGGGAAATGTGAATCAGGGCTGGGACGTGGCGATAGGAACGCTGATGCACGAACGTGGCACATTCGGCGCCGGCTTGCAGATCACCTTTCGCCGCAACATGGAACGCCTGATCGAGCTTGCCGGCCAATTGCAACGGAACGGAAAATCTGCGGCGCAAGATCCTTTGATCCGGCAGAAGCTGGCGCAATGCTATGCCGAAATTGAAGTGATGCGGTGGAACCAGATGCGCGCCTTCAGCCGCATCAGTGCAACCGGAGTGCCCGGCCCGGAAGGCTCTATCCAGAAAATTTTCTGGAGCGAGTTGAACCAGCGATTGCAGCAAGTGGCGCAGGAGTTGCTCGGTCCCTTCGGCCAGCTTGCGGGTTCCTCCGAGCACTCGGTCGACAAAGGCAGTTGGGCCTACGGATACCTGCGCTCGCGCGGCAACACCATCGAAGCCGGAACCTCGGAGATTCAGCGCAATATCATCGGACACTTCGTTCTGGGCTTGCCCCGGAGCTACTGAGAACGGTTCATGCAATTCGGATTGAACGAGAGCCAGAAGATTCTGAAAGAGAACGCGCGGCAGTTTTTTGCCGGAGAATGTCCGACGACGCACGTGCGGCAGCTAGCTGAAAGTGGGCAGCCGTACGATCCTATGCTTTGGTCGAAGATGGCGGCGCAGGGATATACGGGCATTATTTTCCCGGAGAAATACGACGGACTGGGTCTCGGCACGGTGGAACTCATTCTTCTGATGGAGGAAGCGGGCCGCGCACTGCTTCCCGGCCCGTTTTGGTCGACCGTCGCCCTTGCCGGCGCGGTTATCGATGGCGTCGCCAGCGATGAGCAGAAGACGAAATATCTCGCGCGAATTTGTCGTGGCGAGGTGCGCTCGACTGTCGCCTTGCTTGAAGCCGCCGCGTCCTGGGACCTGGCCGAGGCGAAGCTTGTTGCTGCTAATGGCAGGCTGACGGGCGAGAAGCTCTTCGTTCTCGACGCTGACGTAGCCGACTTTATTCTCGTTGCCGCGAAGTCGGGCGTCTTTGTGGTGGAAGCGCAGGCGCCCGGCTTATCTATCACGCCGATGCCGGCTCTGGATCTCACTCGAAACTTCTACGCCGTCCAGTTCCAAAACACTCCCGCGGAGAAGCTGGGTGATGGAGCCAATCTTGCGCATGCCCTCGATGTCGCCACCGCGGCTCTGGTTGCCGAAATGGTGGGCGGAATGCAGCGTGTGCTCGACCTGACCGTGGACTACGCGAAGATGCGCAAGCAGTTTGGCAAACCGATCGGAACATTTCAGGCCGTCCAGCATCAGTGCGCGGACATGTACCTCGAAACCGAGAGCTCACGCTCAGCCGCTTACTACGCGGCGTGGGCCCTGGAGCATGACGCTCCCGACGCGGCCACTGCGACCTCCATTGCAAAAATGTACGCCAGTGATGCCTGCCGGGCTCTGGGGAACCATGCCATCCAAATCCACGGCGGCAACGGTTTTGCGTGGGAGAACGATTTACACCTTTACTACCGCCGTGCGAAAGCATCTGAGACGATGCTGGGCGATGCAACGTTTCACCGCGAACGCATCGCCCGCCTCGTGATCGACTGTGTTGCGACCGCCGGCTGTAGCAGTGATCGGAGTTCATGATGAGCAATCTGGTACGGCTGAGCAGAGACAAGGATGATAACGACATCGCCATCATCACCATCGACAATCCTCCGGTGAATGCGCTAAGCCCCGGCGTACCGGAGGGAATTGCCAACGCCATCGAAGAAATCAACAACGATCTTTCTGTGAAGGCGGCGGTTCTGATTGGCGGTGGACGCACGTTTGTCGCCGGAGCTGACATCAAGGAATTCGGAAAGATGACGTCTGGCAAATCGCGCGGCGCCAGCCTTCTGCGGCTGCTTCTCGGCATCGAAAACTGTCGCAAGCCCGTGGTGATGGCGATTCACGGTGCCGCGTTTGGTGGAGGGCTGGAGCTGGCGATGGCTGGGCATTACCGCGTGGCCTCAAGCGATGCGCAGGTCGGCCAGCCCGAAGTGAAGCTCGGCCTCATTCCCGGTGCTGCGGGAACGCAACGCCTGCCCCGGCTTGCCGGTGTCGCCAAGGCGCTTGAAATGTGTGCGGACGGCAAACCGGTTGCCGCAGCAGAAGCTTTCCGGCTCGGGATCATCGATCGCTTGATCGAGGGCGACCTGCTTGCGGGCGCGGTGGCTTTTGCCCGCGAAGTCGCCGGAAAACCGATCCCCAGAACGCGCGAACGCGGTGAAAAACTGGGTGCGGCCGAAGAGAACGCTGCAATCATCGCGGCTGCCCGCCAGACCGTACAGAAGAAGCAGCGGGGTCTGATAGCGCCACTTGCCGCTATTGATGCGGTGGAAGCGGCAAGCAGACTTTCTTTCGCAGAAGGTTGCGAGGTGGAGCGGAGACTCTTTACGGAGTGTCTGTTCTCGGCTCAATCTAAAGCGCTCATCCACGTCTTCTTCGGGGAGCGTGAGGTGGCAAAGATTCCCGATGTGCCGAAAGACACGCCGGGCAAGCCAATTCGAAGTGTCGCTGTCGTTGGCTCCGGGACCATGGGCGGCGGCATCGCCATTGTTTTTGCCAATGCCGGCATTCCCGTTCTGTTGAAGGAGATCGATCAGCCCGCGCTCGACCAGGGCCTCGCCAAGATTCGAAAGAACTACGCGAGTTCGGTTCAGCGCGGACGATTGACGCAGCAGTTCGTCGATGAGCGTCTTGCCCTGATCACACCGACTCTCAGCTACGACAACTTCGCGGAGGCCGACATGGTGGTGGAGGCGGTTTTCGAGGGCATGGCGCTGAAGAAACAGGTGTTTCAGGATCTGGATCGCGCGTGTAAACCGGGCGCTATTTTGGCGAGCAACACATCCACACTGAGCATTGACGAGATTGCCGATGTCACCTCGCGGCCAGAATCCGTTATTGGAACTCACTTCTTCAGCCCGGCTAACATCATGCGCTTACTCGAAATTGTGCGTGGGAAAAAGACAAGTAGAGACGTCATCGCCGCTTGCATGCAGCTCTCGAAAAAGCTCGGCAAGATTGGCGTGCTCGTCGGAAACTGCCGGGGCTTTGTCGGAAACCGCATGTTCGGGCCGTATCGCCGGGAAGCACAGTTTCTGGTCGAAGAAGGCGCGGAGGTAGAGGCTGTTGACAACGCGCTGGTTGAGTTCGGCATGGCCATGGGTCCCCTCGCGACGGGCGATCTTGCCGGACTGGATGTTGGCTGGCGGATTCGCAAGGAATATCGCCATCTGGAAAAACCTGGCGTGCGCCAGCCCATCGCTGAGGATCGACTTTGCGAGATGGGCCGCTACGGCCAGAAGACTTTGGCCGGCTGGTACCACTATGACGACCAGCGCCGCGCGGCAACTGATCCGGAAGTGAGCGCTCTGGTGCGGAAGTGGGCCGCAGAAGCTGGAATTCCCCAACGCAAGATTGCCGCTTCCGAAATGATCGATCGTTGTGTCTACGCCCTGGTGAACGAGGGCGCCCGCATTCTCGAGGAGGGTTACGCGCTGCGCGCTGTCGATATCGACATCATCTACCTGAATGGCTACGGATTTCCGGCGTATCGTGGCGGCCCGATGTGGTATGCCGATACGGTGGGTTTGAAAAACGTTTACGAACGCGTCTGCGAATTTCGCCGTCAGCACGGAGAACTATGGGAGCCGGCCCCGCTGCTGAAGCGCCTTGCTGAGGCCAACCAGACATTTGCCGAGTTTGGTAAGGAACATGTTGTCAACGCATAAGACCGCGAATTATGAGCCGCCTCATTCTAGTGCGACACGCGCAGGCGTCTTTTCTGGAGCCGAACTATGACAAACTCAGCGCCGTCGGCGAAGAGCAATCCCGCCTGCTGGGAGAATACTGGGCACGCCGCGGAGTGCAGTTCAGCCGCGTCTGCTCGGGCCCTCGCGTGCGACATTTGCAGACCGCGCGGATCCTCAAAGAAGCTTATCGAAGACTTGGTCTGGAGTTTCCTGAAGTGGCTGTGACGAACGATTTCGACGAATATCCCGCGGAAGCAGTTCTGAAGCTCGGTCTGCCGCAGGTGCTGGAGGAATCTCAAGAGGTACGTGATTGTCGCCACGCGTTCGAGCGCGCCAAAAACGTTGACGAACGAAAGAGAAGCTTCCAACAAATGTTCGAGGCGGTCATTGCGATGTGGGTGAGTGGTGCGTTAGTGATCGACGGTGTGGAATCGTGGCCGGATTTTTGTGCGCGCGTCGATCGGGGGATTTCGACCATCGTAAACAGCTCCACACCAGCCGGCGATTCCGTGGTTTTTACATCAGGGGGTCCGATTGGTATTGCCATCCGGCGGGCCTTGCACTTGTCGGACGCAGACACGCTGCAATTGACCTGGATGTCGCACAACGCTTCGTTCACTGAGTTTCTAAGTTCGGGTGAACGCTTCACGCTCAGTACATTCAACGCGCACCCGCATCTCGAGGGCGAGGGCTTGCTCACATACAGGTAGGCAGTTCGCAAGTGCGAAGAAATAAAGACAGAAGAGTTCGGAACCATGATTGCGTCTTGTGATAATGCGGTTGCCGTGAGGGCCGGGGAAGAGCTTGATCTGGCGAGGCTCGGCGCCTACCTCGGCCGGCATTTCGATGGTGCCGCCCCGATTACGGTCGAGCAGTTCCCGGCAGGTCATTCGAATCTGACCTATCGTGTGACCTGGGGCGGACGTGAATTTGTGCTGCGCCGACCGCCGTTCGGTAGTCAGGTCAAATCTGCTCATGACATGGGCCGCGAATATCGCGTGCTCTCCCGGTTGCACGAAAGCTATCCGGTTGCACCCGAGGTGATCCTCTATTGCGACGATGATTCTATTCTCGGCGCTCCGTTCTACCTTATGGAGCCGATTCGAGGCGTCATCCTGCGCCGCCAGCTGCCGCCCGGCCAGGTTCTGTCTCCTGCCGAGGCACGGCAACTCAGCGAAGCTTTCCTCGATAACCTGGTGCGCTTGCATGCTGTCGATTACGACAAAATCGGCCTTGGTGATTTGGGCAAGCCGCAAGGTTATCTCGAACGCCAGGTGCGGGGATGGATCAAGCGCTACCACAATTCAGCAACTCACGATCTGCCTGAAGTCGGAAACATGTCCGCGTGGCTGACGCAGCACGTTCCAGTGTCGAGTGACGCTACCCTCATCCACAACGACTACAAGTACGACAACGTAGTGCTCGACTCGAATGACATCACAAAGGTAATCGGAGTTCTGGACTGGGAGATGTGCACGCTGGGTGACCCTCTATCCGATCTCGGCACAACCCTGGCCTATTGGACCGACTCCAGCGATCCAGACGAGCTGCAGGAAATCTGTTCGGCTCCGACGACAATCTGTGGAACCTTGACGCGGGCCCAATTGGCTGAACGGTATGCAATCGCGACCGGACGCGGGATCCACGACATGGTCTTCTATTTGGCCTTTGCGCGTTTCAAGGTCGCAGTAATTGTTCAGCAGATCTATTACCGTTACGCCCGAGGGCTCACACACGATGAGCGCTTCGCCACCATGCCCCGTCGGATCGCTGTTCTGATGCGCGCCTCGCTCCAGTGCGCGGAAAGCGGACGTATATGATGGAGTTTCGATTCCCCGTTCCGTCACCTTCGGTAATACCGCACCAGCCACTCCGCGACACAACAGGGCTTTTCGGCACCTTCGCTCTCGATCTTCACAGAGAAAATAATATCGATGAACTCCGTCGATTCTTTGATCGAAAGCAGGGTCACACGGGCGCGAATTGCCGACCCCGCCCGGACTGCGGAGGGAAAGCGCACACGATTGAGTCCATAGTTGACGCGTATGCCGACTCCCTCCCGGACCCGAATCGCCTGTCCGGCAAAATAGCTCACCAGCGAAAGCGTGAGGTAGCCGTGAGCGATGGTGCCGCCGTAGGGCGACTCACACGCCGCTCTCTCCGGGTCGACGTGAATCCACTGACGGTCTTCTGTAGCGTCGGCGAACTTGTGGATACGGTCCTGGGTGAGAATGAGCCAATCGGTCGGGGGCAGTTCGCGGCCTTCGAATTCCTTTAACGAATTTAGATGGTCAATTTCGAAAGGGGGCATCGGAATCATGACGACACTAACAGAAATTCCCGGCAAGACAAGAGGCTCAGCGTTTCTCTTTGAAGATGTCCTCCCCGCCCAGGTGTTCACTCCGGAGGATCTCACTGAGGAGCACGTAGCGATCGGCCGCATGATCGATGAGTTCTGGGCCAGCGAGGTCGAGCCCAATCTGCCTGCCATCCGAGAGAAACAGCCGGGCGCTGCTCTGGCGGTACTGCGGAAATCCGCCGAACTGGGCCTTACGGGCATGACCATCCCGGAGGAATTTGGCGGCATGGAAATGGATTTGCCCTCGTTGATGGTTGCTGCCGAGCACATGGGACGCGATGCTTCGTACGCGGGTTGGCACTCGGCGCATACGGGCATCGGCACGCTCCCCCTCGTTTACTTCGGCAATCCCGAGCAGAAGAAAAAATATCTGCCACGGCTGGCCCGCATGGAACTCTTGGCTGCTTATGCTCTCACCGAGCCATTGGCTGGTTCGGACGCTCTTGCCGCGCGTACTCGCGCCGACCTCACTCCCGATGGCAAGCACTACATACTCAATGGCCAGAAAATGTGGATTACCAACGGCGGCGCGGCCGATTTGTTCACCATCTTCGCCAAAGTCGGAGGCGAGAAGTTCACCGCGTTTTTGGTGGAGCGAGCCTTTCCCGGTCTCAGCAGCGGCGCCGAGGAACATAAGATGGGAATTCGGGGTACGTCGACCACGGCGGTTTATCTCGATAACGTAGCCGTGCCCGTCGAGAATGTTCTGGGAGAAATCGGCCGCGGTCACGTCATCGCCTTTAACGTGCTTAATATCGGACGCTTGAAGCTTGGTCCCGCGTCCGTCGGCGCCGCCAAGAACGTGCTGGCCATCTGCATCAAGTACGCCAAGCAGAGAAAAGCCTTCGGCGCTGCCATCGCTGACTTCGGCGCTATTCAGCACAAACTTGCAGAAATGGCGATTCGGGTTTTTGCTGCCGAGTCCATGACCTGGCGGGTAGCCGGACTCATCGAAAGCCAGATGCAGGCCAGCGCCGCCGAACGGAGACAGAGTTCGATCACGGAAATGCAGGCCATTGAGGAGTACGCGGCGGAATGCTCGATGGTGAAAGTCTTTGCCTCTGAGATGCTCGACTACGTGGTAGACGAAGGTGTCCAGATCCACGGCGGTTACGGCTTTCATCAGGACTACGCAGTCGAGCGCGCCTACCGCGATTCGCGCATCAACCGCCTCTTTGAAGGCACCAATGAAATTAATCGGCTGGTAATTATGGGCATGCCCTTGAAGCGGGCGGCCCGCGGGCAGTTGCCCCTTCTCGAAGCGGCCCACGCCGTCTTGAACCTCGGCGAAGAACCAGGCCTCTCGAACGAGGAGCGAGACCTTTCCGAAGAAGACCAGCTCGTTCGCAATGCCAAAACGATCGCCCTCCTTACGCTAGGCGTGGCGCATGAAAAATACGGCGCTGACCTTGAGAAACAGCAGGAAGTCATCATGAACCTCTCCGATATCGCCATGGAAGTGTTTGCCATGGAATCAGGTCAGCTCCGCAGCAAGAAGCTGACCGCCTCGGGCAAAAGCGGGAACGCCTTTGACATCTGCGCGGTGCACCTGCGCGATGCTATTGCCCGGGTTGAGGGGTTCTCACGTACGGTGCTGAGCGCCTGCTCCGAAGGAGACGCCTTGCGCAAGCGCCTCGTAAGCGTGCGCAGCTATGCGGATCACATGCCGGTGAACTCCATCGCGCTTCGTCGGCAGATTGCGGCTCGACTTTTGTCCGGTGAGCGCTACACCGTCTGACCAGAAAGGAAGACATCATGGGGTTTATCAATCACAAATTTACCCTGGCTTCGCGCCCCGTTGGAATGCCGAAACGTACCGACTGGGCCTATGCCGAAGAGACAGTTCGCGAATTGCGCGAAGGCGAACTGCTGATCAAGGTGTTGTTGATTTCACTCGATCCAGCTATGCGCGGCTGGATGAACCAGAGCCGATCCTACGTGCCGCCGATTGGCATCGGTGAGGTGATGCGGGCTCTGGCGCTTGGCCAGGTGGTTGCCTCGAGGAACCCTCAGTTCGCCGTGGGGAAGTATGTCTCGGGAACCTTTGGAGTTCAGGAATATTTCATCTCCGAAGGGAAGGGTTTAATCGAGGTCGACCCGCGTGTGGCGCCCCTCCCAACTTTCCTCAACGTGTTGGGCATGACGGGGATGACTGCATATTTTGGTTTGCTCGAAACGGGCCAGCCTCAACCGGGCGACACTGTAGTCGTCTCCGCCGCGGCTGGGGCCGTAGGCTCGGTAGTGGGACAGCTTGCCAAAATTAAGGGTTGCCGCGCAATCGGCATTGCGGGCGGCGCCGAGAAGTGCCGTTATCTCGTCAACGACCTTGGATTTGACGCAGCCATTGATTACAAATCAGAAGATGTGGCTGCGGCGCTGCGAAAGACTTGTCCGCAAGGGATCAACATCTATTTCGATAACGTCGGCGGGGACATACTCGAAGCCGCTCTGGCGAACTTGGCGCGCGGCGCTCGCATCGTAATCTGCGGCGCCATCTCGCAATACAACGTTACCGGTCCCGTGCAGGGGCCGCGCAATTATCTCTCGCTATTGGTCAATCGCGCGACCATGAAAGGCATGCTGGTCTTTGACTACGCCGACCGCTATGCCCAGGCCGCCCGGGAAATGGCG
The DNA here is from genome assembly GCA_963800575.1 of uncultured Acidobacteriaceae bacterium. Lineage (GTDB taxonomy): Bacteria > Acidobacteriota > Terriglobia > Terriglobales > Acidobacteriaceae > Sulfotelmatobacter. The sequence continues at coordinate 19,027 of CAWDBN010000005.1, forward strand.
GCCTGGATGGCCGCCGGGAAGTTGAAGTCGCGCGAGGATATTGTCGAAGGGCTCGAAACCTTTCCTGACACTTTTCTGAAGCTGTTCAGGGGAGACAACTTGGGCAAACTGATTCTCAAAGTGGCCGCAGACTGATCGCGTGCGCCGGCACTCCCAGGTTCTGATCGCGGTTGCTATTGATTTCTTGAAGAGGAGCTTGAATGCCGTTTGCTGATAACCAAGGGACAAAAATCTACTGGGACGAGCAGGGAACAGGCGCGCCGATTTTGTTGATCATGGGTCTCGGCTACCCCTCTGCCATGTGGCATCGCACGCGGCCGGCGCTGTCAGCTTCTTACCGGACGATCGTATTCGACAATCGAGGGGCGGGACAGAGTGATGTGCCTCCCGGCCCTTATTCGATCGCTCAGATGGCTTCGGACGCGGCCGCCGTACTCGATGCCGCTGGTATTCCCAGCGCCCACGTCTTTGGGGTGTCGATGGGCGGCATGATCGCTCAGGAATTTGCGTTGCAGTATCCCGGGCGCGTGCAGTCTCTTATTCTCGGCTGCACCGCGGCCGGAGGACCGAACGCGCAGCGCGCCGAGCCGGCCGCGGTCGAGATGCTGAAAGCCCGCACCTGGATGAGCCGGGAACAAGCAGCCGAGGCCGCGGTCCCTTTTATCTACGACTCCGCGACGCCGCGGCACTCAATCGATGAAGATATTGCTCAGCGTAACCCCTGGCCGACCAGCCCAGCCGGCTATCTTGCTCAACTGCAGGCGATACTTGCGTGGGAATCATTCAGCCGCCTGCCCCAGATCACGGCTCCAACTCTGGTAATTCACGGGAAGCTCGACCGCTTGGTCCCGGTCGGCAACGGGGAATTGATCGCGGCGCGAATTCCCGGTGCAAGACTAGTCCTGATCAACCGCGCGAGCCATCTATTCTCAACCGATCAACCTGGGGCTGCGGAAGCAGCCATTTTCGAATTCCTGGCCGCGCGACCGGTGGGGGCAGAGGCAGGCGAAGGAAGCTAGCTTAATTCCTAGGGAGCATACATGGTCATCCATAAAATTCATTTGATGAATCTGAAAAACGCAGCTACGCTCGTGCCCGATGCGGCGCGCTGAAGTGGGATGAGTGTGCCTTTTGCATAATTCAGACAACCTGAGCGAGGGGGAAATATGGGTTTTGCACACAGCAGCTTGGATGGTCGTGCGGCCTCGCGCCGCGGGGCATCTTCGTGGAGGCGGTTTCTTGTCAATTCCACTATCGCGTCAACCGCATGCGTGCTTCTGTGCTTCCTGTTTGGAACCTGTATGGTTCAGGCGCAGGGCGTCGGCTCATCGGGAGAGATCACCGGGACGGTAACCGACGCGTCCGGCGGGGTCTTGCCGAAAGCCACGGTCAATGTGGTCGATACCCAGACCGGCTTGAAGCGCAATGCAATCACAAATGGTACCGGCCAGTTCCGCGTGGTAGGGCTCTCACCTGCTACTTACGACGTTAGCGCGCAAATGTCGGGGTTTGCAACCGAGATTCGAAGAAGCGTTACGGTCGCCATCGGCCAGACGGTCAACTCCGATTTCAAGATGAAGCCCTCGCAGGTATCAACCCTGATAGAGGTGACCGACCAGCCGCCGGTGGTGGAAACGGAACGAGGAAGCCAGGCGGATCAAATCTCACAACAGTACATCGCCGACCTGCCCATCGACCGCCGCGATTACCTTACGTTTACGTTGCTCGCGCCGGGCGTCTCTGATTCCACCCGGTTGGCTGGGGACCAGGATTTCAGAGTTAAGCAGACTCCACAAAGCGGGCTGTCGTTCTATGGCAGCAATGGCCGCGGAAACAGCATAACCGTCGACGGTGGTGAGACCTCGGGCGATAGCGGCGGCGTGCGGCTTACGGTAAGTCAGGACGATGTGCAGGAATTCCAGATCAATCGCAGCAACTACGGTGCGGACCTGGGAGGCGCCACCGGCGCTTCCATCAATATTGTGACCAAATCGGGCACCAACAATGTTCACGGCGGCGTTTATGGATTTTTCCGTGACGACGCCATGGACGCTCAAAATCCGTTTTCGTTCACCCAGGCATTAACGCCGGGCGAGACCTTCAATCCTGCCAACCCTCCCTCCTTCGGTACGCCGGTGAAGGATACTTTGACGCGTCAGCAATTCGGCGGGACCCTCGGCTTCCCGATCAAAAAGGACAGAACATTTCTGTTTGTTGCGTTTGAAGGCTTGCGACAGGATGCGCAGAACGCAGTTCCTCTATTGACGAATACCAACATCTTCCTCCCGACGGCAGCGCAGGATGCCATTATTGCCCAACTCGAGGCGAACCCTTCACCGACACCGGCGCCTTGTTTGCCGGGCTTCTCAGCGCCGCCGGCTGAATGCGGCCTCGCTCTCCAGAGCGTTTTGACGCTGAACCCAAATCCTGGCGGTGCGAACCCGTTCATCTCGCCGGGTCAATCCGCTCTGAATAGTTTCCTGCTCAACCAGTTCGAAACCGAGGGTGGACTCTTTCCTTTCGACACACGGGAATACCAGGTATCGACCCGCTTGGATCACCGCATTGATGCGAACAACGAGCTTTCCCTGACCTACCGGTACGGCCACGATCTGGAGGAATCTCCGGACGTGAATTCGCTTACAGCCTTTTCCGCGGGAAGTTCGATCCACGACTACGACAATACCCTGCAAGCCAGCTGGTACCGCCAACTCAATCCGACCACGCAGAACGAAGCCCGGGTACAGTGGAACTACTACGGCTTTAATGTGATTCCCAACGAGCCGGCAGAGGTTGGGCTGCAGATTCCGAGTTTTATCAACAATGTGGGAACTAACATCTTCCTACCCAACCTTACCATCCTGCGACGCTACGAATTCGCCGACAATCTCACCAAGATTCACGGCAATCACACATTCAAGTTCGGCGCTTACGAACTGCTCCGCGGTAATCACACGGAGTCGCACACATTTTTCCCCGGTCGCTTTGTATTCGGGACGCTTCCCGGAGGTCTGATCAGCCCAGATCTGGCCACCACGGGCATTAACCCGTTACAGTCAGCATCGTTCGGGCTGCCTGAGGTCTACCAGCAGGGTTTTGGAAATCCGACCTATCCGTACTACGACCGGCCCTTGACCTCGTTCTATGGGCAGGACTCCTGGAAGATAACCCCAAGCTTGGTTCTAAACTACGGCCTGCGCTACGACCTGGACACGCAATTCCTTCCTCTGACCACGTACAAAAAGGATTTTGGGCCCAGAGTTTCCTTCGCGTGGGATCCATTCAAGGATCACAAGACAGTGATCCGGGGTGGGTACGGAATCTTCTACGGACCGGTAGACGTGCAGATCCCCGATGTCGACCTGAGCTTGGGAGTGGTGAACCAAAATAAGTCTGCGCTCGAGAACACTGCCGGCGCCAGCCAGGTCGCCAACGTCAGCGCGATCTGCGGTGTCTCTTATTTCGGGACAACGATCATACCCGGGACCGGCGCTAGCCCCTGCAGCCGGGAAATTTCCATTTATGCAGATCCGATCGGTGGGATTCCTTCCTTGGGCATAGCGGGGTCGGCAACTATCTTCCAGGCGCTCTTTGCGCAGGGATTGATCCAGTGCACAACCCCGGCCCCGGGAAATAGTGCCTGCATCGAGCCGTCTGCTGCGTCTCTGTTGGGAACAGGCTTCACGGGCGTCGACGTCACGAACAGCGGTGCCCTTTCTCCACTGCAAGTGCTGTTCGTCAACCAGCCGAATTATCGTCCCCCCATCGCCCAGCAGGCTTCCTTCGCCATTGAACGCGAACTTGCACATGGGTTGTCATTTTCCCTCAGCGGCATCTATTCGCACACGCAGCACCTTCCGATTGCGATCGACACCAATCTGCTGCCGGCGCCGTTTACACCGGTACCCCTGGCCAACGGCCAGACGATTTCCTATCGCAACTGGAATACCACGGCGTCGGCGGCCGACCCAATACCGGGTAGCCCTGAGGGCCTGCCCTGCAATACTCAAGCATGCTTCGTGAATCCGCTGATTGTGCAAAACAACCAATATAGCTCGCAATCGTACGCTCTTTACGAAGGCGGCATCGCGGAACTCACGAAACGCTTTAGCAATCGCTTCTCCGTGTTCGCGAATTACACCTGGAGTAAGGGCATTGACACGTCCACGGATTACAACACGGACTACGGACCGCAGGATCCCACGAACCTGAATTTAGATCGCAGTCTTTCTGAGTTTGACGAGCGGCACAAAGTGGTGGTCGCGGGCGTGATCGACAGCCCCTGGAAACAGAGTGTTCTGTCGGGTTTTCAGCTGGCTCCGATTTTCTCCTACCACAGCGGGCATCCTTTCAACTTGCTGGCCGGAGGAGAGGTGAATGGCGACAATCACACCACAAACGAGCGTCCGATCGGAGCCCCGCGCGACACGGGTCTGGGCCCCAACTACATCGACTTCGACGCGCGTCTGAGCTGGCGGCATAGACTCGGTGAGAGAGCTGACCTGAAGTTCACGACGGAAGGATTCAACATCGCGAACCGGACGAATTTTGCCAGCGTGAATAACGAGGTGAGCCCATTGTTTGCCCTTCCCACAGCCGCCCCCTGGTTCGGGGAAGGTAATGCCTCATTTAACGTGCATGGGATTCGACCGGGCACTGCCGTTGCAGGTGGTGGGACGGCTACGCCCAGCACGCCACTGGCTTTCACGTCCGCTTTTCCAAAACGCCAGATCCAACTTGGCGTGCGGTTGTCGTTCTGAAGCATGCCGACGCAGGAAACGATCTACGAAGTCGCGAATCGAGTCGCAACCATCACCTTGAACCGCCCAGACAAGCTGAATGCCTGGACGGCCACGATGGAAAAGGAAGTGCGCGCCAGCCTCTACGAGGCAGAGCGCGATGACAACGTTGGTGTTATCGTGCTTACCGGCGCGGGGCGCGGCTTCTGCGCCGGCGCCGACATGTCGCTGCTGAGTTCCGTCGCCGCTCAGGGCTTGCCGGGCGGGGATCGAGAGGCTGTCTCGCAGTTGGGCAGTGCCTCTCTGCAACGCGAGGGAGTTCGGTCTGATTTCCAGAAGAAGTATTCTTATCTCCTTGGAATCGAGAAACCGATTCTGGCCGCCATCAACGGCCCGGCAGTCGGCCTTGGTCTGGTGATTGCGCTCTATTGCGATCTGCGCCTGGCTTCCGACGCCTCCCGCTTCTCGACCACGTTCGCCCAGCGCGGGCTCATCGCCGAGTACGGCATGGCTTGGATGCTGCCGCGTATCGTCGGGCTTCCCAACGCTCTCGACCTGCTATTTTCCGCCCGCCAGATCAACGCCGCTGAAGCTTTGCGAATGGGTTTGGTGAATCAAGTCTTCGCTGCGGAGAACTTTTCCGTCAAGGTCAACGAATATGCTGTCGATCTCGCATCGCGGGTGAGTCCGCGCTCCTTGCGAGTAATCAAGCGTCAGGTTTATGGGGCCATGTTTCAGACCTTGGCTGAGTCTTTCGATCTTGCCGTGGAGGAAATGGTGGCAAGTTTGCGCAGCGAAGATTTCAAAGAGGGCGTCGCCCACTTCCTGGAGAAGCGCGCCCCTGTCTTTAAGGGCAGATGATCCGCGGCAAGTTGGCCGTTTTCTTGTGCTTCAGGCGGCTTCTGAATTCTTCACCTTATATTTACTCAACTCCAGCCTGGCGATCAGCGCGCGATGTACTTCGTCGGGGCCATCGGCGATGCGCAAGGTTCGTATCGAAGCAAACATCTCCGCCAGCGGGAAATCCTCCGACACGCCTGCCGCTCCATGCATTTGGATCGCCTGATCAATAATCGCCAGCGCAATGTTGGGCACGACTACTTTAATTTGCGAGATTTCGCTCTTCGCTCCCTTGGCGCCCAGTTGGTCGATCATCCATGCGGCTTTGAGAGTGAGCAGCCGCGCCTGCTCGATGAGGATGCGCGCGTTGGCGATCACATCCGCATTTCCTCCCAACTCCGCCAGCGGTTTGCCGAAGGCGACTCGCGCCAGCGATCGGCGGCAAAGCAACTCCAGAGCACGTTCCGCTGCCCCCAGAGTTCGCATGCAGTGATGAATGCGTCCGGGCCCCAGGCGGCCCTGCGCAATCTCAAATCCCCGTCCGGGCCCGGCGATGATGTTCTCCACAGGCAGGCGCACGTTGTTGAAGTTCACCTCACCGTGGCCGAAGGGAGCGTCGTAAGCGCCAAAAACCGGCATCATGCGCACGATCTCAACTCCCGGCGCAGGCAGCGGCACCAGGACCATCGAATGCCGTCGATATTTCGGCGCTGTGCAATCGGTCAGCCCCATGAAGATCAGCACGCGGCAGTGAGGATGCCCGACGCCCGAACTCCACCATTTGCGTCCGTTCAATACTACTTGCCCACCCTCAATCACCGCCGTGGCCTGCATGTTGGTTGCGTCCGAAGACGCTACACCTGGCTCGGTCATGCAAAAGGCCGAGCGAATTTCGCCGGCCAGAAGCGGCTTCAGCCAGGATTGTTTCTGCTCCTCGGTGCCGTATTTAACCAGAACCTCCATATTCCCGGTGTCGGGAGGGTTACAGTTGAAAACCTCAGACGCTATCGAACATCGCCCCATCATTTCTGCCAATGGGGCATATTCCACATTCGTCAGCCCCGCGCCGTACTGTTTTTCGGGAAGAAAGAGATTCCACAGGCCCGCTGCCCGGGCTTTGGCTTTCAGTTCTTCCATGATCACCGGCTGTTTCCAGGTGCGCCAGTCTGCTACATTCCGCACTTCACTGCAGTACTTGGCCTCTGCAGGCAGCACATGCTCCTGCATGAAAGCGCCAAGCTTGTGCAGATATTCCTGGGAGCGGGGTGAGGCGGCAAAGTGCATGGTGGAAGTTACATTGTGTCCCGAACAAGCTACAGCAGCGACTCCGCAAAATTCATCAAATGAATCTTACGAATCCAGTAATATATGTTTCGTGCATTTAAGCCAGGTCGATCTCAATCTCTTCGTCGTGCTGGAAGCCATCTACCGCGAGGGCAACATTACCCGCGCCGGCCACCAGTTGAACCTGACTCAGCCGGCCATCAGCCACGCCTTGAAACGCCTGCGTGATCTCTTAAAAGATCCCCTGTTCGTCCGCCGCGGGGCGCACATGATTCCTACTCCCTTTACCCGCAACATGATTGACCAGGTACGACAAGCGCTCCAGATACTGGAGGTAAATCTCCGCGAAAGTCACAAGTTCGATCCCACGCATACCCGCCGCAATTTCCACATCTCGCTCTGGGAATACGTCGGGACTCTGATCCTTCCTACTTTGCTGCAGCGTCTGGAGCACGAGGCGCCAGAGATGTCGATTACCACATCACGGGTAAAGCGCAGAGATCTGGAAGCAGAACTCTCGAGCGGCTCCCTCGATCTCGCCATCGACGTTCCCATGACGACCAGTGAACCCATTCACCAAGAGCGGCTGCTCGGGGAACCGTTCGTGGTGATGGCTCGCACCGGGCATCCTGGAATCTCGCGGACCCTTGATCTCGACAGCTACCTAGCGCAGCCCCATGTGCTGGTCTCCTCCCGCCGCTACGGCCCCAGTCTGATCGACGTAGAACTGAGCCGGCTTGGCTTCCGACGAAGGATTGCTCTGCGTTGCCAGCACAATTTTGCCGCCTGCCGAGTGGTCCGGGATACGGATCTTTTACTGACCTTGTCCCAGGGGCACGCGAAGATCCTGAATGCTGGGCTCGGCAACCGTATATATCTTTTTCCCGTGAAAACCGCTCAACTCGAGGCGCAGATGTACTGGCATGAGAGCGTGGAGAATGATTCCGCAAATCGCTGGCTGCGCCAGCAGATCAAGAGCGTGCTCAGTCCGGAACCCGGCGGGGCCGGAACTGGCCGTCGCGGGCCTCGCAATGGCAGGAGACCGAGCAGACGAAAGTAGCAGGACTGATCAAACTATTGCAGATCGAAGTTTGGTCGCTCAACTCCAGCGACCGCAAGGTGCAGCGTGAGGATATCCGGCCAACTCACGCAAGAATCTGCCGAGCTACTTTTCTGTCCCTGCTTGCTTCAGCATGAGTGCGGGGACGTCCTGCTGTTTCATAAGGCTGTTGTACGCCGCTACTTCGGTGGAGACGATCGCCTTCCATTTCGCAAGTTGTTCATCGACCGCATTGCTGACCGTATCGAAAACTTCGTAGGACTGCTTTGTGGGAGCTGAGTCAGCACTCCCCACAACACCACTCAAGGCCACCAGGTCATTGTTCAGTCGTACGGGGAAATTGAGCACATCCTGGCCGCTCTTGGCCTTGGTCTGGATTAGAGCTTCTTCCACTACGGTCATTTTTGTGTCGAGCGCTTTGCCGGCATCGGCAATGGCCTTGGCTCGAGGATCGTCCTTCAGGCGCTTGTTGATTGCATTGATCTGCTCGCGAACATCGCGAATCTGAATGATGGCGTCATCTGTTTCTGTGACCTTGTCGCGGATCTTCAGAAGCAGATCGAATTGCTTCGCTAGATCCTCGGGACTGATCTTCAGCCGCGGATCAGCTTTGATTTCCAGGGGCGCAGTGTAGCCCTTCCCGAGAACTGTCAAGCGCGCCTGATAGGTGCCGGGCAACGCTTCGGGGCCGTCCGTGCTACCGCCCCAGAGTGGTGCGTGCGGCACCTCGGTTGCTCCCTCGTAGCGCAGGTCCCACACAAAGCGGTTCATGCCCGCATCGGCGGGGAGGCTGCCTGCGTTACCGCCACGGCTGAAGAAATCTTCCTCTCCTTCGTCGCTTTGTTCCTCTTTTTTCTTGGGATATTTGCGAATGACTTTTCCTGAGGAATCGAGAATCTCAAGCGTGATCTTGGGAGCTTCTTCTTTATCTTTATCGGTTTTTTCGGTTCCGGTGGAAGAATTCGAAGGCGTGGCTTCGGTTTTCGCAGCATCCGCACCAGCGGGGGGCTTGGCCTGGTCTGGCTTCTTGAGGGAAGTCTTCAACCAGTAATTAATGACGGCTCCTGCCGGCGGGTTCTTTCCGACGTTGCCGCTCGGGGCAAAAAACGAACCACGAAAAACGGTATGACTGGCCACGGCGGGCGCAAACAGGTGAGCTTCCTGTTGCGGAATCGAATCTTCGTACTGCTCGAGTGGGGTGATGTCGTCGAGAACCCAGAAGCTGCGTCCGTGAGTTGCAACAACGAGGTCAGTGTTCTTGATGACAAGGTCGTTTACCGGAGCTGCAGGCAGATTCAGTTGCAAGGGCTGCCAGCGCGCGCCATCATCGAAGGAAACGTAGACGCCCTGCTCGGTTCCGGCGAAAAGCAAATTCGGACGCCGCGGGTCAACCCTCACGGCATGGACATAATCGTTAGCCGGAAATCCCGCCACTAGCTTGGTCCAGGTCTTGCCGAAATCTGTGGTCTTGAAGACATAAGGTGCGAAGTCGTCCGACTTGTGGCGTTCGACCGCGAGGTATGCAGTGCCGGCGTCGCGCGAAGAAGCCTCGATCATACTTACCGTGCCCCAGTCCGGCATAGCTTTGGGCGTCACATTCTCCCAGTGCTGGCCTCCATCGCGGGTGAGTTGAACCAATCCATCATCGGTTCCTGCCCAGATCAAATCCTTCTGCACCGGCGATTCCACGACAGAGAAGATCGTGTCATAGACCTCGACGCCAGTATTGTCCTTGGTAATGGGGCCGCCGGAAGAGGCCTGTTTTGACTTGTCGTTACGCGTCAGGTCAGAACTGATGACTGTCCAACTCATGCCGCCGTCCGTGGTCTTGAACAACACTTCGCCCGCGAAGTACATCGTCTTCGCATCGTGCGGTGAAAAGACGATGGGCTCCGTCCATTGGAAGCGGTGTTTGACGTCAGCGGCAGCCCATCCAATGGGATTCACTGGCCAAGGGTTGATGGACTGCTGTTCGCCGGTGTGGTGATCGTAGCGTGTGACCTCTCCTCCGTACGAGCCGGCGTAAACGATTTCCGGATCGTTTGGGTCGGGTGCGATGTAGCCGCTCTCGCCGCCGCCGACTGCGTACCAATCCGGACGATCAATCGCGCCTTCTGCGCTCGCACTGGCGATGGCCACGGTGGAGTTGTCCTGCTGGGCGCCGTAGATGTAATAGGGAAAACGGTCGTCGGTAGTGACGTGGTAAAACTGCGCCGTGGGCTGGTTGTACTCGCTGGTCCACGTGTCGCCGTTGTCGGTGGAAACCGTGGCGCCACCATCGTTCCCATTTATAAGACGCTTGGGATTTGTGGGATCGATCCAAAGGGCGTGATTATCCCCGTGCGGGGCGTGTATCGAGGCGAAAGTTTTACCTCCGTCGTTGGATCGGTACGCCGCGGTGTTCAAGATGTACACCGTATCTTCCGACTTTGGATCAGCAAAGATGTGCGAGTAGTACCACGCTCGCTGCCGGAAGCGATGGTCGTCGGTGGTGATGTGCCAGGTATCGCCGCCGTCGTCGGAGCGATAGATTCCGCCTTTTTCTGCCTCTACCACTGCCCAGACCCGGTTGGAATTTGCGCCGGAGACCGTGACACCGATGCGGCCAAGAATTCCTTCCGGCAGCCCGTGGCCTTTCAGTTCTTTCCAGGTCGTGCCGCCGTCAATGGAGCGATAAAGGCCACTTCCCGCGCCACCGCTGTCGAGACTCCACGGAGTTCGCCTCGCTTGCCACAGCGCCGCGAACAGGACGTTGGAGTTGCTGGGATCAAACACAACGTCGATGCCGCCGGATTTGGCGTCCTTGTATAGCACCTTCTGCCAGGTCTTGCCGCCATCCTGCGTGCGGAAAATGCCGCGCTCTTCGTTGTCGGCAAAGGGATGCCCCAAGGCGGCTACGAAGGCGATGTCAGGATTCTTGGGATTCACGGCGAGGCGTCCGATGGCATGTGTGTCGGCAAGGCCAACAGACTTCCAGGTCTTTCCTGCGTCTATCGATTTGTAAACTCCGTTGCCGCCGACAATGTTGCCGCGAATGCACGCCTCTCCGGTTCCCACGTAAATTACATTCGGATCAGACTCGGAAACTGCGATTGCTCCGATCGCCGGAGACGCGTCCTTCGTTTTGTCGAAGATCGGTTTCCAGTTGAGGCCGCCATCGGTCGTCTTCCACACTCCTCCCGCAGTCGCGCCGAAATAATAGACGTTATCCTGGCCGACCACGCCGGCTACTGCGACCACGCGGCCGCCCCTGAATGGACCGACCAGGCGGTATTGCAGACCCTTCCACGGATTCTCGTCCTCACCTTCTTCCATCCCCTCTCCAGCTGCCGCGGCCACAGTCGCGGTCTGCTGGGCCGCCGGTTTCGGGATGGAATCGGCGTCTTGCTTGGCTGGGTGCTTCTGCGCAAATAGGGGAGTAATCAGACTGGCAACCAAAAGGGCGAGGGTCGTCGTACGCAAGGGTTCGTTCCTCCGGAGACTCTGTAACCGATAAACTCAACAGCCACACATTCTCAACAGAAACACAGCCGCTGTCTAGCTTTGTGATTTGTGGGCTGGCGTCTTTCGCCCGGTGGGAGTTCACTGAATGTCGACTGGCCGAGCCAATTGGGACGCCACAATCTGCCACTGGCCCTTGCGCTTCACGACCGCGTCCAGGTAGATGTAGCGGATGGAGCAACGCTGGCCGGCCCGCTCGACTTCATCTTCCTCAGAGCCGTGGACGATGGCCACGTTTTCGCCGAGCAGACGAATGTAGCGACCGGTAGAGATCATCGAAACGTATCGAATCGCGCCGGACTTCAGACTATTCAGCACGTCTTGCTTAGTCGACGCTCCGCCGGTTTCGTCGTATTGAATGTAGTCGTCGGCGAAGATGCGCGAGAGTTCGGGGAGGTCAACGGCAATCAGGGCGCGGTCTCCGTCTTCGAACAACTTGAGGATCTGCTGCTCGTCGCTTTCTACCACTATCGTCCTTCCTTGACCGCTTTTCTTCTTTTCTTGGGCGTCTTGTTAGTGTACAAGCTGGTATTTCAAGGAGGACTCCGTGATTCGCATGTCCCGCATTCTGGCGTTGCTGCTGTTTGTCACGATCACATTACCCGTTGCCTTCCACGCTCAATCCGTCTCCGCAAATCCCGACAGGCCCTTCGTGGTCGAGTACTACTACAAGGCCAAGTGGGGGCATGCGGACGAGTTTCTGAAGCTATTCAAGAAAAATCACTACCCGGTGCTCAAGAAGGAGATGGAGATGGGGCGGATCGCGAAGGTCTGGATGGATCAGCCGCGCTACCACACGACCGAAGACGGGCGTTGGGACTTCCGCGTGACTATTGTCTTCAAGAATGCCACGGTGGCCAACGAGCCGTTTGATGAAGCGGCGCTGCAGAAGCAGATGTATCCCGATCAGGAGACCTTCCAGCGCGAAGAGCAACGACGTTTTGAGATTCTCGACGGGCATTGGGATTTGCCGGTGAAGACGGTGGACCTGGAAAAATAGCACTGCGTCGAAAATCCCGATCAGTCGATGCATAGCCTCCGGAAACGATGTTAAGAAATCGTAACAATCTCGCGGGAAATCCTTCATGAGAGTCATTGAAATTTGGAATTAGACACGGCATGAGAAGAGACCATACTCTTATTCATGGACCCCTTACTATCAGTTGAGGACTCACACGTTGATTTGCTGCACGAGATCGGCGTCCGGCTGGCGACGGCGGACGGTTTCCACGAAGTACTGACTCGTGTGGTCGATTTTGCTTCTGCGCTGGTGAAGTGCGACTCCTGCCTGATTTATGTACTGGAAAGTGACGAACTGGTTCTGCGGGCCTCGAAAAACTCTCATCCCGAAGTTGTCGATCGCCTGAAGCTGCGCGTGGGGCAGGGGATTACGGGATGGGTGGCGGAACATCAAGAGCCGGTGGCGGTTTCCGAAAAAGCCGCGCACGATCCGCGCTTCCAGTTTTTCCACGAACTCCCCGAAGATACCTACGAAGCGTTCCTTTCGGTGCCTTTGATGTGCAGAGGGCGAGTGATGGGCGTGATCAACCTGCAGCATCGCCAGCATCATGTTTACCGCCGGCGGGAAATCCGTTTGATCTCGACCATCGGGTTCCTGGTGGGCGCGGAGATTGAAATGGCGCGGCTCGAGGATGCGAACTCCAACCTGTCGGAACAATTGCAGACGCGAAAAGTGGTGGAGCGCGCCAAGGGAATCCTGCAACGCGATCTTGGGTTAAGCGAGGAACAGGCTTATCTGACGTTGCAACGGCAGAGCCGGCAGAAACGAAAGGCGATGAAAGAAATTGCCGAGGCCATTGTGCTGAGTGATGAGGTAAGAGGGAACTCGTCCTCACCGAAGAGGCTGACCTGAGGAAGCGAGTTAAGCACGCGATTACCGAGTTTCGAAGCGCGCCTGCCAGGATGACATTCACAGAGAAGGCCGGGGAGTAGACAAGTTCATCTACTCCCGGGCTGGGGGATGAGCTAGCGGGCGGCGGATGCAGTCGTGGTTGCGACTGCGACTTCTCGAGGTTCTGACGGCACATTGAAGTGCAGCGTGAGCCCGAATTCCGGAAGCTGCATGGAGCTGACGAAGCTTCCGCTCGTCCTGGAAACTATAACGAGCCGGCTATCGTCCGAAAACGGCGAGTTTTCGGTATCGGTAACCAACAGCATGAAGCCCGCGGCACTGCCATTAACCTTGCGCAGGGTGAGCATTTCACCCGGGCCGCTGGCTGCGACTGTGAATCGATACTTTCCCGCAGGTACGACAGCATTCTGCCAGCGTACTTCGTGGGTCAAGGTGAAGGTTCCCGCCGCATCTTGAGCGGAGGCAAGGCTGGGTGTGAAATTCAGGGCACTCAAGACCAAAACAGCGGCGTACGCGAATCTGCGAATCGAGTTCATGGGATCTCCTGTTTTATTCGTAGTCTGAAGAGCACACTACCGGCCTGAGGCCGAATGGCGTGGGCTCAGATTGAAGTGGAGAGCAACAGGGTCAGGAGAATTGCAATGCCGCAGCACGGCTGGCATGCAAACATCAGCTTCGCGCGACCGGCTACAGAGATGGTTCGCGAAGTAATTCCACTATGCAGGAAGTCCGCGCTAGAGTCCAACGCAAAATATTCATTTCGCTGATCGAATGCACACTCACCGCTTGATGGTGCTGCTACCCCGTTAAAGCGATTTTCTGCGCGTTTGGCTGCGGCGGTTTGCAAAACCTCCACCGGATGCGAGAACATACAAAGTTTGCACATCCATCCAGATTCTTACTTGAGGAAGCGTCCAAAATATGGCGACACGGAATAAGTCTGCGAGAAGGACAGCGAAGACACCCCGCGTAGAAGTGAAAAGCGACGCGAAGTCCGAAGGGAAGGCGCGTGTCAGTTCCCGGCATAACGGCACGATCCAACCAGCGAAAGGGAAGCTGGGGGTGATGATCCCTGGCATGGGGGCGGTGGCGACGACGTTTGTCGCAGGTGTGGAGGCGATTCGCAAGGGACTGGCGAAACCGATTGGGTCTCTTACGCAGATGGGCACGGTGCGGCTGGGCAAGCGCACCGATGGACGCTCGCCGAAGATCAAAGAGTTTGTGCCCCTGGCAGGGCTTGATGATCTGGTCTTCACCGGTTGGGACATCTTCGAAGACAACATGTATGAAGCGGCGTCGAATGCGGGCGTGCTCGACCAGAGGCTGCTCGATCAGTTGAAGCCGTTTCTTTCGACGGTGACGCCGCGCGCGGCGGTCTTCGATCACAACTACGTGAAAAAGATCGATGGGCCGAACGTGAAGAAGGGCAAGACGAAGATGGATCTGGCCGAGCAGTTGCGCGACGACATCCGCGACTTCAAGAAAACCAGCGGTGCGAGCCGGCTGATCACGATGTGGTGCGGTTCCACTGAGTCCTACATCGAGGCGACCGCGGCCCATCAGTCCGTGAAGTCGTTTGAGAAGGCGCTGCGCGAGAACGACGAGATGATTGCGCCCTCCATGATCTATGCCTACGCGTCACTGATGGAGGGTGTGCCGTTCGCCAATGGCGCGCCGAATCTGACGGTCGATTTGCCGGTCATGCTCGAACTTTCACGGCAGAACGAAGCGCCCATCTGCGGAAAAGACTTCAAGACCGGGCAGACCTTAATGAAGACCGTTCTTGCGCCGGCGTTCAAGGCGCGGTTGCTCGGCCTAAGCGGATGGTATTCGACCAACATCCTGGGCAATCGCGACGGGGAAGTGCTCGACGACCCGGGGTCGTTCAAGACCAAGGAAGAATCGAAGCTGGGAGTGCTGGAACACATTCTTCAGCCCGCGCTGTATCCCGAGCTGTACGGGAATATTTTCCATAAGGTTCGCATTAACTATTACCCTCCGCGTGGTGATAATAAAGAGGGTTGGGACAACATCGATATCTTCGGATGGCTCGGCTATCCCATGCAGATTAAGGTCGACTTCCTGTGCCGCGACTCGATTCTCGCGGCGCCCATCGTCCTCGATCTCGTGCTCTTCGTCGATCTGGCAAAGCGCTGCTCGGCGCTGAAGGGAATCGGCATTCAGGAGTGGTTAAGCTTTTACTTTAAGTCTCCGATGACGGCACCAGGGCTGTATCCCGAGCATGATCTGTTCATTCAGTTGATGAAACTGAAGAATACGCTGCGGCATTTGAAGGGCGAGGAACTGATCACGCATTTGGGGTTGGAGTATTACGACTGAGGCTGCGAACCGGTCGACCTACCATAGCGTCCTAAGTAGTGGGCTCCGGCGGATTTTCTCATCGTGCGTGATCAGCGTCAGGCCTTCGGCGCGGGCTGTGCCGCCGATTATGCGGTCGGCGGGGTCGCCAGAGAAGTCGCGCGGGAACCGAGCTGCCAAGGCGGCGATCTCGGGTGTGACCGGCAGCACGGTGACGCCTTCGATCAGCAGGTTGAGCGAGGATTCAAGCGTGCCGTAACGGCGAATACGTCCGCGCGCCAGCATGGACGCGAGTTCCCAAACGCTGATTGCAGAAATTGCAATCCCTCCCTGCCGCCGGGCGCGGCGGATCGCGGAAGCAGCTGGACGCGAAAGAGACTTCGAATTGTCTACTGCCCAAAACAGGGCATGCGTGTCCAACAGAATCAAAATGCGGACTCCCACTCCTCCGGCGGATCGGCATCGAGGTCGCCGACCACTTCAAACACACCCTTCAACCTGCCGATAAAATCGTCCTGCGGTTCCTCGATGGGAACTAGTTTCGCAACCGGTTTGCCACGCTTTGTGATCACCAGCGGACGCTTGGTGGAGCGCACATCCTCCATTAGAGTGAGACACTGGGCCTTGAAGACTGCAGCAGGAATTTCCTTCATGGACACATTCTAGCAGACATGGTCAAGTCGAGATGACCAGTACCGGACTACGCCAGTTTCTTCTCCCGCTTGTACTCGTCAAACTTCTCCAGAAAGCGGTCGATGTCCTTCCTCTGCAGATAGTACGGGGTCGACAAGCGCAGCTTATTCGGGTCGCCGCCGCGGATGCGAATCTTGTACGTCTTCCACATCCAGGTTTCCAGGTCCATGCGCGGAACCGGCGGTACATTGACTGTGACGATGGCGCAGCGCAAGGCAGGATCGGGCGAGGTCCAGGATTCGGCGCCGCGCTTTTTCATTTCATTCAGCGTGTAATCGGCGAGCTTGCGGTGGCGGCGCTCGATGCGGTCTAAGCCGATATCGTTCGCCAGTTTGATGGAGGCGCGGAGCCCCCACAGAGCGGGCACGTTGGAGCTGCCGATGCGCTGGAAGCGTTCCGCGCGCAGCTTGGGATCGTCCCAGCCTTCGGTGACGATGGTGTTCCAGAGGCGGTCGATGACCTCATCGCGCACGTAGAGGAAGCCGGAGCCTTTGGGCGCTTGCAGCCACTTGTGCGGACTCGATGAGTACATGTCGCAGCCGAGGTCTTGCACGTTAAGTCGCATCATGCCGGGCACGTGCGCGCCGTCGACGGCCGAGAGGATGCCCTTCGACCGGGCCAGCGCGCAGAGTTCTTTCGCGGGCAGCACGACTCCAGTCACCGTCGTGATGTGACTGAAGAAGATGACGCGGGTCCGGGAAGTGATAGCGTCGTTGAAGAGATTGAGAACCTGGGCCGCATCTTTCACAGGGAGCGGCAGCGTGACTTTCTTCACCACGATGCCGTAGCGCTTGGCCTTGAGGTCCCAGGGGTGCAAGCCCCCGGGATGCTCCTGGTCGGTCATCAGGACTTCGTCCCCTGGTTTCAGATCGATGCCGTTGGCGATGTAGCTATTAGCTTCAGTGGCATTACGGAGCAGGGCAATCTCATCGCGATGGCATCCTACAAAGGCAGCCAGAGGGTCGCGGAATTCGTTCCACGCGGCGTATCCCCAGATAGGGTAATCTTCTGGATCCTGCTGGTCCATTCGCTCGGTGGTGGTGTAGCCATCGAAGACGGCGCGCAGCACAGGCGCGGGGCTGGAGCCGACGGTTCCGTTGTTGAGGTAGATCTCGTCCTCCGGAATGAGGAACTGGCGGCGAATCTCCGCCCAATAGGCGTCCTCGTTCTTGTCGAAAAGAGCCGGGTCGGGCAGGGTGGAGGGAGCTTTCTCGAGTTGGGCGATCAGATTACCGCGGAACGCCAGGGTTGCGGCGAGTCCGGTGGTGGCAGTGGTGAGGAAGCGGCGGCGGTCGAGCAATGGCACCTCCTGGTGAACGTAAGACAAGAAGGCGCTATGTTACGACTGGGCAGAGGAATCCTCAAGGGGGTGGACAATCATCTGTCCCACTCCAGCCGACTTCAGAAGGCCGGATCCCGGGATAACCCAACCAGTCGCCAGCGCGTCTAACTGAGCAGGGAGAAATTGGGGATGGTGTGCTTCGAGCCGGGCGTATAATGCTGGCAAGAGTACGGTGTGCGCGAAGGAGTTTCCCATGAAATCGCGATGGTTGGCAATTTCGGTAGTGGTGGCGGCATTCTGCGCAGTGCCTTGGACGCAGGCGCAGACACAGAACTCAGGTCAGACTCAAACTCAAACGCAGGCCCCGACCCAAGACCCGGACCAAGGTCAGCCGAAAGCCGCCGACGTCCAGAACGCCCCGAAGCAGGCCCCGGCCGCGCTTCCCACGCAGGATGACAGCCAGATCAAGCACGATGGCGGCGAGGCCGACGTGGACGCAGTAGGGAACCGCAACGTGGGTTGCGGGCGCGGTGTGGGAAACTGGTATTCGATAGAGCGGCAGGTTGCCGACGGTCGCAGATACTCGCAGATGATCGAATCCCAGGTCAAGCTGGTGAACGACCCGGTGGTCGCCGAATATGTAAACCGCATCGGCCAGAACATTGTGCGCAACTCAGACGCGCAGGTGCCTTTCACGATCAAGGTGATCGACTCCGATGTGGTGAATGCCATGGCCCTTCCCGGCGGGTTCTTTTATGTGAATTCAGGGCTGATTCTGGCGGCCGACGAAGAAGCCGAAATGGCGGGCGTGATGGCACATGAGATCGCGCACGTTTCGGCATGCCACTACGGGCGGGAAATGACGCGCGCACAGCTGTTGCAGATGGCGTCAATTCCCTTGATCTTCATCGGCGGCGCGATCGGCTACGGAGCGTACGAGGCGTCGGGCCTTGCGATTCCCATGACCTTTCTGAAGTTTTCCCGGACCTTCGAGGCCCAGGCCGACTACCTTGGGGTGCAGTACATGTACCGCGCAGGCTACGACCCATCGGCATTTGTTTCTTTCTTCGAAAAGATTCAGGCGATGGAGAAGAAGAAGCCTGGAACCCTCTCCAAGGCATTTGACACGCACCCGCAGACCCCGGATCGCATTGAGAAGACCCAGGAAGAAATTCGCAAGATATTGCCCTCCAAGGCAGAGTACATTGTGACCACTTCGGAATTCGACGAGGTTAAAGGGAGGCTGGCGTCGATCGAGAATCGCCATAAAGTCCTTGATCCGAAAGATGCCAACAAGCCCAGCCTGCGGCGGACCTCGAACAGCGACGACAACAACGGGAACGGACAGACCGATGATGATCGTCCAACCTTGAAGCGGCGGGATGATTCCTCGAACTGACTGTGGAACGAAACAGGAAGCAACGAACCGGCGGCCGCGGCCGCCGGTTTTTTGTGTCCGCGATACGGCAATCTGGGTAATAGGGCGCCTGAAGGCAAAGCATGGCGTAATTGCCGGCGTTTGTGACCTTCGTCACAGCGGGTTGTTGCGGAAACGAAATAAGCTAAACTACGCTAGTCTAGGTGCAAAGGAGCAGGCCCTTCATGCCGGAGAACACACTCACAATCACCGACAACCGCACGGGGCAGACGTATACCGTCCCCATCGAAGACGACACCATCCGGGCGATGAGCCTGCGGCAGATGAAGACGGATCCAGAAGATTTTGGACTGATGACCTATGATCCGGCCTTCATGAACACGGCATCGTGCCGCAGCAGCATTACCTATATTGATGGAGATCGTGGAATTCTGCGCTATCGCGGATATCCCATCGAGGTATTGGCTGAGCGTTGCACCTTCCTGGAGGTCGCCTATCTTCTGCTCTTCGGAGAGTTGCCAACCCAGACCGAACTCAAGAACTGGGTGCATGACATCACTCACCACACCATGCTGCATGAGACCACGAAGAAGTTTATGGAGGGCTTCCGCTACGACTCGCATCCCATGGTGATGTTCGTGAGCACGGTAGCGACGCTCTCCAGCGTATATCCGGAAGCTCGGGACGTGCACGATGCGCAAAACCGCTTGCTGCAGATCAAGCGCCTGATCGGCAAGGCGCCCTCTATTGCCGGCATGTCATACCGGCACAACGTGGGATTCCCTTACGTGTATCCGGACAATGATTTGAGCTACACCGAGAATTTCATGAATATGCTGTGGAAGATGGTTGAGCCGAAGTATGTGGCAAATCCGGTTCTTTCGCGGGCTCTCGACATCCTGTTTATTCTGCATGCAGATCACGAACAGAATTGCGGTACCAGTGCGATGCGCACGGTGGGCAGCGCCCAAACCGACCCCTACTTGTCGATGGCGTCAGCGGCGTCAGCCCTGGCCGGACCGTTGCATGGCGGCGCCAATGAAGAAGTCCTGAAAATGCTCGATGAGATCGGCACGAAAGAGAACGTACCAGCCTACATCAAGCGGGTGAAGGATGGTCACGGGAAGCTGATGGGATTCGGACACCGGGTTTACAAGAATTACGATCCGCGGGCGAAGATCATTAAATGGACTGCGGAGCAGGTTTTCGAAGTCACGGGACGCAATCCGAAACTGGACATCGCTCTTGAGTTGGAACGCATCGCTCTCGAAGATGAGTATTTCGTGAAGCGAAAACTTTATCCCAACGTCGATTTCTATTCTGGGATCATGTACCAGGCGATGGGATTCCCGCCCGAAATGTTCACCGTGCTGTTCGCCATTCCGCGCACGGTCGGGTGGCTGGCGCAATGGCAGGAACTGGTGACAGATCCGGAACAGAAGATTACCCGGCCGCGGCAGATTTACACTGGGCACGGAGAGCGTGAGTTTGTAGCGATGGAAAAGCGGACCACGGCGACCGTTCCGGCGCGCTAGGCCTTACGCCGCTTGCTTCGTGGCGAGCGTGGCCCCGTACTCGCGCCGCTCGGCCGACGATGTGATGACCTTCATCTCCTGCCAGTCGTAGGGAAATTCTCTTCCGCAATCCAAGCAGGCTACGTAGGTTCCGGTTAATGCCGCAGCTTGAGGGCGGCGTGCGGCACCGCGAATGGTCACCGGAAAGCTGTAACGGGAGTGCCGGCAACCGAAAAATACATCAATCAGTTTTGCTACCATGGAGCACCTTCCACACCCTAGGGTTAGTTTTACCTGGGCCGTTCTGAGTGTGCTGCCCCCTCGGCTTGACTAGTCTCAACACGCAACCACTCGAATAATTAGATTCATCGGGACAGGGAATGGTTTCGCATTCCTCCGTGTGGCATCGGACCATTGTGGGGCTAGCCCGCGCCAAGTCCCGTATTGGGAGCCAGTTACAAGCCTGCTGGTAAAACATTTGCACATCGGCCGGAAAGGAAAGGTAGCCGAACACCGGATGCAATCCGCAGACTAGAGTGGAATGCTAGGTGAGATTCAGGGCTTTCTTGATGGTCCCGCGCTCGTTCTGGATTTTTTCCTGCAGCAGAGTGATGGCGTAGATGAGCTGCTCGGGACGCGGCGGACATCCAGGAACATAAATATCGACGGGAATAACCTGGTTAACGCTCTGTACCAGCGCGTAATTCTGAAACACGCCGCCGGAGGTGGCACAGGCTCCCATGGAAATCACCCACTTCGGTTCCGGCATCTGTTCCCACAATTGCCGGATCACCGGCGCCATCTTGTTCGAGACGCGGCCGGCAATGATCATGAGGTCGCTCTGCCGCGGCGAGGGCCGGAATACTTCCGCGCCAAAGCGCGCAATATCAAAGCGCGATGCACCCATCGACATCATCTCGATCGCACAGCAGGCCAGGCCAAATGTCATCGGCCAGATCGAGCCCTTGCGCATCCAGTTGACGGCCGAATCGAGAGTGGTCAGCACCACCCCTTCCGGCGTGGGATTGCCGAAAGTCAGATCCTTGACTACCTTCTTGCCGTTCTCAGTGTCGACGTAGGGGCCGAAATTAAGTTCGGGGGACATAACAACATTCTAAACCAACGAGGCCACAGCTGCGCACAGTAGTTGGACTGCGGTGCCCGGACCGCTCCCTTCGTTTCGTTGAATCGATAGGATGGGTTCTGAACTCGGCGGCGTGTTCGGCGGTGAAGGTCTCAGGCTAAGATCTATCATTTTGTATCGATGGCCGGCGGCCGATTCTATTCTGCCAGTGCGTCCAAACAAAATAAGCTGCGCCCGTCACCAGCATCACTCCAATCACCGCATCGAACTTATGAAAATACTTGCCCAGCTCGCGCCAGTTCGCGCCGAGTTTCATGCCGAGATACGCCAGTCCCAGGCACCATGGCCACGATCCCAGAAACGTATACACGTGAAACCGTCCTCTGGGCATGCGCGCAATCCCCGCCGGCAACGCGATGAAGGTGCGAATCACCGGCAACAGCCGCCCGATGAACACCGCCAGGTATCCCCAGTGCGCGAAGAAGCGGTCGGCCAAGTTGAGTTCCCGGCGGCCCATTAGAATCCAGCGGCCGTAGCGCTCCACCAACGGACGCCCGCCATAAAATCCAATCTCGTACGCCACCAGCGACCCCAGATTGCAGCCAAGTGCCCCTGCTGTCGCCACCCAGAGCAGCTTGAACGTGCCCGTAAAGACCAGATAGCCGGCAAACGGCATGATCAATTCCGATGGCAGCGGAATGCACGCCGATTCAATCGCCATGAGCAGCGCAACGCCGCTGTAGCCGGTCGCGCTGATTACAAAATTAATGAACACAAAAATGAGAGCTAGAAGTTTTTCAGTCATTGGAGAGCAGTTCTCAGTTCTCGGTTCTCAGTAAAACCCTTCGCGTCCGGCTTGGAACTGAGTGCCGAGAACTGAGAACTGGATTAAGTGTAACGGAAATCAGGAGGGGAAACGCCGTACCTAGAACGAGCCGTCCTGGGTAAATGTGTAGCCGGGCAGCGCCGCGCCCTGCGGGATCTTGGTCACTTTGACACGCACAGTAGGTGCGTCCGGTGCGGCAATCCCCGCCGGCCTGAGTATGGCGTACTGACTGAACACCTCGTTGTAGACCTTGGTGACCAGATAATCCTGGCCATCGGCGTCGCTGCGCCAGACCTGCCCGAGCTGAATGGAACTAACGGCCATAACATTGTCTGAAGAGAGTGTGTGAACTCCAGACTACCGATGGATATCGGTCGAGTCAATCATCGGCGGGGTTACCGAGGTCTCTGCTAAGATGTTGCCCTCATGCCCCGCGGACGCACGCCCCGACAACCCACCCGCACCGGCCGCCAGGAAGGCGTGCCCAAACGGAAGACCGGCCCCCTCCGTTCCCGAGGCAAAGCTCTCACGCCCTCACCGAAAGGCCGAAAGAAAACGGGCACACCTGGCTACAATCCCCTCGACCCTGACCGCATTGCCGAGATACTGAAGCGACTCGATCAGATGTATCCCGAGGTTACCTGCGCTCTCACTCACTCCAGCGCCTGGGAACTCCTGGTCGCGACCATCCTCTCCGCGCAGTCCACGGACGCCAACGTGAACCGCGTCACGCCAGAGCTGTTCCGAAAATATCCGACAGTGCAAGCCTTTGCCGCGCTCACGCCCGAGCAGCTCCAGCCCGACGTCCGCTCCACCGGCTTTTTCCGCAATAAGTCCAAGTCCGTGGTGGGAGCGGCGAAGAAGATCGTCGCCGACTTCGGAGGCCAGGTGCCCGACGACATGGAAAAGCTGCTCAGCCTTCCCGGCGTCGCACGCAAGACGGCCAATGTAGTGCTGGGCACGTGGTTCAAGAAAGCCGAAGGCGTGGTCGTGGATACACATGTCCACCGCATCTCACGCCGCCTCGAACTCACTACGAACAATGACCCGCAGAAAATTGAGCAAGACCTGATGCGCATCATCCCCCGCGAGAAGTGGATTCTCTTTTCCCATCAGATCATTTGGCATGGTCGCAAGCTCTGCATCGCGCGCAAGCCTAAATGTGTAGATTGCTTGCTCGAAACCCTCTGCCACGCCGCTGACAAGACCTGGAGTACGGTGGAAATGCACAAGGATGCTAAAGCGTAACCTCGGTCGTTATCTACCCGCTCAAACAGGCTTGTCATCCTGAGCGAAGCATTTGCGTCGGCTTCGCCGACGCAAACGCGTAGCCGAAGGACCCCATATCCCAGCCTTTACCACCGGCTCGTCGAGGGATTTCTATTGGTGCCCGACGACCGCCGCGCGAGAACTCCTGTCCAGTGTCCGTGGAAATAACCAACGGGTAAGGGGTCCTTCGACTCCGTGAGAAGTGCGCTTTGCGCACTTCTCCCTCCGCTCAGGATGACACTGCATCTTCTGATAAACTTTCCCTTCGGCAGTCGCTCCGCAGGCCGATTCCCATGCGCGTTTTCATCTCATTTGCTATCGTCATACTCATGAGCACCGTTCTTGCCGAGACCATCGCCGCCCAGACTTTGCCTGCGCCCCAGGCTGTCACTGATCCCAAGCAGATCGCCTCCAAGCCCAACGCCCAGGTCGAGCCCCGGAGCCTGACCATCGAGAAGCTTTACATGACGCGCCAGGTGGGCCAGTCCACATGGTCGCCCGATGGCAAAAGCATCGCCTTCATCTCGAATATGAGCGGGCGCAACAATCTGTGGCTCGTTCCCGCCGAAGGTGGATGGCCGGTGCAGCTCACGGTTAGCGATCAGCGCCAGACTTCACCCGCGTGGTCGCCCGACGGCAAGTGGATCGCCTATCAATCTGATTACGACGGCGACGAACTGTGGGATATTTTTCTGGTCTCGCCCAAGACCGGCAAGGTCGTGAATCTCACCAGCACGCGCGAGATTGCCGAAATCGATCCAACGTGGTCACCCGATGGTCGCTATCTTGCGTATTTGGTTAAGCCGAAAACATCAGCTGCGTACGAGATCGACGTATACGACACGCTAATGCGCGAGGTGAAGCACATCACCAGCGGCACGCCGCAGGACAAGGGA
Organism: uncultured Acidobacteriaceae bacterium; assembly: GCA_963800575.1. GTDB lineage: Bacteria > Acidobacteriota > Terriglobia > Terriglobales > Acidobacteriaceae > Sulfotelmatobacter. The sequence continues at coordinate 43,585 of CAWDBN010000005.1, forward strand.
AATTTCAATCCCGTCTGGTCGAAGGACGGTAAATACATCGTCTACTCGCAGGAGCAGGCCAAAGGTACGGACTCCAACATCCTCATCGCCGAAGTGGCCACTGGAAAGAGCACGTTGCTTACGCCGCATGAAGGCGAGCAGCGTTACTCCAATGACGATGTTTCGCCCGATGGCAAGCGGATTCTGTTCACCTCGAACGCAGCCAATGGCTACGAAAATGTTGGCCTTCTCGAAATCGCGACTAAGAAGATCTCTTGGCTCACGCGCGACAAATGGGAGATTCACGGCGGCGACTTCTCGCCCGACGGCACGCACATCACCTTCAGCGCGAACGTCGACGGCAATGAAGACATTTACCTGCACGATCTCGCGACCGGCAAATCCACTGTGTTGCCGATTCCGAAAGGAGTGAACGAGCCCACGGGCGGCCATTCTGCTTTCACGAAAGACGGCCAGCGCCTGCTCTACTATCACAACGGTCCCACCGCGCCCGGCGATCTCTGGGTGTATACGCTGGCAACCGGGAAGTCGCATCAGGTCACGCATTCACTCGTTGCCGGTGTGCGTTCTGAAGACATGGTTGAGCCTTATCTGGTGCACTATCCCAGTCGCGACGGTAAGTGGACCATCTCCGCTTTTCTCTATGTACCCTTCAACATGGCGCGCAACGGGCAGAACGCTGCCATCGTTTACATCCACGGCGGACCGACTGCGCAGACGATGAATTCGTTCAACCGCTTCGTGCAATACGCGGCCAATCAGGGATACATGGTTCTCGCCCCCAACTATCGGGGGTCGACGGGATACGGCAAGGAATTCCAGCAGGCGAATCTTTTCGACATGGGCGGCGGCGATCTGCAGGACGTGCTGGCCGGCGTCGACTGGATCAAGCAGTCCGGACACCTCGACCCGAAAAAGATCGCTGTCATGGGCGGAAGCTACGGCGGTTATCTCAGCATGATGGCGGTGACGAAAGCGCCTGACGTTTGGGCCGCGGGCGTGCCCATCGTTCCGTTCGTGAACTGGTTCACCGAAATTGAGAACGAAGATCCCGTGCTACAACAGTCTGATCTGGCGACTATGGGCGACGTAGTAAAGAACAAAGCGTTGTATGAAGACCGCTCGCCCATCAACTTCATCGATCAGATTAGAGCGCCGTTGCTTTTGCTTGCCGGAGGCCACGATCCGCGCTGCCCGAAATCAGAGACGCAGCAGGTGGTCGATGCCATCAAGAAGCGCGGCGGCACGGTTGACTACAAGATTTATGAGAACGAAGGCCACGGCTTCGCCCGCGTAGAGAATCAGATCGACGCCTACCAACGCGTTGCCGACTTCCTGTTGGCCCATGTTGTTCCCGCCGATTGCAGTTGCTCGCTGACGGACTAAGCCGATTACACCCCCGGCAGCGCACGCAGGATGGCTTCAACTAGCCCGGGGATGGTGAACTCTCTGGCCTGGATGTTCACGCGCAGGCCCAACTCCCGCAGAGTTGAGGACGTGACTGGCCCGATAGAGGCGAGTCGTATACCGTCAAACTTCGCCTTCCGCGGGCCCACCAAAGCCACAAAATTGCGCACGGTCGACGAACTTGTAAACGTAATCACATGCGGAGCGCGCCGCGGATTCCCCAGCAAACTGCGCAGGCGTGGGCGCGAAGACTTCGGCACAACGGTTTCGTAAGCCTCCACAACATCCACATGCGCCCCAGCCTTGCGCAGCTCGCGCGGAATCACGTCGCGGGCAACTTTGGCGCGAACCAGCAGCACCCGTTCTCCCTTCACCCGTCGCCGCAGACTGCGCACCACAGACTCTGCCACGTATTCCTTGGGGACGACATCCACTCCGACGCCGCGCTGTTCAATCGCCTTTTGCGTCGCCGGGCCAATGGCCGCAATATTCAAGTGCTTGAGCGCAGCTTTCGGCAGGTGCAGCTTGGCTGACCGGTCCCACATGGCTTCGACCCCATTCACGCTGGTGAGGATGAGCCAGTCGTAGACATCAAGATTCATCAAGGCGGAATCCAGAGGTTTGAAGCTGCGGGCCTTGCGAATTTCGATGAACGGAATTTCAAGTACCGTCGCGCCCAGCTTGCGTAATTCACTCGAAAGAGCGCTGGCCTGGTGTCGCGCCCGGCCGACGAGCACACGCACGCCGCAGAGCGGGCGCCGCGCCTGGGAAGTGGGAACGGGCCGCGACTTCATTGCTTGTCCTTACTGTTCACGTTCCGGCCCAGTTGCTGCTCCTTCATCAGGCGAGCAATGCCAGAAACGGCCGTGTCGTCGGCCTTCTCCAAAAATGTGATCATGTTCTGCTGATCCTCCCGAGTGCGGTTCTGGCCGAGCTTGAACTTCGCCTCCATCTTCGTGACTTCGATCTCAAAACCCACAATCTGTCGAAGCATGCGCTCGCGGTAAGCATCGTCCAGGCTGGCCCACTGCGAGGCGTACGCAGGCTCGAAGGTTTGGATCAGTTCATGGAGGATGCCCTGCAACGCTTCCGGGGAGGAAAACACCTGCGCGTTTCCGTAAAGATGCACGGCGCCGTAGTTCCAGGTGGGGACGCTTTCGCGTACGGTGTAGTTGCTGGGCGAAATGTAGGAATGGGGTCCGTGAAAAATGGTCAAACACTGCGGCTGCTGTTCGAGATAACGCCAATGGGGATTCGCCTTGGCCACATGGCCGCGTAAGATGACTTTCTCTTCGCCCTTTTCGGCGCGCACGAAGATGGGCAGGTGCGTAGCGAAAGGCCCGGCCTCGGTGGATGAGATCAGGATCGCGAAGGGGTTTGCGCGCATGAACTTTATGGCGTCTTCATGGTCGCGCACGCGAAAGTATTCAGGAATGTACACGATCGATTCTCTTGCTATTGTCCGGAGGGGTCGGCCGCCGGTTTACTCCGGACGTGGAGCACCTTCTCAACCTCGGCAATCAAAACGCCGGCCTCATCCTTTACCTCTACCGTAAAGACGGGCTCATACTTCGGCAGTGTCTTCAGTTTCTCGCGAATGTCGTCGATCTGGCTATCGGAAAGACGAAACTCCGCGCGTACAGTTCCTCTGCCGGGTTTCTTGTAGCGGATGGACGCGGCCTTGTCCCAAACGATGTAATCGCGGCCCAAGTTTGCCATCAGCATCAGCATATAGAAGGGGTCGGTCATTGCAAAGAGCGATCCGCCGAAGTGCGTGCCGACGTAGTTCGCATTCCAGAAGCGCAGCTTCATTTCGACGTCGACGGCCTTCATGTCAGGGGAGATGCGCCGGATGCGAATGCCCATGCCGAGAAAGGGCGGCCAGAGGTTGATCCAGCGCCGAAGAGCACGCGAGCGCTTGGTGCCGCCTAGAAGTTGCAGGAGAACGCTGCCGTTTCTCATTTGAGATGATCGGCAATCATGGTTGCGGCGGGACAGCCAGGCCGCGGCCGTAGACGGCTTCGAGTATCTCGTCGCCGCCACGGTCGAGCAGGTTTTCGGCGACCGCATTGCCGAGTTGTTCAGGATCATCGAGGTCGCCGTCGCGGGATTCGCGTAAAAGCTTCGAGCCGTCGGGATCGGCGACGATGGCATCGAGATGCAGTTTGCCGCTGCGAATTTTGGCGAACGCACCGATGGGAACCTGGCAGCCTCCGCCGAGGCGGTTGAGCAGCGCGCGCTCGCAGGTGGTGGTGGCGCGGGCGTCGTCGTCGTTCAGAAATACGAGTTGCTGGCGCGTGGACGAGTCGTCTTCGCGGATTTCAATGCCGAGCGCTCCCTGCCCGGCCGCGGGACACATGATTTCGGCGGGAATGATCTGTTTAATCAATTCCGTTTTTCCCAGACGCTTCAGGCCTGCCGAGGCAAGAATGATGGCGTCGTATTCTCCTTGTTCGAGTTTGCGGAGGCGCGTATCGACGTTGCCCCGCAGCGGATGAATGTCGAGGTCGGGGCGGATGGCTTTCAGTTGCGCTTGGCGGCGCAGGCTGGAGGTGCCGATCCGCGCCCCGTGTGGCAGATCTACAACTTTCGAATAAAGTCGCGAGCAGAAGGCGTCGTGCGGATCTTGCCGTTCGGTGATCGCAGCGATTTCGAATCCCGGGGGAAGTTCCGTGGGCAAGTCTTTCAACGAATGCACGGCGAGGTCGACGCTGCCGGCGGCTAGGGCTTCCTCAATCTCTTTTGTGAAAATTCCTTTGCCAAATCCGCCCTTGGTGCCGACCATGGCCAGGGGGACGTCGGTGATCTTGTCACCGGTGGTGTGGATGATTTCGATCTCGACTTCATAACCGCGCGCGTGGAGAAGAGCAGAAATATGGTTGGCTTGCCAGAGAGCAAGTTGCGAGCCGCGGGAACCAATGCGGAGGTTACGCATCACTGCGTGATCCCATTTTTCTATCATGCGCCTTGCTAGACGCCTCTCCATCCCTGGCCTGCGATGCCGGTCCTTTTTCCTTGTCGTGCAGATCAAACAGCCTTCGCACGACATCTATTACCGTGGTCGCTTCCGCCTCGCGGGCCGCCGTCTTCAGCGTCGTGATTGGAGTATGCATGACCTTGTTGATGATGCCACGGGTCAGGGCCTCGACCGCCATTTCCTGTTCCGGAGTCAACGGGCCCATGCGGCTGCGCACGCGATCGATCTCCGCCTGGCGGATGGTTTCCAGATGATCCTGCAACGAAACGATGGTCGGAACCACATCGAGCGTGTGTAGGCGGGCTTCGAAACGTTCGATTTCGCTTGCGATGATCTGTTCCGCGAGCTCGGCTTCGTGATGCCGGTCCGCAACGTGACTACTGACGGCCTGCTGCAAATCATCAATGTCGTAGGCGAAGATGCCGTCGAGTTTGGCCATCTCCGGAGAGACGTCGCGGGGCACGGCAATGTCGATGAAAAACATCGGCCGGTTCTTGCGGCGGGAGAGGAACTGCTCGCCGTGTTCGCGCCGGAAAATGGCGTGCGGCGCCCCGGTCGAAGTAATAACAATGTCGGCGCGGTCGCAGGAGTCGTAGAGATCCTCGAATTTGATGGCCTGACCGTTGAACTTCTGCGCCAGCCCGATGGCGCGGTCGTAGGTGCGGTTGGCCACGAAGATGGAGGCGCAGCCGTGCGCCATCAGGTGGCGGGCTGCGAGTTCGCTCATCTTGCCGGCACCGACGATGAAAACGCTCTTGCCCTGCAGCGATCCGAAAATCTTCTTGGCCAGTTCCACCGCAACCGACGCGACCGATACCGAAGACGATCCTACGGCAGTCTCGCTGCGGACGCGCTTCGCCACGGCAAAAGCGCGGGTGAAAAGCTGATCGAGCTGGCCCCGAACGCATCCTACGGCGCGCGCTGTGGCGTAAGCCTCTTTCACCTGGCCGAGAATCTGGGCCTCGCCGACCACCATCGAATCCAGACTCGAAGCCACGCGGAAGACATGGCGCACGGCATCTTTTTCGTGGAACTCGTAGAGGTGTGGATCGACATCCTCCGCTTTTAGATGAAAATGTTCGTGCAAAAACCCTCGCAGATCAGCCGAGCCGTTGCTCGTGTGCGTGACTACTTCCACCCGGTTACAGGTGGAAATAATCATGCCCTCCTCGATTCCAGGGTGGGCAGTGAGATCGCGGCATGCATCGGCCAGGCGAGACTCCGGGATGGCAAGCCGCTCGCGCACTTCGAGCGGCGCGCTCCGGTGATTCACGCCAATGAGCTGATATCTCATGAGGCGGCAAACCTGTGGATGGTCGAAAAGTAATTCGCGGCCCAGGCCACGATGGCGGCCACAAAGGCGAATGTCGCCAGCACAGCGGCGCGGCGGCCACGCCATCCCGAGCTCCACCGGGTGACGACCATCACCATATACACGGCCCACATCAGGATCGACAGCAAAATCTTCGGATCTTCAAAGTCCACGTGACCATACGCCGACATCGCCACAACTGATCCGGTGATCAGACCGAGCGTCATGAAAGGAAAGCCGAGCAGCAACGATCGATACCCGATCTGGTCAATCACTTCAAGCGCTGGCAGGAAGGAAATCAGGCTGCTCGGTTTCTTGGCTTTCAGGCGGCGCTCCTGCAAAAGGTAAAGCAGGCTGGCGCCGAAACTCAGCACCAAAGCGGCGTATCCCGTGAAGATCAGAATGATGTGCGCAATCAGCCATCCCTTGTGCTGAACAAAAGACGTCTGCAGGACGGGCTGCTCATCAAGGGCCGCAACAAATGTTAGGAAGAACACAATAGGGAACACAACCACGCCCGGTGAAGTGGTGTGGTAAATGGCATAGATGATCATGAAAAAGGTCATCGAAAAGAAGGCCAGCAGTGACTCGCCGTTGTGCACGGAGGCCCAGACCACATGATCGGAGAGAAACAACTCGACCAGGGAAACGAAGTGGAAGACCATGCCCAAACTGGCGGCATGAAACGCGATGCGGCTGAAAAGGTCGCTGGTGCGGCTGAGCGCGAAGAAGGCGTAGATCAGCCCAATGAAGTAGCAAGCCAGCGCGAAGCGCAACCAAAGTAATGCCATAGGCTAGGTAAGTATCAGAGTCCGCTGAGTTTAATGCAAGTCCAGGCTAGAACCACAGGGACCCCATCCTCTTCCACCGATTATATTCTGCAGCGAGAGCGGGCCGGCGGAAACGGCAAGGGTCACCGGCGGGTGTGATCTGGATCACAACGCCCACCTAATGCTCGCCTGTAAGCTGCCGTATTAGTTCCACTTCTGCCTGCCGGTACGGCGTTCCGTCAGACCGCAGCACCTCGTGGAACCATACTGACGGCTGCTCCAGAACGTAGGGACGTTGCCATGAATCCCAAGGCAAATAAGTCTGCGTCTTGCCTGCGACGAAACCCCAATTGATCGCCCCGACTCCCTCCTGCTTTGCGATCGGCAATACCGTATCAAACGTGCTGCCCTCCGAACGCGCCATGTATTCAGTGCAAATCACCGGCCGGTTGTATTTTTCTTTGAGCCACAACACTTCTTTCTTGAAAGACTCCGGCCAGTCGTAGTTATGAAAGCTGATAATGTCGGACTCACGCAGTTGGATTTCCTGGATCTCGCCAAGGTTTCCACTTTCGGACGACGTGTCTACGGTCCACACGCCGCTGGTGAGAGGCTGCGTGGGATTTGCTTCCCGTGCCCACGCGAACGCCTGCGGCAGAAGCAACGTCACCCGCGCGATCTTGTCCTTTTCCTTTAGCTCTTCATTAGGGTAGGTATCGCTGCTAACGCCGCCGGGCTCATTCCAGATATCCCACGCCAGGATGCGGTTATCGTTGGCGAATGCTCCCACGACCCCCAGTACGTATGCTTTGAGTCGCGGATACTGGTTTGGATCCGGCAGCGCCCTTGCGCCGGGACTCTGCACCCAACCTGAGTTGTGCACGCCGGGAATGGGCGGATGCTGCGGCCCCAGATGCGGCGACGGATCCCAGCAGGAATCGAAGAGCACGAACAACGGACGGATGTGATGCCGCGAAGCGATGGTCAGGAACTGATCGATCCGTTGTCGAAAGCCGGCGGCATCCTGCTGCCAGAGCAAATCGTGCAGAAAGACGCGCATGGTGTTCATGCCCATCGCTTCGGCCCAGGTTAACTCCTTGTCGATCTCGGCGGGATCGAAGGTTGGCTCCTGCCACATCTCCAGTTGGTTAATTGCCGACTTGGGAATGAAGTTGCTGCCGACCAGCCAGGGCTGCTGGGAATACCAGGCGTTCGCCCTTTGCTCTGACCACCTTATTGTTTGCGATGATGCCGCGCCGCTACAGCAGGCCAGTGCGATCAGCACTGTCGTCATGAAGCCGTACTTGAGTTTTTTCACTCTTAGAACTCCTCTCGCGAGTTTCGACGATCAAGAGTCAACCGATTCTGCGAGCTAGTCGACTTCAGAATGCTACTCTACGCCCAAACTCGCGAGCGCTTCTTCGAGCAGGATGACGTCAATCACAAGCCGGCGGCCGTGGGCTTTCACGTCTTCCACTTCGTCGAAGGCGCGAAATAGACGAAGCTTGGCGGCGGCGTACTGTTCGGAATCCGTGAGCGGACGCTTGTGTCTTGCCGACCAGGCAGCAATCGCCTTTTCAGGAAGGAAAACGCTGACCGCATAAGTTACCTTGCGATCCGACGTGACATCGAAAACGAATTCGGTCGCCGGAGCCTCGGGATCGCTGGCCAGCGCGGCTCGCTGGCCCACGAAGTAATACTGGTAGACGTATCCCTGAGTGCCGGCATAGGTCTTCAGGCGGCGGACGGTCTTATCCGGAGGCATGCGAACATTATGAACGGTCGCTGCGAGTTTGTCGCCGAAGGGATGCGAAGCCCGTCCGGAGTCACGTCACTCGGTTTCCTGTGCGGCCATCACGAAGGCCCGCAATTCTTCCAAATCTTCGGGCAGCATTCTGGCGAACTCGATTCCGTTCCCAACTTGCGGGTCGCAGGTGACCACAGTGCCCACCGCCAGCAGCGTCCCATCAAGCTGGAGGCTCATTTCGAGACTGGTCCCGACTGGAAATGGAAACATGGTTTCGATATAGCAACCAGCTTCGCTGAGGTCAGAAGTTGCGCCACGCTCAGGAACGTCGCTGCCCGGCGCAAACAACTCTACTGGAACCTTCACTTTGACGCGCGGACGCGCTCTTCGTTCCGGCCGCTGCTCCTCGCGGAAAGAGCGATCCCGGTCGCTATCTTCCATTGCTTGGCGCCTCTGCGTAGACTTCGCACTCTATTTTAGCCGTGATGGCGGGGGCAGGCAGCATCCCCAATGGACGTAGCGGGTGCAGGCACACCGTGCAGCCCTGCGTTTCCTGATAACCTCAATTCAGCTCGGGGAGAGCCCAAGTCGTTGCCGCCGATTATCAATGCGCAGGAAATCTCGAAGGCGTTTGGAGCCAATCCGCTGTTTCAGAACATCTGCTTCACGGTTTCGGAGGGCGATCGCATCGGGCTGATCGGCCCTAACGGCTCTGGTAAGTCCACGCTTCTGCGGATTCTGGCCGGCGACGTGAGTCCCGACAGCGGCGAAATCGCGGTCCGGAAACGCATTCGCCTCAGCTATGTCGAGCAGGATTCGCAATTCAAGCCTGGGTCGACGGTCCGCTCCATTACGCGAAGCGCGATGGAGCAAGCCGGGGTGCCGGAGTCGGAGCAGGGCACACGCTTTGCCGAAACTCTGGGCCGAGCTGGCTTCGAAAACCTCGATGCGGAGGCCTCAGCCTTATCGGGCGGCTGGCAGAAACGGCTCGCGATTGTCGAGGCGCTCGTTCAAGGGCCGGACATCCTCTTGCTCGACGAGCCTACGAATCACCTGGACCTGGCTGGCATCGAGTGGCTCGAAGCGTTGCTCGAGGCCGCATCTTTTGCCTGCGTGGTGGTTAGTCACGACCGCTATTTTCTTGAAAACGTTGCCACGGAAATGGCAGAGCTGAACCGGACTTACCCCGACGGGTTGCTGCGCGTTTCAGGAAGCTACACCCGGTTTCTGGAGAAGAAAGAAGAATTCCTTCACGCCCAGTCGAAGCGCCAGGAAGCGCTCGAGAACCTGGTACACCGGGAGATCGAGTGGCTGCGGCGTGGTGCTAAGGCAAGAACAAGAAAATCCAAGGCACGTATCGACAAGGCAGGCGAGCTGATGGGTGAACTCGCAGACCTGAATTTCCGGCGCCGCGGCGGAACCGCGCTAATTGACTTCTCGGCCACCGATCGAAAGACCAAGCGCCTGATCGAACTGGAAAACGTGTCGTGCGAGATCGGCGGCCGCAGCCTGTTTGCAGGTCTCAACTTTGTGATTACCGCCGGAATGAGAGTGGGGTTAGTCGGGCCAAATGGCAGCGGGAAAACCAGCTTGCTTCGAATATTGCGCGGAGAATCGTCCCCGGCAAGCGGCCAGATTCAGCGCGCCGACTGGCTGCGCATTGTTTATTTTGACCAGAGCCGCGAGCTCGACCCCGATGTAACACTGCGCCGCGCTCTGGCTCCCGAAGGTGATTCCGTGGTGTATCAAGACCGCCAGGTCCACGTGGCCTCGTGGGCGGCAAAGTTCCTGTTTGCGGGTGAGCAACTGAATCAACCAGTCGGCAAGCTTTCCGGTGGCGAACGGGCGCGGGTTCTGATTGCGCAGCTGATGCTGCAGCCTGCCGATGTTCTTCTGCTCGATGAGCCCACGAACGATCTCGACATCCCGACCCTCGACATACTCGAAGAAAGCCTTCTGGAATTTCGCGGCTCACTCGTCCTGGTGACGCACGATCGTTACATGCTGGACCGCGTATCCACTTTGGTTCTAGGGCTGGACGGGCAGGGAAGAGCGGGGCTTTTCGCCGACTACTCCCAGTGGGAGACATGGCTCGAAGAGAGCGAAAAGACGGCGAGGGAAGATACGCGCACTCCGACGCGCCCTCTAGTGTCGGCGGAGAACGCCCGGCAGTCTTCCGGGAAAAAGAAACTGTCATACCTGGAAGCGCGCGAATATGACTCTATCGAGCTGCGCGTTGCCGATGCCGAGCTGGTGCTGCAAGCCAAACGCGAACAGCTTGAAGATCCCGAGATTATCAGCGACGCTCCGCGCCTGGTAGCTGCTCACGCAGAGATGGAGGCGGCTCAGGAAAAGGTGGATCAGCTTTACGCCCGTTGGGCTGAGTTAGAGAAAAAGAAGACCTGACTGCTCAGGTCGCCAGACAAAAGGCAATGATCGTGTTTCCGCGAGTTCCCGTACTGGCTTCAACCGTTTTGAGCAAGGCAGATTCCAGGTCGTCGGGGTCAGGCCTCATCTCACAGGCCTCAATCTCCTCGTCCGAGGCACCGTGGTAGCAGAGTTCGCAGACTCCCAAGCCATCTTCGGATCGAACTGGCGGCCCAAAAACGCGGCAGGTCATGGGACGGGATTCGTAGAGTTCGCAATTCCCGGTTTCAGGGTCGAGCGCGGGGCAGGGCTCGTCGTTCGCAAAATCAGAGAAGTGTTGCGCCGCGTCATCTCCCTCGTCCAAAATACCGCTCACTGGATCGCCGGGAAAATCTCCCGATAGTCGCGCCACCGAGTCGCGGGCGCGTCTGCGAACACCCTCGGCACGCTCGGGCGCGGACATTTCCAGATCTGAGAGTCCTCGCCGCAACCGCAAAGCGTCGAGCTGATTGATCGGAAATGCACCGAGACAGCATTGCGTACACCCAGGGCGGCAGACCAGCCACTCGCCGCTGCGGCGCGCCGTCTCAGCCAGTGCAGAGTCCACGATCTGAATTAGCTCATGATCTTTGACCGAAAGATCTTTGACCCGGACTTTGGAAGCTGGCGAATGACACGGCATGACGATACCTGAATGATACAACTCAACCCCCCGGCGAGCATTTGTCCAGAGACTATCCCGGGCCTACTCGTACCGGAGCGCCTCCACCGGCTCCATGCCAGCAGCTTTCAATGCGGGCCACATGCCCGACACAATGCCGACGAAGGTAAGAATCAGGAACGCAGTCACCATCACGCTGAAATTTGTCCTCAGGAAGATGTCGCCTTCGTGATTGGCTGTCTTATACATGTCGGAATAGAGCGGCATGGGTGGGATCGTGTGCGCCAACACGACGGAAACCAGCATTCCCACCGCACCGGCAACAAAGGTGAGCACCAGCGCCTCTACCAGGAACTGCAGCGCGATATCGCGATTACGCGCCCCCAGCGCCTTGCGCAAACCTACCTCTTTGGTGCGTTCGGTTACGCTGACCAGCATGATGTTCATCACCCCCACGCCACCGACTCCCAGCGTCAATGCGCCCACGAATCCCAGGATCAATCGAAGTGCGATTCCGAATTGTTCAATGTCCTTGGTGTCATCTACGGTATCCCACTCGGGAGTCGATTTGTCATCCTTGGGATTGAAATTGTGGCGCCGGGCCAGCACTTCCCGCACCTGCGCGAGCGCTGCCTTGTGCAGCAGCGGCGTGACTGCTTGAAACACAATCATATGAGGATCGCGCTCATCATTGACATCTCTCATGCTTTCGAAAGGCATGAAGACGTTCTCGTTGTCCGGACCGTTGTTAGACGAGTCCTGGATTTTGAGTTGCAGAAGTCCGATTACATCCCAGGTTTCCCCATTGATGGTCACGTGGTCGCCTACGGGATCACGGCCGCCGAACACCTTCTTGGCGGCATTGGGCCCAAAGATGAGAACATGACGGTGTTCGCTGAAGTCGCTTTCTTCGAAGTAGCGGCCTTCCGCAATATTCAGCTTGCGCAGCTCGCGATAGGGATATTGCACCGCCTTTGTCTGGACAGAAATCACTTTGTCGCCGTACTTGTAAGCGAACGGATCGTCCCATTCCGCACTGACCAACCGAACCAGCGGAGCTTCGTCGCGGATGGCCTGAACGTCTTCATACTTGAAGTGAATGCGCTTGCCGGCGCGTTCACCGCCGGCCTGCATACTGGTCTGACCCTCCCAAACCATAATGACGCTGTTTCCGATGCCGAGAAATGCATTGAGCACGCCCTGGCTTACGCTTTCGCCGTAGCCGAGGAGCAGCACCACGGTCGTCAAGCCCCATACAATGCCCATCATGGTCAGGATGGAACGTAGACGATTGCGGGTCAGGGCGTCCCAGCTTTGCAGGATCAGTTCTTTTATCTGCATTCGGCTATTCCTGGCGCAGGCATTCGATCGGACTGAGCGCTGCGGCCCGCTGCGCCGGATACATCCCTGCGCCCACTGTGATCAAACCCAGGACCAACAGCGAGACGATAATCGCCAACGGAGAGATAACGGGATGCGGAACGAAATCCGGCAGCGGCAGTTGGTTCATCGCTATGCAAGTCCCAACGCCGATGCCGATGCCGAGGGCTCCGCTGATCATCATCAGCGCGGATGATTCGGCGAAGAACTGGTTGCGAATGTCGCCCGCTGTGGCCCCCAAAGATTTGCGGACACCAATCTCGCGAGTCCGCTCCGTCACCACAACCAGCATGACGTTCATGACGCCGATGCCGCCGAGCATGAGCGTCATCAGAGCCACTGCTCCGAAGAAGATGGTCATAATGTCGAAGATTCGCTCCACCAGCTTCGATCCCTCCAAGGTATCCCAGATGAAAAGCGCGTCTTTGTCGCTGGCATCGAAGTGGTGCTCGCGCCCCAGAATCTGATAGAGCTGGTGCATTGCGTCTTCATGATGCTCCGGATCGGCGACTTCAACCACCAGGTTGTTGATCCACCCCTTGAAGATACCGGGCCGCTCCTCGGGCGGAAAATCACGTGCCATGGCCGCATAGGGAACAAAGAGTTGAGTATTGTCAGGGCCACTTCCGTAACTGCCATTCTGCTTCTTCTTTTCGAGCACTCCGATGACACTATAGGGCGAGCCATTCATCATCAGGATCTCCCCGACCGCAGGTCTGCCGGGAAACAGCTGGTCACGCGACTCGACCCCGAGGACAACTACCCGACGGGCTTCCCGATCGTCATCTTCCGTCATCAACCGGCCTTCCTGCACCCTCAGCGACCGGAAGCGCTGGTAATCAGACCACACACCCCGCACGGGACGGGACGCAGCGTTATAACGGCTGACTTCGGCGACGCTTCGCCTCAGCTCCGGGCTGACAGTCTTGATCAAGTAGGCTTCCTTCTTGATCAGGTAAGCGTCGCTGATTGAAAGGCGAACGGGGCGCCCGGCGGCGTATCCCCCCGCTTGTTCACTGGTGCGTCCACCCCAGATGATGGCCAGATCGACGCCGATCGTCTTCAGGCGTTCTTTCTGGTCGCGGCTGAATCCTTTTCCGAGGCCCACCAGCAAAATGACGGAGGTGATACCCCAGATGATCCCGAACATCGTCAGGAAGCTCCGCAGTCGGTGAGCCGCCATCGACGTGGCTGTCTGCTGTAACACCTCCCGCATGTCCAAGGCCTCACGTCCCTCCGTTTATTTGACCGAGCCGGCAGGAAAGTGTTAGCCGAGCCCCGAAAAGCCCTCTTGAAAGCTTGAGAATCAGGGGTACGCCGGATCGACTTCTCCTGTATATTCTTGTAGGCATTCCGGGATTCCAAACTGGCTAGCGCACAATCCACGCGCACGAAGCCTAGAGACTATACGCGAAGTCCATCATGCAAGTTCCAGATCCGTGCTTCATCGGCGTGGACGTCGGCGGCACGAAGGTGGCGGCCGGACTCGTAGATTCCATAGGCGAAATCACTGAACAGACTCGCATCCCGATGGTGGCAACCGACGCCGCAGCAGGCTTGGCGGCCGTGACCTCCGCTATCGACTCGGTCCGTGCCGCGACCGATCATGAAACTGGTTTTAAGGGTTTAATCGCCGGTATCGGCATCTGCGCGCCTGGCCCGCTCGATCCCCGAACAGGCGTTGTCATCAACCCTCCGAATCTTCCGGGCTGGCGCAATTTCCCCCTGGCTGACTTAGTGTCCAAGGCTTATCGCTTGCCCGTTCGGGTGGACAATGACGGTAACGCCGCAGCCCTGGCGGAAGCCTTGTGGGGCGCCGGGCGCGGTTATCGTAACGTTTTCTGCGCCACGATTGGCACCGGGATCGGCACCGGCATTGTGTGCGACGGCCACATCTATCACGGTCGTACTGGAGCCGCGGCCGAGGGCGGCCACAACACCATCGACTATCGCGGGCCGCGCTGCGGATGCGGCAAGCTGGGCTGCATCGAAGCCTTGGCTTCCGGCCCCTCCATTGCCCGGAGCGCCTCGGAGAAGATCGCTGCCGGCCGCCGTTCTTCCATCCTGGAACTGGCTGGAGGCCGTGTTGATCGCATCACCAGTGAGATGGTGGGTCGGGCCTACTGCGCAGGCGATTCCCTGGCCAAAGAGGTTCTAGAAGAGGCCGCGATGTTTCTCACCGTATGGCTCGGAAATATCGTCGACCTGCTTGAGCCCGACGTCATGATTATCGGCGGCGGCGCAGCTTCCATGCTGCAACCTTTCTTTGGAGAAATACGCGATCGGCTACCGAGTTGGAGCGTCAATTCGCGTTGCCAGGAAATCCCGCTAATCATGGCCCACTATGGCGCCGACGCAGGCATCGCGGGAGGCGCAGCCCTATGTCGCGCACTCCTCCCGAACGACTTGGAAGGCAAAGTCGGCATCCCCGAGCGGACTTGAACTCCGCCACCTCTATTGGCAAGCAGGCCGGCTTTCGCTTACCCTAGCGCCCTATGCCACTTTCCAAACTTCGCCTCCAGGTCGCTCCCGGTTTGATCATTCCTGGTTTGATCATTCTTGGTTTGATCTTCGTTGCTTCGATGCTGGGCTCTCCCATGGATACCTGGGCGCAAACCCCGTTCACCGTGGAGCAGGTTTTGAGTTCGCCCTTCCCCAGCAACCTCGTTGCGGCCGCGCATAGCAGCCGCGTGGCTTGGGTGTTCGATGCCAAAGGAATCCGCAATGTGTGGATCGCCGACGGCCCAGACTTCGCTCATAGCGGGCGCCAAGTCACTCATTACAACGCCGACGATGGCCAGCCCATTGCCAGCCTCCGGCTCACTCCTGACGGCAAGACCGTGGTTTTTGTGGTGGGCAGCGAGTTGAACGAGGAGCAAGAGAGCGCCAACCCTGAGAGTTGGACCAAAGGAGCGAAGCAGCAGGTTTTTGCGCTGGATGTAGATGCGAAAGCTAAGGACACGGCGCCCCGGCTGCTGGGTGAGATGGGTTGCCCGGAAGAAGGCTGCGAAGACATTGAGATTTCGCCCGGCGGCCAGTGGGCGCTCTGGTCAGCGAAGAAGAAGTTGTGGCTTGCCAGTATTGATGGAAAGCAACAGGCCAAGGAACTTGCTTCAGTCCGCGGTTCGGCGTATCAGCCGAAGTGGTCGCCCGACGGCAAACACATCGCTTTCGTCACCGAGCGTGACGGCCATAGCCTCATCACCATCTACGACTTCGACGGCAGTTCAATCCGTTACCTCGTGCCGAGCGTCGACAAGGACTCCATGCCGCGCTGGTCGCCCGATGGTAAGTGGATCGTCTTTGTGCGCACCGCCGGAGATGAACAGAAGATGCCACTGATTCCGGTGCGTCCTGAGCCCTGGTCGCTGTGGATTGCCGATGCCGCTACGGGCACTGGACACCCGCTATGGCGCAGCGGTGGCAAGCTCGAGGATTCTTTGCCCGAGCTTACTGAAGATAGCTCCCTCAACGTGGCTGCCGATGGCCGGGTGGTGTTTGCCTCCGAGCAGGATGGCCGCAATCATTTGTACTCAATCGCCCCAGGTGGAGGCGCAGCTACGCTGCTCACGCCGGGCGATTTCGATGTGGAAGACGTCACGGTCAGCGCGGACAAAGCCTGGGTGATTTATTCCTCGAACCAGGATGACGTCGACCGGCGGCACATATGGCGCGTTGCTGTTGCAGGCGGCAAGCCGCAGCAAGCGCTGAGCGGCGGCGAGACGATCGAGTGGTCTCCCGTTCAAACCGGCGACGGCAAGAGCATTCTTTGCCTCGGCTCCACGGCAACCTCACCGGCCATGCCGTATGAGCTTACGGCGAAGGGTCGCGAAATGATTGCCGGGCAAGCTCTACCCTCCGACTTTCCGTCAGCGGCGCTGGTTACGCCAAAGCAGGTGATCTTCAAGAGCGACGACGGAGTCACGCTGCACGGCCAGCTTTTTCTTCCGCCCAACGTGAAGGGGAAGATCCCCGGGCTGGTCTTCATGCACGGTGGCCCCGTCCGCCAGATGCTGCTCGGCTTCCACTACATGGATTACTACCACAACGCTTACGCCGAGAATCAATACCTGGCCAGCCGCGGATATGCGGTGCTGTCAGTCAACTACCGGCTCGGCATTATGTACGGCCGCGCATTTCGCGAAGCTCCGGACACCGTGTGGCGCGGAGCGGCGGAATATAAAGATGTTGTTGCGGCAGGACGTTATCTCCAGTCGCTTCCCGAAGTTGACGCAGAGAAAATTGGATTGTGGGGTGGTTCCTATGGCGGATTTCTGACTGCGATGGGTCTGGCGCGCAATTCAGATCTCTTCAAGGCAGGAGTAGATTTCCACGGCGTGCATGACTGGAGCGTCTTCCTCACGGAGCGACCGTACTTCGGCAATCTCGCGCTTCGCCCGCCCGATACCGAAGCGGCGATAAAGCTGGCATGGGATTCCTCCCCGGATGCCTACGTCAACACTTGGAAGTCCCCGGTACTGCTCATTCATGGCGACGACGATCGCAACGTGCCCTTCAGTCAAACTGTCGACCTGGTGCAGCGCCTACGCGCGCAGCACGTGCCCTTCGAACAACTCATCCTGCCTGATGAGATCCACGGGTTCCTAAGGTGGCGAGACTGGGTGCGCGCCTACACTGCGACCGCCGATTTCTTTGACCGGACGTTGAAACGGGGGGAGACCATCGGAACTGGCGATTGATCGGCGGAGGAGGAAGGGAGTTTACTGCCATCAGCAATTGCAGATGGACTTCGGCCTTGTGACGATGGTGCGATGTGAGGGCTGAGACTAAGCAGGTACGCGCTTGGTAGCGCTACTTCTGCCCGCGGATGAGCTCCATTTCTGAACCGATGAATCCCCACGAGTTCCACGCCTCACCCTTCACTACGTTCCGAAACAGACGAACTGCCTCAGAGGGATTGTGATGATAGAGATGCCAGTTACCGACGCCGTAGCCCACGGTGTCGAAGGCTAGCTCGCCCTCGAGATCTTCTGGTCCAGTAGGCGGAGGTGGCAGGACAGCCTCAGCCGTAAGTTGTCCCTGATAGAAATGCAAGAGACGCAGATAGAAATAGAGGTGGGGCTCGGTGTTCTTAACCTCGGGCGTAATGCGCGTCAAAACCTGGGCCGCCTCTTGCTCCTTGCCCGCGCGGCGTAGTGAAACATAGAGCCAGTTTGAGCAATCGATCAAACTGTCGTTGTTCTTCGCCAACGCTCGCGCTTTGTCAAACGATGCCGCGGCCTCATCGAACTCGCTCAGGAAATAATGCGCGAGCCCGAGGTGATAATAAGCATCGAGCATCTCCGGAGCGAGCTGTGTTGCCTGCTCCAGATCATTCATGGCAGCTTTGAATTCCCGCAGTCCGAGTTCCCGATGACCCCGTTCTAGATAAAGGTCCGCATTCTTAGGAGCAAAAGCTAATCCCTCGGTCGACGTGGCCACCGCTTCTTTATATTGCCTCCGCCCTGCCTCCGCTTTAGAAAGCTGCAGAACCCGCTCGACATTCTTCGGATCAGCTGCGAGGTTCTTGCGAGCAGCGGTAACGCTCTCGTCATCCGGCAGCGAATAGAGCCTGCGACCAAGGCCGGAAGTAAGTTCGAGCGCGCCACGCGGAGCCGCGCTGCCAGCCTGAGATAGCTGCTGACCAGCCAGTGTGAAGACGGCCACGAAAAGAAACACCCCAAAACAAGTACTGCGCACCCATTGGCTCATCTGTGCTGTCTCCTTCCCAACCGCCGAGTAGAGGTTGGGTCTCAACGCGGCGGCAAAGGTGGAAGCGCCACCTTCTGCTGAATCCCTGCGCCCTCGACTACGGTGTAAATGAAGTCTGCCGCGACGTCCCGCAAGACTTCGGTTTCGCCATTCGGCCAGCGAATGCTGACTTCGCTCATCTTGTCGTTTGCCGCCAAGCCGAAATGCAATCGCAAGTCATTTTGCGAGAGATAGCTGGCCCCACCGCGCACTTCACTTAACTGCACCAGCGGGCCGGCCTTCACCGTCACGCGCGCGCCAATCGCAGCCTTGTTGCTTTTCATTCCCACCAGCTTAAACAACACCCTGTGATTCGGACTGTCGTTATGATTCAGCAGGAGCGACGGCGGCTGGCCAACGTTGAGCACCACAATGTCGATATTGCCGTCGTTGGCAATATCCCCAAAGGCCGCGCCCCGCCTGGATTGTGGAGGCATGCTCGCCAGCGCCTGGGAAACGTCCTCGAAAGTTCCATCGCGATGATTGCGGAACAGGAGCATGGGCTGCCGGTACGGTGTTCCTCCGGGAATCGTGTCGACCTGGGGATAGACATGGCCGTTGGCGATAAACAAGTCAAGCCAGCCGTCATTGTCCATATCAAAAAACGCCGTGCCCCAGCTGACGAGAGGATAAGTTGGCTTCATCAGGCCGGAGCGCACGCTCACGTCGGCGAAATTGTCTTTGCCAAGATTGTGATACAAAGTTGAGCCTTGCTCAAAAAAGTTGGTGACGATCATCGACAGCCGGCCCTCGTGAAGATAGTCGCCCCAGTCGACGCCCATCGATCCTTGTTCCATGCCGTCACCGCTGAGCGCGACTCCATCAAGCAGTCCGACCTCCTCGAAGGTTCCATCGTGCTTGTTGTGATACAGAAAGTTCGGTCCGGCATCGTTGGCCACATAAAGATCTGGCCAACCGTCGTTGTCATAGTCACCCCAGGTCGCGCCCAAGCCGTAATAATGATGAGGGTCATCCACGCCCGCTTTCTTTGACACTTCTTCGAATGTGCCGTCACCCTTGTTATGAAACAGCAAATCCGATTCGCCGAGCATGCCCCACGGACCGCACTGCACCAACACTCCCTTGTAGCGGCAGAAGCGCGGATCGTTGCCGAACTGCGGCAGATTGTCGATATCCACGTGCACGTAACGCGAGACGAAGAGGTCTACGTGGCCGTCGCGGTCGTAATCGGCCCAGGCGGCTCCCGTGCTGAAGCCGCCGGCGCCCACGCCTGCTTTCTCGGTTACATCTTCAAACTTGCAGTTGCCCAGGTTGTGATAGAGCGCGTTGCCGCCGTAGCCGGTGACGTAAATATCCTGCAGGCCGTCGTTGTCGTAATCAGCCACGGCCACGCCCATGCCCCAGCCCTTATGAGTGAGGCCGGCGGATTCGGTGATGTCAGTGAAATGAAGTTCGTTGTTCTTCGAGTCGTTGTTCTTCGAATCAGTGTTCTTCGAATCAGTGTTCTTCGAATCAGTGTCCTGATGGTAGAGGGTAATCATCAGGTCGCCACCGTGCCGGTAGCGCTCCACCGTGGAGCCGTTGACGGTGATGATGTCGAGCTTGCCGTCGTTGTCGCAGTCGATCAGTCCCACGCCGCCGCTCATGGATTCGACGATGTACTTTTTATCGGGAGAAGAAATGTGCGGCACCGTCAGCCCGGCTTTCTGCGCGACATCTTCGAACTGCGGGACGGGTTGTTCGCCGGGATTCTGCGTTTTGGGTAACGATGAAGTTACAGGAGGCTTGGCCGCAGAAGACTGTGCGAGCAGCATCGCAGTCAGAAGCCATCCCATCCCCAGGGGAAGTGTCCATACGGAAAGCAGTGCTCGCATAGGCAGACCTCGATTATACAGGGCGTGGAGAAGTCGGTGCTGAGGCTCAAGGTCGGAGACCAAACGTACATCAATGTCGACGCGTGGGTTAGAATTTGGCGTATGCGAATGCAGATGCGCGCCTGGCAGGTCGCTACAACCTGCGCAATTTGGCTGCTGATCGCGCATTGTCTGGCGGCTCAGACGCAAGTGCCGCGCAACGCGCCACTTCCAACCGACGAGGAGATACAGCTGCACACGTACCTTCAACAGGCCGCGGAAGCGATGCACGAAGGCGACAACGCGACTGCGGCGGAAGCTCTGCGGAGCGCGTTGAAAATCGATCCGCATTCGCTCGCCGCGCTAAACAATCTGGGAATTGTGCTGGCGCGGATGGGGCGGCCGGCCGAGGCAATCCCATTGTATGAAGAAGCGCTGAAAGTTCATCCGGACGATCCTTCGACAAAGCGCAATCTCGCGATCGCGTATTTCAAGGCCCAACGGTACGCACCCGCGTGGCGCTTGCTCCGACCGTTATCTGTGGAGTATCCCACTGACTTTCAGATTCTTGACTTGGCCGGCTTGTCGTTGTTTGCCCTCGATCGTTATCCGGAAGCCGCCACTTATCTGGAACGTGCAAACCAGGCCCAGCCCTCCGATCTGGAGACGCTCGATATGCTGGGAAAGGCGTATCTGCGGACGAAGGACTACAAGGCGCTCACGAGTGTGTTCGCTCGAATCATGCAGGTGAATCCAAATTCGGCGTCCGCTCACATCATGATGGGCACGGCCTATGATGAGATGTCGAATCGGCCGGAGGCGATCAAGGAATATCAAGCGGCCGAAGCCGCCGACCCAAACTTCATGGGAGTCCATTCCGGCCTGGGATTCGAGTATTGGCGAGAAGGCGAGAACGATCTTGCCGAGAAGGAGTACCGAGCAGAGTTGCAGCGCTTTCCGAGCGATCCAGTCTCGAACTGCATTCTTGGCCAGATCCTTCTGGATAAATCCCTGCCCGCAGAGGCCGAGCCCCATTTTCGAGCCGCCCTGGCGGTGAATCCCCGCTATTCCGAAGCTCTGTTTGGCCTGGGTAAGACTGAGTTGGCGCTGCAGCGTCCCCACGAGGCGCTGCAGCCCCTTCGCAAGGCCATCCAGATCAACCCTGACTACTTCGAGGCCCACTTTGTTCTCGGTACTGTGCTGCGGCAGCTAGGCCAGACCGCCGAAGCGGCGAACGAACAAAAGATCGCGCTTGCCATCCAGGAGAAGGGAAGAGCGGCGGCTATCAAGAGGAATGAAAGCCAGTGAAGACCTCACGCGCAAGTATTGAAAGTCTCTGAATAAATCTACAGAAAGCACAAAGCGCACGCCCAGGCGTGCGCTTTGTCGTGATCGTGGTGATGGTTAGAAGTTAAACTTTCCTCCGATTTGCAGCTCGCGCGGAATGTGATAGGCCGTGACCTTCCCGAAGGCTGATGTGCCAAATTCACAGGTGCCGTTACACAGTTGGGATGGGCTGCCGTGATTGAATGTGTTGAAGGTTTCCAAGCGAAGCTGGAAGCTGGCCCGTTCGCCTAACTTTATATTCTTAAACAGCGACGTATCCCAGCGCTGGAAGCCCGGGCCCAGTAGTGCTCCCGGAGCCGAAGTACCGAACGCTCCTACAGATTGTGAAAACGCGGCGGTGTTGAAGTACTCGGCGGGCGTCTTTGGGCCGCTCGTGCTGCCGTTTTGATTAGCGCGGTTAGTAGAGTCGCCCTGCAGAAAACCGAGTCCACGGTTTCCGGCGCCCGGCGCGCCTGAGTTCCCCGTACCTGGATCGAATGGGTCGAGGCTCTGTGTTACGGTCAATGACTGCCCGGTCTGGAAGTTGACGATACCGGAGATCTCCCAGCCCCCTAACACCCATCCCAAACCGTGCTGGTCCTTAAAGAACGGCTCCTGGTACACGTAGCTGAGGACGAATATCTGCGGTGTGTTCAGCGTAGACAGCCCGTAGCCCTGCTTCAGGTCGTAAGTATCGGTGGCCCCGTAGCTTCGGTCTTGAGGATTGGTTGTGAGCAGCTTGGACCAGGTGTATGAAACCCCGAGCGTCAGCCCATGGCTCATCCGCCGATTGAGTGAGGCTTGGAGGGAATTATAGTTGCTGGTAAAAACGGTTGACCGATCGTCAATGGCCCCATAGCCGGGGAACGGGCGTATGGCGTTTACGTCCACGAGTTCGTTTGCCGTACGTGCCGCTACCGTGGGCTGATTGAGATCAAGGTCACCCACCAGATGAGTACCCTTTGTACCCACATAGCCAATTTCGAGCACTGTATTTGGCATGACTTCACGTTGCACGGAGATGTTGTAGTCCTGGTAGCTGGGGGCCTTGAAGGGCACCGAGCCACTCGCCGTCGGGGTGCCGGTCATAACCGGGTTAATGGGTGCGAGAGACGGGCCTGGAGTCGTCCCTACGGATGAGTTGTCGAACAGGTTCGCGTTCTCTGCTGGGTTGTTGGTTGCTGCAGTCTGAACCAGCGGAGGGTCGGCATTAAATGGATAGGTACCGAACTCATTTTGTTCCCAGATACCGTTGAGAGTGCGGTCGTAGAAAAGCCCATACCCCGCGCGGACGGACATCTTTCCGTCGCCTCGTGGATCCCAAGCCAAGCCGAATCTTGGGCCCCAGTTGTTATTGGAGCTGGCGTTGACCCGGCTGCCGTACGGAGAACAGGTTGCCCCAGTGTAAATCGCCTGTGCGGCCGAGCAAGTCGCCCCAGTGGGGAAGATCATGCCGTTGGCATAGGTCGCCGCATTGGCCGCCGGTCCGGGGTTCATGTTTCCTGAGGCGGCAATCGTAACAACGTTGGGCACAAACGCCCCAGGATCGAAGTTCACGAGGAAATTATTAGCATCCCAGGGCGATGGGAAATAGCTATAGCGGACCCCAAGATTAACCGTCAGGCGCGGCGTTACTTTCCAATCGTCCTGAACGTAAGCTTCGAAATTCACGTAGTGAAGATCTGGGATCGTATCCTTGTCTGCTTGC
This sequence comes from uncultured Acidobacteriaceae bacterium, assembly GCA_963800575.1. GTDB lineage: Bacteria > Acidobacteriota > Terriglobia > Terriglobales > Acidobacteriaceae > Sulfotelmatobacter. The sequence continues at coordinate 66,805 of CAWDBN010000005.1, forward strand.
GAGTAGCTGGCAGCCTGTCCCAGCAGGAAATTCGCAAAGGGATCGTTTCCGTTGGCACCGTCGAAGTTGAATTGAGCCAGACCGGAGGAAGCGTTCTCCGTTTTTGTCATCCACATGGCAGTGGCCCCTACACGGAATGTGTGGTTGCCGTGCTGGATGGACAAGTTGTCGAATAGGTTCTTATCGATGTTCCTTTCAAAGTAAGGCGCATCTCCGTTGGTTAGGCCCGTGTAGCCAACGATGCTGGCATTTGGAGCGCGTCCATAGGGATCCTGGTAGGCAGTGTTGCCCGTGAGCAGACTGGTGAAGGATGGTGAGTTTTCGACCCCGCTCAGATTCGCGTTGATCGCACCCCAGGAATCGGCGAATTCTACTTCGTTCACCACTCTCGGCGAGATACTCATGGTAGCGTTCACGACCAAATTACGTCCTGGAGCGTTGAGCGATACTGCGTCGGTCCCAGGATAGTTCGCGGTTCCCCAGAGTCCGAAAGGAAAGTTCTCAGGCACGCTGTCCTGCATGTAACGGCCAAAAAGGCGAACCCTGTCCCCGACGTTCTGGTCGAGGCGGATGATGTCCTGACGGAAGTTGTTCAATGATGAGTAGCCCACGTCCAACGTGTTATTTCCGACGTTGGCCGGATTGGGCACCATGAACGTTTTTAGATAGGCGAGAGCATTTTGGCTAGCGCACCCGGCGGTCGTTAAGCTGATCGTCGAAGTCTGCGGGGTGGGGGAGGTGGGCTGAGTGACACTGGGAGCCGTACTGGTCACGCAGCCGGCGGGTGCCGCAGCCGGAAAGGTCCCGGCGGGGTTGTCGTAGAGGTTGGTTACCGGATTGAAGGCCCAAGGGAACACGCCGCCAAGTTGGCTCGTGGTAGGCACGGGAATCTCCAGGCTCGCTGGGGTGCTCGCGTGACGCCATTCCTCCGACCAGAAGAAGTAGGTTTTGTCCTTGGCCGGCGTATAAAGTTTGGGAATTTCGATCGGGCCACCGACGGTAAAGCCCCAGTCATTGTAGCGCTCGATCGGAGTCCCGTTACCCGCAATACCCGAGATGTAACCCTGTTCATCAATGGTCTGGCGGTTTTCAAACGTATTCGCGTTGAAATAGTTGTTGCGATTGAACTCGTAAGCGCTGCCGTGGAACTGGTTCGTTCCCGCCCGGGTTGCCACCACGACCTGACCGCCGCCGCTCCGCCCGAAGGAAGCGTCGTAGTTGCTCCGCTCCAGAGTAAATTCCTGAATGGCGTCGACACTGGGCGTGTTCAGCAGTGTTCCGTTAGAGCCGCTGTCGTTGATGTCGGCGCCGTCCACCGTCCAGTTATTAGCGCCGGTGCGCGCCCCGTTGATGGAAATCTGGGTGTTGCTGGAGAGCCCAAATCCTGGTTCATCGCCCAATTGATTTGATACGCCGGGCTGCAGCAGCACAAGCTGCTCAAAGTTGCGGTTGTTCAGCGCCAGCCCTCTAACCTGATCCCCTGTCACGGTCCCAGATTGTTCCGCCGTCGTGGTCTGGATGGGCGTGTTTTCTGCCGTCACTTCGACCGTTTCGGTCGTTTTCCCGGTCTTCAATTGCACATCGAGAGTGTGCTTTTCGGCGACGTTCAGGACGACTTCATTGGCCACGTAGGTCTGGAAGCCGGCGTTCTTGACCGTCACCGTATATCGGCCCGCGACCAGGTTAGTGATATTAAAATTGCCAGTGTCAGTGGTTTTCACAGAGCGCACATCGATGCCGGTCTCATTGCTGTGAACCACAACCGTGGCGCCAGCCACGAGGGCTCCGCTGGGATCGGTGACTGTACCGGTAAGCGTAGCCGCCAGCTCTTGCGCCAGTCCTGCGGTTGACAAACCAAGCATGACCACGCAGATCGCCAGAAAGGAAGCCAGTTTCTGCACAGTTCCGCACTTTTCCGCTCGCGCCAAGTTTCCACGCCTTCGGTACATCAAATTCCTCATCGCAGCGCCTCCTGAAAGCACTCACCAACCGGGTTACAAACTGGTTCCTAATACAAACGAACTATGCTATATAGCACGCGATGTCCTATAGTCAAGAAAAAAAAGCAATAGTAGGAAAAAAGTGCTCGATTCCGCCTCCGGTGAGCGATCTCCTTCGCCGGAAGAGGATTCCGCAATGGAGAAAGTTGCAACTCTGAAGCAAGTCCCAAATCGGAAAGCCACTGCGTCAAATGCGCAGGAATTACCGGTTTCTAGCGCAATCGGCGTTGACCCACATTGTGATCTGCCGCACGGGTAGCGCCATTTGGGCCCTAAGTCCCGTTTCGATCCGCGGATGAAGGACCACGAAACGCCGTCTTTCAGGAATTGAGCTTTACATCAACTCCCCAATAAGCTATATAGCATAGGGCGCTGAAGAAGTGTTGCATCGGTGACTTGCCGGCGGCCAGGCCATCCAAGAGATTCTGGAAGCAATAAACCTATGTCTGGAAATCATCACAAGCGGACTCCGGCTTACAAAAAGATCCAGAGCGAGATCCGCAACCGCATTGCTTCGGCCGGCCTAAGGCCGGGGGATGCAGTGGCGTCTGAGCGCGAACTCGCGAAGACCCACAAGGTGAGCCTCATGACAGCCCGCCACGCCCTGGCCGGCCTGGAACACGAAGGCATCGTCGAACGCCGGCTCGGGGCAGGTACTTTCGTCGCCGTGCCCAAGATCCATTTCAACAAACTGATGAGCTACACCGAGCAAATGTCGAGCCGTGGTTTGGCTCCGCGTTCTCGCGTGCTAGCGGCAAAGGTGATTGAAGGCGATCCCGAAGTTGCGGCCAGGCTGGGGCTGCCAGCGGCCAGCCGGGTGGTAAAGATCCAGCGTCTCAGGCTGACGGGGGAAGACCCATTTGCGCTGGAAACCTGCTACCTGGCTGCGGCCGAATTTCCCGAACTGGCCTCGGCACCTCTGGGGCGGAGTTCGCTGTTTGCGATTCTCGAGCATGACTATGCCACGAAACTGGCATACGCCGACGAAGAAGTGGACGCGACATCAGCAGACGCAGACGTTGCCGAACTCCTCAGCGTGCCTCGAGGAGCTTCAGTGCTGCGCATTCGCCAGATTATCTATTCAACCAAGGGAAAAGCTACGATTTATGTAGTGGGTTTCTACCGCTCCGAACGGCACACGCTGTTTATCCGGCGTTTCCGCTAAAGCGCTGCAGACAGCGGCCCGTGAAAAGAGGCCACGATGCATCTCGCAGTTGCCATAATTCTTGCCGGTCTCGCGGCATCGGCGGGAGCGCCCAATCAGACAGCGCCGGCGCAAGGCTCGGCTTCTGCGTTCGTCAACACTCTGATGCCGCAACCATCGCATCTTTCTACGCAGGAAGGGCGGCTCATCCTCTCATCCTCCTTGGTGGTCATCACGGACCATTACCGGGACGCCCGTCTCGACGCCGCCGTAGCGCGCTGCCTTGAGCGAATCGAGAGACAAACCGGCATTTCTATTCCAACATCTTCTTCCGCGAACGCAGCCGGAACGCTGACGGTCAGTGTCGATGGGCCCGGACAAACCATCCAGTCAGTCGACGAGGACGAGTCGTACTCTCTCGACGTCAGTCCCTCTGGGGTGCGCCTCCATGCCGCTACCTCAGTCGGAGCCATGCATGGCCTTGAAACTCTGCAACAGTTAATACAGGCAGATGCAACGGGTTATTTCCTTCCCGCGGTGTCGATTCGAGATACTCCACGTTTTCGCTGGCGCGGCCTCATGGTCGACTGCGGACGCCACTTCATGCCGGTTGAGGTTCTTAAGCGAACGCTCGATGGGATGGCCGCGGTTAAGCTCAACGTCTTCCACTGGCATCTGAGCGAAGACCAGGGCTTCCGGATGGAGAGTCGAGCTTTCCCCGGGCTTACCGGGCTAGGCTCTGACGGACTTTTCTATCCTCAGGAGCAGGCCCGCGAGATTGTTGCCTACGCGCGCGCCCGCGGCATCCGTGTCGTGCCGGAGTTCGACATGCCGGGACACAGCAGCGCTTGGTTCGTCGGCTATCCCGATCTGGCGAGTGCTCCCGGTCCCTTTCACATCGAGCGGGAGTTCGGTGTCTTCGATCCGGTGATGGATCCTACGCGTGAAAGCACCTACAAGTTTCTCGATACCTTTATCGCAGAGATGGCAGCCATCTTCCCTGACCACTTCATGCACATCGGAGGGGACGAGAACAATGGCGTGGAATGGAAGGGCAATTCTCGGATCCAGGCCTTCATGCGCGAACACAATCTCCGCGACACAGCTGCCCTGCAAAACTATTTCAACCAGCGTCTGCTCAAAATTCTCGAGAAGCATAGCAAGCACATGATCGGATGGGACGAAATTCTTACTCCTGATCTGCCCAAGGACGTTGTGGTTCAGAGCTGGAGGGGTTTCGATTCACTCTCCGCCGGAGCGAAAGCGGGCTACAGCAGCATTCTCTCAGCCGGCTATTACCTGAATCTTATGAGTACCGCCGCAGCCCACTATGCGGTGGACCCTCTACCCCCGGCAAGCGGCCTCAGCTCAGAGGAGCAGGCGCGCATTCTCGGCGGAGAGGCGTGTATGTGGGACGAGCAGACTACTTCACGAGACATCGACTCCCGCATCTGGCCCCGCGCGGCGGCCATCGCCGAGCGCTTCTGGTCGCCAGGCTCAGTGTCGGATGTGGACGACATGTATCGGCGCCTCGCCGTTGAGTCGCTGCGGCTGGAAGCTTTTGGTTTGACGCACATCTCGCAGGAAGCGGTCAGCCTGCGCATGCTGGCCGGGACAGAAAAGATCGATCCGCTCCTCACCCTCGCATCCGTGCTCGAGCCTGTCACCTTCAACCAGCGTGCACACCTGCAGCACCCGAATCAACTCACGCCACTCAATCAACTTGTAGACGCTCTTCCTCCCGATCCGCCATCGCGCCACAATTTCGAGCTGCTCGTGAACGCCTATCTGCAGGATCCCGAAACGCGATCGCAGAGACAAGCCGAACTTGCCGCCGACTTCAAAGCGTGGATCGCGGCAGAACCTGGAATCCTCCGCTTGATGGCCGCGTCACCTATCCTCGCGCAGGCGGAACCGCGCGCTCAGCAACTCACCATATTGGGCACGATGGGTCTCGAGGCGGTGTCTCATCTCTCATCCGGACTGCCCGCCGCTGCCGGTTGGAAGGCTCAGCAACTGGGTCTCTTGGACGAAGCCGAAAAACCGCTGGCGCTCGTTCGCTTCACGATGATCAAGCCCTTGCGCGACCTCGTCGGCGCGGTTCCCGAAGCGCCCGGTAAATAATCGATACACAAAAAATTAAGGCAAGCCGCCTTTTCGGCCGGCTTGCCCGAGTTCCGCATTTATGTTCCAGGCTCCTACAAACTAGCGGCCTAGCCCCGCAGCCAGGGTTTTTACCATGGTTCCATTCGCATCATCGTCTTTCAGCGCCCACACATAGGCACCGCCCAGACCTCCTGGAACCTTCAGGTTGATGTAGATCGTCTTCAGAAACACGCTGAAGGGATCGTCATACGTGTAAAACGTCCCGCTTGTTGAGTCGAAGAGCGACACAGCAATTCTGCGCGGATCGAAGTAATTGCTGTAGCCATTCGACGTGAGCGTGGAGAGCGTCGAATAGGTCAAGAGCCCCGGAGTTAGCAGAGTGTCGCAGCCCGCCGTATTTCCGCTGAGGTCCGGACACAAGCCTGTTCCGTTCGCCCAGAGGACAGGAGCGGGGCCGGTTGAGTTCTGGTACAAGCCATGGTTCACGTTGGGAGCGCCCGTCCAGCCGGCGCCGTAAAGAGGCATGCCCATGGTGTATTTGTGCGGAGGCACCCCAGCCTTGAGATATGCATCTACAGTGTCGTTAATGTCGAGATCCTGGCCAAACAGCGGATCCTGGCGGGAATCAAATAGCGGCGATGCGTCATTGGTCTGCGTCACCCATGAGCCGGAATAGTTGTAGCCATCGATGGTAATGAAATCGACCTGCTCGGCCGCTTTGCGAAGATCGATGTTGACGTAGTTCTGCGAGCCCGCGGGCCCATCGAACGACAGGGTGTATTGCTTGCCCGTGGTTTTGCTCAAGGCGTTCAGCTGGTTGCGGAACTCTGCCAGCAGGGCGGTAAAGTTCTGCGTGTCGCTTGCGGTGGGGAATTCCCAATCGATATTGAAACCGTCAAACAGGCCGGGCGCAGTGATACCTGAGGCAATGTTGCCATTGATGAACAAGTCGATGCAGGATGCCGCAAGCGCTTGGCGTCCAGTTGCGGTGCTGGCGGCGCCGACGAAGGCCGCAGTATTGGCAGCGGATGCCCCTCCCAAAGACATCAGCACTTTCAGGTTGTGGTGGAGTGCCTTGAGCTGTTGGATGGCCGCGAAATTTCCGTACAGCGGCCCCGGGTAGGCCGTACCGTTCACGCTCGGCAGGTATGGAGTTTGATAGTCGGCCCAGGTATCGGCAAAAGTGCATGCTGGCGCGGGACTCGTCGTCACATTGCCAAAGGCATAGATGAGATGCGTCAGTTTATCGGCCACGCCATTCTGTTGCAGGTTCGCAATGTTGTAGCCGGCGTAATAGATACTCCATTCTTCGAAGTATCCTCCGACAATCTTGCCTTGCTCAGAGTTTTGTGCGAAGGAGGGAGAAATGCATGCAACGAGGGCTAACAAAATAAGTAAAGCCATTCGGAGCAGGCGCGGCGGGAAATGGTTTGACATGGCAAGGGCCTCCAGAATTCCTAAAGTACGAACCGCCGGAGTATAGAGCTATATAGCGGAAGATGCAACCCCATACTTTGCAGACACAATATTTTGGACGACCGCCGACATCCGACATGGCGCTGCCCGAAACGGACGCTGAACAAAAAGGCAGGCCGACTTACAAGCCGGCCTGCCTTTGTCGTTATTCCTGGCGCAGTCTCTAGGGATTGAGATCACCAGCAATGGCTTTGGTCAGGTCTCCGTTCGGGTCGTCGTCTTTGATTGCCCAAACGTAGCCGCCGGCAAAGCCGTTGGATTTGATGAAGTTCACTTTGCACTGCACCGACTCAGCATTGTCGTAGCTGAATACGGTGGACGTAGTTGCATTGAACATGCGGGCCGCGCAGCGAGTGGAGTCATAGCTCGGCGTGAAGCCGTTGTTCAGCAGGTTTACGATGGTCCCGTAGGTCGCCAGACCGTCCGTCAACAGGAAATCGCATCCTGCAGCTGGACTGGACTGGTTATCACCCGTCGAGCAATTCCCCACACCATTGGCGTTTGGAACCGGAGAAGTTCCGTTTGGAGTGAGAGCTCCAGTCGGATCCGTAACTCCGGTTGCGTTCTGGTACATTCCGCCATTTGCTGAGGTCAGGCCTCCGGCCCAACCCGCACCATAGAGCGGGAATCCCATGGTGTACTTGGCGGCCGGCGCACCTTGGGACATGTAGTACTGCACGGTGGCGTCGATATCGTCGGCGGGTTTTCCATACAGTGGATTGGCGGTTTCGTCGAACAGCGCAGACGCGTCATTCGTGGCGTTGGACCAATCCCCGGCATAGTTATAGCCGTCGATATTCATATAGTTCAACTCCGCGGCAACCGCCGGGATGTTGATGGTGTCATAACCACCATCGTTGCCCGAATCTGCGGCCGCGCCCGGGGTTGACGGGCCGGCAGCCAGATCAGCCAACAACTGATACGTTTTTCCGGTGGTTCCGGTCAACGTAGTCAGTTCGTTACGGAACTCGGTCAACAACGCAGTGAAGTTGGCCGTATCGCTTGCGTTCGGGAACTCCCAATCGAGATCGATGCCATCGAAGAGAGCGCCGCTCGAAACACCCGAGGCGATGTTGCCCTGGATGAACATGTTGATGCAGGAGCCGACAAAGGCCTGACGTTGTGCCTCTGTGCTGGCTGCGAGATCGAAGAGTTGGTTGTAGGTGGGGGGATTCCATCCTCCGATCGAGATCAACACTTTCAGGTTGGGATTGAGTTGTTTAAGTTGTGCGAGCGCCCCGAAGTTCCCCTGAAGCGGGGCCGTGGCCGGAGTAGCGCCAGTCACCTGCGGAACGACCTTCTGGTAATCGGCGTAGGAGTCGGCGAGCGCGCAATTCACGTTGCTGCCGTTCGCGACCGGTTTGGCAAAGGCATAAATGACGTGCGTGAGAACGCCGGCTATGCCATTCGTCTGCATTTGCGCAACGTTGTAGTTGGCGTAGTAAGTGCCCCACTCTTCATACCATCCGCCCATGAACAGATTGGTGAGCGCAGTTGTCGTCACGCTGACGGCCGAACTGGCGCCAGAGGTGCCGGCATAGTCCGTCGCTTCAACCGTGAAGCTGTAGTTCGTTGAAGGCGAAAGGCCGCCCGGGGTGTAGGACGTGGTGGTTGTGGTTCCGACCGCAGTCCCGCCTTGCAACACCGTGTAGTTTGTGATGGTGCAGCCGCTGGGAGGAGCGACGGCATTCCAGCTGAGGTTTGTGCTGGAGTCGGTCGTGCCCGAGGCAGCCAATCCCGTCGGGGCGCTTGGCTTGGTAGTGCATGAGCTCGCCAAGGTCGTCACATTCACCGCCGAACTCGCGGCTGATGTGCCGGCTGCGTCTGTCGCCTCCACTGTGAAGCTGTAAGTTGTCGAAGGCGTGAGACCAGTCACGGCATCCGATGTTGTTGTTGGGGTTGCGATTGAAGTTCCGTTTTGCAGGACCTTGTAGCCGACACTGCATCCTGCGGGAGGAGTGACCGCACTCCAACTCAGGTTTGTGCTCGATTGTGTCGTGCCAGAGGCTCCCAATCCAGTCGGAACGGGAGGTGCGGTCGAGCAAGTCGAACAAGCCCCGGTTGCGGTCCAAGGTTCGCCGGTGCCAGCACCGCCGTTGTTAGTTGCTGGACTCTGGTTCTGTGTCCAGAAGTTGGCGACGTAGTTCTCACCATTCTGGCTCGCCGTCATACCCGCGGTGTAGACCGCAGTGGCACTCCATGCTGTGGCGCACGAGCCGCCTCCGCCTGCCAGCGTCGTAACACTTACGGCCGAACTTGCGCTCGACGTACCGTGGCTATCCGTCGCTTCCACGGTAAAGCTGTAAGTGGTCGAGGCGGAAAGCCCGCTCACGGCAAACGAAGTGCCGCTTGGGGTTCCAATGGAGGTTCCATTCTGCAATACCGTGTAACTGCTGATCGTGCAGTTCGCAGGCGGAGTTACGGCCGTCCAACTCAAACTGGTGCCGGAGCTGGTCGTCCCAGAGGCCGCCAGTCCAGTCGGAGCACTGGGCACGGCGGTGCAGGAGTTCGCCAGCGTGGTCACATTCACCGCCGAACTTGCGGCTGACGTACCATTAGCGTCTGTCGCCTCAACCGTAAAGCTGTAGGCGGTCGATGCCGCAAGTCCGCTGACGGCAAACGATGTTCCCGTTGCTGTTCCAATCGAGGTTCCATTCTGCAATACCGTGTAGCTGCTGATCGTGCAGTTTGTGGGCGCAGTGTCCGCTGTCCAGCTCAGGTTTGTGCCGGAGCTGGTTGTGCCGGACGCCGCGAGTCCAGTTGGCGAGCTGGGCGTGGTTGTACAACTGCCCCCGCTTCCGCCAGTTCCACTCAGAGCAGATGTCTGCGGACTATTGGTGGCATTATCGGTCACGGTCAGCGTGCCGCTAGCCGCTCCTGACGCAGTTGGGTAGAAATACACGTAGATTGGACACGATCCGTTGGCGGCCACCGATGATCCGCAATTGCTGGATACGACGAATGGTCCACTGACCGTGACGTTGCTGATGCTCACGGCAGAACTGCCGCTGTTGGAGAGTGTGAAGGTGTACCACGCGGTGCCTGTGTCGACCGGGGTGCTGCCGAAGTTGTAGCTCGACGGGCTTAAGGTAACTGTCGCTTGCGCCAACAGCGAAACCGACATAAAGACGCAGAGCAGAGATAGGGAGAGTAATGCACGCTTCATTGTGGCTCCTTTGTTCGGGGGACGCCTGCCAGCCAAGTCCGCCCGCGGTTGGGTGATTAGGTGATTAGAGGAAACGGGCCCATGCGGTAGTCGCATCGGGCTCTGCGTCGCAAGAGTTGGTTATCTGCAGCACTTGTGGAGATTCCCGGAGCAGTGATTTATCGATCGCGATGTCTTGCAGATCTGCAAGGAACAAAGTTTTTTTGCGAATCGCAATGTTCCAAACTGCTCTATAGCATTCGCGGAAGTAGCGTACTCCCCTCCGTCAGCCGAGTGAGGAAACTTTTTTCTTGTTGCGCGATCCGAACTACAAATTATTCGGCGACCTGCTAAGCGCAAGAAAGCGCGGGGCGTGCAAGGTCTGGCCGGGTTTGTTTCGGAAATGGGAAAACGGTAATTCCCATGCGATCTTGTTACGGAAAACGAACTTGATGGAGTAGGCGGAGCTACACCTGCACGAAATCCGCTCGCCAGTCGAGCAGTAAGAAAGTTTTTGCGGCTGGTCCTAACCGGGGGCAATCTACTTGAGCGCCGCTGCAATCGCCTTCGTCAAAGATCCGTTGGCATCGTCATCGTTCAGCGCCCAAACATAGGCGCCACCAAGCTTCTTCTTCTTGATGTAAGCCGTCTTTGCGGCTACTGACGCCGGATTGTCGTAGGTATAGAAGGTTCCCGTGGACGGATTGTAGAGCGTCGCTCCCACTCTCGACGAGTCGTACCAGGCGGTAAACCCGGGCTTATTGGTCAGGTTCTCGATCGTCGAGTAGGTAACAAATCCCGCGGTCAACACGGTATCGCAACCGGGCGAAGCCGTGGCCTTATCCGTGTTCAGGCAGAGCCCTGATCCATCGGCCAATGGAACCGGAGCAGGGGCAGTCGCGTTCTGGTACAAGCCATGATTCACGTTGGCGACGCCCTTCCAGCCGACAGCGTACAACGGCAAACCCATCGTGTACTTGGCGGCCGGCACGCCGGCGCGGCGATACGCTCTCACCGTCGCATCGATGTAGCGATCGTCGGCATAAATCGGATCCGCGGCGGTATCGTACAGCGAGGACGACTCATTGGTTTGCTTGTCCTGCGGTGCCGCGTAGTCGTAACCGTCGATGGTGAGGAAATCCACCTGCGCAGCGGCAGCCTTGAGATCGATGTTCACATATTTCTTTGAGTTTGCCGGAGAATCGAACGTAAGAACATATTTCTTGCCCGTCGTCTTCGACAAAGCATTGAGCTGCGTACGGAACTCCTTTAGCAGAGCGGTAAAGTTCCGCTTATCCGCGGCGCCCGGAAACTCCCAATCGATATTAAAGCCGTCAAACAACCCGGGAGCCGTGACGCCGGCAGCGATGTTGCCCTTCACAAACATGTCGATGCAGGAAGAGGCAAGCGCAGCGCGCCCCCCGGTGGTGGCTGAGGCGGTCACGAAGCCCGCAACATTGCCCGCTTGTCCACCCAAAGAGATCAGCACTTTCAGAGAAGAATGAAGCTCCTTGAGTTGCTCGATGGCACCAAAATTTCCGTAGAGCGGTGCCGTGTAGGGTTTGCCGCTGACACTGGGAAAGCTCGAATTCTGGTAGGCGGCCACGGGATCGGCAATCGCGCACGCTGGCGGAGAAGTCGGGGTCACATTGCCGAAAGCGTAAATCAAGTGGGTCAGTACTTCAGCCACGCCATTCTTTTGCAAATCAGCAATGTTGTAACCGGCGTACTGGATGCCCCACTCCTCAAAGTAGCCGCCGAAAATCTTGCCATCCTGGCGCGCTTGCGCAAACGATGGAGAGGAGCATGCCACAGGAACCAACAAACTCGTCAAGAAAGCTCGCAGCAGATACGACGTTGAAAATCGCGACATAGCAAACGTCTCCACGATTCGTAAAGGGTTGATCAGCAGAGTATTCCGGTGTCAGCTCAAAACCTGATCGAGCAGTTGGCCGACAGCCCGTTTTGCTTCGAGTATGGAATAACGATGGTCCATGGCTCCGGCCAGGTCCGTATTAGCAAATGCAATGCGTCCAAATGGCGCGCTGCGCAGGATCTCGCGAGGGGCAGGTTGGCCGCTACTTCCAAAGAAGAACCCCGGTTGCGGACTGAGATAGGCGTGTCCCCAGCGATTCAAGATGATTCCAGCGATGTCCCGCTTGGCGTCGAATCCCGCTCGCGTGAACATTTCGCTGAATTGCTCACGGACTTGTCGCTCATAATCTCTGAAAGATGTTCCCAGCAACTCAGCGCGGCCCCGGTTCCCCTGCTCTTCAGTGGAAGAACCAGGGTACGAGTACAAAACTTTCAAGCTGAGTACGATTGGCGAGTCTGGACCGATCGTTGGATTCTCCACACCGGTCAGCGCCTGCTTGCAAACTTCCATGTAGTTGCCCAACCCTTCAAACCAGCGGCAACCGCTCATTCCCATTTTGTAAAGGAACCGCCAGTTTCTGACCGCAACGTTCACCATCATGCAGGGGGAGCGATAGAACTGAGCATATGCCTCGCGCTGGCTCTGCGGAAGGTCCTTCACAATGTGTTTCGTAGTCCAGCATCCGCCCGCCATCACAACCGAACGCGCCTTGACGCGGTACACCTTGCCTTTCTTGGAATATGCGATCGAAACCGTGCCGGCTTTGCCAGCTTCGCCATCATGCTCGACATGGACGACGGTAGACGACAGACGAATTCTCACAGCTGTCCCCGGCGTATCCAGAGCGGAAAAGTCAACGCGGTTCCGGCAAACTCCCTCCACGCTGTGTGGACCGTCGATCGCCGCGGGGATCAGGCTCTTCAGCATCAGTCTCGCAATTGTCGCGTTACCGCCGGGAAACATCTGGTCAGAACCGCCATTTTCTTCCGGCAAAGGATGAAGCATTTCAAACGCGTAGTCTGAGTATGCGGATAAGGCGTCCGGCCCCAAGCCCGCGCCACCGCCTTCCACTGGCGAGAGGAACGTGCGAATCGTTTCGCGGCTAAGACCGAAACGCTCCATAAAGTGCTGTTCGAGCGTGATGGAATCGAGATAGCGCGAAATCGCATCGCCTTCCACTTTCGGATGTTCGAACTTCGCGCCTCCCACCTCTTCGCCCTTCAGCGAGCGCAGCCATTCGAGTCGCGTTGCGTCCGAAACCGGAGCGCCATCAAGTTTCTTTCCCAGGGGATCCGTCAACCACATTCCCGGCTTCTGATTGAACTTTGCGCCGAACCAAAACCCGTATTGTCCGTGCTGCAAGCCCACCGCTTGATAAGGAGTAGTGCAAAGGGGAAATTCTGGCTCTGACCCAGCCCAGCTTTGATATGTAAGCTTGGGCGTTCGTAACCCGATAGACTCGTAGAACGTCGCCAGAAAGCTATGCGGGTATTGAATCTGATAGATCGCTGAACCTTGGTGTGCGATCAGTCGTTTGCCTTCGACGAGGAACTCATTTTGCTTTGCCTCGCCGCCGAAGATCGGGTGGTTCTCAACGATCAGGCATTTTGATCCCGGACCGGCGCTCCGCTGGAAGAAAAGTGCGGCAGCAAGTCCGCTAATTCCGCCACCGATGATCACGCAGTCATAGCTCTCCCGCGTATCGATTACGTCCTTGGGGAGCGGATCGTAGATGCGGTCACGAATCGCATGGCCGGCCTCGAGAACAGCCAGAGTGTTGCCATTCGCGTTGCGGTAGTCGCCGACTCCCCCGTAACCCGTGAAGTCATCATTCTGCGCCAATAGCTCTGCCGGAGAGAGGCCTCCAAGTAACGCGGACCCGGAAGCCAACAAAGCGGAACCGAGGAAGTCCCGCCGCGTTATGCTCGTCTCCAGGCCGAGCGATGCATCTTTTGCAACAGACGATTTCTGATCCGGAGTGCGTGAAATGTTACTTTGACCTCACTTTTTGCTCCTGAGTGTACACCCGGCGCAAAACGGTGCCTCAGTGCCTGATTTGTCGGGCTTGGTTCAACGCTTCTGGTAGGGATGGAAGATATAGTCCTTCGCCTTCACGGGCGTATGGCATGCGAATCCGCAGTCCGAGAGGCTTTTGGGATCGGGCGAGAACTTGTCCGATGCGGCGTCGTAATTGAACACCGCGTATCCCCACCCGCCGCTTTTCGAAAATCTCTTGCTGTCCTTTTCCATGAGGAAGACCTGGCTAAAGACGTCTGGCACCTCCACGACGAAAGGAGCCTCCGTGCTCTTCTTGTGCGTCCACTGGAGCTTCGCAATCATGGAGCCGTCCGGGAAAGGCTGCCCGTTGCCCGGAATGCCGGACTTGTACGCCTTGATCATCTTGGGATTGGCGACGATAACCTTGAGTATTTCGTCGGTCCGGGCGGAAGAGACGTCAGCCCAGTCCTCATATCCCCCGAAGTCGGAGAAAGCGATTCCGCTCGGCGATTTCAGCGAGTATTTGTCGTTGTTTTGACCTTGCGCGAAAAGGGCAGCGGCGACGAAGACGGCCAGCACCGACACGGCTGCCGCAACGACGGTAAACCCGGCGGTGTGTGTTTCTATCTTCTGTTTTTGTTGTTCGTACGCCGTAGATTTCGTCACTGGTTCAGACATCGAATGTTCTCCTCAAGAGAAGTTTTCCAAGCCCGATCTAACGAGTGTGTGTAACGGTTGCGATTAGACCAGAGGTCAGGGAGTAAGACAATTGGACGATAGTGTCGACTGTACCTTCATATCGAGTGTCCAGCATGAAGACAGGCAGTCGATACGAAGTCTGGGCAATACCATGGTCCAATTGCGCGGCCCATTTTTTTCTGGCTGAATAGTCACGGAGGAAAATCCCGTGGCAACCGTGAAGGCACCTGCCAAACTTGCTCAGATGAACGCACCTGCAAAACCTGCACAGATCCGCCTGGCCCGGCGATCGCCAGCCTATTGGCGTGTCACGATCGACAATCCGCCGATCAACGTCATGGGCCCCGAAATGATCAAGCAGTTCCAGGAAGTCATCGGCGCGCTCGAGAGCGACGAGCAGGTCAGGGTCGTGGTCTTCGACAGCGCGGTCGACGGCTACTTCCTGAATCACTCTGATTTCACTGCCAAGCTTCAGGACCTCACCTCACTGCCCGAGGGTCCCACGGGCTTGCCGCCCTGGCCGGACTTTCTCGTACGTCTTACCCGCTTATCGGTCGCCTCCATCGCCCTCATCCGCGGCCGTGCGACCGGCAATGGCAGCGAGATCACGCTCGCCTGCGACATGAGTTTTGCCAGCCGCGAGAAGACCATCATCTCGCAATGGGAGGTGGGCGTGGGCATGGTCGCCGGCGGCGGCCCTATGGCTCGGCTCCCCCGACTCATCGGTCGAAACCGCGCCCTCGAGGTGCTCTTGAGCTCGGAAGACATTAGAGCCGAACAGGCCGAAGCCTACGGCTATATTAATCGCGCCCTGCCGGATGCCGATCTGGATGCGTTTGTGGAGGCTCTTGCAACCCGGATCGCCAAGTTCGACAAATGGGCGATCGCTCAGACTAAGCGCCTCGTAAACACCAGCCTGCCGCCCGATGTCGAGCTCGGCGCCGGATGGGATGCCTGCATCGCTTCGCTCGGTCGGCCTGCCGCCCAGGAAGGGATCAAGGCGCTCATGGCGCGTGGCTTCCACAAACCCGGAGATGTCGAAGATCGGCTTGGATACTACCTGGGCCAAATCGCGCGCTAGACCATTGCCCGACGCGATTCCCAACTCCGGAGCCTTCGAGTATGGGAGACGTGTTATTTTGATTTTCTAGCAAATTGAGGGCTCAAGATGAACGGTCAACAAACAAAGGAGCAGGATTCCGGAGTGCGAGATCGAGAGATCCGTGCTGCACTGGATCAGCATTGGGCGGCGTCCGACGCCAACGATTTTGAAACGGAGCACCTGATCTATCGCGAGGACGCGGTGCTGGATTACCCGCAGTCAGGCGAGCGAACTCGCGGTCGACACAACATACAGTGCCAACGTGCCAGTCAGCCGAGCCAAAAGCGGTTTACTGTCCAACGAATCATAGGCGGTGGTGATCTTTGGGTCACCGAACTCATCCTCACATATGACGGCAAACCGTCCTACACCGTGAGCATTATGGAGTTCACGGGCGACAAGGTTGCGCGGGAAACGCAGTACTTTGCGGATCCATTCGTGGCTCCTGCATTTCGTGCTAAATGGGTTGAACGGATAGGCCCGTAATCTCGAGGCGCGCGAGAATTTGTTAACGACACCGCATTGGAGAGACAAGAGATGGATTGGAAATGGTTGTTTCAGTTTGCGCTGCAGGGTAACAGTGATCTGGAACAGTATGCCATCTTGCTGGTACGCGTTTCGATCGGGCTGTTCTTCGCCATCTCCGGTGGAAACAAATTGTTTGTCGCCGGCGGCACAAAACCTGTTTACGACACGCTCGTTAAGGCCAAAGTCCCTTTTCCCCGCCAGACGGCTTATTTTGTCGCGGGGGTCGAGTTCGTTTGCGGATCTTTGCTGACCGTGGGGTTCCTTTCGAGCGTGGCCTGCGTGGCTTTATTGATTGACATGACGGTCGCCACTCTGACCAGTTCGCTTTCCACCCTGCCTAAAGGACTTTCGCCTCTTAGCTGGCTCGACGATTTCCTCTATCTTCCGGAAGTCTTGTACGCGCTTTTCTTTATCTGGCTGATCTGCTCCGGTCCGGGAAAATTCAGTGTCGATTACTGGCTCGCCGGCCAGTTACTGAAGTGATCGATCAGCGAAGCAGCTTGTTGCCGGCCAAGAGCTTGATGGAGAGTTTCCTTGGTGCGGAGACTGTGTGGCGATTCTCGACGCCCTCTTGTTTTATCGCTTTCCAAACTAACTGTGGTTTTTGAACCAGTCGAGGGCGACTTGAGTGTATTGGCCGACCTCGATGAGGTAGCCGTCGGGATCGCGCATGTAGCAGCGCCATTCCCAGCCGTGATTGTTTAACGGCTCGGTAAGAAAGAGCGCTCCTTTGCCGCCCCATTGTTCGTAGCAGGCCCAAATGTCGGCGACGCGCAAATTAAGGAAGCTGCTCATCCGGTTCAGATCCGGCGGTGTTTGAAGAAGGACCTCTGGCTTGTCGGGAGTCGGACCACCGCCGGAATTGAGAAGGATCCAGGCATTGGCCAGCTTGATGTAGCAGGGATTGTCCGGCTTGATCACTTTCCCTCCAAGAATTCGGACATAGAAGTCCCTCGATTTATCCAGGTCGCTCACGGTGAAGAAATAAGTTGCGTAGAAGCCTTCGTGGGCAATCGGAGCGTGAGGTAGATTCATGCGGTGCTCCCGTTGTCGATAAATTGGGATGCGGCCAGAAGCGACCACATTTTAAAGGAGGACTTTATCTGCTGGCTGCTCATAAGGGGCAGCTAGTGCAGGAGCGATTGCCAGTTGGCTGGTACCCTTCCGGCGGGTCCAGGTGCGGGCTGACTTTCGGGATGCGAATGCGGCGGAAGCAATTCCCCACCTTTGACCGTGATCATCCGCTGCTTCTCGTAATCGTAGAACCAGTCCTCACCCGGCTCGAAGCTGGCAATGATCGGATGCCCGTTTGCTGCCGCATGCTTGGATGCATGCTGGCTCGGAGAACTATCACAGCATCCAATGTGCCCGCAATCCGCACACCGGCGCAGATGAAACCACCAACCTTTCGGCGATGCCAGGCATTCCACACACCCGTCGCCACTCGGTTTCGAAGCGGGGTTGATTCCCCGCAGAGTCTTTTTCACTTCCGATCTTCCTTTCGTGTCTTTTGTTAGCAAGTAATATCAAGCCACCAGCAAGATCTTCCCGACAGCACCCTTTTCTGCTTCCGCTTGAGCCTCTGCCGCTTCGCTAAGTGGCAGTGTCTGGCTAATCGGGATTATCAGCTTGCCATCTCGCACCGCTTCGGCCATGAACTCGAGCGTTTTCCTGTCGAATTTCGAGAATACGTGCGCCAGCTTCACAGATGGGTATTTCGTGGCGTTCTGCGGTGTATCGACAACCGATGCATACACTCCTCCCGGCTTGACCTTCGCGATCAGCTTCTCGGCGGTTCTTGCGCCGACCGTATCCGCAACTGCATCGAGCGGCGGAAGATTCGCAATCGCGGTATCGTCATCGGTTGCGACCACCTGATCCGCGCCCACAGTCTTAGTCTCATTTATCTGCCTCTTCAAAACCCCGGCGATCACGGTCGCGCCGCGAGCCTTCGCGGTGAATACCGCCGAACGCCCGACATTTCCGGCAGCACCTACGACGAGAACCGTCTCGCCCGCTTTGATTGCCGTAGCGGCCATGAGCTGGTTGCCGGTCACCGTTACCAGCGGCAGCGCCGCCGCCTGGATCAAATCGAGGCCCTCCGGGATTTTCGCCAAGGCCGCTGCATCTACGACGCAAAGTTCGGCGTAAGTATTGTCCGCCATGGCAAACACCCGGTCGCCTACGGAAAAGCCTTCCACTCCAAGCCCGATCTTGACCACAGTCCCCGCCATATCGACTCCGATGAGGCCAGGGAACTTGAGGGGATAAAAATCCTTCGTTAATCCCGCACGCCGCTTGTAGTCGATCGGATTCACGCTCGCGGCCGCGACCCGCACCAGCACTTGGCCCGGACCAGGCACTGGATCGGGATAGTTCTCAAACTTCAGTACTTCCGGACCGCCATATTGGTGGACAACGATTGCTTTCATATTCATCTCCTCGTACGGTGCGCCAACAGCTACTAACAAAGGCCGTCGGGACCCGCGGACCGGTCGAGAGCTAATCCCTCAACGATGCCTCTGTTCTTTCTGAATTCGTCTCGCGGATTATATCGACAGCCGTCTGGCTATCGCCATCTCCAGCTCGTGTGGCGGTGATGCACTAACCGCAAACCGCTCACTCTTGGTTTTCCCTTAGTGTCCTCTGCCGCAAGCCACTCCACCCAGCCTGCTTGCAAATCTGACACGAGTCCGCCGCAACTATCACATCGTCAACCTGATCGAATGGATCCGGGCATAACACTCCCCGATATCGCAGAGATCTACGAGACTTTGCGATTTTTTTGAGGATGAACGCCCAAGTCGCGCCATGACGTTTCCGCGAGGTTGACGTCGTAGTACTTTGCAGCTTTCTCGATGTTTGCGAACGCCAAAGCACGGTCGGCATCGGAGGCGTCGATGACTTGATCGAACCGCGCGACCGCGTTGCGCACGTGTTCCGCGTCGGTCAGTGGTTCTTTGCGCTGTTTCGGAAACGCGTAGACGCTGTCGGGTAAATCGCTCTGCGTCGTCAGTGTTCCGTGCTTCTCGTGAGGTTTCCATGTCGCTTCCAGCATTTCGTTGCTATCCTTTCCTTGATATTTGGCTAGAGGCCGGGCGCGCCAGCCTTTGCTCGTAGGAATTAAGCCACAGGCGGAGGTGAAAATCTATTGGACGATGGTATCAACCGATACCATCGCATCCAGGGTCGCGAAGTCCAAGTCCGCCTCTAAGCCGCTGTTCACCGGGATTCGCTTGGCGGCCTGAAAGGATTCATCTAAATGGCGACCTACGTTCAAACGGTTGACGTCGAGCGCCCCGCAACACCATAGTATGAAACTTTCACTTCGGGTGAAGTGCCAAATTAAGGGCCTCAAGCAGAGCCGTGTCGCTGAATGGCTTGAACAGGCACTCCACCGCACCCAGTTCGAGTAGTCGGGGGCGAACAGCCTTATCGGTGCTGGCTGTGATAAAGATAATCGGAATCTCATGCCCACGACTCTTCAATTCCCGTTGAAGGTCGGGTCCGCTCATCCCCGGCATAACGATGTCGAGGAGCAAGCATTTGGTCTGCCGGACGCAATCGGATGCGAGGAACTCTTCGGGCGACGAGAATGCGCGGGCTGCAAAGCCGAACTCTTTGAGCAAGTCAGGCAGCGACTCCCGTACTGATTCGTCGTCATCCACCACTGACACAAGCGAAGGCGTGACTGTCGTAGATTTATCATCCCGCGTCACAGCCGCAGGCTTCGACAATGCCGCATTCGGTGTATTCGCACTCGCGTTGGTGAGGGAGTCTACGTGTTCGTCAGGGCCTGCTGTCCATAGCAATCCTGGCAGGACATTGACCACGAGACTATTCTCGGGTGGGATCTTTTCTCGGCAGTGCTCCACAACAGAAGCGTGCGCCACTCCACGAGACACTGTCTATTGCACCTTAGTATTGGTTTGCCAGCCAGAGGCGAGGAACGGTCCGCTGATGGGAACGCCACGCTGCTAAGGAGAAACCCCTGAGTTCAAGTCCGGTAACGGCTCGTACAGGACACAGACTCCTCACGCCGCGTCCGATACGTCAGGCGTCCGAATGGCGCGATTACTTTCGGCGCCCGTCGCACCCTCGGGCCCGCGAGGAAGAGAGAATGAAAACGCGGCTCCCGGACCATTATTCAGTGTGGCCCACAGACGACCATGGTGACTCTCGATAATAGAGCGGCTGACCGAGAGTCCGATTCCCATACCGTCATTTTTGGTGGTGTAAAACCCTTGGAAAAGTCTGTCGACAGCCTGAGGATCGAAACCGGTTCCTGCATCCTGCACGGTGAGGCTCACGCGATCGCCTTCGTCTCGTTCGGTGCTGATCAGCAACTGCCGCGGACGATCGTCGACGCTGCTCATTGCGTCTGACCCATTCCGGATCAGGTTCAGGATAACTTGCTGCAGCTGGACGCGATCTCCTGCAACCAGAGGGAGGTCCTCGGCAAGTTCCGGCCGGAGGATGACCCGGTTTCTCTGAAGCTCGCTAAATGCGAGCGCAATCACCTCTCTGGTAGCTTCATTCAGGTCCACCGATTCGATCGTGGGCTCCTTTTTGCCATAGAGTGCGCGCAATCGAGTGATCACCTCAGAAGCTCGGTTGCCATCGCGAATCGTGCGCCGGGCTGTCTCGCGGGCTCCGTCCACGTTGGGAGGATCGGCGGCCAGCATCCGCAGACAAGTGCTGGCGTTGGTGACAATGCCAGAAAGCGGTTGATTGACCTCGTGTGCAATCGACGCCGTTAATACCCCGAGGCTCGTAACCCTGGCGACGTGTGAGAGCTCAAATCGGGCCCTGCTGAGTGCCTCTTCGGAGGATCGGCGCTCTGTCACGTCCTGAACTGCGCCGATGTACTCCAGTTCGCCGCCGTCGCCGCGGCTGTGAGCCACGACGTGTACGTACTTGAGGGGGCCGTCCGGCATCTGCAGGCGGAACTCGAGTTGTACATTGCTGCCGTCCCGCCGAGATCGGTCGATATGTTCCCGGAATACTGATAAATCTTCAGGGTGGATTCGAGTACCGATCAGTTCAAAGGTCACTTGCGCATCCTGGTCAATTTGGAAAATGCGATAAAGCTGCTCTGACCATGTGATCTCGTCTGTTACCACACGCCAGGAGAAACTGCCGGTTCGACTAAGATGCTGGGCTTCCGCGAGAAACGCCTCACTGCGCAGCAGTTCCTGCTCCACCCGTTTGCTTTCCGTAATGTCGCGCAGATAGCCGGTGAAGGAGGGAGCCCCTTCTAATGGAATGCGCGTGATTGCCAGTTCGACCGGGAATACGCTTCCGTCAGCACGCACCGCCGTCATCTCGATGCGCTTCCCGAGTACGCGCGCCTCGCCCGTGGCCAGGTAGCGGGCGAATCCGTGCCGATGCTTCTCCCGAAGTGAAGGCGGGATGATGACGTCGGCCATATGCTTGCCCACCACCTCATCCCGACGGTAGCCGAAGGTGTGCTCTGCAGCTGGATTGAACTCGGTGATGCAGCCTTCGTGATCGATCATTACAATACAGTCGAGAGCCGATTCCAGAATGGCTGCCTTGCGCGCCTCACTGCGCTGGAGTTCACGCTCTTCTTGATGCAGCTTCTCTTCCACTAGACTGCGTTCGACCTCTTTTTCCCCGAGCTGGGAGCCGGCCAGGGAAGTCGGTGCTGTGGCCTTCTTCATAGTCTTTTCCTCCCGTAGTGCTCGACCCTAAAGCAGGTTCCGATGCTGGCGGCTCACCAGCGTGTTCATCGTATCGACCAATTCGCCCTACTGCGACAAAGCTTGAAGCACAGTGTCTGGGAATTCCGCGTCTTCACGAATTTATGAGGATGAACGTGGCCGTTACGCGGCCGTAATTGCTGCGGGTGCGAGGCGGAGCTTCGCGGCCATTTTCACCAGGTCGGCAAGAGAGTTGGCCTTCATCTTCTGCATCACCTTGCCTCGGTGCGCTTTCACCGTGATCTCACTGATACCAAGCTCCCCAGCGACTTGTTTATTCAACAGGCCGGAGACCACCAACACCATAACCTGCCGTTCGCGCGGCGATAGTAGCTCGTAGCGGTCCCCGAGTGCCCGCATCTCCGCCTCAATCCTCAGCGCAACTCGGCTCCGTTCAAGGGCTGCCCGGATGGCAGTCAACAGCACGTCATCCTTAAATGGTTTTGTCAAGAATTCGGCTGCCCCCGCCTTCATGGCTTGGACCGTCATGGGCACGTCGCCGTAGCCCGTGATGAAGATGATGGGCATATCCGTCCGATCGCCGGCGACGAGCCGTTGCAGGTCTAGCCCGTTCAGACCCGGAAGAGAAACATCGAGCACGAGGCAGTTGGGAATCAGGACGCGTGGGTAGTCGAGAAATTCTTGGGCGGAGGCGAATGTTTCTGGCTGCCAGCCTTCACAGCGGATCAGCAATTCCAGCGACTCGCGCACAGAAACGTCGTCGTCGACAACGAACACGATGGGCGTAACATCCGACATGGGTCAACCCCATTCTTGGCCAACGCGCGTCGGCTCAATCCATATTTAAACGCCGACGAGTGGCTGATGACGCCCCAGTGGTAGGAAATTCTATCAGAGATTCCTTCATTTGCCTGGAAAGGCCCTGCGATTTGTGAAAAACGCCCATTAGAACGAGAGCCGACACCAAAGTATCGACGATACCATCGTCCAATTGTTCTCATCCAGCGGTTCTGCTCTGATCACTGGCGTCGCCCGATTCAATCGGGATGCGCATCGCGAAAAGCGAAAGGCGAAAGGCGAAAGGCTACTTATGTCGGGGAAGAAAACAGCAATCATAACTGGAGCATCCGGGGCCATTGGCGCCGGTTTAGTCCAAGGGTTTCTGGGAGAAGGTTATAACGTCGTCGCAACCTCTCGTGACGCCGATCGAAAGTTGACCGCCTCAGGCAACTTGGTTCTACTTGAGGGCGATATCGGCAAAGAGCAAACCGCTGCTGATGCCGTCGAGGCAGCAATCAAAGACTTCGGAACCATCGATGTTTTGGTGAATAACGCTGGCATCTTCCTGAACAAACCGTTCACTGACTTCACCACCGAGGACTTCAACGCCCTGGTCTCCACGAATCTGCTCGGATTCTTCTACATCACTCAGCGCACTGTAAAAGAGATGCTGAAACAGAAATCTGGGTGCGTTGTGAGTATCAGTGCGGCGCTTGCTGATCGGCCAATCGCCGGAGTAAATGGCTCCGTTTCGATGATTACGAAGGGTGGGTTGAATTCAGCAACCCAGAATCTCGCAACCGAGTATGCCAAGGATGGCATTCGCTTCAATGCCGTAGCGCCCGGCGAAGTGGATCCACAGATACACCAGAATGATCCCACCGACCCGGCGTTGCAGTTGGATAGGAGAAAGGCGACGGTAAACGATATTGTCGATGCCGTGCTTTACCTGGCGCAGGCAGGTCATGTGAGCGGGGAGATTCTTCACGTGGATGGTGCCGCTCCAGCTCGTCGGTGGTAAAAATAAAAGGATCCTAACCAGACGCAAGACTACGAGGTGGGAATGGCCCGATTGCTATCGGTAAACGTCGGTCTTCCACGCGACGTGACATGGAACGGCAAAACTATTCGAACGTCAGTCTGGAAATCTCCAGTTGATGGACGCCGAATGGTGCGCAAGCTCGATATCGATGGTGATGCGCAAGCCGATCTCGCCGGTCACGGCGGGGAACAGCGCGCCGTATTCGTCTACCAGATGGATTCTTACCGTTACTGGGAGAGCTTTCTGGGCCGCAACGATTTTACTTTCGGGCAGTTCGGAGAAAATTTCACCGTCGAGGGACTTCCGGACAACGAGGTGTGCATCGGCGATCGATACCGCATCGGTGGCGCTGAATTTGAAGTAACCCAGCCCCGGGTGACGTGCTACCGCGTCGGCATCCGCATGAGGGAACCTCGAATGCCCTCGCTGCTCGTGGCACATCACAGACCGGGATTCTACTTTCGCGTGTTGCAGGAGGGGGAAGTTGGTGCGGGCGATGACATCGCAAAAATCGCCGATGGTCCAGAAAGGATCACGGTGGCCGACATTGACGCTCTCCTGTATTTGCCGGGACATTCCAGCGAGCAACTGCAACGAGCGCTGCGGATTCCTGCACTTAGCAAAGGTTGGCAGAGTTCGTTCCAGGCAATGCTGCAAGAAGAGTTGAACCCCAAAGCTGCGGTAGGGAATCCGGGACTTGCCACTGAGGAACAACCCCCAGCATGGCCCGGATTTCGACAGATGCGAGTCGCGGGTATCCACAAGGAAAGCGACAGCGTGACTTCCTTCGTCCTGACGCCGAGCGACGGGCAACTTCTTCCTATCTGCCAGGCAGGTCAATTTGTCGTCTTGCGGCTGCTCGTCGATCCCAGCAAGCCGCCGGTGCTTCGCAGCTATTCGCTGTCTGATCTGCCGGCAGCCGATCATTTCCGCATTAGCGTCAAAAGCGAATTGAATGGCGTTGGAAGTTCATTTCTGTGCAACCGTGGGCGAGACGGCGATCGATTGGATGTCAGCGCGCCGCGCGGTAGCTTCACTCTGCGTCCCGGCCAGAATCCTGTGGTTCTGCTGAGCGCTGGAGTGGGCGCAACGCCAATGATGTCCATGCTGCACTCGCTCGCCGCTGAGAAATCGCAACGAGAGATCTGGTGGGTCTATGGAGCGCGCAATCGCGCTGAACATCCCTTTGCGGAAGAATCGCGTTCATTACTGAAGCAGCTATCTCGCGGACGAGCATACATCGTGTACAGCAGGCCCGCCGCAATCGACCGGGTCGGCACAGACTTCGATGCCCCCGGGCACATTGACACAGCTTTGCTGGAGAAAATCGGGGTGTCACAGAATAGCGACTTCTATCTTTGTGGCCCATCTTCATTCTTGCAGAATATCGGCGATGGCCTGCGAAACTGGGGTGTGCCTCCCGGGAATGTGCACACGGAAATCTTCGGTTCTCTCGAGGCGATTACGCCTGGCATGGCGCAGGTTGTTCACACTCCTCACCTGCCACAGGGGGCGCCAGGATCTGGCCCCCCGGTCTCATTCGCGCGTAGTGGGATTACCGCCGCTTGGGACCGTAGGTTTGCCAATTTGCTTGAACTGGCGGAAGCGTGCGACGTCCCCGTCAGATGGTCGTGCCGGATTGGAGTTTGTCATACCTGCATGACTGGTCTGATTGACGGATCGATTATTTATAATCCTGAGCCGCTGGAGAGACCCGCTCCCGGGAACGTGCTCGTATGCTGTTCCCAACCAAGCGCGGGCATCACTCTGGATCTCTAGGAGAAGATCTTTAAGAGAAGATCTTTCAGTAAAAAGCCTTGAAAGAGAAACGGAAGGAGTCGAGTCATGCGTTCTGATATTGTGCCCGGAGGCATTTTCCCCAACTACGAACTGCCCGATCACACGGGCACACCGCGCAAGCTCAGCGAACTGCAAGGCGAGGACCCGCTCATCCTTACGCTTGCGCGCGGCCACTATTGCCCAAAGGAGCACCAGCAGCATTTGGAACTCGCCGCGTTCTACCCCAGGATTGCAGTGGCGTACACTCAGATCGCTACCATCGCCACCGACGATCACCACACTCTGCAGGAATTCCGTGCGTCAGTCGGAGCCCAGTGGACCTTCCTTTCGGACCCCGACCGAACCATTCAGAAGGATCTCGACATCCAGGAGTACACCGACCCCGAGCACAATCCGATGATCCCGCATACGCTCGTGCTCAAGCCGGGTCTCGTGATCTACAGCATCTATAACGGCTACTGGTTCTGGGGGCGTCCGTCGGTGATCGACCTTTGGCGCGATCTGCGCGTCGTCACGAGTGAAATCCGCCCTGACTGGGATCTGAGTACCCCTGGACTCCGCGAGGCATGGAATGCAGGTGACCTCTCGCGTTTCCACGGGTGGAACAAGCAAACCAGTATGGAAGGTCCCTCGGCTGTGCGGAAGAAGCAGTGAAAGCCAGCGACTTCGACCTACCACGGTACTGGACAGCTCGGGGGGGAACTCATGACAGCGATACCCACCACCTCCCTTGGTGGCCGGGATCAAAGAGTGCCTCGCTAAACAAAAGCAGCAACCGGAAGGCAGTCAGTGAAATCACAAGGTATGAGCCTCTTGAAAGTAAAAACGCGCGCGAACACAAAGGAGTATGTATATGGCAGCGCAGGTCCCGCCACTGACGAAGCCGCCGAGGACTGAACAGCCCAAAAGGGAAGACTGCGTGCAACGGCCCATACCGCTGACCGATTTTTATGGCGAGGACCGTCATGAACTCGTGCAAGAACTTGCGTATCAACACTGGGAAGAAAGAGGCAGTCCGCTTGGATCACCGGAAATCGATTGGTTCGCGGCCGAAAAGGCCATGCGTGCGCAACTTTTAGGGTCAGGAATTGACCTCGGGCCAGACGAGGATCTGTACGCTTGACCGGCGTAGTTTTGAATATTGAACACGAACCGTTCCACGATCTGGAGAACTAAGGACCGTTTTATGGGCACCGATCGGGTGGCGCCTCCAAGCTCCGGAAAAGTCGTTCCCATGACCACCAGCGCAACCAGTGTTTCAGATGTTCTGCAACAGCGTGGGTACGGCGCGATGCCGTTTATCGGAACGGAAAACGCTTTTTATGAACGACACCTGGTTTTTGACAGAGCCATCGATCCCAAAGCGGCGAGTGCGCGTGAGCGCTTTGAGGCATTCGCCAGCTCCGTGAGAGACATTCTGGCTCGGCGTTGGGTGCTGACCAAGAACACTTACGAGCGAGAGAATGCCAAACGCATCTATTACCTCTCCCTGGAGTTCCTCATCGGACGTTCGTTGGCGAACAACATCACCAACCTGTTGCTGGATCCGCTTTTGCCGGATGCAGCGAAAGAACATGGTATCGACTGGCTTGAACTGATCGAGCAGGAACCAGATGCTGGGCTGGGCAACGGCGGCTTGGGCCGCCTCGCGGCGTGCTTTCTCGACTCGATGGCGACCATGCAACTCCCGGGCACCGGCTACGGTCTGCGTTATGAGTACGGCATGTTCAAGCAATCGATCGTAGATGGCTGGCAAAAAGAGAATCCCGACAACTGGCTCCGCTACGGCGATCCCTGGGAGATCGCCCGGCTTCATGAGAAGGTGGAAGTTAAACTGAACGTCTCATTCAAGTTGCAAGCGGGAAATTTTCAAGTCATCCCCGACCGGCCGTCAAGCCTGATCGGTATCCCGTTTGATCGTCCCGTTGTGGGCTATGGTGGAAAAACCATCAACACACTCAGGCTCTGGGCCGCGGCGGCGCCTGATTATTTCGATCTTGAGAAGTTTGACACCGGTGACTTCGTGGGCGCTCTCGGGGAAACTCTGCAAGCCGAGTCTCTTACCCGCGTGCTTTATCCTGACGATTCTACGACCAAGGGGCAAGGATTGCGCTTCCTGCAGGAGTATTTCCTGGTCGCGTGTTCCATGGCCGACCTGGTGCGCCGTTTCCAGCGCTACAACTCGGATTGGGAAAACTTTCCTGAGAAAGCCGCAATTCAACTCAATGACACGCATCCTTCCATGTCGGTCCCTGAACTGCTGCGAATCTTGCTCGATGATGTGCACCTGGGATGGGACCAGGCCTGGGACCTGACGAAGAAGACGCTTGGGTACACGAATCACACATTGCTGCCTGAGGCTCTGGAGAAATGGCCGGTGGCGTGGTTTGAGAAACTGTTTCCTCATCACCTCGAGCTCATCTACGAGATCAATCGCCGGCTGCTCGATGAAGTTCGGGTTCGCTTCCCGGGCGACGAGGGGCGCGTGCAGCGCATCAGTCTGGTGGAAGAAGGCAGCCTGCGCAAAATCCGGATGGCCAACCTTGCCATCGTTGGCTCGCACAGCACCAACGGAGTGTCGGCTGTCCACTCGAAGCTACTGCGAACCACGACGGTCAAAGATCTCGCGGAAATGTTTCCCGAGCGTTTCAGCAACAAGACAAACGGAGTGACGCCTCGGCGCTGGTTGCGCGAGGCCAATCCCGCGCTGGCCCGCGAAATTACGCAAGTCATCGGAGATCGCTGGGTTACGGATCTTAGCCTGCTGAAACAGCTCAAGCCATTCGCGGAGGATTCGAGTGCTCGCGAACGCTTCCTCAAGTCAAAGCGAGAGGCCAAAGTGCAGTTTGCCAATTGGCTCAAGTCAACGTCGGGGGATGTCGTTGACCCGGATACTATCTTCGACTGCCATATCAAGCGCATTCACGAATATAAAAGGCAATTGATGAACGCGCTGCGGATTGTGATCGTTTATAACCGATTGCGGAATAATCCCGGCATGAAGATGGTGCCGCGTACATTCTTCTTCGCTGGTAAAGCGGCGCCAGCTTACACCTTGGCCAAGCTCATCATAAAATTCATTAACAACCTGGCGGGCACCATTGACGGTGACCCGGTGGCGCGCGGCCGGCTCAACGTCATCTTTCTCCCTGAGTACAACGTTTCGTTGGCGGAACGGCTGATTCCAGCCAGCGATGTCTCCAACCAGATTTCGACCGCCGGCTACGAGGCCAGCGGAACCAGTAACATGAAATTTATGATGAATGGAGCCTTAACCGTTGGAACCCGCGACGGCGCGACCATTGAAATGGCAGAGGAAGCCGGAGAAGAAAACATGTTCCTGTTCGGGCTCACCGTTGAGCAAGTCGAGAACA
Source organism: uncultured Acidobacteriaceae bacterium (assembly GCA_963800575.1). Classification (GTDB taxonomy): domain Bacteria; phylum Acidobacteriota; class Terriglobia; order Terriglobales; family Acidobacteriaceae; genus Sulfotelmatobacter. The sequence continues at coordinate 95,559 of CAWDBN010000005.1, forward strand.
GCCGCGCCTGGTATAACCCGAATTGGCATTATGAACATGAGCCGGAGACGCGAGCCGCTCTGGATCTGATTTTCTCTGACCACTTCAGCCGCAACGAGCCAGGAGTATTCGCTCCCTTGCGCGATACGCTTCTGACCCAGGGCGACCATTACATGAATCTGGCGGACCTGACCTCGTATTGCAACACTCAAGAGCGGGTCGGCGCGCTCTATGCCGATCCCGGTGCATGGGCCCAGAAAGCAATCCTGAACGTCGCCAGCTCCGGGAAGTTTTCGAGCGATCGCTCGATTGCGGAGTATGCAAGCGAGATTTGGAAGGTGGAACCATGTCCGGTGCTCTAGAAACCCAGTCCCTGGCAGGTGAACCTAACATTTCGCCCCTGGCAGGTAAAGCAGCGCCGAAATGGTTGCTCGTGGACGTGGCATGCCTGCAGAAAGAATATTTCGAGCGGCGTCCCGACCTGAATGATCCCAACCAGCTAGTCAGCTTTGGCACCAGCGGGCACCGCGGTTCGCCCCTGCGCGGCACATTTAACGAAGCGCACATCCTCGCAATTACTCAGGCGATCTGCGAATACCGGCGCGGGCAGGGTACCGACGGCCCGCTCTATATGGGGAAAGACACCCACGCAGTCTCGGAGCCCGCACAACGCACCGCCCTCGAAGTGCTTTCGGCAAACAACGTGGAGACGATCATTCAGCAAGACGATGGGATAACTCCCACGCCGGTTATCTCGCGAGCGATTCTGGTTTACAACCGCGGCCGCAAAGAACACCTCGCGGACGGTATCGTCATTACGCCATCGCACAATCCGCCGGAGGATGGAGGCTTCAAGTACAACCCGCCCAACGGCGGCCCGGCTGATACCGACGTGACCGGCTGGGTGCAGAATCGCGCGAACGAATTGTTGCGAGCGGGGAACACCGGGGTCAAGCGAATTCCCTTTGCTAAGGCGATCCAGTCCGCGACCACTCACCAGGAAGATTTCGTTCTGCCGTACGTTCGCGATCTCAAGAATGTTGTGGACATGGAGGCGATTCGCGGCGCCCGCCTTAAACTTGGCGTAGACCCGTTAGGAGGAGCGTCGCTTCCTTATTGGGAGCCAATCAACTCGATTTACGGGCTGGACATCGTCGTCACCAATCCAATCATCGATCCGACATTTTCGTTTATGACCGTTGACCACGACGGCAAAATTCGCATGGACTGTTCGAGTCCCTATGCAATGGCCAGGCTGGTTGGGCTGAAAGATCAGTACCAGGTGGCTTTCGGTAACGATACCGACGCCGATCGGCACGGGATCGTGACTCCCATCGCTGGTTTAATGAATCCGAATCATTACCTTGCCGCTGCCATCCGGTATTTGCTCACGCACCGGCCCCAGTGGCGTGACACAGTTGCGGTGGGAAAGACGTTGGTGAGCAGTAGCATGATCGACCGGGTTGTCAAAAAGCTCGGCCGCGAACTGCGCGAAGTGCCGGTGGGTTTCAAGTGGTTTGTGCCGGGACTGGTCGATGGCTCGTACTGTTTCGGCGGAGAAGAAAGCGCTGGAGCGAGTTTTCTTCGTCTTGACGGCACCGTATGGACGACCGACAAGGATGGACCAATCATGGACTTGCTGGCCGCGGAGATTACCGCGCGCACCGGCAAGAATCCCGGAGAGCATTATCGCGAACTGACGGCGGAGTTCGGCACGCCGTACTACACGCGCATCGACGCGCCCGCCACGCCCCAGCAGAAAGCAAAGTTAGCGAAACTCACGCCGGACGCGGTGAAGGAGTCAGACTTGGCGGGCGAGCCAATTACCGCCAAGCTGACGAAAGCGCCGGGCAACGATGCCCCAATCGGCGGCTTGAAAGTTGTGGCGGAGAGCGGTTGGTTTGCTGCTCGACCCTCTGGTACCGAGAACATTTATAAGATCTACGCCGAGAGTTTCAAGAGCCAAACCCACCTGAACGCGATCCTCAGCGAGGCGGAGGAGATGGTGAATCATGCGCTGGGTTCGCCCGCAATCGTTGCTAACCAGGGAGACCGGACGTGACCGGCGATGGCGCGCTCACGGCTGCGCCGCCGTTTCCAGCTGAATATCGTGCTTCTGGCTTGCTGATGCACGTCACTTCTCTGCCTTCTCAGTATGGCATCGGCGACTTGGGATCGTACGCCCTCGCGTGGATCGATGTTCTTCACCAATCCGGCCAGGCGTGGTGGCAGTCACTCCCGCTGGGTCCGACTGGTTACGGAAACTCACCCTATCAACCGATGTCGTCGTTTGCCGGCAACGAGCTGCTGATCAGTCCCCAATCTCTCATTTGGGACGGGCTGATACAGCCGACTGATGGCGATCTGAGCGACGCCCAGTCTCGCTTCTCCGTCGATGCGGTTCACTACGACTCAGTCGTCCCGTTCAAACGGCGGGTACTCGAAAAGGCATGGGCACACTTCAAAGCGAGGGAGCATATAGACAAGGATCGGTGGCTTGCCTACGACGAATTCTGCGCCAGGCAGGCGCATTGGCTGGAAGACTACGCTCTATTCCGGGCACTGAAAGAAAAGTATTGCGGAGCTTATTACCTCGAGTGGCCAGAAGAGTTGGTCCGGCGCAGCCCGAGTGCTCTCGCCGAGGCGCGGCGAGAGTTAGCCAGTCAAATGGATCAGGTACGCTTCGCGCAATTCCTGCTGTTTCGCCAGGCAGATCAACTCAAAGCCCACGCCCATGCCAGGGGCGTGAGCTTGATCGGGGATCTGCCTTTCTTTGTTTCTCCGGATTCCAGTGATGTTTGGGCGAACCCCGAACTATTCCTGCTCGATGAACAGCATCGGCCACGCTTTGTCGCCGGAGTTCCTCCCGATTATTTCAGCGCAACAGGTCAATTGTGGGGCAATCCCGTTTACAACTGGGATGCCCTGCGTGCGACTGGTTATCGGTGGTGCATCGATCGGATGCGCGCTCTGCTGGCTCACGTTGATATGATTCGCCTGGATCACTTCCGGGGGTTCGCGGCTGCGTGGTACGTTCCGGCGGGAGCGCCAACGGCTCAGTCCGGGCAATGGGTGGCGGGTCCGGGAGCCAGCTTTTTTCAAGCAGTGCAAACAGAGCTGGGCTATCTGCCATTCATCGCGGAAGATTTGGGTTTGATTACGGCCGACGTGCGCGCCCTGCGCGACCAGTTTGGGCTGCCGGGGATGCGCGTCCTGCAATTTGCCTTCGATGGTCATGCAGACAATCCATATCTGCCGCACAACTTTGTGCACAATACGGTCGCCTATACCGGCACGCATGACAATGCTACAACTCGACAATGGTATGAGGAATTGTCCGACTCCCAGCGACAAAACTTCTGGAGCTACCTCAAGCGCGCGCCGGGAACCGGTGCCGATGCCGCTCCGGAGTTGATGCGGCTGGCATGGTCGTCACCAGCGGCGCTCGCGATTGCTCCGTTGCAGGATCTGCTCAACCTGGGAAGTGAAGCTCGCATGAACGTGCCTGGTCGTGCGGATGGAAACTGGCGTTGGCGTGTCCGAGAAGGCATGCTATCTTCTCAGGCTTTTCAATGGCTGAGGGATTTGACGGAGAGTTGCAATCGCTCGATCAGTCCTGCAACATCTGTCAGGACGCAAGTCGACCGCGGACGGGCGACCGCTCAAATCTAGAAACGGACGGGAGGTTAGCCTGGTCATTCAAGTTGCCAAGAGTATTCTCCTGATCGTGAGCGCGCTATTTCCGATCGTGGATCCGATTGGCGGCGCTCCGGTTTTTCTGCTGCTCACGGGAGACTACGCGGCTGAGACACGACGGGTGCTGGCTCGCCGCATTGCGGTAGATAGTTTCATACTGATGATCGCGTCCTACACACTGGGGGCGCACGTGCTCTCCTTCTTTGGGATTTCGCTTCCGGTTGTGCAGGTAGGCGGTGGGCTGATCGTGATTTCAACGGGCTGGGCGATGCTGAATCAGAAAGCTGGGGACGACCGGCCTGCCCGGCGAACGGTCACTTGCGCGGACGCTCTGAGCCAGGCGTTCTATCCGCTGACGCTTCCTTTGACAGTTGGTCCGGGCTCCATATCAATTGCGATCACTTTGGGCGCGAACGCGCCGCAGCACCTGGGCGCAAACCTGTTGTCAATTCTTGCGGCGGCGATCGGTTCCGCTTTCATCGCAGTAACCATCTATCTCTGCTACGGCTACGCAGATCGGCTCGCGAGCAAGCTCGGCCCCACGGGGACGAACGTAATCTTAAAGCTCACCGCGTTCCTGCTGGTGTGCATTGGCGTGCAGATTCTCTGGAACGGTGCGAGCAAGTTGCTCAGTTCGTTGCCGCAATTTGGCGGAGTCGTAGCACTGCCGCATTGAGGATTGGGGGCGAAGCGAGCGGTTCGCGGATGAAGGAGAGGGAAAGTGAACAGTTCAGGCGTCGACGTGCTCGCCAAAATGGATGATCCGGCCAAAGCTGCCAACACGACTGCGGCCCCGCCCACGAAACGACCTACTTGGGAGCAGGCCGAGGGCAGCCCATTGCCGCTTGGCGTCCACTGGATCGAAGAGGAGCAAGCATTCAATTTTGCCGTTCACTCGGAACATGCCGAGAGCGTCACTCTATTGCTCTATTCTCCAGCCGATCTGGTGAATCCTCTTCTGAGGCTTCAATTGGATTTTTTGCACAACAAGTCGGGGCAGATTTGGCACTGCCGCGTCCCGGTCACAAAGATTGCTGAGGCTCGCTATTACGCCTACTCTGTCTCGGGCGAGACCATTCCTCAACTCCATAGCTTCGACCCGCAGAAGGTTCTCCTCGATCCGTACGCGAAGTGTATTTTCTTCCCGCCCGGTTTTGACCGGAACCTGGCCATGCGAGAAGGATCCAATGCAGGCTGCGCGCCTTTGGGAGTGCTGTTTGATCACCGGCCGACATACGACTGGTCGGGGGACCGGTATCCGTATCACGAGTCGGATGCGGTCATCTACGAACTTCACGTTAGAGGTTTCACAAAGAACCCAAACTCAGGTGTCGACCCATCGCGTGCCGGCACATACGCCGGCCTCGTGGAAAAGATCCCCTATTTGAAGGAACTCGGGGTGACGGTTGTGGAGCTGATGCCGGTTTTTCAGCGTGATCCCCAGGAAGGTGACTACTGGGGCTATATGCCTTTGAATTTCTTCGCGCCGCATGCTCAGTACGCGAGCACCCACCGTCCTGATGAGCAGCGTGTTGAATTCAAGAATATGGTCGAGGCTTTTCATCAGGCCGGGATCGGCGTCGTTCTGGACGTCGTATACAACCACACCTGCGAGGGTGACTACAAAGGGCCGATTTACAGCTTCAAGGGCCTCGATAGCGCTGGTTATTACATGCTTTCTTCCGATCCGGCAAACCCCTACGCCAACTACTCAGGCACCGGCAATACCTTGAATTTCGGCCAGGCGCATGTGCGCAAGATGGTGATTGACAGCTTGCGTTACTGGAAGCGAGGGATGCACGTCGACGGATTCCGCTTCGATCTGGCATCAGTATTCAGCCGCAATGCTGACGGATCTCTCAACTGGGGCGAAGCGCCGATCTTCAGTGAAATTGCCGCGGACCCGGAATTAGGGCGGGTGCGCTTGATCGCGGAGCCCTGGGACACAGCCGCTTATCAGCTCGGGCGCGGATTCCCGGGATTGACCTGGCTGCAGTGGAACGGCCGGTTTCGTGATGATGTTCGCCGGTTTGTGAAGGGCGACGCAGGGATGATTCCGGAGGTAATGCGACGTATCTATGGCAGCGATGACTTGTTTCCAGATACCCGCGCCGACGCTTATCACGCGTTCCAGAGTGTGAATTACGTAACTTCCCACGACGGCTTCACGCTTTACGATCTTGTCTCTTATGATCGCAAGCACAATTGGCAAAACGGAAATAATAATCAGGACGGTACTGATGCAAACTACAGTTGGAATTGCGGTCAGGAGGGAGATGAAGGCGTCTCCACGTCAGTCCGCGCGTTGCGCCGGCGACAGGTAAAGAATTTCTGCTGCCTGCTCTTCTTGTCCAACGGTACGCCGATGTTTCGGGCTGGTGACGAGTTCCTGAACACGCAGTTTGGCAACAACAATCCCTACAATCAGGACAACGAAATTGGATGGCTGGATTGGAGCCAGCTCCAATCCAATAAGGACATTTTCCAGTTCTTCAAGAAGATGATTGCGTTCCGGAAAAAGCATCCATCGCTGAGCCGGAGCAGGTTCTGGCGGGAAGATATTTCTTGGTACGGCATCGGTCCCACAGTCGATTTGTCCTACGATTCGCACAGCCTGGCATTCTGCCTGCACGGCGCTTCTCAAGGTGATGATGATATCTACGCAATGATCAATGCGTATTGGGAAGAGTTGGAGTTCGATGTACAGGAGGGGACCGCGCAGGAGTGGAAGATAATCGTGGACACCGCTTTGCCCAGTCCAGATGATTTTCCGGACGACGGAATCCCTTTAAAACAGAAGAAATACCTGCTGGCTCCAAGATCGATTGTGGTCTTATGTCGACCCAGGAAAAGCGACGATCGGATTAAGAAAACAGGACCATGAATCCCGCCACCAGCAGCGCGATTGCCCACAATAGGTCGAAATTAAGCCACGTATGCCGCAGCCTTCCACCGCATAGAATTACCTTAGTGCTGGATTACGATCCCGCATCAGGCTCAGCGCACGGCCACCGGTTCCGCCTCAAAAACCGGCATACTCTACCACGTACGCATTCAAGTGAATCCGGGTTTGCGTAATGGATTCCGGCCAGGCATGGGAGCCATTGGATCCGGTGAAAGTTGTACGCACGACAAGGACACTTTGTCGCTCGTTTCGTGCTAGCTAAATAGACGGCGTGCGGTTCCCCAGGGGAACGTGTTTTGAGTCCGTAGAGGCTTCGTCATCGGCCGAATCAGCTGCTTCGAAAGCTATCTCGTCGTCCGTGCGAGACGGGAACAGGTGGAACCACCTCAAAATGACTAAGGTCGCTAGGATCCACCACAAAAACCATGTCTTCTGAAGGAAGGGGATCAATGGATTCCTCTGCAGTCTCTGCGTATTTGACATGATCGATTCTTGACTGCCTGTACCGAAACAAACCCGATCTTCCCTGTCGCTTACTCTGGTTCATCCCCACGTCTGCCCCCACCTTGGGGCCTTTTCCCGCAACTCCACACGACCATTTTTTGCTACATTATTTATAGGGCTCTTGGGAAAGGAGGAGACGGATGCGACCTCAAATTGCCGGTACATACGCATTCAAGTGTGCTCTCCTCTTTTTGGCGTCTGCCGTATTCACTTGGGGATTGCAAGCAAAGCTCTCCCTTTACAAGCCCCGGCAATCTCCATCTACCGTCACAGTTGCCAAACTCTTGACGGAGAGGCGTTCCGCCCAAACCATGGCCTTGCTTGAAAAGGCCCTCAAACCGGATACGGCTTGGGAGACGTTGAACCTGATTCCGTTATTGGTTTTGGCCCAGGCGATTTTGATTCTTACATTCGAGTTTTACCAAGTTGAAATGAACTTCTGCAGGTCTCGCAGACGGGACTTTCAGGATCCGCACCTCACGCAACGTCCTCCTCCAGCCTTCTGTTAATCCCTCCTCGGCGATATATTTACGGCAAACCCGGCCTATTCTCAAACATCGAATAGGACCGTTGGGTGATCGCCAGTCCTTGTAAGGAGATGTACTGTCGTCGATTCCAATCCCGAACTTGCGGGATTGAAAGTAAGGTGGCTCCATGCATCGTAAGCGAATCCTTTGGATTGCGGGGCTTCTCTGCCTTTTGTTGGCAGCTCTCTTCTTGATCGTTCGAAATCACTATGGCAAAGCTCCTGCCGAGCAGCCGAGGGCGGCCGCAGTCGTCGCGGTCACGCGTGGCAATCTGGCCAGTTCGCTTACGGTTGCCGGTCAATTTCAGCCCTATCAACAGGTGGATCTTCACGCCAAAGTCTCGGGATATATTCGCTGGATCAAAGTCGATATCGGCGACCGCGTTCGTCAGGGCGAAGTCCTGGCTCTGCTGGAAGTCCCAGAGTTGCAGAACCAAGTGGAGGGCGCTCAGGCCGAGGTCCGCCATAGCCAATCTGATATCACTCGCGCACAAAGCGAGGTCGTCAGCGCCGAGTCGACGTACTCCGCGCTGCACGCCGAATACACCCGTCTGGAAGAAGCTTCCAAAGAAAGACCAGGGCTGATCGCGGAGCAGGAGTTGGATGACGCGCGAGCCAAAGACCAGCAAGCGGCGGCACAGGTCGGCGGTCGCGAAGGCCTCGCTGGATGCCATGCAGCAACAACTCGGCGTTTCCAGCGCGACTCGCAGCCGGCTCGAAACGATGTCCGGATACGAGCAGATCGTCGCCCCGTTTACAGGTGTGGTGACGAAGCGCTACGCCGATACCGGCTCGCTGATTCAAGCCGGACAGGACAACAACACGAATACACTTCCCGTGGTACAAGTGGCCGAGAGCGACCTGCTCCGGCTTCGCATGCCCGTGCCGGAGAGCGACGTGCCTTACATTCAGGTCGGCGGCGATGTGCAGGTGAAAGTCAACGCGACCGGGCGCACATTTACAGGCAAGATCATCCGTTTCTCGCGCGCACTCGATACCAACACCCGAACCATGCTGACCGAGGTCGATGTCCCGAACCGTGATCTGAGTCTGAATCCAGGGATGTACGCGGAGACGACGATTCAACTCCAGCAAAAGAATGACGCTCTTATTTTGCCGGCACAGGCTGTGGTGCAGAACGGCGATCCAGAAGGAAATCCGTCTTACGTGCTGGTAGTGGATGCGACGAACCATGTCGAGAAGCGCAATGTGACTCTGGGAATTCAAACCTCGAACCGCGTGGAGATTACCAGCGGCCTGCAGGCTGGGGACAACGTGATCGCCGCTGGACAGACTGGCTATCAGCCCGGGGAAGTTGTGTCCCCGCACGCGGCGTTCATTCCAACGGCGGCGCAGGAGGTGAGCGAGTAATGTCCTCTTTTGCCATCAAGCATCCGTTCTTCATCCTGATGCTTTGTCTCATGGTGATCGTCGTGGGTGTTACCACAGTCGCGCGTATGCCCGTCGATCTGTTTCCGGAAATTAATATCCCGGTTGTCGTGGTCGCGACCTTCTACGCCGGCATGCCGCCGCAGCAGATCGAGGCGGATATCACAGATAGCTACGAGCGCTTCTTTACGCTGGGAAGCGGAATCAATCACATCGAGTCGCGATCGCTGCCCGGGGTGAGCCTGATCAAGATCTACTTTCAGCCGGGCACAGACGCGAACGCCGCAGTCAGCAATATCTCGAATCTCGCCATGGCAAATTTGCGGCGGCTTCCGCCGGGAACCCTGCCTCCGGTGGTGCTGAAGTTCGACGCTTCGAATCTTCCCGTGTGTCTGGTCACGCTCGAAGGTCAGGGTCTCGACCAGACGCGGCTCAAAGATCTGGCGCAGTTTGAAGTGCGGAATCAAATCGCCAACGTTCCCGGCGCTTCCGTGCCGCAGCCTTACGGCGGAAAGTACCGGCAAATCCAGATTTATGTCGATCCGGTCAAACTGGAAGCTCACCAACTCTCGGTGATGGACGTGGTGCGCTCGGTGAATGAATCGAACTTGATTCTGCCCGCCGGCGACGTGCGCATCGGACCGAAGGACTACAACGTCTATGCCAATAGCCAGATTCCGGTGGTTGACGAAATCAATGCCATGCCGATCAAGACGGACAAACAGGACCACATCGGTGAGTCCGTATTCGTCGGCGATGTTGGGAAAGCGGTGGACTCAGGCCAGCTGCAATACAACATCGTCCGGGTCGACGGTCAGCATTCCGTCTACATTCCGATCTTAAAGCAGGGCGGGGGATCGAACACGATCAGTATTGTGAACGGCATTCGAGAGGCCGTGAAACATCTGCTCGATATTCCGAAGGCGCTGAAAACGGCGGTCGTCTTTGATCAATCCGTTTTTGTAAAGATCGCGGTGAAGAACGTGATCAACGAGGGCAGCATTGGCCTGTGCCTCACCGCGCTGATGATCCTTCTCTTTCTCGGCAATCTCCGCGCGACGATTTCGGTATTACTTTCCATCCCCATTTCTTGCCTCGCCGCCTTCATTGCGTTGAACCTGGGCGCGAGCACGATCAACACCATGGTGCTTGGCGGCATCGCGCTCGCCCTTTCCCGCTTGATTGATAACTCGGTCGTCGTTCTTGAGAACATCTTTCGTCATATGGAGTTGGGCGAACCGGCGGTTGAAGCCGCCATCAATGGAGGCAAAGAAGTCCAGCTCGCCGTGCTGGCAGCTACGTGCAGCACAAGCATCGTTTTCTTTCCTGTCATCATGCTCTCGGGTGTCAGCAAATATATTTTTAGCGCTCTGGCCCTCGCGGTCGTGTTGGCGCTCTTTGCTTCTTACGCCGTCGCCATGACCGTCGTGCCACTTTTCTGCGCAAAGTTTATTCGTTTGGAGCCTGAACACGGCAGCGCTCCTTACAGTACCCTAGGCGGCGCCGAGGAGGCGGTGCAGGAAGTCGAAGAGGAACAAAGAATAAAGCGCGCGAACATCTTTCGACGCATCGTCATCGCTTTCAATCAGCAATTCGAGCGGCTGCAGCAAGCCTACGAAAAAGCTATCGCCGTTTGTCTGGATCGCCCCGTATTGGTCGTATGCGGTTTCGCTGCTTTCGTGGTGCTGAGCTTCGCGTTGTTTCCATTCCTTGGCGTGGCGTTCTTCCCGCGCACCGATCCTGGGCAATTTGTGGTCAATGTCAAAGTCCCGCCCGGAACTCGTCTTGAGGTGACTGATGAATATGTCGGGAAGATGGAGCAGGATATCCGCGATGTGGTGTCACCGCACGACATGAATATGATCGTGTCGAACATTGGCATTACGCCAGATCTTTCGGCCATCTATACCAGCAATTCCGGAATGCATACCGCCTTCATTCAGGTCAGTCTCAAGGAGGACCATAAGACCAGCAGCTTCGCTTACATGCAGCGTCTGCGCGAGAGGTTCGCCAACGACTTTCCAGAAGTGAGCACTTATTTCCAAACGGGTGGATTGGTTGATTCCGTCGTTAACCAGGGGCAACCCGCTCCGATCGACATTCGAATCGGGGGCAGTGACCTGGATGAACCGTTTGCTTTCGCCAAGTCCGTGGCTGCGAGGGTGAAAGCATTGAGTTCGGTCAACGATGTGCTGATTCCGCAGGACCTCGACTATCCGGGGCTGGAATTGAATATCGATCGCGAACATGCGGCGCTGCTCGGCATATCGCCGGAGGCGGCGCTTGATAATGTCATCACTGCGCTTACATCGGACACGATGATTGCCCCGAGTTTCTGGGTCGATCCGAAGACCGGCAATAATTACTTTCTCAGCGTGCAATATCCCGACAATCAAATTAAAACCCTGACCGACTTAAAGCAGATTCCCTTGCGCGCCCCCGGAGCCGCAAACACAACACCGCTTGAGTCGCTAGCATCCATCAAGCAGATCAATACTCCGACCGAGGTCGATCATTACCAACTGCGTCGCAGTTTCGACATCTACGTCATGCCGAAGAAGGAAGATCTCGGCCACGTAAGCGCTCAGATCAAACACGTCCTTGATGGCATGCACCACTCCTCCCAGATCACCGTGTCGATGGGCGGAGCGATCTCCGACATGCACAGTTCGTTCCAGAGTTTCGGCATCGGTCTCATCCTCGCGATCGTGCTGGTTTATCTCATCCTGATGGCGCAGTTCGCTTCGTTCTCCGATCCCTTCATCATCTTGCTGGCGATTCCTCCGGGGCTTTCGGGCGTGATCCTATTCCTGATGGTCACGGGCACGACGCTCAACGTCATGTCGCTCATGGGAGTCATCATGATGACTGGAATCGCCGTTTCCGACAGCATCCTTATCGTGGAATTCGTCGGCACGCTCCGCGCCCATGGTCGTCCCCTCAAGCAAGCCCTCGCGGAAGCCTGCAAAGTGCGTTTGCGTCCCATTCTGATGACCACGCTAGCCACCATCCTCGGCCTCATTCCAATGGCGCTCGCTCTGGAGCCGGGCAGCGAACAGTACGCGCCGCTAGCGCGAGCAATTCTCGGAGGGTTGACCGTTTCCGGCATAGTAACCGTTTTTTTAGTGCCGACAGCGTACCTGCTGATTCATCGCAAAGAAAGTCGTGATGACGAAATCGAGCCCCGATCCGGTGAGGTGACCCATGCGTAACCGAAGTCTATTTTTGCCGCTCTGGCTTCTTCTGTGTCCCCTCGCCATGCGCGCACAGGAGATCGTTCAGATCGCGCAGCTTCCAGATGCGCCGCAGCTCCAGGCTCAGGCACAGCAGCCAACTCCGGCGTTAAATTCCGCGACAACGAATTCTCCGAGTTCCCTCCCGCCAGACTCAACTGGAGAAATGCTTACGCGTCAACAGGCGGAGCAGTTAGCGCTGAAAAACAACCCACGAATCAGCGTCGCGGCGCTGCTCGCCCTGGCACAAAAGCAGGTCGTCCGCGAGACTCGCTCGGCGTTGCTTCCGAAGCTGAATGGCAATGTGACTGGCGGTTGACGCTGAGGAAGCAAGCCGCATCTCGGCTGGGTCGCTGGACGCCTCCCGGCTTCTCTATCACGTGGGCGCAGGGGTTGACCTCAATCAGTTGATTACGGATTTTGGCCGCACGCGCAATTTGGTCGCTTCCTCATCCTTTGAGGCAAAAGCCTCCGAGCAACAATCGCAGGCGACGCGGGAGGACATCGTCCTGGCGGCGGACATTGCCTTCTACAATGCTCTGGAGGCGCAGGCCACGCTGCAGGTTGCGAAAAGCACCGTCAAGGCCCGGCAAGCGGTCGGCGATCAGGTCGATGCATTAACTGCGAGCAAGCTCAAGTCCACGCTCGACCAGAGTTTCGCGCAAGTCAATCTGTCGCAGGCCAAGTTGCTCGATCTCGATTCGCAAAATCAGTTCGATGCCGCAATGGCGAATCTCAATGAGGTGCTTGGAACCACGAGCAATCAACAGTACCAACTCGTCGACGACCCGTCGCCCCCGCTGCCGGTCGCGCCTTCAGCGGACGCAGTCATTGCTCTCGCCTTGCAACAGCGCCCCGATCTTCTTGCTCTCAAACTCAATCACGAGGCGGATGTGCGCTTCAGCCGGGCGCAACACGAGCAACTACTCCCTACGATCTCCGGGTTGGGCACAGTGGGCATCACCCCCGTCGGATCCAGCACCTACTTCACCCCTGATTGGTATGGAGCGGCAGGCGTGAACATTGGCATACCGATCTTCGAAGGTTTCAAATTCCATGCCCAGGCTGCGGAAGCCGACCTGCGCGCCAAGGCGTCCGACGAGCAGAGCCGTGCCCTCATCAATCGCATCGTACGGGATGTCCGCACAGCCTGGCTGAGAGCGAACACTGCACAACAGAAAATGAGTGTGACCGCGGAGCTCTTGCAAGAGGCCAACACCGCACTGGACCTGGCCGATACAAGGTATCGCCTGGGGCTCAGCTCGATTGTTGAGTTAAGTCAGGCCCAGTTACAACAGACACAGGCGCAGATCGCCGAGGCCAATGCCCGATTTGACTATGAAGCAGACCTTGCCGCATTGCGGTTTCAAAGTGGATCGCAGCCCTAGGTTGTTGGCGAATGATTGCCCCAGCTTGTACGTCACATCGCTAAGTTTGAGCAAAAATGCTTTGTCCTGCGCTACCGGGCTCCCGTCACGCTCAGCGAGAATCGTGGCAGCACGTAACTGTAGGCCCAGTAGCGTATTTCGCTCCACGCAAGTTCCGGCATCGCCGCTCCCGGATAGAAAGGTATTTGCACTGGAGTGAACTTCACCCGCACGCGGATGGCAGATCGGCCGCGTGTCAACTTGCGGGGAACCAGAAATTCATCGTCCCGGAAGCGGCGATTCGAAGTCTCGAGCAGATGCAGAGCCGCACCCAATTCACGATGCGGAGAGGAATACACACACGTATTCGAGCCCGCGGTGTACCAGATTCCCGCCAGCTTCCAGTCCGCTTTCGCAGCTCCATCCTCTACGTAAACTTCCGCTCGCTGGTTGGGAAATGAGTAGTCCAATTTTCGTCGCAGCATCACCCCGAGGTTCTGGGGATCAATTTTGAGCACAAACTCGGAACTGCTTTTCGTCGTTCGTCCTCGATCTCTGCTGGGCGGGAAGATCTCTACCCCGTGAATCGTGTCCGGGCCCCATTCGTAGCGCGATTCGATTCGGTAGCGGCGCCGATGCGTCCGGCGAAGCATATTGATGCTGCTTTTCGCTGGCCTCGTCTCCAATCGCCAGCTCGTCCGTCTGCATCAGCGAGGGCGCCGGCAATCCATACCAGTACGTCACCGTCTCGTAGTGCTGCGTGGATTCATCCGTTCCGCCGTGCTCCAGCTGAATCACGGCATTCTTCCCGAAGGGCATCAGGTCGGCCAGCAGAAAACGGTAGGCCGACTCGATCTTGTCTTCCGGACTGCGCGCATCCTGTCGGCGATTTTGCGCCCACCGGGTGCCCCGCCAGCGGCAGCGTCATGTTCAATCCGCCCCAGTAATCGCCGCCGCCGCCCCATTCCTCGGTGCCCGTGCCCTGCGCCTGCGGCGTTTGGCTGTCGTCAAAGAAGAACCGCGGATCGCCTTCCAGCGTGCTCAGCGCTGCATCGTGTGAAAAAATAAACGATGTGCCCACGAGCTGTCCGGACCAATCGCCGCCCCCTTCCTCGTCCCGCGTATCGAGGAGCAGCAAATCCTTCCCTAAGTCCGGTGAGGGATGGTCATGGTATGTAGCATGAAAATAGCCGACCCAGTTCGGCGGATCCTTAAATGAGCCGTAGCGGACGGTCCACTGCACATCGGCAAACGAGGTGTCGGGTAGGCCGGCCATCTCGATGCGCGCCGATCGAAAGAACGGCATCGGGAAATAGCAACTCAAATACACCCGGCTGTCGTCATACCGGATCACCATGGGCAGGCTCTTCACAAGGTATTCACGATTGTCGCGGTTGTAAAGAATTCCCGCCCCGTAAACAAGCGAAATCGGCGCATCCACGGATGCGTCTTTGCGGCCATCCCAGAATATGCGCAATCGGGCCCGCGAAAAAGCTACTGCCTGATCTTTGGGCACAGAGAATTCCAGCAGGCGAATCATTCCCGACCTATTTGCCTTGCTCCACACCTGCACAAAGTTCGGCCCGCTCAATGCCAGATGACCCGACTCCTGCCGCACTCGCGATTGCCCCGCCACAGGCGCAATATCGCTTCCCGCCCGCGCCAGCAGATCCAGCACATCTTTTGGTGGAGGCGTTTTCGCATCCCACGTGCGGATTGGTTGTGAGAGCCGTGTGCCCTCCACGAACTGGTCAAAGATGTAGTAACCCGTTCCGTAGAAGGTCCGTGAGTATGCCATGCGGAATGAGCGCGAAAATCCTATCGGGACCCACGACAAGTCCGCGCCCTTGGTCGTTGACCAAGTGAAGGCGAGCGGCTCGGGGAAAAGTTCTTTGGGCAGCCAGGTGGAATTCTCGACCGGATGCTGCGGATCCGCTGTGCTGCTCTCCGCCACAACATCATCCCCGCCGTCCACCTCGTAGTGCCACGGACTTCCATGCCAGTGGTTATAGCGCACAAAGTACAGCACGCCCGGGCCCTGCACATCGAGAGTTACATTGCGATCGTCGGCTAGTTGATAAAGAAAATGTGAAGCATCGGCCGACTCATTTCCTCCCCGTCGGTCATACGTGCTTCTCATGTAGGCACGCACGCCGATCCGCTGGTAAGGCCATCGCGCCCAGAACCGGTATGCGTCATATCCCGCCGGAATTCTTGGCGCCTGTGCGCTGGCAGCCGAGCAGAAAAACAGCAGAAAAAGACAACCAACGAAGCTGCAGGCGGCTTTCATACGGGAAAAATCGATAAACGAGGATAAACCCGGCCTGTCTCCGGGTACGCAAGCACCGGAACTCGCGCGTTTAGGCGCGAAAAAGAAACGTAGCCATCAGCGTTCCTCCACGGTTTGCACCCCAGCGAAGCCAGGTTCGACCCAAATGTACCAAAGCGCACACGAGCAGTTCAAATTTGCAGAAGCTGTTTCCGGACTATGGAAGCGATGAGCGATGAATCGTCGTTCATCCTGAGGTCTGACTGATTTTGTTTATCGAACTCGGACTCGATCTGGAGTCATGCGCTTGACCGAGAGGTTACGGTTTGCTAAAGTCCGCGGCGTGAAACGTTGAGGAGTATGAAAAAATTATTCCCGGTCAATTAGGTGACACAGCTCGGACGAGGAAGAAGGCAGTCACAAAGCTTTCTATTCCCCAATTCGCTTGAAGCGAGGCTGCCTTCTGAAATCCCTGGCTCCGAGCATTCCAGAGCTCTGACCATGCAGCACCAGACCGGATTCTCAATGTGTATGATCCATCCAGAAGGAGATTCCTGTGGGTGATCGACGATCGTTCCTGAAAGGCGCCGCTCTGCTGGGGCTCTGCGCCGGACTGGGTGTTGCCGACGACCCTGCGCAGGAGCAGCCTTTGCAGAGCGCGATTACATCGACGCGCATGTTCATGTCTGGGATCTACCGAACGCCCGCTTTCCCTACCACGATCAAGACGGGCCGGCGGTTCTGCCGAGTTTCACTCCAGAGCATATGCTCGATATCGCCCGTCCTGCCGGCGTGGGACGGATCGTTTTGGTTCAGATCATGTATGGCACCGACAACTCCTACTTGCTCGACGTGATGAAGCGCCACCCCTCCGTGTTCTCGGCAATTGCGATCGTCGATCCTGAATCCCCTTCGCTGGGGCGGGAGATGGCTCGCCTGGCCTCGCTAGGTGTACGGGGTTTGAGAATTATGCAAGACGATACCCAGGCCGGGTGGTTACAGACCACGTCAATGCGGACTCTCTGGCGCCTGGCCGCAGAGACCAAACTCGCAGTCTGCTGTCTCATTACCCCCACCAGCCTTCCCGCTTTAGACCGGATGTGCGCCGAGTTCTACGACACGACAGTGGTGGTCGATCATATGGGGCGAATCGGCTTGGATGGCGTTATACACGACGAAGAGATAAAGGCGCTTTGCAATCTCGCCCGTTATCCACGAGTGCAGGTTAAGGTGTCGGCATTCTATGCGCTGGGCAAGAAGCGCGCCCCATTCGCCGATCTGATTCCTGTCGTGCGGGCGCTCCACGCTAGCTTCGGGCCGCAACGGTTAATGTGGGGATCCGATTCACCGTTTCAACTCAAACCTCCCCACACCTATGCAGAGTCACTTGATTTTATTATCGATGGCGTGCCCTTTTTAAGCGCGCAAGATAGAGCATGGATGCTGCGCGGAACGGCAGAGAAGACCTTCTTCTAGGTGCTTGCGGATTTGCCGTCCTTTTGATTTATTTCGATCGATTATCGCGTTTACGGGAGATCGCCACCATACCAAAAGGCCAGCGTTGGCGAACGTGCCATCGCTATCCCTCACGAAAATCAGCACCGGACTCTTGATCTTAAAAAATAGGTCTGTTCATGGTCGCAGCATGATGGCAAACAATTCGATGCGAGGTCATGACCATGTCGACTCCGTGCTAGTCAACATAAGGCGCGTCTTGACGTCATGAATTTACCTTGCTAAGTTTGGCCGATGAGGCGTGGGCTGATTTTTTTGCTGGTCTGCCTGGCCGTTCAGGTGCAAGCCGAACGGCGGTTTTCAGTCTCAGGTGTGGTCCTGGAAGTCGATCAGTCAAAGCAAATTTTGGTGGTATCTCATGAAAGCATCCCTGGATTCATGGGCGCCATGGCGATGCCATTTGTTGTACGAGATAGCAGACTATTCGAAGGTCTTCAACCTGGTTGCAAGATCGAGTTCACTCTAGTTGTAACTCAAGACTCGTCCTACATCGATCATCTTGAGATTCGAAGTTTTGAAAGCCTCGGGCAGCATCCGCAGGAAGCGCGGCGCTTGCAAAGGCTCGAATCTCTGGTTGCCCCTGGCCAGAACCCGGCCCCTCTCTCGGTGGGTGAGCACGTTCCGGATTTCACTTTGATCGATCAGAGCCAGAACCGCGTTACTTTGTCTGCATTCGCCGGTCGAATTGTTGCCATTAACTTCATTTACACGCGTTGTCCGCTGCCTGATTATTGTGTGCGTCTTTCCAACAATTTTGGACAACTCCAGAAGCGCTTTTCTCAGCGTCTGGGCTCGGATCTGATTTTGCTAAGTGTTACGTTCGATCCGCAACATGACCAACCAGATGTCTTAGCAAAGTATGCGAATGTTTGGAAGGCAGATCCGCGCAACTGGCACTTTCTGACCGGTGCGTTGCCGGATCATCGCGGACTCGTTGAGAATGGAAATGTGCAATATCGCGAAGCATCGCCTTTGAAGCTGCTCGCGTTTGGATCTTTGTTAGCGGAATCACCTTTTCCGGCTTGGCAAAAAATTGTTTCCGTGGAAAAACCTCCTGCGACAGCACAGGGGCGCATAGAGTCACTCATCACTTGGACACCCGTCGATCAGCCACGTTGGTAAGCACACCGCACTGGAAGCGGCATAGTCAAACAATCCCAAAGGAAGCGAGCCATTGTTTCTATTAAAGGGCGCTGATCAAAATCGTGATGGTACCCTGAGGGAAAGTCTGGCGGTAGCCGAGTGTCGTTTCGCTGTTCATCCACCTCCGGATTGGCGCGTCCATCTTCACTCAATTGTTCGCGAAGTTTATGCTCTCCTCGCCCGACACTGGATCTGGCGCCGCCGCTCGAATCGAGCTTGCTTATTTAGTACATAACCCACCCTCCATTTACATCCAATGTCGCACCATGGATGTAACGCGCCCCGTCTGACGCCAGGAACGCAGCCGCATCGGCAACCTCCTCCGGAAGTCCCATCCGACCTAGCGGAACATTTTCTTCCGCCCACCGTGGATCAATGGTCACCGCATTAAGCATAGGCGTCACAACCCGGCCTGGCGCGATGCAGTTTACGCGAATTCCATGCTTGCCCAGCTCGCGAGCAAGCACTTCGTAAGACCGATAACCCCGGCCTTTGATGCCACGTAGTGAGCGCCCTGTCACTGATTCCTCCAGTTCGAGCAACTGCGGATGCAAATCTCAACGCATTACGCCAGAGCGGTGTTCGATCATACCGGGCGCGACCGATCGACAAAACAGGAATTGACCA
Organism: uncultured Acidobacteriaceae bacterium; assembly: GCA_963800575.1. Classification (GTDB taxonomy): domain Bacteria; phylum Acidobacteriota; class Terriglobia; order Terriglobales; family Acidobacteriaceae; genus Sulfotelmatobacter. Next base: position 114,712 of record CAWDBN010000005.1, read on the forward strand.
GTAAGGTTGATCGCCAGCACCTTGTTCCAGTCGGCGACTTCCATCTCGACGACAGGAATCTTGCCGCCGTTATTGGTAGGAGAAATACCTGCGTTGTTCACCAAGACATCAATCTGACCTGTCCGTTGCAGAACTGTAGTCACTACTTCATCCACTGAGGCGGGGACCGACACGTCCGCGGGTAAACGAAAGCCGCGCCACCTCGTTCCTGGATGTCGCGCTGAACATCCCATAGCTCACTTTCAGTTAGCCACCAAAGCAACAGGTGACCATCCAGTGAAAGCCGAGTCGCGATAGCGCGACCGTCCCCGGCTGGCGCCCGTTACGATCGCAGGTGAGATCCATCCATGCCGCTCTCCTTGTCGGCGGGGCTATCGCAGCAGGCGGCCAATCCAGAGTAATATCGAAAACCACCAGGGCCAAGAACACCGTAGTTTCAGTTTCCTGCCCCCGAGCTTGACACGTCTTCTAGTCAAGCTCGAGCAATGAGCCATCGGCTCTGTAGTAGCCGGCCGTTCTCGCGCAATCCATGACCGTATGAATGGAAGCAAAAGGTGTATCTGGCGGGAGGGCACAACCCGGCCCCATCAGGAACCCGCCGTCGGGCGCCATCACTCGCATGATATCCAGCGTGTGCTGCCGAACTTCGTCAACATTCCCCCGCCGCAACACGCCGGAAGGATCGAGCATACCGAGCACACTCGTGCGTCCCCGGATTGTCTTCTTGCAGAGCTGGGGGTCTGTCAAACGGTCGAGTTCCAGGCAATCAGCACCCGTCTCAACAAAGTGGGGCACGAGTTTCGTCTCATTGCCACAAGAATGCACAAAGCTCCGACATCCCACGTGACGCATGGCGTCGCAAAAGGCTTTATTCCCGGAAACTCTAGCGTGTCGTACATTTGTGGCGAAATCATGCTACTTCCGACGGCGCCGATGCTGCTGCCGTGCGCTCCTGCTCGACGCTGGGCTTCCCCAAAAACCACATTCATGCGCGAAGTGAAATCCAGCAACCGCAAGACCTTTGGCCTCAGCGAAAGATCGGCCGCAGCCAGAAGGAACATCTCAGGTCCGCATAGAGCCAGAGCCAAAGCCACGGGACCTTGATCGGCCCGGCCCATGACGAAAACTTCGCCCTTCGTCTCTCTGACCAAAATACGTGTAGCTTTCAACAACTCATTAAGAGGAAACGTTCTCTCGGGGTCGGGGATGTTTAGCGTTTCGACATCGTCGAGAGATTTCAGGACCGGTGACAGAACGTGAGGAGCACAGTCGGACTGATAAAAATCTCGCACCCCAACGCTTCCGCTTCGGCACAAACGCCATTCTCGTGCATAAGGACGTCGTGGCCAAATTCGCGCCACGCTGCGAGTTGAGCTTCCGCGAGCATATCTCCGGAACGCATCACGTCGCGAAAATCTGCACCCATCATCCGAGCGGCCATCAGGAAATTATGCAACGCGACCGGCACCCGATCAGGAATCCTGTGATCGAGTACCGCCATCGTCCGTTCAAGCGAATTCATTGTGTCTGTCAAGAGCTGACCTCTTGGAATTCTCTATTACGGCCTTATGGGATCAAGAGACATTGCTTTGAGTCGAGCCGCCCAAGGTTGAATGGTGCCATTCGAACCGCGACTCCGCATTCACGATCATGGCCGAACCGCAAGGATGCCAAAGCCGCGGCGACTCAAGCGGCGCACGCTCACGGAGCTCCATATCGGCTTGGCCTGAACTCAGGAGCCGAGCGCCCCAACCCCGACTCCGGCCCCCCTGCCGCCAGCTATGCAGCCAATGGGAGCACTGACTACTTGGGCGCAAAAGCAGCCACCTTGACCTGTTGTGCAGGGGCGTTCCACGCCGAGACCTCCAAAGCAATGTCCGAAGGAGTCGCGATCTTGGGATTGCTAACGAGGTCGATGCCAGTCATATCCGTGCGGATGCGCGCTCGCACCTCGACGCAGTCTCCTGGATCAAGCCAAAAGTAGTTGTCGCTCCAGATCACCGAATATGCGTCAGGCAAGGCCGAGAGGTCACCGGATATGCGGGTTTCATACCCGTATTTTTCACCACCACAGTTGCTCAGCTCCGGCCCCGCGGCCTTCACCTGCACTATCTCCGCCGACAGGATCGTGGGCACGGCCTCGATCTGCGGCTTCAACCACGGTCCGGTTTTGGCGAGCGGGTCCGCGCCCTCCAACCGCTTACGGCGCGCTTCCGTATCCGTGGGCAGGTTGACCACCCGAAGCGAATATGTTTGTCGGGACGTCGGCCGACCTCCGACATCGTTCAGCAGTCACCACGAGGAAGAAATAGCTCTCCGGGGTGCGCTCGGGGATGTGCCAGGAGAGATCCTCTGGTTCGCTTCGGCTCCCGCCCCCGGCACGTTCACCGTCCAGTCCTTCCTAAGAACCTGGTTCATGGCGCGGTCGAGCAGCTGGGCGGTAATTTGCGTGCCTGGCAGCCCTTCGGAGGCATCTCACGGCGTAAACCGAGGCGTGGAAGGTGTCGCCCGGTGCCCAGGTGAGCGAGTGGGTGTCGCCATCACGTGCAGGCGTTCGTTGGCACGCTTGATCGCATAGTACGCAATGTGTGGCTGGCCAAACCAGTCGATAACCTGCCACGAGGATCCCGGCCCATGCAAGTTGTACGTCCACAGAATCGCTCCCTTATAAGGAAACTGCGAGCGCCAATGTTCGAAGACATAACCGTAAACCTCGGCCTGGGCCATTTGGCTGTATTCGATAAGATCTTCGAGACTCGCCTTCCCGAGATCGCCAAACCAGGAACTCTTGTTGTGAACCATTTGGGCAAGCAAGTCGACTTCGCCCCAGTCCGTGTGCTCGTGGATCGTCGGATGCGTCTCCAGGAACTTCTTCGCGTCATAGCCGACTGGGCCGCCGACCAGCTCTTGCTGCGGGGCAATCCGTTTGAACTGTGACAAGTTCCCATAAGCCCAGTAGGACCACTCCGACACAAAGTTTACCGCTTCGTCGTAGAGCGACACATAGCCATTGGGGTCGCCTGGCCACAGATCATTGAATTCCCGTTCCAGAGTGCCGTAGGCGTGGTAAGTGCCGCCACCCGGCAACGACATGCGGAATGTCCGATCATCGTAAGCGGCAAAAATCTCGCGGTCGATCCCGAGGTAAGGAGCCAGCGCCTGACGGTAGGGTTGAAACTCATTCCCGCCTACGTAGATCGCAAGTGACGGATGTTGCCGGATGCGCAGGACCGACTGCTTCGAGCTGCTCACGCCATGTATCCAGCGGAACCGACATGTGGCTGGCCCAGGTAATCGGCACTTCCTGCCAAACCAGGATTCCGTTTTCATCGCAAAGGTTATAGAACTGCTCGGTCTCGAAAATATCGTTGCCGGCATTGAGCCGGAACAAGTTGATACCGGCATCGCGCGCGCCATGAATCATCCATGCTTCGCGTTGCGGGGTAAGGGTCAGCAGATCGTCCGAAGTGAGCCAAGCGATTCCCTTGACGTACATCGGTCGGCCGTTTACCACAAAAAGGAACCTGTAAGATTCATCGGCGTTGACCATCGCCTCGTCCTCAATCGTCGCTGTCGTGGGCGCCGAATCGGTCCTACCCCACAACCCGTCTTCGTGTTTTCCGTAGAGGAACCCGAGATCGGAAAGCCAGCTGGGTTGGCCAGGGTTGGCGCGGGGTTTGGAAGCCAAGTAGGGGTTGCGGCGCAGTTCAATCCTCCGCACTCCGAAGCGAGACGCCACGGAATCCGCATGGTCTTGCCCGTCCAGCAGTGCGAGATCGAGCCGATAAAGGGGCTGGCTGCCCATCCCGTTCGGCCACCACAGGCGTGGATTTGGCAGCTCGATCGAGCGTTCCCAATAGGACGTGCCCGGGGGTACGGCCTGGATCGCCTCGTTGCTCCAGACCGCCTCGCCGGTGGTGAGATCGACAATCCGCGCTTGGATTGTCCCTTCAAAACGCGCCGTGCCTGGGTTGATGAGGATCGCCTGTGCGAAGAGCGAGGCGACGTTGTTCGCGATCGCCTGCGTACGTACGTAGGGAGCTTCCATGTAAGCCGTCTTCGAGCTAATCAGCCGCACGGGCCGCCACAGGCCGATCGAGCGGAACTTATTTCCCCAGATATACCAGCACCCATCCACCGCGCACGACTTCATCGCCCGACTCCCGCTGCTGTCCTTCACAGTGGCGTCTGCCTCATGCAACAGACGCACTAAAAGATCGTGCGTGCTGCCCGGTTTTGCCGCATCGGTGATATCGAAAGTGGGACCACCGAACATACCTTCATGGAGCCCAAGAAACTTCTTGTCCAGCCACACCGCTCCGGTATAGTCCATGCCATCGAATCTTAGCCGGATATGCCGGCCGGTCCAGTTCGACGGAATCTGAAAGCTGCGGCGGAGGTACCAGTCTCGGCCCTGAATCCACTGCAGCCTCTTCCAGTTGTCGGCATACCAGGGATTCGGGACCGCGCCCGCACGAAACAATGCATACTGCACCGTCGCTGGTAGCTGTACGCGCTTCCACTCGAGCGCCGAGAGGTCTGGAGTCGCCGGCGAAAAAGCTCCTTTCGCCTCCGCCAGTTCCCATTCGCCAGTTAGGCTTACCTCGTTGGCCTCATCACGTTCGGCGGCAGGCAGCGGGCTGAAGATACTCCATTTTGCCAGGTCGCCCGCCGAAAAATTCACCGGGGTGGCTTCGCCCTTTGGTTGTGCCTGAGCGTGGCTCGGCCGAGGCACCAAAAACACGATCGTTATAACCGCAAGCGTCACGCGAGCGGAAATCAGCGAGCCATGGCCACGCCGTTCCGCGCGATTGATTAGAACTCTATCCATGATAAGTCACCCCTTCCGAGTCAGGATGCCCGTTCGTCTTGTCAGTTCGCACGCTACCGAAGCTGCAAATAGAATCCGACTCTACTCACCGAAAGCTACAAATTGCAGACCCGGTCCGAAAAGTGAGACCTCCCATGAACTAGAGATTCAATGAATGCCGGCGAGGGCTCACACTGCATCGTCAATCATGACCGCGCCTAACCTAGCGGCACATCTGCTCCTCCCAGCCCGAGGAGAACATGTCGAGCTTTGCGTCTGGGTCGCCGGGATGGCCGGCGATCACCTCCTCATTCACGGTGACACCCCACCCGGGAGCCGTGGGCACCTCGTAATAACCGTTCGTTACGCGAGGCGCGTCCGTCAACAAATCATTTCGCCAGGGCACATCATAATCCTCGAAGGTTTCGAGAATCATAAAGTTCGGGATGTTGGCGCAAAGGTGAACGCTAGCGATGGTCTTGAGCGGTCCGTCGCAGTTGTGAGGCGCGACGCTCACATAGTAGGCTTCGGCCATGGCTGCGATTTTCTTGCTCTCCAAGAATCCGCCGGAATACACAAGATCTGGCTGGATGATGTGCGCGCCATTCTGTCTTAGCAGACTAAGGAAGCCATAGCGACTGTAGGTGTGCTCGCCGGTGGCGACGCGTAATGGAGACACGGCCACAATCTGCCCCATGGCTTCGTCATTGTGAGCAGGGATGGGTTCCTCACACCAGGTCGGGTGATAGGGGACCATCGCGCGAATCGCCTCAAGCGCCATGCCGGGACTGAATCGTCCGTGGAACTCCAATAGGATTTCGACATCATCACCCACAGTTTTTCGCAGTGACTCGACTGCCTTGCAAGACCGGCGCAGTTCGCTGGGCGTAATCTCACGGCCACCCGGGCCAAAGGGATCAAACTTCATCGCCTGGTATCCGCGGCCAATGACATCGTTCGCGCGCTCGGCGAGTTCCACGAGATCATTCCGACTCGTGTACCAGCCATTGGCATAGGCTTTGACTTTGGTACGCACCTTTCCCCCAACTAGGTTATAGACGGGTTGGCCGCACGCTTTGCCGACAATGTCCCACAAAGCCGTTTCAATCCCCGCCATCGCGGAGTACATGACCGGGCCAGTGTTGTGCTCGATCTGATAGAGCTTGAACCAGAGCGATTCAATATCGAATGGATCTTGGCCGATGAGATAGCGGCGGGAAAAATCCTCGATCAATTCGCGAACTGCGGTCTCTTTCCAGCCGAGCGTGCCCTCGCCCCAGCCCACTATTCCAGAATCTGTTTCAATCTTTACTAGAGTGAAATTGCGCCACGCTGCTCCAACAAGAAATACTTCAACCTTGATTACTTTCATGATTCATCTATACCCCGACTCGACGTTCACATTGTGCGTTGGTGAATGCAGGATATTTCGCCACGATGCGTGTGCCACCTTGAGCTTGCCCGCCCTCAACAACCCGGCGAAACTGACGCGAACGATGTTTTGGTACCAAGCTGTGTGAGGTCTATTGTGATTCCAGTCGTAGCCCAAAGCCCTAGGTAACAGACATCCGCAGAACATCGTAGCTTCCCACAAAACGAAATTCGCTGCGTTGTCGAGGGAGTCAGCCTCTAGCCGGTTTCTGAGCAGCCCGTGTTCCTTTTCTTTCATCTTCCAGAACGGAAAGCAGTCCTTGCAATTCGCGACGAAGCTCGGATGACAGCATACGCATGGGCAAACGGGGAGGACCGACGGGAATACCTTGCAAGTCGGCCGCTTCACGACAAACTGCCAGCCAGTGCGGCTGACCAGCGTCGGTAAGCAGGGCACGATACTCAAACTGCACGATCGGCCAAAGTCGATCCCACCGCTCGCGGGCTCCTACCAAATCACATTGCGAATGAATCGAATTGAAAAGCTCACACAACAAATCTGGAACGATCATAGCCAGGCCGCCGATGTAACCATCGGCGCCTACCGCAAGTCCTTCGAATCCGATCAGATCGATTCCTACAAATACAGGAAACTCGTTTCCACAGACCATTTTTGTATTGTGAATTCTGCTCACCTCGGGATGCGACCATTTCACGGCGTGAACCACGTCTTCATCCGCGAGCAACTTGATTTCGGCGGGAGTGAGTTCGACCCCGCACAAAAGCGGGACGTTGTAAACCATCACGGGCAAATCGACTTCCTCGCGGATCATGCGGAAGTGATTGAGGATATCGTTTTTAGGAGGGCGAAGCAGATAGGGCGGCATAACCATGATACCGCTGGCCCCGTTCTTCGCGGCGTGAGCGCTCAACTCAATTGTTTTGCGAGTGCTGTAATGGCCCGTTCCAGCATAAACGGGAACTTGTCCGTTCACCTCTTCCAGTATCCACTCCATGACTTGCATCCTCTCCTTTTCGGTGAGGGCAATAAATTCGCCAGCGCTACCCATGGGCGCAAGGCCATGAACTCCCGAGTCTAGTAGAAAACGGACATAGGCGCGGATCGCCCGTTCGTTGAGCGATTCGTCATGGTTAAAGGCAGTGACTGTCGGCGCATAGATCCCTCGGGGCTTGTTAACTTGAATTACTTTCATATCTTCTCGAATCATTCGAGGCATGACAAATTCCTTCTGTCGGAAAAAAAGCCAGTGGTCCGACACAGTCGCGCCACCGCCCTAGACAATACGTAGACCCTTGAGCCCGCTGTGTAACATGTCTTTTCTAATGTTCGTGCGGAACCGCCGAAGCCCACTCTTATCAATACGATAAACCTACAGCAGAAAAATAAATAACGTCAAACGAGAAGAACTCAAAAGGAGAGCGAGAAAAACTGCAGCGTCGAGACTAGGCCGGCGGCGATTTCCGTCGCTTAATCAAAACGTGAGTTTCCCGACTTTATGTTTACTCGGAGCCCGCCGTCGGGGCTTGATGTATAGCCGGGCGAAGTTGAGTGGACAATGAACTAAGGAATCTTGAAAAACAATCCGCCCTTATTATTGTTAGCTGTTATCAGCTGGCTCAATCTTGAAAACTGAGATTCCACCGCCCGCGGTGTTGTCGCGCTTGACCGTGCAGGTGAAATTGCCCAGTTCCCGTTCCGTGTATGTTCTAGCCTTGTCTCCAGACCAAAGGTCAGTGACCTTGTAATTCGCGTGACCGCCAATGGAGATTGTGTTGAGATCAACGTGTAGCTTCAGATGTGCGTCCTTCTCTCTGTCCCGGTTTCCGGCTACCAGGATCGCCCTGTGATCGGTCCATCGCACATAAGGAATCGGCACTTCGATATCGCCCTCATATTGCACCGCCTTTAAGTTGGGTTCTTTACCGCCTGGGCACATCGCCAGAGCCTCCGAATTGTCTTTGCGGATCGCCATCATTTTCTTGACATCGTTGAACATTTCGCGATGAGATGCCTCGTCTAGTTCACTCCAATCGAGCATCGTACCGTACAGCCAGCGACCTCTTCCGGCATCATTATCCCCATATTGCCGTCCCCCACCAGCCACCTCGTCGCTGTATTCGTTGGGGGACAGTCCAGGTTCGGCATGAAACGTCGCATTGAACTCCTCACCTGCAAAAAAGATAGGTATCATTGGAGAAAACAAAAAGGAGTAACCGAACATACATCGGCTCCCCCCCGCGGAGTATGGATTTTTGCTTAATGAGTGTCCTTCCCAGCCATTATCGTGACAACTGAGCTGGACCGACGATCCCCAAGAAAGCGTTGCGATGTAGATATTGGCCTTGGGTCCGATGACTAGTGGTTCATACGACGCGGGAGATTCTACGAAAATCGGCCGAGTGCCCCACCCTTCCGCTTGAAGCTTCCATTCCTCACCCATATCGTTGTTCACGATAATATTCGCGACCGCCTTCGAAGAAACATTCTCTAGGGTCAACTGAACATCAAGAAGCCCATCTGGCAGTTCGAGAAGGCCACCGGTTATTGGTGGCAGGACGTCTCCCACCCTGTGACTGACTTTATCGGCCGTTAGACCAGCCAGATGCACGACTAGCTGGCCATCTCCCTTTGTGCTACCTTCAATCTTCGTACGGTCTGCGTATACGATCTCCACTTTGTAGTACCCCCGCTTGCCGAACTTTCGGTCATAGAAGCCTGGCAAGTCGTTGACGAGAACCTCGTTGACAATTGCGTCTTCGCCCCTGCTGATGGGGTTTTCAGCTTGGGTGAAATCGGTGACTCCAGGAATCGCTGACTTCCCCTCTTCCCAGATGACGATGGGGTGACCCGCCGCCGCCGCATTCTGGCGAATCCGCTCCCAGAGATCGGGACGGTAGATCATTACATCGAGTCGATAGCCATCAACACCATACTCAGTGACAAAATTCGTGTAGATGCCTACCCACCAATCCTCCAGGTCCGTATGCCCACCCATCCAGTCGAACTCGCTCATGCCGTAGATGCTTCCGCGAAACCAGGTTGGATGTGCCTTGATCACTGGGCTGTAATCCATCAGTCCATGGGTGATTACGTCTAAGCAGACTTTGATTCCTCGCTCATGAGCCTCATCGATCATTGCTTTGAACTCTTGTGCGGTTCCGAGAGTTGAGTCGAATTTGTCTGGCTCGATCACAGCGTACTGATTCCAGATGTTATAGAAGTGATGAGAATCGCATGACGAATATCCCGTCAGCCAAATGCCGGTTACACCTAATTCCTGGAGATAAGTCAACTTAGCGCGCAGGCTGTTGAACGTGCCGCTTGCCGGTCCATTGGGCGAAGTGAACCCCTTTGTCGCGATCTCATAAATGATGAGAGTCCTTCATCCAGGGTGGCGAAGCCGGCTGTACAGCGTTGGTGCGTACGCTTGCAATCCCATTGGGAGACGTCGATTCTTGCGTTGCCAGCCCCAACGCTTCTTGCACGCCGGCAGAGCCCACAGTCGCACCCGCGGCGAACAGGACCCCGGCCTTGAGAAAACTCCTTCGCGACGGGGTTACAAATCGGCAACCTGCTTCAATCATATTTTCCTCCGAACTGATTTGTAATACCGGATTCTGTTTCGAATGAAGGGCTTTGCTCGTGCTCCATGACTGGAATCATTGAAGAACTGAGTGGTATAGGCCCTCTGCGGCGGTGGTACGTTCCACGCAGGGTTGAAACAAACTCGGCTGCGCGTAGATTAACCCTCGTGAAAATATTTACGCCCCTGCAGCCGTTGATCTTTTCCCCCGCTCAAAAAGCGGAACCAGGTGAAAAGTCTGGTCTCATCAATGCGAGTAAACCTACAGCAGCAAAACAAGGGACGTCAAACGAGAAGAATTCAAATGCAGATCGAGAAAAACTGCACGGCTAGGATTAGGCCAGAGGTGAGGCTTCCGTTACTGTCAAGCGTAAATGGCTGGGGGCTAAGAAGGATGGCCAGCCAACCGGATTTTCCCGGGAGACTTGCAGACGTCGCTCCAAGGTTGATTCCCCAGCTTTTCTCGAAGGTAGGCTGCAATCTCTGTCGTGAGCTTTCGAGGATGAGCAGTTCGCGCCGTGGCCAGGGCTAGCTCCGAAAAGGATGTACTTCTTCAATTTCAAATTTCCGCAATCGCGGCGTGTCCCGTAGCGCGTTCTTCGGAAGTATGGATGCTCCAAAGCCAGCTTCCACGAACTTCTTGATAGATTCCGTACAATCCACTTCCATCACCACGCGCCATGAGATTCCATGAGTGTGCGCTATCCGGTCGATAATTGTCCGTTCCGTCGTGCCAATCGAGTAGAGAATCATTGGCATAGCTATAAGATCCTTCAGGCCAATCGTTTTGCCGTTTTGATGGGCTGTACTGGCCTGTACCAGAGCGAGCATCTCCTCCCTAAATAACGGCTCCAACTGTATATTGGGTGCTTCCACCGGAAGGGACACGATACCCAAGTCCACTTGCTTATGTTCGAGACTGCTTAGGATGCTTTGCGTGGTGGCGCTCCACACACGGATATCGTTCCGGGGATACTTGTCGCGAAGTTCATCGAGCGGGCCCGGCAATTGATAAATGAGTGTGGTCGAGCCAGTGGCCAAGACAAAGGGCCTGGCATCACGCTCAATTTTGGATGGGAAATCTTCCCGAATGGCGTGCAGTGCTCCGATGATTGGATCGAGATCGCGCTGCAGCCTTCTGGCATCCGAGGTAGGCACGAGTCGGCCACCTGAAGGGATGAAAAGTTCAGTCCCAAGCTCTTCACCCAAATGTCTTATTTGAAGGCTGACTGCAGAAGGCGAAAGATACAACTGTTTTGCAGCTGCACTCATGCTGAGTGTGTTCATGACCACGCGAAATGTTTCCAGTTGGCGTAGCTCCATGAAAGGGCAACCCGGTGAGGCGACCGAAATGCGCAGATTCTGCGCCCGGAGATGCGGCGTTGTCAAGTGTTTTCACGGCTTGGTCACCTGTCCCGTTCGATTCGCGCTGAATTTCGAGTGACCTATCCGAGGATTGCTAGGTTGTGCCGCTTCCCCGGCAATAAATTGGTCCCTAATGTTACCGAGGGCTCGCGACCCTTCCGCCGCAACGAGTTAGTTCGATCGGGACACGATGAGGACACAGCCCGTTTCCGGGAGCCGAAGCTCAAGTGGTACCGCAACTTCTCGAACTTCCTGAATCCAAGACCCTCCTACCGATCCTGTAATTATGGTTACCGGTGAGGAAAATGGTTCGACAACGCTTAATTTAACCAACGTGGCCCGACCGTGGTTGATAAGCGCGAGAACTCGCGAATTTTCCATTTGATAAGCGAGCCAATTAAGCTCGCGATGTTGTGAATCTATGGTGAGCTCATCTGGTCGAAATTTGACTATCCCGGGTCTTCCCAAAACTGTTCCAGTCAGAGTTTCGGGTCAATTGCGATCTTGCCCCCCGATTTCTGATTCACTTCGTTAACAAGCCAGCGCAAACACAGCGTGCACTGCTGCGCGGATATCCAGTCATCCCAAAATGAGATAGTAAGGGGTTCTTCCAGTGGAACAAATTCCATCCCCTCTAACGGCCAGAAGCCTCCGCCCAAATCCGATCGGGTCGCTTGGGGAGGGAAAATGCCACGATCTGCTCTCCTAACCGTCCACCATCCGATGGTCTTAGCCGCTCCACCAAACCGGTGAAAAAATTCGTCCCCCGTGAGCCGATATGCAGTCTGAGCCGCTAGCCCAAACATAGGAGCTACGTACGAACCTGGCGGCCAACCCCACTGCTCGTGTACACCGCCATAACTGTTGAAATAATCCCGGCAATCGAGGGTTCTCGTCCAAACCCACGTCACTGCGTTCTTAGCGGCCTCAATCGCTAAGTCTTTCTCGCCCATCTCGGCGAATACGTCGTGGCAATGGCAAATTCATAGGCCTCCCAACTTCCTCCGGCGTCTTCCCAGTTCTTTTCCTTCGTTCCTGCTGCAGTGTCTTCCCAATAGCCGTTACAAACGTGGTTGGTAATAAACTTAGAAGCGAACCAGCTTTTCCCTCGCTGGGCCGCCTCCAGATACTTCGCGTCGCCTACCAGCTGACCATATCGATATAGTGCCCAAATGCTCCAGATGTTCCCGGCGCCTTCAGTCTCCGTAACTTTGGTCCCATCCGGATTGTATGCATAAACCCACCCCCCATCAGGGTTCTGGACCTTAAGAAGCCAATCTAGCCCGGCTTTCACAGTGGCAAGCACTTCCTGGTCTCGTTTTCCATCCACTTGGTAGTAGTGCAGCAAGACCCAGGCAGCCGCGCCAGTAGCGTGGGGCTCGAGCCAGGTGTGGTTGCCCGCGTCTCCGCCCCCGCTCACAGTCCCTGATCCGCAACAATTTTCGGCGCCTGGCAGACCGAACTGAGAATCGAAGGCCCCCGCTGTCGGTCCGTCTTTTATCCTTTCGCCGGGATATTCCAGAAGAAAGCGGACACATTTGCGAACCCGGTCTAACGGCTCCTGATCTCCCGTTATCTGATACCACGCGTACAGGGCAGGGATCGTGAAAACCAGACCGTAGAAAACAAAGACATAATCGCGTTTGGGGAAGCTGGTTACGACTTGTAACTTCTGACTCCAAATGTCCGCGTTGCGGGAAAGATAGCTTGCCTCAGCGGAAACAGCCTCGATCAGCATTCGAAACTGGCGGGGTTCCTCAAAGGCATATACGTTGCTAACGACGTGCCGAAAGGATTCAAACCAGTCTCCGGGCACGGCTGTAATCAGGATATCCACTTGCTCCGAACCCACGCGGGTTCTCACGACCGCATCGTCCTGTTCAATTCCCATCAGACAGCGGTCTCGATCGGGCACTAAGGTCACCGTTCCGTTCTCTGTTTCTAACGACACCATTCGTGTAGGGGCAAACCAGGCGCCGCGCACCAGCAGTTCGTGACTCCATAGAAATGGGGGCCATCGTAACTACTAATTGGTTCTCGGCTGTACACGGAGGCGGGTACAAATCGGAACTTCACTTGTTCGGCTCGCAGACGCAGGTCCAGCACCCCTGGTGTTTGTTCCTCCTGCAAGCCATCGGTCAACTGTCGGAACGCCGCTCGAAGGCCGGAGTCAGCCAGTTCAAGCCTACACATCAAGGTTCCTGTTGAGTGTCGTCCGCAAAGAACCATTTTTTGTGAATCAATTTGGCCTAACGAAAAGTGAAGTGGACTTCCGTTATAGTTCGCAACCAGAGTCGTACGGATGGTTCCTTTTGCTTCCGCGGGAGTCAGGTCAAGAGCAACTCTTCCGTCCTGGATGCTTAATCTTGCCGCCAACTTTGGACTAACGAGTTTAGCTTCCGAGTAGTTCTTGGCTACTTTCACAGGAAAAGCCCACTGAGATGAGACCAGCGGATCTTCGCTCACCTTGATCTCAACAATTCCCGAGTCTCCGGACGTCGATCTCTGAAATCGAAACTCACGCTCTTGATTCGGCGCTAGCAGCCCCAGAGACCACATGCTTCCCGCTACTCTCCAAATTCACGGGCAAAACTTTCGTCGAAGTATTTGATACTTTCCGACAATCTCATCTCCACTTACTGTTAGCGCGCCTACGAACCACCCGAGGAAGGACTCGCAAGCTCAGCGTACGAACATCGATTGACCTGCCCTCGCTATCTCTCAGTTCGAAGGTCACCGGTACAACCCCGCACTGATTGACCGTTAAGCCCAGCCTGAAGGTGCCCCCTGGTTCCACCGTTGTCGCGGTTTCTTGCGGAATTCAGCCGAGTTGATCGCCCCACAACGATACGGTAGTTATGAGAGCCTTCCACACCAACTAGGTTGCCGGTCACATAGATTTCCTCTCCAGCCTTCAGAGTTTTGGCCTTGCTTAGCACGTTACTAATCACCGGGCCAGTGAAGCTCTCAATCTCATATGTGCGAACACCTTGCGCGTCCGGTACAAGCTCAGTAATCTCCATTTTGTAATATCGGGCTGCCCTGGGGGCTGAAAGGGCAAAAACCTGTGGGCAGCCGGGTGATATGGAGTCCCAACTATCGGCAAGACTCCAGTTGACTTCGTCGTCACTTCGATAGACATTGATTGACTTGAACGCTGAAGATAGCAACAACGGGTCGGTCCGATAGTCCATCACTTGCGGTGTGTAAAAATGATGTACGAACTTAGAAATTGCTACCGGATTGCCATAATCAATAGTGCAGAAAAATGGTCTCTGGCGCGAAGGGTTGCCCGGCTGCACCCAGGCGTGGGCAATCGAGGCAGGCCGAACTGATCCACCGTATCCATCGAAAGCAAAGTGAGTGCTACTGTTCCAGGTGTCAACCAGGGCAGGGTTCTTTACCACTACTGGTCTAGCCAGATAGTCCCACATACCGTTCTCGTTGCAGTCTCCTGACACCATGGAAAGGAGTTCTGCGGGTACAGCTTGGGTCATTTCCAACAGCGCAGGCAAACCTAGACCTACCCCAGCTGTGAGGGTCAAGAAGTCTCTGCGCCTAATCCCATGTGACATCTTCGATTTATACCTCCATAGGTTAAAGCTGTGTGTTGATTGAAATCGAATGGCAAGCGAGGTTGAGGATGCAGATGCCCACTAGCTTGAGATAGGAGGCATAACTATTCTGGCCGTTCTAGGTACAGTCATGCCCAACATAACTCCAAACAGCTTATGGTTGGCGGCTTGCTTTTATCACGCGGGTCTTTGGCGCGTAAGCACTTAGAAAGTAAACGAAAGGGGCTGTCAAGGCACAGCCCTTTTCGTCTGATTCGGCACCCCGCTCCGCTAATATCAAAAGCTTAATCGGGCGTTGAACTGAATCTGTCGCGGGTTTCCGTTTAGGCCAGTGATCTTGCCGAAGTCCCGGATCCTGGAAGTCCGCATCAGGACCACCCCATATATGCCGATTGAAGAGGTTGAAGAAATCGGCCCCGAATTTCAAGTTCACCTTCTCCGTAAGAGCGAAAGTTCTTGAAGAACGTGACGTTTTCGTTATAGTAGGGGCAACGTTCGAGCATTTCCAAAGGCCCGCGGCGCATCGCCGAATTGCAAAGCTCCGGGCATCACAAAAGCCGCTGGATTGAGGTAAGTGTCGCGGCAGCGAAGTTACCACCCGCGGGGTTGAAGGAAGAGCAACTGATATTCGTCCGAATGGATTGGCCGGAAACCACATCGGGCCGGACCGAGTTGCTGGTGGCCGAGGTAGTTGGCTGGCTGAACAGGACCGTGTTGCTCGAGATGCTCAGCGGCGTGCCGCTCTCGTAGGTGTGAATGCCGGCCACGGACCATCCGCCAACCACTTCGTCCAGTAGCCTTGCTGTTCACATTCAGCTGCTTCCCCCGGCCGATCGGCAACGCGTAGGTGTAGTTGAGCAGAAGCTGGTTGGGCATGTCCCAGCAGGCGGGCGCTTTCTCGGCATTCGGGTTGTAGGCGTTCTGGGCAGGCGTAGAGAAGAAACCCGGCGTGTTGTTGAGGTTGCTCATCTGCTTTTTCCAGCGTGTAGCCGACCAGGAAACTGAGGCCGTTCGGAGAAATCCTTTTTGGCCGTTACTTGGCCGCCGCTGTAGGTCGAAGTACCGTGTTGGCGCAGCTCTCGTTCTCTATATCCTGGTACTGTGGGAAGGGCCGCAGAGCTTGCTCCACGCGTTCCCGTATAGTTCGCATACGGGAGGGGAACGAACGCCGGGACAGCCTCACCTGCGCGGTGATATTGGAAGTCAGGCAGGTTTGCCCGTAGCTGGCATATGTTCCGTAATTGAGCTGGTTCGGGGTTGCCCGGCGCCGGTAAGTGATGCCATGCACATAAGCGCCATTGTAGTGAACTCCGACAACTACCCGGCCGGGGAACTGGTGTTCGACACTGAAGTGGGTGTTGAGCACCCGCGGCGCCCGGTCGGAAGTCTTGCCCGAAGAAACCCGTGCCGCTGCCATTGGCGATAGTCGGATTGAAGTTATTGTAGAGCGGACTCCCGGCGGGAAAGGGATATCCATTGTGCAAAGAGCACGCCGGTGAGATGCCATCCGGCGAAGTGTCGCTAAAGTGCGGAAGTACCCTTGCTGAAATTCGTTCGGCAAAACCCGCCAGGATCTGCCATACGGGTCCAGTGGCTAAAGTGGCGGCGCCGCGGATTACCGTATTCTTTCTGAACCTGATAGGCGAAACCGAACTTAGGACCGAAGTCTCGTGAGACCGTACACATTGGGAACCACATTGCGCGTATTCAAAGTTCCGGGGCCAAAGCCGAGGAATCCAACGGCCCGAGGCAGCCATCGCAGCCCGGATTAGGCTCCGTCGCCAGGAACTGAGAAACAGCATTGTGCTTTTCCACCGGGAACGGCTGTAAGTCATACCGCAAGGCATAGGTCAAACTGAGTTTGCGGGTTACCTTGAACTCGTCTTGAAAATACCATCCGTACTGCCAGATGCGCGGACTGGATTCCGTGATTCCCTGAGTAATCGCATTGTCAACCGCGCCGATCAGAAAGCTGGCATAGGAGTTGCCAGTCAGAGAAGCGCAATTCGGACAAGTAGCGGAATCCGGGAGAGAGGTTTCCGCAGCTCGGAAACCGGCATAAAGGTTCCCTATTGTGCGGGAAATTCGCGTTGAAGTGAATGCGTGTTGAAGCCCCACTTAAACAGATGTTTGCCTTTCGCCAGCGACCAATCGTCATTGATCGCCAAGATTGTTGTCGGCTTCTGATCTGAGTAACAATAGAAGTCGCCGCGCGTCGCTCGTCATATATCCCCCCGCAATGTTGAGGGAGGGAGTGCACGGCCCCAGCGGATTCGCTTGGCCGATAGTCGCCGCACCGTTGTTTGCCGCAGCGGGGAGGGTTACCGGTCAATATGCCTCGATCAAAGCCAAACGAAGCCGCTTCCACCAGATTGTTCGTAAACGTATGCGTCCAATTCAGATGTGCAAATTTGCCGTCGTCAAGGGATCCCGTAAACACTTCCAGGATCAGTGGCAATGGAAGGGGCGTGGGAGTAGGGGTGCTCACCTCCCAGTGGGTCCCGGCGATCCGGTCCTTTGTGCCGATATTCTGGTCTATGTCAAGCTGGCAATACGAATTCGGAGAACTACCTACAGCACCAGCGGTAGAGTAGTTAGCGCCGTTCGGATTACCCGAAACCGTCGGCTCCGGAAAGAAAGTCTGGTACTTCGCAGAAGTCGCATCGAATGCCGTCGAGGGAATCATATTCAGCGTGGATCCCGAGCCATAAGGGTGTGCGGACAATCTGGCCTCCAACGGTCGCCGTGGTATTGGGGTTGTAGATTTCACCCGCATAGACGGGGTTACCCAAAGCATCGGTGCCAATCTGCGGCCCCAAGAAAGACTGAAAAATCGCCGCCCTTCATGGCATCCGTCGGAACCCCATAGAACGACTCGGCCACGGTGTAGTTGTAGTAATACGTGTCCCCAGTTGAACCACAAGAAGGTCTTGTTGCGGCCATCGTAGACGTGAGGAATGTAAACCGGCCCACCTACTCGTGAATCCATATTCGCCCTGATGATCCACTGGTTTTGCCGCCCGGGCAAAACTGGTCGCAACTCGCGTCGAGTGCGGTGTTGCGCAGGTAGTCGTAACCGGAACCGTGCAATCTGATTGGTACCTGATTTGGTGATAAAGGAGACGGCGATTCCGCCGATGTTGCCCAAATCGGCCATCGGAGTGGTCACCATCTTGATCTCACCCACGCCTTCCGGCCGAGAAAAGGTAACGGGTGATTCCGTGGCCGGCCGCGTTCGATCTCTTCCGGCGTGCCATCCACATACACTTCGTTATATCCCGAGATCGACCCATTCATTTGGTCGTTAAATCCGTCGCCGGCTGGAAGCCCGGGAAGCGCGGCCATGTAGTGCGTCGCGTCGCGCTTGCCGCCGCTTATTCTAGCGGAAGCTGCAGCAAAGTCTGCGTGTCTTCCTCTCGCTGTAAGTGCCTTCGCGCGTCTCCAGCGCGGGGGCTTGCCCGGTCACTTACCTCGATTTGCTCGGTCACTTTACCAACTACCAGCTTGGCGTCTACTTTCTTATTTTCGCCGCTGGCCAGCGAAATCGCATGGTTGGTTAGTGTTTGAAAGCCCGGGTGGGTGATCGGTCAGATCGTAGGTGCCGGTAGGTAGTGAGAGAACCATGTACACCCCATCGCTATTCGTGATGGTCACGTGCGTGGTGTGGGTGCTGGTTTCGACCTGCGTAACTTGCGCTCCCGTGATGACGCCTCCCTGAGGATCGGTTACGACTCCACTCAGCGATCCGATATCAATTTGTGCCATCGCAGGAATTGCTAGAACAACTAGAAGAAGCCCTAGGGTGAGGGCTTCGATACGTTCTCTCAAGTTAGACATATCCCACGCCTTTCTTCAATAGCAAACGGCATCAACAACTGCGCGGTACGTCAGTGCTAAATGTGTTTTCTCCGGCCCAACCGACCCGCGGGAACGAACTGGTCTCCACAATCCGAGCAAGCCTATAGCGCAAAACACCCAACGTCAAACGAGAAGAATTCAAAAGGGGATCGAGAAAAACTGAAGGGTCGACATTAGCTTGGGCGGCCTTCCGCACTTACCAGGCAACTTTGGGAAAGTTGCGACTGGGACCGTCGGCGGTCCAGGTCAAGCGACCTGAATGAAAGACTGACACGCTCTCAGTGTTAGCCGTTAATCACCCCACTGGAGGGGGGATCCGAATCAGCAGCGCGATGCCGCCACTCATGCTCAAGGCTACGGCAGCGCACAGCAGCCCACCCCTAAATCCGCCGGTATGTGTCTGCACCAGCCCGATCATCCATGGGCCCACAAGACCACCTAGGCTTCCAACCGAATTAATGACTGCAATTCCAGCCGCCGCGGAAGTTCCAGCAATTGCCGAAACGGAAAAAGCCCAGAACGGCCCCATCAGTGAGAATACTGCGAGCATGGCTACGCTGAGGATAGCAATCGTCGGGATGACGGAAGTGGAGTAGGCGGAGACTAGGACTGCCGCGGCACCAACAAACGAAGTTAAGGCCAGATGCCAGCGGCGTTCCCCGGATTTATCCGAGTGTTTCCCTAACAGCACCATCGCAGCCACGGCGGCCACGAAAGGGATCGCTGCCCATACTCCGATGACTAGTGTATTGGTCACGGCCAAGCTGCGGATTATTTTCGGCAGCCAGAGCATAATCCCGTAGCCAGCAGTACTTTGCGTCAAGTAAACTGCCGCCAGAAGCCAGACCCGTGCCGTACAGAGCGTCTTCCAAATCTCCTTCTCGGTCATAGTAGCCTGCGATTTCTGCTCGCTGGAGAGTGTCTCAGCTAACCAAGAACGCCATTCCGGCAGCAACCATTCCGCATCCTGCGGACGGTTCACCAGACAAAAAGGAACCAGGAAGCCCAAAACTACGGCAGGCACGCCCTCAATGACGAACAGCCACTGCCAGGCCGCAAGGCCGCCGATAGTGTGCAATCTGAGAATCGCTCCAGAAAGCGGAGAGCCAATCACGCCGGAAATCGGTCCCGCAGTCGACAACCACGCCACCGTGCGAGCATACGAAGAAGCCGGAAACCAGCTTCTTAAGTAGAAAATTACGCCGGGGAAAAACCCGCATTCCGCTACCCCCAACAAAAAGCGCAACGCGTAAAAGCCGTGGGCGGTATGCACCAAGGCCGTGGCAGAAGAGATCAGCCCCCAAACCACCATCAAAATTCCAAGCCACCACCGTGCTCCCACCCGTTGCAGCACCAAGTTGCTCGGGACCTGAAAGCAACAATATCCCACGAAGAACATTCCCATGCCCAAGCCGTAGGTTGCATCATTAAAGCCAAGCTGTTGCTGCATGCGCAATGCGGCGAAACCAACGTTGATCCGGTCGAGATAGGCGACGATGTAGGGCAGAAATAGAAATGGCATGAGCCGCCGCGTAAGTCTTGAGATCACCCGGTATTCGATGGCTTGATTTATCCGTTGCATAAATCTCCGCTTCCATTTGCGCTGGTAACCGCAATATATGCCTACCTTTTATGAATTCAAACCGTTGTGTCAGTTATGCCGCCAGGGCGAGCCGCGCAGTCGCGTCAGCCTCACAGAAGAAAACCCTATCGATCAGAGAGGCGCGATAACGAGCTTCGGTCATCCATTTGACGGTTTTACAAGACAGCGCGGACTACCCTGGGGAGAGATTGATTTGTCATTGGAGGTGCCGGCTGATTGAGTCTCCTACCGGCAAGGAACGTTTTCTTTCCCTCAAGGTACGCGGTGACGATAGCTAGAGTATCTATTTCTCGTCCAACACTCTGCACCATACAGATGTTTCCTGTATTGGAAGTACGCGTTAATCTTAGCTGTCAACTCTATATGTCTAGTCACGAGAGATGCGCTCTAAATAATTAGCGGCAAGCAAGAGTTGACCGCTGGTATATTGTCTTGGCTATTCGGTAGGGACCAGATGCCCAAAATGGCGAAGCAGATCAACCAGATGGGAAAGCAACCCAACAAAAACTACAGCGTAGTGATGAGAAAAGTCTTTGCTGTCCTGAAGTTCTTGATTGATAAAGGACCGGAGCAGAAGCCCGTGGCTTTTTCCGATATGGCCAAAACTCTCCCGTTCTCCCGGACGACTATCCGTCGTATTCTCCACTCACTGGAAAAGTTGAGTTATTGCGAAAAAGCGGAGCTCGCCTCCCATTATCGCTTGACGGCAAAATTGTACGACCTCACCGGACCTTCAGTCGACGCTCGCCGCCTGCAGTCGGCTACTAGGTCAACCATGTTAGACCTGCTGTCCCGCCATGCCGAGACGGTGACTCTTGCTGTGCTTAACGATAGGCAGGTTGTCTCCATCGACGTGCTTCAGAGCCCCAATGCCCTGCGTATAGCCGCGTATCCGGGAGACCGCACTCCCCTACACTGCACGTCATTAGGCAAGGCGATATTGGCATTTTTACCCCAACCGGACGTCGACGCGTTATTGAGCGACTGCCCTCTGATCAGAAAGACGCCCCAGACTATTACTCAGAGGGCCCACCTACGAAAGCACTTGGGGGCAGTTCGTAAGAATGGTGTCGCCGTTGATCTAGAAGAGAGTCTGAGCGGCGTGATCAGCGTGGCTGCACCGATTTTCGATCACACAGGAAGGGTTGTCGCGGCCATGGGCGTATCTGGACCTACATCCCGCATGACCTCTAAACTCAACACGGTTAAGCAAGACGTCCGTAATGCGGCTTTGGCGGCAACAAGCATGATTGCCCCCTATTTTGAAGTATCGCCAGCTACCACCCGCGCGAATGCGAAAACACGACCAAGATTGAGGATGACGACAAGCTCACACTAGATACGGAGTACTCCACAGGCTGATATAATGTCACCTTGCGCGAGCGGCTCATCCTCTCCTCCCCCGCGATCGCGCATTCGGGCTGAAACAGCGGGGAATAATCGTGCACTTGCCCGAAGAATAAGGGAATCTGTCCAGTGCCTCCAACAGTCAGCGTGCATAGCCCCAAGTGAGAATCACCAGCTCGTCCGGCGCCAACGCCGCGAGCTCGGTTCCAGTCCAGCGTCGCGTGCTCACCTGCCCATTCTGGAGGCGATGCACGGCACTCGGCCAGGTTTGAGCCCCAGAGATGCCGTTGACGTTGCGTGAATTCAACGTCATTCCTACTTGACCAGCCGCGCCATCATTGAAGAGGACCATGAAGAGCTGGGTGTCGCTGCGAAAACCCAGCCAGTTCACCTGTCCATGGGCTGGCACCACGGGTCGCGCCCCTCCATCTGGTGTCCAGGCGGAGACCGCGTGTCCCAGCACGGTGCCCCGCAGCTGCTCTTCGTCCACCTGAATCTTTCCGCCGCTGCGCCGGTTTACCTCTCGTATCAGCCAGCGTAGTGATAGGCTTCCGATCTGCGCCAAGTTCCAATCGTTCCAGATACCGTCATACGATGGCCCAACAATCGGCGCCATAAATATTGCGTCGACGGTCCAAACGATGGCGCCAGAATCCGGCTGATACCACCAGCCCACGGCTTTCGGGATCATCGCGAAGGAAACCCAGAAGGGATCATTACTCACGTGCCACGCGTTCCACGCGGCCAGCCCCATCATGGGGTTACAATACGCCGCAGGCGGCCACCCCGTCTGTTCAGCGACCAGTCCGGCCGAATTGTTGGGCTCCGGCACTCAATCTGTCGCGTGAAAATCCACTGTATCGCGTCTTTGGCCGTCGTCAAGCACGAGTTGGTCGCTCGCCCATATCGCCGAAGACCACTGCAGCAATCGCGGCGTCGTAGCCTTCTCGCGAGCCCGGGACCGACGTCCTCCCAATACCCGTGATAGTGATGTTGCGTGACGAACTCGGAGGCGAACCACTGCTTGCCACGCTCTGCCGCGGCTATGTAACGGTCGTCTCCGGTCTGTTTACCCAGTCGCCAAAGTGCCCAAACATTCCAGATTGCTGCTGAACTCGGATTCCCCCTGTCGGCTTACCATTGGCAGGATAATGGCATAGGGCCACCACCCGTTTGGCAGCTGGTTCTTCAGCAACCACTCCGCCGCCTCGTCAATAGAGTGATCAAGGTCCGCATCGTGACCGATCCCGTGAGCCCCGCTGCCCGAGCGATAGTATAAAAGGGTCCAAAGTACGGCGCCGGTCGTGTGGCTTGTTAGTATTTGCGTGGCTGCCTGCGTCTGGCCCACTTTGTCGAAGTAGCGCGTTTCGCCCACAGCGAACCGCTGCGATGAAAAGAAGGCGCCTCGCGCCGGCCCATCCTGCACCCGGATGCCAGAGTGACACAACCAATGGACGATGCTCTTACAACGCTCTAGAGCCAGCGCCTCTCCACTCATAACATAGCGCGCCCAGTAGGTCGGCAATGAATACGGGACCCCATAAAACGCGAAGAGATCGACATAGCCGACGTCCTGGAATGTGACATCACGATCACCCCAGGATTGGACTGTCCCCAGAGTCGGCTCCCACACGTTGTCGCTCAAGAGCATATATCTGGAAATGCCGTACTGGACCTCACTGACCGGTACAGTCTGGAGTTGTTGTTGAAAATCATAAATCTCACGTACGGCCATACGATACGCGTCCCACCAATCGCCCGCGACCGCGGTCAGCAACAGCGGCGTGGGGTGCGGGCCGAGCAGTAAGTCATTCTGCAAGACATCCTGGTCGAAACCTAGCTGCCCACGATCCGTGCCAGGAACAACACATAACATCATGTTGTGCGTTTCGACCGCTGCGAAACGAGTTTGACGTTCGCGCTATTTACCATGGTGCGAATAGGGGATAGACTCCAGACGTAGGCGGGCATGTAGTGCAAGGTCACGCCCATGGTAGTCAACTGGACCAACACCCTCTTATAGGCATGGCCTGATTCTGATCTGCCACATAGCTACAATCGAGCAGAATCCCCATCTCCGTGGGCGCCGCGTAAGGATAAGACGGCCGTGCGGCGATTCCAGCCTCCCACTCCTCCGTGCCAACCGCCGTCATATTTAGAGGTGCCCGATCCACAAGCAGCTTGAAGCTCGCCATCTACCATGCGGTGGGCGTGTTCAAGCGACACGCCTAGGCCATACTGATCGCGCGTGGGAGCGGATTGCACCGCGCACCGCTCCGGTGACCGGTTGATGGTTCCGAACACGGGCCGTGAAGCCAGCCGGGAAAGCGGGCGCGTCCTCCGGAACCGGGACCAGCCCCGGAACGCCACCGGTATAGGTTTCGATCTCGTAAGCGAGGAGCATCTCAGCTCCGAAGTCATTTCTAGGACCTCCAAACGCCAGTATCGTCGCAGGGGACAGGCGTCGTGACCGCCAATATTTGGGGATACTCAGCAGGCAGATCTGCAAGGTCTCCTTACATATCCCACTCGTCGTCCTCGTTTTAGCCGAAAACTGATGCGCACCCGTCGGAAAGCGCTCGGTACCGGCGAAAAATACCGCAGATCCTGGCTATTCGGCACATAGCAGTAATGGACAAATGCGGACACCGCTACGGGCATCCCGTAATCAATTTCGCATCTGGCGGGTGACGCGGAACTCGGGATGGGCTTCTGCCACCAGCCTCGCACTGCCGCCGGCTTCGCCCCCTGCGCACCATAACCATCGAATGCGCACGCTGCTGGGTTACCGTGTACGGACCACGTCGTTCTGGAGGGTTGCTTCGCCCATTCCACTAGTACCGGATGAGCGACATAATCCCAGCGTTGCGCCCCGCCAGTCTCCACCCTCCTTGGTATTACGGGTTGCAGCTCCGAGGGGTATCGGACTACTACCGCAGTAGCTTGTTTTTCGCCAGATGGATGGGTAGTCAGGTCGTTTGCTATCGACATCCGTGCCGGTAGAGACAAAACAGCACCCGACGTAACACTCAGGAATTTGCGCCGGTCAATTCGAGGTAACATGCAACGTCTCCTAACGCATGGGTAATGGCAAGAAAGGAGTGAAGACCCAACGAAATTGGGCCGCAGAACTATCATCCAAGATTTGGTTGTTGCTTTGTCTCATTCGCGGATCACCGTCAACGCGTGCGCAAAGCAGTCGCCGGCGTCGG
>CAWDBN010000006.1:0-962882 GCA_963800575.1 uncultured Acidobacteriaceae bacterium
TCTCCGTAACGAATCACCGCCAGCCGGTCTACCGCATCCGGCGCGCTCCTCCGCTACCTTCGCTGGATTCTCCGCGACGATGGATAATGCAGCCCCTTCACCCAATGCCAGAAATACGCGCCCCACGTCGCTCCCTGATGCGTGAAGATGTGCGGCTCGTAGAAATGAAAGTTGTAAATCACGTTGGCATCCGCAGAGGCTCCAGATAAACCAGATCGTCATCATCCGACCAGCGCGCCCCTGCGACGATGATGGTGTTCTGCGGAGCCCCGTCGCGAATCGCCGCCGCCAGCTTCGTCTGCACCCCATACCAGCGGTAACGGTCCGACATCTCCGGCTCGTTCAGAATTTCAAAAAAAACGCGATCCGTGTCCCACGTCGAATAATGGTGCGACAGCGCCCGCCAGAAGTCGGCGAACTCCTGCACAAAACTGTCGTCTTTTCCCAGCCGCGTTTTGAATTCGCTGCCCGGATGAATATCGATCACCACGGCAAGTCCCTTGATCCAGAATCATCTTCACCGCGGAATCGAGATATCCCAAATACTCTCGCGGGAATTTCGTCCGGCCTGTGGTTCGCCATCATCGGCTGCGGATCCACGCTCAACCGAACGTGATCGAATCCCATCGATTTGATCAGCGCAATATCTTCCGCCGTAGTCCAGTTTCGAAGGTGCTCCTTCGTGTATCCGCGCTTGTCATAAACCTGCGCGAACCATCCGCTGGCGTTAATGCCATGCCGCAAGTGCGCCACCCGCGATGCGCGGAACCGAGGAAGTTCGGACTGGTAGAGCTGAGCGGAAGAACCGTGGACTGCGCGGGCAAAAGACACCCAAGCTCAGCAACGCACATGCAGAACCAACAGCAGCACTCTGGTCAAAAACTTTTCGCAACTCCGGCACGAGATCTGTCTTTAGCCCAAAATCGGCAGTGCCCGAATCCTTTTCTTCGTCGCCGCATAAATTGCGCTGCACAAAGCCGGCGCCAGCGGCGGCACGGACGGTTCTCCAATCCCCGTCGGCGCCTCCGCGCTGGGCACGGCATAGACTTCCACCACCGGAGTCTCGTCCATACGAAGCGGCGCATAGTCGTCGAAATTTCCCTGCACTACGCGCCCTTTTTCGATGGTGATCTTCGCCCGCAACGCATTGCTAAGCGCGTAAACCACTCCGCCCGGAATCTGCTGCTCCACAATGCTTGGATTCACCACCTGCCCGCAATCCACCGCCGCGACGACGCGATGCACGCGCGGCGTGTCGTTCTCCATGCTGATCTCCACCACTTCGGCCACGTAAGAAGAAAAACATCCGAAGCATGCGATTCCACGAAATCGCCCGGCAGGCAGAGGATTCTTCCATCCTGCTTTGTCGGCCGCCATTTGCAGAACGCCGCGCATCCGCGCCGTATGCCAGGTCGTCGCGAAAAATGGAATGTCCTGATCTTTCCTCAGCATGTGCAGCCGGTACTCCAACGGATCTTTTCCCGCTGCCGCGGCCAGCTCGTCGATAAAACTCTCGCTCGCAAAAGCCGCCTGCAGCGCATAAACCGACCGCATCCAGCCCAGCGGCACCGGCGTTTCCGCCAGCACATACTCCAGTGAAACATTGGGCAATGCATAAACAAACGCCGCTTCGTCCGGCATATCTGGATCGACTCCATTCGGTCCCGGCTGCCCTTTTTGTCCGCTGATCGAAGGCGCCACGATGCGATGCGTGAACGCCACCGGCCATCCCGCTCCATCAACCACGGCGCTCAACTGATGCAGGCTCGCCGGCCTGTAGGTCGAAGACCGCATATCGTCTTCACGAGTCCAAATCACTTTCACCGGTGCTTGCACTGCTTTCGAAACCTGCGCCGCTTCCACCGCATAGTCGTGCTCCAGCCGCCGGCCGAATCCTCCGCCCATCAAAGTGACGTTCACCTTCACCTGGTCTGGATCCAACCCCAAGGCCTGCGCCACTGAGTCGCGACAATCTTGCGGCACCTGCGTAGGAGCCCACAATTCGCACCTCGATCCCTGAAAGTGCGCCGTGCAGTTTCCCGGCTCCATCGGCGCGTGAGCCATGAACGGCAACTGATACTCAGCCGAAAGCCTGTGTCCGGCGGCCTTTGAGACATCGCCCGCTGAATACAAGCTCGCGCCCTTCTTCGCCGCCGCCTGCTTTAGCGATTCCATCGCTGCAGCGGTATTGAGGTCTTTATTCGGCCCGTCATCCCAATTTACGTTCAGCAGGCGGCGGCCTTCCATCGCGCCCCAAACGCTATCGGCCACGACTGCCACGGCAGAGTCGCCGATCTTGCCCACGTAACTCACACCGGCAATCTTTCTTCGATTCCTTATCGTCGAAGCTCTGCAACTTTCCGCCGATTGTCGGACAGCGCGACAGGACTGCGTACTTCATCCCCGGCATCCGGAAATCGATGCCGAACACCGCTTCGCCCTTCACCTTCGAAGGCGTGTCCACGCGCGCCAGTCGTTGCCCAACGATTTTGTAATCCTTGCTTTGCTTCAGCGGCACGTCGGTCGGAATTGGCAACGTGGCGGCCTTCTCCGCGAGTTCGCCATAGCTAAGCTGCCGCTTCGACGCTCCATGCAGAATGTTGCCGTTCTGCGCCGCGCAGCTCGATCGCGGCACACCCCAGGTCAGCGCCGCCGCCGAAATCAGCATCTCGCGCGCCGCCGCTCCCGCCTTGCGCATCGGATCCCACGTCGTCCGCACGCTCGCACTGCCGCCTGTGGTCTGATCGCCATAGAGCGTGCTCGCTCCCGCTTGTTCGATTTCTATCTGCTTCCAGTCCGCTTCCAGTTCCTCGGCCAGAATCATAGGCAACGCCGTGCGCACGCCTTGCCCCATCTCCGAGCGCGCCACCACGATGGTGATCTTGTTCTCCGGCGTGATCCGCAGATAGGCATTCGGAGAAAAAACTTGTTGGCTCGATTGCGCCCCGTGCGGCAAATAGAAACCCACCACCAGTCCAGCGCCCGCGGCCAATCCCGCCCCAACAAACTCGCGCCGACTCAATCGCGGACTCATCGCGCACCCCCGCCGCCACGGCGCCGCCGCCGGCGGCCCGGCGAATCGCCTTTCGAATCCGTTCATACGTTCCGCAGCGGCACAAGTTGCCGTTCATGGCCTGCGTGATCT
This sequence comes from uncultured Acidobacteriaceae bacterium, assembly GCA_963800575.1. Classification (GTDB taxonomy): domain Bacteria; phylum Acidobacteriota; class Terriglobia; order Terriglobales; family Acidobacteriaceae; genus Sulfotelmatobacter. The sequence goes on from CAWDBN010000006.1 coordinate 3,146, forward strand.
GCTCATCGCTTGGATTCGGCGTCTTCGCCAGCAGCGCCGCCGCCGTCATAATCTGTCCGGTCTGGCAGTAGCCGCATTGCGGAACCTCTTCGGCAATCCATGCCTGCTGCAATACGTGCAACCCATTCGCGCCCAGTCCTTCAATTGTCGTGATGCTTTTTCCCGCAACCTGCGAAACCGGCGTAGAGCACGACCGGATCGCCGCGCCCTCCACGTGCACCGTGCAGGCCCCGCACAGGCCGGCGCCACATCCGAATTTCGTTCCCGTCAGTTCCAGCGTATCCCGCAACACCCAGAGCAAAGGAGTCTCTGGCGGGACGCTTACTTTCTTCTCATTACCGTTAACGCGCAGCGTGAAGTCGGCCATATGTTTTCCCAGGAAGAAATTAGAACCTGGACAATCATCCTACTCAACCAGCGGGAAAAGTGGAATGGACGGTCGAGGCGAAGCACGCCCTCGCCTAAAGTTCCCTAACCTTGTGCCGATAGGGAATATAGATCTTCTCGGCTGCGCAACCAGACAACAAGCCAGGCGCGCTGACCAACTTAGCAAGTGAGTCCGGTATATGTGGTCGGAGAGAGTTGAAATTGCAACCCCAGAATCAGCCCGCGGCGGCCCCGTTCGAGGCATAGTCGATGCGCGTCGCCGCCCCGCTTCAAGATCGAGGTCGATATCACCGTCGACTCTCACACTTGCGGCCTGCTGAAGGGCCACACCGTGGACATCAGCGAATCCGGAATCTCAGCCATGCTAAGGCTTGAAGTTCCACTGAATGAGGTCGTGGAGTTGACCTTCACGCTTCCTTTCGGCCCGGTGAAAATTTATGCGTGGTTCGCCAAAGGAGCGCTTTCGTTACGGCTTCCAGTTCATGGAGTCAAAACTTTTCTAGAAGAGATCATCGGGCCCACCTGCCGCCAGCTCGCGGTTGAACAATCTCCCACAAGCCAGCTCTAAGCTGCCTGCCCGGTCCGCGCCAAAATAAAGGAGACTCAATCTGGAGGTCGATGAGATTGGAATGAGACATGGCGTGAAACTGCCAGCCCGATCTACGTCGCTACTTCAGTTCCGCGAGTTTCTGGGTCGCGATCTCGACCGCTTCGGGGCTGGGATTGTCTTTCTTGATCTGCTCGTAGAGGCGCTTGGCATCGAGCGGCTGGTTGCTGCTCTGGTAAAGCCCCGCCAGTTGCAACTGCGCCGTCGCTTTGCTCACCGAAATCGTGGGTTGGTTGATCAGTTCCTGATAGAGGGCCGCGGCATCCTTGGTGCGGTTGGTGTTGCCATAGAGCCCAGCCAGCGCGAGCTTCGCCACCGATGCCAGCTCTTTGCCGCCGCTCGAAATCACTGCCTTGAGGTTGCTTTCCGCGGCGGCATTGTCGCCCGCGGTCGCCGCCGTCAGTGCCCAGAAAATACCGCGCCATATCCGCCGTGCGGGTGTGCGGATATTTGTCGACGATCGTCTGGAATTGTTTTCGCGCGGTATCGGAGCGCTCCTTCGCCGAGGCGAAGCTGGGAAAGTCCGGCTGCGCGGGCGTTCCGGCTGGACGCAGCGGCGTATCGAGCGTCCGCACCGCCTGGGATAAATCGAAGCTCGCCTTTTCATCCTGCGCGCTCAGGTAATACCAGCCGCCCCCCACCGCGCCGGCGATCACCACGACGACGACAACGGCAACCGCCAGCGTGTTCCGGTGCTCTACGCTCCAATGCGCGGTCTTTTCGGCGGCTCCAATGGTGACTCGGCTGAACGCATCCTTTTTAAGTTGATGGCGGGTTTCTGCGCGCACGACTACCTTCCAGTCTCAGTCTCGTGGAGTCGATTTCCACTGAGTCTCTGTGTATGACTCTCTATCTCGGTGGGACGAACTATCAGTTTATCAGCCGGAAAACCGCACCGTCAAAGCCGTAGCGTCGACTTTCGGGCGGCTGTTCACTTTGGCACGCACCCTTGTCATTCCGTACCGGGCGCCAAGCCCGGTAAGGCACCCCAAATTGCTTTCGCGGCCCGTTCACTTCCGCTAGGGAGATCCGAAGATCGCTTCCGTACGAGCGCTACCGCGGAGCCTCTTCCAGCAACCCCTGCTCCAGTTTCTCCTGGCACTCGATGCAGTGCCGCGTCCAGGGCACAGCCTCCAGCCGCTTGGCATTGATCTCTTTGCCGCAGTGGATGCACTCGCCAAAGCTGCCTTCGCGGATGCGCGCCAGCGCTCGCTCCACCATCTGCAGCAGCTGCCGCTCGTTATTGCTCTGGCTGAAAAGAAATTCTTTGGTGTAGGAACTGGCGGCGCGGTCGGCAATATCCTGCGCCGTATCCTCGTCGGCCGAGCGGCCATCGGCCTGGGTGCGCGAACCGTGCGGCGCAGATCCTGCTGCCGCGTCTCCAGCCGCTTCTTGAATGCTTCTAACTTCTTCTTATCCATAAGTTCACTTCTATAATTCTGCGCCGGCTCCCCGAAGCCGTGCACAGGGTTCGGGCCAAACAAAAATCATAAGCGCGCCAATTGAGATGCGTCAACCACAGGCTGGGGTTTGCAGCGGAGCGCTTACGCGGAGACGGCGGGAGCAGGCCAAAAGGTCGGCTCAGCGGGAGGACCTTTCGGCGTGCAGCAGGGAGTTCGGCACGCCTCGCCCCCCTGCGGGGAGCACAGGGACAGCTAGCGCACAACAATGACCGAGAGCGGCAACTGTTGCTTCGTTGCGCCACTGGTCGCCGTGACCGTGACGGCATAGGTGCCAGCCTTGGCCGTGCCTGTTGCTGCGAGTTTGAGTACGCTGCTGCCTGATCCCGGAGCAGGGCAGCATGGCCGGAGTGAAAGTATCAGAGACTCCGCTGGGCAATCCGGTTATCGAAAAGGTCACAGCCGCGTTGAAGCCTCCGCTGACCGTAACATTCAGGGTGAGGCTCTTGTTCGATCCGTCGGTAACGGAGAGCGAATTCGCCGAAACAGCTGCGTGAAAAGAGGGCGGGGTTGTGGCGTCGGCCCAGTGATTGACCAGGACTGAAGCGTCGATGGAGCCGAGTCCGGTCGCCTGATCGTATCCTACGGTCGCGTTGAATCCAGTCTGTCCCGGCACGCTGTTATTGCCGATCGTGATGTCATGAAAAACCGAAGCTCCGCCTGCTCTCTGCTTGCTGGCCAGAGAATAAAACACAACGTTGGCATTGCCCTGCCGTGCGGCGGTGTTCTGGACCACCAGCGCCATGACGCCGGCAAATGATGGCGAAGCGGCCGAGGTACCTCCGACCACATAGAGTTCGCCGTTCTGGTAGATGAGGTAGCCGTCGTGCCCCGCGGAACTGAGCGCTACGTCCGGGACGTCGCGCTTGCCATCTGCCGGAACGCCGGTGCCGGCTTGCCAGGAGGGCTTGGCATACATCGTGCTCGCGCCGCCGCCGCTCGCCCACAGTCCGTAGTCGGGACCGCTTGCGTTCCAGACCACTTCTGGAATGTAGCTGAGCGCTGATGCCTGCGTGCCGGAAGTAGTTCGAAGGCGACCAGTAGAGCGTGGGGTTGGACAGGTCGTTGAACTCGGTGCCGCCGACACAAACGCTGTAGGGCGTGGAGCACAGGCCGTTGACGGCGCGTCCGTGTGTGGCGGTTGTGGCCGAGGCGGAATCGCAACCGGCCGCGCCGCTGTCTCCCGAGGAGACGAAGACGGTGATGCCTTCCGCTGCCGCCTGCTGCCACAGGCTGTTGAGAAAGCTGTTTCCGGAGGAACCCAGCGCATGCTTCGCACAGGCCGAAGCTGGTGCTCATCACGGGCGCAAGGTTGTGGTTGACGATGTATTGCGCCGACAGGTCCACGCCGTCGCTCGAATTCGTGGACTTCGACACGACGAACTTGACGGTGGCGCTTTTGGCCACGGCGCCCGACCACTCCACGTCGAGATCGGCTTCGGTTTCTTCATTCGCACTCCAGATGCCAGGGTCGGTTCCGTTGACGATGATCTGGGGGTCGTTGGCGGGAAGGCCGAAGGATGTTCTGAACTGGCGCGCGTCCGCGATGTTGATGTTGGAACGGGCGACGATGGCTACGGACTGGCCGTTGCCGTTGATCGATTGCTGGTAGAGCGGATTGAGGTCGTAGATGGTGGCGAAGTCTGCCGGGGCCAGGTAGTACGCGCCGCCGCTGCTGAAGTCAGGGGATGGCTTGCGGACCGGGCCGTGCATTGGTTCGCTGTGAAAGTCGTGCAGCGAGACCACGCCTCCCACGACCTGAACCAGGGCCGCGGGAATTTCAGGATCGTTCACGTTGGCGTGATGGACTTCATCGCCAATCTTGTAGGTATGAATCGCCGTATGGAATGCGGCCTGCACCTGCGCGGCGGTGCCGCTGAAAATGATGGAGCGGCGGCCGGCGGTGATCTCTTCCACTTGCATGCCATGCCCTGCAGCCAGCTCGACAATCTGGGCAGTGTCGGCGTCGGAGACGCCGAAGCGCTCGCCGTACTGCTCGGGCGTGAGCCACTGATGGTAGTAAGGAGACTCGGGGTTGTGCTGCGCGTCGACAAGTTGATTCAGGGCGTCCTGCTGCGTCGGAGTCAGGCAGCAGCGTGAGCAGCATGTGCTCCATGGGGAAGTCGGGCGCGACTGCGCCCGCATCGTATTGGGCCTGGGCCATGGGATGCACGTTGCCGCGCAGCGTGACCCGTTGATCGTCATCAATGAAGCTGGTGATGCGGTCTCTTACCTGAACGAACGGAGGTTGGGTGAGCGGAGGATTCGTGGGATCGGGCGCGGGCTGGGTTCTTTCGCAAAGACGTGCGGGAAGATCGAAAGAAAGAAGCGAGAAGAAAATTGCCAAGGTTAGAAATGAAAAGGCGCGACGCTGCAGTGACGTGGCTGACGGGCGGGACATTGTTTTTGAGCCTCCGAGGCGAGATCGGTGTTTAGTTTTCGCTTTAGGACTTCGACTTCAGGCTTCATCGGCGGGGCGGGGGAACACTTGAGGGATCGACCTAAGGTTTCCTGGCGGGGGTCACAGGTGGTGAGAGCAGTTTAATTTTCCTGCCGGAATGTTGCGCCGAATGTTCCAGTCGGAACACAACTGCGTTTTCACCGGAACACTGTGGAAATTTCGGAAAACTCGGAAAACCACCTTAGAGCTATGGTTGATTGGCGGCAAGTGGGTGAGGGGGATGGAGTTGGACAAAGTGCCGAAATATCGGCACGGAAAAGCTGTGGGGCGAAGGAAAAGCGGTGAAAACCGGGGCTCGAGGCTGGCAGTCGTGGGTTCAGAGTGCCAATGACATAGACTTGCGGCGGATGGGTCTCGTCACGGGATGGTGTGCAGCAACGCTCTGAGTATTTCGACGGCCTGGTTCAGTTCGGTGAGTTGGTCGGGTGTAAGGATGCTGAGATGTTCCGCGAGGGATTCGATGCGGCGACGGCGGCCTTGCTGGAGAAGGCGCGTGCCTTTGGCGGTGGCGCCGGATATGCATGCGGCGCGCGTCGTGCGGATCGCCGCGTGATTTCAACCAGGCGGCTGCGCTTCAGTCCGGCGACGATGCGGCTCATGGTGGGCGGCTTGACTTGCTCGGCGGCGGCGAGTTCGCCGAGCGTTTTCGGGCCGGCGAAGACCAGGACCGACAGCGCGGAGAGTTGCGCGGGGCCGACGCCGGAAGCGACATCCTGCTGGCGCACGCGGCGCAGCAGGTGGATGGCGGCGGAATGAAGGCGGTCGGCGGCGGCGATGCGTTTCGGCCGGGCCGCGATAGCTCCGGTCTTGGCGTTTCGGGCTTGACGTTTTGCTTGGCGTTTTTGACTTGACTTCGGTCATCGAATATAGTTAGCTATGCTAACTAATTTGCTCGGGAGGTCAAGGACATGAGCGCAACCGCAACCGGAATTGGAATTACCCGGCTGGGCCAGATCGCCATCAACGCAAAAGATGTGGAACGCGCGGCGGGTTTTTATCAGGACAAGCTGGGGCTGAAGCTGCTGTTCAAGGCTGCCGCCGGGGCTGGCGTTTTTCGATTGCGGCGGAGTGCGGCTGATGCTGGACCGGGCGGAGAAGCCGGAGTTCGATCATCCCAGCTCGGTTCTGTATTTTTCCGTGCCCGACATTCAGGCGGCGTACGGCAAACTGAAAGAAAGCGGAGTGCATTTTGAGGACGAGCCGCACATGATCGCGAAAATGCCGACGCACGATTTATGGATGACGTTTTTCCGCGACTCGGAGGGAAACCTGCTGGCGCTGATGAGCGAAGTGGCGCGTTGCGTGCGATAGATTCAGCAACAGGTAGCGGGAAATACCATGGCTGAGATCGTGCCGACATCGGTCATTCGTGCAGGCTCGAAAGCGGATTTCCGATTGCCAATTGCCCGGCGGTGGTTGAGAATTGTGGTGACAGGGCGATCCGATGATGGCAAGCACCTCCTGCACTTTCAGCGTCGGGTTTTGGCAGTGCGTGGTTCGCGCTGTGCGTGGCGTTCGCGCTGCACATCGTGGACGAAGCCTCCACCGGCTTTCTTGCCGTGTACAACCCGACCGTGACCATTCTGCGACGGGCGCTGGGGTTGGTTTCCGATCCGGGCGTTCGCATTACGCGAATGGCTGATTGCGACTCATCGTGGTTTGCGGAGTGCTGTTTTGCCTGACTCCGGTGGCGGCGCGGGGCATGCGACGGATTGCGGCCGGCTGGCGTGGGCTTATGCCGCTCATCATGTTTCTCAACGGGCTGGGCCATACGACCTGTTAACGATTCTGGGCCATACGGTTGCGGCGGTGACATTTCCGCGTCCGGCGCCGGGATTTTATTCTTCGCCGTTTCTATTACGTGGGTTCGGTGTGGCTGATGTCCCGGCTGCGGCGCACGGCGCGAAGTGGATTTTCGATTGCCAAGCGTCGACTGAGTTGGCGCGAAGCTTTCGCCGAGTTTTGAGCACGCGCGGAAAGCGCTGGCGCGTGCAGGATGCACAACGCCGATCCTGCTATCATCTGTTTGGGAGCAGTATGGAAGACATGGAAGACGACGAAGGAATTCCTTATATTTCCGGTTCAGGAGAAGGACTTATGGAAGAAGGTCCAGGTGCGCACGGAGCGCGCGCCGCAATGAGGATATCGCGCTCGATCTGATGAAGTTTGTCGCGATGACTACAGGGTATGGGCGGACCACTTCGTCCGGCGTAGGGTTTCAAGGCACAGGTTCGGCGTCGAAGCCTGAGGAGTACGCTACGCATTTGCTCGAGTTGTATGGGAAGTGCCGGGCGGCGGTGGAAGGGAAGAAGTAAGGACCGTAACCGGCCGCGGACAAGGCCTTCCGTAATCTGCTCGAATGGGTCGGTTAGGGAAGATACTTGATGTAATGATGTCCCTCCCTCAATCGCAGCCCGCTCCGCGGGCCACGCGAGTGCATTTTACCGAGCGAACTCCAGCGGTGCTTCGACTTGGCGACGGCCGCCGTGTTTCAGGCAAATTGAAGGTCGTCTCTCTGACTGGCGGATTACTCTCGGTGCCTCATCCGGTGAACACGGGATCCAGCGCAAAATTAATGTTTCTGACTGGAGCCGGCATGGTGCTGGGCTCGGCGGAGATGTTGAGTCCGCTCTCCTGGGAGCTTGCAACCATTTCGCTTCGTGGCGCTCGCTGACGACGATCAGGATCGGCTCAAGACTGTAATTCAACGGTCTGTCGAGCAGAATCGCGCCGAGCCACGGGCAGATTGAACGCTCGCGGGCCTGGTGAACAAGAATCGGTATAACGCAAGAAAGAACCGCGGCCCGTGGGCCGCGGTTCTTGAGTGGATGTTCTCACTCTAGCGACGGCGCTTCTTCGCTCTTTCTTCTTTGCTTTTTTCGCCGGCTTTTTGGCCGCTTTCTTTTTTGCCGGCTTCTTTTCTTGCGGCTTTTTGCTGCCTTTTTCTTGGCGGGCTTTTTAGCCGCCTTCTTTTTCGCCGCTTTCTTCTTCGCGGCGGGCTTGCGGCCGCCGCCGCCGCCGGCGGGAGCGCGGGTCTGGGTGCGGGGGGCGGCGGAGCGGGCATCACCGGCTCACTCATTGCGGGTTCCGGCACGCCGGCTTCTTCTTCCTCCTCTTCTTCCTCTTCGAAATCTTCTTCGAGCGACTCGCTGTAGGCGCCGCTGTCGCCGAATTCTTCTTCTTCATCACGGCCGTAAAGTGTGGGATCGTCGAACGTCATTGCTCCTCCTGATCTTGTTTTGGCTTCCGGGCGCAGGAACGGCTGCGCAAGGCTGCCGGGCACGAGAAATTAAAAGACCACCAGAAACTTATGCTGGAACGGCGGGCGATTATAGCACGACGTTGCGTGCAGACGGCAAGGGCCGTGGTCACATCCACCCTGCCTATCCTGTTACCACAGGAGAGAGCGGAAGGGAAGAAGATTCGAACGAGGAGAGACCGAAAAAAGGAAGTGGACGGGTCTCGGCGGCTGGCTGCTTAGCTACCGGCTGGGTTGGACAATCAGGATCATGCCGGGGCGGAGGACGGCGACATTGCGGTTGTTGCGCTTGAGGGCGGCGACGGTGGTCTTGTAGGTGGTGGCGATCGAGTAGAGGGTTTCGCCGCTTTTCACTTTGTGGCGGAGCACGGCGGCTTGGCCGGAAGTTTCCGAGTCGGAGTCGTCTGGCTGAGTTTTCAGCGGGAGGCTTCGCGCTGGCGGTTTGAGTGGTTCTTCGGGCGGCGCGCGGCTGGCTTGGTCGGCGACGGCTTCGCGTGCTGGGCGTAACCGGCAGGTGCAGGGCTAGCACTTTCCTGTCCGCGCAGGCTGTAGCCGCGGGGCAGGCCGTTCCAGCGGCGGACCATCTGAGGCGGAGACGCCGAAGTTTTCGGCGACGGTTTCGACGGTGTCTCCCTTGTGAACCTTGTAGCGGGTAATGCGGCGCGCGTAGGTGGCGGTATCGCTGAGCGGGATGCTTGCCGGGCGCGAGCGGGATGACCAACTTGGCGTCGGCTTCGAGTCTTTACGTCGCGGTCTTCGTCGAGATGGTTGGCTGCGGCAATGGACTTGGCCGGGACGCGATAGGTACGGGAAAGCGAAGCCAGGGTGTCGCCGGGCTGAACCTTGTGATAGCGCCACCACAGCCGCATATCGGGCGGGATGGCGGCGATGGCGGTGTGGTACTGATCTTTTGTCCCGGCAGGCAGGTGGAGCTCGAATGTGCCTTCTCTCGGCGTGGTCAGGCGCAGCAGGCTGGGATTCAGGTCCTGTAGTTGGGCGGGAGTGGCGTCCACGCACTCGGCCACCAGCCGCAAATCCACGGGGTAGTCGATGGTTACGGTGTCGTAGGCGACGCGGGTCGTCCATGGAGACATCGTCAAAGCCGTATTGCGACAGATTCTTGGCTCACGATGGTCATGGCCAGGATGATGGGAACGTAGTTGCGGGTTTCTTTGGGGAGAACGTTGCGGCGGTAGAGTTCCCAGAAATCGGCGTAGCCGGTGCGCTTGACGGCGGCTTGCACGGTGCCGGGGCCGGAGTTGTAGGCGGCCATGGCGAGATACCAGTCGCCGAACTGGGCATAGAGATCTTTCAGGTGGTGGGCGGCGGCGCGGGTGGATTTTTCGGGGTCCTGGCGATCGTCGACCCACGGGTTGTGCTGCAGGCCGTAACCGCGGGCGCGGCTGGCCATGAATTGCCAGATGCCGCGGGCGCCGACGCGGGAAACGGCGAGGGGATGGAATCCAGACTCGGCCTGAGCCAGGTAAATCAGATCCTGCGGGACGCCTTCCTGTTTCAGAATCGAGACCATCATGTCGTGGTAGCGGCCGGAGCGGGCGAAGGCGCGCTCGAAGGTGCCGCGTCCGCGATTGGAGAAATAGCTGATGTAGCCGGCGACCTGGTCGGTCATCATCAGCGGCAGGTCGGAGTGGGTTGACTTGATTTCGGCCTGGGCCTTGGCTTTTACGTTGGCGTCGGCGGAGGGAGTGATGCCGTTGGTTTCATCGATAGGCGCGGGCTCGGACTTTCTGGGCTTCGGAGATCGGAGGCGTAGCCGAGGCTGCCGGGATCGAGATGGTTGACGCCCTCGACGATGCGGTCGAATTCTTTTTGCAGACGATCGTCGGAGCGGACGTCGAGATTGCTTTCAGCAAGGCGTTAAAGGCGTTGTCGAAATCCTGCTTGGCGACGTCGGTCTGGCCCGCCTGATAGGCGTCGAGTCCGGCCTGATAATCCTTTTCGACCCTGGCGATCGAGATCGCCGACCGGGTCGGAAGCGGGCGGTGGCATGGGGATTCGGCTGACTTTCGGTCTCGAATGGTCTGGGGCTGCACTGGCTTGGGCCGGGGCTGGCTTCTGGGCGGCGCATGCTTGCGGCCCGATGCGGCAGGTTTGCTGACGGCCGGCTGCTGGGGCGCAGCGGGCGGCGGTCAGGGCGGGCGCGCTTCTGGCGGCAGCAGGGAAACTGGCTTCTGCGCTGTCTGGCAGGACGGCTGCCAAGAGCCAGCAGAGCGCAGCGCCGAGATCCGTATCTTGGAGTTTTGCAAATCGCATATTTATCTATGAGATACGGATTGCTCCCCGGTGTTAAAGTCTGCTGAATTCTATCAAAAATCGTACCCCGCCGTGGGCCTTGGGTCAACGCCGAAACGGAGCCTCGCGATTACTTTCGGCACCGACCCGCGTTACCGGGATACCTGGAACTCGCACTCGGACCAGGAGTTGGATGACGGGCTGTCTGCCCTGGTTGTCGCCCGGGCCGCTTTCAGACCCGCCAGTAATCGGGACGCCAGGTCTGAATCGCTTTCTTGATATCCGCCGCGGGACAGCTTTTCGTTAAGCGCCCGCTCGGCCAGCTTCGGCAGTTCCGCATCGGAGGCGAAGCGCAGGGCGATGAGTTGCTCTCGGTTAGCTCAGGAATGCGGGAGCGCAACGGCTCGGGCAAAAGCGAAGCCAGCCGCAGCCGCTCTTCCAGGCGAATGACGCGGTCCTGCACTTTGAGCGAGTAGAGTCGAATCTTGAATACCAGAGCGACGGCAGCCGGCGGCAAGCAGGATCAGCAGAAACGCATGGACGCCCGAGTCGCAGACTCGGGATGCCACAAAAAAGTGGATCAATGGCACGAGCAGGAAAGCCCGAAGACAGGAAGCAGGAAGAAGTGAAACAGCGGATCAAGGCGCGGAGTGGATTGGCGAAGGTCTGGGGTTTTTTTTCGGCCATGACGAAGGGCTCCTTCGGGCTGGAGCGGACCAAGTTTAGCAGAACGAGCTGAGTTCTCAGTACTCGCCGTATCTCCAGCTATCATGCTGAACGATGCTCGATCGTTACTGACGACCGGAAACTGAGCACTCGCTGAGAACCCGTTTCCGATTCTGGCCGGAATCTTTTCTTCAGGAGAGACGAATCCAAGGCAACCATGAAAGCCATTCAAGTCAAACAAGTCGGCGGGCCGGAAGCGATGGAACTGGTGGAGTTGCCGGTTCCGCAGCCGAAGGCGAATGAAGCGGTGGTGAAGCTGGCCGCCTCGGGCGTGAACTTCATCGATGTGTACTTCCGCGAAGGGCGCTACAAGGCGCCGCTGCCGTTTGTTCTGGGGCAGGAGGGCGCGGGCGTGGTGACCGCGGTGGGCGCCGACGTGAAGTCGGTGAAGGTGGGGGATCGCGTGGCCTGGAGCGGGCTGCAGGGATCTTATGCGGAATATGCCGCAGTGCCGGCCGACCGGCTGGTGCCGATTCCGCCGGGCGTCAGCGATCAGCAGGCGGCCGCGGCCATGCTGCAGGGCATGACGGCGCATTATCTGTCGCACGACACGTATCCTCTGAAGCGCGGCGAGACGGCGCTGGTTCATGCCGCGGCGGGCGGCGTGGGACTGCTGCTGGTGCAGATGGCGCACAACATTGGCGCGCGCGTGATCGCCACGGTCTCGACCGAGGAGAAGGCGAAGCTGGCGCGCGAGGCGGGCGCGGACGAAGTGATCCTTTACACGCAAGCCGATTTTGAAGCTGAAACCAAGCGGCTGACCGGCGGCAAGGGCGTGGATGTGGTTTACGACTCGGTGGGCAAGACAACATTCGAGAAGGGACTGAACGTTCTGCGGCCGCGCGGGATGATGGTGCTGTTCGGCGGGTCGAGCGGGGCGGTGCCGCCGTTTGATCTGATTGCGCTGTCGCAAAAGGGATCGCTCTATCGTGACCCGGCCCTCGCTGACTGAACTACATCGCGACGCGCGAAGAATTGGTGGCGCGGTCGGGCGCGGTGTTTGGCATGATTGCTGCCGGAAAACTCAAGCTGCGGATCGAGCATACGTATCCGCTGGCCGAGGCGCAGCGGGCGCATCGGGACTTGGAAGGACGGAAGACGACGGGGAAGTTGCTGCTGATACCGTAGCGGGGTCAGCGTGTGGGCTTGCATTGGTCAGGAGATTCCGTCGTTAGCATCCGCGATGCGTCGGCGGACGAGTCGCTTCGCGCTGCGTTACCAGGAACAACCATGAAAGCGAATTCGTGTGCAACACACGGCGAGCCGGAGGTGATGGAACTCGCGAGGAGGTTCCCGGTTCCGCCAGCCGAAAGCCGCCGAGGCGGTGGTGAAGGTTTCCGTTGCGGGAGTGAACTCGATTGATGGCCAGTTCCGCGATGGCAGCTTCCGCACGCCGCTGCCGTTTATCCCTGGGCAGGAAGGTGCGGGAGTGGTCACGGCGGTGGGCGCGCAGGCGAAGACGGTGAAGGTTGGCGACCGCGTGGCGTGGAGCGGAGTGTTGGGATCGTATGCGGAGTACGTGGTGTCGCCCGAGGAGCATCTGGTGCCCGTGCCGGCGGCGATCAGCGATGAGCAGGCCGCTGCGGCGATGATGCACGGGCTGACCGCGCACTATCTGGTGAACGATGCGCACAAATTGAAGGCGGGCGAGACGGCGCTGGTGCATGCGGCCGCGGGCGGCGTGGGGCTGCTGCTGGTGCAGATGGCGCGCGCCATCGGGGCGCGGGTGATTGGCACGGTTTCGAGCGAGGAGAAGGCGCGGCTGGCGCGCGAAGCGGGCGCGGATGAGGTGATCGTCTTCACGCGGCAGGATTTTGAAACCGAGGTGAAGCGGCTGACCGGCGGCAAGGGCGTGGAAGTGGTCTACGACGGCGTGGGCAAGGCGACATTCGAGAAAAATCTGAACGTCATGCGCCTGCGCGGGATGCTCGTGCTCTACGGAATGTCGAGCGGGCCGGTGCCTCCGGTGGATCCGGCGAAGCTGTCGGAAAAAGGGTCGCTGTACATGGCGCGGACCACGCTGGCGCATTTCACCGCGACTCGCGAGGAATTGCTGGCGCGCACCAGCGCGCTGTTCGGCATGATCGCCGAGGGCAAGCTCAAGGTGCGGATTGCGAAGACGTATCCGCTGGCGGAAGCGCCGCAGGCTCACCGCGACATGGAAGCCCGGAAGATGGCGGGGAAGTTGCTGCTGATTCCCTGAGAGGCGAGTCAAGCATGTGCATCTGCTAACCGCTCTTCGCGGAATAGTGTTTTCGCATAGTGTCCGGGACGTTTCTGCGCGGGACCAAGCTGCGAATCTGTCAATCGGGCTCGCCTGCGATCATCTCCAGCGGAACCACTCCCGCCCAGGTCGGGAAGGAATAATCTTCTTCATCGTCGATGGCTGGACCCTCGCGGACCTTCGCGGAAAATTCTTCGATCGGCAGGCGCAGCACGGACGTCTGCTTTGAGTTCGCGCTCGTTAGGCTGGCGGGGTCAGCCCAGCGGCCGGGGATGAATGTGCTCGGAGAGCAGGCGCAGGGCTTCGAGTTTTTCTGCCGGATCATCGACCAGAGTCGCTTTTCCCAGGACAACCACCGAGCGGTAATTCATCGAGTGATTGAAGATCGAGCGTGCGAGCACGAGTCCGTCGAGCAGAGTGACGGTGATGCAGACCGGCACGCTTTCTTTCATTTGCGCAGCATGCGGCTGGCGGCGGAGCCGTGAATGTAGAGGTTCGCGTCTTTGCGTCCGTAGGAAGTCGGAATCACAAATGGCTGTCCGTCGGCGACGAAGCCGACATGGCAGAGGAAGCCTTCATCGAGAATGCGGTAGACGGCTTCGCGGTCGTAGACAGCGCGATCAGCTTCGCGGACCAGACGGGTCCGCGGGGTGGGAGTTAGGGTTGAGACATTGGGGAACGAACTCCGGGCAAGCGCCAAGGATGGGTGAAGGGAAAGTGTAACACCGAAACGGGCTTCGGGCTCTCGGGTTTCGGCGAGACACGCGAGCGGAATCTGGATTACGACTCGCGGAATCCAACTGATGGCCGATTGATCGGAGAGACTTACCAGTTGAATTTCATCGCGAACTGGAACTGCCGTGGGTCGTAGGCAGCCGTGGCCTGGCCGGCGTTGGTAAAGAGCGGGCTGACGGCGGCAGACGTTGTACTTATTCGCGATGTTGAACATATCGGCGATCAAGTCCATGTTGAAGCGCTCGCCGAAATAAATGCGCTTGGCCATGCGCATATCGTCGAAGACGGTCCAGGGCGTAACTCCGGCGTTGCGGCCCAGGTTGCCGTCGAGTTGCAGCAGGGTGGCGTCCGTTGAGAACGGCAGATGCAGGGCTCCTGGAAGACTCCCGTGGGAGAATACTTCGACGAAAAGGACGGGAATCCGCGAGCGGTGCAGGCCGGGTTGACGAAGGTGTTGGGCCGGCCGGTTAGAGACGATAGCTGAAGGTTGTCATCGTTGCCGGTGAGGATGTTGAACGGCCGTCCGGAGCGAACTCGATGAGGGGAGCAAAAGTCCAGTCGCTGAAGAGCTTGCTGCCGAAACCGTTGCCGCCAAGTTTGCCCGTCTGGTAGACGCCGCTGAAGACGAAGCGATGCCGCTGGTCGAACAGCGAAGTTCGAGCGATCGAGGGCAGGGATAGTAGCTGTCCTGCGGGGTGAGCGTGGATTGCAGATCGGTCGAGTCGTCGATCGCGTGCGACCAAGTGTAGGACGCGAGGAATTCGTAGTGGCTATTGAAGCGCTTGCGCAGATTGGCGCTGAAGCCGTGATAGACCGAACTGCCGTTGGAATAGTTGGCGTCCATGTCGCCGAAGGGAACGCAGCCGGCGAGCGTGGTGAGGATTGCAGTTGGTATTGAAGCCGGCGTACTGTAGCCCGATGTTGCAGAAAACCATGAAAGTCGTACAGGCCCACACACGCGCCGGCACCGGCCGCAGTCAAGCGATGGCAATCGAAGGATTCACTCCACACGGGCGGAAGAAATTCATGAGCGCGGCCGGAGACCAAGGCTGTCCACCGGAACGCCCGCATGGAGTAAAGCCGCTGACACGGGGCCGCTGCCGATCGGATGGTTCACCGATCGTGGCAACGAATGCCTAAGATAGTCAAGGCCGCATTGTAGATTTGCCACCATCAGATCGCCTCGTATCGGAGCTGGCATTGATGGGGCGATTGAGATGGCGTCCACCGTTGAAGTTGTACGCCAGATTCAGAGCGAAGCCTCCGCCCAGATCACGCTCAATGCTGAAGTTTGCCTGTTGCGAATAAGCGTAAACAAAATTCTTTGCCTGCGGATAGCCAAAGGGCTGGAAGGCCAGCGGCAGAAAAGAGGAAGGATTCAGATAGTTTTGGTTGAGGAACTCCGATTGCGGAAAATTGATGAGCCTGGAATTGCTGCTGGTTGGGCAGATATCCGAGTGCGCTCGTGACCGCCGGATTGTTGGAGACGGCACAAGGCCCCGTGGTTGAGTTGACGGCAAACCTTGGAAAATCGGGAATTGCATTGAGATTGCGAAGTAGGAGTTGCTGCCGGCGGGAATGCTGCAAAGTCCAGTACCACCGAAGGCCAGCTGTCCGCTGGTGGAGCCATCGGAAGCATCGCCCAGGAAATAAAGACCCAGCAGCGGGTGGTCGTAGAACATGCCGTAAGAAGCGCGAAGTACCGTCTTGCCGTCGCCTTTTGGATCCCAGGCGACACCGAAGCGAGGCTGAATGTTGTTGGTATCGGTCTGAATCCCTTTCTGCAATCCCAGTTAGTTATAGGCGGCAAGAGCCAGCGCGCCCGGAGACTTGAACTGCGGCGGGAACTCAATATCGTAGCGGAGGCCATAGTTGAGGGTGACGTTAGGGCGAACCCGCCACGAATCTTGCCAGAAGACTCCCAGCGGCTTGTTGGGGAATGAGTCGCTGGGACTGCCGAAGCCCTGGATGAAGTCGCCGGGCAAGCCTGCGCCGTATGCCTGCACTGCTGAAAGGTTTGGGAACGGATCATCTGGGGATCGGGCGAGACGAAACCCAGATTGGCGGAACCGAAACTGCCGAAATCGTACACACCGCCATAATTCACGGTAAAGGTAGCCTTGGTTCCGATGTAGTTGAAAGTCTCCGCCGAACTTGGTGTCGTGGCGGCCAATGGTCCAGGAGAAGTTGTCAGTGAACTGATAACGCTGCTCGATGCGCTCGATATAGGAGTAAGGCTCGCGTCCGAAGTAAGCGTAGCCAGGAATGTTGATGGCCGGGTCGGACCCGCCGGGATCTGCGTGTTGTAAAAGTACGACAGGCCGCGGCGTGCGTATTGAAAGGTGAATTCATTCACCTTGTTGTTGCCGATGGTCCACGTGTCTTTCAGAACTCCGGCGACATCGCGGTAGGTCTGCTCCGAAGTGCGGGAGTACGCGTTCTGCCCGAAGGGCTGGTCCTCACCGCTGACCTCGATTCCCGTAATCGTACTGGGGCTCACGTTGAGCGCGCAGCATCAGGCGATTGTTCGAGTTGATGTTGTGATCGATGCGCAGCGAGTAGAGGCTCGTTCCTTCAAAGACGGGAAAATTTCCCGATCTGCGACGCCAGCGTTTGATACGACGCGGGCACCGGAGCGCACGCGCTTCCAGGCGGGCACGTTGTTGGAAAACCGGCCCAATTCGAGAGCAGCCCGCCAGTCGCACCCTGCACGAGTGCCGTTGGCCAAGTTCCCTGGATTGCCTGTCCCGAGGACGCGCCGGTAAGAACGGCATAGTCCTCGACTCCCGTCAGAAAGGCGGGACTAATAGCCTCGGTCGCCAGCGTTTCCGGATTGGTGAGGAAGCCGACCTGGTCGCGGCGTGAGCTGCAAGGTCCCGAAAGGCAACCCGACGCTGAGTGGTGTCAAAGGGAACCAGTGCCGAAGTTATTCGCGCCGATATCGGAGAAGCCCGTCTCATGCCGCCGCGTAATTTCGTAGGAGAAGTAGTAATACGTCTTGTCTTTTTTTATCGGCCCGCCAAAAGCTGCTCCGGCTTGCACGCGGGTGTAGGCCGGATTGGAAACCGTGCTGAAAGGATTCACTGCCTGAAAATTCCGGTTGCGCAGGAAGCCGAAGACGTCCCCGTGAAAATCATTCGATCCCGAGCGCGTGATGATGTTCACAACACCGCCGGCAGCGCGCCCGTACTCCGGGGCATAATTGTTGGTGATGATCTGAAACTCCTGCACCGCTTCCTGCGAGACGGTGGAGCGAACTCCGTTCAGTGGCGTTATCAGTGGCATCGGCGCCATCCACGTTCACCAGGTTGGAGCGCGCTCGCTGGCCGCTCATGTTCAGGCCGGAAGTCGGCGCGGCGCCGGTGTTCGGAGCGTTGTCGCGTACCACCTGAGAATCCGTCAAAGTGAAATTGATGTAGTTGCGGCCGTTGATTGGGAGATTGTCGATGCGGCGTTGTCCAATCGTATCCGTGGTCGAGGTGCGCGAGGTCTCCACCAATTCTCGCCTGAGAGCTGACCTCCACCACTTCTCTGCCCGTGGCGATCGCCAGCGCGACTGGAAGCTCCACCAGTCCGCCGACCG
Organism: uncultured Acidobacteriaceae bacterium; assembly: GCA_963800575.1. GTDB lineage: Bacteria > Acidobacteriota > Terriglobia > Terriglobales > Acidobacteriaceae > Sulfotelmatobacter. Next base: position 20,841 of record CAWDBN010000006.1, read on the forward strand.
TGATGCTCACATCCTTGGCTTCCGCCTTGCCGAAGCCCGATGCTTCCACCGTGACCGTGTACGTGCCCGGAGGCAGCAGTCGAGCACTGTAGCCGCCCTGTCCGTCGCCCGTGGCGGTGCGTTCCAGACCTTTCGCGACATCGCTCACCGTAACCGTGGCGTTCACCACAAGATTGCCGCTCGGGATCCTTCACGGTGACATGCAGGTCGCCCGTGGCGACGCCGCCCTGTCCGAAGCCGATGGAGGAAAGCAGGAGAACGAAGCAGTGAGACGAAGACAAATTTTCAGGAGACTGTCGGAATCTTTACTGCTGCGTAGATCGTGCGGATCATAGAGTCTCCCTTGACTCCGCCACAGTCGATGGTGGCGGCAGAAACAACTCCAGCGGCCGGTTGGGCCGAGAAATACGCACAGGATCTTGCGGCAGGCAGGTTCCCGCTGGTTTTTACACCATAAAGGGTAGACGAAAACAAGGCGGGAATGAGCGGGGGTAGTGCGCAAGTTAACCCGACGGTTGTGGGCCAGGCACGGCGACGCCGAGAAGAAGATCTCACGAACAATGCACAGCTGTCTGTGATCCACGTCACATGACTAGAGTAGCGCGGACAGGCGAACCGGGACGGCCGGATTCTGCAGCCGGCCCAGGAGCATGGCTGCGCCGCTCAGTTGCTCGTAACGGTCGACCACGCGCACGGCGGCGAACCCGGAGTTGGGCCAGGCCAAAGCCAGATAGATCCGCGCCAGCGCAACGGTGGTATTGCGGCGGAGCAGCAATGCGTCATCCACCAGTTGGTGCGCGGCTCTCGGCAATTCGCGGATCGCCGCCGGCCAGAGCGGCTTCGCCCACCCGCACCAGCACGCCGGCGTTGCTTGCCGCTACATGAACGTAAGCCGCCATGGCGCGCAAACGCTCCCGCCGGACCATGCGGAACTGAGCGGGTGGCAAACGGCGCCGCAAGTAGTCGTCCTCGGCAGGGTTGATCAAATTGCGGAAGGCTTCGATATCGATCGGACGGATCGTTCGCGGCCAGGCTGGCGCTTGCCTTGGCCTGCAGGCTTCGGGAAACGGCCAGGCGCAAAATCACTGCCCAGCGCAACAACAGCGGCGATGACGAGAACGATGGCCAGATTCATTGTTGTAGTAGACGCTCCAGTTCCCGGTTCCAGATGTCGAGATTGTGCTCAGGCGGCGAGGAACCGCGGACGTTGTGAAAACTCTTCCGGGGGACGAGGAGGTAATAAAACCAGATCAGAACGCAGACGTGATACGTGGCCATGTTCAGGAAATCGAGGAGGATGCGCTATATGCCAGAGAGCCCCGTCCGGCCATGAGTGCCCAAGTCGCGAGATGTACGCAGGCTGAGATGCCCAACCCCAGCGCGATGCCAAAGGCCAAACGGCTCCAACTGCAGCCTGAAGTAAGCCGCAAACACAGAAGAGGAAGAAAATCAGCCCGCATTCGATCAGGTAGATCGTTTGCTCAAGAACGTGCGGCGCCGGAGATGAACCAATGAGTGTTGTCCCTCGGCGTGTAGGCTGCAGCGACCGTCGCCACAACACGAGGGCACGCCCACTCCGCTGATGAGCGATCTGCCCAGCTTGGCCAACGAAGGATACTGGCCGAAACACTCGACCGAATATCTCGCCGATCAGGGCGAACTTCACGAGAGCCTCAACCAGCAAACCGGCCCAAAGACGTACCAGAAGGTCTCGCCGCTGACTGACGGGATTACATCGGCGGCGTAAAGCGTAAATTGTTCAATCGCAGTCACAAGGGCAAAAATCAGGAAGACCGGGAACTGCTGGTGAAGCTTGCGCCGCCAGATCAGGACAGCGAGGACCAGCAGAAGAAGATTGGGCGCAACCCAGAGATAATGCCAGAGAAATGAGTGCGCCTGCAGCATGGCCGTAGCTCGGCACTATACCGCGACTTGCTGCAGGCGACAATGGCGAGTCGCAATCGTGTCCGGTTTTCGTAACGCTATTCAAAATCACGGCTTGCACACGATTGTTCCGCCACAATTGGTACCAACGGGGGTTCCGTCCGCATGAGCGACGGTAGGGATTACCAAAGTGTTGAGGAACATCAGGGCTGCTGCAACGACGAGTAGCGAGCGTTTCACGGTTGTTTTCTCCTTGTTTTGGAAAATCGAACCGTGATACTTTCATGGCCCTAGCCCGGCTGGATAGATCACTTTGGGCCTTGGACTGTTCGGAATTCGTAACAGAAATCGTAACCAGATGACACTGAAATCCGCCCTGCAGGATCTTCGGGAAACCACGCTGGCTGCCGTTTCCGGGTTGCTGGCGAAGCTGGCCTATCTAGGCTCCCTGCGCCGCCGCGAGGGTGGGTACCTGCACTGGGGCATGTCGCTGGTGCATGGGGAGGAGTCGTCGGAGCGCGCGCTGAAGGCGGCTCACACCGAGGTATTGTCCACCGTCCTGCGGACCCCGATAGCGGACCTGGTGGAAGATTTGCGCGAGTCAAGCCAGGACAATGAGCAAACGGCAGGGGCCTACGTCGACGGCATGCGCGAACAATTGAGCACGCTGCTTCCCTCACCGCAGGATGCGCCCTCCGCCCGTCACCTTAATTCAGTGCTGGTTGCGCTTTCGAGCCTGGAGAAGAACCGAAAGGCTGCCACTCCGTCAGCTTCATAGCGATCCCCACAACCTGGCCGATGATCTCGGCTTCCTGAGGATGACGCAGAACCCGGATCGGAACCGGTGACAAGGGATGCGGCTGCAGGATGATGTCATCGCGACGCATGCTGCACCAGCAACACGTGTGTCCATCGCGGGTTTCCACGAAGTAGATGGGGCGTTCATACTCGGAGCGCCACGCACCTTCCACGACCTTATTCCTGGTCTCATCCACCTGAATGAAGCTGCCGGGCGTAAGAATCGGATACATGGTGAAATCCTGGTGGCCGATGTATCCGTAGGTGAAATCGCTGTGAGCGAATTGAGCCAGATAGGCTAACGGAACGAGACCCCACTGTTCCACCATCCGCCCCAGGTTGGAGGTGCGTTGCTGATCAAAGGCTGGATCCATGCGGACCGGCATTTGCACTGAAGACAGTCCGGAGAGCGCTTCGGAGACGTGTGACTTTGGCGGAGCGATCATGCCGAGATCGCTTGCCATGTTGTTCATGTCGACGCCGTACCAAGAGAGCAGTTCCCGCAGGTCGCGGCGGTAGATCACCGCCAGGGTATAAAGGCGGAAAATGCTGGGCAAAACGTTCTTGGTTTCAATATCGGACAAGCGGCTCGGAGGAATGGAGAATTCCTCGTTACGATACTTTTCCGCCATGCGCGCGCTGGAAGTCTCGACGTCGCGCATGGTCAACCCGAGTTTCTCTCGCAGAGTACGAAGGCTCTTACCGGCGGGGAGCATGACGCGCCTCCAAGTGCCCGACATCATAGCAGGACGTGCAGTTCTGTGTCATGAATAGTGCAAGAATCTTGACCGGCCGTCGCTTGTTACGATTTCAGAACAGGCTGAACCAGGCTACAGTAAAGGGAAGTGCCGCTATCGTGATCGGAAGTTCGCGCAACGTCTGCCCGTCTCGCCGGGTGGAAACTCACCGTGTTTGTTCGGATTTCGTAACACGGCGAAAGCAAAACTGCCAAAACCTGCGCCGCGACCAACTTGCGATCGAAGACATTTGGGCGGGATCAGTAGGATTTCTCACGTGAGGCTAGCTCATGCGCTCGATGCCGGCTGCTTCTTCTTTAGCTGTCTTAAAGGCCCAAGCCATGCGTGGCGTATTGTGCGCGATCCCAACCTGCCCCTGCGCGTTCAGCACGATGATGCCACCATGGCCATTCAATCGCTGCTTCAGGTAATTCATCGCTTCCTGCGCCGCCCACTCCGGCAAATTCCCCGCTGCGACGCGATCGGCCGTCCACTTGGCCAGCACCAGCTTCATAATCGGCTCGCCCCAACCGGTAGTGGAAACCGCTGCACTCAAATTATCCGCATAACAGCCGCATCCGATCAGCGACGAATCCCCTAGCCGCCCCGGAGCCTTGTTCAACGTCCCGCCCGTAGAAGTAGCTGCCGCAACGTTGCCCGCACGGTCGAGCGCTACCGCGCCCACCGTGTCATGCGAAATCTCCGGCGCGAACAAGTCGTTTCCGTCCTTCGCGGGTCCACTCCCGGCCTGTTTCGCCTGATATTCGCGCAACCGCTTTACTTCGCGCGCAATCACTAACTCTTCATTCCGGCACAGCTCAACGCCATGCTCGGCCGCAAACCGCTCCGCTCCTTCGCCCACAAAATACACATGCGGACTCTCACTCAAAATCTTCCGTGCCGCACGCACCGGGTTCCGCAACCGCTCCACGCACCCGACACCGCCAGCCCGCAACGTCGCGCCGTCCATGATTAGCGCATCCAATTGCACCTTGCCATCGCGATTCAGAAAACTCCCACGGCCGGCGTCGAAGGTCTCGTCATCTTCCATGATGAGGACGGCTGCCTCGACGGCGTCGAGCGCACTCCCGCCACGCTCCAAAACCCGCCAGCCAGCCGCCAGTGCGTTGCGCACGCCACGTAGGTGTGCCTCCACCATGTCATCTGGCATGGCCCAGGCGCCGCCGTGCAGTACGAGTACAGGGTCAGTCGGCAAAAATGTTCTCAGAAGGAAGTGAAATGACCGGATAGTCTAGCACTGTGAAGAGGTCAAGAAACAGGACGGGCGGGTAGTGGGTCCATTTGATTTCCACAGGCAGTGATTGTCGTCGGGTCGCCGTGCTAACATCGGCCCCATGAAAGCAAAGAAGCCGAAACGCCCCACCGACCCGATGGAACTAGCAAAACTCGTTGGGGACATGGCGACAGGCCAAACGCCTAGAGATGACGAGTCAGTTATAGAGGCCAAGCGCGCAGAGCAAGCTCTGCCAAAGCCTTCTGTCTCGCGCCAATCGTCTCCTTCGTCCACTCGGAAGCCCTAGAGATCATTCGCGTCAGTTCGTAGGGGCTGTGCTTGTAAACTGCCTTCTTTGCCTTGAAATCCGAACTCTTCAAGTCGGAATTGCTCTTGGCAAGCAGAAGGGCCAAGTTCCCTATCTTCTTGACGTAAATCTTCGCTGTTTCGTCATCGAATTGAGGCCAATTCCCCTCTTTCTCTTCAGGCAGAACGTGCTCCAGATTTATCGTTTGCCTGTCATCGTTCGGAATAAACCACGGCGTTGTCTCGTTCTTGGCCGCCATTTCCAGTGAGCGGAGATAGTATCGAGCGAACGCAGCCTTGGACACCGTTGCAATTTCAAATGCCTTTTTAAACTCTTCATCTACCGGAATAATGCTAGCCACTTCCTTCTTGAGTGAAACCGAATCAACGATGGCACCTGTAAATACTTGATGTGCTGCTTCTGCAAGAGGTTCCTCAACAGCACCCCGGCTGGTACTAGAAGCGACGATTAACCGCACACCCCAACTGATAAACATGCGGAACGCTTCGCTGGCTTCCTTCTCACTAAATTGCGAAGCTACCGCCAACATTAGCGGACGCATACTGCGAATGTTCAACAGGTTAAGAGTCTGAATCGCCCTCCTGATTGAATCCGGATACGCATTCCACTTTTCATTTTCTGGGTTGAATATAGCGACGTATGAAATCGCCAGAGTTTCCAGAGACATAAGGAATTGAATGGAGCTTTGCGGCCCCTTGGCCTTGACCTGGACTGCCTCATAGACATCGCTTTCGCGCAGGTGACCCTGTATCGCAATCATTGCCTGCCGAAGGAACGTCACCGTAATATCCTCTTCCTCCAGAGATTCTAAGGTACTTCGCATCCGCGTCCACTTCTGTTGGGCTTCCGTAAGGCGGTTGTCAGACTGCTGGAAAAGATAGTTCTTCACCAAGTCAGCCTGATTCGTTCTCAGTCCCCGATCATTCAGAGTCTCGAACATCCGGTAGGCATTCGCACCTGTAGGCGCTCTCACCAAAATAATCTGGACGCCATGTTCCAGAAATCTCACCCATCGATTAAGAGCGTCGCCATGATCCTTCTTATTCAGCCCAGCGACTATTTTCTTCACCTGTTTTCGGGCCTCAGTAAACGCCTCCTTTATCAGGAAGTGTGACGACTGACTAGGCTGTGGCCGCTGGGCATCGTTCTCAGCAGCGATCATGAGGTTAAAAAATTCGTTGTCGTCCAAATTGAGGGTGAGCTTGTTGGTGCGTTCCCGCCTGTCGGGATCAATCTCCGTGAGGAACAAATTGTCGATACGTTCTGCGATTAGTTTTTCTGTGGTTCTGATGTAGTTACGTATCTCGCATAGAAGTATTGCGGTGGTTGCTAGGCGTTGCTGCCCATCCACGACTTCTAAGACTTCATGCGAACGGGAAATTGTCACGATTGTTCCCAAAAAGTACTCTGCCGGATCGGTATCAATCGCCTTAGTTAGATCCTCAAAGAGGCGGACTACTTGTTTATCCGTCCACGAATACTCTCGTTGGTTCGGTGGAACTTCTAGTCTGTACTGCCTCAACACACCTGCAATCCCAAACTCTTGGAATGCGATTTGTGCTCTAACATCTGCCATCAGAGCTTCCCTCCCATTGGGATCTCAGGCACAAAGGGAACCCGTCTACCGGCGCTCTCTAGTTCTCGAATCGCATTGAGTCTGAGGCGTTCTCGGACCCAAGACGATAGGGATATTCCGGCGAGCATGGCAGCCAATTCAAAGCCTTCCTTCTCTGAATCTGTAACACGGATTTGCAGGATTTCACTTTTAGGCTTCATGGCGGTTTCCCAAGGGCATACTTTCTCCAAGTGCTTTGGCAACCATCATTCGTTCGGTTGCTCGGCAGGAATTTACAGGAAGAAGTTGCGCAAGGCCGCACACTTCTTCGACAGACCAGACATGATCTGTAATACCAGCGGCCATCGCTGGGGTGATTCTGAGAGTCTGATGGATGCGGCAAAAATTGTAGTGCATGAAATAGATCGCTACAGCGGCGATGTGATTGTCGATTTTCTTTGAAAATCCGTTCGTTAGCCGCGTGAAGCGGCGCATCCCCATTCTCATTGAGAGGTTCTGCCGTTCGACGTAGCTGGTAGAGATGTGCTTTGGGTCGGGATTGCCGCTCACAACTTTCATGTCGCTACCGATGCAACGCGCCGGGGAATAGCGTCGCGTTTCTTCATCCGAAGGTGCTCCGTAAATCTTTTGCAACTGCGCATAGTCCACATCCATGCCAAACGCGCCTTCGACGGCCTCAAGGTATGCCTTGTGCCCGTCTGTTGTTACTTGCACGCGCCCACGGATGCGGCTAGCGCAATCCTCCATAAACTCTTTCGCCCATCCCAGATCGCGGCCGCCAACAAGATAGGAGATGCAGAGTTTGCTATCAGCATCTATTGCCGTCCAAGTCCAAGTGTCTCCCCATCCTTCGGCTTTCCTTTCTGGAGTGGTGTTCTTCGCCTTGGCTCCCACGAAACTCCACACTTCGTCACACTGGAGACGGCGCACGCGGACATTCCGCACCGCTTTGTTGTGGTAGTCCGCGCAGACGGAGCCGAACTCCGCCAGCATCCTTGCGAGGGTATTCTTGCCGGTGCCGGTGAGTCGGCTGATAGCGCGAAGGGAGACGCCCTCTACCATCAGGCTTAGAATCTGCGCTCGGCGCTCTGTAGATAGCCTGTTCACAGCAAGAAATGTATTACATATTGCAGTACATGTCAAGAAAAAAGCTTGACTTGTACTAACAATTGCATTACATTCGTGCCGTGGATGGTGCGAGAGGGTTAGAAAAGAAATCCCAGTTCCCGAGAGAACTGGGGGCCATGAAACCGTGGTTCCATGGGGTTGACTGTAGAAGTATTTAACGGATTGGATGCGATGTCAATAGAAAAGTTGCAAGTGGAATCCGCGCCAGTAATCGAGGGTAACCAGCATAAAACAAGGGTTATCGCACTGATTGACGGGTTTAATCTGTATCACTCCCTTGAGCGATTTGACGGGGGAAAAGATGATGCGGATCGCGCCCGATACCAGAAATACAAGTGGCTCTGCCTGACATCGCTGGTTAAACGTTTTGTCGCGCCTAAGACCGAAGAACTCGTGAGTGTCGAATATTTTACGACACTGCCGACTTGGGATGATGCAAAGAAGCTCCGTCATCAGACTTACATCAGCGCCCAGAAGCTCATGGGTGTCAACGTTACCCTTGGAGAATTTAAGCGAAAAACCGTGCCGTGTCGTGCCGCCTGCAAGCAGGAATTTGAAATCAACGTAGAAAAACAGACAGATGTGAATATAGCCTTGGCGATGAACGGCCTATCCGAACAGTACGACAAATTGCTTCTACTCACCGCCGACAGCGATCAAGTCCCCACAATCAATCTGTTAAAAAAGATGCATCCTAATAAGCAAGTAGCGGTAATCGTTCCAGTCGGACGAAAAGCGAAGGAACTAAAGAACGCTTGTGAGGGGAATGCGTTCAAGATCACGGAGGACCACCTGTCCCAATGTCAACTTCCAAACCCGATACCAATTATGCGAGAGGGGAGACAAGTGGCTTTGCTCGTAAAGCCCCCAATTTGGCCCCTGTGAATTTCAAACGGACCCACTACCGACGGGCGGGTTACGCTGCTTGTCCTGCCTTGGCACCAAAGGGCGGATCCTGGGTGCGGGTCCAGGTGTAGCGCATGCGGTGAATCACGGTCAGGGTCGACAGCACTGCGATCACCCACAGCACTGGCGCCATGCGGTTGAAGAGTGCGCCGATAATCACCAGGACGAGCCGCTCCGGACGTTCCATGAAGCCCACGCGGCAGGATCCAATCAGCGATTCGGCGCGGGCTCGCGTGTAGCTCACCATGATGGCGCTGACCATCACGAAGGCAGTGAGCACGACATAGAAGAAGCGATCGCCACGCGCGTAGAAGATTAGCAGGCCAAGGAACTGCGAGGCGTCACTGTAGCGGTCGACTACGGAATCGAAAAACGCTCCGAATCGCGTAACCCGGTTGTTGGCGCGGGCCACCGCGCCATCCACCAGATCAAAAAAGCCTGAGCCGATGATCACCAGACCCGCGTAGAAGAACAATCGGCGCTGGGTCAAGGCCGTGGCAGAGCCGAACAGAATCGCAGCCCAGGTATTCACCACCAGGCCCATGAAGGTCAGAACGTTGGGGTTGATGCGCGACAGCGCGAGCCAGCGGACGATGGTATCGAGCAACACGCCGCAGGCGCGTCCGAAGGCACTCGTCCAGCTCCTGTTCGAAGAAGAGGCAGACATCAGTCTCCCGCCTTCTCGGACTCGGCTTCATCGTGAATGGTGGTCAGACTCAGGATTTCCAGTTCGCGCTTGCCGTTGGGCGTGATCACGGTGGCCTCGTCGCCAACCTTCTTATTGAGCAGAGCGCGGCCTATGGGCGACGTGGTCGAAATTTTTCCCGCCCCTACATCGGACTCTTCGCTCGTCACGAGCTTGTATTCGATCTCTTCATTCTTTGAGCTGTCGTAAACCTTGACGGTGGAACCCAGCCCCACTTTGTCCTTGGGGATGTTGTTCATGTTGGTCAGCGAGAGATCGGCCAGGCGTTTGCCCAGCTGGCGAAAGCGCGCCTTGACGAACTCCTGGCGCTGCTTGGCCATGTGATACTCGGCGTTTTCGCTGAGGTCGCCGAGAGCCGCGGCCCGCTTGATCTCTTTAGGCAGCTCGTGCACCAGTTCGTGCTCGAGCGCGTCGACTTCTTCCTGCAGTTTCTTTTTGAGTTGGTCAGTATCAGGCATACGGTACCGCTTTGGAGATTATAAACCTGTTGCGAATCTGACGGGCCTGAGCGGAGTTTCCCGGCAGGAAGTCTGGGGCTCCCTGCAGGAATGTGGGGGCTGGCGGAGTTTGGCTGGATTGATTTCGGTCTTGTACTCATTCTGTGGGCATGAAACCTATCAAGAAAGTTCTGCTTATGGTGGCGTTGGCGGGTGCGCAGCTCTGGACGCAAGTGAATCCGCAGGGGACGCTACACGAGGCATATGTCTTTGAAAGACAAGGGCAGTTTGATAAAGCCATTGCCATCGCAAAGGAACTTATCGACTCGGGCCACTCGAGCAGCGCCGAACTTGGGAGAGCCTGGATCGTGCTGGGCGTCGTCTACACGCAGCAGGGAAGATTGTTGGAGGCACAGAATGCTTTCGAGCGCTCGCTTCAGATTCTTGGGCCGGAACCGCAATTCGTGGCCGATTATGCCACGGCCTTGCTGAACTACGGGGAGCTTTATAACGACAGCGGGGAAACGGAGGTTGCGGGGAAGATGTGGAGGAAGGCACTGTTATTATTCCAGCAAAGTGGCGACCACGTGGGCACTGCCCAGTCTCTCACCTACCTTGCGGGGTTGGCGCTTGCGCAAAACCGGATCCCCAATGCCAAGAAATGTTTGCAGAGCGTAGACGAGGAAATGAAATTGACTCACGACCTGAGCGATGACGACCTGGCCTTTATCTATGTAACGCAGGCATGGCTGGCGCGAGCGCAGGGACATCCTTCTGCGGCGGTCGCGGGCTATGAACGCTCACTGGAACTTAGCAAACGGATCTATGGCGAGAGGCATTGGAAGATCGGGTGGGACTATATGCTCCGCGGCAGAGCTTACGCGGAGTCTGGCAACATCGAGAAGGCGCTGGCCGACATGGGCAACGGGCTTCGCATCCTGGACCAGACGTTGGGCCGCAGAAATCCCAGGTATTTTTTGGCGCAGATCGCTTATGCCGCGGTTCTGGATCGCGCTGGATTGAGGGAGCAGGCGGCGCAATGGCGGGCGGCAGGTGAGCAGGGGCAGAAAGATTTTTATCGGAGCCAATGTGTTAGCTGTACCATCAACGTCGCGGCCTTCCGATAGGAGGAAACCGGTGAGTTCTGTTGAGATATCTCCCGCCGAGGTTGCGCCGGCGCCCGCTAAAACGGCTATCGGCGGATTCTTTCCGCATGCGGGAGTTATTCCGATCGCTATTGCCGGCGTGCTGGCATTGGCTACTACCGTTGAATGCACGTTCTCGCTGGCCTCCTGGTTTCGGGCGCTAATTTACGGGGCCGTCTTGTGGTTGTGGTGGGCGGGCGTAGCTGAGCTTTTATGGCGAGCCGGTAAACGCTGGCCGTCGGCTTTAAAGGTATCTGCAGCCAATGCGGGTGTGCAGTTAATCACCGCGGCCATCGTGGCGGTGCTGCATCTGTCGACGTTGTGGGCTACCGCACAGTGGATCGCGCACGTGGGGCCTGATGTCCAGAGAGAAGCATACGGTCAACTAAGATTCTTCAACCTTGGCCGCGTCGGCGTCGAGTTTCTAATGTACGGCCTGGTGTGGTTTGCCTCTACCGCCCTTCACACACAACTGGCGGCGCAACGGGACGCGATGCGGTCATTGCAGTTGGAGCGCCAGCTTTCGAGCGCGCATCTACGAGCGTTGCAGATGCAACTGGAGCCGCACTTCCTTTTTAATGCGCTGAATGCTATAGCGGCCTTGATGGATCTCGACCGCAAGCAAGAAGCCCTCGAGACCCTGGAGCACCTGAACGCCATCCTCAAAACTGGGTTGAAGAGAAACACGCCCAGCAAGATTCCGCTGGCCCAGGAGTTGGAGATTGTGGAGAGCTATCTCGCGATTGAAAGAGTGCGCTTCGCCGACCGGCTTCGCGTCGATATGAATCTCGATCCCAATGCGCTGGACGGACTGGTTCCTTGCTTTTTACTGCAGCCGATCATAGAGAACGCGATTCGGCACGGCATCGCGCAGTGCGAAAACGATGGGTGCATCCAGACTTCTGCGAAGCGGGTTGGCACTCATATGCAATTGGAAGTGCGCGACAACGGGCCGGGAATGAATGGGAAGTCACATCCCGGCTTTGGGATAGGCCTTAGCAACACCAGAGAAAGGCTGGTTCATTTCTATCAAGACGACTTTGAGTTTCGCGCCAGCCAGCCTCAGTCCGGTGGCTTCGAGGTTCTCATTACCATCCCTTACGAACGGAAATCCTCGTGAAGTTGCGGACGTTGATTGCCGACGACGAACCTTTGGCCAGAGAACGGTTAAAGCAGTTGCTGGCGCCGGACCCGGAAATCGAAATCGCCGGGGAGAGCAGGAACGGCAACGAGGTCGTCGCCACGCTGAAGGGAACTCAGATTGATTTACTTTTTCTTGATATTCAGATGCCCGGCAGCAGCGGTTTCGATGTGATTGAAAACGTCGGCTTGAGCAATATGCCCCTGACGGTGTTCGTGACCGCTCATAGCGAATTCGCAGTGGAAGCATTTGCCGTGCACGCCTTGCACTATCTCGTGAAACCGGTAGAGCGGCAGCGACTCGAAGAAGCTGTGTCGCGAGTAAAAGAAAGGGTCCGGCTGCAGGAAACTTTAGCCGCGCGCCAGGAAATCTATTCCGTGCTGAAGGCTCTGCAGGGGCAGTCGGGGAGGCCAAGCTATCCGGAGCGGCTGCTGGCGAAGAACGGGAACAAGGATTCGGTTGTATCGGTAAGCGACATCGAGTGGATCGAAGCAGCGGACTATTACGTGTGCCTGCACGCGGGGGGAAAGAAACATTTGCTGCGCGAAAGCATAAAGGCCCTTGATGCCAAGCTGGACCCCCACAAGTTCGTGCGGCTGCATCGGTCCGCGATTGTCAATATCGCCCACGTGCGCGAGATTCATCGCGATGGCCGGGCTGATGGATGGGTCCTTCTAACAACTGGAGAGCGGGTTCGCATGAATCGGACCGGCTGGCAGAAGTTGATCGCCCTGAATAGCGTGTGACACCGCCTGGCCTGGCTGGGCTCGGGCTGGACAGCCGAGGCGGCTGACCCCACATGGTAATTCCCGCATTTGCATCCAGACTCAGAATACTTCAGGCTTGCTGGGAACTTGAATCAGGCCTCGAATTCGCTGGCTTCCGGGAAGCGGAGTTTGCACTTGGCTAGGGCCAGGGCCAGGAGTTCCTCAATCTTGGTTTCTTCGCAGTTGCGGGACATGGCGAGTTCGCTTACGAGCAGGTACCGGGCCCGTTCCAGCATCTTCTTTTCACGGAAGGACAGAGGCTTGGATTGGTGGAGGGCGATCAGGCTCTTCAGGACTCCGGCGACCTCGAAAAGGGAACCCGTGCGCATGCGGTCGGAATTTTCCTTGAAGCGGTCTTTCCAATCGGCGGTGCCCAGGTCGTCGGAGATAGCGAGGAAGTCGAGAATTTTCTGCACCTCGCCGTTGCGGACAACCCGGCGAATGCCCACGCTGCCCACATTGTTGCAGGGCACCATAACCTTAAGGCTGCTGGCTTTAATGTTGAGAAGATAGAACTTTTCCACCGTGGTGCCAACGGAGCGGCTGCTGATCTGTTCGATGACACCCACCCCGTGGTTGGGGTACACGACCTTGTCGCCGATGTGAAAATTCAGGTCCGCACCATTCATAAAAAGGCACCCGGGAAGGAGTTAGGGTCTAGTGGGGAGAAACGTTGTCGCTACGGTAAACAGAGTACGCTGAAATTTGGTGAAAGGCAAGATTGGTGCGGGGTTGGAGGGGTTTGGTGCCCTGGGAAACCGCCTTTTGTGACAGCTATGAGAGCGTAAGTTGCTGTGGTGGTATGGGTTACAGGTTCAGCGTTCCGGGTGGGGACTTTATTGTCTGGCGTGGTGCGAGAGGCTTGACCGGCAACGGACGCTTATAATCCGGGCGTGAGTCCCGAAAAGGGAAAATCCGACGAGTTGGTGGGGCGAATCCTGGGGCTGGACGTGGGGTCCAGGCGGATTGGCATAGCGGTATCGGATCCGCTTGGGATTACGGCCCAAGGCTTGGAGACCCTGCAGCGCCGGAACAAGCGGCATGATCTGGCTGCGCTGGAGCAGGTGATTCGGGACTATGCCGTGCGGGAAATCGTGGTCGGCCTGCCCCTACGAATGAGTGGCGCGGAAGGCACGCAATCAGAAAAGATGCAGGTGTTTGCGGAAGAACTGCGGAAGCGATTTCGGTTGCCGGTCCACCTGTGGGACGAGCGGTTGACCTCGGCGGAAGCGAACCGGTTGCTGCGGGAGACGGATCTGTCGATCGAAAAGCGCGCCAAGGCGGTGGACCGGATGGCAGCGGTCTTGATCTTGCAAGGGTGGATGCAGAGTCGGAGCACCCGTTAACTCCGGGCGGTTCAGATTTTCAGGAATATCTTCTTGCGATCCAGGAGCCAGATGGGTAGCAGACACAGCAGGACGAAGGCCAGGGAAAATAGGAGCGAGCTGAAGCTGGGACTCCCCAGCGGCGCAAAGAAGTGCTGAAAGATGTACTGCTGTGCGTCCATCACCCGGCCGTTTACCCGTTTGTTGAAAGCGAACAGCAGCACGGCGAAGAGATCGGCAATTATGTAGGCTGTGATCGCATTCCTTCCGAAGATAAGGAAAGGCCTAGTCCAGGCTCCGCGCCAGCGTTTGATATCCGTAGCCCAATAACAGAGAGCCAGGCAGACCAGGGCAAACCCGGCGGTAAAGAGCACATAGGAACTCGTCCAGAGCTTTTTGTTGATGGGAAACCAGATTCCCCAGGTCTCGCCAAGAATGAGGCCAATGACCCCGAAGACCAACATGCCGAGCGCTTTCTTTTGTGGAGTACTTCTCTGAGGGCTGCGTTTGGATCGCAGCCATTCGCCGGTAAAGACTCCCAGCAGCGCCGTAGCGATTGCCGGCAGCGTGCTCAACAGCCCCTCGGGATCGCGGGTGATTTCATAGAGACGAGAACTCGTACCCCAGAGATGAATCAAGAACCTGCGATCCAGATACGCCCCCAGATTCGCGTCAGGGTGAAGGAACGGTATATCTCGACCGGGAACTCCTAAGCCCGGCACCGGGACGAAGCGCATGAGGACCCAATAACCGATCAGCAACACAGCAACGATGAGTGCGCGGCCTCGCGGCCGGACGTAAAGGTAAAGGATTGAAGCCGCAAAGTAGCAGATGCCGATGCGCTGCAGGACTCCCGGAATACGAACCCCTCTCGACAGGAGCGAATCTACAAGCCAGTTCAGCGCTAGCCCGATGGCAAAGATAATGACGGCTCGGCGGAAGGTGTGGAGCACGAGAGTAGTTCTCGAGTCCCCCTTACTGAGTCGGGATTCGGAGGAGAACACCAGCGAGACTCCGACGATGAACAGAAAGAACGGGAAGATGAGATCAGTGGGAGTCCAGCCGTTCCACTCGGCATGTTCGAGGGGCCAGTAGGCGTGGTCGTTTCCTGGATTGTTGACCAGGATCATGGCGGCAATCGTGGCTCCACGGAAAAGATCGAGGGAGGTGAGGCGGTTCGACATGCTGCCGGAGGAGGCGGTCACCAGCGTGAGCGGTGTCTGGGTCGAGGTAAGAGTCGGAGGGGCTGCCATGTGGCCTCCAATGCAGGGTCGCCGGGGTCAGGCGATTTGAGGTGTGAATTGTACTACGTGCTTGCATCGGAGCATCACAGGAATGTGCAGCACATTTCTCGATCGCGCGTTTTCGCTGTACAGGCTATTTCCCGCGCATGGCGCGGCGGTAGGCATCGACATTCTGGTTGTGTTCTTCGATAGTACGGGCGAAGCGATGGTGGCCAGCGGCGTCGGCTACGAAATAGTAGAAGTCGCTCTGCGCGGGATGCATCGCGGCTTCCAGAGCGCCTTTCCCGGGATTTCCGATGGGGCCGGGCGGAAGTCCCGTGTGCCTGTAAGTGTTATAAGGCGAGTCGAAACGCATGTCGTCGTGATGGAGCGCTCCGGCGTAGGTTCCGGCTAAGAGTTCGGCATAAATGATGCTGGGGTCGGCATCGAGAGCAATCTTCTTTTCCAGGCGGTTGTAGTAAACGCTGGCCACGAGCGGGCGTTCTTCGGCGACAGCGGTTTCTTTTTCCACGATTGACGCCATGATCACGGTGCGCTCGACCTCGGTTGGGGCTGCGCTTTGACCGCGGGAGCCAGGCTGAACCTCGATGTTAGGAGAATTAATGTTAGGCGAATTGATGTCGGGCGAATTTGCCGCCGGAGCTATGCCCTCCGGCGCGTCGATGAGTCCGATCTGGCGTGCGACCTGGCGGAACTGCCTGACCATGGTTGCCGCCATCTCGTGTATGCTTTGCATCCGGCTGAACTCGTAGGTGTCGGGGAAGAGGTAGCCCTCGAGAGACGGTGCGTTGGGCGCGAGGTCGGCGATGAGCGCGGTATCGGATTGCGCCACTTTCAGGAAGTCATCCGCGGGACCGAGACCGGCGGCCTCGATGGCGCGAGCGATGTCGAACATGGTGAAGCCTTCGGGAACGACGACGGTATGGAAATAAACGTCACCGCGCCGGAGACGCTTCTGAAGATCAATAATGTTTGCCGGACTCTCGAAGAGATATTCCCCGGCCTTGAGCGAACGGCGGCGGTGTAAGTCGTGCCACAGGACGAACGCTTCCTCACTGCGGATCACCCCTGCGGCCTTGAGTTCGGAGGCGATGCGGTGGGTGGAATAGCCTGAGTGCAGCATCACGAAGGTTTTCCCGGGAGGTTCAACCGGAGTCAGGAGAGCCCAGGCGAACCAACCGGCAAAGGCGAGCGCGGCGACGAAGATGAGCCCCAAAATCTTACGCACGATGGCGATAGTTTAGTTGATAGGCGAAGACCTGCGTAGCTGACTTTAGTAAGATGTTGCGCTCGGGAACGCCTTCGAAGCTCCGCGGCCTACTATTGGCGAGTTTGGAGGTCGCCGCGAGGTTTTGCACCCTTTCCGGCAGGGTATACTCAAATGTTCTGGGAGTCATCTGATCCTACATGAGACGTGCTTCGCCCTTTTGGGCCCTGGTTTTGTTCCTTGCGGTGCTGCCCACGACGGGCTGTTTGTTCCGGACGCGACCTGTGGAGGAAACGTACTCCAAGGCGCCGCTTCAGGAAGCGGCCCAGTCAGGGTTGATTGATAGCATCAATCAACAGGCGGAGAAGATCCAGTCGCTGAAGGCGACAGTGGATATCGATACGTCCGTCGGTGGCGCGAAGAAAGGTCACCAAACCGATTACAAAGAGATTCGCGGCTACGTGCTGGCGCGCAAGCCGGCGATGCTGCACATGATCGGATTGCTGCCGATCGTGCGGACTACTGCCTTTGATATGGTGAGCAATGGGCAGGAGTTCAAGCTCTGGATCCCACCGAGAAACCGTTTTGTACTGGGTCGGAACGACGTGCAAACGCATAACGCGGACCAGCCCATGGAAAGCATCCGGCCACAAGACATCTACGATGCGCTGCTGATCCGCCCCGTTGATCCGGAGCACGAAATCGCGGTGCTAGAGAATGGCAACGAGATTCTGCATGACGCCAAGGGCCATCGCGTTCTGCAGTCAGACTACGAACTGGTGGTGATTCGAAAAGACGACCAGGGGTGGAGACTGGCGCGCAAGATTGTCTTCAGCCGCACCGACCTCAAGCCACATCGCCAGTACATTTACGACAAGCAGGGCACGCTGATAACCGACGCCCGCTACGCGGATTACAAAGACTACGATGGCATCAGCTTTCCCTCACGCATCGAGATTTTCCGGCCGCAGGAGGAGTACGACATTACCCTCAATATGTTGAAGCTGGAAATGAACCAGCCGCTGCGGGATGATCAGTTCGCGCTGGAGCAGCCGCCGGGGGCAGAAGTCGTGGATCTTGACAGGCCGCAGCCGCAGTCGAGCGCCATGGCACCGCCGGCAAACAGCAATTAGCATCTTCGCGCGCCGGGGATCCCTCGCTTCGCTCGCGACAACAAACGGTTGAGTTTAGGCCTTCGAACATGATGAACAAAATGATTGTCGCCAACCTGGTGCATCGGCCGATTCGGTCGCTGATCAGTATTGTGGCCATCGCGCTCGAAGTGGCGCTGATCCTGCTGATCGCGGGTCTGTGCTACGGCATCTTGAATGACTCGAAGAACCGGACCGCGGGCATTGGCGCGGACGTGATAGTGCAGCCGCCTGGGTCTTCTTTCCTGGCCGGGATCAGTGGGGCGCCCGTTCCCGTTAAGGTCGGCGACATCCTGCGCAGCATGCCCCATGTCAGGGTGGCGAGTCCGGTGATCTGGGCACTCTCGACCGCGGGAGCCCTGGAAGTGATCGACGGAATCGATCTGCCGAGCTTTGAGGCTCTGGGCGGACCGTTTCAGTACGTGCAGGGCGGTCCGTTTCGAGGTCCGAATGACATTCTGGTGGACAACTACATCGCGCGGCAGAAGCACGTGAAGGTGGGAGACACCATGGAGGTTCTAAACCATAACTTTCGCGTGGCTGGGATTGTCGAGAACGGCCGGGGCGCACGCAAGTTCTTGCCGATCGCAGCGCTGCAGGATCTGATTGGGGCCAAGGACAAAGCCTCGGTGTTCTATTTGAAACTCGACGACCCAGCCAACGCCGATGAGGTGGTGAAAGAAGTAAAGAGCCAACCCGGCATGGAGAAATACACCGTGCAGTCGACCGACGAGTACCTGAGCATGATGACGCCCAGCCGCTTGCCGGGGTTCCGGCCATTCATTGGCGTTGTGATTGGGGTGAGCCTGATCATCGGCTTTCTGGTGATCTTCCAGTCAATGTACGCCGCCGTGATGGAGCGCACGCGCGAAATCGGGATACTGAAGGCGATGGGCGCATCGAAGGGTTACATCGTGGGCGCGATTCTGCGGGAGACTGGATTGCTTGCCGTCGCCGGAATCGTGCTGGGCATTCTTTTCAGCCTGGCCGCGAGCTGGGCCATTCGGCATCGCTTTCCGCTGGTGCAGGTGGTGGTGAGCGCGGACTGGATTGGCTGGTCCATGCTGGTGGCTGTGCTGGGGGCGATTGCAGGGGCGCTTTATCCGGCCTTTAAGGCGGCCGGGAAAGATCCGATTGAGGCATTGGCATACGAATAGGGCGGTTGGCGGTTAGCTGTTCGCCGCGTATGCCTCAGCTGGTTCCAGTTGTGCGTTACTTTGTTAACTCTGCGTTGACAATGCCCCGCAGGCTCCGGTATCTTAAAGACTTTGGGAAGTCTCGCGGTTGCCCGCCTGATGGTCTGGCGTCCTCGCCGGGGAATCAACGAGCGGTCTTCTTTAGTTATATTCAATCGCGTTTCAGCTTTTTTTCATTCTGGGAGAGTTCCGATGTCAACCTATTTCCCGTCACCGGGGGAAATTGTGCGCAAGTGGTACGTCGTGGATGCGGAGGGGCAGACGCTCGGGCGCCTGGCCTCGCAAGTGGCGCGCATCGTTATGGGCAAAGAAAACCCGCAGTACACGCCTTTTCTGGATACTGGCGATCACGTGATCGTGGTGAATGCAGAGAAGATTCGAACCACCGGCATGAAGTCGGAGCAGAAGCAGTATCACCACTACACCGGCTATCCGGGTGGTCTGCGCACAGAAGATTACAGGAAGCGCCTGGCGCGCAAGCCGGAAAAGATTATTGAAGATGCGGTGCGGCGCATGTTGCCGAAGAACAAGCTGGCGGCGCACATGTTGTCGAAGCTGAATGTTTACAAGGGCGACAAGCATCCGCACGAGGCGCAGAAGCCGCAGGATTTGAAGTTGGAAGTGCGGGCGTAGCGAGAGCAGTTAAGCGGGAGATCCTTCGCTCCGCATGGAATGCGGCTGCGCTCTGGATGACAAAAAGATTGGGAGCTGGAAACTAAATGGCAGAATTAGTTCAGTACTACGGAACGGGACGGCGGAAGCGGGCGATTGCGCGGGTTTATTTGCGTCCGGGCAGCGGCGATTTCAAGGTGAATGGGCGTGAGTTCGAGGAGTATTTCGTGACCCCGGCGCAGCGTTCCGCTGCGAAGGCGCCGCTCGCATCCACGGATACGGCGGTTTCCTTCAACGTTATCGCCAGCGTGCTGGGCGGCGGAGTGCGTGGGCAGGCCGATGCGGTGAAGCTCGGCATTGCGCGTGCCCTGATGCAATTCAATGCGGAACTGCGCGGCAAGCTCAAGTCCGAGGGCCTGGTGACGCGCGACTCGCGAGGCAAAGAGCGCAAGAAGTACGGCCAGAAGGGCGCCCGCAAGCGGTTCCAGTTCAGCAAGCGCTAGAGATTTCTCCGCCCCTCGTGATCTCTCGGGGGTCGGAATGACAAGGTTTAGTTTTCACTGACAACTGGCCACTGGCAACTGTTTTTAGGTGTTCAATTCTTCCTGTGCCTCGCGGCGCGGGGACGGGAATGGCAATCCGGAGCGGAACTTACGCAAAGGATGCAGACTGACTAAGGAGGTTCATTGGCTACTATCACCATGAAGGAGTTGCTCGAAGCGGGAGTTCACTTCGGGCATCAGACGAAGCGCTGGAACCCTAAGATGAAGGAATACATCTTCGGAGAGCGCAACGGGATCTACATCATTGACCTGCAAAAGACGCTGAAGATGTTCAAAGAAGCGTCGAAGTTTGTCCAAGAACTGGCGACCGACGGCAAGATTGTGCTGTTCGTGGGCACCAAGCGCCAGGCGCAGGATGCGATTGCCGAAGAGGCTACGAAGTGCGGCGGCTTCTACATCAACCAGCGCTGGCTGGGCGGGTTGCTCACCAACTGGGTTACGGTGCAGAAGTCTGTGAAGCGGCTGAAGGAACTCGACGAGATGGCCACGGATGGCCGCTACGAGCTGCTGCCGAAGAAAGAAGTGATCAAGCTCGAACGCGAGCGCAAACATCTGCAAGCGAACCTGGCGGGTATTAAGAACATGAGCCGGTTGCCAGACGCGGTATTCGTGATTGACTCGAACAAGGAACAAATCGCAGTTCGAGAAGCCCGCAAGCTGGGCATTCCGGTGGTCGCGGTGGTCGATACGAATTGCGATCCCAGCGAAGTGGATTATGTGATTCCAGGCAACGACGACGCGCTGCGGGCGATCCGTCTGTTTACTTCGAAGATTTCGGAGTCGATCGCCGAGGGAGCGCAGTTGATGACCGACAAGCAAGTTGCCGACATGACGGCGGCGACCGAACAGGCCCAGGCTCGGGAATTGCAGCAGGCGGAAGACGCGGCGGCCGCGCTCGAGATCCGCGCCCAGGAGGCTGCGGCAGCAGCCGATCTGACCGACATCGGCGAAAACATCAGCATGGAAGAAGTGCTGGGTCCGGGGACGCACAAGAAGCCGGTGGCGAACGAGGATGGGGAAGCCCCGATCAAGGTGGAGAGCCAGACGGTTTAAAAATCAGTTCTCAGTTCTCAGTTCTCAGTTGTCAGTTCTCAGTAACGACGAAAACCCGGGCAGTTTATCCCTTTTGAGGGACATCAGACCCGCGCGGGTCATGCTTAGAAAATTCCCGGCGCGGGTCAAAGTTTGTAGGAAGCAGGTTTCAAAGTTTCAAGGTCTCAGAGTTTCAAAGCTCACACCGATGCGCGATCGCCGTCTTTGAAACCTTGAAACTCCGAAACTTTGAAACCTGGGCACGAACCCAGAATTCATAAGGACTCTCAACTAATGAGCACTACTATGGCAAATATTTCTGCAGCGCAAGTGAAAGACCTCCGAGAGAAGACCGGAGCGCCGATGATGGATTGCAAACAGGCTCTGACCGAAGCCAAGGGTGACATGGAGCAGGCGGTTGTGATTCTGCGCAAGAAGGGCGTTTCGGTCGCCGCCAAGAAGGCGACCCGCGTCACCAGTGAAGGCGCGGTGACCAGCTACATTCACGCCGGCGGCAAGATTGGCGTGCTGGTCGAGGTGAACTGCGAGAGCGATTTCGTGGCCCGCACCGACGACTTCAAGGAACTGGTGCACGATATCGCCATGCACATCGCGGCCAGCGACCCCAAGTTCGTCCGCAAGGAAGATGTGACCAAGGCGGACTTTGAGCGCGAGAAAGAAATCTACATCGCGCAGGCCGTCGCCTCCGGCAAGCCGCAGAATATTGCCGAGAAGATGGTCGCCGGCAAAATGGAAAAGTTTTACGAGGAGGTCTGCCTGCTGGAGCAGCCTTTCATCAAGGACCAGACCGTGTCGATTGCGCAGCTCATCGCGGCGAAGATCGGCAAGCTGGGCGAGAACATCAGTGTGCGGCGCTTCGCGCGATTCAAAGTAGGCGATGCGGGCGAGACTGTCGCCGTCACCAAGCCCACGGAACAGAAAGCGGAGTAATTTCCGGGCGCCTTCGGGCGCCTTTTTTATTGCGCGAGAGTGGATTCGCTCGCTACTACTATGGAAGCCCCTGCCTTCAAACGCGTTCTGCTCAAGCTTTCCGGAGAGGCCCTCGCTGCGAATCAGGGCTTTGGTGTGGATACGGCTCGCATTCACGAGGTCGCAGCGGAACTGGCCGACGTGCATAAGCTGGGAGTGCAACTTGCGATCGTCGTTGGCGGCGGCAACTTCTTTCGCGGCGTGGCCGACCAGGCTCGCGATATGGACCGCGTTTCCGCTGATCACATGGGCATGCTGGCCACGGTGATCAACGCGCTGGCGTTGCAGGATGCACTCGAAAAGCAAAACGTCTACACCCGCGTGCAATCAGCGATTGAGATGAAACAGGTGGCGGAGCCGTTCATCCGGCGCCGCGCCATCCGGCATCTGGAAAAAGGACGCGTGGTGATTTTCGCCGGGGGGACCGGGAACCCATATTTTTCAACGGACACGGCGGCATCCTTGCGCGCCATGGAGATCAAGGCCGATGTGATTCTGAAGGCCACAAAAGTGGACGGGATCTACGATGCCGACCCGATGAAGGTCGACGGCGCTAAGAAGTTCAACCACATTTCCTATATGGACGTTCTGAAGCTGGGGCTGAAGGTGATGGATTCCACCGCTATCAGTTTGTGCAAAGACAACAACCTGCCCATCATCGTCTTCAATCTGAATCAGCATGGAAATATTCGCCGTGTGGTCAGCGGGGAGAATATCGGTTCGAGAGTGAGCGCCTAAGCCTCGAAGGCGTCATCCCGAAGCACGGCGTTCTTCAGCCGGGCGAGGGATCTCGACCCCGTCAAAGCGGTTTCGCGGGAGATGCTTCGCTCCGCCTGAAAAGCGGCTGCGCTCAGCATGACGCAAACGAGTGGCTACTTAGGTTTATAATTCAGCGTTTTGATTCTTAATGTCTTACGGAGCTGACTGATATGGCTCAAGCCAGCATGGCCGCAATTCCCGGCCTGAAAGAAACTTACGTACAACTGAAGACGCGGATGGAAAAGGCCGTGGAAGATTTCCGCAAAGCGATGGCGGCCACGCGTACCGGGCGCGCTTCGGTGCACATGCTCGACAGCGTGAACGTCGACTATTACGGCTCGCAGATGCCGCTGAACCAGATCGCACAGGTGCATGCGCCGGAACCGCAGATGATTACCGTTCAGCCTTTTGATCCGTCGCAGGTAGGTGCGATCGAGAAGGCGATCCGTGGCGCGGAATTAGGTCTCAATCCCATGAACGACGGTAAGTTGATCCGAGTGCCGGTACCGGCACTGACGCAGGAGCGCCGCCAGGAAATGGTGAAGCATCTGCACAAAGTGCTCGAAGAGCACCGCACCGCGGTGCGCAATATTCGCCGCGACGGCAACGACGCCATCAAAAAGGCGATGAAGGACAAGAAGATCACCGAGGACGACGAAAAGCGATCGCTCGAGGAGATACAGAAACTCACCGACGACGAAATCAAGAAGATGGAAGAGATGAGCAAAGCCAAAGAGAAGGAAGTTCTGGAATTGAAGTAGGAACATTCAGTTCTTGTCGACAGGAATTCAGGGCATCCGAAGCGTACGGATGCCCTTTGTGCTGCACGGGTCATCCTCCCCTTATAATCAAGAGGCTGTGAAGATTATGAAGAAGGTTGTCCATGCCGCGTGTCCGCACGATTGCCCCGATGCCTGCGGAGTGTTGATCACGGTTGAGGACGGCCGCGCCACCAAGATTCAAGGCGATCCGGAGCATCCCGTAACCCGGGGGTTTCTGTGCGCCAAAGTAGCGAAGTATTTGGACCGCGTGTATTCACCGGATCGGGTGTTGTATCCGATGCGGAGAATTACAGCAAAGGGGCTCGCGCCCGCAAACGCGGGCCAGGGTGTCCACGCCACACAAACCTGGCAGCGTATTTCTTGGGACGAAGCCCTCGATGAGATTGCATCGCATTTTCGCGCGATCATCTCGGATTTCGGCAGCGAGGCGATTCTGCCTTATTCCTACGGCGGAACGCTGGGAGCCCTGAACGGCGGTTCGATGGACCGCAGATTCTTCACTCGCCTCGGCGCTTCCGAACTCGAGCGCACGATTTGTTCTTCTGCAGGCGAGGCTGGGCTGGAATCTGTGATGGGCGTCAAGCTCGGCACCGAGCCCGAGCAGTTCATCCACTCTCGTTACATCATCGCCTGGGCATCGAACATTCACGGAAATAATGTTCACCTGTGGCCGTTCATCGTGGAGGCGCGTCGCCGGGGCGCGAAGCTGGTCGTGATCGACCCTTACCGCACGCGAACTGCGGCGTGCGCCAACTGGTATCTTCCCATCAATCCCGGCACCGACGCAGCGCTGGCGCTGGCCATGATGCACGTGATCATCGGCGAAGGTTTGCACGACGCCGATTATGTGGCGAAGTACACGCTCGGTTTCAACCAGCTGTGTGAGAAGGTAAAGGCGTATCCGCCGGAGCGTGCGGCGCAGTGGACGGGAATCGCGGCCGAAGATATCCGCAAGCTGGCGCGCGAATATGCCGCCGTGCGGCCTTCGGTGATCCGGGTCAACTATGGCGTACAGCGCTCGGAAGGTGGCGGGACGGCCATGCGCGCGATTGCGATGCTGCCCTGCATCATCGGATCGTTGAAGGAAGCGGGCGGAGGCATCCACTTGTCGACCAGCGGCGCGTTTGAGCTGAACAGGGTTGCGTTGCGGCGTCCCGACCTCAAGCCCGACGGACTCGACCGTCCCCCGCGCGTGGTGAACATGGTTCGGCTGGGTGAGGCGCTGAACATGCTCGACGATCCGCCGGTGAAGGCTCTGTTTGTCTATAACTCAAACCCGGCCGCAGTTTGTCCCAATCACAATGAAGTGGTTCGCGGGCTCAAGCGCGCCGACTTGTTTACCGTGGTTCACGAGCAATTCTTCACCGACACCACCGACTATGCCGACATCGTGTTGCCTGCGACGACGTTCTTCGAACACAAGGATTTGCAGGCGGCGTACGGTCACTACTTCCTGCAACTGTCGGAGCAGGCGATCGACCCGTTGGGGGAGTGCCGGGCGAATGTGGAAGTGTTTCGAGCGCTGGCCGAGCGGATGGGCTTCCAGGATCCGTGCTTCGGCGAGAGTATCGACGAGATGATCGATGGTGCGCTGGCGTCCAAGAATCCGTGGCTGGAGGGCATCAACCGCCAGCGACTGGAGCACGAACGGCAGGTGCGGCTGAACTTCAGTGGCCAGTCGTTAACGGCCAGCGGCCAGCCAGAGCCGTTTCTTCCTTTCGCCCACGGCAACTTCCGCACTCCGTCGGGCAAGGCTGAACTTTACAGCGAAGCGATGAAGGCGCTCGGGCTTGACCCGGTGGCCGAGTTTAAGCCTCCGGAAGAATCTCGCCATGGGAAGCAGGGAGCGGCTCTTCCGCTGGAACTTCTCGCGCGCAAGGCCGACAACTTCATGAACTCGACCTTTGCCAACCAGCCTTCGGTCGAGCAGATGGAAGAGACAAATCTGCTGGAGATGCATTCCACCGATGCCCGGGCGCGAGGAATTGCCGACGGGGAGACAGTCAGGGTGTACAACCGTCGAGGAGAAATCTTTCTGAAAGTCCGAGTGGATGGCGCGGTTCAGCCGGGAGTGGTTTCAGCGAAACTAAACTGGGCCAAGCTGGGACCCGGATTCCGTAATATCAACGTGTTGACCTCAGAAAAACTTTCCGATCTGGGCAACTCCGCCACGTTTTATTCCGTCTTGGTGGAGGTGGAGTTGGCCAAGCCCTTTCCATGAAGCCACCGCCAAGAGTGGCCGCTTGGACGCTTTCTGTTTAACTACCGTATAATGATCGTTTTCCTATATCCCAGAGGCTGAGGTCGTAGCGATTCATTTTTGCTCTCATCGAGACATTGCTGTGTCCGGGCGCGGCCACGGCTCTTCCGGCACTGCTCATCCTCCATCTTCTTCATTCGCACGGCTTTGCCGCGTAATGAAGGGGATGGGATGCATGCTCGGGATCGCGACCGCTCTGGTGCTCCTTCCCCCGGCCAGTTGGGCGCAAAGTGACATAGTCTCTGAAATCAATGTTCAGGGAAACCGCCGGATTCCTGCCGAGACGGTCAAGGCACGTATCTTTACGCATCCCGGCGACATTTATGACCCCGCCGCCCTGGAGCGCGACTTCAACTCCCTGTGGAACACGGGCTATTTCGAGGATATCCGCTTCAGCCGGGAAGAGACTCCGAAGGGATGGCGGCTGATCATCCAGGTTAAAGAAAAACCGACCATCCGCGAGATTAACTATGTGGGCTTGAGTTCGGTCTCTACCAGCGACGTGCTGGACCGATTCAAGGAAGCGAAAGTCGGATTGTCGGTCGAGAGTCAATACGACCCGACGAAAGTCAAGAAAGCCGAAGTAACGATCAAAGGCCTGCTGGCGGAGCATGGACGGCAGTTTTCGACGGTGCGGACGGAAATACGCCAGATTCCACCAGCTGCGATCGGGATCACGTTTGTGGTGAAAGAAGGTCCCAAGGTCAAGGTGGGCAAGATCACGTTCGTAGGCAACAAGAATGTCAAGTCGCGAGTACTGCGTTATGCCATGAAGAACTTGCGGCCCATCGGCATCCCGCACTCGATCTTCCTGGAAGACATTTTCGCCCGGACTTACGACGCCACCAAGCTGGACGAAGATACTGAACGCGTCCGCAATGAATACCAGAATCGCGGGTACTTCAAGATGAACACCGTGGGCCAGCCTAAGACAGAGATTCGCGACACCGGCCACGCCGGCGTCCACGTCCCGCTGTTGCAGGGAGGGCGCGGCAAATCTGTCGACATTACGATGACCATCGATGAGGGCGAGCGCTACACGCTGGGTGGGATCACATTCAAGAACAACAAGGCGGTTCAGAACGTGAAGGCTCTGCGCGCGATTTTTCCCATCAAGGATGGAGACGTCTTCAGCAAGGAGAAAGTCGCCAAAGGCTTGGAGAACCTGCGCAAGGCTTATGGCGAATTGGGCTTCATCAACTTCACTTCGATCCCCGACACCCGTTTTGATGACGACAAGAAGCTGATTTTTCTCGACATCGATGTCGACGAAGGCAAGAAGTTTTACGTGCGCCGCATCGAGTTTCAGGGCAACACCACCACTCGCGACAAAGTGATTCGGCGCGAGATCGCGCTGGAGGAAGGCAGCCCCTACAACTCGCTGCTCTGGGAAAGGAGCCTGCTGCGCTTGAATCAATTGGGATACTTCGACCAGTTGAAGCCGGACGACCCCAACACCACGATTCGCCAACTGGATGAGAAAGACGGGCTGGTCGATCTGACGTTGAAGATCCATGAAAGAGGCAAGAACAGCATCGGCCTCAACGGAGGTGTAAGCGGGCTGGAAGGCGCTTTCGTGGGACTTAACTATGCGACCAACAACTTCCTCGGTCTGGGTGAGACGCTGCAGATGCAGGTCAGCGCGGGCAACCTGGCGAAAAGCGTGCGCTTCGGTTTCACGCAGCCCTACATGTTTGACCGGCCGCTGCAGTTTGGTTTCAACGTTTACTACACAAAGACCAAATACGATCAGGCCCGGCAGCTCTCCATCTTCAGCGGGCAGAACCTGAACAACCTGCCCAACGCCGTGCTGCAGAATTTGCAGAATTACACGCAGCAGAGCGCCGGGTTCACGTCGTCGTTGAGTTATCCGCTGCATCGCTCTTTCAAGCGCCTCGGGATTACCTATTCGTTTGACCGATCCTCTCTGGCGGCCCTGAGCTCGGCCTCCAAGAATCTGTTCGAATTCTTGGCCTTCCGCGGTGTTTCCGGCCCCGTTGCCCTCGATGGCATCATCACCAGCAAAATCTTCCCCAACTTTTCTTTCAATACGCTGGACAGTCCGATCTCGCCTCACCACGGGCACCAGTTTACGGCGGGGATGGAACTGGCGGGCTTGGGAGGAACCATTCGATCGGTCCGGCCGATCGTTCAGTACAAGAAGTTCATTCCAATGCAGAACCGGCGCAATGCGCTGGGCTTCAACGTTCAGGGGTCTTTTATCACCGGCTACGGTGGCTTGGTTGCGCCGCCGTTCCAGCGTGCTTACATGGGCGGCGAGAACGATCTGCGCGGCTTTGACATCCGCTCGGTCTCCCCGGTGGCGTTCCTGCCGAACGTGGGATCGATCACGCTGACCAATCCCGATGGTTCGCCTGTGCCCCTGAACCCGCAGAACCCCCGCGCGGGCAATGTAACCATACCCATTCCGATTGACCAGATCACCTTCCCCGGCGGCGATCTAAGCATTGTGACCAACATGGAGTACCGCATCACCATCTATGGACCAGTCGCTCTGGCGCCGTTCTTCGACTTGGGCATCGACCCCATCCTGCGAAGATCGCAGTTGCAGATTGCGGCGGAGCAATACCAGACCGTGATTGGGACCCCCGTGGGATGTCCTGTCCTGTCGCAGACTGCTACCGCCAATACCTGCTCCCCGGGCTCTCTATTGAACCCGGAACCATCGCAAGACTTGCAGGTGCTGGGCACGACCAACTGGCGTCCGCGGATGTCGACCGGCCTTGAACTCCAAATGTTCCTGCCGGTAGTCAACGCACCCTTCCGCATCTACTGGGCCTATAACCCACTGCGGCTGGATAACGCGGCGGACTCGCCCATACCCATTACGCGCGGCATGTTCCCCTCTGGCCAGGGCGAGGCAGCCGGCAACTACACGTATAACCTTGCCAAGACCGTCTACTCTCCGAGCTTCCTGTTGCGCGAGCCACGCAAGACATTCCGCTTCACCGTGGCTACTACGTTCTAAGGGCGGCGTCGAGCCTGGGTTGCAAGGCACGTTCCAAGCTGGTTCGCGAGCGGTAAGGTTTGACGCCGCCGGAGGAAGCTCTCTATAATCTTATTGATCCACACCATTGAGAAAGCTGATCAGGGGGTGGACGGCACGTCCGCAACCCCGGCGTGTGACGCTCGCAACCCAGTGCGTCTTGTCTCCAGGTGATGCTCGACAAAGCGATGCTCGACAGCGGTCGTTAGAACCAACGCAGGACGACGGCCTCGTGAGTGCGGCCCGGTGTGGCCTGAAGAGGGTAGTCTGAGTTCATTCCCGGAACCTGTTTACCGGAACCATTCCAAGGAGTTTAAGCGATCCAATGACAAGCAAGTTAATGCGGTCCTTCCCGGCCATTGCGGTTTTCTCGATCATTTCTGCATGGGCCCAAACCGGTGGTGCCGCTCCAGCGAGTGCGGCCAGTTCGCCCGCAAGCGCGGCGCCCACCACAACGATAGCGACTGGCACCGGTTCCAAGCTCGGAACCATCAACATTGAGCAGGCGGTGCTCGGTTCCAACGAAGGCCAGCGTGACTTCGAAGTCTTGCGCAAAAAGCTGGAGCCCAAACAAAGCGAATTGAAGTCTCAGAACGACGAACTCCAGAGTCTGCAGGAACAACTGCAAAAACAGGGTGACAAGCTGAACGACGAAGCCCGCGCCACCCTGGTCAAGCAGATCGAGACCAAGAAGAAATCGTTTGATCGCGCGGTGCAGGACGCTCAGGAAGATGCGCAGAACCAGCAAAAAGAGATTTTTCAGCGCATTCTGCAGAAGATGGCGCCGGTGATCGTGAAGCACGCGCAGGAGAACGGCTTCGCCATGATCGTGGACACTTCGAACCCATGGCCGCAAAGCCCGATACTCTGGTACGGCGAGCAAGGGGACATCACCAAGGCGGTAGTAGATGCTTACAACACGCAATCCGGCGTGCCCGCCCCGGCCCCGGCTACAGGAGCAGCGGCCAAGCCCGCGCCTTTGAAACCTGCAGCTCCCAAGCCGGCAGCTCCGGCATCAACCCCACAACCCAAGTAGTTTTTTCGCGACACCGCGAGTGTCGGAAAAGTTCCAGGGGCCGCGTTTCTGCGCGGCCTTTTTTCTTTGCTCCGTCGAGTCTTCCACAACAAGGTTTGGTGTCTTTAGCTGTAACCGCGTTCATTCAGGAGGACACCATGTTTGACGACACACTCAATTCATCATGGGACGAGCGTTCGCGCCGCGGACTGACCACCTTGACCTCGTTCGGATTGCAGGCACTGGCCGTCGCTGGTTTATTGATTTTGCCGCTGCTCCGTCCCATGGGCCTGCCTTTGCTTCGCCAGCTCTCGACGCCCATCAGTGTGGGACAACCGGATACACCTCCCACAGTCAGACCACGAGCGGGGACGAACCCGGGGCAACACAGCCTTCCTGCGGAGATCACGCTAAGAATGCCTGCGCGAATTCCAAGCGAGTTGCCCGTCGGGGACGATAGTCGCCCGGAGATTGGAGGCCCCGGTGGGTATGTTTCAGGACCCTCCGGGCCCGGCGCTCCAAATGGAATGCCCGATCTGTTCGGAGCCGGCACGCGCCCGATTATGCCAGTAGCGCCGGCTGTCGTGACGCATCCGATCTCCGTCTCCCACATGAATGAAGGAGACTTGGTTCACAAGATCCTGCCGACGTATCCGCCGCTGGCTCGGGTCGCGCGCCTTCAGGGTCAGGTTGTGCTGCAGGCGGTGATCAGCAAGCAAGGCACAATTGAGAATCTCAGAGTGCTGGCCGGCCATCCGATGCTCGTGCCTGCGGCGATTGAGGCCGTCCGTCAGTGGCGTTACCGGCCCTACATCTTGAACAACGAACCGGTCGGGGTGGAAACGCAAATCACCGTGAACTTCTCGCTGACTGGAAACTGATCGGAGCAAGTTCTGTCCGACGGGCAGGTTGGCGGAGCATCGCGCAGGAGTAGCCCGAGCGTAACCTGAGGGGGCGCCGCCCTCCCGCTATAATCGACGCAGTGGCGTCAACTGTAGAAATTCTGAGCCGAGTGGCTACCCGCCCGACGTGGGCGGAAGTCTCGCTAACCACTCTGCGGCAAAACTTCCGCACGGTGGTGAAGCACGCGGGCGCGGGAGTGACCGTTTGCGCGGTGGTGAAAGCTGATGCTTACGGCCACGGCGCGGTGGAATGCTCGCGCGCTCTGCAGGCAGAAGGCGCGACCTGGCTGGGCGTCACATCTCTCGACGAGGCGATCCCGTTGCGCGAGGCAGGCATTGAGTCGCGAATCCTGCTCATGACGGGGTTCTGGCGAGGCGAAGAGAGCGAGATCGTCCGCTCGCGGCTTACCCCCACCGTGTGGGAGCCGTGGCACATCGAGTCTCTGGAGCAGGCGGCGGCATCTGCTGCGGTGCGGCATGCGGTGCATTTGAAAGTGGACACAGGAATGGGCCGGCTCGGTGTGGCGCTGGCTGAACTTCCCGCGGTGCTGAAAGCTTTCAGCGCGGCTCCGCATCTTGATCTCGAAGGACTTTCGACCCACCTGGCTTCTTCAGAAATTATGGACGCGCCTTCCGTGGCAGAGCAGGAGCGGAGGTTCGAAGAGGCGCAGCGCATGGTGCGGGCGGCGGGCTTTGATCCTGGATTTGATACACATGGCCAACACCAGCGCCCTGATTTCGCGGCGCGAGACGTGGAACAACATGGTGCGGCCCGGCGTCGCGCTCTATGGATATTATCTTCCGTTCCAGCGTGCGGGCAGGGAAGTGAGCGGCGGTACGCTGCGGCTTGCCGTGAAGCCGGTGCTGACGTGGAAGACGCGAATTCTCTCCATGCGGGATTTCGCCGCGAACCAGGCTCTGGGCTATGGCGGAACTTACGTGACCAAGGCGCCGGCGCACGTTGCTGTGTTGCCCGTGGGCTATGCCGACGGATACAACCGGCAGCTCTCAAATCGCGGCCGCGTGATCGTTCGCGACCATTACGCGCCCATCATCGGCAGCATCTCGATGGATCTCACGCTGGTGGATGTGACCGGCATTCCTCGGGATCGCCGTCGGCGATGAAGTAATCCTGCTTGGAACTCACGACGGCTTGAGCGTCGATGCGCTCGAGCATGCGCGCCTCGCTAACAGTTCGCCGTACGAGATTCTCTGCAACATTTCGAAGCGCGTGCCGCGAAGGTACGCCAGCTAAACCACGGCCGCCCTGCAGACATCAACGCTTTCTGCTTGCTATTCCGCTTAGACAGCAAATGCGTGGCACCAACCCCGGATTGCGACCGTTGAGTGAATCGCGTGTGAAGTGGCACCTTTCCGCTTGTTACACTAGAGGATTGACCATGCCCTCTCGCTACGCACAATGGATGTATGACTGGGAGCACCGGCTTACTTCGGTGGATAACAATCGCGTGGTGCGTCCGCTGGAGTGGGGGCTGGAATATGCGCGGGACTGGCCTTGCCGCAATGGCTGGCAGCCGGGGCAGGCTGCGGACGATCCAGCGAAATTCCTTGTCGATTTCAACCGGCGCATCGTTGTCGCCAGCGATGAGTTTTATTCGTACAAGCCGGCAACCGACTTCCGGCTGGAGAAGCGCGAGGTGCAGGTTTTTTCTACGCGCGAAGTTCCGGACCTGAAGCTGGAAGCGAAGGTAAAAGGAACGTTCGCGGAGTTTCTGCGCTTCACGGCGCCAGTGAAAACACCGTATCCGGAAAACAATCTGGTGAATGCGCGCTGGTTCCCGGCGCGTGGAAAGCGCGCCATCGTGCTTCTGCCGCACTGGAACGCCGACGCAATTGCCTACGTGAGCCTCTGCAAGGTTCTCAACATGCTGGGCATCGCGGTGCTCCGGCTGAGCATGCCTTATCACGACATCCGCATGCCCGCCGAGATCAGCCGTGCCGATTACGCCGTTTCCGCCAATATTGGCCGCACGCTCGATGCGGTGCGGCAGGGCGTGGTGGATGTCCGCTGCTGTCTCGATTGGCTGGAACAGCAGGGTTACAGCAAGCTGGGGATTGTGGGGACGAGTCTCGGATCCTGTTACGCGTTCATCGCGGCGGCGCACGATCCCCGCATCCGGGTTGCTGCGTTCAATCATGCTTCGACTTACGTCGCCGACGTCGTGTGGCATGGGCAGTCGACGCGGCATATCCGGCAGGGCATCGAATCGCAGATCGACCTGGAGACCTTGCGGCAGTCGTGGCTGGCGGTCAGTCCGATGGCGTATTTCGATCAATTCTCGCGCTGGCCGCGGAAGTCGCTGATCATTTATGCAAAATACGATCTGACTTTTCTGCCTGAACTCTCGCGCGATGTGGTCGCGGAATTCGAGCGTCGTGGACTGGATCACAAGGTTGTGGTTCTTCCCTGCGGCCACTACACGATGGGTGAGGCTCCCTACAACTACATGGATGGGTGGCAACTGGCCTCGTTCCTGCGAACGGCGTTTGAGTAGGCGGTAGAATGTGGGCATGGCTGCGCGCGTCCTCGATTCCGAAGCTGTGATGGAGTACCGGCGCGGCGATTTTCTGATCAGCACCAGCCGTGAGCGACTGGATCTCGATGTTATTCACGGTTTTCTGACCAATTGCTATTGGGCCAAGGGCATCCCGCGGGAAGTTGTGGCCCGGTCGATCGAGAGCGCGCTCTGTTTCGGCATTTATGATGGGGAGGGCGCGCAAATCGGATTCGCCCGCGTGATCAGCGATTTCTCGACCATCGCTTATGTCGGCGATGTGTTCGTGCTGGAAACACACCGCGGACGCGGGCTCGGCAAGTGGCTGATGCAGTGTATTACCGAGCATCCTGCGCTACAAAATCTGCGGCGCTGGATTCTGACCACCCGCGATGCGCATGGACTTTATTCGCAGTTTGGTTTTACTCCGGTGAAGGCGCCGGAGCGATTTATGGAACGTCACCAGCCCAACATTTACGGGACGCCCTAGAAAAACGATAAAGAACTGGAAAACGATATGAAGAACTCCGCTGTTTCGAAGATGTATCGTCCTCTCTACGAAGCCGATCCGCAGATTGCCGCGGCCATCGACAATGAAACCCGCCGGCAGCACGAGGGTTTGGAGCTGATTGCCTCGGAGAACTTTGTCAGCGAAGCCGTGCTCGAAGCCGCGGGCTCGGTGTTCACCAACAAGTATGCCGAGGGATATCCCGGCAAGCGTTACTACGGTGGTTGCGAGTACGCCGACGTGGTCGAGAACCTGGCGCGTGACCGCGCCAAGCAATTATTCGGAGCGGAGCATGCCAACGTGCAGCCGCACGCCGGCTCGCAGGCGAACATGGAGGCGTACGCGGCCGTACTGCAGCCCGGCGATACTATTCTTGGATTGAACCTGGCCCACGGTGGTCACCTGACGCATGGGCATCATCTGAATTTTTCCGGGAAGACATACAAGATCGTCCCTTACGGCGTGACCAAAGAGACGGAGACGATTGACTACGACTCGCTGGAAAAGCTGGCGGAAGAACACCGGCCCAAGCTGATTATTGGCGGCGGCAGCGCCTATCCTCGCATTATCGATTTCG
The DNA here is from genome assembly GCA_963800575.1 of uncultured Acidobacteriaceae bacterium. Classification (GTDB taxonomy): domain Bacteria; phylum Acidobacteriota; class Terriglobia; order Terriglobales; family Acidobacteriaceae; genus Sulfotelmatobacter. The sequence continues at coordinate 55,274 of CAWDBN010000006.1, forward strand.
CACGCATGCGCCAGATTGCAGACAAAGTGGGAGCGCTGTTTCTGGTCGACATGGCGCATTTTGCCGGGCTGGTGGCGGGAGGCGTGCATCCTTCGCCGGTGCCCCACGCGCATATTGTTACTTCGACAACCCATAAAACTTTACGCGGACCGAGAGCGGGGATGATTCTTTCGAAGGCCGAGTTCGCGGCGGCGATCGATAAAGTTGTTTTTCCCGGGATGCAGGGCGGTCCGCTGATCCACATCATCGCAGCCAAGGCGATCTGCTTTCAGGAGGCGATGCAGCCCGAGTTCCGCGATTATGCGAAGCAAGTCGTGGCCAACGCGAAGGTGCTGGCGGAGACGCTGGCGGCCGAGGGCTTCCGCATCATTTCCGGTGGGACGGATACGCATTTGATGCTCATTGATGTTTTTTCCAAGGGTATGCTGGGCAGCGAGGCAGAGAAAGCACTCGGCGAGGCCGGAATCACGGTCAACAAAAATGCGATCCCGTTCGATGTGAATCCGCCGATGAAGCCGAGCGGCATCCGCATCGGCACGCCCGCCCTGACTACGCGCGGCATGAAAGAGGCTGAGATGCGGCAGGTCGGGCGCTGGATCGCGGAGGCGCTGCTTCAACGCTCCGATGCGGCAAAGCTGGCGAGAATCCGAAAGGAAGTGCTCGGTCTCTGTGAGGCATTCCCGCTGTATGCCGAGCGCAGGGCCAAGGCGCAGGCCGAGGTGCGGGCTTAAGCTGGGATCCATTGCAATTCTGTTGCGAAGCCGCGAGCCCTCTGTGGTTAAATGCCTTCGGTGAAGATCGCGATCGACATCCGGCGGATGACTGAGTTCGGCGTAGGCACATACATCCGTAATGTCGTGCGGACTCTGGGACGGCTTGATCACGAGACCGCGTATTTCCTCATCGGCTCTCCCGCCAAGGTCAAGGAAATCGGCCCCCTGCCGGCAAACATTCACACGATTTCCCTGGCCGAGCCGGAGCGCTCCTGGAAGAGCTTCAGGGAGTTCCGCACAATTGTGAAGCGGCTGGAATGCGATCTGGTGCATGTCCCGAATTTGTTCTCCATTCCCCGCGCGCTGCCTTGCCCCTATGTGATGACAGTGCACGACATGCTGGAGCATCTTACGCAGCCCCGTCAGCAGACGGGGCTCTGGGGGTCACTGCACTTTCAGTTGACCAAACGGGTTTTGCGGGGGGCGGCGCGCATTTTCGCGGTCTCGAACTTTACCAAACTCGAAATGGAGAAGCTGTTTGACATTCCGCCGGGACGCATCGAGGTGGTCTACAACGCGATCGATGAAAGGTTTCTTCGCGGACACGCCAGCGCGGCTGACCGGCAGGTGATTGCCGAGCGCTACCAGGTCACGTATCCCTTCCTGCTCTATGCCGGCAGAATCAGTCCGCACAAGAACGTCGTACGCATGATCGAAGCTTTCTCAGCGCTGAAGACCGAGTTGGAGAAAGACCAGGCATTCCCCGACCTGAAGCTCATCATCATTGGAGACGACGTTTCCGGCAACCCTGACTTGCGGCGAACGGTGATCCGCAGCGGAGTGCAGAACGATGTTCGCTTCCTGGGCTTTGTTCCGATCGAAGTGCTGCGCACTTTTTACGATGAGGCAAAGATCTTTGTCTTCCCATCACTCTACGAAGGCTTCGGCCTGCCTCCGCTGGAGGCCATGGCCCATGGCACTCCGGTCGTGACCTCAAACGTATCGTCGCTGCCCGAGGTGGTAGGCAACGCTGCAGTGCTGGTCCACCCGGAGAACGTTTTCGAAATCATGCGCGCCCTGCACCGCGTGCTAATGGATCAGCCGTTGCGCGAGAAAATGAAGGAACGCAGCTACCGGCAGGCGGCCAAGTTTTCCTGGGAGAAGTCCGTGCGTCGAATCATGAACGCCTATCAGGAGGTCGTGAGTCCGCCCGGCAGTGCAGAATCCCGGGGCCAGTCCGCGTCCACGAGCCCCAAGTCGACCGCGGGCGTGGCTTAATTTCGCCTAGCTTGATTTCGCCAAACTCCCGCCCACCGTTCCGACGACGCTCAACTGGCAGGGATCTACTTAAGTAGCGGCTGGCCCGGCGAGGCGACGGCGAGCTTGTGCAGCTTGGCGGTAACCCGGTTGCGGTCGGCGTCGGTCTGGGCCGAAGCGAGACGCTTGCGGAGGAGGGTGATCTTGTGTTGACGAGCGCGGCGCCGGCGAATCTCCGGCCGGCGGCTGGGTGCTGACATATCGTGTGCTCCTAGAGTGAAATTGAAAGGAAAAATTTGTAGCAGCCGGACCTGTAAGCCGAATTCTGTCCGCCGGATTGCTCCGGCGGGACGGTCATTCCTCTGGGCCACGCATCGCTGCGGGGCTCTAGCGACCTACCCGAAGGTTGGACGCGCCGAGCCGGCACGTGCCGCGACCGGAAGCCGCGAACTCCCTTCCTATTTGGTCTTGCTCCGTGTGTGGTTTGCCCTGCCCGCTGCATTGCTGCGGCGGCGGTGCGCTCTTACCGCACCTTTTCACCCTTACCTGCACCGGTGAAGATGCGGGCGGTATGTTTTCTGTGGCACTTTCCGTCGGACGGGCTTGAACCCGGCCTCCCGGACGTTATCCGGCACACTGCTCTGCGGAGTTCGGACTTTCCTCTCCCCGCATCCGAAGACGCGGAAAGCGACCGTCCGGTCCAGCTGCCAACAGAATCATTATACGGGCTTCGGGCAGAGCTTGCCCGAGCGAAGTCGAAGGGGCTGCCGGACTTCGGCCTACCCGCCGTCCCCGAAAACCAACTAGCTGGTAGACTTATCGACAAGCGGCCACGCCGAAACCTCGTTTTGGCCGAAGCCCGAAGCCCGACAGCCGAAGCCTGCCCCATGAACATCGCCGAAGCCATCCGAATTGCCCTGCAGTCGCTGTGGGTGAACAAGTTGCGCTCGGTGTTGACGCTGCTCGGTGTCGTGATCGGAGTGGCCGCCGTGATCGCCGTCGTGACCTTCGTCTCCGGCATCAACGATTACGTGGCCCAGAAGATATTTAATCTGGGCGCGGATGTTTTCCTTATCTTCAAAGTTTCTCCGGCCGTCACCAATGTTGATCACTATTTAGAAGGTGAGAAGCGAAAAGACCTGACGATCGAGGATTACCAGGCTGTGGCCGATGCCTGCCGGCATTGTGTGCTGGTTGCCGCTTCCACGCGCAACGAAAGCGGCCATGTGAAGTACAACGGGCAGGAGATCAGCGACACGCTGGTGCGGGGAATCACTCCCGGGATGCCTACGATCCTAGACCTCGACCTGAGCGCTGGCCGCATGCTTAATCAGACTGACCTGGATAATCGGTCCCCGGTTGCCGTGGTGGGAAACGATATCGTCGAACATCTGATGGCGGGTACGGATCCGCTGGGCAAGGAAATCCGCATCGACGGTTGGACCTACCAGGTAATTGGCGTGGGCACGAAGAAGGGCAAGACGCTGGGGCAGAGCGCTGACAACTACGTGATGATTCCGATGACGGCCTGCCTGAAACAATATGGCACGCACAACAATAGCCTGCGGATTGCCGCCAAGGCCGCCAGCGCCGGAGTGCTCCTCAACGAGGCCGTCGATGAAGCGCGCGTTGCTCTTCGCGCCAGGCGTCACGATCCGCTCGGAGGCGAGGACAGCTTCGACATTGAGACCAATTCGAGCCTGCTCGGCATCTGGACCGATTTCAGCCAGACGTTCTTCATTGCCACCATCGGCATTGCTGCAATTTCTCTGGTGGTCGGCGGCATTGTGATCATGAACATCATGCTGGTATCGGTGACCGAGCGCACCCGCGAAATTGGCATTCGCAAGGCGCTGGGGGCGCGGCGTGAGGATGTGTTGCTGCAGTTTTTGATCGAGTCGGTTACTCTGGCGCTTGCGGGCGGCATTCTGGGAGTGTTGTTGGGCGCGACGATCGCCTTATCCGTTACTCTGCTGGTCGGGATGCCTTCGGCAATCAAGCTCTGGGCCGTGGCGGCCGGACTGATTGTGTCGGCCAGCGTCGGAGTGTTCTTCGGAGTCTATCCCGCACGCAAAGCGGCAAAACTCGATCCGATTGTCGCGTTACGGTTCGAAACCTGAAGAATTTGCCATTGTGCGATCGGGTGATTGGGCGATTGAAAACCGAAAGTCACAACCAACGGCGCGGTTTCAATCGCAAAATCACCCAATCGCCAAATAGCTCAATCCTCCATGATTCGCAAAGACGAATTCGGTGAGATCGTTCAGATGGCGACCGACACCATCCGTGGCAATAAACTGCGTTCGTCGCTGACCGTGCTGGGGATCGTGATCGGCGTTGCCATGGTGATCAGCGTTTCCTCCATAGGCCGCGGCTTGGACGACAATGTCCGCGACCTGGTTTCAAGCATCGGGTCGAACATTATATTCGTGTTTCACATGGAGCCATTTACCTTCGGGCGCATCCCGGAAGAAGTGCGCACTCGGAAAGAACTGACGTTTGAGGATGCTGAAGCGATTAAGGATTTGCCTCATGTTAAAGCGGTATCGGCGGGGATTCGTCTATTCCGCCCCGAACTGGGCGTGGGCAGCTTCGCAGTCAAATACCAGGATCGCAAGGCCAAGAACACCATCCTTGAAGGAGACACGGCGTCGGTAAAGGATGTGTATCGACCTGCCCATGGCCAGCGGCAGATGGTTCACTGACACTGGACGATCAACATCGCTCCCCGGTCGTGGTTCTCTGTCACGACACTACCGAGGAATTGTTTGGAACCCAGGACCCACTGGGCCGCGAAGTCAATATCGAAGGGCGGTTGTTTCAAGTCATAGGCACGGTGCAGAAGATCAAGTCGGTGTTTGGCGGGGGCAAAGACCCGAACGACAATCGGGTCTTTTTCCCGCTGCAGACTTTCAAGACGCTTCACCCCGAGTTGAAACAGCACTGGATTAGCGTTAAGGCCACCTCTCATGATGACATGCCGAAAGCCATCGACGAAATCCGGGAACTGCTGCGGCGGCGGCGAAGAGTTCCGAACGACAAGCCGGATAATTTTGCCGTCTTCACCTCGGACTCAATCTCGGACGTGTGGAATCAGCTCACGGGCATGCTGTTCATCGGCATGTTCGCGATTTCGAGCGTTGGGTTGATTGTCGGGGGCGTGGGCGTGATGAACATTATGCTGGTGAGCGTTACTGAAAGGACGCGCGAGATCGGCGTCCGCAAGGCGATTGGCGCACGCAAGCGCGATATTCTTTTGCAATTCACTTTAGAGGCGATCATTCTTACGGCAGTTGGCGGCGTGATTGGGATTCTGCTCGGCGCAATCATCGTGTGGCGTGATTCCTGCGTTCTGGCCCGCGCTCCCTGCCCACATGTCGATGTTCTGGACGATCTTCGGCTTTTCTTCTGCCGCGGGAACCGGCTTGGTGTTTGGCATCTATCCCGCGTGGAAGGCCGCGAACCTGGATCCGATTGAGGCGTTGCGTTACGAATAGTCTGGCCCGCGTTTACGCATGATGGATTCCATCGTCAGAGTAGTTCAGATCGTCGCGGTCATCGGTACGTTCTCCAGTTGCATTTACTATCTTCTGTGTCTTTGGAGCGCCGCAAGATTCTTGCGCGAAGGGAAGATCGAACAGGGCATCAGCCCGGAACAATCTTCGCCACCCATCTCGATTCTCAAGCCCCTCAAAGGCACCGATCCTGAAATGTATGAGAGCTTTCGCAGCCACTGCCTGCAGGAATATCCGGAATACGAAATCATTTTTGGGGTGAGCGACCCCAACGATCCTGCGATCGAGAGCGTGAAGAAATTGCAGCGAGAATTCCCCGATCGCAGAATTCAGTTGCTGGTTTGTCCGAAGATCCTGGGCGCGAACGTGAAGGTCAGCAATCTGGCGCAGATGCTGGCGGAAGCTCGCTATGACTACCTGATCGTCAACGACAGCGACATTCGCGTGGAGCCCGACTACCTGCGCCGGGTGACCGCGCCATTGGCCGACCCACGCGTCGGAATGGTCACTTGCCTCTACCGCGGCGTGGCCGCTGCGACGCTGGGATCGCATCTGGAAGGGTTGGGCATCAGCACAGACTTTTGTCCGAGCGTGCTCGCCGCGTGGCAGCTTGAAGGCGGCATTCGCTTTGGACTCGGCTCCACGCTGGCTTTCCGCCGGGCAGAGTTGGAGAAGATCGGCGGGTTCGCCTCATTCGTAGACTATCTCGCCGACGACTACGAACTGGGAAAGCGCATCGCCGGCCTGGGGCTGACCGTGAAACTTTCGGATGTGGTGGTTGAGACCTATCTCCCGTCTTATCGCCTGCGGGAATTCTTCGCGCATCAACTTCGCTGGGCTCGTGGAGTCCGGGACGCGCGCGCGGGAGGGTACATGGGTCTGATTTTTACGTTTGGGATCATGTGGTCGCTGCTGGCTCTGGCCGCGAGTCGAGCGGCGCTCTGGGCCTGCGGTGCGCTCACGATCACGCTGTTTCTTCGTCTCGCGGTTGCCTTGTTTGTGGGCCGCGGCGTTCTACGGGACCATCAGATTCTCAAATACGCGTGGCTGATTCCTCTTCGGGATTTGATTGCAGCCGCAGTCTGGGTCGTGAGCCTTGGCGGCCACACCGTCACTTGGCGAGGGGAACGTTTCTGGCTGAAGGCAGGCAAGCTCACTCGGATCGTGCCGTAGCGATATACGGATGCGCAATCATTTCGGCTGCCATGGGAACCGTATGGCGGTTATGATCGAGAACCGTCCGGACTTTGCTGGCCAGTTGTTTCAAGGTGAACGGCTTCTGCAGAAAGTTGTTTTCGACATCGACCACTTTATGGTCCAACACGGTTTGCCCGGCGTAGCCGGAGACGAACAACATCCTGGTCTGCGGACGGAGCGTTTCCAGTTCTCTCGCCAGTTCGCCCCCGCTCATGTGAGGCATTACGACGTCGGTAACTGCCAAGTGGATCGTCGAGCCATGATTCTTGCTAACCGATAAGGCGTCGACTCCGTCCCGGGCTTCCAGAACGGTATAGCCGCGAAGCCTGAGGAATTCGACGGTTGCCCGGCGCAAGGGTTCTTCATCCTCGACCAGCAGGACGGTCTCTGTGCCGCGCTGTGCCGGCCCCGCGAACTTGTCTGGGCTTTCAACGGTGACGGGCTGATCCTGCACGCAGGGCAGGTAGATCCTGATCGTCGTGCCCATCTCCGGGTTCGCTGTAGGCCCAGACAAATCCATGATTCTGTTTGACGATCCCATACACCGTAGCCAGACCAAGCCCCGTACCCTTGCCGGAAGGTTTCGTAGTGTAGAAAGGTTCGAAAACGTGCGACAAGTGATCGGCAGGAATACCCGATCCTGTGTCGGTCATGCTTAGCACAGCATAGCGCCCGGGAGGAATCACGGCCCGCTTGCGGTCGGCGTATTGTTCGTCAAGTTGGACGTTGCGGGTTTCGATCGTGCATTGTCCTCCCTGGGGCATGGCATCGCGGGCGTTGGCCGCGAGGTTCATCAGAATCTGCTCGATCTGAACCGGATCCAGACGGATTCTGCCCAGTTCCTCGCCCGCGGCGAAGACAAGCTCTATGTCTTCTCCGATAAGGCGGCGCAGAGTCTTGGTGATTCCAGTGACCACCGGGTTTAGTTCTGCGACGCGCAGGGCCTGGGGTTGTTTGCGGCTGAAAGCGAGCAACTGCCGCGTCAGATCGGCAGCGCGGCGCGCGGCGGAAAGGATCTCCTGAATCCGCCCATGGGCAGGGCTTTCCGGGACCACGGAGTCAAGCGCTAGTTCGGAGTAGCTGGTGATAATCGTGAGCAGGTTATTGAAGTCGTGGGCAATGCCCCCAGCCAGGCGGCCCGACAGCGTCCATTTTTTGTGACTGGAGCAACTGTGCTTCCAGGCGCAGGCGTTCGGTGTAATCCCGCCCGTTGGAGACAAAGTTCGTGATGTTGCCTTCGGCGTCCCGTATGGCGCTGATACTTTCATCGACGTAGTACACCTCGCCATTTTTCTTTCGGTTTACGACAATGCTGCGGCCGACGTTGCCGGAACGAATGGTTTCCCACACCTCCCGGTAAAGTACGGGCGCTTGCTCCCCGGATTTCAGAATGGACGAAGTCCTGCCTGCTAACTTCTTCGGAAGAATATCCAGTCAGCAGTTCGAAGGCCGGATTTACGTATTCAATGATGCCTTCGCTGTTCGTGATAAAGATGGCATCCGCCGATTGCTCGACCGCGCAGGAAAGCTTGCGCAAAGATTGTTCTGCCATTTTCCGATGCTGCTGCGTCGAGTGCAAACTGAGCGCGCACCGGATCGTGCGCACCAGGTTGGCGCCGTTGAGTTGCGATCTTTCCATGCAGTCATAAGCCCCCGCCTGGATGATTTCGGCAACCGCTCTCTCGTCCGCATGCTCAGTCAGCAGGATGAAAGGCATCGCGCCCCGGGTGTGCAAAAACTCCGAGAGAAGCTTGGTGGCCTGCGGCATCTCCGGTCTCATGCTCGAACAACACCAGTCCGTAGTCGGCGCGCTGCAACATCGCCTTCGCTTCTTCCAGTGATCCCGCATGGTCAAGTTCCGCCGGCATCGCGGCCCGGTTCCGGTCAAGAATTTCCCGGATGAGAAAAAAATCCTCTTCCTGGCTTCCCACCAGCAGGACACGCAAAACAGAGGGCCCGGGTTGGGCGGCGGTTGACAGAGGATTCCTTCGTCTACTCCTTTCACATCGGAATGCTTTCGGTCGCGGCGTCGTCTTGGGAGTAACCGCACACCGATTGAGAGCAAGAGGAAGTCCCAGATTGGGGATGGGCCCAGTTCGGGATTAGTTTTATATTTTTATCGAGTCAAACATTCTGATCGGCTCTTGCCAGCGCGGCCTCTGTCGGCCGTCTCGCGCTTGGCAATTTGTAGGATAATAGTCACGATAGTATTGGGCTCCCCCTGAATATGTTCGCGTTACTACAGCGAATCGTCGTCTGTTTGTCTGCATCTCTAAGCATTTTCTGGCTTCCTCCCTGTTGGGCCCAGGCCCCCTCTGCAGGTCAATTTTTTGGCTATGCGATAGCTCTTTCGATGCCGCAGAAGGATGCGAGTCTGGACTTGCTGAGTGATGCAGGCGGGGCTGGTTCAAACGAGATCGCAGAACCTATGCGTACACTCAAGCTTTCTGCTAGCGCACTCGATTCCGGACTCCGCAAACACATCGACAGACTGCCGCGCCGGGTGGACGACCAGTTTCAGAATCCGGGCGATATGGTGAACTTCGTAATCGTGGGGTCGCAGAAAAACTTGCAGGCGGCCCTCGACGCCGCGAACTGGCACGTAGCAGATACCACTAAGAAGAGAGCCGTCCTCGATGCGTTGCTGGAAACATACGAGGACAAAGATTATCTGCAGTTGCCGATGAGCACCCTCTACCTATTCGGCCGGCCGCAGGATTTCGGATACGAAATGGCCGAACCCATCGCGATGGTCGCGGACCGCCACCATTTTCGTATCTGGAAAGCACCATTCACATGGAAAGGCCTGGGGGTCTGGGCGGGTGCCGGCACGCACGATATCGGTTTCGCCAAAGACAAACGCAATGGCAGTATTACTCACAAGATCGATCCGCTGGTCGACGGTGAGCGCGATAACATCGGCAGCAGTTTGCAAAAAACTGACAAAGTAACAAGTCTCACCTACTATCTTCCATCGAACCCGGTACAGGCGGCGAAGAACGCCACCGGCGCCGAGTATCAATCTGACGGTCGCCTGCTGGTCATCATTCTGCAGTGATGCCTTCTGCAGTCATCCCTGATTCCTGACGAAGTCGTAGACTCGTGCCGGAAAACATCCTGTCTGCCCCTTTCCTCTGTAACGTGTCACTAATTATTTTTCGATGGTTAACCAACTCGAAGTTCAATCGTCTAATACGGAAAGTCTGGATGTGAGGGATACGCCTCATCCCTGGCGAGAATCTGGGAACAACTGCCCAGTTTTATGCGTATCGGTAAAGAGGCAGAGTGTGGCTGAGCAGCGGAGTGGAATTGGAGGATTTATGCACTTCCAGGATGGCGCAAGCGCGATGAGAACCATCACCGACAGCGGGAATGGCCACGTGCAAGAGGTAGTGCGGCAGGCGCACGAAGAACTGCGCCAACTTCTGCAGGAACGCGCCGAGGTGATGCGCCGGATCGGCACCATCAAACAGACGATTGCCGGCCTCGCCAACCTTTTCGGAGACAGCGTCTTAAGCGATGAGTTGCTGGAACTGGTCGATCGCAAGAGCAGCGGGCGCCAGCCCGGTTTCACCAAGGCCTGTCGCATGATCCTGATGGACTCAAAACGAGCTCTGAGCGCTCGCGATGTTTGTGATCGGATTCAGGAAAAGGTCCCTCCCATGCTGGCGCGTCACAAAGATCCAATGGCTTCGGTGACCACGGTGCTCAATCGCTTAGTGGCGTACGGAGAGGCCCAGGCCGTGTCGCTCGACAACGGCCGCCGCGCATGGCAGTGGGTGGCTGACTCAGAACCTGAGTCGGATCGGTTGCCGGCGTCAGCCTTGTCGTAGACGCAGCTACCCTGGCGGCAGCAACATCCCCTTCTCGAGATGCCGGGTCACGTGCGCATACGATGCCGCGTGCGGATCGTGCGTCACCATCACGATCGTTTTGTGGAAGTCCTCGTTCAGGCGCTTCAGAATCTCCAAAACTTCAGTTGCCGAGTGACTGTCCAGATCGCCCGTGGGTTCGTCCGCCAGCAGCAGCGTAGGATCGCTCACTATCGCCCGGGCAATCGCAACTCGCTGCTCCTGTCCGCCGGAGAGCTGCTTGGGTAGATGGTTCACTCGTTCTTCCAGGCCGACGAGTTTAAGCGCGGTCATCACATGGTCGCGCCTCTGCTGCGGGTTGAGGTGGGTCAGCAACAGCGGCAACTCCACGTTCTCAAACGCGGTCAGAACCGGGATCAGGTTAAATGTCTGGAACACGTACCCGATATGCTCATTGCGCCAGTGCGCCGCCTGCGAGTCGTTAAAGCGAAAAACATTCTGATTCTGCACCAGCAACTCGCCTGAGGTTGGCCGGTCGATGGCCGCAATCATATTCAGCAGCGTGGTCTTGCCGGAGCCCGATGGTCCCATCAGCGCCAGAAATTCGCCGGCCGCGATGTCGATCGAGACATCGTCCAGAGCCTTCACTTCAAAGGCCTCACGCTTGAAAATCTTGCTGACGTTGCGGGCCTGAACTACTTTGGTTCCGGTAGCGACTTGATTTTCAGCAACAGTGCTCATGATTATGACTGCCCCTTGATTTTGATTGTGTCCCCGTCCTTCAGGTCTGGCGGGCCTTTGCTGATCACGCTTTCGCCGCCCACCAGCCCGTCCACCAGAAAGCCGTCGCTGCGCTGGCTTAACACATGAACCTCGCGCATGCGCGCCTTGCCGTCGAAAGCCAGGAACACAACCTTCTTGCCGTCATGATCCCGCAGCGCGCTGGTTGGCACAAAGGCCCCCGCCGGCTGGGTGCTCGCGGATTTCGGTTCATCTGCCAGGAATTTCACGGTGGCGTTCATTTCCGGCCGCAGATATGAATCCGGATTCAGCACCTGCACTTTCACTTGCACCGTGGCTTTCTGCCGATTCGCCTCAGGAGAAATCTGCGCGATTTCCCCGTTATATTTCCTGTCGGGATAGGCGTCGGTAGTGATGATGCCTTTCTGCTTGGGCCCCAGCCGGGCGAAATCGGCCTGCGCGATGTCGAGCTCGACCTGAAGATCGTTCAAGTCAGCCAGCGATACGACCGATCCCTGCGGACCGCCCGCCGCTGCGCTGGCAAACTGTGCCGTAATCAGTTCTCCTTTTTCAGCCGTGCGGTCGAGAATTGTGCCGGTAACCGGCGCGCGGATCACCGTCGCATCAAGCTGCGACTTGGCATAATCGAGCTGGCCTTGCGCCTGCGCGAGCGCTCCGCGGGCGCGGGCAATCTCTTCCGGCCGCGGCCCAATCTTCATCAGTTGAAAAGCTTTATCGAGCGAATTGACTCGCTGCTGGTCCGACTCGAACTTGGCGGTGGCATCGTCCATCACCTGGCGTGAAACCACCCCGGCGCTCGAGAGTTCCTTGGTGCGGTCCAAAGTCAGTTTGTCGTCGACCAGCGTGGCGCGCGCTTCGTCAAGATTATGCTGCGCTTCCTGAATTTCCTCCGGCCGCGATCCATGCTCAAGTTCTTCGAGATAAGCGCGAGCGTTATCTAACGCGCCCTGAGCCTGCTCATAGGAAGCGCGGAACTCCTGATCCTCCAACCGCACCAGAACCTGACCTTCCTTAACCTTGTCGCCTTTTTCCACGCCAATCCAGGCCAGGCGTCCCGTGACCTTGGAATTCACATTGATGGTGTGATGAGCCACGATGTAGCCGGTAGCCGAAAGCACCGTGCCGCCCACGTCGCTGCTCTCCGCGGAAGCGCGCGTCACCTCGACCTCCGGGACGTCGCGGGAAAGCATGCGGTACCCCAGCGCGGACAAACTCAGCACAACTACGATCACGATCCCGATAAGAATGTAGCGGCGCGCCCACGCGGGCGGCTCTCCGCTGCCCGCGCCGTGGCCCGTGCGGTCGATTCGCAAGCTCTGCAAGTCTTCGTGTTTGGCATCAATCGGCATAAGAATAAATACGAAAAGCGCGCGGCGTTAGTTTCCGCAACTGCCAATCAAAAAAAAAATCAGCCTCGCAATGCGGTGAGAATATTCTGCCTCGCCGCATGCCAGGCCGGAGCAAATCCTCCGAACAGTCCCATAATCAGCGCGAACCCAACTGCGGTGGCGGCAACCAGCGGCGTAATCTGCAGGCTGAACACCACTTCGCTAAATGTCACTGCATTGGACGTTCCTGTCTGCATCCCGTTAAAAGGCAGCATCAGCAGAATTCCCACTACCGCTCCCAGCAAAGCCAGCATCAGAGATTCCAGAACAAACGACGTCAGAATCGCCGGCCGCGAGAATCCCAGCACCCGCAACGTCGCAATCTCACGCCCGCGGTAAGCCACGGCGGCGTACATCGTATTCATGGCGGCGAAACTCGATCCAATCGCCATGATGATCGCCACCACGATGCCAATGTATTTGATGGGAGCGCCCGAACTAGTCTGCTTCTCGTAATATTGCGTCTCCAGAACTCCCTCGAGCTTGAGCCGCTGGTCGTCGCTGACCCGCTTCGTAAGCGCATCGGCGGCAATGGGATCCGTCGCCCGCAAGTAGGCCGATGAGTAGCCGCCCTGCCGGTCGAAATCCGAAGCCATCTGATTCACATCGCACCAGATTTCCGATTCGTAGGCCGAACCACCGGCGTCAAATACTCCCACCACTTTCCACGATCCTTTGCCGAACTCCATAGTGTCGCCGATGTTGGCGTGCGAAAATCGCGAGCGGATGGATTTGCTCACCACAACTTCACGCTGCCCGGTCTGGAACCAGCGTCCTTCGATCAGTTTCGCACTGGGCCGCAGTTCGAGACCATCGGGCATCATGCCCCGCACCGTCACGTTTACTTCGCCCGTGCCGTCCTTGCGCGGAAGCACGATCACCACCACCCACTCGCCTGAGACCATGGGCTCGCCGTGGCTATCCTTCGCGATCCCAGGAAGAACTTTGAGCGTGGGAAACAGCGCAGCGTCAAAGCCGCCCGACAACTCCGCTTCCGATCCTTTGCGCAGCACCAGCACGTTCAAGGGATTGCCGCTGGAAACAAATGCCCGCTGCAGGCCCGCCAGTAGCGCCATCAGAAAGATCGCGGTAGTAACGGTCAACGCGATGCCTAGCGCGGTCATGATGGTGAGCCCTTTGCGGAGCTTCAAATTGCGGATGTTGTAGCGGATCGGTATCGCCATAAATTCACTCTCAAGCTAACCCGGTGTAACTAGCCGATGTGGCGCAACCCTTCCACAATGTTTACGCGGGAGGCACCGTAGGCCGGAATATAACCGCTGACAAACCCTACTGTTGCCGCCACGAGCAACGACAGCCCTACGGCGGGCAGCGTGACCCTCATGTCCGCCGGAACGCCGATCGCCACCTGAGAGTGGGTTATCACGCGGATTAATCCGGCTGCTGCCACTATGCCCACTACTCCACCAGCGATCGCCAGAGCTACGGCCTCTAACACGAACAGCGAGAGCACGCGCCCCTGCGTAAAGCCTAATGTCCGCAACACGGCCACTTCGCGCGTGCGGCTGCGCACCGACATCGCCATCGTATTGGCCGAGACCAGCAGGATGGCAAACACCACGGCGCCGCAGATGCCAAGAATGAAAGCCTTCACGTTGCCCAGCATCGCCACAAACGAAAGCATGAAGGCCTTTTCGCTCTCCGTTTTCGTGGGCTGAGGGGAGTTTTTGAACAAGCCGTCAATCTCGCCCGAGACCCGCGCCACGTCATCCGGTGAGGACACCTGAACGACATACCAGCCGGCCTGCCCCTTAAACCACGATAACGACTCTTCCAGATACTTGGCGTTGAAATACAACGTATTCTGCGGCGGATCCCGGTGGTAGATAGCCCGAATCGTGAGTTCAGGATTCACCGAGAAGATCGTTCCTTCCAACGTGATCTTGTCGCCAACTTTCCAACCAAATCTGTTAACCAGCGTTTCATCCACCAAAGCTCCGGCACGGTCGCGCTGCCACGCTATCGCCTGATCCGGCGGGACGATCTTGTCGGCCGCGACTTTCAGGTACTCGTCGGGATCGGTAGCCATCTGCGCAAAAGAGTTTTCCGGCCGGTCATCTTTATAGCGGCCGCCAAACCATGTCATCGGTGCTACCGCCACCACCCCGGGGATGCCCCGAATCTTGTCGCGATAATAGCCCGGCAGAAAGAATGACAGCGAGACGCGATCACGCGTAATCACTCGCCTTCCCGAAAGTGCCGCCCCCTGGTCGATGTACAACGTGCGCCAGATCGACATCATCAGCGTCAGCAGCAGCAGCGAAAAACTGATGCTCAGCATCGTCAGCACGCTGCGCCGCTTGTTGCGAAATGTATTGCGCATCACAAAACCGCTCAGCGTCATAAATTCAATCTGATCATTCAACTGCCATTCAACCAATGTGGCGGAGCCCTTCCACGATCTCCACGCGCGATGCATGGTAGGAGGGCACCAGCGAACTGAAAAAACCTACCAGGGCCGCCGCAACCAGAGCCACACCAATCGTTCCAGGCGTAACCTTCATCTGAGCCAGGAAAAAGCCCATCGGCGACTGCTTCATCATGGTCAAAAGCAGCCAGGCGAAGCCGCAACCAAAAAGCCCACCCGCAATCGAAAGCGCCATGGCCTCACCCACAAAAAGGCCCAGGATGGTCTGCCGCTCAAATCCCAGCGTCTTCAGAACTGCCACCTCGCGGGTCCGCTCGCGAATCGACATTGCCATAGTGTTCGCAGAGACTAGAAGCGTGGTGAAGACGACCGCCAGGCAGATGCTGAGAATAAAAGCCTTTCACATTGCCCAGCATGTTGACGAAGCTCAGGCCAAACGCTTTCTCGCTTTCAGTTTTGGTGGGCTGCGGCGAATTGCGAAACATGTCGTCGACAGCACTCGCAATTGTGGCCACGTCGTCGGGCGATGCGGACATAATGCTGAAAGTTCCGGCCTGGCCCTTGAACCAGCTTACCGCCTCTTCCACGTACTTCGCGTTGAAGTAGACGGTTTTGTTCGTCGTCGGCCAATGGAATATGCCGCGAATCGTCAGTTCCAGGTTGACAGGGTAGATCGTGCCCTGCAAGACGATGCGATCCCCAACTTTCCAGCCATATTTCTGCGCCAGTTCGTCACTCACGATCACACCGGCGCGGTCGCGTTGCCACGCCGCGAGCTGGTCGGTCGGCAACTGCATCTCCGGGTAGACTTTCGGGAATTCGTCAGGATCAGTGCCGAACTGCGCGAAGAAGTTCTCCGGCTTGTCGTCTTTATATAAACCGCCGAACCACGAATTCGGTACGACCGCCGACCACTCCGGGTATGGCACGAATTTTTTCGCGGTAGAAGCTGGGCAAGTTGAAGGTCAGCGATACCCGGTGCCGCGTCACCAGCCGGCGGGTCGATTCCGTGCTGCCTTTGTCGATGTAGAAACCCTGCCACAGCGTCATCATGAAGGTCAGCAGCAGCAGGGAAACTCCGATACTCGCAATCGTCAGAATGCTGCGGCGCTTGTTGCGGAGGGCGTTCTTGGTGACGAATCGGGTCAAAGTCATATTGCGAAACCCAGTCGAACCCCAGGGAAAACGCGGCATGCCGGACAGCGGAAGAGCCTAGTCCATGCAGGCCTCCAGCATAAACGAATGAGTCCCCAACCGACAACCTGCCCCCGGCCAGTCGCACGGCAGTTGTCATTCCCGCCCAACAGATTTTAAACGTGCCTCGCGGCAAAAAGTCACGTCGGCGATGGCTTATTTTTCGTCGTCAGACCATGTGGATCTGTAAAACGTCGCTCGAACCCGTAGCTTCCCCCAACCCCCCATATTTCACGGTACTTCGGTAACTCGAACCTTGATCTCGCGAGCGATATCCTAGTCTTAACTTGCCCCGGGTTCTAACCCACGCAGCTCGCAAGTGAGAACTGCGCGGCTTGTTTCCTGGGATGAGGGCACGGAACCATGTCCACTAAAATCGGCCACTTCGAAATCCTGAGCGAACTGTCTAAGTCCGCGACCTGTGTGGTTTACAAGGCAAACGACGCGGAGACCAGCCAAACCGTCGCTTTAAAAGCGATTCAGCTGTCTGCCTTCGGCGAAAGCCGCCGCTGAGCTGCAGCGGTGCCTGCTCGAAGAGGCGGAGACGCCAAGGTTTTGAGCCATTCCAACCTCACGCCGGTTCGCAGCGCGGCAGAAATCGACGGCCAGCTCTGCGCGAGCCATGGAATACATTCAAGGCAACAGCATCGCCACCATGCTGGCGCGCAAAGAAGGATTTTCCATCTGGGACCTGCTCGATATCGGCAGGCAGGTGTGCAGCGGCCTCGATGACGCGCGCTCCCACAATATATTTCATTTCAGTTTGGAGCCCTCGAAGATCATGTGCGGCTGGGACAGCACGGTCCGGATTCTGGGATACGGCTTTTCCGGCGTGGGCAAGTTTACCGCGCAAATGCCCGGCGTTCCTTCGATTCTGCACTACATGTCTCCGGAGCAGGTTCGCGGTGAGAGTATTGATACCCGGTCGAACCTCTTCAGTTTGGGCGCCATGTTTTACGAAATGGTGACCGACCGCAAGGCCTTCGATCGTGAAGATGCCGATTCGCTCCGCCAGAGCATCCTCGAGAGCACGCCCGTGCCTCCGATGCACGTGAATCCCAAACTCCATCCCGTGTTGAGCGATCTCATCATGAAAGCTCTGGCGAAGGATCCCGCGGAACGTTTCCAGAGTGGAAGGGAACTGCTCGACGAGCTGGAGAAATGCAAGGAATCGAAACCGCAGGCGGCGAAAGCGGCAGCAGCGCCCGCCAAAGGCATAGCCGTTCCGACCACAGTCAAAGCTGCGGCCCAGACGAAATTTGCCGGCGCGTCTGCTCCGAGCCGGCCGGCCGCAGGCGAAACCTCCTGCCGTGCCGCCGGTGCAGAGCAAGCCCGCCGAAAAAGAAATTTGCAGCGCTCCAGCAGCATCCGGCTCCGGGCAAGGCCGCGGCTGCCGCAGCGGGATGGGCCGGCGGCCAGGCAGCCTCATCCACACCCGTAAAGCCGAGCTTCGAACGAACCGACGGAACCGTCCGCATACATGTCGGCTTCCGCTCTCGATGAGCCCGCGGTAGAAACACCCGAAATCGAAGAGCCAAAAATAGCCGTCGATCCCATGATGGCCGAAGGTGGTTCGTCTCAGGGCGGCGGCATCAGCTTTTCGGAGATGACCGAACTGCCTCCGCTCAAGGAAGTCTATATTCCGCCGCCTCCGCCACCGCCGGCGGTCTAGTCGAACAGAAGCAGCCACAAGCTCCCACAGTTTTCTCGGGCTTTTCGGGCGAAGACGAACCGGAGAAGCCGAAAGTTCAGCCTCGCGTAGTCGCGCAGAAGGCGATAAAAGAAATCAAGAGCGTCCCTCCGCAGCTGATGATTTATTCCATTGCCGGCGCGGCGGTCTTGATTCTGATCATCGCCATCGTCCTGGTCTGCACGTCAACACTTTGAATAGCGATGGCGATACACCTCGCCCTGTCGCCGCCGAACCGACTCCGCAACCAGCGGCCAGTGAACCTGCCGCTCAGCCCAGCGCCGGCACCGGTGCAAACCGCCGCCAGCGCAAGCTCAACCGGAAGCTCAAGCCCCGCGCCGAGCCCGCTGAAGCCGAACCCGAGCCAACTCACGTTGCCGCGGCCGCCAGAGGCAGAAACTCCAGGAAGAAGCCAGCACCCGCTCCCGCAATCATCCCCGGACAGATGGCAATCGATTCCACTCCGCAGGGTGCGCAGGTGCAAGTCGATGGCAGAACTGATCCCTCCTGGGTCACTCCATTCGCTCTGACGGGTTTGACCGCGGGCATGCATACCGTTACGGTCACTAAGTCGGGTTATTCCGCTGATACGCGCACGGTCAACGTGGCTTCCGGCAGCAAAGCGTTTGTCACCAGCCATCTCTCGCAACTCATGGCGACGCTCGCCGTTTCCAGCAGCCCCGCCGGAGCCGACGTTTTCATTGACGGCAAGAACACCGGCAGGGTCACTCCTGCGCAAGTCTCCGTCGACAAGGGCCAGCACGTCGTGCTGGTGCGCAAGTCCGGCTACATTGACCAGACCACCAGCGCGCAGTTCGCCCTGGGCCAGACCACCAATTTCTCGCCGACACTCCAGCCGCTCGGAAATGTCGACGACATCAAGACCATCGGGAAAATGAATAAGCTGTTCGGCGGCAAAGAAGCCCAGGGTATGGGCACGGTCAGCGTCAAGACTCAGCCTAAGGGAGCCCAGGTCGCCGTCAACCAGCACATGCTGGATAAAGACACGCCCGTTAACTTTATTCTCGATCCCGGCAACTACGTCGTCGACATCACCTTTAGCGGCTACGTCTCCGTCCACAAAGTCATCTCCGTGGATCGAGGCGGAAAAGTCGTTATCGATGAGGTCCTGCAGCACGAGTAGTGACGGATCGCAATTCCGAAACCGTGTCAATTCCCCTCGCGCCTTTCGAGCGTCGCTCCGACCGTAACCCGGGCCTAAACACTGCGGCCGTGTTTCAAAGTACTGTAGATCGGAACTTCTTTTAACATTGCTTTAATCCTGCCTTAACTTTCGCGCCGTAGCATCCTCTTCCAGCGAAATCCCTGCACCGCCAATTTCCGAAAGGGCAAAGAACTCTATGCGTCAACTTCTCTCTGTATTGCTCACCGCTGCTATGGTTGCCGCGCCAGTACTCACGCCGGCAGCCAACGCCGCCAATCCTAAAACAGCCACGCCGATCAAACACATTGTGATCATTTTCGGAGAGAACCAGTCCTTCGACCACTATTTCGGAACCTATCCCAATGCCCTGAATCCGAAGGGCGAACCGCAATTCCACGCGGCTCCGAATACACCAACCGTGAACGGCTTTGGCAACGCGCTGTTGAACTTTAACCCCAATCTAAACCCGGCCAACGGTAC
Source organism: uncultured Acidobacteriaceae bacterium (assembly GCA_963800575.1). Lineage (GTDB taxonomy): Bacteria > Acidobacteriota > Terriglobia > Terriglobales > Acidobacteriaceae > Sulfotelmatobacter. The sequence goes on from CAWDBN010000006.1 coordinate 74,836, forward strand.
CGGCGCATCCAATCCCTTCCGCCTCGATCGTTCCCAGGCCTTCACCCAGGACATGGATCACGATTACCTGGCCGAACAGCTCGCCTTCGACGGCGGCGTAATGGATCTGTTCCCGTTGAACACTGGAAGCGCGGGCCCGCCGCCCAGCGCACCGCCGGCCGTGGTGAACACAAACGGCCTGGTGATGGGCTACTACGACGGCAACTCGACAACGGCGCTCTGGAATTATGCCCAGCATTACGCCATGAGCGACAACTCCTACAGCACCAACTTTGGCCCTTCCACCGTCGGCGCAATCAATTTGATTTCGGGCCAGACCAACGGCGTCGTGAACCATACCGGCGGTACCGGCAGCTATGTCGGCGACGGGAACGGCGGATTCACGGTGATCGGGGACCCCGATCCCTATGGCGACGTCTGCTCCGGCAGCGGCACCGCGCAGTTGGGCGGAAAGAATATCGGCGACCTGCTTAACGCAGCCGGCATTACCTGGGGCTGGTTCGCCGGAGGTTTCAACCTGAACATCGTAAATTCGGACGGCAGCACCGGTTGCAACCGCCAGTCGACCTCACCTATCGCTGGTACGCAGGGCGATTATGTTCCCCATCACACTCCATTTCAGTACTACGCTTCCACTGCGAATCCCACCCACGCGCGGCCGAAGTCGATTGCGGCGATCGGTCACTCAGGCGATCCTGCCAACCACGACTATGACATCGATGACTTCTTCGCCGCAGTTTCAGCCGGCAATTTCCCGCAGGTAAGTTTCCTCAAGGCCATCTCAATTCAAGACGCCCATCCGGGGAATTCCGATCCTATCGATGAGCAGCAATTCGTAGTGAAGGTCGCCAACTTCCTGCAAGCCCAACCGGAGTGGGCCAACACCGCGCTGGTCGTGCTCTACGACGATTCCGATGGCTGGTACGATCATCAACTCGGCCAGATCGTGAACTCTTCGGCGACCGCCGCCGATGCGCTCACCGGTCCGGGAACCTGCGGCAGCGGCGCCAATGCGCTGCCCGGCCTCAAACCCGCCACCACGCACGCTCAGGGTCGTTGCGGATACGGTCCTCGACAGCCGCTTCTCGTCATCTCCCCCTGGGCGCGGCACAACTTCGTGGATCATTCGGTCACCGATCAAACCTCGGTCATTCGCTTCATCGAGGACAATTGGCTGGGCGGTCAGCGGATCGGAAACGGATCGTTTGATGCGATCGCAAACTCGATCAGCTCGTTGTTCGATTTCCAGCAGAATGTAACCAACGATCTGTTCCTCCTCAACGAAAACACAGGCGAACCCATAAACACTATCGGTACTCAGCTCACCTCGCGGATGGTAACTATGACCGGAACACGGTGGTACACAGAGTGCAGAACGGCAAGGCGGTGCGGCGCCAAGCGCTCACCTGCCTTGCCGTTGTTGTATCCTTGAAGCCCGAAAGGAATGTGGTGATTACACGCCGAAAATTTCTGCAGCGATCAAGCTTGCTGGCTACAACGCTGGCGGCAGGCAAAGAGCCGGCTGTTAGCAGCAGTCGCGCACACGCACGCAGCGCCCACCATGGCTCCGGCGCTCGACGTCAATACCCTGCCGCAATTTGTAGATCCCCTTCCGATTCCCGAACTCGCGCGGCAGCCAGGGAACTCGCCCGAGTCCGTCCGATCCGAAGCAGGCCGTACCGTTTTATCGCATCCAGGCCCAACCCATTACCAGCAAAGTTCACCGCGATCTGCCCCCCACCAAGTTCTGGAGCTTTGGCCGCTCCACGCCGGGCCCCACATTCGAAACGCGCTCCGGCGAACCGCTGCTCGTGGAATGGGTGAATGCACTCCCCAACGAACATTTCTTGCCAGTCGACCACACCATTCACGGAGCCGAGGCCGACAAGCCCGCGGTCCGAACCGTCGTGCACTTGCACGGCGCGAAAACCGGACCCGAAAGCGACGGCTATCCCGAAGACTGGATTGTGCCGGGAAAATCCTCTTTCTACTACTATCCGAATCAGCAGGACGCGGCCACGCTCTGGTATCACGACCACACCCTGGGAATTAATCGCCTGAATGTTTACGCTGGATTGTTCGGAACATTCCTCATTCGCGACAGCGTGGAAGACGCGCTCAATTTGCCGAAGGGTAAATACGAAGTGCCGCTCGCCCTTTATGACCGTCTTCTGACGCGAGACGCCCAGCTTCTTTACCCGGTTTCGCCGGACCCACAATCTCCCTGGGTTCCTGAACTCTCAGGCAACGCCATTCTGGTCAACGGGAAGCTCTTTCCCTATCTCGAGGTCGAACCCAGAAAATATCGTTTTCGAATTCTCAACGCTTCCAATGCCCGCTTCTATCATTTGTCTTTTGTCAATGAAGCTTCCACCAACAAAGAAGATGCACAGTTTCACCAGATCGGCACAGACCAGGGCCTATTGCCCGCGCCGGTCCCGCTCACCAGCCTTGAAATCGCGCCCGGAGAACGCGCCGATCTCGTCATCGACTTCAGCGAGCATCGGGGCGAGCATCTGATTCTCAGGAACGACGCGTTCGTGGTGATGCAATTCCGCGTCTCGGCAACTAAAGTCACCGACACGAGTTCGCTGCCGTCGGCTCTGCGCCCGGTGCCCAGGATCCCCGAATCGCAAGCCGTGCAGACCCGCCTGTTGACGCTCGACGAATATGTCAACAAGTCGGGCAATCCCGTCATGCTGATGCTGAATGCTTCCCATTGGAGCCATGCCGGTCACGGAAAAGCCAGTGCTCGGCATCGACCGAAATCTGGACCCTGATCAATCCCACCAACGATTCCCACCCCATTCATCTGCACCTGGTGCGCTTCCAGATCCTCGACCGCCAACCCTACGAACCCTGGCTGTTCCAAACCAAGCGCCAACTGCACTTCCTGGGACCGCCGCAACCTCCCGACCCGAATGAAGCCGGCTGGAAAGACACGGTACGAGCCGATTCCCGCATGGTCACGCGAATCATCGTCCCCTTCACCGGCTACACCGGCCGCTACGTCTGGCACTGCCACATCCTCGAACACGAGGACAACGAAATGATGAGGCCCTACGACGTAGTAGCCGCGCCGTGACTTCCTTTTCATTTTGTCGTTGCATGATCTTCACTTTGTCATTCCGACCGGAGCAGGAGCGCCAGCGACGGCGGAGTGGAGGAACCTGCTGTTTGCCTGCGCCACCACCACTTGTCATCCTGAGCCCCGCGAGCCCCACCGCCGCCGAAAGCACAACGCGAAGAGCCTGCCCTGAGCGAAGCCGAAGGGACCTATGCACTTGTTTACATGACGACGAACCGACGGGCTGGGATGTCGGAGGCCGATCCAAACCAGCAAGCGCCAGAAGGCACGAGATCGAGTCCGCACCGGAGAGCACAAAAACGCGAACGAGCGGCCCGAGGATTGTGCCCAGCAGTCGAACCACCCCACTTAACCCGAAAGCAGGCTCGAGCGACCACCCGCCTGGGTCAATGAGTGTGATGGCGATTTATCGCTAGGAACCCGGCATAGTCCCCACCTGGGCCGACGATCGGCGCCGCTCCAAATCACGCCAATGTCAGTCACGGCACACGGAAAATCACATTGCTCGACAGCGTGCCGCTGGGCGTGGTCACCTCAAGCGTACCCGTGGTTGCGCCGGTTGGAACGGTGGTCTTGATCAAAGTAGCCGAGACTACCGTAAACGTGGCCGGAGTGCCATTGAAGCTGACGCTGGTTGCGCCGGTCAGGTCGCTGCCGAGGATGATCAAGGCTCGCCCCACGGGATCGCGCGGAGGCACGGCCGCGACGAACGGACCGAGACCCATGGACAGGCTGTAGACCGTGCCATAGCACTGGTTCGGACATGTGCCGGTACCGCCGGTGTAGGTGGTGCCGTAAAGAGTCCCGTTAGTGGCCTGCACCAACCCGCCGACAGGATTCCCGCCGTCAGTTCCGGAAAAGGTGTGCAGCAAGGTGAAGGCCCCGGCGGTGGTGATCTGGAAAATTGTGCCGCAATTCATGGGGCTGGGGCTTTCGATACACCCGAAGTTCGCGTCACCAGCCGCGGTCCCGTACAGATTTCCGTCAGTGGCTAGCACCAGGGCCGATTGTGGCGCTGCCCCGTCGGTTCCGTCGAAACTGTGCAGCACCGTGACTACGCCAGCGGGAGTGGCTTCGAACACCGTGCCGCAACCCTGGAAGCAGGTGTAATTGACTCCGCCGTAGGTGGTCGTGCCGTAAAAGTTCCCGTTGCTGGCCTGGACCAGCGTGGCCTGCGGGCTGGCGCCGTCAATGCCCTCGAAGTCGTGCAGCACGGTCAGCACGCCCGTGGGAGTCATCTTGAAGAAAGTGCCGTAGCCGTTGGCTCCGCCCATAGCCGTCGTCCCGTAGAGATTTCCGTCAGCGCCCACCGCGAGCCCACCGTAGGGATATTCACCGTCGGGGCCATGGAACTCATCGAGCGTGGTCACCGTACCACTTGGAGTTGCTTCGAAGATGGTTCCGTAGCTGAAGCCTCCGCCTTCATTTGTTACGCCATAGAAGTTGCCGTTGCTGGAATGCGCTAACCCACCTTCAGGACCATTGCCGTCATAACCACACGCGAAGTCATGCAGTACGAACGCTGTGCCGTTGGGTGTGATCTGGTAGAGAGTGCCGCAATTGAACGTGCCACCCCTGGATTCCATCCCATAGAGATCCAGGTTGGGGGATTGAACCAGAGCGCCAACACAACTCGCCGAGTCGAATGAGCATTTGTTCACCACAGTTAGAGTGCCGGAAGGCGTGGTTTTGAAGAAACTGCCGCCGGCGCCGTAGAGGTTTCCGTCAATAGACTGGGCGAGAGCCGATTGCGGCCTCCCCGGGTTCCCGACGAAGGTGTCTAAAGTGGTGAAGGTTTGCGCACGCGAAAAACTTGCCGTCGCGCCACAAAATGCAACGGCGATGCAGGCTGCTTTCCAACCGTTCAATCGAGTCATAATTTTTCCCTTTCCGAATTGATCATGTTTGCGCACGGAGTGTCTCCAATGAAGCTGGGCTTGGCGGGAACCTGAACCGCGGTGCGAAAACGGGCTCCACAAGCCTGAAGAGGGCGTTCGCAACTGAAGACCCCAGGGTGGGTGAGGCCATGGTGGCTCCGCAGGGAGCCGCTGTCAAGATGAAGGATTCTGCATACAGCGACTTGCGTAATCAGGGGTCAGTACTCTTGACCCTCAAATGAGTGCAGTGGGGATGTTATGCCAGGTCACGCTCTCGTACAGAATCCGGGGCAGACGGGACGTTCCCCAACTCATCGCTGGCTCCTTGGAATTTCCACAACGTCGATGTGACATCTGACCTTGCACCCACTACAAAATCGCGCGATCATAGTCGAGGCCGTGACGGTTGGACGAACCCAACCCGCCGCGCTCCGAACTCGTTTGTTCTCTAGATTTTGACCTCTAAGCTCTTTGAAATCCGTATTTTGCCGGAGAATTTCCTGCTAACGTGATGATTCCACGGATAGGAGGGGGGAGGGGGATACCCGACGTTTCAGCAAACAAGCGGACGACGCAGCCATCCCCGAACCATCGCCGCCAACTTTATTTTCAAGCAGGAATCCACAGCCCGACCAGGCAACTCTTACGCGCTGGATCAAAACTGAGAACTGAGAACTGAGAACTGAGAACTGAGAACTAAGAACTAGAGAAGAGCTGAGAGCTGAGAGCTGAGAGCTGAGAGCTGAGAGCTGAGAGCTGTTAAGCCCTAGTTAGGCAGCTTGAAGTTCACAGTGATCTGCGTCTGAATCTCAACGGGCTCGCCATTGAGCAGGTACGGTTTGTATTTCCACTGCTTCACCGCGTCAACCGCGGCGCGCGCCAACTGTGGGTTTCCGCTGGAAACCTTCACCGCGGAAATGTCGCCGCTCTTGGAAATGGTTGCCACAAGCTCAACCGCACCCTCGATGTGCATCTGCATTGCGCTTGGCGGATACACGGGCGCCGTCTTTTTCACCAGAAGTCCTCGCGACACTCCTTGCGAGACATTCAGCGTCCCGAGCACGGGAGCCGGCGCGTTGCTCTCGCCGCCCATCAGATTGGGAAGCGCTCCGCCGCTGTCCCCCGCAGCAATATCGGTCATGCTCGGAGCCTCCGCATCGGGCGTCGCCGCTGGCTTTTGCAGCCGGCTTTTGCGAAAGGTCGTTCTTGATGACAATCGCCGGCTCAGCCGCTTTCGTTGCCGGAGCTTTATCCGCCGTCGGAGCCGAAACTTTGGCAGAGTTCGCTTTCGGATTGATCCTTATCCGGATGAGCTGGCGCTTTCTCCGCATCGTCCTCGTCGGACGCGTCGGAGTTAGAAGAAGTCTTGGCTGTCCCGGTTGGTTGTGCAACCACTTCGGCGTCCGGAGTCGAGGACGGAACCGGCGAAGGCACAGAAGCCGTCGCGGAAGAAGTAGCAGCAGGCGCCGCAGCGGGAGCCTACTCGTCGCCACTGGTGGAACCACGGCAGGCGTTTTCACCGCCGTTGCGGCAGCGTGCGTGAAAGGAGTTGCGGCCCCGCTCGAACGCACCCATTGCATCCACAGTGCGTAGCCGCCAGCCGCAATGAGCACAACCGCAGCCACGATCAGCAAGCGTCTTCTTGCTGCCGCTCGTGGCGGGCTTGCCATCGCTGCCGACATTACCGCCGAAGGTGAACGCCGGGCTGACGCAGGCGCAGACGTTCCGTCGCCCGAAGAAATATCCGCGCTGAGGTCCGCGACTTTTCCAGCGGAACTCTCAGGCACAGACAGTGGACGATTTGAGGTCCGTTGCGATACCGGTCTTCGTCTCGCGGGCGGGAGCCGCAGCGCTGGCGGCGCCTGACCCAACTCCTGCCGAACTCGACGAACTCGCCGACGACACGGCCGGTTGCGTGGCCGCTATCTTTGCCTCAGGCGCAGCGCTCGAAGAGGAAACGCTCGACGGGGAAGCGATCGAAGGGGAAGCGACTTCATCGCTAATGTCCAAAATGTCCGCGTCGCTTTCATGAATTTCGGTGGGAATCGACGCCACGACTTTCGCCTGTACCGGTTTCCGAGCTGGAATGCTGGCCGTTGCCGCATTCACCAAAGGTGTGACCGGCGCAGCCGGGCGCGCAGCAACCACCCTTGAATTTGGCGCTGGCGGATTGGTACTGAGGACACGGGCTTCGGAGGCGCCGGCACAGGCTTTACTGGCTTCACGGTTGCCGCTGCCGCAGGCGTCGCCGGTGCCGCCGGCTTTCCGGCTTCGTTCTTGCGCAACAGTCCGCGGGCAACTCGCAGCGTGCCTTTCGCCTGCTCCACATTGATGGGCTTGGTGAGAACCAGGTTCGCCCCGATCCGGAAAGCCTTTGCCACTCCCGCTTGCCCTTCCACCACAGCGACCGCCAGAGACGACTGATTGTTGGGCGTATTCCGTGCGCTCTTGAACAGCAATGTGGCGTTCTGCTCGTTATCGCAGTCGACCACGACGGCATCGAAGTGCTCGCCCATCAACTTCTTGACCGCTCCGAAGGGTTCGGTGCAGGGAACTGACGGTGAAGTCCAACTCGCTGAGAACCTGCGTTACAGCGCGAGCCGTCTTCTCATCGGGACAGAATAAGAGCGCTTGATAACCCATACTAAGGTCATCGTAGGTACACCCGTAAGCATCATCAAGTTACGGTGGTAATTCCGATTTAGCCCGTTTTTCTGGGCCAGAAAGGCTTTTGGCCCATCGCGATTCCGGGTCTTGCGCGGCTGCGGATACAATACCGTCTCATGCGCATTCCACTCTGGCTGAAGCTGCTGTGGACCGCGTGGGTAATCGCCTGGGTGCCGGTTTACTGGCGACAGTATGGCCTGCAGAATTTTCTTTTTTTCTGCGATCTCGGAAACTTATTCATCACCGCCGGCCTTTGGCTTGAAAGTCCGCTCATCTTCTCGTGGCAGGCAACCAGCCTGCTGCTTTTCCAGACTCTATACACCATCGACCTGGCCGGCACTCTTGTAACTGGACGTCACTGGATCGGCGGGACGGAATTCATGTTCGACCCGCATGTTGCGCTCTGGATTCGCCTGCTTAGTTTGTTTCACGTGGTCGCGCCGCTCCTGCTGCTGTGGGCGATCTGGCGTTTAGGCTACGACCGGCGAGGTTGGAAATATCAGACGCTGACCGCATGGATCGTAGTCCCGATCAATTATTTCTGGCGTCCGCAATACGATGTGAACTGGGCCCGCGGCCCGTTCTTTCACGAACAGCACGTCATCTCCGGACTTTTGTACCTGCTGCTGTACCTGATCACAGTTCCGGCCGTCGTTTATTTTCCGACGCATTTGTTTCTGGTCTGGTTGACGCGACGTTGGCGCGCAAGTTCCTAATCACCTTTCCCCGCCTTGTCTCTCGTATTCCGCGCCGCCGAGTCTGGTAGCTGACGATCAGCAGGCTCTGCGACTGTGGAAGTCGCCGCCTTGACTGCAGCATCGATCTTGTCCTTCGCACCCGGATCGCCGCCCAGATAAAGCGTCTGCGAGGAGGAGGCGAGATTGGTTCCGGATTCTTCTACAAACTTCATGATGCGCAGCAGCAATTGTTCGCGCGCGGTAGCGAACTCATCGAACTCCCTCGTCAGCACGTAACAAAAAATCTCCACGTTGATGGCGCTCGGAGTCACCTCAGTAAGCCGCACGCGAGCGGTGCTGGCCTCAATCTTGGGTTGCTTGGCAAGCACACTCCGGATTTCCGCAAGAACAGCGCGCACCTGGTCAGGCGCGGTTTCAGGATGCAGTCCCAGAACAGTTTTGAAGAGAATCTTGTCCCGCCGGCTCAGGTTCTCAACATTGATGGTAGCAACCGTGCCATTCGGAATCGCCAACAGAGTCCGTTCTTCCGTTCGCACCCGAGTCGAGCGCAGCCCGATATCTTCGACCGTGCCAGTTCGATCACCGAACTTGCAAACGTCCCCCACGCGAATCACTTCGTCGCCCAATACCGAGACGCCGCCAAATAAATTCGCGATGGTCTGCTGCGCCCCAAAGCCCACAGCCAACGTGCCAATTCCCACCCCCGCCAGCGCCGTGCTCAGATTGAAGCCCAGCACGCCCAGGATGAAGAAAATCGCCATCACAACAACGATGGCCTTGATGATCCGCTCGCCCAGCAGCATCAACGAACCTGTGCCCGAGTGACCGCGAGCCACAGCTCTGCTGCGCACGCCCTGCAGGAACCAGCGGATCAGGCGCCACAAGATCCAGTTCGCGCCGATAATCACCGCGACTGTTGTGACCTGCACGTAGTAATGCCGCTGCAGCAGCGGCATGCCGAGGTAGTGCGCCAGGATCCGGTGAATTGCCGTGCCCACCAGCAACCACGCTGGACCAGAAACCGAGTACCATGGCCCCAGTTCAGTATGTGCGCGCCTGCGTGCCCACCACCGTATGGGGAACTCCAGCACTACCAGCAGCACCCAGCCCGCGGCCGCCGCCACGGGAATAATCAGCACCAGAGCCAGCCATTGCCACAACGGCATTCCGGCCAACTGGTACTTGACCATCCACGGCGGCAATCGCGTCTCGACCTGCCGCGCCTCGACCTGATCGTAAAGTTCCGGAATCTTCTCGAGCGTGTCGGAAGAGATCAGCCAGATTTTTCCCACGCTCGGGTCGGAAACGCGCACCAGTTCCAGGTCCGTCTCCACATCGCCTGACGACATGGTTCCCAATTTCTGTCGTCCTGGCGGAACGCCCTCCTGCGGCGTGCCTTCAGGCTGCGTGCTTACATTCTTCAGGCTCCCGGCGTACGCGCGGTCCATCACCTGCTTCAGATTCCTGGCCAGCGTGTCGCCTTCGCTCTGGCGGCGCGCGGCGCTCATCTGCAGATATTGCGCTGCGATGCTGTAGTTGCCCGCTTGAGCCGCCTGCAGAAATCCGAAGACAGTTCCATAAGGCGTACCACGCCCCAGCGCGTCCGTCGGAAGATTGGAAGAAGTGCTTGCGGGCGTCGAGGATTGCAGAATCTGCGTCAGAGGACTCTGCGCCGCGAGCCGAAAGCAGGGCGCAAGACTGAGAACAAGAAGCGCTATCCCTTTGGAGAAAGTACGCATGGGTTCTTCGCAGATTTAGTTGCGCTTGGGGCGAAATACGTCTGTGCTCGTACCAAAAAAAACTTCCGCGGCTTCCATCACAGTTTCCGAAAGCGTGGGATGCGGATGGATCGTCATCGCCACATCGCGGGCCTGCGCGGCCATCTCAACCGCCAGCACTCCCTCGGCAATCAGTTCGCCGGCGCCCACGCCCACAATCCCAACGCCCAGCACGCGCTCGGTCTGCGGGTCAATGAGCAGCTTGGTCATTCCCTCCGGACGGTCCAGAGTAACGGCGCGTCCCGACGCGCCCCAGGGAAACTTCGCAACCTTGATCTCGCGATTTTCTTTCTCCGCCTGAGTTTCCGTCAACCCGCACCACGCAACTTCAGGATCGGTAAAGACCACCGCCGGAATCGCAGCCGGTTCAAAGGCAACCTTATGCCCGGCGATCGCCTCGACCGCAGTTCGTCCTTCATGCATGGCCTTGTGCGCCAGCATGGGCTCACCCACTACGTCGCCAATGGCGTAGATCGACGGATCGCCAGTCTGCAGTTGTTTGTTCACCTCAATGAATCCTCGCGGGTTGACCTTTGCTTGCGTGTTCTCAAGCCCGGGGATCTCCGAATTCGGCTTGCGACCCACCGACACCAGCACCCGATCAAAAACTTTCTCCCGATCCTTTTCCTGTACGGACGCTCCAGCGAAAGTCGCCCGGATTCCGGCGCCCTCTTCTTTAAGAGAAGCGACGGTGGTGTTCAGCAGAATCGCCTCAAACATTTTCTCCAGCCGTTTGTGCAACGGAAGAACCAGATCGCGATCCGCACCGGGAAGCAGGCCGGGTAGCATCTCCACCACAGTCACGCGCGTTCCCAGTGCGGCGTATACCGAGCCTAGCTCGAGGCCAATGTATCCTCCGCCAACAACCAGCAAACTTCCTGGAATGTCTTCGAGATTCAGCGCGCCAGTTGAATCCATCAGGCGCGGCGAATCCAGCTTAAGCGCGGGAATAATCGCAGGCCGCGAACCTGTTGCGAGAATAATCCGGTCAAAGCTGAGAATCACTTCGGTCGCATCTGATCTTGCTGATCCGCAACGTGGTCGAATCCTGAAACGCCGCGCGGCCCTGAATATATTCCACATGGCGCTGCTTCGAGAGCAGTCCCAAGCCTCCGGTAAGCTTTTTGACGACGCCTTCCTTCCAGCCGCGCAGCCGCGCCAGATCAATCTTTGCCTGAGGAAATTCGATTCCCCAATTCTTGGCCTGCTGCGATTCCTCGATCAGCTTGGCGACATGCAGCAGCGCCTTCGAAGGAATGCATCCGCGGTACAAACACACGCCGCCTGGATTTACTTCAGGATCGATCAGCGTAACCTGCATGCCAAGATCAGCGGCGAGAAAGGCGGCGGCGTAGCCGCCCGGGCCTGCGCCGACGACTGCGATGCGCAATTTGTGGTTCGATTTCCTGACATTGGAATTTAGAGGCTCGTTCGATGCCGGCTGCGGTCGATCGTCCTGAAGGTCGGCTTTCTCAGCCGCAGGACTCCGCGGCTTAACCGCCGTAGTCCTCTGCAAGCGCTTGAATCACTCTGAGATCCTGCTCACATCTTCCTGAAGCTTCTTGTGTCGCATTACTTCGGCGTGAAGTGGTTTTTCCATGCGGAACGTTGAATAGTCCTACCCCTGCACCGACAGCAAGAACGGCTGCTCGAACGCTTCCGCGACCCAGCGCAGAAAACGCGCAGCATCCGCGCCGTCAATCAGGCGATGATCGTAGGAGAGCGAGAGCGGCAGAATCAGCCGCGGCTCGAACTTCCCGCCAATCCATTCCGGCTCCATGCGCGAACGCGAAAGTCCAAGAATCGCAACCTCGGGATGATTCACGATCGGCGTAAACGCCGTGCCTCCGATGCCGCCGAGGTTGGTGATGGTGAAAGTGCCGCCCTCCATATCGGCGAGCGTAATTTTCTTTTCCCGCGCCTTCTGCGACAGTTGCGACAACTCGACCGCCAGCTCCACAATATTTTTCTTGTCCACATCGCGGATCACCGGAACCAGCAACCCGCGATCCGTATCCGCCGCAACCCCGATGTTGATGTACTGCTTGTAAACAATTTCTTCCTTCTCCATATCGATGCTGGCGTTGAATTGCGGGAACACTTTCAAAGCGGCAGCGCAAACCTTCAAGGCGATCGCGGTCACAGTCATCTTGCCGCCGGCTTGTTCGGCCTTGGGCGCAAAACGCGCGCGCAAGTGTTCCAGTTCGGTGATGTCGGCGCGGTCGTGCTGGGTGACGTGCGGAATCGTGTTCCAGGATTCCGCCAGATGTTCCGCCGTCTTGCGGCGAACTCCGCGCATCGACACGCGCTCGATCTTTCCCCACTTGGCGAAGTCCGGCAGCTTCGGTTCGATGAAGTGTCCGGCGCGCGGCGGAGCCTGCGCCGCTGCGGCTACGCCAGCGACCAGCGCCTTAGCGTAGGCCTTGACGTCGTCTTCACTAATGCGCCCGCCCGGGCCCGTACCCTTGACTGCATAAATATCGACGCCGATTTCGCGAGCCAGACGCCGCGTCGAGGGAGCTGCCGGAACCGGTTCGCGGTGCTCGGTTCCAGCGACCTTGCCCAATTGCACCGGCATGGAGAACGCTGGAGGCCGCGGCTGCGGCTGGTCGGGAGGCAACGCCTGTTCCTCGGTTTTACCCTCCGCGCGAATTGCAGCCTGAAACGCGAGGCGCGCGCCATGCTGGCCGGAAACATGTTCCACGGGACGGCTTGCCGGGCGCGCCGTTTCGGCCTGCGATGCCGCCCCACCTTGCAGCGTGAAGATCACCTGCCCAACTTTAATTTTCTCGCCTTCTTTGACCTTCACATCCTTTACAACGCCGCTGACTGTGGAAGGAACCTCCACCACCGCCTTGTCGGTTTCGAGTTCCATCACCGGCTGGCCTTCGGAAACTTTGGCGCCTGGGGCGACCATCAGGCGCACCAGATCACCTTCCGAAATGTTTTCGCCCAGTTCCTGCAGCCGGAATTCCCGGGGCGCCGCGGCATCGGTCGACCGGTTTCGCGGTGGCGAAGCCGGAGGCGCCGCTTGCGGCGTGGGAGCCGGCAGCGGTTTTGCAGCCGCTGTTGGTTCGGCAGATGGACGATTCGCAGCAGATGGACGTTAGCGCGGAAGCTACAGGCGCAACTAGGATTCGCCGCCACCACGGCCACCGCGGCAACGTTATGATTGTCCAGGGTAAAGATCACCTGGCCAACTTTGATCTTCTCGCCTTCCTTAACCAGAATCTCCTTCACTTTTCCGCTCACGGACGAAGGCACTTCCACGACCGCCTTGTCGGTTTCGAGTTCCATCACCGCCTGGCCCTCGCTGACGGTTGCGCCGGGCGCGATCATCAGGCGCACCAGGTCGCCCTGTTCAATGTTTTCACCGAGTGCGGGAAGTTTGAATTCGATCACGGATTCTTGAATCACTGATTCGTTTTCCTTATTACTCGAAGCTATTGAGTGGTTTCGTGTTTAGCTCGTGGCCGGGTTCAGTTTTTCCGCATTGATCCCAAGGTCATGCACTGCCTGCTTCACCACATCGAGGCCGATTTTCTTTTCCCGCGCCAGCGCCCCCAGCGTGGCCAGCACGATGTGCTTGGCGTCCACTTCGAAGAAGTCGCGCAACGCCACCCGGTTCTCGCTGCGGCCAAACCCGTCTGTGCCCAGCGAGACCAGTTGTCCCGGCACCCACTTCGCCAGCGATTCCGGCAGCACCTTCATGTAATCCGATGCGGCGATGAACGGTCCGGACGCATCCTTCAGCGTCTGCGTCACGTACGGAACTCTCGGCGCTTCGCCAGGGATGCAGCATGTTCCAGCGTTCGCAGTCGTTGGCGTTGCGATAGAGTTCTTTGTAGCTGGTCACGCTCCACACATCCGCCGCCACGCCATACTTTTCTTTCAGAATGGTCTGCGCCTTCAACACCTCGTACATGATGGTCCCGCTGCCCAGCAGTTGCACGCGCAGCTTCGCGTCCGTCGCGTCCGATGTGTTGAATCGATAGAGGCCGCGCAGAATGCCTTCGCGCACATTGCTCGCCCTTCGGCATCTCCGGCATGGGAAGCGGCTCGTTGGTCACGGTCAGGTAATAGAAAATCGATTCCTGATCCACGTACATGCGCTTGATGCCATCCTGAATGATGATGGCAATTTCATAAGCGAATGCCGGATCGTAGGCCAGCAAGTTCGGAACGGGCAGCGCGAGCACGTGGCTGTGGCCGTCCTGATGCTGCAGGCCTTCGCCGGCCAGCGTGGTTCGTCCCGCCGTTCCGCCGATGAGGAATCCGCGGCAGCGCATGTCCGCCGCAGCCCAGATCAGATCCCCGATGCGCTGGAAGCCGAACATCGAGTAATAAATAAAGAACGGGAATGGTATTGATGCCATGGTTCGCATAGGCGGTGCCCGCCGCGATGAACGAGCACATCGACCCGGCTTCGGTAATTCCTTCTTCAAGAATCTGCCCGTTCTTCGCTTCTTTGTAATAAAGAAGCGTGTCCATATCGACCGGCTCGTAGAGTTGTCCAACGCTCGAATAGATGCCGACCTGGCGGAACAGAGCTTCCATGCCGAACGTGCGAGCTTCGTCGGGAATGATGGGCACGATCAGCTTGCCCAGTTCCGGATCGCGCAGCAGCTTCGCCAGCAGGCGCACGAAAACCATGGTGGTGGAAGCTTCGCGTCCGTCGGTGCCTTTGTAGAACTCTTCGAAGTACGATTCCGGCACCGGCTTCAGCGGCGTGGCGCGCACTTTGCGTTGCGGCATGTATCCGCCCAGCTGTTGCCGCCGCGCCTGCATGTACTTGATCTCAGCGCTGTCGTCGGTGGGCCGGTAGAACGGCGCGTTGTGCAGTTCGTCGTCGGGAATCGGAATTCCGAAACGCGAACGGAAAAGTCTCCAGTTCATCTTCATTCAGCTTTTTCTGCTGGTGCGTGATGTTCTTGCCTTCGCCCGCTTCGCCCAGGCCGTAACCCTTGATGGTCTTGGCCAGAATGATCGTCGGCGATCCGGTGTGATCGACCGCGGCGCGGTATGCCGCATGCACCTTGATGGGATCATGTCCGCCCAGGCGCATGCGCGCCAGTTGCTCGTCGGAAAGGTGCTCGACCATTTTCAGCAGGCGCGGGTCAGTGCCGAAAAGATTCTGGCGGAAGTAGGCTCCGCTCTCGACGAAATATTTCTGATACTGCCCGTCGCTGACTTCTCCCAGACGCCTCACCAGCAGGCCGTCGCGGTCGTTGCGAATCAGGCTGTCCCAGTCCGAGCCCCAGATGACCTTGATGACATTCCATCCCGCGCCGCGGAAGATGGCTTCGAGTTCCTGAATGATCTTTCCATTGCCGCGCACCGGGCCATCGAGGCGCTGCAGGTTGCAGTTCACTACGAAAATCAGGTTGTCCAGATTCTCGCGCGACGCCAGCGTGATCGATCCCAGCGACTCCGGCTCGTCCATTTCGCCATCGCCCATGAAGGCCCACACCTTGCCGCCGGTCGACTGCTTCAGTCCGCGATTTTCCAGATAGCGGATGAAGCGCGCGTGATAGATCGCCTGGATCGGCCCCAGTCCCATCGAGACCGTGGGGAACTCCCAGAAGTTTGGCATCAGCCACGGATGAGGATAGGAGCTCAGCCCCCCGCCGGGCTTCAGTTCGCGGCGGAAGTTTTCCAGCTTCTCTTTCGGGATGCGGCCTTCGAGATAGGCGCGGGAATAAATTCCGGGCGCGGCGTGGCCCTGGAAATAAACGAAGTCGCGGTCGCCGCTTTCGGTTTGTGCCCGGAAGAAATGATTGAAAGCCACTTCATACAGCGTGGCCGCAGAAGCGAAGGTCGAGATGTGGCCGCCAATGCCTTCCTGAATCTTGTTGGCGCGCACCACCATGGCCAGCGCGTTCCAGCGCACCAGGCTCTTGATGCGGCGTTCCATCTCCTGGCTGCCGGGGAACGGCGCCTGCTGCGGAGCCGCAATCGTGTTCTGGTAAGGCGTAGTCGCAGAGAAAGGAAGGTTCACTCCCGCGGCGCGCCGGGCGTGCAGAGCCAATTGTTGCAGAAGTCGCCCCGCGCGACCGGGCCGCCTTTGGACAGCACATAGTCCAGCGAGTCGACCCACTCCCGCGTTTCCAATACCTCTTGACCGTCAGTTTCCGTCTGAGCCACGTCTGATCTCTCCGTCGGATAAGGCCGAATGCTCCATGATATTCAATTATGCGGAATTTTGCTGGGCGCCTTCTGAACAGGGGCGATGGCCAGTCGTTTTACAATGCTAAAGTCGGTGCGGGTGACCGGTCGGGAGGCGCAAAATGGTGCGAGTCACGCTGCTTCTGGTTGTCGTTGTGGTCGCTGATATTCCTGTGTTCCGCGCCTGTTTTCGGGTTCGCGCGGCTCTGCTCCTGCGCTTGGGGAGCCTCGCTCCCGACTTCACCTTGCCCTCGCAGGACAGTGCTTCTGTCAGCTTGAAGGATTACCGCGGGAGTTGGGTCGTGCTTTATTTTTATCCCAAGGATCAGACTCCGGGATGCACGCGGGAAGCGCACAACTTTCAGGCGGATCAGGCCAAGTATGCCGAACGGCACGCGGTGGTTCTGGGCGTGAGCGTGGACAGCGTGGACTCGCATAAAAAGTTCTGCGCCAAAGAAGGACTGAACTTCAAGCTGCTGGCTGACAGCGACGGCAAGGTGAGCGGCGCCTACGGGTCGCTTACAAACCTTGGAGTGGTAAAGTTCGCCGCGCGGCATACGTTCCTCATCGATCCCAGCGGGAAGGTTGCCAGGGCATATACCAGCGTTGATCCGGCGCGGCACAGCGGAGATGTGCTGGCTGCGCTCGACCAACTGCAGAAGCAATAGACGCTGAATGTTCCGGCGCGCGATGAGCGCGGGCCTCAGGATGACAGGTATTTGTTTGAGCGTAAACTACACGAATGGCGACGGCGGTGCGGCAACCCGAAGTACAAGAATCTTCCGGGGACCGCGGGATTACCGTTTTCCGCCTGGCTTTCAGCGCAATCTGATCTGGTTTGCGCTGCGCAAGTTTCGCCCGGTTAACCCCATCGTTTTGTTCCAGCACCTGGCGGAGACTTATGGCGACATTGCGCACTACAAGATTGGCCATCACCACATTGTTTTTCTGAACCATCCCGAGTACATCCGCGAAGTGCTGGTGGTGCAGAACGATAACTTCATCAAGGAACGCACGGTGCAGCGTACGAAGATGCTGCTGGGCGAAGGCATGATCACCGCCGAAGGGGCGGAACACCGGGCTCAGCGGCAGACGGCGCAACCCGCCTTCCACCGGCAACGCATTGGTGAATATGGAAGCGTCATGGTGGAAGAGGCTTGCCGCACCCGCGATTCGTGGCGCGCGGGCGAGCAGCGCGACATTGCCGCCGACATGATGCACCTCACGCTCAACGTGGTGGCGCGCACCTTGTTCGCAACGGATTTGCGCCAGGAAGTTTTCGAGCTGGCGGCCGCTATCAACCGCATCATGGGCCTCTACAATTTCCTGGTGATGCTGCCGGCTGCGGAATGGCTGGTGCATTTGCGGCCTCCCGGTCTGGCGGCGTTCGTGCGGGCGCGGAACCGGATTGACGCCGTGGTCTACCGCATGATCGACGCGCACCGCAAGACTGGCCTCGATCGCGGCAGCTTGCTGGATCTCATGCTGGCGGCTTCGCCGGCCGACGATGAAGCGTCGCGCGCAGTCGTTGCGAGATCAAGTCATCACGATTTTTCTGGCGGGATATGAGACGGTCGCCAACGCTTTGTCGTGGACTTGGTATTTGCTCTCGCAGAATCCGGACTGCGAACTGAGGTTTCACAAGGAAGTGGAGAGTGTGCTCCAAGGCCGGCTGCCGGCGGTCGAGGACGTTCCCCGACTGTGCTACACCGAGAACGTGATGGCGGAATCGCTGCGGCTGTATCCGCCGGCCTGGGCGATGGGACGGTATGCGCGCAACGATTTTGCTCTGGGGGATTTCTTTCTGCCCGCGCGAACCACGGTGCTGATCAGCCAGTTCGTCACGCACCGCGATCCCCGCTATTTTCCCGATCCGCTTCGTTTCGATCCCGATCGATTTTCTGCGGAAGGCAAAGCCCGGCGAGCGAAATTCACTTACTTTCCGTTTGGCGCGGGGGTGCGGCAGTGCATTGGGGAATCGTTTGCCTGGATGGAAGGGGTGCTGATCCTGGCTACGCTGGCGCAGAAATGGAAACTAAGATTGGTTCCTGGGCACCGGGTAGAGCCGCAACCGCTGATCACGCTCCGCCCGAAATATGGGATGCGGATGCTGGTTGAGCCGCGCTGAAGTTAGTTCTTCCCCGCTGCGCTTTTCGCATCCGCGAGATACATGTCGGCGACGTGCTCGGCGATTGCGCCGGGCTTGGCTTCGGCCAGATTCGCCAGCACGACCACCGTCAGCTGATCGTTTACATAGCGCGCGATTGCGGTCTTGAATCCCTGCCAGGAGCCGGTGTGGCTGACTACGTGGTGTCCGTGGCGTTCCTCGATCTCCCAGCCAAAGCCGTAGCCGGCCTTGTTGGGTTGGCCGTTCTTCAACTTCGCAGGAGTCCACATCTGGTCGAGGCTTGAGCGCTTCAGCAACTTTTCGGTGTAGAGCGCGGCGTCCCACTTGGCCAGATCCAGGATGGAGAAGTAGAGGCTGCCGTCGGCTGTGGTGTTGACCTTGGGCGCTACCCATTCCTGGTTTTTCAGCTCGCCCTTGACCAGGCGATAGCCGGCGGCGCGATTGGGAATGATATCGGCCTCGCTGATGATGCGCGTGGTCTGCATGTCGAGCGGGTGGAAGATTCGTTGTTGCAGAAAGTCGCCGTAGAATTCTCCGGTTACGCGGTGGATCAGGATGCCGAGCGTCAGGTAGCCCAGATTGCTGTATTCCCACTTCGTGCCGGGAGGATAGGCCAGCGGAATGCTTTCTACCAGCTTCAGCATTTCGGGTTCCGTCCAGTCCTTGCGAAAATTGAACGTGTCGGGATAGTCTCCGAAGCCGGCGGTGTGGCTTAGCAGTTCGCGCACCGTCACTTCTTTCCAGCTGGCTGGAGCGCTTGGGAAATATTTTGTCAGCGGATCGTTGAGGCCTACCTTGCCCTCTTCGACCAGCATCATGACCGCGGTTGCGGTGAACTGCTTGCCGACGGAGCCGGACTGGAAGACGGTTTCCGGCTTGACCGGGACTTGCAGTTCCACGTTGGCGAGGCCGAATCCCTCGGCCTGCACGATCTTGCCGCCGCGCGAGACCAGAAGCGCCATGCCCGGAATGTGCTGGCGTTGCATCTCGCTGCGCACATAATTCGAGACGTCGTTGCGGAAACATCGTTCGAGACGTCGACGGAAATAGCAGGAGCCGCTTGCGCATGGGAAATCGACGGAGAGATGAGCGATAAGGCGAACAGGGCGATGACAGCCGCGCGCCAAGTCGTCTGGTGACGGAGGTGAGCGAGGGAGCGTTTTGTCATGGGTGAATGTTGGAAGGAATGGAGGCGCGGGTCGGAATCGAACCGACGCATAAAGGTTTTGCAGACCTCTCCCTTACCACTTGGGTACCGCGCCCCTGCTCAATACGTTAGCGTTCCGAGCGGAAAAAGTCTATCCGCGAGGGAGAACCTCTTGGGGAGAAAAAATGGAGCGGGAGACGAGGGTCGAACTCGCGACTTCAACCTTGGCAAGGTTGCGCTCTACCACTGAGCTACTCCCGCCCTGCGAAGGTGATTATAAATGAGGGCTTAAACGGCGGCAACGTGATGCCGCGGACCTACCGGGCCGCGTCTTTAGTGCGCTGACGCTTGGTGCACTGATCGTTTAGTGCACTGCCCATTGCGGATCTTCCTCCGGCTTGACGACGTGGCCGTCGCGCATGTGGATGATGCGGTCCCCGTACTTGGCGGCTTCGGGGTTATGAGTAATCATCAGCACGGTCTGACCGAATTCCTGGTTGGACTGACGCAACATCCTCAGAACGATGTTGGAGTTCTCGGTGTCAAGATTGCCGGTGGGTTCGTCGGCCAAAACGACCGCTGGTTTGTTGATGAGGGCGCGGGCCAGGGCCACGCGCTGTTGCTCGCCGCCGGAAAGTTCTGAGGGGCGGTGGTTCAGGCGCTTGCTCAGTCCCAATAAATCGCAAATGCGGAGGAAGAAGGCGGGATCGCGGTCGCCGTTGCCGGAGATTTCCTGCGCGATGGCGATGTTGGAACGGGCGTCGAGCGTAGGCAGCAGGTTGAACTTCTGAAATACGAATCCGATCTTGCGCTTGCGCATCCGAGTGCGCTCAGCATCGGAGAGCGTGGCGAAATCGTCGCCGTCGAGGATTACCTTGCCGGAATCGGCGCGGGTGAGGCCGCCGAGCAGATAGAAGAGGGTCGACTTGCCGCTGCCGGAGGGGCCGACCACAGTGACAAATTCTCCTTTCTGCACGCTAAAGGAGATGCCGCGGAGGGCAGGGACGTCGATCTTGCCGACGCGGTAAGTTTTGTGCAAGTCAATGGCTTCGATGAATGCGCCCATGCCAGAGTCGATCTTACACGATGGAAAGCGATCAACCGCCGAGCACGCAGAGGCCGCCGAGAAAACCAAAGGGAAAGAGAACAGATCTTAGAGGTTTCTTGGCGCTCTCGGCGTACTCTGCGGTGAAAGCGGTTCTAGGCTGCGCCTTGGCGATGAGCGAATTGCGTCGGGCGCTCCTGCATTCGCTTGGGACCGCGCTTGCGGACCAGAAGCAGGCGGATTCGTTCCAGCAGATCGGCTGGGGCGTACATCCCACGGGCCAGGAAAACGTCGGCTTGCGATTCATGATCGTAGACGCGCACCTTGCTCGAAATCAGGATGGCCGGCGTGTGCGGCGACAGATTCTTGATGGCGGCGATCAACTGCGGACCGTCGAGTCCGGGCATGGCCATGTCGGTGACCACCAGATCGACGCCGCCCTGCTTGAAGCGCTCCAGGGCTTCTTCGCCGCGGGAGTAGCTGGCCACGCGGTAGCCGCGGGTCTCGAGCATGATTTTTCTGTAGGAAAGGGACTGCTCGTTGTCGTCAACACAAAGAATCGTGCGTTTGGGTTTCATTCACCGTCCATATCCGCCTGATGCCGGCTGTGACCGGAAGTCAAGCGGAAGTTTTCTCTGTTCGTGAAGAATTATGAAGAGAACCGATGCTAACGGTAAGGGACGCCACTGTAAAGTGCCATCGAAGCAAATGGCAAATTTTGGCCATTGACTTTTTGCGGCCTTGCGAAAGGCGCGATTCTGCGCCGCTTGACGGGCCGTTCGCTAGAGGAAAACTTCACCGCGCAAAATTTCAACCGCGTTGCCGCCAACGCGCACGTTAACTACCCGGTTATCGTTGCGCGAGGCTCGCACAAAAATCCGACTGGGCCGTTTCATCTCGATGCCTTGTTCAATAAGCACTCGTTCGTCAGGCTTGGCCACGCCGTGCGCCACCATCCAGGCCGCAGTGCAGCCCGCGGCTGAGCCGGTGGCCGGGTCCTCGCCGTTGTAGAAGAGCATGCGGGCGTGCAGGCAAGCCTCGCGGTCGACGGTCTCGCGGGTGACAAAATAAAAAAACCTGCCCCCAGTCTGCGCCAGATATTCGGAGCCGCGGTTCAGATCGATCTGCAGATTCCGCATCATCGCGAGCGACTTCAGAGGGGTCACGGTGTAGGGAAGTCCCGTAGAAACCGTTTCAATGGGCAGCGAATCATCGAAGTCCTCGACGCGCAATCCGGTAGCCTGCGCAATCGCTTCGCGCTCGTGCTGTATTCCAAAGGCAGGATTGACCTGCGTCATCTCTCCGAACGCCGGCCCGTCTGGAGAATCTTCGAAACTGACCGGCACTTTGCCGACATTGAGCTCAAGCACGACCTGCTGCGCGGCTGTCTTCTCTGTGCACCCAAGCCGCGCAAGGCGAACGCCGTTCCCAGCGTGGGATGACCGGCGAACGGCAGCTCTTCCCGCACGGTAAAGATGCGCACGCGAATTCCGCGCTCGCGCTCGGTGGCTGGATCCCGAGGCAGAATAAACGTGGTCTCGGAGAGGTTCATTTCCTTGGCCAGCGCCTGCATTTCTGGGTCCGTCAACCCGCGGCCATCGAGAAATACAGCCAGCGAATTGCCTTCGAGTGGGCGCGAAGAAAAAACGTCCCATTGCACCATCGCCAGACGTCGTGGAGGCCGGCTCATGAGTTGTTTCCCGGACGGAGAATCTAATGCACGGCGGTCAAAACCTTACGGATGCTGGAGGTTGCTTTTGCGATGCAGGAAAACTCGGTGGACAGCGGCTCTGCTTGCGGGGTTCCGGTTGACAGGGTGAAGACAGGCTTCTATTCTTGTTGAATGTTCGGCCCCTCCAACGCCGGCGGCATGTGTTGTTGTACCTGTTCGCCGCCGTGTGGGTAGGGAGCAGCGAGATTTCTTCCAACCCACCCGGCGAAACGGGTGGGTTTCGTTTTTATCGGAAACCCTTTCAGTCTGGAAACACTGTGATCGGCAAAAGCGTTAAACTCTAGTAATCTGATAGACCTTTAGGTACAAGGAGGAAACTATGAGTACAGCAACCATAACCGAAACGCCCAGAATCCCGCGCATCAACGACACTGCCCCCGACTTCACGGCAGAGACGACCCAGGGGAAAATCAACTTTCACGAATGGATCGGCGACGGCTGGGCGATTTTGTTCTCCCACCCCAAAGACTTCACTCCGGTGTGCACCACTGAGCTGGGCTATATGGCTGGTCTGCAGCCGGAATTCGCCAAGCGCAACACGAAGATTATCGGGCTGAGCGTCGACCCGGTGAGCAGCCATGGCAAGTGGGCCGCCGACATCGAAGAGACACAGGGCCACAAAGTGAATTACCCGATGATCGGCGATCCGGAACTCAAGATTGCCAAGCTTTATGGCATGCTGCCGGCGGAGAGCGGGACTACTTCCGAAGGCCGTACGGCGGCGGACAATGCCAC
Source organism: uncultured Acidobacteriaceae bacterium (assembly GCA_963800575.1). GTDB lineage: Bacteria > Acidobacteriota > Terriglobia > Terriglobales > Acidobacteriaceae > Sulfotelmatobacter. Next base: position 97,896 of record CAWDBN010000006.1, read on the forward strand.
GGTGCGCACGGTGTTTGTGGTTGGTCCAGATAAGAAGATCAAGCTGCAGCTCAGCTACCCGATGAGCACAGGCCGCAACTTCGACGAAGTGTTGCGCGTCCTCGATTCCATGCAGCTCACGGCGAAGCACAAAGTTGCCACACCGGTGAACTGGAAGCAGGGCGACGAAGTGATCATCCTGCCCTCGGTGTCAAACGACGAGGCGCAACAAAAGTATCCCGGGGGATGGAAGTCACCCAAACCTTATCTGCGCATCGTGCCCCAGCCGAAGTAGTGGGGCAGACGGGCCGTTAGCAGCTGAGCAAAATCAGCCCTGATTGCAGGAACACGATTGCGCGAACGCGAATCCTTGCGCAATGTTACGCTGCTTGTGGTTTGGAGAATTCTCGCACTTGCACAGCGGCTCGTCTGGAAGCGCATGCGGTCCGGTGATCGTCCCGGTCTTCAAAACCGGCGGGCGGCGGGTCACCCTGTCGCCGGTGGGTTCGACCCCCACTCGCTTCCGCCATTTGTTTGCAGATTGTCGGCGACGGCTGTGCTCACTTTAAGGAGAATGCTGTTAGGGAGAACATTTGGATGCGAACATTGGGCACGCTGGTATTAGGAATGATTTTAGGGGCCGCCGTCCTTCTGCTGGGAGTTTACTTCTACTTCGCTACGGGGCAGGCTCCGGTGGCGACCTCTGCGCCGGCGATGCCGTTTGAAAAAATGCTGGCGCATAAAGCGCTGCATGCGTGGATCGACCATGAAATGCCGAGAACGGTTCCGCTGCAACCAGACGAAGCCAACCTGGCCGCTGGCGCCACGCTGTACCGCCAGCATTGCGCGGTGTGCCATGGAGTGCCCGGGCAAAAAGAAACGTCGATTGCAAAGGGCATGTATCCGCGCCCTCCGAAGCTGATGGAGGGAAAGGGCGTGACCGACGACGAGCCGGGAGAAAGTTACTGGAAGGTGGCAAATGGCATTCGTCTGACCGGCATGCCGGGCTTTCGTTCTGCGCTGTCTGAAACGCAGATGTGGCAGGTCAGCCTGTTAGTGGCTAACGCCGACAAGCTTTCCAAATCTGTTGAGGAAACACTCTCCATACCGCTGCCACTCGACTCCGACAATGCCGTAAAGGGCGCAATGACAATGACGAAGTAAGCGAGACTTAATTTCCGGGGGCGTTGACAGGCTATGAAAATTGCAAACGACGTTACCGAGTTGATTGGCCACACGCCGCTGGTGCGGCTGAACAAAGTCACGGAAGGCTGCGTGGCCGACGTGGTCGCGAAGCTGGAGAGCCAGAATCCCGTGGGCAGCGTGAAGGACCGCATCGGCGTCAGCATGATCAGCGAAGCCGAGAGCGCGGGAAAGATTCAGCCGGGAAAAACCGTGCTGATCGAGCCCACGAGCGGCAATACCGGAATCGGCCTGGCTTTTGTGGCTGCGGTGAAAGGGTACAGGCTGATCCTAACCATGCCGGAAACTATGAGCCTGGAGCGGCGCGTGCTGCTGCTGGCCTTCGGCGCGGAGATCGTTCTTACGCCGGGGCCGAACGGGATGAAGGGCGCGATCGCCAAGGCGCAGGAGTTGCTGGCGAATACTCCTAACAGTTATATGCTGCAGCAGTTCGACAATCCTGCGAATCCCAAGATTCATTTCGAGACTACTGGACCCGAGATTTGGAATGACACTGACGGGCGCGTGGACTTTCTGGTCTCCGGCGTGGGCACTGGCGGGACCATCACCGGCGTTTCCGAATACATCAAGCCCAGGAAGCCATCTTTCAAGGCCATTGCCGTGGAGCCGGCTGAGAGCCCAGTGCTCTCCGGCGGAAAGCCTTCGCCTCATAAAATTCAGGGGATCGGCGCCGGGTTTGTCCCCAGCATTCTGCGCCGGGATTACATCGATGAAGTGATTACGGTCACCAACGATGACGCCATTCGCATGGCGCGGCGGCTTCCGCTGGAGGAAGGTCTTTTTGTGGGGATATCTTCGGGGGCCGCCGTGGTCGCTGCGCTGCAGGTGGCTCGGCGCAAGGAGAATGCGGGGAAGCTGATCGTGGTGGTGCTGCCGTCGTTCGGAGAGCGGTACTTGAGCACGATTCTGTTCGAGGAGCTGCGCAACCGGGCGCAGCAGATTCCCACGTCTCCGCTTCCGGCCTAAGCCATTGGCGGGCTTCGGCGTGGAAATCTCTGTGGAAATCTGGCTGAAACTGGCAGTTTTTCGGGCTTTCCCCTGAGCACGCGGGTGTATGATCGTGCTCACTGGCCGCAGTTTGGTGGGACCACTATCCTGGAGTTTTTCAGCTATACTTCTCGGCCCTGAAGCAGGAGGGAATTTATTTTATGGCGACAAACGATTCATCCAGCCACGAGCCGCGTCCGACGGCAGTTGAGAAGAAGCCTTACCAAAAGCCGGCCTTTCGCTACGAACAGGCGTTCGTAACCACGGCGCTTTCGTGCGGCAAGATGGTCAACGGTACGCAGGGTGCCTGCATGAGGTCTTCGTCGGCGTCATGAGTTTGTGCGCGGATGCATCCGTGGGCCAGTCTCATGCCCTGAAGTGCGAGCTCGCCGGCGAGGTTCTGCGTTCCTTCGGCAGCCTTCGCTTTAAGGCTACGGGTTGGAGCATGCTGCCTTCGGTTTGGCCGGGAGACACGCTGGTGATCGAGCGCGTTAGTCCCGGTCGAGTGCGTGTCGGCGACGTCATGTTGGTGGGACGGGACGGCAGACTGTGCGCTCACCGGGTTGTCTCGGTGGCGGAAGATGGCGGGAGTCCGCGCTGGATCACTCAGGGCGACGCCAACACCGCGCCCGATAAACCGGTGAGCGAAGGCGAAATCCTGGGCCGCGTTTCATACGTGATCAGGTGTGGAAAGCTGATCGCGGTGCCGGCGGAGTTGAGCGTGGTCGACCGGCTGATCGCAAAGATAATCCGGCGTTCCGAGACTGCGGCGCGCGCTTTCGTCTACCTCCACCGCGCGGTCGAAACGCCAAAGGGATCGCTTCCGTGCCAGGGCTAGCCACACAAGTCGAGCGCTACACCGTGGTGATTACCATCGGCGGTGTTCCTGTCCGGGTGAATACTACCGACTCAGATTTCCTCGAGATGCTCGAGAACCGCTATGCCGGGTTCGTGAGCGGGGAAACGCGTGTTGAGTTTGATTTCGACGTGGACCTGACGCCACCGGCGTCAGCGAATCGGGACGCGGATGTAAGCGTTAAATACCGCTCGGGACGATGGTTCATGGAGCGGGGCGATTTTCGCGCCGAGTGGGAGCCGGCCACGGGCAAAGGCTGGATTCGCCAGACCGCGAATCCTTACTCGATCGACGCCGTCCTGCGCATCGTTCATACCCTAGTGCTGGCCAGGCAGGGCGGATTCCTGTTGCACTCCGCCAGCGCCATCCGCAACGGGAAATCGTTTCTTTTTGCCGGGGTGTCGGGCGCGGGGAAAACGACGATTTCGCGTCTGGCCCCGGCGGACGCCACTCTTCTCACGGATGAGATCTCCTACGTTCGCAAACATGACGAGGATTACTTCGCGTTCGGCACGCCCTTCACCGGGGAGTTGGCCAAGCTGGGTGAGAATACGTCGGCGCCGCTGGCGGCAGTTTATCTGCTGGCGCAAGGGCCGGAGAATCGAATTGAGACGGTGGCTGCACCGGATGCGGGCCGCGAACTGCTGGCCAACATGCTTTTCTTCGCCGAGGATCAGGAGATGGTTCATTGGGCATTTCAGTCGGCGTGTGACTTCGTCCATCGGGTGCCGGTCTATCGCCTGACTTTTGTGCCCGATGCGCGGGTTTGGGAGATGATCGGCTAGGCAGTCGGCCTCGACTAAGAATTAAGAAAATGAGCAAGAAACTTTATGTCGCGCGCAGTCCGCGAATCGCGGCCCGCAAGCTGGGTGAAGAGATGCTGGTCATGTCAGCGCAGGGGTCGACGCTATTTACGTTGAACCCAACGGCGACCGTTCTCTGGCAGGCAGCAGACGGAGCCACCCCCCTCGAGGAAATTGTCGAGCGCCGGATTTGCGCTGAGTTCGAAGTGAAGCCCGAGGAGGCAATGCGCGACGCCGAGGCGCTGGCCGAGGATTTGGCCAAACATGGCATCCTGCTCCTCTCAGAGCAGCCGATTTCACCACACCCCGCGGCAACGGCGGACTTCCCGACGCAGGAGCAAACGCGACGATGAGCTCCCTAATGCAGGAAATGGGCGATCGGGCGCGGCGGCTGGGCGTTCCTTTTAGTGTGCAGCTCGATCTCACCTACCGCTGCAACGAGCAGTGCGTTCATTGCTACCTCGACCACGACGACCACGGGGAGATGACCACAGCCGAAATCAAACACCTGCTCGCGGAGATGGCCGATGCCGGTGTTTTTATCCTGACCTTGAGCGGTGGCGAGATTTTTCTCCGCAAGGACTTCTTCGAAATTCTGGAATACGCGCGCTCGCTTACCTTCTGCATCAAGCTCAAGACCAACGCCGTGCTGATCGGCGAAGCCCAAGCGGCGCGCCTTCGTGAGCTGGGCGTGGAGTCGATTCAGATCAGCATCTATTCGCACCGGCCGGAAGTGCACGATGCCATCACCAAGGTGCGAGGCTCGCTGCGGCGGTCGATTCGCGCCATCCGTTTTCTGATGTCGCAAGGCCTGAAGGTCGTCATCGCCAATGTGCTGATGACCGAAAACATGCACGACTATCGCGGGGTTCAGGAACTTGCCAGTGAGCTGGGCGCGGAATCCACGCTAGATCCAACGATCACGCCGAAGATGGATGGCGACCGCTCCGTTCTTGATCTAAACGCAGGGGAATCCGCTTTGCGTAATCTGTTTCGCGACAAAGGATTAGTCGGCGACCCCGATGAGTTCTGCGCGCCGCCGACCGCACTCGATGAAGAGAGCCTGGAATCTTTGCCCTGCAGCGCTGGCCACACCGCCTGCTACGTTTCTCCCTACGGCGAGTTTTATCCCTGCGTGCAGTTTCCCCTGTCCTGCGGCAATGTGCGTCACCAGCGCTTTATTGACATCTGGCGCGACTCCGAACAGTTGAAAGAAGTCCGCTCGATTCGGCTGCGCGATCTGTCGAGTTGCTCGCAGTGCGCGCACGGCTCGAGCTGCACTCGTTGCCCCGGGCTGGCGTTCCTCGAAGGGAACATGCGCGGCCCCTCTACCGCGGACTGCGAAAAGTCTTTTGCCCGCACCGGCGTCCCCTCGGCGAATCTGCTGGCGAAGAAGCAGAATGCCTCCGCTTCGGCCGGGGCGCCGAGGCTGGTGCAGATCCGGATCGTACCGGCGATCACCGGAAGCAGGCTGTCCGGCATGGACGTCTCCGCAACTGCAGTAGCCTCGTAGCGACGCTTCACCCCGTCGCATTCACGCCGCTTATACTCCTTTTGACTTCTCCTGGAACCATTCTGAGTTTGGGCGCGTATATACTCCCGTCGTCGATCGATTACGAGGGAACTTATGGTTTTGTCTGCGAAGTGGAATTGCTGGTTGGTGGTGATTTGTTTTTGGCTGATGACAGGCAGTGTGGTTGGCCAACAGGCCCCCGCGCCCGGCACACAACCCCTGACCGCGATGCCGTCGGTCATTCAAGTTCCGCCGGAAGCCCAGCCTTCCTCCAACTTCAACGCCGAAACGGCTACGAACGCTTACTTGGCGCAGATTCCCGCCGACGCCAGGGCGCGGTCAGATGCCTACTTCGAAGGCGGATATTGGATGATCCTCTGGGATTTTCTCTACGGAGCGGTGGTACTTCTTCTGCTGCTGAACCTGGGTTGGTCCGCGGCCATGCGCAATTTTGCGGAACGGGTCACGCGCTTCAAGCCTATCCAGACCGTCGTTTACTGGGTGCAGTTTCTCCTGCTCACGTCGATCTTGGGTTTCCCACTCACGGTTTACGAAGAATACTTCCGCGAACACAAATACGGGCTGGCCACCCAGACCTTCGGCCCGTGGATGGGCGACCAGCTTAAGAGTCTAGGGGTGAACCTGGTGCTCGGCGGAATACTGGTGGCGTTGCTCCTCGGCGTTGTCCGCCGCGTGCAGCGCACGTGGTGGATTTGGGCCTCGGTCGTGACTATATGTTTCATGATCGTCATTGTTCTCATCGCGCCGGTCTATATTGTTCCTATCTTCAATAAGGTCACGCTGCTCGACGATCCTAAAGTCACACAGCCCATCCTGAGCCTGGCTCGCGCCAACGGAATTCCGGCGCACGATGTCTATGAGATCGACGCCTCGCGTCAGACCACGCGCATGAGCGCCAACGTGAGCGGCTTCGGTAGCACGATGCGGATCACGCTCAATGACAATCTGCTGCGCCGGGGTTCGCCCGAAGAAATTCAGGCGGTCATGGGCCATGAGATGGGCCACTACGTCCTTCATCACATTTACAAGGACATTCTCTTCTTCGGCGTGGGCATCGTGATCTTCTTCGCGCTGCTGCAGTGGTCGCTGGGGTGGTCTCTGCAGGGTTGGGGCGAAAAATGGAAGATCCGCGGCGTCGGCGATGTCGCCACGCTGCCGCTGGTACTTTTGCTGGCGTCCATCTTTGGCTTTTTCGCGACTCCCATCATCAATACTCATATACGCACCACGGAGGGCGAAGCCGATATGTATGGTTTGAACGCCAGCCGCCAGCCAGATGGCTTCGCCCAGGCAGCGATTCATCTCGGGGAATATCGCAAGATGAACCCGGGACCAGTGGAGGAATGGATCTTTTTTGATCACCCGAGCGGTCGCAACCGCATTTACGCCGCCATGCGCTGGAAGGCAGAAAACCTGCCGCTGATGCGATGGCAGGCGAGCGGGCAAGCTGCAGTTGCATCGCCACCTTCGGATCCGAAGTGACCGAATTGCCGCCGCAATCTCGTTTATGACCTGTTCTTATGCCGCTCGTACACGGCCCGTTCGTAATGCTGGTTCGGTGTCTCATTGCGAATAGCATTTACTGAACCGGCTCGGATTAGCGGGTCGCGCGGGAGGGCCTTCCCATGGGCATAAAGTGCAAGCTGATTCTCGTTCTGACGGCGGCGGCTTGCCTGTTTGCCGGGATTGCCAACGGCCAGGATTCGCCGTCCCTCGGCGACCTCGCGCGCCAGCAACGCCAGCAGAAGGAACAGTCAAAAACCGGGCAGGGCAAGGATGCCAAGGCGTCCAAGGTCATTACCAACGAAGAGATTCCCGAACATACCGGGCCGGCAGGCGCACCCGCAGCCGGCGGTGCCGCGAGCCAGAGTTCATCGCCTGCGCCTTCAGACGGAGCGAAGCAGCAGCCTGAGCACGTGAAGTCCCAGATTCTCGCGCAAAAGAACCAGATTGCTACTCTGCAGGGCCAGGTCGACGAACTCAACGAGTCGATCCGCTTCGCTCCAGCCAACTGTGTTGAAAATTGCGTGGGTTGGAACGAGCGCCAGAGGGAGAAGCAGGAGCGGGTGGAACGCATGCAAGCTCAGCTGGAAGAAGAGAAGCGGCGTCTCGAAGACATGCAGGATTCTGCCCGTAAGCAAGGCTTTGGCAGCTCGGTCTACGATCCGTAGCCGCAAGACGTGCTGCAAAACATTTTTTCGGTTTCCTTCAAAGCGCGCAGCATGCGAAATTAGTGGTATGGCCTTGGTTGTTCGTCCCTCACGCATTCATTCAGTTGGTGTCTTCACCACCTCGCCCGTGCGCAAAGGCACGCGCATCGTCGAATATGCGGGTCCGCGCATCACTCCACAGGAGGCAGACCGGTTGTACGACGGCGCGCCCCGAACCTACCTGTATGGTTTGGAAGATGGCAAGACGATCATCGATGGCGAGGGGCTGGGCGCTTACCTGAATCATTCCTGTGATCCCAACTGTGAAATCGATGAGATTAAGGGCCGCGCGTGGATTTTTGCGCTGCGCGACATCGTTGCCGGCGAAGAGTTGCTCTGGGATTACAACCTCTACGATGATGAAGAGCCCGCACCATGCCACTGCGGCTCGCCCAAGTGCCGCGGCACGATGTATTCCCGCGAATGGATGGCCAGGATGCGGCGCAAGGCGCGCACAAAGAAATTATAAGGACAGCAAGCAGGACAAGCGTTGAAGAGCAATGGCCAGGTTAAGCTCTTTTCGGCGCTTTCCCGTGTTCCCGCCAGCCCTCGATAATCAGGTAAAGCACGGGGATAAAGAAGAGATTGAGAATGGTCGACATGATCATGCCGCCGAACACGGTTGTGCCCACGGAGTGACGTCCATTTTCGCCCGCTCCGGTGGCGACCACCAGGGGCACGACTCCGAGGATGAAGGCCAGTGAAGTCATCAGAATCGGCCGCAAACGGATCGTCGCTGCTTGTATTGCGGATTCCACCAGCGGGACCCCGCGTTCGCGAAGTTGTTCGGCGAACTCCACGATCAGAATCGCGTTCTTGCTGGAAAGTCCGACCAGCATCACCAGCCCCACCTGGCAGAAGACGTCATTTTGCAAGCCACGGATCCACTGCCCTCCCAAAGCGCCCAGCAGAGCCATGGGGACGGCGAGCAATACGATGAAAGGCAGCACGAAGCTTTCGTATTGCGCCGAGAGCGTCAGGTACACGACGACTGTGCCCAGCGCAAAAAGAATCAGGGTAGTTCCACCCGACTGCAGTTCTTCGAGCGACAGCCCGGTCCAACTGTAGCTGAAGCCCTGCGGCATCTTCTTGGCTAACTCATCCATCGCGGCAATCGCCTGCCCGGAACTGAACCCCGGAGCGGCCGAGCCATCTATTTCCGCCGAGCGGAACAGGTTGTAGTGGCTGATCACTTGTGGGTTTGTCGTCTGCGTAATGCTGATCAGGTTGTCCAGTGGGACCATCGCGCCGCTGTCGGAGCGCACGTAGAACTGGTTCATGTCTTGCGCCCGCGCCCGGAACTGTTTATCGGCCTGCACATAGACACGATAGGAGCGGTTATTGAAATCGAAGTCATTGACGTAAGAGGAACCCATGTAGATGCCGAGCGTGTCGGTGATCTGCGACAGCGGCACGTGCAGGCTCTTGGCTTTCTCGCGGTCAATGGTTACGAGATATTGCGGATCGTTCGCGGTGTACGAAGTATAAAGTCCGACGAGGTCTTTTTCTTTGCGAGCGGCGGCCTGCCGGATAATATCGTGCGTAACGGCTGAGAGTTCTTCGAGTGTATGCGCGGCCTGGTCCTGCACCACGAACTGGAAGCCGCCGAACTGTCCCAACCCCTGGATTGCGGGAGGAAGCGTGGCAAACACAATCGCTCCCGAAATCCCAAACAGCCTCGGACGAACCCGGTTCACAATGGCCGTGGCGGTGTGCTGCTCGCCCTTGCGCTGCGAGTAGGGCTTTAGTGGGACGAAGATGAGGCCTTGGTTCGAAGTGCTGCCGGAAAAGCCGAAGCCGGCGATCGAAAACGTTCCTTCCGCTTCCGAGACGTCGCTCAGCATGTGCGCAACCTGTTTCCCGATCGCTTTCGTATATTCCAGCGAAGCTCCCGCTGGCGCCTGCATGACGATGATGAAATATCCCTGGTCCTCGTCAGGCACGAACCCCGTCGGCACGCGAGTAAAGACAAAATAAGTGAGTCCCAGACCGGCAAAAAACAACACCATCATCGCGAGCTTGTATTTGAGCAAATAACCCAGCAGGCTACGGTACCCACGGGTGAGGACAACGACGCCGTCATCGAATTTTTGCAGCCACCACCACTTTTGGTGGTGGGAGCCGCTCAGAAAAATTGCCGCCAGCACGGGAGCCAGAGTCAGCGCGTTGAAGGCGGAGATGGCAATGGAAAATGCGATCGTCAGCGCGAACTGGCGAAACAGAATGCCGGTTGTCCCGGGAAAGAACGCAACCGGCACAAACACGGCAACCAGCACCAGCGAGGTGGCGACCACGGCGCTGGTAATCTCTGCCGTGGCGGCGGCCGCCGCTTTATGGGAATCGTGTTCGCCCTCAGTGATATGGCGCTCAATATTTTCAATGACGACGATAGCGTCGTCGACGACCAGGCCGGTGGCGAGCGTGATGCCGAACAACGTCAGCGTGTTGATGGAGAAACCCAGCAACTTCACAAAGATGAAGGTGCCGATGAGCGAAACTGGAGTGGCGATAAAGTGAATCATCGTCGTCCTCCAGTCGCCGAGAAAGAGGAAGATCACCAGGATGACCAGCAGAATGGCCGAACCTACCGTGTAGACCACGTCGCGAATGGATTCGCTGACTGCGTCTGTGGTATCGAAGGCCACCTGGTAGCGCATTCCCGGAGGAAACTTCTTCGACAGCCGTTCCAGTTCTGCCAGCGCGCGCTTGTGAACGTCGAGCGCGTTCGCGGTGGAAAGCTGCGTAACCGCAAGTCCGACTGCATCCTGCCCGTTGAATTGCAGGTCCGTGCCGTAATCTTCTGCGCCCAACTCAGCCCGTCCCACGTCCTTCAGGCGGACCAGGGTGCCATCCGCGTTGGTCTTTAGAATGATGTTTTCGAATTGTTCGGGCTCGCTCAGCCGCCCCACGGCGCGCACGCTGATCTGGTACTGCTGTCCCACCGGGGCGGGTTGCTGGCCCACCTGCCCGGCCGCGATTTCCACGTTCTGCTCCGCCAAGGCGCTGACCACATCCGGGGCGGTGAGCCCGCGGCCCGCCAAACGGCCAGGGTCAAGCCACAGCCGCATGGAATACTTGCGCTCACCGAAAATGAGTACGTCGGCGACGCCCGGAATTCGCTTGAGCGAGTCCTTGACGTAGACGTCGAGGTAGTTGCTTACAAACAGCGTGGAGTAAACGTTATTGTCGGCAAGAACCGCAGCGCCAAAGACAAAGTTCTGCGAAGTCTTTGCCGTTGTGATTCCAATGTTCTTTACCGCGGCGGGCAGGCGCCCCTGCGCCGTGTTGACGCGGTTCTGGATGTCGACGGTTGCCAGATCGGGATCGCGGGTCAGATCGAACGTGGCCGTGATGGTGCTCGACCCATCATTGCCGCTGGTCGAGGTGATGTACTTCATCCCCTCGGCGCCGTTGATCTGCTGCTCCAGAGGAATGGTGACGGCGCTCTCCACGGTTTGCGCGCTCGCGCCCGTGTAGAAGCTGGTCACGCCGACCTGCGGCGGCGCCAGGTTGGGAAATTGTGAAATCGGCAGCGTAGGAATCACGGCTGCGCCGGCCAGAACAATCAGCAGCGCGCAAACCGTGGCGAACACCGGACGCCGGATAAAGAATTCAACAAACATAGAAGATAGGCTTTCGGGCTTCAGCCCTCGGGCTTCGGCTCAACTGCTTCTAAGCTGCTTGGTTGTGTGAAGAACCACGACTTAAGAGCTGAAGACCGGAGCCCCAAAGCCGAATCCTGCCTTTCAGCTTTGCGGAATCACCGGCACTCCATCCAGCAGAAACTGGGTTCCGGAAATGATCACCTTATCTCCGGGCTTGAGGCCATCCTGCACTTCATAATCGTTTCCCACGGTCTGCCCGATCTTCAATGGCTTTTGCCGCGCCACGTACGAACCGCCCTTCTGGGGCTCCGCGACGAAGGCAAAGTACTGGCCTCCCAGGCGCGACACGGCCAGGATGGGAACCTGCGGGTTCTGATGGGTTCCCCACACAATGCGTGCCCGGATGAATTGCAACTGCCGCAGCGAGTCGTTGCTGTTGGCGATGCGCGCCTTCACCAGCACAGTTTGTGTCGTGTTATCCACCTCCGGCGAGATGAAGTCGACACGGCTGTCTGCCACCACCTTGCCCTCGCCGTTCAGCACCTGAACCGGCAGGTTCATCCTTAGTTGTGAGGAATGTTCTATCGGAACGTACACATAAACTTCGAGACTCCCGGGCTTGTCCACGGTCATGAGTTGCGTTGTCACCGCAACCCGGTCGCCCACTCGCACCGGAATATCTCCCACAATTCCGCCCCAGGGCGCCACCACTCTGTAGTAATGCAGTTGAACCTGTTGTTCGCTCACTTGCGCATCGAGTGAGTCCATCTGCGCTTGCGCCGCGTCCATCGCGGATTTTGCCTGGTCGAGGTCCTGCTTGCTGACCACCCCCGCCGCATAGAGTCCCTGGGTACGCGCGTACTGCTCCTTGGCATAGCTCAGATTCGCTTCCTGCGCCGCGCGGGAGCTTTCCTGGCTCTTAACCGTGGCCTGTTGCTTGAGGGGATCGATTTCCATCAGCGGCGTACCGGCCTCAACCGTCTCGCCGGAATGTACGTTGATCTTGGTAACCTGACCTTCCACCTGCGGCATAATGACGGCCGAATCCCGCGACTTCAGCGTCGCCACATACTCCGTGGCATCGTCAACCGGAGTCGCTCGCGCTTCTTGCACCTTCACCGGCATTCCAGCCGGCCCACTGGCATGAGGATTTTGCGCCGCGTTGCCCGAGCAAGCCAGCGTCGCTCCGCTTGCCACAAGGGCGATCAGCAGAGGGCTTTTGGCCAGGTAACCACGAATTCTGTTGGACATGATTTTCCCGTTTACTCGCTAATTCTTGATGAAGAACCCTGAAACCCCAATTCGAAGCTCCCAGGGGCGGATATGCCCGCTCCCAATCCCTGATTAGACGCGGACACAGCCTTGGTGTTAGGCGTAGAGTAGAAGATTCCGCTGGGGCCCATCAGGACGCAAAATAATCTATGGCCGCTGGTGAAGAAATAGGGAAGGACCAGCTTCGACAAGTTTAGCCGTCCTGAACATTAACATCGTCTCACTCTGCTACATTGTTGCTGCTATGGAGACCATTCCCACCCAGCCGACCCGCAGCTTTGCCAGCGACAACAACGCAGGTGTCCATCCCGAGATTCTCGAAGCCATTGCCCGTGCCAACCAGGGCCACATGGTCGCCTACGGCGACGACCCCTACACCCACTCCGCAATCAAGAGGTTCGAGGAACATTTTGGGCCCGACATTGCAGTTTTCTTCACCTTCAACGGCACCGGAGCAAATGTTCTCAGTCTCCAGGCCCTGACCCGGTCTTTTCAGTCGATCCTGTGCAGCGACTATGCCCACATCTACTGCGACGAATGCGGTGCGCCGGAGAAACACACCGGCTGCAAGTTGATTCCATTGCCCCATCAGGATGGCAAGATCACGCTGGCGTCCGTCCGCCACGCCTACCACGGCATTGGCGATCAACACCACTCGCAGCCCCGCGTCATCTCGATTACGCAATGCACCGAGATGGGTACGGTCTATCAGCCGGGGGAGATTCAGGAACTGGCAGGGTTCGCTCACGAACATGACATGTTCCTGCATGTCGACGGTGCTCGCATCGCCAACGCAGCCGAGTCGTTAGGCCAGAACTTGCGCGAAGCTACGCGCGATCTGGGCGTAGACGTGCTCTCGTTCGGCGGCACCAAGAATGGAATTCTCGGCGGTGAAGCCGTGGTGTTCTTTCATCCCGAACTCAGCCGCGACTTCCTTTACTTGCGCAAGCAGAACATGCAACTGGCCTCAAAGATGCGCTTCATCGCCGCGCAATTCGAGGCTCTGCTCACCAACGATCTCTGGCGGCGCAGCGCCGAACACGCCAACCGCATGGCTCGCCTGCTCGAAAAGGAAGTCAGCAGGATCCCAGGCGTTAAAGTAGTGTGGAAGGTTGAGGCCAACGGCGTCTTCGTCCAGATCCCCCTTGAGGCCATCGAAAAGATCAAACGGCATAACTTTTTCTATATGTGGATCGAGGAGGAATCGATCGTGCGCTGGATGTGCTCCTTTGACACTACCGAAGACGACATCCACAAGTTTGCCAAGGTGGTTGCCGAGGCAGTGAAGGGGTGACCGACGGTGCTCGCCTGCTAGCATAACGATTGCTTTTTGAGACGTTTTTTAATAGATTGACCGCATTGCCGCGCTGCGTGGGCATTCGACCCGATTTGCTTAACCCTAGGAGTAGTGGATGAAGCGGAAGTGGTTCAGCATCATCGTCCTCATCGCCGTCGCGACATTCTTCTTGAGCCTTTCCAGTTGTGGCTTCAATCAGCATCTGGTGTCGATTCAGGTGGTCCCTCCGGGCGCGACGTTCAATTCCGTCGGGTCGAGCATCGTATTTCAAGCGATGGGTACGTATGAGCATCCGCCCCAGACTAAGAACATCACCGATCTCGTAACCTGGTCTGTCGATTCGCAAAACCTGGTGACGATTACCGACACGAGTCTTGTAACCGCGCTCAGCATCTGCGGCAGCGGAAATCTGTACGCGAACTATTACGACAGCCCAAACCAAGTCACCGGTTCTGCGTTTCTGACCGGCGGGGGCGCAGGCACCGCGGCCTGCAACCAAGCTGTTTTGACCGTGGATCTGACGAATTCAGGAGGATCGGTGACCGATGCTACAAACGTCATCGATTGCCCAGGCACCTGCTCCGCCGACTTCACTCTTGGCAGCACGATTGGGCTGACGGCTACGCTCGGGTCAGGCCAGACCTCGGTCAGTTGGACGAATTGCAATGGCGGGTCTACAGCCACCACATGCACAGTTACGCTGAATGCTAATACGACCGTGACTGCGACCTTCGAATAGCACACACCTAATTCAGATCGCCCAGCAGCTTCCCCAGCGTCGGCTTGTACTTTTCTGCTTTCTTGTTTTTATGCGGAACCACCTTCTCGGCGGGAGGCGCGCCCATGCGCTCCCGCGCCAGTTCTTTCACGGCCTGCACCGCACGAAATCGCTTTACTTTTTTCTTGCGCGCCATTCTGCTGCGTGTCCCGACCTCCATCTTGCCATAGCCTGTACCCCCGCGAACATGCAATAATCGTGTTTCATGGAAGAGCGCGATTTTTTTGACGAGAGCACGCAAAAGAAGATGGCAACCCTGAACTGTCCTCATTGCCATCAGCCCGCAGAATACGAAGTCACCTGGGTAGTGCGCACCAAGAAACGGCAGCTTGCCGGACGCGCCGACGAGCGCGACCGCGCCCGCTTCGCCAAGGCCCGTTCCTACATGTTGCGCAAAGATGACCTGATGGCCTGCAAGAACATGCGCTGCCGCAAACGCTTTGAGATCTCGGGGGTGCAGTCGGTCGTCTTCACGGAATGATGATAGGGGCTGCTGAGAGCCAGACCGATCTCAAAACGGGAGAGGTCAGCCCATTTACTCGCTGTTTCCTCTAGATTCTGCTTTTCGCTCCGTGCCTGCTCCGGCAAGGTGAGTTCACCTGAGACCTTCGTCTGGAGGAATTCATGTCGTCAGAATCCGCCGCAGGCAGTTCTTTCATCGTTCACAATATAAACTCGATCAGCGAGAAGGAATTGGACTCTCTTGCCTATGGAGTCATCCAGCTTAATGCGGAGGGAACGGTCCTCCGATACAACTCCTATGAATCCGGGCTTTCCGGTCTCACCAAGCAGAAGGTTGTCGGAAAGAATTTTTTCAAGCAGGTTGCGCCCTGCACGGATGTACGCGACTTCTACGGACGTTTCCGGGATGGAATCGCCGCCGGCGAACTCCATTGCACGTTTCGATTCCATTTTCCATTCAAGGAGAACCCGCGCGATGTGACTATCACGCTTCTTTATAACCAGCGTGATGAAACCACTTGGGTTCTGGTTCAGCCTTTCGAATTTGAAAAAAAGTAGCTAGAGCCAACCAATCCGAGTCGATCTTTGCCCCTGCCGAGGGCCTCCGTAGTTTTTAAGACAACACCGGCCACCTACCTCGCCTGTTCCGTCGATGCATCGTTTATACTTTCCGGTTTGGCTTTGGCTATCATAGCCACAGGTAAGGAGTCATTTTTTGAAAATCCTGGTTTGCATGAAGCAGGTGCCGCAGAAAGACGCACCGCTCAAGCTCAACGAAACCGCCGCGTGGATCCGCGACGACGTTTCCTACGAAGTGAACGAGCCTGACGCCTTCGCGCTCGAGGAATCCCTGCGCCAGAAGGAAAAGCACGGCGGAGAAGTCGTGGTCATCACTTCCGGCCCGCCCCGCTCGCAGCAGGTGCTGCGCGAAGCCCTGGCCAAGGGCGCCGATCGCGCCATCCACCTCGAAGACAACGCCTTCGTCGGTCTTGATGCATTCAACACCGCCAAGGCCTTCGCCGCGGCTATCAAAGACGAAAAGTTCGACATCATTTTCACCGGCCTGCAATCCGACGACTACGGCTACGCGCAAACCGGCGTAATCCTGGCTGAACTACTCGGCTGGCCTCACGCCACCATCATCATGCAGATTGAAAAAACCGACGCCGGCATCCGGGTGAAGCGCGAACTCGAAGCTGGATTCTTCCAGTTCGTAGACATGCCGCTGCCCGCGGTGCTGACGATTCAATCCGGCATCAACAAGCTGCGCTATGCCACGCTGATCGGCATCAAGCAGGCCAAGAACAAGCCCATTCGCAAGGTGGCGCTGGCGGAAGTGCAATCCGCGATCGGCGAGAACCTGCAGAAAATCGAACGCCTCTACGTGCCGCAAAAAACGAAAAAGACGGAACTCATAGAAGGCACGCCGGCCGAAATCGCGAAAAAGCTGGTAGACAAACTGCGCAACGAACTGCGCGTGCTGTGAAAGTTTATGTGGGGACAGCCGCCCTCGGCTGTCCGCCGGGCGGAGCCCGGCAACGTTCTTGCCAGGAGCTAGCAGCTAGAAGCTGACTTTATGCCCGATACCATCTTAGTAGTCGTCGAACAACGCGAAGGCAAACTCAACCGCGTCTCCTGGGAGACGATCACCGCCGGTCAGGCCATAGCCGCCGCCACCGGCTGGACTCTCGACGCCGCCGTCGTCGGGAGCAAGGCATCCGCCTTGGCTTCCGAAGTCGCCGCCAAGAAGGTTGCGAAAGTCTATGCTGTCGAATCACCGAAGCTTGAGCCCTACACACCAGACGCCTTCGCCGCCGGGCTGAAACAGTTCCTCACGACCAGGCAGCCGAAACTCGTGCTCATGCCTCACACCTACCAGGTGCGCGACTTCGTCCCCAAGCTAGCCACTGCTATGGGACGCACCGTCATCAGCGACTGCATCGGCTTCAAACATGAAAGCGGAAAGCTCGTTTTCACCCGCCAAATGTTCCAGGGCAAGTTCACCGCCGACGTCAGCTTCACCTCCGATGCTCCGTGGTTTGTCACATTCCAGAACGGAGCGTTCCGCGGAGACCAGGCGGTAGCCGCCGCAAGCGCGGCACCTGTGGAAACGGTGAGCGTTGACATTGCTGACGGAGTCGTCCGCACCAAGCCGCAGGAAGTTTTCAAAGAAGTAAAGCAGGCCGTCGACCTGACGCAAGCCGAAATCATCGTCTCGGTCGGCCGCGGCATCAAAGAGCAGAAAAACATCGAAATGGCCAAGCAGCTTGCCGACGCCCTGGGCGGCGAAATCGCCGCTTCCCGCCCCATCTGCGATTCCGGATGGCTGCCCATGGATCGTCAGGTGGGCTCCTCCGGGCAAACCGTCGCGCCAAAACTCTACCTCGCCCTGGGCATCAGTGGCGCTATCCAGCACATTGTAGGCATGAAAGGCGCGCGCGCCATCATCGCCGTGAACAAAGACTCGGAAGCGCCGATCTTCGAAATCGCCGACTACGCCGTGGTCGCGAATCTCTTCGACATCGTTCCGCCGCTAATCGAGGAAGTAAAGAAGGCGAAAGCCGGAGGATAAGGTGAACGCGCGGGTTCGGATGAAACTTGCACTGGTTTTGCCGATTGTCCTAGCGACTCTTCAGTGGGCAAAGGGTCAGGATGACCAGTGCATTCGCGATTATGGAGCAGCCTCCGTTGAGCAGTTCTTAGAGGATCTGCAACATTCGGTCGCGGCAGACGATCGCGCTCACGTGGCCGACATGGTTCGCTTCCCGATCAGGATCACGGTTGCTGGCAAGCCGCTGACACTGCGAACCAGAGACCAACTGCTGAAGTACTACGACGTCGCTTTCGATTCAAAAGTGAAGGGTTTCATCGCGAAGCAGAAATTCTCGGAGCTGTTCTGCAATTGGCAAGGAATTATGATCGGTCGCGGAGAAATTTGGATCAATGTGGCGGGCAAGCCCTCGCGGCTCAGAATCGTTACGATCAATAACGCCCCGCCTTGGTCGCCGGAAGATAAGTAGATCGAAATCTGACGCGAGATTTCTGCTAATCTCCCGCCGCCTTCTTCCCGATCGCCGCCGCCGCGATCTGCGCCACATCCAGCAACTCCGGAGGCGTGGCCGTGGCCGCCGCCAATCCATCGCGCAGCATCGAATTGCAGAACGGACATGCCGCCGCCACCACGCTTGCGCCAGTCGCGACCAACTCCTGGGCCCGCTCCAGATTGACGCGCTTGCCAGTCTCTTCGCCCAGGAACATCAGTCCGCCGCCGCCGCCGCAGCAGAACCCACGTTCGCGCGCCCGCGGCGGATCCACGACTTGCCCATACCGCGCAATTACCTCGCGCGGTTCGTCATACACGCCGCGATATCTTCCCAGATAACACGCGTCGTGAAACACCATGCTCTTCTGCCCCTCGCCGCCGAGAGGCAGCTTGTCCTGAAAACGCGCGAGTAACTCGCTGTGGTGCTCGATCTCTACATTGCCGCCGTGTTCTTTCCAGTCCACGCCGATGGTGCGCACGCAGTGAGGACAGATCGAAACCATTTTCTTTACTCCACCCTCGCGAATCTGCTCCAGATTTTCTTGCGCCAGTTCGCCGAATAGGTAGTCGTTGCCCAACCGCCGCACCGGATCGCCACTGCACTTTTCCTGCCGCAGAACGCCGAAGCTGATTCCCAGATGATTCAGCACCTCCACCAGCGCCAGCAGAATTTTCCGTCCATTCGGATCGAAAGATCCCAAACAGCCCATCCACAGGCAGTATTCTTGCGACCCGTCGAAATAGGGCAGACCATTCTTCTCAATAAACTTCTCCCGGTCCGACGGCGGAAATCCCAGCGCGTTCCCCTGCCGCTCAAGCGTGACAAACAATTCGCTGCCGTGGCTGTTCTCCCACTTGCCGGTATTCACCGCGCCCCGCCGCAGCCCCACGATGATCGGCAAATGCTGAATGCCTACCGGACACTGGAATTCACACGCCCCGCACGTAGTGCATTCGAAAACGGCTTCGGTCGAGAGATGTTTTCCCAACAGCAACTCATCGCTCTTCGGCCCAAATTCGTTCAGATAATGCCGCGTGCCGAGAATGATTTCCTTGGGGTTCAAAATCTTACCCGTGTTGTTGGCCGGACAATGCTCGGTGCAGCGTCCACACTCGACGCACGAGTAGGCCTGCAGCGCAGTGATCTGCGTGAGATCCTTGCCGGCGACCAGGCCGAAATCTTCATCGCCCACCAGCGGCGGAATCTGGCTGAACTCCGGACGCTCCAGAAAAATCGTCAGCGGACTCAGCACCAGGTGCATGTGCTTGGTGCTCGGAATCAGCGGCAGGAATACCAGCAACACCGCGGTGTGCGCCCACCACACCGCCCAGCCTGCGGAGTTACCCTCCGGCACCCAGAACTTAGCCAGATAAGTAATCATCAGGGCGAAGATCAGGAACGCAATCAGCCCTGACTCCGGCGAAAGCGGTTCCAGCCATTTCGGACGGATCACGAACCGGCGAAACGCCAGCCCCGCAATCGAAATCGCCACCGCGACCGCAAACAATCCAGCAACGAAGAAGTAAAGACTTCCCCAGAAGCTGCTGACCGAGAGAAACGGATGACCAAATCCCACGGCAAAGTGATTGAGCGTTACCAGCGAAAAGACGCAAAAGCCCCAGAACACAAAAGCGTGCGCCAGCCCGGGCAGGGGCCTTTGCGCGATGACCAATCCCTGCGCTCCGACTTCCCAAAGTACTTTGCGGATGCGCGGTCCAATCGGCCGCAAGCGGAAATCGGGGTCACGCTTCGCTGCCAGAATGATGCGCAGCGCCGCGCCAAACTTCCGCGAAAACAGAAACCCGGAAACCAAAATGGCGATGAGCAGAACGACTCGCCACGGCCAGTTCATATGAAGGATGTCTCCCGAGAACCTGACAGTCTAACGTAGAGGAAGGTTCATGTGGGAGCGGAGGTTATGTGGGAACGGGCGCCTTCGCCCGTTCAGCCAAGCGCAGCGAGGCGCATGTGTGAAGCGCCCATGCCCACGTCGCGCTGGCACTTTGCCCGCAAAATCCGCCGGCAGGCAAGCGCGTGGTAGCATCTCCGCCATGCGTTGCCGCGCGATGATTTCCGCTGTCGTAGTTTTTTGTGCTGTCGGGGCTCTCCCAGCGGCCCAGCAGCCAACCATCCCCTCCACCGGTTCTCCCGATCTCGATCAATACCGCGCCTCCCGCGTCACCATTTACACCGACGACTTCGGAGAGCTAAAACGCTATCGCGAGGCCGACGCCGCCCTCAAGCCGCCCGCGCCCAGCGAGAATCGAGTCGTGTTCCTAGGCGACTCCATCACCGACTACTGGAAGCTGGAAAACTATTTTCCCGGCAAGCCTTACATCAACCGCGGCATCGACGGGCAGACTACGCCCCAGATGCTGGTCCGCTTCCGCCAGGATGTGATTGATTTGCATCCCAAAGTGCTGGTCGTGCTCGCCGGCACGAACGACGTTGCTGGCGTCACCGGACCCACTCGCAACGAGGATATCGAAGCCAACTACGCCTCGATGGGAGAGTTGGCGCGCCTGCACCACATTCGCGTAGTCTTAGCCTCGCTGCTCCCAGTGAACAACTACACCGAAGATGCGAAGGAGTCCTTCGTTCTCCGTCCGCGCAAAAGAATCCTTGCGCTGAACACATGGCTCAAAGATTATTGCGCGAAGAATGGATTCGTATATCTCGACTACTTCTCGGCGATGGTCGATGATAAGGGCATGCTCAGGCGCGATCTGTCTGACGAAGGACTGCATCCCAACGCGGCCGGATACAAAACCATGGCGCCGCTCGCAGAGAAGGCGATCGCGCGCGCGATCGGTGGACAGTGACCGTAATGTTTTTCCGCTGTCGCTGTAACGTTAAGGACAACCACATGAAATTATTTCTCGCATTTCCAGACGCTCACGCTAGTTCTCTTGCTCTCCGTTTCAGCCCTGGCCCAGCAGCCGGCCCCAACCCTAACCCCGGACCAAGCCCTGCAGCGCTACCGGGACTCCAAGGCGCCCACGCTGCGCGACGATTTCGGCGAACTCGGCCGCTACCGCGCCGCCGACCTCGCCCTCAAGGCCCCCGCGCCCGGCGAGAACCGCGTCGTCTTCTTCGGTGATTCCATCACCGACCTGTGGAAGATCGAAGAATATTTTCCCGCGAAGCCCTACCTCAACCGCGGCATCGGAGGCCAGACCACGCCGCAAATGCTCGTCCGCTTCCGCCAGGATGTGGTTGATCTTCATCCCAAGGTGGTTGTCATTCTCGCCGGAACCAACGACATTGCCGGCAACACCGGCCCCATGCGCCTAGAAGATATCGAAGCGAATTATGCGTCTTTCGCCGACCTCGCCCGCGCCAACAACATTTTCGTCATCTTTTCTTCGGTGCTGCCCGTGCATAACTACACGCCGCGGTCACAGAATATGTTTGCCCAGCGCTCGCCGGAGAAAATCCTCGCGTTGAATCTCTGGCTGAAAAACTACGTTGCCACGCATTCCGGCTGCCTTTATCTCGATTACTTCAGCGCCATGGTCGACGAGAAGGGATTGCTCAAGCTCGACCTTGCCGAAGACGGCCTGCACCCAAACGCCGCCGGATATAAGATCATGGCGCCGCTGGCGGAAGCGGCGATCGAAAGGGCGCTCGGGACGCGCTAATCCCGAAAGGCATTCCCGCTCGCGCGGCCTATAATGTGTCCAGCCGGTCATGCCCCTTACCGACAAATTCGGCCGCCCCATCACCGACCTGCGGATCTCCATCACCGACCGCTGCAACTACAAGTGTGTCTATTGCCGCACCGGAAACGAAGGCGCGCTCTACGGAGATCTGCCTTTCGCAGATTACCTGCGCATGGCGCGCGTGCTGGTTGGGATGGGCATCACCAAGATTCGCCTCACCGGAGGCGAGCCGCTGCTGCGAAAAGGCGTCGTCGATTTCGTTCGCGACCTCGCCCAACTCCGCTCCTCAAATCAAAATGGAGGCGAGACGCTCGACATCGCGCTCACCACCAATGGCCATCTTCTCGCCGATCTAGCGCAGCCGCTCAAGAACGCCGGCCTCACCCGCGTCACCGTTTCCATGGACGCCGTCGATCCCGATCGCTTCACCCGCATCACGCGCGTGCCCAACGGATTCGACCAGGTGCTTGCGGGCGTTCGCGCAGCGCGCCGCGCCGGGCTGTGGCCGCTGAAAGTGAACTGCGTGCTGATGCGCGGCTTCAACGAGGACCAGATCATTCCCTTCGGCATGTTCGCGCGCGAAGAAGGCGTCACCGTCCGCTTCATCGAATTCATGCCGCTCGAAGAAGACCGCAGCTGGACGCCCGCCACTGTGGTCACGCTCGACGAAATTCTGGCCCGTATGGCCGAGTACCGCCCCCTGGTCGAAATCCCGCACGCCCGCTCAGAAACCGCCCGCCGCTACCGCTTCGACGACGGCGTCGGCGAAATCGGCATCATCGCCCCCGTCTCGCACCCCTTCTGCGGACACTGCAGCCGCATCCGCATCACCAGCGACGGCAAAATCCGCACCTGCCTGTTCTCTGTCTGGGATCACGACCTCCAAGCCCAAATGCAACGCGGCGCCAGCGACGAAGAGTTGGCAGACTTCATCCGCGGCGTGATCCAGAAAAAAGAAGAACGCCACCACATCGGCGAGCCAGATTTCGTGCCCGCGTCAAGGACGATGGTGCATATCGGGGGGTAGGCGGTTACAACAACTCTGTCATCCTGAGGAAGGAATGGCGATGGCGAAGCCAGCGTCACGACGACCGAAGGACCCCTTGCGCCTGGGCTCCGCTAATGACCCGTCTGGGAGTCCTCTGATCGACTGCCAGGTCAGTCCCGCTCGCAGAAATGATCGTGCATAATTACCGAAGGGAAGGAATCCCTGGGCGAGATGACATTGCCGGTACTGAAATGCGACGCGTCGCCCCAGCTGGTTGCTCAGGTTCTGGAGGTCGAGAATCGGTGCAACCACTGGGCCGACGGCCTTGCACTAGCGGCATTTCCCCATGACACGGCAGCCTGGGGCATCCTCACGCAGATTGTCGATCTTATCGAACAGCAGATCAAGGAGTACGGCCACGGCTCCCAGGAACAGCGTGAGGCGATGATGAACCTGGGTAGGGCTGGCGCCTTGTTGCTCGACAAGTTTCGTGGAGGGAGCCTCCCGGCAAAGGCAACTTGGCTAAGGTGGACGCCCGACCTGAAAGAGGCGAGCAGACAAGCCGTTCTGACAGCGCATAACTGCGGGTCTTTTATTACGTGCTTTACCATGTGGCACAAGCATCGTTATGCCGTCGAGGTCCTGTCACCCACGCGCCTTCGATTTAGCGTCCCACCGTCAGTCATGGGTCGGAGAGTTATGGCCTACCAACAGGGCCGCCGAATACCAAATTGGCCGTCAACGCCAGACAATCCGGTCGATAAGTCGTTCGTCGATGACCCGGACGTAGCCCAGTTGCTGTCGCGGCTTTGGAGCAAGGTGACACTGGAGGGTGCACTCGCTATTCGTTATCCGGACGACAGTGAGCTCCTAAGCCTCTTGAGAGATATTCACGATAAACGCCTCCAGTCGCAGTTCAGACGTAATCCTGCTTTGGATCTGGGAGGATACAATCTAGGCGCTTTCAGACAATTCTTTGCGGTGTTACTCTCTCTGTGCGCCGTCCACGAATATCTTTGCGACGCGTGGTCCAAGGCATGCGGAAGGTACCCCTTCGAATCTGCCGTCATGGTCAGGCCTCTTTCTGAATGGGTCGGTCTAATTGCGGGGTTGTGCAACGTCGAGAAAAGCCCGATCCGCCTCATGATCAAGGATCTTACTTTTGGCACCATCAGGCCGGTCGATATCTACATTCATCCGTTCGTGCCGAGCCTCGACGGCGAAACGTTGTTTCTTGTACCCCACATCATCCTGAACAGCAGGGCCGAAGAGAATGTGCTTCGCGTCTGCTCATATGCGCGACCTGAATACTACAAAGCGATTGCAAACGCGAAAGAAAAGGAGATGCGAGAGCAGATCAAGCTCGGAGCTCCCCCGCGATACACGGTGACTGGGCCAATAAAGCTGCCCGACAAACTTCCCGACATCGATGTCCTGATTAAGGATGCCGAGGATTCGGCCATGCTGGCGGGGGAACTCAAATGGCTGAGGAAAACAGTTCGCGCGGTGGAACACCTCGGTCGAGATGTCGAACTGGATGAGGGATTCCGCCAACTTAAGGACATGAAGGAATTCTTACAAGGATCACCGGGCTACCTGAAGGAATGCGGCGTTATCAAAAGGGGCGAACCTCAACCCGGGCTGTCGTACGCCGTGATTGCGCGCGATTATCTTAGCTACATTGAGCAACACGAGGGCTTCTGGCTCGCAGAGTTCGACGCGCTCATGTGGGCCCTCCAGACGTCAGGGAAGCTGACGGACGCGATTCAAAAGTTGCAACGCTTCGAGTGGCTACCCGTGGAAGGCAGAGACTTTACGGTCCGATTCGAGACATCGATTCTAGCCGGTGTGATGCTCGATGCCGAAATGTTTCACCGGGTCCCCGATTCCAGTGCGGCCGGGGCTCCAGCATGACACGATCGCTCCTGGCAGTGGGCCTGCTTGTGGTAGCCACTTTGGCAACACAGTCGCAGACCTCCGTCCGGACCCACCTAGGCTTCGACCGCAACACCTACCCCGGCGACGCCAACTTAAAATCCCTGCACCAAACTTTCTCCTACACCGGCTACTGGCTCAACAATCCACCCGGGGAGAAAACGAACACCTGGGCCGGCCACCGCGCCGCCGTCGAATCCGCCGGCTTCGGATTCCTAGTGCTCTTCAACGGACGCCTCTTTTCTGAATTCAAGCCGGCCGAACTGAAATCCGTAGCCCGCGCGACGAAGCTTGGCAGGTCGGATGCGCAAGCAGCCGCCGCCGCCGCGCGCCGCGAAGGCTTTCCCGCGCACACCATCATCTTCCTCGACCAGGAGCAAGGCGGACGCATGTTGCCCGAGCAGAAAGCCTACATCTACGCCTGGGTCGATGCCGTCACCGCCGCCGGATTCCGCGCCGGCATCTACTGCTCCGGCATCCCGGCAAAAGACGACGACAACGTCGTCACCGCCGAAGACATTCGCGAAAACGCCGGCGGACGCCACATCGCTTATTGGGCCATCAACGATGCCTGCCCGCCCGCGCCCGGCTGTGCTTTTCCCGCAGATCACGCGCCAAGCCCGGCCCAGAGCGGCGTCAGCTTCGCCGAAGTCTGGCAATTCGCGCAATCCCCGCAGCGCAAAGATGTCGCCGCGCAGTGCTCCAATTACAGCCGCGACGGCAACTGCTACCCGCCCGGAATCCCTGCCGCGCACCAACTGCACGTAGACCTGAACACAGCTGAGTCGCCGGATCCCTCAAACGGCAGATCGCACTGATCGTGCTTGTATGCGTTAAAATAGCGGCTCCCGCAAATCCACTTCAGGAGAAACCTCCCGCATGTCCCGAACATTACTCACATCCGTGGTCGCAGTTGCGTTGCTCCTCACCCTATCCGCCGCCGCGCAGGATCAGGATAAAGACACCTGGCAGCTCGATCCGCCGCACTCCTCCGCCCAGTTTTCCGTGCGTCACCTCGGCGTCTCCACCGTTCGCGGCGCATTCACCAAGGTGAGCGGCACGGTGCACTACGACGCAGCCAATCCCGGCAAGTCTTCGATCCAGGCCACCATCGAGTCCGCATCCGTGGATACTCGCGTCGAAATGCGCGACAACGATCTGCGCAGCCCCCGCTTTCTCGACGCCCAGAAATACCCCACCATCACTTTCCAGTCGAAGAAGGTCGAAGCCGCCGGCGAGGGCAAGCTGAAGGTCACCGGCGATCTAACCATTCACGGCGTCACCAAAGAAGTTGTCCTCGACGTGGACGGCCCCACCCCGGCGATCAAGGATCCGATGGGTAAAGACCGGCTGCGCATGGGCGCCTCCGCGACCACCAAAATCAACCGCAACGATTTCGGAGTCAGCGGCCTTCCCGGAATCGTCGGCGACGACATCGCCATCACGCTCGACGTTGAAATGCTCAAGCCGGCATCGAACTGAGAGCGAGCAATTAGCCAACTGCTGCCCTGCCGATTGCGCTAAAATAGAACTATCCACCATGTCTGACCGCACTTTCACCCTCGACGAAGCCCAGTCTCTGCTGCCCATACTCGAGTCTCTGCTGCGCGCCGCCATCGACGGCAAAAAGCTGATGGAAGAGGTCGAGGGCGAAATGCAGGCACTCAATCACCGCATCTTCCTGAACGGTGGCACGCACGTCGACGTTGTAGCCGTCGCCCGCCGCAAAGCCGAGCGCGCCAAGGCTGAGCAAAGAGCGAAAGATGCTCTCGCCGAAATCGATTCCATCGGCGTCCAGGTCAAAGATCTCGACATCGGCCTGCTCGATTTTCCCTGCGACGTCGAAGGCCGCATCGTGCTGCTCTGCTGGAAGATGGGCGAACACTCCATCACGCACTGGCACGGCACTGAAGAGGGATTCGCCGGCCGCAAGCCCATCGACGAACGCATCGCCCGCTCCCGCAGAACGAATTAAGCCAACGAATTAGGCCTCAGCCAGTTCGGCTTTACGCGCATCATTCCAAACAATTTCCTCGGCAGCAACATCTTCCCGTGCACGGTGTTTACACAGGAGGAACGTGCTCTGGCCAAAACACGGGTTCAAGAACTGGTTTCAGGAGAGAATGTCTGAAGCCAGAGCTTTTTGGGGCAGCATCTTAAATCAGCCGACACTTCGTCAATTTCGCCCGGCTTTCGCGCTGCAAGCTTTCAGGCAAGCCGCCGGGCACAAGGATGACACGATGAGATTTCACCGTGCAGTTCGCTTTCTAGCCTTGGGGCTTGTGCTGCTGGCTATTCCGGCAGCCCTTTCTTCTCCATCTTCCGCGCAGATCGGGATCGGGATTGGCATCTCGGTCCACATCGGTCCGCCCGCGCTGCCGGTTTACGAGCAACCCATCTGTCCCGGCGCCGGCTATCTTTGGACGCCCGGCTACTGGTCCTGGGACGATGACGGTGGCTACTACTGGGTGCCCGGCACCTGGGTGGTCGCACCCGTCGGCATGCTCTGGACTCCCGGCTACTGGGGCTGGAACAACGGTCTCTACGTCTGGAACGCCGGCTACTGGGGCCCGCACATCGGCTTCTACGGCGGCATTAACTACGGCTTCGGATACGGCGGCGTCGGCTTTGTCGGCGGCGAATGGCGCGGCGGCGCGTTCTTCTACAACACCGCTGTGATGCATGTCGACACCGTCCACATCACCAACGTCTACGTCAACAATACGGTGGTCGTGAACAACGAATCCCACGTCGCATTTAATGGCGGCGAAGGCGGCGTTGCGGCTCGACCTACTCCACAAGAGGAAACCTACAGTCACGAACCGCATCAGCCTCCGGTTGCCGCGCAGGTTCAGCAGGAACACGCTGCCAGCCAGAACAAGGCCCTGTTCGCGTCAAACAATCACGGCGCACCCGCAGTAGCCGCCACGGCTCGCCCCGGCGAGTTCAGCGGAAAGGGCGTAGTAGCCGCGAAAGCTGCCGGAGCGCCCTATCACGCCCCAGCCATGTCGCCCAAGGAAGCACGCGCAACCCCGGCGGAATCAAACAACGCGATGAAGGGGAACGCAATGAAGGGTGACGCGATGCAGAACAACGCCATGAAGGGCGACTCCCATCCCGCGACCCCGCCTGCGCACACCGAGGCCGCGCACCCGGCAAACCCTCCGAAGGCGAAGCCGGCCAACCAGCCCAAACCGCCCAAGAACAACAAGAAGCCACCCGAGGAGGAGAAGCACGAGAAGTAGCCAGAACGACCGAACATCAACCCAATGGCCAGCGGCTGCTCCCAGCCCTGGCCATTTCTTATGGAAGGAGCGTAGCCGAATCATGTGGGGACAGCCGTCTTCGGCTGTCCGGCGGAGCGCAGCTCCGCCTCAGGTCCCGATTGTCGCGGCATTTTCCCTGCAAGGCCCGGCTCCCCATGCGTTCCTATCCGAAGAGCAGCGTTACCCGGGCTGGCACGAAAGTGCAACCCCGCGCCCGGCCCGGTATCTTCTGCTACAATTTTTTACAACCGCTGTTGGGCGGAAGTCGTATCATCGGATGTCAGGGAAGCTGGGAGGAGCGCGCTGGATGCGCTTTCCAAACCGCCGCCGATGGTTTTGAGCAAGGCCAGGTTCGACGGGATAGGTTCAAACGGGGGTAGGTTCAAGCAACGCCAGCTTCAGGCAAGGCTAGGTTCAGGAGTCTCAATCACCTTATGTCATCCACGAAGCACAAACTGCGCCTCATCGGCGCGTTCGCCGCGCTCGCAACCCTGGCCCTGGCCGTAAGCTGCACAGGATTTTTCACCAACCCAATTCTCAGCACCATCACCGTTAATCCCCCGACTCCGAGTATCAACCAAGGCGCAACCCAACAGATGACGGCGACCGCAACCTACCAGGACAGCACCACGGCGACGTTGACAGGCGGAACAAGCTGCAGCGGGAATACGGTTTGTTGGTCGAGTTCAGACACGACCGTAATCACCATCACGACTGGTGGGTTGGCCACTGGCGTTGCTCAGGGCACAGCAACCATCACCGCGGCCTCCGGCGCCATTACCGGCACCACACAAGCGACTGTCGATCTCACAAACGTCACCAACTTCCAAGTTTGTCAGGGCACCTTTGGCTCCACGGACTGCTCCAGCGGCAGCACACCGCTTACTTCGAACGTCACGGCCGGCACGCAACAAACCTATATTGCCCAGGGATCTTCTAACGGACAGACCTTCGACCTTACGGTCGCCTCCACCTGGACGATGACGTCTGCCGCCCCGGTTAACGGCTCCGTCGAATGCACGAACGACGGCGTGACTTCTCCTGAGACATGTGTCGTTGACGGCGCCACATACGCCCGGTACTTATAGTTTCAGTGTGACCTACGGAACAACGACTCCTCTGACGGCCACCCTCAACATAGTGGTGCCCCAGTAACGGCCTGTAGTGCGGCCTACCTCGGGGGCGAACCGGAGGGCTTGGCCTCA
Organism: uncultured Acidobacteriaceae bacterium; assembly: GCA_963800575.1. GTDB lineage: Bacteria > Acidobacteriota > Terriglobia > Terriglobales > Acidobacteriaceae > Sulfotelmatobacter. The sequence goes on from CAWDBN010000006.1 coordinate 126,982, forward strand.
CTGTTACGGGCTGACCGTGAACGATACCGCATTGGAGCCCGCGGCGTTGCACCCGTCTGCGTTCGATGCCGTGACTGACCCCGTACCAACGGTCTCGGTCCCGCCCGTAGGGTTGTAAGCGTAAACCAGCGCCGTGTCCGGCTGCGCGACCTGCGTCGCCGAGATGGCAGCGGTAAGTTGGTTGCCATTGACGAATGACGTCGATACGGGCGAGCCGTTCCAAACCACCACGGCGTTACTGCTGAAATGACTGCCGTTTACAGTTAATGAAAATCCGTCCGCTCCAGCGCTCGCACTGCTCGGCGAGATCGAAGTTATCGAAGGCGTCGCCGGACAGCTGCTACAGGAGACGGCGGGAAGCAACAAGATCGCGAGCACTGCCAAAAGCGCCCATATTCTTATCACCATCGGCGTGCGCGTCTGGCAACTTAGCCAACGCGCAGACTCACAAGGCCTGGATTTCGATAGGATCATCAGCGTCCCTTTACAGCCCGTCGGCCGGATCGACGTGATTATATCGCCGGGTGCCCCATTTCTCGCGTTCTTTGCGAGAAGTGGGATCCGGGGGCTGGCCCACTTTTGATTTCCCCGTGCCGGCATCATCTCGCCTGAGGCTGCCCCAGCTTTGCCGGTTTTGCAAAGCTGGGCACCACAGACCTCGCCCCCTTGGCTCTGTGCGAGGATCGGAACTCGCATGTTCACGCACCGAGCAACTGAACTCCCTCGCTCGCGGCCGCGGCCCGCAGTTGCCGGTCCAGCGTAGCCAGCGCGATTTCCCTGCGAAAAGCAATCTCCAGGTAAGCAGCGTCATAAACCGTGAGCCCGTGGCGCTCGGCCAGATGTAAAGTGGCGCTCCAGGCTTGCCGGTCGGCTTCAGCATCAACCTTGACCGGAAGCATCGAAAGACCGGCCAACGCGCCATCGCGAAAATCTCCGGAGTGGCGTCCGCGCCTCACATTCAGCTGCAGGACATTTGCAATCTCCCAGCGCCACAACCCCGGAACCCATGCGCCCTCAAGCCTGACGTCATCGAACAAGCGCAGAACCGCGTCGGTCGTTTCATCCGCATAAATCCAGGCGAGCGCCACCGAACTATCAAGAACCAGGCTCATGCCAGCAACACCGCCCCCAACCGGACTCCCGCAGTCGAACTCACCGGCGGCCTTCTCACTGGCGGCCCTCGTCGCGCAGCTTCTTGATCTCTTCCCAGTCGAAGGCAGGTCGTCCCGGATTTTCCCGCGCCAACTGTCGAGCGCGTTCGCGCAAACCGTCGAATGCAGCCTGCACCTGACCCTGATCGGGGTATCCAGCGCTGGGGACGAGCCGGGCTACAGGCTTGCCGTGGCGCGTAATCACGATTTCCTCGCCCCGCTCCACCCGGTCGAGCAGACTCCCAAGCGTGTTCTTAGCTTCGAAGGCGCCAATCTGCCCCGGCGGCGAAATAGAGTTCTTCTTCACTTTAGCTAGCTTAAGCTAGACTGTTATAAGCTGTCAATCCGAGGGCGTCATCCCGAGCGCGCGGCTGGCCCACTTTGGTTCCCGGTGCAGGCAGCGTTTCGACTGAGGCTGCCCCAGCTTTGCCGGTTTTGCAAAGCTGGGCACCACGGACCTCGCCCCGTGGTTCTGACTTTCCCACAACCCCTCTGTGACATCTGACCTTGCGCCCACATTTCAAATCAGCGATCATGGTCGAGGCCGTGACGGTCTGCTACACAGCAAGTCCCCACGCTCTAAGTCCTTTGTTTCACGGATTTTAGTATCTAAGTTCTTTGACATCCGTATTTTGCGGGGAATTTCTCGCTAACGTGAAGATTCCACTAGACCCCAGGGGGGAGGGGGGTACCCCGGATAAGACCAGCCTAGCCCCTAGCCAAGGTTCCTTCTGCAAGCGCGCGGAGGATTTATTTCGCGTAGAAATCCACCGGCGGGGCATCGCCGTCGCCTGGTCCGCCCAAACACCATACTAAATGCTGGTATTAGATATGGTATACTGATCCCATCATGGCAACGCCTCGGAAGATCACGGTAGAAATCCCGGACGACCTTCTGGAAAAAGCCCAGAAGGCCAGCGGCACCGGCATCACCCAGACCGTCCGCACCGGACTGCAACTGCTGGCAGCTTCACAAGCCTATGATCGCCTTCTGCAATTGCGTGGCAAGGTCCGCTTCAGTCGTACCTTCGAGGAACTGAAAGAAGATCGTTAATGAAACGATCGCTAATAAATCGATCGCACAACTGCCACTCATGATCGCTGCCGACACCAGCACCTGGATCGCGTTTCTGGAAGGCGCTGCCGGTCAAGACTCGCAACTGCTCGAGCGGGCGCTGGGAGATCGGCAGATCTTGATGATCCCAGTTGTCTTAACTGAGTTGTTAAGCGATCCAGCGCTTTCCCCCGAGGTCGCGGAAACGCTTTCAGAGATTCCGATGATCGAGGTCGAGCCAGGCTATTGGCAGCGCGCCGGCCTGCTGCGGGCGAAGGTATTGTCGATGCGCCATAAAGCTCGCCTCGGCGATGCCCTCATCGCTCAGACTTGTGTCGACCGCGGAATTCCCCTCCTCACTCGAGATAAGGATTTCCATGCGTTCGCCGACGCCGCCCGGCTCCATCTTGTGTTGTGACCGAGGCGCACGAACCGACACGCCCACTCGTAAGTTGCCATCCTCGCGAGCCTCAGTATTATCGTAAAAGTGGCTGCCCCCAGCGCCCGCCGACGACTAAAACGAACGACGAACAACGAACGACGAACGACCAATCTCATGTCAGACATTCACTGCATTGGCATCAACACCGGAGGCGGGGATGCGCCCGGCCTCAACGCCGTCATCCGCGCCGCCACCAAGGCCGCCATCATCAAGTACGGATGGAAGGTCATCGGCATCCCTGATGGCTTCGACGGCCTCATCAGCCCCGAGAAATCGTTTGAACTCACGCTCAAGGAAGTAAGCGGAATCCTGCCCCGCGGCGGCACCATTCTCGGCACCACCAACCGCGGCGATCCCTTCCATTACAAGACAGTCGAGAATGGCAAGGAAGTTTCGCGCGACATTTCCGGCCAGATCGTCGCCAACGCCGCCAAGCTGGGCATCGACGCCATCATCACCATCGGCGGCGATGGTTCGCAGAAGATCGGCTACGACCTTTTTCAAAAAGGACTGAAGATCGTCGGTGTTCCCAAGACCATCGACAACGATCTTTCCGCCACTGAGGTCACCTTCGGATTTGATACTGCGCTGCACACCGTCACCGACGCTCTCGACAAGATTCACACCACCGCCGAGTCTCATCATCGTGTGATGGTGGTCGAAGTGATGGGCCGCGACTGCGGCTGGATCGCGCTAGAGGCCGGCATCGCCGGCGGCGCTCACGTCATCCTGATTCCGGAAATCCCCTTCACCATCGGGCACGTTTGCCGCTACATCGCCGAACGAGAAAAAGCCGGGAAGTATTTCACCATCGTCGTGGTGGCTGAAGGCGTGAAGATCCCGCCCGAGCTGAAGGAAAACCGCCGCGCCAGCCCCATCGGCAACCTCATCGGCAACGCCATCGCCCAGGGCTCGAAAAAGGAAGTGCGCGTCAGCGTGCTGGGGCACATCCAGCGCGGCGGAACGCCCTCGCCCTTCGATCGCATTCTGGCGACGCGTTTCGGAGTGGCCGCTGTCGACCTGATCGCTGCTGGAGGTTTCGGCATGATGGTCGCCCTGCGCGGCGAATCGATCGTTTCCGTCGACGTAGCCCACGCCATCGGCCATCTCAAGTCCGTGAATCCCAGCGGAGAAATCGTTCGCACCGCCCGCGCCATCGGCATAGGGTTCGGGGACTAAGCACGGAACTGAGAACTGAGAACTGAGAACTGAGAACTGAGAACTGAGAACTGAGAACTGAGAACTGAGAACTGAACGAGAACTGAGAACTGAGAACTGAGAACTGAGAACTGAGAACTGAGAACTGAGAACTGAGAACTGAGAACTGAGAACTGAGAACTGAGAACTGAGAACTGAGAACTGAGAACTGAGAACTGAGAACTGAGAACTGAGAACTGAGAACTGAGAACTACTCCTTCATCATGGCATCGATCAGCGCATACAGTTGGCTGGCGTCCTTCATCTCGACGTAAGGTCTTTCCGGATGGCGGCTGCTGACCACATATACAGTGGGCGTGTGTTCGAGCTTGATGGCCTTGCCCACATCGCGGTCGGCATTGACCTCGGCGGCGAACTTGCCTTGTGGATCGATTACGAAAGGCAATCCCACTTTGTGTTCGCTGGCGAACCTCTCGGCATAACCGCGCAGGTTCTGCGGGTTGATTTCGAGCTGGTTCGCAAAAATATAGTCGCGAAATTCGTTCCCCAGCTCTTTCGAGGTCTCATCGAAGTAGCGTGCAATCACGGCAGCATCGTAAGACCAGTTGTGCATGGGCAGAGGGAAGTCATGACGCACCAGGGGAATCTTGTAGGTCTTTGAAGCCTGCTCAAGAATGGGCGACACGCGGCGGCATTGCGGGCACTGCAGATCCTCAAAAACCACGATGGCGACCTGCGCGCCTTTGGGCGGACGCAACGCCGGATTCACCGGCTCGTTCGCCGCTGCGCACAAACCGGCAGCGAGCACTAACACCACTAGCGAGAGAAGTAGGAGATAGTTCTTGGACATGTTTTTCATCGAGGCCTGCTTTCATGGTAACCGAATCGGCCGCGCGATGTCAGGATGCCGCCTTTGGCTCTCCGTAAAGTAGGCGCGGATCTTTGGCCGCAGGAGGTAAATCAGCAGCGCTCCGGCAATCGCTACGCCAACGCCTCCTCGCAGGAAGTCCCCTCTGAGGCAATTGACCAGATCTCCCAAAACCTGAGTCGCGATAATGGCGACGCACAATCTCCATCCCCAAAGCTGGCGGCGAGACCAGCCCACTCCAGCCAGCGTCAGGACCGCGCCCAGCAGCAGGAAGGGAATCCCGATCGGCTTGCCAAAAGGTGCAAGCTGACGTAAACCGCGCGGATTGAGTACCCAGACTCGGTCAAGAACCGTGCCTCGCCAAATCAACGTGATTCCAGCGAAAGAAGCCATCACAGCGCCAAAGAATAGAAACGCTCTGATGCCCGTGAATAACAGAGGCTTTCGCGGTTTGCCATCTCCACCAAGAGAGCGCGGGCGATTCTCCATTTGCCGACTATAAAGCAGAACAACCTCGCATGGGGTTCGAACCCCCGCGCGACTCAGGTCGCGAACCTAAATTCCGTCAAAACTTCCTGAGGAGAAACTGCTGCCCCGCCGCGCTATAGTAGAAAGTCAATGCTCCCGTCGGCTTGCTGGAGCTAACGGTGAAGTTGACTGGCTGATGTGAACCGATTGAGGTGAGCTGGTTGATCTGAACTGATTGATCTGAACTGACTGATGTGAACCTGGCAAAGATTGTGAAACCATTTTCCCGATTGCATCTTTATCGGCGCGCCCTGCTGTTAGGACTCGCAGTTGTCATGCTGCTCGGAGTTTCCGGCTGCAGAGGCAGGGGCCATCGGGTGCTGGAAATAAATTATGTATCGGTGGGTGAGGCTGCGCTGCGCGACCGCGTGGCTCCCGTATACAACCACGTGGGCACAGTGAAAAACGGCGAGCGGGTTGAGGTTCTGGAGCGCGAAAAGCGCTTTTCCCGTGTGCGCACCGTCGGCGGCGTTGAAGGCTGGATCGAGCAACGCTACCTGGTAGATCAGCAGACCTACGATGCCTTGCAGAAACTCACACAAGACAACCTGAACGATCCGGTGCAATCGCCCGGTGTACTGCGGAATGAGACGAACTTGCACATCACACCTGCTCGCGAGGCGGAGCATCTGTACCAGCTTCCGTCGGGAGCGCGGGTCTCCGTGCTAAAGCGCGCCACCGCGGACAAGCAACCGGGAACGGTAGGCGAACCCGCGGGGAGGGTTTCCGCGAAAGCTTCCGGTGGAAGAGCCTCCTCCGGCCCGGTGTTGGAAGATTGGTGGCTGGTGCGCGACGCCGACAAGCGCGTGGGGTGGGTGCTGGCCCGGATGGTGGACCTCGACGTACCGCTCGACATTGCACAATATGCCGAAGGCCAACGCATCGTGGCATTTTTCGCACTGAATCAGGTGCTCGATACCGGCAAGGATGGCACAGGCAAGAACGTTTCACAGTATCTGTGCGTCCTGACGGAACCGCACGACGGTCTGCCCTACGACTACAACCAGATTCGCGTCTTCACCTGGAATGTGAAAAAACACCGCTACGAAACCGCCTACCGCGAACACGGCCTGAACGGCGTGCTGCCCGTAACTGTAACCAGCGAGAACTTCGACAAGGAAGGCATGCTGCCGGTCTTCATCCTGCGGGTGAAAGACGACAGCGGCAACGTCACCGAGCGCAAATACAAGTTGAACACGCCAATTGTGCGCAGAGTGTTGGCTCCGGGCGAGCAGAAGCAATCGCCACAGCGGGCCAGGCATCGGTAGCGCTAGGCGGCCAGCCGCCTAACCCTTGATTTTGGTTGAAGCCGCGCCCAGAATTTCCCGGCCTTTTTTCTCCTGGACGAAAACCGTCACGTGCAGATTCGCTAAATCCCACTGAGGTTTGAATTTCACAATAGGATCCCCCGTGAATGACACCGATGTTCCGTTCGCGTCCGCGATCCCTATTTTCCGCAAGGAGCGCAACGTCGCTACATGATGCAGAACGTGCCCGGCGTTTTCTCCCAGGCTCACCGACGAATGCAGGCCGTCCTCCGTTACTGCCAACCAGACCTCGGCCACATCGCCGGCCACGCTTGGCGTAAGCTTTCCCACCGAAACGGTAAAGCGCTGCGATCCTTTTGCTTCCGCGCTGCCGGTTGCTTCCGCGCCGCCGGGTGTGATCGCAATCTCCGTTTTCACGCCGTGCGCTGCCTTTTCGATTTCGAATTCGGCTTTTCGCGCGTTGCTGCCGACCAACTGACTGTGGCCGTTCACGACAAGTTCCGGCGTATAAGGGTCGTTTTTGAATAGAGCGGCATAATCTTGCTGCCGCTCGGTCCAGTCGGCGGAAGAAAAGGGATCGATCCAGCCGTCGTGATTCCAATAATCGACGTGCTCTTCGAGCGCAATGATCTCCGCTCCAGCTACCGGTTGTTGCTGCTCCAACTGCTGCAGCAGAGCATCCGCGGGCGGACAGCTGGAACACCCCTCGGAAGTGAACAGCTCAATCACCACCGGCTCGCGCCCGGCTCCAGAACTTTGTGCCTTCGCCTTGGCCAAGAAGGGTGAACACCCAAGAAGCAACGCAAACGATATGTTTACTGCTGCGGCTGAATAACGTCTCATCGCAATCACCTTACTCATTCAATCAGAGTGGATGCCCGACCCAACGGAAGGTTACACGAACAGCAAGCAGCTAGCAGTAAAAGTCCGCGATGCTTTTTACCACCCAGCGTTGCTCGTCCTCGGTAAGTTCGGGGAACATGGGCAGAGCCAGCACCTCTTTGGCAGCGCGCTCGGCTTGCGGGAAGTCGCCTTCGCGATAGCCCAGATAAGCGAAGCAGGGCTGGAGGTGCAGTGGAAGCGGATAGTAGATTTCCGTTCCGATGTGGCGCGCGCCGAGGAACTCGCGCAGTTCGTCGCGGCGGAAGGCCCGGACGACGTATTGGTGAAACACATGGTGAGCCTTGGCGGCGGAGAGCGGGAGCTGGATGGGTGCAACATTCTCCGGCTGGTCACCGGTTGATGTCAGGCCCGATGCGGCAAAGAGCTGGTCGTATTTCAAGGCGCACTGGCGGCGGGATTCGTTCCATCCTTCCACGTATTTCAGTTTCACTCGCAAGATGGCGGCCTGGATGGCGTCGAGGCGGCTGTTCCATCCCAACTCTTCGTGAATGTAGCGGCGTGGACTGCCGTGATTTCGCAGGCGGCGCATGTGGGCCGCCATCTCGGGGCTGTTCGTGGTGATCGAACCGGCGTCGCCGTAAGCGCTGAGATTTTTTGTGGGATAAAAGCTGAAGGCCGCGCATGCGCCCATGGATCCCGCACTCTCTCCGTTCCAGCGTGCGCCGATGGCCTGCGCCGCGTCTTCGATCGAAGATAGACGGAACTCGTCAGCCAGACGATGGAATGCGTCCATGTCCGCGCACTGGCCGTAGAGATGAACCGGGAGCAGAGCGCGCATTTTGTCCCGCGTCCTGCCGCGAAGAAAAGATTCCACTTGCGCGGGGTCGAGATTGAAGGTGCGCGGATCGATATCGGCGAACACCGGACGGGCGCCGATGCGCGCAATCGCGCTGGCCGACGCGAAGAAGCTGAAGGGGGTAGTGAGAACCGAATCTCCCGGCTGCACGCCCGCGGCGGCCAGAGCCAGCCACAAGGCGTCAGTGCCGGAAGCGCAACCCACGGCATCGGAAGCCCCGCAAAACTCCGCCAGTTCGCGCTCGAAAGCCTCGACCTCAGTCCCCAAGATGTAATGTTGCGAGGCGCAGACGCGCCCCACTGCAGCGAGTACCTCAACACGCACTTGTTCGTACTGCCTCTGCAGATCTAGCATGGGCACGGAGTCGGGCGGCGTCGCGGTCGGCAAATCCGCGCGTCCCGGCCCCGGCTTGGGCGGTTCGGACTTCGTGGAAGATGTGGTCACGGAAAGGGAGATTGTAACAGGGTACCGAGCGGCGCAGTGCTTTTTGAAGTCAGGTCGTTATCCTGACTTCTGTCGGGTCGGAAGTCCTTATCCCGTGCGGAGTTGAGGAGAAATCGCGAGGTTATACCATTTTCCGTAGACGCGATCCGCAAAAATGTGTTTTTGCGGATTCACCACTCGGGCAAACTTCTCTATGTCTTTGAATGCAGACAGCTTCTATTGATTGTGATCATGGAAGGAGATTTGCAAAGCTTGTAGCTACCTCGCAACATTTATAACGTCGTTTGCCCAGCGTTCTGGATCAAGATTGAAAAACTGAGCGGGTCTCGCTAAAGAGGAGAAATCAGAATGTCGAGTATCAGGTCTTGCTTGGGAGTGATTCTGGTTGTCGTGGCCGTTTCCATGGTGTCACTGGCACAGACCGGTTCGATTGCCGGGACGGTAACTGACGCGAGCGGAGCCGTGGTGCCGGGGGCAGTTGTGACGGTTCGCAACACCGCGATCAACCAGTCCCACGAAACAACCAGCAGCGACGGCGGCACTTTTACCGTGACCGAACTCCCGGTCGGGCCCTACGAAGTGACGGTCAAGAAGGAGGGCTTCAAGGTCTTCCGCCTGCCCAGCATCGAATTGACGGTTGCGCAATCGCTTACGGTCGATGCGAGACTATCTACCGGCGCGGCCAGCGAAGAAGTGACGGTGCGGGCGGACCAAGTGCAGGATGTAGATCTGGAGACTTCGCAAATCTCCAACCTGGTCGATGAGCGGCAGATGGAAAGCTTGCCTTTGATCACGCGCAATCCCTACCAGCTGGTGCTGCTGTCGCCAGGGACATCTCAGACCGATAGCGGCAACGGAGGCATTTCCGTCAATGGGGCACGCGACCGGAACAACAACTTCATGCTTGATGGCGTGGATAACAACGACACCTCAGTGCCCGGAGGCATGGGCGGAGTGCTCAACGCCAACCCGGAGTCGACCGAGGAATTTCGCGTGATTACCGACAACTTCAACGCCGAGTATGGCCGCAACACTGGAGCCATCATCGACGTGGTGACCAAAAGCGGTACAAATTCCCTACACGGCAACGTGTATTACTTCGGGCGTTGGAACGGTTTCGGAGGAGCGCGCGACTATTTCAACCCCGGCGTTGGCGTAGATGGGGGTCCAATGAATCCCTACCAACGCCACCAATTCGGGTTTTCCATTGGTGGTCCGATCATCAAGAACAAGACGTTCTTCTTCTTCAATGATGAGATGGATCGCTTCCACACCACGTTGACCGACGAGGCCACGGTGCCGACAGCGGCATTCCTGACTGGCCAGTTCAACTACACCTACACCAATACCTCGAACGTGTCGCAAACCATTCCGATCGACATTACGCCGAGCGGTGCGAACAACCCGAGCCAAGCGCCGTTTGATCCCACCATGCAGAAGGTTTTCGCGAATTTCCCTACGGCGACACAATCGGCCGACGGCATCGAGGGCAACGTATTTTTCCCCACTAGTTCGAAGCAGAGCACCTACAATCCGGTCTTCAAGCTCGATCACCGTTTTTCCGACCGCGAATCTTTTAGTTTGCGCTATGCCTACAACCACTTCTTCGATCCAAATCCGGGCTTCTCGGATATTCTTCCCGGCTTCGGAGCGTATGCGGAGAAAGCCATTGGCGAGGGCTTAGCGGCGCAATTAACCTCAACCTTGAGCAATCATTTGGTCAACAACTTTCAGTTCGGCTGGAACCACATCTACGCGGCCTTCTATCTTCCGCAATCGACTCTGAACGTGTTGAATGGGCCCGGGGGGGTGGATAGTTTCGGAAACGGCTGGGATTACGGTCTGGATCCATTCAGCAGCTTCGCGAGCACGCTGGGCGGGTCGGACGCTCAAGCTCGCAAGACGGGCACGATCAGCTACACCGACACGCTCAGCTGGGTCCATGGAAACCACAATTTCAAGTTTGGTTTCGACCTGCGCGACGTGGGCGAGCACGGCTTTGATGATTTCGACTCGCGCCGGCAACTGACCCTGGATCCGGAGGAGGCGTTTGAATACGACCCAGGCCTGCTGGCGGGTGAGCCGACGAACAACTCGGACCCTCTTAACCGAATACTTGTGGATTCAACGAATGCGTATTGGGGCCTTGTAATTCAGGACGTCCAGGCTCAGTTCTTCAACAAGGGCGCCACGCGAGTACCCACGGACAACAAGAATTTCCAGCAGCATGAATGGGACTGGTATGGGCAGGATACCTGGAAGATACGGCCAAACTTCACTCTCAACGTGGGCTTGCGTTACCAGCTCAATGGCGTGCCGTTTGAGACTGGCGGAAACTTCTCCAATTTACTGCAAGACCCCGCCACATTCCTGGCCGGCCAGACGTTGACCTTCAGCCTGGTGGGTCCGGGTACGGGCCACTCGCTCTATTTGTCTGACTACAAGGACATCGAGCCACGCATCGGGTTTAGCTGGGATCCTTGGAAGGACGGCAAGACCGCCGTTCGTGCGGGATTCGGCATCTTCCACGACCGCACCTTCGGGAACGCTTTCGGGAATGCCCGCTCCGATCCGCCTTTCCAGGCGCAATATAACGAGTTTGATCTCGAAACCATTAATAACTATTTTGGCTCGGGTGCCTTCCCCGCCCAGATTCCCAACCAGGTGCCCTCCGCGTCAATTCCTGACGGCAGCTTCACGGAGGATATCGTGATTTTCGACCCGCATTTTCGCAACGCTGCCAGCAACAGCTGGCAGTTGGATATTCAAAGACAACTGCCAGGTAATAACGTCTTAGATGTTGCTTACGTGGGGGCGATGGGGGTACACGTTTACGGCCAGAGAGACGGTAACCCGCCTGATCCAAATTTGGTGGCGCAGTTGGTGGCCTTCTGTAGCAACCCGGCCAACACCTTCACGCTCCCTGGTGTGACCGGCACTCTAAGCTGCACCCCTGACGAGGTTAGCAGCACCAGCCTGTACATAGGAGCAACGCCAGCTGCGGGTCTGGACGATTTACCATTTAATGCCGTGAACAACAACGCGTTGCTTCAGCCCGATTACCAGATGAACGGGTTCAATTCCATTTATCACGGATTGCAGACCAAGTTCACCCACCGCATGAGCCGCGGGCTGCAGTTCCAGGCTGCCTACACCTGGTCTCACGACCTCGACAACGCAGTCGATCCTCTCACGCCAGCAATCGGAGCGCACACGTTCCCGCGGGATTCCCGCGATCTGGCACAAAACTACGGTAACTCCGACAACGACACGCGGCACGTCGCGGTCATCAACTACGTCTGGGAACTACCTTTTGGGCGTGGCAAGAGCTACCTCAATCACGGCGCGGCGGGCAGGATTATGGAGGGCTTCGAACTCGACGGCATCTTCACCGCGCAAACCGGGCATCCTTTCCAGGTTCGCGGAACCATTGATTCACAGAGGACGGGGATCGCAGCCTGGGGTTACCAGGTTGGAAACCCGTTTGGTCCGCCCTCCTCTTCCGGATGCTCTGCTGGTCCTTTCCCGCCGGGGGGTGGGTACGCCTACATAAGCAATCAGTGCGCTTTCACCGATCCTCCGTACGGCTCCGCTTCCAACAACGAACGAAACGAGTTCTATGGGCCGGGGTTCTGGGATTGGGACGTGACCTTAGCCAAGAGAATGAGCATCACGGAGCGGGTCAAGGCTGAACTCCGCTTCGAGGGCTACAACATTCTCAATCACCCGCACTTCCTGAATCCCGGAACAGACGCGGCGGGCATCGGCAATCTGATCGGGCAGTCGCAGTTTGGGGTCATTGACGCCACCTACACCCAGCCTGACGGAACAACCTCGGCGCGTCAGATTCAGGTGGCCTTGAAGATCCTCTTCTAAGACCTCTTGTCTTTTCGAGGGCCTGCGGCAAATTTGCCGCAGGCTTTTTTCTTGGTTTTAAAGGCTGGCGAGAACTTCCATTTGCATTTACAGCTGACCGAAGCTGAACGCCGACGGGAGCATCCCGAAAGGATGCTCCTAATTTTTGAGCTATGTGTCGGTGCTTGCCTCTTGAGAACGACTACTTTCCGAACATGGGGTAATGGCTGGCGGCGCCCATGAAGAACAGCATCACTATCGACAGAAATGCGTTGGCTCGCGAGGCCAGGAAGGCCTGGCGGGCCATGGCTTTGGCTTTGTCGGGGATGGGCGTGCCGTTGGTGGCGTTGTCGCGGGTCCACTGAATCAGGCGCTTCTGGATGCGCCAAATTACTCCCCACACATTAAGCAGCATGACCCAGCCGATGCCGCCGCCGATGCCGATCGCGAGCAGTCGATTGCTCTCCCAGCCGTGGCTGTTGAGGCTCAGGAAGAGCCACGCCGCGACGGCGACGACTACGGCATACACCACGCCTACGAATGCGCCTTTGTCGAAGATTCCTTTGCCGGGGATGAGGCAGGCGTAGAGCACGCCCCAGACGATCGTCCAGATCAGAAAAAAGCTGCCCATGACTGCGCCGTGGGAAGGGTTCAGGGCTGCCGCCTGGGCGTTGTGGACGTCGGAAGTCACAATCATTTCCCAGTAGGCGAGGCCTGCGAGCACGGTCAGCGCCGCCGACATGCGGAACCACCACAGAGCGCGCGTCATCAGCGCGGGCATGACTTTGCCCTTGGTGGTGGCGTCGAGTTCCTTCATCACGGGGACGTTCACCAGGTTAAAAAAATAGAGCAGACCGATCCAGGTGATGCCTGCCAGGAAGTGGATCCAGCGAAGCAGCATCTCGATGTTCGTTTTGATGTCCTGCGGGAAATTGATTTGGGGTGCAAAAAAAGATGTCAAAACGGCGCCTGCCATCGTGCCTCCTGAGATTTTGACGAAACCTCTGCCGCGCAAACGAACCACGAAAAAATCATTTTGCGTCACGCGCGGGTCGAATCGCCTACGCCGGGGATTGTACACAACCGTGGGGTTGATCGGAGGAAGAAGAAGAGCCAGCAAACCTTCACGGCGTGAAAGAAAACCGGTTTCCACAGATTCCCGGTTGAAAAGAGCGGGGGGACGCCGTATGGTACTCGCAGCTACCTGCCAGGCGGCGCAGTCTCGGGAAACCGTGGCGGCGAAGAGGCAGGCTAACCCCCCGTGTTTCTGGTGCAAGACCGCCGGGAACATGCTGTGGCGATGAACTTGCCCGGAAGACTGCGGACCGGGCAGGTTGGTGTTTCGGAGTTCAAAGAACCTAAGGAGATCGGCTATGGAAAGCAGCAAGCCGGCGCAGAACATCCAGGATTCCTTCCTGAACACGGCCCGCAAGGAGCGATTGAACATCACCATCTACCTGCTGAGCGGAGTGAAGTTGACGGGCCGAATTCGTTCCTTTGACAAGTATTCCGTGGTGCTGGAGGCCAGCGGACAAGAACAATTGATCTTCAAGCACGCCATCTCGACCGTGGTGATGGGACGAACCGGGTCGCATGTGGCGCACCTGGCGCATGCCGAGGCGAAGGCCGTGGGCGCGTCCGGGGCGGCGTCATCGTCGGCGGGGCCGGCAGCGGTTCCGGCGGTGAGCGCCTCGGGCACCGAAGGGTAAGGCGTCGTCGGCTTGCGTAGTTCTCATCCCAAGAAGACCCGCGATGGGGCGTCCGGAGGCGGTCGTGTGCCTCTCGGCGCAGAGCCGGCTCGCAACAATAATGAAAACTTGCAGGAGCGGGCGTTTCTCGTGGGCATTGATGTCCGCACGCGCGGACGCAGGGCCCGAGGGACCGTAACCGCACAGGCACAGGCAGCTCGGGATGCGGCGTCGGCTGCGCCAGCTCCCGGCGCAAAGATGCAGAGTTCATCCGTTACCAACAAGCCGAGCATTCCAGAGTTTGACGCGGAAGAATCTTTAGCCGAACTGCGCACTCTGGCGGGAAGCGCGGGCGCGACGGTTGTCGGCGAAATTCTGCAGCGTCGTGACCGGCCTGATCCCGCGACTTTGATCGGCGCGGGCAAGCTCGAGGAAATTGCGGGCGCGGCTGCGTCGGTGAATGCTGACCTGCTTCTCTTCGATCACGACCTGAGCGCTTCGCAACAGCGCAACATCGAAAAGATTGTTCAACGGCGGGTGATCGACCGCACGCAGCTGATCCTCGACATTTTTGCCCGGCACGCGCGCACCCGGGAAGGCCAGTTGCAGGTTGAGCTAGCGCAGTTGCAGTATCTGCTGCCCCGCCTGGCGGGGCGCGGCGTGGAGATGTCGCAACTTGGTGGCGGCATTGGCACGCGCGGTCCCGGTGAAACACAGCTTGAAACCGACCGGCGGAAAATTGCCCGGCGCGTGCGGCACGTCGAGCAGCAACTGGAAAACGTGCGGCGCATTCGGGCGCAGCAGCGTCAGCGGCGGGAATCGGCTCCGGTGGCGACCGTGGCGCTGGTGGGCTATACCAACGCCGGGAAATCTACGCTGTTTAATGCGCTGACGCGTGCCGCGGTGCTGGCTTCGCCGAGAATGTTCGCCACACTCGATCCGACGATTCGTGGCGTGGTGCTGCCATCGAAACGCAAGATTCTGATGTCCGACACAGTGGGATTCATTCGCAGCCTGCCGCACACCCTGGTTTCGGCGTTTCGCGCGACGCTGGAAGAAGTGCAGCGGGCGTCGCTGATCCTGCATGTGTCCGATGCCAGCAGCCGGCTTTCGGCCGAGCAGGACGCGCAGGTGGAGATTGTCCTGAAGGAGCTGGAAGTAGAGAAGAAGCCGCGGTTGCGGGTAATGAACAAAGTCGACCTGCTCGACGTAGAAGTCGCAGAGACGCTGATGAATGACGCGCTGCGCGATGGCTCGAACCCTGTGTACGTTTCCGCGGCCGAGGGAACGGGGCTGGATCGATTGCTTGCGCGCATTGACGCCATGATCGAGGAAGACCCGGTCAGCCGCGTGCATCTCCGCGTGCCGCAGAAAGAAGGGAGGACGCTGGCCATGCTCGAAGCCAAGGCGCGGATTTATTCGCGGGCGTACAAGGATGGCGCGGTGGTGTTGGAAGTGGAGGCACCGGAGTCGGTGGTGCGGAGGGTTAGGGAGTGGGTAGTGAAAGTCCGCAATTTAAATGGGCCGGCAACCAAGAAGCGGTGACATTCCTTGGCTATCGGCCCATTCGATCCTGAATTGGATCGGAGGTGATAGTTCAATGCTAATCCTCTTTACTAGGAAGTCAAGGATTAGTTGCAGGTTTCTGCATAGCCCGCCAAATCAGCGATTGCCAGGCGGAATTCGCCCATTCTGAGACCTTCTCTCCGGGTCGAAAATCGCATGAAAATCAGCCCTTTGCGTTGACATAAACTCCTGCGGACGTTAGACTTAACAGTTTTCATAGCCCTCATTTTCCTGTATAGCCGCAAGCGATGGATCAAACGCTACGACAACTAGGCGAATTACTGCTTGGGTCCATACCAACAGTAATTCTTCTCGCGCTGCTCTACGCGCTCTACGCGACGATTGTGCACAAACCGTTGCGGCGCGTGCTGGAGGAGCGGCGCAGCAAGACGGAAGGCGCGGTCGAGAAGTCGCGGGCTGACATTGCCGCAGCCGAGGCCCGCACATCAGAGTACGAGCAGCGGTTGCGCGAGGCGCGGGCGACCGTGTTCCGCGCGCAGGAGGCTCGGCGCAAGGCCGCTCTGGATGCGCGGACTGCCGCGCTGAACGAAGCTCGCACTAAGGCTCAGGCGCAAGTGCAGGCTGCGAAGGCTGACATCCAGAAAGATCGAGACACGGCGCAGAGTGGTTTGCAGAAGGAAGTGCAGGCTCTGGCGGCGGAGATCATGCGCCGTGTGCTGCAGCCGGCGGGATTGGGTCGTTGAAGCTTAAGGACGTCGAAGGGTTAGGGCTACTAATTCGAAGAGTAAGAATTAAGAATGTGGACTCCGTGAATATGGGCTCGGTGAAAAAGATCGTTGGGATGGGTCTGCTGTTGACCCTGGGCTTTGCCGTGTCCTTGGGATCGCTGCGCGCACAGGAGCAGGCGGCAACGCCGCAGAAGCCACAGCAGTCGTCCTCCGACAAGACAGACAGAACAGACAAAACAAGGGACCGGGGCGTGGCCCAGCAACTGGTGCACGAGACCCGGGAAGCGGCCGGTGAGGAAAAAGACGAGAACGCGGAATTTAAGCAGTCAGCATCGGTAAGACTGATTGCGAAGTGGACTGGCATGAGCCTGCAGCATGCCTATTGGTTCAGCGTACTGTTGAACTTTGTTGTGATTGCGGCGGTGATCATCTGGGCCGCTCGCAAGTATTTGCCGGGAATGTTCAGCGCCCGCACGGCGGCGATCCAGAAGGCAATGCAGGAGGCGCAGAAGGCCAGCGAGGAAGCGCGGAGGAGGCTGGCGGAGATCGAATCGCGCCTGATGAAGCTGGACGTGGAGATTGGCATGATGCGCGACGCCGCCGAGAAGGAAGCCGGCGCCGAGGAAGCGCGCATCCAGGCGGCGGTGCAGGAAGATGCGCGGAAGATGGTGGAATCGGCGCAGCAGGAAATCGCGGCTGCTGCCAAAACCGCGCGCCGCGAGCTAACGGCTTACGCGGCTGATCTGGCGGTCGGGCTGGCGCAGAAGCAGATTCATGTAGATGCGGCGACCGATCAGTCGCTGGTGCGCAAGTTTGCCGGGGAGTTGGGTTTGTCCGAGGCTTCGGGCGCGGGAAAGGACGGGCGCTGAAGCATGGCTTCCGTTGCCAGCACATACTCTCGGGCATTCGCAGATGTGGTCATGAGCAAGCATCTTGACGCCGATCGCTCGATTGCGGAATTACGCACGATCGCCAGCCTGCTCGACGAAAGTTCAGTGTTGCGGCGAGTGTGGGAAAATCCAGCGATTCCGGCAGACCAGAAGCGGCGCGTGCTGGATGTAATCGCCAAGCGTGATGGCATTTCAACCCAGGTGAGGAACCTGGTCGCGGTGCTGATTGATCATCGGCGAACACATTTTCTGGATCCCATCATTTTGCAACTCGTCAAGGAACTCGACGCGCGTCTGGGATTCGCCGAGGCCGAGATCACCAGTGCTCGCTCCCTTGGCGATGCGGAGAAGCGCGAATTCGAGGCTCAGGTCGGGAAGTTGACCGGCAAGAAAGTCCGGGCGCACTACGGGCAGGACGCTTCGCTTCTGGGAGGCGCCGTGGTCCGCATCGGCAGTACGATCTACGATGGTTCGGTGAAAGGGCAGTTGGAGAGGATTCGGGAAGAGATAAGCGGCGCTTAGCTGGAAACTGATTCTATGGCACAGATCAAGGCAGACGAGATTACCAAGCTGATCCGCGAGCAGATCGAGAACTACGAATCGAAGATCTCCGTGGACGAGACCGGCACGGTCATTACGCTGGGCGACGGCATCGCGCGCGTGTACGGGCTGGATAAAGTGATGGCCGGCGAACTTCTTACATTTCCGCACGGCGTGGCGGGCATCGCCATGAACCTGGAAGAAGACCAGGTGGGCGTGGTGCTGCTCGGCGAATATACCGAGATCAAGGAAGGCGATGAAGTGAAGCGCACGGGGCGCATCATGAGCGTGCCCGTGGGCGATGCCATGATCGGGCGCGTGGTCGATTCGCTCGGCCGTCCCATCGACGACAAAGGTCCCATCGCAACGGATAAATTCATCGCGTTAGAACGGCTGGCGCCGGGCGTCATCGACCGGCAGCCGGTGCGCGAGCCCATGGCGACCGGACTGAAAGCCATCGACAGCATGATCCCGATTGGCCGCGGACAGCGCGAGTTGATCATTGGCGACCGGCAGACCGGAAAGACGGCAGTTGCGCTCGATACCATCATCAACAGCAAGGGCAACAACCTGGTCTGCATTTATAACGCGATCGGGCAGAAGCGGTCGTCGATTGCGCAGGTGGTGAAGATTCTCGAAGATTACGGCGCGATGGAATATACCATCGTCGTGGCGGCGTCGGCTTCGGAACCCGCGCCCATGCAGTACATTTCGCCGTATGCGGCAACGGCCATCGGTGAATATTTCCGCGATACCAAGCGGCACGCGCTGGTGATTTACGACGATCTCTCGAAGCATGCGGCGTCGTATCGCGAAATCTCGCTGCTGTTGCGGCGTCCGCCGGGACGCGAGGCGTATCCCGGAGACGTGTTCTATCTTCACTCGCGGCTGCTGGAGCGCTCGGCCAAGTTGAGCGACAAGAACGGCGGCGGATCGCTGACCGCGCTGCCCATCATCGAGACGCAAGCCGGCGACGTTTCCGCCTACATTCCGACCAACGTGATTTCGATCACTGACGGTCAGATCTATCTGGAAACCGATTTGTTCAATCAGGGCGTGCGTCCGGCCGTGAACGTGGGTTTGTCGGTGAGCCGCGTGGGCGGCAGCGCGCAGATCAAAGCCATGCGGCAGGTGGCGGGAACGCTGAAGCTCGAACTTGCGCAATACCGCGAACTGGCGGCGTTTGCGCAGTTCGGCAGCGATCTCGACAAGGCTACGCAAGCGCAGCTCAATCGCGGGCAGCGTCTGGTTGAACTTCTGAAGCAGAACCAGTTTTCTCCGCTGCCGTTCTCCAAACAGATTCTGATCATCTTCGCCGGCACGGGAGGATTCCTCGACGACCTTCCGGTCAATCAGGTGCGCGACTTCGAGAAGGAACTCTACGAGTACGTGGACGCAACCAACGCCGGCCTGCTGCGCACCATCATGGAGAAAAAGGTTCTCGATGACGGCTTAAAGGCACAGTTGACCGATGTGATCAAGCAGGTGAAGCAGCAGTTTGTCGCGAGCAGGGAAGCTGTGGCGAAGTAGTACCGAGTACCTAGTACCCAGTAAGAGCAGTGCGCTTTGAGGTTTTAAGGGTTTAACTGGCAACTGCGTACTGGCAACTGACGACTGATTCATGGCCAACATTCTCGATATCCGTCGCCGTATTCGCAGCGTGGTGAACACGCGGCAGATTACCAAGGCCATGAAGGTGGTCTCGGCTGCGAAGCTGCGCCGTGCGCAGGATCGCGCTTTGTCGGCTCGTCCGTATGCGCTGATGCTGACGAATGTACTGAAGTCACTCGTCGCGCGGGCGGAGATTTATGATCCGGAAACCGGCGAGCCGAAGCATCCTTTATTGGCGCAACGTCCGGAGAAAACTATTCTGTTGATCGTGGTCACTGGCGACAAGGGGTTGGCAGGTGCATTCAGTGCCAACGTCACCAAAGCGGCCAGCCGGTTTATAGAATCCAAGGCAGGGAAGAATATCGACATCGAAGCGATTGGCCGCAAGGGGCGCGACTTTTTGCGGCGTCGCTATCCCGCGTCGCCGGTGCAAACGCGCAGCCTGGCCGGGACCGAAGAATCGCTGGAGACTCCGCCCGAAGCTACGGAGCGTGCTGGGGCGATACAAATTACAGGAGAGCACGTTGGCGTTCTCGGCAAATTGGAATTTTCCCAGGCCCGGGCTTTGGCGGAGAACGTGATCAGGCGTTATCAGCGCGAGGAGATTGATGCGGTTTACGTCGTCTTCAACGAATTCAAGTCGGTGATCGCGCAGCGGCTCATCGTGGAGCAGATTCTTCCTATCGAACAGATCGGCGCGCCGCCGGTTCGCCTGGCTGAGGAGATGACGGAAGAAGAAAAGAAAAAGGCCAAGGAAGCGGCGATCAGCGCCGGAGTTGGCCTGCATTCGAACCAGCGTGCGGACGAAGAGGCGGCGCAATTCGGTTCGGGGCAGGTGGATTACATCTACGAGCAGCCGCCGGAGGAATTATTCCGCGCGTTGCTGCCGAAGTATGTTTCCATCCAGGTTTTCCGCGCGCTGCTCGAGTCGGTGGCGGCAGAGCATGCCGCGCGCATGACTGCGATGGATTCCGCCACCAGCAACGCAACCGACATGATCGATTCGCTGACCCTGGCCATGAACCGGGCGCGGCAGGCGAAGATCACCAAAGAGATTATCGAAATCGTGAGCGGCGCAGCCGCGATGTAGCAAGTACCCATTACCCAGTACCGAGTAACCAGACGAGTCAAAAACATATGGCAGAAAACGTAGGACACGTGGTTCAAATTGCAGGCCCGGCGGTGGACGTTCAGTTTCTCGAAGGCAAGTTGCCGCCTATTTATGAGGCGGTGCGAGTCGTGAGTGATGGCTTTACCGTACCGAGCCCGGTCAACGTAATTCTCGAGGTCCAGCAGCACCTGGGCGAGGGCCGCGTGCGCTGTATCGCGATGGAAGCCACCGAAGGCATGGTGCGCGGCATGAAAGCCATCGACCAGGGTGGACCCATTTCCGTGCCCGTGGGGCGCGGTACGCTCGGGCGCGTGATGAATGTGATCGGCGAGCCCGTCGATCAGCTTGGTCCGATCGAGTACAAGGAAAGAATGCCGATTCACCGCCTCGCGCCCGCGTTCGACGAGCAGGCCACGACGGCGGAAATGTTTGAGACCGGGGTGAAGGTCATCGATCTCATTCAGCCGTTCTTGAAGGGTGGCAAAATCGGCTTGTTCGGCGGCGCGGGCGTGGGCAAGACCGTCGTCATCATGGAACTGATCAACAACGTCGCGAAGCAACACGGTGGCTACTCCGTGTTTGCTGGCGTGGGCGAACGCACGCGCGAAGGCAACGATCTGTGGCTGGAGATGACGGAATCCGGCGTCATCAAGCCGGGCGATCCGGCGCACTCGAAGGCCGCGCTGATTTACGGGCAAATGACGGAGCCGCCCGGAGCGCGGTTGCGCGTGGCCCTCACCGGACTTACGGTCGCGGAATATTTCCGCGATGCCGAGGGTGCGGACACGCTGCTCTTCATCGACAATATTTTCCGCTTCACGCAGGCAGGATCGGAAGTATCGGCGCTGCTCGGCCGCATGCCCAGCGCCGTGGGTTACCAGCCGAACCTGGCGACGGAAATGGGCGAACTGCAGGAGCGCATTACTTCAACCAAGAAGGGTTCGGTCACTTCGGTGCAGGCGATTTACGTGCCGGCCGACGACTTGACCGATCCAGCGCCGGCGACGACGTTTGCTCACCTCGACGCGACCACCGTGCTTTCGCGCGCGTTGACTGAAATTGGAATTTATCCCGCAGTCGATCCGCTGGCTTCGACGTCGCGCATTCTCGATGCCCGCATCGTTGGCCAGGAGCACTACGACGTGGCCCAGTCGGTAAAGAAGACGCTGCAGACTTACAAAGATCTGCAGGACATCATCGCGATTCTCGGTATCGACGAACTCAGCGAAGATCAGAAGCTGACCGTCGCGCGGGCGCGCAAGATTCAACGCTTCCTTTCGCAGCCATTCCACGTGGCCGAGCAGTTCACCGGCGCAGCGGGGCGTTACGTAAAGATTGCCGACACCGTGAAGGGCTTCAAGGCGATTGTCGAAGGCAAGTACGACGACATCCCCGAGCAGGCGTTTTATATGAAGGGACCGATTGAAGAAGTGCTGGAAGCGGCAGAGAAGATGAAGGCAGCGGCATAAAGCAGTGGCCAGTGATCAGTGGTCAGTGATCAGTCAAACCGGCTGATTCGCGGACGAAAACTGATAACTGAGAAGTGGACACCGATCACTGATGGCAGACACTTTCCAACTCGAGATCGTCACGCCGGAAAAGAAAGTGGTCAACACGACTGCGGCGGAAGTTCAGATTCCCGGCAGGAACGGGTATCTGGGCATCCTGCCGGGGCATGCGCCGCTCATCACCGAACTGGCTGTGGGTGAAGTCACGTTCCACACCGGCGCGGAGGAGCAGCGGCTTGCGGTCGCGTGGGGATTTGCAGAAGTTTTGCCCGACAAAGTGACAATTCTGGCCGAGACCGCCGAGCGCCCAGCCGAGATCGACGTGGAACGCGCGCGCAAAGCCAAAGCTCGCGCCGAGGAACGACTATCGAGTGGCGACCCGAATGTTGACGTCGAGCGGTCCCTGAACGCGCTGCAGAAAGCCGAGACGCGGCTGGAAGTCGCCGAAGGGAAAGGCCACTCCTAGCACCGGTTGACGGTTCTTGCTGACGCGTTTGCCGACGGCGTTCTGTTAGATATCAAGCCACACTTAACGCTGGTTGAGGGCACGCCTATGAAATCGGTAGCATCCTTTCTGCAATCCTCCTTCAGTCTCCTCATGATGTTTGGAGTTCTGGCCGCCGCGCAGGACAAACCGGCACAGAGCCCGCCTCCTCAACGGCCAGCGCCAAACGTCTCGCCTGAAGTCCACGCCGATGGCAGCGTTACTTTCCGTCTACGCGGCCCGAATGCGGTCGAAGTCAAGCTCGGGCTTGAGGGCGCCGCAGAGCCTCTGCCCATGAAGAAGGACGACCGCGATGAATGGAGCGTGACGACTGCTCCCTTGGCCCCCGACTACTACGGTTACGAATTCATCGTCGATGGCGTCCGTATGCTGGATCCCTCCAACCATCTACTGGTTCCGAATTTGCTCACGCCGGGGAATGCTGTGCATGTTCCCGGACCTTTGTCCTTGCCTTGGGAATTGAATGACGTGCCGCACGGCGAAGTTCATCATCACTTCTATAAATCGGCTGTCGCCGGCGACGACCGCGATTACTACGTCTATACCCCGCCGGGCTACGATCCCGCGGCGAAGAAGACCTATCCAACGCTCTATCTACTGCACGGCTACAGCGACGATGCCAGCGGATGGACTGCCGTTGGCTATGCCAACGTGATTCTCGACAATCTGATCGCGCAGGGCAAAGCCAAGCCCATGCTCGTGGTGATGCCTCTTGGCTACGGGACGATGGAGATGATCCAGCATTCCTGGGCATCATGGAGTCACACGGATTTGCGCGACACGAACTTCAGGAAGTTCAGCGAAGCGCTGCTCACCGAGGTTATGCCGCGCGTCGAGAGTGAATACCGGATCACGAAGAACCGCAATGCGCGGGCGATTGCCGGCTTATCCATGGGCGGCTCGGAATCCTTGCTCACCGGGTTAAACAACCTCGACAAGTTTTCCTGGATTGGCGCCTTCAGTTCCGGCGGCATTCCTGAAGATTTTCAAAAAGATTTTCCTGCTCTCGACGCAAAAGCAAGCCAGCAGATACATCTCTTGTGGATCGCATGCGGCACCGAAGATCACCTGATCACGGTCAACCGCGCCTTTCGTGAATGGCTCAAGACCAAGGGAGTGAAAGCGACCGAGATCGAGACTCCTGGGATGCACACCTGGATGGTTTGGCGGCGGAATCTGGCAGGGTTCGCGGAGTTGCTGTTTCGGTAGGAGGTGAGTTTGTGCGTTCCTTTTCCCTGCCTCTGGTGATCGCGATGCAACTTGTCGTGTGCGGTGCCCTCGCGCAGCCGGTTGGGGCTTCCCGGTGCACCGTCGAGGACTCAAAGCGTGCCTTCGATGCGGTCGACAAGCTTGACAGCTGGGGAGCGGTGCTAAATTTTTATAAAAAGTATCTTGCGTGCGATGACGGCGGCATTGCGGAAGGGGTTAGTGATAAGGTTACGAAGCTGCTGGCAAACGACTGGGCCGGCTTTTGGCGATTAGGCCCGACGGTTAGGGCTGAGCCGCAATTTCAGCAATTCGTCCTTCGCCATATTGACGCGACTGTACCCGTCGAAACTCTGCAAAGCGTCGGCCGCAACGCGCGCAGTCGGTGTACACAAAAGTCGGCGGCGCTTTGCAAGAAGATTGACAATGCCACATCCTCGGCGATTAGAGAGGCTCGGTAGTCCGGATTCCCCTCCTCAAGGCACGTTCACCTGGTCGCGGTTTTCTGACGGCACGTACTTCACTGCGGCGGTTCGCTCCAGCTTGTCCCATGCAAACCTGCGGCCTTCGAGCGCGCGCTTCAGCGTCTTAAACAGGACCACCGAAAACAACTGGCGATAGGCAAAGCGCTGCAGCCAGACCTGGGTCAGCAGCCAGCCGTCTTCTTTCTCGTCGGGACGGCTTCGCTCCAGCGCAAATGCCAGCGCTGACGCCAGGAAATCAATCACCAGGAACACGAAGAAGAATGCGACCAGTTTGTGGAAGCTGGCAGGGTCGGTGGAATCGGGGTGAAAGTGTTTCTGAATGAAATACCACGAGGCGCCGAAGGCGAACATGATGTCGATGAGCGGCGACACCAGCGGCAGGAGAATCTGGAAGATCACAATGTTCGGCAGCGCCACAAATCCCAGCGCCCCCTTGCGGGCGAACACCCCACTGTGTTTGTAGACCGCCTGCAAAACGCCGAACGACCAGCGGAAGCGCTGGCGCATCAGCCCATTTGCGGTGGTGGGGGCCTCGGTGTAAGCCAGCGCCATGTCTTCGTACTCCACACGGTAGCCGCGCCGCAGAAGCGCCATGGTGAGATCGGCGTCTTCGGCGACGGTGTCGATCTGGTAGCCACCGGCTTCTCGTACCGCGGAAACGCGCCACGCTCCGATCGCGCCCGGAACCACACTGACCGCGCCCAGCACGTCCAAAGCGCGGCGCTCGAAATTCTGGCTGGTGATGTATTCGAGAGCCTGCCAGCGCGTCCACAGATTCACGCGGTTCCCCACCTTGGCATTGCCGGCGATGGCCCCGACTTTCGGGTTGATGAAATGCGGCACCAGTCGCGAGATCGCGTCACTGGCGATCACGGTGTCGGCATCGATGCCGACGAAGAGTTCGGCATCTCCTATATGTTCGATGCCATAGTTAAGAGCGTCCGCCTTGCCAGAGTTTGGCTTGGTAAGGATAAGGACTTTTCCCGCCGCCTGTTCCCGGACGAAGGCGTTGCGCGCAATTTCGAGAGTGCGGTCCCGGGATCCGTCGTCGATCACAATCACACGCAGGTTGCGATAGTCAGAGTTCAGCGCGGCGCGGACCGTTCGTTCAATCACCTTCTCTTCGTTGTAAGCCGGGATGAGCACCGCGACCTTGGGCTTGTAAGAAGCGACCTCGGCGGGCCTTCCGAAGATTTTCTCCTGCAGGCGGTCGTAGACCGCAGCCGTGCCGATGAACAGCAAGCGTCCGGTCATCAAAATATCGCCGATCAGGAAGATCCAGGTGATCCCTAGAACGCCCGCGTCGAACAGCCAGAAGCCCAGCCCATCAAGGCGCGCGGCCCAAAGCTGGGGGGTCGAGAGCGGCGACATCACGTCGGCACGGGTCTTGCCCAGCAACTCGTAAATCGGCGCGATCTCATACCCGCGGGCGCGGATGCCCTCAATAATCATGGGCAAAGCCCGCACGGTTTCGGCGCGATCCCCGCCGCCGTCATGCATCAGAACAATGTTGCCGCAGTGTTGGTCGTTCGGGCTGCATGGCGGCAAGTGTGCCAGCACGAAGGCCGAGATCTCTTCGGCGGTGTGCCGCCGAGGCTTGTCGCTCCAGTCGTTGGGGTCAATCCGGTTGCCCACGGTGGTATAGCCCAAATCCTGCGCAGTTTCGAGCGGACGCACCTGGTCCGCGGTGTCTGGCTCCTCATCAATCGCGTAGGGCGGACGCAGGAGCATGACTCGAACTCCCACCAGGCTAGCGAAAAGCCGATCGGTCAGGTTCAGCTCCACCTTCATATAGGTCGCCGAGATATTGCTCACATCGGGATGGGTGAAGGTGTGGTTCCCGATGGTATTGCCCTCGTCGTAAATGCGTTTGGCTAGACCGGGGAACTTGTCCGTCTGAATGCCAATCAGGAAAAACGTGGCCGTTGCATGCTCACGCTTGAGCACATCAAGAATCTTCGGCGTCCACTCAGGATCGGGGCCGTCGTCGAACGTCAGCACTACTTTGTTGGGGCTGTAACCGTAACGGGCCACGCGGTAAGGCTCGGGCAGAGACTGAAAAACTTCGTCGGTAATCAGCTTGGTATTCGCATCGACGGTAAGGTCGCGAGTGCCGTGCGTGGGGCGATCTTCGATCCGCAGAATCTCGCCCTGGCCCTCCATATCAACATCCTGGCCAGGAGGCACATCGCGCAGTTTGTCGGTCGCGCCTGCGTCGCCGGGAACGTCCCACACCTTCCATAATGAACGGTCCTCGCCGCCCAGCCGCCACAAAGCGAACGTCTGGATGCCCAGCGTCTGCGCGGCACGCATGTGGTTCAGGGCCGTGACCGCATCGAGGAACCAGACATCGTGGCGGAAACTGTGCTCATCCAGGTAACTGAAATGCGGATTCAGCGCATCATCGTCGAAGGTTACATCTTCATCGGAATCGCGCGCTGCCAGCCACGCTTCCTGCGCGCTCACCGAGCTGTCGTCGCTCATCCGCCGGCAGTTTGCCCTTCTTCGGTTTCAGCACCCAGTCATAACCGTAGTTGGCGATGGCGCAGATCAGCTTCTCGCGGGGAATTGCGTTGACGGCAAACTTGAGATTCTCGACGAACCAATCCTGGGAAGCGACCGGGCCCGAGGCCGCGCCGGGATAGTGCTCGTCGTAGTTCATGATGACCACGCCGTCCGCCGGAGCTGCGATCGCGGCGTAGTCGAACTCCAGATTGTGCGCGGGCACGCTGACGTAGAGCTTCATCCCGCGGGCGTGCAGGTCCGCGGAAAGTTCATTCAGCAGCGCAATGTAGCCCGGCTGACCCACTTTGGGGAAGGCCTCGAAATCTACCATCAAGCCGCGAAAACGGTCTGAGGCCAGGAACATTCCCACCTGCTGGCGAAAAACTGCACGCGCGCTGGGATTGTTCAGGAAGTCCGTGATCGCCCCGACCCACTCGGTGCCGTCAAAGTTGTTCACCATGGGAAAAACTTCCATGGCGGGGTCTTCGACTTTGAGAAAAGGCATTACGCGGTCGTCGACGGAGCGCACCCGATTGTTTTGCACTACGTCGAAGAACTTGTTGGTTTGGTCGTCGACGCCCTGTAGCCGGCCGTCAGCAGTGAGAGCGTGCAGCCAGTCGGGATACAGCAGGTCGATCTGGCGCGAAAAATCGCGCAGAGAAGAAAAGCTGGCCGCATCCCAGGGAACATAAAATGCCGCCCGAATACCCTCTTCCTGGTTTAGTTTCACTTCCGAAGCCGGCAGCTTCGACTTGCGATGGGATCGGCCGGCCAGTTTCTTCTGGCGCTCGCGGGCCTTATCTTTCTCGTTTTCCTTCAGAGCCTTAAAGGCACGCTTCTGCGGTGAAAACAGCAGCTCAGGCAGGTGCTCGTCACGCAGCGTGGTGTACACAAAGAAAATAATCAGCGCGGAAAGCGCTGCGACCCCGGCGTCGACGAAACGTCTCAGGCGCTTCCAACGGGCGCGTTGCGGATCGTAAAAGACAGGTTCGGCCATGGAGGGCTAATCGTTCATCGTATGCCGCGCGCGACACGTGGTCAATTGTAGGTGAGATGCAACTCGCGGTGCGGACAGGGTCAGGCGTTCTGTTGGATTAAGATGCAATTTCCTGCCTGCAAAGATGGCCTGAAAAAGATGGCTTCAAACGCGCTATATTCTCAGCGTGCTGGAACTGGTGCGCAAGGATGCTCGGTTCTTTCTCGCGGCGAGCCTGGCGGCCCTGGCGTTGCGGCTCGTTTTTGTTCTGCACTTTCCCGCCGTCGTCGACGATTCCCGGCTCTATGCCGATATTGCCGAAAACTGGCTGCAGCATGGCGTCTACGGCATCACCGATTCCGGGCAGATCATGCCTACTCTCTCCCGCCTGCCGGGATATCCGGCGTTTCTAGCCGCGATCTTCGCCGTTTTCGGCTGGAGTAACTTCCGCGCGGTTCTGCTGATTCAGGTCCTCTTCGATCTAGGCACATGTTTTCTCGTTGCCGATCTCGCGCGCCGCTTCGCATCCGAGCGTGCGGCCAAGGTGGCTTTCCTGCTGGCCGCACTTTGTCCATTCCTGGCCAACTACGCGGCCGCCGTTCTCACTGAGACGCTGGAGATATTCTTCACGGCGTTGGCACTTGATTTAGCTTTGCGAGGGAGTGCCGCTTTTCTCCGCGCCCTCGAGTCAGACTCAACGCCGGTGCCGCTAACCTGGCTCGGCTGCGGTCTTTCCATCGGGGCATGCATCCTGTTGCGGCCGGACGGCGGCATTCTGTTCGGTGCTGTCGGTGCATGCTGGTTCCTGATTTTCCTGCGAAGCTTCCTCGGGAAGCTGAAGCAGACGTCGGGGATCGTGCCCCGGTTGCGACCCATGCTATGCGCTGGGAGCGATACTGGCTGTCGGCGCCTTCGCCCCGCTAGTTCCCTGGACCCTGCGTAACCTGCACACCATGCACCGCTTCGAGCCGCTCGCGCCCCGCTATGCCAACGATTCCGATGAACTCCTGATGCCGGGCTTCAATCGCTGGACTAAAACCTGGATGGCGGACTCCACCTCCGTGCAGGAAATTTACTGGAGGGTGCCGGGCGATGACCTCGATGTCACGCGTCTGCCGCAGCGCGCTTTCGATTCCGCTCAGCAGCGCCAGGCCACAGAGCAACTTTTCGCCGACTACAACCGGGACAAGGAGGTAACTCCGGAACTCGACGCGCGCTTCGCCGCACTCGCGGCGGCGCGCATTCACGCCGCGCCCCTGCGTTACTACATCTGGCTGCCAGCTCTGCGAATTGCCGACATGTGGCTGCGTCCTCGCACAGAAATAGCTGCCTTCTGATCCGCGCTGGTGGGAGTTCAATGACGACCCGGTGTGGCTCACAGTCAGCATCGTCTTCGGCATAATCAATCTCGCCTACGTCGCCGCAGCCGCGGTCGGCCTCTGGCGCTTGCGCAACTCATTCGGCGCTCGGATTACTTGTTATGTTTCTCGCTCTGCGTTCGTTGTTCCTCGGAACCCTGGAGAATCCCGAGCCCCGCTACACGCTGGAATGTTATCCCGTGGTCATAGTCGCGGCAGCCGTGTTCCTCATCGGAAAATCGCATGCAAGCCATCGGAAACCCGCATAAACAGGCTCCCAAATCTGGAACGCAGTATGTGAAAAGGCGTATTCAAACGTTTCAGGACGCCCAAACCTTTGAAGAATCAGCTTGAACATTGTGGCCCGGCAGTTGCACAATATCGCCCTATCAGGTTCCCGGGTCTCTGCCGTCTTCTTTGCTGTCTCCGGGACAACACCATCCGAAGCAACGCCTGCTGTGGGATAAAAGGGGGCTATATGCGTTCAGGCGCACGTGCAGTTACTCTGTTGGCTGGCTTATTCCTCGCCTTCAGCGCTTGTCTCTCGGCGCAGACTGCAACCACGTCGTTGCTCGGTACTGTCTACGATCCCAAGGGCGCCGTGGTACCCGGTGCAATGCTGACCATCTCACAACCCAGCCACGGGATTCACCCGGACCACCAAGAGTGACACTCAAGGCCGTTACCAGTTTCTCGAGTTGCCGCCGGCGAAGTATGACCTCGCCGTGGATGCCAAGGGTTTCGCCACCATGAAACAAAGTGGCATAGAGCTCCAGGTGGCGACTCCCGCTACGTTGAACCCCACCATGCAGGTGGCAGGCGGAACAGTCACCGTCGAAGTCAGCGGCACCACCCCGTTGGTCAACACACAGGATGCGACTCTCGGACATGCTTTTGGAGCGGACCAGATTGCCGATCTTCCCTTCGAAGGGCGCGATCCTGCCGGCATTCTCAGCCTGCAGACAGGAGTCGTATTCACCGGCAACAGCACCCACATCTCCAGCGCTTCCGATAGCCGGGCCGGCGCGGTGAATGGAGCCCGCAGCGACCAGAGCAATATCACTCTCGACGGCGTCGACAACAATGACGAACTCTTGGGCACGGCTTTCACAGGAGCGATCCGCGCTCCTCTCGATTCCTTGGAAGAACTCAAAGTAACCACCAGCAACTCCGATGCCGACACCGGCCGCTCCTCCGGCGGACAGGTTTCTGAGGTGACCAAGAGCGGTACCAACAAGATTCACGGCTCGCTTTATGTTTACAACCGGCCGACTTTCACCACGGCGAATGACTGGTTCAACAAGGCCTCGCAACTCCAGGCCGATGCGGCGAACACGCCGCCTTCCTGTTGCGCAATACGTTTGGAGCCAACGTCGGCGGCCCCATCATCAAGGACCGTCTATTTTTCTTCGGCGCTTATGAGGGCCAGCGCAAGCGCGAAGATCTGCAAGTGACGCGCGTTGTTCCCAGCGCGAACCTTCGTGCCGGGAGCATCAGTTATCTTTGCACGCAGGATCCAACCTGCCCGGCCAGCGGAGTAAACACTCTGTCGCCGGCCCAGATCGCCGCGATAGATCCGAACTGCTCCGGCCTCGGCACTTGCCCGCTGGGACCGGGGCCGAATCCTCTGATCGCCTATCTTCCGGGCAATGCAAACTCCAGCGTAAATTCCATCTTCAACCAGTACCCCCAGCCCAACACCACTTCGGTAGGCGATGGCCTCGACTTTGTGGGTTTTACGTTTCCGTCTCCTCTGCCCGCAGAGTCTGGACGACTACGTCTTCAAGGTCGACTACAACCTCACCAGGAATGGCAACCACCGCGTTGTTCCTGAAAGGCATAATGGATAACGAGCGGTCGGCGGAGCGCAATTTTGTTAACTCCGTCAACACCGTGACAGGCGACGGCGGCGAAGAGTTTCCGGGACAACCCGAGGGGCAAGTCGAACGCGATAACAACAAGGGCATCACGCTTGGTTATACCGCCACTCTCAGCAGCACAGTGATCAACAATTTCCACTTCGGGTATATCAGCCAACTCATTAACATCCAGGGCTTGCAGACCCAGCCCTACAACGACTTCCGCGGCATGGACAACATCAATGCCTTTACTCCCACCATCAACACCCATGTGCCGGTGAAAAACATTGTCGATGACGTCACCAAGGTGATCGGCAGCCACACCCTCCAGTTCGGCGGAAACTACCGGGAAATTGACAACCTGCGCGAATCCGATGCGCAGAACTTTTTCCAGGGTCAGACCAACGTCTACTGGCTGAATTTCTCCGGTATCTCGAACACCGGCAGCAGCCTCGACCCCGCGTCCATTAATCCAGTTACTCAGGCGCAATACTACCCGGCGGTTGATCCTGATTTCTCCGCGAGTTATGACTTTGCCATGGCGGCCTTGGCCGGGATCATCACCCAGATCAACGCGAACTACGAGTTAACCAAGACCCTGAACGTCATTCCTCAGGGCCAACTCGTTCCTCGCCATTTCCGCAATCACGAATATGAGTTCTACGGCCAGGATCAGTGGAGGGTTAAACCCAACTTCACGTTCACCTATGGCTTGCGTTATTCGATTCTGCAGCCGCCCTACGAAACCACGGGCACACAGGTCTCACCGACCCTCAGCCTGAATAACTGGTTCAAT
Organism: uncultured Acidobacteriaceae bacterium; assembly: GCA_963800575.1. Taxonomy (GTDB): domain Bacteria; phylum Acidobacteriota; class Terriglobia; order Terriglobales; family Acidobacteriaceae; genus Sulfotelmatobacter. Next base: position 158,742 of record CAWDBN010000006.1, read on the forward strand.
CAACGCTCGATAGCGGCAGCTAACGGACAGGTTTACGATCCAGCCATCGGCTTCGGCCTTTCCGGCCAGGCCAACGGCAAGCCACCTTATTGGGCCTACGATTACAAAGACTTTGCCCCGCGCTTCGCTTTCGCCTATTCCCCCAAGGGCGAGAGCGGCTGGTCCAGGCGCCTGTGGGGCGGACCGGGGAAAACCTCGATTCGTGCCGGCTACGGCATCTATTTCGATCACTTCGGAGAAGGAATCATCAACACCTTCGATCGCGAAGGCTCGTTCGGATTGACCACGGCCGAAGTGAATCCCGCTGGAATTCAGACGGTAGACGGCTCGGCCCGGTATTCGGGACTCTACAACATCCCCACCAGCAGCAACGATGGCTGCGCCACCCCGCCTTGCTCGCTGATCGGCGCACCGCCCACTGGTCCGTTCCCGGTTTTTTCGCCCTCCGGTGCCGCCACTCCCGGCGGCTTCGCCATTACCTGGGGACTGGATGACAAGCTGAAAACTCCCTATTCGCACCTCATCGATTTCTCGATCACGCGCGAGTTGCCCTCAGAGTTTTGTCTTCGAAGCTTCCTACGTTGGCCGCTTCGCCCACCGCCTGATGCAGGAAGAAGACTTGGCGCTGCCGACCAATCTCAAAGACCCCCAGAGCAAGACTACCTACTTCCAGGCGGTACAAGCGTTGGCCAAACAGTACTATGCTGGAACGCCAATTCAAAACATCAATGCCGCGTCGATTGGCACCAACTATTGGGAAAATATATTCCCGGCGGCGGGTCCTGTTCTGGGCAGTGTTGCCAACCAGCTTTTCGGTACCTCAAGCGAGCCCGCCGGATTCACTCAACCTTGCCTCGGAAACCCCATCCCGAACGGCAACACTGTCACGGCTACGCAGGCCATGTACGACCTGTTCTGCAATTATGCCGGCAACGAAACCACGGCACTCGAACTCGCCGACTCACCCGGGTTTAGTCAACGCCACTACATGCTTTCCCGCCTGCGCCACCATCAACGGCACCCTCAGCCAGGGCTACGATTACTATTCGCCGCAATTCTCTTCGATGGACGCCTGGAGGAGCATCGGCAACAGCTCCTACAACGCCGCCCAGTTCAGCCTGCGCCATCGCGCCTATGGTTTGGAATTCGATTTGAATTACACCTACTCCAGGTCGATCGACGACGGCTCCAACGCGGAACGAGTCAGTACGTTTGAGGGAGGCGGCTTCGCCAGCCAGATCCTCGATTCCTGGTTCCCGCAGGCAGAATCGCGCCGTGTCGGATTTCGACACCACTCAAATCTTCAACGCGAACTGGGTCTACGAACTGCCAATCGGCCGCGGCAAACACTTCGGAGCAGGGATGGGAAGCTTTGCGAATGCGATCATGGGCGGCTGGACGGTGTCTGGTCTGTGGCGCTACTCAACAGGATATCCGTTCACGCTACTCAGCCCCGAATGGGCCACGAACTATGATCTTGAGACTCCAGCCGTCCCGATCAGCGCCGCGCGTCCCAGGACTGGAAGCTACATCGTGGCTCAAGCCGGCGGCGGAACCGGCCCGAATGTCTTCCAGGATCCCGGAATCACAGATTCCGCGACCAACCCCAACGCCGCCATTAATCTGTTCCGCCCCGCCTACCCAGGGGAGGGAGGATTGCGGAATGGCTTGCGGGGTCCCGGCACATTTGACATCGACACCACGGTCACAAAGAGCTGGGCCATCCGAGAGAGCCAGCTTGTAAAGTTCAGTTGGTCGATGTACAACGTGACGAACTCCGCCCGCTTTGACGTTGGTACGATGCAGTTGAACGGCAACAACTCGCTCTCCGACAGCAGCAGCTTCGGAAACTTCAGCTCGACGCTGTCGAATCCACGTGTGATGGAGTTCATGCTGCGGTATATTTTCTGAGTCCTGCGGAGTTAAGCTGCTGGGGCTGGAAGGTTCTACGCCAGCGGCGAATCGCTCATGCGGAATCGGGTGCGCACGTGCTCGGAAATGAGCTCGATGGCGGGGCGGTTCGACACCGGATCGCTCTGGGCCAGATATTTCATGGCTTCCACCAGCACGCGCTGTCCATCGACGTACCGGGGATCGGACGTGCGCTCTCTTCGTTTGCTGCCAAAATTGGGTGGAACAGGGATCGTAAAAACCTTGGCCATGAATGAACTCAACCTGGATGAAGTCGAAAGGAACTCTTAGGCAGTATAGCGCCCTGCGTTCCCTTTTTAGCACACATTCTTGTGCTTTAGATTCAGTTACTTACCCGCGAGGCGAGACGAACTGCGTCTTCTTTGTGGTCTTCAATTGAAATACGTCGTTGCCGATCTTGGCCTTCATCTGCACCGCAGAATACTTCGCCAGGCGATAGTCGCCCTGGCCCTGGAAGAACTGTTGCTGCACTGAGATGCCCCGGCTCAAATCGATCCAGAGCAGAATCTTTGAAATGTTATTGCGGAACTTCTCGCTCTTGGGAATGAGTTGCAGCTTTGCGGTTCCGACGCCGTTCAGCGTCTCCTCGCCCAGGTAGCTTACGTCGAAGGACTTTATCAAATCCGCGCCGCTTCCGCCGAATCCCAGCACCAGATAGCTCTCAAGCTCGCCCCGGTTGGCGCCGGCCGGATATTCCATGACCTGATCGATCTTCGGCTGGTAAACCTGCAGTCTGCCATCTTTGTAGAGCACGAACTTCGGGTCAGGCTGCTTAATGTCGGCCATCATTTCGATCTCTTTGCCCACCCTGCGGTAATAGACTGTGCCTGTCTGCGTGTCGGTTTCATCCACCACTTTCTGATACTGGTCCCAAACAAAATCGGCTTGCGTGGCCTGGAAGCTGGCGGCTGCGGCGTCCATTTTCTTCAGCACACTATCGAGAGATGGCGCTTCCTGCTGCTGCAAAACAATACTCAGGGAAAGAAACAAAATGTGGAGACAGATCATCATGGCCGGCTACCGTGAAGTTTGTCGCAGATTTTTCCTACTGGATTCCGTCTCACGGCTTTCGCTTCACCAAAACACGATATGCCTGCACGTGCCCTTTGCCATCGGGAATGCCATCATATTTCACGATGGTGACCTCGCCGGATATCGGTTGGATAATGTGCAGCAACTGATCTCGCACTGACTGATCGTCCCCTGGAGTAATCGCAGCGGCGGAAATCTGGTAGAGCAGCCCTCCCTGCGCATCGGCCGTGACCACCACATCGCCGGCGTGCGGGCTGCGGAGCGCAGGTTTATCGTTGAAGTTGATAACCCGGGGCGAGAAGAAAACAAAGATGAGGATCAGCGTGACCATGATGTCGTAGTGCAGCGTGCCCCGCTCATGCTGCCAAAAGATGTAGCTGCGAATTGTGGGCCAAACGCCCCTCATCGGTAGGGAAGGCGCGCCCGTCGCGGTCGTGCTGATGTCCACACTTTGCAAGTTTAGTCTCCAGGATTCAAGGTCGCAAGGTTTCAAAGTTTCAAGGTTTCGAATTTGCGATGTGGTTTTTGAAACCATGAAACCTTGAAACCATGAAACATTGCAGCTAAAAACTTTTCTTCGTAATCCTCTCCGCTCCAATATAAGGCCGCAACACTTCCGGAATCACGACGCTCCCGTCGGCCTGCTGATAATTCTCGACAATCGCCACCCAGGTCCGGCCCACGGCCAGCCCGCTTCCGTTCAGCGTATGCACAAACTCGGTCTTGTTCTTGCCTTCCGGACGATACCGGATATTCGCCCGCCGCGCCTGGTACGCTTCAAAATTTGAGCACGACGAAATCTCGCGAAACAACTGCTGCCCCGGCAGCCAGACTTCAATGTCATAAGTCTTCGCCGAAGATGGCCCCATGTCTCCCGTGCACAGAGTCACTACTGCGATAGTGCAAACCCAGCTTTTGCAGGATCGTCTCGGCATTCCGCGTAAGCTTCTCGTGCTCTTCATACGAATTCTCCGGCCGGGAGAACTTCACCAGTTCCACTTTCTGAAACTGATGCTGCCGGATGATTCCGCGCACGTCTTTGCCGTACGATCCCGCCTCGCTGCGGAAGCACGGCGTGTAAGCGGTGAGTGAAATCGGCAATCGCGCAGCGTCAAGAACTTCGTCACGATAAAGATTCGTGACCGGAACCTCGGCCGTTGGAATCAGCCAGAGATCCTTTTCCCCGTGCGGCACACGAAAAAGATCCGCGGCAAATTTCGGCAACTGCCCCGTGCCATACATCGATTCGGAATTAACCAGATAAGGCGGCAGCACCTCTGTATATCCATGTTCGCGCGTGTGCAGATCGAGCATGAAGTTCGCCAGCGCCCGCTCAAGCTTCGCTCCCAGATCCCAGTAAACGGCAAAGCGCGCGCCTGTGAGCTTGACTGCGCGTTCCAAATCCAGCACGCCGAGCTGTTCGCCAAGTTCCCAATGCGGCTTGGGAGCGAAGTCGAATGTGGGCGGCGCGCCCCAGCGGCGGACCTCCACATTCTCATCGGCGCTGTGGCCGACCGGGACGCTTGCATCCGGCATGTTGGGAATCCCGGCAAGAATGTCCCGCAGGCGGCCATCGAGGTCGGAGGCAGTCTTCTCCCGCGCCTGAATCTGCTCCCGCAGGTCTTTGGTCTCGGCGATCGCGGCAGTAGCATCCTGGCCGCTCTTCTTCAGTTTGTTGATGTCCTCCGAGGCCTTATTCCGCCGCGCCTTCATGGTCTCGGCTTCGGTGATGGCTTTCCGGCGCTGCGTGTCGACGTCGCGGAAATCCCTGAGCACGACGGCCGGATCGGCGCCGCGCTGGCGCAGCATCTCCTCCACCCGGGACAGATTCTCGCGAACAAAGTTCAGATCAAGCATCGGGACTAACTACTTTACCGGAAGCCGGGCGGAGAATGCACGCGGGTGAGAACGGTTCATGCGGGGACAGCCACCCTCGGCTCTCCGTCGAGCGAAGCTCGACTGCCTCAGCTTTCGCCCAACCTTCCACCTGTGTAAACTACCTTCGCGATGAGATTCTTCCCCCGTCCCACTGCCGTGTGCCGAGTTTTTTCGCTGGCGATCGCGGCCGTCCTCTTCCTGATCAACATTCCCTTCAGCTTCTGCCTCCGCCTACAACGCCCATCCCAAACTAGTCGTCGTGATCATCATCGACCAGTTCCGCGGCGACTATCTGGAGCGCTACCGCGCTCAGTTCGGCGAGGGCGGATTCCGCCTGCTCCTCGACCACGGCGCCAACTTCACCGATTGCAACTACGACTACGCCAACACCCGCACCGCTCCCGGCCACGCCACGCTGTTCACCGGTGCCTACAGCAATGGACACGGCATAGTGGCCAACGAATGGTGGGATCCGAAGAAAAAGAAAATGGTCACGTCGGTCGAAGACGATGACACCAAACTCGTCAGCATCGCCCCAGATCAGAATAAAAACAAACCCGGCGCGTCGCCCCACAACCTGCTCGCCGACACGCTAGGCGACGAACTCAAGCTGGCGACCCAGGGCAAGTCGCGAGTCTTTAGCGTTTCTTTGAAAGACCGCGCTGCCGTTTTGCCCGGCGGCTTCGCGGCCGATGGCGCTTACTGGATCGATCCGAAAAGCGGCGCCTGGATTACCTCCACCTACTATCGCCCCGACTTGCCCAAGTGGGCGCACGATTTCAACGCCTCCAATCGTGCCGCAAAGTATTGGGATCGCGACTGGAAGAACGCGAACGGAGACGTGCTCCGCTCAACCGCGCATCGCAAAAGTAAAGACGGCTCCGACGCGGGTTTCTACGAAGTCGTCGGCTCCACGCCCTTCGCCAACGAGTACGAACTGGAATTCGCGAAAGAGTTGGTCGTCTACGAAAGCCTCGGCGCCGGCCAGGCTACCGATTTGCTGGCTATAAGTCTTTCTCCGAACGACATTCTCGGCCACCAGGTCGGTCCCGACTCCCCGGAGATGGCCGCCATGGCTCTCGCACTCGATCGTGACCTCGCCGACTTCTTCAATTTCCTGGGCCATCAAGTCGGCCTCGCTGACCTCTGGATCGCACTTTCCGCCGACCACGGCGTCTCCGCCTTGCCCGATGCCGCGAAAAACCTCCGGATTCCCGCCGCCAATCTGGATGCCGGCAAACTCGAAGCACAGATTAACAGCGCGCTATCTGCAAAGTTCTCGCACTCTGCTTCATACATAAAGCTCGACTACCCGGACGCCTGGCTCGTCCAGGACGCCTTCGCCAACGCTCACGTTAAAGAGCACGACGCCGAAACCGCCGTCGGCGAAGCCATGAAGCAAGCCGCCCTCCGCGATTACTTCACCAAGTCACAACTGGCGGCAGGCGAAGTCCCCGATACCGCTCTCGGCAGAAAGTTTCTCCACAGCTACTCACCCGAAGGCGGCTGGTATGTGATGGGGGTTTCAGAAATCTATACGGTCGGCCCTTCGAAAGGCACGGACCACGCATCTCCCTATACCTACGACACGCACGTGCCGCTCGCGTTCTACGGACTGCCGTTCCGCCCCGGAACTTATCGCACCCACGCCGAACCAATCGATCTGGCTGCAACGTTGGCGTCGCTGCTCGGCATCAACGCTCCCACCCACGCCGTAGGCCGCGTGCTGACCGAAGCGCTGGCTGCGCCGCATCAGCCAGAAAATTCCGCTGGATCTCCTGGCGAGAGGCCGCCGCAATGACGCCCTCGTCAGAAAACGGCGGCAAGTCTCCCCTGGATCTCAGCGTTACCTTCGCCGGCATCGAACTCAAGAACCCCATCATTGCGGCGAGCGGAACATTCGGTTACGGCGTCGAGTTCGAGGATGTGGTTCACCTCGATAAACTGGGAGGATTCGTCGTCAAAGGTCTTTCCCGCGAACCGATGATCGGCAACCCGCCGCCGCGTTTATGGGAGACTGCAGCCGGCATGCTGAACGCCATCGGCCTGCAGAACATCGGCGCGGCCGCGTTTCTCGAAGAAAAGCTGCCCAAGCTTCGCCAGCTCAAAAACATCGTGGTGATGGCCAACGTCTTCGGCTACACCCGCGAGGACTACGAACGAACCATCGAAATTCTCAACGACGGCGAAGGTATCGCCGCCTACGAACTCAACGTCTCCTGCCCCAACACCACTTCCGGCGGACTGCAGTTCGGCAGCGATCCCCGCTCTCTGGATGAAGTCGTGACCACAGCGAAACGGGCGGCGCGCCGGCCTCTGATCGTGAAACTTTCTCCCAACGTGACCAGCATCGCACAGATGGCGCACATCGCGCAGGAGGCCGGCGCCGACGCTATCTCCCTGATCAATACCTTTATTGCCATGGCCATCGATCCCGACACCCGCAAGCCGCGCATCGCTAACGTCACCGCCGGACTCTCCGGCCCAGCCATCAAGCCTATCGCCCTGCGCATGGTCTACGACGCCGCCCACGCCGTGAACATTCCCGTGATCGGCATGGGAGGCATCTCAACCGCCGCCGATGTCGTCGAGTTCATGCTCGCCGGTGCAACTGCCGTCCAGATCGGCACCGCCAGCTATTGGGATCCGTGCGCCACCGAGAAGATCGTGGATGAACTGCAGCGCTGGTGCCAGGATCACCACATCACCCGCCTGGCAGACCTAACTGGCGGCATGATTCTCGAATGAGGGCAATCAGAAGACATTCGATTTCAAGAAATGGATCGGGAAGGGCACGACTTCAGTCGTGCCGTGCGACGTGCCCTCGAATCGGGCTTCAGCCCCCTGATGGGAACCGAATGGAGTGATCAGGTGCGGGGCCGGGATTAGGTGTGTGCCATAATCCGGTGGCGACCCCGGTCACGAAGCGGATTGACAGAGGGCTTATTCTAAAAGCACTTGGAGATCAGGCTGGCTCGTATGTTTGGTATTTTCTTCTCAATCCTCGTGGCGGTGGCTCTCTTGAGCATCTTCGGGGAGATTGTTATGCGAGTTCGCCTCACGAGAAGAGAAGCTTCGCGGGACAAATTGGCTTGGTGGAGACGCGGCGGTGACAAGGTCGCTGCGACCTACGAAGAAGTGCTCCCGCACAGCCGAATCCCGTTTTTCAGGCGCTTTGTTTTCTGGTTTTTCGTGCTTTTGTCTGGCGTTCTCGTTTTCTCAATACTATTTTGGAAATCACACTGATCCACTATCCCACCGCGTGCTACCGCCCGCGCGTGTACCAAATCGATCCCGGAGATTGGTAGTTCCGGCCCTCGCCCCACACCACATGTGTGTTCCCGAGGCTATCGATGGCGATGGAAAAGAGGTTGCCAAATGGGAAGAGAAAACCGTTAGGCAGGATGTAATCGTATCCGCGCACCGGGCCGGAAAGCTGCGACTCCGGCGACCAGGTAGCTCCGCCATTGGTGGAAGCTCGATAGAAGGTATTCCAGAGAGGATGGTTTTGCGCGTCCACTTCTCTTGTGTCCATCCACGCAACGCGCACATCGCCCGCGGTGCCGGCGCTAATGGCTGGGAAGCAATGCTCAACGCCAGCCGGGCCGTTTGTAACGTCAGCCTTTGCGGACCAGTTTTCCCCCTGATTTGTGGAGGAGGAGAAGTAAATGCGCTGCGGTCCGCCAGCGGCCGAGCCTGAGTTCCACAGGGCATAGATGACCCCGGCATCATCGGAAGCCAGAGCCATCTGCGAGGCCAGAAAGCCACCCGAACAAAACTGGGACGCGCAACCCGGCGCCGCGCTCGAAATATCCATCGGCGTCGTGCTCCAGGTCCGGCCGCCGTCCGTCGATCGGCTGACAAATACTTCCACTGGCCGCGTGAGAAGATCCGTTGGCGGGTAAGCCGTCCACGAAAAATAAACATTGCCAGCGGCATCCACAACCGCGCCCGCAGCCAGAGACCAGCCCGGCTCAGCGCCGGGATTCAGCACAGTGGCCGAGAAATTCTGGGCGTAATCATGCGACGCAGCTACCGCGAGGGTCTGATCGTGGTTAAAGCTCACGTAGACATTCGGGCCGCGAACCGCCAGCACTGGCTTATCGATGCTGATTTCCGGAGATTGTTCGGCGACGGCAAACGACCAGGAGCGGCCAAAATCCTGCGACCGTGCCACGATGATGACGTGTCTGCCTTGCATCCACGATGCATACAGGGTTTGCCCGTCGTTCGGGTCGACCTTAATCTGCGCGTCGAATTGTCCCAGCGACGAGGCCAGCAGGGACCGCGGCGCCTCCCAGGATGTGCCGTTGTCATTGCTCACCAGCAAGACCATCGTCGGCGCTGTGCACGCCGGACATTGCGTCACCGGGCCATACTGAGGATAGAGAATGTAGATGTGACCGTGGGCGTCCGTAGCCAGCGCGGGTTCCCATTGGTCCCCTGGGCTGAAGCCGACGCGGCGCGGAGCGGTGAAGCCCGCGGCAGCCAGCGCCGCAGGCGCCGTCGCCAGCGCCAATAGCAGAAAAGTGGCGAGTTTCTTCACTCTCCGGGCGCGGCTGGACGTTAAAACCAAAGGACTTCTCCTGGGACACCGACTGCGACAACCCTTGCCGCACTCTATAATGAATTTCTAATAAACGTCAATTACCCGATAGGGTCATCAGCACTTTGGTAATGTCTGAATTTGATTGTCATCCTGAGAGAGCGCGTTTTTTGCGCGAACGAAGGATCCGGGCGAGCCGCGCGAAGCGTCGCGCTTTTTGCGACGCATTAGTCGCGCGTTTGGCTTGCTTCCCTAGCAGAACCACCACCGGGCCTCACAGTGCGTGACTTTCTGCGGAATTCGTCATCTAATAGGAGCGCCACAAGGAGCCATCTTAAAAATGGAAAAGGCCACATTCGCAGCTGGATGTTTCTGGGGAGTGGAAGCCACCTTCCGGCAGATGCCCGGAGTGCTGTCAACGCGCGTCGGCTACACCGGCGGAAACACCGACAATCCCAACTATAAAGAGGTCTGCACCGATCGCACCGGCCACGCCGAAGCGGTAGAAGTAGAATTCGATCCCGCCCAGGTTCGCTACACCGACCTGCTGAAAGTCTTCTGGGAGAATCACGACCCCACGCAACTCAACCGCCAGGGTCCGGACTGGGGCACGCAATACCGCTCTGCCATCTTCTACCACTCGCCTGAGCAGCAAGCCGCAGCGCAAGCCTCGAAGGAGGCGCTCGAAAAAGAGCACCGCTTTTCGAAGCCAATCGTCACCCAGATCGTCCCGGCAGTAACGTTCTATCCCGCCGAGGATTATCACCAGCAATATCTGGAAAAGCGCGGCCTGTCCAGTTGCCACATCAAGGCGTAGCCAACGAGTGGAGTTGGGCGAAACGCTTCGAACGCCTCGATGAGCGTTCCCTATTCAAGGGGTTATGAAACCGCTGGAGTACGTTCTGTTTGGCACGTTCTGTTTGGCACTGCGGTCGTATTCTACTTCCGTGCTTGGAAGTACATCCGCACTCTTGTCACCGAGGTGAATCGGGACTGCCCTGACGAACAGTTCACGACACTGAGGTGGACCAAGCATCGTTTTGAGGCGTGGCGGCTGCACTCCCGTGTTTACCCTTCAAGTCCTATTCGGAAGCAAATCGTTCTCAGCATGAGCATCACTATCCTGTTCATGATTGCCGTCATGCTCGTCCAGATTGCTGCCGGGAAGTCGCCGTTCCAGCAGTAAACGCATCAAAAGATGCCATTACGCCGCTGTTAGCAGCATCGGCGCACCCTTCGTGATCACCAGCGTGTGCTCGTAATGCGCCGACGGCCGGCGATCCGCTGTGACTACCGTCCACTTGTCCTGCGCCACGAACGCCCTGCCCGATCCCGCGGCAATAATCGGCTCAACCGTAATCACCAACCCCTCAGTTAGAACCTGATTCGCCTCCGGATCAGCAAAGTTCGGCACTCGAGGCTCTTCATGAATCGTGCGCCCAATGCCGTGTCCACCCAGATCGCGAATCACCGAGAAGCCGCTCCGCCTCACCTCGCGCTCGATCACTCGCCCAATTTCGCAAACCCGAAATCCCGCGCGCGCCACCAGCATAGCCTTGGCAAAGGCCCGCTCCGCGCATGCCACCAGGCGCTGGCACTCCTCCGTCACCTCGCCCACCGGAACCGTGACCGCGGCGTCGGCCATGAATCCATCTTTTTCGACGGTGACATCCAACTTGACCAGGTCGCCCTCTCGCAGCTGGCGTCCACCAGGAATTCCATGCACGGCTTCCTCATTCAGGCTGATGCAGTTCACCCCAGGAAATCCGTAAACCAGAGCCGGTGCGGACCGCGCTCCGTGCTGCCGCATCACGCCCGCGCCCACTTCATCCAGCTCCGCCGTCGTGACCCCCGGCCGTACTGCGCTCTTCATCGCCTCCAGCATGAGGCAAACCACGGCGCCCGCTGCGCGCATCCCGGTCAATTCTTCCGGCTCATTGATCGACATGACCTTCCCTCAGCGACATGATAGCTGCTGTTCGTGCCGGATCTCATCACGGTTGCCCGCTTCTTGAAAAGATTAAATCGGGGGTTTGATTTCAGGCGGCGCTCCGTAGGAGCAGGTTATAGTCTCACGGTCCTCTATTCCCGCCAGCCCTGGCGCCGTTTCCTTGGTCAGCATCTCGACCTTCCGGAGAAGATTGTCGTTGGCTCCAATCCAGAAGTCGATTGTCCGGTCCCGGAATGCCACGCCGCCTGGGTGAAACTTGGTCTCATACAGAAAAGTTGGCGAGCCCGCGATGGCATCGCGGCGGACCAGCTTGAGTTCTCCGCTGGCATATCCGCCCGCCAGTGGTTCCGGAAGCCAGTTCAACTGCGATGTTCCAACAGGGCTCCCTGCCGCTGGGTTTTTCCTCCAGGGGCCAGCGCCGGTCCGGCTGTACGTGTCGTCACCGATAAGGATGAGCTCCATGCGCCCGGGATCCGCACCACCCCGCCGATCGACTACGAAGTGCATGCGGTCGGGTCCTGCAGTTTCCCGTAGGCTTTCGACGGACGCGCCGGGTCCGCTGGTGTTACTAACTTCGTGGCGGCAGGTAGGTGGGGTAGCGGCTATCCAGGCACGCCGGGCTTTGTTCACCACCTGGGCCGGATCGTCCGTCTCGGCGACAGGGGCGAGGTGCGGGCCCAAATCCTCATCCGTGACTACCTTGCTCGCGTGCGGCGCCTGAGATTTGTCGGCGCGCGCCTGACGCGCCACGTCCCCGATGGGCGTGTCTTGCGCAGACAAGAGCTGTACAGAAATCAGGACGCTTGCAACCGTCAAGCCCAACCCTATCGCTTCTCTGATTTTCATTTGTTTTCTTCCATGCAAAAGAACGCTGCCCAGTATTTTGCACCGCACCGCATGCAGCCTTTCTGCAGTCCTCATTTTTCATTAGCCACATTCTCGCGCGTTCGCGGGGGACTGATCCGGAATCTTTCGGCCAGAATCCGTCTAGGCAATAGCGCTTTTCTCCGGCTAGTGCTGGCGCTCGCTTTCCTGCCTTCCCGGACGCACCCGCAAAAAGAGCTGGAACGACACAGGATAATTCCCATACGCTGCATCCAGCACCGCAGGCTTCGAGTAAACCGTCACATCCGCGCCCAACCCGAACTGGTACGCACGATTCTGCACCAGATCGCGCGTGGCCCCGAAAGTGTAGGCGCCAATGCGGTAGGATGGTTGCTCCGCTGGCGGAAACAATTCGTTCTTGTCCACTAGTTCCATCCGCGTATACACATAATTGCGCCGCAGGAAGTTCAGCGTGGATTCCAGCAGGTAACCATTGAGAGTGATTCCCGTGCCAATCTCATGCACTCGCCCCCACACCAGCGAAGTCGCCCAATTGCCCGATACCAGCGGATGGTCATATTCCACAGATGCTGTCTCGCGCCACTGGTTCCAGGACTCCAGCGCTTCCGGGTGGTCGAGGTGCCCAAGGCTGTATTGCGCTGTCCAGTTTCGGTCCGGGGCAACACTGCCGCGCACTGACCAGGAATCGAGCGCAGCCGGCTGGATGCTCCAGCGTTCTTCATTCGGCTCGTGTCCGTTGAAGGCCGAGGCTTCCAGCTTGATCCGGTCGATCACCAACCCGGTGGTCACCACGCCAAAGCTGGTATGCGTCGAATCCTGCAGGTGATGACTGAGCGGTGCTAGCGGCAGTTCCGAAGCCGATGTCCGGTGAATGTAGGTGACCGGCCCCAGAGCCGGTTCCGCCGACGGCCCCCCATATAGTTCCCACGAGATTTTTTCCGACAGCGGCAGCGTATACAGCGCCGCAAGTTCCGCAAACACATTGTGCGGATGCTGGTGATCGACCAGCGGCTCGCCGTGATAAGTCTCCCCCGTCTGAAACAGCTCCGGGAATCCAGGATGCGGCGACGTCAGCGACTCCGCCGAAAACATCTGCCGGAAAAGAATCGTTCCCCGGCCCCAGCGGTGCTGCTCCATCAGCATCCCCCAATTTGCCGACTCGGCTTTCCCCTCGCCGCGCGGGCCGCCTTGCTGGTTAAAGTCGGTGAAGATGACACCATGCGCCATCAGTTCCCATCCGCCGGGCATCAGCATCCACTCGTGTGCCAGCACCGAAGCCGGCTCCCATGCCGTCCCCGATCCGTCATGCGGCGAAGGCAACTGCGAAACAGCATGCCCCGCCATCTGCATCCCACTCGTGGACGTGTCCTGCGCCGGCGCGGCACACACTAATGCTCCAACCGCAACCGAGCAGGCGAGCATTGAATCCAAGAAAGGTCTGACCATCAAACCTCCTCCTCCCAAGCAAGAACGGCGTGTGTGATCAATACACGTGCAGTAAAACGTGTCGATGAGGAATGGAGAAAAGACTGGCAGATCAGATTCTGAGAATCAGGTACACAGGCGGACTGCTGGAAGATGTAAAGCGGACGACCGGAACAGCGTCGCTGCTGCCCGCAACGATCCCCAGGAGGAACGCGTCCTGCGCTCTTAGCGTAGATTGAGGCGAGAAAGCAGCAGTGGTGATAGCTGAAGGATGACGGCTCGAGCAGCAGCGATAGTCAACCGGATGCGGATTCGCCGGCGCTCGCCCGTGATGACACCCTGCGCTACTAAAGGGGGCGGAAGGCCGCATGCAAACCGTCCCCGCAGCAGCCGTCACCGTCGCGCTCAACAGCGCCACTGCAACGATCTGCGGCAAAACGATTTGCGGCAAACAGATTCGTGAAAAAAGCCGGCCCACAAATTACGTCCCCGTAATCTTCACTCGAAGCTCTTCTGGCAGGCGCTCCCGAATCTCCTGCGGCAGCCGGTCGTGCACCCGCCGCGCGCCTTGCTTGGCTGCGTCCAGCACGGTCACCGGCGCCGGCGTCGCCACGGCCACCACCAGCCAGATCAGCGCCGACAAGGCAAAGCCGGCCAGCGCCGCAATCTCCAGCCAGAAAGCATGCCGCGGAACAAAGTGGCGAATCACGCCAAAGGTCAGCAGAAAAACTCCGCCCGAAACCGAGGCCAGCGCGATCAGGCCCACGTCAATCGTCCGGTGCATGCGCTGCCGCCGGCGGCAGTGTTCGCATTGCGCAAAATGGCTCTCGTAGTCGCTCCCCATCTCCGGCGCCAGGCCGGAGATGTCGTAACGCCAGCCCGCCAGAATCTTTCCGACAATTGGATCAATGCACTGCTGACTCATAGGGGACACAAAAACTGGTCTTGGGTCTTAGATCACGGGTCTTGAGATTTTGATTTTCCTAAGACCTGAGACCGATAAGCCAAGACCGAACACCTGTCCTACTGCATCCTGATCGGCCTACATCCGGATCGGCGGCAAAACCTCGCCCTGCATCGCCACCAGCACCCGATTCTGAAACAACCCGCCCCGCTCGGCCAGCGCCTTTTCTGCCTCTCGCCGCGCTATTTCCGGATGATTGTTCTGCTCAGAGAGATGCGCCAGCACGACAAAAGCTGCACTATTATCATAGTCGTTAATGAAGAAATCCGCGAGTTTCTCATTCGAGAGGTGCCCCACGTTGCTCGCGACCCGCTGCTTCACCGACCACGGATAAGACCCGCCGCGCAGCATCTCCACATCGTGATTCGATTCCATCACCAGAATGTCTGACCCGCGCAGGTGATCGCGCACGTTAACCGGAAGGTAGCCCAGATCGGTGGCCACGCTCACCTTCGTGCCCTCCACGCGAAACGTGAACCCTACCGGATCGGCGGCGTCATGCGGAATGGTGAAAGGTTTCACCTCAATGTCGCCCACCTGAAAGCGATGCCCCGACTCAAACCGTTCCAGCCGCTCCAGTTGCGGCCGCTCGCCCTTCTCGTCACGCATGGCACGCGCCCACGCCGCATGCGTTGCCCCCGTCATGAATATTGGGATGCGCAACTTCTTCGCCAAAGTTGCTAAGCCATAAATGTGATCGGAATGTTCGTGAGTAATCAGAATCGCCGAGAGCGATTGCGGATCTTCGCCCAGCGACTTCATCCGCTTGAAAGTCTCCCGGCAGGAAATGCCGGCGTCGACCAGAATCCGGGTCCGCGCGCTGGCCACAAACGCACAATTCCCCCGGCTCCCGCTCGCCAGCATCGAAACCGTCACACCCATCTCCGCAGCATACGCGCCCACCCTGTGGATTCGGGAGTAACTTATCGGTTATCCAATACCTAAGGGCAGTTGGCCAGTGCCCACTGGCCTTTCACTTTCCCGACCGCAGATTATCAATGACCCCGCGCATCAGCGATCCGCCGTAAGCTCCGGCAATCCCCGGGAGCGCGGCCAGAAACGATCCATATACCTGCGCTCGCGCAGGCTTCACGGCGAGAATCACGTAGGCGGCAAACTCCGTGAGCGGAATGAACATCCCGACGATAACCACCCACCGCCAAGGCCGGCGCGGTCGCAGCAACCCCAGCAGCATGCAAGCCATCAGCACCAGCAGCGCGGTGAAGAGCAGGTCGTTGATCATCACATCCACCCACCCGGTGCCGATCCCAGCCAGCGCAGCCAGAAGATAGAAGGGCAAGTCGCTGCGGATAGGTGGAGAGACTGTCTCTGTTGTCATCATCGCTGCGGCTTGCCGCTGGGTACTAGGTACCGGGTACTAGGGACTATGAATCCTCAATACCGATAAAACCCACGCCCGCTCTTGCGTCCCAACCACCCCGCATCCACCATCCTGATCAGCAGCGGACAAGGCCGGTACTTCGGATCTCCCAACCCCTCCTGCAACACCCACATAATGTCGAGGCAAACATCGAGCCCAATAAAGTCAGCCAAAGTCAGCGGCCCCATGGGATGCGCCATCCCCAGCTTGAACACCTCATCCACCGACTCAGCCGTAGCCACGCCCTCCATCACCGCATACATGGCTTCGTTCAGCAAAGGCATGAGCACGCGGTTCGAAACAAATCCCGGTGCGTCGTTCACCTCCACCGGCGTCTTGTCGAGCTTTATCGACAGATCGCGAGTTGCAGAAAATGTCTCCGTGGAAGTAGCCAGCCCGCGAATCACCTCCACCAGCTTCATCACCGGCACCGGATTAAAGAAGTGCATCCCAATCACTTTGTCGGGACGCTTGGTCAACGCAGCGAGTTTAGTAATGGAGATCGAAGAAGTATTCGAAGCCAGGATGACCTCCGGCCGCGCCACCCGGTCCAGATCGCGAAAAATCTCCGTCTTGATCTCAATCTTCTCGGTAGCCGCTTCCACAATGAAGTCGCACTCGGCCAGCTTGGCCCGGTCAGTCACGGGATCGATTTGCCGCAGCGCCGATTCTTTGTCCTCGGCAGATATTTTGTTCTTCCCCACCTCGCGTTCGAGATTCCTGATGATGGTCTCAAGGCCGCGATTCAGAAACCGCTGCTCCACATCGCACAAAACCACGGAATAACCGCCGCAAGCAAAGATCTGGGCGATGCCGTTACCCATGGTTCCAGCGCCGATGATTCCCACCTTCTTGATCTGCATATGATTACCTCGGGAGTCCATGATGAAAACGGTCGAGTCTATCACCCGAGCGGGTGCCCCATCCTTAACATCGCCTCTTTTGCGACGTTAGGGTGGGGGTTTTGGCCTTATGGTACCGATCCCGGCGATTTCGGGCCTTCGCGCTCTTTGGGGAGCGAATCGCGATGAAGCCCCGAATTCGCTGGATTTGGCGGCCAATAACCCGAATTGCCGCTGTCATCGCTGTCGTCGAGGTGGTAGATTATGACGCCGCAAATCACAGCAATGATTACTGCACCAACATTGATCAAAACTTGAGTGCTGGTCCTCAATGGGCAAAGCAAAAAAACAACGCCTGCCAGCCCGCCCGCGAGCTTCGCAACAGCCAAAATCACGCGCCTGCCCATGACATTTAGACTCGCCTCATTCTACCCATCACCCCGCATCGCAAGGTGTAAAATAATCGGGCACATCCTAGCTTGTCTAAGCTGCAAGGTTGAAAGGAATCTTCCATGGCAACCCTAGAACTCCCCGTCCGGCCATCGCGCACATCCTTCCATCAAGGCCCATTCATCAACGAACCGTTTTTCGATTTCACAAAGGAAGATAACGCCCGCAAAATGCGCGCCGCCATCGAGCGAGTCCGCGGACAGCTCGGCCGTGAGTATGACCTCATCATCGGCGGCCAGCGCGTCAAGACGACAGACAAGATCAAGTCCCTGAACCCCGCGAAGCCGTCGCAGATAGTCGGAATCCATCAGAAGGCCGGCAAAGAGCACGTAGAGCCGGCCATGGCCGCTGCGCTGAAAGCATTCGATTCCTGGAAGCGCACTCCCATCGAAGAGCGCGCCGCCCTGCTGTTCCGCATCGCCGACCTGCTGCGCGAACGCAAAATGGAACACATGGCATGGCTCGTCTTCGAAGTCAGCAAGAACTGGGCCGAAGCCGATGCCGACATCTCCGAGGCCATCGACTTCTGCGAGTTCTACGCCCGCGAAGCCCTGCGCTTCGCCAAAGCTGAACCGCCGGTGCAGATGCCCGGCGAGCGCGACACGCTCGCCTACATCCCGCTGGGCGTAGGCGCGGTGATCCCGCCGTGGAATTTCCCCTGCGCCATCATGGCCGGCCTGGTGGTCGCCTCCATCGTCAGCGGCAACACCGTAATCCTGAAGCCGTCGAGCGATTCCCCCACCATCGCCGCGAAATTCGTCGAACTGCTCGAAGAAGCCGGCATGCCCGAAGGCGTGGTAAATTTCTGCCCCGGCGCCGGCGCCAGCTTCGGCGACGCCGTAGTCGCGCATCCCAAAACGCGTTACATAGCCTTCACCGGATCGCGCGAGGTCGGACTGCACATCAATAAAACTGCCGCCACGCAAGCCCCCGGCCAGCTCTGGATCAAGCGCACCATCCTCGAAATGGGAGGCAAAGACGCCATCATCGTCGATGCCGACGCCGATATCGATTCCGCCGTCGAAGGCGTAGCCCAGGCCGCATTCGGCTTCCAGGGCCAGAAGTGTTCCGCCTGCTCCCGCGCCATCGTCGATGAGCGCATTTACGACAAGTTCCTCGAGCAGCTCAAAACGCGCGTCGAGAAAATCACCGTCGGCGATCCCGCCGAAAATGCCAACATGGGTGCGGTGATCAACGAAGGCTCGATGAAGACCATTCTCGCCTACATCGAGCAAGGCAAGAAAGATGGACGCCTCCTCACCGGCGGCGAGCGCGCCACCGAAGCCGGAGAAGGCTACTTCATTCGTCCCACCGTGATCGCCGACATCCCGGCCAAGTCAAAACTCGAGCAGGAAGAAATCTTCGGCCCGGTACTCGCAGTCATCAAAGCCCGCGGCTTCGACAATGCTCTCGAAATCGCCAATGACACCGAGTTCGGCCTTACGGGAGCCATCTACACCAAATCCCGCGACAAGATCGACCGCGCCAAAAGCGATTTCTACGTAGGCAATCTCTACATCAACCGCAAATGCACCGGAGCTATGGTCGGCGCGCACCCGTTCGGCGGCTTTAACATGTCAGGCACCGACTCCAAATCCGGCGGCCCGGATTACTTGTACTTGTTCACGCAAGCCAAGTCGGTAGCGGAGAAAGTCTAGACGGGACGGAGCATTAGTCCTTGTCATCCCGAGCGAAGCGAGGGATCTTGGTTTCTGCTTGCACCGGCAACCCGGATTGAGGGAGGTAAGAACCGAGGTCCCTCGCTGCGCTCGGGACGACAAACGGTTGGAGCGATCTGCAACCGGCGTCGCATCGCTAACGTCATCCAGCTTGGCAACCTGCGCCGCAAAGAGATTTCATGCGCCTGGATTCTGCCGCAACTGTTCTTCATTCAGCCGGGCAGGTCGATTCCAGAAAAGCGTTTGCAGGCGTCAAGCAACTCTTCCTGCCGCTCCACGTCGCGCGCGGCGGGGTTCGGCTTACGAGGCCGCAGGTGATAAAAGTACCCGCCGGTTACGGTTGCGGCGGGATCATCACTCACCGCCAGCCAAACCTGTGTGCGGTACCCTTGATCAAGATCATCCGGCGCTCCCGCACCTCCCATCTTGGTGGGCACCCAGCCCGGCTCAAGCGCATTCGAGAGCACGCCGGGCCAGCGGCGCGCCACGGCAAAGGCCAGCAGCACATCATGCAGCTTGGTATCGGAATAAGCCTGCTGCCCCTGCCACGGCCGCTGCTCCCACGCCAGATCCTTCAAGCTCGCATCGCCATTCCGGTGGAGGCCGGAACTTAAATAGACCAGCCGCTTCGGCTTCTTGAGGAGCGCAGTCAAAATATAGGGCGCGAGCGTGTTGACAGCGAATACCTGCGGCAGCCCATCTTCGGTCGCGATGCGCCGGGGTTCGCGGTAGCCGATCGCCGCATTGTGAATCACTGCGTCGAATAAGCCGATCCCGTTCACCTGTTCGGCCACTTCTTGCGTCTGCGCGATGCTCGCCAGATCGCCGATCACCACTGCTTCCGCGCCGGGAACGGCCGCCAACGCCTCTTGTCCCCGCTTCTCATTGCGGGCATGCAATACCACTCCGTGCCCCTGCTCGACCAGAAGCTGCGCGGCCATTCGCCCCAGTCCATCGGTAGAGCCTGTAATGAAAACGCGCGCCATTTTATTCAGTCTTCTTCGCGACTGCCACCGGCGCCGGATTCCTCTCCAGGAACTGATGCTGATGCCAATACGGATAAACCGGCGTCACATCGCTAGCCGCATCCAACTTCGCCACCTGCTCGGCAGACAGATTCCATCCCGCGGCTCCAAGATTCTGCCGCAACTGTTCTTCATTCCGCGCCCCAAAAATCACCGTCGAAATCGACGGCCGCTGCAGCAGCCAGTTCAGCGCCACTTGCGGCACGCTCCTCCCTGTCTCTTTCGCAACCGCATCCAGCGCATCCACCACTTTGTACAGATGCTCATCCGAAACCTGCGGACCGAGGTCGCCCGTCTTATGCAGCCGGCTCTCCGCCGGCAAAGGCTGCCCGCGCCGGATTTTCCCCGTCAACCGTCCCCAGCCCAGCGGACTCCACACCAGCGCTCCCACTCCCTGGTCCAAAGCCAGCGGCATCAGTTCCCATTCATACTCGCGCCCAATCAGCGAGTAATAAACCTGATGGCCGGAGTAGCGCGCCCAGCCAAACTTATCCGCCACGTCGAGCGACTTCATCAAATGCCATCCGGAAAAATTCGAGCAAGCAATGTATCGAACCTTCCCGCTCACCACCAGTTGATTCAGCGTGCTCAGCACTTCCTCGACCGGAGTCAGCGCATCAAACCCGTGCAGATGATAGATGTCGATGTAATCCGTGCCCAGCCGCCGCAAGCTGGCCTCACAAGCCTTGATCAGGTGATAGCGCGACGACCCCAGATCGTTCGGCCCCGGCCCCATGCGAAAAGTTGCCTTGGTCGAGATCAATACATCGCCGCGCCGTCCCGCGATCGCCTTCCCCAGAATTGTTTCCGAGAGCCCATCCGAATAAACGTCAGCAGTATCGAAGAGGTTGACGCCGGCTTCGAGGCAAATGTCGACCAGCCGCGTTGCCTCAGCCACGTCGCTCGCGCCCCAGGCGCGAAAAAATTCAGTCGACCCGCCAAACGTTCCCGTCCCAAAACTCAAAGCGGGTACCTTCAATCCAGAGCGTCCCAACGTGCGAAATTCCATGAACAATAGATGCATCCACAATCCGAACGATGCGCTGAAAGAGCAGTTCTAAGACTGCTTCATGGAGGAGCACAGATTCGAGGAGCACAGATTCGTCAAGAAGGAGCACAGATCGGGAAGGGCACGACTTCAGTCGTGCCGTTGGGGATGTGAAAGACTCCGGCTTTAGCCGCTGAGGGAGCCGCTCTGTGCCGACGCGGAAACGAAAAGGCCGCCTGCCAAGGCGGCCTCATCGAATGAAATTCAAACTCGTTAAGGCATAACTCCCGCCGGAGGCTGCGGAGCCGGCCCCGCCGTAGTAGCGGCAGCCGCTTCATTCAAAATCCGGTGGTGAATCGTGAACAGCGCCAGTTCCAGCCGGTCCGACACGCCGATCTTGTCATACACATTCCGCAGATAATTCTTGATCACCTGCTCGGTCGTCCCCAGCTGCGTGGCAATTTCTTTGTTCTTGTAGCCCTGCACAATCAGCGCCACAATGCGCAGTTCTTTGGCCGTCAGCCGGTCGCGCACCCGCAGCCCGACCATATCATTCTCGGTGAGCTCGCTCGGCACCGCCACATCCTGCACCCAGGTCTCACCGCGTGCCACCTTGCGCACGCAGTCGACCAGTGCCGCGCTGGTCACGTTGCGGTAGACCACGCCATGCGCGCCGTTCGCCATGTGCCGCTGCGCGCTCTCGCCGGTGTCGGCCAGCACCACCACCCGGGTCTTGGCCCGGTTCGCCGACTGTACGATCGCGGCAAAGTCGTTGTGAAAGCCCGCCGCCACCACCAGCACCGCGGCACGGAATTTGTCCAGAGCCATGAACATCTGCTCTTGCGTCTGGGCTTGCGCCACAATCCGCATCTCGTCTTCCACCGCAAGCACCTTGGCGATGCCGGCGCGGAAGATTGCCTGGTTATCGGCCAGAATCAGTTTGAGCATGTTATCGATACCCCAAAAGTTCGGTCCAAAACGTCCGCTCCGAAAGTATTACGAGTTCCTGACGAACTCATACGAATCGATCACGCAGGCCACACCGCGGCCTTCTTCGCTGGTCCCGGTTGGGTCGGCGCGCACCACGCGCCCCTTGCACTGAATCACCACGTTCTCCTGCCCCCCGGTAACGTCCGGCGGCAGCGTGATCTCAAACTCCACCGGCGAACCAATCTCCAGTGACGCGTCAGCGCGAATGTAAACTCCCGCCGCGCTCAGATTTCCCGTAAGCCCCTTAGTGTCGCCGCTGGCATGCTCATCGTGAATCTTGATCGGCAATTCCAGTGGAAACCGTTTTCCGGTCCGTGCTTCGGACACAGTGCCTCCTATTTCGTGGCTCAATCTTTACACGCTCGCTAAGCCCAGCCAACCCCTCCAGAATACGCCACTGGCAGGCGGATCAGCCACTTTTGTTGCTCAGGGCAGGTTATATCACGGATGCAACCCGGATAAAAGCCTGATTACGTGTTGGTTAAGGGTAGAACCTAGATTCCCCCTTTGGCAGGCTCAGCCACTGTCGACCGCTTCACCCGCGCCCAGTGCCCTTACCCGATCGCCCAGTCAAATTGAAGGCTGTGTTCACCAAACCCACGTGAGAAAACGCCTGAGGAAAATTGCCCAGCTGGCGTTTCGCGATGGGATCATACTCTTCAGATAAAAGACCGACGTCATTCCGAATGTCCAGCAGCCGTTCGAACATCCGCACTGCGTCGGCATAGCGTCCCTGCAACTCGTAATTGTCCGCCAGCCAGAATGAGCACGGGAGAAACGTTCCTTCTCCATGAGGCATGCCGTCTACGGCGGGATCCTGCGTATACCGTCCGACAAAGCCATTCTCCACGAGATGGGTTTCGATGGCTTTCACCGTGCCGATTACACGTGGATCGTCGGGCGGAAGAAAACCCACCAGCGGCATCATCAGGACGCTGGCGTCGAGGTGTTTGCCTCCGTAATACTGCACAAAGGAATTCATGTCCGCATCGAAACCCTGTCGGCAAACCTGCTCATGAATAGCATCTCGAAGTTTCTTCCATCGCGGAATGTCTACGGTGAAGCGGCCGAGTTCCGCCATCTTCGTCAGGCGATCGACCGCGACCCATGCCATCATCTTCGAGTGGACGAAATGCCGCCGTGGACCGCGCACCTCCCAAATACCCTCATCGGGCTGCTCCCAGCCCGTCTCCAGGAATTCGAGCATCGCCACGGCAACTTCGTGACGCGAATGCTGGGGCGGTCCCAGCCCCGCTTCGCGCGCCTCAAAAAGCGTGTTGGCCACCTCCCCGAAGATATCCAGTTGAAATTGTTTGTAAGCGGCGTTGCCGGTTCGGACAGGGACGGATTTTTCATATCCCGGCAGCCACGGCAGTTCCAGTTCCGTGAGCCTGCGTTCGCCGTGAAGGCCATAAAGGATGTTAAGTTCGGAAGGGCTGCCGGCGACGGCGCGCAGAAGCCATTCCCGCCACTCTCGCGCCTCTTCTAAATATCCTGCCTTGAGGAGTGCTTGCAGGGTCAGAGTCGCATCTCGCACCCAGCAAAACCGGTAGTCCCAATTACGCACGCCGCCCAACAGTTCAGGCAAGGAAGTTGTCGGCGCGGCTACGATGCCGCCCGTGGGCAGAAATGTCAGGGCCTTTAACGTGATCAGCGAGCGCAGCACTGCGTCCCGCCATTCCCCCTGATAAGCGCAGCGATCCGACCACTCCCGCCACCACTTCTCCGTGTTCTGGATCGCGTCGTCAACGTCCACCACCGCAGGCTCATGCTGGTGTGAGGGATACCAGGTCAGATCGAACGCAACCTTTTGCCCTTCCGCAACCGTGAACTCCGCCTCAGTCTTCATGTTTTCACTGTGAAGCGGCACGTCCGCCCGCAGCCGGAGCATGTCCGGACCGGCAATTGCGGAAATCCCATTTCCCTCTCGCCGAACCCAGGGCACCACCGACCCGTAATCGAATCGAATCACCAGTTCCAACTTCATCCGGACCTGCCCTCGGGTGCCGACGACAACGCGAAGAACCTCCGGCATCTCCTGGCGCGACATCATGCAGTCGACCAGCTTTGCCGATCCGCTTTCAGTTTCAAACTCAGTCTCCAGAATCAGAGTCCCATCCCGGTACTGGCGGCGAATGCTTCGGATCGGCTCTGCTGGTGAGATCGACCAACGCCCGTGTTCTGCAGTTCCGAGCAGCGCCGCAAAACACGCGCCCGAATCAAAGTGCGGAAGACAGAGCCAATCGATCGAACCCTGTTTCGAGACAAGGCCAGCCGTATGGCAGTCGCCGATCATCCCGTAATCTTCAATAGGTATGGACAAAAACTCCCTCCGCAAATCGTGATTAGATGAACTCGCCCGGGTTTTGGAAGTCTCGAAACTCTCGCAGGAACAGCGCCGTGCTCCGCCAGTTATGGCTGCTGCACCAGAACGATGACGTTGGATCCAGTCGCGACAGCGATGCCAAGCCGTCCGCTGCTGTTGAAGTCGCCAACCGCGACCGAATCCGGTACCCCGTCCAGGGCAATGGGCGAACCCGCAGCGGGCGTGAAGGTTCCGTCGCCGTTTCCGAGCAGGATAGTCAGAGTGCTGTCGTCTTGGTTTGCGACCACGAGATCGAGTTTGCCGTCGCTATTCAGGTCGGCGGTGGCGAGTGCGTACGGGCCGCCTCCGACGGCAACCGGCGAACCGGTGGCGGCCGTGAAGGTTCCGTCGCCGTTTCCGAGCAGGATGGTCAGGGTGCTGTCGTCCTGGTTCGCGACCGCGAGATCGAGTTTGCCATCGGCGTTGAAATCAGCCGCGACGATTGCCCACGGATTAGAACCGGTAGCAAAAGTCGGGTTCTGAGCAAGGCTGAAGGTTCCGTCTCCATTCCCGAGCAGCATCGTCACCGCGTTTACCGGAGAGAACCCGTAACCGCCTCCCGTCACTGCGATGTCGAGTTTGCCATCGCCGTTGAAATCGCCAGCTGCCGGCATGTATGCGCTGGTCAAGTTGCCATTCGCGGAGACCGGCCCCTGATTGAATGCGCCGTCTCCACAACCCAGCACGATGTCGATCGCCAATCCGCTTGGTGAGTTGGCTATTGCCAGATCGAGATTTCCATTTCCAAGGAAATCTCCGACGGCGAGAGTGTTGGTGTAGAGACCCTCGCTGAAGACAAATGATGTCGGAATCGTAAACGTCCCATCTCCATTGCCCAGCAGGATCGGCACATTCTCTTCCTGCAGGTTCGCCACGGCCAAGCCCAACTTTCCACTGTTATTGAAATCTCCAGTAGTAAGGAAGACCATCAGGGGATTTGGCAGATTATCAAATGGTGGTCTCGGAATAGTGATCGGCGAACCTGGTGCCTGCGTGAAGGTGCCTTCGCCGTTGGCAAGGTAGATGTACACCGCGTTGCCGTTTTGCGCAATCGCTAAGTCGGGCTTTCCCTGGCCCCGGAAATCTCCCACTACAACAGAGTTTGCCAACTCTATGGGGAGAGGCGATCCCGTGGCAGCCGCAAACGTCGCGCCCGCTTGCGGCGTCGACACGGGAAGGAAGACCGCATTCGACTTTCCACCGCCCGGTGCGGGGTTCACGACCTCGATAGAAGCAGTCGCAGCGGTGGCGATGTCCGTGGCGGGCACCACGGCAGTCAGTTGCTTGCTGCTCATGAAAGTTGTCGTGAGCGCGGTTCCGTTGAAGTCGACAGTCGAGGTCGGAACAAAACCGGTGCCGTTCACCGTCAGGGTAAATTGTGGTCCACCGGGTGAAACAGCGCTTGGCACCAGCGGCTGGTTAAGAAATGGCACGGGGTTGCCCGCGGAAGTGTTTGGCAGCACCTCGATGCTCAGAGAAGGTTGCGCGGCTGTCGCGCCCGCAGCATCGGTGAGTTGTACCCAGAAATACCAAGCGCCTCCTTCTGGTGGCGTGCCGCTGATCGTGCCCGTGCCGGAGGCGAGGCTCAGTCCGTTCGGCAATGCCCCGTAACCAATAGACCACGCGAAGGGGGGTGTCCCGCCTGACTCGCCGACTGTCTGATTGTAAGCGGTTCCTGCCGAGCCTCCGGGCAAGGAAGCAGTTGTGATCAAGGGCAAAGGGTTGACGGTGATCGTTACCGACGCGGTCTTCGTGTTGTCCGTAACCGATGTCGCGGTGATCGTCGCACTCTGTATGCTCGAGCCGTTTGAGGGTGCAGCGTAGGCAACAGATAAGCTGGATTGATGGGTTAGCGATCCTGGCCCGTTCAGACTCCACGAGACGCCACGCGCCGATGAGCCGTTGCTGACCGTAGCCGTAACGCTGACGGACTCACCCTGGTCGATTTGTGTCGCGGAAGCCGATACCTGGACTGAAATTGGCGGCGCGGAACTCGAGCAGGAACATGCGAAGGTAATGGCCAGGAATCCAGCGAGCGCGGCAGCCAGACGAAGCGTTCCCATCTCGGAGGCCTTTCAACGAAGGCCTGAATGAGCTTAACAGGAACTTGAAAATCGACAATGCTATAACTTCCGAGCCGTTGGCCCGTCACCAGCCATTCGTGGAGAGACCTTTCGACCCAACCATGACCGCCAGGTCGATTCTAAGTTAGCGTAGTTTGGAGAAATGAGGCCATTTACACTCGGAACCCTTAAGAACGTAGGGCCGAAAAGATTCCCTTTCACGGACCGCTGCGCCGCAACCGAACCTCGCATGGTAACGTCTAATAGAAGTTTTTATCCCGGAGACCACTCATGCTTCGCCCATCCTTCTTCCACGCGTTCGCACTGCGCCGCCCGCTCCGTTTCTTCCGCAAAACGGCGTCCTTTGTTCTCGCGTCAACTGTTCTCGCCTCGACCACCTGTCTCCTGGCGCAGCAGCACTCCAGTCCCACCCCCACTACAAAGGTTGCAGGAGAAACGTCGAAGCCAACCCCGGACGACTCCGTCTCCGCATCACGCCAGACTCTCGCTCAATTCAACGATGCCCTCGAAAACCTGGCTGCAAAAGTCTCTCCCGCGGTGGTCCAGATTCTCGTTACCGGCTACGGCCCGCTCCAACAACAAAACCGCTCCGAGACCGCTCTCATCGTGCGCCAGCACGCTGTCGGCTCCGGCGTCATCGTCGATCCCACCGGTTACATCATCACCAACGCCCACGTAGTCGAAGGCGCGCAGCGCATCCGCGTCGCCTTGCCCCTGCCCATCGATCCCGCTCACTCCCTCGCCGCGGGCAGGCGCCACATCCTCGAAGCCCGCCTCATTGGCACGCACAAGGAAACCGATCTCGCCCTCCTCAAGATCGACGAAAAAGATCTCCCTACTCTGGTCCTGCTCGCGCAACAGCGTCCTCGCGTAGGCCAGTTGGTGTTTGCTATCGGCAGTCCCGAGGGATTGCAAAACTCCGTCACCATGGGCGTAGTCAGCGCCGTAGCGCGCCAGGCCGATCCCGACAAGCCCATCACCTACATCCAGACCGACGCTCCTATCAACCCGGGCAACAGCGGCGGACCGCTCGTCGATATGAACGGAGCCGTCCTCGGCATCAACACTTTCATTCTCTCCGAAGGCGGTGGCAGCGAGGGCCTGGGCTTCGCCATTCCCGCCCGCATCGTCGATTTCGTCTACCACAGCCTGCGTAAATACGGCCACGTTCATCGCGTTGAGATCGGAGCGGTCGCTCAGGAAATCACGCCCACTCTGGCCGACGGCCTGAAGCTCTCCCAGCGCTGGGGAGTCATCATCGCCGACGTCAAGCCCGACGGCCCCGCCGCTTCGGCTGGCCTGCAGGTGCAGGATATTGTCGTCGCCGCCGACGACCGCCACATCGAAACCCTTCCGCAGCTCACTTCAGCCCTGTATCTGCACCGCCTCGATGACGTGCTGAAGCTCGAAATCCTGCGCGGCGACCAGAAGAAAACTCTCTACGTCCCGGCCATCGAGCATCGCGATGAGATGGATCAGCTCTTCGACGCCGCAGACCCGGAAAAGAATCTGATCTCCCGCCTCGGCATTCTGGCCACCGATCTAACCGACGACCTGCGCGGCAAAATCGGGACGCTGCGCATTCCCTCCGGCGTAGTCGTGCTCGGCCGCGCCGCCGACCTCATCCTCCCCGACACCGGCCTCGAAACCGGCGACATAATCCACGCCCTCAACACCACTCCCATCACTTCCATGGACGCGCTGCGCGCCGCCCTACTCACCCTGAAGCCCGGCGACCCCGTAGTCCTCCAGGTCGAACGCTCCGACGGCCTAACCTACCTGAGTTTCGAGATGGAATAGAACGCCTGTGCCAATGCGCGTTTCCGCAGCGACCTGCTCGCGAACCAAATTTGCCGTAAAATGTCCTCTGGCGCCCGTAGCTCAATCGGATAGAGCATCTGCCTTCGGAGCAGAGGGTTGGGAGTTCGAGTCTCTCCGGGCGCACCAGATTTTTTCCGCGCGCGACTGCGTCTCCGCCTCGCAGCCTGCGATCAGAACTTTACCGCGACCGGCTCGCGATCGGCTTCGGTGGTCTCGAAGAATTGCCGCGGCGTGAAGCCGAACATGTTCGCCAGAATACTATTGGGAAACGACTGGATCGTTGTGTTGAGGTCGCGCACCACCTGGTTGTAATAGCTGCGCGCGTTCTGAATGGAATCTTCCGTCTGGCTCAGCGATCCCTGCAGCTTGGTGAATTGTTCCGACGCTTTCAACTCAGGATAATTCTCGGCCACGGCGAACAGGCTCTTCAACGCTCCGGTGAGCTGATTCTCGGCCACGGCCTTGCCCTCGGGCGTAGTGGCCTGCATCGCCTGCGAGCGGAACTTGGCAATGTTCTCGAACGTCCCTTTCTCGTGCGCGGCATAGCCTTTGACGGTCTCGACCAGGTTTGGGATGAGGTCATGCCGCCGCTTCAGCTGCACATCGATGTCAGACCAGGCAGAGTCGCAACGCACTCGCAGCTGCACCAGGCTGTTGTACATGCCGACGAGCATGACGGCGATGACGACGAGGATTACGAGAAAGGCGATGCCGAACATGCGCGTCTCCTTGAGGGAGTGTTGAAGGCTTAGTCAAAATTTAGTCTGGAAATCAATGAGACGGTAGTAGCAGGGATGGGACAGCGGGCGCGCAAACGAAGTCTGGCGGGGTCATCTCGGTTTCTTCGGTCGCAGAGTTCGCGCCTACTGAGGGTTGACCGCAGAGACGAAGTTCGTCCACTCGCCGTTTGCCACCGTGTCTCCGTAGTCGTACCAGACCAGCAGCGAAGGCGCTTTGCTACTCCCCGCCGCATCGGACAGCATGGTCTGCAACTGGCTGAAGCTGGGGTAGACGCAGATTGACTGCGACGCGCAGGCGGCGGGAACAAAGTCTTCCCAGCTGAAAGCCTGAAGATTCATGAACGTGGATTTATTGTAGCTGCGGGCAATCGTATCGAGCCAACTCGCGGCCGAGGGCTCGGTACTAGCAGCCTCGCCGGTACCGACGGGATAGTAGTCGGCGCCCATCACGTTGAGATCAGCCTCAATGGGATCGAGAAAGCTTGCAAGCTGGCTCTCGTTGGCGGTGTTTACGCTGTTCCAGGTTTCGGCTCCGTAGATGATGTGGTTGGGGTCGGCTGCGTGGACGGCGCGATACAGGGTCGCAAGATCGCTTTCGATAGCAGACTCGGAGATGTTCTTCCCTTTGTAATTCTGAATCTCACCCTGCGAAGCCATGTTTACCAACTCATCGTCAATATAGTAGCCGGCGGTGGCCGGGAAGGAGGCGAACCACTTTATAAGAGCTGTCGTAAAGGCCGCGTTCGTGCAGCCACTGCAGAAGCTGGAGGCTAATTCGGTGTCGTTGGCGACTAGAGAGTAGTTGGCGGCGCTCGTCCCCTGATAGAGGGCAAAGTCTGAGGGAATGTACCAGATGATTTTCAGGCCCGAGCAGCTGGCCTGATCGGCCCAGGCTGCGATTTGGGACTGCGTCCCCCATAAGTTAGAGTCGTTGAACACGTACCTGAACTTGGCGGCGGCAATGGTTTTCAGCTCGGCTTCAGAGGTGACACCCGAGAGACCATCGCAATTTCCTGCGCTGTTGTCCGGATTGCAATCCACCCAGATTCCCTGCGGGATGGTGGTGATGACCGTGGACTCGGGCACCACCTTACATCTCGGGGTGCGGACGCTTACGTATAGAAGTCTGTGGCCATCGATAACTTTTTCGGCGAAAGCAGGTGAGCCGGCTCCCAATTTAATAGCGTATTCCCCGTTTTCGCGGACTTGCACTGGAACAGTTTCGGTCCAGAGAGCATCGCCGCGGCGCTCCGCATTGTCGTGAATGGAAAAGGTGAGGAACTGGAATCCGCTTAACGGCCTTCCGTCGTCGCAGCTCACGGTGGACCTAAAATCGATGTAGGGATCGGCGGCCGCCGAAGCCGGAAGCGCCAGCCAGCAGCACAAAAGGAAAAGCGCGGGAACATACCTGAGATGTTTCATGAATTCTCCTTCCTACCGGGAGAAGCTCACACCTGCAATCGATTGCCGGTGGCACGGCTCCGTGGACGTCTTTGCCGACCATGGGAAGGGCTTGTCCTTAGATTTCATGCAACCATTCTAGACTCGGCCCGGTCAATGAGTGAAATGGCGATTTTTCGCCAATTGATGATCCATTTCTTGGTGAGGGTCAGAGGAAAACACATCGACTGCCGAAGGGTGAGACAGTCCGTTGCCTTTTTCCTGCCGACTGCTCGACTTTTGAGGTCAAGCTCTTGACAACTTCGCGCCGCTGTCGCACTCTGCATTTGCTTCGGAGATTAAGAACTCCAATGCGACCTTCCTTTACGTCTCCTCACCTGAAGTTAGCCTTTGTTGCCACGCTACTGTTCGTCGGCGGTTTCTCGTTCTCCCAGGTAGTTCCGAAGAAGGCGCGGGTCTCAGTCGCCGACTTACCGATTCAATTTGAACCAAATTATGGTCAGGCGGAGCGAACCTCACATTTTGTCGCGCATTTGCCTGCATTGGATTTGACACTGCATAAGCATGCGTTCGATCTCTCCATGGCAGGGAGCATTTCGCGATCTGGAGTTCTCACCGTTCGTTTCGTGAATGCCAGCGAGAAGACTCTTCTGACTGGTTCTGACCTGCACGCCAGCCAGACCAACTACCTTCTGGGCAGAGATTCCTCACGTTGGCGTACGCACATTCCGAATTTTGGACGGGTTACTTATGCCGGCTTGTATCCAGGGATTGACGCGGTGTTCTACGGCACCGGCCAAAGACTGGAACATGACTTCGTAGTGTCACCTGGCGCGGACTATCACGCCATCCGAATGCGATTGACCGGGTCAGAAGGTATCGCCTTGCAGACCGATGGCCAGCTGCGAATCAGGCTGGGGGGTGGTGACCTGTTTTTCGCGCAGCCAGAGGTTTACCAGCTTGTGGGAAAGGAGAAGCACAAGCTGAGTGCAACCTTTGCGATTGTAGGCCGCAACGAGATCGCGTTCCGGGTCGCCTCGTACGATCGCTCCAAGCCGCTCGTGATAGATCCCGTTCTCATCTATTCGACTTTTCTTGCCAATTATTCAATCGGTATGTCGGCAGTGGCTGCGGACTCATCCGGTAGCTCTTACCTCACCGGCGTGACCAACTGGAGCAGCTTTCCGGTCACACCCGGAGCATTTGACACGACCTGCGCGGCCTGTCCAAACGGCAATAGCGTCTTTGTGAGCAAGTTGACTCCTGATGGTACCGGACTGGTGTATTCGACCTTTCTAGGCGGAAGCGGTGGTGCCGCATCCACTGGAATAGCGGTGGACAGCAACGGAAATGCAATTGTCGTGGGAAATGCGGTCGGAACGGGTTTTCCTTTAAAGAATCCGATCGCCTACGGGTACTCCGACTACGCCGTCAACTTCGGTTTTATCACATCCTTATCCGCCGACGGCTCGTCGCTGAACTACTCAAGCATTCTCGGCGGGGCCGCGCAAGCGGGGGAGTCATCGGGTACGGGTGTAAACGCGATTGTCCTGGACAGCAATGGCACAGCGTACATTACCGGGAGCACTGATTCTCCCGTCTTTCCCGTCACAGCCGGTGCATATGATCAGGGGACGCCTGTGGGTGCGGAAACCATCGTATTTGTGACGAAGTTCCTTTCGGACGGAAACCTCGCGTATAGCAGTCTGATCGGCCAAATTTTTCCGACCGGCGGCGTTGGCGGCGAAGGCCCCGTCGGCGTCTCCGGAATTGCCATCGACGCGACTGGCGGCGCCTACATCACGGGCACGGCCGGAACCACTTGGCCCACCACCTCTGGAGCCTACCAAACGCAAATCCCGGGCGCGTCGCCTTACGCGGCTCCATTCGTCACCAAGCTGGCTGCCGATGCTTCCAGCCTGACCTACTCAACCTTCATCGGAGCCGGCGGACAGGGATCAGGCATTGCGGTCGACGCCAATGACGAAGCGATCGTGGTCGGCTCGGTGGCTCCGAGTACTTTCCCGACTACGAGCAATGCGTACCAGCCGAGCATTCCGAGCGGCGCATGTTGCCCCTCGTACCTGAGCAAGGTAAGCGCTGATGGATCGCTGCTGTTGTACTCGACGTTCTTCTACGGCAATCTGAGTTTCCCTCCCACTGCATCGACCGCAATTGTGGGTGTCGCCCAAGATAGCGCAGGCGACATCTGGGTGGCGGGCAACACTAGCGACGTACAGTTGCCACTTCAGCAACCCATCCAATCCGTTCCGGGACCTATCGAGTCCCCTTCGAATGCAGGCTTCCTGTCGGAATTCGATCCGACGGGGACGAAACTGATGTTTTCGACCTACCTCGGCGGACCCTTTGGTGGTATGGCCCTTGCTGCTCCGGTTATCGATGGCCAGGGCAAACTACATATTGCGGGAACCGCGAACTACCAGATGTACACTTCACCCGGTGTTTACCTTGGATCAGTAACCGCGACTCAGGGCTTTGCCTATGGCTTTTCCACCACGATCGAGCCGAGCGTAGCGTCTCCCGCGATGTGCGTCGCATATCCCGCGAATCAGCAGCTCGGTTTCCCCGGCGTTCCCGCTGGGAGTTCCTCTAGTCTGACGCTCAAGATTACGAATTGCGGCACTCAGTCTCTGTCGATGGGTAGTTTTCAGAGTTCCTCTCCAGTTTTTACGGTTCCCAGCAGCCTGAACGGATGCGCACAGCAAGTGGCGGTAAATGCATCCTGCACGTTGACGGCGACGTTTGTACCGGCTACGTTCAACACTCCGTATGCCGCTGTGTTGACGATCTCGGGGAACATTTCCATGCCACTAATAATGCCTCTGTTCGGGTCTGGCCTGCCGGGTTTGGGGCTGAGCGCCCCCGGAAGTTCAGGAACGGCCACGGTCACTGCAGGTGGAATGGCCAATTACACGGTGAGTATTGGAGGCGAAGGGATCGGTGGCACGGCAACCCTGACGTGCGAAAACGCGCCCGCGAATGCTGTTTGTTCTGTTCCGGGTACTGCAACCGTGAGCGCTACCAGTGCAACGACCCTCTCCGTTACCGTGAGCACTGCCGCCCGGACCACGGCAGCAGTAAGTGTGCCCCAGCAATCTTTCCTTTGGCTATGGACATCAGCGCTCTTTGGACTAGGAATGTTAGTGTCGATGTCGCGCGGCCCCGGCGGGTCCATGCTGCGCCGATCGGCGCCGGGGCAAATGACCGCGATCATCGCGATTGCAGGAGCGGCGCTACTGCTCTCGTGCGGCAGTGGATCGTCTGGATCGCCCAATTCCGGAGGAACCCCTCAAGGAACGTACACCCTCACACTAACGGCAACTGCGGGCTCCACGAGCCAGTCGTTGCCGTTGACACTCAAAGTGCAGTAATCCGGGCAATCCGTTCGTTTCGGCTTGCGGGTTCTTAGTGAAGGTCGGCCTTGGATTCGTGACGTTAACAGGCGTTATCACTCATTGACTTCGTGCTCGGCAACTGAGAGTGCCGTCCCCTTCGGCTTCGCTCAGGGCAGGCTCTGGTCCGCGACTGGAGCCCGGCTTCGGGAGAAGTTAGCCATTGGTTATACAAAATCGCCCCAAATTCTTGTCAAGGGGGTAAAAGACGGGAAATCGAGTTAGGTTGTTGAAAGGGAAGGGAATATAAAGTTGGCAAATGTGTCGGTTTTACCCCCTGCAAAATGTCATACTAGAAATAGAGGGTAATTTAGAAAAGCGGGTCCGTCCCTCTGGTCCGGGATTACAAGCTTTAGGCCGGCGGCAGTGGTGCGAACGCCCTGCGCGGCCAATGCTGCCGCATGCGGGCAAGGGATCCTTCGACTGCGTAAATGCTTCGCTTTCGCGAAGCATTTACTTCGCTCAGGATGACAATTCGCTCAGGATGACAAGACGGTCGCGACCTTATTGGGCCGCGATTTTTGTTTGGGGAGTCGCCGTAGCAGAGGCAGGATCGCAGGAAGCCAGATCTAGTGAACCATTCCTTCTTGCACGCCAGACTTAAACAGCCTCGCCGCCTGCTCGGCCACAACGGGACCGCTGAAATAAGAGCCTTGCCCTTCGCCGCACCCGTGGCGCTGGAGGAAGTCGAGCTGGGAAGCGGTTTCCACTCCTACTGCAACGACTCGCTGTTTCAGACTCTTTCCGATGCTGATCATGGCGCCGACAAGGGTTGACCCCTCGGGATCCGACGTGATCTCCTGCACGAACGATTGACCGACCTTGAGAGTGTCCACGGGAAAACGCCGCAGATAGGTAAAGCTGGAGTAGCCCGTGCCAAAGTCATCGATGGCCACCCGCACCCCCATCGCCTTCAGCGCGAGTAGTGTAACAACAGCAGACTCCGCATCCTGCATCAACACGGTCTCGGTTAGTTCCAGCTCTAAATCTTGCGGCTCCATCCCGGTAGCGATCAGGGCGGCGCGAACTCCTGATAGAAAATCCTTGGATTGGAATTCGACCGCCGACACGTTCACCGAAATAGGTATAACCCCGAGTCCCGAATCGCTCCATTCCCGGGCTTGCTTGCATGCTTCTACCAAGACCCATTGTCCGATGTGCAGAATCAAACCGCACTCTTCGGCGATTGGCACGAAGGTCGCCGGAAGTAGAATTCCCCGCTCCGGATGTTGCCAGCGAATCAGCGCTTCCATCCCCGTGACCTGACCTGTCACTAAATCGATCTTGGGCTGGTAGTGCAGCAAAAACTCGTTCCGTCCCAGCGCCGAGCGCAAATCCGCCTCCAACAGCACTCGCTTTGCCAGTCGCGTGGTCATTTCTTTTCGAAAGGACTGGTAACTATTGCGACCGTGTTGTTTGGCTTCGTACATCGCGATGTCAGCCCGACTTACCAAAATCTCCGCCTCCTGCCCATCGGCGGGGTAGGTGCTACCGCCAATGCTGACGGTAATGTCCAGACTTTTGTTATCGATAATATGCGGTGACGCGATCGCCCTTAGAATCTTTCGCGCAGTGACGGCTGCGTCTTCGGCGTGCTCCACCTGGGAGAGTAGAACCAGAAATTCGTCTCCGCCCAGACGGCTTACCGTGTCCGTGCGCCGAATACAAGCCGACAATCGGCCAGCGACCGACCGTAGCAAGTTGTCGCCGACGCCGTGGCCCAGTGTGTCGTTGATTCTCTTGAATTGATCTACGTCGACAAACAGCACCGCGAGTTGCTTGCTCTGGCGCTCCGCCAGTGAAATCGCCTGGGTCAGGCGGTCGTCGAACAGAGTTCGGTTCGGCAATTGAGTCAGAACGTCATGTTGTGCGACACGCGACATTTCGAGCGAAGCGGCCCGGGCCGTGCTCACGTCGCGGAAAGAAATTACTGCACCAATCGCATCCCCCTCCTGGTCGTTGATAATCGCAACCCGATTTT
The DNA here is from genome assembly GCA_963800575.1 of uncultured Acidobacteriaceae bacterium. GTDB lineage: Bacteria > Acidobacteriota > Terriglobia > Terriglobales > Acidobacteriaceae > Sulfotelmatobacter. The sequence goes on from CAWDBN010000006.1 coordinate 194,476, forward strand.
CAATTCCAAATTCCACGCCGTCTCGTCGAATCAACGTGCAATTGGTACATTTGGTCGTAGTAATCGCGCTGTTATCTCCTTGCGTGACAATTACTACGACATTGGGAAGGACGGCGCCGGTCGCACCATCGACGAGTCTGAGCACGTCGGCAACTGGATGTCCCAGTGCTTCCTCACGAAACCATCCGCTCATCTTTTCTGCGAACCCATTCAGATAGGTGACGTTGCCGCATAGGTCCGTGCGCACGACCCCCTCTCCAATCGAGTCGAGGGTGATGGTCGCGAGTGCATTTTCCCGCGATACCGCCTGGTCGGCCCAGCGGTCCATCATCGTTCGCACTGTGCGCCTTAGACGGTAGCCATCGGCTTGTCCCTTGAGCAGGTGATCCTGGGCGCCGCGCTGTACGGCTTGCCTGGCGTCTCCTTCCGTATCAGCGTCACTCAAGATCAGGATTGGCACACCTGGCGCAGCCTGAAAGAACTTGTCGAACGTCTCCACACCTTTGCTATCGGGCAAGTTCAAATCGAGCACTACCGCCCTCACCCCCCCGTCACACATTCGCTCAATGCCACGGGAAAGCTCGGTAACCCACTCCACCTCGAAGCGCTCTTCTGTTACGGAACCTAGTTCGCCCAGAACCCTTGCTGCCGCATCTGCATCAGACGCGATCAGCAAGACACACTCGTTCCCCTTCGTATTCGATGGGATAGGTTGGCGCTTTTGGTTTCTCATGTAGCGGAGTCCAGCGACGGCATGCGGTGCGGTCTAGGCTATCTTTGCTGCCTTTGCCGACTTTGAGGTCGAGACTGCCTTCGCGGTATCCGAAGCCATGAAGCGCAGCATCTGCTGCTTCAATTGCGCGTCCACTTCGTCGGCGATCGTCACAACCGCGGGAAGTACCGTATCGAACTTCAAATGGCGCTGGCTTCTGTGCAGTATCGTGAAAATGCTCACCTGGAGCAGCCGGGATTCCTCCACCGCCATGGCCACCGTGTAGCCTTGTTTGGCGCGCAAATCTCCGTGGTGAGCCGCCGCCTGCGAAACCTGAGCCTCGGTTTCGTCGTCCAAACGTAACCGCACAATGACATCACGTAGAAGCTGAGGGAGATGGCCGGTGCGGTCCTCAAAACTCAAAGGAATGGCAGTTAAGTCCGGCTCCTTATCGACCCGCATGAGCCATTCCTGAATGACAGCATCGAGGTCACGCTCGAGAATATCTGCCACACTCTCAATAACGACGGCACCGGCGCTCCCGCCGGCCACATCCGCCGGGTTTGTAGATTTAGCCAAGAGATCTCCTTAAGTGTTTACGATCTGGCTCGTTAGGATTCCTTAATGTTAACAATCGCGAGAGGACGTTTCTGTTCAAGAGTGATCACTCCCGCCCGTGATCGGGAAGAGATATGCAACGCTGCATTTCACTCCTGACGGGGCGCGCAAAAAAAATACGGCAAAGGGGCGCGCTCTCTGAGGATGACAGTCGGAATCGTTACTGCTGCGGGGCGAAATAACCCTTGCGGGCGCGTACTTGCAGATCTTTCTTCAGCGCGGAGATTTCGATCGAGCGGTAGCGGCCGTCGGCGTCGAAGTCGGCGGGCTTGTAGCTAACGATGTACTGGCTGCGGAGTTCATCTTCGATGGCGGCGAAGGAGCGAGTAATGTCCTTCACCTTGAATGGAAAGAAAGCGCGGCCGCCGGTGGCCGATGCGAGTTGTTCGAGAACTTTATCGCCGCGCAGGATCAGGCCGCTGTCATCGGTGGAGATGGCGTAGATGATGACTTCGGCGCGCTGCGCCATTTCGATCGCTTGCGCGCGCGAGTATTCGCTTTGATTGTCCTCACCATCGCTCACGATGACGATCGCCTTGCGCGCGGGATGGTCGGGACGATCCTTCAAGAACTTATCTTTGCAGGCGCGGTAGATCGCGTCGTAGAGCGCCGTGCCGCCACCGTCGTGCAACTTATGCACGCCGGCGGCAAGCAACTGCACGTTATCGGTGAAGTCCTGCGTCATCTGGCTCTGGGTGTTGAAGCCGACCACGAAGGCTTTGTCGAAGCCGGCGCGGACTGAATGCATCAGGAAGCTGGTAGCGGCATCCTGCTCGAAATCGAACCGGCTGTTGACGGATCCGCTCACGTCGATGAGCAAGCCGAGGTGCAAAGGCAGATCGGTTTCGCGGCGAAAATTAAGAATGGACTGCGGCGGCTTGTTGTCGTCGAGGATGGCGAAATCGCTTTCGATTCAGGTCACGCACAAACTTGCCGTGCTTGTCGGTGGCAATGAACAGCACGTTCACTTCATCGACACGCTTGTGGATGGTGAAGCCGGCCTGGGGATCGTCCCCGGAGTCGAAGCGTCGAGGGGCTGAAGCGCCGTCGTAAATGCTGAGGCTGACAGGGCTGGTGGCTACAGCACTCGACTGGGCATGGGCCGCCGGTATGCCGATGAAAGCACAGATCAAAGTAAGGATAAAAGCACAGACCGGGGCGAAAGCCGCCAATTGCGCCTGCAGGCGGCCGGTGGTGTGCGTGTAGTTCGTTCCCAAAACGTCCAAAATTTTCACTCCACCCCGGTCCAGACGGTCCTTCCAACTGATTAGATGCACGCCGCGTGCCGAAAGGCAGGCGGCCATCCGCCTATGGTCTCACATGACTCTAGAGGGGGGTGAAGCAGAGTGCCAAGTTACAAAAGGAGCACGCGAATGGTCATGGACTGAGAGCAGCGGCAAAAGCAGTAGGAAGACAGCAGGAGGACCAGCAGGTGCCTAGGGTTACGGGGAATGAGACGAGATCCAATTTCCACAACCGGGCAATTACAATCCCCGGGAAGGGTTTAAGATGGTGGATCGTTAAACAGCAATGATTTTAAACAGTAATGATTTAAAGAGAGTCCGGAGGACTGACGGCTATGAAGATACTCGCGGGGACGAAAAAGTTTGCAGCCTGCGTTCTGATGCTCTGCCTGTGCGCAGCCCCAGCATTTTCTGCCAACGACGAGCGGGAAGAAGACCGGGTGAGGGACGCGGGAGAGGTGATGAAAGAAATCTTGAACATCCCCGACGATATTCCGCAAGACCTGCTGGATAAGGCGGAGTGCGTGGTGATTCTGCCTTCGGTGAAAAAAGGAGCGTTCGGGATAGGAGGCAGCTACGGTCGCGGCGTCATGATTTGCCGAAGCGGGCCGCACTATATGGGGCCGTGGGGGCCGCCTGCTATGTATGCGCTCGAAGGGGTGAGCATCGGGTTCCAGTTGGGCGGCCAGGCTACGGATTTTGTTTTGCTGGTGATGAATCCCCAGGGCGCGCGCTCGCTGCTCTCGAGCAAAGTGAAGTTGGGAGCGGATGCGTCGGCTGCAGCTGGTCCCAAGGGGCGTACGGCAGAGGGCGCCACCGACATCGTGATGAGCGCCGAGATTCTCTCTTACTCGCGCAACAAGGGCCTGTTTGCCGGGATATCGCTGGAAGGCTCGACCTTGCGCTCCGACGGCAGCGCCAATGAAAATCTCTATGGCAAGAAGCTGGACGCCAAGGACATCATTGTCGATCACAAAGTCGCGATTCCTCCCGCCGCGAAAGATCTGGTGGCGCTGCTGAATGCGAAGTCACCGAAGAATCTGTCGGATCCGAAGTCGCTGGAGTAGCGAACTCCGTTATGTTGTTTGTGAAAGGCGCGGCGTGCAGCTGCGCCGCTGCATTTTGTTCCCCTGGAAAATTTCCGTTTCCTTTCTATGGCTAGAAAGCGTCAAGAGAAGCCTCTGGTTCGCTGCGCCTGGGCGAGCAGCGAATTAATGATTCGCTATCACGATGAAGAATGGGGCGTGCCGGTGCACGATGACGGCAGGCTCTTCGAATTTCTCATCCTCGAAGGCGCGCAGGCTGGGCTGAGCTGGGAGACGATCCTCAACAAGCGAGAAAACTATCGCGCAGCGTTTGATGGTTTCGATGTGCAGCGAGTGGCGCGCTACGATCGGCGGAAAGTCGCGCAGTTGCTGAAAAATCCCGGCATCGTGCGCAATAAATTGAAGATCGCGTCCACGGTGCGGAACGCGCAGGCGCTGCTGCGGGTGCAGGAAGAATTCGGCAGCTTCGACCGCTATATCTGGCAATTCGTGGATGGCCGGCCGCTTGTGAATTCGTGGAAGGCGCGCGATCGCGTGCCGGCGAGCACTGCCGAATCCGACGCCATGAGCAAAGCCCTGAAGAAACGAGACTTCAGCTTCGTCGGATCAACCATCTGCTACGCGTTCATGCAGGCCGTAGGCATGGTGAATGATCACGTAGTGCCATGCTTCCGGCACAACGAAGTCGCCGCCGCAAAGTAGATTTCGCGACTTCAGTACGTTAAGATAGAAATCCCCAAGCCGGGATGGCGGAACTGGCAGACGCAGCGGACTCAAAATCCGCCGGGCTTCGGCCCTTGGGGGTTCGATTCCCCCTCCCGGCACCAGCACAAATCAATGAAGACGAATGTTTTACCTGCCTCGATGACCTCTGTCGCTGCCGGACGCGCCTCAATAGATGAGCTTTAGCGAAAACTGAATTTGCCGTGAGGTTCCCGCGGTCTTGCTGATCATGCCAAACCCTGTACCCTCGATGATGTTCGCCGGTAGCCCCATGTTGACAATGTTGAACAGATTAAATAACTCTGCGCGGAATTGCAGGTCCGCTCGCTCCAAACCGCTTTCCCGGTGCCCAAGCGGCGTCGTCTTGATGAGCGCAAAATCGAAATCGTAATACGCAGGTCCGCGAAATGTATTACGGCCGAGTGTTCCAAAGCGGCCGGAGTTTGGTCCGGTTCCGCCCGCGATCCCGATGGGGATGGAAAAGAAACTTGCGTTGTTCGTGCCCCGCCCAAAATAATCGTCGCGGGCTCGGGTTGAACTGCCGGCGCTCGAGAGGTCGGGTGTTTGAATCTGGTCTGGCCGGTCCGCGCCAATAGTTCCCGCGCCGGTCTGCTGGATTCCCGAATAAACGGTAAACGGAGAACCACTGGTGATCGTCGAGATGCTCAGGAGTTCCCAGCCCTTCGTCAACAGGTGCGTTCGATCCGGCTGAAGTCCCAAACGCTCGAAATGCAGATCCTGGGCCGCGCTCAACGTGAAGGCGTGGGTCACATCAAAGCTTGACGGCCCTCTTTCCGCTTGTGTATCGAACGGGTCTTGCGGACTAAACTGCGTCACGGCGCCGGTAGATCCCGTTCCACCGAGGATGCCGCTGACATCATCCAGTGATTTGCCCCAGGTGTAGCCGGCTTGCAAGGACGGACCGCCGTGCCCGACATTTCCCGACAATGAGGTCTGCAAGGCGTTGTACGACGAGTGCGACGTCGCTGTCATCACAGACTCGAATCCGAAACCACCCGTCACCGCTCCGCTACTGTCGAAGTTTGTAAACTGCGCAAATTCCGGATTCGCCCCCGGATATGCGTTTGGATATGACATTCTGGGAAGCCGGAACGCCGATGTTCCGACATAGGCGACATCGGCGGTGAGGCCGCCGAAAGCTCGCTCCAGTCCCAGCGTCCAAGTCTGCAGGTACCCATTGCCGAAGCGCCGGTCGATCCCGGATAGACTCAGCAGCGAGAGTTGACCACTCGGCGACAGCGCCGCCAAATCCTGCTGGTATCGATTTACGTCCATCACCGAATTCGCCGGGACTTTTTTCGGATCGCCGCTGGCCAGCACGTTCACGCCAGCGGTGTTATAGACGGGTGGCAATTCGTTCGGTGTAATTTGGAATCCGTAGGCGATCTCGCCGTTTTGCGCCGCATTGACGCGGGGATAAACAACGTAGGGCGTTGACCCGGTAAGAAGATTGTCCTGCCAGATATTTGGCGGAATCACTGTGATCGCCCCGCCTATGTGCACATGCACCGCCTGCGGCGCATTCCAGTCCACCTGCAAACGCGGCCCCCAGCCGTTCCAATTGGTCTGGTAAGCAGGCTGAGGATTGATCAAGTATTCCTGCCCAACGCCCGGAGGTGGGAACGAATTCAGAAAGCTCGACGTTCGATGCGCCCGCTCCGAAATCGGCGTGTAGAGTTCATATCGCAGCCCATATTCGAGCGTCCAGTGCGGATTGATTTTCCATATGTCCTCGATGTAGGCGTTCACGTCATTCCGGTTGATCGCCGCTGGCCCAATGTGCGCGCCATCCGACGAATAAGGGGGCGCCACCGCGATCGTGTACCCGTACGGATAGCCGATCAGCAAACTGCTTAGCGTGTCTGGTAGAGGATCGCCGACTTGCACGTTGTGCTGTCCGCTGGCGGAAGGAATGAACACCGGCGAGTAAACCGTTCCGCCGCCAAAATCATATTCGCCATTGGGACTGATTCCAAAGTATGTCGTGTCGCGATTAAGTCGCGCCTCCGCACCCCACTTCACCGCGTGGCGCGCAGTCGTCCAGGTAAAATTCAATTGCCCCTGGAACAAATTCCCGAACGCTGACATCACTGAACCCGCCGCGCTGTTGTACGCCTCGTAAAGGCCATCAATGAACTTCAGTGCCGGATCGGTGTGGTTCGGCGTGACAAACGAAGGCGTCGTCCGGGTGAAACTCAGCGATGACGACCAGAGAAATCGAGGCGACACAGTGTGTGCGTAGGTGATGACCCCGTTGCGCTGCCGGTCTACATACTGCACGCCAAAGCTCGGATCAATCAGTGTCTGATCCGGATTTGTTGTCGGTCCCGTCAGATTGTCGTAATTGAACCGGCCAAACAATTGTCCTTTTGCGCCAACTCTCTGATCGATGCGGATAGAAAACTGATCTGCATCCGTGTTCACGTTTGAAGGAGCAGCATAGGTTCGCGCCCCATACGCGCCGGTTGGGTTGTTGGGCAGTGGATAGCGCGGCAGCACTTTCGCAATTGCCGGATTCACCGGTACCTGCAGCGTGTCCGTGCTGCCGTCCGGATACGTAATCATGTCCTGCCCCGCCCGCTCGGCTGCCGTTGGCACAGCCAGAACCTGAGTCGTTCCCAGCACCTGCCTGAATCCCTGATACTGCGCGAAATAGAACGTGCGGTCGCGTCCGTCATACACATGGGGCAACACGACCGGCCCGCCATTCGTAATGCCAAACTCGTTTCGGCGGAAGGGAGGGATTCGGCCCGGGTCCGCAATCGACGGGTGATCGAAATAATTCCGCGCATCGAGGGCCGAGTTCCTCAAGAACTCGAAGAATGAGCCGTGAAAACCGCTTTTCCCGGATCGTGTGACGATGTTGGTAAAACCAGCCGCGCCGCGCCCGATATCCGCCGGCATCCAGCCTGAGCTTGACTGCAATTCCTGAATCGCGTCCACGTCGAAATTCGTGAATGTACTGCCGCCCATCTCCGGATCGCTGACATCCGCACCGTCCATCGCGAACACGGCCTCAACGCCGCGCTGCCCGTTGATGGCAAACTGCTGGGTGAAATTCGTCTGTCCGTTCACGTCGGTCATAGTGCCCGCTGCTAGCAGCAGCAGCGTGCTGAAGTCCCGCCCATTCAACGGCAACTCATTTACTTTTTGGCTGGAGAGTTTCTCCCCACCCGCTCCGCCAGCCGCGTTGGAAGTTGTGCTCGGGTTCCCATTCGAGACCCCTGCAGTAGTTTGCGGATTGGCTGCTATCGACAGGACGTTTTGATCGGATACCGTCAGCACAACGGTTATGCCAATAATATCAACTGCGGCTGGCGCTGTCGGACCTCGCCCGGGCAGTTGCACGCTTACCTTATGCGGCCCAAGTCGAATGTCCGCAATCGCGAACTTTCCATCGGCTCCCGTAACTGCCGTTTGGTTTTCTTTAGCGGTCGGTGGGTCTACCGTTACCTTCGCTCCGGCCACGGGTTCACCCGCAGCCGTGCGTACGACACCACTCCAGGCCGCCGGCGACGGAGCACTCTGTTGCGCCTTAAGCGAGACCGCGACCATCAGTCCGAACAGCAAACACCTACCCATCAGTGGGACGGACTTATAAAAGGCTCTAGCGGCATCATTATTCAATTGGGATGGAATGCCTCCGTGAGAGACATGGTGGTCAGTGCAGCTTTCAGTTGCTCGAGCGTTGCAGAAGACTTCAGACGGATGGTGACGGGCTCGGCTGGAAGAAGGTCGAAGTAGTTGTCCGCGATTTCGACATTGGTGTCGCCGAAGGACAAATACACGTTTCGGGCAAGCTTCGCGGACTGCAACGTGACGGTGTAATCGTCGCCAGTTTTGCTGAGGGTTGTTTCAATCTTGGGCGCGACCGGCAATTCCAGGTCGTGGGTTACGTCGAAGAATATAAGGTTGCGTGACACCCGTTTTCCAGTCACTTCCAGATCAAAGACTAAGAAACTCCGCCGTGGATCAGCTTTCGCGGATAATGGCGCCTTATCGACCGTGAAATAAATTGCGTTCGATTGCGCAGGAATTTGAACTTCTTTCGTCTGATCGAGCAGGACGCTTCCCGAAAAGTCGAGCAGCCGCATGTGAATCGTCCCGGAAAGCGACTGGAGCTTATCCGAGACGACGTATACGTCCACTTTGTCGTCGTGCAAGAAAGGTGAGATCAGCAAATCGTCGTAGAAACGACGGGCGTAGTAATGCAGCGCTTTCCAACGGCCGTAGTAATCGATGCTGGCCCACGAAGCTACCGGCCAGCAATCGTTCAACTGCCAGTAAAGGGAACCCATGGTACGCGGCCGCTGGCGGCGCAAGTGCTCGGCGCCGATCTTGATGATCTCCGCCTGCTGTACCTGGCTCAGATAAACGAAGGACGAGAAATCCTTGGGCTCGCGGTACTCGCGCAGCATGTAGGTCAGGATGCGCTCGTTTCCACCTTTGTTTTTCTGGTGCGCCTGCATGACAGTCGAGCGGATGTCGAAGTCTTCGGGTTGGTGGGCGTAGGTGCGGATGGTGCGCATCTCAGGGAAGGATTGAAATCCGTATTCCGACATGAAGCGGGGAAATTGCTTGGTGTAGTCGGAAGCCGGCGCTTGCTGGTGCCACACCGCCCAGTAATGCATGTCGCCGTTATGCTGATTGTCAGGAATTTCTTCAAAGTTGGCGCTGGGAGAACTGGGCGTGTAAGGCGTGGGATCTGCGTATTGCGTGACGGCGCTCTTGAGAATATCGGCGAACATAATTACGTAATCCTGCCAAACGCGGTCGCGAGTGTCGGGAGAGATGGATGCTTTGAATTCCTGACGATCGGCCCAGTGCCACCAGCCAGTTTCTACTTCATTGTTTCCGCACCAGACGACGATGCTGGGATGGTCGCGCAGGCGCTTGATCTGGTCGATGGCCTCTTGCCGCACATTCTCTTGAAAGGAGACATCGCCGGGAATCATGTCGCCGCCGAACATGAATTCCTGCCAGACCATAATGCCGAGTTCGTCGCAGATATCGTAGAAATCGTCGGACTCGTAATAGCCGCCGCCCCATTCCCGGACCATATTCATATGAGCATCGCGCGCTGATTGGAGAATATTGCGGTGAATCTCCGGAGTCACCCGGTTGGGAAAGCTGTCGAAGGGAATCACGTCCGCGCCTTTGGCGAAAACGGAAATACCATTCACCACGAACTCAAAACTCTTTCCCCACTGGTCGGCAACGCGGCGGAGCTCGATCGAGCGCAGACCGGTCTTGGTTTCTGCGTGTGCTGCGGGTTCGCGGCCGATGCGTATCGAGCCAGAAAACCGGTAGCGGTTCTGAGCGCCGTAGCCAACCGGATACCAGAGCTTAGGTGAGGTAATTCGCAGAGGAAAAGAAAAGTGGTTGATGCCGGCATTGAGTTGCAGCGTCTGCGTTCCGTCGGCGGTTTGTGGTCCGGACATTTCATCGTGAGCCAGCGTGAGAGTAGCGGTTGTGGGCTTACTGGCCTCGATCTCAAGCTCGGCAGTTACGTTGGCCAAATCGGGGGTGATGCTCCCCTGATGGATGTGGAAATTTTCAATGCGCAGGGCGTCCCAGGTTTCAAGACGCACGGGCTGCCAAATGCCTTCGGTCATGAAGCGCGGGCCCCAATCCCAGCCGTAGTTGTAGGGAGCTTTGCGGGTGTAGGGGGCAGTCGCGATGTTTTCTTCGTTGCCGTAATTATGGGTTGAGATCGAAGGCAGAATGTAAGGCAGCGACTTGACGTAGGGAATCATTTTCTCGACGGCAGAATGAAAAACAATTCGCAGCGTGTTCGGCCCGGGTTTGAGCAACGCCTTCGCCGGGATGCGCCAGTGACGGAACATGTTGTCGGCGTGAAGAACGGCCTGGTCATTGAGATAGACATCCGCAAATGTATCTAACCCGGCAAAAGCCAGGTCGACATGGTCGTGCGCGAGCGTCGCGGCATCCACTTGAAATGTAGTTTGATACTCCCAATCGGCCAGGCCGATCCATTGCAAGCGGAATTCATTATCGCGGTCGAAGGGATCGGGAATCAGCTTATTGCTCAGCAGATCGGTTTGCACCACGCCGGGAACCTGCGCGGGATGCCATTGCTTGACGTCAGATCGATCTGTGTTGGCCACGGCGCGAAACTGCCAGCCGGAATCCAGATCGTGGGAGGAGGGTTCGGCGGCTTCGAGCGGTAATGTGACGAGAGAGCAGAGAAGCAGGAGGGCGACACGATATGCGGTGTTAGCAGACATGTCGCGAAGGAATGCGGGCCGAATCAGTTTCATATCGTGCTCCTAAACTAAATTGCGTGCGCACTAATGTTGTGGTTCCTGTCCCGAGGGTTGCGGCTGGCCCGGGCTGTTTTGCAACTTTTGGAATTCCTGCATTTCGCGCTGCGCGTCTGCGGTCTTTCCTTGTTTGCGATAGAGGCTGGCCAGTCCGAAGTGCGCTTGCGCGGCCAGCGCGGTTTGCTTTTCAATGGAAAGAAGTTTGGTCCAAGCTTTCTCAGCGGCGGCAGCGTCGCCTTCAAGAGACGCTGCTTTTCCCAGCGCATAAAGCGTCTCCGGCATCTCCGGCATCAAGCGGTCGGCGCGCAGCAGTTCCACTCGCGCCTCGTGCGCTTTCCCTTGCTCCAGCAACGCCTCCCCGAGACGGTAAGCGGCTTCGGCATTCCCCGGCTGCAGCTTGGCTTGCAGCCGAAATTGTTCCTCCGCTTTATCCCACTGAAAAGCGCCGGCATACACTTCCCCCAGCGCCAGGTGAGCCTCAGGCAGGCCTGGCCGCAGACGCAAGGCTTCGCGATATTCTTTTTCGGCATCCGGCATGCGCCGCAGCACGAAGTAATTTTCCGCCATCGCCTGGTGTGCGCGGGCGGAGTCCGGATACCCGGCCAGCAGCGTATCGATGGATTGCTTCGCGAGCAGGCCGCTGGCGCGGCCAAGATAATAGAGGAGATCCGGATCGTTGGGGTGCGCGGCCAGTGACGCCTGCAGATTTGCCACCGCCTCGGGGAGTTGTCCGGTCTGGATTTGGGCAATCCCTAGTGCGGTTTTGTCCGGCGCGCGTTGTAGATGTGGAATCGCCTCCCCAGCGTAACCTTGGGCGAGCAGGGCATAGCCCAGCAGTTGATGAGCCGGCGGCAAATCCGCATTCAGTTCCAACGCATGCTTCAATGGCGCAATCGCAGATCCGTAATCGCCACTTTCCATATAGGCTTGCCCAAGGCTGATGAAGCCATCGGCGAAGGACGGGTCGAGTTCTGTGACCTGCTTGAACTCCTTGATGGCGACATCGAACTGGCGTTGCTTGTCTGCGGCGATTCCCGCTTGCATGTGCTCGGCGGCCTGTGGCGTGGCGACCTGCCAGGCAAGGAACAAGAGTAGGAAGGCTCGGATCACGGCTTCTCCGGTTCACGCACTTCGAGGAACTGGTCGGCGTGAACATCATTCAGAGTTTGGTGGATGCCAGAGGGCCAGTCGATTTCGATCTTGGCTTTCTCCGCGACACCCAGTCCGAAATGAAGGCGTTTGTCGTTCGATGAAAGGTAACTACCGGCCGAGGTGGCGAATCGTGTCTGCCCATTCACCCGAACGCGCGCACCGAACCCATCGCGGTTGCTGCGAGTACCGCGAAGGGTAATTGTCAGCCAGTGCATCTTGCTGCCGCGGTTCATGAACACTTGAGGATGGCCGCCCAGAGTGGTCATCACCGCATCCTGCCAGCCGTCGTTGTTCAAATCGCCGAACGCAGCCCCGCGCCCCGCCCAAGGGGTCGTCGTGCCCGAATCAGCGCGCTCGAAGCGGCCATTGTGATTCATCGCCAGAAGCGGTTCTTCGAGATAGTGAAGCGAAGGGTCGATGCGCTCCACGTTGTCGAGCACATGGCCCTGGGCGACGAATAGATCTTTCCAACCATCGTTGTCGAAGTCCTCCAGGCCGACGCCCCAGCCCGAACTTCCACTGGAGAGAACACCGAGACCGGTTTCGAGACTGCGATAGCTAAAGGAGCCGTCGCCGTCGTTGTGATAGACGCCGTAAATTTCCCGAGGCAACTGGGTCACGATCACATCGGGACGGCCGTCGTTGTCATAGTCTTGAAACACCACGCCCATGCCGGAGAGCCGCCGCCCGTCCTGCGAAAGGGCGGCGCCTGATTCGAGCCCGACTTCCGTGAAAGTGCCGTTGCCGTTGTTGTGAAATAGATACTGCTGCATGCCATCGTTGGCTACATAAATGTCAGTGAACCCGTCGCCATCGTAATCGGCAAACGCAACCCCCAAGGCTCGCCCTTTCTTGGCTGCGATGCCGGAGCGCTGGCTTACATCGGTGAAAGTGCCGTCGCCGTTGTTGTGGTAGAGAATGTTGGTGGTGGCGGGAAATTCTTCGGGGGGACAGTAAGTGTGAAAGTTGCCGCCGCAATCTTTGCTGTGCTTCGTATCCCAGTCCATGTAGCGGGTTACAAAAAGATCCAGCTTTCCGTCGTTATCGTAATCAAAGAATCCGGCGGATACCGACCACCCGCCCCCGGCTACTCCCGCCTTGGCTGTCACATCGGTGAAGGTGCCGTCGCCGTTGTTGTGATAGAGAATATTTTTTCCGTAGCTCGTAACGTAGAGATCGGGATAGCCGTCATTGTCGTAGTCTGCCACGGCAACGCCCATGCCGTAATTTCCGTCTCCGGCGTTGGCCAGGCCGGCTTGCTCGGTCACGTCGGTGAAGCTGCCATCTTTGTTCTGGCGGTACAGCCGGTTCCAGTAACGCGGATCGTGCCGGTCGAAGTTCTCAGGAGTTTGCATGGGGCTGGTAATTCGCCCGCCGTTTACGAAGAAAATGTCTAACAGGCCGTCGTTATTGTAGTCGAGTAGGGCGACCCCACCCGGCATGGTTTCGATGAGGTACTTCTGCGGGGTGGGAGAATTCTGCAAGGTGAAATCCAAACCACGGGGCAGATTGACATCAAAAACCGGCGCCGCCAGGGCCGCGGTCCCCAGCACCAAGAGCAAAACACAACATGCACGGAGCAGAGTGTTGAGCAACTCAGACTCCTCCGCCGCTCAGCATTTCGCGTCCGGAGATCCGGCGAGTCGATTGCCGCTCCACGAGCTTGGGGGGAATCAGTATTTTTTTCGGCCGCATTGGGCGTTTCGATGCGATTCGTTCCAGGAGAAGTTCGGTGGCGCGCTGGCCCAGGGTGGAGGTGCCCTGATCGACCGTGGTAAGGGGAACCGCAACCTGGTCGGAGTAGTGAATATTGCCGGCTCCGACTACGCAAATATCTTCGGGCAGGCTAAACTCAACTTCTAAGATGGCCCGCATGGCACCGATCGCGACCGGGTCGCTGTAACAGAAAACTCCGTCGGGAAACGGGTTAAGGTCGAGAAGTTTCCGCATACCTTCATAGCCAGTGTCGTCCCGGTATCCGCCGGGCACGACATAATGCGAATTCGGACGGAGGCCGTGCTTCATTAGCGCTTGCCGGTAGCCTGCGAGACGTTCGGCAGCGATGCCGACTTCGGGACCGCGGAGGTGGGCAATGCGGCGACAACCTCGAGCGATAAGATGCTCGGTGGCTAACTTGCCGATGGCCTGGTTATCGACTCCAACGAAGCAGGCTCGCAAACCGGGGACGGGGCGATCGATCAACACATAGGGTACCTTGCGCTCTTTCATCTGTTTGAACAAATCCAAGCGGCGAGGGCGCTGCGAAGAAGCGATGATGAGCCCATCGACCTGGCGGGCGAGCAGCGCGCCGGCTTCACTGGCCTCCAATTCGGGATCTTCTTCGAAACATGAAATGAGTACGTGATAGCCGTGAGGACGGGCGGTTTCCGCCACGCTCCGGGCGACCTCGGCAAAGAAGGAGTGAGTAAATTCCGGGAGGAGCAATCCGATGGTGGAAGTGTGCCGGGTCACCAGGCTGCGCGCCGCCCAGTTGGTCTGATAATTCAATTCCTTGGCCCGGTGCAGCACTCGCTCGCGAGTGGCTTGGCTGATTCGTCCCTGATTTCGCAGAACCTTCGACACCGTTACCACGGAGACGCTCAGGTCTTTCGCGATGTCCCTCATGGTCGCGGTCATGCGCCGGAAGCATACCATCATTTCGAGGGTTAACGATTATTCAAATGGGAATCATGCATTTTCTGCTTGACAACGGTGATGACTGTGGACAAGAATCCCCCACCAATGTTTGGGGGCAATTAGGAAATTCCTGTACCGGAAAGAGCCAACTATGCCAAGTCGCATATTCTGGAAGCTGCTTGTCTCGTTCACCCTGCTGGTAACCACTTCTTCTTCACTTCTGTATGGCCAGAGCACATATGGCTCGATCACCGGATCGGTTGCCGATACTTCAGGCGCCATAGTCACGGGAGCCAACGTGACCCTGACCAACGCGGGCACGGGTGAAAAGCGCACGCAGTCGACTGGCGCGGACGGGCTGTTCACGTTTGTGAACCTGTTCCCCGGTCAGTACCGGATCGACGTGGAAAAACAGGGCTTTAAGCACTTCGTCCGCGGTGCCGTCACCGTAGAAGTGCAGCAGGATACGCACATCGCCGCCGCGCTGCAGGTCGGCGAGGTCAGCCAGATCGTCGAAGTTACGGCAGAAACTCCGTTGCTGCAATCGGAGACTTCTTCCCTGGGCCAGGTAGTGGAACAGCGCAAAGCGGACGAGTTGCCGCTGAACGGCCGGAATATTTTCAACCTGATCATCGTTTCTCCGGCGGCGGTTGCGCAGGGTGGATCAGGCGGCTCCCCCGTGGGCCAGAACCCCTTCAGTTGGGGCAACTATCAGATCGGTGGTTCTTTCGCGAATCAGGGTGCGGAGTACCTAGATGGTCAACCCCTGAATATCGGCTATATCAATCTGCCAATCATCATTCCGACCCAGGATTCCATTGGTGAGTTCAAGGTGCAATACAGCAATCTGGGAGCTGAGTGGGGCAAGTTCTCCGGCGGCGTCACCAACCTCAGCACCAAGTCTGGCACAAACGGATGGCATGGGTCCGCCTACGAGTATTTCCGCAACGAAGTGCTGAACGCCAATGAATATTTTTATAAGCAGGGAGAGATCGCGGGCGACACTCCGAATAAGCGTCCGCCGTGGACGCAGAATCAATACGGATTCCAGTTTGGCGGCCCCGCGATCAAGGACAAGACATTCTTTTACGTCAGTTGGGAACAATACCGGCAGCGTACCGGATCGCCTTTCCTGACCACCGTTCCGGGAGCCAACGAGCTAACCGGGGATTTCTCCTCACTTTGCACGTTGCCGGCTGCCCAAGGTGGGGCAGGCGGCACTTTCGACGGAGCCGGCAACTGCAGCGTCGCAACCGGGCAGATCTACGATCCGTACAGCGTGGCCGCGGGAACCGGTACGCGGAATCCTTATCTTCTCGATCCGGGCAACCCAACCTGCCCGGGGAATTGCATCCCCAGTTCAGAATTCAGCACTGCGACGCAAGTGTTGTGGCAGAAATTACTCCCAGCGCCGAACCAACCTGGCGATCTGAATAATTATTTGAGTGCGGCACCAGGCGGCGGCAATACCAACGAGTTCGTGGCCCGGGGCGACCAAAACCTTGGGCGCAACACGCACCTGTTCGGAAGATTTGCCTACTTCGGATTACTCGACCTGCCGTCGAATCCGCTGCGGAACCGGCCTGTGCGATGACCGCTGCGCGGAGAAATATCACAGCAAGTTGCTCGCTGTAGGCGTGAACCACATTTTTACTCCCACAACCATTCTTGACGTTAACCTGGCGGGAAGCCGCTTCGTCTATGGACGCCAGCCGCTGCTCTCGGGATTTGACCTCACGACCCTGGGCTGGCCATCAACTTACAACACTCCAGCGAGTTCGATGCGCACTCCGCCCACGCCAGCGTTCCCGTTTAACAATGACGTTGGAAAGTCACAGGGCAACAGCGCCATCGGCGATCACAACACCCAGTACAACCTATCGCCAGCGTTCACGCTGATCCGAGGTAAGCACACCATACAGACCGGCGCCCAGTTCGAGTGGGGGTATGACAACTACTTCCAGACCAACATCGCCAGCGGCGCCTTCGCATTTGGAGGAAACTGGGCCACTCAAAATGCCGCAGGCGGAACCGCAGCCGCCACGGTATGCAGCCCCACCACCGGTAACCCCCTCCTGTGCAGCAACTCCAATTTCGCATTCGCCGACTTCCTGCTCGGCTTGTCGCAAAACGAGGGAAGCTTCGTCAACCAGACGGAAGGCGTGGCGCAGGTTCCTGCCCAGACCAAGGGCTTGCAGGTGTACCGTGCCTTGTACGTGGATGATACCTTTCACGCGACCCCAAAGTTGACCGTGAATTTCGGTCTTCGCTATGAGCTGCAGGGCACCTGGTCCGATGCCTACAATCGGCTGTCCTACTGGGACCCGTTGGCGACAAACTCTACGGCATCTGGCTGTTTCGGAGCTGGCACTACGTGCCCCGGCGATGCGTTCCTTGTAGGAACCGGTCGCAACTCCGGCAGTAATAACATCCCGATGGATAAGAAGGCGTTCTCTCCCCGTCTAGGTTTCGCCTACTCCCTGGACCAGAAAACCGTTATCCGCGGCGGCTACGGCATTTTCTATATTCCCAACTATGTCTCGTTCGGATTGAATCCCGACAACGACTTCGTGAATCTGGCCAGCACGCCGCTCCACGCTACGAACGACTCGTTCATCACTCCTAGCGCCATGCTGGATGGGGACTTTTGCTCATACGGAGCGGTCGGCTCAGTGTTTACCCCGCGAGGACCAAATGCCTTCGGTTGCACCCAGGCCGGTCCGTTCGGCAACACCGGAATTCTGCCGCCTCCAGGGCGAAACTTTGCTCCGCTGGCAACCGCATTAAACCCGCCAGGTTCTGGAACCAACTTCCCGGTCGATGTTTCCAGCTTTGCGCTGTTTAACGGCAGCCCAGGGTTGGCTCCATACTACGGGATCAACGGTCACGAAGGCCCCAAGTACGGTTACGTCCAGCAATGGAACCTCGACCTCCAGCGCCAACTCCCCGCCGGCTTCTTTGCGGATGTGGCCTATGCAGGCTCGATGGGCGTTCACCTTGAACAGTACAACACCAATGTGGACCAGCTAAATGACACCCTGTGGTCTCAAGGTGCTGCGCTCACCACGCAAGTCGCCAACCCAATGGCGGGCACGAACCCCAATCCGTCTCTGAACGGAGCCACGGTTGCGGCGGGTCAGCTGGAACGCCCTTACCCGCAATACAACGGGCTTTCGTTAAACGGCTTTGGGTGCTGCGAGAGTAGCTATAACTCTCTGCAAGCTACGGTGACGCGCCGGTTCCAGGGCGGCGGTACACTTCTGGTCGCTTACACCAATGCCAAGCTGCTCAGCAACACGGATACTCTGACGAGCTGGCTAGAAGGGCCAACGGGCGGAGTTCCGGGCGTGCAGGACTGGAACAACCTGAGAGGAGAAAGGTCCCTTTCCGCTCAGGATGTTTCACAGCGCCTTGTGATCAGCTATGTCCTCGACCTTCCCTTTGGACATGGCAAGCCGTACGCCTCCAGCTTCAATGGAATAGCGAACGGCCTGGTTTCCGGCTGGGGCGTTGACGGCATCACGACTTTCCAACGCGGCTTCCCGCTGAAGATCGGCTACTCTGGCTCGACTCCGCTGGAAGCGGCAAATCTTGGCGTCGCGAACATCCGGCCTGACGTTGTTTCGGGATGCGACAAGAAGTCGGGCGGCGGAAACGTTGTGTCGAATCCTGGTGCTGCTACTCTGCCGCTGTGGTTTAACACGAGCTGCTTCGTGGCCCCGCCAGATTTTGGACCCGGCACCGAAGCGCGGGTTGACTCCTCACTTCGCGGACCGGGAATCAACAACTTCGACTTCGCCATCTTCAAAAGGACGAACATCGGCGAAAGAGCGGGGATCGAATTCCGCACCGAATTCTTCAACCTGTTCAACCATCCCTACTTCGGCATGCCGTCAGAGAACCTTGGTAATGGCACATTCGGCCAGGTCACTTCAACCGTTGCAGGCGGCGTAGCCTCACCTGAACGCTTAGTGCAGTTTGCCTTAAAGTTTGAATTCTAAGCGCGCAGAGTAACCTCTACGGGCGGGAAAGTTTACTTTCCCGCCCGAACTTTTGTGGCCCCGGCAGTAGTTCGTCAAGGATCGCAGCCTTTCGGCAGTCGTTCTATCCTTCCCAAGTATGAGAACTCTCCACACCATCGACCATGCCGAAGCCAAACGCGCGGTCGATCTCATTGTGGAAAGGGCCGCACAGATGCAAAAGGTGGCTTCCGTCGCGGTCGCTGATGCGCACGGTGACCTGATCTGTTTCGCCCGCATGGACGGCGCTCCCGTCTCATCCATCCGCATCGCCATGAACAAGGCCTGGACTGCCGCGCGCGAACGCAAGCCAACCCGGGAGATCGGTGAGAAGGTCAAACATCCAGAGAAGGGTCACGACATCGCCTACTACGGCGACCCGAACTATGTGGGCTGGGGCGGAGGTATTCCAGTCTGGAAGAATGGCGAAGTGGTCGGCGCGGTCGCGGTCAGCGGCCTATCTTCGAACGAAGATATAGCCCTAGCTACACTAGGTGCGGAACTGATCGCCGGTTCGTGATCGCGGACGATGACTTTTGCGGATTGGTCTCGGCCTTAGCCCTGCGGTCTGTCTGCCTTACTTGAGGTTCCACAGGACATCGCGCTAACTTGCGGTCAACAATTAGCACTCATGTCAGCACGCCCCTGGTCGTACCATTGCCAAGCCCGTCGTCCATTTTCATCATGCACTTTGAGGGCTTCGCCATACGCCACTAGTCGGTTCAGCACCGTGGTGACGGAGCCGGCAGGGTCCTTGTGGTGGAGTAATACGAGGGGAATGCGCCCCTGAAGCTGTTCGCATACTTCGTGGGCACCGAGTGGGCGGTTAGCCTCCATCAACACCGTGCGGCAGGACCTGGTCAATCCGCGCTGCCGCGCACCTTCTTTTCGGCCGACCAGCTCCGATAGCTCTTCGCCCAGCCAATCATCGCCAAACAGGTTGGCCAGACCCACGATGGTTTGCTTTATTGTGCCAATCCGCTTCACGATGTCAGCCCGCTGCCGCATGAGTTGTCGCAGATCTTCTTCTGCAGCCTTCACAATTTCCTGAACGTGCGCACTGGTGCCTTCTACAAGCTCTGGTCCAGGGCTCACTGCCGTTTTGGCGTCTGAATTCCTACTCGGCAAGAAAATCCTCCATACCGATCCACAGCTGCGCGAGGAGTTGCAGATTCTTCTTGTAAGTGCGAGTGACGGTGAACTCTCTTCCTCCTCGCACCTGGAGCACATACTCGCCGGTCGACAACGGATGCATCTCTTCCACCATCGCGGCGTTCACCAGCACAGATCGATGAATTCGCACAAACCCGTGAAGAGTGAGCTTCTCCTCCATGGTCGAGATGGACTCTCGCAGCAGGTGCGAACTTGCGGTATGCAACAACGAGACATACTTTCCTTTGGCCTCGACCACGATAACGTCCGCCGCGTCGACGAAGAGGATGTTCCTCTTGGCTTTGATCGCAATCCGCGCAGACTTTTCCATCGCAACCGTCCGTGTCTGGGCTCCGGCGTGATCCGTGACTCGTAAAGTATCTCCGCTGTAACTCACAGTCGGTGTCACATCTGCTTATTGCTTACTGCAGACGGAAAGCTGGATTCCGCACCGAAATAGCACTCAATGGACTCCACCTTGTCATCTGTAACTCGGAGATATTCCACGTTCCGGAGCGACTTACCGTTCTTAGTCCGGCAAAGATACTTTACAAATGCATGGTTGCCGCTTCCGATGAGCTGCTCCAAATCAAACCCACCGATAAAATTGATCTGTGTCTCCCAGCATCGTGTTTTGAAGACGCTCTTACTGATGTGGTCGTCGCCGGCCGCGCTCGTAAAGGTGAAATCGTCGGCTAGCAGGGCATCGAGGGGGCCCCAATCCTTTTGCTCCCATGCCGCATACCACCTACGGATCACGTCCTCTCTGGCCGCACTCAGGCCTGTCGATGGTTGTGCGCTTGCGACTCCCGCGAGGCCCGCGGCTCCTGCCAGTGCGCACGCTCCTGCCTGGAGCAGGCCCCTGCGCGACATTGCGATCATTGTCATAGTCGATTCTCCTCTCCGCTATAAAGGTGGAGTTGCTATCCAGAGGCCGGCGGGACGCACTGCCCGAAGGGAGTTACGTATCCAGTGGCCTGTTGTGGTCGTGGTGTCGAACCCAATCGCTACGCGTGTAACTAAGTCCGTCTTAACAGTTCGAAACCAAAGACTGCAATGTAACAACCAGGGCTTCCGGTTTAACCGGGGAAAAGGCCGCCGGTGCCGAACCAGAACTTCGCAAGAAATTTAAGATTCTTCTTGTAAGTGCGGGTGACCGTATATTCCTTTCCGCCTCTTATCTGCAGACCATATTCTCCCGTCGAATACGGTCTGATCCCTTCCACAAACGCAGCATTCACCAAAACCGAGCGATGGATGCGAATGAGCCCGTAGGGCCCGAGTTTCTCGGCCACCACCGAGATTGATTCGCGAAGCAGATGCGAACTCGCGGCCCGTTGCAGCAACACGTAGCTTCCCTGAGCCTGGATGGAGACTACGTCGCCCAGACGGATGAAAAGAATTTTCCCCCTGACTTTGATGGCCACGCGGAGAGAATCCAGCTTCGCAAGCAACTGCAACCGCGGGAAAGTCGCATTCGATCTCATCCTTCTTTCTTCCGCGTCGCGTGCTGTGCTCAAGGCGAGACGCGAATTCTGCGTCCCGGGGTCAACGAGAGAATCGCTGGGGCCTTCTGAACTAGAGACGGGAAATCCGGAGGGATCCAGGCCCAGAGTGCTCACTGTGGACTCATACATACCAGTATGGATGTTACGTCCCTTAAAATGGATGCCCAGAGGTCTGTTGGCTAGCCAGCTTTGATCTGCCGCCCCTTAGTCAGTCCGCTTCCCCCGCGGAGCGACTCCAAAAAGCGGACCACGCTTTTCTGCCCGGCCTGCAGCATGCGTACATCTTGAGAATTCTTTGCCAGGGAGGTGAAACCTTCGTAGGCGGCGATCAGGAAAGTAGCTGTTTCGCCGGCGTCCACGTCCCTGCGCACCAGCCCAAGTTCTTGTCCCTGCTTCAATGCCGCCGCGATGGCATCGTTCCAGTCCTCAAAAATCTTCGCTGTCCTTCTTCGGAACCCCTCATCGAGGGGGGACATCTCTTGCGACAGGTTATTCAGCGGGCAGCCGCATTCGAGATCCTCTGGCCTAAACGAAGTGGCCTGAACGATGCCGATCAAGGCATCAATGGGATTCTTCGCATTCTGCAGAGGCCATGCCCACTTTTCGCGGGTGATACTTGCGATGACCTCGTCTACAACTGCATAGCCAAGGGCTTCCTTGTTCTCGAAGTGGTGGTACAAGGCGCCCTTGGTGACGCCAACTGCCGCCAGAATTGCATCCAAGTCAGCGCTGCGGAACCCTGAGCGGTACATTTCCTGGAAGGCCGCTCTCAACAAGCGCTCTCGTGTGCGCGCTGGATCGCGTGATGTGCCGGTGCCGCGCCTCGGCCTTCGCCTAACCTGTAACATACCGACTAGTATGCATGTCTGTATAGCCGGAGTCAAGCCTTCCGGCAAGAAATCTCCCGAAATCCGGAGTTTTGGAAATTCATCTCCTGTTTGGAGTAGTCCTACACGCCGCAGTCACAGTCCTACAGGCACGCGATCTCATACGCACGATGCAGGCCGTGAGCAGTGCGCTGTTGGCATCCCGCATTTCATAACCGCGGATCCGAGCATTGATGTAACCGATTGAAAACGCGACGACGACGCTCTGGGTCGCTGATTGCTAACACTCAACGCGGTCGAAGTGTTGTGTGATTCATGTATTCCCGCGGTCAGTCACGACACTCACTCTATTGGTTGGAGGAAGCAATGCAAATCCGCAGCTTGAAGTTCGCTTTGGTTCTCCTGATGGTGGTTGGTCTGTGTGGCGCGGTGCCAGTGTGGGCGCAATCGGCGTCATCCGGCACGGTTTCAGGC
Source organism: uncultured Acidobacteriaceae bacterium (assembly GCA_963800575.1). Lineage (GTDB taxonomy): Bacteria > Acidobacteriota > Terriglobia > Terriglobales > Acidobacteriaceae > Sulfotelmatobacter. The sequence continues at coordinate 216,893 of CAWDBN010000006.1, forward strand.
GTCGTGACTGACCCGTCGAATGCAGTGGTGGCGGGCGCCGCGATCACGCTCACCGATAGCGCGACAAATATCTCGCGAACCGCTAACTCGAATGCTACGGGGCGGTACTTTTTTGCGGACGTTACCCCGGGCACCTACAGCGTCACCGTTGCGAAGGCGGGATTTGCCACGACGAAGACCGAGGACCAGGTGGTGCAGGTCGGAGTCAACCTGACGGTGAACCTGGCGATGCAAGTGGGCGGCGCGAATGTGGTGGTCGAGGTCTCGACCGTCGGCAATGAGTTGCAGACGATGAATGCCACCGTGGGCAACACGATTAACAGCGTCACCATCGATAACCTGCCCAGCCTTGGCCGCGACGTGAGCACGTTCGTCGAGTTGCAGCCGGGTGTAGGTCCGGATGGCAGCGTCGGCGGCGCGGTTCTTGACCAGAACTATTTCTCGCTCGACGGCGGCGACAACACCAATGACATGGACGGCAGTATGAACGTCTACACGAAAAGCTACGCTGGCGATCCGACCGGTGGTGTGGCTACGCAGAATAACCTGGGAACGGGCAACGGCGGCCCGACGGGCGTGATCCCGACTCCGCAGGATAGCGTCGAAGAATTCAAAGTGAATACGGCCGGGCAGACGGCTGATTTCAATAGCTCCGCCGGTGCCGAAGTGAAGATTGTCACCAAGCGCGGAACCAACTCCTGGCACGGTACAGGGTACGAGTATTACAAGGACAACAACTGGTCGTCTCAGAGCTGGCAGAATGACTACAATAACCTTCTGCAGCCCGGTTCGGCACCTCTTCCCAGCTTCCATTACAGCCGGTACGGTGCGTCTATTGGCGGGCCAATTATTCCGAAAGAAATTCTGGGCGGGAAAACCTATTTCTTTTTCAATTACGAAGGCTTCAACTTCCCGCAATCCATCACCCTGCAGAGGAACGTGCCATCGCCAACCCTGAGGGCGGGCGAGATCATCGACCCCGTAACAAACCAGGTTTACCAACTGAAGACTATCGATCCTCTTGGCATCGGGCTCAATCCGGTAGTTTCAAACATATGGAACACCTACGAGCCCGCGTCGAATGCGGCCTGCTACCAGCAACTTTGCGACGGCACGAATGTAATGGGATTTGTGGGCAATATTGGCATTCCGCAAACCAGCAAATTCGTGGCTGCGCGCCTCGACCACGATTTTTCACCCAAGTGGCATTTCAATGCAACGTATCATTTCTACAAACTGACTTCGGCAACGACTGACCAGGTTGACATCGGCGGCTTTTTCCCTGGCGACACGCAGGGCGTGCCGGCTTCTCTGTCGCGTGATCCGGCGGAGCCAAATATGTGGGCGGCGGGTCTGACCACCAACATCACCTCCAACACCACCAATGACTTCCACTACAGTTTCCTGCGTAACTTCTGGCAGTGGATCCGGCAAGGGGACACGCCGCAATTGGCTGGCCTGGGCGGAGCGCTTGAGATTATGAGCGGCCAAGAACTGGGGCAAGCCAGCGATCTCGGTCCGTTCGACGTAAACACCCAAAATACCCGCACCCGTTATTGGGATGGACACGATCAGTTGGTGCGCGATGACGTTTCCAACCTGAAAGGCAACCACCTGTTGCAGTTTGGCGTTACCTATCAGCACAACTGGAACCAACATCAACGCACTGATAACGGAGGTGGAATCAACTACGCTCCGGTTTATTCGCTCGGCATAGGGAACAGCGGATCGGGACTTGCGAGCGATTTACCGATCTGCACCGCCACAACCGACATCCCCAACTGCGCCGCTCTGACCGCAGCGGCACTGGGCATTGTTTCCATCTCGCAGATTGCCTACACTCGCGCTGGCGCAAACCTCACTCTGAATCCTCCGCTGACTCCGGCGGAAGACACGCTTACGATTCCTTATTTCAATTCGTATTTCAGCGACACCTGGCACATGAAGCCGACGTTCACTCTGACCTACGGTTTGGGCTGGACGCTGGAACAGCCTCCGACGGAAGCGACTGGCAAACAAGATGTGCTGGTGGATGCGGCCGACCAGCAGGTTTCAATGTCTTCCTACCTGGCGCAGCGCAAAGCCGCAGCGCTAATTGGCCAGGTCTACAACCCTGCGCTCGGCTTTGCCCTGGTGCATAACGTTGGAGACGGGTCGGGGCGGGTGTATGACCCGTACTACGGGGAATTCAGCCCGCGCATCGCCGTGGCCTGGAGCCCGCACTTCGACGCCGACTCGCCGATGGGTAGAATCTTCGGCCATGAAGATACGGTGATCCGCGGCGGCTATGGCCGAATCTATGGCCGCTTGAACGGTGTGGATCAGGCGCTCGTACCTTTGTTGGGCGTCGGACCGATCCAGCCTGTGCAGTGCGTCAATAATCTAGGTGACGGTTCGTGCCCGTCTGGCCTCGTAACAGCCAGCCCTTCGACTGCGTTCCGAATTGGACCCACATCTACGGGACCAAACTACGGCCTCACCGCCCCGCTCCAGACTGCCTCGAACCTGATACCCACGACGACCCTGCCGCAACCACTCTTCACAGGGATCAATACTACGGAGGGCAGTGCCAGCGAGGCATTGGATCCGCATTTCCGGCCAAACGTCTCCGACTCCTTCAACTTCACTGTTCAGCGCCAATTGACCCGCAGAGTCACCCTGGAATTCGGCTACATCGGGCGCAGAATTACCCACGAATACCAGCCCATCAACCTCAATGCGGTTCCGTACATGATGACCCTGGGTGGGCAGCAGTTTAAGCAAGCCTACGCCAACACCGTCCTGCAATACTGCGGCGGCATCGCGGGGCTGGCTGGCGGCGGTTGCGCTGCCGTCGCGGGCAACGTCACTACACAGCCGTTCTTCGAAACGGCACTTGGCGGTGCAAGCTCTCACTACTGCAGCACTCCTGTCCTCGTCGGATCAGCCATGGTCACCCCGACGAGTTGCACGAATGCCGTGGTGCTGAATGAAGGCGCCAACCTCGCCAACGCTCAAGTATGGAGCCTGTGGAGTGACCTGGATTCCGGTCCAATGCAGGTCGCCAATGGGGGCGCTCTCTCCGGGCCCACCATGCTGAACAACTCAGGCCAGTTCTCGTCTGGCGTTGCGAGTAACGGCAGCATAGGTTACGGAAACTATAACGCCGGCTTTGCCTCGCTCAAGATGGCTGACTGGAGAGGTTTGACCATGCAGTCGAACTTCACCTGGTCTAAGGCGTTGGGAACCGGAGGGGTAGTCCAGGCTAGCAGTGAAATTACTCCAGATGATCCGTTCAATTTGGCGACGACCTACGGCTACCAGGACTTTGACCGCAAGTTCGTCTACAACGCGTTCTTCGTCTACCAACCCCCCTTCTTCAAGGGACAGAATGGGCTCGTGGGACGGGCGCTGGGCGGCTGGTCGTTCGCGTCTGTGTTCACTGCCGGTAGTGGGTTGCCCGTCGAGATTTTCACCACGACTGGAGACGGCCAGGAGTACGGAGCAGGAGACAACGTGAACTTCTTCGGCAACGAGAACGCGGTTCAGATCGCTCCGATTGCGCATGGTCATGCCTATTACAACAATCCCTCTGGCGGTTTGCCGGTCAATATGTTCAAGGCGGGCGTATCTGCCATTAATGACTTCCGCAATCCGATTCTGGGTCTGGACAACAAGGACGGCGGCAACGGCAACATCTTCGGCCTGCCGTACTGGAATATGGACTTCAGTGTCAGGAAGAACATCCAGGTGGCGGAAGGCATTAGCATGGAGCTGCAAGGTGTCTTCGCCAACGTTTTCAACCACAATCAGTGGCTCGATCCGAGCGCGACTGGGACTACCGGGCTCTTCAGTCCCTCACTGTTTGGCGCTCTGCCGGGCTCGTCGCAGGGACAACTCGGCGGCGACCGGCAGATCGAGGTCGGCTTCCGGGTTCGCTTCTAACGCAGTGAAATTCGAGGCGACACGAACGCGTGGCGCCTCGAACTAACCAAATCCATAGCGCTTCCCCTCGGGCCGCACCATACAGGTGCGGCCGTCATTTCACTGTAGTGGCGGGAGGCCGACCCTGGCTACCACCTCGCGAAACTCCTGGTTCTGATGCAGGTGTTGAAATTCGCCGTTGGTGGTGATCGTGGTGAGTCGGAGGTCGTGGCGCTGGCGGGCGATTTCGAGATATTTCAGGGCATCAGCATCCTGGCCGAGCGCGGCGTAAGCGTCGGCCACGTCGAAGGCCGAACCGGTGCCGTGGTCGAATGATTCCAGCCTGGTGGTCAGGCGCTGCTGGAGCAGTCCGCGGCGGCCGCCGGTTGCGTAGGCTGCTTTCTCCAGGTCGATGTTTTTCTGCGCCTTGGCATCGTGGCGTAGACGCGCGACCGTCGCGCTTTCCGTCAGGTATCCCACATAATTCCCCTCGCGAAAATAAATGTCCTCTGCCAGGTAGCGGTGTGGAGGAACAAAGTCAGGCTGCGAGGCCGCGAGCTGCGTCAGCAGCGCTCTGGCTTCTTCCGTTTTTCCCGCTGCGGCGAGAATGCACCCTTTGTCGGCGAGGATGGGAGTGGAAGAAGGATCGAGTTGCCGCGCGCGTTCGATCTCCAGTAGTCCCTCCTGAATGCGCCCCGTCTCGATGAGGAATGTGGCGTACCAGTGGTGGGCGCGGGGCAAGCCCGGGTTCAATTCGATAGCTCGCTTGAACTCGCGCTCGGCCGTGGCCACGTCGAAGAATCCCCAGTAGCTGGCGAAAGCCAGCGAGTTGTGGGCCGCGGCGGAGTTGGCGTCGAGTTCCACGGCTTTGGCGGCGGCGGCCCTTGCGCGCGGAAAAGCCTCCTGCGCGGGCATGACGCTGAACTCTCGCAACAGGTTATAGCTGTCGGCCAAGCCGACATAAGGCGCCGAATAGGCGGGATCATTCACGATGGCTTGAGTGAAGAAATCCACCGCCTGGTTCAGATCGTCAGGCGTGCGCTTCTCGAAATGGTAGCGGCCCTTGAGGTAGAGATCCTGAGCCTCGGCGCTGGGCGGCTGCGGAGCAGCAAGCGCATTCTTGTACCGGGGTTCGCGATGGCTGAACGAAAGGGCGAGGAACGAGCCGGTGATCAGAACCACGGGCAGGAGCCAGAGGAAAGTCCTGGTCGCTTCCACAGGAGGCGCCGGTGGAGCAAGGCTAAGAGCTGTGCTGGGAACATCATCCGCAGGCGTGATGGTGAGCACCGTAGCCCGGGCGGTCCGGCCCCGATCGGCGCCACCAGAAGTAGCTACGGCGGCGGCGATCTCTACGGGCTCCCAGTCATGGTGCGGAGCTTGCAGCCACTCTGCCAGTTCGTCGGCGTAGGCAAAGACGCCACCGCGGACACTCCCCGGCACGCGGTACACCGGAAGCCCGCGTTCTTTTTCCCAACGTTTGACTGTACGCTCGTCGCGATCAAAGAAGGCGGCAATTTCCTTCCAGGAATCTAAACGCTTCTTCGCCGGGAGAGGTTCACTATGAGCGGCCATAAACTCTTAATGCCTTGCAATGATCTGAAAATTCTTCACCTGGTCCTGATAAGGCTCGCCTAGTCTAGCTTCGATCCGCGGCCCTGGGAACGCCACGAACGTGCCTTGGCGTGGCCCGATCGAGGGAGGGAGCGCACGAACAGGCCGAGATCCGCGCCCAGCCTGCCATTAGAGACTTTTATCTGCGGTTGACTTGTTCCGGCGGGACGCGCCATACTTCTTCGCTGCACCCGTCACTGCAACCGTCGCGAGCCCGGCTGCACTGGTTGCCGCTTCCGCGATGCAGGGGCTGGCAAGGGTTTTGCCGCAATCTCCCAGGAGGATTCCAATGCTCCGAAGTTTTCGTCTGGCGCGAATCGTTTTTCCGCTTCTGCTGGTGGTAACGGTATTCATTCCTTTCGCTTCGGCTTCCGGCCCCTATGTGATTGGATCGGCCAATACGGTGACCGCTGATCCTAATGTGACGCGTCCTTCGAGCACGCCTTGCGTGGTGCAACTCTTCAGCGGCGCGCAGTTCTACGATTTCAACGTGGAGAACTTCAGCTACGCTCCGCCCGCCGACTGTCCCGGCCCCTGGGCCAAGGTGGTGCTCGAAGCCGACATCAGCCTGAACGCCGGCATTCAATACGACCGCACCGCTAATTTCTGGCTGGGACCGGTGAACATTTATTTCGGCACCACGGCCGAGCCCTCGAACATCGGTCCGTCGTGGCATATCGAGAACGATCTTACCGATTACAGCTCGATCTTCTACACCGCGCAGACTGGTCAGGCGAATATCGGAAACACTTTGTGCTGCGGACTTACTTCGACGATCTACGCTTCGGCAGAGTTGGAGTTCTATCCGTTGGCCAAGGGCGAGAAACCGCCCGCAGCCGCAGACCAGGTATTGGCGCTGTCCGCGTCGGGCGCCACCGTCGCACTCAGCTCAACTTCCAGCACGCTTTCCGGCACCTTTGCCCTGCCCACGAACGTGGAGAAGGCGTATCTGGATGTTTATTCTCAAAGCCAATCGGACGATGAATTCTGGTACACGTGCGTAGCCAACGATGTAGCCACGGAACTCGAGAACTGCGGCAATACCGGCTTCCGCGAGACTGAGATCACGATCGACGGGAAGCCGGCGGGCGTGGCCCCGGTTTCTCCCTGGATTTTCACGGGTGGAATCGATCCTTATTTATGGTTCCCGATCCCCGGTCTGCAGACGCTGAACTTTAAGCCTTATCGGGTCGACCTCACGCCTTTCGCCGGAGTGCTGAGCAATGGCTCGCCGCACACGGTTTCGCTCAGCGTTTACAACGCCGACGACTATTTCTCAGCGACCGCGTCGCTGCTGCTCTATCTTGATTCCGGCAGTACGCAGGTGACCGGTGCTATCACGCAAGACACGCTGACCGCAGCGCCGTCCCCCGTGGTCACCGAGAACCTGAACGTGCAGCCGACTTTCACCAAGGGCACGGTCAACCTGAAATCGAACCGCAGCTTTACGATCGCGGGCTACGTGAACACTTCGCACGGCAAGGTGACAACGAAGATCGAGCAGAATGCGAACTTCTTCAACAACCAGTATTACGACATCACGAGTACCGTATACCTGGAAAACATTTCGCTGGGCTCCTCAGTCTGGTCAACGACCACAACATCAGGCGGAGGCGAGACCACCGTCACCAGCCAGTCGTTCAATTTCCCCCTGATCCTCGATATCAACGAATTTGTGGCGTCGAGCGGAGACACGGACGTCACCACGAAGGCAACTCAAACCTACGAGTCGTCTGTGAACACATGGAAGAATAATTGGCCGATCTATTCCAGTTTCGAGTCGAACACCGGACACCATGTGGACACGATCGACTACAACACCTTCCTCAATTCGGATCAATCCGGTGAACAGCAATACTTCTCCTGGGGTTCGAACAGCGCGCCGTACTTCTGTGCGATCTCTGCGAAGGCCAACGTGCTGACCGCCTTCAGCCCGGGGTGTGCGAAGTAAGCTGCGCGAAATAAGACGCGCGAAGTAGCATGATTGACTTCAAGAAAACAAAAGGGGGCGGCCACGCCGCTCCCTGATTTATTTCAAGTCCAAACTGTAATTCAGCATGTGCCGTTCATTGCGGCGGCCGGGTGATCGCTCCCTGCGAGGCCGACGAAACCAGCGCCGCATACTTGGCAAATACGCCGGTGGGATAGCGCGGCTGCGGCGGCTTCCATTCTTTCATGCGTTGGCGTAGAACTTCGTCGCTGATCTCAACTTCTAATATCCGTTTGCTGATATCGAAGTGGATCATGTCTCCGTCGCGCACCGCGGCGATGGGGCCGCCCAGCGCGGCTTCCGGAGAGACGTGGCCGGCCATCAGCCCGTGGGTCGCGCCGCTGAACCGGCCGTCGGTCAGCAGAGCGACAGATGCTCCCAAGCCTTCGCCCACAATCGCGCCGGTCACGCTTAACATTTCGCGCATGCCTGGTCCGCCCTTGGGGCCTTCGTTGCGGATGACGACGACGTCGCCGGCCGTGATTTTCTTCGAAGTCACGGCGGTCATGGCGTCCTCTTCACAATCGAAAACCCGCGCGGGACCGCGCTGTTCCAGCCGCTCATGCCCGCTGATTTTGGCCACGCAACCTTCGGGCGCTAGATTTCCTTTCAGAATGACGAGCCCCCCGGTTTTTTTAAGCGGACGATCGATCGGCGCGATGACGGGCTGACCCGGGGTCTCTTTGGCGTCGTTGGCTTCCTCAGCAAACGTCCGGCCGGTCACGGTAAGCGTGGAGCCGTCGGCGCACTTGGCATCCAGCAGGCGTTTGGCGATGACGGGGATGCCGCCCGCTTTATCAACGTCGGCGGCCACGTACCTTCCTGAAGGCTTAAGATCGGCGAGCAGCGGAGTGCGCTCGCTGATTCGCTGGAAGTCGTCAATCTCGAGCGCAACGCCAGCTTCGCGCGAGATCGCCAGCAGATGCAGCACGGCGTTGGTCGAGCCGCCAGTCGCGGCCACCGACGCGATCGCGTTTTCAAAAGCGGCGCGGGTGAGAATGCGACGCGGCAGAATGCCGGTTCTTATAAGGTTCAGCACTACCTCGCCGCAGCGGAATGCGACTTCGTCCTTTCGCGCGTCCATCGCGGGCACGCTGTTGAAGCCCATGGGCGACAGCCCGATCATCTCCATCACGGTCGACATGGTGTTCGCCGTGTATTGGCCGCCGCAGGCTCCGGCGCCGGGGCAGGCCACGTTTTCGAGATCGTACAATTCCTGGTCAGTAATTTTTCCCGCTGCGTTTGCGCCCACGGCTTCAAACACATCCTGAATCGTGACGTCCTTGCCGCTATAGCTGCCCGGCGCGATGGTTCCGCCGTAGAGCACGAGGCCGGGAAGATCCAGCCGCGCCAGCGCCATGGCTGCGGCGGGGATCGTCTTATCGCAACCCACCACGCACACCACCGCGTCAAACAATTGGCCGCGGCACACCAGTTCAATCGAATCGGCAATCAGTTCGCGGCTTACCAGCGAAGCCCGCATGCCCTCTGTGCCCATGGTTTCCCCGTCAGAGATGGCGATGGTGTTGAATTCCATGGGCGTGCCGCCGGCGGCGCGAATGCCTTCTTTCACTTTGGCCGAGAGGCGCCGCAGGTGAAAGTTGCAGGGCATGGTTTCGATCCAGGTGTTGGCTACGCCGATCAGCGGCTTGCCGAGGTCAGCGTCGGTGAAGCCAATGGCTTTGAACATGGAGCGCGCCGGAGCCCGGTCGCGTCCATCGGTGATTCCGCGGCTGCGATGTTTGAGATCCATGGCAAGAGATTACAACAGGGGTGAAGCTCGGGGCAGACGGATCGTTACCCGATCAAAGAAAAACGTGAAATTTGTCGAAGCCGATGTCCGAAAGCAGAAACCTTACGCCAGCGCTGCCCGTGACGACCGCTCCGCGATGCTCTCCGAAGCTGGCGGATGCGCTCCCCACGCCGGGACTTCCTGCTCATGCAAGACGGCTCGCGACCGCACTTCGATGACATCGACAATGGAATACCACTCGCGGTAAAGCTGGCCGATCTGCTTGGGGTTGACCTCCAGCAGCATGGTGACGGCGTAATCCTGCCCCGCGCCTTCAGCGTGCACCGTTGTAAGATCGAGTCCGCGCCGCGAAACCGCGTTGAGGATGCGCATCAGCGTGCCCTGCGCGTTGCGATAACGGATGTGAAAAACCTGCATGGTCATTCCCCCAGAACTAAATTGAGTCATTGAGCGATTGAGTCATCGGGTCATTGAAAAACCGCCGAGTTTATCTTGGTTTTCAATCACAAAATCGCCCGATCGCCCGATCGCTCAATTCCTTACTCGTCCCCGTAAACCATCTCGGACAATGCAGCTCCCGCAGGAACCATGGGATAAACGTTCGCTTCGGGAGCGCAATCGAACACCAGCAACTCCGGCCCTGGTGAATGCAGAAAATTGTCGATCAGATCTCCGGTCTCGGCCGACACCGGAAACTCGACCATGGCAGCCTCGTTCAGCCGCCATCCGTGAATCTTGTAAGCCTTGGCAATCTCGACGAAATCCGGATTGTCGCTCAGATCGGTTTCGGCATAGTTGCGTTCATAGAAAAGCTGCTGCCACTGCCGCACCATGCCCAGATATTTGTTATCGACAATCACCATTTTTATACGAAGCCCGAGCCGGTGCACCGTGGCCAGCTCCTGTATGTTCATCTGGAAGCCGCCATCGCCGGAAACGCAAAGCACACAAGTATCCGGCTTCGCCAGTTGCACACCCACGGCGGCGGGCAGGGCGAAACCCATCGCCCCCAGGCCACCCGAAGTAATAAAGCCGCGCGGCGAGGAAGAACGGTAACGCTGCGCCGCCCACATCTGATGCTGGCCTACGTCGGCGATGATCACGTTATCCTCCGGCAGGCGGCTGAAAAGTTCATCGAGAAAACGAATGGTCGGCTGCGCCAGCCCTCGCGGATCAAGCTCCGCGCGCTCCGCTCCACAAGCCACGGCACGCCAGGTGCTCCAATCCGGCAGGGAAGCCTTGCGCAGTTCTGCATGAAACACCGGAATTGTCTCGGCGAGATTTCCAATCACCGGCAAATCGCAGGCTCGCACGCGGTCAAGCTGTGCCGGATCAATCTCAAAGTGGACGATTTTTGCGTTGGGTGCAAAGCGCGTTGGATCGCCAGTCACACGGTCATCAAGACGCGCTCCAAACACCATCAGCAAATCGGTTTCATGCAAGGCGGTGTTAGCCGCGCGCGTCCCATGCATGCCTACCATCCCCAGGTAATAAGGCGATTGCGGAGGAACGGCGCCCAGTCCATGCACGGTAGCGAAGGTAGGAACATTCAGATCGTCGAGCAACCGACGCAATTCGGGAATCGCTCCAGAAAGCTTCGCTCCTGCGCCCACCAGCGCGACCGGGCGCGTCGCTCGTTGCAGCAAGGCCACGATCGTGTCGCTGAACGTGCCTTCCGCCTTGGCGTCTGCAGGCCGGGAGTGCGGCTTAAACTTCGCCGGCCCGGAGAATTCTTTCTTAGCTTTCAATATGTCGGTAGGAATATCGATCACGACCGGCCCCGGCCGCCCGCTGCGTGCCCAGTGGAATCCCTCGGCAATCGCGTCCGGGATTTCGTCGATCGTGCGCACCAGCCGGCTCCATTTGGTAAGTGAAAGCGTCACTCCGAAAACGTCAGTCTCCTGAAACGCATCGGTGCCGATCATCGCCGTACGCACCTGTCCCGTGATGCAGACCAGAGGGACGGAATCCATCTTGGCGTCGGCGATGCCGGTGACCAGGTTGGTCGCGCCCGGCCCGCTGGTGGCCATGGCCACGCCAACTTTTCCCGTGACCCGCGCGTAGCCTTCCGCCGCAAATACCGCGCCCTGCTCATGCCGCGTAAGCACGTGCCGCACTCCGCTCCCGTCCAGCGCGTCGTAGAGCGGCATGATCGCGCCGCCGGGGTAGCCGAACACCAGGTCGACCCCTTCAGCGCGTATGCAGCGCAGAACGATTTCTGCTCCCTTAAGCATTCACAACCTGTTTAGCCGCCGGCTTCGGGGCTTCTGCCGGCTTCTTCGCTTCGCGGCCGGGCAGCCAGCTCATCATGCCGCGCAACTGCGCGCCCACAATCTCAATCGGATGCTTCTGCTCTTTCTCCCGCAACGCCGCAAAGTTGTAGCCGCCGTCTTTGTTTTCCTTGATCCACTCCCGAGCAAACGTTCCATCCTGAATGTCGGCGAGCGTTTTCTTCATCGCGGCGCGCGTGGTGTCGCCCACAACTTTCTCGCCGCGCGTCAGGTCGCCGTACTCGGCGGTGTTCGAAATCGAATACCGCATGCGCCCGAGCCCGCCTTCATAAATCAGGTCGACGATCAGCTTCATCTCGTGCAGGCACTCGAAATAGGCGATCTCCGGCGCGTAGCCGGCTTCGACCAGCGTCTCGAACCCCTTCTTGATCAGCGAAGTCAAGCCGCCGCACAGCACTGCCTGCTCGCCGAACAAATCGCTTTCGGTTTCTTCGCGGAACGTAGTCTGCAACACACCCGCGCGGGTCGAACCAATGCCATGCGCATAGGCCAGGGCAAACTCGTGGGCCCGCTTGCTCGAATCCTGCTGAATCGCGATCAACGAAGGCACCCCGCGCCCTTCGGCATAAACCCGCCGCAGCAAATGGCCGGGGCTTTTCGGCGCGATCATCACTACATCAACATCGCTGGGCGGGACGATCGTCTTGAAATGAATGCTGAAACCGTGCGAGAAGCCGAGAATCTTGCCGGGATGCAGATAAGGCTGGATGTACTGCTCATACACGGCAGCCTGGGTCTCATCCGGCGTGAGCACGTGGATCCAGTCCGCGCGTTTCGCGGCTTCATCGGGAGCCACGACGACCATGCCATCGGCGCGAGCCTGCTGCGCGCTGGGGCGGTGGGGCTCAAGGCCCACCAGTACCTTGTAGCCGCTATCGCGCAGATTCTGTGCCTGCGCGTGTCCCTGGCTGCCGTAGCCCAGGATGGCGATGGTTTTGCCCTTCAGGGCCTCGGGGTTCGCGTCGTGTTCATAGAAAATAGTAGCCACCAGCGTGCTCCTCTCGTTCACAAGGGGAGGAAAGATGCCCTTGCTGTTTGGGGATAAGTCGCTAACCGACCGGTCGGTCGGTTACTAAAGAAATGCTACCTTTGCACAGTCCCCTATGTCAAGCGGGAACTATTCCGTCCGCTTTACCGGACTGGTGCCCACTGGCGGCATTCTGATGGGGTGACAGGAGAAGTCAAAGGCGGGCCAACTTTGAAGCGAACGACGCCGTCCGAGGTCGAACAGAAGCTTCTAGTCCCTGTGCTACTGCTAATTGGAGTGGCAACGGCTACGAATTCCCTACAAACCTGTGACGCCAGCCTGCAATCTGTCGTGAGGCGGAAATTGTATCCAGTCTTGGAACACCACGCGCCCGTGGTGCAACTTGGATTGCCCAGAGTCGCTTCGATGAGGCTCGCATGTTGCGGCGACTGATAGCTCGGTCCACGCGGGTCGGGGCCGAGGCTGGCCAGATCGGTCGCGTATCCTTTGTCGGGATAACCGCTGAAATAGCCGACTTGGGCAGCGATCAGCACGCGCATTGTCCCGACGGCGGATGATTCATTGGCCGCCATCCGCGCGCGCATCAGGTTAGGAATCGCGATCGCCGTCGCCACTAGCATCATACTGACGTCCGCCCCTCCACTCGTACTGACTCCGCGGATCGCGCTCTGGTCGCCATAAGCGCGAAACACGATGGGCGTAGTGGGTGGGGAGAGCCGCGCAAAGGAATCTGCCATCTCCGGCGACATGCGGCGCAGATTCAGAGCCGTTACTGCTGTGGGGTCTTCGTACAGCAAGGCGGAAACATCTGCGGGGTAACCGGCGGGAAGAGACGCCGTGAATTTGGTCGACTTGGCAAACGATTCGCCAGATTTGTGCAGTCGAATCGCCGCTGCCGCTGTTTCATGGCTGGAAGCGACGATCAGATAGCCTTCGGCGAAGGCGTAGACGATCTGCATCGGCTTCGGAGTAGAAGGAATCGTCAACGAATGGTAGGTGATTCCATCTTCCACGAATTCCATTGCCGGGAATGGCATGGTCGCCAACATCTTCGCCAGGGTTTGCTGCAGATGATCCGCATCACTGGTGCGCAGAATTATCTTCCAGTCAGGTTTGGGTTCGGCGAATCCCTCCGCTTCCACCGTGATTTCACCTGGGAGCAGGCTCAGCAAGTCGTCCTTGAGACTGATATGCATTGCCTGTTCCGTGAGGGTTAGGGTGGCGAGGGCGTTTGGATTCGAAGAGGAAGAGATGTCTTTGATGTCATCGAAGATCTCTCCCAGATTTTTAAGGTTTACGCTGCTCACGATGGAGGCTTGCGATGAGACAAAGCCCAGGCTGCCGAGCGGCGCAGGAGCCGCGAGCCACGACGCGATGCCATGGCGCGGGCCCACAAAACTCAATTCCATTCGACCCTCTGATCCTTGGGCCCGGTGCCGATACTCCCAGACCGCATACTTCGCATCTTTAAGACCCGTGTGATCAAAGATCTTTTGATTCTGCGGCGTTCCGGGCGGAATCTGGCTCAAGATGGTGTGCAGATCGGCAGCCATCACGGCGGACGTCCCGCCTTGATAGGCTTCCGTCAGACGCTGCCCAAAAGGCGTCGAGGCAAAATCTGTTTTCCTGGCATCCAGAACGGCATTGAATCCGCGCAATGCCTCCAGACTTTCGGCGGCAATGACAAAATCCGGGCGCACCAGCACCACAAGTTGCTGCGCGCCAGAGCCACTTTTCGCCTGAGCCAACTGCTGAAGATCCAGAACACGCACCCCCGGCTGCGTTTCGACGGAGCTTTCCTTCAGGATCTGTTCAAGAACGTTCTTTAATCCAGGCTTGCGCAGCTCCGCAACGATAAGCAATTTGTGACTTGCCGCGCCCATTTCGTGCGCCCCGCCTGTTTCGCCGGATACGACTATTTCGTCACCCAGATACTGCGAGACCTCATAGAATTTTTCCAGGAAATCCTGCAGCTTCGGTCCCGTCGAACTCAGTTCGCCGTGCTGCCACCAATCCCGCAGCACCGCACTCGCCTGCAGTTCCTGCCTCAGCGTTTCCACCGTTTGATGGGCCGTCTCGCCGTAGTTTGGGAAGGCGACATAATAGGTGGTCGTCATCGGCAGGCGTGGCAACAACGGGCTCTCGGAGCGTACCGGAGGGAGTTGAACATTATTCTTGAGGGCTTCGACCAGATGTGTCAACTCGGTGAGCAATCCGGGATATTTCTTCAGGTCGTCGGCGAATGGAATCTCTGGCTGAGGCTTTACCGTGCTCTGAGAAAAACAGGCCAGCGGCAAGAAGAGAAACAATCCAGTCGCAGCGGAACTGATCAGGGAGCGACAGCACCGCGTTCTCGCCTCTTGCATCCCGTCACCCTCACAACTGAATTTCGGCTCGACCCGGGGCCCGGTTTCCATCGGCTGGCGATCCAACCTGTCGTTGGTTTCCGACAAACTAACATTGCCCGACACAAACGGGAAGTAAAAACGTTCCCGGGATGGCCGGCAGTCCATTGGCAATCCCGCCCGCAACTGTTTACCATGTCACCCGATGACCCGCGAGACCGTGGTCGATTCCCGCCAGGAAATTCTGCGCACCGCCGCACGCCTGTTCCAACAGCGTGGCTATGACGCGACTTCCATGAACGACGTCGCGGCGGCGCTCAAGCTGAGCAAAGGCGGGCTGTACCACCACTTCCAGAGCAAAGACGAAATCCTCTACGAAATCATGAACCACGCCATGGAGATTACTGAGCAGCGCGTGCTCAATCCTGTGCGCGGCATCGCCGACCCTGAGGAGCGCCTGCGCGCCCTCATCCGCCTGCACATCGAAGTCGTGCTCAGTCCCCGCGACCGCGAGATCACCGTCATGCTGCACGAAAACCATCCCCTACCGCCGGCCCTGCGCAAGCGCATCAACATCCGCAAAAAGGATTACATTCACTTCCTCGAAGGCCTGATGACCGAGGTCCAAGAAAAAGCTAAACATCACGCAAGAGGGAGGGTTAGCCCGCGCGCCGCCGCCTTTGCTCTGCTCGGCATGATCAACTGGATTTATCAGTGGTATAAGCCGGAGGGCGAACTGCAGGCGCAGAACCTGATTCCGCAATTTACCGATCTCATTTTCGGAGGCATCTTCGCTTGAGGGATTAAGGATTAAAGAGTTATGAAAACCTTCTTCGCCACCCTTCCCGAGATCGCCGAGCAGCGAGCTGTGAGCGGCAGGCCATACCGCGAATTTATGCGAGTACCTGCAATGAGCGCCGGCCTCTATGTTCTGCCCGCCGGAGGCACAGACCATCAGAAGCCGCATCGCGAAGACGAGATTTACTACGTGATTCGTGGCCGCGCCCGCTTCAAGGCCGGCTTCGAAGACCGCGAGGTTTCCGGAGGCAGCGTGATCTTCGTGGCAGCCGAAGTCGGGCACCGTTTCTACGATGTCACCGAAGAGATCGAAGTCCTGGTCTTCTTCGCGCCTGCCGAAAGCTAGACTCGCGATGGATTACAAGATCACATCCATGCAGCCCTCGGACTGGCCCGCGGTTCGCGAAATCTACGCTGAGGGCATCGCCACCGGCCAGGCAACATTTGAAACCCTGCTCCCTGACTGGGAGAAGTGGGACAGCAGCCATCGCCCGGATTGCCGCCTGATTGGGCGCAGTAGCGGCCAGGTCGTAGGCTGGGCCGCGCTCAGCCCGGTCTCTGCTCGGCGCGTCTACTCGGGAGTCGCGGAGGTCTCCGTCTACGTGGCCGCTGCAGCGCGGGGCCATGGACTCGCACAATTCTTCTGAAAGCGTTGATCGAAGAATCCGAACGGTGCGGAGTGTGGACGCTGCAAGCCGGAATTTTTCCCGAAAACGCTCCGAGCATCGCCATCCACAAGTCCTGCGGATTCCGCGAAGTTGGGAAAAGGCAACGCATCGGCAAACTCGGCGAGACGTGGAGAGACGTGCTGCTGCTGGAGAGACGAAGCATGACCGCAGGCATCTAGTCGAGAGCCTGTTTACTAGCAACTAGGTACCAGGTGCTGGGTACTACTTCGCCGGAATCCAATAAATCTCTTCCTTAACCCCCGTCTTGTCGAGGAACCCGCGCCGCTTCAGGATCGCCTTGCTGTTCGCGATCATGTCAGGATGTCCGCACAAATACGCCGTCGTATTGGTAGCATCGAGTTCCCAGTGGTCGGCATACTTGCGCAGAATGTCGTCGGCCCGGCCGATCTCCCCCGGCCAGTCGGCGTGATCCCACGGACGGCTCACGGTCGGCACATACTTGAACCAGGGCAGTTCCGCGTCGAACTGCGTCAAC
Source organism: uncultured Acidobacteriaceae bacterium (assembly GCA_963800575.1). Taxonomy (GTDB): domain Bacteria; phylum Acidobacteriota; class Terriglobia; order Terriglobales; family Acidobacteriaceae; genus Sulfotelmatobacter. The sequence continues at coordinate 233,736 of CAWDBN010000006.1, forward strand.
TCTTCTTTGTAGCCGAACTCCCACGGGCGGCTGGCTCCGTTCAGCAGATAAAGTTTGTGACTGCCGTCGAAGCGTCCTTCCTTCCAGTCTTTCGACAGCGCGCGCACAAAGCTGACAAACGGAGCCACTCCGGTGACGGTCGAAACCAGCAAATGATGCTTGCGCCCGCTCTCCGTGTCGAGCGTAAATTTGCCCTTCGGCACTTTGCGCATCAGCAATCCATCGCCCGGTTGCAACTGGTGCAGCCGCGGGGTGAGCGCCCCTTCGGGCACCAGCTCAAAGAAAAACTCGATTTCACCTTCAAAAGGAGCTGAGACAATCGAGTACGGACGCTCCGTGCGCTTGCCGTCGTGTTCCACCCCCAACGTGGCGTACTGTCCGGGAGAAAACTTGAACTCACCACCGGGCTGGATGCGAAACATCCACAGGTCAGGCGCGAAGTCGACGCGTTTAGTGACCCGCGCCTGGAAAAACTTGTCATCCAAAGTCGTCATGAATTCGGAACCTAACCTCGTGAACCAATTCGATGCCGCGGTGAAGGCGGAGGAAGCGAGCAGCTAAAGTGGAGAGATAATACACGCCAAATGGAAAGATGACAACCGAACGGTCGTTCGAGTTCGGAGTTTAACCTTCAGACCTTTTCACCACAGAGGCACAGAGAAAACCTCTAATACCTCTTCATGGTTTTTCTTTGCCTTCTCTGTGTCTCTGTTTCTCTGTGACTCTGTGGTGAAAAGCTTCTACTTGCTCACCACCAGCACCACAAAGCTATCCGGCAAAATACTCCGCCGCGGATGCGGATTATCCGCCGTAGCCACCGGAGGCGGACCAAACTTCGCCGTCACCAAATACACATTGTGCGTCTTCGAGTCCAGTGCCATGGTGCGCGCCCCGGCCTGCGTCGGAACATTTTCCGCCACGCTGAATTTCTCCTGCGACTCCTCCCGCACTACAGTCAAAACGCCTTCGCCGCCGCACGATGCAAAAGCCAAGCCGGTTTCTTCGTCGAATGCGGTTGCGTCCACGCCGTCACCGATTGCTGGCGTGGCCAACACCTTACCCGTATCCGCATTCACCACGGCCATCATCTTATTATCGCAGCCCACAAACAGCCGCCGATGCTTGCGGTCCATCGACAATCCGGAGGGCGATTCGCAAGGCGCCAGCGGCCACGTCGACTTCACCACCAGCTTGTTCGGATCAATCGCCGTCAATTCGCTCTTGTCTTCGATGTTCACGAAAATCTCGCCCTTGCCGTCGCTGGCGGCAAATTCCGGTTTGCCGTCGAGCTTGATCGTGCCCAGCACCGTGCCCTGAGCCGCATCGATGGCGGTTGAGTCCTGGCTTTTCCCGTTGAACGTGAAAACCCGCCGGGTAGCCGGATCGTAAAGAATCGCATCCGGATTCTCGCCCGCCTTCACTTTGCTCATCGTCGCCAGCGTTTTGAGATCAAAAATGCTGACCGTGCCTTCGCGGCCGTTGCTGACAAAGCCGCGGCCCAACTCCGGTGCCAGCGCGATACCATGCACTCCGGGCGTGTCCGCAATGTCGCCCACGGTTTTTCCGGAATCGAGATCGAGTACGATGACGTGCGTAGCGCGCGAAATGTACAGCCGCCGCGCCGCCGCATCCGCGATCAGATAATCCCAGCCTCCGTCGCCGCCCACCTTGTAAGTGGTCACAACCTTATATCCCGGCCCTCCCGCAGCCAGAGCGACAGCGGTGATTATCAGAGCAACGATTATCAGAACCAGCGAAGCCGGCACCCAACGGCGCAGGCAATTCCATTTCTCCATCATGATTTCCTCCAAAACCGCACGCGGCCGCGACCTTGCATCGAACCACAATTGGGCGGGACACAGAAGTAACTTTACCCTATTACGGGCGGTCCCTAAACTGAGGCTATGGATGTATTTCGACCCAACCCGCCGGAGCAGGCGGGTCGCGAGCGTCAACCGTCGCCCCGAACCTGGGGCGCGCTTCACTCCGTCGCCATGATAGCGGGAGTTGCCTTAGCGTTCCTGCTCGCGATCGGAGGAGGTCCCGTCGCCGTCTGGGGAAAAACCACCGGCCTGTTTTCATCGCGGCCGAATTCTGAACTCTCCGGCGCGGAACTCTCCGAAACGGATCTCGATAACCAGCGACCGCAGAAACAAGCGGAATTGCTTCTCGAGCGCGCGGTCAGCCACTCCACTGCGGACACTACTCAGATCGAAACCCAGCTCGAAACCCAAATCGAGTCGCGCAGCGATGCCTGGCGCGGTCACCTCCAATGGGATTCGCAACTCGACGACCTCACCACGGTCGCCCTCAACTCCAGCAACCTGAGCGTTCGCTCCTCCGCCATCGAAGTGCAGCTCGCTGCCTATGGGCTCACCAAGACCGAATCCACGGTCGATGCCATGGTGCGGCAGGCCGACTCCCGCGATCACCGGCAAAAAATTTGGGCCCTGTGGGCTCTGGGCTTGCTAGGCAACCGCGGGGTCGAGCCCGAGCGCATCGTTCAGGTGCTGGCCACACACCTGAAAGATCCCGGCAAGAATTCCGGCACGGATCGACACAAGGACAAACAAGACAAGGACGAAGACACGCGCCGCTGGGCCGTCGAAGGCCTGGCTCTAGTAGGAACAACACAGACCATCGCGCCCCTGCTCGAAACCATGCGCAATGATCCATCGCCGGTGGTGCGCGAACACGCCGCCTGCAGCCTGGCACAGTCTGGCATGTTGAGCCGCGAGCAGCGCCTCATCGCCGTGCCGCATCTGATCGACTACTCCGCCGATCTCGCCCTCGATGCTCAAACTCGCGCCTGGGCCTTCCAGGCTCTGGCCGACATCACCAAACAACACCTGCCCAACGACTCCGAGGCCTGGCGCAGTTGGTACGAGAGCCACGGCCCGGAGAACTAAGCACTAGCTGAGAATCCAAACGGAACCAGCCTGAATGCCGGTGGAGGCCCAGCGTGAACCGGTCCCTCCACCGGCGATTGGGTCTAATGGCCGAAGCTGGCTTGTATCACTGCCCAAGTGGCAATGACACTCGCTGCCGTGGTGAAGGCGCCGTATTTCGAGTAAATCTCTCCAGCTTGTTGCTTGGCTTGCTCAATGTCGCCCGATGGATTCGGTATCTGCGGATCGGACGCATTTCGTATCGCATGCCACTTCAGTTTCGGAAATTGTTGCAAGGCATTGCCCACCATGGCATCCCCCATGTCGCAAGCCTGGCCCAGCCCCTGAAGTTTGTAGTAGTCAGTGGAATCGTCGAAGCCGAAGAAATCAGTGGTCACAATAGTATCTTTGGCTGTGTCCCACAACCTGGGAACGGGCAGTGCCCCCGAAATTTTCGAAGCATTGACCTTGGTGAGCGCTGGAGTAATCGCTGCAATCGCGTCGGCTGGGATGGGAGACGTGGCATAAGAAGCCGTCGCCCACGGCTCACTCTTGAACTGGGTCACGCAGTCAAATTTGGTATGGCCGGCGATGACAACATCCCCCAGCGTAACCTCTTTCCCAATTCCTCCGCCGGTCCCGGTGGTGATGAAAAGTTTGGGCTGTACGGCTTGCACCACCTCCGTGATCATTTTTCTGACCGGGTACGCGGGCCCGTCATAGTCGAGGTGCAAGCCCGATTTCATTAACAAGACGCGGGCTTGCCCAATGCGGCACGGAAAGTATAAGCCGAGACTGTGATAGTAGCGCGCCATGTCCGCTGTCTTGTCGTTGAAGGGAGCAGTGGACCCAGTGACCAGCGGAATGTAACTCGCTACATCGTGGCGATACTCATACCATTGGGAAACTTGGAAGCCGGGTGTGAACAGCGCTGCCAGTGCGGCGGCTTCGGCCGACGTCCAGGTGACGACGACGGCATCGTAGCCCTCAAACTTCGACAAGTCGGCGCTTTCAGCCGGAGCCGGTTTCAGCGGTTCAGGCGTGGGCTTCGTGGCGGCAGGCCACGGAACCATGCTGGGAAGCCGCTCACTCTCGCTCAGGAAAGCAGCCTCGACGCCCGCTTTTTTGAACCGCTCTTGCGGGTGCTCGGGATCGTAGTTTAGCCGGAGATCTTCGACATCAACGTGATGCGAAGGGGTGAATGCTCGCTCTGCCATTTGTTTATCCTCCTGGATTGGCTAGATTGGCTTGCCGGATTTGCTTCCGCGGCCCCCGCACAGAATAAGACGCCAAAAATAAGGGAAGTGCTTGGCTCCTAGCATCAGGAGCCAAGCACTTCAAATCCAGATTTCCCTAGGCCGCGACCGGATGGCCTTTCGGGAAGGCAGCTTCCAACTCGCTCATATCAGTCACGAGTTGCTGCCAGTTGAACCCCTTGGGCGTCTTCCCGGCTTCGACCCAGTCCGGGCTGAGCAACCCGTAGGCCTCGTCGCAATAAGCGTTCCAGAACTGCCAGGTCATGGTGATGTACTGGCCCCAGGTGATGCAGGTGAGCCCGCGCGCGTTGTAGGCGACGATCGGAACCGCGTGGCCTCCCCAGGAACCGGGCGCTCCTTGACCGTTGGGTCCGCCCGACGGAACTGTCCACACCGTCTGCTTCTGCGCCGACAGCGGCAGTTGCAGACCGATGTAGCAGTTGCCAAAGATGTATACGGCGTCCTTGATGCCATCGAGATTCTGCGGCTCGATCGCACAAAACGCGCTCAGTTTGTTCCCTGCCACCGGGTTCGACAGCCAGTAGTTGAGCACGTTGATCTCGACCGCGCCCCGGTCTGATTTGGGATTGTCGGGATTGTAGTGCCCCACAATCTCATAGAGTTTCAAAATATCCTGATCGGGAAGGATGATCTGTTTCTTTTGCGCTTCCGCCGTCCATTGTTGAATGCAATGGCCGACCGCGGCACAGGTGCAATCTCCCAGCGTGTTGTTCAACATCATGCCCAGGTCGGTGACTTTGCTGTCATAGCTTACGGCCGCCGGCGCGGGAGGAAGGCTCGCTGTGTACTTGCTCAGCATGGGTACGCGGTTGTCGTGGTGAGCGGTTTGTTTGCCAAGTTTTACTTTGGTGAAGTCAGTCATGACCAAGCTCCTTTGGGGGGAAGCGTTGGGAACGTCTCGTCTAGCCGGATGATTCCGGCTCAATCTGGCGATGGGGGAACTATCTCGCGCCTTTGGAATACAACGACGGCAAGCTACCACAAAACCACGAACGGTAAATTGTCTCGCCAGGAAATTTCGGATTTCGTAACAAGGAGAAAAACCAGTCGAAGAGCAGCTTCTTTACGCCACAAAGAACCGGACGCAGAGCCTTCCCCGTGGCGGGCAGGTGCGCCCCGGTCCCAGGAGGCTGTTGTGCCAGCTCCCCGGGGCGCACCACCCATCTCGCATCGCCCATCTCGACTTCGGGAAAAGAACGAAAAAGAACTCAAGCCTTGCGGCTAAAATTCACTTTTCAAGCGTCTAACAAATTAGTGGGTGGAGCAGGCCTTGGAGCCTGCGTCAAAAATCGATTCTTTACATTGGGCTTTAGCCCTGAGGTTGGTTGCGTAATGCGTGGACTCTCGCGAGAAGGCTTCTAGTGGCATCGGGGTGATTTTCGTCGTACTCTCATCTCTATCTACATGCGCTCGACCAAACCGATCTCCGCTTCGGTGCACTCGGCCGTCTCCGATCTGCTGGCGGATCTCCACGCGAAAAGCGGTTGCGAAAAGATCGGACTCACCCGCGAATCTTTTGCGGTAATTCTCTGCGAAGTGGCTATGAAGTATCTGCCTGCAGGCGCGACCCGCGCGGATGCTCGCACCTTTCTTCTCACCCTGCGTATCGACGAACTCGCGCTAGCGCAGGCCTGCGCCACCGGCAGCAATTCCGCGTGGGAACTTTTCCTCACCCGCTATCGTGAAAAACTCTATCAGTCGGCGCTGCGTATTGCGCGCGAAGACTCGGCCGCCCGCGAACTGGCTGACAGCCTCTATGCTGAGCTCTATGGAACCACCACCCGCAACGGCGAGCGCCTTTCCAAGTTGGCCTCTTTCACCGGCCGCGGATCGCTCGAAGGCTGGCTTCGCACCGTGCTGGCGCAGGAATTCGTAAATCGCTACCGCCGCACCAAACGTGAAGTCAGCCTCGACGAAGAAAGCGACGAGGGCGCGCAGTTCGCCGCGCCCCAGCCGGAGACGCTGCCTTCCGCCGACTCCCGCCTGGAATCCGCCACCAATGCGGCCCTGGCCGCGCTCGACCCCGAGGACCGCACGGTGCTCGCGGCCTATTATCTCGACGGACGCACCCTCGCCGAAATTGCCCGCATGCTGGGCGTGCACGAGTCCACCATCAGCCGTAAAGTCGACAAGCTGGCTAAGTCATTGCGCAAGAAAATCCTGGCCGGCATGATGCAGCAGGGCATGTCCCGCCGCCAGGTCGAAGAGGCACTCGAAATGGACGTCCGCGACCTGCAGGTAGATATTCGCCGCAGTCTCGCGCAAGATTCCCTGGCACGAGCGTTCTCAGAGAAGGAAGTGCAAGTCAGGACCCGCGAAGGCTCCAGATAGGTTGGCGACTAGTTTTGCAAGGGCGCGGTTTCGGCCGCGCCGATAGCTACCAATGGAAAGCGTTCCAAAACTCGTTATAAAGCGGTTGCAGTCACCCGTCGCAGACTCGCATCCCGATGCCGATCTGCTCACCGCCTTCGCCGAGCAGTCTCTGGCCGGCGCTGAGCGGAACCATGTGGTTGAGCACCTGGCGCTCTGCGGCGAGTGCCGCGAAGTAGTCTCGCTAGCTCTTCCCCCGCAAGTCGATGTGCAGCCGGCGGCGCATAGTAGCGAAAACTGGTTCAGCTGGCCCCTTCTTGGCGGATCAACCTGGCGCTGGGCCGCAGTCGCAGCAGGCGTGGTGCTGATCGCCTCGATTGGAGTGATACAATTCCACCGTCAGCAGCGCAGCGAACTCGCATCGAACATCCCCCAAGCGAAACCGGCGATTGCCGTTCCGGCTCCAGGCGTCAAGCCTGCCGAGGCAGTGGCCGTCCCCAACGTTCAAACCAGGTCAACCGAGAACAAGCCTGCCCGGTCCGCCGCCAGGGCCCTGCCCGCGGTCGAAGCGCGATCCGAGACTGCCCAAGTCACCGCCACGAGCCAGATGCAAGACCAGCTCATTCAAAGCAAAGCGGCGGAGCAGTCCCCGGCCTATGCGAACCGCGTCGACAAAGCAAAACCCGCTTCGCCGCAAGACGCTCTCACCAGGGCACCCGCGCCTTCGCTGCACCCCGATCCCAGTCTCCTGAAAGGCCCTCCGGCGCCCCGCTGGGCCATTAACGCTGGTGGCCAGTTGCAGCACTCCTTCGATGCTGGCAAAACCTGGCTGGATGTGAACATCGCGGTGGATGACCCAGCGCTCGATGGCCGTCAGAAAACGCAAATGACCATGGTCGAAGCACAAGCCGATTCAACTGCCGAAGCGCAGCCCGGAGGCTCTGCCGAGGGAGAGAAGCAAGCTGAGCTAAAAAAGGCTAAGCAGTCAGCGGCCGTGCCCACAATCTTTCGCGCCCTTTCCGTATCCTCCAACGCCACTGAAGTCTGGGCCGGAGGTTCCGGTGGAACGCTGTATCACACCGTCGATGCCGGCAACAGTTGGGCCCGCGTGCTTCCCTCTGCCGCCGGCCTCGTTCTAACCGGCGACATTCTCAGCATAAAGTTCTCAGACCCACGGAACGGCAGCGTGACCACGTCAGCCGCCGAAGTCTGGATCACGCCGGATGACGGCCAGACCTGGCACAAGCAACCATAATTTCCCGTCACCCCCGCGCTGTGTCATGCTGAGCGGAGGTTGTGCTTCGCGGAAGCGCAACCGCAGTCTAAAGCCTGCCCTGAGCGAAGCCGAAGGGGACCCCATGCTCGCATGCAGTGCAGTCGGGCCTCGCATGGAATTTCCACGACGCCCCGGCCTCTGTCTTCTGCCGCCGGCTAAGATCCCATCCGCGCACCGAATCAGCACCCTCCCAAACCCGGCAAAATCCCGTTACCAAAGTGACGTTTACACTAATTCGTTGGTTCACTACTATCCATTTCGTGGTTTGGCAGTTCTGGGGGAGGGCTGCCGAGGCGTCCTGAACTGAAAAGTTCGGGGCGCTTTTTTTATTGGACCCTTCATGGGAATCAATGTGGGGACAGCCGTCCTCGGCTGTCCGCCGGGCGAAGCCCGCCCCGCTCCTATTTCGAGCACGCCGCGCAGTACCCGCCAATCTCCAATCGCGACACCACAATCCGGAACCGGCAGTCTTTCTCCACCTGCCCCTTCAGCTTCTCGAAAATATCGCTGACGAATTCCATGATCTTGCCGCAACGCAGGCACGCCATGTGGATGTGGTCCCGGTTCAACTTGCGCTCGTAGTAGTGTCCCTCGCCGTGGATGTGCATCAGGTCGAGTTCGTCGATCAGGCCCTGCCGCTTGAGCAGTTTCAGCGTGCGGTAAACCGTGCTGCGATCCACACTGGCATCCAGCTTTTGCGCCTTGCGCAAAAGTTGCGCCGCATCCAGATGTTTGGTGGCGGTTTCCATCACCTGCAGAATCGCGCGGCGCTGTCCGGTCATGCGGATTCCGCGGTCGGCGAGATGGGACTGCAGCCGGCCCGGGATTTCGGTTTGCGGTAATGGCATAGCGACCCTCCTGATGTCGCAAGCCGTCGCAACTGGTCGCAACCGCGCTGCGACGGAATTCTTTCGCCGACTCTTGACGGAATGCGGGCGACATCCGTCAGACTCAAGACTGTAGTTCAGATGCGACTCGATTGCAACTAGCTTAACTCCAAATTCATCCCTTATGACCCAGAAGACTCACAACCGAGGAATTGATCTTAACCCCAGATGCGACTCGATTGCAACTAGAGCGATCGCCCAACCCGAGTGCGACCCGCAGCTCCCGGCTCCCATTCCCAACAACTATGCCGAGCCCTCGCCACCAGCGCTCTGCGCTGCCTGTGCCTCTTTCTCTGCTCTGCTGGGGTACGGCTTTGCCGGCGTCGGCGGCAGCATCTCGGGCACCGTCAAAGACCCCTCCGGTGCGGCCATTGCCGACGCGTCCGTCACCTTGCTCAACACCAGTACCGGCGTCCGGCAATCTGCCACTGACCGATGGCCGCGGCACCTACACTTTCCCGGTCCTTCCCGTCGGCAGCTATGTTCTCGAAGTCAACCACCCCGGCTTCAAGCCCTACCGCCGTACCGGAATCGTGCTCGACACCAACAGCGCGCTTCTGCTCGATGTTGTGCTGCAGGTCGGGAGCGCATCGATCGCCGTCACAGTCAGCGACAGCGCGGCCCATGTCGAGACCTCCAGCTCCCAGATGGGCGAAGTCATACAGCGAGCCACCATGACCGCCGTTCCCTGAATGGCCGCAGCTACACCGATCTGCTCGCGCTGCAGTCCGGCGTCGCTCCCGCTACCTCCATCACCTCCAGCACGGTGCAGGACGTAGGCGCCAGCGCCTTCTCGCCCTCCGGCGACTGAATCCCGGCACCATTTCCATCAACGGCCAGCGCGAATTCGCCAACAGCTTCATGGTGAATGGCAGCGACGTCCGAAGAAGACGTCAACATGGGCACCGCCATCATCCCCAATCTCGACTCCATCGCCGAGTTCCGAATCCTCACCAACAATTTCGATGCGGAGTACGGCGAGTACAGCGGCGGACAGATCAACGTCATTACCAAGTCCGGCAGCAACGCATTTCACGGCGACCTTTTCGAATTTCTGCGCAACACCAATCTGGACGCGCGCAATTATTTCTCTCCCACTCGCGGCTCCTTCAATCAGAACCAATTCGGCGGCACGCTCGGCGGCCCGGTCAAACAAAACAAGATTTTCTTCTTCGCCGACTATCAGGGCACACGCCAGACTCAGGGCGTCGACACCGGACTGATTCCCGTTCCCTCCACCGCCGATCGCTCCGGCGATCTCTCAGACTTGGCCAGTTCGCTCTACGACCACCACGTCCGTAAAGATCAACGGGGTGCAGCAGCAGGTAACGATTCCCACGACCAGTCACGGTTCCTCCACCGCATGGGCTGGTCAGCTTACAAACCAGTTCGGCTACATGGTCACGCCGCAAGAGCCGTACTATTTCACTCAGGGTGAGACGCAGCCTCCTCCTTCCAGCGGAACCTGCCCCAGCACAGGCTGCCCGACTTATCCCGCTTCATGCGCCAGTCCGCGCAATGTGTTTTCCCCACGCTGCAAATTCCCCCGCTAAGTGGTCTGCTCCGGCGCAGCATCTCCTGCAATACATTCCCGCCCCGAATCTCCCCGGCAACGAGTTTGCAACCTCCGTCAACAACCAGACGCTCAGCGACGACAAAGGCGCGCTGCGCTTCGACGCCAACACGCGCTGGGGGCTGATTCTCGGCCTACTATTTCCTCGACAACTATCTCGCAGAACAATCCCTATCCCATTGCGCAGGGCGGAGCGAACGTCCCCGGCTTCAACGCCATAAATCTCGGCGGCGCGCAGCTGTTCAACCTGGGCAACACCAAAACTCTGAGCCCGACCGCGGTCAACGAATTCCGCTTCAGCTTCCTGCGCGCATTCCAACGACCTCGGCCGTCCGCAAGGCGGACTCGGCGTCAGCCTCGCATCGCAGGGATTCCAGTCCCGGCACCGCGCAGGCATCGTGCCCCTCGCGCCGCAAACCGAAGGAGTCGAGAACATAGTCTTCAACAACTACTCCATCGGCACCAACACCAACGAACTCAAGCAAGCGCAACAATACCTACCAGTGGCTCGACAATTTTTCCAAGGTTGCGGGACGCCACACCATCAAGTTCGGCGGCGAGTTTCATTACGACCAGGTCAACACGAATCCGATCGCCCAGTTCAACGGCAGTTTCCTGTTCTTCGGCAGCCAGACCGGATCTCGATTTCGCCGACTTCCTGCTCGGCGCTCCCACCCAATACAACCAGAGCCAGCTCCAATCCTTTCTACGGACGCAACAAATATCTCGGCCTCTACGCCCAGGACAGTTGGCGCCTTCGGCCCAATCTCACGCTCAACTATGGCCTGCGCTGGGACCGCATCGAGCCCTGGTACGAAAAATACAATCAAGTCGCAACACTCGAGCCCGGCAAACAATCTGTAGTTTTTCCCACAGCCCCCGAAGGAATCCTTTTCCCTACCGATCCCATGGGTCTCGGGAAACGAGTTCCCCGCACCTTGGCGCCTCCGGGCAACAAAGATTTCGCGCCCCGCGTCGGCCTCGTCTACTCGCCCAGCGCAGACTCAGATTCTCTTCTCGGCAAGATTCTCGGAGGTCCGGGCCAAACCAGCCTGCGCGCCGGTTTCGGCATGTTTACACAGCCATCGAAGCCCTCACCATCGGAGTACTCGCCGCCAACGCGCCTTACGGCACCACTTACACCAGTCCCACTCCGCCGCTGTTTGCCAGCCCTTCATTCTGCTTCAACCGGGCAAGCGCGGCCAGTACTTCCCGGTGCAATTGGCCCCGCTCAACTCCTCCGGCAGCCATCCCGACCCCAACGTCGACTGGTCGCAGTACGAGCCCATCAGCGGCATCCCGGCCTATCCCACCACCAACCGCATTCCTTACACCGAGGAATACATGTTCTCCCTCGAGCGCCAGCTCTCGCCGCAACACGGTATTCAGCGCCAGTTACGTGGGAGCCAGTGTCATCGCCTGCTCGTGCTGGTCGAACCAATCCCGGCAATCCCGCCCTGTGCTTCACTCATGAATCCCGCGATCCTCGCGACCGGGCAAACCCCTTGCGGACCATTTCTCGAAGGCAACATCTACCAGACAGTTTCTGTCCCGGTCTACGGAACTCGAGGTCCTCTCGGGCTCAATTTCGGCAGCGACACCAACCAGTCCACAATCGGTAACTCCAACTACAACGCGCTCGAAGTCAGTCTGCGCCACACCAGCGGGCGCCTGCAATTGTTCGCCGGCTACACCTACAGCAAATCGCATCGACCAGTCTTCGAACGTCGGAGAAGAGGTCAACCCCATCAATCCCGCGCTGAGCCGTGCTTTGTCAGCCTTCGACGTGAAGCACAACTTCGTCGTGAGCTACGCCTACGAGCTTCCCTTCGAACATCTGTTCGGCGCCTCCAATCGCTGGACCAAAGGTTGGACGATCTCCGGCATCACCCATTTCAGCAGCGGCTTTCCCGTGACCCTCTCAACTACGGCGACAATTCCTTGCTCGGGGCCGAGCCGAACGGCATCAACAACTACGGCGTCGATGAACCGCGAATACACTCCGGGACCGCTCGAGCTGAATCACAATCCCCGCAACGGCGAACCGTATTTCAATACCAGCCTCTTCAGTCTGCAGCCTCTGGGCGAGCCCGGCAACGCCAAGCGCCGCTTCTTCTACGGCCCCGGCATCGACAACTACGACATGGCGTTGCTGAAGACCATTCCGCTCACTGAATCCAAGTCCCTGCAGTTCCGTTTCGAGGGATTCAACGTCTTCAACCACGCCCAGTTCTACGGACCGGCCTCGGTGAACGGCAACATCAACAGCTCCTCGTTCGGCGAAGTGGTCAGCGCGGCGCCTCCGCGTCTGATGCAGGCCGCCGTAAAGTTCATCTTTTAGGAACACCTGTCATCCTGAGCGGAGTTTGTGCTTCGCGAATGCGAACCACAAACGCAGTCGAAGGATCCCTGGCCTCCATGCGCGGCCGCGATCCCATCGGGGCGTCTCCACCACGGCCCGCCGCGCCATCCGCGCGTAAACGGTTTTTGCGACTTTCGCACCCTCCCACGCATCGAATGGCAGGTGGTACGATAAAGGTTGGCCCCGGTTGGGGGCAGCATTCATAGATCGTATTCATTAAGATCGTATTAAATTTAGCTCGTCCGGGTCCCGGCCACGACAGCTCTCGTTGTTTCGAAACATGGAGCGTCTGCCGAACAACGCGACGTTACAACCGAGGAGAGATATATGGCAGGCAATGGAATCGTCGAAGTCACAGATGCGAACTTCGACCAGGACGTTTTGAAATCAGACAAGCCCGTGCTGGTGGACTTCTGGGCAACCTGGTGCGGCCCCTGCCGCGCCATCGCTCCCATCGTCGAAGAACTTGCCAAGGATTATCAGGGCAAGATCAAAATCGGCAAGATGGATGTCGACGCCAACAGCTCCACTCCCATGCGCTACAAAGTCACCGGCATCCCCACGCTGCTGGTGTTCAAAGGCGGCCAAGTGGTCGAGCAGATCGTCGGCTACAGACCCAAGGAAGCCATCGCCCAGGCGCTCGACCGTCACGTCGGCTAACACAGAGCCCTCAGCTATAACCTAGACATCGCCCGGGAGCAATCCCGGGCGTTCGTGTCTGCAGTCAGGGCGTTTCCGGCAGGGTGTATTCGAAGTCGTAGAGTGCTTTCCCGCGTCGATTTTGATCGTCATCTCTCCAGCGAGGCCTTCTAGTTGGCCGGTGGCGGAGTCCGGGACAACTGTCACGCTCAGCTGCGGTGTACCCCGCGTCATCGTACCGCTGTGTTGCAGGACAAAGCTGCCTGCGCGTCCCTTCAGTTTTCCAGTGACGCGCTCCATCGCCACGTAGCCCCCTGAACCCTTCACGACGGTTGTCGCCGAGGAGAGCATAAATCCTCTGCTGGTTCCCTCCAGATCGCCGTGAAACTGCTTGTCGATCGACATCCTTCCCAGGCCTGCATCCCCGTCTTCAACCGCCTGCGGCGTCAGCTTCACGTCGAACGTTCCGCTTGCATGATTCGTCACAACGTTCTCCTTCATCGAAGCGCCGGGCGCCGCGGATTGGCTCTGGGCATGCCCGGCCAAGCCGAGACAGAGGCAGACCACTGCGATGCAATGAACTCTGAGTCGAGATCGGGGTGGCATGGTTGCTGGCCTTAATACTTCCGCAGCACGCCAATCACCCGGCCCTGCACCTCCACCGACGCGGCAGGCACGATAATCGGCTTCATGGTTGCGTTCGAAGGTTGCAGGCGGATGTTGTCGCCTTCGCGGTAGAAGCGCTTCAGGGTCGCGTCGCTCTGGTCGACAAGCGCGACCACGATGTCTCCGTTGTGTGCGGTCTTCAGCTTCTCGACCATCACATAGTCGCCGTCGAGGATGGCTTCATCCTGCATGGAATCGCCGCGGACTTCGAGCACAAACACTTCTTTCGAGCGCACGAAGTCGGCAAGCGAGATGGTCTCCGGAGTCTCGACCGCCTCAATGGGCTGGCCGGCGGCGATGCGCCCGAGCAGCGGCAGAATCACGCCGGTGTTCACGCTCATGGCCTGCTTGAGCCGTCCCTTGGGCGGCAGCAGGTCGATCGAGCGGCTGCGGTTGTAGTCGCGCGTGAGCAGTCCCTTCTTCTCGAGGTTCGTGATGTGCTTGTGCACCGTGGCCAGCGAGTTCAGGTCAAGCCCGTTGCCGATCTCTTCAAACGACGGAGAGTAGCCATGCTCCGCCACGAAGCGGGAGATGAAGTCATACACTTCGCGCTGCCTGCGTGTGATCGCCATGGGCTCATTGTTGGCGAAGGGAAGGCGAATGTCAAGGGGAATCAGATGCTAGCCACCACGGCCCGTGTGGAGCGGACACTCCTGTCCGCTGCCTTTGACTTTGGTTTTGTTGTCGATCCTGATTTCGATTTCGCACTGACGAACGCCGACAGGTAATCCCGCTAGTCGAACAGACCGGGAAGGGCACGACTTCAGTCGTGCCGAAAAGTCCCCCACAGAAAGAATCCGGCTTCAGCCGGGTGCCCCATGTTTCGCGTCCTTTGCGAAACACGGGATTCCACGGCACTATCCCACGAAGCTTTCGTTTTCCACAGCCACCCTGTGACATCTAACCTTGCCTCCCACCCCAAATCAGTTCATCATGATCGAGGCGAAGGCAGTACAGGCAAGTCAGCCGACAACGGCCCTAACCCGTTTGTTGTCTAGATTTTGACCTCTAACTCTTTTGTTGTCCGTAGTTTGCGGAGATTTTCCCGCTAATCCGATGATTCCAATAGACCCCCGGGGGGAGAGGGTATCGAGCCAAGTCGATATTTCTCGCCATCCTGTCCCGCCCCGCGGACGATCGTCCGGAACTTTTTTCAACGGAGAAATCCACAAGCCCATTTCGGCTCCCGGGGAGGGGTTGAGGGGAAGAGGGATAAAAATTGTGGCTTGAGAGAATTTTTGGCACGATCGGCGATAACGGGCGTTACCACTCATTGAACTTTTCGGCCCGGAAGTTTCGCTCTGCACACTGGACAGCGTTGGAAGCGATGGATGAGTCGTTTCCATAGTGGCCAGCTTTGCTTTTCAATTTCGTGTTGCCATCGAGGCCCAAACACCTTCTTTTGAATCTCTGGATCACTGACACCCATAGAATGGCTCCCAGTTGTTGGCGCAGAAGACTCAAACGGCGTTCTTAATGGAGTGGCTTGGATAAGATTGTGCAGCCAAGATGACGAATGTTGCAACCAGGTTCCACGGTGCTGCCCCAGTCTGCGGTTGGTTGCGGGGCGCCGGAAACCGTGTCCTCATACGAATCCCTTCTATTCATGCGGCATTTTGCGGTAGGCTTAGGCCGTTGCGTTTAAGGAGGGCTTTATGGCGCAGAACACTTCGGGTGAGTGGTGAAGCAGGCTTCGACGGTTTCGATTTTGTGGGGAGTTTTGCTGATTGTGTTGGGCATGGTGGCGGTGGGTTTGCCACTTCTGGCCGCGGTGGCGGTTACCGGGCTGGTGGCGTGGCTGATTATCTTGGCGGGCGTGGTCCACCTGGTGCTGGCTTTTCGCGCGCATGGCGCGGGCAGCATGATCTGGAAACTTCTGGTGGGCGTTGCTTATGTGTGCTTCGGCGGGTATTTGATCTGTGCATCCTTTGGTGGGCGTGGCTTCGCTTACTTTGCTGCTGGCAACGCTGTTTCTGGTGGAGGGCGTGCTGGACATCATTTTGTTTTTCAAGATGCGTCCGCTGCAGGGATCGGGCTGGGTGCTGACGGATGGCATTGTTACGCTGCTGCTGGGGGCGATGATCTACCTGCAATGGCCGTCGAGTTCGTTGTGGGCGATTGGCACGCTGGTCGGGATCAGCCTGATCTTCAGCGGAGTGGCGCGGGTGATGATGTCGCTGGCAGTGCGCAAGGTTGCGGGGACGGCGATCGGCGTCGTCGGTGGCGGCTTAGCGAGCGGCTGTTGCCACAGGGAGGACGACTAGATGGGAGGATTGATTCCGTTAGGGGACGTGTCTCGGCGTCCGAGGCGCGTCCCCGTGGTCACGATCCTCATCATCCTGGTGAATGTCTTCGTGTTTGTGCGGGAGTTGGTGGGCGGCGAAGCGTTCGTGACCCAGTGGTCGGCGATTCCGGCGCAGATTTTTTCCGGGCATGGCTGGATCACGATCTTCACGGCGATGTTCATGCACGCCAGCTGGTCGCACATCATCGGGAACATGATCTTCCTGTGGGCGTTTGGACCGGAGATGGAAGACGCGATGGGGCGCGGGCGCTATCTGGTCTTCTATCTGGTCGGCGGGATCGTCGCGATGCTGGCGCAGATTGCGGCCAGTCCGCATTCCACCGTGCCCAACCTGGGCGCCAGCGGGGCGATTGCGGCGGTGATGGGCGGGTTTCTGGTTACTTATCCGCGCGACCGGATTCGCTCGATTCTGGTGATCTTTATCTTCGTGAAGATCACATTCATCCCGGCGGCGCTGCTGATTGGCTTCTGGTTTCTCACTCAGCTCTTCAGTGCCGGCCAGGTGGCGCACGCGCAGACGGGCGGTGTGGCTTATCTGGCGCACGTGGGAGGCTTCATTTTCGGGGCGGTCACGGCGCGTTTGTTTGAGAGCGCGGGCTGGCGCGGTCGGCGGCGAAGCCCGCGCTTGAAATCCCACCATGGTACCTGTCATTTGTTGAAAACATCCGAAACTTCCTTTCGACTCGTAACTCTAATACGGGTGACGACAACGGCCGACTTCGGCCGGGAGGAATGGTATGTCCAGAGTTTCAGTACGAATGGTGGCGATGATGTTGACGGTGCTGGCGGGGACGCTGGCTTGCCGCGCGGGAAGCGGGGCGAGCGCCGCGGTGCCGAGTCCGGTAGTGGATGAGGTTAAGGCTACGGCTAAGGGTAAAGAGACCGCGGTGGTGGCTGGAGGATGTTTTTGGGGAATCCAGGCAGTGTTTCAGCATGTGAAGGGGGTGCAGAGCGCAACCGTCGGGATACTCGGGCGGGACGGTAAAGAATCCGGATTACGAGATGG
Source organism: uncultured Acidobacteriaceae bacterium (assembly GCA_963800575.1). Taxonomy (GTDB): domain Bacteria; phylum Acidobacteriota; class Terriglobia; order Terriglobales; family Acidobacteriaceae; genus Sulfotelmatobacter. The sequence continues at coordinate 250,925 of CAWDBN010000006.1, forward strand.
TGAGCAGCGGCGAGACCGGGCATGCGGAGTCGGTAAAGATTGTTTACGATCCTTCGCAGGTGAGTTATGGAGAGTTGCTGCGCGTGTTTTTCTCGGTGGCGCTGGATCCGACGGAGCTGAACCGGCAAGGGCCGGATGAGGGCACGCAGTACCGGTCGGTGATCTTTTATGGCAATGATGAGCAGAAACACATTGCCGAGGCTTACATTGCGCAGCTCGACCAGGCGAAAGTTTATCCGCGCAGGATCGTGACGCAGGTGGTGCCGCTGCAGGCGTTTTATGAAGCGGAGGATTATCACCAGAACTATGCGACGATCCATCCGAGCGATCCTTACATAGTGTTTAACGATGCTCCGAAGGTGGCGAATTTGCGGAAGGAATTTCCGGAGCTTTACAGCAAGTAGCTCAGTACCTAGTACCCAGTACCGAGGAGTAGCAGTGGAGGATCTATGTTTGATTCGGTGAGTCGGAGTGATAAGAGTGAAACGAATGTTGGGCGGCGCGTGTTTCTGGCCGGTGTCGGCGCGGCGCTGGGCGGGGCGCTGTTGTGGAAGTGGCGAAAGCCTTATGTGATTGCGGTGGAGGCGAAGGGCGAGCCGGGGGAAGTGACGATTGTGCAGTTCTCCGATGACGGCAAGCGCTTGGGGAAGGTGAAGATCGCGAAGGTGGTGAAGTCCGAGGAAGAGTGGCGGCGGCAGCTTTCGCCGGGAGCGTTTGAGATCACGCGGAACGCCGATACCGAGATTGCCTATACCGGGAAGTATTGGAATCTGCACGACACGGGGATTTATCGCTGCATCTGCTGCGACAATGCGCTGTTTAGTTCGTCGACGAAGTTTGAGTCCGGGACCGGCTGGCCCAGTTTCTGGGCGCCGATTGCGCAGGAGAATGTGCGGGAGATACGCGACAGCAGCCTGGGTATGGAGCGGACTGCGATTGCATGCACGGAATGCGACTCGCACCTGGGGCATGTGTTCGACGATGGTCCGCAGCCGACGGGGCTGCGGTATTGCATGAATTCGGCTTCGCTGCGGTTTGTGAAGACGTAGGGCTCGGGCAGCGGCCGACTAGCGGCAATCCCGGCTAAAAATGGAGTGACCGGCACTGCGCCGGTCACTCCATTTTTTCTTGCTTCAACCGTTCGAGGGGGTTGAACTTTATCGACTGTCGCCCGTGCTGGTGCTCTTCAGGGTTACGGTGTCGGAAGGTTGAGGAGCGTTTTTCTGTTGCGGTTGCTCAGGCCTTGGTGGCGCCGGTTTGGGGGCTTCGCTGGTGTGGCTTATGTTGGAGCTGATTGGGTTCACCATGTGGGGAAGATCGGCGATTTTCCAAGGAGCTTTAGTCGAAGCGCGCCGCGGACGCGATCCTTGGTAATGGTTACCGGGTTCAGGCTTATTCGCGGCTTTGGCTCGACTCCGATTCAGGCGCCGGTTACGAAGAAGTTTTCTTCTGGTTTCTGTTCCGGATTGTTGGGGGCGACGTCGGCGGTGACGTCCTGGACGAAGTCACGGCGGCGTTCCGGGCCTTTGCGATCGATCACGCGCACGCGGCGAGCCGGCATGTTACTGGGCTCGAGGCTGACGATGCGTCCATCGCGCACCTGGATGTGGGAGCGAAACCAGTCGGTGCGGAACATTCTTCCGGAACAATAAAAAGTGATGCAGGCGGCGATTGGACCTTCGAACTCTTTTCCGGTGCAGGCGAGAATGCGCTTGCCCATTTCTTCGGTCCAGGTCATGCCGCCGACCAGGGGATCGTTGAGGCGGCAGCGCTCGAAGGGGACGGCGTGCGAGATTTTTCGCAATTGCAGCAATTGCAGCAGGACAGAACTCTTGGCCAGGTTGGTGACTACGACTTTGGCTTCGGTGGTGGAGATGCGTTCGAGTTTGATGTGCAGATCGGGCGACCATTCGCGCTCGAACTCTTCGCGGGCCAGGGCCAGTCCTTTGTCGGTCGCTTCTACATAACGCAGGGTGGCGCGGGCGAGGATCACGCTGAAGAAGCAGGTGACGATGGTCGCGATGATCGGAATGTAGCTGACCAGAGTGGTGAACGACATGCGGAATGAATTGATCCACTGCATGGCTTGGCTCCTCTCTGCGCGCGCGACTCCAGGTCGATAAGGGGAGGGCTGGGCGCTCGGTCGTTTTCGCGCCTGAGTTTTGGCCTCGTTTTTTCGGGCTTAGGAAAGTCTAATGAACGTCGATATGGGGGCTCTAGATGCGTATGGTGCTGGGGCTAGAACGTGGCTGTGGAGAGACTTTGGTAACTGTGCCGGCATCAAGACCTAAAAGGATGCGAGCCAAACGCGCGATTAATGTGTCGCAAAAAGCGCGACACATCGCGCGGTTCGCCCGGATCCTTCGCTGCGCAACGAACGCTTGCTCAGGATGACAAACGTGCCACTATTCGAGGACGCTGTCGTCAAGTTTTTTGCGGCCCCAGTCGGCTGCTGCCTGGACGAAGGCCAGGACTACCGGATGCGGCTTTTTGGCGGTGGAGGAGAGTTGGGGTTGGAACAAGGTTGCGATGAAGAAGCGGTGGGTGGGGGATTCGATGGCGCGGATTTCGCCTTGGGCGCCACGGGCTACGATCGGAAAGCCGGCTTCCATGGTGGCCCATTCGTACTCGGGATTGACTTCGAAGTTGCAGAAGAATTCTTCGGTTACGACTTCTTGGTCCTTGCCGTAGAACGATTGCAGGTAGGAGCCGGGCCGGAGACGGATCTCGGGCACCATGCCGGAGAGTTTTGGCGCGTCGCCTTTGATGCCGGTGACGGCGCAGGCTACGGGGTAGATCACGATGTTTTTGGAGGTGGAATTGTTTTCGGCGCTGTCGGCGTCGGCTATGCCCAGGACGTTGCGGGCGAATTCGATTAGAGCGTACTGGAAGCCGCCGCAGGTGCCCAGAAAAGGCCAGTCGCGGCGGCGGGCGAATTCAATGCCTTTGAGCATGCCGTCGAAACTTTTGTAGGGGCTTCCGGCCGATGCCCAGAGGCCATCGAAGCTTTCGAGAGTCTTTTCCCCGCCTGGGGTGGTTAGCGATGGGGTGGGGATCCATTCGGATTCTAGTTTCAGATCGAGTTTGTGGGCGGCGTGCTGCAGGGCTTCGGTGGTGGCGGGATGGGAACGGAATTTAGGATTGAAGTCTCCGAGGATTCCGATGCGAACGGCGTTACTCACGTCGTCATTGTACTAGAGCGTGTTGGGGTGGTTGGTGGGCTGCGGTTACGGGCTTAGTGCCGGGCTCTATGGCTGCGGGGGTGCGCAGTTCTGGCGACTTCCTGGCTGCGCGGGGAGGACGCTTGGGCGATCGTGGTTAGAGTGGAGGAGATGGACGCTGAAAGCAGGTTCCTCGCTTTGCTCGGAATGACAAAGTTGCTTATATTCCTGGCCTCTATTCCTCGCTGCTCGGAATGACAAGAAATCTTTAGAGCAGGTGGGTTATGTGGCCAGCAGGACGTAGAGGCTTAGCAGAGCTAGCGCGGGGCCGCCCCAGATCATTACGGCGCATTTCCATCCTAGTGAGCGGGCGAGGTCGCGCTGGCTGCGCCAGGAGATGAGGAAAGTTGGGTTGTTCTTTCCCTTCTTTAGTACGACGGCGGGGCGTGGGTCGAAGCCGTCGGTTGCGTTGGATGTCGCGCCGGCGGTCGGGTTTACCTGGGCTGCGGCCCAGGCTGCGGGGCTTGAGATGCCTGCCTTCTGAAGTGCGGCGGCGACTGTGGCCGGGTCTGCGGTTTTGGCTACGCTGGGATCTGGCGACGGGCGGGTTGCCCGGGTTGTGGATATTGCTTTGTCGTAGATCGGGTCGAAGGCTGGATTGTGCTGAAGTCCGCCGGAGAGAGAGAGTCCGCTGAATCCGTTGTCGCCTCCGGTCACGGGCGACAGCCCGCTGCGAAATATTTCTGTGTTGATGGAGAACGAAAATGCATTGCCGACGATGAGCGGCGTGGTTTCGGCGTCATGGACTGGATCGGGGGTTAGTTCGAGGCCGGGATTGTCGTCGAGCGTGCCGAGCAGGAACAGAGCGTTCTTGGGCTTGATGCAGGATTCTTCTACTTTGATTTTGTTGCTGGTGCTTATGCCGTGGCGCGAGAGGAAACTGCGAACGTTGGGTGGAGCCTCTTCTTTAGTGGTGAAGAACCCGTCGCAGAATTCTTCATGGAAATCCTGATGCAGGTCGAGATCGGCGCCGCGTGGGTCGACCATGACTTTGCCGGTGTTGTCGTCGAGAAAGAACGGGACGTGCATGCACTCGGCGGCTACCTTGACCCATTGCTTGTTCTTGCCTTGCTGTTTCCACTCCCAGACGAAAGTTCGGTAGCAGTAGCAGGGGCGGGCGGTGATGGGGGCGACCATGGTGTAGGGTCCGACGGCTAGGCCGTTGAGTTCGACCATCCCCATGGAGGCGCTGCGAATTTTTGACGCTGGGGTGTCGAGGATGAGGCGGCGGCGCTGCAGCAGGCGGAAGCCTTGGACGAACAGGTAGATTCCGGCGCAAATTCCGATGAGGCACCAGAGGATGAATCCGCCGGGGTTTGAGGAATTTCGCAGCAGGGTTGCGATGGTCACGGTTGAGCCCTTGTTGAGGCTAGCGGAGTGGGGGAGCGGTTGGCAACGGAAAGTAGTGGTGTGGCTCACGTTGGTAATGCAGAATCCCACGCAGGACTAAAGTTGGGCGCTGCTGCGACTCGCTGCGCTGGTCTGGACGGGCGAAGGCGCCCGTCCCTCCACAGGCCTCCTTGCCGACACGGCAGTTTTGCACTCTTGCTTAGGCTTGGCGGCGGCGTTTTAGTACGACGTAGGCTGCGGTTAGGGCGGCGAAGAAGACCAGGCCTCCTATTGCGTTTATGCGGGTGGCGAAGAGGGTGTGGAGGACTGCGATTGTGGCCAGGATGAAGCCTAGAACCGATCCCCACATGCCTAGCGGGGAGCGCATGGGCAGAGCGGCTACCTGTTGCGGAGTCAGGCTGCGGCGGAAACTTACGTGGGCGGCCAGCGATATGACCCAGGAGAGGATCAAGCCGGAGAATGCGGCTCCCATGATGTAGAGGAAGGCTCGCTGCGCGGCCCAGTGTTCGATGATGAGCGCGGTTACGATTCCGTAGGAAGAGACTAGCAGCGCCAGGCGCGGCGAACCGGAGGCATTTAGTTTGCCGAGGCTTGCGGGAGCCCATCCGGTGCGGCCCATGGAGAAAAGCAGGCGGGAGGCTACGTAGAGTTTGGCGTTGGCGCCGGACAGGGCGGCGGTGAGGATTACGAAGTTCATCAGGTAGGCGGCGGCTGGAACTTTGGCTAGGCGGAGAACGCTTACGAATGGACTCTCGGAAACGCCGGCGTGGTTCCAGGGCATGACTCCGACCAAGACGATGATGGCAGCGAGATAGAGGCCGGCCAGCAGGAAGAATGTGAGGCGAGCGGCGCGGGGAATGTCTTTTGCGGAGCGCGATTCGCCGGTGGTTACGGCAAGCATCTCTACCCCGCCGAAAGCGTAGATGGCGAAGAAAACTGCTAGCAGAGGAGCGATTGGACCTTTCGGAAAGAATCCGCCTTGCGCGGTGTATTGCGGAGCTACTCGGCCGGTTACGAGCAACGCCGTGCCGGCGAGGATGAAGAGCACGATGGTCGAGAACTTGATCATGGCGAACCAGAATTCGAAACGTCCGAAGGCGAGCACGCTGCGCAGGTTGACCAGAACCAGCAGGGCGGAGAAGACGAAGACCCAGGCTACTCCGGGGACCGCGGGGAGCCAGTAAGACATGTAGGTGGCGGAGGCGGTGAGTTCGGCTCCTATGGAGAAGGCGATGGAGGCCCAGTATCCCGCGCGGCAGAGAAATCCGAGATATGGGTTGAGGTAGAGTTCGCCGTAGACGCCGAAAGAGCCGGCGGCGGGATTCACGCTGGCTAGCTCGCCCAGAGCCATGGCTACCGTGTAGGCGATGAAGGCGGCGACGAGGTAGCTGAGGATTACGCTGGGTCCGGCGACTTCGAGGGCGGCGGCGGAGCCGAGGAGAAGTCCGGTGCCGATGGAGCCGCCGACGGCGACCATGGTCATCTGGCCGGCGCTGAGTTGGTGGTGGAGACCTTGTTCGTGGACGAGGTCTGGGGATTGAGGCATGCAGCACGATAGCAAAACAAGTGGTCAGTGGCCAGTGCGAACGATTCGGTTTTTCTGGCAATTGATCAGGCCACTGACCACTGGGGTTCCAGTGACTTTCGTAATCGGGGGCGGGGCTTACGGATTGCTGGGGGTGGGAGCGGCTCCTAGAATCGAGGGAGCAGTACTCTGCCCAAAACTTACCCATGCCCGAGATCACAAAACGTCCTGACCGAGCCGAAATGACCAAGCGCATTGAGCGCGCGGAAAAACTTCTGCAAAAGGGGAAGGCCGCCGAGGCGCTGGAAGAATATCTGCTGGTGCTGCGTGAGGATCCGGAAAACGATACGGTGCGGCAACTGGCGGCCGATTTGTGTTTGTCGCAGAGCCGGACCCGCGATGCGGTGAATCTGTTGGGAGAATTGTTTGAGCGGCAGGTGAAGGCTGAAGACGCTACGCGGGCGAGCCTGACTTATAAGAAGCTGGCGCGGCATGGCAGCCCGACCTGGGAGCAGAAATTCCGCTTCGGGCAGTTGCTGGAAGGATCGAACAAGAAGCTGGCGGTGGGCACTTATGAATCCGCGTTGAGCGATCTGGCGAAGCTGGAGAACAAGAAGGGCGCGCTGGAAGTGCTGGGGCGGGTGGTGGCGCTGGAGCCGGTGCAGGCGAACTTCTTGCGGGTTGCGGAGTTGTCGTCGGAACTGGGCGACAGCAAGGCTGCGGCGGCAGCGTTCAAGCGGGTGGCACAGCTGGCTGCGACGGCGGGCGGCGATCCGGCGCAGTGGTATGAGCGCGCTTACCAGGAAGATTCCTCGGACGAAGAGATCACGCTGGCCTACGGCAAGAGCTTGCTGGGGCAGGGGCAGGTGGGAGCTGCGATCTTTATTCTTGAGGCGCAGGTGAACGCGGGGAAGAATTCGCCGCAACTGCGGGAGATTTATGCGGAGGCTTTGCTGGCGGCGGGGCGCTATGCGGACGCGGAGCCGCTGGTGTGGCAGCTGTTTGAGCAGAATCCTAACCGCATGCAGCAGGTGACGGCATTGATTGGACAGCTGGCGGATTCGGATCAGGACGAGGCTGCGGTGGCGCTGGCGCGCAAGCTGGGGCAGTTCCAGGCGAAAAAAGGCGAGCGGCGGCAGTTTGTGGCGGTGATGCAGGAGGTAACGGCGTCGCGGAAGGCATCGCCGGAGATGCTGGAGTTTCTGGGCGAGCTGTTCAACGCTTCGAACCGGGAAGGCGATTACTGCCAGACTCTGCTGAAGCTTTTTGATGTGTACTGCGGGACGGGAGATTTTGCGAAGGCGGCGGAGTGCCTGGACCGGGCGGCGGAAGTGGATCCTTATGAATCCGGCCACAAGAAACGGCTGGATATGTTGAACGGCAAGGTTGACGAGAGCAAGTTTAAGGCAATCGCGGCGCGATTTACGCAAAGCAACACGGCGGTTGAGTCGGTGCAGGCGCAGGAAGCGACTTTGGGGGCCTCGACGCTGCAGGATCTGATGCTGCAGGCGGAAATTCTGGTGCAGTATGGAATGCGTAATAAGGCGGTCGAAAGGCTGCAGAGGATTCAGGAACTGTTTCCGCGCGAAGAAGAGCGCAACGAGGATTTGCAGCGGTTGTACATGGCGGCGGGGATGACGCCGAGTTATGCGGGGTCGACGCCGCTGCCGGCGGCGGCTACGTCTGGGGCTTCGGCACCAGCTGCGGCGGCGGCCCCGCCGGCCCCCGATCCGGCGGCGGAAATGCGGAACGTCACTCGAGTGGCGGAGATCACGCGCAAGCTGTATCACCAGACTACGGCTCCGGCGGTACTGACCACGGCGGTGAACGAGATTGGCGGGCACTGGGAGATCTCGCGATGTGTGGCTTTGATGCGGACGCCTGGATCGGCGCCGACGGCGGTACAGGAGTTCTGCGGGCGGGGAGTGAAAGCGGGAACTTCCGGGGCGATCAAGGAGGTACTCTGCGCGCTGCAGGATATGGGTTCGACCGAGCCGATTATTATTGCCGACGCGCAGAAGAGCGCGGAGCTGAAGACTGCACACAAGGCGCTGGCGGAACTGGGAACGTCGGCGATTCTGGCGTTGCCGCTTAGCAATGGCGAGGATTCGGTGGGCGTGCTGGCGCTGATGCACAACAAACCGCGGACCTGGCCCCATACCGATGCGGTGGTGCTGAAGACGCTGGCGGATCAGATGGTGATTGCGCTGAATAATGCCGGACTGCGGCGGCTGGTGAAGAATCTTTCGGTGACGGAAGAGAAATCGGGGCTGCTGAAACGGGGATCTTACCTTGATTTGCTTTTGGCGGAGAGCAAGCGGGCGGTGCAGAATGCGGCGCCGCTTTCAGTATTGCTGATGCAGTTTGGGCGGAGCGCGGCTCTGATCAAGGAATATGGCGAGGCCGCGGTCGAAGGTGCGATGGAAAAGATTGGGCAACAGTTTGCGGCGAACATCCGGACGAACGATTTAGCGTTTCGTTATGACACGACGACCATCGCGATCATTCTGGGGGATACGGCCGAAAAAGAAGCGATGATGGCTGTTGAGAAATTGCGCAAGATCATCGCGGGAGTGCATTTGCCGGCAAAAGATGGGGCTGCTAAAGGGCATGCCATGGAATTCTCGGCGGGGCTGGCTGAGGCGGTGGTGAAAGAGAGTTATGATCCGGTGGACATCGTGACCGAAGTGATAAACCGGGCGGAGCATGCGCTGGCTACTTCGCTCGGGCAGGGCCATGGCAAGATTGTGGCGCTGGGCGCGGCGCGGGCTGCGGGGGCCGTGGCGTAGAAGAATTGAGTCATTGAGCGATTGAGCCTTGAATCAACGGCTACGCTGGAAGTCGAATGCTTCCATCTTCTGCTATCGCGAATCCTGGATTCCAGGCGACCTCCCACAGAAAGCCATCTGGGTCGGAGAAGTATCCTGAATAGCCGCCCCAGAAGGCCTCCTCGGCGGGCTTTAGAATTTTTGCTCCTGCGGCTTCGGCTTCTTTCAGCACTGCATCCACTTCATCGTGACTGCGGGTGTTGTAGGCGAGCGTCACTCGGTTGAAGCCTTGACCTTCGGGAGTTACGTTTGCATCTTTTGCCAACTCGTTCCGCGGGTAGAGGGCTAGTGCCATGCCTCCTGTTTGGAAGAATACGATGCCTTCAGTGTTGGCCATGCAGCGGCGCCATCCCAGGCGTTCGTAGAATTGGCGGCTGCGGTTTAGGTCCGACACTCCCAGGGTGATCAGGCTTACGCGTTGTTCCATTCGGATTCCTTTCTGGACAGCGATTGCACCACGATATTGTCGGGCTGGGCTAAAAGCAATATTGTACGTTTCATTTTGCGGTTGCTGACAAGAGAAGCGGGCGAGCTGCGCTCGCCGGACAGCCGAGGGCGGCTGTCCCCACATTAAAATCTCGACGCTACGCCGCGCGCCTCTTCGGTGGCCAAATCTGTTCGGGCGCTGCTACACTAACGAGTCTGCATCAGTGTTTTTTATCTACTCTGATGTGCTCTGATCAAGAGATTCTTTCAGGAAAATCATGTTGAAAACGGGTGATATTGCGATTGTCAGCGGAGCGCGCACGCCTTTTGGGCGCTATTGCGGGAAATTGAAAGACTTTACTGCGCAGGAATTGGGCGCGGTGGCTGCGAAGGGCGCGATGGAGCGGGCCGGGGTTGACCCGAAGGAGTTTGATCACGTTGTGTTCGGCAATGCGCAGCAGACTTCGGGCGACGCTTTGTATGGGGCGCGTCACGTTGGACTGCGGGCTGGGTTGCCGATTGAGACTCCGGCGCTGACGGTGAACCGGCTGTGCGGGTCGGGGATGCAGTCGATTGTGTCGGCGGCGCAGATGATTATGGTCGATGAGGCGAAGATTGTGCTGGCGGGCGGGATGGAGGCGATGTCGCAGGCTCCGTTTGTGATTCGCGGGCGCGATGGATTTACTTTGGCTCCGGGCGGGAAGCTGGAAGATTCTTTGATGGTAGCGCTACTGGATAGCTATTGCCGGTCTTACATGGCGAATACTGCGGAGCTTTATGGGTCGGAGCATGGCATTACGCGGGAGATGCAGGACGAGTTTGCGCTGCGCTCGCAGCAGAAGGCGGATGCGGCTTATAAAGAAGGACGGATTCAGGAAGAATTGGTTCCGGTGCCGTTGAAGAATTCGAAGGGCGAGGCTAGCGGGGAATCCTTCACCGAGGACGACCACCGGCGGCCGCAGACTACTTTGGAAGGGCTGGCTAAGTTGAAAACTGCGTTTGGCCGGAGTGGGACGGTTACCGCGGGGAACGCCAGCGGGATTGTGGATGGAGCAGCGGCGGTGGTGTTGATGTCGCTGGAGGAGACGCGGAAGCGAAATCTGGTGCCGCTGGGGCGGATTGTTAGCTGGGGAGTGGCGGGGGTTGAGCCGAAGGTGATGGGGCGGGGTCCGGTGCCGGCTACCAAGATTGCTTTGCAGAAGGCTGGGCTTTCTTTGGACTACATTGATCTGATTGAAGTGAATGAGGCGTTTGCGGCGCAGTATTTAGGCGTCGAAAAAGAATTGGGGTTGGATCGCGAAAAAGTTAACGTGAATGGCGGGGCGATTGCGTTGGGGCATCCGCTGGGGGCGACCGGGACTCGGCTGGTGATTACTTTGTTGTATGAGTTGCGGCGGCGGAAGAAAAAGTATGGCCTGGCTACGGCTTGCATCGGCGGCGGGCAGGGGATTGCGATGATTGTGGAGACGTTGCTGAATTTTTAGCTTTTCGGGGCTTGGTGATTACCGTTCAGAGGCGGGGAGGACGAGTATGAAGCAAAGTGAAGCAATGCCCATCCCGGCGCTGCTTGCGGCTCGACGGCCTGCGCCGGTCGTCGAGGAAGCTGTCATTGAGGGCATACGAATGCTCGTGATCGTGGGGGACGAATTCGACACCGTAATTCAGTACACGCGGGGAGGTGGGGCGAAGATGCCGCAGCTCTCCTCCTACGACGAAATTGCAGAGGAGGCCGCGCGCGCAGACACGCTGCTGGCTAAGCAACGCGCTTCCGGGCGCAGGAACACAACCGGCGAAGGCGTCCACTGGCCGTCTGACTGGAAACTTGCGAAGGCGAAGACCGCAGGGAGAATTTGGTACGCGACCCCGAGTCCCGAGCGCAGTACTCACCATAAGCCGGCTCTCTCAGTTCTTCCCGGTGGCGGACCGGCTGCACGGGAGACCAGCCCAATCTTAGGTTCGGTGTCGAAGAGGGATGCGGCGCGCCACCGCCTCGCGGATGCGGTGAGGGAACTGGCAAAGCTCGTGGAAGTCACTGGCAAGCTTGAGGAGCTGAAGAAGGACGCATCGTACCTGCAGAGACCTGACTTCCTCTGGTTGTCCTTAGTTGAAAGCTTGTCTTCAATGGGGAACTCGAGGGGCTACGATGGCCTTTTCGGGAGCCCCGAGAATTACGCAAGGATTACTTTCGAGGCGCTCTCTCCGCTGTCTCCGGAGGAGCGCCTGCGAGTGTTGACGGAGACGCTCAGCGTAGCAACGGTGCGAATGCCCGGTAAGAAGGCGATCTGGCTGGCGACGGACCTCGAGCGCATAAGGAATATGGGCGGTCCCGAAAAGGCGAAGGCCGCGCTACTTAGCCAGCCGGGCCGCGACGCCAAGATAGCCTTTCTGAAGGGGTTCGCGGGGATTCTAGACAAATATTCTAGGAACATCTTTATGAACGTGTACCATCCGGAGTTTCGTCACTGCATCGCAGTCGATTCGCGCATAGACTCGGTATTAGAGGCGCTGGGCCTTCCCGAGATTAAAAGCTACAAAAGGCGGGAGGAGTTCTTGCTCGAAGTGGCGGAAATGGCCGGCATAGATGGGTGGGACCTGGACCGGATGCTATATCACTTCAAGGATCAGATATTGACGGGACTTGTCGGCGATTCTCAACGAAAGTGCTCTTGATCAACCGGAAGGTTTGATCCATCTTCATTCCTGTAATCTCACGGCGTAGTTTCCGAAGGGTCGATTCATGGAAATTAACAAGGTTGGCGTTCTCGGTTGTGGACTGATGGGGTCGGGCATTGCGCAGGTTTGCGCTACGGCTGGATTTGATGTGACCGTGCTGGAAGTGGAGCAGCGGTTTCTGGATAAGGGGTTTGCCGGGATTGAGAAATCTTTGGCTAAGTTTGCCGAGCGGTCGGTCGAGAAGGGCGGGATCACATCCGCGCAAAAAGACGCGATCCGGGCGCGGCTTCAGGGGACTACTAACAAGGCGGACCTGGCTGATTGCGACATTGTTATTGAGGCCATCATCGAGAATGTGGATGAGAAGAAGAAGATGTATGCGTCGATTGATGGGGTGGTGAAGAAAGAGGCGATTTTTGCTTCGAATACTTCTTCGATTTCGGTGACTGAGCTTTTGACTTCGGTGAAGCGGCCGGAGAGGTTTGTTGGGCTGCACTTTTTTAATCCGGTGCCGCTGATGAAGCTGGTGGAGGTGGTGCGGACGATTGCTACTGCCGACGACGTTTATGAGACCGCTTACGAGTTTGGGAAAAAGCTGGGCAAGGTTCCGGTGCGGACATCGGACAAGACTGGTTTCATCGTGAACCGGCTGCTGGTGCCTTATTTGCTGGATGCGATTCGGGCTTATGAGGAAGGTGTGGGGTCGATTGTGGACATTGATAACGCGATGAAGCTGGGGTGCGGGTATCCCATGGGTCCGTTTACTTTGCTCGACTTCGTTGGGTTGGACACTACTTATTACATTACTCAGGTGATGTTTGATGAGTTCAAGGAGCGGCGGTTTGCTTCGCCTCCGCTGCTGAAGCGGCTGGTGATGGCGGGGTGGTACGGTCGCAAGAGTGGCAGAGGGTTCTACGATTATTCGGATCCGGGCAATCCGAAGGCGAATAAGCTGTAGGGGTGTAGTTGCGCATTGGTGTGGCGCCGGCTACGTGGAGATGGAGATCCCTCGCTACGCCTGAAAAACGGCTACGCTCGGGATGACGCCTCCAGTTTGGGGATTTCGAAAGTATGGAGAAACGAAGAAAAACCGATCAGATGCCCGACGCGAGCGACCCTCAGGAGATGCAAATTTATCGCCGGGCGTGGCGGAGCTATGTGGCGCGGCGGAATCTGGTGGTGGTGCTCTTCCTCAGTTTTATATTTCTGGGCTTGATGGTGGGGAAGCTCAAGCTGGGAGAGCCTGCTGACTCCGCGATCTTACTGGGCTGGGTTGGGGTCTACCTGTTGGGGGCGTGGTGGCTGACGGAGTGGAAGTGTCCGCGTTGCGGGAAGGTATTTGGGCACCGGTTGTGGACGCAGAGCTGCATCAGTTGCGATTTGAGCAAGGATGATGTGGAGGCGGTGGCGCGGGGAAAGAGTTAACCTGCAGCTTTATTGCCGCGGAGTGGCGGATTTTATGAATACGAAGCGCTCGGGTTGGATTACGGGCATAGTCGTGTTGCAATTGCCTTACGCGCTGATGCTGCTCGCACTCGCGATATACCTGATTTCTGAGACCCTCGATAGTCCTAACGCGCAACCGAGTATCGTTGGACTGGAAATCGCAGCTGCAGTAGTTAGGTGGTCCTGCGCTCGTTGCCCTCGTTGGAAGCATCGGTTTATGGAAAGAGAAGCTGTGGGGATGGTGGCTGACAGTCGTAACCGACCTGGGGCTGGTTGCTGTGTTGTTGTATAGCATGATGGATGACGGATGGCACAACATTGAGTGGGACGTCGTGGTTTTGAGTGTGATCCCATTGCTCCTGGTGGTTTACCTGCTGTTGCCCCAGGTGAGAAGGCTCTATTGGAAGACATGCATTCCGGTGGCGCCGGCAAATTGCATAGGTCCCTCGCTTCGCTCAGGATGACAATCCCTTTCCTGAGTGACATTCTGAGATTCGTTTCAATCAGCTGGAATCTGCGACAGGTTCGAATTTATGAACTTTGAAAACATTCTTCTGGAAAAGAAAAATTCGATTGCTTACGTCACCGTGAACCGGCCCAAGGTTTTGAACGCGCTGAACATGGCTACCATGGAGGAGTTGCGGGCGGCGTTTCATGAGATCAAGAATGATGCTTCCATTCGCGTTGTTATTCTTACGGGCGCGGGTGAGAAAGCGTTTATTGCGGGGGCGGACATTGGCGAGCTGGCTAAACAAGATGCGGTTACGGGCAAGGAGTACACGCACCGCGGGCAGAACGTGCTCAATCTGATTGAGAATCTGGGCAAGCCGGTGATTGCCTGCATCAATGGATTTGCTTTGGGCGGGGGATGCGAAATGGCTTTGGCTTGCACCATACGGCTGGCTAGTGAGAATGCCAAGCTGGGGCAGCCGGAGGTGAAGCTGGGGATTATTCCGGGCTATGGCGGGACGCAGCGGTTGCCGCGGCTGGTGGGCAAAGGGATTGCGATGCAGATGGTTTTGGCGGGGGAGATGATTACGGCGCAGGAAGCGCATCGCATCGGGCTGGTGAATGAAGTGACCGTGGCGGCGGAGTTGATTCCGAGGGCCGAGACGATTGCGGCGAAAATTATTGCCAACGCTCCGCTGGCGGTGCAGTACGCGATGGAGGCCGTCAACAAGGGTTTGGAGATGACTTTGAGCGAGGGATTGTATCTGGAAGCGGTTTTGTTCGGCGTGGCCTGCGCTACTGAAGATAAGAAGGAAGGGACTGCGGCGTTTCTGGAGAAGCGGGCAGCGGTGTTTCAGGGAAAGTAATGTCAAAGTCCTTAACACAGAGGGCACAGGGGTACACAGGGTAGTATGCGCGGATTTGCCGCGGAGGCGCTTAGTCACGGAGAAGAAAGACAAGAAGGATTTCGTTGTGGGGCCTCTTCCTGAGCCTGGCCTGCCTGCGCTCGAAGGCGAACTGAATGCTTTGGGCAAGCGGTTTGCGATTGTCGTTTCCCGCTTTAATGCTTTTATTACCGAGAGGCTTTTGCTTAGCGCTGTCGATGGGTTGGTGCGCTCCGGCGCTGCCAGGAAAGATATTGATATGGTGCGGGTGCCGGGGGCGTTTGAGATTCCGCTGGCGGCGCGGAAGCTGGCGGAAACCGGAAAGTATGACGCCATTCTTTGTCTCGGTTGTTTGCTGCGGGGGGATACCGCGCATTACGACGTGATCGTGAATGAAGTTACGCGCGGGATTGGGCAGTCGGCGCAGGAGACTGGGGTTCCGCATGCCTTTGGAGTTTTGACTTGCGAGAACCTGGAGCAGGCTATCGATCGCGCTGGACTGAAGATGGGGAACAAAGGATTCGAGGCGGCGCTGGCGGCGGTGGAGATGGCGTCGCTCGGGCAGGCTATCGGGCTGCGGGCTTCGGGCTCCGGCAAGGCGGGCGTCAGCAATCAGCTGTCGGGCGGCAAACGTCAGTCATCCGCCGCTGGCAGAAAGCAGATTCCTCGCGTTGCTCGGAATGAGAAAGCAGCGGCTCGGAATGACAAATCCAAAACGAAGACGAAGCGCAAATAGTCCCTCCTTACAGTAAACTGGCCACTAGCCACTCACTACTTTCTGTCATGGGTACACGCCGCAAATCCCGCGAGCTCGTCTTGCAGATGCTGTTTCAGGCGGACATGGGCAAGCAGACGGTGGATCATGTGCAGCGCACGTTCTGGGCGGAGCATGGCGGGACCAGCGCGGAGGTGCGCGGGTTCGCGGAAGATTTGTTCCGGGTGGCTACGGATCGGGTGGCAGAGATTGACAAACTGATAGAGCGGCATGCGGAGCACTGGCGCATGGAGCGCATGGCGGCCGTCGATCGAAACCTGTTGCGCGCGGGAGTGGCGGAGTTTCTGGGGTATCCGGAAACGCCGCGCGCGGTGGTGATCAACGAAGCGCTGGAGATCGCAAGAAAGTTTTCCAGTCTGGAGTCAGTGCAGTTCGTGAATGGTGTGCTGGATAGTGTGGCTAAGGATTTAGAGAGGACGGCGTAGGGCGCCGAAGCGCTGCGCCACCAAGAGTCGAGACCTAGACCCCCCGCGAAATCATAGAGGCGCTAAAGCGTGTGACGGCATGCGGCCGGGCTTCGCCCAGGCCTGGACGGGCGAAGGCGCCCGTCTTCACGCAATCCCGTCCCCACACAATCCCGCCTCCACATAAATCCTGTCCTCCCACGAGCCCGTTCCTGCACAGGCCTTCTCCGGGTCCAGCCTTTCCACACTTGCCTTTCCCTTAAAAATACTTACGGTCGAATGGCGATCATGTTCAGGGCGCAGTTGGAACCGGTGTAGCAGAAGCTGTTGGAAGAATCGGGAAGGGCTGTGAAGGTGACATCCATGCGGTCCAGGGATAGAGCGGTGCTGACTTCATGGAGCAGGCCATCGGAGCCGGCCACGTAAATCAGGGAGCCATCGACCGTCATGTCGGCGGAAAGGGGAGTTGCGTTGTTCACCAGCGGGATGGCTGAGGTGGATCCGGTGTCGAAGTTATAGACCAGGATTCCGCTGCTGTCGCTGGCGATGATGTAGGCCTTGGTGGAGTCGGGCGAGAGGAAGAAATTGATGGGAGTGAAGGAGCCGACGCCGAGATCGATGTGAATGGGCAGGAAGGTTGCGTTCAGGGGAGTTTGGGCCAGTGTGATCTGCTGCGGGCAGAGTGTGGTAAGAGGCGCCGAGGAAGAAGTAGTGGCAATGATGTCAATGCCGGTGTTATCGACGCCGAAGAAAAAGTCGAGACCCTGGGTTTGAAGGGTCGGGACGGTCGGATTGCCCATGGGGACGTTGCCGGAGGGCACCATCTTCAGGAAGACAGGCGGGGCGGGAATGGTCCCGGCCGATAGAGCCGGCGTTACCGCGGAACTGTCGCAGGTGTTGTAGATCGCAAGAGTGCCGGCAGCACTTCCGCCGGAGAGCAAGGCGAATGAGCCGGTGGAGTTAAAAACAACGGACGAGGCCGGGGTCGGCAGAGCAACAGGCGGTTCCAAATACTGCAGGGGAGAATAGATATACAAAGTGTTGCCGGCATCGCCGAGGATAAAAATCTTCAATCCGTCGGGGGAAAACGCTGCCGCAATTGCGCTATTGATGTTCAATGGCAGGGCGGACGACGAGGCGCCGACGAGGTACACCTGGTTGGGAGAGGAGACCGTATCGGAAAAAATGGCCTGGCTGCCATTATGCGAGACGGCGATGACTTTGCCGGTTACCAGGCCCATAGGCGTGCCTGAAGCGGGCAAATAGGAGAACGGACTTGTAGTGCTTCCGAGGCTGCTGGCGTTGACGGTGAACGCACCGAATTCACTGCCGAGGTAGGCTTTGTCGCCGGGAAGGTCGAACATCAGGGAATTGGGCGGGGTGGGGAGCGGAGAGGCACCGCCTGGGAGATTAGTGGTGGTTGAGACACTATAAAGTCCCACCGCGCATTGAATATTGCTGTAACAGTCCTGGCTGGTTGAAAGCACGCTGGTGGCGGTCGCCGCGCCGGTCACCAAGCCCGAAATGGCGGTGACGGGATAAACCGGTTGGGGGACGTAGGGTGCGGGAACTCCCGATATATTGAGGGGGTATCCGACGTTGCAGGTCGGAGGGGTACAGGAGGCCGAAATGGCGGCAACGCCTGGCTGGGTAGTAGCAATGGTGCAAGTTGTGGAAGTGGTGCTGCATCCGGTGGTGCTACTGCCGGCCGTGATGGCGGCCGGCTCGGAAGAGATCCAAGTCAGCGGGGGTTTAGGCACGATGCAGCCTTGCACGTCGACAGCGTAGGCGGTGACGGTTTCCGACGTCCCTTTGTTGACCACAAAGTTGGTCAAGCTGCTGCTTTGCGAGCCGCTGACGTTCAGCTCGAGCGCGATGCACTGCACTGGGCAGGTTTCGAAGTCGAAGGGCTGGCTAGCTACGCCTGAAGCCGAGGCGATCACCTGGGTCTGTCCCGGAGTGTTGGCAGATGCGTTGGCCTGGTTGGTGGCTACATCGTAGGTATTGTTCGTCACGATAGGAGTGAGCGTGGCGACACCAGCGTTTCCCTGGCTCCAGGCAAAGGGCCCGACAGAGGCGGTGATATCGGTTCCCTGGCTGTCAAATGCGTTGGCCTGCAGAGTGACTATCTGGTTCTGCGAAAGGCAAGAATTTGTGGCCTTGAAGGGGAGTGTGCAAGCCGCGGGAAGCTGAGTCTGGGTGGGGCAGGCGGGAGGCGGAGAATTGACTGGCGGAACAATGCTGACCTGAATGTTGGCGATGAAGGGATGGACGAAGACGAGTGTGGGAGCGCTGGTGGTTCCGCCGGACTCGGCGGTGACCTCGGAGGTGCCGATGCCGCCGGGGCTGCAAACTGTGTAAAGCGGGGCGTTCCAAGTGCCGGCGCAGGCGGCGCCGCCGGGAGCGACGTCGACGACTCCGGGATTGCTTGAGACAAAGGTGAACGCAGCCCGGATGCTTGAGTTCGCCGCGTTCTGGGCGGTGGCGGTGAATACAATGACGGTTCCGGCTTGCATGGAATAACTGGTGGCGGGATTCAGGCTGATCCTTGCCGCGAAGGGCGAGGATCCAGGTGGCTTGTGGCCGCCGCACGCCGGCAGATACGCGAACGAAGAAATAGTGACCACGATCCACAAACACTGGCCGAAACGCAACCTTCCCATGCATCCTCTCGTCGCCTCATGGTGGTTGTCAGAAGAGGCGAACCGCTTTACTGGAATGGAAAACTTTTAGTGTAGAGAATGGAGACGGATTCAGCAAGCTGGCACGGCGGCGTTGGAGAAGGATAGCGAGCCGAGCACGCGATTACTGTGTCGCAAAGAGCCCTTCGGTCGCTTTCGCTCCCTCAGGGCAGGCTGCGACACTTCGCACGGCTCGCTCAGATTCTTTGCGAGACAAAAGAGTCTCACTCAGGTTCACAATCCAGTACCCGAACGTCAAACGGAGGCCTGCAGGCCGGATCGCTCCGGTTCCGACAGTGGGATGCAAAAAGATGGGTTGACGATGTTTCCATCCAGTTGCTATATTTGTAAGGTTCCGCGAGTTAATCCAGGCTTGCTGTGTGCCGTTGAGTTCCAGCGGAGGTGTGCGGGAACTTGCGGTAGAGCTTTTGAGAAATGCGTTTCTGGAGAAGTGAAGTAAGTGCCAGAAACTTTCCTCGCTGAAACGTTCCTGCGCTGCCTTTCGCCCTATCACGAGGGCTGCTGGAGCGCCTGAGTCAGGCGCGACGGTGGTCTGCGGAAGGATATGCAGGACAGAGCTGGCGATACGGAGCACCCCCGAGTTTTGCCGGGTGCCACCGTCGGCAGCATAAATCTAAGTTGGGACCCAAGAATCTCTCTCCGCGATTCGTGTGCGGCGAGAAGCATGGCTGGGCGATTGTGCCCGCCAGCCCGGATTGCGCAATTAGGGCGCTCGGGTGAGAGCGCCGTGCGCTGCCTGGTCTGACGGGAAGGGTTCGGCGCGATTGCGGTACCCGACGTTAATGCAGTAATCAAGGAGTGGCGAAGAGTGCCTACTTTTAATCAATTGGTGCGTGATGGGCGGAAGCGGCCGCGATATAAGACGGCGAGTCCGGCGCTGCAGGGATGTCCGCAGAAGCGCGGGGTGTGCACGCGCGTGTATACGCAGACGCCGAAGAAGCCGAACTCGGCGTTGCGCAAAGTGGCGCGGGTGCGGCTGACGAACGGAATTGAAGTCACGACCTACATCCCTGGCGTGGGACACAATTTGCAGGAGCACTCGATCGTGCTGATCCGCGGCGGCCGCGTAAAAGATCTGCCGGGCGTGCGCTATCACGTGATTCGCGGCACGCTGGATGCGGTAGGAGTGGCCGGGCGCCAGCAGGGGCGGTCGAAATACGGCGCGAAACGCGCCAAGAAGGGTTAAGAGCTTATGCCGCGTAAAGGACATACAGCAAAACGGACCGTGCCAAACGACGCCGTTTATGGCTCGAATCTGGTTACAAAGTTTATCAACTCGATGATGTGGCAGGGCAAGCGCTCGACCGCCGAGGGCATTTTTTATGAAGCCCTGACCAAGGTGCAGGAAAAAGGCGGCGACGAAGCTTTGAAGCTGTTCACGAAAGCGGTCGAGAATGCGAAGCCACTGCTCGAGGTGAAGACGCGGCGGGTCGGCGGCGCGAATTATCAGGTTCCGGTGGAAGTGAATGCCGATCGCCGGACTTCGCTGGCGATCCGGTGGCTGCTGACTTATGCGCGCGGGCGCGCGGAGCGCGGGATGGTTGACAAGTTGAGTAATGAATTGCTGGACGCGGCGAATGGAAAAGGCGCGGCCATCAAGAAGAAGGAAGACGTGCACCGCATGGCGGAAGCTAATAAGGCCTTCGCGCATTACAGATGGTAAGGAATGCATAGGTCCTTCGCGGCAAAGAACGCCGCTCAGGATGACAAGAGTTAGGAGCTGACGGCTGAGAGCTGGCAGCTGATTTCGGAGCCCAGAAAGAGTTAGAGAGTCGTGCCTAGAACAGTCCCATTAGAGCGCTGCAGGAACATCGGCATCATGGCGCACATTGATGCCGGGAAGACCACTACGACGGAGCGCATCCTGTTCTATACGGGGAAGACGCACCGCATCGGAGAGGTGCACGAAGGCACTGCGACTATGGATTGGATGGAGCAGGAGCAGGAGCGCGGGATTACGATTACGTCCGCGGCGACGACCTGCACCTGGCGCGACATTCGCATCAACATTATTGATACGCCCGGACACGTGGATTTCACCGCGGAGGTAGAGCGCTCGCTGCGCGTGCTCGACGGCGCTGTGGCTGTGTTTGACGCGGTGCACGGGGTGCAGCCGCAGTCGGAGAAAGTCTGGCGGCAGGCGGATAAATACGGCGTTCCTCGAATTTGCTTCATTAACAAGATTGACAAGATGGGCGCGGATTTCGAGCATGCGGTCGATACCATCCGGAAACGGCTTAGCGCCAAGCCTGTGGCGATTCAGATTCCCATTGGACAGGAAGATAAGTTCAAGGGCGTCATTGATCTGATTAACATGAAGTCGATCGTGTGGCAGGACGACACGATGGGTGCCGAGTACATCACCGAAGAAATTCCCGCCGACCTGAAGAAGAAAGCCGAAGCATTCCACGCGCAGCTGGTTGAGAGCATTGCCGAGAACGACGACGAAATCCTGCACAAATTTCTGGAAGGCGAAGAGATTACCGCGGATGAGCTGCGGGCGTCGCTGCGCAAGTCGACGATTGCGTTGAAGGTGTTCCCTGTCGTGGTGGGGACGGCGTTCAAGAATAAAGGTGTGCAGCCGCTGCTCGATGCGGTGGTCGATTATCTGCCGTCGCCGCTTGATGTGCCGGAAACGCACGGGCTGAATCCCGACAACGGGGAGCAGATTTTCCGCAAAGCGGATGACAAGGAACCGTTTTCGGCTTTGGCGTTCAAGATTATGGCTGATCCGTTTGTCGGACAGTTGACTTTTATTCGAGTTTATTCCGGGCAGCTTAAGACCGGGGACTCGGTGTTGAATACCGGCCGGCGCCGGAGTGAACGCATCGGGCGTTTGCTGAAGATGCACGCCAACAAGCGGGAAGAAATCAGCGAGATTCTTGCGGGCGACATTTGTGCCGCTGTAGGCCTTAAGGGTGTGAGCACAGGCGACACGATTTGCAACGAAGATCATCCGATTGCACTCGAAAATATTACGTTTGCGGTACCCGTGATTTCGGTTGCGGTTGAACCCAAGACCAAGGCCGATCAGGAAAAAATGGGGATGGCGCTAGGGCGCCTGGCGCAGGAAGATCCTACCTTTAAAGTTCATACCGATCCCGACAGTGGACAGACCATCATCAGCGGCATGGGCGAGTTGCATCTCGAGATCATTGTCGACCGCATGATGCGGGAGTACAAAGTTGAGGCCAATGTCGGCAAGCCGCAGGTGGCTTATCGCGAGACGATTCGCAAGCACTCCGAGGCGGAAGGCAAGTACATTCGGCAGACTGGCGGGCGCGGGCAGTATGGGCACGCCAAGATCAAACTGGATCCGCAACCTGCGGGTACGGGCTACGAATTTGTTAACGACATTGTGGGCGGTTCGGTGCCGAAGGAATTCATCAAGCCGATCGATCAGGGAATTCAGGAAGCGCTCGAAGGTGGAATTTTGGCGGGCTATCCGATGGTCGATGTGAAGGCTACGCTGTACGACGGCAGCTACCACGATGTCGACTCGAACGAAATGGCATTCAAGATTGCCGGGTCAATGGCATTCAAGGAAGCTGCCCGCAAGGCTTCGCCGGTGTTGCTGGAGCCGGTGATGGCGGTTGAAGTCGTGACTCCAGAAGACTACGCCGGCGTGATTATGGGCGACTTGAGTTCGCGGCGTGGGCGCATTGAAGGCATGGAGCATCGCGCGGGATCGCAGGTGATTAAGGCCATTGTGCCGCTGGCGGAGATGTTTGGTTATGCGACGCACATGCGGTCGTCGACGCAGGGGCGGGCCGAGTACTCGATGCATTTTGCGCGCTATGAGGAGGCTCCGCGGTCGGTTGCGGAGGAAATCATTGCCAAGGTGCAGGGGACTACGAAATAGTAGCTCTCCGTGAGCGATGTGCAGATTTGAGATCCTTCGGCGCCAAAGAGCGGCGCCTCAGGATGACAAAGTAAAAGTTGAGGAACGAATATGGCGAAAGAGAAATTTGATCGAAATAAGCCGCACTGCAATGTAGGGACGATTGGTCATATTGATCATGGCAAGACCACGTTGACGGCGGCGATCACCAAGGTGTTGCAGAAACATAATCCGAAGATTGTGTTCCGGTCTTTCGACAGCATTGATAACGCTCCGGAAGAAAAAGCCCGCGGAATCACGATTGCGACCGCGCACGTGGAGTATGAGACGGCGAACCGGCACTATGCACACGTCGATTGCCCGGGGCACGCGGACTACATCAAGAACATGATCACGGGTGCGGCGCAGATGGATGGCGCGATTCTCGTGGTTGCCGCAACGGACGGTCCGATGCCGCAGACGCGCGAGCACGTGCTGTTGGCGCGGCAGGTGGGTGTGCCTTATATCGTTGTGGCTTTGAACAAGTGTGATGCTGTTGACGATCCTGAGCTGCTGGATCTGGTGGAGCTTGAAGTGCGCGAATTGCTGAAGAGCTACAAGTTTCCTGGCGACGATGTGCCGGTGATCCGGTTGTCGGCTCTTGGCGCGTTGAACGGCGAAGAAAAGTGGGAGAAGCAGATTGACGCACTGATGGAGGCAGTCGATAAGAGTGTGCCGCAACCGGCGCGCGAATTGGACAAGCCGTTCCTGATGCCCATTGAAGATATCTTCTCGATTCAGGGACGCGGCACGGTCGTTACCGGGCGAATCGAGCGCGGGAAAGTGAAAGTCGGAGAAGAAGTGGAAATTGTCGGCTTCCGCGATACGCGCAAGACTGTCGTCACCGGCGTCGAAATGTTCAAGAAGCAGCTAGACGAAGGGCTGGCCGGGGACAATGCAGGACTGTTGCTGCGCGGCATTGCGAAAGAAGATGTGGAGCGCGGCATGGTGCTGGCGAAGGGTGGATCGATCACTCCGCACACCAAGTTCAAGGCGGAGGTTTACATCCTGACGAAAGAAGAAGGTGGGCGGCATACGCCGTTCTTCAAGGGATATCGTCCGCAGTTTTATTTGCGGACTACCGATGTGACTGGCGTTGCGGAGCTTCCTGCTGGAACCGAGATGGTGATGCCTGGGGACAATGTCTCGCTGGTGATTGAGTTGATCACGCCGGTGGCGATGGAGAAGGGCTTGCGGTTTGCCATTCGCGAAGGCGGACACACGGTGGGCGCGGGAACGATTTCGGAGATTGTGCAGTAATTTGAAAATGCCGGCGGAACGCCGGCGCTACTAAACGCGGCTTGCTTCTTGCCGCTGGTTCTTTCCTTCCGGAGATGCCGGGAGGGGTTAGAGAGAGTGAAACGTGATTGGAAAAGAAAGAATTCGCATCCGGTTGAAGGCTTACGACTACCGCATTCTGGATCAGTCGACGGGCGAGATTGTGGAAACCGCGCGGCGCACCGGGGCGCAGATTGCGGGGCCGATTCCTTTGCCCACGATGAAGAATAAATACTGCGTGCTGCGGTCGCCGCACGTGGATAAGAAGTCGCGGGAGCAGTTTGAGATCCGCACACATAAGCGGTTGCTCGATATTCTTGAGCCGACACAGCAGACGGTGGATGCGCTGATGAAGCTGGATCTGCCGGCTGGCGTGGATGTGGAGATTAAGGCGTTCGGGAAAGAGCATAAATAGCGCAGGCAGGCGCGGGCTGCGCCCGCGGAACGGACGAATGCGTCCGTTCCCACACGAGCAAAATTAGCTCCCCAGCCAATAGCTTACGGCCATGCTGGGAATGGAGATAGAAATGGCGACTCGAGTTACCGGGATTCTGGGCAAGAAGGTTGGCATGACGCAACTGTTTGACTCGAAGGGCGATGTTCGCCCGGTCACAGTGCTGCAGGCTGGTCCTTGCGTCATTACGCAGCATAAGTCGGCTACGCGGGATGGTTACGAAGCGGCGCAGATTGGCCTAGTAGAGTTTGTTAAGGAGTCGCGGCTGACCAAGCCGGCACGCGGACACCTGGCGAAGAATAATCTGCCTCCGGTGAAGTTCATGCGGGAAGTGCCGCTTGAGACCGATGGGGCTGCCGACAGCGACGTTACGGTGAAGGTTGGCGACCGGGTGCTGGTGGAGATTTTTGAAGGTGAGAAGTTTGTCGACATCGTGGGAGTCAGCAAGGGCAAGGGCTTTCAGGGTGTGGTGAAGCGGCATCATTTTGGCGGCGGTCCGAAGTCGCATGGATCGATGTTTCAGATTACGGGATCGATTGGCTCGTCGGCGTTTCCTTCGCGCGTGTTCAAGGGAATGCGCATGTCGGGGCACATGGGGCACGATCGGGTGACGCAGCGCAATTTGCGCGTGCTCGGTGTGGACAAGGACGAAAATCTTTTGGTGGTGGAAGGCAGTGTGCCGGGGCCTCAGGGCGGCTACATTGTCATCATCAAGGCGAAGAAGCCGCCTAGAGAGCGGCGGGGATTTGCGGGTTCGGCTACGGTCGATCCGTTGAAGGCGGCTAAGAGAGCGGCGAAAAAAGCTTAGTACCTAGTACCTAGTACCTAGTACCGAGAAGCAATATGGCGACTATTGATATTTACGATTTGGGCGGTAAGAAGGTCGGGACCTTTGACCTTGCCGATGAGATTTTCGGTGCGGTGAATGAAGATCTGCTTTGGGAGGCGGTGAAGCATTACCGCGCCGGGCAGCATCGGGGCACGCACGCTACCAAGGCTCGGTGGCAGGTTTCCGGGTCGGGCAAGAAGCTGTGGAAGCAGAAGGGCACGGGGCGGGCCCGCATCGGCTCGATCCGGTCGCCACTGTGGCGGCATGGCGCAACTGTGCATGGTCCGACGCCGCGGTCTTATGACTACGCGTTCCCGCGCAAGAAGCTTTTAGGCGCACTGCGTTCTGCGCTGGCAGCGAAGTTTGCCGACGGCAAGCTGACCGTGGTGAATTCGTTTGAATTGAAGGACGCAAAGACGAAGGCGTTCCGGGCGGCGCTCGATGCGCTGAAAGTTGAGAAGACGGTGCTGATTGTCGAAGCGCCGAATGCTGCGAACCGCAATCTGGAGCTGAGCTCGCGCAATATTCACGGGCTGGAATTGATTCCGGGGAATGAGGTTCATCCTTATCACTTGCTGAAGTATGACCGCGTGATTTTTTCTCATCCCGCCATTGAGAAGTTGCAGCTTACGTTGAAGGACAGTTTGCCGAAACGGCAGCGCAAGGCGAAAAAAGAAGAGGGCGCGAAAAAGGCGTCGGCGGCTCCGCGGAAGCGTACGCGGCATGAAAAAGCGGCGGAGGTGGCCTAGGGCCTAGTCAATATGAAATCCGCATATCAGATTATTCGGCGTCCGGTGATTACGGAAAAAGGGCTGGCTATCAAGGAAAACCAGAACACGCTGGTGTTTCAGGTTGCGCCCAAGGCTACTAAGACGGAAATCAAGCAGGCGGTGCAGACGATTTTCAAGGTGAAGGTGTTTTCCGTGCGCACGGCCACCTATCCGGGAAAAGAGCGGCGGCGGGGGAAGTTTGCCGGCTACCGTCCGGACTGGAAGAAGGCTTATGTGCGGCTGCGGGCTGGGGAGAAGATGCCGGAGTACGCACAGAATTTGTAGTGGCGGCAGGAAGCAGATTCCTCACTCGCGCTTTGCGCGTGTTCGGAATGACAAGAGATTTGGGCTGAGAGCAGATTATGGCAATCAAGACTTATAGACCGACAACGCAGACGCTGCGGTACCGCACGACGATCGTCAACGACGATATTACGACGCAGCATCCGCATAAGCCGCTGCTTGAGCCCAAGCCGCGCACTGGCGGGCGCCGCAACTCGGGCGACATGACCATGCGCTTCATTGGAGGCGGCCACAAGCGCAAGCTGCGCATCATTGATTTCAAGCGCGACAAGACAGGGATTCCGGCGACCGTGGTCAGCATCGAATACGATCCCAACCGTTCACCGCGCATTGCCCTGCTGGCTTATGCCGACGGTGAGAAGCGTTACATCCTGCAGCCGGAAGGATTGAAGGTGGGGCAGAAGGTGATCAGCGGTCCCGACGCGGACATTTTAGTAGGCAACGCGTTGCCGCTGCGAAATATTCCTCCCGGCACGCAGATTCATAATCTGGAGCTGAAGCCGGGTAAGGGTGGCCAGATGGTGCGCTCGGCGGGCGGAGCGGCGCAGTTAGTTGCCAAGGAAGAAGAGTACGCGCTGGTGAAGCTGCCTTCAGGTGAGACGCGGAAGATTTCGCAGGATTGCATGGCGACCATCGGGCAGGTGGGAAATCTGGATCACGAAAACATCACCATCGGCAAAGCGGGACGCTCACGCTGGATGGGTTGGAAGCCGCATAATCGCGGCGTTTCGATGAACCCAGTGGACCATCCGCATGGCGGTGGTGAGGGTAAGACTTCAGGTGGACGGCATCCGGTGACGCCCTGGGGACAGCCGACGCGCGGGTATAAGACGCGGAATAACAAGCGGACGGATAAGTTTATTGTGAATGACCGGCGGAGTAAGTAGCCGCTGTTGGCGGAAGCAGATTCCCCAGGTCGCTTTGCGACCTTCGGAATGACAAAGTTGGTTTGAGGTTACGAGTTTATGGCACGTTCAACGAAGAAGGGCGCGTTTGTGGATGGCTTCCTGATGGCGCGGGTGGAGGGCATGAACTCGCGCAACGAGAAGAAAGTGTTGCGCACCTGGTCGCGGCGATCGACCGTGGTTCCGGAGATGGTGGGGCACACCATTGCGGTGCACAACGGGAAGAAATTTATTCCGGTGTACGTCACCGAGAACATGGTGGGACATAAGTTGGGCGAGTTCAGCTTTACGCGCAACTTCAAGGGTCACTCGATGCGGGCGGCTACGGAAGTGGCGGCGAAGCCGGCGGGGATTCCCGGAGGTCCGGGAGCGATAACTCCGTCGGCCCCGGCAGCAGCGCCGCCGAAGGCATAAAACGGATAAGGCCCTAGCCCTGGCCGTTCGTCGGGGCAAAGGTCGGAAGGCTTAGAACAGAGACGAGATTATGGAATTTCGAGCGGAAATGCGTTACTTGCGAGTGTCGCCGCAGAAGGCGCGCCTGGTGCTGGAGTTGATCAAAGGGCACAAGGTGGAAGAAGCGCGCAACACGCTGTTATTTACCAAGAAGCGGGTGGCGGCGCATGTGGGCAAGCTGCTGCAGTCCGCTCTCGACAATGCGAATTTTCTCAGCGCAGAGAAGAATCTGGACGTCGATATCGACAACTTGTATGTGAAGAGTGCGATTGCGAATGATGGGCCGCGAATGAAGCGGATTCGTCCGGCACCGCAGGGACGGGCTTACCGGTATCAGCGGCGGATTTCACACATCACGCTGGTGCTGGCGGAGCGCGGGAATGGGGCGGCTCACACGACGACTGGTGGAACAACGAGTGCCGCTCCTGCTAAGCGGCGGGCGCCGGTGGCTAAGAAGGCTGCGGGTGCTGGCAAGAAGAAAGCGGCTGCGAAGTAAGCGACAGCAGGTTCCTCACCCGCGCTTTGCGCGGGTTCGGAATGACAAGGTTCTGATAAGGGTTGAGGGATTGATTAGGAGAAGCAATGGGACAAAAAGTCCATCCTTATGGTTTTCGGCTTGGCTATACGAAGCCGTGGAAGTCGCGCTGGTTTGTGGAGCGGGACTACGACAAGCTGCTGTTTGAAGACATCAAGCTCAAGGCTGAGCTGAAGGACAAGCTGAAATCGGCGGGCGTGAGCTCGATTGAGATTGAGCGTCCGGGCAACAAGCTGCGGATCATTATCAAGACGGCGCGGCCGGGAATTATTATCGGGCGCAAGGGCGCGGAGATCGACAAGCTGAAGGTCGATTTGCAGAAACGTACGTCGCGCGAAGTGTTTGTCGACATCCAGGAAGTTCACAAGCCAGAGCTTGATGCGCAGCTGGTTTCAGAAGCCATTGCTTTGCAATTGGAAAAGCGCGTGGGGTTCCGGCGGGCGATGCGCAAGGCTGTGGATTCGGCGCTGCGATTTGGCTGCAAGGGAATCAAGGTGCGGGTGAGCGGGCGGTTGAATGGAAATGAAATCGCGCGTTCGGAGTGGTATCTGCAGGGGCGTTTGCCGCTGCACACGCTGCGGGCTGATATTGAGTACGGTTTTTCGGAAGCCAGGACGACTTACGGAGTGATTGGCGTGAAGGTCTGGGTGTACAAGGGCGAGATTCTCCCGACCAAGAAGCGAGAGCAGCAGACGGGCGTCGGAGCGTTTTAGGGAAGCTTTGATCGCTGGCTGTCCGAGATCCTTCGCGGCAAAGAACGCCGCTCAGGATGACAACGCTGGCGGATGACGGCAAAAGAGAGCTGACTTTATGTTGATGCCAAAGAAAGTTAAGTACCGCAAGCAGCAGCGCGGGCGTATGACCGGGAAGGCCTGGCGCGGCAGCACGCTGGCGTTTGGGGACTTCGGACTGAAGGTGCTCGAGCCTGGGTGGATCACCGACCGGCAGATTGAAGCCAGCCGCGTGGCGATGACCCGCTTTGTGAAGCGCGGCGGAAAGATCTGGATCCGGGTGTTTCCCGACAAGCCGGTGACCAAGAAGCCGGCTGAAACCCGTATGGGTAAGGGCAAGGGCGCGCCGGATCATTGGGTCGCGGTGGTGCGTCCGGGAAAGATTCTGTTTGAGATGGAAGGGGTCACGATCGTGGATGCGACCGAGGCGATGCGGTTGGCGTCGCACAAACTGCCGCTGCGGACGACTCTGGTCAAGCGGGAGACGGCGCACTAGAAACAGCTATCAGCCGTCAGCTATCAGCAAAGGCTGCGGCGGAAAAGCTGAGAGCTGATAGCTGAAAGCTCTTGAGGAACTTATGAAGTCAGACAAAGTTAGAAACTTGACCGACGCCGAGCTGCAGCACCAGGGGCAGGATCTCGCTGACCAGCTGTTCAAGCTGAAGTTTCAGCTGAACATGGGGCAGACCGAGAGCCTGAAGAAGATTCGCGGGCTGCGCAAGGACATTGCGCGGGTGAAGACAATTCTGGGCGAGCGCACGCGCTCGGCCGCAACGGAGAAACGCTGATGGCGGAAACCGCAATCAAGAAGTCCGCAACGCCGCCGAGCGAGCAGGTGCAGGGCCGGCGCAAGGAAGTGGTGGGAGAAGTGGTCTCGAACAAGATGGCCAAGACCATCGTGGTACAGGTAACGCGCAAGAAGGCGCATCCGTTCTACGGACGCGTGGTGGCGCGCAACAAGAAGTTTTACGCGCACGACGAGAAGAACGAGGCGCACGTGGGCGATGTGGTGCGGCTGGAAGAGACGCGTCCGCTGTCGAAGTTGAAGCGCTGGAAGTTGAAGGACATTGTGCGCAAGACGACGCTGGTTCCAGAGATCGTGCTGGAGCAGGACGTTAAGTAGGGGACCGATCGCACGCCCTTCGAGGGGATCGGTCCGAGGAGCCTGAGATCCTTCGCGGCGAAGAACGCCGCTCAGGATGACAAAGCGAGAGAAGGGAGTCTCGCTCAGGATGACGAAGCGAGACAAAAAGCGTCTCGCTCAGGATGACAAAGCTCAGGGTGACAGGCAAGGTCGAGGAGATTCGCTATGGCTGTGATGATGAGAAGCATGCTGGAGGTGGCCGACAACTCCGGCGCCCGTAAGCTGCAGATGATTCTGCCGCTGGGCGGCTCGACCGGACTGAATGCCGGCCTCGGCGACATAATCACCGCTGCGGTGAAGGAAGCGGCTCCGGACGGGCAGGTGCAGAAGGGCAAAGTGGTGAAAGCGGTGATTGTGCGGACTCGTAAAGAACACCGACGGCGCGACGGTACTTATATACGCTTTGACCAGAATGCTGCGGTGCTGATCAACGATGCGGGCGAGCCGGTGGGGACGCGCGTGTTTGGTCCGGTGGCCCGCGAGTTGCGCGAGAAGAAGTTTTTGAAGATTGTTTCATTAGCGCCGGAAGTTATTTGAAGCAAGTTTCAAGGTTTCAGGGTGCCTTGAATCGATTGGAAATCTTGGAGAGTGGCGGTTTGACCTTGAAACTTTGAAACGTGAAACATTGAAACTTTGAATTTATGAGAACTGTCAGCACAGTACACAAAAGAGTCGATATCCGCCGCAATGATACCGTGAAAGTGATTACGGGGCGGGACAAGGGCAAGGAAGGGCGCGTGCTGCGCGTGTTTCCTGACGACACCAAGATTCTGGTGGAGCACGTGATGATGGTGAAGAAGCACGTGCGGCCGAACCCGCAGCGCAACATCAAGGGCGGCATTGCCGAGCAGGAAAGCCGGATTGCGCTCTCAAACGTACAGCTGGTTTGCCCGAGCTGCGGGCCGGTGCGCATTGGACACGAAGTGCGCGGCGACCGGAAGGTGCGGGTTTGCAAGAAGTGCGGAACGACGCTGGATAAGTAGCTGTCAGCTCTTAGCCATTAGCTCTTAGCTTGTGGCCCATGATGCTGGCAGCGGTGGTAAGAATTTAGTCTCACGCAGCGGTACACGCAGGAAGCTAAAGGCTAAGAGCTAACGGCTAAAAGCTTCTTGCAATCCGAGACCGTGAGAGAGAGTTGAAGAAACGCGATGGCAAAAGATAAGAAATCATCGAAGGATTCGGGGCAGGAGCAGAAGGCGCCGGACCAGGCGCGGCATAGCGCCAAGGAGCGTCCGCGGCTGCGCGCGAAGTTTGATAAGGAAGTGGCTCCGGCTCTGTTGAAGGAACTGGAGCTTACGAACGCGATGGCGGTTCCGCGGCTCAACAAGATCGTGGTGAACATGGGCATGGGCGAGGCCACGCAGAATTCGAAGGTGATGGATCCGGCGGTGAATGAGTTGGGGCAGATTACCGGGCAGAAGCCCATCATCACCAAGGCGAAGAAGTCGATTGCGGCGTTCAAGGTGCGCGAAGGGCAGGCGATTGGAACCATGGTGACGCTGCGCGGCGACCGCATGTATGAATTTTTTGACCGGCTGGTGAACATTGTTCTGCCGCGGGTGCGCGACTTCAAGGGAGTTTCTACGAAGTCGTTCGACGGGCGGGGAAATTACACGATCGGGCTGCACGACCAGTTGATCTTTCCGGAGATTTCCTATGAGAAGGTCGACAAGCAGAAGGGTATGAACGTCACGATTGTGACTACGGCGGCGAATGACAACCAGGCGCGGACTTTGTTGAAGCATCTGGGGATGCCGTTTAGGGCTTAGGAGCTCAGGTTTCAAAGTTTCAAGGTTTCGATAGACGGCCGGAAGGCCAGGAGTGGGAAGCTAGGAGTCGAAAGATAAACATGGCGACAATGGCAAAGCGGGTTAAGGACGGTACCGAGCAGACTCAACGTCCAGCGAACGTGAGGAAACCGAAGTTTTCGACGCGCAAGCACAATCGCTGCAAGCGGTGCGGACGGCCGCGCGCTTATCTGCGGAAGTTCGGCTTGTGCCGCATGTGCTTCCGGCAGTTGGCGCTGCTGGGGGAGATTCCGGGAGTGTCGAAGTCGTCGTGGTAGGGGCTTCCGGGTTCGTGGAGCGGGAGATCCTTCGCGGCAAAGAACGCCGCTCAGGATGACAAGAGACAAAGAACGTTTCGCTCAGGATGACAGGGCTGAAGTAAATGGTAAGCGAGCCGCTGCGGGTTCTCCGCTGGGTGCGGAGCGAACGGGTGGCGAGAGGAGAAGCAAACGATGAGGTTGACCGATCCGGTCGCAGATATGCTGACGAGGGTGCGCAACGCGCTGCAGGCGCGGCACCAGAAGGTGGACGTTCCGGCTTCCAGGCTGAAGGTGGAGATTGCCCGCATCCTGAAGGAAGAAGGTTACATCTCGAACTTCAAGGCCACTGAGGAAGAAGGCCACAAGGTCATCCGGATTTATTTGAAGTACGGGGCGCACAACGAGGCGGCGATTTCAAAGGCGGAGCGCGTGTCGCGTCCGGGCTGCCGGGTCTACGTGCGGCGCAGCGAGATTCCTCGCGTGCTGGGCGGGATGGGGATCAACATCCTGACGACGCCGCGCGGGGTGATGACGGGACGCCAGGCGCGCAAGGAAGGCGTGGGCGGCGAGTTGTTGTGCGAGATTTGGTAAGGACGCAGCTATCAGCTATCAGCCGTCAGCTTTCAGTAACGGCGCGGCTGAGAAGAAGCTGAAAGCTGAAAGCTGAGAGCCGAAAACTTATGTCACGAATTGGAAAAAAGCCGATCCCGATCCCCAAAGGGGTGACGGTCAAAATCGAAGGCAACACGGTGCTGGTACAGGGGCCGAAGGGCAAGCTGGACACGGCTCTTCCCACAGGCATCAAGGTGGAGCAGAAGGATGGGAACATTGTTGCCATCCGCGAGAATGATTCGCAGGCTGCTCTGCATGGACTGGCGCGAGCGCTGGTGAATAACGCGGTTGAGGGCGTGACCAAGGGCTGGACGCGCGATCTGGAAATTGTCGGCATCGGGTACCGCGCCGAGATGAAGGGCAAGGGGACTGTGGTGTTCAACCTGGGGTACTCGCATCCCATTGAATACCCGCTGCCTACTGGCGTCGA
This sequence comes from uncultured Acidobacteriaceae bacterium, assembly GCA_963800575.1. Lineage (GTDB taxonomy): Bacteria > Acidobacteriota > Terriglobia > Terriglobales > Acidobacteriaceae > Sulfotelmatobacter. The sequence goes on from CAWDBN010000006.1 coordinate 283,980, forward strand.
GGCGGCGGTCGATCCCAAACAGACGAAGATTTCGCTGACTGGAATCGACCGGCAACAGGTGGGACAGGTGGCGGCGGAAATGCGGTCGCTGCGTCCGCCCGATCCGTATAAGAACAAAGGTGTGCGGTATGCGGGCGAGCGGTTGAAGAAGAAAGTGGGTAAGACCGGAGCGAAGTAACGGCCGGGCAGTAGGTACCGAGGATAGATCCTATGTTTACGAAGAAATCAAAGAACCAGAAGCGTGAGCACATTCACGATCGCATCCGCAAGAAGATGCAGGGGACGGCGGAGCGTCCGCGGCTGAATGTGTATCGCTCGCTGAATCATATCTATGTACAGGTCATCGACGACCTGAACGGCAAGACGCTGGTATCGGCGAGTTCGGCTGAGGGCAAAAAGGAAGAACGGCGCACCGGGGGAAATGTGGCGGCGGCGAAGGCCCTGGGCAAGACGATCGCGGAGCGGGCCAAAGCTAAGGGCGTGAGCAAAGTGGTGTTTGACCGCGGCGGCTACATTTATCACGGGCGAGTGAAGGCGCTCGCGGATGCGGCGCGCGAGGCGGGATTGCAATTCTAGGAATTGAGCGATTGGGCGATTGAGTCATTGGGCGATTGAAAAGCGTTCGGCAAAGGGTTCTCAATCGCAAAATCACCCAATCGCACAATCGCTAAATGAAACGAGAGTCTAAGAATGCCAACAGTCGTTAAGAAGCTTGATCCGAATTCGTTTCAATTGAAAGACCAAGTCGTGGCCATCAATCGCGTCACCAAAGTGGTGAAGGGCGGCAAGAATCTTTCGTTTGCCGCGCTGGTGGTGGTGGGCGATCCCTCGGCGGCGGTGGTGGGACATGGCGCGGGCAAGGCCAAGGAAGTTCCGCAGGCCATTCGCAAGGCGATCGAGGCGGCAAAGAAGAATCTGATCAAGGTGAACCTGACGCAGACTTCGATTCCGCACCTGATCGTGGGACGCTATGGCTCGGGGAAAGTGCTGCTGAAGCCGGCTCCGGAAGGCACGGGAGTGATTGCCGGGGGCGCGGTGCGTGCGGTGATGACCTCGGTGGGAATCCAGAATGTGCTGACCAAGTCGATTGGCACCACGAACCCGCACAACGTGATCAAGGCGACTTTTGACGCGCTGCGGCATTTGAAGAGCCGCGAGAGCGTCGCGGCTATGCGCGGGAAGTCGATGCAGGAACTGTAGAAGTACCCAGTACTTAGTACGTAGTACCTAGTACCCAGTACCGAGAAAAACGGGACTCGTGAGATTGAGGAATTAACGATGACGACGAAGAAACCAAAAGCGGTTAGCGGAAAGATTCACCTGAAGTGGGTGGTTTCTTCCATTTGCGCCCCGGTGAAACAGAAGCTGGTAGTGAAGGGGTTGGGATTCACGCGGTTGAACCAGGTGATCGAGCGTCCTGACAATGCGGCGATTCGTGGCATGGTGGCCAAGGTTCCGCATCTGGTCGAGATTTTGAAGTAGAAAGGTTTCAAGTTTTCAATGTGGATTCAGATCCTCGAAACCTTAAAACCTAGAAACTTTGAAACCTTGAAACGTGAAACTTTGAAGGCTTACTTATGAATTTATCCAACATTCGAGCACCGAAGAAGGCGTCGGAGAAGCGCAAGCGCGTGGGGCGCGGTATGGGCTCCGGCATGGGCAAGACGTCGACCCGTGGACACAAGGGGCAACGCTCGCGGACCGGTATGCGGTTGATCCGAGGATTTGAAGGCGGGCAGATGCCGCTGCACCGGCGGATGCCGAAACGCGGTTTTACCAACATCTTCCGCAAGGAATTCAACATCGTCAGCCTGGAGCGGCTGGTGGCGCTGGGTGCGGAGCTGCACGGCGCGCCGATTACGCCCGAGGTGCTGCGCAAGGCGGGAGTGATCAAGGCCAAGCATCCGGTGAAGATTCTGGGCGATGGCGAGCTGGCGATTGCGATTACCGTACACGCGCACAAGTTCTCGAAGTCAGCGCAGGAAAAAATCACCAAGGCTGGCGGCAAGGTTGAGGTCTTGCAGTAATGGCTGAAGCTGGAGTATTTCCAATCTGGGGGAAGATGGCGAACATCTTCCGGATCCCTGACCTGCGCAAGCGGGTTCTCTTTACATTGGCGATGCTCGCGGTTTACCGGCTGGGCGGGCACTTGCCAACACCGGGCGTGAACTTTCTCAAGCTGGAACAGTATTTCAATCAGAACGCGGGGTCGCTGCTGGGGTTCGTCGATTTGTTTTCCGGGGGCAATCTCCGCCGTCTCACGCTCTTTGCGCTGGGCATCATGCCGTACATCACGGCATCGATCATTTTGCAACTTTTGACCGTGGTGTATGAGCCGTTGGCCAAGCTGCAAAAAGAAGGCGAGCTGGGACGCAAGAAGATTACGCAGTGGACTCGCTATATCACCGTGATTCTCAGCGCGGTGCAGTCGTTCGGCATCGCCTACGGCCTGGAGAAAGCGGGAGATTTCGTCCTCAAGCCCGGTCCCGGATTCATCCTGATGACGATGTTGACCCTGACCACGGGCAGCGCGTTTGTCATGTGGCTGGGTGAGCAGATCACCGACCGCGGGATCGGCAACGGCATGTCGCTGCTGATTTTTGCCGGCATCGTCGTGGGCCTGCCGCGCGGCGTGGAAGATCTGATCGAGAAAGCGAAGAACGGGACGTGGGGAGCGATCACACCGATACTGATGGCGGGGCTGATCGTGTTCATGATTGCGGTGGTGGCCTTCATTGTGTACGTCGAGCGCTGCGAGCGGCGCATTCCGGTGCAATATGCCAAGCGAGTAGTGGGACGAAAGGTGATGGGCGGGCAGTCTACGCATCTTCCCTTGCGGGTGAATGCGGGTGGCGTAATGCCGGTCATTTTCGCGTCTTCAATTCTTACCTTGCCGCAGACCATCGGCGTAGGTTTGAAAAACAGCCGCTACTTCGGCGACATGATTCGCATGCTGGGGTGGGGCGAGCCGCTCTATACGGTGCTGTATGCGGTGGGAATCATTTTCTTCGCATACTTCTATGTGTCGATTGTTTTCAATCCCAGTGAAGTGGCCGACAATATGCGGAAGTATGGCGGATTTATCCCGGGCATACGTCCAGGCAAGCGCACGGCCGACTACATCAACGAAGTTCTGACCCGGATCACGCTGGTGGGCGCGCTGTATCTGATCCTTATCTCTTTCATTCCCGAGTGGATGATCACTGGCATTCATTTGAACCATTTACCGTTCTGGCTGGGAGGGTCGCTGTTTGAGCGGCTTCCGGTGTGGGTGACGAACGGGTTGGGAGTGAACTTCTATTTTGGCGGAACGTCGCTGCTGATCGTGGTCGGCGTAGCCATGGATACGGTTACGCAAGTCGAGGCACAGCTGATCATGCGGCATTACGACGGATTCACGCCGCGCAGTGGACGGATTCGCGGGCGCAGGAACTGGTCGTAAGAGATTTTGTAATTTAGCAGTCGCGTAATTTGGTAATTGAAGATCAACAGCGCCGCGGTGGTCAATTGCCAGATTACAAAATTACTCAATTACAAATTTGTTTGTGGGGTTGCTGAACACTGTTCGGGAGGCTTTGGCCAACTCGATGGCGCAGGAAACCTCACGCGATGTGGGCCCCGTCGTGCTGCTTGGACCGCCGGGCGCAGGGAAAGGTACCCAGGCCAAGCGCATCATGGAGCGGTACGGGATTCCGCAGGTCTCCACCGGGGACATCCTGCGGGAAAACGTGGTGCAGGGTACGGAGTTGGGAATGGCTGCCAAGGCGGTCATGTCTCGAGGGGAGTTGGTCTCCGACGATGTGGTTTGTGAAATGGTCCGGCTGAGACTGAAGCAACCGGACTGCAAGCGGGGCTACATTCTGGATGGGTTTCCGCGAACCGCGGCCCAGGCCAAGTGGCTGGATGCGCTGCTTGAGGACAAGTTCTTTGACAACTCGCGCCCTACTCGGGCTTGGCCAATTGTGATCCGGTTGGACGTGGACTATAATCAGTTGTTGCTCCGGATCTCTGGACGCCGTTCTTGTCCTACCTGTGGGCGGATCTATAACGTCCACTTCCAGCCGCCCCGTTTCGATGAAGTTTGCGACGTTGAGGGGACGAAGCTGGTGACCCGCAATGACGACCGGTTGGAAGTGATTGCGCCACGGCTGGCGGCTTATCAGGAGCAAACTACTCCGGTGGCGGACTACTACCAGCGCACGGGAAGATTGATTTCGATCAATGGCGACCGGCCGATGGACGAGGTCACGGAGCAGATTTTCAGGATTATCGAGGATCATAATGCCTGAGGGTCGCGCATAAGAATGGCGATTGTGTGCAAGTCGGCGGCTGAGATTGAGCGGATGCGGCATAGCGGCCGTATCGTGCGCCAGGTTCTCGACGAGGTGCGCTCGATGGTGGCGCCGGGCGTGACGACAATGGATTTGGAGCGCGCCGCCGAGAAGAAGATTTTGGAACTTGGGGCTAAGCCGGCGTTTAAGGGGTATTTCGATTATCCGTGTGTGCTGTGCACGTCGGTGAATGAAGAAATTGTGCATGGAATCCCGTCGGAGAAGCGGGCGCTGAAAGACGGCGACATCGTTTCGATTGATTGCGGCGTGGTGCTGGACGGGTATTACGGCGATGCGGCGATTACGGTTCCGGTAAGCGATGCAGTGAAGCCGGAGTTGCGCAAGCTGTTGACGGTGACCGAGGAATCGCTCTATCGCGGGATTGACCAGGCGCTCATCGGAAACTCGGTGGGGGATGTGGGAGCGGCGGTGCAGGAGCATGTGGAAGCCGCGGGGTTCAGCGTGGTGCGGGAATTTGTGGGACACGGGATTGGGACGCGCTTGCACGAAGAGCCGCAGGTGCCGAACTTCGGGGCGCGGGGTCACGGCGCGAAGTTGCGTGAAGGCATGGTGCTTGCGATCGAACCCATGGTGAATTACGGCAAGCCGGAAACGAGAGTGCTTGGCGATAAGTGGACGGCGGTCACGGTGGACGGCAGTTTCAGCGCGCATTTCGAGCATTGCGTGGCTGTGACGAAAGATGGACCGGTGATTTTGACGAAGTAGAACTGATTTTAAGGAGTCGATGAGCAAAGAGGACGCGATTGAGGTGATGGCGGTGGTTCTGGAACCTCTGCCGAACGCCATGTTCAAGGTCGAACTGGAGAACAAGCACCAGGTGCTGGCGCATGTGTCTGGCAAGATGCGCAAGAACTTTATTCGCATTCTACCCGGCGACAAGGTTGCGGTGGAGCTTTCGCCTTACGATTTGAATCGCGGCCGCATCGTTTATCGTTACAAATAGAGAAGAGCGCTTAGGAATTGGAAACGGAATTATGAAAGTGCGAGCATCAGTAAAGAAAATCTGTGACAAGTGCAAGGTTATCCACCGCAAGGGTGTGGTACGGGTGATCTGCGTCAACACGAAACATAAACAGCGCCAGGGGTAGGAGCTTCTGGCTCCTAGCTTCCGGCCGGAGGCATAAAGATTTATGGCACGTATCGCAGGCGTTGATTTACCGCGCCAGAAGCACATCAACATCGCCCTGACTTATATCTACGGGATAGGACATCCGCGGGCCGGCAGCATTCTGGACGAGGCCAAGGTGGACCCGATGAAGAAGGTTCAGGACCTCAGCGAAGAGGAAGTCAACCGCATCCGCACCGTGATTGAGGCGCAAGGGATGGTGGAGGGCGATCTGCGCAAAGAAGTTTCGATGAACATCAAGCGGCTCATCGAAATTGGTTCGTATCGCGGGTTCCGTCACCGCCGCAACTTGCCGGTCCGGGGACAGCGTACGCATACCAATGCGCGCACCCGCAAAGGCCCGCGCAAGGGAACCGTGTCAACGAAGAAGAAGGCGACGTCCAAGACTTAGGAGCAGGTTTCAAAGTTTCAAGGTTTCAAGGTTTCGAAACCTTGAAACTTCTGAAACATGAAACCTCTTACGAAACTTAAGAACTGAGAAGCTCTCTATGGCGAAACCAGTAGCAGCGGGCGGCCCGGCCGCACCGGAGAAAAAAGGCAAGAAGAAGACGTTCAAGAAGAAGGAGCGCAAGCATGTTCCGCATGGGCTGTGCTATGTGCAGGCTTCCTTCAATAACACGATCGTGACCATCACCGACATGAACGGCAACGTTCTGTCGTGGAAGAGTTCGGGATCGCTGGGCTTTCGCGGGTCGCGCAAAGGCACGCCGTTCGCGGCGCAGCAGGCGGCCTCGAATGCAGCCAACCTGGCGCGGGATCATGGGGTGCGCAGCGTGGATGTGCGGGTGAGCGGCCCGGGTTCGGGGCGTGAATCGGCAGTGCGCGCGCTGGCATCGTCCGGCATTGAGGTGCGCTCCATTCGCGACGTAACGCCAATCCCGCATAATGGGTGCAGGCCGCCGAAGAGAAGAAGAGTGTAAGAGCAGTGGCCAGTGGTCAGTGACCGGTGGCCAGTAAGATCCAAAGCGGTTTGCAGGCCACTGACCACTGATTTCCGTCCGGGACGAAGGGTGAAGCCAAACCTGTAAACCGGTCATCTAAAAGGAGAACAATTTGGCGCGTTATACCGATGCAGTTTGCCGTCTATGCCGCCGCGAGGGCATGAAGCTGTTCCTCAAAGGCTCGAAGTGTTTTAGCGATAAGTGCCCCATCGAGAAGCGCAACTTCGCTCCCGGACAACATGGGAAAGACCGCAAGGCCAAGATTGTTGGCTATGGGCTGCAGTTGCGCGAGAAGCAGAAAGCCAAGCGCATCTACTTCACGCTGGAAGGCCAGTTCCGCAACTATTTTGAGAAAGCGGCACGCTCCCGGGGCGTTACCGGCGAACTGTTGCTGCAGCAACTGGAGCGGCGTCTCGATAATGTGGTGTTCCGGCTGGGCTTTGCGCAGTCGCGGCGGCAGGCGCGGCAGTTGGTGCGTCACGGGCACGTCGCGGTGAACAATCGCAAGGTCAATATTCCTTCCTATGAAGTGAGTGCGGGCGAGGAGATTTCGATTCGCGAGAACAGCAAGAAGCTCGCGGTACTCGAGTTGGCCAAGGAATTTGCCAGCCACGGCACGCTTCCCAACTGGCTAGAAGTTGATCGCGACGCGTATACGGCGCGTGTGCTCTCGTTGCCCAAGCGCGAAGATATTCAGTTGCCGGTGAACGAGCAATTGATCGTTGAGTTGTATAGCAAGTAAGGTTTCAAAGTTTCGAAGGTTTCAAGGTTTCAAAAGCGCCGCGGTTTGCGGCAACCTTGAAACACTGAAACCTTTGCAACCTTGAAACTTTGGTCTAGTACACATTTCGAGCCAGATCAGCCTGTCCCGGTATTGACCTGAGTTGGACCGCTCAGCGAGCTGGGATTGAGCCAAACGGCCGAAGGAGAAACAAATGCTTTGGAAAGGTTTTCAGAAACCGAAACGTCTCGCAGTTGACACCTCCACCCTCACCGACAAGTACGGTATTTTCTGGGCGCAGCCGTTTGAGCGCGGCTTCGGCACCACCGTGGGCAACGCCCTGCGACGCGTGCTGCTGAGTTCGATCGAAGGCGCAGCGGTTACCGCGGTGAAGATGGAGGGGGTGCTGCACGAGTTCCAGTCGATCCCTGGGGTGGTGGAAGATGCGACCGACATCATCCTCAACCTGAAGCAGATTCCATTCAAGCTGGCGGGCGATGCTCCGAAGGCAATTTATCTGCGGGCGGACCAGCCTGGCGTAGTCACCAGCGGCATGATTGAAGCCGACGGCGACGTCGAGGTTCTGGACAAGGACGTTTACATTGCTACAGTGAGCGAAGGCGGTAAGCTTGACATGGAAATGCGGCTGAAGCGCGGCCGTGGCTACACCTCCGCCGATAAGAACTTCGATGAGGATCTTGGGATCGGATTTATTCCCATCGATTCGGTGCACTCGCCGGTGCGCAAGTGCAATTACACCGTGGAAGCGGCGCGTCTGGGCCAGATTACCGACTACGACAAGCTGACCCTCGAGGTGTGGACCAATGGGTCCATTACTCCGGCGGATGCCATCGGCCTCTCCGCGAAATTGATGAAGGACCACATGAACATCTTCATCAACTTCGAGGAAGAGATTGAAACCGGCACGTCGTCGTCTGATGATCGCAAGCCGGAGATCCATAACGAGAACCTGAATCGTTCCGTTGAGGAACTCGAGCTTTCGGTGCGCAGCTACAACTGCCTGAAGAATGCGAACATTCAGACTATCGGCGAGCTGGTGCAGAAGACAGAATCGGAAATGCTCAAGACCAAGAACTTCGGCCGCAAGTCGCTGAACGAGATCAAGGAAATACTTTCCTCGATGGGTCTGAGTCTGGGCATGAAGATTGACGAGCACGGGAACGCCGTGCCTGGGCCGACTTCGAATTTAGTATTGCCGGCTTCGGCTTACGGTCCGGACGATCAGCTGTAAGAAAGTGGTCAGTGGCTGGTGGCCAGTGGTCAGAAACACCAAAGACTCGCTGCTAGCCACTGACTTCAAACATCAAGAGACTTAATACTGGCCACTGACCACTGGCCACTGATCACTGAGGTTTTACCATGCGTCATAAAGTTGCTGGATACAAACTGGGACGGAACACGGCGCACCGGCGATCGCTGCTGCGGAACCTGGTCACGTCGGTGATCGTCGAGGAACGCATCGAGACGACAGTTCCCAAGGCCAAGGCGGCACGGCCGATCGTCGAGAAGATGATTACGCTCGGCAAGCGCGGCGATCTTGCGGCGCGCCGTCTGGCTGGTGCTTACCTGATGACTGACGAGGCACTGGTGAAGCTGTTTGACACCGTTGGGCCGCGTTTTGGCGACCGTAACGGCGGCTACACCCGCATCATTCGCACCGGCTGGAATAAGGGCGATGGCGCCGACAAGGCATTCCTCGAACTCCTGGGCAGTGAAAAGGTGCTGGACGAGAAGCGCGAGAAGCGCGCCGAAGCCCGCGCCAAGAAAAACGCAGAGGCCAGGAAGGCCATGGAAGATGCTGAGGCGCAGGCCCAGCACGATGGCGGCATCGAACCAGTGAAGGAAGAAGCTGAGGACAAGAAAGAATAGCCTCGATTTTGGACTGAGGGCACGGCATAAGCCGTGCCCTTTTTCTTCGCGCGCAGGAACGCAGCCGTGCAGCAGATTCCTCGTACGCTCTCTCCGCGCGTCGCGCGGCTGCGAGCGGCTCGGAATGACAAACCTCGTGGGGTCCAAGTTTCCCCACTCGTACATGTACCCTCGCGGCTTCCGACGGTAATCTTGCCGTAATTTGCCATCCAGATAAACTTTCCCTCAGATGGGATTCACTCGCACACAGATCGCCATAGCCGTTACCGTTGGTGCACTGCTGGTGTTTGGATTTCTGGGCTACATCTGGTGGCTTAGCAATCAGGGACCGGTGTTGGCGCGGTCGGAGGACCACGATCCTTTGACGGGGCTGCCGGTCAGCATCCGGATGAATCCGCTGCGCGACCGGACGATTGAGCACAGCGCCAACCTGTTTCTTCGGCAGTTGCGTGATGGTCACTGCGACGAGCTGCTCTCCGGGTGGGAGCACGATTACCACAAAAAGTATGCCCACTTCATCTGCAACTCGGAGGCGCAGCATCCGCTGCTTTCGTGGGAACTGGCGGAGTGGGAGAGCGCGCCTCCGCTGACCATTCTTCATTACCGCGGCAAGCGCCTTACCGGCCCCAATCAGTCCAGTACCTATAGGGAACTCTTCACTGTCACTGAGGAAAACAAAGATGGGCAGTGGCTGGTGACTAAGTACGACGCGATCTACTGAGGTCTGCAACCGGAGCGCTGGAGCGGGACACGTGGGGACGATCGAAGACTGGGGCCAAATCATCGCGATTGCGGTATTTGTGGGCCTGTACGAGTGGGCCCGCGACGTGGGCCGCAAACCTTACCCCAACAAGCTGGGCAGATCGTTGGCTGGCTGGGTCCTGATAAGCACTGCGCTCTGTATTTGGTTGACTTTCCATTCGCGGGCTTTTCGAGTTCCGCTTGTTTTCATCAGCGTCCCTGCCGCCGTGGGCGGGATGATCCTGTGGCATCTCGCCAGGCCGAGAAGCGGCCAACAAGCCACAGCAGAGCCGTCAGCGAACCACCACAAGTAGCGATCGAGTCCGTTTGGGGCAACAGCGAAGGACGACCCAGCACCGCTTCCGCAAAATCCCCCTGTCCGCGTGATAAAAACTAATGAATGCCCGTTGCCACACTTGAGCCGCAGCCATCTGCCGCGCGTAACATTTACGCCTTCGGACTCACCTCCTTCCTGAACGACACTGCTTCCGAGATGGCGTACTGGGTGCTGCCGGCGTTTCTGGCATCGCTGGGGGCGGGGCCGGCGCAGTTGGGATTGATCGAGGGCGTTGCCGAGAGCGTCGCGTCATTCGCCAAGCTTTTTTCCGGCTACCTTACTGATCACATCTCTCGCCGCAAGCCGGTTGTCGTCGCGGGATATTTTGCGGCGAATGCCGTGAAGCCGCTGCTTGCGATGGTCACGGCGTGGCCGCAGATTCTGCTGATTCGATTCACGGATCGACTGGCCAAGGGTGTGCGCGGAGCGCCGCGCGACGTGATGGTCGCAGAATCCGTGCCGAAGGAGCGGCTGGGATCGGCCTACGGATTAATTCAGTCAATGGATTCGGCTGGGGCGATTGCCGGGCCGCTGGTTGCTTTGATCCTGCTTGGGCGTTTTGGAATTCGGAATGTGTTTTGGGCAGCCGCGGTTCCGGGAGCGTTGTGCGTGCTGGTTGCGCTGGTGGGCATACGTGAAAAGCGCCAGGGCGGCGCATTCCGGTCTGGCCCCAGACTTGGGAAGGTAATCACGGATCTTGTGTCCCCTGCGAGCGAGCGGGTCGCCTTGCCTGCGTCTTTTTACCTCGTGCTGGTCGCGGTGACGCTGTTTTCTCTGGGGAACTCGAGTGACATGTTCCTGGTTCTGCGGGCGCAGAATGTTGGGATCCGTGTTGCGCTGGCGCCTCTGCTTGGGTTGGTCTTCAACATTACTTACACGCTTGCATCGTGGCCGGCGGGATGGTTCAGTGACCACGTCTCGCGGCGGCTGGTTGGGTCGGCGGGCTATGTGATTTTTGCCGTGGTCTATTTTGTTTTCGGGCGGGCGCCGTCTGCGGTGGCCATTTGGATCGCAATGGCGGTATATGGCTTCTATTACGCTCTGACCCAGCCGGTGCTGAAGGCTCTGGTGGTAGAGACGGTTGATTCGCGGGTGCGCGGACGAGCGCTTGGGATTTATTTTTTTGTGACCAGCGCGGCCACGTTGGCGGCGAGCTTGATCACCGGCGAACTGTGGAAGCAATACGGGGCTGCAATTCCGTTTTACTTTTCGGCGGGGATGGCTCTGGTTGCAGCGGGAATTTTGCAGGTGGCGAAAAGCCGCACTACATCGAGTGTGATTGGAAACTAACGAACGCCTCAGCGGCTAAAGCCATCTTCCGAGCCAGTTTTAGACGGCACGAGTGAACTCGTGCCCTTCCCGGACATCTTCCACCACAGAAGAATTAATATCTGCGCTGCGATCCCTGCGCACGTGTCGAGAACAACATCCTGCCAGCGTCCGGTGCGCGAGGGGATGAAGCTCTGGTGCCATTCGTCAAGACTGGCTACCAGAGCGGTTCCCAGGATGGCGATGTTGGCCCAGCGCATGGTCCACCTGAGGTTGCCGGGTGCAGGCAGAGTGGCGCGCCAGGCGCGGAAAAGCAGGATGCTCAGAATGCCGTAGCCGACGACGTGGCCTGACTTGCGAATGTAGAAATGCCACACCGCGAAGTGCTCCCGGTCGACGCCGAAGAGGAAATGCAGCACAGGATAGAGAATCCGGCCGGTGTTGTGGGCTGAGAGCAGGGCGCTTGATTCGATAGCGATGACGATCAGCCAGAGGATGGCGGCGATCCAAGCCTTGAGAACTTCATGTCGATCGTCGCTCAAGCGGGTCGCGCACCCGCGATGGTCTTCGTCCTACTCGACGCCATAGTTGGGAGCCTCGCGGGTGATCATTACGTCGTGAACGTGGCTTTCGCGGAGTCCGGCGCCACTGATGCGTACGAAGCGCGTTTTTTGCAGAAGTTCGTCGATGGTGGCGCAGCCGCAATAGCCCATGCCTGATTTCAATCCGCCGACCATCTGGTGGACGATCATGGCGACGGAACCGCGATAGGGGACGCGACCTTCGATGCCTTCGGGAACGAGTTTGCCGAGGCGGTTCGATTCGCCGTCGCCGGCAGAGACGGCAGCGGAGGATTCACCTTCCGTGTTCTGGAAGTAACGCTCGCTGGACCCTTGCGCCATGGCGCCGATTGAGCCCATGCCACGGTAGGATTTGAAAGAGCGGCCTTGGTAGAGGATGAGTTCGCCGGGACTTTCATCGGTTCCGGCGAAGAGTGAGCCAATCATCACTGCGCTGGCTCCGGCGGCCAGGGCTTTGGTGATGTCGCCCGAGTACTTGATGCCGCCGTCGGCGATGATCGGGATGCCCGCGTCTTTGGTGGCGCGGAAAGCTTCGGCGATGGCGGTGATCTGGGGTACGCCGGCCCCAGTGACTACGCGCGTGGTGCAAATGGAACCGGGTCCGATGCCAACCTTGATGCCGTCGGCTCCGGCGCGAGCGAGTTCGCAGGCTCCATCGAAAGTGGCGACGTTACCGGCCAGGAGTTGCATCTCGGGCAGCTTCGACTTGATAAGCTTGACCGCTTCCAAGACTTTTGTGGAATGGCCGTGGGCGCTGTCGATGGCGAGGACGTCGACTTTGGCTTCGGCTAATTCTTGGGCGCGTTCGAGGAAGTCGCCTGTGGCGCCGATGGCTGCGCCTACGCGCAGGCGTCCCTGAGAATCCTTGGCGGCGTTGGGATATTTCAGCTTCTTCTGGATGTCCTTTACGGTGATCAGTCCCTTGAGGTTGTACTTGTCATCGACTACGAGCAGCTTTTCGACGCGGTGCTCGTGGAGGATTTCTTCGGCATCTTCGAGCGTGGTGCCTACGGGCACGGTGATGAGATTTTTCTTGGTCATGACGCGATCGATGGGGATATCGAAGCGGCTCTCGAAGCGCAGGTCGCGGTTGGTGAGAATGCCGACTAACTTGCCATGTTCGGTGATCGGCACTCCTGAAATCTTATAGCGGCGCATGATCTCGAGTGCATCGCTGACCTTGTCGGTGGGCGACATGGTGACGGGATCGACGATCATGCCGCTTTCCGAGCGCTTCACCTTGTCGACTTCATCGGCCTGTTGCTCGATGCTCAGGTTGCGATGGATGATGCCTAGGCCGCCCTGCTGGGCGAGCGCAATGGCCATGTGCGATTCGGTGACGGTGTCCATGGCGGCGCTGACGATGGGAATGTTCAGGGTGATGCTGCGCGTGATTTGGGTCTGGGTGGTGGCGGTTGCGGGAATTACGTCGGAGCGCGCGGGTAAGAGGAGGACGTCGTCGAAGGTTAGAGCTTCGGGTACGGGAAAATGAATCATAGGGTTCTCGGAAATTCTCCCTGGCGTGAAGGTGAATCTTTATTCTAGAGAGAGGGCGGGGTTGAGGCAAATCTTGTGTTCTGCCGTCAAGCCTGGCAAGGGGCGCAGTCCCTACACCCGTTGAGCCGTGCCGACTGAGATTCCTCCGCGCGTGAAGCAAAACACGCGCCTTCGGAATGACAACGTCCTGGGATACGACAAGGCTTGGCTTATGTGACAATCACCTCCTGATATCATCGCTAGTCTTTCACGGAGCAACTATGCGCAGACTGATTGTTTCCTTCTGTCTTCTGGTGTTCTCAGCATCCATCGTGGCGGCGCAGCAGTACGATCTTGTGATCGAGGGTGGGCGCGTCATTGACCCTGAAACCGGGCTGGATGCTGTGCGCAACGTCGGGATTCGCGATGGGAAGATCGTTCGGGTCTCGTCTGAGCTTTTGAACGGGCAGCGTGTGATTCATGGTGGCGGGCTGGTGGTTGCTCCAGGATTCATTGATCTGCACCAGCATGGCCAGGATATGGCAAGCCAGCGGGTCAAGGCGCTGGACGGGGTGACTACTGCGCTGGAACTCGAAATCGGCGCGCCTGATGTCGCCCAGTTCCTGAAATCTAAAGAAGGTCACTCGCTGATTCATTACGGCACCTCGGCCAGCCATGTAGCGGCTCGGGCTGCGGTGTTTGGGGCACCGCTCCCGGCCGGGACGATTCTGCCAAAGAGCGGACCGGCGACTGATCTGCCGGCCACTCCGGAGCAGATCGAAGCCATACGGCAAAGGCTGCGGGCGGAGCTTGATGCTGGCGGCTTGGCTGTTGGGATGGGTATTCAATACACGCCGGGAGCGACGCGGCTGGAAGTGATTGACATGTTCCGCCTGGCGGCAGAGCGGGGGTTGCCGGTTTATACCCACATGCGCAGTGCGGGACGGGTCGAGCCGGGGTCCTCGATTGAGGCTGTGAGCGAAGTGATTGGGGCGGCGGCGATTACGGGTGCGGCGCTGCACATTGTTCACATCAACAGCACTTGCCTGCGCGATTCGCTGGAGTGTCTCGCGATGGTAGAGGGAGCGCGGGCCCGCGGGCTGGATGTTACGACTGAGGCGTATCCCTACATCGCGGGTATGACAGCAGTGAACTCCGCGTTGTTCAATCCAGGATGGCGGGAGAAACTCGGCATCGATTACGGCGATCTTGTGTTGCCGGACACGGGAGAGCACCTCACCAAGGAGCGCTTCGAGAAACTGCACAATTCGAGCAAAACGCAGTGGGTGCTGGTTTATGCCAACACGCAAGAAGTTGTGGACAAGGTCATCCCTAATCCGCTGGTGATGATTGCCAGCGATGGACTGGAAGGCCATCCTCGCAATGCCGGAACTTACTCGCGGGTGCTGGCGCAATATGTGCGCGAGAAAGGAACAGTCACGTTGATGGATGCGATCCGGAAGATGAGCTTTATGCCGGCGGAGATGCTGGAGCGGTCGACGCCGGCGGCGCGGCGCAAAGGCCGATTGCAGGAGGGTTGCGACGCTGACATTGTGGTGTTCGATGCGGCGACTATCAGCGACCGGGCTACGTTTGAAAGGCCTATGGAGCCGAGTGTTGGAGTGCGGTATCTGGTGGTGGGAGGGACTTTGGTGGTAGATGAAGGGAAGATTGTGCCGGATGTGTTTCCGGGGAGAGCGATTTTGGGGCCGGGGAAAGTTGGTTCCGTAATGCCACGTTGATGAGATCCGCAGGCCTGAAGCCCAAAGCAAATAGCAGCCGCTAGCCAGGCCTGAAGGCCTGTTCCACCCTCGGTACTGCGTTTGTCTTTTACCCCCTTCCGGGCGTATATTAGAAAACTGAGAACTGTTGTGTAGTACCGGAGTTTGGCGAAGCACACCAGTGGGCGCAAGCCCACTTTTTCGTTGCCGAGGAATCGGCTGGGCGGGGTGGGCTGCAAGTTATTGGATGCATGGCACTTGAGCTTGATCGGGTACGCGAGATAGCGGAGCGGGTAGCGGCCTCCAGCGGGCTGGAAGTGGTCGACTTGGAGTTTCGCGGGAGGGGCAAGGCCCGCATGCTGCGCGTGTTTCTGGACAAGCCCGGAGCGGCGAGTGGCGATGTGTTGGCAGGAGTGACGCACGGAGATTGCGCGAACTTCAGCCGCGAGTTTGGCACCATCCTCGATGTCGAGGACGCGATTCCGACAAGCTATACGCTGGAAGTTTCATCGCCTGGGTTGGACCGGAAGCTGACGAAGGCGCGTGAGTTTGAGCGCTTTGTCGGCAGCCGGGTGAAGCTGACGACGAGGAATCCGGTGGGCAACAACCGGTACTTCGAAGGGCGGCTGGAAAGTTTTCGCGATGGCCGGCTGACGCTGGATTTGAGTGTTTCAAGCCACAAGTCGCGCCGGAAGATGAAGATGGGCGCGGCGGACGCGGAGCAAGGGCAGAAGATCGGGATTGAATTCGCCAATGTGGAGAAGGCGAATCTGGTGCCGGAGATTTAGGTTTCGAAGGTTTCATAGTTTCAAGGTTTCAAAGTTGAAGATCAACGGCGGCGGTTTTGAAAGTTGAAACCTTGAAACTCTGAAACCTTGAAACCTGGTACGCAGCAGCAGGCTTCTTAACGGAATACGTCCTATGGCTAGTGAGCTTTACAACACGATCGACGCGTTGAGTCGCGAAAAAGGGATTGATCCGCAGATTGTGGTGAGCGCGGTGGAAGATGCCATTGTCATGGCGACGCGCAAGTACTACAAGACGCAGGAAAATCTGCGCGCCGAACTGGATAAAGAAACCGGCAAGATCAATGCGTTTGCGGTGAAGACGGTGGTGGAGACGCCGGAGCAGGTGGAAGATCCTTTGCTGCAGATCACGCTGGAAGATGCGCGCAAGGTCGACCCGAACCTGGAAGTTGGCGGAGAGTTGCGCACGCCGAAGGTTACGGAAGGGATCCTCGGCCGTATTGCGGCGCAACTGGCGAAGCAGGTGATCTTCCAGAAGGTGCGCGAGGCGGAGCGCGACACCGTTTACAACGAGTACATCGGACGCGTGAACGAAGTGGTAAATGCGACCGTGAAGCGGGTGGAAGGTCCTGATGTGATCTTCGACATCGGCAAGGCGGAAGCGCGCATGCCGCGCAAGGAGCAGTCGCGGCTGGAATCGTTTGCCATCGGTGAACGCGTTCGCGTGGTGATTGCTCGCGTGGAGAAAGCTTCGAAGGGGCCGGGCGTGGTAGTCTCTCGCGCCGTGCCCGATCTGGTGCAGCATTTGTTCCAGACCGAAGTTCCGGAGATTTATGACGGGACGGTGGTGATCCGCGCGATTGCTCGCGAAGCTGGAGAGCGCACCAAGATTGCCGTCATGTCGAAAGACAAGGACGTGGATGCGGTGGGCGCCTGCGTGGGTATGAAAGGGATGCGGGTGCAGTCGATCATCCGCGAACTGCATGGGGAGAAGATTGACATCATCGAGTATCACGAAGATGCAGTGACGTTTGCCGAGAAAGCTCTGCAGCCGGCGAAGGTCAGCAAGGTCACCGTGGTCGATTCCGGGGGCAAGCATCTCGAAGTGGTAGTCGACGACAGCCAGCTATCGCTTGCCATCGGCAAGAAGGGGCAGAACGTGCGCCTGGCGGCGAAGTTGCTGGGCTGGAAGATCGACATCAAGAGCGAGGAAGAGAAGCGGCAGGAAGTGGAACAGCAGATGTCGGCGATGGTCCCGCAAACGGCCACGCCGCTGGAAAGCGTGCCGGGACTGGGCGATGGTCTGGTGGAGAAGCTGGGCGCTGCTGGCGTGAGCGACGGTGGAAGCGCTGGCCGACATGACGCCGGAGCAGCTCGAGGCGATTGAAGGCATTGGTCCGAAGACGGTGGAAAAAATCAGTCTCGCGGTGAATAATTACTTTGCCAGCCTGGAGCAGGGTGCGGCGGTGGAAGGGGCAGCGGAAGGTGAAGTGGCGGTGGAAGGCGATGCCGCTGCGGCGGAAGCTTCTGAGCCGGTTTCGGAAGACATTACTGCGGAAGTTCCTGCGGCGACTGAAGAAGGCACAGTCGAAGCAGATGCGCTTGCCGCGGACGAGAACGAAGGGCAGGCGGAGGCTTCCGGGGAGCAGCCCGAACCGGAAGCGGAATCCACCTCCGAAACCAGAGAATAATTATGGCGCGCTGGCATAAGTTCGACGGCGTGGGACCGAAGAAACTGACTCCGTGAGGTCGATGATGACCTAACTACAGCACGGAGAAACGAAAGGCCGGATGAGTAAGGTTCGAATCAACGATCTTGCCCGAGAACTGGAAGTCAAGAGCAAAGCCATTCTCGACACGCTTCCGCTGGTCGGAGTGACGGAGAAGAAGACGCACTCCAGTTCTCTGGAAGAGCACGAAGCGGAGAAAGTACGCGTATATCTCCGTTCCTCGGCGGAAGGTTCGTCCTCGGCCGGGAAGTCCACTTCGCGCACACCTCGCGGCGAAGAAGAAATCAAGACCAAAATTGATCTGTCAAACATCTCCCGTCCCGGGGATGTGCTGAAGGCGATTACGCAGCGCAAGGAAGCTGTGGCGCCGGCAGCGCCGCCGTCCGACAGCGCCGCCCGCTGTGCATGCTCCGGCGGAGAAGCCTGCGACGGTTGCGCCTCCGGTGACGAGGCCAGTGGTTACGGCTCCGGCAGCTTCGGTGGCTGCGCCACCGGCTGTTCCGGTGCCCTGCGCCCGGTCGTTGCGCCTCCGGCTGCGTTATCGTCACCGGCTTCATCGTCGCCCGTGAGCGCGCCGGTGCGCCCAGCGACGCCACCTCCAGCGGCACCGGTTCCAGTTGCAGGAGCGCCCTCGGGAGTTTCGGCGAGCGCTCCGCCAGCGGCTCCCACTGCGGCGCGTCCGGTCGCTCCTCCATCTGCATCTGCGCCTCCAGCCGCCGCGGATGATCGTTCCGCAAACCGGGCCGCGGCCAGTGTACAAAGCTCCGCTGCGAACGGCTCCGCCGCCGGTGCAGCCGGGAGTGCCGATCGGCGGCGCTTCGCGTCCGCTACCGGGACGTCCCGTGCCCGGGCAGCCAATTTTTCAGCGACGTCCGCCGATGGCTGGTGGAGCTCCCGGTGCGCCGCGTCCGCCGCTGCGTCCGGGTGAGCGGAGACCGATGCATCCCACGCGGCAGTCGCCTGCGGGGGCGCGTCCGCTGGGCGTGGGTCCAGCGCTTCCGCCTCCGGGAACCACGCGGCCGGGCAGCCGTCCGGGTGGGCCGGCGCGACGGCCGGGCAGCGCTATGTTCCGCGCGGCGTGAAGGAAGGCCCGATGAAGGGCTACACGCCGCCGCCGCGCATGGTGGTGTCGAACGAGCCGCTGCCGATCACGCGCAGCATCACGATCACGGAAGGAATCAGCGTAAAGGATCTGGCGGAGAAGCTGGAGATTCGCGCCAAGGATCTGATTTCGCGGCTGCTGTCGAAGGGCGTATTCGCCACGATCAACCAGACGCTGGATGCCGAACTGGCGAGCGAGATGGCGCGCTTCTTCGGCGCCGACACGAACGTGATCACGTTCGAAGAGCAGACTGCGAAAGAGATTGATGCGGCTGCCGCCGAGCGAAGAGTTGGTTCCGGAAACCGGGATACGTCCGCCTGTGGTCACGATCATGGGCCACGTGGACCACGGCAAGACTACGCTGCTCGACTCCATCCGACTGACCAATGTGGCGGAAGGCGAAGCAGGAGGCATCACGCAGCACATCGGCGCCTACAAGGTGCGGATTACCGACAAGGAATCTCCGGCATTCGGGCGCGAGATTGTGTTCCTCGATACGCCGGGTCACGAAGCTTTCACGCGCATGCGGTCGCGCGGGGCGAAAGCAACCGATATTGTGGTGCTGGTGGTGGCGGCCGATGACGGAGTGATGCCGCAGACAGTTGAGGCCATCGACCACGCGCACGCCGCGGAAGTTCCCATCATTGTGGCGGTGAACAAGATCGATAAGCCGGATGCTTTGCCTGACCGGGTGAAGAAACAGCTTCGCCGACCGCGGATTGGTGCCGGAAGAGTGGGGCGGCAAGACGGTGTTTGTGGATGTTTCGGCGAAGAAGAAAACCAATCTGAATCTGCTGATGGAAATGATTTGCCTGGTCGCCGATCTTGGCGAATTGAAGGCTACGCCGGAGCGTGCGGCGACCGGCGTGGTGCTGGAAGCGAAACTCGATCGCGGGCGCGGTCCGGTGGCCACGGTACTGGTGCAGAACGGAACGCTGAACGCGGGCGACAATTTTGTGGTGGGCAATGTCTACGGCAAAGTGCGCGCGATGTTTGACGATCGCGGGGCGCAATTGCAGACGGCTCCGCCTTCGACTCCTGTCGAAATCATTGGTATGGAGGCGCTGCCGCAAGCTGGGGATCAGTTCGTGGTGGTTGCCGATCGCGACAAGGCGCGCGGCATTTCGGAGTATCGCGAGCAAAAGTCGCGCGAGGCCGCGCTGGCCAAGAGTTCCCGCGTGTCGCTCGAAGGATTGGCGGAGCAGATCAAGGCCGCGGGCACCAAGGAACTGAATGTGATTCTGAAGGGCGATGTGCAGGGATCGGTGGAAGTGATTACCGACCTGCTTACGAAGCTCTCAAACGAGAAGGTGCGGTTGAAACTGCTGCGGTCGGGCGTGGGCGCGATTACGGAGACCGACGTTCTGCTGGCTTCGGCGTCGAATGCGATCATCATCGGCTTCAACGTGCGGCCGGAGCGCAAGGCGCAGGAAATCGCCGAGCAGGAAAAAGTGGACATCCGGCTGCACTCGATCATTTACGAACTGCAGGATGAGATCAAGCGCGCAATGAGCGGGTTGCTCGAACCTACGATCAAGGAAACCTACCAGGGCCGCGCCGAAGTGCTGAACGTTTTCCGCATCCCGAAGGTTGGGACCGTAGCCGGTTGCCGCGTCAGCGATGGCTTGATCAAGCGCGACTCCGAAGTGCGCCTGCTGCGCGACAACGTGCAGGTATTCAAGGGCAAGGTGGGATCGTTGCGGCGCTTCAAGGACGATGCGAAAGAAGTTACCAACGGCATGGAGTGCGGCATCTCGATCTCCAACTACGGCGACATCAAGGTTGGCGATGTGATCGAGGCGTTCGCCACAGAGAGAATTGCTGCGGAAGTAATAGCTTAGAGCAGGGATCAGTTCTCGGTTTGGGATTAGCGGTTGCGTTCTTACTGAGCACTGACCCCTGGGAATCCCTGAACCCCATGCCATCGCCTTCCTCACCCTCGAACTTCACATCGAAGCAGCACAATCGCTCAAGGATAAGCGGCAAGTGGTGCGCAGCCTGAAAGACCGGCTGCGCGCCAGTTTCAACGTTTCTGTCGCCGAACTCGAGGCCAGCGGTTTGTGGAATCGCGCCACCGTAGGCGTGGTCGCGATCTCCGATTCGCATGACTATCTTGATGGATTGATGAAGAACGTGGAGCGTAAGGCCACGCGCATTGCCAACAATCACGGGGCGGAAATATCGGACTCGTTCGTAGAGTATTTGTAGAGCTGATCGGCTCGATCCGAAATATCGCATAGCACCTGAGCCGCTATCGCCTTGTTACCTCTGTACTTACCCGGATCACTCCTTTGTGGGCGAGAATAGCACTTTCAGGGCCAACATCTCGGGCCAGTTTTCTGATATTCTCATGCGTTTTACTTCGAGGTGAAGGGTGGAGAAGCGCGGGGTGAAGTACCATCGCGGGCGGTTGGGCGAGGCCTTGCGCGAGGAGATTGAAACGCTGGTGGAAGGAGAACTGGCGGATCCGCGCATCGGGCTGGTGCGAGTGACGGCGGTTCACATCGCTGACGATGGCCGCTCGGCGCAGGTTCTGGTAGATGTGGATGGCGACGACCGGGAAGCGGATCGAAGCCTCGAAGGCCTGATCGCCGCCAAAGAATACATTCGGCACGAATTGGTGGAACGCTTGCGGCGGAGACGAGCGCCCGAATTGTATTTCCGGCTCGACCGCTCGGAGCGGGAAAAGGCGCGAGTGGAAGAACTGCTGGCACGGGCGAAAAAGAGGATGAAATCTCGAACCAAACCGGGATTGGAGAAAGGCATAGCGATGCTGCAGGATGTTCTCCAGCAAATCGAGCAGCGCCACCGATTCGTGCTTACTTCGCACGCGCGGCCCGATGGCGATGCCGTGGGATCGGCGCTGGCGTGCTGCCAGATTTTGCGCGCGATGGGCAAACAGGCAGACGTTGTGCTGCACGATGGCGTGCCGAGGATTTATCGCACGTTGCCATTCGCCGATCAGGTGCTGCAGGCCAATCGCGTCACGGGCAGCTATGAGGCGGCGATCATTCTGGAGTGCGACAGCATTCACCGCACCCGGCTCGAGGGTCTGGA
The DNA here is from genome assembly GCA_963800575.1 of uncultured Acidobacteriaceae bacterium. GTDB lineage: Bacteria > Acidobacteriota > Terriglobia > Terriglobales > Acidobacteriaceae > Sulfotelmatobacter. The sequence goes on from CAWDBN010000006.1 coordinate 305,770, forward strand.
AGACCGCTTTCTCATCAGCATCGACCATCACGTCAGCGGGCGACCGTTTGCCAACGTGAACTGGATCGATCCGCATGCGGTGGCGACAGCGGAAATGGTGTTTCGCCTGGCGCGCGAAGCAGGTGCGCAGTTCTCTCCGGAGATTGCCACGTGCCTTTATACCGCGCTCATGACCGATACCGGTTCATTCATGTTTCAGGGAACGAACCAGAATACGTTTGCTCTCGCGCGTGAACTGGTTCTGGCGGGCGCTGATCCGTCGCACTGCGCGCGCAGCATTTATTTTGCGCACTCGATAGCCAAGATGAGGCTGCTCGGGGAGGCTTTGCGTAACCTCAACACCGATGGCCACGTTGGCTGGACCTGGGTGACGCAAGAGCAAATGGACCGCTGGGAAGCGAAGGAAGAGGATTGCGAAGGCCTGGTGAACTATGTGCTCTCGATTGGAGAAGTGGAAGTAGCGGCATTCTTCCGCGAACTTCCCGGCGGGCGGTTTCGAGTAAGCTTACGCAGCAAGGGCAAGCTTGATGTGGCGCGAGTGGCCGAGCGATTTGGCGGGGGCGGGCACGAGTGCGCCAGCGGTTGCTCGATGGAAGGTCCGCTTGCCCAGGCGGTGCGCCAGGTTCTGGATTTGTTGCATCGCGGTCCTTCCGTACAATAGTTCGCTGGTTGGTCGGTCAGATTGAAGTTGTCTGCCATGCCCCAGGAGCGACAATTCGCCCGCTATAATTCCTGAGATGCGCCCACAACCACTTATTGCAGTGAGCGACGTCGAGGCGAGCAGCCGCTGGTATCAACAGCTGCTCGGGTGCGAGAGTGCGCATGGAGGGCCGGAATACGAGCGACTGGTCTTCAAGGAGATTCTGGTTCTTCAGCTGCATCGATTCGATGTCGAACATCACCATGGTCAGATCGGCGATGCAGCCGATAAGCCCTATGGCAACGGCGTCCTGCTATGGTTTGAGGTCGACGACTTCGATGCAGCCGTTGCTCGCGCTATGGCGATGAAGGCCGACATTTTCCTGCCGCGTCACCGTAACCCGCCGACCGGCGATGGCGGGCCGAACCACTGGGAATGCTGGTTGCACGATCCCGATGGCTACGCCGTTGTGCTGGCCAGTCCTGATGGTTCGGCGATCTGACTCTCGGCGCTCTAACTCCGGACCTGCGACGAAGATCGGTCTTCCTGCGTACAATCAATGGTTATCAATCGATTCACTCCATGACGAATCGAACCCGTACCGACTCGCTGTTGCTGGCGGGCTTCTGCGCGTTTCTGTTTTTTTATGGATTGGCACAGTTCGGGCTTATCGGAGCCGACGAGCCACGCTACGCTCAGGTAGCGCGCGAAATGCTGGAACGCCACGACTGGGTCACGCCCCTGCTCGGGGGCAAGCCCTGGCTGGAAAAGCCTCCGCTGTATTACTGGCAAGCAATGATCGCGTACCGCGTGTTCGGCGTTAGCGATTGGGCAGCGCGACTGCCATCAGCAGTCGATGCCAGCTTCCTTGTGCTTGCGGTGTACTTTTTTCTGCGACGATTCCGGCCGGGATTCGAATTGGATGGCGCGCTGATCGCGGCCTCCTCTGCGGGAGTTATCGGCTATGCTCGCGCCTCTTCAATGGATATGGCGCTGGCCACGGCTTTCACCACCGGAATGCTCGGGTGGTGGGCCTGGCGGGCAAGTGGAAAAAGAATTTACCTGGCGGTCTTTTATTGCTTCATGGCATTAGGGGCGCTGGCGAAGGGGCCGATCGCGCTGTTTCTCGCCGCGCTGGTGATCGTCCTCTATGCGGCCGCGGTTCGCGAATTTCGGCTGGTGCTGAAGACGCTCTGGCTGCCGGGCGTTCTCCTGTTCTGTGCAATCGCCATGCCGTGGTATTTCGTAGTGCAGATGCGCAACCCGGAGTTCTTTCGGGTATTCATTCTCGAACACAATCTGGGAAGGTTCTCCAAAGATCTCTATCACCATACCGAGCCGTTCTGGTATTACCTGCCGGTGACGGCACTGGCGCTGGTTCCGTGGACGGTCTTCGCGATTGCGGCGTTTCTTGAACGGGTCCGCTGGTGGTGGGGCGAGAGCCGTCGAGCGAACGGAGGCGATCGTGATTGCGAAAATCAATTTGGCGTGTTCGCGTGCTGCTGGCTGATTGTGCCGGTCCTGTTGTTTTCGATCTCACAATCGAAACTGCCCGGCTATATTCTTCCGGCGATTCCGGCAGGAGCGCTGCTGTTGGCGGATTATCTGCGGCGACATCTGCACCAAGGTGACGCCAAGCCCACCCCGACGGGACTGGCCGTGTTGCACGGGCTGTTGGCAGGGGGTCTGATCATTCCGGCGTTGCTGATTGGCTACATCGTGCAACACCGGCCTTCGGGCAGGCGACCGATGCTGGTTGCGCTCGCCGCCGCGTTTGTGCTGTGCGCCGGAATTGCATTTACCCTGGTTCGCAAAGCAGGCCTGCGCATGCTGCGGTTTGTGACAGTGATACCGGTTCTGCTTACCGTCGGAATTGTTCTGAGATTGGGAGCGGTGTCTCTGGATCAGACGCTTTCCGCGCGTCCGCTGGCTTTGGAGATTGCCGGCATGCAGACCCATCCCCTGCCTCTGGCGGTCTACCATGTTCGGCGTGAACTGGAATATGGGCTGACTTTTTATCGAAATCAGCTCACCTTCAACTACGACTGGGGCAGCGTTCCACCGGAGGAGCACCTGCTGGTCGCGCCGGAGAACTCGCAGCCGGAGATTGCAAAACTGGTGCCGGGCCGCCGAGTTTCTTACCTAGGACATTATGACGCGCAGCATGTGGATTACTATTGGGTCGCTGCTGCGGCGAGTTACACGCCGCAGTAGCAGGCAGCAGAAAAAGACATGAGTGTTAATTTCGCTGGCGTTTGGAATGCAAACCTAGGCAAGAGCAGATTCCTTAGCCTGTCACCCAAGGCTATTTCAATCAAGATTGAACAGTCGGATGCTGAACTGGAGCAAGAGATCGTGGTCACGAAGGCTGACGGGAGTGAAGATCGAGCGGTTTTCAGGTGTTCGATCAACAGCGAGCAAGATAGAAACTTGCTGAATGGCATGCCGCTTCGCGGAAGCGCAAGGTGGGAAGGCGAGGAGCTGGTCATTGAGTCGTGGATGCAGCTTGGTGGATGCGAGATGCATTTCCGTGATTGCTGGTCGCTGTCGTCCGACCAGCGGACATTGACCATGGAACACCGAGACGACGATTTGGCGGGACAGATCACAATTCTCGATCGAGTCGAATAGACGCTATTGCTGTCCCGTGTTCTGCCGGTTTGCCTCGCGTCGTGGAACGCACTAAACTCGGAGTTCTGCCATCGCAAATGACGCCGTGGGGTTGGTTCGGGCTGATTTTGCAGGAGCTCCGTGGAGATTCTCGACCTCAGACATTTTTCTTCGGCGGACCTGCGTCCCCTGCTCGACGATGAGTCGCGGGTCTGGGCGAGCCTGCTCTCCTGGGATTACAACGGATCGGCAGAGATGATTCTGCGCTATGTCGACGCGAAAATCCTTCCGGGATATGCGGCGATTGAACGCGGGCGCATCTTTGGTTACAGCTTTTTCGTGTACGAGGGCAGCAAGGGAGTGGTCGGCGACCTTTTCGTGGCCAACGGCGGGCGCATGCCTGACGCACACGAAGTCGAAATCAAGCTGCTGACGCATGTGATCGAGACGCTGCAGCAGTCTCCTGGAATTCATCGGGTCGAAGCCCAGTTGCTGGCGCATGAGGCGGGTAGCGTTGCCCGGCCATTTCTCGACCAGGGATTCCAGCGGCATCCGCGGCTGTTCATGGTTCTACGGCTGAACGACTTCGTGCCACCGGCTTCGACCGCGTTTCCAGATATCGAAATCCGGCCCTGGACCGAAGCCGACTACCAGCCCGCAGCCGCCGTGATTACCGCGGCGTACCGCGGGCACGTCGACGCCCAGATCAACGACCAGTACCACACGCTGAGCGGATCGTTGCGCTTTCTGAATAACATTGTGCGTTTTCCGGGATGCGGTTTGTTCGATGCGGAATCGTCCTATGCCGCGGTAGACCGAAACGGGAAGAATCTGATTGGACTGATCCTGTGCTCGCGGGTTCGCAACGATGTGGGACACGTGACGCAGGTCTGCGTCCTCCCTGAGTACCGTTCACGCGGGATCGGCGAGGCGCTGCTGGCGGCTACCTCAGTCAACCTGCGCAAGCGCGGCTTCGCGATGCTTTCGTTGACCGTGACCGAGGCCAATGCGGGAGCGGTGGCTCTCTATCGCCGGCTGAATTTTGAATCAAAGCGCGTGTTTGACGCGTTCGTGTGGGAAGGGTAGAAGCTGGCAGCTATCTCCGCACCAGCCACATCGCCCAGCCCGCTACCAGCAGCCCACCCAGGAACAAAGCAAAACAATATAGACCGTAACGGACCATCTCGCGCGTGGTCTCGCGATGGGTGATGCCGAAGACGATGGAGGCAAATAGCGCGAAAACAAAAGCGGCGCTGAAATGAGTGAGCTGGATGGTCATTGTTTCTTTCCGATGGCGATGTGGTAGGCGTCGGCCACGGCAATGAAATTCAGCAATCCGGCGACGATCATGAACTTGGTTCCATAATCGGCGATCGCGAAAGCGATCGCTCCCTGGCCCCAGTTCATGGCAAGAGTCACAATATACATTCCACCCGCGCCGAGGTCGCCGATGAATCCGAGCATGTCGAGGATATCGCCGCCATTGGCTTTGTAGATGTGGCCCTGCATCAGTAAGCCGAGGATGAAGAGTGTGCCGATGGAGATGAACAGCAGAGCTCCGCGAATCCAGCGCTTTTGAATCATGTGGCCGGCCCCGGGGATCAGCCAGCCCAGGGCGGGCGCGATTATCGACATGGTGTTGGCGGGCTGCGCTGGTTCGGCCGCCTTTGCTTTCGCTGTAGTTTGATTTGCCATCAGATGATTACGATCTCACGTTGAATGTTGCCGGTGACTTCTGCCGACTTGGGCCGGACCAGCATGTTGACCTCGCTGCGCACGCCGAATTCCGGCAGATAAATGCCGGGCTCGATGGAGAAACAGGAATTGGGAAGAATCTGGCGCTCGTCGTGGATTTCCAGATCGTCCATGTTCGCCCCATTAGAATGGACGTCGGTGCCGATGGAATGCCCGGTGCGGTGAATGAAATATTCGCCGTAGCCTTTCTGCTTGATGTGGTTGCGCGCGGCGCGGTCAACTTCCCATCCCGCGATGCGGCGTCCGGCATCGATCGCATCGGTCACAGTCTTCACGCCAGCGTCGCGCGCGTCCCGAACGATTTCAAATACCTGGCGCATGCGGTCCGATGGCGCCTTGCCGACGAAACCCATCCACGTAATGTCGTAATAGACCGCTCCCGCAACGTTTTTTTTCCCCCAGACGTCGAGCAGGATCAGATCGCCTTCGCGAATGGGAACGGGACGATCGGCTCGAGGCTCGTAGTGCGGGTTCCCGGCATTGGCGTTCACCGCAACGATTGGCGGATCATCGGTGAGCAAATTCTCGCGGCGGAATGCTTCCATGAACCACTGCTGGATTCCGTGCTCCGTAGTTCCACCGTTGCGCGAGCGTTGTCCAATTTCCTTGAAGGCCGCAGTCAGGATTGAATCCACGCTGTCGCGCGCGGCAAAATGAGTTTTAATTTGTTCTTCGCTCCAGGTAGCTTCGAACTGTGCAACCAGGTCGGCGGAACTGACCACATTTTTCCCCAAGCCGCGCAGCAACTCGATGGTCCCGCCATCGACCAGAGAAATCGTGAACACGATGTTATTGGGCGAATACTGCATGGCGATGTCGCGATAGGGCGCGAGCATCGACTTCAAGGTGTCAAAAAGTTCCTGCCATCCGGAATACTGGCGCTTGCTGCCAGGCACGGAATCGAGGTGGCCGGCTTCGATTTTGTGGACCAGCTTTACCGGTTCACCCTGCGCGGGAATCAAGTAGAACCAGCGCCGCGTGACCATGAGACCTGCGGGCAGGCCCAGCACGCGGTAAGCGATGGGATCGCGATGATGGTGATCGTAGAACAGCCATGCGTCGATGTTGCGTTCGCGCAGGGCAGATTGGATGGCAGCCAGGTCCATGGGCAAACCCCTATTGTAAACAATGGGAGGGATTTGGGCGAATCTGTGCGAAGGAGATCCGTAGTGCGAGTTTCGTTCATTTGAGGCTGATTCTTGGTTACACTAGGGCGCTAGATGGCTGCGATCGCCGAGCCCGTGGCTGAGTCTGCGGTTGCGAAACGCGTCCGCATTGAATCGATCGACGTGGTTCGCGGCGTCATCATGATTCTGATGGCGCTCGACCATGTGCGGGATTTCTTCGGGAATTCCGGCCTGAATCCCACCGACCCAGCCACCACAACGATCCCGCTATTTTTCACGCGCTGGATTACGCATTTCTGTGCGCCCGTGTTCTTCCTGCTGACCGGCACCGGTGCTTACCTATCGCTGCGCAAGCAAACCAAACGGGAGTTATCGCGGTTTCTTTTCACGCGTGGGCTCTGGCTGATCTTTCTGGAACTGACCGTGACGCGCTGTCTCGGCTGGCAGTTTAACGTCGACTACCACGTGACGATGCTCATAGTTTTGTGGGCCCTGGGTTGGTCGATGATCGTACTTTCGCTGCTGGTTTACTTGCCAGCTTCCGCGGTGACGGCGTTCGGCGTCGTGATGATCGCTACCCACAATCTGCTGGACTCTGTCGATTCCTCCAATCCGCTTTGGTCGATTCTGCACTCGCCCAATGTCATCGTGAACCATCCGGGCCGAATCGTTCGTGTGGTCTATGTACTAATCCCGTGGGTCGGAGTTACGGCGGTGGGGTACGGTCTGGGACAGATCTTTAGCTGGCCCTCGGCCCGCCGGAAGACCTTTCTGTTGCCGCTAGGCGCCGGCTTGAGTGCGGCATTTTTAGTTTTGCGCGGCGTCAACTTGTACGGTGATCCGCTGCCGTGGAGCACGCAGAAGTCGGCAGTATTTACCGTGTTGTCATTTCTGAATACTACGAAGTACCCGCCGTCGCTGTTGTACCTGGTGATGACACTGGGCCCGGCGCTGCTTTTCTTGTGGGCGCTCGACGCCGGAACGCCGCAATGGCTCCGGCCTGCGCTCATCGTCGGCAAAGTACCTATGTTTTATTACCTCTTGCATATACCACTGATACACATGTTTGCCGTCGCGGTATGCTATGCCCGCTACGGGCAGGTGCATTGGATGTTCGAGTCCCCGACGCTGCGCCAGTTTCCCATTACCCCGCCACCGGGATGGGGATACTCGTTGCCGATCGTTTATCTGGTTTGGGCCGCGGTCGTGATTACGCTTTATCCGCTTTGCCGCTGGTTTGCGGGCTTGAAGCAGCGCCGCAGCGATGCCTGGCTCAGTTATTTCTGAAGGGGCAGAGTCAAGCGGTTAGTCAGCGTTCGAAGCTAAAACGCGCTTTCTCACCGCTGGCGGCAGAGTTTCGCAGGCGGTCCGCAACACCAGTCGCGGCGCTCGTCCGCGAATCTTCATCAAGTAGGGAACTGTCCGCTTGGCATCAAACTTTGCGGTTTCGCGCAGCAGCCAGCCTAAGCCTTTCTGCACCATGTCGTCTTCGTCAGCGAGAAGGAAATCGGAGAGCTTAGTGATCTCCGGAAAGAACATGTTTGCGCGTGATCCGCGAATCAGGGCCACGCACGCGGCGCGGCGATGCCAGCGGTTGGGAGACTTCGCCCAGCGGAAGACAGCCTTTGCGCGTGCAGGCCTGGACGCGATCATCGGAGCAATCAGATCGTGCACCAGCGCGTCATGATCGGACCAACTGCTGATGCGGTCGAGCCAGGTCTCGAAGAGTTTGAATTCGCCGTCGCCGAATTCGCCGTCGAGTTTCTCCAGTAGGAACACGGCGGCTATCTTCTCTTCCAGCACCGGGCCGGAGAACAGACGATCGGCGACCTCGATCAGGAAATCGAGCCCGTACTCTCTTCTCACTTCCCGCCGAAAACCGACAGCGGCGCGGCGCAAGTTCGCCGTGTACCAGCCGCGCGATTGGATTTCATCTTTGAAGAACCACTGCACGCCTGCGGCGTGTTCGGCGGAGCCACCGTTTTTCAGCATGCGGCGAAGTTGAGCGGCGACGGCGGCGGGTGTGGTCCGCAGTTTCGGCATGGCTTAACTAAATACTCCCACCGCCTCGCGTTCTGAACGCACGGTCATAAATCCACAGCAATGCAGTGGTGGCGACGCCTACGGCAGTTACCGCCCACCATATGCGTTCCGGCCGATGAGTGACTTCTCCGAAATGATGCATGAGGGTGCCGCCGAACCATCCGCCGATGAGCGAGCCAATTCCGATGGGCAAGAAGGCAAAACCCATGTAGGTGCCCTGCTGCCCAGGAGGCGCGAGCAGCGCGATGTATTCGTAGTAGCGAGGTTGCTGGATGATTTCTCCCAGCGCCAGAACAAAGAGCGAGAGGATCGCTCCCCAGATCGTCGGCCGGAAAACAAGAATCAACCACGAAACGGAAGTGATGAGCGTGCCCAGAATCACGGCCTGGAACGCCGGTATCTTGCGCGTCACGAAATTCATTGCGAGGGTGAGACAGATCACGGTCAATCCGTCAGTAACCAGAATGGTTTCGACATCCGCGTGCGGATTGATGTAGCCGTGAATGTAGCCGGGCAAACTGATGTATTGCTGCCAGAAGACGATCCAGTAACCGGTGAAGAGGACCAGGAACCACATGAAACGGCTGATCCCGGTGAGCACCAGCACCAGAAGCCCGACCCAGATCCACCAGGGCACAGCGACTTGCGGATAGATCCACACGCCGATGCGGAGAAGCAGGGCCATCACTAGCACCGGCAAGACGAGCCGGTAGTTGCCAACAACCACGCAGAAATTGCGGGCCACGGTGGCGATTGAAGGCGGAGGCGCGTCCCCGGGCTTGTGCGGCTCACGAAAGAAAAACAGGACGACAAAAAACATTGCGAAGACGAAAAGCGCAGCAACTCGATAAACACTCTCGACACCCAGATGGCGATGAGCCCAGGAGGCGAACAAGGGTCCCGCGGCGCCGCCGATGTTGACCATGGTGTAGTAAATGGAATAGCCGATGGAGCGGACGTTCTCCTTGGAAGCGCGGGCGGTGGTGCCGACCACGCAAGGTTTCACCAGCGCGATGCCAAGCGCGGGAAGAATCAGGATGAAGCCAACAAACAGACTGAGGGGCACGGCGTTGCGCACCGGCGCCAGCCAGGATGCGCCGATCGAGCCAATCAGGAAATACGCAGCCGCGAGGATGAGATACGCGATCGATAGAGCGCGGCGGAAGCCGAGGCGGTCGGCGGCAGCTCCGCCGAAGATGGCGAGAAACCATACCATGCCGCCAAAGATGCCAGTGAGCGTTCCCGTCTGTTGCGCGGAAAAGTTCAGCCGTTCCTGCAGGTACAGGGCAAGGGACGCGAAAGCGCCGTAGTAGGAGAGACGCTCGAAAATCTCACTGATGTTGGCGACCCAGAAGGGCCGCTCGAACCCAGTACGAATTTCCTGCAGGCGTTCGGAAAAGCTCAAGTGTGGCTCCCTGAGGCCGGCGTCATATTCCAATCCGTCTGCGTACTTCTTCGGCCGGGAGCCCCGAGACACGAATGACTTTCTCGGGGCTGGTCTGGCCGGAGGCAATGGTAACGGAAGATCGGGGCACCATCAAAAGTTTCGCAAAAAATTCGATGCAGGCCTGGTTGGCGCGGCCATCGACGGGTGGCGAGGTTAAAGAGAGCTTGAGCGCGTCGCCGAATTCGCCGGTAATGGCGTTTTTCCTGGCGCGGGGATGTACCTTGACCGCAAACGAGACGCCACCGTCCGATTCTTGAAGGGGAATCAATCGCTCTTCCCTAAGGAAAATGCAGTCTCGACCAGCAAAAGAGCACCAATCAGCGGAATTTGAGGATGCTGGAGGGTTCGTGCTTTTCCGATGCTAGCTATCAGCGCAATTGCCAGTACCAGCATCGTCGCGTTTGCGGTAATGCAAAACAGCTTCAGGCCTTTTACTCCGCGGCCGTTGCGAATGCGCAGGGCATTCAACATCGCGGTGAACAGCAGCCCCAGGCACGTTCCGAAGATCCAGATTCTGCCGGTATAGTTCTTCGGCACGAGCAGGCAATCTACGATGGCCAGAATAAAAAGGACTCCCGCGCAAAGGCGGTCGAAAAGCTTCAAGGCATTACTCCCCTGAGTTCTCTGCGGTTAAGTCTTGTTCTCTCCCCGAAGATTGCCGTTCCCACGCGCACGCAAGTCGAGCCTTCTTCAATCGCCACTTCGAAATCGTGTGACATGCCCATGGAGAGTTGCTCGATGGCGACGGCGGGAAGTTTACGAGCAGCAATCGCATCGCGCAACTCGCGCAGTTTGCGGAAGTAGGGCCGCGCGCCCTCGGGATCCTCGGTGAACGGGGGCACGGTCATCAGCCCGCGGAATACCAGCGCCTCCAGCCGGGGCGCTGCGAGCAGCAATTCTTCGAGCGCAGTCGAATCCGGCGCGACACCGCTCTTAGCGGACTCGCCGCCGACGTTGATTTCGATGAGCACATCCAGCTTCCGGCCGAGCTTGCGAGCGGCAGCGTCCAATTTCTCGGCCAGCTTCAGCGAATCGACCGAATCCACGGAGCGAAAAAGCTCTACGGTCTTTGCAGCTTTGTTCGTTTGCAGATGTCCGATCATGTGCCACTTGGCGTCTTGCAGATCCTGAAGCGTTCCCGCCTTGGCCGCGAAATCCTGGACGCGGTTTTCGCCGAACAGGCGCTGTCCGGCGTCATAAGCTTGGCGGATGCGCTCTGCGGACTGAGTCTTCGTGACCGCCATCAGTGCAATGTCGTCCGCGCTGCGTCCGGCGCGGCCGGCCGCGGCGGCGATGCGCTCCTTTACCAATGAAATGTTTGCGGCGATCGACATGAGAACCAGGATGTGGCGGCCGAGTGCCCGCGCCACAAAATCATTACATCATCGCGGTCGGTGGCGCCGGTTCGTTCGGATCTCCCGCGGCTGAAACGGGCACGAAGATCATCAAAGCTGCGAGGCCAACGAGCACGATCATGCCTCCGACCAGGTATGACGGATCGCTGAAGATTTGCGGCGGGTGGTTCGGCGCGCCCCACGACGGCACAAATTGCAATCCCGCCCAAACCAGGCCCAGCAAGGCTTCTCCGGCAATCAATCCGGAAGCGACCAGAACTCCGGCATTTTCCACGCGCGCCTTCTGAGCGCTGTTGAATCCGCGGCGGTTGGCGACCCAGTCTCCCAGTGTGCGAAAGACTCCGCCTACAAAGATTGCGAACGTGGTTCCAAACGGCAAGTACATGCCGACTGCAACCAGCATGGGGCTCTTCACTTGCATCATGATCATGGCGATGCCGAAGAGAATTCCCACCACTACCAGCGGCCACGGCATATCGTGGCCTACGATGCCCAAAGCCAATGTCGCCATAAGACCGGCCTGCGGGGCCGGAAGCTCAGGACCGCCGAATCCAACGCCGCCGGCTTTAATGCTGCCTTCGTGCAGCAGCATCAGAGGAAAATACATGACCAGGCTTGCCACCACGACCGCGATCAGCTCAGCCATCTGAATCTTCTGCGGCGTGCCACCTAATATGTAGCCCACCTTGAAGTCCTGAAGCAGTTCCCCGGCTACTGCCGATGACACGCAGACCACCGCCGCTACTCCCAGAACCGCGGCCACTCCCGAGGTACCGGAGACGCCCAGCGCCACCATCAAGAGCGCAGCAATCAGCAGCGTCGAAAGCGTCAAGCCGGAAATTGGATTGTTGGACGAGCCGATGAATCCAACCAGATTGCCCGATACCGTGGCGAAGAAAAATCCGACCAGAATCATCACCACCGCCGCCAGGATAGCCGGCAACAGCAGGCCAGAGATGTGAATGTAGAGCCAGCACATCAGCACGAACATCACAGCAATCAAGCTGAAAACTGTCTTCGAACTCATGTAGCGTTCGGTGCGCGCCAACTGGGCTTGCTGATCGGCCGTCTGGCGCAGGTCGGCGAATGCCTTGCCAATTCCGGCGGTCAGGCTGGCGCGCATTTTAAATAATGTGTAAGCGGCGCCGACCAGCATTCCGCCGACGGCAATCGGGCGCACAATATATCTCCACACTGCGTCCGCCATGGTCGCCCAATTGTCGGGAGTGTCGGCAGGAATATATGCCTTGAGCTGCGGTCCGAGAAAAAAGATCATCAAAGGCACGAGCAATCCCCAGGCCAATACGCTGCCGGCAAATTGGATCGACGCCAGCTTGACGCCAATAATGTAGCCCACGCCGAGATAGGCCGGACTCACGCTGGGCGCGGCAAACACGGTGGTTCCACCAGTGGGCAAGATGTGCGTGCTTCCCGTCGTGCCGAGACGAACCTGGCTGTGTCCGAGACTGCCGACGCCAACGTGAAGGTCGGTGTCGGCCGCGAACAGCCCGAATTTCCCCAGGATGTAAACCACGCCGCCGATGCCGATATTCCAGAAGAGATATTTTGCGGCTTGAGCGCCACGTTGCCCGGCCTTATGAATCTCTGAGGCCGCCAACGATTCCGGAAAGGGCAACTCCGGGTCTTCCACCATGCCGCGGCGCACCAGGGAAATAAAAAGTACTCCCAGGATGCTGCCCACCATGATCAGTGCGGTGGATTTCCAGTAGGCGTCGGCAAAGCGGAAAGACGGCCAAGCCTTCGCGAGAAGGAAAGCAGGCAACGTAAAGATTGCACCCGCGGCGACCGATTCGCCGATCGAACCTGCGGTTCGAGCAATGTTTTCTTCGAGCAGCGATCCTTTCCATGCGCGCATGGCTGCCATGGCAATGACGGCGGCCGGATACGTGGCCGCGATCGTGATACCGGCACGCAGGCCCAGGTACGCGTTGGCTGCTCCGAGCACAATCGTCATCAGAAGTCCCAGCAGCACGGCGCGCAGGGTGAATTCCTTCATCTCCATGTTCTCGGGAACGAAAGGAACGTGTTTCTTGACGCCAGTTCCTGATCCGGGGACTGGACTGCTCATAAGTGGAATCCTCGTCGGGTGTGAGATGAAAGCGATGTCGCGCGTAACTTATTCAAAACACTAAACGGCGGCACGTTAGCATGCGGACGGGCTGCATTACAAGTGCGGTGCGGATCCCGTTTTAGGACCACTAGGGCAAAACCGGATTGGCTTGCTTCCGGCCAAGGCGTAAAATAGTGCTAATTGGTGTTCGCCCCTTCGCAGTTCTGTCATTCTGAGGTGTACCTTGCTGAAGAACTTCCCTGACCACGTATGGTTCCGGAAATATCTCGTATTTCACTGCAGCGATTGTGGCAGCGACACCGGGTTCCGCTCGCGGCGACGGACGTTGTTGGAACGCTGGCTGCTGCCGGTTTTTCTTTTGCAGCCAGTGCGCTGCACAGAGTGCTTTCGGCGGGACTATCGTTTGCTGTTTGTTCCGGTCAAGGAACGGCTGCCCGAACCGGTCAAAAAGGTGGCAACCCCGGCGCCTCGACCCAATCGTAACGTTGCCTAGCGGACCCGGCCGCCGTTATACTCTAGTTAAGCAGGCAATCGCACAGTCGCCCGCCCCAGAACTTTTTACCTGCGGGCCACACGGAGGCCGTCTTCAGCAGTACTGGGGACAGAACTCGGGCTAGCCAGGCCAAAGCTGCAGTGGCGAGCCCCTCTATTGCTTCCCGAACTCATCAGGTTCGAACTCATCAGGTTCTAACTCATGAAGTCCGGATTCATGAGGTCCGGATAAACGAGAACTGGACCGCCCAGGTTGCCGCAAGTCTCTTTGCCGTTTTGTTTCCTTCCGACTGCCGCATTTGCGAAACTCCGCTGGTGAGAATTTCGCGCCTCCCGGTCTGCCAGGAATGTCTTGATGCCATGCACGCGATCGCGGGCGGAGTCTGCTCCATTTGCGGCGAGCGGCTATTTTCCTCCTACGCGGTTGCCGGAGATGCGGGCGAGCCGCGCTGCGGGCTGTGCCGCCGCATCGAACCGCCCTTCGCGCGCGCGGCTGCGTATGGCAGCTACGAGAGCGGGCTGCGCGAATTGATTCATCTGTTGAAGTATGGCGGAGTGCGCCCGGCTGCCAACATTCTTGGACGCATGCTGGCCGAGGCGATCGCGATGCTCGAATCTGAGTTCCCAGCGGACTCCGTGGCTGTGATCCCTGTGCCATTGCACCGCACAAAACTACGCCAGCGTGAGTTCAACCAGGCGGAACTGATTGCGCGCGCCGCGATGAAAATCAGGCCGCGCCGAGATCACCTGCATTTGTGCGCCGGTGTGCTTGAGAGAAGGCGCGATACGGCTTCGCAAATTGGACTTACCAGCCACCAGCGCCGCGAGAACCTGCGAGGTGCTTTTCGAGTGGCGCAGCCCGAGTTGGTCAAAGGCCGCGAAGTGCTGGTGGTGGACGATGTTTATACCACCGGCGCTACGGTTTCGGAGTGTGCGCGGGTGCTGCGCCGCTCCGGCGCCACCAAAGTTTGGGTTGCGACCGTGGCGCGGACGCTGAAGATTTCGGCGCAGCATGCAGAGATAGGGCCAGAGGCCGAAGATAGTCAGATGTCTGAAGGAATCGGAGCGGAGCCGGTTCCATTGGCTAAAGCCGTGGGAACCTAGATTGTAGAAAACCAGAGATATCTCAACCGGATTTATGTCAACCGGATTTATGTCAACAAGGATCGAATCCGACGCAGGACCACCGGGACGCCATGCCGCCGGCCTGTTCGCGGCGGCGGCGATGCATCGCGACAGCAACGGCAATGCGCTGCACGCGCCCGTGCTCGTTCTGAACGCTTCCTACGAGCCCATCAATGTTTGTGCGGCGCGCCGCGCTCTGGTCCTGGTTCTCAAGGGCGTGGCCATGACCGAAGAGGAGAATGGACACTTCTTGCACGCAGCTCGCATCGCCATGCGCGTGCCCTCAGTGATCCGCCTGCTAGAGTACCGCCGCATCCCGCACCAGAGCCGCGCTTTGTCACGGAAGAATATCCTGCTGCGCGACCGCAACACCTGCCAGTATTGCGCTACCGTGTTGCCTTCCGGCGAGTTGACGCTCGATCACGTGATTCCCCGGTCCCGCGGAGGGTCGTCTACCTGGGAAAACCTGGTAGCGTGTTGCCATCTCTGCAATCGCCGCAAGGGCAACCAGTTTCCGCTCGAAGCCGGCATGAAGCTGATGCGCGAACCCCGTGCCTTCAACCTGCACACCAGCCGGCACATCATGCGGCTCATGGGACGCAGCGACGATAAGTGGCGCAAGTATCTCTTCTATTGAGCTGTCAGCTATCAGCTCTCAGCCAAAGCCACAAGAAACTGTCAGCCGGAAAGCCGCACTCGCCCTGTCATCCCGAGCGCAGCGAGGGATCTTGGCGTTAGCTGACAGCTGATAGCTGACAGCTACTTCTGTGGCGATTGCGGACTCGGCGGCGGCGCATCCGGCTTCTTCTGATCCGGATTCTGTGGCGCCTTCTGATCCTGCGGTGCCGCCTTCTGCACTTCCTGGCCCTGATACAGAATCTTCACGCTCGAACCGAACCGCTTGTAGTCCTCATACTTCACAATCTCACGGATGTGAATGTCGCCGGTGTTGAAGTGCAGGGTGTCGTCGGCGCGCGTGTAAGTTGGGAACCAGTATTGATTGTCAATCTGCTCGCGCCAGGTGGTGAACTTCGGGTAGAGGTGTTCTTCTTTCCCCTTCCTTTTCGTGTCGCGCGTCTCCGGAACGGCCTGTCCGTAGGTCTTGACGATCTGGAAGTCTTTGTCGTCCACCCAGATACGGCCCTGGAAGTAACGTTTCTTGCCGACAATCTGTTTGGGAGCGATATCAAAAACATAGCAGTGCAATTCATCTTCCTGCTGCTGGCCGATGTAGAGAATGTTGTATTCCGGAATTTCATCGCTCGTGAGCACGAAGGGAAGGCGGTTGCGGAAATCCTGAATGTCGCCTTCGTCAAGCGAAAGGTTCCCCCGCTCAAGAGTTGACTGGGGCGCAAAGACGACGTTTTCGATGCGATGGCCTTTGTCGTCGTAAAGCACGTCGAACACTTCCCGGTACTCGGGAGGCGGGTTGGTGTCGCTATCCAGAATCTTGACGGTGATATCTTGGCGGTAGGTGTAATGGTCGCGCGCTTCCTTGAACAGCTTTTCCCGCTCCGCAAAGCGCTTGATAATTTCATCGGGGGTCGTACCCTTGGGCGGCGCGCTGTCGAGCGCACCTTCCTGCGCGGCAGCGGGCAAGGTAGCCAGCGCACACGCCAGCAGAATTAGCGTGACGAAAAACAGAGCACTGCGGGAAGCCAGTCTCATAGATACAGTTTACTGGATTTGGGCCTCGCGTAGGGATGCCTGCGCACACCGCGGCGGCCCTCCCCCGACCCCTCTCCGCTCAGTGAGGCCGGGGTAAGGGCGCTGCAGTTCTGCCATTTACTTGGATGCCGGAAGAGCAAAATGGTTTGCCGACTGACCTTCTGCATTGTCATCCCGAGCGAAGCGAGGGATCTTGGTTTCGCCAGCAGCCAGCAGCTAGCAGCTGGCTGCTTCCCCCTGCTAAACTCATCCGTTTGCCGAGGAGGCGTCTCATGCGCCGTTTCTTTTCTGCTTTTCTCGCGCTCATCGTTTTCACAATGCCTGCCGTCGCGCAGGCGAAACATCCTTTCACTTTCGAAGACATGATGAAGCTCAGGCGCGTGGGCGAGCCTGAGGTTTCGCCCGACGGCAAGTGGGTCATCTTCAGCGTGGTCGACGTCGATCTCGAGGCCAACACAAAGACGCCGCACATCTGGATCGTGCCCACGGCGGGAGGTCAGGAGCGGGAACTCATCCTAGGCTCGAACGCTGACAGGCCCCGTTGGGCTCCCGACGGTAAGCGCTTCGCATTCATCTCGGACGGGGGGAGCCTGCCACAGGTTTGGATTGCCGACTTCGACACCGAGACAGGGGCGGTGGTCAATGGCTCGCACCAACTAACCTTTATGGCCACCGAGGCCGGAGGCGAACTCTGGTCGCCCGACGGCAAAAATATCCTATTCACATCGGACGTCTATCCCGAGTGCGACGGCGAGCCGGAAGCAGAGGCGGCGTGCAATGCGAAAAAGGTGGTTGAGCGCGATAAGCCGCCAGTCAAGCCACTTATTTTTGATCGACTCCTTTATCGCCATTGGAACTCCTACAAGGAAGGACGACGCAGCCACATCTTCATTGTCTCTGTGGACGCCCGTCCGCTTACCGCCGGACGGTGGCCCTCGATGGGCTCACTGACTCCGCGCGACCTCACGCCCGGCGACTACGACGCGCCGGTGTTCTCTCTCGGCGGGCAGGACAACTACGCCTTCTCGCCCGACGGGCAGGAGATTTGCTACACCTCGAATCACGACAAGAACGAAGCTGCTTCCACCAACAACGATCTCTGGACCGTCCCGGTCACTGGTGGACAAGCCAAAAACATTACCGCCGACAATCCCGCCAGCGACTCGACGCCGCTGTATTCGCCCGATGGTAAATACATCGCCTACCGCGCCCAGCAGAGGCCGGGATACGAGAGCGACCAATTTCGACTAATGCTCTACGACCGGAGGACCGGCGAAAGGAGACAGGCTCTAGTAGACGCCGTGGATGCGGGGGGAAGCTCCCTGTCGGATTGGGTGGGTACGTTTATCTGGAGCCTGGATTCTTCGAAGATCTTCTTCGTGAGCGGCAACAATCTGAATCGGGACAAGGGGCAGACCTCGATCTGGTCGACCACCGTCGAACCGAAGATATCAGCGCCTCCCAAGAACCTTCCGCCCGGAGTGGTCCTACGTCCGGGCCGAGTGCTCTTCGTTGGCAGAATCACGCTCGGTCACGACGATGATCTTACCTTCTCCTCCGACGGCAAATCCCTTTTCTTCACTCGAATGTCCCTACAGAGGCCGACAGAAATCCGGAAACTGACTCTTCCGGCGAAGATTGAGCCCGGCAATCTGCTCGACGGCGAACAAGTCACTCATCTCAATGATACCCTCCTCTCCGAAATTGAAATGGCCCCCCTCGAATCCTTCTGGTTCACCGGAGCTCAAAACGACAAGGTCCAAGGCTTCCTGGTCAAGCCGCCGAACTTCGATGCCAGCAAGAAATATCCCGTGAAGTTCCTCATCCACGGCGGGCCGCAGGGCGCCTGGGGAGACGATTGGAGCTACCGCTGGAACGCCGAACTCTTCGCCGCACCAACTCCATCGACGCCCAGCGGCTACGTCGTCATCATGATCAACTTCCACGGCTCGACTGGCTACGGGCAGAAGTTTATCGACGCCATCAACGGCGACTGGGGCGGCGCTCCGTTTGAAGACCTGATGAAGGGCCTCGACTACGCCGAAGAACATTACGCTTTTATAGATAAGACGCGCGAATGCGCGCTGGGCGCGAGCTACGGTGGATACATGGCCAACTGGATCCTCGGCCACACCGACCGCTTCAAGTGCATCGTGTCGCACGATGGCATGTTCAACGCGGAATCCGCCTGGGGAACGACCGAAGAACTCTGGTTCAACGACTGGGAGTTCAAAGGCACTCCCTACGACAACCGTGCGATGTATGAGAAGTGGTCGCCGCATCAGTATGCGAAGAATTTCAAGACGCCGACGCTGGTCATCCACGGCCAGCGCGACTATCGCCTCGACGTGAGCGAGGGCTTGCAGCTTTTCACCACGCTGCAGATGGAAGGCGTGCCGTCAAAGATGCTCTATTTTCCCGATGAAGGCCATTGGGTGCTGAAGCCGCAGAACTCACAACTTTGGTACAAGACCGTCAATGACTGGGTCGATCAATGGACGAAAGAGAAGTGAGCGGGTGAGGCTAGATCGGGAAGGGCACGGCTTCAGCCGTGCCCTTCCGATCACTTGAAGGACGAATCCACGGCCTCAACGGTCACCGGCGCCGGAAGAGTTTCCATCACGCTCTGCAGCGCGGCCGTGGTTCCAGCCGAGACTTGAATCTCAAGCTCCAGTGGGCCGCTAAATGATCCCACCGAAGGCGTGAAGCTGGCGAGGCCGTTGACGCTGCTCTGCGCTGTGTTCTGGGTCGCGCTAAGAAAAACGGGCAGGCCGGGTTGCGTGACCGTGGGGTCGCTCTGTGTAAGGATCAGATCATTTCCTGCAGGCCGCAGCAAGGTAGATTGAAACAGCACGCTCGCTCCAAGCACAGGATTCGGCGGCGTCGAGGAGTCGGTGACGCGGACCGTCAGGGGTTGAAACGCCGCTCCTGTCACCACCTGGCCCGCGCCGGCGACGGCTTGAAGGTTCATCACAGCCGCGGCCGCCGCATTCACAGCGATGTTCTGGCAGGGGTTGTTACCGGGCGCCGTGCAGGCACTCAGTTGCATGCTGACGGTGAAGTTCGTCACTGTGAGATTGACCGAGGCATAGCCGGTGCTGTTGGTTACCGCGCTAGTGGAACTGAGCGATCCCGAGCCCTGATCGATGAAGAAGTTCACCTGCTTGCCACTCTGGGGCGCGCCCAGGCTTACCAGGCGCGCCGTAAGCGGCACGCTGAGCGATGCTCCCTGAGCGATCCAGAGGTTCGGCGTGGAGACGCCGATGTCCAGAGAGGTAGAGGTAGCACTCAGCGTAGACCCCACTGACTGCGCGGGGCTGTAGACGCCGGGAGCGAGAGTCGCCGTGATGACCGCATTTCCCGTGGCTGCAGGTGTAACGAAGGTGGAAGCCATTCCGCTTTCATCGCTGATCGTCGAACAGGCGGAAGCGCCAGCGCACGCTGAGAGCGTGGCGCCGTTCGTCGCGGTCCATCCCACGGTCGCGCCGCTCACCGGCGTGATGCCATCAGAAGCCATTACGCGCACCATCACGGGATTGGTGGCCTGGGTTCCGACCGGCGTTGGAGGATTCACTCCCTGCAACAAGACGAGGCTGTCAGTGGAAGCGGCTCCGAACGTGAGTACATCGGTCATGATCGAGAATGCTCCGCTGACCGGGTCGCTGATGGCGATGGTTTGCGGTCCGTCGCTGTGGCCGGAAATAGCTGCCAGCATCTGGCTGGCGTTAGTCGCCAGCAGTGGAGCGCCCGCGGCGTCCACGGCTACGGTGAGCCCGGGCGCAAAGCCGGTTCCCTGCAGAACGACCGGGCCGCCCATGACTGGAACTCGCGGCGGATTCACGGAGTCTCCGTAGAGCACATGGGCGTGGTAGTGGTAATCGGGGCGGCCGTCGCCGCGCACATCAGCAATGCCGATGATGAAAGTGTTCGAAGTCACGACTTGCGTGTCGAGACGGCTCATGCCGAACGTGTCTGAATTGAATGGGGCCGTGGTAAGCGCCGGCGGGGCTGTCCCCACAGGGTCACCCAAGGTCCACATGCCAACCACAGGCGCGGCTTTCGATTCGCTGGGGGCGCCGGTCTCATCCAGCGCAGTGACCGCCACGGACAAGGTGCGATTCGTCTGCGCGGTGATCGTGAAATAACCAACGTCGCCGTAGCCGCTCAGCGAGCCGACCCAATCGCCGGGGGAAAGAACCGGGGCAGGGGCGCTCCAGGTCTCCGTCGCCGCCAAGGGTGGAACTGCCTGTGCGCTTCCGGACATGAGGATGTCCTGTTCAACGTCACCGCCTGCCGCCACGGTCACAACGATAGTCTCGAAAGTTCCCGAGGGCACGACTTGCGACGGGTCGTAGGGGCATACTCCGGCAGACCACAGGGGATCGAGAGCCGCAATCGCTAGCTGGTATTGCGCAGTGCTCGCCCCGTTTGGGATGGGTAAACCTCCAAGATCGAAGAATCCTTCGAGGGTTTGATCGCTCGATCCAAATTCGCTGTACAGATTTCCCAGAGGATCAGCCAGGCCGGTGACGGAATTTCCGGCATTGCCGGTGAAGAGGAATCCGGAAACTGACGAAGCTCCATACTGGTCCGACGGCTGGCCGGTAGAGGGATCGATCCAGCGCGCGAACACATTCACGCCCTGCATCGGCTGGCCGCTGCCGCCCGCGTGATCCAAGAAATAAACCGACCCGTAAATGCGGGCTGTGGTTGCCGCCGGCGGTGACGCGGGATACAGGCGGGAGAGCGCTGCCACGTCATCGGCGGCAAGCTGGTAGGGATTGGCATAGCAGACCGTAATCGGAATGCAACTCACTGGGTCGAGGTAGTGCATCACCGGAAACCCGGCATAGTCGGCGGGCGTCGGAGGCGGATTACGCGTGATCACGTTCAGATTCATCTGCGACCACCCCAGGCCGAGCACGCCGCCGAGCACGCGCACCAGCCGGTATTCCACGTCCGTGAGTTGCGAGGACTGCTGCGCGCATTGGCCGTTGATAACCACCAGAGCATGGAGGAAATTGGCTGTGACGGCGAAGTTATCCACCCCGCCGTAAACCGCATTCCAGAAGCATTGCGAAGCGGCGCCAGCGCCTGCGCCGAGCAGGGCGTCCGTTACCGTGCCGTCGAAGTCGTAGACGATACCCACGGGGGTTTGCGTCGCGCCGGGAGTGATGTCAGCAGGGGCGGTGACCGCGCCGGCTGAGTCGACCGCGATATTGCTTCCATTCACGTCTTCGGCGAGCTGGCCGGCGTTCGCGACTGTAAGGGCTGCTGCGGATGCGGAAGTCCATTGCGCGAAGGCATCGGCGACCAACACGTTGGCCGAATTGTTCGGCAGGATTGGGCTGAGGTCTCCCTGGTCGGTGTAATAGTTCACCTGACCCAGCGACCAGGTTAGAGGCTGGCCCATGGTTGAGGGGTTGAAGTAGCTGGAACCTGCTACATACTCAGGGCCGCCGGCACGGGCGAGCGCAGCGAAAAGAACGACAAGCGCCAGAGCCGTCGCGAGCCGGAACAAGAATGAGCGTGCGGCCAGATTCTTCACGTTTTGTCTCATTCCTCCCGTATGAAGCGCTGAACCGCCCGCGCGAACTCGGCATAAGAGACAACAGCTTTTCCAGCCAGGACGGGATCCCCGGCAAAGGTTCCAACGTGCTGCGCGCCCATCACCACTTGACCCCCGGAATTCATCATGAATTTGCCCATCGCTCCGGCTACCGGACTAGTAAGGCCAAGCTCGCTTGGGGAATAAAGAAACAGTAAGACGCGCTCGCCGACGCGGTAGCGTTCGCCGCTCGCCCAAAGGCCGGCCCACTCGTGGATCGTCAGATTCTGACCCCGGGACGCGCCACGGATGGCATTTTCAACCTGGAAGATGACAGTCGTGGAGGCTGGATTTGGGCGCAAGGAAGAGGCGGCATGTCCGACGAAGACAACACGGCCGGCGAAAATGGTCCCGGCACTGTGAACGAGTTGCCGGAATACGAGTTTCTGGAAGTCACTGCTGCCGCGAATCCCCGGGCCGCGCGGCGGAGGATCAGGCGCGCGAGGGATCCCGACCGGCCCAATGGGCGCGGCGTAGCTGGACGGCGGGGTTCTCGGGGCCGCTACAGGAGGCAAGAAAGAGGAGCGATCCGCGGCGGTATCCTGCGCGTACAGAAGGATCGGCGCTGCGAAAATCGCCGAGGTAAAGATCATGCAAATGGAGCCCGTCCAAGTGAAAATCAGCGACCAAGCGGCGAGCAGACGCCGGCAACTTCTGGCCATAGCCATCCTTATGGAACGAATGTCTGCTCGGAGGAAATCTGGGAAACCGACAATATCGTACTCGGCGCCTGCGGGGCGGTTCAGTGACGGATGTCACCAACAGCCTGTGGATTAAACGGTCGTTCCCAATTCGGGCGGGCAGTGACGCTGATGTTCTGCTGCGCTCAGGTTAGCGCCGGCCAGCAGAAGAAGACCGGTCAGGAATGCCCAGAACATCAGGCTCACCGTGAGCGCGAAGGGCCCATAGACTTCCGCGAAATCAAGCCGGGGGAGAGCCAGGATGTAGCCATACTTCAGCGCCTCTGACAGCAATCCCATGATGATGGCCGTAGGCAGCACAGCGCGCGCCGGAACCTTGCCGTTGGGTAGTATCCAGTAAATGAGGAAGAAGATGGCGATGCTGGCGCCGATGGCGAAGGCCTTCATCGCCAGGAATCCGGCGAGGCGTACAACCGCCGGGGTGTGGCCGCGCAACAGGAATTCGAACGGCCGCACGACACCCGCGGTCATTCCAATGGAGAGCAGAGCCAGAACGCCGCAAGCAAATGCCAGACCGAGCGAGACCAACTGATTGCCCAGGTAAGAGCGGTTATTAGGAATGCGCCAGATGCGGTTGAGCGCGACCTCGAGCGGTACGAATATTCCGGTCGAAGTTACCAGCAGGATGACCAGCGACGCTACTTGCGCCCGCTGGCGCGCATCCACCATGGCGTTCAGGTTGCGGATGACGAACTCCTGACCCGTGGGAAGGTAATCGCGCAACAGCTCGACCACCACGTCGTACATGACGCGCGAGTGAAAAACCCGCCGGATGAGCGTCATCAACAGGACGACGAAAGGGAAGAACGAGAGGATCGAGTTGGCGGCCACCGAGAAGGCAAAGGTATGCACATCGGTGCGCAGAAGGTATTTGAGAGTCGAAGTCACCATCCCGGAGAAACGTGGCCGGCGCTGACGCTGCGCGCGAGTTGGTGTGGCCTTTGCGGCTTGGGGAGTGGGAGCTATGGTTTGCGTAGGCACGAGGGCTTCTCTAATCCTATCAAAGGGTTGCGACCGAGTGGGACTTCCCGGGGAACCAAGGTCGGGGGTCTGGAGTGCGGCGTTTCTTATACCTTGTTAAAGCTTTAGATGTGACCCGTGGTTACTTTCCACTAATTTTTGTTGCGAAACGATTTAATACTCCTTATTATCCTTTGCGCATGACCCGATGAGAGTCGGGGAATGAATCGGTAAGGCAGGTTGATGTCTTGAGCAGGGCGGTAGAAATCAGCGCCGATGGTCCAGGGCTCCGGAAGTTCTCGCCGCATTTTCTTCACGCGTCGCGGAACTGAGGAGTCTTTTGCTTTGGGGCAGTTTCTCCGGCACATTTCTCTGGCAGGAGACGCAACCGGGTTTCACTGGTTTTCTCGAGGGGGCGTTCCATCACTCGGAGCTACGATGCGAGGACTCCAGGAAACTAATTCTTAATGATCAGGGAAAGGAGTTTTTCTGTGAGAGAGAAGGGAACAGTAAAGTGGTTCAACGGGGCGAAGGGATATGGTTTCATCCAGCGCTCCACGGGAGAGGACGTTTTCGTGCATTTCTCCGCCATCCAGGAGAACGGCTACCGCTCGCTGAACGAGGGTGAGACCGTGGAGTTTGATCTGCTCAAAGGCCCCAAAGGCTTTCAGGCGGGCAACGTAGTCCGCGCCTAACCTGCCGGTACTGCAATTCCAGACCCTCCCGTTTGCAGCGGGAGGGTTTCTTATCGGGAAACGACACAACAAGACTCTGACGGCAGAAGCGAAATGACCCAAAAACCTGTCATCCTGAGCGGAGCGGGCTGCTTCGCAAAGCGAAGCAGCCTGCGGAGTCGAAGGACCCCTTACCTGCTTGCATAAAGATAGACGTGCAAAGGAGTTCCCAGGGTGCCGTCGAAGTGGTAGGAACTCCTTGACACGTCTGTGCTAAGGGTATGTGCTACGGGGTCCTTCGACTGCGTGAATGCTCCGCTTCGCGAAGCACTCACTCCGCTCAGGATGACAGGGGGTCATGAGGGATCACGAGCATTTCGTCTACATCGTTTGTAGCCGGTCAAGGACGCTTTATATCGGAACGACTAATAGCATTTATCGGCGGGCGCTCGAACACAAGCGTGGGGAGATCGAAGGCTTTGCCAGCAAGTATGGCTGCGACCGGCTGGTTTATTACGAGAGCTTTGACGATGTCTACAAAGCGATTGGACGGGAAAAGCAACTGAAGGGCTGGGCGAGAGCTAAGAAGATTGCTTTGATCGAGGCGAAGAATCCGCGGTGGGAGGATCTGGCTGAGAAGTGGGCAGCACGGATGGCTTTTGCGGGGGAAGCGATCAAGGGACGACGAGAGAATTCCCTGCGGGCTGTTCCCATCCCCTCCGATCGGAGTCGGACCCCAAGCGAAACCAAAGGGGACAGCGGGAGTGGAGGAATTAGCTGTTCGCCTGCGGTGCCACCACTGCCGACGCGCCGATGGATTTCTGCCGCGAAACTAGAAGTCGGGGAACTCCAGAATGGGCAACAACCCGTCGAACAAGATGTCGAACGTCTCAATCGTATTCGTGACCTCTTCCGCGATCCCGTGAAGCGTCGGAATGACAGCCTGAATCTTCAAGAAAAGCCCCTTGGCCAGGAGTATATCTGCGGACGCGCGGCCCTTGTCCTTCACCGTGATATTGAGGCCGTTAGCGCCGTCGATATGAGAGACGCCGGGATCGCCAAGGAGGAACTCGCCTCTCAACCTTGGAAGCACTCGATGCTGTTCATCTTCAAAGCGCACATCTCTAAGCATCACTAGCTTAAGCACTGGAATAAGAAGCTGGTGCTTATCGGTGATATTCAGGTCGTCCAAGGTCCACAATGCAGCACTCCCGCCCTCGTACGGTTTTACGATATTGAGGATGAGATTGTAGACATTGCGTGTGATCTGCTTCTTTTCCAAAGCAGAATGCAACCTTCCTATAAGTTGATCCCGCGTGTCCGCGAACGGAAACCTCGTCCATTTGGTAGAGGCGCCATCGCACAATTCGACGGTCTCGAAGTACAGCAAGTCCAGCGCACTCCTGAGATTATGCAGGGCGTCTCCAATAATAAGAGCAATCTTCTCCTCTTCCAATCTGGACTTGATAGCGCATCGAAGGAAATTCTCGCCGGTCTCAGGGTCTTTATCGACGGTCAGATCGTAAAAGTCCGAACCGATAAAGGCTTCAAGGATAGAACTAACATCCGCGATGTGCTTGTAGGACGCTCAACCTTGAGCCGCGACCCTCGAAAGCGAGACATAGGATGACTAACAAACTTCGCTGCTATTCAACCGCCGAATTATCTCATCTAGGGACTTCTGCACTCGATCCTTAACTTTTCCACAAGGGGCACGTGACATCTAACCTTGCGCCCACAATTCAAATCAGCGATGATCGTCGAGGCCATGACGGTCCGCTACACAGCGGTTCGCCACTCTGTAAGTCCTTTGTTGTCTGGATTTTGACCTCTAAGTTCTTTGCCATCCGGATTTTGCGGAGAATTTCGTGCTAACTCGATGATTCCGCTAGACCCAGGGGGGAGGGGGGTATCGAGAGACGGAGCGAAAACCGAGCCCCATCCCAAGCCCTTCAGCAAGCGCGCGCAAGAATATTTCGTGGCACAAATCCACATCGCGCCGGCGTTGAATACCGAAACTTAGGATCGATTGAGGTTCTTTACGAGTGCAGAAAGTAAGGTTCGCGCTCCAGCAGGAGGCGGAGGCTTAGAGCTTAAATAGTGATCGCAAAGAATCGTCATCAACGTGGCTATCATTCGCCAGCCAATGAACAAATTCTCTGGGGCTGATGTGTGCAGGCTTTTGAACCGCCTTTTTCTCAAGGCCGGATTCAAGGTCCGCCTGTTTGCCCGTATTAGCGATCACCGTCCACGTCTTCGTCTTCATTGTGCTCCTTATTTCTGTTGACTGGCGCTCCACGCTTGCAAGTACCCATCATCTCCCTTCCAACCATCCAGCGGTAGTGACTGAAGTTCGCTCGCGGGCGACCCTATGTCTTGCGCAGTTCAGGTAGGGGTTTGTGTGTAATCGCCTGTTAACAACAGTTACTTCCGGTTTGCCCGTTATCTGGGACGTAACTGCGATCTATTCTCTCAAGACGCGAGCGGCTGGTTTTCTTCGTGGAGCTGAACGCTAGATTCCCGATGGCGCGCAGACGCGCTCCTTCGGGACTTGCGCAGAACCCGGTAAACGATCTCCCCAGGCAGTATCAAAGATACTCAAGTAGTGGCATAACCCCGATGCACGCGCTGCGCCCGTGGCGAGCGCGTGCAACGGGCGTTCTGCTTCACGGAACCGGAACTGAAACGGCAGATGAACTAACCTTGGTCAACAACCATCGTCCGTCGATCTTCTTGGCCTCACCGTCGAGGTCTACGTGGCTCACCGCTGTCCAAAACGGCTGGCCCGTAGCCGGGTTCAACGCTACGTTGAAGTAATGACATTCGAAATACACCGACGACTTCCATTGGCCGTCATAATCCTTTACAGGCACATACTTCGTTTTGTACGCCGGGGAAAGCGACACAAACTTATTGGCTGCCTGCAACCCGCCGGCAACATACTTGAAGAACGTGCACAGCGTTCCCTGTTGACCAGTGGCAGAGGTGTCGCCCGAGGGTAGAGGGCAACTTTCGGGATCATCCGGATCGCCGTTGCCGATATAGTTTCCTGCCGTGGCAGTAGTGTTGACAACGGTGAGTTCGGCGTCTTTAGTCCAGATCAAGAGTACGTCGCGGATTCGCTGTGTTATCACTTCCGGCGAATCACCATTCACTGGATCGTGCACGCTGACTGCCGCGTGAAAGGTTGCGTGAATTTGCTGTTCCAATTCGGCCACTTGCGCCAGTTGATCGTCATTGTCTCGCCAGCCACCTGCATGGGCGGCTCCTGTCGCCGCGATAATTCCCACGGCGAGGAATGCCGCAAAGCATGCGTACTTCCCAAGCGTTCGCATTGATGTGTTGGATTTCATGATGTCTCCTTTTTATATCGAGCCGCGCTAAACGCTGGCGGCTGCGGGAGCGAATCGTGACGTAAAGCGCACGACAAGGCAATGACGAGCGAATGAATTGAGGTGAAGAAAGGTGAAGCCGTAAGTTGCTGATTCAGAAGGTCGTTTACTCTTTTCCGCCGATCAATGGTATAGTAGCTACCCCAATTGCTGGAGTGTCGTGCCCGCACCCACCTACAAGTTCGGCGATTTTGAACTGGTAAGCTCCCGTTTTGAATTGCGACGGCATGATCGCCCGTTGAAGCTCGAACGCATTCCCATGGAACTGCTCATCCTGCTGCTGGAAAAAAATGGGCAGGTGGTGAGCCGGCAAGAGATTATCGAGCGACTGTGGGGCAAAGATGTTTTCCTTGATACCGAACACGGCATCAACACCGCCATCCGCAAAATCCGGCAAGCGCTGCGCGACGACCCTGAGCGTCCACGCTTCATCCTGACCATCAGCGGCAAGGGCTACCGCTTCCTGGGCGGAGAAGGCCGAAGATCGAGAACTTTCCGGTCGAAGCCCCGGCGTGGGCGATCTGACTGACGCTGAGCGCCGCTCCAAAGAAGAAGCTATCGTTCCGGTCCTCGAGGGAAGCCTCCGGCGAGTCTTCCGGGCGCATTCCAGCCGCACCGCTGTTTTCCCCATCGCGGCGGCGGATGTTCATGATCGCAACTCTGGTGCTGTTGCTTTGCGCCGCCGGATTGCTTTCCGTGAATGCCGGCGGAGTTCGAGATCGCATTTTGCGACCGAATCGTACCTCTCAGATCCATTCCATCGCCGTGCTTCCGCTCTGCCAACCTCTCCGGCGATTCTTCGCAGGACTATTTTGCCGACGGCATGACCGACGAAATCATCACTGCGCTCGCCAAGAGTCGCTCGCTGCGCGTCGTCTCCCGCACGTCGGTCATGCAATATAAGGGAGCTCAACGTCCGGTTCGCGAGATCGCCCGCGAACTGGGAGTCGACGGCGTCCTCGAAGGTTCCGTTTCCCGCTCCTCCAATCGGGTCCACATGACGGTGCAGTTGATCTATGCTCCTGCCGATTCGCACGTCTGGGCCGAAAGCTACGACCGCGATCTCAACCAGGCCTACTCGCTCCCCGAAGAACTTTCCCAGACCGTCGCCAAAGAAGTGAAAGCCGCCATCTCGCCCGCTCCGGCGCCGCGCTACATCAACCCCGAAGCCCATGACGCTTACCTGCGAGGCCGCTTCTTGTGGGTCGCATGGGGGCGTGCACGAGAACTTGTCGACGGCCTATTGGTTGAAAGGCATGTACAAAGAGTCTGAGCAGGAGTCCGAAAAATTATTGCAACTGGAGGGCAGGTCAGACTCCGCTATCGCCGTCCGCAAAGCCTGGGAACGAGGAGGAGAAAAAGCCGTCGAGCGATGGGCAGTCGAAGACGTCAAAGCCCAGGCCCGAAGCGGTACGTTTCACCCTACGTCCTCGCTCAAGCCGTTTCTTACCCAGGCGACAAAGATGGAACGGTGAAGTATCTCAGCGAAGCCTTGGGGCAACACGATCCCAACCTCATCAACATCCAAAGTGACCCCATGTTCGACTTTGTTCACTCCGACCCGCGCTATCAGGCCCTAGTCAGGAAGATTGGCCTCCAGTTCGTCCCATGACACTCGTCCCAGTTCGACGAACTCGAACTCGACCGCTCCGGCTTCGAAATGCGCCACGAAGCAGGAAAACGAGAGGATCAAGCGTCAGGACGAGACGATGGCGAAGATAAGAGACGACCCAAACGAGCCTGCCAGATGGGTTCCGTAGGCTGTTGTTGTGACATCGCCATAACACTCGTTGACCAAGCCAGAGGATGTTCGAGTTCCTTCACAGTACGTACATCCGAAGCATCCACCAGACAAGGAATATCGCGACGATGGCCCCCGCGATATGAACGATCCAGTCGCTAGCTGTTTTCGGTTTGCCAAAATTGAACATGCGGCAATGGTAGCAGCCCTCGCGTGGTTGACGGTACTTCTTGATAGCGCTTTTTGACTCCTACTGGTGGTTTACCGAACGGCATCCTCGGGAGAACGGCAACCTCACCGCACTTCCAGCGACACCAAATCGCCGTCGGACGTTCCGCGGGCCTTGTAATTCACCGAGACCGAGCGGTTATTCCATTCGCAGGAAAAGGTGTCGGCGCCGATGAGCAGCACTGACTTGTAATCGGCGGTGCGCAGCTTGAGAACTGCGCTGCCCGAGCTGACGGTGAGAACGGCTGCCGGGGATTGGGAGCAATCCACATCCACCAGCTTGCCCTCGAAGAACTTCGTAGGCCGTCTGTCGGCTGTGTCGGATTGCGCCGCCTGCTCGGCTGCGGCGCGCTTGGCAGCGTCCTGATCGAGCACATCGAATGGAGAACTCTGCTTGGAGAGTTTGCTGGCCGAAGCAGCAGTGGCGGGTGAGAGGCCGTATTTCTGCTCGTTGGCGAGCTGCGCCAGCTGTTCGCCAGCCGCGGCCGCGACCTGCGGATTGCTGCTGGTCTTCAACAATTCCAGCAAGGCTCGCGCAGCAACCCACTTTTTGTCGGAGACGTAAATTTCCGCCATATGGTAAAGGTACAGCTGGTTGCGCGGGCTGAGTTCGATGGCGGCGCGCTCGGCCTGCATGGCCGCCACCGGCCCACCGCCTTCGCGGCGCGCACTGGCTAACAGATCATAGGCGTCGGCGAATTCCGGATACCATTCGAGCACCGCACGCAGATCCTGCATCATGTTCGGCAGTCCCTGAATATCGGCGTGCCTGGCCTGTGACATGCGGTATTTCAGCACCGAAAAGTAATAGCGGATCCACATATCGCTCCGGTTGAGCGCGGCAGCGTCACCCAGTTCTTCGGCGGCGTCTTCAAACTCGCCGTGCTGCAGGTGGTCCCAGGCCAGTGCGCGATGGGCGATCTCATTGCCGGGGACTGCGACTGGAAGAGCCGCGCTGTCCTCGTCTTTCACATTCTCATTGGCTTTCTCGTTGGCCTTCTTGGCAGATGTTGGGTTGGGCGCTGTGGCCAGCGTCTGCAACTCCTGCAGCGCGGCTTCGCGGCGATCGGGAATTCTGATCTTCACCTCATCCACTGTGGCGCGCGCATCAGCCTCGGGAGACAGCCTTGGATGTGATCGGCGCTGTCGTTCGGGCCCACGATCTCAGGAAATTCATAGACCTGCGGCATGTTGGCATGGGAACCCGGTTGCTTCGAAGCGTCCAGCGCGAGGAACAAAGGTGTGAGCGAATGAAAGTAATCCTTCACCGCATGGTCGAACTGCGCGGGCGTCATGCCGTAGGCCTTCTGCACGGCTTGGTCCACGGGCACGTGCTGGTTCTCGACCAGGTCAAAATAGGTTCCCGTCTCCGGCAGCTTTTTCTCGTGAAGCAGGTAGTGCATCGTCATCCAGGATTGCGCGTAGAAGAGCGTGTGGTGCGTGCTTTCGGTGTAGTTTGATGTCGTGAATTGTCCGGCTTCGTGGTGAGCAGGTCGGGAAGCGCGAGCCAGGACTGGCCGCCATTTTGTCCGCCGAGAAGTTCGGTGAGCGACTTCGATGCATTGCCGCCTGAGGTGGAATACAGCTCAGGGTCGCCACCGATTTCGTACTTTCTGTCGTCGACGCGGATGGAACTGAAGTATTCGGCGAGGCCTTCGTCGAACCATGCCTGGACTTCGGGATAGTTGTAGTTGAGGAGCAGGTGGGCGAAGTCGTGGGCGACGGCGCGCCAGGATTCCTCCGCGGCCAGGTTCAGCACGATGAAGTTCTGGTCTTCTCCGGGCAGGAAAAAGCCGGGGACGTCGATGGGCTGACCTTGGCGCAGCGGCGCCGTCTGGTAATAGTCCTTGTCGTTCTTGAAAGCGATGATGGTTAGCGGCAGCGGCTCGTGGAGGCGCTCCTTCATCAGCAGGACGGCGAAGGCCGCCCGCATCTGCTCGAAGCGCAAGGCAACTTCTTTTCCTTTTTTATCTCCCGCGTCGGTGATGACGGTGAAATGCGTGGAGTGGATCTCAAGCCACGGCGACTGCTCGGCGGCGTGGGAGGCGAGAGTCAAAAGAACCACGCAACCTGCCAGGAGAACACGAACGGAAGTGCCAAGAGAGCGGGCCATGCGCACGCCTGCAGAGAGCGGAGAGGAGAACGCCACTACGGACAAATCCTAACACGATTCGCCGTCCCGGATGACATTCAGTCTCCCACGCGGAGGATCATCACTTCCGTGGCCTTAATCAGCGCGACTGCGGTTTGGCCGGCCTTGAGGTGCATTTCACGCGCTGAGGTTGCGGTGATGATGGAAGTAATTTGCTGTTCTCCGATGGAAATCTTCACTTCCGCCATGAGGCCGCTGATGCGAACCTGATCAACGCGGCCTACCAGTTGATTGCGCCCGCTTACGCGGCGCGCCGCCTGAGTTCGTTCCGCAACGGTTTTTCCTCGGGTTCGGAAGAGCAGCCTGTCGAGTTCACTCTGCGGGATTCGGTGATGTCCCCCTGCGGTCGGGACGCTGCGAATCTTCTTCTTGTAAATCCATTGCTTGATGGTGGGGAAACTGATGCCCAGTTGCAAAGCCGCGTCGCGGAGCTTCAGCAACTCGTCATTCTTGCGCCCGGATCGGCGGCTCTTCGGCATCGGAACGAAATCCTACAGTCAACGCGGAGGACGGTCAACATGACAGGCCCATGGTTCCATCCGGAAGGAAAATGCATATATCCGTATCAGGTTGGACATTGAAACGATAGTTCATATACACTTCTCAATTCCTTCGCTTCAATCTCTAACGTTGGAGGCCCTCATGCGTAAGATTGCTCTGCTCTTCGCCACCCTTATTCTCATTGTTTTGTCTACCTTATCTTCGGCACAGGGCGGCGACCCGTGCACGAGCGGTCGCGAACTCACTACCACCGATTGCTCGCTGACCTGGCACGGCATCACGCTCTACGGCGCGTATGACATCGGCGTCGGCTACGTCAGCCACGGCTTGCCGGAGAACGGCTATAACTATGAAGGCGAATCTCTGGTGAACCGGAACGGCTACGAACATCGATTTCTCGTCGCACCGAACAACCTGTCGCAGACAGGTCTGGGCATCAGGGGCAAGATAGAGTTTCGGCCTGGCTGGTCGGTTGTGTTCAACGGTTCTACAGGCATTAATCCGCAGTCCGGGCTGCTGGCTAACGCGTCCGCCACCGACACCGTCAACAACGGCCTTCCCCGGAGCAGCTATTCGATTGCCATCGACGGCGCGCGCGCGGGCCAACCTTTCAATGACCAATACTATGGCGGAATATCGTCCGCGCAGTTCGGCGAGCTGACCTTCGGCCGCCAGCGCTCTCTCGGTACCGATGCGATGCTGCTTTACGATCCGGCCAGCGGCGCCTACGCCTTTTCCTACATCGGGTACAACGGCACAATGGCTGGCGGCGGCGACACTGAGAACAGCCGTTGGGATGACGCCGTGAAGTATCGCATCGCTTATGGCCCAGTCCATTTCGGCGCGATGTATAAATTCGCCGATGGTTCTGGCGGCTGCTACGACCCCGCGGCGTCCACGGGCGCCACCTGGACGGCGACCTCCTGCACACCGCAATCGGCACACAACAACGCCTACGGATTCGACCTCGGCGGAACCTAGGCCCAGATCAAGGTAAGTTCTCCGCCGACCTCGTCTTCCAGCATTACAACCAGGCGATCAGCGTATTGAACCCCTTGCTGGGGCCGCAGAGTCCGGCGACGCCGCATCTGGGGTTTACACAGTCGCTGACTGACAGCATCGATACAACCCCCATCAACGGCGGCGACGGCCTCGGCCCTAATCTGATCTCGACAGACAACACCCTCTACGGCATCGTGACCGACAACAATGCAGTCATGTTCGCTGCCAAGTACGTGCGGGATCCGTTCAAGTTTTTTGCCGGCTACGAATACATCTGGCAGAACAATCCGCACGACCCGTTGGGCGTCGGCGCCTCGGACCAGGGCGGTTATTTCATGAGCGGGGTCGAAGACAACAATCTGGATTCTGAAAAGTTGGTGAATATCTGGTGGACGGGCGTGAAATACGCAGTCGACAGCAAAACCGACGTCACTTTCTCCTGGTATCAACAGCGGCAGAATGACTTCCGCGTTCCGCAGACTTGCTCGCCCTCGGCTGGTTTCCGCAGTTCCTGCGCGGGCACCCTCAACGAGGGGTCGCTGTTTGCGGATCATCACTTCACCAAGCGGTTCGACGGTTTTGTCGGACTTGCGTATTCCTGGGTGAGCGGTGGTCTGGCCATCGCGATTCCTCATGGCCCAGGTGTTCCGTATAACTACAACAACAACTGTGCTCCGACGATCGGTGGCCGTTTCAGCTTCTGATATTCTCGCACCATGCGTATTCTCGCACCATGCGTAAGCTGAACTTGAGCATCGGGATGCTTTGCGTCGTGCTGACCGCTCCCGCGATCCTCCCGGCTCAGGGGCCGGCGACTGCGGCGGCCGAAGGTAGCCTGAGGCTCACGGGCGCTCCCGATCGCACCCCTGTCGTGCTGTCGCCGGCGGACTTGCACGCCCTGCCGCACATCACCGTCACTGTGCACAACAGCCATACCAATGCTGCCGAAGCTTATTCGGGAGTTCCACTCGCGACTTTGCTAGAGAAGGTGAATGCGCCTCTCGGCAAGGAACTTCACGGAGAAGCGATGACCAGCTACGTCGTCGCCACCGGCTCCGACAGGTATTCAGTCGTGCTTTCGCTGGCGGAAGTCGATCCAGAATTTCACGCGGGTCAAGTGCTGGTGGCCGATGCACGCGACGGCAAACCTCTGGAAAAAAACGGCCCGTTTCAGCTGATAGTCTCGGACGATAAACGCCCCGCGCGCTGGGTGCACAACCTGGTTTCGATTGCGCTCCAGCATGGACACTGAGCGGCTGCAGACGAACCCGGTAGCGATTTGTTGGGAGAGCTATGGGTTGTGCTTGCCGGTCTCGGGGCCCGCGGCGCAGGGGTTCTGCTGGAAGGTACGGCCCAGGTATTGCACGCATGGGGCGCCCACGGATGCCGGATGCTTTGCACCTAACGCGAGATAGATAACCTGGATCATTCCGTTGTCGCCTTTTCCTAATTGAATCACGAACTTCTCAGGCTCGACGCGCCAAATCCTTGCTGGACCCGTATCGAGTCCGGGCAACGCCCATTTGCCGTAGCGCTCATCAATGGCCGCCTTTATGACGTCGATTGGGGTAATCGGATCGTAGCGCGCAATCAATCCGATGATTTTGCCGTCCGTAATGTCAACGGATACCTGCCAGGGATAAACCGCATGTGAATCGGCGATCGGATCCGGCATTACTTGGGAGCAGCTGGAAGCTTTGCATCCGATGAGCCTGGAGTCGGGAAGAATTACGTGTTTGCTGGGGTTAGGTGCAGCCGTGACGGGAAACGTCAGTCCCAGTATCAGCAGAACTGTTGCGATCCATGTGCCGGAGTTAGCCCGCCTGAAGCGCCGGATTGACGGCCGGCTCGGCATAGAATTTAGTCGCCGCTGGCGTGGCGATGCGTGGGTACCAGAACCAGATGCGGCCGCGCTTCCGCGGGACGAAGCACCTGCTGGGACGCCCGGCCGAAGGCATTCAGAATGACGATGACTGCGGTATACGCGGCTAGAACGCCAATTCCAACGGAGGCGACTACCGTGAGACAGAGAATCAGAGGCAAGAATAGCGAAATCAAGATCAACCACCCTATCCAGAATCAGATGCCAGATTGCCGCAGCCGGGGCGCATCTCAATTTCGCTTAATGCGGCTTCTTCAATCTACCTGCGTTGACGCTGGCCGCTATTGACGACTAAGATACGGAGTAGAGCTGTGCATTCCTAATGTGGAACATGTCTGGTGACCTGTCGACATTACGGAAGGCCTATCGACCCCAGACTAAATGGCCATTACCAAGATTTCGGTGCGCGGGGCGCGCCAGCATAACCTCAAAAACATCGACGTTGAGATTCCGCGTAACACCCTTACTGTGGTGACCGGGCTGAGCGGTTCCGGCAAGTCTTCGCTCGCCTTTGACACCATTTATGCCGAGGGGCAGCGCCGCTATGTGGAGACTTTATCGACCTATGCACGGCAGTTTCTGGACCAGATGGAACGCCCGGATGTTGATGCAATTGATGGACTTAGCCCATCCATCTCGATTGAGCAGAAGACCACCAGCCGCAGCCCGCGCTCGACCGTGGGCACCATCACCGAAATCTACGACTATCTTCGCCTGTTGTTCGCTTCCATCGGGGTTCCGCATTGCCCCAAGTGCGGCCGCCCGATCAGCCGCCAGTCGGCCGAGCAGATCGTGCAGCGCGTGATGCAGCTCTCCCCTGAGGACCGTGTAATGGTGCTGGCGCCGATAGTGCGCGGGCGCAAAGGGGAGTTCAAGAAAGAGATGGAGACCCTGCTCAAGCACGGCTACGAGCGGGCCCGCGTCGACGGCGAGATCGTGAATCTGGATGACGACCTGAACCTCGATAAACGCAAGAACCACACGATCGAAGTGGTCATCGACCGACTGCTGGTGAAGCCGGGCATCGAGCATCGCCTGGAAATGTCGGTGGGTTTGGCGATGAAGCTTGCGGGCGGTCTAGTGCAGGTTGCCGTGGTCGGAGGCGATGAGCAACTCTATTCGGAGAAGCTGGCCTGTCCCGATTGCGGCATCAGCGTGCCGCAACTGGAGCCGCGGTCATTTTCTTTTAACAGCATGTATGGAGCTTGTCCGGAGTGCCACGGCCTGGGCAGCCGCTATGATTTCGATCCCGCAAAAGTGATCACCGACTGGTCGAAGCCGCTGCTGGAGGGCGGTCTGGGGCCGGGTTCGGCGTCGCAGGGGCTGATTCATGCATTGCAGGTTGTGGCGGCGGCGCACGGCATTGATTTGAACAAGCCGTTCGAGAAATTTCCTGAGCAGATTCAGGACCTGCTGTTGAATGGCGAGTCAGGCCGCGGCAAGACCGGGTTCCGCGGAATCTTCGGATACTTGAAACAGAATCTTGAGGAGTCAACTTCGGAAGGCTATCGCGATTGGCTGATGGATCACATGTCTGCGACGGAGTGTCCGGCGTGCCAGGGCAAGCGGCTGCGACCGGAGAGCCTGGCGGTGAAAGTGAACGGCATGTCGATTGCCGAGTTCACGGCACTGCCAATTTCGCGGGCGCTCGAAGTTGCGCGGAGCATCAAACTCGCGGGGCGCGAAGAGAAGATTGCCGGCCGGGTCATGCATGAAGTTGTCGAGCGCCTGCAATTTCTGAAATCCGTGGGACTGAACTACATCTCGCTCGACCGCTCGGCGGCAACTTTATCCGGCGGCGAAGGGCAGCGCATTCGTTTGGCGACGCAGATTGGCTCGAAGCTGCGCGGCGTGCTCTATGTGCTGGATGAACCTTCGATCGGTCTGCATCATCGCGACAACGGCCGATTGCTGACGGCGCTTGAGAACCTGCGCGACCTGGGCAATACCGTGCTCGTGGTCGAGCACGACGAAGAAACGATTCGGCGCGCCGATTATGTAATCGATCTCGGTCCCGGCGCGGGACGCCACGGTGGGGGCCTTGTCGCGCACGGAACTCCAGAAGAAATCATGCGCGAGCCGAATTCGCTGACCGGGGCTTACATCTCTGGCAGAGTGCAGATCGAGATGCGTGCCGAACGGCGGCAGAAGAACGGCGCGGCGCTCACCATACTCGGTGCGAAGGAAAACAATCTTAAGAATCTCGATGTAACCTTTCCGCTCGGCGTGATGACGGTTGTGACCGGAGTTTCCGGCTCGGGCAAATCAACCCTGGTTAATGACATTCTTTACCGAGCCCTGGCGCGCCAGCTTTACCGTTCGCGCGAGAAATCGGGTGAGCACAAGGCGATCGTGGGGGCGGAGAACATCGACAAAGTCATTCGCATTGATCAATCGCCGATCGGGCGCACGCCGCGCTCGAATCCTGCAACCTATACCGGTGTGTTTACTGCGATTCGCGATATCTATGCCATGCTGCCCGAAGCGCGCGAGCGTGGCTACAAGCCGGGACGTTTTTCTTTCAACGTTTCCGGCGGCCGCTGCGAGGCCTGCCAGGGTGAGGGCCAGCGTCGCATCGAAATGAATTTTCTGCCCGACGTGTACGTGCTGTGCGAGGTCTGCGGCGGACGCCGCTACAACCACGAAACCCTGGCGGTGAAGTACAACGGCTACTCGATCGCTGACCTGCTCGAGATGCCGGTCTCCGACGCGCTGCCCATTCTCGAAAACATTCCCCAAGTAAAACAGAAGCTGCAAACGCTGGTCGATGTGGGCCTCGGCTACATTCATCTCGGTCAATCTGCGGTAACTCTCTCTGGCGGCGAAGCCCAGCGCATCAAGCTGGCCCGCGAGTTGAGCAAGCGCCAGACCGGCAAAACTCTTTATCTGCTCGACGAGCCCACCACCGGCCTGCACTTCGACGACGTAAAGAAGCTGCTCGATGTGCTGCACCGGCTGACCGATCTGGGCAATTCGATCATCATCATTGAACACAATCTGGATGTGATCCGCAATGCCGACTGGATCATCGACCTCGGCCCCGAAGGCGGCGAAGAAGGCGGGCGCATCGTGGCGCAGGGCACACCCGAGCAGGTGGCGCGGGTGAAGAAGTCGTATACGGGCCAGGCGCTCACGGGGTATTTTACTGGGAACGGCAAGAGAAGCGCCGGAGCTGTGTTAATGCTTGACGTTATTAACGATACTCGTTAAACTATTTACAGTGATCAAGACCTTCGCGGACAAAAACACGAAGGAATTCTGGGATACGGGCAAGAGCCAGGGAATGCCTCCGGCGAATCTGCGAAGCGCCGCTAAGAAAAAACTGGCGATGCTCCACTCAGCTGGGAGGTTGGACGATTTGCGAGTTCCTCCCGGCAATAGACTAGAGCAGTTGCGCCGCGACCGGGTGGGACAACACAGCATTCGAATCAACGATCAATTCCGCGTGTGCTTCGTGTGGCGGGACGGCGATGCCTTCGATGTAGAGATAACGGATTACCACTGATCTTTCTTAAGCTGATCCTTTACGGGGGAAGAAATCGTGAGCATTAAGAACGAAGGTCCTGCGGGATGGGCGGTGCATCCTGGGGAAATTCTTCGTAAGGAATTTCTTGAGCCGATGGGCATTTCTGCTTACCGGCTGGCCGTGGAACTGCATGTTTCTCCTCCGACCGTCAACGACATCGTCCGGGAGAAGCGGGGAATCACGCCCGAAATGGCGGCTCGTCTGGCCAAGTACTTTGGGACTTCCGAGCAGTTCTGGCTGAATTTGCAGGACGCATTTGCGGTTCATCAGGTCCGGCGAAAATATAGCAGGGAGCTCAAAGCAATTCGACCGCTTGCAGCGGCGGCGCGGTAACCTCTCCAAGCGACCGGCAACGGGGCTGCCCGGCGCAGCGGTGCAACTGTCGTAGAATTCTGAATGCACGCAACAATTTCGAGTTAGCGGCATAAGATAGGTGCGAGCAGTACTCCGCCGTGCACAGTTGTGGAAAGGCCATGCTTGGCATTACCAGAAAATCCGCACCTTGAACCGCCGCCGCTGAATAGTGAGCTGCCAAAGCCGCTGCCATTGATTGTCGAACCATTCCAGCAGCCTGCGCTTGTTTCGACCCGATCTGCGCCGAAAGCCGGCGAAGATCCCGTGTGGAACGGCTGGGACGTGCTGCAGATCACCGGGCTCACGCTCCTCACGCTTTTTATCGTACAGTTCCTGGTTGTTGTGGGAGCGCACCGGTTCGCTTATCCGCATGAGAGCTGGTTTGATGTGGCGCAGAAGCCCGTACTGGCGCTGCTTTCCCAGCTTCTGACCTATGCGGCGGTGGCGCTGTATATGATCCTGCTGGTCGAGGGGAAATACCACACGCGTTTCTGGCAAGGAATACGCTGGAACTGGCCGGGGATCGCCGGAGTGAGTCTGGTGGGTCTCGGCGTCGTCATGCTCAGCCTCGACTTTCTGGGACGGTTTCTGCCCATGCCGAAAGAAACGCCCTTCGATCAATTTTTCGCCAATCCTTCCGATGCCTATCTCACCGCCGCCTTCGCCGTGAGCCTGGGGCCGTTGATGGAAGAACTGTTCTTTCGCGGATTTCTTTATCCGGTGATAGCGCGGCGGCTCGGCGCAGTCTGGGGAATTCTTCTCACCGCTCTGCCCTTCGGCCTGATCCACTTTTTTCAGTACGGGCGTTCCTGGGGAGCGGTGCTGATCATCTTCCTCGTCGGAATCGTGCTCACCACAGTGCGGGCGGTGACCAAGTCCGTGGCCTCAAGTTTTCTGGCTCACGTGGGATACAACGGAACGCTCATGGTGCTGGCAGCTCTGCAGACGGATGGCTTCCGGCACATGGAGAAAGCAGGGGCTCTGCTAGGCTGGCTAGGATCCAACTAGGTACCAGGTACTTGGTACTTACTTCACCGTGATCGTCAGCAACTGCACTCCAGAAACCACATAATCCAGCGGCGCCGTTGCTGTTTCATCCACATTCGATTCGCCGCTGACAATCATTTCCTGATTGCCGCGCATGCCATCCATCACGTTCATGATCGAGATGGGAAGCGTGGGCATGACTTTGTCGGCGACGCGGGCTTCCGGGTCAGCCTCGAGCAGTGAGACGTAGAGGCGGTTGTTCGAGTGCTCCTTGTTGAGCAGCGCGATGGTAGAAGCCAGATCGAGCTTGTGGCCGAAGGCTGGATTGCCGTGGCCGATGCGGTCAAGCGTCTCGCCGTCGCTCACCAGGATGCGCAACGTCCCCTTGCTCGCCGAGGTGGGAATCTTCAGGGGAATCTGCTGCACGATGCGCTCGCCGCGGTAGGGAGCGAGTACAGTCTCAAGCGTAATGTTGTCGCCGGGACGAGCTTCGGTCACGTCCGTGCGGGCGCTTTCGAGGCGCGCCCAGCGGCGCTCGCGCACCAGGTCGAACTCCAGCTTCACGCCCTCGATAGCGGGAGCGTTGTAGGGATTGTCGTAGATGCTTCCGAAGCGCTCGCCGAGCGAGATCGCTGCCTGCATGGCGGCGGGTTGCCCGTTCTCCGTAGGAGCAAACATGTTACGCATGGTGACGTCAGGGAAACCCTTCACTCCGATGCTGCCCGCAAGCCGGTACGTAATCTCCTCGCCGAACTCGTTCACTCCGTGCAACGCGTTGAATACCGTCACCATCAGCGCGACCGGCGTCAGCTTGGGATTGTTCAGCACTTCGTAATGGAATTGCTTCTCTCCCGTGCTGCTGTGAATGCTCAGCGTGACTGGAATCATCTCCGGCTGCCGGTCAAAGACGCCCATGATTCCGGTGTGGCGATCCTGGACGAACGTTCCCACCGACTCCGTGGTATTAACAATTTTGAAAGCGTTGAGCGGCGATGCCAGCGTCGCGAGGACCTCGGCCTTATTCATGGGCAGGTCAACCGAGCCGAACTGCAACAAAGGATGTCCGCAAGCCAGCAGCCGCTGCGGATCGACATAGGTCACGCTGCAGGTGGCCGCAATATCCATGTCGCCGCGGACCAGGATGGCGCTCACGGCCGAACCGGGTTCAAGCGGCTCCGGCTGCTTGTCGTTGCTCACCGACCCCGCACCCATGACTGGGACGATTCCCGCCGAAGCAAACTGTCCCGCGAAAGGTTGAATCGCTTCCTCAGAGAATCCGTTGAAGACCAACGGAGTCTCGATGGGCTTCAGGTAATTCGTAAAATCTCTTCCCGCGGAATCCGCGGAACCGGGCAGCGCGAACCCTTCGCCGGGCGCAGCAGTCTTGCCCGCAACTGCAGTCACTGAGGGCTTGACGGCAGCAGCGTCTTCGGCCGGCGAACGATCAAGCGCACTGATTTCGAGCATATCGGCGATGGGCGTAACTCCCGCGATCGGTTCCTTCGAAAATTCTCCGATGCGGAAGGCAAGCGCTCCCGCGAGCTTGCCGTCGAGATAAACCGGACTGCCGCTCATGCCTGCGACCACGCCCGTGTATTCCACCTTCTGCCCGTGCAGCCGAACCAGAATAATGTCGCCCTTCGGTCCGTTCACGTTGTGCAGCACGCCAAGCACTTCCACTTCCATGGCTTCCGGCTTCACGCCCTCAAACACGGTGTAGGCGACTCCGCGCATGCCGGCGTGAATCTGGTTAACGGTAATAATTTGAGGATTTTGGGCCTTCTGCGCGGAACCAGCCTGGGCGGAACCAGGCTGAGTAGAACCAGCTTGGGCAGACGCAAAAAAAGGGAAAGAGAGGCAAGCGACAGCGACGAAGGAAGCTAGTTTTTTCATGAACCACGCCGGGAAGGACCGTTCGAGCCCTCCCCTATTTCCTATTAGACTCCGCCAAATTGTAAGTCATTGCCGGGAGGGGGAATACTGTGAGCCGGGCAAAACATCCCAATCGCGAATCCTTGCGTCTATACTAGCACAGGGAATTTTCGCTCCATAGCGTCTTAATTTCCATCTCCTCAGAGGTTTATATGCGTGCTAAATGGATGGTCCTGAACCGGCGGTCACGTTTTGAGAATTTCTCCAGCCTCATGCTGGTTTTCGCGCTCTCAATCCTGATTTATGGCGTCACTCCGGCGTTCGCGCAGGATCAGTCGCAGGCCCCACCGCAAGACAACACGCAAAATAATGGCAAACCCAAGCAGGAAGTTCCTCCGGATGCCGGTGGGCCCACTGGCGACGTAGGGCCTTACGCCATCCCGAAGAAAAATCCCGACGAAGCTCCTCCTCCGCCTCCGCCGCCCGCTCCGGCCCCCAAGATTGAAGGCATGCCCGACTATTCCATCAAGGTCAACGTGCCCCTGGTGAATGTGGACGTGATGGTCACCACCAAGAGCGGCCAGTTCGTTCCCGGCTTGAAGAAGGACAATTTCCGCTTGTTCGAAGACGGAGCCCAGCAGCAGATTTCCAGCTTCAACATTACGAAGGCGCCCATCACGGCCGTTCTGCTGGTGGAGTTTGGAGCCACGCGCTACAGCTTCATGATTAACGCTCTGCAGGCTTCCTACGCATTTGCCAGGACCCTCACGAAAGACGACTGGATTGCGGTTTCCTACTACGACATGCAGCCGCACATTCTGGTGGATTTCACCCAGGATAAGAGGGCAGTTTATGGCGCGCTGAACCAGTTGCGCATGCCGGGATTCTCCGAAACCAATCTGTTTGACGCCTTGTATGACACGCTGGATCGACTCGACCGGGTCGAAGGGAAGAAATACATCATATTGATCACGACCGGATACGACAGCTTCAGCAAGCTCACGCTCGATCAGATCACCAAGAAAGTCAAAGATACGAAGGACGTAACCATTTTCCCCATCAGCGTTGGACAAATTGCCCGGATCATGGGCTACGCCGGCAACCGCGGCGCAGGCATCCACGCCAGCGAAATGGATTATCTGCAGGCCGATAATGAAATGCGAACCTTCGCCTCGATCACCGGGGGCCGTGCCTACTTTCCCCGCTTTGAGGCAGAGTATGGCGAGGACTTTCAGGATATCGGCAACGACATCCGCAACCAGTATTCGCTCGCCTATCATCCCACGAACACGAAGCTGGACGGCACCTACCGCAAGCTGAAGGTCGAAGTGCTAACGCCTGAAGGCGCTCCGCTGAAGGTGAAAGACCAGAAGGGCAAGGAGCAGAAGATTGAAGTCGTCGCCCGCGACGGCTACACCGCCAAGCATTCGGTGGATTAAAGTTCTAACGAGGAATCTCGATCGAATGAGAAGGACATGAGGTTCACTCGTGCCGTTGAGGCGGCGCGCACTGACTCAGAGAGACTTGAATCGAGTACAACTTACTTGCTAAGAGTCCAACCATTTGACACAGGTATAACTCGATCATATAATATATAACTATGGCGATCGAGTACGCAACCGTCAAGGCCAAGGGGCAAGTGGTGATCCCGGTGGACATCCGGCGCAGGTTCCAGATCGACGAAGGCACGCGAGTCGCGTTTCTGGAAGAGCAAGGCCGCTTATTCATTCAGCCGGTAACGGATGAGTTTATCGACGGCATGAATGGCGTGCTCGCGGGGCGTGGGCTGCCCGATCGGGTGGAGCGGAGCCGGGATCGGGATCTGTAATGAAGGTACATGTGCTCGATGCCAACGCCCTCTATCGCTTTTTGACGGGCGGCCCTGGCGCCAACACGGTGAACCGGCTTTTCAAGGAAGCGCGCGACGCCGAGCAGCCGCTCCGCATGTCGGTGATCAACTGGGGCGAGGTCTACTACACCATCGCCAAAGCAGAGGGCTTCGCAGAGACCGTCAGAATCATGGACCGCGTGAAGCTGTTACCTCTTGCAGTTCTCGACGCGGGGGAGGGGGTAACGGCGCGGGCTGCCCAGCTCAAGGCCGGTCATGGTCTGCCCTATGCAGACTGCTTTGCAGCCGCCACTGCCGCGAAAGACAACATCCTGGTGACGTCCGATGCGAAGGACTTCAAGAAAATCCCAGGCTTGCACATTTTGCCGCTCCCGGAACACAAAGCGAAGAATTGAAATGACGGGGCGCTTCAGATTGAGCGAGTCATTTGATGACAACTCACCGCTGGCCACCGCCGTCAGTGCCCGTGAAACAACGCATCCAGCAGAAATACCACGCCCGCTCCAACGAACACCAACAGCGCCATCTTGGCTCCTGGCTCCCGGTTGACCTCGGGAACTAAATCCGAAGCCGCAACATAAATCGTAACTCCTGCCGCTAACGGCAAACCCGCGTCCACATGCTGCCGAAAGACCGCCATGGTCAGCACCCCGGCCAGCGTTGCCCCGCCGAGAATGACGGACGCGCCCCAGGCCGTGCCCCGGCTGCGTCCGCTCGCCAGCATCACCGAACTCACCGTGAAGCCCTCCGGAATCTTGTGCAGGAACACAGCGAAGAAAATGATCCAGCCCAGGGCATTCGATACCAGAAATCCGGACGCG
This sequence comes from uncultured Acidobacteriaceae bacterium, assembly GCA_963800575.1. GTDB lineage: Bacteria > Acidobacteriota > Terriglobia > Terriglobales > Acidobacteriaceae > Sulfotelmatobacter. Next base: position 350,374 of record CAWDBN010000006.1, read on the forward strand.
ATCGCGATGCCGTCGAAAAACGTGTGAATGATCAGCCCGAGCAGCACCGAGTATCCCTTGCGGGAGTGCATGAACTCGTCTTTGTGCGTCTCTTCGCCGAAGTGGAAGTGCGGCGTGACGGTATGCTCGAAAAAGTGAATGATCAGGTAGCCGAGCAGGATAAGATACGCCGCGCTCCGGCCGCGCAGCTCCAGGCTCTCCGGGACCATCTCTACCAGAGCAGTAGCCAGCATGAAGCCCGCGCCCAGGGCAACGAAATAGCGCAGATAACGCCGCTCCCAACTGCGCTGCACAATGATCGCCCCGCCAAAAACGTTAGCAGCGGCGGCGGTAAGACCGAGGAGGATACTGGTAGCAATGGGATGCATTGAGTCCGGAGGCCCGAGCTGCGAGTCCCGAGTAAAGGTATCGATTACTGAGGAGTGCAGTCAAATCGCGGATAATGGAATTTGCTGTCCCAGTTTGTTGATGAGGCCGCTTAGGATGCGGCTTACTTCGTCCGTTCGTTTTAGAAGTTCTGAGGCTTGGGATTCAGAAAGGTAATTTCTCTGCCGCGCGATCATTACCTGAGTTTCAAGTTCGGCAAGTGATCCTCTCGAACGGCGAAGGAAATGGCGAAACTCGCGATCAGTATAGTGGGCTTGTCCCTCTGCGATATTGCTCGGAACGGAAACGGCAGCCCTGCGCATTTGATCGGTCAAGCTGTATGTTTCGCGTTTGGGAAATGATTCTGTCGCATCGTAGAGTGCGGATACCAAGTCCATTGATTTCTGCCATGCAATCAAATCTTTGTAATGTCGGGCCACCCCTTCAGCTTACAAGTAGCGTTAAGGATGCGGACTACTTACAATCTCCAATTCGATGTCAGTTCCCAAAACAGAACGCCTGCCAACCTTGACTTTGGGACCCGTGCCTACATTACAAAGAATGCTCGGGACTCGAGACCCGGGACTAACCGCTGTGCCGAATGTGCATGACGTCTCCGTCTTGCACGATGTAATCTTTGCCTTCGAGTCTGAGGGTTCCCTTCGCCCGGGCATTCGCTTCGGAACCGGCTTCCAGTAGCTGATCCCAACGGATGGTCTCAGCGCGGATGAAATGTTTTTCCAGATCGGAGTGGATCGCTCCGGCAGCATCCTGCGCGCGAGAATTCGCCGGAACCTGCCAGGCGCGGCATTCATCTTCACCGGCCGTGAAGAATGAAATCAGGCCGAGGAGCTTGTAAGTGGTGCGAATCAGCCGCACCAGACCGCTCTCCGTCAGTCCGTAGCTCGACAAGAATTCCGCCGCATCCGCATCGCTCATCTCGGCGAGTTCGGCTTCCACCTTGCCGCAAATCGCCGTGGCTGCGGCGTTTGGCCGCGCGGCAATTTCAGTGAGCTTGTACTTGCTCACCGCTTCTTCCAGTTCTTTGCCCAGTTCGGTTGACTCGCCAATGTTCAGCACATAGAAAATCGGCTTTTCACTGAGGAACATGAAGCCTTTGATGCGCTTCTTGTCCTCGGCAGTCATTGTCATCTCGCGCAGCGGCTTGTCGGATTCCACCTGCACCTTGGCGCGTTTGAGCAGCTCGAATTCTTTTTCGAACTCCGGGGTCTTCATCTTCTTGAGATCTTTTTCCAGCCGCTCCAGCCGTTTTTCGATCTGCCCGAGATCGCTGACCAGCAGATCGAATTCCACGTTCTTGATGTCGCGCAGCGGATCGATCTCCCCTGTGTGCGGCACCGAAGGATCGTCAAACACGCGCACCACGTGTGCCAGCGCATCCACATTTCGCAGATGAGCGGAGTAAGCGCTGTCTTTCAACGCCTCCTGTCCGATCGCGCCCACGTCCACATATTCGACTGAAGTGTGTGTAAGTTTCTTCGGGTTATACAGTGCGGCCAGCCGATCAAGCCGGTCGTCTGGAACCTTGGCGACGCCAATGTGTGCCTCACGCGGATTGGCGCGCGCCGAATCCGAGAGATGGGCCTTAGTCAAAATCCGAAACAGCGATGTCTTGCCCACCTGAGGCAGGCCGATAATGCCGGTCTTCATAAGAAAGCTTCTAGCTACTGGCTTCTAGCTAGTGCGACGCCGAGGCCAGTTCAGAGCGGACATGCACTGTCGTCCCAGCGAATGCCGGACAACCCTTCAGGATAAATGATGAGGAGGATATTGCCCAATGCGACTGGTGAGCCGGCAGTGTCTCGGTTTTAATTTCGGCTGACGGATTTCCATTAAGCGTCGAGCGGATGGCCAATCTCCCAGTGAAGTCCGAAGGGATCAACCAGGCGGCCCAATCGCCATCCATGCCCTTCGCCCACCGCGAACACCTCCGAGGCGCCAGCCGCCAGCGCCCGCGCGAAAACTTTATCAGGGTCTGCGACGGTCAAGATCATCCGGACCGATCCGCCTCCAAGGCATTCCGGTCCTGACTCATCCGACTGTCCGTCACTTAGCCAAAACTCCGCGCCGTTGACTGAAAGCCGAGCCACTACTCCTGAACCGGGGTCTTCTAGCCGGTAGACCACCGTGGCTCCGAATGCTTCGTGGTAGAAGCGGAGAGCTTGCTCACCATCCCGAACTGTCAACCAGGGCGCAATCGAGGGGATTGGAACGGCTGCGGAGCTCATTGTCGTATCCTAAACCACGCCAAGCTGCTGCGCGGTGAGATATACCACGACCAATCCCAGCAGCAGCACCGCGCCTTCCACGCGTGTTGACCACACGTGCAGCGCATCGAACTGAATGCGCTCAGGATTGTCGATGGGCGCAGGGCTCACTTCACCGAGAGATGCCCGCAGAACATCCATGCGAGGGATGATGCCAAACTGCGAGATCAAGGTGAGGGCAAGCATCAGACAAAGAAGGACGTGGCGTGCCGCGAAGACATGCGCCGTGCCGTCGGTGAGCCGGCTGTAGAGCAGCGAACTGGCCAGAAAAACGATTCCGGAAATAATGGCGATCCAGTGCAGCTTGCCCAGAGCGCGCCCAACCACATTGCCGGCAAGATGAGTCGTGGGAAGAACAGAAAATGCTGTAGGCGCGAGCACAAACGCAAAGAAGATGAGGCCGCCGATCCAGACGATCAGCGAGAGCAACATGAGGAAACGCAGGAAAGACATGGCGAGAGAATTATAACGTTCGCGCTATGAAATAGGGACGGACTTGGAAGGGCTCTTCTTCTGCGTTCGCCGCCAGATATTTCTTGGAATAACGTAGGGGGTGCGTAAGACTGCCTTCAGCCAAAACCATCCCCAAATGCTCAACCACTCCGGAACCAGCTCCAAAAGAAGAGCCCAAGGTGGATGTGTTTCGGGGGCCTTGTGTGCGTAATAGCTGAGGTCTTCGCCGTCCCACGCGACGGAGAATTCTGGCTTGTAACTTAAAGTGGACAGTCGTGGCATCCTCACGCCGAGGTAACGACGTTGGGGCTCGACCAGGAAACATTTGCCCTCCTTGAAAAACATTACCCAGGCATGTCCAGTGCCGTAGCGTCCGTGCTCTCCGGCGACAAATCGCGCGTCGTAACCCATCGCCATCAGTTGGCGCCAGGTCCAGAGCGAAAAGTCCTCGCAGTCGCCTGCCTTCCTCTGTTCAAACTCTTCAGGCGGCTGCCAGTATTCTCGCTTTCCAAATAGCTTCTCGTCTGAAACCGCACGACAGCCCCTGAGAAACTGGTGAAGATCATCCATCGTGTTGCACTTCACGACTAGAGGATGGCTTACATATCTGCCCATCGGCAATGTTGGACGAATACCCCGTCGGCGATCGAACGGACGTGCGACTGCGTGCCCGTCGGCATCGTAGGCTTCTGGAATGATTTCTGCGATCATCAGAGACGATCAGATTCTCTCACGCGGGATGGAGGAGCGATATTGGAAAGAAACTGTCAAAGGCCACTGATCACCGGCCACTTCTTACACCGGGACGGCAACATTCTCCACGATCTCGCGCATCACCTGGTCGGCCTGCTCGGATTTCTTCAGCGTCGAGGCATAGCCTCCGTTGACCACTACGCGGTGAGCGAAGACGGGAACGGCGAGCGGCTTGAAGTCTTCCGGAGTGCAGAAGCTGCGGCCGTTGAGGAATGCCATGGCTTGCGCCGCGCGGTAAAGCGCCTGCGCGCCGCGCGGCGAAACACCCAGCGACAAATATTCCGATTCGCGCGTGCGGAGCACGATTTCGAGAGCGTAGGTTACAAGCGATTCATCCACGCGAATGCGCTTGACGGCTTCCTGCATTTCGAGCACGTCTGCGCCGGTGAGCACCGGACGGAGATCCGGCAAGATTCCCGCGCCAGCTTCGGAGCGCAGAATCTCGCGTTCGGCTGCGGCTTCGGGATAGCCCATGCGCACCCGCATCAAGAAGCGGTCGAGTTGTGATTCGGGCAGAGGATACGTTCCGTGATGCTCTACGGGATTTTGCGTGGCGATCACCAAAAATGGCTGGGGCAGTTCGTAAGAGTGCGCGTCGACTGTTACCTGGCCTTCATTCATGGCTTCAAGCAGTGCCGATTGCGTCTTCGGCGTGGTCCGGTTGATTTCATCGGCCAGCAGAACGTTGGTGAAGACCGGGCCGCGCTTGAACTCAAATGCCTGATCCAACGAGGAATACACGGAGATGCCGAGCACGTCGGAAGGCAGCATGTCGCTGGTGAACTGCACGCGCTGGAAGGTGCAATCGATGGCGCGGGCGAGCGCTTGGCCGAGCGTGGTCTTGCCAACTCCGGGGACGCCTTCGATCAGCAGATGTCCGCGGGCGAAGATACTGACGAGCGCTAGCCGGACAACATCGTCCTTACCGCGAATCACGCGGCGAAGGGCTTTTTCCAGTTCGGCAGCCTTGTGGGATACGGCGATTGCGGTTTCTGGGGACATTGATCTGAATTTTACTAGCTGACGCAGCAGCGGCGGAGTTACCGATGTCACTGGACTTCAGCTTCTAGCGGCTAGCGACTGACGTCGGGTCCCTCAGCGGCTAAAGCCGGCGGCTTTATTGCCTCTGTACGACACGACTGAAGTCGTGCCCTTCCCAAAACTATTTTATGAGATTGCAGCCAGCGACTGGCTACTCGTCTGTTTGAGAACGCAAGCGTTAAGCAAAGCTTGCAACGATTCAAGCTAGTAGCTAGAAGCTGCGTTACTGCGTGAACTCCGCCGGACGTCCCGTGAGGCGCTCGATCCGCTTGGCGATCGGGGGATGGGTCGAAAACAGGTTGCCGAAGCTTACGCCCGCAAGCAGCGGCTGGATGATGAACAGATGCGCGGTCGAGGGTGTGGCCTGCATGGGCATGCGGCGCGAGTAGGCGTCGAGCTTTTGCAACGCGCTGGCCAGGGCATAGGGATTGCCGGTGAAGTGGGCGCCGGTGGCGTCGGCCTGATACTCGCGCGAACGCGACACAGCGAGCTGAATCAGGGTGGCGGCGATGGGAGCTACGATCAGCATGAAGAGTGCTGAGAGACCTCCGCCGCGGCGGTCGCGTCCGCCTCCGCCCATGCCGCCGAAGATCATGGCGAAGCGGCCCATGCTGGCCAGCATGGTGATCGCGCCCGCGATCGTTGCCGCCACGGAACTGATAAGAATGTCGCGGTTATTTACGTGGCCCAGCTCGTGGGCCAGCACGCCTTCCAGCTCTTCGTCAGTCAATAAACCCAGGATCCCGTGGGTGACAGCTACTGAGGCGTGGCTGGGGTTGCGTCCCGTGGCAAAGGCATTTGGCGATTCGGTCGGGATGACATAAATCTTCGGCATCGGGATGCCGATCTTCTGGGTCAGGCGCTCGACGATCTCGTAGGCGCGTGGGAGTTGTTCGCGAGTGACCGGCTGGGCGCGGTACATCGACAGCGCAATCTTGTCAGAGAAGAAATAGGCGACGAAGTTCATCACGGCGGCGAAGGCCAGCGCCAGCAGCATCCCATTCTCCCCGCCGAAATAGCGGCCAAAGAACATCAGCAGGAGCGTCAACGCCGTCAGCAGGAACGCGGTCTTGAAGGTATTTCCCATAATTGAGTCTCAGCTATTTGATGTTACGCGTTGCAGGGCGATGCAGTTCGGTCCGGTCTGGGAATTTGATGTTCGCCGGGGGGACCCCCTCCCCCTCGATCTATTGGAATCATGATGTTAGAGAGGAATTGCGAGCTGATCTCTTGCAATCAACAGCTTGCGGGCAAAATCCTGAAAACAAGATAGTTACGCCTGTGCTCTGCGAATGATCGCGCAGCTTCCTCCCGGCGATGATCGGCGAAACGGGCTGTGAATGGCAAGGTCGGATGTCACAGCATGGAGCCGGCTAGCCTCTGGCGAAGACGAGAGATGGAAATGCCTTGCCGGGCTTATGGTGAGGTTGGCGGGTAAGGGATCCTTCGACTCCGCAAACCGATTCGCTTTGCGAATCGGTTTGCTACGCTCAGGATGACCGTGCTGATTGGCTCTACAGGAGTTTTTTCTTGGGGCGGCGTTTCAACAGCGGGGAGCCCCAAGCGCCTGCTGACAGCAAGGCTCCGAAAAGAATTACGGCGTCGATGCTGGAGCGGCCTTCGGGGGACCAGTAGACGTCTTTCAGATTCAACCAGAGAGCGAATTCGTCCAGCGTTAGGGCTGCGCCTACGCCGTAGAGGATTGACATCAGGCGGCTCAGGAGCAACGAGGAATCGTCCTCGCCGGTGCCGATGTCGGCCAGCCATCCGTAACCCACGGCCAGCAGAATGATGATGCCGAAGACCAGGTGATGAATGTGGCGGCCGTCATGCTCGATGAAATGAAAGGGCGGAATATGGTGCAGGACGGCGAAGACTACCGCGCGGACTCCGGCGAAGGTCAGGAAGAAACTTACGGAGGCTACGAAGAGACGGCGGCGCGGGCGGTCGGGGATGCGCTCGTGGACGGCTTTGCCGAAGGACGTGCCATAGGACAAGAGCAACAGGAGAACTGTTACCGCGATCGCCAGCAGGAGTATGAACCAAGTGTAGGCCATGGGGCATTAGACAGCATTTCGTGATGTTGAAACGAGGGGCTTGTGCAGCTCCCGAATGCATGGTCCCTTCGGCAGGCTCAGGGCAAGCTCTTCGCGTGGTAGCTCTCGGCCTCGGATGAGCTCGCGGGGCTCAGGATGACAGCGCGATTAAGCCTTACGCTTTTTGCGCTTCGCGTTTCAGGGCGTGGTCGAGGGTTTGATCGAGGGCAGACTTGGCTTTCTCGTATTCGGCTGGCGAGATTTGGCCCTGGCGCCGTTCGACTTCCAGTTGGAAGAGTTCCTCTTTTAATCCTTCGAGCAGCATGGAGGTGGGGCGCGCCCGGGTGCTGGTTTCGGCGGGAGCGTAGTCGTCTTCCACCATGGCTGCTGACGCGGACGAACCTGGCGTTTGGCGGGCAAGAGCGCGGGCCGCGGATTGTTGGCGTACAGCTACGTAGACGCCGCCGAGAATCAACGCTGCGGCGATGCTTCCGAGGATCTGCCAGCGGTATTTCTGCAGAGGGTCGGGAGCGTCGATGGGTGGGCCAAGTCCGCCGCCGGGGCGGTCGGTAGCCTGGGCGCTGGGACCTGTCTGCGCGCCCTCCGGGCTTTGTCCTTGTCCCTGTCCCTGAGCGGCGGCTTCCTGGGGATCTTCGAGTGCGCCCTCGCCGGAAATTTTGAAGGCGAGGTTCTCCCCAGGCCTAGTGTTGGACGCGACTTCCATCAAGGCGTTGGGCTCGGCCGGATAGCTTCCTGACTTGTAACCAGTGGACTCGGCGGCGGCGGTGAACTGCATCGTCTTGGGGAGCATGACCACGAAGTGCTCCAGCGGATACAGCGACTTGGGATCGAGATTCGCGCTGCCGGTATAGGGAAGCTGGTACGCCACCTCGAAACGTGTGAGTCCGGGACGCAAGGGAAAGATGAAGGAGTAGCGGTTCTTCTCGCCTTCGGGCACAGGAGCGGTTTTCAGCGGGTTGCCATTTTCCGTGGTGGCTGAACCGGAATCTTCGATGATGTGGGCTCCATCGGGAATGTAAAACTCGAGGTTATGCTCGCTCATCTGGGTGCGCTTCGGGTTGGAAGTATTCTGCACACCGAATTCACGAACGATCTCGATCTGACCCTGTACGGTCTGGACGCGCATGATGTCGGCGACTACCTGGATGCCGTCAATCTTTTTTCCGACATCGAAAACCTCCAGTTCGACGGAGGTGGTTCCGGGAGGGGCCATGCGGTGGTAAGTGACATCCTGATGAATGGCGCGGACCAGATGCGAAGACTGGGCGTCGTCGAGCTTGAAGCTGAAGTGGCCCTGGGCGTCGGTTTTGGTGCGGCCGGCTTCTTCCATGCCCTGGCCGAGTTTGAGCAGGACGACTTCGTCTCCGGCAGCGGGCTTGTTCGTGGTCGAGTTCTTGACTGTGCCGGTTAGGGTTTGAGCGGAGGCGAGGGTGGTTAGGAGGAGGATGGCGGCGCATGTTGCTCGAACGAGCGCGAGAGCAGAGTGAAGAGAGAACTCCTTGCGAGGACGCTTGCCAGCGCCGGCCGGCATGGGGTCCTTCGACTGCGTAAGTGCTTCGCTTCGCGGAGCACTTACTCCGCTCAGGATGACAGTACGATTTTGGTTCAAGATCGGGATCCTTTTTGAGGCGCGGGATTCTTTTCCAGGCGGGCGATCTCGGCCAGGATGGTGGCGGCTTCGTCCTGCAGGGAAGATTTCAGCGAGGCGAAGTCGGCGTCGGGTATTTTCCCGGCTTTGTATTCGAAGTTGAGATCGCGCAGGTTTTCGTAGACTGCGTCCTTGCGCTCGCGGAGATATCCGGCGCGGGTTTTCTCTGGACCAAGGAAGACTCTTCCGGGCAGGTAGAAAACATAAAAGAGAGATGCGACGAGCAGCAGGCCGCAGAGGAACAATGTCATAGATCGTTCTCCCTCACAGGTCGTTCTCCGTCATAGATCAGTCTCCTTGCCGGCTTGGTCGCGGAATTGTTCCCGTTCGGCGCCGCGGACGGGTTGGAGGCCGTCGGCGATCGCGGGCGCTGGCCGGTTCTTCCAGGAACGGACGACCAGCACGATCAAGCCGAAGCCGAGAAACAGGGCGACGGGAGGAATGATGTAGGCGGCGCGGTCGAAACCTTGCATGGTCGGGGCGGCGAGCACCGTCGGTCCGTATTTCTGGACGAAGCTTTGCTCGACCAGGCTGTCGCTGTCTCCGCGGGAGACTGCAGCCATGAGTTCGTTGCGCATGCCGTCGGAAGCGGGGCAGCCGACGTGGTTGCATTCCAGAAGAATCTGTTTGCAGCCGCAGATGCACATCATCTGGTGGCCGATTTCGTTGAAGCGCGTGGCCGGGTCTCCGGCGCCGAGGAGAGTGAAGACGGCGAGGCAGAGCAGCGCGGCTTGAGCCGCTTTGCGACGCAAAGACCCACCCTTCGGCAATCTCAGGGCAGGCTTTCTCGCAAAGGACGCGAGAGATGGGGCACCCACTTTCGAAAATGGATTCGAGTAACGCAACATCAGTCTCCAGTCACCGCGGGAGCGGGTTGCACTCGTCCTCCCAGGCGCGCGGGTGCTGGGATGCGGGCTGGCGCGGGGGCGTTCGGAACCAGGGCCAGAACCGTTCCGGCGAGCATGATCCAGACGCCCAGCCAGATCCACATGACCAGCGCATTCAGGTGCGCGCGCAGGATGGGATGACCGTTATCCTGATTCACTCCTTCGAATACCAGGTAGAGATCCTCGTTCAGGGTGGAGCGAATGTCGGGCATGGTCGAGGTCTGCTGGCTGGCATGATAGAAACGGCGGACTGGGGTCATGGTATCGATCTGCTTGCCGTTTTTGTAGACGTCGAGAATCGCCCACTGGCTGAAATAGTTGGCGTTATCGTCTTCGGTGGAAGAGCGGCAGATGAGAGTGTAACGACCGATGGTCATCTGATCACCGTTCTTCATCTCCATCTCTTTGTCTTGATTGAAAGCGGAGCCCGCGAAGCCGATGATGACGACTGCTACGCCGAAGTGGACGATGTAGCCGCCGTAGCGGCGAGTGTTGCGGTGCGTGAGCTGCACCATGGAGGCGAACATGCCCTGGCCGGTGTGCTTCGCGATGACGCGGCCTCCGCGATAGAACTCGCTGGCCACGGTGAGAGTGACGAGAACGGCGAGAGCGATGGCCATCAGCGAATAGAAGTTGGAGATGTCCCGCCAGGGTTTGAGGCCGAAGGCTGAGCCCCAACTTTGCGGCGTGAGCATTAGGAAGATCGCGACCGCGATGGCGCCGATGGTCGGCCACATAAAGTTGCGCTTCAGGCTTTCGAGGGACGTCTTGCGCCAGGCCAGCAACGGTCCGACGGCAGTGAGGATCAGCAGCAGCAAAGCCACGGGGATGGCGACGCGGTTGTAGAATGGCGCGCCTACCGTTACTTGATTGCCCTGCACGAGTTCAGAAATTTTCGGGAACCAGGTTCCCCACAGGACGGTGAAGCAGAGCAGAACGAACAGCAGATTGTTGAAGAGGAAGCTCGACTCACGCGAGACCAGAGATTCGAGCTTATGTTCGCTCTTCAGGTGAGACTTGTTCTTGAAGAAAAAGAAAGTAAACACCGCTAGGGTGATGAGGAGGAACCAGCCGAACCATTCGCCGATTGACGATTGCGCGAAGGCGTGGACGGAACTGATGATGCCGCTGCGGGTGAGGAAAGTCCCGAGGATGGCCAGCCAGAAGGTGGCGAAGACCAGCCACATGTTCCACATCTTCAGCATGCCGCGCTTTTCCTGCATCATCACCGAGTGCAGGAAGGCGGTGCCGGTGAGCCAGGGCATGAGCGAGGCGTTCTCGACGGGGTCCCATCCCCAGTAGCCGCCCCAGCCCAGGACTGAATAGGCCCAGTGGGCGCCGAGAAAGACGCCGCAGGTTAGGAAGGCCCAGGTGACCATGGTCCAGCGGCGGGTGATGTTGATCCATTTCTCGCCGGGATACTTCATGATCAGCGCCCCCAGCGCGAAGGCGAAGGGGACGGTGAAGCCAACATAGCCGAGATAGAGCATGGGCGGGTGAATCACCATCTCGGGATACTGCAGCAGGGGATTCAGGCCGCTTCCATCGGCACGGAGCGGGCCTTCGAGAATGCCGAAGGGATTGGCGGCGAAGTTTACCAGCAGCAGGAAGAAGATCTGCACGCCGGCCAGGACGACCGAAGCGTAGGCGAAGAGGCGCGGATCAGTTTTGTAACGCAGGCGCAGGACGAATCCGTAGGCCGCGAGCAATAGTGACCAGAACAGCAGCGAACCTTCCTGGCCGGACCACAGTACGGCGAACTTATAAGGACCGGAAAGATCGCGGTTGCTATGGTGGAAGATGTAGGCGATCGAGAAATTGTCCTGAAAGGCGCAGACGACGAGGACGAAGGCCGCGAGAAAGACTGCGGCAAAAGTGGCGATGCCGGCGCGGCGGGCGGTTTCTCCGATGCGCTCCGAACCCCGGCGGAGCAGCGCAACAAATGACGCCTCGGCGGCGGAAGGGGCAGCGCTGGCGCGGTAGGCAGCCTGAGTGCCTGCCGTCGCGGCCAGGGAAGAGGTTCGGTTCTGGAAAGCTAGGGCGATGATCCCGGCGAGGAACGTGTAGACGCTCAGGGCCAAAGCGAGAAGAAGTGCGAAACTTCCGATTTCCGCCATGTGGGGGAACCCAGGCCTATTTTTTCAGAAACGTGGCTCCGAGGCAAACGCGAAACGGCATGCGGCGGCTGAATCGTGCCGCCGCATGTCGTGACGGGATCCGACTAGGCGCTCTGCTGCTGACGGTAACGCTGTTTTACTTCACGTTCCGCGGTCAGCCAGTCTTCGGCCTCGCTGCCGGACGCGGTTCCACGCTGCAGGTAGAGTTCATAGGCTCGGCGCCGGATCTCGTCTTCCAGATTGATGGGGACCGGGGGCGCGACGTTTTTTCGCGACTCGCTCCTGACGACTTCCATCTTCCGGGGTTCGGGCGTCTTTTTGACTTCTGCCGCTGCAACTTCGGCGGGCGTGGCTCCCGCCACGACTGTCTTCACTTCCGGCAGATTGCTGTTATCGGTTTGGCTCTGATTCGGATTGGTACGATTTACTTTGCCGCCTGGGGTGGTAGATTTCGACCTTGACATAATCGGATACTCCTTACATATACCTAAATTTAGGAATGAATCGAACTGTTGAACGAACCACATACACTTGTCCCGCAACGTTTAGGAGAAGATTAAAATTTGTGGCAGAGGTAGACCTAGTATAGACCTCTGGAGGCTGTGGAAACCTGCCTTCGCGAAGAAAATCGGCAAGGATGGCTTTGCTATAATCGAAGCTCTTATTCGAGACTGCGGCTCCCGTGGAATGACGAACCGTCGCCCGATTTTGCAAGCGCGGAGTTCCTTCGCCCAGACTGCTTCACGGACAGCCCAGACAGCCGCACCGAGGTAGACAGCCGCTTGCTTGATTGTGAGGAGACGAGGAACTATGGGTTGGATTGTTGGACTGAGTCGTGCTTGTTGGATTGGCACATAATGCCCTCCAAGCGATGCGGTTCGTTCCTCGCATCGACTCATGTGCCAGCATCGGCATGTCGCCTAGCCCCACATGGTGCCCCGCTTCAACTGTGCGAGGTTCTAGTGCGGAACAAATCTCTCCGCACGTAAAACCATCGTACCACACGAAACCCGCGCCAGTCAAGGCTTTTCCCGCTTAGGACTTTAGTAACCTCACCTGATTACCTTTAGGCTATAGCATTTGTGGGGCAGAAGATTTATGGTGAAAAGTGGGGGTGACCTATGGCACGGAAAAAAAGCACGGTACGACGAGCGAACGGCGAAGGCGGGCTGATTAAAATCGCAGGCTGTCGCTTTTGGTATGCACAGTATTACCAAGACGGGCGACAAGTCCGTGTTTCGACGAAAACCGAGGTGAAGGCTGAGGCTCTCGCCACACTTCGCAGATTCATGGGTGACAGAGACAACGGTCACGCATCTATAACGGACATGCGCCGATTGCGCTATGCCGATTTACGGGCTGCGTTGATTGATTCCTACGTCGCACAAGGCAACAAGTCCCTGAAGGAGAAAGCGGACGGCTCCGAAACTATCGCAGGATTGACGGCGCTAGATGAATTCTGCGGATTCAAGAGCGAGATTGTTGACGGTAAGGCCACTGTGACCGACAAGGGAATGTCCGTTGCACAGATGACGACTGACGCGGCACGGCGTTTTGTGCGGGAACGTCGAGAAGATGGAACAGGGAATGCAGCAATCAACCGCAGTCTCGCCGCTCTACGGCGAATGCTGACGATTGCGAAGCGTGAGAAAAAGATTCACGATGTCCCGTTCATCCAATTCCAGAAGGAACCCCATGCACGGAAGGGATTCCTGGAGCGTGACAAGTTCGTCGAATTGATAAAACTGCTACCGTCGCATCTACGCCCGCTCGTCACCCTGCTCTACTACTGCGGGACGCGAATCGGGGAAGCGTTGCAGATTGAATGGTCTCAGGTCAATCTCGACAGTCGGTTGATTCGATTGGAGCCAGAGCAAACGAAGACCGACGAAGCCCGTATCCTGCCTCTGCCGAGTGTTCTGGTCAACATGCTTGCTGCGATTGAGCCGAAGACGGGGAAGGTGTTTGACGGCACGAATCTCCGCAAGGAATGGATGACCGCTTGTGCCGCGTGCGGGCTAGGCACTAAAATCGAAGTCGAAGGCAAACCGTATGACCCGCGGTACGTCGGGCTAACGTTGCACGACCTGCGACGTTCTGCCGTTCGGAATCTGGTGCGGGCGGGGAATACTGAATCGGTTGCGATGAAAATCAGCGGTCACAAGACGCGCAGCGTATTCGACCGATACAACATCACGAGCACGCTGATGTCACCAATGCAATGCAGCGTGTCGAGTCCGCAACGTTGACGACTGGAAAGACGCTCGACGGTGAAAAAATGGTGAAAAAGCCTTCACGCAGTACCCGTAAGTCATTGATGGCGCTATCGTCTAGGGGTTAGGACGGAAGATTCTCAATCTTCAAACCCGGGTTCGATTCCCGGTAGCGCTACCAGCTTTTATCGCGTGTTTCGCACCTTTTCACGTTTCTAATCTCTTTCCTGTGTCAACCCTGTGTGGCCATTTCTTCTCATAGAAGGCGAACGCACTTGATCTCCAGAGAGGACATCCGTTCCTTCTGGTGTTCAGAAATCGGAATCTGTCTGCGCTCTGGACACCTTCAAAGGTTGCCCCCAACCTCTGCGATCTGCGGGAGTCCATCGATTCAATAAGTTAGACGGAACCTGAACGTGGTTGCCGAGATGCTCCCTTGAGAATCATCGTCTCTGCCGGATCTACGGATCGATGAGTGCACGTCTGGCCCCCCTGGCTTCGGAAATTGTATCGATCGCTGCTGTTAGAAAGGGCACTCATATGGCTCGAACACGTTGCTGGCTCGGATCCGGTGTCCAATCTACACTTCTTGTTCTCATCTTCGGGTTCATTTCAGGGATGGCCTCGCCTTCCGCTCAAGCCCAGACGGTGACCGCCACCGTCCCGGTTGGAACCAATCCTCCCGCCGTGGCGGTGAACTCCGTCACAAATCAGGTCTATGTCGCGAACTACAGCAGCAACAACGTTACGGTGATTGACGGGCCCTCGAGCGCAGCGGTGGAGCTTCTCCCGGTTGGAACCGGTCCTTCCGCCTTGGCGGTGAACTCCGTCACGAACCAGGTCTATGTCGCGAACTACAGCAGCAACAACGTTACGGTGATTGACGGGACAATGAACAGCACGACGACGGTCGCGGCTGGAACCAATCCCTACGCCGTGGCGGTGAACTCCGTCACGAACCAGGTCTACGTCGCGAACTATACCAGCAACAACGTTACTGTGATTGACGGGGCAACCAACAGCACGACGACCGTCGCGGCTGGAACCAATCCCTACGCCGTGGCGGTGAACCCCGCAACAGACCAGGTCTACGTCGCAAACCTTGGCAGCAACAATGTGACGGTGATTGATGGGGCAACGAACAACACCACGACCGTCGCGGCTGGAACTGGTCCCTCCGCCGTGGTCGTGAACTCCGGCACGAACAACGTCTACGTCGCGAACGCCACCAGCAACAACGTGACAGTGATCGACGGGGCAACCAACACCACCACGACCATCACGCTTGGAGCTTATATCGGATTTCCGTTCCCAATCGCTATATCCGTGAACCCCGTCACGAACAACATCTACGTCGCCAGCGACACCAGCAACAGCGTCACGGTGATTGACGGGGCAACGAACCGCACGACGACCGTCGCGGTTGGAACCGATCCCTACGCCGTGGCGGTGGACTCCGTAACGAACCAGGTCTATGTCGCGAACTACACCAGCAACAACGTTACGGTGATTGACGGGGCAACGAACCGCACGAAGACCGTCGTGGCCGGAGCCGGTCCCGCCGCCGTGGCGGTGAACTCCGTCACGAATCAGGTCTATGTCGCGAACTACAACGGCAACAGCGTTACGGTGATTGACGGGGCAACGAACCGCACGACGACCGCGGTGGTAGCCAGCGCGAATCCTTCCATGTTGGGTTCTTCGGTCACTTTCACGGCGACTGTGGCGACAAGCGGGTCCCAGGCGCCTACGGGAACGGTGACATTTTGGGATGGCTCGACCTCATTGGGCGCTGGGACACTGAACGGCTCCGCGGTCGTAACGCTTACCACTTCAAGCTTTGTTGTAGGGCAGAACTCCATCACCGCAGCTTACAGTGGCGACTCGAACAACAGCTCGAGCTCTGGAGTATTGACGCAGACCGTAAACGCGACGGCGATGGACTTCACGTTTGCTCCCCGCCCGACCAGTGAGACGGTAACGGCCGGGCAACCGGGAACTTTCATGTTGACGGTGACGCCACAGGGTTCGTTCACCAACCCGATCAGCTTCTCATGCACCGGATTGCCTACACTCGCAGGGTGCACGTTCAACCCCAGTCCTCTAACCCCGAACGCCAGCACCGTGACCACGACAATGACCATAAATACGTCGGCTCACACGGCAGCCTCCGCCGCCCACTCGGCGGCACCACTTCGTCATCATCCCAACCCACTGTATGCAATTTGGCTGGTACTGCCCGCCATGCTGCTGGGTACGGCAGGGCTTGCTGCGCCTGATCGAAGAAGGTTTCTCTCTGGCTGTCTGGTGTTATTCCTGATCGGCGGTTGCTTGCTGCAAGTGGCTTGTGTGGGAGCTAGCAACGGCGGGAGTGGAGGGGGAAGCGGCGGCACGGGCGGCACTCCGGCGGGAACCTACACCGTCACGGTTACCGGCGCAGCGGGGTCTACCCAACACACAACCACTGTGACGCTGACCGTCCAGTAGGGGTTCGATATCGCTCATTGCCGCTCATTTACACGTTGTGTGGAAACGTGTTCCTGATTGATGGCGGCTTATGAGCAGAACGACTTCCGCTAGCTGGCGCCGTGTGCCCTTCGAATTTCTTTCCCAGTAGCGCTAACAAACTCCCTTACGGGCCGCTTACAGGCCGGTCATTTTCTCCAGACGTTCCGGATACCGGGGGCCTTCCATATTAATCTTCGACGCTGCCGCGTCGATGTCTCGGAGGTCTTCGGGTGTCAGTTGGACCGGCACGGCCGCGATGTTTTCTTCCAGGCGGTTTAGCTTGGTCGTGCCGGGAATCGGAGCGATCCAGGGCTTTTGCGTGAGCAGCCAGGCGAGTGCAATCTGGGCCGGAGTTGCGTTCTGGCGCTTTGCAATGCTCGCGAGCAGGTCGATCAGCGCCTGGTTCCCCTTGAGCGCCTCCGGCGTAAAGCGAGGCAGCGTGCTGCGGAAATCGGAGCTGGCGAATTTCGTATCAGCATCGATCTTCCCCGTCAGGAAGCCTTTGCCAAGCGGGCTATAGGGCACGAGGCCGATGCCAAGCTCTTCGAGGGTCGGGATCACCTCAGCTTCGGGTTTGCGCCACCACAGCGAATACTCGCTTTGCAGCGCCGTGACCGGCTGCACTGCATGGGCGCGGCGGATCGTCTTCGCGGCCGCTTCGGACAGGCCGAAGTGCTTCACCTTTCCGGCTTGAATCAGTTCCTTCACCGTTCCGGCGACATCTTCGATGGGCACGTTGGGGTCAACCCGGTGCTGATACAACAGATCGATAGTGTCAACTTTCAAGCGCTTGAGCGAGCCCTCAACGGCCTGCTTGATGTGCGCGGGCTGGCTGTTGACGCCTGCCGCTCCCGGCCGACTATCGCCGCCTACATCGAACCCGAACTTGGTGGCGATCACCACTTTGCCGCGGAACGGCGCAAGAGCCTCGCCGACGAGTTCTTCGTTAGTGAATGGTCCGTACACCTCCGCGGTGTCAAAAAAGGTGATGCCGCGGTCGACTGCGGCGTGGAGAAGATCAGTCATCTCCTTCTTGTCTTTGGGCGGCCCGTAGGAAAAACTCATTCCCATGCAGCCGAGCCCCAGAGCGGAAACTTCAAGATTGCTTTTTCCGAGTTTGCGTTTTTGCATTGTTTTTCCTTCTGAGCCGCAGCTCTCACCTGAAGATTAGAATCAAACGCCGGAGGAAGGATGCATTACGAATATTGAGACTATAATGGCGCGACGCGATGGCTCTTACCTCTGGCACGAAGCTCGGCCCCTACGAAATCCAGTCTCCGCTGGGCGCAGGGGGCATGGGAGAAGTTTACCGTGCTCGTGACACCCGCCTCGACCGCACCGTGGCGGTGAAAGTTCTGGCCTCTCATCTTTCTTCTTCTCCGGAACTGAAGCAGCGCATGGAGCGCGAGGGGAGGGCGATCTCTTCGCTGAACCATCCTCACATCTGCCAGCTTTATGACATCGGCTCGCAGAATGGCACCGACTATCTGGTGATGGAGTTTCTGGAAGGGGAAACTCTGGCCGAGCGATTGCGCAAAGGCGCGATGCCGCTGGCCGAGGTTTACAAGATTGGGATTGCCGTAGCCGAGGCGCTGGCGGTGGCGCACCGCAGCGGCATTGTGCATCGCGACCTGAAGCCGGGGAACATTATGCTGACCGCGGGCGGCGCGAAGCTGATGGACTTTGGGCTGGCGAAACCGCTGGGAGTGCAGAGTACGGGGGCTGGGTCGGGATCGGCGCCTTCTTTTACTGCGGCGGCCACGATGAGCGGGCCTAGCCCGTTGACCCCGCTGACCACGGCGGGCAGCGTCATTGGGACGATTCAGTACATGTCTCCGGAGCAGATCGAAGGCAAAGAAGCGGACGCGCGGTCCGACATTTTTGCGTTCGGTGCAGTGCTTTACGAGATGGTTGCGGGGAAGCGGCCGTTTCAAGGTAAGAGTCAAATCTCGCTGGCTTCTTCGATTCTGGAGTCGGAACCGCAGCCGGTAAGCGACATCAAGCCCAATACTCCACTGGCCTTCGAGCATGTGGTGACGACCTGTCTGCAGAAGAATCCTGACGAGCGTTATCAGTCGGCGCACGACATCAAACTGGAGCTGCAGTGGATTGCGGCTGATCGGTCATCGCCCAGCGTTGCGGCCGTGCCACCGCCCGCAATATCGCACAGAGGCGCGCGTCTTGGGTGGGCCGTCGGCATTCTGATTGCAATTGTCGTGGGTTTGATTGCGGGGATTTTCGTTGGTCGTCCGGTTCAGCCTCAAACAATCCGCACCGTCATCAATCCTCCGGAGAAGACCACACTGAATCTGACCGGCGATTCTGCCGGACCGCCGGTGCTTTCGCCGGACGGGAGCACGATTGCCTTCAGCGCCACCGGCGCGGACGGCAAGGCTGCGCTCTGGGTTCGCCCGATGAATTTGCTGGAAGCGCGGATGCTGCCCAGCACCGAGGGCGCGATTTTTCCCTTCTGGTCTCCGGACGGACGCTCGCTGGGATTTTTCGCCGACAGCAAACTGAAAACGATTGATCTGAATGGCGGTTCGGCGCAGGTGATTTGTGACGCGTCGCTCGGGCGCGGGGGCACCTGGGGACCGGACGGAGTGATTCTGTTTTCTCCCAGTCCGGGCGATCCCCTCATGCGCGTGAGCGTCAACGGAGGAACTCCCGTTCCGATTACCAAAATCGATACGGCGCTCCACACCTCGCATCGCTGGCCGTTCTTTCTTCCCGATGGCAAGCACTTCCTCTATCTCGCGCTGCACCACGATCCCTCGAAATCGGCAAACAACGAGCTTTATTACGCATCGCTCGATGGCCGCGAAAATCGTCCTCTGCTCCGTTCGCAATCGAACGCCGTTTACGCCGACGGTTTTCTTTTGTTCGCGCGCGGCAGTCAATTGATGGCGCAGCCTTTCGATCCCGCCTCAGGAAAGCTGAGTGGCGAGCCCCAGGACTTGGCCAAGGGCATCATGAACGACCCCAGCACCTGGCATATGGATGCCTCGGCTTCCACCGGCGGACTGCTGGTTTTCGGCAGCGGCGCGTCGGGTGACCTGCAGCTGATCTGGTTGAATCGCAGCGGCAAAGAGATCAGCACCGTGGCCGACAAGCTCGAAGAGCTGCAAGGCGCTGTGATCTCCCCGCAAGGGGACCGCATCGCGCTTCAGATTGACTCAGGAGAGAACGATATTTGGGTGCTCGATTTGGCGCGCGGCGTTCGCACCAGACTGACCTTTGGACCGGTGGCGAACACTTCCCCAGTCTGGTCGCCTGATGGCAAGTGGATCGCCTATGCCTCACCTCGCGCTGGTCACTTCAACCTCTACCGCAAACCCTCCGATGGCAGCGGCGCGGAGGAGCTTCTGTTCACCGATGACCAGGGGATCGAGCCTAGCGACTGGTCGCGCGACGGGAAGTATCTCATCTATAACCGGGGCGGTCCCACGGGCCAGACTTGGGCCCTCCCGCTCCAGGGCGAGCGCAAACCGTCGATGGTGTTGTCGCGGGGCGCATTTGCAAAGTTTTCGCCAGACGGCCGTTGGCTCGCTTACACGTCCGATGAATCGGGCGCGTTTGAAGTGTATGTGGTGGCCTTTGGCGGCGGGCAGGCCAAGTGGCAGGTCTCGGCCAATGCCGGACAACTGCCGCTATGGAGCAGGGATGGCAGGGAACTTTACTATTTGGACGCGACTTTCGATATCTTCGTCGTGCCGGTGCGGGATGCGGGCGGAGCTCTGCAATTCGGGGTGCCACAGGCCATGGTCAGCAACTGGTCCGCGCCGCAAGCTTTCTACGATGTCGCCCCAGACGGGAAGAAAATCCTGCTCAACCGGATTGCGCAACAGGTGAGCCAATCCGTCACGGTAGTTACGAACTTTACGGCGGGATTGAAGAAGTGAGCGCAACCAGTATCCTGAACTCGCCTTAGACTACTGACACGGGTATACCATGAACACTTCCATTCGCATTGCAGCCGCAGTGCTGCTGCTTACAACTTCCATGTCCATGTCGGCACGAGACCGGTCCAACGCGCGCTCGATGGTGATCACACGCTACGGCATCGTGGCCACGAGCCATGTGCAGGCTTCGGTGGCGGGAGCGCAGGTGCTGGCGCGGGGAGGCTCTGCCGTGGATGCGGCGATTGCTGCGAATGCCGTCCTCGGTGTGACCGAACCCATGATGAACGGCATGGGCGGCGATCTGTTTGCGATTTACTGGGAGGCGAAAACCGGCAAGCTGTACGGGTTGAACGCAAGTGGTTGGGCGCCGCGGGGATTGACCATCGCGCCTGTGAAAGCACAGGACGCGACCGCCATGCCGAGGTTTGGCATTGACTCGGTCACGGTGCCGGGTGCGGTTGCTGGTTGGAATGCGCTGCACCAGCGTTTTGGGAAACTGGCGTGGAAAGATCTTTTTCAGTCTGCGATTTTTTATGCTGACGATGGCTATCCCGTTCCGGAGATCATTGCGTCGTATTGGAACGATGCCGCTGAAACCGTGTCGCAGGATGCGGAGGCGCGGCGGATTTATCTGCCTGGCGGCAAGCCTCCGGTGGTGGGGCAGGTCTTTCAGAATCACGACCTCGCCAAGGCTCTGCGGTTAGTCGCTGAGGGTGGTGCGGATGCGTTCTATAAAGGTGAGATTGCGCGCGCAATTGTGAGCACGTCGCAGAGCGCAGGCGGAACGATGGCGCCCGACGATCTGGCGGAGTTTTCGCCGGAGTGGGTCGAGCCGATCTCAACTACCTATCGCGACTGGACTGTCTACGAACTCCCTCCCAACGGACAGGGAATGGCGGCGCTCGAGATGTTGAACATTATGGAGACTTCCGCGCCGTCGCCCGACGGACCTCTGAGCGCCGTCGAGTTGCATAAAAAGATCGAAGCGATGAAGCTGGCTTACGCCGATCTGGGGCGGTACAACGGCGATCCGCGTTTCGCGAAGGTTCCGGTGAAGGGAATTCTGTCGAAAGAATACGCGCGGGAGCGGGCCAGGCTGATCGATCCCAACAAAGCCAATTGCAACGTTGCGGCCGGCACGCCGCCCTTCAGCGACACAACTTATCTTTCGGTGGTCGATCGCGAGGGCAATATCGTCTCCTTGATTCAGAGCAATTACGAGGCGTTTGGATCGGGCATTGCGGTGCGCGGCATGGGATTTGCGCTGCAAGATCGTGGTGCGCTGTTTTCGCTCAATGCGGCGTCGCCGAACGCGCTGGCCCCGCGCAAGCGGCCGTTTCACACCATCATTCCGGCCTTCATGGAACATGGGGACCAGCACATTGGCTTCGGAATCATGGGGGGAGCGAACCAGCCGCTGGCCCACGCGCAATTCGTTTCCAACGTGGTGGACTACGGCATGAATATTCAGGAAGCGATGGAGAACGCCCGCTTCACGGTCAGTCCGCAGCGCGGATGCAATATTGTGATCGAGTCGCGCGTGCCGCTGGAAGTGCGGCAGAAACTTTCTGCGATGGGGCATCAGCTCGACGTGCGGAACGCATACTCGACGGCTATGGGTCGCGGGCAGGCAGTCCTGCACGACTCGAAGACCAGGGTGAACTACGGAGCGTCGGACGCGCGCGCTGATGGCGCTGCAGTGCCGGAGCAGTGATCAGTGGCCGGTGGTCAGTGTCCAGTTCTCGCGCCGGCTCAAGTGTTACTGGCCACTGACCACTGCCTTCACGCCCGCAACAAATTCCTCGCGATGAACAGGACGTTGGCTGGGCGCTCGCCCAACCGCCGCATGAAATATGGATACCATTCGCTGCCGAAGGGAATGTAGATGCGAACGCGCCAGCCGTCGCGCGCGAGCTTGCGCTGCAGGTCGCGGCGTATGCCGTAGAGCATCTGGAACTCGAAGGAGTCGCGGGAAAGTTTTTCGCGAATGGCAAAGGCCTGGGCCTGTTGAATGATGCTCTCATCGTGCGTCGCTAGGCCGTGGTAGATGCCGCTTTTCATCAGGATCTTCATCAGCTTGACGTAGTTGGCGTCGACCTCGGATTTGAGCGGGAGGGCAATCTCCGCGGGCTCTTTATAGGCGCCTTTGCACAGCCGGATGCGGATACGTTCGCCCAACAATTTCTCAACGTCGCTCTCGGAGCGTCTCAGGTACGACTGGATCACGGCGCCGACGGCGTTGGCGTTTCCCGGCATGGCATGAAGTTCACGGACGAGGTCCAGCGTTCGCTGGGTGTAGGGCGAGCCTTCCATGTCGACGCGCACAAAGCCAGCAGGGTCCATGGCAGCGGCCTTGGCGACTAGTCCGCTGACGATTTCACGGGCCAGCTTCTCGTCTACATCGAGCCCCATGTGAGTCAGTTTGAGGCTGATATTGGCGTTGAGCCGGTGAGTGGCAATGGCGTCGAGAATCTGATGATAAAGCTGGGCGCTCTGCCGGGCTTCCTCGGGATTGGCTACATTTTCGCCGAGGTTGTCGATGGTGACGCTCATGCTCGCGCGGTTGACGGCTTGCGTGGCGCGGACGGCGTCGGCAATCCCAGTTCCGGCGACGAAGCGTCCGGAGACGCGGCGGCCGAGCGCAGAGTTCTCCGCAAAGGTGCGCAAAGATGGGTTTTCGGAAAGACCGACGAAGAAGGCTCTTAACATTCCGCACCTGGAAAATTATCTACCGGACGCGATGAACGGACAAAGATCACAGAACGTTGTATCACGAGACCGTCTAAACACGTCAAAACAACACTAGAAACGTGCTCGTTCGAGTCCCGCTCTGCGGAGCGAGGGTTTTTCTTTTTGCTGCACCGAGCCGCGACCGCGTCTGCTATGATCCTGAGCCTTGAGGGGGACTCAACCAATGGGAAACGTGACTGTGATCGTGAAGCAGTTGAAGAAGGAACGAGATCGGGTAGAGAAGCAGTTGTCAGGATTGAACGCAGCACTAGCCGCTTTTGTTGGAAGCTACTACGGAGCCAAGCCAACCCGCAAGAAACGAACGATGTCAGCAGCAGGCCGGAAAAGAATCGCGGCGGCTCAGCGTGCGCGGTGGGCAAAGATCAAGGCGAAGAAGACTGCGGCCTAGAGCGCCGAGCTGTGCCGACACAAATCAGGCATGATTAAGATGCGGCGGGCAATTGGACGACGAAGGGATATATGGAGTTCGTCGAGAGCACGAAACTGGGCGGCGGCGGTGCGTCTTCACTTTCAGCCGCTGCTATGAACGACCCGTGACCACAAGCGGTCGAGCGCGAGCCGGTTTTGCAGCTGGAGATTGACGGCGTAGTTAAGGTGTGAAGTGAAGTTCAACCGTCTCGTGAGTTTCGTGAGAAGCGGCTTCCCACTTCCACTGGCGCAGTGCGTCCTGGGCGGATTGCGCGAGTAAGGGATGGCCGCCCTTTACTTCGACGGACGTTACCTTCCCGCTGGGAGCAACCAGGACGTCCGCGCGGACAACGCCCTGGATCTTCATAGAGCGAGCGAGGGCTGGATATTCCGGAGCCACCTTGACCGCCACCTTGCGGTTAGCGGCGGAAACTTCCTGAGCAGAAACGTAGTTGGGCGCGAACACTATGATTGCCAACAGAACAAATAAAGCCACCGAAATGCGGTTTTTCATGGGAGCAGGGATTCCGTATTCAGAATTTGTTCGAACCAAGAATATAAGAGAGATTCGGTTTAGCTCGTAGATTACCTAGGTAATGCGGCGAAAGTAATTGTCACCGAGAGGCAAATGTGGCGCGGGCTCCGCAAGATGCAATGCTGGTGGAATCCTCAGCCGGCGTGCTCTTCCAGGAACTTCTCGACCTCGATGGCGGCCATGCAACCGGTTCCGGCGGCGGTGATGGCCTGGCGATAGCGGCGGTCCTGCACGTCGCCACAGGCATAGACGCCATGGACGCGGGTCAGGACGTAGTTGTGTGTCTTGAGGTAGCCGTCAGCATCGGTATCGAGCTGACCGGCAAACATTTTTGCGTTGGGATCGTGCCCGATGCCGAGGAATAAGGCGCTGGTGGGGAAGTCCCAGACCTTGCCGGTCTTCACATTGCGCAGCTTGAGGCCGCTGACTTCCTGCTTGTCGTGGCCGAGGACATCTTCGACGACGGTGTCGGTCAGGAACTGGATCTTCGGATTCTGTTTCGCTCGCTCCAGCATGATCTTAGAGGCGCGGAAGCTGTCGCGGCGGTGAATGATCGTCACCTTGGTGGCAAAGCGCGTGAGGAAGATGGCTTCTTCCATGGCGGAATCGCCGCCGCCGATCACCACGATTTCCTTTCCTGAAAAGAAAAAGCCATCGCAAGTGGCGCAGGAAGATACACCATGTCCGATGAGCTTCTGCTCGTTCGGCAGGCCCAGCCAACGGGCGGAAGCGCCGCTGGCGATGATGAGCGCTTTGGTGTGCACCTGGTGCTTGCCGAGATGAAGCAGAAAAGGACGCTGGCTGAGGTCGACGCTGGTGAGATGGCCGACGCGGTACTCGGCGCCGAAACGCTCTGCCTGCTTGCGCATGTTCTCGACCAGTTGCGGTCCCATGATGCCTTCGGGAAAGCCGGGAAAGTTCTCCACCAGCGTGGTAAGAGATAGCTGGCCTCCAGGTTCGTGGCCCTCGACCACGAGAGGTTTCAAATTGGCGCGGGCGCTGTAAAGGGCGGCGGTGTGTCCGGAGCAGCCGGAACCGATGATGACGACATTGCGGGTTTCGCTCATGATGGGATAGCCGTTAGATTGCTGGATTTAGATTTCGATGCATGGGTCGCAGCCGCTGCAAAAAACGAATCTTTACCACAGAGGGCCCTTCGGCTTCGCTCAGGGCAAGCACGGAGTACACAGGGTAGTCCTTCTTCATTTTTTCTCTTCAGCTTGACTCGCACCGGGCTTGGCCGATTTTCGTTTTGCTGGTGTTTTCGGTCCCGCTCCCGGGATCTGGGCCAGCTCCGCGGGCACCGTGCGCTTGACGCCAAGCAGGTTGCGATAGTTGGCCAGCACTTCGGAGGCGCTGCGGAATAGTGGTTCGTAGGCGCTCTGGTCCGGCGCCGGTCCGTTTTCCGAAGCGCTGCAGCGGGCCAGCGCGATGGACGACTTTCCGAAGCGCTCGAGCCGGATGCGGTTGGCCGGAGTGTTGGCGGCGACCATGGCTTCGGGGCTGCCGATTGCCGATGCGCTGTCTTCCATCGAGACCTGGATCAGGTCTTTAGGATCCCGCACGTGCAGCACGAGAGTCTCGATCATGTTCTGACCATCATTGCTGAAAGAGTATTGGACGCTGGCGAACAGAGCCTGCACAGAGAATTCGCGGCGCAGACGAACGTAGCTGGCGACCGAAGGCTCGTCCGACATTTTGGCGCCGCTTCCCGGTTGAAGGAAGTTGGGAGGCACGGTCAGCGTGGAGCGGCCATGGGAGATTTCGAAGTCATCGCTGAACAGCGGTTGTTTCGGGATACGCGCCAGCGCAGCTGCGATTTCCTTCTGTTCTTCCGCCGATGGCGTACAAACGTTCAGCATGTTCACTTTTACTTGCGGTTCCGTCGAAGGGGTTTCGGGAGCCTGCTGCGATGCGGCCGGAAGAGTGAGCAGAAGCGCAGCGACGATCGGTATGAGTTTAGAGAGCACGCCAGAATGATAACCCAAAGACAGTTCTCAGTACCTGGTACCCAGTACTCAGTTAAAACCTTAGGTTGCGAAGAACTCGGTACTGAGCACTGGGTACTGGCTACTGGGTTTCGATTAGAATTCAGGGCATGGCGAATCTGACATTGGTTTACGGCATGCGGCTGTTGCCTTCCGAAGACGTGGCCGAAGTGGGGCAGGCTCCGGTGAAGCTTACTAACGGGCACGAGGCGCACGTCACCATGCACGTGCTCGAAGGCAGCAAGGAAGAGATCGAGAAGCAGTTGCGCACCAGCCTGGAAGCGTTCTTCGATCTGTATCCGGAAATTTAGCGATTCCGGCGGCGAAATCATGAAGCAGTTTTACTCGAGGTTGCGCGCAAGAATGCTGGCCGCCGACTTGTGGCCGCAGGGATGGGTCGCGCGCGGAGCCCTGTATTCGCTGGGTTTCGCCATCGGGTTGTTCGCTCTTGAGATGGGGTTGAAGCCCTTCGCTCCCGCGGCGGCAGACAGCCTTTCCGGCTGGGTCAAGTTTCTGGTTTTCGACGCGGCGTTGCTGTTCTCCGTGATTGCTTTCCGGTGGTCGAAGCGAAAAATTCTCTGGCGCCTGCGCAACCGGCTGATCGTGACGTACGTTTTCATCGGCGTGATTCCAGCGGTTCTGCTGGTAGCTATGACATTCATCACGCTGTACGGGCTGGCTGGTCAGTTCGCCGTCTTCGTAGTGACTTCGGAAATCAACTCGCAATTGCGCAGCCTGGGAGCAGTAAACGCCGCGGTCGGCAACGAACTGGCGGCGCGACTGGAGCGCGGGGATAATCCCACCGCCGAATCGCTGGCCGGGCTGAGGAAGCGCGATGCCGCCTGGAAGCGGCGGAGCATGTATGCCTGGCTCGACGATAAGCTCTTGCCTCTGGGCGACGAATCCAAAGGGCCTGCGCCCTCATTGCCCACGTTTGCAAAAAGCGAGTTGCGCGAGATCACGCGCGACCGTGACGGCCTATATCTGCGCGTGGCTACAGAGCTTTCGACGGGATCAAAAACACTCACCGTTGTAACCAGCGAGCCCTTCGACAAGCCATTAGTGGGGAAGATTGCGGCCGACCTGGGCGAAATCACGCTGCTCGAAGACCCGGGGTTCCGGGGCGACGAACCACAGGCGATCACGCCCGCGAATACAGGAACAAACAACGTCAACATTGTAATCAGCGACCGCAGGCAGCGTGTGGATTTACATCCCAGCCCAACATTTACTGTGGGGACGGTGCCGGCTGCCATGGGCCGGCTGGACCGCGAGGTCCCGTTCCTGGCGCCGCTGCCGGTGCTCGATTGGAAAACCGGAAAGCGCGAGCCGACTGGGTCTGTCGTGGTGCAGGTGCGAACTCGCCCCTCGGTGCTTTACGGCCATTTGTTCGCGGCCCTCGGGGAGTTCGTGCAGATGGTGCAGTATACCCTTCTCGCCATCCTCATCTTTTTCGCCGTGATTGAATTGATTGCTCTCTTGATCGGTATGCGGATGACGCGGACCGTCACGGGTGCGGTCGCGCATCTCTACGACGCTACCAAGCATGTGGACCGCGGGGACTTCAGCCATCGCATTCCGGTCAAGTCCACGGACCAGCTGGCGCAACTCTCGCTTTCGTTCAACTCGATGACAGAGTCGATCGAAAAGTTAATTCAGGAACAGAAGGAAAAGCAGCGGCTGGAGGGCGAACTCGCCATTGCGCAGGAAGTGCAGGCGCAGCTGTTTCCGCGGCAAGTTAGCGAACTGGAGTCGCTCGAAGTGCACGGCTTCTGCCGGCCGGCGCGCACCGTGAGCGGCGACTACTACGACTTCCTTACGGCCAGCTCCCACAAGCTGATTCTGGCAGTCGGCGATATCAGCGGGAAGGGAATTTCCGCGGCGCTGCTCATGGCGACCATCCACTCCGCGGTCCGCGCTTACAGCATCGAGAGCTTGCCGCAAATGAGAGAACCCGTTGCCGTGGGCGCCGTAGCGGGCGCGGGCAGAATCATGGCTGCGTGGCCCGAGGGCATTGAGGTTTCTCCGGGAGCGTTGCTCGGCCTGCTCAACCACCAGCTTTACGAAAGCACTCCGCCGGAGAAGTATGCAACGCTCTTCCTCGGAATTTACGATGGGCGATCGCACCGCCTGACTTACAGCAATGGCGGACACCTTCCGCCCATTCTGATTGCGAAGGACGGCGCGGTGCGGCGCCTCGAAACCGGCGGCACGGTCGTCGGGCTCTTCGATCACATGATGTACGACGAAGGCGCGGTGGAAATGCATCCCGGCGAAATCTTTCTGGCCTACAGCGACGGCGTCACCGAGCCGGAAAACGACTTCGGCGAATTCGGCGAGGACCGCCTGATCGATCTGGTGAGCGCCAACCGCCGCCTGCCGCTGGTGCAAATCAGCCAGACAGTCACATCGGCAGTCGATGACTGGATCGGCGACAACGAGCAACCCGATGACATCACGCTAGTGCTGGCCCGGGCAAGGTAGCGGCGGTCGCCTCCCTGTAATTTTGTCATTCCGACGCGCGAGCGAAGCGAGACAGGAGGAGTCTGCTGTTTGCATCTTGCCGCGACGATGGTTCGGCATGCCAACAATCCGAATGGCAGGTTGGGGAATCTAATGCAGCATGCGTGCACGAAGAGAATTAATCAGTTTTATCGTAGTCATTCAGTCCGTTCTTTTCCTGACCCACTATCTCCTCTATGAGACCTGGGCCTTTTCTCCCGCAGGGAGTGAAACCCCGGGCGCGTTCTGGATCAAACTCGTCCTCGGGCTTTTGTCGGTCAGCTTTATCGCCGCTTCCCTACTGGCCTTTCGCTACACAAATGCTGCTCTGCGCGCATTTTACAGGGCTGCCGCGGTTTGGATGGGCCTGGTGAGCTTCCTCTTTCTCGCCGCGGTTTCCTCCTGGATTATTTTTGGAATTGCGCGGCTGGCGGGCCTGAATGTGAACTTTCATCGGACCGTGGAATTGCTGTTCGGTGCTGCGGCAATCGCCGGACTCTACGGAGTTTTCAATGCAGGCTGGACGCGGATCACGCGAACCACGGTGCGGCTCGCGAACTTGCCGCCCGCGTGGCGCGGACGAACCGCGGCGCTGATCAGCGATGTGCACCTCGGGCACGTGCGAAACGGCAATTTTCTGCGGCGTTTGATTGCGATGACGTTAAGGGAAGAGCCCGACGCGATTTTTGTTGCGGGTGATTTGTATGATGGCACGGCGATCGACGCGCGGCGGGCAGCGGAGCCGTTGCACCAGCTCGTCGCGCCGCAGGGCGTTTACTTCGTCGCCGGAAATCATGAACAATTTGGCGACGACAGCAAATATTTGAATGCCATTACGGCGGCCGGAGTGCGCGTGCTCAGTAATGAGAAGGTGGAAGTGGACGGTCTGCAGATTATCGGCGTTCCCTACCGGAATGCGACTCAGAACGGGCAGCTTGCGTCGGTGCTGCGTGGCATCGGCTTGGATCGCGGCCGCGCCAGCATTCTGTTGACCCATGCCCCGGACCATCCGGAGGTCGCGGAGGCGGCCGGAGTCTCCCTGCAGCTCTCCGGTCATACGCACCTTGGCCAGTTCTTACCCTGGAGTTGGATGGCGCGCCGGATTTACCGCCAGTTTGTGTACGGCCTGAGCCGGATCGGGAAGATGCAGGTTTTCACTTCGAGCGGAGCAGGAACCTGGGGACCGCCGCTGCGGCTGGGTTCGAATCCCGAGATCGTGCTGCTCGAGTTCCAATAAAGCTTCGTAACTCCCGACTGCGATGAAAGTGCAGTGGCCGGGCTTTGTTTTGCAGACACTATCGATACAGTGAGTGCCCCGTCCCTCGCGTTTTTCGTGAAGGGGGTACCACGAACGTCTGCGGGGGCTGGCCTACGTTCTGATTTCAGAGCGCCGGCATCATACCGACCGAGGCTGCCCCAGCTTTGCTGGTTTTCAAAGCTGGGCACCACGAGCCTCGCCCCGTAGTTCAGACTTTTCCACAATCCCATTGTGACATCTAACCTTGTCTCGCAAATTCAAATCGGCGATCATGGTCGAGGCCGTGACGGTCTGCTACAGAGCAGGTCGTCGCGCTCTAAGTCCTTTGTTTCACGGATTTTAGTATCTAGGTTCTTTGACATCCGGATTTTGCGGGGAATTTCCTGCTAACTCGATGATTCCAAAGATGGGAGGGGGGAGGCGGGATACCCCGATTTTCAATACGGAGCAAACGATTCCCCCATTCGCGAACCATCGTTTCTAACTTTATTTTCCAGCAGGAATCCACAGCCCATTCTGGTTTGCAGTCTCACTTTTTCGGCAGCAGCGTTACCCGCGAGGTGACGGCGAGGTCCTTCGCCATCCCGCCTAAGAGCACGGGCCCGACGGTCGTGTCCAGAAGATGACTATCGAGGCGGGAATCATCGGTGTCTTCGCTGATCGTTTCCCAACGGCCGTGGTGCAGGTCGTAGGCGAAAGTAAAGGTGGATGCTTCGCTGGGCTCGCCGTCGTAGGCGACGCCTTTGTAATCGTGAGGAGTAGCGGTGCCTCCGGAAAAGAAAATCTGGTGCTCGTGTTCGGATCCCGCACCGGCGATGGCGAAGCGCGCCGGACCGGGATGCGGCGGCAGTTTGCTCCATTCAATCTTGATTGGATCTTTCTTGTCGATCTTGCCCAGCCAGCACTCATCGGAAGCCACGTAGCGCGGACCATCCGCCGGGCCCGGCTTGGCGCCATCTACGATCACGATCGTCTCGCCGGCTATGCCGCCCGCCAAGCCGAAGACGGGCGTGCCGGGGAAAGGCGTGGCCTGAGCCCAGGAGTTTTTTTCGACGTCGTAGACCTGCACGTTGTTGACCGGGCCCTTTGCCGACCGGCCGCCGATCAGGTAGACGAAGCGGTCATGCGTCACCCCCACGGCCGCGCGGTCGACGGGAACTGGAATGTCCTGGCCGCGATGCCAGTTGCGTTCTTCGATATAAACATTTACATCGGGAACCGTGATTTCATCGCCCCGGGCATCGAGCACATATCCACCCATAAGAACGATCTGGCCTTTGGCTCCAGCCGCCGATGCACCCAGACGGCCGCCAACTCCGGGCACCGGACGGCCCAGATGCCATTTAGCGCTGGCCAGCGTCATTACGTAGACTTGGTTGGTGACGTCATCCCAGGTTTTGCGGGGACCAACTCCCATCATGGAAAAAAGTTCGAAGCCGCGTTTGAGGCTGGCGACCGCGTTGCCCGAAACCGCGGCGGGCATCGAGGGGAATTTTGGTTCGCCCGATGCGCCAAGAAGGATCGCGGCGCAAATCGCGAGCAGAACAAGGGCGGACAGTTTTTTCATTGCAGTGATATTACCGCACCTTTTTTATTGACGACGGATCTCAGAACCGGATTTTCAGAACGTGATTTCTAAAACCAGGTCTTGCGGCGGTACTCGCGGTAGGCGTCGCCAAACGCGGCTTCCAGAACCTTGGCTTCGCGGCGCGCGCGCACTGTCTGCATGACAACCACAGCCACAACGACGAACCAAAGCATGGGCCGGTGCAGGACGAGCACAAATCCAGCGAGCACGACCGCGCCGAAAACATAAATCGGATTGCGAATCTTCGAATAAATTCCGTGCGTGACCAATTCGTGGGCTTTTGGTCTGATGGCAAAAGATTTGCCCAAATGGAAGCGTGCCGTGGCGATGCCGCCCGTGCCCACCAGCATCAGGGCCACGCCAACGTCACGTTGCAAGTCCCAGGCGCCGGGGATGGAAAACACGATCCAGAGAAGGGCGGCAATGGCAATGATTTGCACGATCGTGAAGATAAAAAGCGGCCGGCTCTGCATGGATGTATTCGTGTGCTCCTTCGTCGGAAGTCCGATAAAATCCATTCCATCAACAGCTATTCAACCAAGCCCTGGCGCACGGCGTGGATGAAGTCCGTATAGGCAGGTTGCTCCCCGCTGGCGCGCACCAGGCTGGCGATCTGACCGCGATGATACGCCGAGTGCAGCACGACGTGGGTCAGAATGTCTTCCACGGTGCTGGTCCACGGCTCACCCTTGCTGTTTTTGTAGACGACTGTGTCCGAGAGTCCAGCGGGAGAAAGCTGGCTGAGGAAATTGCGCCATTGCCGAGTGACGTCGGCGATTTGCTCTTCACATTGGTCGAGGGTGAAATCCGGCCAGACGGGCAGGCTCTGCGGTTGTTTCCTGAGGCGCTCCAGCCACAGCCGCTCAGCCGAGAGAATGTGTGCCAGAAGCTGACGTGGCCGCAGCGGCGGATTGGCGCTTGCCTTCAGGCCGGCGAGCACTTCGCGGTTTGCCCACTCATCGTAGGCAAACTGGCGACGCAAGTGTTCGAGCAGTTCCATACTTTGGTGCAGATTCACACTCTAATCGGCAGCCGAGGCGATCTGCAATCGGTATTCATGGTCCTTTCACATTTCTCAAGTAGACTGCCGGCTGAGTTGATAGTGAGATACTTGTGTTAGTGGTGATGGAGTCGCGGTCACCTCATCGAAACATGCCTCGAAAAGCTGCAACATCGCGGACCACGCGTGAAGACGCGGATCCTGCTGACTCTTCCGACGCGGTGCGTGCTCAGAGTCAGGAAGGCAGCAAGAAATCCGGCGGGAAAGGATCCGGATCGCTTGACGATCTGGCGCGGACGGCGCTGAAAGCCTTCCTCATTGCGCGCGACGCGGCTTTCAATGTACGCGACCTGCTGACTCATTCTTCCCGCATGGCTTTCCTCGCCATCAAGGAGTGCGAGCAGGAACTCGACATTATCGAGCGCTACATCGATGAGCGGCTGCCGGCAGCGATTACGCGGGTGAACGAGGCGCGAGCGCGCCAGCTGCTGACCAGCCTGAAGTGCACTACTGACCTGGAGCGCATTGGCGATCTGATGATGAGCGTAGCCATGCGCGTGCAGTCCCGGACCACGAAGATGGCGGCTTCGGACGTGCGCCAGCTGGTGGAGATGTCGGCAAGCTTGCGCGAAATGCTTGATCTGGTGTATCGCGGATTCGTCGATCTCGATCTGGAGTGTGCCCGCAAGGTGCTGCAGATGGATAAGGACATCGACCGGGTCTGTCATGCTCTGTTCCAGAAGCACCTGACCGAACATGCGACTGACAGCAATCCCTCGAGCTTCGATGTGCTTCTCATGGCGCAGGCTTTGGAGCGCGCCGGAGATCACACCACGAATCTCGCTGAGGATCTCTACAGCCTCATCGAGGGCCGCAGCCTGCGGCATGCTCCGAAGAAGCGGGCAGCAACTTAGAAGCAGTGGCCAGTGGTCAGTGGCCAGTTCTCTGCTATCGGCATGTGGGACGGAACGGCTAGCTTTTCACTGGCCACTGCCTTTTGAAATTCATCATTCGTTAACACGTCGGGAAACATTCTCGCAACAATTCCAAAATACATTCAATGCAGAATCCGGCTCCGAACCGACCTTTGACTGTGGGTCAGGCCGCTGCAGGTGACGATGCACTCTCCCATGGAATCTTATGAACCGCGTGGCGATGCGGGCGTGGCGCCGGTGTCTCGAAGCCTTATCTTCGTGGTTGAAGATGAGGAAGACATTGCGCGGCTGATCTCTCATAACCTGCAAGCCGCCGGCTTTGACGTGCAAAGCTTCGTCAGCGGCGGCTCTGTGGTTTCTGAAGCTTTGCGAGAGATGCCGTCTCTCTTCCTTCTGGACGTGATGCTTCCGGGCGCGGACGGCTTTGATCTTTGCCGGCAGATACGGCAGACTCCCACGCTTTCCTCGACGCCGGTTATTTTTCTGACCGCCAAGACGGCCGAAGCCGACCGGGTGAAAGGGCTTGAGCTCGGCGGAGACGATTACATCACCAAGCCCTTCAGTCCGCGCGAACTCGTGGCCCGAGTGCGCAGCGTCCTGCGGGGTTTGCGCCAGGCGCCGGTAAAACCGGAAGTGCTTCGCCTGGGCGATCTTGAAATCGACGCTTCTTCGATGACGGTGCAGGTGGAAGGAAGGGCGGTTCTTACCACGGTGCGCGAATTTCGTTTGCTGGAGTATCTGGCTATGCATTGCGGGCGCGTGCTCACGCGCGACCGGTTGCTGCACGCAGTCTGGAAAGAGACTCCTTTTGTTACGCCGCGCTCGATCGATGTCTACGTGCGGCGGCTGCGCGAGAAAATCGAGATTGATCCGCGCCACCCGCGGTATTTGAAGACATTGCGCGGCATCGGCTATCGCTTCGAATCGCCGAAGTGAGAGCAGTGGTCAGTGTCCAGGGGTCAGTGGACAGTTCTCGTGCCGGCCTCTCGACGTAGGTTTGGTTCTTCGCTGACCACTAACCACTGGCCACTGCCTTTTTGATTTATCCTTTCTGATCACGTCTCTGCTTTCACTTTCATGACCCGATCGAAACCGCTGTGGAATGCGGATGAGCAAAAGGCCCGTTTGTCGGAACTTACGGCGCGGTCCGACGATTCCGCCAAGGATCGTCCCCTGCGTCGCGATGTGCGGTCGCTCGGCGCTTTGCTGGGGCGAGTTCTGGTGGAGCAGGCGGGCAAAGAGTTGTTCGATACCGTCGAAGAGCTGCGGAGGCTGATGATTCGAGCATCGCGAGCGGGGCCGTGGCAGCAATTCCGCGGATGAACTCATGGCTCGCGCTGAGACGACGATTTCAGGAATGGATTTGGCCCGCGCTTACCAAGTCACCAAAGCTTTTGCCATCTATTTCGAGCTGGCAAATCTGGCAGAGACGAACCATCGGAAACGCCGCCGTCGCGCTCGCCAACTCGACCAGGGAGGGGAGACTCTGCCCGGATCGTTCCACGGAACTTTGTTGCGCATGAAGAAAGCCGGGATCTCCGCTGATGCGGCACTGGCGGCGCTTCGCCACGTGACGGTGACTCCCGTGTTCACGGCCCATCCCACCGAAGTGGCTCGCCAAACCGTCCTGCTGAAACGACGGCGCATCGCTGAGCAACTGGAGCGGCTGGACCGTCTGCCCCTTACGGAGGCCGAGGCTCTGCGATGCGAGCAGGCGATCCACGCCGAAATTACTTCGCTGTGGCAAACGGACGAAGTCAGGCAGACCAAGCCGACCGTCGATGATGAAATCCGCATGGGTCTGCGCTACTTCCGCCTTTCGCTTTTTGAAGCGCTGCCTCGAATCTATGCCGAAGTAGCGGAATCGATGCGCGACGTTTACGGCACGGTTCTCGATGTGGCCGAGTTGCCAAATCTGCTGAGCTTCGGATCCTGGATCGGCGGCGATCGCGATGGCAATCCGCTGGTCAAGCCGGAATGCGTGAAAGATGCCCTTGAGCAGGCGCGAACCATGATTCTCCGCGAGTATGTCCGCGACGTGGAGTTCTTGAGCGATTGCCTGAGTTCGTCGGTGCGGCAGGCGGGCGTTTCCGCGGAGATTGTGTCGCGGCTGGCGCAGTATAAAGGATCGCTGCCCGGAGCGGCCATGCTCTGGGGACCGGGCAACACGACGGAGCTTTATCGCCGTTTTCTTTCCTACGTGGTTTACCGATTGCAGCGCAGCCGCGAGGGCCCCGACGTTCAGGGTTCGTATAAGGACGCGGCGGAGTTCGAATCCGATCTGGTTATGCTGCGGTCGAGCTTGATGGGGAATCGCGGTCAGGAGCTGGCGGAGGCCTATGTCGATCCATTGCTGCGACAGCTTCGAACCTTCGGCTTCCATCTTCAGGTGCTTGACATCCGGCAGCATGCGCGGGTGCATGCTGAAGTTCTACAGGAGATCGGCACAAGAACGATTGACCTGAGCAAGATTGCGCTGGGAAGCACCGACCTGAGAAAGACCAAACTAAGGAAGACCGAATTAAGAGAGACAGCCCCGGCCCTTGCGGCAGGGGGTGCTTCTTCGGGCAACAGCGAGGTTTCTGTTCAGACGAGGGAGTTAATCGAGACTCTCCGAACGATCCAGAAGCTGAAGCAGGTTTATCCTGCACAGTCGATCCGTCAGTACATTATCAGCGGAGCGGAGTCGGAGGACGATGTGCTCAACCTGGTCCGCCTGACGAAGGCTTGCGGCGTGCGTCTGGCTGGTTCTGGCGATCATGAGTCTGGCGATCATGTTTCCGGCAATCATGATCCCGGGCTGATGCCGGTGCCGCTGTTTGAGTCGATCGATTCTCTGCGCGCGGCGGGCGGCGCGATGCGGCGCCTGTGGCGGCATCCTGATTATGAACCGCTGCTCGATTCCTGGGGACGATGGCAGGAAGTGATGCTGGGCTACTCCGACTCCAATAAAGATGGAGGAATGCTGACCAGCACATGGGAACTGCACAAGGCGCATCGTGATCTGCATGGCGTGGCGCGAGAATGCGGAGTGAAACTGCGACTGTTTCACGGTCGCGGCGGTACGGTCGGGCGCGGAGGCGGGCCGACGCATGCGGCAATCCTGGCCCAGCCGGAAGGATGTTTTTCCGGGCGTATTCGCATTACCGAGCAAGGGGAAGTTCTCAATTGGAAGTACGCCGATGCTGGTGCTCGCGGAATGGAATCTGGAACTGATGATTGCCGCGAGCCTGGAAGCGTTCACGCGCTCGGGCGCTCAGCCGAAGGATCAGGCGCGTTGGGAAGAGGCGATGGAAGAAATGTCGGCGGAAGCCCATCGCGTTTATCGCCGCGACATCGCGGAGAATCCCGACTTGCTTGAATACTTCGAGCAAGCTACGCCGGTCGGGGAACTGGATGCAGCACGCATCGGCTCACGGCCGTCGCGCCGGACCAGAGGCCGTCGTTTGGAAGACCTGCGCGCCATTCCGTGGGTGTTCGGATGGATGCAAAGCCGCCATGCCGTGCCGGCGTGGTATGGAGTAGGGCAGGGATTGCAGAGCTTCGCCGGCAAGGGAAGAGGTCACGAGCGGCTGCTGCGCGAGATGTTAAAGCATTTCACTCTATTTTCTGACCTGGTGCGCAATGTCGAGCTCGGCATGGCCAAGGCTGACCTTCACATTGCCCGCGTCTATTCCGGATTGGTGAAGAATACGGGGTTGCGCACGCGCGTCTTCGCCATGCTCGAAGCGGAGTTTCTGCGATCGCGGCAGATGATTTTGCGCATCTCCGGTCAACGGGAGTTGCTGGCGCGCAACCGGGTGCTGGCGCGATCCATTCATCTGCGCAATCCGTATGTGGATCCGATGAGCCTGATCCAGGTGGAGCTTTTGCGGCGAAAGCAACTGGGGCGAGACGTAGGACAAGATCTGGGGAAACTTGAGTATCCTCTAGGCGCGACTATCAACGGCATCGCTGCCGGGACTGCACAACACGGGGTAGTCGCTAAGTTTCTCCGCTAACCGTGAGTCTGGCCGTGCGTCATATATTATGTTGTCCAACTGGGGAGGCCCGGAGTCTGCCGTTTTGTCCCTGCGCTCTGCGGAACCTTCATCTTCCTGAGTGCGTATTTAAGTGCGTATTCTTCAAGGAGCCCATTGCGTTTGTTCCCATCTCGTCTGCTCCCCGAAAGAGGCCGAAATGTCTTCTCTCAAAGTTATACTTTGTCTTCTGTTGCTGCTCTTCCTACCCCTGGCGATTCTGGGGCAAGATGCGCTTCCCAAGGCAGCTCCCGGCGCCGCAGCGGAGACGAAAGCTCCCCAGCTCGAACACTTTGATCCTAATCTGACCGACCAGACACTGAGTCCGTGCGATGATTTTTACAAGTACTCCTGCAACAAATGGCTCAAGGCGAATCCGATTCCCGCTGACCAGGTGTACTGGAGCACGGGAAGCAGCCTGGAATTGTGGAATGAAAACCTGCTGCGCGAAACTTTGGAGGCGAGCAGCAAAAACGATGCGACTCGCAGCCCCGTGCAACAGAAGATCGGCGACTACTGGGCGGCCTGCATGGACGAGAGCGGCATTGAAGCGGCCGGCTTGAGGCCGCTACAACCGGAACTAAATCGGATTGCCGCCATACAGTCGAAGAAAGATCTCACGCTTGAAATTGCCCATCTGCATGGCCTATTTCCCGGCGCCTGGGAGCAGTCGGACAATCAGACGAACTCGCCATTTTTCGGCTTCACCGGTCAGCAGGACTATGACGATGCTTCCAAGGTAGTGGCGCAGATCGACCAGGGTGGGCTCAGCCTGCCGAGTCGCGACTTCTACATCAAAACTGATGACAAGTCTATCGAGACTCTAAAGAAATACCGCGCGCATCTGCAGAAGATGTTCGTTCTGGCGGGGGAAACGGAGGCGCAGGCCCGCACTGACGCCGGCACCGTGATTGAACTGGAAACCGCCATGGCTCAGGCGCAGATGGATAACGTCACGCGCCGCGATCCGAAGAACATCAACAACAAGATGAGCCTGGCGCAGATTCGCGAGCTAACGCCTTCCATCGATTGGGATGCTTACCTCAAGGCGGTGAAGGCCCCGGCCACCGATCACTACATCGTCACTTCGCCCGCTTTCTTCCGCGCCGAGGAGAAACTGCTGGTCGAACATCCGCTCGAGCATTGGAAGACCTACATGCGCTGGCAGGTGATTCACCGCGCCGCTCCGTATTTGACCAAAGCAATGGTCGACGAGAATTTTGACTTCTTTGCGCGCACGCTGGCGGGCCAGGAGGAGCAGCTTCCGCGCTGGCGGCGTTGCACGCGGGCTGCCGACCGCGATCTCGGCGAGGCGCTGGGGCAGGCTTATGTCGATCGCGCTTTTCCGCCGGAGAGCAAGGCTCGCACCCTTGAAATGGTGCATGCCATCGAGCGGGCTATGCACGACGATATCGAGAGTGCGACCTGGATGACGCCTGCCACCAAGGAACAGGCCATCGTGAAGCTGAAGGGGATTGAGGACAAGATCGGATATCCCTCGCACTGGCGCGATTATTCGAGCGTGAAGATCACGCGCGAGAGCTACCTGGGCAACATGGAACAGGCGTCGGCTGCCGAATTCGAACGCTGGGTGGCCAAGGTCGGCAAGCCGGTGGACCGCAGCGAGTGGACCATGACGCCGCCTACCATTAACGCGTATTACGATCCGCAGTTGAACACGATTAACTTTCCCGCCGGCATTCTGCAGCCGCCGTTCTTCGAGAAAGATATGGATGAGTCTGTGAACTACGGCGCTATCGGCACAGTCATCGGCCACGAACTTACGCATGGCTTCGACGACCAGGGACGCAAGTTCGACGCGCACGGCAACCTGCGTGACTGGTGGACCGCCGAAGACGCCAAACAATACGACGAACGCGGCAAGTGCATCTCCGATGAGTACACAGAGGAGGTCCCTGATGCCGGGCCCGGGGTCAAACAGAATGGCTTGCTTACGCAGGGCGAGGATACGGCGGATAATGGCGGCATCCATCTCGCGTTTTTTGCGCTCGAAGACGCGTTAAAAAAGCAAGGGAAGTCGGTCGACGACAAAGGTCCGGACGGCTGGACCTATCGCCAGCGCTTCTTCCTCTCCTATGCCTATTCGTGGTGCGCGGCGGTGCGTCCGGAAGTGGCGCGTCTGATCGTTACTACCGATCCGCACTCGATGCCTGTCTTCCGCGTCGACAACGTGGTTTCGAATGTGTCCGAATTTGCGCAGGCTTTTGGCTGCAAGGCTGGTCAGAAGATGGTGCGGGCGAATGCTTGCCGAGTGTGGTGAATTGTCATCCTGAGCGGAGCAGATGGTTCGCACCAGCGAACCATCTGCGTAGTCGAAGGATCCCTATTGGCAGCAGATGCCAACGTCTTACTAGCGGTTGAAGTCCTCTTTGGACTGCGCACGTTTTATGTATTTCTCCAGGTTCGACCGGCTGGCATCATCGGGCACGCCCGCAAGAGCGGTCTGCAATTCTTTGACGGCTTTGTCGTAATCGCCCTGGCCGCTATAAACGCGGGCCAGACCAACGTGCGATATCCAAAAGTCGGGATACTTTTTCGCGTTTGAGAGGAAGACAGCGAATGCCTCTTCCTGTTTCTTCTCACCCTGAAGCTGGCGGCCATAGAAGTAAAGTTGCTGGGCGCTTGCTTTCTCCAAAGCCTTGTTGAGGACCGTCGCGGCGTCCTCTTTGCGGCCCATGGCCTCGAGAATCTGCGACTTGGTCATCAGGTTGTCGTAGCGTTCTTCGACCCGGATGGACTGATCTTCATCCTTCAGCGCCTCGTCGAGATTGATTTTAATGGCGAGGTAGTAGTTGGCGGCTTCGTCCCAGCTCTCCCAGAAATATTGATTCAGCCCACGTATTTGCCGGTTAATGCTGGCTTCGACGATGGGGTCTACTTTGACCGCAACCTTGAAAGGCACCGCGACTTTTTCCCAGCGCAGAGTGACTACGGTCGAGTCGGGTTTGAGATCGTCAAAGTCGTAGGTCAGGGCATCGTGGAATTCGGCGGCCTGCGGCTTCACCGTGACCCGCAGCGCGTCCTCATCCTGCTTGTAACTGAAACTTCCCCACGCGGTAGACATCTTCGAAAAGATCACGGTCCACTGATCTTGGCCGGGAATCATGTGCAGACCGTAAGTTCCTTTATCGAGCGGTTGGCCTTCGATGGTGACGGGGTCGGTGAATGTGACGGTGGTATTTTCGTTGGCTCCGGCGCGCCAGACCTGTCCGTAAGGTACGAGTTTGCCCCAGACCTGGCGGTCATTCACCAGCGGGCGATGATAGTTGATGGTGATGTCGGTGAGCCCAAGGCGCTGCGTGATCACGGCATGCTGGCTCTGCAGCGGCAGATCGAGCATGATGCCCTGGGCCTGGCAGAGACTGGCCAACGCCAATAGGCCGGATAACAAAACAAGCAGACGAGTTCTGTGCATGGAAGCTCCTCTTCTCTGGTGTGAATCGAACAGCGAATTCAGGCGCAATCGTTCAGTCGCAATCATTCACTCGGAATCCTCAGTCGCAATCATGGATAAAGCACGTAGATGAGCACCTGCGTCTGGTCGCTGCGCTGTTTGGCTTAGACGGAGGATGGATGCCAAGGTAAGCAATGTACATGGGGCGGCAAGATGGAAGACTCAGCTTGACAATCTTAACCGCCGGGTGCACAATCCTAATAGGCGAATAAAAAGCGAAAACGCCTCGGGGCTTCCCGCTCCGGCGTTCCCTGAAATTTTCCCGAGGTATCTATGTCTTCCGCAGTGGTTTCCACTTCGGCGGCCCAGGGCCGCTCTTTTGTTTTTGTTGAAGAAGGCGCCGAAGATTGCGCGCAGCCTTCCGGGGCGGAGCTTTGCGCCGAGGGGCGGCCGCCGCAGCGAGTTTCTACTACTTCTGTTTTTTCTACTTCCGTCTTTTCTTCTAAAGATGCGAGGCTCGCCGGCATTACTCCAGCCTCGCGGTTGGCGGTGCGGCCTGCGCCGGAAATGGTCTCCAGCGGTATCGCCGCGATGGATGCCCTTACCGGAGGTCTGCCGCGGGGTTGCCTGACGGAAATTTGCGGTCCGGCTTCTTCCGGCCGCACCACTTTGCTGCTCGCCGCACTGGCCGCTGCCACGCGGCGCGGAGAATGCTGTGCGCTGGTAGACGCCAGCGATGCTCTCGATCCGCAGTCGGCTGCCGCTGCGGGGGTCGAGTTGGATCGGCTGCTGTGGGTGCGCTGCGGGGAAAATTCCCCGGAGAAGAGCCTGGAACAACTTCTGCGTGCTACCGACCTGCTGCTTGAAAGCGGAGGCTTCGGATTGATCGCCCTCGACCTTGGCGATCTGCCGGAGCGAGCAGCGCGCCGCATCCCGCTGACGACGTGGTTCCGTTTCCGCCGCGCCGTGGAACATACGCCGACCGTGTTGCTGGCAGTAGAGCGGCAGTCTATCGCGGGAAGCTGCTCTTCTTTGTTGGTCAAGCTGGGATTGATCAAGTTGGGATCAATGAAGCTGGGAGAATCCGGAAATCGAACAAGCGAACCGTCTATGGATCACCAATTCGCATTGCCTACTCACGCGCAATTACTGACTGAACTGGAAATGACGGCGGAGTTGGTGCGCTCCCGGCTGGATCGCAAACCGGTTCGTTCCGCCGAGATCACATTTGCCAGCAAGACTGCCTGGGCGGGGATGAAAAAACAGTAGCCAGTTGCCAGTACCCAGTTGCCAGAAAAATCTTGGTTTCAAAGTTTCAAGGTCTCAGAGTTTCAAAGTTGAGCAAGGTTTTTTGAAACCTTGAAACCTTGAAACCTTGAAACCTGGCTTCTACTGGGTACTGACAACTAGGTACTGGGTACTGCTTCATGTTTGCCTGCATCTTCGTGCCGAATTTCCCTGTGGCCGCGGTGTTTCGCGCCGAGCCGGAGTTGCGCGCGCGGGCCGTGGCTATTTTCGAAGGCAAGCCTCCGCTGGAAAAAGTTTTTGCCGTGAATGAAAGCGCAAGCCGCGCGGGCATCATGCCAGGAATGACGAAAGCTCAGGCGGAACTTTGTTCAGAGTTGACACTGCGCCCGCGTTCTCTGTTGCAGGAATCCGTGGCACACGCCGCTCTGCTGGATTGTGCGCAGTCTTTTTCGCCGCGCGTGGAAGATGCTGCCGCCGACATGGCTCTGGTGGATCTCGAAGGCATGGAATCGCTTTTTGGATCGCTGCTTAAGATTGTCCATAGCCTCTTCCGCCGCGCCGCCGATCTCGGGCTTGATGCGAATGTCGCTGTAGCCTCGAATCCCGATGCTGCCGTGCTCGCGGCCCGCGGCTTTTGCGGTGTGACTGTGATTCCACTCGGGCAGGAAGCCGAGTCCCTGGGATCTCTGCCGGTGCAAGTTTTGTTTGCCGGTCGGGATGAAAGTAAAGAGCGTGAAGGAAAGAAGAAGGAACAGGGGCAGCAAGAAAAATCAGCCTATCTGCTCGCAACTCTCGAGCGCTGGGGCATTCGCGATCTACGCTCGCTGGCGGCGCTGCCGGAAATCGCGCTGAGCGAGCGCCTGGGACAGGAAGGCTTGCATCTGCAGCAACTGGCGCGGGGCGCGGCTTCTCGCGCGCTGGTTCCGGTGGAAGCGCCGGCGGTATTTGAGGAAGCCATCGAGTTGGAATATCCCATCGTGCTGCTGGAGCCGCTGGCCTTTCTGCTGAATCATCTACTGGATCAGATCTGTACGCGCCTGGCCGCGCGGGCTCTGAATACGCAAGAGTTGCGGCTTACGCTCGGGCTGCAGAATTTAAGGGGAGTTGATCCCCAACTTGAAACTTTCGGGATTCCAAGTGAAAGCGATGCGTTACAGAGCGAAGCTTACACTCCGGCTCCGCAATTTATTTCCGGGCGGCAAAGCAAATTCTGCCGGACTCTTCGTCTTCCGCTACCCATGCTTGATG
Organism: uncultured Acidobacteriaceae bacterium; assembly: GCA_963800575.1. Classification (GTDB taxonomy): domain Bacteria; phylum Acidobacteriota; class Terriglobia; order Terriglobales; family Acidobacteriaceae; genus Sulfotelmatobacter. Next base: position 393,502 of record CAWDBN010000006.1, read on the forward strand.
CCAAACTTTTTCTCAAGCTGCTGCAACTGGACTTGAACGCGCATCCGCCGGGCGCGCCCATCCTGAAGATTCATCTTGCCGCCGAACCGGCGCGGCCACGGTCGGCGCAGGGCGGCCTGTTTCTGCCTCCATCGCCGGAACCGGAAAAACTGGAACTCACTCTGGCGCGCATTGCCGGGTTGGTCGGCGAGCCTCGCGTGGGCTCGGTGGAGTTGCTGGATACGCATCGTGCCGAAGGTTTTTGCATGCGGCGCTTCACGCCTGAAGCAGCTCCGAAGATAAACCGCCAAAAAGCGGCAGAAGAAAAATCTGCCGTTGCTGCTCTTCGCCTGTTCCGTCCACTACTGCGCGCCACCGTCACTTTGGAGAACGGGGAACTGGTGCGAGTGGTGTGCCTGAAGAAAAAAGAAGTGCAGGGCAATGTGCTTTGGAAGGCCGGCCCGTGGCGCAGTTCCGGGGACTGGTGGGAGCGGGAAGCCTGGGCGCGTGATGAATGGGACATCGCTTTGCAAAATGCAGACAGTGTCGCTCTTTACCGGCTCGTGCACGATCTGCTCGGCGGAAGCTGGTTCGTGGAAGGCACGTATGACTGAAAACAGTCCAGTTGCCAGTTGAACACTGATGTATATCGAGCTTCACGCCCGCTCTGCTTTCAGCTTCCTCGAAGGATCTTCCTTGCCCGAGGAATTGATATCGGCCTGTGCCCGGTTCCATATGCCCGCCATGGCATTGCTCGACGCTGACGGAGTTTACGGTGCGCCACGTTTCCATATGGCAGCGAAAAAGTTCGAACTCAAGGCGCACATCGGCGCGGAGGTCACGTGCCAGTCTTTTAATCCTGTCATCCTGAGCGGAGCAAGTGCTTCACGAAGTGAAGCACTTGCGGAGTCGAAGGATCCCTATATCCGGCAATTCGTGCAGGGAATAGGGGTTCCTCGCTCCACTCGGAATGACAAAGTAGCTGGAATGACAAAGTGCGGAACGACAAACCATTCCGTCTTCCTCTCCTCGTCTCCTCCCGTGCCGGCTATCAAAACCTCTGCCGGTTGATCACTAAAATGAAGTTGCGTGCAAAAAAAGGTGAAGGTGCAGTCCGGAAGGAGGAGTTGGAAGAACACGCACGGGGCCTTGTCTGCCTGACTGGTAGCGCGGATGGGCCGCTGGCCGCGGCTTTGCAGCACAACGGCATCGAAGAAGCCCGCAGGCAAATCGAGCAACTGATTGGAATTTTCGGCCGCGGCAATGTGTACATCGAGTTGCAGCGCCATTTCCATCGGGAAGAAGAAACGCGCAACCGCGCCGCTATCGCGATTGCCAGGTCGCTCAATCTTCCTCTGCTCGCGACTAACGGCGTTTGCTATGCTGCCGCAAAAGATCGTGAACTCTGCGATGCATTCACCGCCATCCGTCATCATCGCACGCTGTCTACCGCAGGCCGGCTGCTGGCGCGCAACTCCGAGCGTCACTTGAAATCTCCGCAGGAGATGCAGCAACTCTTCGCCGACCTGCCCGAGGCAATCTCCAATACGCTCGAACTTTCCTCGCGTCTCGAATTCACGCTGAACGATCTCGGCTACCAGTTTCCCCGTTATCCCGTTCCCGAGGGCGAAACCATGAACTCGTTTCTGCGCGAGCGCGCATGGGAAGGTTTTCGTCAGCGCTATGGCCGAACTTCACCTGACATGCAAACCCGCGCCCGGCGCCAGATTGAGCGGGAACTCGCGCTGATCGAAAAACTTAAGCTCGCCGGATATTTTCTTATCGTCTGGGATCTGGTCGATTTCTGTCGCAAGCAAAACATTCTGGCGCAGGGACGCGGCTCGGCCGCCAACAGCGCCGTTTGTTATTCGCTGGGCATTACGGCTGTCGATCCCGTCAGCATGGAGCTTCTTTTCGAGCGCTTTCTATCGGAGGAGCGCGGCGAGTGGCCCGACATCGATCTTGACCTGCCCAGCGGCGACGAGCGTGAAAAAGTAATCCAATACGTTTACCGGCGCTATGGTGAGCGTGACGCGGCCATGACTGCGAATGTCATCACCTACCGCAACCGCATGGCGGCGCGCGAAATGGGCAAGGCGCTGGGGTTCGATCCGGAAACACTTGCCAAAATTTCCGCCGCTGTCGCCACCTGGGAATTCCGCGACGAAAACGACGCACTCGACCGCCGCTTCCGCGATGCCGGGCTCGACCTGAAACATCCCCGCCTGCGCAAATATTACGAGCTGTGCCTTGCCGTGCAGGACATGCCGCGCCATCTTGGGCAGCACTCCGGCGGCATGGTCATCTGCCAGGGACAGCTTGATTCTGTCGTCCCTCTCGAACCGGCTTCCATGCCCGGCCGCGTAGTGGTGCAGTGGGATAAAGAAGATTGCGCGGACATGGGCATCATCAAAGTCGACTTGCTCGGCCTGGGCATGATGGCTGTGCTCAAGGATTCCATCGAGCTTATTGCTAAAAATTATCGAGAGGAAGTCGATCTGGCGCATCTTCCGCAAGATGATCCCGAAGTCTATTCTGCGCTGCAGCAGGCCGATACCATAGGCCTGTTCCAGGTGGAAAGCCGTGCACAAATGTCGTGCCTGCCGCGCCTGCGTCCGAAACGTTTTTATGACATCGTGGTGCAGGTCGCGATCATCCGGCCGGGGCCGATCGTCGGCCAGATGGTGAATCCGTTTCTTTTGCGCCGACAGGGACGGGAAGACGTCACATATCCGCATCCTTCGCTTGAACCTGTGCTCAAACGCACGCTGGGCGTGCCGCTTTTTCAGGAACAGTTGCTGCGGCTTGCCATGATTGCTGCCAACTTCACCGGCGGCGAGGCGGAAGATCTGCGCCGGGCGATGGGATTCAAGCGATCGCAGGCGCGCATGAAAGAAATCGAAGCCAGGCTGCGCGCCGGCATGACAGACAACGGAATTTCGTCGGAGGCCCAGGAGAAAATTATTCTTTCCATCACCTCTTTCGCGCTTTACGGATTTCCGGAGTCGCACGCGGCCAGCTTTGCGCTTATCGCATATGCCAGCGCTTTTCTGAAGTGCCACTATCTTGCCGCGTTTACCGCCGCGCTGCTCAACAACCAGCCTATGGGTTTTTATTCTCCGGCGACGATCGTGAAAGACGCGCAACGCCACGGATTGAAAATGCTGCCCGTGGATGTGACTTGCTCGGAGTGGATGTGCACGTTGGAAGCAGTGGCCAGTGGTCAGTGGCCAGTGGCCTGTAAAACCACAGCTGGCGGGGCGCCGGCGCTACGCTTGGGATTGCGCTATGTCCGCGGGTTGCGTGAGGAAGGTGCTCAGGCGCTGGTGCGCGCACGCATACTTGCTCCATTCGCGTCTATTCATGATCTCACTCGGCGCGTTCCCGAGCTGCGCAAAGATGAACTCACCACACTGGCGGAAATCGGTGCGTTGAATGCAGTAGCTAGTAGCGAGTACCAAGTACTACCGAGATTCCCCCGCCCCTCGCATTCGCTCGGAGGTCGGAATGACAAGGGTTTTACTGGGTACTCGGTACTAGGTACTGAGTACTCGAAGCTCCACCGCCGTGACGCTCTCTGGCAGGTGGAGCGTGCCGTGCGCAGTTCCGGGCCGCTGCTGGAAAATTTGCCCGAGCCTGATGCACCTTCGCCGCTCAAACCGATGAACCACGAAGAGCGTCTGGTTGCCGATTTCCACGGCACTGGCCTGACCGTCGGACGGCATCCCATGGCGTACCGCCGCGATTGGCTGAATGCCATGGGCATTCGCCGGGCTAGCGAACTCCGCGATATTCCCAACGGGAAGCGTCTTCGCATCGGAGGCTGCGTCATCACACGCCAGAGGCCGGGAACCGCAAAAGGTTTTGTGTTTGTCAGTCTGGAAGATGAAACGGGAGTAGCTAACGCGATCATCACGCCTGATCTTTTTCATCAAAACCGTCTGCTGCTGACCTCAGAACGATTCCTGGCAATCGAAGGAATTCTTCAAAATCAGGACAATGTGATCTCAGTGAAAGCGGAACGCGTGCAGCCCCTGTTCGTCACGAAAGCTGAAACTGTTTCGCACGACTTTCATTGAACGGATTGGAAACTGGAAATCAGAAACAGAGAACTGAGAACTGAGAACAGCCTCACTGCTCGGGCGCCGGAGGTTCTTCCGGCCTGCCACTCTCCGGCGGCGCGAGCGGCAACCGGGTGGCTCCGCGCATGATGTCGCGCTCCTCCGGGGAGAACATAGTTCTGAAACGGTTGGAATCGATGATCAGCTCCCGCTGCCCGGGAGGCAAGGCGCGCAAGTCGCCAATCGCGGTCCTCACCATGCGCTGACGATCGGGAGCAAGCTGCTGCATCCTACCGTGAATCTGCCGTGCCTGTTCCTTCTGTTGCGGAGTCAAATGCGCCCAGCGGTCCATGCGATCAAGCATGCGCTCCTGCTGCTCAGGAGGGAGGCTCGAAAAATGCTGCAACCTCTGCCGCAATACCTGTTGCTGTCCGGGAGGCAGGCGGCGGAAGCCGGGATCATTTTCCAGCGCGCGCTGTCGCTCCGCAGGAGACAGATCCTTATGCCGGCGCAACCAATCCCCGGCATGGTGCTGCTGCTGCGGCGCCACCATCCCTTGCCTGCGCTGCTGCGCAAATACTCGAAAACCCCGGCGCTGCGCAAGGCAAGGAGAACTCAGCAGGCCCAGCATTACCACCAGGCCAGCCGATAACCATCCCGTCATGAAACGCGCCCGAATCATTCTCCCCGCACTCTTCCCCAATCCGTCCAACCCCTTGCTGCTCGGCCGTACCAGTTCCTACTCCCTTACGGATTCGCCGCCACGTCCGGCTGCACTTGCAAATCATCCAGAAGATCAAAATCAGAGTAGAGCTCGTGATTTTTTTCCAGCGACTGCAAATCGCTAACTGCCGTTCCCTCCGCCGATGGCGACAAAGTATCGTTGACCGCGACCTCGTCATCGCCTTTGTAAATGCCGCTCCCCTTGGAGAAGAACAGGCCCACCCCAACTGCCATCAGTACCGTGAGCGCCGCGGCCAGCACCGGACGCCGGAACCACGCGAGCCAGCCCGCCTGCGGCTTGGCCATCTCTTCCCGCAACCGCGCCTGCAGACGCACATCAAAATATGGCGAAGGTTCCGGAACGCGCCACTCATCGAGTAACGCCATCGTCTGCCGGACTTCTTCCATCTTGCCCTTACAGGCGCCGCAACCCGCCAGATGCCCATCAATCTCCGGTGTCGTCCCCGTCGACCCGGACACCAGGTCCGGAATGATTTCGCAAATCTCCTCGCACTTCATAACTATGCTCCCTTGTTTTCTCTTCGTCCCGTCACTTCTATAGAAATTCTTTTAGCTGTTCCCGTAAAGTTTCATACGCCCTGAACAACAACGACTTCGTCGCTGACTCGCTCAACTTCAGGACATCGGCAATCTGCTTGTAATCCATCTGCTGGTACTTGTGCATGATCACCGCCAGCTTCTGCCGTTCCGGCAGAGCTTCCACCTTGCCACGGATCGCCAGCATCCGCTCCCGCCGCACCAAAGCTTCTTCGGCTGTGATCGTCGCGTCGGCTACGTCCAGCGTCGTTCCCGTTTCCTCATCGGGCTCATCTAAGCTGACCGTCACCTCGGGCCGTTCATGGCGCGTGTCACGCGCGTGGTTCACCGCCAGGTTGGTCGCGATCCGATACAGCCAGGTGGTGAACTTGGCGCTGGCTTCGTACGTCTGGCGCGAGCGGTAAACCCGCAGAAAAACTTCCTGCGCCAGGTCCTCCGCCGCGGCCGAGTTGCGCGCCATGCGGTACATAAAACTCACCAGCGGCCGCCGATACTTCTGCACCAGGTAATCGAAGGCAGACTGATCCCCGGCCTTGACTCGCAGCATGACTTCGGCGTCAGTGTAGCTTTCGGCGCCGGCCATCGCGGGTTGCAAAGTGCCGGCTGGGCGTGGCCCCAGCGAGGCCATCAGGACGCCCCGGTCCATGGCGGCAGTGCTCACACTAGATTGAACCCCGTCAGGGAGGGAAAGTTGCTCTTCGTCCTGATCAGACGAAGGCCCGGAAGTCCGCCCAGATGAGGAGGATACGGTGGGTCGAAGGGGCCTGTTTTCTTCCGGCATCAGCAGTCACATTGGACACGGGTGCCAGCGGATCCGAACCCGCCCTCGCCCCTGCCGAGCATAGGCTATCACGCCCGATTCTCGGGTCCAAACTCCGGCTCGAGCAGCCTAGAGATACCGGGTCCGGCATCACCCGCATAGGGCGCCTGGAGTTGCAGGAACCGCGCACTGGTGTTTGAATAGAAAAGGGTTGGGCGCTTAACTCAGCGGTAGAGTGTCACCTTCACACGGTGGAAGTCGTAGGTTCGAATCCTACAGCGCCCACCAATTTTCTTCCTCAGGTTCGCGCCGTGCCGGCGCTACTTCGCGTAGCTCACTCTCCAGATCGAGTCCGAGCCGTCGTCGCTGACCAGCAGCGAACCATCCGGCGCCACCGTTATTCCTACCGGGCGTCCCCACACGTTGCCATCGGGCAGCACGAAGCCGGTGAGAAAGTCTTCATATTCGCCGCTGGCGTGGCCCGTCTGGTGTAGAGGGATGCGGATTACTTCATAGCCCACGCGCACCGCTTTGTTCCAGGAGCCGTGCTCGCTTGCGAAAATGTCTCCTTTGTACTCGGCCGGAAACTGCTGGCCTTCATAGAAAGTAAATTCGAGCGACGCGTTGTGCGGCTGCAGCAGCACATCCGGGACGATCACTTTATCTTTCAATTCCGGATGCTTGCCCTGATGCCGTGGATCCTGATGCCCTCCCATGTACCACCACGGCCAGCCATAGAATCCGCCTTCCTGCACGTGCGTGATGTAGTCGGGAACCAGGTTGTCGCCGAGTGCATCACGCTCATTGACCGAGCACCACAGCTCGCCCGTATCGGGATCCACGGCAATCCCGCCGCCGGCATTGCGAATGCCGTAGGCATAGACACTTAACGTGCAATTCGCGGGATCACACACCAGAATGTCGGCGCGGTCTTTTTCCCGGGGATGAGTGTCGGGATCGTCCACGTTCGATCCCGAGCCCACGGCCACAAACATTCTCTTGCCATCCTTGGAGAATTCCACTGCCCGCGTCCAGTGCCCGCCCGAACCCGGAAGATCGGCGATGTGTTCCGGAGCCCCGCTAGCCTTCAGATCGCCGTTGTGATAAGGAAAGCGAACCAGTTCGCTGGTGCTCCCCACGTATAGCCATTTTGGATCAGGTCCGGGAGGATAGAACGCCAGGCCGTAGGGATGTTTCAAACCGCTGGCAAAAACGGCTGACAGCTCGGGCTTGCCGTCGCTGGTCAGCCCGCGATACACCCGGATGCGCCCGGGGTCGCTCTCGGTAAGAAAGATGTCGCCGTTTGGAGCGGTACGTAAGGTCCGAGGGTTGTCGAGAGCGCCGGCATACAAGCCCACCTTGAATCCGGGAAGCGCTACCGGCCACGCATTCTCCGGTCGCGCCACCAATTGCGGACCATTGTCGGATGATTGCGTGGCATACGGCTGCGGAAGGTCGGCCACGGTTATCTTGCGAACCGTTCCCGGCTTTTCATAGCGGAAGTCGGTGAAAGGCGGCGTGGGCGGCGGAGCTTTCAGGGTCGAGGTGCTGGTGTCGACCGGAGGTGAGTCGACCGGAGCCGGCACACTTGCTCCCTGCGCCACCTGCGGCGCTCCCATCGACTTCACGTAGGTGACGATTTGCCAGCGCTGCTTTACCGGCAATTGCGCCCATGAAGGCATCCCGTTATCTTTGTCGCCCCGGGTGATGAACCAGAAGACTTCGCCGGGCGTGACGGAATCGAGCTTGCCATCTACCAGCGACGGCACATTCCCTGTGCCTTTCAACGTCCTCCCGTGGCAGGAAAGGCAATTACGCGCATACAACTGTTTACCGGCGAGCATGGCCGCTTGCTGGCCTTCATAAGGATTCCTGGTTGCCTGGGCAGAAGCTGGCGCGTCGTGGAATTTTGAGTCCACATCCGCTGCGAGCAGAAGCGCAGTAGGCAGCAGAATTGCGGCTGCGATGAAGGCGTTTCGATTGGTTAAAAAGCGCATAGATCCTCTCCGCGTGGATTTCAGCTGAAGATTCTATCCGAAACTTTGGATGCAAGTGACATTCCCCCGGATTATGCGAAAAACGGTGCTCCCAGAGAGTCTGGTTCAATCGAACGGTTCACTGGGTGTAAGCGCGAATGCGCCAAACTTCGTCCCAGTCCTGGAATGTGACCAAGTCACCCAGAGTTGCTGCACTGCGCTCGCCTTGGCCCGTTCCGGGCCACGTAACATTACTTCCGGGATACAACCTTCCCCGCAAAAACTTGATCAGACAGCAATAAAGCCGTATAAGCTAAGGAACCAAGTACCTCGGACCCCAACCCTGCAGACGGAGCGTTTCATGCGATCTCTGAAGTTGCTTCTGCCTCTACTAGCCTCAACTCTGTGCTTCGCCGGCCAGGCGGATCGCATCACCCGTCCAATCGATTCCAGCCAGATGGTCACGCTGCCCGGCCATGCCGATCGGCGCGCGCAGCCGCAATACGACCAGGGCCCGGTCGAGCCTTCATTCCAGTTCGGCCGCGTCACGCTTGTTATGGCTCCCTCGCCGAGTCAGCAAGTTGCGCTCAACCTGCTTCTGGCGCAGCAACAGGATCGTTCCTCGCCGAACTACCACAAGTGGCTGACTCCCGAGCAGTTCGCGGAGCGCTTTGGCGTGAGCCAGGGCGACATCACCAAGATCACGGCCTGGCTCCAATCGCAGGGTTTCCAGGTTTTCAGCGTCCCCCGCGGGCGCACTTCGGTCAGTTTCAGCGGCACGGCGGCTCAGATCCAAAGTGCTTTTAAGACAGAAATTCACCGTTACAACGTTAACGGTGAAATGCATATCGGCAACTCGACCCCCGTCCAGGTGCCGGCGGCGTTGAGCGGCGTAGTCACCGGAGTTCGCGGCCTCACCGATTACCACCCCAAGCCCATGTATGTGCGCCCGGTTCATGGTGCCAAGAACGGCCCGCATCCCAGCTTCACAACACCCGATCAAGGCGCAGGATACGCTTTGGCTCCGGGCGACATCGGGACCATCTACGATCTCAATCCGCTTTACAACGCATCGCCCGCGATTGACGGCACCGGGCAGAAGCTTGCCATCATCGGCGAGACCGATATTTATCTTGCCGACATCGTTGACTTCCGCTCTGACTTCGGGCTGAACCCGATTACCGGCTGCTCGACCGATGCCAACGGCATTGTTACGTCTACGGCCTGCAACACCACGAATTTTCAATACCTTCTGGTTCCCGGTGTCGCCGACCTCGGCGCACCCAGCACCTGCGGCGACTTGCCCGAATCCGATCTCGACATAGAATGGTCGGGAGCCTCCGCGCGCAATGCGCAAATTATCTTCGTCAACGCCCCCGCCACGTTTAATTCCCAATGCACCGAAATCACGAACAACGGCGGCACCGACGCTTCTCTGGCCTATGCCATCGACAACGTGGTCGCTCCGGTCATCAGCATGAGCTACGGTCTTTGCGAGGCGTCCCCTGGCGCCGTTTCAATCGAAACCGAGCTTCAGCAGGGCAACGCTGAGGGCATCACGATCATGATCTCCTCCGGTGATTCGGGCGCAGCCTCATGTGACCGCAACCCGCAGAACAGTACCCTGCCTTATGACCCCGCAGTCGGCGGATTGGCGGTGAACTATCCCGCCAGCAGCCCGGAGGTTACCGGCGTCGGTGGAACGTCCATTCCTTACCCCGCCTTCTACAACAGCAGCTACTGGAATTCGAACAGCACCAGCACCGTAAATTTCGGCGGGTCGGCACTGACCAGCCTTGAGGGGCAAGAGGCTTCCTGGAACGATACCGCGGCATTTGCGCAGCTCTGTGAGGAGGGCGATCTCAACCCTCTGTTCTGCTCGCAGGGCGGTAGTCCAGCTGTGGCGCATTGGGTCGATATCACCTCCGCCGCGACCGCGCAGCAAGACCTCTGGATCTCCGCCGGGGGCGGCGGCGTGAGCAACTGCTACACCGAGAGCGGCAGCGGCATATGCGAAGCAGGATTCCCCCGGCCTTCGTGGCAGAGCGCAATAACGATTCCGAGCCTGACGACGACCTATCGCTTGGTGCCCGATGTGTCGCTTCTGGCGTCTCCGGAATTTCCAGGCTACATCTTTTGCACGCCACTCGACCAATGGACCAACAGTTCCAGCACAGCCAGCACGTGCGGCGGCGGCATTTCCACCGCCGTGGATAACTACGAGTCGATCGTGGGCGGAACTTCCGCCTCATCCCCGGTCTTCGCCGGCATCGTCGCCGTGCTGAATCAGTATCTGGGAACCGCCGGCCTTGGCAACATCAATCCCACGCTTTACAGCCTGGCCGCGACCCCGGCCAATGGGGCCTTTCACCACATTACGAGCGGAGACAACGATGTTTACTGCCAGGTGGGCACGCCTTCCGGTCAGCCCACGGATGTAATCTGCCCGGCGGGAGGTGTCATTGGATTCGCCGCGTCGAATGCCGACTCCACAACAGGATATAACCTGGTTGGGGGTCTGGGCTCCGTCGACGCCAATAGCCTCGCCGTCGCCTGGAAAGCCACGCTCGCCCCTGACTTCGCGCTTACGGCCAGCACACTGACTCCCACTCCGGTCTCAGCGGGACAGTCAGCGACGGCCACGCTCACGATCGCCCCAGTGGCCGGTTCCACTGCTATGGTCGTAAACTTCAGTCCGAGCAGTTGTACGGGCCTTCCCACGGGCGCCACGTGCAGCTTCAATCCCGCGAGCGTTACGTTCACCGGCTCAAATAGCCCGACTACCACCTTGACGATCTCCACGCTGCCTAACATGGCGGCATCGGGGCCTACGACGATCACCATTACCCCGACGAACTCTTCGGCGACTACCGCGCAGGTCAGCCTGACGGTAACTGCGACCACCGAGAGCTTTACTCTCGCGTCGACGAACGGCCTCACCTTCCCGGTGACGGTTGGCGGATCAACTTCGGTCGCAATCGCCGTTAACGGCACGAATGGTTTCGTCGTGGGTAGTGGTGCCGGCGCCACCACGGCGCTGCCCCTTACCTATAGCTGCAGCGGGACCCCCTCCCTTGCAACGGCGGAAATCTCCTGCCAATTCAGTCCGTCGAACGGCCAGTCTGTCAGCGCGACTGCGGTGACGCTCAACCTCGTGACCACCGCGCCCACTAGCGGGCAACTGCGCCCGTCTCTGGGACGCGGCAGCCGCATCTTCTACGCCATGCTTCTCCCGGGCTTGTTCGGAATTGTTTTTGCTGCGGGCTCGCGTGCTCGCGGCCTGCGCCTGCTCAGCCTGATCGTGGTTCTCGGCTTCTCTACGCTGTGGCTGGGTTCTTGCGGGGGCAGCGGCGGCGGTGGCACAACGGTCCCGCCGAACCCCGGGACGCCTGCTGGAAGCTACATGGTGACCATCAGTGCCACTACGACGGGCGGTGCCAACAGCCTAACCAACACCAACGCACCCTTTACGATCACGCTCAACGTTTCGCAGTAGGCACAAAGCCAGCAAGCGCTCCGCTCAGGCGGAGCGCTTTTTTCATGCACACACTCTGTTCCCTCTGCCCCGCCGAAGCCCGAAAGCCGAAGCCCGAAAGCCGGACCTGACAAGCCATGTCCTCCTGTGCAAAAACGCGCTCACTTTGCCCCTTGCGTGCTTGCGCTGGGGCGAGTACCATGAACTTGTTCTTATTGGCCTCGTTCCCGCGTAGGCCTTCCGCGCCCCAGGCCGTTCCCGGCGGCGCGACGGATTCCGATAACGGATAACCGATACGCAAAATTTAGAATTTTTTGTTGGTGCGAGTTTGTATCACCAGAGAGCGGTCATCGCGATTGCGTTCCAGCCCAACCCGCAGTTCCGCATGGAAAGTGGGCAGTGCCCCCTCGAACGCGCGATCGCGAAACTTGATGGTTGACGTATCTGACTGAGTGGTGTCACCGAGCAAGTGGTTAGGCCCCGCAAGAACAGTGGCTTCGCGCCAACCCTGTGAGAGCCTGCCGCAACCCAATGGGGAACCGGACATCGTAAAATTTTGCCGCCTGCACCGGGTCGAAGACCCGGCCCAGCAGGCTTGAGAGGACTATGAACGCAGGATCATCTGGACAAGGACAGGGACAAGGACCAGGAAGACCCTCCGGTGGTGGAGGCAGAAGTCGACGGCGCCGCGGACGGCGTCCGAACAATCCCCGCGGGCCCCGCCCCGCCGGCCCGAGCCAGGCGCGCCACAACCAGGATGGCATCTACACCGCGCCCATGGACCACAGCTACCGCGCCGCCTTGGCCGGCAACGGCAACAACGGCCAGGGAGCGCGCCGCCAGCGTCCCGGCTTCGCCGCACCTTTTGCGCCCGCCGATCCCGAGCCTCTCCCCGCGTTGCGCGAAGATTCCAACTCGCGCATCTTTGCCTTCGTCGACGACCTGTTCTTCGCCGCCAAGATTCAGGAAACTGCGCGCAAGCTCAACGTCAAGGTCGAGTTCGCCAAGAACGACAAAGACCTCGCCGAGCGCATGGAGCAGAACGGCGAAGAGAAGCCTTCATTGATCATCTTCGATCTCAATAACGTCAATGCCAAGCCGCTGACGTTAATCCCCAAGCTGAAGGCGAAGCTCAAGAAGGGAACCTCGATCATCGGATTCCTTTCGCACGTGCAAGGCGATCTGAAGCAGAAGGCGCACGAAGTGGGCTGCGACATGGTTCTGCCCCGTTCCGCCTTCTCCCAGAATTTGCCTCAACTGCTGCGCCGCCACGGAGCCTCGGAAGACGAGAACCCGACAGTACAGTAGGGAACAGGAAACTGAGAACTGAGAAGTGAGAACTGTTCTCCTACCCCGGAGGCCAGCTCAGTTGACGACCACCCAAAAGGTGGACGTGAAGGTGAAACACCGACTGCCCCGCTCCCGGACCCACGTTCAGCACGGTGCGATATCCCCCTTCGATGTTTCTCTGGCGCGCAATCTCAGCCGCCGCCAGGTGGCAGCGGCCAATCACTTCGGCATCGTCAGCCTGCGCCTCTTTCAACCCCGCAAAATGTTTTTTAGGGATGATCAGCACATGCGTGGGAGCCTTGGGGTTGATGTCTTCGAAGGCCAGCACGTGCTCGTCCTCGTAAATCTTCTTGGCAGGAATTTCGCCGCGTAGAATGCGGCAGAAAAGGCAGTCGCTGGCAGGGTCGGTCATGGGGAACTCCGGCGTGAGCATAACAGAAAAGTGGCCAGTGTTCAGCGTTCAGTCTTTCGATCCTGATGGGCTGATCACTGACCACCGTCCCCTGACCCCTGACCCCTGCTCTAATCCAGTCGTACGAGAAAGACCGCGCCCTCCGGCGTTTCGGTCTCCGCGACCATTTCCTGAGCACGCTCGCGATCGTCGCCGAGAACCCGCACCCGCACCCACCAGTCGCCCGCCGGACTGGCAAAGCGTTGCACCTTAGCTGTGCGGTAGCGGCGCGTGAGATGATCGGCAAGTTTCGTGGCTTCGTCTTCATCGGGGAAGCCGCCAATCTGGACCGCCCACTTCCCGCCGGTTTCGAGCGGCGCCGGCGTCTCCATGACTTCCACTTTTACTTCAGCGACTCCGGGCAGGTAGACATCGATCTTGCGCGCCGCGGCCAGCGATAAATCCAGAACCCGGCCCGGGATAAATGGTCCGCGGTCGGTGATGCGCACCAAGGCAGTGTGGCCGGTCTTCAAATTAGTGACGCGCACGATCGACCCCAGAGGAAGTGTGCGGTGCGCCGCGGTCATGGCGTTCATGTTGTAGACTTCGCCATTCGATCCGCGGCGGTTGTGATACGGCGGACCGTACCAGCTGGCCCGTCCGATTTCGGTAGCCAGCGGCGTGGTGTTCGCGGGAATCGCGGGCTCGGCAAGGTCGGCGCCACTTTCTTTGTCACTGCGTTCGGCTCCCAGCGGCTGGTTATTGTTAGCGGTGCCTGCGGGAGGGGTCGCAGCCGGCGATTCGTTTGCGGAAGGTTCCGCGGTAGCAGCGGGAGGGGGCGGCACATCCACGCGCGCCTGCTTGGGATGGCTGCATCCCGCGAGCAACAGCAAGATCGTAAGCAGCAGAGTGAGAATCACAGCGTTAGGGACGAAAGCGGCGGGACGCAGCCTTACTTCTGCGAAGCTTTTTGTTGCTCTTTTTGCTGCTCCAGGTAGTCGGCCAGTTCGATGAGCTTTACACTCGCGGTGCGCAGGGCCTTGGTCGAGTGCTGGCGCACGGCAGGAACAACCTCGTCGTTGAGGTATTTGATGAACTCGGGGATCTCTTTCTCGATCCGTTCGGCAGCCTCGGCCACAGTTTTGCTGACGCGCGCCGACGCGTCTTCCACCTTGCGGTTGAAGTCGTTCATGATGCTCCTCGATACTGCTGGGCGTGGATGAACTCACGCAAATGTTGCGGATGCCAGGGCCTGACCATTATTTCGCGCTTGGCAACGCCGGTCAATGGCGGGGCATATGCGGGCGGCCCTCACTCCATGGGGCAGGCAGCGTCAATTAATCCTTGCAGTAAGGATTCCATCCTTGATAAAGTAAGGATATGCCAAAGGTGACGTCCAAGCTGCAGTTGACCGTGCCCAAGAAGATCGCCGACCAGTACGGCATACGTCCAGGCGACGAACTTGAATGGATTCCCGCGGGTGAAAGCATTCGAGTGGAATTGGTTCGCCGCAAAGCCAAAGCCGGGCAACAGCTGAGCGCCGAGGAGCGGGTGGAGCTGTTTGACGCGGGCATGGCACGCGTGGACGAGCTGCAATCCGGGCAACTGAGCGCGAATCGGGGAAAACCGGCGCCCAACGATCGCGGCTGGACCCGAGAGGATTTATACAACGATGACCGAGGGCTGCCGCGTGGCTTCCCTCGTTGACACTAACATCCTGGTTTACTGCTACGATCCGAGCGATTTGAGGAAGCGCACAATAGCGCGCGATCTTCTGCGCGAGGGAGCGGCATCCGGCATCCTCCGCATTCCCCATCAGGCCATGGTGGAGTTTGTTAACGTAGTAACCAGGCGGCGGACGGCGGGGCCTTTTCTCAGCCAGGAAGAAGCATGGCGACAAGCCGAGGATTTCCTTAATGAGTTCCAGATCCTCTACCCGAATGAGAAAGTGTTTCGCACCGCGATGCTGGGGATGGCGGCGTACAAATTCCCCTGGTATGACGCGCACCTTTGGGCCTACGCCGAACACTATGAGTTGCCTGAACTTCTCTCCGAAGATTTCGAGCATGGCCGCAGGTACGGCGCCGTGCGCGTGAGAAATCCATTCCTGGCGGCCGGTGCGGCGTAGGCTGGAAGCGTGAAGACGCCTCAATCCGCCCCGAGATTCCTCTCCATCTCCCTGCAACGGCAGTTTCGCAAAAGGCTTCTTGCGTGGTATGAAGCGTATCGCCGCGATTTGCCCTGGCGCGCGAACCGCGATCCCTACCGCGTATGGCTTTCCGAAATCATGTTGCAGCAGACGCGGGTGGCCGCGGTGATCGAACACTATCAGGAATTTCTGCGGCGTTTCCCCACGGTCGAGAAGCTAGCGGCGGCGCGAGAGCCGAGCGTGCTCGCAGCTTGGAGCGGCCTGGGATACTACCGGCGCGCACGCATGCTGCACGCCGCGGCGAAAGTCGTGGTGAGAGAGTATGGAGGAAAGTTTCCGACGACGGCCGAAGCCTGGCGCGCGTTGCCGGGAGTGGGACGCTACACTGCGGCGGCAATCGCCAGCATCGCGTTCGATGAACCGGTCGCGGTGGTCGATGGCAACGTCGAGCGCGTGTTGCAGCGCGTGTCAGGCAAGCGGCTTGCCGGAGAACAGTTATGGCAAGCCGCTAACGATCTTCTGGATGCCAGGCATCCCGGCGATTTCAATCAGGCGATGATGGAACTGGGCGCGGTCGTGTGCACGCCCCGCGCGCCGGCCTGCTTGACCTGCCCAGTGATCGAATTATGCGTCACGCGCGGAGAAATGCCGCCAATGGCGAAGCCAACCCGGCAGAAGAAGCGGGAGATTCATTATTCGCTGCATCATCGGGATGGAGAGGTTTTTCTGATTCGGCGGCCGCCAGATGCGTCCCTGATGCCGGGCATGTGGGAGTTGCCCGAGTTGACAGCCCTGAACCGTGCAACCGGCGCTATTCTGACGCTGGAACATTCGATCACGGTCACGGATTACACGGTATGGGTGTGGCGAACCCGCGTCCCGTCGCGTATTGTCGGAAAATGGTTTCCGGTACAGAGCCTGGGGCGTGTGGCACTGACCGGACTGGCGCAGAAAATCCTGAGGAAAGCGGAGGCGTTATGAGGCAGACCCGTCAACTTGCATTGCTTCTGTTCGTCGCTTCTGGCGCTTGCTCTGTGGCGCACCCACAAACCACTGTTGCCCAGACTGCCGAGACATTCGAGACACCCCGGTTCGATGTCGTCCTGAACAATGTGTATCTGCCGGTCTACCCTCCACTAGCAAGGCAGGCTCGCATCATGGGTGACGTAAAAATACTGGTCGGAGTTCGGCAGGATGGAAGCGTCGCATCAGCCGAAGTAGTTAGCGGACATCCCATGTTGAAGCAGGCCGCGTTGGAAAGCGCGCAGAAATCTACGTTCCTGTGCCGGGAGTGCAAAGGTGCAGTCACCTTGTTTACGGTGACGTACACATACGGCACACGAGTGGACCCGGACGGCATCGACTGCAGCGGTCCCCAACGTCTGCGTTCCGCAAAGTGTCTCGGCTTGTGGAAGTGCGGCGGCTGGCGCAGCCCGGCTCCGCCCAAGGCGGCCGTAGGCCAAACGCTGGATCACGTGATGATTCTCGAAAGTGCCATGTGTGTCGAAGCTGAAAGCGCCCGCTCAGAGCGCGAACCTCTCAGCTCGGGAGGCGACCGCCTTTCGGCTGACCATCGGTAACTGCTTCCCCTATCCTGCATCGATTAAAATGAGAAGAAGGCGCCAAGCGAGGCCTATGCGCTGGCTGCGAAATATCCTGAAAAGACGAACCGGAGGACGACCGATGGCGGCATTAACCGCGGGCGCGAAGGCGCCCGACTTTGAACTGAAAGCAATGGATGGCAAGCGTTTCGTGCTGCACGAGGAACTGGCTCACGGTCCGATAGTGCTCGCATTTTTCAAGGTTTCGTGTCCCATCTGCCAATATGCGTTTCCGTTCCTTGAGCGGCTGGAGCGGGCGTATGGGCACCAGGGCGTCAGGCTCATCGGTGTTTCGCAGGACGATCCCAAGCACACCGCGGCCTTCACCAGGGAATTTGGCGTGACCTTTCCCGTGCTGCTCGACGACAGGGATACCTATCCCGCGTCGAACGCCTATGGGTTAACCAATGTCCCGAGCATCTTCTGGATCGCGCAGGATGGCAAGATCGAAGTCTCCAGCGTCGGCTGGGTAAAGGCCGACTTCACCGAGATCAGCCGCAGGATGGCGGAGTCTGGGAATATCTCTCCCGTCACCGTGTTCAAGCCGGGAGAAGATGTGCGGGATTTCCGCGCTGGTTGAAGCTCGAAGAATTGATCCCGCGGTCGCGGGCTGAAGAGTTTGACCAGCAGACAGATTGACCGGGTAAAGATTGACCTGGTAAAGATTGACTAAGCAAGACGGGACCGACTCAACCGAACTTAGTGTCACTTAACCGCCTCATACGTCAAACAATCACCTTTTCAATCGGCCGCCGTGGGCTGGCCCGGGCCGTCAATGTGGGATGGCCCATATAGAAAACAAAGGTCGGCTGCCACGTGTAATCCCCCATGACATTGCCAAGCCAGGCGCTTCGCTTAGCTAATTTTCCCAGCGCCTTGTCGTGGTCGAGCAGTTCCACTGCTTCGTTGCAGGGACGTCCGGCCAGGCCCCGAGCCGTTGCCAGCAAGTGCGCGCGCTGCCAAATCCGGCCCGCGCGCAGACAGTGTTCCTGGTCGTAACGGTCGTGCACCGCAATGATGCCAATCAACGGCGCACTCAGCATCAGGTTCGAATACCCGTTTTTTGGTCCTCGCGAGGCAGTCCGGCGCAGCATCCACAAAGGCATCATCTTGGCTACCGCGGTCGTGATTGGCGGCAATCCAAAAGCGTCAACGGTAAGTCCATCGCGAAGCTTCTGGACCGAACTCCAATTGATGCGAACCCATCGATCACTGCCACGATCTACCTCCGGGTCAGAATAAAGTTCGGTGTTCGCCGCGGAACTGATTTCCACAAATTTTTTTCGGTCAGCTTCCGCGGTGAAGAGGAAGATTTTGACGTCCGGTTCGTCGCTGGTCAGGCCGCTCAGAGCACCGATGAACGCAGGGGGGATCGGTTTCTCCGGGATGTAGGCAGAGCGATTCGTGTGGCGCCGCGGGATCGCCGCATAAAGCTCGCTCTCCTCTCGTTTGCCCGCGGCTAAATCGACGTGTGCCAAAAGTTTCGGCGCGGCGTCAGCCGGAATCGGCCCAAGCTTTCCAGGAACTAGCGTCGCGGTCGCCCGATAGCCATTAGCGGCCGCAGCCAGCATCAGGTTCTCCAGGGCGCAACCCATCCCGATGTGCTCCTCTCGAAGATAGGGATCGAGCGCTCCCACATTCCGGCTGGTATCGACATATAACTCAATCGACGAATTCGTCACCTTGAAAAGCCAGGGCTGTGTGTTGTGCGGGCTGGCGGCTAGAATCGCGGCACGCACCAACGCCAGGGTTCCGTCTTGATTATTCGAATCCTTGCGCCAATCTTTCCAGGGCTCGTAGGCCGGCCCCTCCCCGACGCTGAAGACCCCCTGATCGTAGGCGCGCCACACTCCACCGCCCGCGACTACCACGGTAACCGCTCCCGCGCCCTTCAGGAATGATCTGCGTTGCATACAGTAGCTCTCGTCCGTACTTTGTTCGGAGAACACATAGCCTGACACGGTGCTCTATGGGCGCGCTGCCCCCGAACCTTCAAGGGGCCTGACCGAATCGAGCAAACAAGCCGTCCAAATTAAGTCTCGCCTGTACACTATCAAACTCGCGAGAGTGCGTGACCTCCCGTGCTGCCGACCACTCGTAACTCTCTATAAGGAAAGCCCTTCCGTCCGTTACAATTGCCCTCAGTCATTCTACAAAGCTTTCTTCAGTGTGTCCGTCGCTCGGTGGGGGAGAGAACTGTTTATGCAAGCAAGGGTAAGGGGAAGCGTATGCCTTGGACTTCTGGCGATGCTTGGCCTCTGGACAATGGCGGAGGGCGGCGCCCCTCCAACCCCCGTACCGGCCCCGACCAAGCGCGAGGCCGTTTCAGTACGCCTCCCGGGCGCGGCATTTGCCGCGATGGAGACCATCAACCCCGAACACATTCGCTGGCATGTCCGCTTTCTCTCCGATGATCTGCTCGAAGGCCGCGGCACGGGACAGCGCGGCGGCGACATAGCCGCCGAATACATTGCTACGCAATTTGCGGAATATGGATTGAAGCCGGCAGGTGACAACGGGTCCTACTTGCAGAAAGTACCTCTCGTCGGGATCACGACGCTTCCCGAAACCAAGTTTTCGCTCGTGCCCAAGCAGGGACAAAGTGCCGCGATGGATCTGAAGCCGCTTGACGAGTACGTCGCCTACGATCAGACCCAGCAAGCGCAGTCCGATGTGGACGCCGAGATCGTCTACGTGGGATATGGCATTGAAGCGCCGGAATACAACTGGGACGACTACAAAGGCGTGGACGTGCGCGGCAAAGTCCTGCTCATGCTGGTGAACGAACCGCCGTCGGACGATCCGAAGTTCTTCAAAGGCAAAGCCCTCACCTACTACGGCCGCTGGACTTACAAATACGAAGAAGCAGCACGCAAGGGCGCAGTGGGCGTGATTCTCATCCACAAAGAAGACATGGCAAGTTATCCCTGGGAAGTGGTGCGGAACTCGAATTCCGGGGAGAAGTCTTATTTGAAGGTGGAAGGCCCGGTGTTGAAGGTCGCGTCCTGGGTGCAGCTTGGACGTGGCGCGGAAACTGGCAGCGGACTCGGGCATGGATCTGGAAAAGATGATGGCGGATGCGCGCACCCGGGAGTTTCATCCCGTGAATCTGGGAACGAAGCTGAAGGCGCACATGGTGAGCAACGTGCGGCACTTCGAATCGAATAATGTGGTGGCGATGCTGCCGGGTTCTGACCGCAATCTGAGAGACGAAGCGGTGATGTACACGGCGCACTACGACCACTTTGGCATCCGTCCTGACATGCCGGGCGACAACATCTTCAACGGCGCCGCCGACAACGCGACGGGCTGCGGCATTTTGCTGGAACTGGCGCGAGCGTTCAGTGTCGCCAAAGACCGGCCAGGAAGGTCAATCATTTTCGCGGCAGTCACGGCCGAGGAGCAGGGACTGCTGGGTTCGGAGTTTCTGGGCAAGCATCCGCCGGTTCCCGCGGGAAAGATTGCGCTGGATCTGAATTACGACAACGTGCAGCCGTTCGGTGCGCCAGAGGAAGTGGAAGTTTCAGGTGCGGAGCGCACGACATTCTATCCGTGGGTGCAGGCTATGGCCAAGGAGTTTCGGATGGCAATCCGTCCGGATGCCCGCCCCGAAGCCGGACATTTCTACCGCTCCGATCATTTCAGTCTGGCCCGCGTCGGCATTCCCGCATTCTCAATCAACGAAGGCATGAAGTTCAAAGGTCACGACGAAGCCTGGGGTCTGGCGCAGGACAAAGAGTACACGGAGAAGCGGTATCACCAGCCGAGCGACGAATACCATCCTGAGATGGATTTCGTCGGCGACGGCGCAATGGCGCGATTCGGCTTCGCTCTGGGCTGGGAAGCGGCCAGCTTCACCAAACTCATCGGCTGGCAGAAGGGCGATGAGTTCGAAGCGGCGCGAATCAAGAGCCAGTAGGTCGCGCTCAGCCTCGAGAGAAGCTTACCTCGCCGGACAAGGCGCTCCGGCCGCCTGCCATTGCTTTACTTTCGCGGAAAACTCATCGTGCGGCATCGGTACCGGGGTTCGACCCTCGCCGGGATCCCAGGCCCACATTACCAGCTTATCTTCCGTAAGGTGCTCGACCAGTTGATCGAGGTTGCGGTTTCTGTTTTGCTTCCGATCCTTGATCGATTCGCAGATTTGCGCGTCGGTCAGTCCTTGCCAGATCATCGGCATGCTGGCAGGCGGCAAACCCCAGTTGGGTGCGCCGGGCGGCAGATGCGCACCCGCGAGATTATGATCCTGATGACAGGTGCTGCATTTTTCCGCAGTGACGCCGTGACCATCTGGGCCGCGCCTTACGTTCATTGCGTGCGGATGCCCGTCATCCCCCTGTCGCGGATAATCTCCCTGAGAATGACAGTTCATGCAGCGGGGATGACGCAGCACAGGAACAAATGCGGTGAACAGCGCTCCATCGCCGCCGGCTTCGGCTGCAGCAATTTTTTTCTCGGCTGGTGGTTCCGCTGCGGCTACTGAACCCGAAAGCCACAGTGCTCCGGCGATGCCGAACGCGATCAGGGTCGCCACCCACGGCTGAAATGCGAGATGCAAGCGCTTCATACCGCCTCCGTCAGACGAATGGGCAACCGGCGGATGCGCCTCCCGGTAACCGCAAACACAGCATTCGCGATCGCTGATGCAGCGCACGGAACGCCGGGCTCTCCAATCCCGCCAGCTTTCTCGTTGCTTTCAACAATATAGGTTTCAATCTCCGGACATTCGTTGATGCGCATCACGGGAAAGGTATTAAAGTTGGTTTGCTGCAAGCGTCCGTGCTCGAAGGTGAGCTCCTGGAAAAGCGCCGCCGACGCGCCGAAAATTGCGCCTCCCTGGAGCTGCGCCTCGATAATTCCTGGGTTGACGTACTGGCCGCAGTCGACCGCACAGACCATGCGATGCACGCGAACCTTGCCGTCCGCAACTGAAACCTCGGCAACCAGCGCCGCATAGCTCCCAAAAGCAAAGTGTACCGCGATCCCGCGCCCCACCCCTCTCGGCAAAGGCTTATCCCATCCTGCTTTTTGGGCCGCGAGGTCGAGCACGCCAAGATGCCGGGGCTGTTTCAACAAGAGCTGGCGCCGGAACTGGTAAGGATCTTTCTGGGCGAGCGCGGCGAGTTCATCGACAAAACATTCGACGGCGAATGCCGTGTGAGAGTGTCCAACCGACCGCAGCCACTGGACCGGAACGTTGATCTCCGCCTGGTGCGATTCGACGGTCAAGTTCGGGATCGCGTAGGGCAGATCGTCAACCCCCTCCACGGACGCAGGATCGTAATCTTTTCCCTTCATCATCATCGCCGCGAACAGTGTCCCAGCCATGATCGACTGACCCACCAGCCGCGATCTCCAGCCAACGGGATTACCACTCGCGTCGATGCCGCCCTCGATAGAATGCAGAAACGCCGGCCGGTACCAGCCGCCGCGCATATCATCCTCGCGCGTCCAAATCACTTTCACCGGGGCGCCCGCCGCTTTTGCCACATGAACCGCTTCCACCACAAAATCTGACTGCGGATTCGCTCTGCGTCCGAAGCCGCCGCCCAGAAACGTGGTGTGGAGTTGCACCTTCTCGTTCGGCAGTCCTGCGATTTTGGCTGCGTTGGCGCGATCGATGGTTTGAAACTGCGAGCCAGTCCAGACCTCGCACGAATCCGCCCGCAAACCCACCACGCAGTTCAGCGGTTCCATCATCAGGTGAGAGAGATAGGGAACTTCATACACAGCCTCAATCCTCTTCGCCGCATTGGCCAGCGCGCTCTCCGCATCGCCATCTTTGCGAACGCTGGTGCCTGGCGTCTTCGCGCGCTCGCGGAACTCCTGCATCATCTGACTGGTGCTGAAGTTCTGCATGCTGCCTTCGTCCCAATCCACCTGCAGAACGTCTCTCGCCATTTTGGCCTGCCAGAAAGTGTCTGCGATTACTGCTACGCCCGCAGGAACAGCGACGATCTTGCGCACACCCGGCATCGATCGGGCCCGGGAATCGTCAAAGTTCTTGATCTTCGCTCCAAAGATGGGCGGGCGGGCGATCACAGCGGTCAGCATTCCCGGCAACTTTACATCGATTCCGAAGACTGCTTTGCCGTTCAATTTTTCTGGAGTGTCGAGCCGCTTGATTGGTTTACCAACCAGTTTGAACGTCCTGGGATCTTTCAGCTCTACGTGTTCCGGAGGCGTGAGCTTCGCCGCCGCGTTAACCAGTTGGCCATATGTCAACTTGCGATTCGATCCGCTAAACACTGCTCCTGACTCCGTGCGGCAGGCAGTCGGGTCCACATTCCATTGCTGCGCCGCCGCGGCGATCAGCAGGGCGCGTGCGGCCGCACCAGCCTGACGAAACTGTTCCAGTCCCGACCATACGCTGGAGCTTCCCCCTGTCATTTGCATGCCGAACGCGGGATGGTTGTACTTGGGGTCGACGGGAGCGGACTCATAGCCCACCTTGGTCCAGTCGGCATCGAGTTCTTCGGCCAGCAGCATGGGCAGGGAAGTGTAGACTCCCTGTCCCATCTCGGAATGGTTCACGATGACGGTGATCCGTTCGTCGGTTCCGATCCGCACGAAGGCGTTGGGCATAAATGTATTCATGGATGCCTGGGCCGATGCCAGGCTGCTGATCCCGGGAAACTGAAAGCCGATCAACAGGCCGCCGCTGGCCGCTACCGAAATCTTCAAGAAGTCGCGACGTTGCATTCCGGTGCGCTCCATCGCCGTGCGTGTCATTGGACTGTTCATCGGGCACCTCTCTTGGCAACCATCTCCGCTGCAAGATGGATGGCTCGCCGAATCCGCGGATAGGTCCCGCAACGGCAGATGTTGCCCGTCATCGCATCGTCAATGTCGTCATCAGTCGGCTGCGGTTTCTCGCGCAACAGCACAGCCGCGCTCATCAGCTGTCCAGACTGGCAGTAGCCACATTGGGGAACGTCCACTTCCAGCCAGGCCCGTTGCAATGGGCTACTGAGATCAGGGGAAAGCCCCTCGATTGTCGTAACGACCTTTCCTGCCGCGTGCGATACCGGAGCGACGCAGGACCGGACTGCTTCTCCGTTGATGTGCACGGTGCATGCACCGCATTGCGCCATGCCACATCCGTATTTCGTTCCAGTCAGACCGAGATTTTCACGGATGACCCAGAGCAAGGGGGTGGAAGGATCAACGTCAAGATCGACGCGTTTGCCGTTAACGGAGAAGCTGACCATAGTAGTTCTCCTGATTTTGTTTTGGGTCGTTGTTGGCGGCAAGCTGCCGCGACGCCATCGATTCTACATCTTCGAGAGAAGGCAATTCTTCGAGCAGTGTGAAATTCTCTTCCTCTGCAAAATCAGACGTCACGCACGTAACTTGCGTAACTTTAGCTGCCGCGCTGTGCGTGCTAGCCTCGATAGTACATGTGTAATCAGCAACTTCCAAGAATCTGACGATTCGCGAATGCCTCGACTTCCCATCTTCCGTCTCGGCAAGGAGCCAGAGAAACTGGCGCCGCCGGAAATGATTGCCGCTGCGCCATCGCTTGCCCTTGAAGGGCTGGCAGTCGGAGTCGACAACCTGCGTCACGACGTCGTCCTGAGCCCGCGCTTTGTCGATGCGGCGCGGGCGCAGATCACGCGGTTGATCGTGCGCCACGGCGAGTTGGAAGGACTGCTCGCGGCCGAGACTCCTCAGCGAAACCAGGGACCTTCGTGGATGCGAAGCGCCGCGGCCAGCCAAAGTCGCACCCCGGCCGAAAAAGCTGACTGGAAGCCGGTGCTGGCCGAACTGCACCTTGCGGCACTGAATCGCGCGAAGAAGGAAGAAAAGATTTCCGTCGATCTGCTGGCCCGGCTGGCGGTCACCAAGTTTCTCCGCATGGAGATGAACCTGCAGTTTGCACAGGTGCTCGAACGCTGCCGCGTTCTGCTCAAGACCTACGACGGCATACGGCAGGGCAAAGGCGTGGAGTATCGCGAGCGCGTGGCCGGCTTCCAGGTGCGAAAGAAAATCATTCTGCGCAAGACCGGGCAAGATCTGTTCGAGACCCTGCGCGAGATCGAAAAAGAAACGCTGGCGCGCACCCGCCGGTCGTTCTTCGGAGAAGCCAAGACTGCAGAAACTAAGACTGAAGACGCGAAGACAGCAGACGCGAAGCAAGAACCGGGCATGGCGGGCCTCGGCAGTTATGGGCTGTTCGTGAATCGCCTGGCGTTCTCCGAGGATGGCCGCGACGACTATCTGTGCGCCGAACACTATGTAATGCTCGGCAACTGGGATCGTGATCCCGACCGCTACGGACGCTTGCAGGACGTGGTCTGGAGTTTTGTGCGTTCGGTTTACGGCGAAGAGACCACGAGCGACACCATTAGTGCCTGGCTGTGCGCTCCGGAAAATGCCCGCGCTCTGGTCGGCACTGGAACGCCCGATGATTCCACGGCGGAAGGCGTTGCTAAACAGGAACGTTTGGCGCAATGGGTGCGGCTGCTCGAAGACGAACAGGTGATGGAGCATGTCATTGCCTCCTATCACACGGTTCCGCTGCTTAGCGAATACGCTCCGCGAATCAATCCGCAGCAATTGAAGAATGCATTGATCTCGCGACCTGAGTGCGATCGCGTGGAGCGCATGATTCAGGAACACGGCAAGCTTTCGCCTGCCAGCTTGTATGCGGCGGTTGCGAAGGTTGCGAGTTGCCGCGGCGCGGAGCGGGCCAAAGTGGCAGCGCGTTTCTTGCAGGATTTCTCTCACTATCACCGCGATCTGAAGCGGCTGGAAGTGCTGAACGCGGCGCTCGACTCGGTAAACCTCGTAAACACTGAAAAGCTGCGCGAGCTTTCGCGGATGAACGGGACGCTCTATGAATTCCTGCTTCCCGCGGAGCAACCGCAGCAGCCCGAGGAAGATCGCGTCCTGCGCCACGTGGTGCTCAAGGCTGATGTGCGCGACTCGACGCGGCTCACGCGAACGCTCATGGAGAAAGGGCTTAATCCGGCATCGTACTTCAGCTTGAATTTTTACGATCCGGTGAACAAGCTCCTGAGCAAGTACGGAGCGCAAAAAGTTTTTCTTGAGGGCGATGCGATCATCCTGGCAATCCTCGAGCGCGCCGGCGAACCTGGACTGGCTGTGAGCCGGGCTTGCGTGCTGGCTCGCGAGATCATCGAGATTGTGCGCGGCTACAACGAACTGATGCAGCGCTCGGGCATGCCGGGGCTGGAGTTGGGTGTGGGCATCACGCTGCAGGAATCGGCGCCGCTGTATCTGATGGACGGCGAACATCAGATCATGATTTCCGAAGCGCTGAACCAAAGCGACCGCCTTTCTTCGTGCAACAAGCAGGCGCGCAAGGTGATGGAATCGCAGGCCGGGCCGTTCCATGTTTATGTCTTCCAGACCACTGAAGCGCCTGCGGATCCGGCGGCGAACGCTGAAGACTCCATCGTGAGCTTCAATCTGGGCGGCATTCGCATGAATGAAGAGGCCTTCCGCAAACTGGAGCAGGAGATTTCCCTGGTGCCGCTGACTGTGAAGCTGCCGCTTTCGATGGCGTCGGATAAGGGAGAGTACAAGCTGTCGAGCGGTACCGTTCCGGTCGATCGCGATATTTTTCGCAAGATCGTGGTGCGCGAAAGCCGCGTGCCGCGAATCAAGGTAGAAGATTTCTCCGTCCTGGGATGGACCGACCGCACTTACTACGAAGTCTGCACCGACCCCGCAATCTACGCTGCGCTGGAGAAGAAGAAGGGCGCTAAGGCGTAGGGAAGCTAGTCGCCAGTACCCAGTACCCAGTACCTAGAACCTAGTACCCAGACACACTGAACCGGTGACGGGCGCTCCGTCTCCTGTGCATTTTTGGCGCAAAATAAAGTTATTTGGGAGTCGCTGGGCGGTCGCGACTTTGCGCTTCTGCGTGCTGGAATCGGGGTATCCCCCTCCCCCCTCCCATCACTGGAATCATCACGTTAGCAGGAAATTCCGTGCAAAATCCGGATATCAAAGAACTTAGAGGTCAAAATCTAGACGACAAAGGACTTAAGGGCTCGATGATGTGGGTTCTCCCGACTGTCACGGCCTCGACCATGATCGCGCAAGTTTGATGTTGGGCACAAGATCAGATGTCACAACACGGGTGTGGAAAAGTGAAAGGCAGAAAGTCTCCGCCGCATTCACCGGGGGTTTGAGTGCAATCTGTTAACAAACAGTTGACTTCTGGTGGTTCCAGGGAAGAACCGGAGCGTGATTGCGGGCCGTCCACCCTCGACTTTTCTTGCGATGAAGAGACACATTCCGCGCTCAATTCTTGTATCCGGCAGGTTAACCCTGCTAAACAGCAGGTCTGGCCGGTGCACAGGAAGTGGTGGACAGTTCTAATGGTACGCCGTTGGCTTCGTGTGGCCTGCGCAAGCTGCCAGTGGCCAAGCGTCACTAACAGCGCCTCCCTGAAGGATGAGATAAAAGGTGCAGTGCTCCCAAGCATGTATCAGCAGAAGAGTATGCCATTCACAAGGCACCGTGAATGGTCTCTTTGGTTTCCAGCGGCACATTGCTCTTGATCTTTTGCTGCGTCTGGTCCTGGGCATCCTCGTGAGCAGAGCTTTATACACTAGTTGGTTGGCGGAGAGAAGAGATGAACATACTCCTGATCGAAGATAGCAAGTTCCAGCGGACCACAAATGGACGGGCGCTCATCAGAGCGGGGTACGATGTGGTTTATGCGGCGGACGGCGATGAAGGTCTCGGCGCCGCTCGGGAAAACCCTCCCGATCTTATTTTGCTCGATATGATGTTGCCCAAAATGTCGGGACTAGATGTCCTTCGGGCTCTCAAAGCGGACGCGCTGGTGAAGCACATCCCAGTCGTCGTCCTGAGTGGACTTGGGCAAGCGAATGAAGCCAAGCTCCTGAAAGAGGGTGCAGCGGCGTTTTTTATGAAGTCAACGGAATCAGTGGAAAACAATTCACTGGCCCTGATTCAGGCATTGCAAAGTCTGCTGGCCCGGCCACAAGCCTAGGTAGCGTTGCCGCCCTTCGGATCAAAACAACATCATGTCTCTTTCGGCTTCACGCCAAAGTGAATGCCGTCGCTTTCGCGACTCAGTTGGTTCGGCGAGGCCCAAGCCCAAGCCCCGAGACCCCAGGCCCCAGACCCCAGACCTGCCTTCAGAAGTTTGGTCCTGCACTTACGGGATGGAACGGGATCCAGAAGGTTGCTTCCACATCAACGGGAGAGCCGTTTTGGTAGCGGGCTGAAATTGCCACTTGGCAATCGCCTTTCGCTTGATGCAAGAAAGCCGCCCGAACAGCGGGCGGCCCGTTGCGACGCATTTGTTGTCTGAGCTATGGTTTGAAGAAATCCGCGAACGCCTTCGGGTTGGGGACTCCGACTCCGGTGACATCGTCCCAACCGGGTGCAGTTTGCAGATGAGTATCCGTTCCGAATGTGACGAGCTGAACGGTGCCCTGGTTCAGGGGTATATTCCACAGCGCGTCGTCGAACACCGTCGTGCCATCGAGCGGCTGAGCCAGATCGGAGGCGCTGTAAGCCGTCGTGCCGGTTTCATCGGCGACGACCCCGGCTACGTTCGTTTTCGACCCAACCGGAACGATATCTGTAATTGTGGAAGACGGCATGGAATAAACATACTGACTGGCTTGGCCGAGTGGTGTGCCAGCCTCCTGGTTGGCAATCGCCCACAGAGCGGAGAACATGGGACAAGCTACGCTCGTCCCTCCGATAGCGAACCATTCCCGAGGCGGATAGACACTATTCTCCGTTAAGTCGATCACAACACCCGTGAACGGATCAGCAATCCAGGCGACATCCGGCAACAGACGAAAACTCCCGGGCAGCTTGTGCTGGAAGCCTGGCTTAGGGTAAAACGCACTGGGACCTCCGCCCGAACCAAAATCGAAAAAGCCAAACGGAGGATCGGACACGAAGCCAGTGTCATCCAGGAGGTTGACATTGGTGCCCCATCCGGACTGCCACTTGATCGCATTGCTGCCGTTCAACGCCAAAGAAATGCCCCCCACCGCCGTCGCGTATGGCGAATCTGCGGGATAGATGACGGAGGGAGTGACTCCAGGGAACCCGTCGGTGTAGTCGCCGGAATCTCCTGAAGAAAAGTTGGCTGAAATACCGGAGACAGCCGCGAGTTCGATGATCAGATTGGTTTGCTCGAGGTCGGCGGGTGCGATAAGGAACTCCGGCAGCCCGTAGCTGAACGACACCGAATTGCCCAGATGGTTGGCGACGGCATAGAGCAAGGCAAGGTCGACATCCTGAGGGAACCCGGAGTCGGGCACATTGGGCGTGACTAGGACAACGATGTTAGCGCCTGGCGCGATGGCGTGCGCCCACTCCACATCGAGACTCTCCTCGACATCCGGATAGTTGCAGGGGGCCGGAACCGGATACTCGATGACGCTGAAGTTCGACGACGTAAGAGCGGGCAAACCGAATTGCGACGAGAACGCATTTGTGTCCGCCTGAATCGTAGCTGTGTTGCAGATTTCGAAAATAACGATGGTCTGTCCTTTTCCGTTATGGCCTGCTTTGTACAGCCCGGTGAGGTTGTAGGCGGCCTGGATTTCCGGAGGAGTGTATCCGCAGCCACCGATGTTTGTGCTGTCATACAAGTTGCCGGTGAAGCTAGCAGCCGGGAGTCCGCCGTTGGTCGTAAGGTTGTCGGTTACGGGAGAGGAGAAGCAATTCGAGCTGAAAAAAGCACCCAGGGACGAATCAGTTTGAGCAGCGGCGGACTTCTCCGAAGGAGACGAGGCGGCAGCCGACGGGCTAGACCTTTGAACCGGAGCAATCTGAGAATGCTGATTGCTGAGTCCCGAAACAAGATGCACCAAAGCAGCGGCGGGACCTTCGATATAAGGGTCAGTGGTGTTTGCGCGTATAACCTGACCCTTCACATTGAAATTGCTAAGTTCGACATGGAATGCGGCAGAAACCTGTGCCACAGTGCCTTGCGCCCGGACGAAGAAGTTGTTGGGATCGGCCAGGACTATGGACAGTTTGTTAGCCGTAAGAAACTCCGTAACCGTTCTGGCTTCTTCGGCGGTGGGCGCGTAGTCGGCCGCGATCTGAGAGAACTTCAGCCAATTGCGATAATGCGGCGAACTGGGCTTATATAGCTCCCCCGCAACCGAATCCAGTTGTTGGCGATTGTGAACATTCAGCCAAACCGTTACCTCTATGGTTTGGGATGAATCCGTGGGACCAATTTTGTGGGCGGTCTGGGTGAATGGAGGCGTGTTATTGGGGATCGACCGACCCGTGGCCGAATAGGCAATGTGAGCAGTTCCAAGGATTGAACAGACAAGCACAAGGCTTAGCGCGATGTAGTGAAACCTGAGTGTGTTTTTGAACATAACCTTCCTCCAGAAACGTGCGGGATTGACGGGATTACACTTGGGGCCGACTCAGGAGAGCCGCAGGCGGGGTCACTTTACAAAGTGTAATGTGGACCGGTTTCCTGAGTCGGCGGATTATACGGCCGTGAATAGACAGAGTCAACGGCGGTTCCAAGGACGCGTCCCCGACTTACGGAACGCTCCCTGGCCTAAATGTTGACCTTCTTCTTGTCCTCGTTCTGATGAGCCCGTCGAAGCGCGGCGCTTCTCCACCGCGTAAAGCCCAGGTGAGGCACGACTTCAGTTGCCAGATCCCCGACCTCAGAAGTTCGGGTTCGCTTTTGATGGATGGAATGGAATCCAGAAGGTTGCTTCTACATCCACAGGAGCGCCGTTCTGGGTTGCCGGCTCAAACTTCCACTTGGCGATCGCTTCGGTGGCGAACTGGGCGAGGCGATCGTCGACTCCGCGCAATACTCGCACGCTGCCGACGGTGCCGTCGGTGTGGATTACCCCGTAGAGGATGACCGTGCCGCCGACGTTCTGCCGCATCAGCTCGAGAGGATAGGCGGGATCGACTTTGCGCGTGGCCACGGGTGCGGAGAGATCGCTTCGGGATGAACCTTCAGCAGGAGGATCGTTCGCTGCGGCGCGGGAGGACGGGGTGCCTGGAATCGAATCCTTCTGCAAGGGGGCGAAGCGGATGATCCAACTACCTCCGGCGGAGTTGAGATTGGGCATGTTGAGGCTGAGAGAGTAGTATTTGCGGTCGCCGAAGACGGCGCGCTCTACATCCGAGAGCTTGCTGGCGTTTGCTGGCTGGAGCGTCTGCGCAGTGTCGACACGCGGCGAACGCGCGTTCGCCATCAGGCGCGGATTGACGGAGTAGGCGCTCGAACTCTTCGCAGCTGGATTGCCGACGTACAACCCCGAAGGCAGGTTGCCGCTGTTCTTGCCGGCGCCACTTCCATCTGTTTTGCCGGTTCCAGCGCTTGTGGCGGGCGCACCGGAGGCTCCGCGATGGCCTTCTGGAGTAGCAGCGAAGTTGCCACGGCGATTGCCGGCTGCCGGATCGGGCGGCGCTCCTACTGCGGGATGGAGGTTGAGCGCGAGCATACCCTGGCCCGAGTGGGAGCGTCCTGTCGCGGCCAGGGAGGGCGGCGGCGCAATTACCTGGAGCGAGTGTTTGCTTATTGTGGTCCCGCGGCCCCCGGCTGCGTGCTGTTCGTTCAGGGAAAGTTGCGGAGCCGGCGCAATCACCGAGCTGTGTCCGATGTTGAGATCGCCTAAGCGGCGGGCAGAATTGGTTTCCATGGCTGGCGGCGGCGCGATCACTGCGCGTTCCATTCGCGGTGCCAGACGCGAAATCTCCGATGCGGGAACGACCGGAGCTGGGCGGATCGGCATCTGCGGGGTGCCGGGCATTTTTTCGAGCAGGGAGACGACGTTGGGCAAGGCAACGTCGCGCTGCAGCTTGATGTTGGGCGGCGTGACGATGGTCTGCGAACGGTTGTCGGCTTCAGGAGGCACGGAAATGATTGGCTGCGCGGAGTATTCGGGATCGGCCTTGCGGGCGCGGGTAGAGGTCGAACGGCGTGTATCGAGTGGCGGCAGATACTCGGAGGGTGTGTAGTAGACGACGTCGGCATGAGTGAACGCGGGTTGGGACGCTGCGTGAGGCTGCAGAGCGAGGAAGCGTGATCCCGCCCAGATCAAAACGAGGGTGAGAACGTGATAGGCGCCTGAATGCGCGAAGCGGCGCCAGGGCAGTCCCCGGTCGACGAAGACGTCGGGCCAAAAAGCAGCCGGGGCCGACTCGAGACGTAACGGAGCCCGCTCAGGCTGGCGAAACAGCTCGCGCAGATTCTGCAGGAAGGCGCGAGACCGGGGTTCGGGGGCGGTGAGGAGGATCAGCTCCGGGGCCGATGGTTTCGTCTCTGCTTCCTGGAGCGAGCCCGGGGCTTGGCGCATCTCTCTATGTTAGATGGAAAACTAGCTTTCAGGGTAGCTAGGAGGACATGAGGGTGGGAGTGGTAAGAATCGATAAGGATGCGAGCCAAATGCGCGATTATTGTGTCGCAAAAAGCGCGACACATCGCGCGGCTCGCCCGGATCCTTCACTGCGCAAAAAACGCTTGTTCAGGATGACAATCAGGGCTTATTGCCCAGCGCGGGCGGGAGTGATGAGGAGGCGGTTGGCGACCTTCTTTTTGACGTCGGGCTTTTCCTGCGCGTAGACGAGATCGAGGCCGCCTTCAGCGGTGGTGGAAGCCTCGGCCAAGGCCGCAGCCAGCGCGCGGAACGAGCGGCTCACTTCCAGACTTTCCTGCAAAACCACTGGCGTACCGTGATCGATGGCCGGTGAGATGGAGTGAAACGCGTTGGGAATCTTCCACAAAACCTTGCAGCGCGTGGCACTCTCGATATCTTCGTCGGTGAAACCGGGGATTTTCTTGTAGCGATTCAAAACCATGCGGAGCCGGTTGCGGCCTGCGCCTTCTTCGAGGAAGGTATGGATGCGGCTGGCGCTCCACAGCGTGACCACGTCGGTTTGAGCGACCATGAGCACTGCGTTTGAGAGATCGGAGAGCAGGCGCGTGGTGGAATCGAGGCGGCTGGAGACGTCGACCACGACGTAACGGTAATGATTTACGAGAAGATCGAAGAGGCGCGCCAACTCGGCCGGGGTGGGGATGGCGTGATAAGGCTGCTGTGGGCCAGCGAGAAGATGCAGGCCGTCTTGAGCAGGGGTCATCAGGCCCTCGAGCAGGGAAGCGTCGAGGCGGTGCAGGTTCTCGAGCGCATCGGGCACTCCGAAACTGGGGCGCAGGTTGAGATGCAGTTGGGCGTGGCCGACGGGAGCGAAGTCGACCAGAACCACGCTGCCATACGCTTGCTGCAAGGCAATGGCGGTGTTGACGGCTGCGGTAGTCGCGCCGGCGCCGCCTTTGGCGCTGAGAAAAGTGAAGATGCGAGCTTTGCCCGCGCCCCCGCGAGTGCGGGTGCGGTTGGAGCTGAAACGCGTGAGCGCTTCGAGCAGAGCCTCAGGGCCGGCAGCGTGATCCAGGTATTCCCCGGCTCCGGCGCGCATGCTGGCTACAATCGTCGCGGGTTGTTGCATGCTTCCGTTAGCGAAAATGGCAAGCTGGAGAGTGTTGGCTTGAATCAGCTCGATGGCTTTGATGGCGCGTTGAGGATTCTCGGCGGAGATGTCAACGACGACGACTTCGGCGCGCAAATCCTGAATCTGGCGCAGGATGGGGTCGGTGGGTCCGGCGGGAAAGCCGACGTTGCTGAACACGACCCGACCGAGGCGGGTAGCCTCGACTCGTCTCTGCAACTCGGATAAATGTTCCCCGTCCTCGGTCAAGAGGGCGACGGCGATCCCATGCATGGCGCGATTCTCGCTGATTTCTCTCGGTGTTTGCATGTTAGAAAGAGAAAGTACTATTCGCCAAGTGACCTAAGTAACCGCCTGCCCAAATGGGTGTACACAGTACATGCGGAGACGGGAGAGAAGCGATCTGCGGAACAGAAAACGTAAAACAGAGGTGCACAGCTGGAATACTCCCCAATGAAGCCGCCGCAAGTGCGTACATTCTAAGCCAAGGATCGAAGATTGAAAAGGTCTGAGAAGCGGCGAGAGAACTTAAGTTCGGAGGCGCCCGGACCAGACCGGGATAGTCTTCATTTTTCGCCGCGATTCGTGCGACGGAGGCGACGCGGCCTGGGATTAGCTGGCCGCAACGCGCGGAGTGCCGGGCACCGGCGCGGCAGGACGTTGCGTCTCGCCGGGGCTGTGCAGGGCCGAAATGCGGCGAAAATCCGGGGAACTGCTCTCAGTCTCGGGCAGATACTCGTAACCCTTCAGGCAGACAGCGACGCCGATCTTTGTTTCGCCGATCTTGGTCTCGCCAATCTTGATTTCGGCGGTTTTGATTTCGGACAATTTGGTCTCAGTCTCGGCCACGGGGGCGGGCTTCCAGCCGTCTTTGTCCGTGGGTTTGACGATGCGCAGCACGCTGCCGCGGCAACGGACGCGCATATTGTCGCCGAGCGTGATCTCGGAGGGCATTTCTAACGTGAGTTCAATCTCCGCTCCCTCGCTCAACGCCATGTCGGTGAACAGAAAGGCTCCGCGGGAACTGAGATCCTGGGTGAAACCGAGTCCCTCAGAGGCGGTCGCAATGTCACGCAAGGAGACTGGGAGGTTAAAAGCGAAGCGTTGTCCAATGCGGCGTTCAACACCAACCGGAGGAGTCGTCATGGTCGTGTCCCTTCCTTGATGGGATCGCCGGGGAGAGAGCAAGTGTCACTGTAGCGCAGTCCGGGCAGTCTGGGAAGTCAAAAATTGGGCCGGCCTGGAAGATGGAACTGATCGGTGGAAAACTTGACTGTGGGGAATATATCCAGGGAGCATTTGCCGCCGGCTTGCACGTTATAGTGATCCGACAGAGCTGCAAACGTCATCGAAAGAAGATAAATGTCTGAGTCGAGAATTCCAATTCAGGAAAATGGGGCAGTAACCAGCGCGGAAGCGGCGCCGGAGCGCTTATCGCGCTGGCAGGTGGCGTGGCGGGCGCTGCGTCATCGCAACTTCCAGCTCTTCTTTAGCGGACAACTGATCTCCCTTATCGGAACGTGGATGCAGAGCGTGGCGCAATCGTGGCTCGTCTACCGGATGACCGGCTCGGCGCTGCTGCTGGGGTCGGTGGGTTTCGCGAGCCAGGTTCCAGTGTTTCTGTTTGCGCCTTTGGGCGGAATCGCCGCCGATCGTTTCGACCGCCGCCACATTGTGATCGCGACGCAGACCGCGTCGATGCTGCTGGCCTTCATTCTCGCGGCGCTCACGCTGTTCCACAAAGTTCAGGTCTGGCATGTGTTTGTGCTGGCGAGTTTGCTCGGCGTCGTGAATGCATTCGACATTCCCGGACGGCAATCGTTTCTGGTGGACATGGTGGGCAAGGAAGATCTGATGAACGCGATCGCGCTGAATTCTTCGATGTTCAATGGCGCGCGCGTGATCGGTCCGGCAATTGCGGGGATTCTGGTGGCAAAGATCGGCGAAGGTTGGTGCTTCTTTGCCAATGCGGTGAGCTACATCGCGGTGATTATCGGATTGCTGCTGATGAGGGTGATCGCTCCAATACGCGCGGCTATGGCCTCGCCGCTGGAGCACATGATGGAGGGCTTCCGTTTTGTCAACCGGACCGCGCCCATACGCGCGCTATTGCTGCTGCTGGGATTGGTGAGCCTGGTGGGCATGCCTTACGTGGTGCTGATGCCGATTTTTGCTGACCAGATCTTGCACGGCGGGGCGCGCGGGTTAGGCATCCTGATGGGTGCGACGGGTGTGGGTGCGCTGCTGGGCGCGCTGACGCTGGCGTTCCGCGAGGGCGTGAAGGGCTTGGGACGGTGGGTGACGTGGTGCTGCGCCGGGTTTGGAGCCAGTCTTATTATTTTTGCTCTGTCACGCACGTTCTGGGTTTCGGTGATTCTGTTGCTGCCGGTGGGTTATTGCATGATGCTGCAGATGGCGTGCTCAAACACGCTGATCCAGGTGATGGTGCCGGACGCTCTGCGCGGGCGCGTGATGGCCGTGTACTCGATGATGTTCATGGGCATGGCTCCGATCGGAGCGCTGTTTGGCGGCGCCCTGGCCGAGCGTTTAGGTGCACCCCACACGGTAGCGATCGGCGGTTTGGCGTCGGTGTTGGGCGCCTGCTGGTTCGGGATGCAGCTGCCGAAGATTCGAGTGGAAGCGCGGCGGTTGATTTTGGCTCAGGCTGTAGCCGGCGGCGAACCCTCGGAGATGACGGTGCAGGCAGTGGAAGATTAGAACTTACGGAGTACTCCCGCAGTTTAAACGTCCCAGTTGCAGCTCTGGCCACGGCATGCGCGATTCCTTCTGAATCGTTGAGCTCCAATCGTCCCATCAAGAATTCTTCTCCGCCGAATTCGCCTCTCCGATGCGTACGCATAGTTCTTGAACATTATTGATGGACCGTGATATATCGGCATGTTATCGCTTTGTGCTATTGGTTGCTCTCTTCGCGTCGTTTGCGTGCGCGGAGGAGCAACGGATAATCGTCCAAATGGAGGGCAAGATGAATTCACTTTGGAAGATGTTGGCCTCGAGTCTTTTCCTGATGGTCTTCACTGGCGTGATCTTCACTGGAATGATCTTCGCGCAAGGCGGCGCCACCGGTGCCATCAGCGGCGTGGTCCAAGATCCGACCGGAGCCGTAGTTGCCAATGCCAAGGTGAGCATTAAGAGCGAAGCCACGGGCGAAGTTCTGCGTCAGGCGACGACAGACGTGTCCGGCCTGTTCACCGCTACGCTGCTGCCCGTGGGAAGTTACACGGTGGAAGTGAACGCGGCGGGTTTCCCCGACACCAAGTTTCCCGGCGTGGTGGTGCGCATCACGGAAACCACGCGCATGACCGCGGTTATGAAAGTGAGTACGGTAAAAGAGGTGGTGGAAGTGCAATCCCAAGTGGAGCAGGTCAACACCACGGACGCCACCACAGGGCAATCGCTGGGCGCGCAGACGATCACCGATCTTCCTCTGGCTACGCGGAATTTTCAGCAGCTGCTGACGCTTTCCGCGGGCGCATCTTCGGACTTGAACGGCGCCGCGCAGCTCGGCCGCGGCCAGGTCTACATGCACGTCAACGGTGGTAGAGAGGACAACAACAATTATCTGATCGACGGCATCACCGTGGCCGACTATGCCTTCGGTGAATTAACTTACACGCCGCTGCCTAGCCCTGATGCCATCCAGGAATTCAAAGTCAGTACCAGCCTTTACGACGCCACGCAAGGCCGCAACGGCGGCGGCAACATCAACGCCACACTCAAGAGCGGGACATCAAGTTTTCACGGCGATCTTTGGGAGTACTTCCGCAACACAGCGCTGGACGCAAACGATTATTTTCTGGGCAAGGTTGTCGTGCAACAGAACATTTTCGGCGGCGACTTTGGCGGGCCGATCGGTTCCCGGGCCAAGTTCGGCTACTTCTACTTCAACCTCCAGGGCACGCGCCAGCGCAGTGGGGATTCGCCGGGGACCTACATCAATATTCCGGGCAACCCCGGCATTCCTTATGTTCCGCTGGCCGACCGCCAGTCAATGAGTGCGATGGAAGCTGACTGCGGCGTGCCCAGCATCGACCCCGTGGCTTTCAATCTGTTGAACGCCCAGAGCAATCAGTTCGGTGCGCAATCCGGGGGATACTTGTATCCTCTGCTCACGAACGTGCCCGCGGGCACACCCTGTCTCACCGCAGAACCTTTTCTCATCACCGATCCTGGCAAGTTCACCGATAACCAGTTCACGGCGAACTGGGATCGCGAATTCCGCGGGGGGAAAGACCGTTTGTCCGAGCGCTTTTTCTGGTCCAATTCCGACACTTTCGAACCCTTCGGAGCCGATTCTTACGGGATCCAGACCGGAGGCCAGCCCGGCACGAATAACCTCAACTTCCCGCTGGATATACCGCTGCACAGCCGGTTTGGCAGCATTACCGAAACTCACGTATTCAACAACAGCTTGATCAATGAGTTTCGCTTTGGGGTCAACATCATCAGCGACAAGCTGAATAACGAACCGCCCGTCACCAATGCGCAGGTCGGCATCAACTTGCCCACTGCGACTGGCGTGAATGGACAAGCCGGCGATCCCAACATATACCGGCTGCAGTTCGATACGTTCGCCTTTGGCGCGTACCCCACACAACTGCAATCGGCGCTTTCTGACAACTACACATGGGTCGACACCGTGAGTTGGACCCACGGCCCGCATCAACTGCGCTTTGGCGGCGAGATTGATCGAGTTGCCATGCGCCGCAGTCTGCCCATTGCCGATAACGGGCTGATATTTTTTGTCTCGGGCGCGACCGGTCCCTACTCGGACTTTCAGAGTTTCCTGCAGGGCTCCCCGCTTTTGGGTGAGGGCGGCGGCGGCCTCGGCAACCACGACTACCGCATTCCCGGCTTCGCCTGGTTCGCGCAGGACGACTATCGGGTGAGCAAGACACTTACACTCAACCTCGGTTTCCGAAACGAGTTTCTGGGTGCGCCCTACGACACGCTCTGCCACACCGGCAACACCGATCCCACTCTGGCCATCACAACCGGACAACCCTATGTTTACCCTAAGTGCATTAGCAAATTTGGCTTGTCCGGCATCACCGGAACACTCAACCAGGCTGGACTCAATAACGAATACGCCACCGTATGGGAGCCGCGCATTGGTTTTGCCTATGACCTTGGCGGGCATCACACCACATCGATTCGCGGCGGCTACGGCATCTACAGCGTGCGTGAGGATCTGGGAGCGGTGGATAACCTCGCCATCGTGCCACCCACATACCCGTTTCTCGTGGGATTCTTTCCCGGACCGGACAGCCTGGCCAACCTGTTTGCCGCCAGCGCCGCCTTTCCCAACGGCATTCCGGCGTTGGGCGCCACTCCCACTCAGACTTATGTGCCTACGGCAGCGATCCTGCAGGGTTCCCCTGCGACCTGTACGCTGGGCAACACGTTTCCGGGTGTTGGCACGGCCTGCGGCGGAACTTTCAGCGGCAACGTGAATGGATTAATCCAACTCGCCGTTCCGCTGCACTGGATTGTCGGAACTACGCAGCAGTGGAACTTCACGATTCAACGCGAGTTAGGTCGCGACTGGTTTGCGGAGATCGGATACGTGGGTACAAAGGGTAGCAGATTGCGCTCGACCTACGATCCCGATCAGGGCACTTTGGCGACGCAACAGAACCCAGTCGTCATCCCCGGACAAGGTTGCGCCAATCTGCAGGCCCAGGTTCCTCCGGTGTCGTGTACAATCGTCGACACGACCGTGGAGAATGCTTCGCTCCGCGCGCCCTATATCGGAATTGCCCCGGGGGATTTCGAAGACTTCGCGCCCAACTCCGATTCGCATTACAACGCGCTGCAAGCCACTTTGGCACATCACCTTGGCAAGGGGCTTTATTTACAGAGCGCCTATACCTACTCGAAGTCGATCGACGATGTCTCTACTGCTTCGGTTGCATTTCTGACGAGGGTTAACGATCAGAATGACGCTCGCGCTTCACGCGGCCTTTCCGACTTTGACCGACGGCACCGATTGGTGACCAGCGCCGTTTACCAACTGCCCTTCTTCGCTCACTCCAACGGGCTTACCAAGACGGCGCTTGGCGGTTGGGAAGCCAGCGGCGTGCTCGTGCTGCAATCAGGAGCGCCGTTCACCGTGTACGATCCTGCTGGAGGAACTGCCTACGCGCTGGCCAGTACACCATCGTCGACTGCGACCTTCGCTTCGGGCTTCGGTTGCGGCAATGCGCCGAGCAGCGGAAGCCCGGAATCGCGGCTGGCAAATTGGGTGAATCCGGCAGCCTATACGCCTGACCCCTTGGCTCCGATGCTCTCCAACGGTTCTCCCAGCGATGCGACGGTTTACGGCAACACGCCGCGCAACTGCATCATTGGGCCGCCGCAGAAAAATGTGGATTTCACTCTGGACAAAACTTTCAAGCTGGGCGAGCGGCAGGATCTACGATTCCGGACGGACTTCTTCAATCTGTTCAACCATCCGTCATTCGCCATTCCGGCCTTGGCATCGGTCTCATCTGCTGGAGGATCCGCGCCGATTAGTTCAACCATTGGCACGCCGCGACTGATTCAGTTCTCGTTGAAGTATTCGTTCTAGCGCTTGAGTGGTTGGAATTCTACTTGTAGGCTTCCGGCGGCAATCCGGTGATGCGGATGCCGCCGTGGCCTTTGTGGCGGATGTTCAGGCCGATGAGCAGGGCGGTGATCTGTTCGAGGATGCGGGCGTTTTCGAGTTTGCCGCCGTCGATGGCGCGGACTCCGGGAATTTTCGCGGCGAGTGCGCGCGTGAGTTGCGCGGCATTCGTGTCATCGCTGCAGACGATGACGTCGCAATCGAGAGGATCGTCTCCATTTAATAATTCAGCCGACAGATTGTGAAACGCCGCGACGACGCTTACCCCTTTGGGCACGAGTTCTGCGGCTTGCTGCGCAGACGAGCCTTGCCAGACGCCTAGCGTGCGCGAGGGGCGTCCGCCGACGCTGGCAGCGAGTGCGACTGTGGCATCGATCAGAATGCTGTCGGGGCGGATCGCTGGCTTGAGCTGCTTCAGCAGCGCGGCCTGGCCTTCGAATGGGACGGTGAGGACGAGAATATCCGCGGCGGCGCAGGCGGCGGAATTTTCCATGCCGGAGACGCGGGCTTGATTGCCCACTTTTTCTTTGATCTTGTTAGCGGCTTCTTGTGCGCGCTGTGAATTGCGTGAGCCGATGATTATGGTTTCGCCGGCGCGCGCCCAGCGCAGGGCTACTCCCATGCCTGCCGGACCGGTTCCACCCAGAATGGCGATGGGACGCGAGGCGTCGCTCATGCAAATTCCGGCTCCTGCGTTTCTTCTGCGGTGAACTCCTCAAGCGGCTGCTTGAGCTTGATGCGCGTGTAGGTGGTGTTGCGCTCGGCGGGCACGCGGCCCATTTCCAGAATCAGCGATTGAAAATCTTCCGGGCTGGTGTACTGGCCGGCGGTGGCTCCGGCTTCGCGCGAAATGTTTTCCTCCATCAGTGTGCCGCCGTAGTCGTTGGCGCCGGCGTGCAGGCAGAGTTGCGACAGGCGCCGGCTCAACTTCACCCACGAAACCTGAATGTTGTTGATGGAACCGGCTAGCAAAAGGCGAGAAAGAGCGTGCACCTTCAAGTGCTCGGCTAGCGTGGGACCGGAGCGGGCGAGTCCTTGATGAAAGAGCAGCGTGTTCTGGTGCACGAAGCCGAGCGGGACAAATTCCGTGAAGCCGCCGGTTTCCGCTTGAATCCCGCGCAGCAAGAGCATCTGGCGAACCCAGTGCTCGGGTGTTTCCGTGTGTCCATACATCATCGTCGAGGTGGAGTGAATGCCGAGGCGGTGCGCCGTGCGGATGACTCCGATCCACTGCGCTGTGGAAAGCTTATTGGCTGAAAGAACGTGCCGGACTTCGTCGTCGAGAATTTCTGCGGCCGTGCCGGGCAGCGTGCCCAGGCCGTTGTCGCGCAGCATCGAGAGATAATCGGCGAGCGGCATACCCGTGAGTTCAACGCCGTAGACGATTTCCATGGGCGAGAAGGCGTGGATGTGCATGGCCGGGACGGCATTCTTCACCGCGCGCAAAATGTCTCGATAATAGAATGAAGGCAGGCCATGCGGCAGTCCGCCCTGAATGCAGACTTCGGTGGCGCCGAGTTGCCAGGCTTCGATGGCTTTTTGCGCGACCTGATCCGGATTGAGGAAGTACGTATCGGACTCGCGCGGGCCACGGCTGAAGGCGCAGAACTTGCATCCCACAAAGCAGATGTTGGTGAAGTTGATGTTGCGATTCGCGACATAGGTGACGAGGTTGCCGGCGAGTTCGGCGCGCAGCAGGTTGGCGGCGGCGAGCATTCCGAGCAGGTCGTCGCCTTCGGAGTGAGCTAGCGTGAACGCGGCTTTCTGTGAAATGGAGGCGCCGTCTTGCGTTTCCAGAATTCTTTCCAGCGAAGATCGCACCGCGGGCGTGATTCGAGGCGCGATTTCGAACCAGTCAACGGTGGGGAAGTTTTCGAGTTCTGAGATGGACAGTTGGCGGGTCACGGGATTCTCCAAACCTGTTGGTATTCCAAATTACTCCTAGAGACTGCGGTTTGGCGAGGGCCTAGCGGAACAAGTCGCTGGCTGCGGGGCGCAGCAGGTCGCGAGCGCGGCCATCGGCAGGTTCGTAGGGAAATCCGCGGATGATGCAGGCTGGTGTGCGGTTGAGTTTGCCGCAGACCAGCCCGGCGGCGCAGGCTAGTTCGTCGGCGATGGCTTCGACGCTGGCCTGCAATGTATAGCCGTTCGGATCGCGGCGGCCACGATCGTCGCGCAGCGCTTTCATCCCGGCGATGCCGATGCAGAAATCGACCAAACCCTCGCGCCAGGGGCGGCCGAATGTGTCGGTGATCAAGACGGGGACGGCGATTCCGGTGTGCTGCTTGAGTTCGCGATGAAGTTTGCGAGCGGAGCGGTCAGGATCGGCGGGCAGAAGCAGGGCATGGTGGCCGCCATCGACGTTCGAGACATCCACACCGCTGTTGGCGCAAATAAAACCGTGACGCGTCTCGGTGATGAGCACTCCGTTTTCTCGCCGGATGACGGCGCGGCTTTCTCGCAGGGCAAGCTCGAGGACGCGGGCGTCCAGGTTGTATTTTTTTGCCCACGCGATCGAATCGGCAGAGGGTTTTACGGTTGCGAGATCGACGACGCGGCCTTCTGATTTGGAAACGATCTTGTGTTTGACGACGAGAATGTCTCCGGGCTCGAATGCGACGCGGTCTTGCAGCAAGGCTTGAAGCAGTTTGTCTGACAGTGAATCACCGGGATTGATTTCGTCGGCGAGGGAGACAGGGATTAGATTGAGTGCAGCACGGGATCGGGTCGCCGATTGTTTCCTGCGCACGGCATCTGGTTTTGTCGAGCTAGCGCGAGCCTTGCTCATCGGCCCCCCGTTCCCGAGGCAAGAAAACGGTTGTCTTGCGCCCAGCGCCGAAGCAGGCTCTGGGTGCGGGTTTTGCCGGGGTGTGCGAGCACCTGCTGCAAGTCTTTGGGGTTGTCGACATCGACCGCAATTCCCGGAAGGTGCAACACGATGCAGGGTTTGCCCGTCGCCTGGGCCGCCGCCAGATGAGGCTTGCAGCTGTCGTTTCCGAAGCGTAAGGGGAAGAGATTCGCGGGGCGGCGGAAGGCGGCATTGGTTCCCCGGCCGTCGGCAGCAGGCGCCAGTACCGAACCTTCCTCAGGAGCACGCTCAAGAATTTCATCGAGCTCGCTGGCTTGAATCAACGGAATATCTGCCGGGATGACGAGGGTGCTAACGATGCCGCGCGCTGCGCAGATATTTGTCGCCATCTCAATGGCGCCGGTTTCGCCGGGATTCGCGGGGTCGGGAATGATTTCGAAATCGTATTGCCGCGCGAGATCGGCGGCGAAGGGGTCGCCGGTTACGAGAGCGCAGGCCGGACGTCGCGGCCACGCGGCAAGTGTTGCTACAACGTCGTGCAGCATGGCTTGGGCCAACTCGGTGCGCGCGGGTTGATCGAGAACTGCGGCGAGACGCTGCTTGGCCGCCGACAGATTCTTGACCGGAATGAGG
Organism: uncultured Acidobacteriaceae bacterium; assembly: GCA_963800575.1. Lineage (GTDB taxonomy): Bacteria > Acidobacteriota > Terriglobia > Terriglobales > Acidobacteriaceae > Sulfotelmatobacter. The sequence goes on from CAWDBN010000006.1 coordinate 437,002, forward strand.
ATCACGGCTGATCAGAGGCGGTGCGGGCCGCCGATTTGTCAGCAACAGGTTTATCTGAGACAGCCTTATCAGAAACTGGCTGGTCAGAAAGCAGTCCGCTTATCGTTGACGAAAGAACTGCGCGAGCCAGGTCGGCGCGGTCTTCCGGCGTGCGCATGATGGTTTGCGCGCACTGTACCCGCAAGCCGGCTTTGCGAAGCGCTTCCGCGGGGCGCACGTCGCGGGTGTCGCACACCAGGAGATCGAGAAAATCTTCGTAAGCCTTGGCTACGCCCGCGATCGAGCAAGGCAGTCCCTGCGCGGTCATGAGAATTCCCGCAGGTCCGGCAACCGGGGCGTTGCCGATGATCGGGCTCACGGCAGCGATTTTGCCGCGGGTACTGCGCAGGGCGTCGCGAATTCCGGGTACAGAGAGAATCGGGCCGATGCTGGTGATGGGGTTGCTCGGAGCGATGAGCACCGCATCGGCAGAGGTGATGGCTTCGATTACTCCGGGCGCGGGTTCAGCGTCGGAGGCTCCGGCGAAACGCACCGACTTTACAGGATCCTGATACCAGCGCTGCACGAAATATTCTTCGAAGCTCATTTCTCCCGAAGGCGTATCCACGCGCGTCTCGACCCGCGAATCGCTCATGGGCAGAATGTGCGCTTTAACGCTTAGCTTGTCGCAGATGATTGATGTGGCTTCGGAAAGCGTTTTACCTTCCGCCAGCAGGCGCGAGCGCAGCAGGTGCACGGCCAGGTCGCGGTCTCCGGTGTGGAACCACGTCGGCTCGCCCAGTTGTCCCATGGCCTGCAGGCAGAGAAAAGTATCTCCCTTTACGCCCCAGCCACGCTCGCGGCTGAGCAGACCGGAGAGCACATAGGTGATCGAGTCGATGTCCGGGGAGACGTAAAGTCCCCACCACAGCAAGTCGTCGCCGGTGTTGACGACTAGAGTGATTTCTTCGGCCGGGATAACTTGACGCAGGCCATCGACGAACTTGGCGCCGCCGGTGCCGCCGGTGAGGACACAAATCATGCGGCCGTCCTTTGTTCTTGTTTTGCGAGACCTTCGCTGTCGCGCGCAGCCTGAAGTCTTTCCGAAAGCAATCCAGACCTCGACACGAGCGCCGGCAGGAATTCAGGATAGACGGGCAGGCGCTGACGCAACTGTTGTCCCTTGCTCTCGGTGCGCAGGCGGAGTTGCTCCAGATGCGGCCAGGGTTTTTCCGGATTGATATAGTCAGGCGTCAGCGGCGACACTCCTCCCCAATCGTTGATGCCGGCATCCAACAACTCCTCATAATACGGCGCATTCAGGTTCGGAGGCGCCTGAATATTGACGTTGGGCAGTAACAAGCGAGTTACCGCCACGGTGCGCAGCATCTCCCCTTGGGTGGGCTCGGGCACGTGAGCCATGGGGATCGTCGGCTTGGCGCGGAAGTTTTGCACGATTACTTCCTGGATATGGCCGTAGCGGTCATGCAGGTCGCGGATCGCGAGCACGGTATCAACGCGGTCTTCCGGCGTTTCGCCGATGCCAATCAACAATCCCGTGGTGAAGGGAACTTGGTGCTTTCCGGCTTCTTCGATGGTGCGCAGGCGCTTGGCTGGGACTTTGTCCGGAGCGTTGTCGTGAGCGGCGCCGGGAGCTAGCAGTGCGCGGTTGGTGGATTCGAGCATGAGGCCCATGCTGGGGGAAACGGCGGCGAGGCGAGAGATCCATCCAGCGCTGAGCAAGCCGGGATTTGGGTGGGGCAGTAGAGTGGTCTCGCGCAAGACGAGTTCGCACATGGCTTCGAGATAGTGCAGAGTGGATTTATATCCGAGATGCCGGAGCGTGTCGCGCATCTCGGGGAAGAGTAGTTCGGGCTTGTCGCCTAAACTGAAGAGAGCTTCGGTGCATCCCAGCTTTTCGCCGGCGCGGGCGATGGCTAGAACTTCTTCCGGAGTCATGGTGTGCGCGCCGGGATCTCCGGGATCGCGGCGGAAGGTGCAGTAGCCGCAGTAGTCGCGGCACAGGTTGGTCAGCGGCATGAAAACCTTGCGCGAGTAGGTGACGACGCCGGGTTTGAAATTCTCTTTTGCGGCTCGGGCGGCGGCGAGCAGCGGGGGTAGATCGTCGTTACTGCAGCGGATCAGGCGCAGGCCCAGGTCGCGGTTGATGGGCGTTCCGGGCTGCAGGTCTGCTAGTTCGGTTGCGCACGATGAGTTGTGCTCCCGGGTGGCCTTTCTGATGGCGGTTAGGGTCACGATGCTCGCTTCCGCGACGTGCGGATGCATCGAATCATACAACAGTGGTCAGTGGCGGTCAGTCAAATCCAAAAGCTAGCCGTCTGCTGGCATTCAAACCGACTGGCTGAAGTCAGCGAGCAGTCGCGACATTTTGACACCTAACCTTCTCGCCCCCCCCGAGATGCTGGCTGTTGAGAGATACACTTCGAGTTAAAAGAATTCCGTTTCTTGCGCGCCAGAGTCGAAAGACTCTGAAGACGGACGCAATAGATAGTGCCGCACTTTAATTGAAGAAATACGGGCGTCCTTTGAAAAGTGCTGTAGACTTCTCCCGCCTAGCGCCGCGCGTGCTTGAGGGGGGACTGCTCGTGGAGGTATTACCTTATGAATCGGACGCTGTGTGTCACTTTCGTCGCCTGCATTGTTCTAAGTGGGACGCTGGCCCTAGCGGCTACTCCCGTCACTGTTTACCCTAACCCAATTGCGTTTGGAACCGTTCCTCTTAACTCAACCAGTTCTCCGTTATTTGTATTCGTCACAAATTCGAGCTCGGATGCTGTCACCATTTCCGGGATGACGATCAGCGGAACGAATAGCGCCGATTTCGCTTTCTACAACTCCCCTTGCATCGCGATAATCTCGGCCGGCCAAAGCTGCGAGATGTATATGACGTTCACCCCCTCAGCAAAGGCAAGTTTCGCGGCCAGCCTGGTGATCACCGAAACTGGCTTGACTACGGCGATCACCATTCCCTTGACAGGCAGCGGTGGAAATCCCATTCCCAATGTCACATCGCTCTCACCTCCAACGGTTTACGTCGACAGTCCGAGCACAACGATCACGATCAACGGCACGGGATTTTTGGCTTCCTCGGTAGCGTCCCTTGTAACTTTCCCGAACACTACCATCCTGCTGCCGACAACGTTTGTGAGCGCTACTCAGATTAAAGCCCAGGTCCCCGACACAGCTTTGGCCGGCCAAGGACAGATTTCTCTATACGTGACTAATCCGGCGCCCGGCGGCGGCACGGGATCCGGCACATTGCAGGTCATCGCTCCGGAGCCTACTATCAATAATCTTTCCCCGCCGTCGATCGTGGCGGGAACTGCTTCCGAGCCAATCCTTATTAATGGTCAGAACTTCAGCGGCGGAGCGAAAGTGCAATGGAATGGCACCAGCATTCCAACTACTTATCTCAGCTCTACGCAGTTGCAGATTCAACCTACGACGGCCGAGCTTGCAGACGCAGGCATAGTTCAGCTGTCTGTAACCAATCCGTCGCCGGGCACTATCTCGCCATCCACGAGTTTTGACCTCACTTATCCCGTAACGGTAACTGTTTTGGACCTTCCCGCCAACGATATCGTCTGGGATCCGTTCGCCCAGCGCATCTATGCCTCGATGCCGAGTAGCTACGGAGCAAACGGGAACAGCATCGCGGTGATCAATCCTTCCACCGGAGCGGTGACGGGATATCACTTCGCCGGCAGTGAGCCGACGCAACTGGCGCTCGACAGCACCTCCAAGTTTCTTTATGTCGGCCTGAACGGGGATGGCTCCATACAGCGGTTGGATCTTCCCGGCTTCACCGACGACATCGTGATCGGCCTCGGAACCAACACTAACGGGCCGAATCTGGCGGCCGCCATCGCGGTGTCTCCCACGAACTCGGACACAATTGCTGTAGCGGTTAGCGAGAACAGCTGCTGCGGCGAGGGTGCCGGTCCCCTCGAATTCTTCACCAACACGACCGAACTCGCGGACTCCGTCACCTCACCGGAGGCCAGCCAAATCAGCTTTGCCAGCGGTAGCACCCTTTATGGTTTCTATTCCAGTGAGCTGAGCGAGGTCACCGTCTCTTCCACCGGCGGCAAGTTGACTCAGCAGTGGGACAGCCTTGTCACCGGAAATACTTTCCAATATTCAGGTGGATTGATCTTTGGAGGCAATGGTGAGGAATTCAATCCCGCGACTGGATTGCTCGAGGGTACCTTCGATGTAGGGAGCAGTTGCTGCAGCTCCACTCAAGTCTTGCCGGATTCGGCTATTGATCGTGCGTTTGCCCTGGGGCAGACCCCTTTCTTCAGCTCCTTTGGAATCACCAGTTACAATCTCTCCCAGTTCACTCCTTTGGCTGTGGCGAGTCTGGCTGAGTTTGCTTCCAATCCCAGCTCCACATCCGACTTCATCCAATGGGGTCCCAACGGCTTGGCTTTTATTATGACTAATAATAACTGTTGCAGCGGCCCCACCACTCAGGTTGTGCTGGTACAAAGCCCGACACTACTTCTCACTGACACCAAAGCCGTTAAGCCTGCGCCGGTTGCACATTCTTCCATCCCGGCGACTGTGACCCATGGAAGCGGGAACACGCTGTTGTCTGTCCGAGGCTCCGGCTTTGTGCCCGGTTCGGTGGTCAACTGGAATGAGAAGGTTTTTTCTGCGAAATATGTAAACGAGAACGAGATGACCGTGTATGTGCCCAAGGCTGCTATCGCGGCTCCCGGCACGGCAGCTGTTGTGGTCAAGAATCCGACGCCGGGCGGAGGGAAATCGAACGCTCTTAGCGTAACCATCAAATAGACGCAAAGAGTAGTTAGGCAACGGCCCCACCTCTCGATTGTGCGAGAAGTGGGGCCTTATGCTTTAACGTGTTTGACCCGACGCTGGCAGGCCCCCACGCAGAGTTATGGCTGCCTCAACCAGGCATTTACACTCATTGATCTCAAGCGGTCCGCCCTCCAAAACAAAAAGAGGCACGCTGAAGCGGCGTTAGGACATAAGAGAAACTAACCGGACTTACGATGCTGTATTGGTGGCGCTTTTAGCAGGATCTTCGTCGGGCGTCAGGGAGGTATCCATCTTGTCGAGAAACTGCTGCAACCGTTCCTGAACATGAGCGTCCAGGGTGGTAAACTCGATGCCCATCCCGACTCCGGGATCGCTCGCCCTGACCACCGCCGTGGTCTGCACCTTCTCCTCGTCCATCCAGAACGTGATGGTGCCTTGCGTGCCGAGGGGCAGCGGAAGCAGGGTCTCAACGTAACAGCCGCGACCGCCAATGTCTGTCGCGTTCGTATTCATGTGCGCGCGCTGGGTGTCCGCCAAACCAATCTGGATAGGAAACTGGATTCTGTGCCGGACAAATCGTCTCTTGATTTTCCCCGGTGCGAAGGTGATCTCTTCTGGGTTGGCCATTTCCTTCCAGGGGCTCTCTTGGCCTTCCACAATCTGCACGCCGGCTTCTATCTTTCGTAGCGTTCCGCCGTCGGTTACCCATGCCACTTTGAAGCGGGCCTTTTTTTCGCCGTGCTTTATCCCGATGATGTCGCCGGTTTTCAGGGGATGGTGGATGCCCAGTATTTGCGCACCTTCGCCGCTAATGTTGCTTGGCAACGGCGTTTTGAGAGAAGGGGCGAGCATCCGCGTCCATACCCCACACGCGAACGTGTATCTGGGTTTCAGCCCGGGATTTCGGGTCTATCTCCCATTGAGTTACCTGCCTTAAAAACTCTCATCATCATAACCCTCGTCCAAAAGGCCCTGCGGTTACCAATGTGGGGGATTGGGCGTTCTCGAAGTTCATGTACGTTCGGAGGCGAACGGTTACTGGGCCTTGCCAGTCACTTTGGCAAACGGCGTTTACACTCGTTGACCTCAGCGGGCCGCGGACCATGCTAATGTAGGCAGTTCTCTGTAGGAAAACTCCGGGTACGACATGAGCCTCAGTCCAAACGAATTCCGAAAAGCGATGGGATGCTTTGCCACGGGAGTGACCATCCTCACTCTCGATCTGGAGGGCGAAGTCCATGGCATGACCGCCAACGCCTTCGCTTCCGTGTCGCTTGATCCGCCGCTGGTGCTGGTTTGCGTCGACCGCAGCGCGCGCACCCATGCTCATCTGCATGCCAAGAAGCGTTTCGGGGTCAACGTTTTGGCCGAGAACCAGCGCGTAATTTCCGAATACTACGCGCGGCCGGTGCACGTCCACGAGCACGCGGAAGAAGAAGCCGGGGCGCGATTCGACCGTACCGCGCAGGGGACGCCGATCTTGCACGGAGCGCTGGCGTATCTGGAATGCCGGCTGCAGTCGGCGCAGGAGGCTGGCGACCACACTATCTTCATCGCAGAAGTTGAGGACGTCGTGGTGCGCGCGGGCGATCCACTGCTGTTTTTCCGGGGTAAGTACCGCAAGATTGGAGAGGAAGTGGCGGGCCAGACGTAGAAAGGCCCGGCGTTCCATGAAGGTTTCGCCGGGCCGGGAGGGATTCGGCAGACGTTTCAATTATCCTCGCTGGACTGGCCTGTGGAAGACAAGGCCAGATGTCACAAGGTCGTTGTGACAGATCGTTACAGACAAAAGCCGGCAAGATGTGAACCGGGTTTCGCCACTTTTCCGCTCGCCGAACATCTAAGAATCAGTGGTCAGTGGTCAGTGGTCAGTGATCAGTGGCCAGTAAGGATCCTGGGTTGTGTTGGGTTTTACTAGCCACTGGACACTGATCCCTGGACACTGATTTGGAGGGCAATACATTCATGAGCGAGAAAACTGTAAAAAGCGAGTCCGAGTGGAAGCAGAAGCTTACGCCGGAGCAGTATCATGTGACCCGCGAGGCGGGAACGGAGCCGGCCTTTACCGGCAAGTACTGGAAGACCAAGGATGCGGGGACGTATCACTGCGTCTGTTGCGGGGAACCGCTGTTTGATTCCTCGACCAAATTCGATTCCGGCACGGGCTGGCCGAGTTTCTACAAACCCGCGGATGAGAGCAAAGTCGAGGAGCACAAAGATTCCACCTACGGGATGGTCCGCACCGAGGCGCGCTGTGCGAAGTGTGGCGCCCACCTGGGGCACGTATTTGAAGATGGTCCGGCGCCGACTGGGTTGCGGTACTGCATGAATTCCGCGTCGCTTGACTTGAAGCCGAAGGAAAAGAAGTAGGAGTTAGTGCTGAATTTGTCTGCCTGATTACAAAAATGTCGTCCCGAGCGAAGCGAGGGATCCTGGTTTGTGCTTGCGGTGCCAGTTCGGTCGGCGCAGGCGAAAACCAGGATCCCTCGCTTCGCTCGGGATGACAACCTTGTTTAAAACCTTCAGGCGATGCTTAAGCGTTCGCGCTTGCGGCCAGAGCCTTCGGCGCTTCCAGCGTGGCGGCCTTCGCTGCTTCCGCCTTGGACTGAGCCTGGTTCTGATGTTTATGTTCGCCGCTCTTCACCTGGATGCCGCCCTTGAGCACGGCGCCGTCTTCCACGCTGATGCGTATGGTGGAAACGTCTCCCGTGACCGAACCTTCGCTGCGGATATCCACGCGGTCTGAGCAATCGATATTTCCGTTCACCTTGCCCATGACCACAACTTCGCGGGCGGTGATGTTGGCCTGCACGCTGCCGTTGCGCCCAATGGTGACGCGGTTGTCGGGCAGGCTGATCTTGCCTTCGATGCGGCCATCGATATAAAGCGCTTCCGCACCGCTGATTTCGCCCTTGATGACGAGCGTACGGCCAATGGTGGCCTGCTCGATGGGCGCGCTGACGGTCTTGACTGGATTGGGGTTGGAGGCTGGAGTATTGGACTTTCCGCCGTACGTGTAGTCTGAAGACTGGAGCATGCGACCTTCCTTCATTTCCGCGGGGCACGTCCTGTAGGCGCCGCTCCTGCGGTTGGTCTTGAATTTTTGACCTTGGGTTGGTTCCTGTCCCTTCGGCCATGCTCACTATCGCACAGAAGTAAGTCTGCCTCCGAGATTACGGAAGAGACTGTACGGTTGCGGCACCGGTGCCTGCCGTGAGTCGACTTCCGCTAGTCAGCTTCCTGGAGAGACTGGCTGAGTTCCTCCCACTCTTTGAGGAAGCCGGCGTGTGCGGCTTTATGCCTATCGAGTTCCTCAGACTGGCGCTGGCTCTCTTCGGCGCTGACGAAGTCCTGCAACGCCGTTTCACACTGCGTGATCGCGGTCTCCGCGCGGTTGATTTCCCCTTCCAGTTCACGGATGCGGTCTTCCATCTTCTTGCGCTTGATGGGATTCATGCGCTTCGCCCGGGCGGCGGGCACGCTTTCGCTCGAGGCTTGATTGCCGTTCGAAGGCGCCTGTGGGGCAGCCTCACTTCCTCCCAGTTGCTGCCGGATCGCCTCATTCTGCTTCGCACTCCCACCCTGCTTACGCCAGAGATAATCCTCGTAATTGCCGGGATAAACTTCGACCTTGCCGTCGCCGATCTCGAAGACCCGCGTCGCCAGCTTGTCGATGAAGTAACGGTCGTGCGACACGAAGACGACCGTTCCGGTGTATTCCATGAGCGCGTCGAGTAAAACATCTTTGGCGCGGAGATCGAGGTGGTTGGTGGGCTCGTCGAGCAGCAGGAAGTTCGCCGGATGCAGCAGCAGACGCAGCAGGGCATAGCGCCCACGCTCGCCGCCGGAAAGCACTCCGATCTTTTTGAACACATCGTCTTCAGAAAACAGAAAACACCCGAGCAGGCTGCGCAGTTCCGTCTGCGTCGAGCTGCGGAGATGCGTTGCCCAGATCGTCGATCATTCGTGCATCGGCATCGAGTTCTTTGTACTGATCCTGAGCAAAGTAGTCGGCCTGTACGTTATGGCCGAGTTTGAATTCGCCGCGCGTTGTTCGTTCCGTGCCCGCCAGCAACTTGATCAGGGTGGACTTGCCGGCTCCATTAATGCCGACCAGCGCGATGCGGTCGCCGCGCTCAATCAGAAAGTTGACGTCGCGGAAGACCTCTTTCTCGCCACCGTCGGGCTTTGGATAACTCTTGGCCACGTCGACGAACTCGGCCACGATCCGCCCGCTGGGCTTGGGCTGGGGGAAGGAAAAGTGAATCGTCTTTTCCTCCGGCGGAACCTCGATCCGCTCAATCTTTTCCAGCTCTTTAATGCGACTCTGCACCTGCTTGGCTTTGGTCGCCTGGTAGCGGAAGCGGTTGATGAACACTTCCAGTTGCTCGATCCGGTCGCGCTGGTTCTTGTAAGCGGCCTGCAACTGCTCGTTGCGCGCCGTCTTCTGGGTAAGAAACTTGTCGTAGTTGCCGGTGTAGAACCAGAACCGCTTGTTCCAGATTTCCGCGATCTTATTAACGACCACATCGAGAAAATAGCGGTCGTGCGAGATGAGCACCAAGGCATGCGGATAATCGTGCAGATATTCTTCCAGCCAGTTGCGCGCTTCCAGGTCGAGATGGTTGGTGGGTTCATCCAGCAACAACAGGTTGGGTTTCTGCAGCAGCAGCTTGGCCAGCGCCAGCCGCATCTGCCAGCCGCCGGAGAACTCATCCGTCTGCCGCTCCCAGTCTTCTTTACGAAAGCCCAGCCCCTGCAGCACGCGCCCTACTTCAGCCTCAATCGAATATCCATCGCGGGTGCGGAATTCGTGCTCCAGGCTGTGATAACGGTCGGCGACGTCGGCATACTCCGGGCTAGTGTGGTCGAGTTCGGAGATTTTATGGGTGAGCTCTTCCAGTTCCCGCTCCATGGCGTGCAATCCGGTGAAAACCGTCATGCATTCCGCAAACACGGTGCGGCCGGAAAGCGAGAGACCATCCTGCGGCAGATATCCGGCGGTCGTTCCCTTGGCAATAATCAGCGAGCCGTAGTCGAAGCTATCCAGGCCGGCGAGAACCTTCATCAGCGTGGATTTGCCGGTGCCGTTCGCGCCCACCAGACCAACGCGGTCGTGGGGCGTGATCAGCCAGTCGGTGTTTTCAAAAAGAAGTTTGTGGCCGAAACGTTTTCCGGCGCCGGAAAGCTGGATCATGGGCTGGATTCATCGTCTCATAAAAAGCGAGTGCCGAGTACCCAGTACCCAGAGACGAATCAGGAATGTGCGGCGGCCCGGCCGTTGCGGCTTTCGGGATGCTTACCCCACAACTCGCTGTGGAAGTGAATGCGCTCGAGAGCGCGATCAATCACCGCTTCCAGTTCGTGCGCATACTTCACTTCGCGGCCCTTGGCCAGCCGCCGCCGCGCTTCTTCCGGACTGAACCAGGTGGGCCGGCGCATCGGTTCGTCGGGCGGGCGCATTTCGTGGATTTCCATCAGAAAAGCCTTGACCACAAATTCCTGCACGCCGCCGGGCTGCCAGAACACGCCCTTCGAGTGGATGTAGAGATGAAAGTGGCGCGGCTCGATAGTGCCGAGAGCGCCGGCTTCTTCCGCGGCTTCGCGCTCGGCGGCCTGGCTGTGCGAGAGGCGGGCTTCCGGCGATCCCTTAGGAAAAGTCCACTTGTTTCCGCCGTTGGTGTTCACCAGCAGGAATTCCACCGCGCTGCCTCGCTTGCGGTAACAGATCGCGGCCACCTGCAGAGGCAGCGACTTCGCAACGCGCGGCGAACCCATAGGCACCTTCCTCTCTCATGTTAGATGCCTTACGTTTCAGCAATGTTAATGTGCAACAAAAATTGTGCAGCTGGCGAGTTACTGTGGTTACCGAAATGGAACGAGCACCGCTGGAGTCTTCAGCTCACGATCTGCTCCAACCAATGCAAAAAACCGATGCCGCCCGTAATGGGCCTGCGGTATAGTAGCTCGACCAACGCTGGTTCCCCCCAAATCGGCCCGTGCGGGAGGATACTCTGTGTACAAAGTTGTCCGAACCTCTCGGCTGTACGAGCAAATCGTCCGGCAAATCGAAGAATCTGTCCTTAACGGTTCACTGAAGCCGGGCGACCAGCTTCCCGCCGAGCGCGATCTCGCGCAGCGTCTCGGCGTTAGCCGCACTGCAGTGCGCGAAGCTGTCAAGACGCTGCGCGAGAAAGGTTTGGTTGAAGCCTATTCGGGCCGCGGCACCTTCATCACCGATGGAACCTCGCAGGCGGCGCGCCAGTCGTTCGACCTCATGGTGAAGATCGGCCAGCAGGGCCAGCAGGAAGGCTTGCCTCATCTGGTGGAGCTGCGCCTCGTCCTCGAACCGGGAATCGCCGCCATGGCGGCAGAGCGCGTGACCGAGGAGGATCTCACGGCGATGCGCGAAGCCGTCGCTGTGATGGATCGCTCGCAGAAAAACGCCGAGGCCTACATCGAGGCCGACCTCGATTTTCACCTGGCTCTGGCCGAGGCCGCCGCCAATCCGCTGATTCTCTCCATGATCGATTCCATCGTTGGCTTGCTGCGTGAGGAACGCATGCGGATCTTTAAGGTGGAAGGCGGTCCGCAGCGTAGCCAGGTTCATCACAAACGCATTCTCGAGGCCGTGCAGCGCCGCGATCCGGAGATGGCCCGCAGCGCCATGCGCGCCCATCTCGAGCAGGTGCGCGAGGATTCTCAGATTTCTTCCCGCGGCAAGCCTTCCGGCAAGCACATCCGGCCCGGTTCCAAAATCAGCGCGTAAGCAGACGCCACGATCACAGCCTTGAACCTCCGACCGCGCGCCGTGCCGGATATGTAGGACGTCGACTCGCCGCTGTTTCTCCAGTACGCGGTAGATCACGCGATAAACATGAGGCTTATTTCCGTAGAGCAGATGCCTGAGCTTGCGGTTTTCGGGCGTCACTGCGCAGCGCTTGGGAAGTTCTTCCAGACTCAGAATGGAGCGCTTGAGGCCCATGTACCAGCGCCTGGCCGAGGCCGAACCTGCAGCGTTGATGTCGTCATACAACTGGGCTACATCCCGTTCTGCGCGTGCAGTGATCCTAACTTGATAAGCCATGCTCGGCTTCGAACTTGTCGAAGAATTCCCGCGTCGGCCGGGTTCTACCCTTCCGCGCATCTTCCAGCCCTTGCCGGATTCCTTCTCTGGCGTCGGCGCGCGCAGCGACGTCAAGCAGGCGCTGATAGGCTTCTGCGTCCTGTACGACTGCAGCCGCCTTGCCTTTGACAGTCAGCACGACAGGGCGCTTGCTCTTCTTGAGCTGCTTCATGAATTCGCCCGACCGCCGCCGGAAAGTTGTAAGCGAGTGTATGTCCTTCGCAATATTGAGCATCGAACGGTTCCCCGAGCACCTTTTTAGGTGCCATATAATTATACGCCGGTACAGCAGTACACTGCGGTAGATTGAATGGGGCCTTACCGCCCGAGCAAGCCCCTTGAGAGCCGCCATCCTCAAAACCGTAAAGCAACCTCTTCAAGTTGAAGAGACGCCCAAGCCTCAGCTCGCCGCAGGTCAGGTTCTTCTTCGAGTGCGCGCCTGCGGCGTTTGCCGCACGGATCTCCACATCGTCGAGGGAGAATTGCCGCCGCGGAAGGAAGCGCTGATTCCCGGCCACCAAATCGTGGGCGACGTTGTCGACGGAGCAACGGCCACGTTGCCGCTCGGCACCCGCGTCGGTGTTTCCTGGATGGGCGGAATCGACGGGGATTGTCCGTACTGCCGCCGTGGACTCGAGAATCTTTGCGACGCGCCGGTGTTCACCGGATATACCATCAACGGCGGCTACGCAGAATATGCCGCTGCGCGCAGCGATTTCGTTTATGCGCTTCCGCCTGAACTGGACGACCTGCAGGCCGCTCCACTTCTGTGCGCCGGCATCATTGGATTCCGCAGCCTGCGCGTGGCCGGCGTAGAACCCGGCGAGCGGGTTGGATTGTTCGGTTTCGGCGCATCCGCGCATCTGGCGATCGCGGTTCTGCGCTCCTGGGGTTGCGAGGTATATGCCTCGACTCGCGGCGCCTCGCATCGCAAACTGGCCGCCTCTTTGGGAGCCAAGTGGGTGGGCAGTGAAACCGACAAGCCGCCGGTCGAACTCGATCGCGCGGTCACCTTTGCGCCCAGCGGAGACGTTGTGATCGCCGCGCTTTTCAGCCTGCGCAAAGGAGGCATTGTCGCCATCAACGCCATCCATCTCGACCGCATTCCTGAATTCGATTACGACCGGCTGCTCTGGGGCGAGCGCCAAATCCGCAGCGTCGCCAACATGACGCGCGACGATGCTCGCGATTTTCTCAAGGTCGCCACCGATATCCGGCTGCAGCCGAAGGTGACCGTCTTCTCTCTGGATCAGGCGAACGACGCGCTCGCCGCCGTCAAGAATGATGCCATCGACGGAGCCGCAGTGATCGTGCCCTGAATTTCGTGGGAAGTGCGTGAAGTGAAGGGAATTGGTCGGGGCGCGCGGATTTGAACCGCGGACCCCCTGCGCCCAAGGCAGGTGCGCTACCAGGCTGCGCTACGCCCCGACATTATTAGAAACAAGGATCCTGCTGCAGCAACCGCTGTTTCGATTATAAACGAGGGAACGCGTTATAATTTTTTACGAATATGCAGAGCCTGCGGTATGCGCTGGTTGCGTACGTCAGAAGTCCAGTGGGAGAGTTCGTCGAGAACCTCCGGCGGGAGCTGCATCCCAACCTGCCGCATCTGGCGGCCCACATCACGTTTCTGCCGCCGCGGCTGCTGCGCGGGACCGAAGCTGCCGCGCTGCAGATGCTGGCCGGCGTCTGCAGCCAGGCGGAACCTTTCGAAGTGACCCTGGGCGACGTTCAGTCGTTTGTTCCCACCACGCCCACGGTCTACATTCGCGTGACCTCGGGCGCGGCGCGCCTGCAGGAATTGCACGACCAGCTGAACAAGCAACTCCTCGCCTTCGCCGAGGAGTGGCCTTACATCCCTCATCTCACGGTTGTGAAAATGGCGACCGAACCCATGGCGGAACAAGCCCTGCGCGTCGCCCGCGAGCGCTGGCAGCAGTACGCCGGAAGCCGCCGTATTCTGCTCGACCGGCTCACGTTTGTCCGGGAAGACGCGCAGAACTGCTGGGTCGATCTGGCTCCCGTGCTGCTTGGCGGCAGTTTGGTTTCACCGTAGACAGGCTGCCGCGGCCTTCGTTGACTTGCCCGTTTCACCCACGTAAGATTTCCGGCCAGTGATCGTCCATATCCCGCACGAAGTGTTGTCTTGCCTATCGGTTTCGCCAATGAATTGAAGCGGAGGGAACTTATGTCAGTCCGGAACGCCTTGCACTTTCTTTTGCCTTCGTCGGAGCTCTGGTAGCCTGCGCTGGGCCCATTGCAGCGCAGTCAAACGCGTCTTTTTCGTTGGACGTGACCTCCGCAGCAGCGACTGCGACCGAAGGTGCATCCGGATATAACCAGCCGCCGAAAGACATTCTGGACGTGATGCGTGCGCCCTCGCCGCCGATGCCCAGGGTGAGCCCGACGCAGGACGCGATTCTGCTGGTGTCCTGGCAGGACTACCCGTCGATTTCCCGGGTGGCGACGCCTTTCTTGCGTCTGGCCGGCGTGCGCGTGGAGCCGAAGAATCACAGCAAGCACGACACTCCCGGCGGTTACGGCATCACTCCCTGCGCCCGGAGCTTCGACCTGGTGCACGTCGGCCGACGCGTGTCGCAGATTCATATCGCGCTTCCCGAGGGCGCGTGCCCGGGCGGGCCCATGTGGGCCGCGGACGGAAAGCGATTCGCGTTCGTGAATCTCGCTCCCGAGGCGGTCGAACTCTGGATCGGCGATGCCAAGACCGGCGAAATACATCGCGTGCCCGGAGTGCGTCTCAACCCCATGTTCAACGACGAGATGCAATGGATGCCGGACCAGAAGACGCTTCTGGTCAAGCTGGTGCCCGAGGGGATGGGCGCGCCGCCGCCCGAACCCATCGTGCCGACCGGTCCGAGCATCCAGGAGACCGAAGGCGAAAAAGGACAGAGCAGCACCTACGAAAACCGCGACACGCTCGGCAACAAGCACGACGAGGATCTTTTCGATTACTACGCGGCCTCGCAACTCGCCTGATCGATGCGGCCACCGGAGCGATCACGCCCGGTGGGCAAGCCGGGAAATTACGAATTGGTCGCTGCCGCGCCGGATGGGCAGCACATCCTGGTCACCGCGATCCACAAGCCTTATTCTTACGTGACCACTTACGATCGCTTCCCGCAGGAAGTCGAAGTGTGGGACGTATCCGCAGCGCTCCCACGTTCACGGTTCATACCATCGCGTCGCTTCCGCTGGCGGATCGCGTTCCGATCGCGGGCGTTCCGGTAGGTCCGCGCGATTTTTCCTGGCGCGCCACCGAGCCGGCAACGCTGGTCTGGGCGGAAGCGCTGGATGGCGGCGACTGGAAAGTGAAGGTTCCGGCTCGCGACAAGATCATGCTGCAGAAGGCGCCGTTCAACTCGCCCGCCGTCGAAATCACGCGGACCGAGCAGCGTTATATCGGCTTCGACTGGGGCGAACAGCGCGGGCATCGCTCTTTTGAACGAGTACGATGAAAACCGGCACTGGAGGCGGACCTTCGTCATCGACGTCGACGATCCAACAACCGAAGCCTCGCCTGCTTTGGGATCTCTCCACGGACGAGAAGTATGCGAACCCCGGCAATCCCGTGCAAGCGCCAGCTCGCGAACGGGGCCTCGGGTGGTTCGCCAGGATGGCGATTCGATCTATCTTGCAGGCAACGGGCTCTTCGCCCGACGGGGATCGGCCGTTCCTCGACCGGCTCGATCTCAAGACGCTGAAATCCGAACGCCTGTTTCGCAGCGATAAGACTTCGCTACGAGCGATTTCTTTCCTTCACCGGGCCGGACACAAAGACATTTCTCACCTGGCATCAATCGCCGACCGACCCGCCGAATGCGTTTGTGCGAACGCTGGGAAAATCTGTAGTCAATGATGCGCCCGCCGGGGAAGCGGTATTTGCTTCCACCAGCGTCGCGCATCACTCACATTCCCGATCCCACGCCGGAGGTGCGGGCGATCAAGAAGCGGTTGGTCAAGTACAAGCGCGCCGACGGGCTCGACTTGTCGTTCACGCTCTATACGCCGCCCGGCTATCAGGAAGGCACGCGCGTCCCGACGATTCTTTATGCCTATCCTCTCGACTATGCCGACGCTTCGAAGGCCGGCCAGGTTACAGGCTCGCAGGAAACCTTCACGCAGCTGCGGCAATACAGGCTGCTGCTGCTGGCGGGCTACGCCATCATCGACAACGCTTCGTTCCCCATCGTCGGCGATCCGAAGAAAGCCTACGACACTTATCTGGAACAACTCGTCGCCGATGCCAAGGCCGCAGTCGATGAGGCGGTGCGGCTGGGCGTTGCCGATCCCGACCGCATCGGAGTCACCGGACACAGCCACGGCGCTTTGATGACCGCAAATCTGGTGGCCCATTCCGACTTGTTCCGCGCCGGTGTCGCGACCAGCGGCTCTTATAACAAGACGCTCACGCCTTTCGGTTTCCAGAACGAGCGGCGATCGGTTTGGGAGGCGTCGGATGTCTATCTGAAAGTCTCCCCATTTTTCTTCGCCGACAAATTGAAGACGCCGCTGCTGATCATGCACGGCGCGGAAGACGCGAATCCCGGCACCACGCCGATCCAGTCGCACAAGCTCTACGAAGCCATTCGCGGCAACGGCGGCACGACTCGCCTGGTGATCCTGCCGCACGAGCCGCACTGGTATTCCGCGATGGAGTCGAACGAGCAGCTTGTTTACGAGATGCTTCGCTGGTTTGACAAATACGTGAAGAACGCGCCGCCGCGCCCGGTGACCGGAACGCGTTAGGATCAGCAGCCACCGCGACTCATTGACTTGCCGCCATCCGGCCCATAAGATGATCGGCCAAGGAACGACCCTCCCTGCGTGGTTGGTCCAAAACGTCTCGCATCGCCGCGCATCAGAAAGGACTCTTATGCTGGAGATTCAGACCAAGCGCCTGTCGCCTGAAATCGTGGTCCTCGAGATCAAGGGCAGAATCACGATCGGCCGGGAGTGCAAGCAGCTGGAATGGGCTACAGATACTCTGGTGCGTGAGAAGAATGAAAAGAAAATCATCTTTGACTTGAGTGGCGTCACTCATCTCGACAGCACAGGCGTCGGGATCATCGTCATGTCGGCTGGGATGGTGAAGCAGGCTGGCGGAGAGCTGCGGCTGGCCGGCGCCAATCCACACATTGAAACCGTATTGAAGGTAACCAGCATGGACAAACTTGTCAGCTGGACTCCCACCGTGGCCGAAGCGGCTGCAAGCCTTTAGGCGAAGCTTGGACCAGTTTTACTTCGGGCTGACGTGCCCACTTTGAACCGAGTTTCTTTCTACAAGCCACGATCTCTCGTTCCAGCCCTCGCTCATTCGTAACCTCGCCGTGGTTACTCGAAGATTACGTTACCCCCTGCCGAATCCGCATGGCCCCTGGTACATCTCCCTCCCGTGCATTGCATGGAGGCTGGCTGGGCTGTAATACAAAGAGAGGGAATTGTGGAAATCCCGCGCTGGGAGCGGCTTGGGGCGTGGGTTTCTGGCAAGGCCGGAGGGTAAGGATGCAGATCGGGGTCTATGGTTCGGGTTACCTGGGAACGGTGATTTCGGCCTGCCTGGCAGATTTTGGCACTCCGGTTTCGTGCTGTCATCCTGACCGGTCGCGCATGGTCGAGATGGCTCAGGGCAACATCCCATTCTTTGAGAAAAATCTGAAAGAAATTATCCGGCGCAACGTGCGGGCGGGACGCCTGGCGTATTCCACCGATATCGAATCCTTCGCGCGCAAGACCCAAGTCATTTTCCTGGCAGAAGACAATGCCGAGAACCTGGCCGATGTGGTGATGCGAATCGCGAAGCTGGCGGTCAAGCCTCCGATTCTGACCATTGTCACGCCGGTGTCTGTGGGCACAGCTAATGCGCTTGAGAAATCGCTGAAAGATGCGGGCTTGCATGGAACGATCGTCTCGCAGCCCATGTTCTTCACCGATGGTTGTGCGGTGGAGGATTTCAACTGGCCTGACCGGTTGATTCTGGGATCGACCTCGAACGAAGCGGTGCAGGTGCTCAAACAGATTTTCCATCCGCTGGTAATGCGCGGGGTGCCGGTGATTGTTACCAACCAGGCTACGGCGGAACTGGTGCGGGAATCGGCAACGGCGTTTGTGGCTACCAAGATTTCATTCATCAACGAAGTGGCGGCATTGTGTGAGCGCGTGGGAGCGGACGCAGTGAACCTGGCTCTGGCGCTCGGCCTCGACAAGAAAATCGCTCCGCGCTGCCTACAGCCGGGAGCGGGCATGGGCGGCGTGTTTGCCGAGTCGGACATGGATTCGCTGGCCGAGTTGGCAAAGGCGAATGGCATTCCGCTGAAAGTGTTGAGCGCGGCGCGCGACGTGAACCATACTCTCGCGGAGCGCCTGGTCGAAAAGATTGCCCTCGCTCTGAATTCCGTCGAGAACAAGGACGTGGGAATTCTCGGCATGGCGTTTAAGCCGAATACGAATTCGGTGGCTGGTTCGTCCGCCGTGCGGTTGGCTGAAACGCTGGTGGCCAAAGGCGCGCGGGTTCGGGCTTACGACCCAGTGGCGCTTTCCGAAGCCAAGCTGCGGCTGAATGGTTCGGTGCGCTACTGCGAATCGGCATATGCCGCGGCGGAAGGCATGGACGCGCTCGTCGTGGGCACGGGCTGGCCGGAGTTCCGCGCACTCGATTTTGATCGCATCAAGCACCTGCTCAAGAAACCTCTCATCGTGGATACGAAGAACCTGCTCGATTCCGCGCGGCTCAGAGCGATGGGGTTTGAATATGTGGGCGTCGGGCGGGGATAGGTAGACGGGATTCTTCCCAGGACAAGTGAGCGAGCAAATTCTCAGTCCCGCGAAGCAGTTTGCACGACAGCCGGAACGGCTGACGTCGTTGTCCCAACCTTCGTTGTCCCAACTTCCGTTTCCCCGACTCTCGTTATCCCAGCTTTCGGTTTTCGTCTCTGGAGTTCTCGATGGTCTCTCGTATTTCTTCTTCTGCTTATCTTTTTCCAGTCTGACTCACCTGCTTGGTTCCTGGTGGAACCGCTATTTAGTTGGGGAGTGAAGACCGCGTCATCTCGCTGTGGATTTCAACCTTAGAATAAAGTTTGGGGCGTGGTTGCGGCGGGCGCTGAGGCGCTCGCTGGCGGGCTGAAAATCGGGGTATCCCCCTCCCCCCTCCCCTCAGTGGAATCATCACGTTAGCAGGAAATTCCCCGCAAAATACGGATTTCAAAGAGCTTAGATACTAAAATCCGTGAAACAAAGGACTTCGGGGTACGGCGAGCCGGCTTGTGCCGACCGTCACGGCCTCGACCATGATCGCCGATTTGGAATCGGCAGACAAGGTTGGATGTCACAGCGGGCCTGTGGAAATTCTTCGGAGACGGCTCGGACTGTTGTGTCGATCATGGCGCGCCAACCCAAGCGACCCGTGACGATGTACACAATTGCACAGGTACTTCGCGTGGTGGCTTTCGGCGGCGGTGGGGCTCGCGGGGCTCAGTATGACAAGTCTTTTGTGGGAGCGCGGCGGTAGCCTTCAGGTCGTTGGTGGCCGGATTTGGGATGGATCAGGCTGAAGCGGTGGTCAGTTTCTGACGTTGGTGGAACGTAGTTGTTATAATCGACGTGGTGGTGGGAATAGCTCAACTGGCAGAGCACCGGACTGTGGCTCCGACGGTTGCGGGTTCGATTCCCGTTTCCCACCCCAGAATTACCCTCCCGTTACGCCAGCCGCAGACGGCGCTGGCGCTCCCAACAGCTGAACCAGACTCCTGGGTCCGCAGCAGGCGCGGTTAAGCCGCTCACGATCGCGCTGCAGCGTTTTGTCTTGCTTCAAAGCCTCTAGCACACGCTTCAGGATTCCAGCTACGTGCGGACTGGATGGGGCGGCCAGCCTGTAGTGGATCCACTTGCCCTCGCGTCTGGCGGCGACGATGCCAGCCTTTCGCAAGTAGGCGAGGTGACGGGAGATCTTCGGCTGGGGCGCGCCGATGACCTCCGTGAAATAGCAGACACAGACTTCCTGATTGGCTATCAAATTGAGAAGTCGCAGGCGGGTCGGGTCGCCCAGGGCGCGAAACAGCCCATCCAGCGAGGGGTGCGGTTTCATGGGTACAGTCTATCAAAATACATATGCCTTGACGAATGTATAAGGGCGATGATACGGTTAACACATTCGCTATTGCGAATATGAATGGAGGGAATTTATGCCGGCAGGAAACGTGGTTGCCTTGAAGGCGCACCTTGCTATCAACGTCAGGAATGTGGAACAGAGCATCGAGTTCTACCGCAAGATGTTTGGGATTGAGCCGAGTAAAGTCAGGAGCGGCTACGCGAAGTTTGATGTACAGAACCCGCCGCTCAATTTCACGCTTAATGAGGTGCCGTTCAAGGATGCTGGGGCGCTTTCACACATGGGCATTCAGGTCGGTTCGACTGGAGATGTCCTCAGCGTTCGCCAGAGATGGGCCAGCGCGGGTCTGATGACGCGCGATGAGATGCAAACCGATTGTTGCTATGCGACGCAGGATAAGACCTGGGTGCATGACCCTGATGGCAATGAATGGGAAGTGTTCGTCGTTCTCAAAGACAATCTGCCGGAAATGCGGACCGAACGGGCAGGAGCGGCGTGCTGCGCTCCCGGTTGCTGCGCGCCTCCAGCGCCGGAGCACTCGGGTGTCTAAGCCGAGGGTTCTGTTCCTCTGCACCGGCAACTCGGCGCGAAGCCAGATGGCGGAGGGTTATTTGCGCCACGCGGCAGGCGGGGAGTTCGAGGCGCTAAGTGCGGGAATCGAGCCTAAAGGATTGAACCCGCTGGCAGTCGAAGTCATGAGCGAGGTTGGTATCGACATCTCTCGCCAGCGATCGAAGGATGTGAGGGAATTTGTTGGGCAGGCGATACCGTATGTGGTTACGGTCTGCGACAATGCCAAACGGCAATGCCCGGTCTTTCCGCACACCTACAAGTCCCTGCACTGGAGCCTCGATGATCCGGCTGAGGCAACCGGGTCCCACGAAAAGAAGCTGGCGGCCTTCCGACGGGCGCGGGACGAGATCCGGCAGCGGGTCGAACGGGAACTCTTGAGGCCGGCTGCGATGGAACGATAGCCGAATTCGGTCGGGCGACCCTTGTGCGCCGACCGGACCATATTGGGAAGCGCTGTTGCATTGCGTGGGTCTTTCTCCACTGTATCCATTGACCCGCCAATCCTGGCGGGTCTAGAATCTCGCACGAATCTTCTTGCGGGCGCGCTCGCGCTTCGCGGGGCCTGTCGAGATGGACAGAGGGGAAGCAGATTCACGGGTCCCAAGTTACGGGTCCATGCTCCTTGGGAAGTCCTTGTCTTGGAGGGGGCTCTATGAAGAGTTCTTCGCGCAAGCCGGTCAAATCACGCCGCATCGCCAGCGTTGAGAGTGATGCCAAAACGTCGCCTGGATTATTCCCCATCGTGGGGATCGGGGCGTCGGCCGGCGGACTGGAAGCATTTTCCGAATTGTTGCGTCACTTGCCGGAAAAGACCGGCATGGCCTTCGTGCTGGTGCAGCACCTCGATCCCAAGCATGAGAGCGGGCTGCGGGAAATCCTGGCAAGGACGACTAAGATCCCGGTTACTGAAGTTGTCCAGGGCGTAGTGGTGCAGCCGGACCACGCCTATGTGATTCCGGCCAACGCTAATTTGACGCTTAAGGACGGGAAGCTGCAACTGGGTTCGCGAGTGCTGACCCGGGGGCAGCACATGCCGATCGATAATTTCTTTCGGTCGCTTGCGGAAAGTGCCGGGCAACAGGCCATCGGCGTGATCCTGTCGGGCACAGCTTCGGACGGCACCGAGGGCAGCCGCGCCATCAAGGCGGCCGGGGGAATCACTTTTGCGCAGGATGAGGAATCGGCGAAGTATGACAGCATGCCGCGCAACGCGGTGAACGCCGGGTGCATCGACTTCATCCTCTCGCCGAAAGATATTGCTCGAGAGCTGGGCGGAATCAGCCAGCATCCTTACGTGGCGCGGGTGGTGGCTCCGGAGGCAGAAGGGTTTCAGGGGATGATGGGCAGCGAACTGAATGCGCTGTTCGGACTTCTGCGGGAATCGAGCGGAGTGGACTTCACCAACTACAAGCATACGACGCTGCAGCGGCGCATACGGCGGCGCATGGTGGTGCACAAGGTGGCGAAGCTGAAGGACTACCTGCGCTTCATCGGAAAAAGGCCGGAAGAACTGGACGAACTGTACCGCGACCTGCTGATCCACGTTACCGGATTTTTTCGGGAGCCAGAAGCTTTTGTGGCGCTGCGCAAACACGTTTATCCAAAACTGTTTGAGGGCCGCAAGCCGGATAATCCGATCCGGGTTTGGGTGGCGGGCTGCTCCACCGGTGAGGAAGTTTACTCGATTGCGATCACGCTTTTGGAATACATGTGGGTGCACAGCCGGAACATCTCGCAGGCTGCGACCGGCATCCAGATTTTCGCGACTGACATCAGCGACACGGCGCTCGATCGCGCCCGCACCGGCCTCTACACGGAAGCGGCCGTGTCGGAGATTTCGCTTGACCGCTTGAAGAGATTTTTCATCCGGCTGGATGGAGGGTTTCAGGTCAACAAATCGATCCGGGATATGTGCATCTTTGCCAAGCAGAACCTGGTGAAGGATCCTCCATTCTCGAACCTTGATCTGGTGAGTTGCCGGAACCTGCTGATCTATCTGGGGCCGGTATTGCAGCGGCGGGTTATTCCCACCTTGCATTATGCGCTGAAACCCGGCGGTTACCTGATGCTGGGTGCGTCGGAGAACCTGGGCGGATTTGCCGACCACTTCGGCCTGGTCGACAAGAAGGACAAGATCTATCAGAAGAGAAAGACTTCGGCACGGCTTACGACTTATTTCGCGAACACCGATTATTCTCCGATCCGGGCCGGAGACGTGAAGCTGCCGCGGGAGTCGCCGACTCCTTTTACGGTGGAGCGAGAAGTCGAGCATCTGCTGGTGAACCGGTATGTTCCCGCCAGCGTTGTGGTGAACGATCAATTGGAGATTGTGCAATTCCATGGCAAGACCGGAGCGTACCTGGAGCCGCCGGCCGGGCAGCCCAGTTTCAGCCTGGCGAAGATGGCGCGCGAGGGCTTGCTGGTCGATTTGCGCGCGGCACTGACCACAGCCAAGAAGACCAATTCCACGGTGCGGAAGCAAGGGGTGCAGATTCAGTCGGAGGAGGGAACGCGCCTGGTGAGTCTTGAAGTTGTGCCGTTGCGCGGGCCTTCCGCGCAGGAACGACTTTACGTGGTGGTGTTTCAGGATGAGGTTGGCAAGGTGGGGGTTTCAGAGAAGAAGGGAAAAGCCGGAAAGCCGGTGAAAGTTACCCGCTCCACGGTGCGAGACACCGAGATTCTGAAGCGCGAGATGAGCCAGTTGCGGGAGCAGTTGAGGTCGCTGATCGAAGAGCATGAGACCACGACGGAAGAGTTCAAGTCGGCGCATGAAGAGGTGTTGTCGGCCAATGAGGAATTGCAGAGCACCAACGAAGAACTCGAAACGGCCAAGGAGGAGTTGCAATCCACGAATGAGGAACTCACTACACTTAACGAAGAGATGCAGAACCGGAATTCCGAGCTGGGATCGGCCAACAACGATCTGCTCAACCTGCTGGGGCACGTGGATATTCCGGTAGTGATGGTGAGCAATGATTTACGCATCCGGCGCTTCACCCCGCCTGCGCAAAAACTGCTCAACCTGTTGCCGGGAGATATTGGGCGGCGCCTGGGCGAGATCCGGCCGAACCTTGATGTGGAGAATCTGGAATCGCTGGCCAACGATGCCATCCGCCGCGCGGCCCCGCAGGAGCGGCAGGTACGCACCAAGGAAGGCGGATGGCAGATGCTGTACGTGCGGCCCTACAAGACCTGGGACAACCGCATCGAAGGGGCGGTGCTCAGCTTGCAGGATGTCGACGTTTTGAAGCGTACGCTCGACCAGACGCGCGAATATGCGGACACGATTGTGGAGAGCGCCCGGGAACCGATCGTGGTGTTGAACGGGAAGCTGCAGGTTACTGCCGCGAATCCGGCTTTCTACCGGGCTTTCGACGTGTCCCGCGATGAGACGGAGAAGCGCCTGATTTATGAACTGGGCAACGGGCAGTGGAACATTCCGAAGCTGCGCGAACTGCTGG
This sequence comes from uncultured Acidobacteriaceae bacterium, assembly GCA_963800575.1. Lineage (GTDB taxonomy): Bacteria > Acidobacteriota > Terriglobia > Terriglobales > Acidobacteriaceae > Sulfotelmatobacter. The sequence goes on from CAWDBN010000006.1 coordinate 461,078, forward strand.
AGGAGATTGTCCCGCGAAACTCCCGCGTTGACGATTTCGAGATGAGCCACGATTTTCCCCGCCTCGGGCCGCGGAATATGGTGCTCAACGCCCGCCGGGTTGAAATGCAGCCTGGCCGTCCGTTTATTCTGCTGGCGATCGAAGATGTGACCGACAAGCGCGACGAGGGAGCGGCGTGAAAAACGGCTCGGCGCTCTCAGCCTGCGGGTGGGCTCCCGGGAATCTTGAGTTCGTGTAGAATCCCTGGGAACGTGCCGAACTCAAGCGCGAAAGCGGATGAAGCGGATATTCCAACCATTTCGAAACTCTTTCCGGCAACTGGGACCGCTGGAGCAGCGCATGCTCGACGCGCTGTGGGCCCGGGGTAGCGCGACCGTCCGCGAACTGGTGGAAGGCGGCTGCGATGACCTGGCCTACACTACGGTGATGACCACGCTCGACCGGCTTTTCAAAAAAGGTTTTCTGATGCGATCGGAGGAAAACCGGGCATTCCGCTACGTTCCGCGGCTCAGCCGTGACGAGTTGCATCGGGAGACGGCTGGCCATGCGTTTCGCCAGTTGCTGGATGCGGCTCCGGCTTCGTCTTTGCCGCTGTCGTTCCTGGTGGAAATCCTGAGCGAAAGGGACGAGCAGTTGCTCAACGATCTGCAGAAACTGGTCGAACGCAAGCGCCGCGAACTGGGTCAAAAGGAAATGAACCGAGGGGAAACGATCGAGAAGGAGAAAGAATGATGTTCGCGATGCGCGGAATCGCGGTTTCTCTCTCGATCTTCGTGACGCTATATGGCGCCCTGTCGGTAGGAGTATGGGGTGTGTGGAGGAGCGGGTGGCTTGCCGGCCAACGCTATTCCGCCAGACGCAGCGCCGATCTGCTCTTTGCCTTGCGCCTGCTTCCGTTTGTGGTTGCGACCGGGCTGACCCTGGTGTTGGCGGTGCCTTCGTTCCTGTTGCTCGAACCGCGCGCCGTAAATGAGCCGATGGGAGCCGTGCCTGTGCTGTTGGGCTTGTGTGGGATGGCCGTCCTGCTGGCGGGGATGGGGAAGGCGGCTACGGCGTTGCTGCAGGCTTCGCGAACCGTAGTGCGGTGGTCGAGCGAGGCGCGCGGGATCAGGTCCCGGGCGGTTCATTCCACGGCGCCGGTTCCGGTGCGGGTTTCGGCGGTTGCTCCGCCGCTTACCGTGGTCGGTATTCTGCGGCCGAGCGTGTGGCTGTCGCAAGCCGCGGAGTTTGTGCTCAGCGAGCGGGAGTTCGAGACTGCGCTCCGGCATGAGCTCATGCACGTGCGACGCCGCGACAATCTGAGAAAGTTGATTCTGCGGCTGGTGGCGTTTCCGGGCATGGCGGAACTGGAGCGCGCCTGGCGGGAAGCCAGCGAAATGGCCGCCGACGATGCCGCAGTCTCGAGCGCTGCGGAAGCTCTGGATCTGGCCGCGGCACTGATCAAGTTATCGCGCCTGACTCCCCTGGAACCGCCGGCGGAGCTGACCACGGCCTTGGTCCACAGCCCGGCGGAGTCGGTGAATGCGCGCGTCGAGCGCTTGATTGCCTGGACGGAACAGAAGCAGAGTCCGGTTCCGGGATATTCGCTGGTGTATCCGCTATGCACCGCAGCGACCGTCGTGGTCACTCTGGCTGTCACTTACAGTCAGCTGCTGGTGCGCGTACATGCGGCGACGGAGTGGCTGGTCAGGTAGAAGATCCTTCCGCGCCAGTCTTCCCCGTTAGTTCTTACTTTCTACTTCGGCATCACCACGACTTCGTCCTTCGGCATGGCGTCGAGAGTTGCCCGATCGATGCCCAGATGGGCCATCACGAGTTCCGGAGGCGTGTGGGTGAGCCACTCCGAGAGCGCGAGGTCCTGATAGAAGTTGCTCTTGAACATCTCCAGAAATTTCAGATCGGTGTCGCCCGTATTCTCAATGTAGTGGGGTAGCGTCTTCTGAATATAGCCCACGTCTCCGGCTTGAAAGTCCATGGTGCGGGCGCGGCCTCCGGTGGCGAACACGGTCATTTTTCCTGCGCCGCTGATGTAGTACTGCCACTCGTCGGCATTGGGATGCCAGTGCAGTTCGCGTATTCCTCCGGGATGGACGGTGACGATGGCCGCGGCAATCGTGGTGGAGATTTTGAACTTGCTCGAATCGACGATCTTCACTTCGCCGCCCTTGGTGCGCTTCGTGACCGGTTGCTGCGATGTGCGATAAGAGAAATCGATAGGCGATAACCCGAGCGAGCCGGCGGTCGCCTTCAGGTCCGCAGGCAGCGGGCCGGGTACGGGCGCCTGAAAGATAAACTTCTCCCGCTTCGGCATGTTCTCGAGGGCCTGCTGACTCACTCCAAAGTTTTTCGAGAGCACGTCGTGGGGCGTGTGTGCCATCCAGTCGGTGAGCAGTACGGTTTCGTATTCCGAGAAGTTGCCATCGTCAAACACCAGCAGAAACTCACAGCCGTCGGGACCCAGGCCTTGAATGGAATGCGGAATTCCCGTGGGGAAATACCAGAGATCGCCTTCCGTCACATCGCTGACGAAGCTCTTGCCATCCGCATCAAGACCGGTGATGCGCGCGTTGCCGTAGAGCATGATGGACCACTCAGCCGCCGTGTGCCAGTGAAGTTCTCGAATGCCTCCCGCGGTTAATCTCATATCTACGCCGGCAATCGACTTGGAAACCGCGAGCTCGCGGATGGTGACCTCGCGCGACCATCCACCTTCTTGCATGCGCTTGTGCGAGAGTCCGAAAGGGTATTTGAAGGTCTGCACCCCGCCTGCGTCGGTGGGCGGCGGCAGGAAGGAATCCGGATTCTGGGCATCGATCGCCGGATTGCCCGGGCCGGGGGCGCTGGCGCTGCGATCATCTTTGGCTGGGTAGGGTTTCTGATTCTGGGCTGCGGCGTCGGCCGACAGCACTCCGGCAGCCGCCAGCGCCGCCGTTCCCATTTCCAGGAATCCGCGCCGCGAAAATGCATCTTTCTTTATGTCGTCGCTCATGAAAATGCCTCGTCTCGGAACTGGGGAAAAATTTACTGATTCCGATTGTCGTTTCAAAAACGATACGGCAGCTATTCGGCGGTGTCAATCCGGGGAGCAGAGGACGTGGCTGATTTCCTAGAAGGTAATTCGCACTCCTAGTTGCGCGGCGAAGGGAATACCCACGGTTGTGCCGGGGCCGAAGAAATCTCCCAGCGCGCCTTCTGGTATTTCAAGCTGCTTCAGGCTGGTGATGGGCGCGGTCTGGGAGCAATCCGCGTTCGTGCAAATAGTGGTCACATTGGTGATGCCTTGTCCGTTGGCTTGCATTTGGCTGGCTGGAACCGGAAGTTGCGCCACATTGACGGCAAAGTTCGCGCCGGGATTGTTCCGGTTGAACAGGTTGAAGAACTCGATGAAGGGATCGACCTGCCAGCGCTCGTTGAATTTGAAAGGACGCGTGACGCGCAGATCGGACTGAATGTAAGGCGTGCCGCGGAATTCATCGAGGCTTGTGTACACTCCATTTACATAAATGCGGTCGGTGTTGTCCGCGTTCGTGATGGTGATGGGGCGAGCGCTCTCGAACTGGTTTATGGTGCTCAACTCGAAACCGCCGGGAAGGTGTAAGGTTCCCGCAAGCACGAAGCGATGGCGGACGTCCTCGCCGGAGGGGCCGTAGTCGCCTTGTCCGAAAGCATTCAGCAATCCCGCATTCGTAGTTCCAGGTTGATTCGGGCAGACGCCATCCACATAGTCAAACAGCTCGCCCAGCAGGCATCCCCAGGTCTGCGCTTTCGAGAGCTGGTAGTTCGCGACCAGATTGAATCGGCGCATGTTGCCCTGCAGATGCAGCAACAGGCCGTTGTAGCTGGAACGATTGTCGGCCTCGAACACATTCACGTTGGGCACGACATCCTGCTGATCTGCGGCGTATTCAGTCGGAGGCTCTGACGTGGAAATTAACGGAGTGAAGAGATTCGCGCCGCTGCTGTAGGGGAAGCCGCGGTATCCGTGATTGCCCTGTTCGTGTACGTAGTCGGCGCTTGCCAGCCAATGCTGGTTGAAAGCGTGTTGAATGCCGCCAGTGGTGTGAATCGCGTAGGGCGTTTTATACGGCGAGCCGACCAGATTCCCGGTGGCGCCTGCGCCGCCGGTCAGGCAGCCCGCGCCGGAGAGCGCGTAAGTGCCTGGGCCTCCCGTAAGGCTGCAGGTTCCGGTGGTGAAGTTTGAGTTGTTGACGCCCTGAAATGCAGTTGCCCATCCGTTCTGCGCGAGATCGTCGTAGTAGAGGCCGAAACCGGCGCGAATTACGGTCTTCCCGCTACTGCCGGGGGAGTAGGCGATGCCGAGGCGAGGCGCGATTTGCTTGCGATAATCACTCGGCACGCTGGGCACGATTGGAATCTGCAACGCTTGCAGCGTCACGTACGCGGCATTCTCGGCTTCGTTGCGCCCCGAGCCCACGAATAGTCCCCACGTGGTCTGATAGCGCAAGCCGTAATTGACGGTGAGTTGATGCGAAACGCGCCAGGAATCTTCGGCGTAGAAGGCGAGACGCTGAACGTTCTGCGAGAAGCTGCCGTCGCCTGCGGGAGTGTAGGTGCAGCTAATGAGGGTGGCTGGATCGGGTTCCGGATTGCACTGCGCGCTGGGAGGCGTGTAGTAAAACGGCAAGGCAGTCGTGATGCCGCCGCAGTCGGGGCCCGGCGGATTGATGTAGCAATCGGGGTTCGAGGGATAGGTGGTGAACTGCTCCGCTGTCGAGGCGAACGCTCCGCTCAGCACCGGTTCGTGAATGAAGTCGACTCCGAACTTGAACGCGTGGTCGCGCACGACGTGGCTCAGGTCGTAGCGGAACTGGTATTTGTCCTGATTGCGCAGGTCGGGGAAAAGAGTGATGGGAGTGGCGAACTGATTGTCGCCGAAAGTTTCGAAGCCGGAGACGGTGAGCGCCGTGACGCTGAAAGGAAACTGTATGGCGAAGCCGAGATCGGAATTTCGCGTCTGCGTCAGATGCAACAAGCTGGCGTCGAGAACCAGATTGCCCAGCCAGGTTGAATTGAAGGCGTAGCTATTGCTGACGGCGACATTCCAATAATTGTTGTGCGTGAGCAGGCCGGTCGAAGGCAGCGTAGCCTGCTGTACGAGGGCGTTGTGCGTGATGTAGCTGTCTGAGGATACGCGCAGAAACCAATTCGACTTCTGCGACTGTGCCCAATCAAAACGCAGCGAACTGAGGTAGTCGCGAAAGGGAATGGGAACGGTGGCGGGAACCGGAATGGAAGGAATGCCGGTGATCAATCCCTCGGAGGCCAATTGCGAGAGCGCATCGAACTGCGTCGTGCTGGCCGGGCTGTAGGCGATGCTCGCGTTTTCGTGCACGTTTTCGAATGAGGTGAAGAACCAGATTTTATCTTTGGCGACGGGACCGCCAATCGTTCCCACATAGTTCTGGCGGGAGAACGGCTGCTTCGGGTTGGGCGCCGGATTCTCGATGGGGAAGCGGGCATTCAGCGCAGCCTGGCGATCGAAGAAAGCGGCGTCACCGTGCCAGTCGTTGGTCCCGTGCTTGGTGGTGATTACTACCGAGCCGGCCGTGGTCCAACCCGTGTCGGCGTCTTCGTTGGAGGTGCGGACGGCGAATTCCTGCACCCCATCTGGCGAAAAGTTTTGCAGGAAGCCGCCGATCCAGTCGTCGGAATCTTCCGCACCATCCACCGATAGTTCGTTGTTTAATCCGGAACTTCCTCCCGTCGAAACCGCGGTGATGCGCGCCTTGGTGGGATCGGAAGGTTCGACGGGCTCGGTTCCAGGCACGAGATAGGCGATGTTGGCGAAACTTCGCGCCGGGAGCGGCAGAGTTTCCAAGTCCTGGCTGCCCACCACGCCTCCACGCACGGCGCTCGACGTGTCAGTTATCTCGGTGGTAATCGAGGAAGAGTTCCCCTGCACGGTGACGGTTTGCGAGGTCGCGGCGGGTTTCAACGTGACCGTAATGTCGCGGACGTTGGCGACGGCGATTGAGAACTCCGCCTGCGCGGGGGCGAATCCGCCGGCCGTTACGGTGATGCGATAGTTGCCGGGAAGAAGGTCGTCCAGGCGAAATTCGCCGCGGTCTTCGCTGGCGGTGCCGCGCTGAACCGAGGATCCCGACAATTGCGCGACGATTTTGGCCGAGGCGATGCGGGCGCCCGTGGCATCCTGCACCGTGCCGCGCAGCGATCCGCGCGAGTTCTGGGCATAGAGGTTTACGGAGAGAAGTACAACGGACAGAGACAGGGTCAGAGTGAATGCAGTGCGGAGTGAATTTGCTTTCATGGTTTTGGCATGAAAGAGACTAGACGGCGAAGCGAGCTACTACCAGAGGCCGTAGGGTAGCGAATCGGCTTCTCGCGGGGCCTGCGTTCGGATCCTGCCTTCGGATCCTGGCTTCGGATCAATCGGACCAGGGTTGCGGCGTGCGGTCCCAGCGGTGCTTTCTCAATTCGGTGAGCAGGCCTGAGTCTAGTGAGCCAGCATCACTGGCAGCAACGTTCTGGCGCACGTGTTGAGGGTCGCGCATGCCGACGATCGTGGTGCTGACGGCGGGATGAGAGAGGACAAAGCGGAGGGACATTTCGGGTAGCGTCATGCCTGCAGGCACGATCTTTTTGAGCTTGTCGACGCGCTGAATCGTGTTCGCAAGATTTTCCGGGCCAAAGTAAAGCGACCGCCAGTCGTCTTTCGGGAAGCGGGTTTCGAGGGTCATCTTGCCGCCCAGGCTGCCTTCATCGAGCGGCACGCGCGCGATCACGCCGACGCTGAGTTCCTGGCAGATGGGAAACAACTTGTCTTCGGGCGCCTGATCGAAGATGTTGTAGATCACCTGCACCACGTCGACCAGCCCGGTGTGCAAGGCTTTGAGGCCATTCTCCGGCTCCCAGCGGTTGAGGCTGAGGCCGAAGTAGCGAATCCAGCCGCCGTCTTTCAACTTCTCGACGGTCGAGAGAAATTCCGGATCGTCGGCCCAACTGTCATCCCAGACATGGAATTGCAAAACGTCAATCGAATCGACGCGGAGTTTCTTGCGGATCAGGTCCGCGTATTTGAAGACGTGAGCGGGGGAAAAAACGTCGAGATATTTATAGGTCGGAAGCGCGGGCCATTTGTCGTTGGCCGGAGGAATTTTCGACGCGGCATACAGGCGCTTGTCGGAGTTGCGGGCCATGATTTCGCCGAGCAGGCCGTCACTTTTGCCCTCGCCATAGGCCCAGGCGGTGTCGAAGAAGTTGCAGCCCGCATCGACGGAGAGTTGCAGGGAGTCGAGCGACTGGCGGTCGTCAGAGCCGCTCCATCCACTCATGCCCCAGAGTCCGTAGGAGATATCACTGACATCGAAACCGGTTCGTCCCAACTTGCGGTAGTTCATGAAAGGTCTTCCCCAGGAGGATAGCTTTGGAATTCTTACAGGTGTCGCGTGACTGGACATCCTAGCAGTTCTATCAAGGGTTCGACATAATGCCATGGCCGCGAATTTTCCAGCTGCTGATTTTTCGATGCAAGCTATCGGGATTTTGCGGCTTTCGCATGTCCCTCCAAGTGTTTCAATAGAAATAGACATAGAGAATGTGGAGGTTGGCTGTGAAATTAGAATTACCTTCCCCTACTTTGCCTTCCTGTTGCCAGGAAGATCCCCTTGCGCCATCGTCCCGTTTGCTGGATGAGAAAATCTCAGACGACTCGGGAGCGGAGACGACGACCGACAGCGCTTTGGCGCCTGCCGGGCTGAAGAATCCGTTTTGGAGCAAAGCCAGCTAGCGGTTGCCACGCTTGTCATCCCAAGCGACGCGAGGGACCTTCCCTCGCGCCATCATCATCGCTGCTACGCGCAAACCAGGATCCCTCGCTGCGCGTCGGGATGACAGATCCTAAGGGATGACAGATCCTAGCGCAGAATCGGCAGGCAGAGGCATGGGCGGAGCGCGAAGGGCAGCGCAGACATTTCCTGCAGAGCGGGCTGCAACTGAGCATCGCGGCAGGGCTCGAGCGTGATGACGAAGGGCAGTGCGTTCTTGTCGAAGCCGGGATTTTGCAACACGGCATCAATATTCAGTTGATGAGATGAGAGGATCGCAGCCAGGCCTGCGATGATGCCGGGCTGGTCCTTCACCAGAAAGCGCAGATACCAGGGCGTTTCAAAGTCGCAACTGACTTTGGGTGACGCCAGCCGCAGCGGGCGATGGGTGCGCGATCCGGCCGAGCAATCTCCAGCCGCGAGACTTTCCGCCACAGACATCAAGTCTGAAACGACGGCAACAGCCGTGGGATCTCCTCCCGCGCCGGCGCCGAGGAAAGCCATGTCGCCGCCGTATTCTCCCGAAGTCAAAACCAGATTCAGATTTCTCTGCACGCGTCCGAAGGGAGACGACGTGGGAACCAGGCTGGGGCCGACGTCGGCAAACAGCGTCGTATCTTTCAGATCGGCGCGCGAGATCTGGCGGATGGTGCAATCCAGTTCGGCGGCGTAGTCGAAATCGACGGCGTCGATGGGGCGGATGGTGCGGGCGCGAATGTCTCCGGGAGAAACGCGGACGTGCAGCCCCGCCAGCGCGAGAATCGAAAGCTTGGCGCGGGCATCGCCGCCGTCGAGATCTTCGCTGGCGTCGGCTTCGGCATAGCCGCGCGCCTGCGCTTCTTCGAGAGCCTCGCTGAAGGGAATGCGATCGGTCTCAATGCGGCTGAGAATGTAGTTGCATGTGCCGTTCAGAATGCCGGCGATGCCGTGGAGACGATCTCCGCTGAGTCCGGTGCGGAGCGCGGGAAGAACGGGAACGCCGCCGGCGACGGATGCTCCGAACTCGAGCTGGCAGCCGTTTGCGCTGGCGAGCTGCAGCAAGTCCGGGCCGTGGCGGGCGATGAGTTGCTTGTTGGCCGTGACCACCGACTTGCCCGCCGTAAGAGCGCCACGCACAATGTCTTCCGCGGGGTGAAGCCCGCCGATCAGTTCAATAACAATGTCAACGTCGGAGTTGAGAACGGTGTGGAAGTCGTCGGTCCAGATCACGTCGCTCGGAATCCAGCGCTCGGCAGCCCATGGCTGTTTCTTCCGCTCGATATTGCGATTGCAGATGTGGGTGAGGCGGAGCAAGCCGTCACCCGCATTGCGCTCGCCAAGAATCTTGGCCACGGCGCGGCCCACGGTTCCGAAGCCCACTAGGGCGACCCGGCGCGCGGGGGCGTTTTCGCGTGGGGATCGAGCGGGATTGGCCTGCGATGCCTGATCTGGTGGAGTCTTGGGCAAAGTTTGCTCGCGGCTAGAAATCCATTTCTATCATACGTGGAGCCGTGGTTCCGCAAAGGAAAGCGAACCAGACATCGTCATTTGCTCGACTGCAGCGCATGCAGAGCCGCGTGCGTCTGTGCGACCGGCGGCAGAGCGTCGCCTTTCAGCATCAGCCAAAGAATGCGGTTGTAGACCTGATCGTCCACCCGATCGGGGGCGCTGAGGTCGAGCCCCTCTGACATGCGTGCGGCGGCGGTATTTTGCGGATTCTTTTCATTCAAGTCTTGCGTGGGGACGATTGGGTCATAAGGCGTCAGGTCGGCATTAGATGCGAAGATGTCGGCCAGGGAGCGGCTGAAGTAATCGAACTTCGACAGCCGGCCCATCCCGAGGATATCCTCGATTGCTGCGACCACGTCCGTCGTGTTGATGAAGCGATGCACGGTGCCCGGCCGGTTGTAGGCCGAAATGGCATAGAACGGCGCGCGGTGTGAATCGGTGTGATCGGGGCCGGCCTGCGCGTCGTCCTCAACAACGAAGATCACCGTGTCCTTCCAATACGGGCTGTGCGAAAGCGCCTGCACGATCCGTCCAAGTGCGAGGTCGTTATCGGCCATGCACGCCCGCGGCGTGCACTTCCCCGGACGGCCTGCCGCCAGGTGGTCCATGGGCAGATGCATGACTTCGAGCTGCGGCATGTTGCCGTCGCGTACGTAACGTTGGAGTTCGGCGATCCACACGTCCGCGCGCTTCTGATCCTGCGTGGTCAGATCGAAAGGTATGTAGTCAGGATTCACGTCGGCGGCCAAGTCGCGCTGCGTCACCGGCCAGCCGGGATTTCCCTTGACCATTTCGCCATAGTCGCGGAAAGTGATGCCGTCGCGGATCGCAAGCGTCCACAAGAAGCCGCGCTCCGGCTCATCGCTCTCTTCGCCGTCCATGTCGGCCCGTTTGCCGGCGTAACCTGAGGGCACGACCTTCTCACCGTAGTTCGTGACGTAGGCGGCGGTGGACCAGATGTGTCCTTGCGAACTCACCTCGGCATTGACGAAAAAGCGATCGAACAGGCCGAAGCGCCGCGCCAGTGCGTGGTGGTTCGGGGTGATGGTGATGTCGGGGAAATAGACGAGGCTCGCGTCGCCATCGCCTTCTTTTATGTCTCCCAAAACTTGATCGTAGGTCCGATTTTCTTTAATGATGTAGACGACGTGGCGAAAAGGAGGATAACGCCGCGGTGCGAGCCGTTGCTGCCAGTTATTAGCGACGACGACGCGTTCGCGTGAATGCCGCGAGTTGCGTCTCTGTCATCGCGGAGGGCAGCACTCGCAGGCTGCCATTCAACTGCCCCAGCGCGTACGCGGTTGGATTCCCATTCGGCCAGTTGGTGAGTGGAACCGGGCCGTCTGGGTTCGCGCGGGTGCCGTGGCCTTTGCCGGAAACGACCAGCAGTTCTCCGTGGTCTTCGGTGACGGCAGTGGGATACCAGTCGGTGGGAACGCGACCGAGCAACTTGCCGGTGGCCAAATCGAAGACGGCGACGGCATTGTTGTCGGCCTCTGCGACAATCAAACGCTTGCCATCGGAGGTAATTGCAACGGCATTGGGCGTGCTGCCCTCGGGCGGCGCGCCGGGCGCGGCATCGTGCAGATAGCCCGCAACCTTGCGCAGCCGCGTGTCGACGACAGCTACGCGGTCGCTACCTGCGAGCGTGACATACAGCCTGGTTCCTTTCGCGGCCAGCGCCGAAGGATGCCGGCCGACCTCGATTCGGCCGAGATACGCGAGGCTTCCGTCGGTCAGAATGCGGAACTGCGACACCGTGCTGCCGCCCCACGCCGAGACGAACACTTGACCGTTCGCCGTGAGCGCGACGCCATACGGATAATGATCGGTAGAAAATCGTTGCGCGATCTCGCCGGTCGCGGCGTTCACTACCGCGAGCCGGTCGCCCACGTCCTCAGCGACATAAACGAATTTTCCGTTGGGCGAGAATGCCAGCCCCGCCGGATAGCTTGTGCCCGTGCCATCTGCCGTTTTCGCCTTTGCCAGCTCGAACTTGTTCTCGAGAGCAGCGGCGCCATCCTTCCACCCGTAGACGAAGAGCACGTCGGTGTTGCCACCGGAGACGCAGAGGTGATGGCCGTCGGGCGAGAAGGCGGCGCCGTAGAACGCGCCATCTTGAAGCAGCGTCTGGGTGACATTCCGCGTCTTGAGGTCGACGACCTGAGCGCCCTGCTCGCGCCAGCCGCTGAGCACAACCACTGCCTTGTCCTTCTCTGGCGCGAGTACGAGATTGATTGGCAAGCTGCCCAGGTTGACCGCTTCGCCGGCGGGATCGAGGCGCACACCGGTCGGCAGCGGCGTAGTAAAGTGTGGCTTTGTTTGGCCGGAGACCGACGTCCAGATCAGTGCAGAGATCGAGAGAGCCAGTCGAAAGATACGCGGCGAGAGCATAATGGGCGTCCTCACAAGCTAGGCACAACATAATACATATTGCGGATGTACCGTCCATCACGGAAACCTTGCCTACTACTGAATCAGTCCAACTCGGTGCTATCGTTTCCCCTGCGAAAACAGTAGTGTCACGGAGTCCCCAGATGGCTTCCGGTTTGACTGTGACTCTGGCACAATCGGACCAATCCCGCTAGTAGATCGAGGAGGGCGCTTATGAGTGAAGCTCGCGGAGCACAAACCCAGGTGCTTCGACCAGTGGCCTTTCGTGAAAAACTAGCGATCCGCGAGATGCTAGGATCAGGGCAGCCTAACTGAATGGGCCGAATGAAGGGATCTCAATGGGCGCAGACCATCGCCCGCTCGTCCTGTTAACGGGAGCGTCGGGCTACATCGGCGGGCGCCTGCTCAAGGAGCTGGAGAAAGCGGGCTGGCCGGTTCGTTGCTTGGCTCGGCGCCCTGATTTTCTCAGATCAAAAGTTGCCGTTTCCACGGAAGTCATTAAAGCAGATTGCCTGGATCGCAGTTCACTGGTGCCGGCGATGGCAGGAGTGCAGACGGCGTATTACCTCGTTCACTCGATGGGGTCTTCGGGTAAGTTCGAACAAGAAGACCGCGAAGCCGCCCAAAATTTTGCCGATGTCGCATGCGAGTCTGGAGTACGACGGATCGTCTATCTGGGTGGCTTGGGGAACCAGGACCAAGTGCTCTCCGCTCATTTGCGCAGTCGTCACGAGGTTGCAGACATCCTACGAAGCTCAAAGATTCCAACTATCGAATTTCGCGCCTCCATCGTGATCGGTTCCGGCAGTCTTTCATTTGAAATGATTCGCGCGCTCGTGCAGCGGTTGCCGGTGATGATCTGCCCGCGCTGGGTTGCCGTCAAAGCCCAGCCGATCGCGGTCGAAGATGTGGTTGCGTACCTCATGGCCGCGCTGGTGTTACCGGTGGAACGGTGTGGAGTTTTCGAAATTGGGGGCGCCGACCAAGTCAGCTATGGCCAGATCATGCAGGAGTATGCCCGGCAATGCGGCCTCCGACGATGGATGATCCCGGTTCCGATCTTGACACCTCGACTCTCAAGTTTGTGGTTGGGCTTAATCACACCTGTTTATGCCCGTATAGGCCGCAAACTCATCGATAGTATGCGCAACCCAACTCTGGTGCACGACACCTCCGCGTTGACCGCGTTTGACATCAGGCCGAAAGGTTTGCGGGAGGCGATAGAGAGAGCTCTTCACAATGAAGACCAGGAATTAGCCCAGACGAGTTGGTGCGACTCTCTTTCCTCGGCGGGAAAGCCGCAGTCATGGGGTGGAATGAAGTTTGGCACCAGGCTGGTCGATTCTCGAACGGTGCAAGTATCAGTTCCGCCGTCTTCTGCTTTTGCTCCGATTCAGCGCATCGGAGGCTTGAACGGTTGGTACTTTGCCGATGTTCTCTGGTGGTTTCGCGGCCTCTTAGATCTCGTTTTAGGGGGCGTGGGACTACGCCGCGGCCGTCGCGATCCTCACACACTTTCCGCAGGGGACGCTCTGGATTTCTGGCGAGTGGAAACCTTTGTGCCGGATCACGAACTCGTTCTGATCGCTGAAATGAAAGTGCCGGGCCGCGCGTGGCTGCAGTTCGAGGTCGAAGCAAATGGCCGAGGCTCCGTCATTCGACAGACCGCTATTTTTGATCCCGCCGGATTGGCGGGGCTTCTCTATTGGTACATTCTTTATCCTGTGCATCGCTGGATTTTCGGCGGCATGCTCACCAAGATTGCAGCTGTCGCAGAACGCAGGACAGGCACTTCTTCAGTTGGAGCATGATGGTCAGTTTCCATAGAGTAACCTCATAGAATTAACATCCGGGCCGTGAAGGTCACCCACAGAGGCGTTGGTTCGCGACCCGATTCGAGCCATCGAATACAAGGTCCCGGTTTGTCGGCCAACAGGCAACGGGCTTCTGGCATGTGTGAGGAGAAGTTCTGGCTGCGTAGTCGGCAACCCGCAAGTTATCCAGAAACGGGCTTGTAGCAAGTTGCGGGAGGATTGTCGGCAATTCGGAAATGACCGCGATTGGCAAGGAGCGGATTAGTGGCGAAAAGCCGGCTTGCAGAAAGCGATGAGTTGCTGTCAGATGATGTTCTAATCAGAACCTGGCCGATACGCGGGCGGCTTGGCGGGCAGAGTCGGCATCAAAGTTGGTAAGATGATGCGATCCCGCCGCGGCCAGGCAAATGCCTGCTTGCGAGGAATCACAAGCGGAACCTTTACTGACGGCGCCTCTCGCCTCTTCATGCCGAGCGCTTACGGTCCGCCACGACGCCCGGTTATGGGAGGAGAATGGATGATGGGAAAGTTCGGGAGCCTGACCGCGACTGCGACTGCGAGTGCGCTGAGGCTGCTGGTTTTGACAATTCTGTTGGGAGCGCAAGGGTTCGCCCAGACAGCGCCCGCTGAACAGACGCAGGCGCCTGCTGCTCCGGCGTCCGCGGCGCAACCACCCTCCGCCCCAGACCAGGCTGCGCAACAACCTGCCAGCGGCCAGGAGGCCTCCGCTGAGGAGTCCACCACAGCGCACCGGAAAGCTCGGCCTCATGACTACAAGAACTGGGAATTTAACGTAGGCGGCGGCGCCAACCTTGACAGTGGTGCGACCCAGATGTGGGTGAGAGGCGGAGGTATTGTGGGGTCGGCGGGTGTGGCACGGAACGGCAACAAATATTTAGGCCTGCGCGCGGACTTAATTTTTGCCGACCTGCCGCTGCGCGACTCCACCGAGCAACTAGCTCAGGCGACTGGATCCAGAAACTACGCTCTCGCGGTGACGCTCGAACCCATCATCAATGTTCCCGTGACCGAGGTCTGGGGCGGATATGTCTTTCTGGGGCCGGCCTATTACCATCGGGCCGGGAGTCTGAGCGGCAGCACCACGGTTCCAGGTTCGGCATGCAATACCTTCTGGAACTGGTGGGGCGCATGCCAGAACTACAATTTCGCGCTTCCGATCAGCGGCAGCTTTGCGAATTCCAGTCTGAATGAATTCGGATTCGACGCTGGCGGAGGACTAACGCGAAAGATGCCCAGCGGTGTCGAAGTCTACGCTGAATGGCGCATCATGCACGGGTCGCATAACGGCATCACCACCGATTTTCGTCCCATTACGATTGGATTTCGCTGGTAGGTTTGCCGGCTACTCAGGATTGGTGCGGTAACTCCAGAGATTTGCGGCGCGCTGTTGCAACTGGACGAATGACGCAGCGGCGATGGGTTGCAACACTGCTGTGCTGGAATTGGCTTCGGCCAGCGCGGCCTCAACGATATGGTGCGCGGGTGCGAGCGAGCAGGCGGGATCCGTTGCGGCGGCGTTGCCTGTGAGCAGCAAAGCCTGGCAGCGGCATCCGCCGAAATCTTCGGTGCGCTGGTCACAACTGCGGCAGGGTTCCGGCATCCATTCCTCTCCGCGAAAGCGCTGGAATGAAGAAGATTCCTTCCAGATGAACTCAAGAGTCTGCTGGCGTACGTTTTCGAATTCGAGTCAGGGAAATGACTTCCGCAGCGTGGCAGGGAAGCGCCTTGCCGGCGGGATTGATGAGCATCAATCTTCGTCCCCATCCTCCCATGCAGGCCTTGGGAAAGCGCGCGTAGTAGTCAGGCACAACCGAATCAACGCGGATGCGTCCGGTGAGGCGCTTTTCGGCGGCGGCTACAGCCTTCACGGCTTTTTCAAGCTGTACCCGCGTCGGCAAAAGCGCGGCGCGGTTCTGCAATGCCCAGCCGTAATACTGAGTGTGGGCGATTTCCATACGCTCGGGCGCGAGCTGCTCGATGAAAGCGATCATCTCCTCGAGGTGATCGATATTCTGCCGGTGGATGACAAGATTTACAGTGAAGGCAAGCTTGTGCTGGCGGATAAGTCGCGACAATTCGATCTTGTGCGCATGCGCTTTGGCGCCGGCAATCCAATTGGCTGCTTCCTCGCGTGAATCCTGAAAACTGAGTTGGATATGATCGAGTCCGGCATCGACCAGCGCGCGCAGTCGTGCTTCAGCTAATCCGATGCCTGAGGTGATGAGGTTGGTGTAAAGGCCGGCGGCGCGCGCGGCCGCGACCAGTTCGGTTAGATCCGGACGAGCCAGCGGCTCGCCTCCAGTGAGGTGCGCGTGCAGCATTCCAAGCTCGCCGGCCTGCTGGAAAATGTCGGCCCACTCGGTGGTGGACAGCTCCGAACTCGCTGCAGATAACTCAAGCGGATTTGAGCAATAGACGCAGTGCAGCGGGCAGCGGTGGGTGATCTCGGCGATGAGGGCTAGCGGGTTGGGGATCGTCATCGGGGCAGGTGAACAAGTTACATTCAATTATGAACCCTCAGTAGTCGACGATCCGCTTCTGTCGCAGTTGTTCGAGAAACAAGCCGATGTCGGCGCGAATCTTCTCCGGGTCCGCCTCGCCGAACTTGGCCTGCAGCTCCGCGATGATCTCGCCGAAGGTGCGCTTGCCGTCGCAGCGCTCGAGTATCAGCAGGCCCGTGTCGCGCAGGCGAAGCGCGCCTTCCGGATAAAGGATCACGCGTTCTGGTTTGCTGCTGGGCTTGTTTTCTTTTTCTGTGCCCCAGCGGCAGCCGGCCGCAAGGCGCGGTTGCGCGGAGTCTTCCGGAGGGGGCATGCTAGCTGGCCTCGATGCGAAACGCACCCGGAGGTGGCCATCCCGGCTCGACGTAGGCGAAGTAGAGCGCATCGAGCTGCGCCCATAGAATGTCGCACTTGTCGCGCAGAGCCTGGATTGCTAACTCCTGCTCAGCGCGTGTTGTCGCGTTGTCGTAGACATAGTTCACCGCAAACTGCGAATCTTCCGGCGCCTGATACAGTCTGGCTTCGAAATAATCCAGACCTCCTGCGAGCCAGGGATAGTGCTGGCGCAATTTCTCCACGCGCAAGGTAATGAGTTTGGTGGAAAACAATTCTGTCAGCGAGGAAGCGACTGCCTCCAGCAGAGACCGGCTACGAACGATGTTCAGGTATTCATTGACCGCGAAGCGGGTTGCGGGAAGAATTCCGTTGCCGGCGCGAACCTGATTGGGATCGAGACCAGTGGCTTCGGCTAACTTTATCCAACGCTTGAGGCCGCCCTCGCTGGTGGCGTCGCCGTCATGGTCGACCACGCGCTTGCGCCAGGCGCGGCGGAAAACCGGGTCGGGGCCGCGCGACAGGATGATCGAATCTTTTATAGGAATGATTGACTGATAGTAGTAACGGTTCAGCGCCCAGGCCTGCAGTTGTCCGCGGCTGAGCTTGCCTTCGTGCATCAACAGATGAAAAGGATGCCGGTGGTGGTAGCGCTCCTCTCCCATGGCATGGAATCGCGCGCGCAGCTCCTCGCTCGAGAGCAGGGGCGCAGCTTGCGATGCGGTTTCGGCTTCTACAGATCGAACTGCCATCCATCCTCCGCGATTTCCCAGCCAGCGTCCCGCACTCGCCGATGTTCGGGACTCGCCTCGTCCAGCATGGGATTGGTGTTGTTGATGTGTACAAATATTTTACGCGGACGGCGCACCGCCGCCAACTTTGCCAACGCGCTTTCGACCGGGATGTGGCCCATCTGGCGAGCGGTTTGTGCGCTGCCCTGAATGCGAATCAGTTCGTCGTCACTCCAGAACGTGCCGTCGAAGAGCAGTGCGTCGCAAGCGTCGAATTGCTGCAGCAGTGCGTCGTCTATTTGAGGAACTGCTGGCATATAGGTAAAGCGCGAGCCGGAAGTTGAATGGATGAACAAGCCCAGTGACGCTTCGCCCGGGGAAAGTTGCGCTTGCCGTTCGGCGCTGACATAAGCAGGATAATGACTGCCCAACGACCACGCCTGGCAGCGGAAACTGGAATCCTCACCTTGAGCGTCGCACAAAGAAAATTCCTTTCCCGATTCAAAATCAATCCACTTAACTTGATCTGGAATTCGATGCAGCATGCCGAACATGGAGTTGTCTTCGCGGAGAATGCGGCGAACCGAGGCGGTGGCGTAAACGCGCAGGGGTTGAAGTTCGCGCAACAGAAGCAGCCCGAGGACGTGGTCGAGATCGGCGCTGGCCAGCACTACGCCCGCGATGGGCGACTGGCGCACGCCGTCGCGCGGCTGCAACTCAGGCGTGGATTCGATTTGAGCGCGCAGGTCAGGAGACGTGCCGAGAAGAAACCACGAGCGTCCGTCTGCAGTGATTGCAATCTGGGTCTGGCTGCGCGGCTTTCCATGGAACGTTCCGGCGCGAATGGAGCGACAGTTTGAGCAGGCACAATTCCATTGCGGAAACGCGCCTCCGGCTGCGGAACCGAGAATCTTTACTCGCATCTCTGGTGAGTTTACAGCCTGGGATTGATGTTGAAGGTGGTTTCGATGAAATCCGAACGCCAGAAATTGCAACTTTTCCGCGAACTGACTGCAGCAAGAGTGAAATAGTATGCAACTCGAGGGGGAATTTGCTCTCTGCTCAGATTCCCGCTTGTCTTTGCACCGTTTCCGATGCATACTCCAATTGACCTGCGCAGCGCGGGTTTCGGCCTTCCCCCCGCCCTCCCCGATTAGCCCTTGCCTACCGACGCGGCACAGCGCAGCGGATCAACATCCCAAAGCGTCACATCCCCAGAGAGATTCTCGAGTCCCACTTCCCCAGCCATTTCTGTTCCGGGCCTCCCACACCACACAATGCGAAATTGTGCTTTCGAACCCTGGTAAAGAAGATCGACCACATCCCCCGGCTTGAGCTGAGCGTCCACGCACTGCAAGGTGGCGCCACGTCCGCTAATGGAGCGCAGGCTCGCCGCCTGCGTGAAGGGCCGCGAATAGGTGTCCATGCCGTAAATCTGGACGGGGAGATCAACGAAGACGCGCTGTTGGCTGCGGCGATCCATGCGATGCTCCTTGTATTCAAAGGGACGTCAGTGCAATGGTAGGCGGGTCAGGTGGGGAAACAAAGGTAACCTCAGTCACCCGCGGAGCGATGCCGAAAGTTTGATTTCCTGGGTGAATTCAGGATGAGGCTTTAATCGAGATCTCCAAGCGAGCATGCGCCGGGCCCGCGAGGATCGCCGCAGGAGCCGCACCCGCCCGAGGGGACTGCCGAACCGGCAGAGCCCTTCGCGGAGACGGCGAAGACACTAAGCTGCGGGCTCAACTTCTGGCTTTGACACTTGGGGCACTTGGCTTTGTCGCGGCCGAAGACCAGGGTTTCAAACTCGTGCTGGCATTCCTGACAGATGTATTCAAAAATCGGCATGAGGATCGCTCCCGTGGAAATCGCTGCTGCTATTAGAATCAATTTGCGGGAACTTCGCAAACTTACCGCGCAGACTTACCTGGCAAACTTATTTCGCAAGCGGGGCGGTGACGGCTGGGACTTCCATCAAGAGCTGAGTTCGAGGACGGGGTGACGGAGAAGCCATTGGCATTCGCGCCCTCGGTCTTCCGGCCACATCCCTGGTTGCAGGGCGGGCATCTGCAGACCCTCGCCGCTTTTTTTCTTCCCCGCCGAATCGATTTTCCTTACGCAGAGCAGCGCCTGATCGAGGTAGAACCCGGTGTGCCTGTGCTGTGCCACTGTCACTGGCAGAAGGACCGGAGAGCGCTGACTTTGATCGTGGTGCACGGGCTTGAGGGATCGAGCGAATCGCAATACATGCTGGGCATCGCACGGAACGGGCTGGCCGCAGGAATGAACGTGGTGCGCATGAACCAGCGCAACTGTGGCGGCATGGACCATTGCGCCGCTACACTTTACAACTCCAGCCGTTCTGCCGATGTGGCGGCGGTGGCGCGCAACCTGGTCGAGCGTGACGGAATTCCCGGCTTCGTGCTGATTGGGTTTTCCATGGGTGGCAATCTGGTGCTGAAGCTGGCGGGGGAGTGGGGAAGCGACGGTCCAGCTGAGTTTCGCGGGGTGGCGGCAGTTTGCCCGGCAGTGAATCTGGCTGCTGGAGCTGATGCGCTGCATGAACCTGCCAACCGGATTTACGAATACTATTTCCTGCTGCAATTATTTCGCCGCTTTCGCCGCAAGGTGCGTCTGTTTCCCGGCGACTACGATGCTTCGCGCCTGCGCGGAGTTAAAACCCTGCGCGAGTTTGATGATCGCGTCACCGCTTACTATTGCGGTTTCACCGACGCGGATGATTACTACGCCCGAGCCGCTGCGGCTAACGTGGTCAGCCGCATCGCGAAGCCTGCACTGGTGATTCACGCGGCCAATGATCCTTTCGTACGCATTCTGCCGGAAACGCGGCAGGCGCTGCTCTCGAATCGCTACATTACTTATGTGGAGACTGAGGACGGCGGCCACTGTGCCTTTGTCGGCGAACGTGACGGTGATCCGGCCTATGATGGTCGCTGGGCGGAGCGTGAGGTCGTGGAGTTCGCCAAGCAGTTCCGCTAAAGCTACGCTCAATGCTGCATCTTCCTGCGAAATTGTCACCCGAACGAATTGTCATCCCGAGAGAAGCGAGGGATCATGGTGTTTGCTTGCAGCGCGATCGTTAATAGCGCAGGCAAGAACCAAGATCCCTCGCTCTGCTCGGGATGACAAATATAAGGGAGTGTTCAGTTCGGGCTCAGTTCGAAGGAGCCGGACTGCGAAACCACGCCAGCATCTCAGCCCCGCGCCCCTTCATCCGCGTACGCAGGAAGGCGAGCAGAAGCATGGCGAGGGAAATCGTCAGCAATCCCAAAGAAGCCGTGCGAATGCTTTGGCTGTGTTTGGGCAGGATGGAGAGCCGTCCGTATACCAATTCGAGGTGCACCCAGTAGACCAGCAGGGAAGCCTGGCCGAGTTGAATGAGAGGACTGAAACCCCAGCTTCCCGCACCCCAGCGGCACCAGGCATAGCTCGCCGTCAGAATGGCGAGCAGCATTCCCAAACGAATTAAGAAAAAGTTCGGGCTGGTGTGCCAATAGTCGTAGGTCGCGTAAAGCTGACGCGGCTGGGCATCGAGCCAGCGCGCGGCCGCCACAAATGCCAAGCCAGCGGCGCCAGCCAATAAAAAGATCGCGGTTTCGCGCCGGCGCGCCCAGTCGCTTTGAAAAATAAATCCGGTGGCGAGCCCGGCGAAAGCGAACGCGGTCCAGGGAAAAATCGGGAAGATCCAGGCTTGCGGTGTGCCGAGATTGTGCACGCCGTTGATGTAGGACTCCAGCGGCCATGGCAGCCAGTCCGGGCGCCAGGTGGTCCACAGCGGGGGTGTGAGAAGAGAAATCAACGCGGCGGTTCCGGCAGAGGCGGTCACAAGCCGGAGCCGAGCTGGTTCACCGCCGGAAGCCGACAACACAAGCCAGCAGAGGACGCCCATAAGCATCATCGAAATGCCGATGGTGTTCAGTATGTCGACGCGCAGCAAGTCGCTGAGCGGCGCCCAGCCCCAGGCGATGAGATATTCCTGCAGGCGGAAGAGCAGGCCAAAGCCAAAAATCTCGGCGCCACGGCGAATTGTCGTGAGGGCAATTTGCGCGGGCGGCAGATTCTTCTTCCACAGTTTCTCGGTCACCAGCGCGAACGAAATACCCGCCAGAAACAAAAACAGAGGAGCAGGGAAGGTTCCACCCAGTTGCGAGTACATGAAGAATCTGCTCTGCCGCACGCCGGGGCTGAGCCAGGATCGTAGCAGTGGGTCTGAAACATCAGCACGCAGGCGAGGCCGCGCATCCAATCGATGTAGGCCAACCGGGATGGATTCGGAGCCGCCATGGATGCCGTCCGCGGGCAAGGCGGCAGTATACGGCACAGCGAGTAGCAGTGGGCTCGCGTTACTCCGCGGACTGAATCTGTACGAGGTTTCTGGGACCGGAGGAGGGTGCGCCCGGTTGCCAGCGAGCGGGAGGACGCCGGTGACTGCGCATCCGGTTCACCGCCGAGCCGACGGCCAGCGAAGTTGTCACGACGTGCCCGACGCGCAGGGGTCCGGCAATCCTCTCATCCTGAATCCAGTGCAGGGCGCTGCTGATGCTGCATCCGCACTGGCTGCAATCCGGAGTCCCACCGAAGACACAAGGTTCCACCCGGCTTTCCAGATCGGCCGAGTAGTTCAATGACATCCTGGAGAACAGGCAACTCTGCGGATTCGACGGCGGATTCACAAAAGCGCGAGCCATGCCTTCCGGGATCAGCAGCTTCGGATATTTCTTCCGCAAAGGCGGCAATTCTCTGGCAATACGTTCGCGGTCTACCGGAGCCAGCCGCTCGGGGCTCTCCTCGCCCATTTGCGGGCTGTAGAGGCTCACCCAGATGTGATCGACTTCCGGCCGCGCATTCCAGAAAGCCACGTATTCCTCAAGATAGCCGGCGCGGGCGAGCATGGGCCGGGTAATGACCCAGTGAACGTTGATTTTCCTGCCGGCAATGTTCTTCAGGATGCGGTCATAGGTTGCGGGCTCGCGTCGAATGTCATGATGCTCGGGCAGACCGTCGACCGATACGGCGACGCGCATGCGGGGGATTTCCATCCAGTGCGCGGGGATCGGAATCACGCCGCTGGTCACGACCATGGCAAAAACTCCCATTTCGTTGAGCGCGGGAAGAATGCGGTCGAGTTCGCGATGGCGCATCATAGGTTCTCCGCCTACGAGGGAAACATGCATCGGCCGGTGACGGCGAACCAGGTCGAGCACACCTTCGACCAGCTCATCTCCGCGCAGGTCGCGAAGTTCACGCAGCGTAATCCCATTGCCGAGATGATTGTCGCCATAGGCGTAGCATCCCGGACAACTCAGAGGACATTCGCGGGTGATCTCGATGGAAAGTAGCGGAACCCTGCCGCTCAAAACCCGCCACCAGGCACGCACCAGGTCGCGGGGAGTAAGACTGGATCGCAATACTGCAGACTGCATTTACGCTTAGAAGCACCTTGGGTGCTTATGGTTATCCGGGCAACCCAGCCGGGAGGTCAGCGTCGGCGCTCCGATCGATCGAAGCACTCGACCGCGGACACTTGAGAATCCACCTTGTTGTGATAGATTTTTTCCATGGGCGCGTAGCTCAAACGGATAGAGCACCGGATTTCTAATCCGGTGGTTGCAGGTTCGATTCCTGCCGCGCCTACCAAGAAACAGTGGTCAGTGGCCAGCGGTCAGTGGCCAGTTATGCCGCTCGCAGCACGGGACTCCGTTATTGATTTTCTGGCCACTGACCACTGATCACTGACCACTGTTTTTCCTATGTTCACAGGTGGCCGTGTTGAGGCAGCGAGTCGGCCAGCATCAGGCGCTTAACGGGTTGGCCGCCGAGGATGTGCGATTCGATGATTTCGTCGACATCGGCTTCGGTGACGTGCCCGTACCACACAGCTTCGGGATAGACGACGAGGTTGGGGCCGTGTTCGCATTGATCGAGACAGCCTGACTGGTTCGCCCGTACTCTGCCTTTGAGTCCGCGTTCCGCCAGTTTCTGCTTGAACAGTTTCTGCAGTTTGGCCTGGCCGCTGGGATCGCAACATCCCCGCGGGCTTCCCGGAGGGCGCTGGTTGCCGCAAATGAAAATGTGCTTTTCGAATTTGGGCATGAGATTGCGGAATTCGACAAACTTATGACGTTACGGGCTGCCCTTCCAGAGATTGTGAGCTTGCGAGTTCGGCGTCCCAAATGCCCCCGAAATCGACGAAGTACGCCTGTATCTCAATTCCTGGGATTGCCTTTGCCAGATTAGCGGCGGCCAGAGCCAGTTCGCGTTGGTGATGCCTGGCCTCGGCGTTGTGGTCGCCGTGAAAGGCCTCCAGACGACCGTAGGCGCCGCAATCGGAGTGAGACACCAGGATCACGCGGCGGGTTCCGTGCAGGCGTGTGGATTTACGGATCTGATCGAGAACAAACTCGCGGTCGCTAGCAGAGTCAGGCGAAGCGAGATACTTGACGCCACCAGCCACCTTAATATGATCGGGATTTGCGACGCCGATGTGCTTGAGAAACTCACGGAAGCCAAGATCGAAGCGGTTGTCGAAGCAGGACAAAATGGCGGCATCACAAACGTACCAGTCGCGCGGAGAATCGAAGTGAAACACTTTTTTCACGATGCAGTCCTCAGCGAAATGAGTCGCTGATGGCAATTCTACCGGAGAGTTCAGGTTTTCCGCCGCTTGCGTTGCCATTCACTGCGCGGGCGCGATAAAATGATTTGTACACGTCTTCTCCGCTTCCATCCCAGTAAGCCTTAGAAATACTTGCCGCGGGCAAGAGTGTGCGACCCCAGGTGTTCTTACATGCGTGCGCCGCAGCGGCGTGTCCGCGAAATCCCTGTTACGGAGATGAAATTGAAACGAGGCAAGACTGCGGTGATTGTCGGCGCCCAGTGGGGCGACGAGGGCAAGGGAAAGATTGTCGACGTTCTGTCGGAGAATTTCTCTGTCGTGGCCCGTTATGCCGGCGGCCACAATGCCGGGCACACCGTCATCATCAACGGCAAGAAGTTTGTTCTGCAACTCGTTCCCTGCGGAGTGTTGCGAACCGCCTGCCGCAGCGTGATCGGCAACGGCGTAGTGCTTGATCCCATGGCTTTTCTGAAGGAAGTGGGGCAACTGCGCGAGGCGGGCGTGACCGTCGACGGAAATCTTTTTGTCTCGAACCGCGCTCAGGTGATTCTGCCCTACCATCGCATGATCGAACTGGCGGCGGAGAATGCGCCGGGACGCGTGAAGATTGGCACCACCTCGCGCGGAATCGGCCCGGCTTACGAAGACAAGATGGGCCGCCGCGGGCTGCGGGTCGCCGATCTGCTCGATCTGCAGCTCTTGAAGAAGCACATCGAAAACGCGGTGCGCGAGAAGAACATGATTGCGCACGCGCTGTTCAATTCCGAACCGCTCGATGCCGACAAAATGTATGCGGATTACGCCGCAGCGGCCGAGAAAATCGCACCGTTCGTGTGCGACACGGCAGTGTTACTGAACCAGGCTCTGGCTGACGGTCGAGGCAATTCTTTTCGAGGGAGCGCAGGGCACGATGCTCGATATCGACCACGGCACTTATCCTTTCGTGACCTCTTCCAGCGCGACTTCAGGAGGCGCTGCGACCGGCACCGGCGTTGCGCCGAATGCAATCGACTCCGTGATTGGACTTACCAAGGCATATTGCACGCGAGTGGGTGAAGGTCCGTTCCCGACCGAAGAGAAAGGTGAATTAGGCGATCAGCTGCGCAAGCGCGGTAACGAATTTGGCGCGGTTACGGGACGTCCGCGGCGCACCGGCTGGCTCGACTTGCCTCTGCTGCGCTACGCTGGCATGATTAACGGCATCTCGTGGCTGGTGGTGACCAAGCTGGACGTGCTCGACGAACTGGCGGAGATTCCGGTCTGCGTGGACTACAAGGTCGATGGAAAGAAGACCGTGGAAATCCCGGCGCAAGCCAGCGGTTACGACAAGCTGGAGTGCGTTTACCACAAGATGCCGGGCTGGCGGACCTCGACGCAGGGCATCACGAAGTTCGAGCAGTTGCCCAAGGCGGCTCGCGAATACCTGGGGTTCGTGGAGAAAGAAACCGGCGCAAAGATCGGCATGATCTCGACCGGTCCGGACCGGGATCAAATCATCTTCACTGGACGAATTTGCCGCTGCCATGAAGGCAGGCGCATCCCGAAAAGTCTAGTCTTGACTTCCCACTAGTCAGGCGGCGAGACTACGTAACCACAACCAGTCGAAGTCCAATCGAGGCAAGGAGCGCACGATGGTGGTTTTGGCAGTGACGTGGATGGCGAAGGCAGGGCATGACGCCGATGTTCCCCCAATTTTCGCGAAGCTGACGGAAGAATCCCGCAAAGAGCCCGGCTGCCTGATGTATCAAGTGCATCGGCACAAGACCGAACCGCGGCGCTTCTTTATCTACGAGCAGTACAAGGACGATGCCGCACTCGAGGCCCACCGCGCTGCCCCACATTTTCTGCAATTTGCCCGCAAGGATCTGCCCAAGGTAGCAGACCGCGTGGAAGGCCATTTGTACGAGCCGCTCGGGTAGCGCCGGCGTCCCGCCCGCTGTCGTGCCGCCGAGACGGCGCTATTATTTTGCCAGCTCGTAGCCGGCGAAAAAGAAACTCAACTCGAAGCGAGCCGTGTCTTCGGCATCAGAGCCGTGAATCGCGTTGTGCTCGATGCTCGAGGCCCACTTCTTCCGGATGGTGCCTTCCTCAGCGTTGGCCGGGTTGGTTGCGCCCATCAGCTTGCGCAGGTCGGCGATGGCGTTTTCTTTTTCCAAAGCCAGAGCTACGATCGGTCCACTCGACATGAAATCGGTCAGCGAGTTATAAAACGGCCGGCTCGCGTGCACGGCGTAAAACTGTTCCGCCTGATACTTCGAGATTTCGAGCATCTTCATGGCGAGAATGTGAAAGCCGTTTTTCTCGAATTGCTCAATGATGTCGCCGACCGCGTTCTTGGCGACGGCGTCAGGTTTCACGATGGTAAAAGTGCGTTGCAGGGTTTTCATAGTTGGTAGTTAGTCCTTAATAGTTGGCTTTTTGATGTGTTCTTGGTACTGGGTACGAGGTACTAGACTTTCACTCCCAGCGCGGCCGCGAGCGTCTCCCCGATATCCGCGGGAGATTTTGCCACGCGGATGCCGGCCGCTTCCATCACTTTGATCTTCTCCGCGGCTGTGCCTTTGCCGCCGGAGATGATCGCTCCGGCATGACCCATGCGGCGTCCCGGAGGCGCAGTCTGTCCGGCGATGAAGCCGACTACCGGCTTCTTCATGTGCGTCTTCACAAACTGCGCAGCGGTTTCTTCGGCGTCGCCGCCGATTTCACCAATCATGATGACGGCTTCGGTTTCGGGATCGCGATTGAACAGGTCCAGCGCATCCACGAAGTTGGTCCCGATAATCGGATCGCCGCCGATCCCAATCGCCGTGGACTGCCCGATGCCGCGCTGCGTGAGCTGATGCACGGCTTCGTAAGTCAGAGTGCCTGAGCGCGACACGATGCCGATCGCACCTTCTTTGTGAATCGATCCCGGCATAATTCCGATCTTGCACTTGCCCGGCGAAATAATCCCAGGACAGTTCGGCCCGATCAGCCGCGAGCGCCGGTTCTGCAGAAACTCCCAGGCCTTGACCATGTCGAGCGTGGGAATGCCCTCGGTGATGCAGACGATGAGGTCGAGTTCGGCGTCGGCAGCCTCCATGATCGCGTCGGCGGCGAACGCCGGAGGAACGAAAATTACGGTCGTGTCGGCGCCGGTTTTTTCAACGGCCTCCTGCACCGTGTTGAAAATGGGCCAGCCTTCGTGCATCGTGCCGCCCTTGCCCGGCGTCACGCCACCAACGACTTGCGTGCCGTAGGCCGCGCAGGCCTTGGCATGGAAGGTGCCCTCGCGTCCGGTCAGGCCTTGCACGATCAAGCGCGTTTTCTTATCGACCAGGATTGCCATAAATACGATTCCTCACTGCTCTACAGTTGCTATCTCTCTACCGTTGTCATCCCGAGCGAAGCGAGGGATCCTGGTTTTTGCCTGCGCCACCGGGGTCGCCGCCTCAGGCGAACACCAGGATCCCTCGCTTCGCTCGGGATGACAGAACTTCTTCACCCTTTAGCGGCGGCCACCACTCTGTCTGCCGCGTCCTTCATGGTGTCCGCGACCACGAAGTTGAATCCGGAATTCATCAGAATCTTCTTGCCTTCGTCCACGTTCGTGCCTTCAAGGCGCAACACCACGGGGAGCTGGATGTTGGTCTTCTTCGCGGCTTCTACCACGCCCGTAGCCAGCGTATCCACGCGCAGGATGCCGCCAAAAATATTGATCAGCACCGCTTTCACGCTCTTATCGCTGAGCAGGATTTCGAACGCGTGCGCGACCTGCTCTGCGTTGGCGCCTCCGCCTACATCGAGAAAGTTTGCGGGCATGCCCCCAGCGTATTTGATGATATCCATCGTCGCCATCGCCAGCCCGGCACCATTGACCATGCAGCCGACGCTGCCATCGAGCTTGATGTAGTTCAGGCTGTACTTCGAGGCTTCGACCTCGAGCGGATCTTCCTCCGTAATGTCTCGCAGTTCGCGAATGTCGGGATGGCGGAAGAGCGCGTTGTCGTCGAAAGTCATCTTGGCATCGAGCGCGAACAGCCGGCCGTCGGTGGTGGTGATGAAGGGATTTATTTCGACGAGCGAGGCATCCGTGTCAAGAAACGCCTTGTAGAGGTTTGAGAGAAATTGCACCGCGGGATTGATCTGCTTCGCGTTAAGCCCAAGCTTGAAAGCCATTTTGCGCGCCTGAAACGCTTCGAGACCCATGCCGGGATCGATGTGCTGCTTGAGGATGGCATCGGGATTCTCCGCGGCCACCTGCTCGATTTCCATTCCGCCGGCGGCCGAGGCCATGAACACCGGCTTGCCTTCCGCGCGGTCGACGAGTATTCCGAGGTAAAGTTCTTTTTCAATAGGCAGAGTTTCTTCGATCAGCAAGCGCCTTACGATGCGGCCTTCGGGGCCGGTCTGGTGCGTGACCAGTTTCATGCCGAGCATCTTGCCGGCAAGTTCTCCCGCTTCATTCACCGACTTGGCGATCTTTACGCCTCCGCCTTTGCCGCGTCCGCCAGCATGAATCTGTGCTTTGACCACGACTCCGGTCGCACCGGCGCTGAACAATTCGCGGGCGGCGGCTTCGGCTTCCTCCGGCGAAGTTGCCATCGTGCCACGTGGAACTGTCACGCCATACTTCTTGAGAATCGCTTTTCCCTGGTACTCGTGGATTTTCATAATGACGATCTTCGCTCGTTGCTCATCAACTAAGAATCGGAAGGAACCTGCTTGCGGCTTTGAACTGAGGGCAGCAAACCCTCAATTTTATAGAAGCGCACAGGATTAGGGCAAACCGCGATGCTTCCCTTGCAGAATCATCGGGAGCTAACGGTGTGGAGAGGGTTGGTCTTTCTTCGGAGTCGAGCGCGTCGACATGCTGAGAGGGAGGGAGTCAATCAGATACTTGCCCTGGTCGCCGTCGACTGCGCCAAGAAAGAAATACAAATCGGACGTTGCTCCGTAAACGACGCGCCCGTCGAAGTAATAAACCTTTCCTGCCTCGGCCGTGAAATGCACAAGCCCCACGGGATGCCCCCGATAGGACTGTACGTTCGCGCATACATGATGCTCTCCCGCCTCTACGGGCACGGCGAAATAGGAGCTATTTTTGTTTGCGCCCACCCATGCTCCATCGATCCCGATCTTCGTCGTCACGGCGAAGGCGTCTGCGCCTTTTTCTTGAATGAAGTAAACCAGCGCCTTCCCGGGATCGGGCTGGGCCAGCGTGTGTTGGGTTTTATCCAGCCTCACATCGAAGCTGGCGTCCTTGGGACCGCAGGCCGATATCGCGGGGCCAGACGGCGTTTGGCCGAGAGCCGATGCTGCAAAAAGCATTACGACGAGAGCGCTTGTCATGACTTTCCCCCAAGCATGTTGCATTGTCACTCGATCGTTTCTGTCCGCACCTCTGGAAATGCGATGTGCGTACACTTATAGGAACACCGTTCCCGCGGGCAAGTGGTAAAGAGTTCGTCAGTTCGGGTAAAGTTTTGTCTCGAACAACCTCCGGCCTTGATGGTTCTGTACCGGGAGAACGGCTTTTAGTTCCAGTCGGAACATTTGCGTTCGCATATGATCATCGACGCCCTCCATCGCGTAGCCAACCACGGCCAATCGCTGGCACGAGCGGAAGCACGTGAAGTGATGGCGGAAGTTCTTGCGGGAAGCTGCACCGACGCGCAGATTGCGGCGCTGCTCATGGCTTTGCGCATGAAAGGTGAAACGGTAGAGGAGATCGTCGGCTTCGCCGAAGCGATCCGCGCCGCCGCCATGCCTTTGCCCATCGCATCCGCCGGCGCGCTCGACCTCAGCGGCACCGGCCGCGACGCGCTGGCCGAGTCATCTCTTGTTGACACCAGCGGCACCGGCGGCGATGCTAGCGGAACCTTCAACATTTCTACGGCCACCGCATTCGTGACTGCAGGGGCCGGCGTGCGCGTGGCCAAGCACGGTAACCGCAGCATCAGCTCGAAGTGTGGCTCGGCGGACGTGATGGAGGCGCTAGGCGTGAACATCCAGTTGACTCCGGAGCGTGCTGCGCAATGCTTGAGGGAAGTCGGAATCTGCTTTCTGTTCGCGCCCGATCTGCATTCCTCGATGAAGCAGGTGCAGAAGGTGCGGCGTGAACTGCGCCTGCGCACCATGTTCAACCTGCTCGGTCCGCTCACTAATCCTGCACACGCTTCGGGACAGGTCGTGGGCGTGTACGCGCTCGATATGGTCGAAAAACTGGCTGAAGCGCTCAGCATGCTGGGCTTGCACCGGGCGCTCGTGGTGCATGGACTTGATGGCCTCGACGAGATCACAATTACAGGTCCGACGCGCGTGGCCGAAGCCCGCGAGGGAACGGTGCGGACTTACGAGGTCGATCCCGAAGAGTTCGGCATGAAGCGGGCCACCCTGGCTGACATTTCTGGCGGGGACGCCGTTCAGAATGCCGCTATCGTTCGCGAGGTCTTAAGCGGAAAGAAATCTCCGCGCCGCGATGTTGTCATCCTGAACTCGGCGGCGGCACTGGTAGCCGCGGGACGCGCTGATCGGTTGGCGGATGGGATTCCCTTGGCGGAGAAGTCGATCGATTCCGGGGCAGCAGCCGCAAAGCTGGCAGCGCTGGCAGCTTTCACCCAGCAGCATCAATAGCGCGGCGTCAGAAGGGTGAGGGCACCACGAGCGAAAGTGCCGAGGTCGTTCGCTTCGCTTAGGATGACAGCACTTTGCCTCGTGCGAGGACGCGACATCTACTTCGCGTCGCCAGCTTCGATCTTGAACACGTGGCTCGTGGTTTCGCTCTCGGGCACGCTGCCGTCGTTCACGGAAACTTCTTCTGGCGCCTTCGGAAGCTCCACGCGAATCACGCCGTTGCTCTTCCCGCGCACCACGAGCTGTTGCGTGACTTCTCCACCGGCATACTTCACCGTGAGCGGAACCTCCGCTCCCGCCGCGCCCAGGTTATTCACTGTGATCGTGACCATATAAGCTCCGGGCAAGGTCTTACGCGTGAACGCTGATTCAATTTTGAGCTCGGGCAGGCCGCGGTCGTGGTAAACCCAGTCGTCGAAGAACCACTCCAGATCCTTCTTCGTCTGCGCCTGAATCAGGTGCTGCATGTAGGACGGTTCGTTATCTTCGTCGGGACGATAAGACGCGAAAGCCTTCTTCAACGCCGGCTCGCCGACCATATCGCGCAGCATCCACCACACACACATCGCCTTGCTGCGATAAAGTTCCTCGTCGACTGTGTTCACCAGCGACCGCTGTACTTCATCTCCGGATCTGGGAGAGGTTGTCAGGTTCTCCTTTTCTTTCTCAACCGCGCTTAGAGCAGAGCGGTGTAATCCCATGTAATCGACCGCCGCTTGCCTTCCACTCAGATGTTCCAGATAGATTGCTTGCGCGAAGTGAGCGAGTCCCTCGTTGATCCACGGCCGCGGTGAGGAAAAAGCCGCGTGAGTTAGCTGGTGCGCCGCCGCGAGCCCCGCCAGCTTGGGATCGGTGCTGGTCAGCGGCGTCAGCAGAAGCGAGCCGCTCTCGAAAGGAGGCGCGTTCGGGTCGGCCAGATCAGCAGTTTGCGCTTTGCTTCGCGCTTTTCCAAACCACTCGGTGATGAACGGAGCGGCCTTTTCCGCCGCATCCGCATAATTCGCCGCCGCAGCGTCGTGGCCACGCAAGAAATGGACTCCGACTGCCGGCCGGTCCAGGACTTCATAGTCGGCGATCAAAAACATCGGCACGACCATCCCGAGCGACCGGTAGGTGCAATCCGCCTGAAACTGATGCCGCACTTCGAGCGCGGTCGGGCAGGTCGTCGCGTTGACCAGGAGCTCCGGTTTATCGCCTTCTTCATCGCTCGGCACCGAGACTTTTAAATGCATCGTGGATGCGGTCTCTCGCGCTTTCCACCTGCCAACGATATCGAATGCGCTCGTACCTTCCGAAAGACTCCCGGCTTCGGTCGCGATCGGATACCAGGCTACGTATCCGGCTCCGCGCACCGCAGTGAATTTCGCACCGATCTGGTCCCAATCGGTGCTGTTGGCGATCGATCCAGGAGTGTCGATCCGCGTGAGGCGAGTGGCGTCGAGCACGATCACGCCTTCGTAGGCAATCTCCAGATCGAATGTGCTCTTGGGAGGAACGGCCTCGGGCAGAGTTACGATCGCCTCGGAAAGTGTTCCCGTATGATCGATGTCAGACGTATAGGACTGCGCGACGAACTGCAGTTGCTTTCCGGCCGACCGGATGGAACGCCAGTCGAGGGAAGAAGAAATCTGCAGTACCGCGATCTTCTGCGGAGCATGCGAGTCGTTCCTCAGCGTGATCATGCCCCGAACGCCCAGCCGCTGCAGTTCAGGTTCAACCCGCACGTCCAGGTCGTACTTGGTGAAGGTGAACGCTTCGCGGTCGAGAGAGAATGCGGTTGCGGCAGCGGCACAAAAAATAAAGAGAAGGCAAAAACGCAGGTTGCGCAACTTCATTTCGCCGGCGACGCTGCTTTCTCGCGTGCTCGGTCTTGCCCGCGTCTCTGCCGGACGATTTCATACATCACGACAGCGCCTGCGACCGACACGTTCAGCGAAGGAACTTTTCCCAGCATCGGAATCGACACCAGAAAATCGCACTTCTTCTTTACCAGGTCGTGCAGTCCCTTGCCTTCCGCGCCCAGAACCAGCGCGCAATCCATGTTGTAATCGAGAGCGTCGTAGGTCTGCGGACCACGCTCATCGAGACCGACCGTCCAGATGTTTCGCTCCTTCAATTCTTCGACGGTGCGAGCAATATTCGTGACCTTCGCAATCGGCAAGTGCTCGCTCGCGCCCGCCGAAGCTTTGGTGACGGTCCCGGTCACGGCCGCGGCGCGGCGTTCGGGAATGACCACGCCATCGGCGCCCGCAGCATCTGCAGTGCGCAAGAGCGCGCCCAGATTGTGCGGATCTTCCACTCCGTCGAGCACGATCACGAAGGAATATCGTCCGCGTTTGCCACCGACCACATCGTCAAGATCGCTGTATTGCTTGGCTGAGGTGACGGCGACAACTCCCTGATGGGCGGCGTTGCCGGCCATGCGGTCGAGTTCCACGTGAGTAAGAAAACGCACGGGCACGCCGAGCTTGCGGCATTCTTCAATCATGCGCTGTAAGCGGATGTCATGCCGCTCCTTCGCCATGCCGACCCATTGAAAAGCGCGTCCCCGGGCCTTGAGCGCTTCGGTGACCGCGTTGATGCCGTAGATATAGTTCATGAAGTATCAGTGTACCGAAAGTGAGGTGTGGCGCGGGCGCCCTCGCCCGCGTGCATCAAGTGCCCGATACGTTGGCGAGGACACGCACGATGTCTTCCGGCTCGGGCCGCTCCGTGTAATCCTCATTCGCGGAAGCGTAGAGCACCGAGCCGTCGCGGTCGATGACGTACACGGCAGGAATCGGCAACTCCCAACTGTCATCTCCATTCACGAAAGGCAGGTTAACGAACGCGCGTTGATAGACCGAGCGCTGTTCATCGGGTACGCGGTAAGTCAGACCGAACTGCCGTGCCACCTCATTGCCAGAATCCGAGAGCAGCGGAAAACGCAGCTTGTGCTGATCGCGCATGAAAAATGATTGCCTCACGGTCTGCGGAGAAATCGCGGCGAGCATCGCGCCTGCCTGGTCGATCTCCGGCAGGACAAGATTCATGGCTTCCATCTGGCCGACACAGAACGGGCACCAGCGCCCGCGAATGAAGCAGAGCACGAGACGTCCTTTGGCGAGCAAATCGGGGGAAGAGACGGTCTCGCCATCGTGATCTTGAAGTCGGAATTCCGAAATCTTCGAGCCGACGGGGAGAATATTCGAGGCTAGGCGCTCTTGCCTCAGCCCCGCAACGGCCCGGGCATGCACCGCCTGCGTCTCTGCAGGAACATACTTCGCGATCAACTCCTTGCGCTCAGCAAAAATCTCGCGCAGCGGCCGAAGATCAGTTTCCGGACCGGATTCTTCGAGCGATCGCCATTTCATGGGTCAGCTCGCAACCTCTCTGCAGAAGGCTTTCGCAGACTTGAGCGCCTTAACCAAAGCGCAAGCCAGGCGCCGACTGAATAAGCAATAGCGTTCAGTGCGGGCATCGTGAAAATGAAAAGCAGAAGGCCACCTCCGCCCCACTCTTTTGAGTCGCCGGAGAAAAACATATGCCAGGCGCGATGAACAAAATCACCCTTAGGTGGGTGCCAAGACGGAAAACGATATATACGGCACTCGTCCCAAATGCCATAAGCAAGCCAGCCAACTGCTAACGTCCAGGCCCAACAGGCTGAGCGATCCTGCATCTTCCGGTTCACCAAAAAACCAAGCAGAAACCCTGGCCACCAGACAAATGGACTGCAAGGACTAACAAGAATATCCCCGGGCCGGTAGCCAGCCCACGCAACGAGGGGCCCAAAAACCGCTCCATCCACTATGGTAAGGACTACCATGCTCACGATGGTCGCGAGAATGACGTGAGCCACGAACCAAGCAACGGCCTTCATTTGATCTTCCGGTGCAATACCCAATATTCCTTAGGTGTAAGACTGGGTGCCCACGTAGGTGCCGAAAGCTACATTCCCGGCAGCTTCATCCCCGCCATCCTGCGCGCGAAGCTGGGCTTGCCCATCTGCTTGAACATCTTTTTCATCTGCGCGTATTGGCGGAGCAAATTATTTACTTCCTGCACACTGGTGCCGGAGCCGCGGGCGATGCGCTTGCGGCGGCTGCCGTTGATTACTTCATGATGATTGCGTTCATGCGCGGTCATCGAATTGATGATGGCTTCCACGCGGTTGATCTGTTTTTCGTCCACGTGGTCAGCGGCTTTCTGCAAGCCGGAGAACGGCCCGATCGAGGGCATCATGCCGATCAGGTTTTTGATCGAGCCCATCTTCTTGACGTGACGCAGCTGATCGCGAAAGTCTTCGAGCGAAAAGCCGTCGCCGGTGAGGGCCTTGGTGGCCATCTCCTGCGCCTTTTTCTTGTCGATCTGCGATTCGGCGCGTTCGATTAGCGAGAGAATGTCGCCCATGCCCAGAATGCGCGAGACAATTCGATCCGGGTGAAAAGGTTCGAGAGCATCGTATTTCTCGCCCACGCCGATAAACTTGATGGGCTGCCCGGTGACCTGCCGGATGGAAAGCGCCGCCCCGCCGCGAGCGTCGCCGTCCATCTTGGTGAGGATGACGCCGGTCAACGAAAGCTTCTTGTGGAACTCGTCAGCGGAGCGCACCGCGTCC
Source organism: uncultured Acidobacteriaceae bacterium (assembly GCA_963800575.1). Taxonomy (GTDB): domain Bacteria; phylum Acidobacteriota; class Terriglobia; order Terriglobales; family Acidobacteriaceae; genus Sulfotelmatobacter. The sequence goes on from CAWDBN010000006.1 coordinate 496,017, forward strand.
TGTCCGGTCATGGCATCAGCGACGAACAGAATTTCTGACGGGTTCAGCAGCTTCTTCAGCGACTGCATCTCGTTCATCAGTTCGTCGTCGATGTGGAGACGGCCGGCGGTGTCGACGATCAGCACGTCGCAGCCGGAAACGATGGCCTCGCGGCGAGCTTCTTTCACCAGCCGCTCGACCGCTTGCGTCAGCTCCGCGGGAGTGTTCGCCTCACCCACTTCGCCTTCGTAAATCTGAGCTTTGACGGCCTGCGCCACCACTTTCAACTGTTCGCGCGCCGCGGGGCGGTAAACGTCCACCGAAACCAGCAGCGGACGATGCCCGCCAATCTTGAACCAGTTCGCGAGCTTCCCAGATGTCGTGGTCTTGCCGGAGCCTTGTAGTCCGGCCATGAGCACGACCGTAGGCGGCTGCGACGCGAACTTCACGCGCGCCGTGTCTTTGCCAAGGGTCTCGACCAGTTCATCGCGCACGATCTTGATGACCTGTTCACCGGGAGAAAGCGCGGTCAGCACTTCCTGGCCTACGGCCTTGGCCTGGATGCGGTCGATCAAGTCTTTGACCACTTTGAAGTTGACGTCGGCTTCCAGCAGCGCGAGGCGGATTTCGCGCAGAGCTTCGCTAATGTTCTCCTCGGTGAGCCGGGCCTCGCCGCGAAGGCTCTTAAACGCGCGCTGCAGTTTTTCTTGGAGATTCTCAAACATTAAGGATGATTTATTTTAGCAGTGTCTACCCAACCTTAGGGCGCATCATCTCGAATCGCTGCGTCGTCCGAGTGTACTGCAGTCCGCCCATGCGCCCGATCAGATCCAGCGAATTCCGGTCAAGCTTCCCATCTTTGAGATGCGCATCGCTAATGTGAATCGAGACAACCTGGCCGATCACGAGGTTGCTACTGGTCGGTCGAGAGGAGAAATCGAGAATCTGATGAAGCCTGCACTCAAAGCTGACCGGAGACTCCGCGACTCGGGGCGGACGGACGACCTTCGATGGTTGTGGAGTAAGCTTCGCCAATTCGAATTCGTCCACCGAGGCGTCGTATTCGCCGCTGGATAAATTCATCGCCTCGCGAAGCTCATAAGTGACGATGTTGACCACAAACTCCCTCGTCTCACGAACATTCCGCAAAGTGTCCTTGGCCTCGCCGTGGACAACTTCCACGTGCTTGGGCTGCCTCAGTCCGGGCGCAAACGCCAGCAGCGGAGGATCGACGCACACTGCATTGAAAAAGGAAAAGGGCGCGAGATTGAGGTCTCCCGACGCGCTTATCGGTCGATACCCACGCAATCGGGCGCGGTGCCACGGAATTGAGCAGGATGGCGTAAAGCTCACTGTGCGAAAGGTCTGACGGGCTGACAATCATGCCATCAAGTATAGCTTTCGAGGGGTTATCACTTCTTCGGAGCAAACACTTCTTTCGCTGCGATCACCGTGTTGCAATGGATAGTCACCGTATCTTCCACGTTCTGTGCGTACCCGCCGGCGTAGGTCACCATCACAGGAATATCGCGGGCCCGCGCCACGCGGAACACGAGTTCGTCACGCCGCTTCAATCCCTCGATCGTCAAAGAGAGTCCGCCCAGTTGATCTTCGCGGTAAGGGTCGGCGCCGGCGATGTAACACAACAGATCAGGCTCGAACTGCCGCAGCCCGGAGCTGAGCGCATTGTCGAGCCACGCAAGATATTCGTCGTCTCCCATGCCGTCCGGCAGATCCACATCAATCGAAGAAGGCGGTTTAAACGGCGGATAGTTGTTGGCCTGGTGCAGCGAAATCGTGAAGACGTCGCCCGCATGGGCTCCGCGAAGTTTTCCGCGGCGCCCGGGACCTGGCGCCGAGCCCACGGAAGACGCATCGAGAGTCGAAGCTCCGGCAGAAGGCAAAGGCGCGCTTGCCGTTCGCGTTCCGGCAAAGATCGCTGCTGTGCCGTTGCCCTGGTGAACATCACAGTCCACCGTCATCGCAGTGCGAATCTTCTCGTCGTGCTGCAGACGCCGGATGGCCACCGCGACATCGTGAATCATGCAGAAGCCTTCGCCGTGGTCAGGGAAAGCATGGTGAAATCCTCCGCCAATGCTCATGGCGACGCCGTCGGTCAAAGCCTGCCGCGCCGCGAGAATCGATCCTCCGGCCGCCAGCCAGAATGCCTTCACCAGCTCGGAAGAAAAGGGAACCTCAAGCTCCATTTCCTCGCGGGGGCTAAGCGTGCCGGTCTTCAGCTTGTGCACATACTCCGGCTTGTGGACCAGCAAAATGTCCTGATCAGTCGCGGACTCAGGCTCCAGAAAGTCTGTGGGTTCAGCGACACCATCCGCCAGCAGCCGGTCGTGGACGCGCTTATATTTTTCAGCAGGAAAAACGTGCTGGCCGATAGGAAGGTAGTACGCGTCGCTGTAGATGAGCTTGAAGGGAAGCATGGGCACTGAGCGCTCGGCATTCAGCGCTGAGGTCTGCGCTTGCCGGGCGACATAATCATACGCAGGAAAGTTGGTAAATTCGGCAAATTCGATGACTACCTATCAGACCCGCCAAACACTCGCCCTTACCAACTGCTTTTCCTGATCGGCAGAGACTTAAGGTGCTCGGGTAAATGGACCCGTTCGGACTGGGGGTCGAAAAAGACCAATTCATGCTGGGCGGACAACTCTTTGACGAAAGAACCAACCTTGTCGGCCATCGGCCACACGCACGCCGTTACAACTGCCATTCCGGAGTGCGAAATCGCACAGGACCAAGGACAATAGTCTTTGTCGTTGATTAGTTCATCGGGAACTGTATCGAGTTCAGGCCAGCGTCTGGTCAGTTCGTCGTAGAATGCGCGAGCTGCTCGGTTCTCGCCCTCGAGGAACGGCCATTGCTCACAGAGCCCGGTGTAAACCTTCGCCGCTTCTTCATTCGTGAGTGATGTTTCGCTGTGCCAGACGCCATAGTCGCAGCTCATAATTCTTATGTGTGTATCCAGGTTTCCGGGAGATCAGCCGTTAGGGCCGAATGCTGAAAGCCGAGCTTTATCGTCGCTTGTCCTTCGCTAGGCTAGCCGCCGGCATCACCATCGGCCTCCGCACCGGCACGATCGCGCCTTTCGCAGGGTCAGTGGCGGCGTGGGCGCGGACCAGCACCTCTTCCTGGATATACTGCACGAACTCCTGAATCTGGCGCTGCATCTCTTCCATGCGCTCCCGCATTTGCAGGATGATCGCCATGCCGCTGATGTTCACGCCCAGATCGCGCGCCAGCGACAGGATGAACTCCAGCCGCTGCAAGTCTTCGTCGGTGTAAAGACGGGTGTTGCCTTCAGTACGCGACGGCTTGAGCAGCCCCTCTCTCTCATAAAGGCGCAGAGTCTGGGGATGGATGCCGTACATCTCGGCGACAGCGGAAATCATGTAGGCCCCCTTCGATTTCCGTTTGGTCATAGTTTTCCTTCGGTCGATTCTAGAGCAGGATAGCTTTTCCTCCTAATTGCATGCCGAAGAATTCCACCAAACCCTCACTCACTTTTGGCATCCAAGTTCTGGAGGTTACTTCATGGACGAAAATAATGCTATCAGCGTAGTTGAAAACCTTATTGAGACGTGCAAAGACGGCCAGAAGGGATACCAGGATGCTGCGGCTCACGCGAAGCGGTCTGACTTGAAGACATACTTCAACGAGCAAAGTCTGGAGCGCGCGCGCTTTGCCGGGGAGTTGGAAGCGGAGCTGATCCGGTTGGGCAAGCCAGACAAGAAAGTTTCCGGCTCCGTCTCGGGTACGCTCCGCCGCGCCTGGATCGACACCAAAGTTAGTCTCGGCGGCGGCGACAAGACCATCCTGGAATCAGTTGAAGCCGGCGAGGACAATGCCAAGGAAAGCTACCAGAAGGCCTTGCGCAGTTCGTTGCCGGGGTACGTAGCAGAAATCATCCGGCGTCAGGCCGCCAGCGTGCAAACAGCGCATGACAAAGTGAAACGCCTGAGGGACGAAGCAAGAGCGGCTGCATAGTCGGAAGAGCTTCGGAAATAGTTCGGGAAAACGCGCTGAACACTGAAACTAAAGAGGACCGGGAATTTCCCGGTCCTCACTTTTCTTAAACGCGGCGGACCGGCTCAAGCCGCCGTTTGAGGTTTTTCCGTGGCCGCCCATCCGTGGGGCTTCAGCAAATGATTCACCGCATAAGCCACAAAGCCCGCAGCGATCAGGATCATGCCGAAAGCGAACGAACTCATGTTCCATACCTGCTCGTGCTCGCTGCGAATAATAGAGAACCCCAGCAGCAGCATGGGCGGAATGCCGATCGCAATCGCTCCGAACAACCCGCCGGGAACGCGGAAGGGACGTGGCAGATCGGGCTCGCGCAAGCGCAAAACGGCTAGCGCCACAAACTCCAGCAACAGGCTGAATCCGTAGAGAAGAATGTCTAGCGTCACCAGCCGGGCAAAACCCAGACCGAGACACATGGCCCATCCGATTGCCAGGGCGATAATGGCAACCCAGGGCGCGCGCGATTTCTTTTGCAGCTTGCCGAAGATACCGGGCAGCATGCCATCCTGAGCCATGGCCAGAGGCAGCCGCGAATAGCTCATCACCAGCGCATTGAACATGCCAAAGGCGCTGATCACGCCACCGACCACCACGCCGATGCGCAGCAGCGGCCCACCGAGCAGGCCGGCGATGTCCGCCCATGATCCAGTTTCCCACGCGTTCGGAGTCAGCCCGGTCATCCACATGGCCGCGAAGGGAAGCACGTAACTCAAAGCTACGATGCAAACTGCCACCAGCATCGCCCGCGGATAAGTCCGCTGCGGCTTTTCCACTTCCGTGGCGATGGTTGAGGCATTGTCCCATCCCATGTAATTCCACATGCAGATGAGAAGCCCGCCGAGAATGTCAACGGTGGAAGTGGTCGGCTTGGTCACGGCATTCGCCAGCGCGCCGATCTTGAACGGAGCCAGCACCACGATCGCGACGAACGGCGCCGTCAGCGCGAAGAATAACCACAGCGACGTGAGTGAAACCACTTTCACGCCGGCAATATTCAGCACCGCGCACGCAATCACCACGGCCAGCGCGACCCACCATCCGCGATTTCCCTGCTGGAAATACGGGAACATGCGGGTCAGGTAAGCCACGAACAGCGTGGGATAAATCGCCATATCGAAAATGGAGGCGACCAGCGAGAGCCAGGCTTCCTGAAATCCCCAGAAATTTCCCATCGCGCGGCGTACCCAGGCGTAGTAGCCGCCTTCGTAGGGCAGCGCGCTCGAAAGCTCGCCGATCATGAAGGCTGTAGGCAGGCTCCAGAGCAGCGGCGTGAGCAACAGGATCAGGATGGCTCGTCCATAACCGGCACCGTGCACAATGTCTTCCGTTCCGTAGGCTCCGCCCGACACCATAAAGAAGGTGGCGGCGACCAGAGGCCAGAGCGTGAGGCGGACGAACTTTTTCGGGGCGATCGGGTTCCGGTTGGGAGCCTTATTAGGAACCGCGGCGAGAGGCTGGGGGTTCTCTATTTGGTGTTGCGGGGCGCTAGCTGTTGCCAATTTCTATGTCTTCCTCCTGAAGCGACTCACTCTCAGCTACTCCGCAGCGGCTGGACCATGCTCGAGTTTTCTGGTTTGTTTAGATTCCAGAAATCGCGCTGGAGTTAGTTCGCATGTAAGAGATTACGGGAATTTTCCACAGATGCAATCTTTTTTTCAGTTTTCTTGAAAATTTTTCTCGAGAAGGTCAGGTACGTCGGTAACGCAGATCCAGATCCCGGCGAACCTCACCGATGATTCGACGGTTCATCGTTAGAGGAATCGGAGAAAACTCTTGCGGCTATGGCCGGCAGTGTCTATCATTCGGCACCGTCAGGAGGGTTCCAATGAAACTACCGTTTCTCGCTGTCACTCTGTTCGTGGCTGCAATTGCAGTGTTCGCAGCGCAGCCGTCCCTGGGGCAAACCGCCTTCACGCCCGATCAAGTCAAGTACGGCCCAGTGCCGCCGTTCCTGCCTGCGGGAGCGCAACTCGCCGTTCTCGAAGGCGACCCGATGGCTTCCTCCGGCGATTTCACCATCCGCCTCAAAATGCCGGATGGCTACAAGATCGCCCCGCACACCCATCCCCACCGCGAGAACGTCACCGTGTTGTCGGGGACTCTGAAAGTCGGGATGGGAGATCAGTTCGATGCCGGCAAGATGATGAGTTTCGGGGCAGGCAGCTTCGCCTACCTCGATCCCAGCGTTCACCACTACGCCGCGGCTTCAGGGGAGACGGTCATCCAGATCCATGGCTTGTCGCCAGCCAAGTTCAACTACATTAACTCGGCGGACGATCCGAGCATGAAGAAATAGAGGTTGTTGCGAACATTCTGTCATCCTGAGGTCCGCGCCTTTTGCGGGCCGAAGGACCTGTGCAATTTGTCGACAGTGCCTCGCTGCCGACATGTTGCAGAGGTCCTTCGCTTCGCTCAGGATGACAAATTAGATGGGGCTTCGGGAACGAGCAGTTACACTTTCTTCCACAACTCTTCCCGCGGATCTTCCGGGTTGAGCTTAGCCAACTCCTTCAGCAATTCCTTGGTGCGTTCATCCCGCGGCATGGGCACAGTCACTGTGATCTCGACAATCTCATCCCCGCGCAAACCTTCTTTCGTAGCCGAGGGCACGCCCTTCTCGCGCAGACGCAGCTTCTGTCCGGACTGCGTCCCGGGGGGAATCTTCAACAGCGCTCGCCCATCGATGGTTGGAACTTCAATCTTTGCCCCGAGAGCGGCCTCCGTGGCGCTGACCGGAACGGTAAGGTAAATGTCGTCCCCGTCACGCCGGAAGATGGGATGCTCTCCGGTCCGGATGATCACATAAAGGTCGCCAGCCGCGCCGCCGTGAGCTCCGGCATTGCCCTTGCCCGCCAGCCGGATGCGCTGCCCGTCGCGCGTCCCCGCCTTGATGCGCACTTCCAGCGGCTCGGTCCGGCTCACCGTACCCTCACCGTGGCAAGTGGGGCAGGTCGAAATGTTCTTGCCCGTCCCCTGGCAGTTCGGGCACGGCACGTTAAACTTCATGCGCCCGCCGGTCTGCGTGACCTGCCCGGTTCCGTCGCACTCTGTGCACTTGCCCGGTGTTTCGATGTAGCCCTGTCCGTGACAAGTGGGACAGACGTCCTGGCGCGTAATGTTGAGCCGCATCACTCCGCCGCGAATCGCCGTCCAGAACGGCACATTGACCTGATATTCAAGGTCAGTGCCCGGTTCCGGTCCAGTCTCAGCCGGCGTCGCCCCGCGTGAGCCACCGAAAATTCCCGAGAAGATATCCCGGAACCCGCCGCTACCGCCGCTTCGCCGGCCTCGCCCCGGGCTATCGCCGAGATCCGAGAAATCGAACCCGCTGAAATCAAAAGGAACACCCTGGCCGCCGGCCTGTCCCGCGCCGCCTCCGGGAAACCCTCCCCCGGGCGCGCCTCCGGCAAACCCGCCTTCGCCTCCGCCCCTCGCGTAGGCTTCCGCCGTAGCCGGATCGATATTGTCCGAATAGAACCCGACCTGGTCGTAGATTTTGCGCTTCTTGGGATCGCTGAGAACGTCGTTGGCCTCGGAGAGCGTCTTGAACTTCTCCTCCGCCGTCTTATCCCCAGGGTTAACGTCAGGATGGTACTTGCGCGCCAGCTTGCGAAACGCCTTGCGAATATCATCCGCCGAGGCGGACTTCTTCACGCCCAGGATCTCGTAATAGTCTTTCTTGGAAGTCGCAGCCATTTAGATCAGTCTGTCATCCTGAGCGGAGTTTCCCTTCGCGAAGCGAAGGGAAACGCAGTCGAAGGACCCCATGTTTGTTGTCGACCGCACCGGCCTGAAAGGGAGTTCTCTCATCGTCTCGTGATCGCTTCTCCAGCAAACGCCATCTCTGCGCCCCACTTCAGCGGTCTTAGTTCACTATTCTTCGTTTCTCTTTCCCCTCTTGTATCACGACCAGCGACTCTGACTCCGCCGCGTCCACGTAAACCGGGATCGACATGGCGCCCGCCGGCGTCGAGACAAAAACCTCCCACTGCTTCTCATCTTCGGCAAGACTTAAGAAATAAGTTTGCTCGTTCACCTGGAAATCCATTTTCACCCTCGTCAAGAATCAAAAAATGTCGCGCCCGAACAAACGTGATGGCGCGGGCAAGCCAGCCCGCGCCACACGATTCAAGCTGAAAGCTGATAGCTGACCGCTTACTTCTTATCTTCCACGTCCACGTACTCAGCGTCGATCACGCCTTCATCTTTCTTCTGACCGCCGCCATTGCTGCCCGGAGCCGCGCCGTCACCAGGACCAGCCGGCCCGGCGCCCGCCGCCGGGCCCTTCGCCTGCGCTGCCTTGTACATCTCCTCGGCCAGCTTGTGCGAAGCCTTGGTCAGGTTCTCGCGTGCCTTATCCATCTGCGCCTTGTCGTTCGATTCCAGCGCCTTCTTGGCGTCGGCCACCGCGTTCTCCACGTCGCCACGCTCCGAGCCGGAGATCTTATCCCCGTTTTCGCGCAGCATCTTCTCGACGTTGTACAGCATGCTGTCGAGCTGGTTCTTGGCCTCAATCGATTCGCGCGCCGCCTTGTCTTCGGCCGAGTGCGCGTCCGCTTCCTTGGCCATACGCTCGACCTCTTCCTTCGACAATCCGGAAGACGACGTAATCGTAATCTTCTGGTCCTTGCCCGTGGCTGTATCCTTCGCGGTCACGTTCAGGATGCCGTTGGCGTCGATGTCGAACGTCACCTCAATCTGCGGCACACCGCGCGGAGCCGTCGGAATCCCGGTCAAGTGGAACTTGCCCAGAGTCCGGTTCTGCGCCGCCATGGGACGCTCACCCTGCAGCACGTGCACTTCAACCGAGGTCTGATTATCAGCCGCGGTCGAGAACGTTTCCGTCTTCTTGGTAGGAATCGTCGTGTTGCGCGGAATCATCGGCGTAGCCACGCCGCCCAAAGTCTCAATCGACAAAGACAGCGGAGTCACGTCCAGCAGCAGCAGGTCTTTCACCTCGCCGCCCAGAACGCCACCCTGAATCGCCGCCCCAATTGCCACGACTTCATCAGGATTCACTCCCTTATGCCCTTCGCGCCCGAACAACTCCTTCACTAGCGCCTGAATCCGAGGCATGCGCGTCTGCCCGCCGACCAGAACCACTTCCTGGATCTTGCTGGCATCCACGCCCGCATCCTTCATGCACTGCTTGCACGGACCCACCGAACGCTGAATGATGTCTTCCACCATCGACTCGAGCTTCGCCCGCGTCAGCTTCTTCACCAGATGCTTCGGACCGCTCGCGTCCGCCGTAATGAACGGCAGATTGATCTCAGTCTCCATGGTGGTCGAAAGCTCAATTTTGGCCCGCTCAGCCGCATCGCGCAGCCGCTGCAAAGCCATCTCGTTGCCCTTGGCGCGCAGGTCGAGCCCTTCATCCTTCTTGAACTCATCAATCAGCCAATCCACCAGCCGCTGGTCGATGTTGTCGCCGCCGAGGTGCGTATCGCCATTGGTGGCTTTCACCTCGATGACGCCCTCGCCCACTTCAAGGATCGAAATGTCGAAAGTCCCGCCGCCAAAGTCGTAAACCGCGATCAACTCGTCTTTAGTTTTGTCGAGGCCATACGCCAGTGCCGCCGCCGTAGGCTCGTTGATGATGCGCTTCACGTCGAGGCCGGCGATCTGCCCGGCATCTTTCGTGGCCTGCCGCTGGGCATCGTTAAAGTAAGCGGGCACGGTAATGACCGCCTCGGTCACTTTCTCGCCCAGGTAGTCTTCCGCCGCCTTCTTCAGCTTCTGCAGAATCAGCGCCGAAATCTGCGGAGGCGTGTATTCCTTGCCCTGCGCCAGCACCGCCACGTTGTCGCCCGACTTCACGACTTTGTAGGGCACCATCTTGATCTCTTCCTGAACTTCGTCGAAGCGCCGCCCCATAAAGCGCTTGATCGAAAAAACCGTGTTCTCCGGATTGGTGATCGCCTGCCGCTTCGCAACCTGCCCCACCAACCGCTCTCCAGTCTTGGTAAACCCAACCACGGAAGGCGTAGTCCGCCCTCCTTCTTCATTAGGGATAACTTTGGGCTCGCCGCCCTCCATCACCGCCACGCAAGAATTGGTCGTTCCAAGGTCAATCCCAATAATCTTGGCCATAATCGTCTCCTCTACCTTACTCTTGAATCAAATAAGTGCTTTGTAATCAATGGATTTATGATTGCCAGCAACCCCATGCTAAGACCTGAGTGGATCGCTGTCAAGGTTTAGATGCAGCGATTGTTGAATGGGATGCGCTCAATATTCGTTGCCGAGGGTCTAGGCGGGTGCCCCGCTTCTCGACTTCTCCGCGAGAGTGGGATTCCACCGTCCCATCCCTCCGGGCGTTCTATTCGGTCGCTCCCCAACGCTGTCATCCTGAGCGAAGCGGCGATTGAAACGCGAAGCAGCCGCGCAGTCGAAGGACTCCATACCCGCCGGCAGTGAGACGGACCCAGAGGGGAATTGCGGCCAGTCCCGCTAACTGCTGGAGGAAAGCTCCTCAAATGGCGTCGGCGGGTTGGGATCTGTGGATCTTCGCCCGCTCAGGATGACAGATCAGTCATGGCCGAAGAGTAGCCCCAAAACAAAACGCCCCAGACTCTTTCGAGTCATGGACGTATGTCGATCAGCCCTCCCCCAAGTGCTGCTCAATCGGAAGCCTAACCTGAAGCGGTAGATCGGTAAATGGCCAGTCCGTGCCATTACCCGCCCGAAGGTAACCGCCGGTCCCGTTACTTGGCCGCAATCAAATCAAATTTCCCCGACGATTCTTCATAGAACAGAGCACCCTCTTTCGCATCGCCGCCGCTCCAGTGTTTGTGTCCTCCCGGAACCCGCGAGAAATCGCCCGGGCCGACCCGCTTCTCGCCGGCGTCGTCCTTGTACAAGTACGCGCCCTTTACTCCGACGATCCACACATCGTTTGTGTGAGTGTGCATCCCGTTGTCCCGGCCCGGCGCGAATTTAGTGAATGTGGCATGCGCTCCCTTGCCGGAGTCTCCCCAGATCGCGGCCTCGGAAACACCGTGGTTCGCCGCACCGAAATTCGCCTGATCGGCAGAAACGAAGATAACTTTTTCAGCTCGCCCTTTCTGTCCCTGCACCCACCCCGCGGACCAGGCTGCCATCAGCGCCACTGCCAAACCCATTACCATTAGTGATCTTTTCATTCTCGTCCTCCTCTTTCGCACCAAGTTCTCGATTCAAACCCAAGGCGTCGCATTCTACGCTGGTAAGCGGGCTGGCACCATCGCGGGATTTCGGCGCGACCTGCTGGGGTGCCCCGCGTCCTGTCATCCTGAGCGGAGCGACTGCTTCGCGAACGCGAGCAGTCGCGCAGTCGAAGGACCCCATGCCAGCCCGCACTGGCACGAGCACTGAGGGGAGTTTCCACCACGGATAAGCAACGCGGGCCGGGAACCCACTGTTCTACCCTGTGCTCCCCTGTGCCCTCCGTGTTAAAGATTTTGACCGCGGCGGATGGTGGAGTCCATTTTCCACACCCCTCTTGTGACATCTGACCTTGTGTCCCAATTCAAACCCTGTAGTCATGGTTTAGGTCAAGACGGTCTCGCGAACCAGTTCGTCGCGCCTCTAAGTCCTCTGCTTTCAAGATTTTGATACTCACGATTATTCACTTCACAAAAGCGCGAAGGGGTGGTTAAATGTACCCTGAGCCGCTTTGTCCATTCGGGAAAACTAGGCGGCAATCTCGCAGGAGAGCCGCTATGACGATAGCGATGGGTATGCTGTGCGCGGGTGGAGCAATTGTAGCGGCGGATACCAAAGTTGTACTCGGCGACCATTCAACTACCGAAGGGGAAAAGATCGTTATGACCCCTACTTTATCCGGTGCGGTTGCTATTGCGGATTCCTCGTGGGATGCCAATGCGACCAAAACGCTAGTCAGAAATTTAAAGGTAGCGTGCGAACAATCGGACTTTAAGACGTGGGATGACCTAGAAACCACCATTTCTTGCTACATGACTGACTGGAGCAATTCATACGGTCAGCGCAATCCACCAGAGAGCAGTTTGGTAATCGCGGCGGCGATCAAGGGATTAGGGGTAAAGCTATATTTCTGCGAACCCCCAGCAGCAATAGTTCCTTGTCTTAGGGATTGTTACGTGGGAGCCGGAGACGGTTCGGCGGTAACCGATACACTCTACAAAGGGCTGTTTGAGAGTCGTGCATTCATGCATTACGACCCGCAGCGTGTTATGCGAATAATAGCGTATCTGATGTACAGGGCCAAGAAAGATCGTGCAGCATATTGCGGCGGAAGGACTCAGGCCATTTATGTTCGCAGTGACGGCGAAAGACCAGAATGGATCAGAAGCATTGATTTTGAAACTGCTGAAACCCAATCCCATAAGTTAGATTTTCTATTGCGTGCGACCGCTCAATTTGCGTTATTGAGCACACCTGGCGCAAATCTTGAAACAAATGCCACGGGTATCAGAGACATGCTGATCGGGTTGGCAGGGTTGCGCGCTGTTACATTTTGTGGACTTACAGGCGAACCTATTACCGAGTCAAGTGAGCACAACCCAGACTCTTGATGCTGTCTTGTCTGTCACGATGCTGGGAAATGGCGGGAGTTTGTCATCCCAAAAATGTCCTAAAGCCGTAAATAATGCCGTCTGTCATCTCAGCGAGTTCATTGAGCGCTGGAATCAACGCCTGAGTGTGTCCGATCTTCGCCTTGCTAACCGTTTTATCGATTTCCAATTGGAGATCTTTTTCCACATCCGCACCGAATCGGGGGAAATTAGGGTTGTTAGTTTTGAGATGGTAAACCCCCGGCAACCAGCTCAAGGTGAAGACGGCTTCAATCCCAACCGTGAAAAGGCTCCTGTGCTTGTCGATGTTGTCAAGTGCGTGAAGTCGCCAGAGCTTGGCGGAGAGCTGTCCGTCCCCGTCTCCATACGGTTTGAGACTGTCGATAGCTTCTACCGCCTTAGGATGAATTCCCTTTACTTTTCGAGCCTTGGAGTTTTTGTATTTGGTGAAAGTCTCCGAGATGGGAAACTCGACTCCCCTGAGTTCCTCATCAGCAAGTGTGGGAGTGTGAACCAAGGCCAAATGTTGTGCGAGGTGATCAAGAGCAGATCGGAGGTTGTGAACCACGTCTCCTGCCATGCAGATAGCATCAAAGCTGATGGTAGGAACCGTAGGAAAGTCGCCCCAGAGGATTCCAATTGGGTGGGGAGCAACACCCGTCTTTTCATCGGGGACGAGTACTGCCGTCTCCTTTACAGTGAGGACTTCTGCGGCGAGATCACGCAGATGCTTTTTGGCCCGTTCGGTCTTTACCTTGATTAGGACGAGCCGATCCAGAATCGTGGTGGTCATTTGTTTCCGACTCCTTAGAACGGTACGGACTCGCCTTCTTGGGTTGAAGGCTCGGCAGTTAGTTTCTCGAATGTCAATGTTGGCGCTGTGACCATATGACGGAGGGTATCAATGAACAAATCGGAACGTTTCCGGCGATCAAAGCGAAAGGTCATTTCGTCAAGATAGGCTTGCAGATGCTTGGCACTGATACGATGCCACGATCCGATGATACCGCGCTTAAGTAGGCTGAAAGCTGATTCCACGGTATTCGTGTAAATGTCTCCGTCAACGTAGACTCCACCCTTGTGTCGAATCGTCTTGTGCTTTCCCACGTTGTCAGTACGTCGCATCGCATCGGGATAAGCAGACCATTCATCGGTCACAATCACGTCTACATCTTCGCTTACGTTATCCCGAATGTACTGAGCTAACGTTGCACTCTTGGCATCCTTGGCATGGAAGAATCGCAGATCACCGCTACGCTGGCGAATACCGATAACGACTTCTTTTTCTGCTCCGCGCCCACGAATGCAAGCACCGCGCTTTTTCCCGCCTACATAGGTTTCGTCTATTTCCACCGTACCGTCCAACAGTGGGCGATCTACTTGCGCCATTGCAGCGCGAATCCTGTGGCACAAATACCAAGCTGTCTTGTAAGAGCCTTTGTGGTTTCCCCAGATCGTGCGCTTGAGCTGTAATGCACTCATGCCTTTTTTCGCTTCGCACAGTAGGAGCGTGGCGAGAAACCACTTCTGCAAGGGCAAATGGGAATCATTGAAGATCGTGCCCGACGTGACGGTGAATTGGTAGTCGCAATCCTTGCAGTAGAACAACTGTTTGGCTGTGGCAAGGTCAATGGCTGGCAATTTGCAGCGCGGACATTCGACACCATGAGGCCAGCGCAAACGCACTAGCATCTCGCGACATTTGTCATCCGTATCAAACAGGTTTATAACGTCAATTATGGTCATAAACGGTGCTCCAAATGGACGCTAAAGAGAAACGGGAAGCTTTGAAGGCTATTCCGACTAGGAAATTGCTGGCGAGCATCAAACGCGACTTGCGAAAGACGATGCACGCATCTCGCTCAGCCGCTAAGCCTAAGAAAGCATAGACAATAGCTCCCATGAGAAGCAGTATGATCTATCCCCTAGCTTTTGTCAAGTGAATAATCTTGTTTGATACTTAAGTTCTTTGACATGCGGATTTTGCGGGGAAATTCTTGCTAACCCGCTGATTCCAGAGATCGAGGGGGGAGTGGGTACCTCCACTAACGGAACGGGAACTAGCGTTTTTCCAAAGCAGGAAGGAAATATTTCTTCGCAGCAGTGCTTGTGTCCCGCAGCTGGAATCGCTGGCGCCGAGAATTTCACCTGACTTGCTCGGTCCTTCTAGGGTACCTTGGATGACGCGCAGAGGTACCTGATCATGTCGAGCGGAAATCGTTGCAACTGGAAGACGTTCATTCCCGCCTTGTCGCTTGCCGTTTTTTTCGCTTCGGCGCGAGCGGCTGAGATGAACCCTGAGGAGATCGTTGCGAAGCACCTCGATTCAATCGGCACTGCGGAAGCGCGCGCCGCCATCAAGTCGCGTGCCGTCCAAGGTAAGCTGCGCTTCAAGATCCTGGTCGGCGGGACCGGCGAGGTCGAGGGCAGCTGGGGCCGCGTAAGCGAGGGCCGCAAGTCGAACTTTGTAATGAGGTTCGGATTGGGAGATTGGCGAGGGGAGCAATTTGTCTTCAATGGCGAAAAGACTTGGTTCGCAGCGGCCACTGCCTCGCACGTTCCGAGCCAGTTCGCAAAGTTTGTGAATGGCCAGGACTTCATCGTCAAAGAAGGCTTGCTCGGTGGAGAGCTGTCCACCGGTTGGGCTCTGCTCAACCTTGACCCGGAGCGCGTCAAGCTCGACTCCATAGGCCTCAAGAAAATCGATGGTCACGAATTGCAGGGCATCGAGTATCACTCGAAAGGCCATACGGATATGAGCATCAAGATGTATTTCGATCCTGAGACTCATCATCACGTGATGACCGTCTATTCGTACGCGGTTGAGCCCAACATGAGCCACAAAATAACGGAGAGTGTGAATCAGCAGGAGATCCGCTACACCATCGAGGAGCGCTTCAGCGATTTCCAGACCGACAACGGCATCACCTTGCCCCACCATTACGACCTGCAGTACACCCAGGAACTTCAGAATGGCTCGACTCGTGTCTATGACTGGGATATGACCGCAGATAAAATCCTCACCAACCTCGACCTCGATCCCGGAAATTTTGCGGTCAAGTGAACCGGCTGGGTTTTGGTTTTTGGTCCTTCCTGCCGCTTTTGAATTACTATCCAGGCGATGACTTTACGCGTGGCGCGTTGGTTGGCTGATCCCGTTTTTCTGCTGTGTCTCGCTGCAGGCCTGCTTGCCTTCGTCGTCCAATCCGGCGAACTCGGCACCGCCGACACCATGCATCGCCTCCAGACCACGCACTGGCTGTGGACCTCAGAGCCGCAAGTTTTCCCGAACGAATATCCCGAGTTCGGACTGCACGGCCGCGGCGGCCGCCTCTACAGCTGGTATGGCATTGGCCAGTCTCTGCTGATGCTTCCCGCGGATTTAGTTGGAACCTGGATCGCACACTGGCCAGTCTTCTCTGACTACGGCGACGACCCCGCGGTGCGCAGCATCGTGGTCAGCTACAGCACCAACATCCTGGTGAACGTGCTGACGGCGCTGATTGCGTTTCGCCTGCTTCGCCAGTTTCGCTTCAGCGTGCGCGAATCCATGCTGGGCGTGCTGGCCCTGATGTTCTGCACAACGCACCTCCACTACACCCAGAACATGATGGAGAACAACTACGTCATGCTTCTGACTCTGACCGGATTCTCTTTTCAATACGAATGGCTGCGCACTGGGAGCAAACGCGCGCTGGTGGTCGGTTGCTCGGCGCTCGGACTGAACCTGCTGACGCGGCTGACGACTGGCCTTGACCTGATGGCGGCTGGGCTTTTCCTGCTGCTCGTGTTTTGGTCGGAACAGGTGCGCGGACGCGAACTATGGCAGCGCCTCGTCACTTACTGCAAAGTCGCTGCGCCTGTGTATGCGTTTTTCCTGTTGGTTGACCGCCTCTATCAGTTCTACCGTTTTGGATCGTTTACCAATACATATCTGTCGCTCTATGGGCAGGAACAGCGGTTGCAGGATCCAACGTTGCCAGCGACTTTTCCCTGGAGCACGCCTTTTCACGAGGGTTTTCTGGGTGCGTTGTTCAAGCCGGAGAAGTCGATCTTTCTCTTCGATCCGCTGCTGTTGCTGGCGATCCTGCTGCTCGTCCTATTGTGGAAGCGGCTGTCACCGGAAATTCGCGCCTACGGCTTAACCACTCTGGCACTGCTGCTTGCCTACATCAGTTTGTATGCTCGATATGCCTACTGGGCCGGAGATTTTGCCTGGGGCGATCGCTACGTTTCAACTGCAGTGGAACTTGCGGCACTGCTCGCCGTGCCGCTGCTGCTGCGCTATCGCGAAAATTTGAGTCGATGGATCTGGCGCGGCGCACTCGCGCTCATCGCAGCCAGCCTGATCATTCAGCTTGCCTCGCTCGCCTTCTGGATGTCGCTGGAGATTTACCAGATGGAGACGCTCGGCCATCCCACGTTCGTGATCGCGTTGCGCTTCAAAAACATCGTCGCATTCGCGCTCGGCAAAATGGATGCCTGGGGATTGAACACCGAGGCTATGCACTGGGATGACTGGGACTACGTTCACATCACGACCTGGAACTTCCTGCCATTCCTGCTGCGAAGAGTGGGAGCCGCGCCGGCCTGGGTGGTAAACACGGCTCTCGTTATCTGGGCAGCGGCGATTGCCGCTTTGGCCGGGATTCTGTGGCGGTTGAAGACGGAATGCGCCCGCATTCCGAATGGCTCCGACCTTTCGTAAATCGCCGCCTGCACTAAATTCAAAACGTCTGGAATTTCAGATGCTCATTTCCTTCCCGAGTAAGAGACGTTTCTAAGAACGCTCTCAGCCAACAAAAATCTTCCGATTGGATTCGAGGTCAGAGACGAACCATGTCTAAAGCAACAACCGCTATTGTCAGTCTGCTCGTCGTCGCCTGCGTTTTCGCCTTTGCCCGGTGGTTCTCGGCCCGCGCTGGCCGCGAATGGCATCGTCTCCGCTGCTTTTTCTGCTTCTAGTTCTGGTTGTGACGATAGCTGGAATGGGCTCGGGGAAGAGCTGGCGGCGCGGCACGCCTGGGAAGCGAGGTATGCTGCGCTATGCGGTGCCGGGTTGCTGGTTCTGTTGGCTCCCGCACTGGTGTGGGCACTTTTCGGGACTTCGTTTCAGGGCCTGGTGACCATGCTTCCACCGGCAGCATCACGCTGAATTCCCCCAATGACGTGATCGTGGACAGCCAGGGAAATGTCTACATCGCCGACACCCACAACAACCAGATTGTCGAAGTGACCGCCTTTGGGGTGGCGTCGATAGTCACCTTCCCCGGCCTGAGCCCGGCTTTGCACAATCCAAACGGGGTGGCGATAGACGGATTGGGGAACCTCTATGTCGCCGACAGCAGCAACTCCCGGATCGTTGAGCTTTCCGGAGGCGTCGCTTCGGTGATCGCGACCGGCGGTCTGCTGAGTTATCCGGATGGGTTGGTGGTCGACACAGCCGGTGACCTCTTCATTGCCGATGGGGCGAATAACGACATCGTGGAAGTGCCTGCGGGAGGCGCGGCGGCGGTGCTCACCGTAACCGGCGTGGGAGCTTTCGCTGGGCCGCAGGGCCTGGCATTCGACGTGTCGGGAAACCTTTATATCGCCGATGGGGGGAACAACCGCATTGTGGAAGTGGCCCCGGGCGGGGCGGGAACAGTGCTCAGTATCACCGGAGGCGTAACCCTGAACACGCCCTTGGGGGTAGCCGTTGACGGACCGGGGAATGTATACATCGCGGACCGGCAGAACAACCGCATCGTGATCGTTCCACCCGGGGGCGTCGGCGACGTGCTGCATACGGCGGGTATGACCTTGGTTAGCCCCGAAGGCGTAGCGGTGGGTGTCTCAGGGGCTGTCTATGTCGCCGATTACTCCGGAATCGCCGAGGTGCAAAATTCGGCGGTCGGCTTTGGCCACTTGCCGAACGGTGCCGTATCGGGCACGACGCTGACCTTGCCCATCACGATTGCATATAACGCAACGTTTGGCAGCGTGCAGGCGTTTACTCAGGGCACTCCGGGCCTTGATTTCACCGTGGCCTCAACCACCTGCGTAGCTGGTGTAACGAACAACGGGCCGTGCACGGTGAACATCACGTTTCTGCCCACTGCCGCCGGATTGCGCCGGGGCGCAATGGTCATTTACAACAACGCAACCCCGAACGTCCCGATCCTAACCGTGCCTATCTATGGAATCGCTGATGCGCCCTTGGCGGCGCTGACGCCCAATACCGGTAGCGTCATCAACACCGGCGGCGTGACACCATCCTTCCCCTTTCAAGTGGCGCTGGACGGCGCGGGGAACATGTATGTCGCCGACGATAGCGAGGACGATAACGGGAACGTGATCAGGATTCCAGCTGGAGGCGGCGCGGCCACCGTCGTAGCCCTGGGAACTCCTGGCGGCGACCCCATCCAGGAGATTGTTGGAGTGGCCGTGGATGGGGCGGGGAATCTTTTCATTTCAGACCATGAAAATGAACGCATCCTAGTGGTCACGCCCGCCGGTGTCCTTTCCATACTGAGTATCACCGGCCTCAGCCCGGTCCTGGGCGAACCCGTGGCACTGGCTTTTGACGGCGCGGGAAATCTGTATATTTCCGACTACAGCAATGGCCGGATTGTTCGCGTGTCCACGCTCGTGGTCGCGGGATCGACCTCGAGCGGCCTGGGAACGGTCATCGGGACGGGCGCCTTTACTTTCGCCGCAGATACGCTTACCGGCATGGCGGTGGATGCCCAGGGAAACATTTACGCCGACGCCCAGAATGGCAGCAGCGTCGTCAAGGTCACGGCGGCGGGCGTGGCCTCCGAACTGAGTTTTCCCGGCATCACGCCTGCGATCAACGATGCCCAAGGGGTGGCCGTGGACGCGATGGGAAACGTCTATGTTGTGGACTCGGCCAACCAACGGATTGTGAGACTGACGACGGCGGGCGTGGCATCCGCCCTGGGCATCAGCGGACTGCCGGCTCCATCGGGTCTGGGCGGCGCGCTGCTTTGGAGTAACGCTCGATCCCTCGGGAAACCTTTATATTCCTGACTGTCGTCAACAATCGCATCGTGTTCGTGAACGTCAGCGGCGGAGTTCTGGCGTTTCCCAGCACGGATGTGGGCTCGACCAGCAGCCCGCAGACCGCAACCGTAGCTAACCTCGGCGACCTGCCCTTAATTTTTGCCACGGCCCCAACCTATACGGCGAACTTCTCCGAAAACACGGGGGACGAAAACCTGTGTGCGCTGAGCACATCGCTCGCCCCCGGAATCCTTTGCGATGTGGCGGTCGAGTTCACGCCGCAATCGGCGGGAAGCCTCAGCACCGGCATCGTCGTTACCAACAACAGTCTGAACCTCACCGCGACGGCGCAAACCATCGCAGTGAGCGGTACCGGCATTGCGGTGGCAGACGCGACGTCAGTAGCGGTATCGACGATCCCGACCGCTGCCAACATTGGGCAGCCGATTACGGTCACGGCCACCGTGACCGATACGGCGGCAGGCCATACGGCGACCATCCCGACCGGCGGCGTGACGTTTATGGATACGGTTGGATCGACCTCCGTGTCGCTGAATGGCGGCAGCGCCGTCACGCTTAGCGGGACCGGCAAGGCGATTCTTGCCGGAGTCACCCTAAGTGGCGCAGGCACGCACACCATCACGGCCCACTATGCGGGCGTGAGCGGTTCGTTCCTGGCAAGCAGCAATACGACTACCGTCCAGATATCCTCCGGGCCTATTGCTCCGACCATTGTCTGGACCGGGCCTGCCGGCGGGATCACTTACGGCGCAACCCTGAGCGGCATTCTGGATGCGTCCGCAGTCAGCGGATCGACTCCGGTGGCGGGCACTTTCACCTACACCGCTACTCTTGCAGGCGGCAGCCCGGTCGCAGTCACCAGCGCAACCGTGCTGGGCGCGGGCAGCTATACGCTGACGGCCACGTTCACGCCCACCGACACGTCCACGTATGCCTCGACCACCGCCAACGCGTCTTTTACGGTAGCCAAGGCGACCCCGCTGCTGGCGCTTACTTCCTCCGCGGTTGCAGTCGCAGTGGGAAGCTCCGCTACCTTCACGGCCACCGTCACGTTCTCGGCCGGCACGCCCACGGGTTCAGTCAGCTTCTATGACGGAACCACGCTGCTCGGCACGGGCACGCTGGCCGCGGGGGTCGCGACCTATACCACTTTGAATCTCCCGGTGGGCGCTCTTTCGAGCACGGCGGTGTATAGCGGAGACAGTAACTTCTCGACCGTGACCAGCGCAGGCCTTACCGAGACGGTGATGACGGCCTATACCGTTACCGGTCCCACGACGCCGGTGCCGGTCGCACCCGGAGGCGCCGCAACCATCGACATTACCGTGCCGCCGCTCGGAGGCGCATTTGACGGCGTGGTTACTCTCTCGGCTACCGGACTTCCGCCGGGCGCAACCGCGACGTTCAATCCTCCGACAGTTACGCCGGGAACCGCGGGCGCGCCGACGGTGTTGACCATACAACTGGCAGCGCTCACGGCGGGCATTCCAGCCAGCGACCTTCCCTCAAACCGGCGCGGACTTCCTCTGGTGCCGGCCAGTCTGGGCTTCGTCCTGTTCGGGGCAGTGCTCGGACGCAAGCGTATTCCGCGAATGCTGATGCTGGTTTTCATGCTCGCGAGTCTGGGGGTTACAACCTCGCTGCTGACCGGGTGCGGAGGCGGATTTGCGAGCACTCCCTCCACGCCGCCTGGAAATTACGTCGTTACGGTCACGGGAACCAGCGGAGCATTTCAGGCCTCAACCACGGTAACGCTGGCGGTCGAGTGAGAGAGATTCTCACACTGCGCAACTCGACGAACCAGAAACGTTGTTAAGCCGATTTCAGGAACGGGCGTCGCGAACAAGATTGAATAAGGAGAAGGACAATTCCAATGCGGAAATTAATCTCAAGCAAGACAGTCGCTTTTCTTCTGCTGGCTCTCGGATTCACTGCCATGGCAGTCCGGCCCGCGCGGGCGCAGAGTGGTTCCTTGGTGGATGTAGGCGTCGACTACAACTACGTGCGGTCGAACCTGCCGGCGGGAGGCTGCGGATGCTTCGCGCTGAATGGCGGCAGCGGCTGGGTGGCATTCAACGTCAGCCGCTCCCTGGGCATCGTCGGCGAGATCGCCAGCCAGGATGCCTCGAACATCTCGAGCACCGGCGGCGACCTGACGCTTACCTCGTTCCTGGCAGGTCCCCGCTACCGCCGGACCGTTGCCGGCCACTTCGCACCCTTCGTTCAAGTGCTCCTCGGCGGAGCCCATGCCGGTGGAAGCCTGGCTCCGGGCAGTTCCGGGTTACCGGGATCGGCCAACGCGTTTGCCATGATCGCAGGTGGCGGACTCGATATCGGCCTCACCCGGCACATTGCTTTGCGAGCTTTTGAAGCCGACTATTATCTGACGCGTTTCGATAACGGGGTGAATGATCATCAGAACAATCTTCGTATCGCCGCGGGCGTGATCATTCGGTTTGGAGGAAATAGATGACTGGTGGGGGAACGCTGAAGGATATCGAGCGAGCTACTCTACGGTAACGGACTTGGCCAGATTCCTCGGCTGATCCACATCGCATCCTCGCCTCACCGCGATGTGATAGGCCAGCAGTTGCAGGGGAACAATTTCGAGAATCGGCGAGAGTTCTTCCGGCGCGGGCGGAACGTAGAGGACGTGGTCGGCGGCTTCTTTGATTTCTTCGTCGCCTTCGGTAGCGAGAGCGATGACGACGCCGGAGCGCGCTTTTACTTCCTTCAGGTTCGACATTGTCTTCTCATAGCGCAGCATGGAGTCGGGATCGTTCACATCTCGCGTGGCAATGATGACCACGGGAAGGTTTTCGTCGATCAGGGCATTGGGGCCGTGCTTCATCTCGCCGGCAGGATAGCCCTCGGCGTGGATGTAGGAAATTTCCTTGAGCTTGAGCGCGCCTTCAAGGGCGATGGGATAGTGAATGCCGCGGCCGAGGAAGAGAAAATCCTGAGCGCGCTGGAAGCGCTTGGCTAACTCTTCACAGGCTTCATCGTGAGTAAGAATATTTTCCAGCTTGCCGGGGATGAGCGTAAGTTCCTCGGCCGCTTTGCGGGTCTGTTCGGCGTTCATGGCGCCGCGCACCTGCGCGAGGTAAAGCGCGAACAGATAGAGCGCGGTGAGTTGGCAGGTGAAGGCCTTGGTAGATGCTACGCCGATCTCGGGGCCGGCGTGAGTATAAATCGTTCCGGCAGCTTCGCGAGTAATCATGGAGCCGACGACGTTGCAGATGGCGAGCGTCTTCGAGCCTTTGGTTTTGGCCTCGCGCTGGGCGGCGATGGTGTCGGCGGTTTCACCGGACTGCGAAATAACAAGAGTGATCGTCTCCGGGCTGACGATTGGGTCTCGGTAGCGCCATTCGCTGGCGTAATCGACCTCGACCGGAACGCGGGCGAAACTTTCGACCATGAACTTGCCAGCCTGAGCGGCATGCCAACTGGTGCCGCAGGCGACGATGTTGATCTTCTTCGCGGCGCGGAATTCGGCTTCGCTGATCTGCATTTCGTCGAGAAAGATGTGGCCGGTGTCGAGCGAAATGCGTCCTAAGGTTGTGTCGCGGACGGCGCGCGGCTGCTCGTAGATTTCCTTGAGCATGAAGTGCTTGAAGCCGCCTTTTTCCGCCATGATCGGATCCCATGTGACGTGTTGCACCTGGCGCCGCATGGGCTTTCCGTCGAAATCGCTCAGCTGCACGCCGTTGGGGGTGATGACGGCGAGGTCACCATCGGCGAGAAAGTAGATGTCGCGCGTGTGATAGAGAATGGCGGGGACGTCGGAGGCGACAAAGTATTCGTCGTTTCCGAGGCCGACTACCAGAGGAGGTCCGTTGCGTGCGGCCACGATCTTATTCGGCTCGTCGACGGAGATGACGGCCATGGCGAAGACTCCGGTGAGTTCCTTCACGGTCTTACGAACCGCCTCTTCAAGATGTGGGTGGTGACCGTTGCCGGTTTGCGAAAGATGCTTCTCGATGAGGTGAGCGATGACTTCAGTATCGGTTTCAGTGGAGAACTTGTGGCCTTCTTCAATCAGCTTTTTCTTCAGGCTGAGATAGTTCTCGACGATCCCGTTGTGCACGACGACGATTTTTCCGGTGCAGTCCCGGTGAGGATGAGCGTTTTCCTCCGTGGGACGTCCGTGGGTGGCCCAGCGAGTGTGGCCGATTCCGTAGCTGCCTTCGAGCGGCTTGAGGCGGATGGCTTCTTCCAGATTGCGCAGCTTGCCTTCGGCGCGGCGGATCTGCAGCTTGTCCCCATTGCCGGCAACGGCAATTCCCGCTGAGTCGTAGCCTCGGTACTCAAGCCGCCTTAGGCCCTCGATGATGATCGGAACCACTGGCTTCTTGCCGACATAACCAACAATGCCACACATGCGAAAACTCCAGGAATTCAGTCTGCGAGGGAGCAGCGGAACTCTTCAATCACCGGGTTGGTGAGAACTTCGCGCGCCACGCGCTCCACTTCTGTCTGCGCTTCTTCGCGGCTCAGCCCGCCATCGAGCGTGAGTTCGAAGTACTTTCCCTGGCGCACGTCCTCGAGACCCTTGTAGCCCATTTTCTTGAGCGAACCCTGGATCGTCTTGCCCTGTGGATCGAGAACGCTCTTCTTGAGCGAAACGTAAACATAGGCTTTCATGGAGGTTTTAATTATACGTCAGCTCCGCGCAGGTTTGCCTTGGCGGGTAAGAAGAGAGAGCAAATAACTTTATGCGAAGTCGCCGAAGCTTTTTCAGCTCGACCGGGACAGAGAGAGCGATTTCCAGTGGTGTGATGGTCAGGCAGCCGCACCTCAGCCACTGAGCTCTCGCATTTTGCTCTCCAGGTCAGCTCGTGCGCGCTCGAGCATGGACCGGTGATGGGGATTCCGACTCTGCTCGAGTTGCTGCAACACGCGGCGGAGCGACAGGCGAAGGTTCTCTAGTTCGCGAAGCCGGTCTGCGGCTTCCCTTGTCAGACGTGGCTTTTCGGATGTGCTTCTTGCGGCAGCTTCGTCCTGTTGTGCCTCGACCGACTTGCTTTCCCAGCCTCGGGCCATGAGCTCAGTATAGCGTCACGCAGCAGCGGCGTTCGCGGTCTCCTGGAGCGCCATAAGATGACGATGCGCTGCAGCGTCCCATCTCGGGAAGAACCCGTTCGCTAAACCGATGTGGCGAAGAAAACTCATTATTCCCTGGCAGGATGAGTCTATAATGCGGCTGAATCTGGGCGGTTGAGCGGCGCTTTTTCGAGGGGGGAAATGCCGCGAGGCCCATGCCGTGTTGTTTTCCCCTTGAGCCCGCCACACTCAGAACGGGATGCACAGCGCTCCCATGCGCTGCTGGAGATGGCGGAGGTAGTGTCTCGAAGCCAGGAACCGGCGGAAGCTCTCCTTGAATCGGAACAGTTACTGAGCGCTTATTTCAGCGCATCCAAAGTGGGTCTTTGCATTTTGGATGCCGACCTCCGTTATCTCGCCATCAACAAAACCCTGGCAGAAATGAATGGCATACCGGCCGAAGCGCATTTGGGGAAGAGCGTGCGCGAGATGCTGGGCGATTTTGCCGAGTTGATTGAGCCGCAGGTCAAGCGCGTGCTTGCAGACCCGGCAGCCCATCCTGGACCTCGAAATCAGCTTCCATCCTTCCCACCAGATCCGAACCCGGCCACTGGGTTGAGCATTACATTCCCATCAAGGATGCGACCGGCGAGGTCACGCAAATCGGTGTAGTCGTGGTCGAGATCACGGAACAAAAGAGGCTTGAGGAATCGCTTCGCGGAGTCTCCGAGAGGTTGCAGGAAGAAAAGAAGCGGCACCAGGTGTTGATGGAGGTGAGCCGCGCGCTGGCCGCAAAGTGGGATGTGCGCCAGGTCTTTCCGAAGATTTCTGCCTATCTGCGCCGGGTGTTGCGGCAGGAATATGCCGCTCTGGCCGTGCACGACGAAAAAAGCGGGCAGTTAGTGCGGCAGGCGATGGATTTTCCCCTGCGGAAAGGGCCGCCGTTGATGCCGAAATCAATCCGGCAAAAGACCCGCAGCGGAAAAGCCCTGCTGGAGCGCGCGCCGTTGATTTTCAGCAAGGACGAGATGCAAGGGTTCGCCGCTGAAACTACCGACCACTTGCTGGCCGAGGGCTTGCAGTCGCTGTGTTGCGTTCCTTTGCTCCGGCCCAAGGGGCCGTTGGGAGTTCTGGTGCTCGGCAGCACCCGGCCCGACGCCTTCACGACCGACGACCTGACACTGCTCAATCAAGTCGCCGCGCAACTTGCGATTGCCATAGAAAACGCGCGCACCGGCCGCGAAGTGGAGCAGCTCAGAAGCCGACTGGGGCAAGAGAAACGCTTCCTCGAAGGTGAACCCCGCACCCACCTTCATTTTGAGGAGATCATCGGGGAAAGTTCCGCCGTGAAGCACGTGCTGGATCAGGTCGCGAATCGTCGCCGCCAGCGATGCGACGGTTCTGATTCTGGGAGAAACCGGAACCGGCAAGGGACTTGTCGCGCGCGCTATCCACAACACCAGTAAGCGCAGGGACCGAAGTTTTATCACTTTGAATTGCGCCGCGATTCCCACCGGACTGCTGGAAAGCGAATTGTTTGGACACGAGAAAGGCGCATTTACCGGCGCCGTCAGCCAGAAGATCGGACGCTTGGAACTGGCAGACAAAGGCACTCTCTTCCTGGACGAGATCGGCGAAATCCCTCTGGAGTTGCAGCCCAAGCTGCTCCGCGTGTTACAGGACCATGAGTTCGAACGGCTGGGAGGGACGCGGACCATCAAAGTCGATCTGCGCCTGATCGCGGCTACCAATCGCGATCTGGCCCGGAGCGTGGCCGAGAAAGAGTTTCGCAGCGACCTGTTCTACCGCTTGAATGTATTTCCGATTCGATTGCCGGCGCTACGGGAACGGCGCGAGGACATCCCTTTGCTGGTGCGGTACTTTGTCCAGAAATTTGCCCGCGGCATGGATCGCGGCATTGAGACAGTTCCCAGCGAGACCATGAACACACTGGTCAACTGGCATTGGCCGGGCAACGTGAGAGAGCTGGAAAACTTTATTGAGCGATCGGTCATTCTCACCGAGGGAACTGCCTTGCGCGCGCCCCTGGCGGACCTTCAGGCGGAGTCACCCAGCTCCGGCACTGGCGAGCATTCGCTTGAGGGCGCAGAACGCGAGCATATCATTCGCGTGCTCCGGGAAACTCGCGGAATGATCTCCGGTCCGACGGGAGCGGCCCGCCGGCTGGGCCTGAAACGCACCACGCTGCAGTCGAAAATGCAGCGGCTGGGAATTACGCGTCGGGACTATGCCGGCCGGGAAACCGACTAGCACGGTAGGAGCGTTCCTGTTTTAGCTTCACCCTTTTCAGGTCCACCCTATTTCAGCTAACCCTATTTGAGCTTAACAAAGAGCAGAACAAAGATCGCCCACACCCCAACCGTGACAGGAAACTGCACCAGGGCGGCATCGCGCATTCCACCTCCCCTGGGTAGAGCATACGTAAGCGCCATCATTGCCAGAGCGGTGAGCACGCCTAAAACCAGTTTGCTTCTCCAGGTCATGAAAGTTTGCCCCTCACTTTCCCCTTTTGCTCGGACGTATTCTTCCCGCAGGCGGGGAGTATATCCCGCAAAGACCACCGGAACAAGTAGCTGCCACTAGCTGGCGGTGGGGCCGGCAGAAACTTCGAGACGGCCATCAAATGGGAGAGGTTTCAAGTGCCGATTGAGGCTCCGGCTGCCGACCAGTCGGCAGCCCGCCGGTTGTAAGAGCCGCAGGATGAGCTTTCCCTTCAGAGGGTTAGACCGATTTCGGGACTGAGCCATTCTGGAACTTCAATTGCATCAGGGTTCCTGATCGGGAAGTAAGTCGAGCAGGTTTTCCCCAAACGCGGACGGACGAGTCGCTCTCACCCTGGCACAACGTCGGCCGCATCCGGATCAGGAGTGAACCGTGTTAGTGGCTAGGAATTATCAGCCGAGCAATCTGGTTCGATTACTGCCGGAGCCTGTCAGAAACTCCGCTCTGGCGGAAGATATATCGAGAAGTGAAGCGTGGCGGGGGAGATCGCTCGGCCGCGAAGAAGAGTGGGCAGAGGAGCGTGAGTTCGGTGCAGGATCACGCCAGGACCCATGGCACGATACAGTTCTCAGCGACAACAATCCAGAGGCGGTTGATCCTCTGTATTTGCTTGCCTGCCAACTGGAGTGGGAGCGCGGCGCCGCCCCCAGTGCCGCATGGGAAGTAATTTCCGCGGCGCGCAGCTCGCACGCCGATACCCGGGCCCACGCCCGTTCTTTGCTCGAGCGTTCGCACCAGACGAGGCCGCAATATCCAGAGGATGTCCCCGAGGAGCAGGGACACCGGCGAAGTTCACGGAGGCAGGCATGAGAACTCCCTACGGTCTCGAGATCATCGAGAGCTGCATGGGTTGCAAGGTGAGCCGGGCGGGCTTTTTCTGCCGCTTTTCACCGTCGGTGCTGCGATCAATGGACGAAGACAGCCACCACAGCGTTATGCCGGCCGGAGCGCTGCTGTTTGTGGAGGGGCAGACGCCGCGGGGCGTGTTTATTCTTTGTTCGGGCAAGGTGAAGCTTTCAACCACATCGAAGGAGGGCAAGGTACTGATCCTGAAGCAGGCGGAAGCCGGTGAAGTGCTGGGATTGAGCGCCGCCATTTCCGGCACGAACTACGAAATGACCGCGGAAACCGCTTCTCCCTGCCAGTTGAATTTCATTGGCCGCCAGGACTTGATGGACCTGCTGCAGAACGAGAGTGAAGTGGGCGTGCACTCCGCCCTGTGGCTGAGCCATGAGTTCCAAGGTGCGTATCGGGACATCCACGATCTGGTGCTGGCCCGTTCTTCGTCGGGAAAACTGGCGAGGCTCTTGTTGTCGTGTGCTCCCACGGGGATTCAGAACTCGGCAGAATTGCACCTGCGCTCGGTCATGACCCACGAAGAGATGGCGCAACGCATCGGCTCCTCGCGGGAAACCGTTACGCGGCTGTTGAGCGATCTGAAGAAAAAAAGGCTGATCCGCCTGGAAGGCGCGACCCTGGTAATTCGCGACCGGACCGGGCTGGAAGCTCTGGCAGTTTGACCTTCCCCCACCCGGGAGGGCGGCTCTCTGTAACTGGGGCCGCCCTCCGTTGTTTCGCTGCACGGTCGTCCGTCCTCATCTGAGCGGAGGTGAGTTGGTTTGTACTCCGGCAAGCTGATTACCGATCTGATGGCGACGGTCGAAAGCGCGGAACAGGCCGCTGCCTCTCGCCTCGCTGAAGAGAATAACGGTGTGAAGGCCGGCGTGGGAGCGGGGAATTCAGAGTCCGAAAAGCTCGCGCAGCCGCTTGGTTTGCGCCCGGCTGACTGGAATCTCGCTCTGCTTCTTATCATCCATGCGCAACTGGTAAGAACTCTTGAACCAGGGCACGACTTCACGAATGCGGTTGATGTTCACCAGGTAGGAGCGGTGAGCGCGCCAGAACAGGCCGGGATCCAGGCTGCCGAGTAGTTCTTCCAGGGTGCGGCAGTTCGAGTGCCCCTCCATGCCCGCGGGTCCGGCGGTGACGACGGTGATCACTCCGTCTTCGATCGAGGCGTAGCAGATTTCCTTCTGGTCCACCAGAAACATTCGCCCCACCGCCTTGAGCAGGATTTTCGAGGTTTGAGCTTTCGGCGCCTGCAGCATCCGCACCAGGGTGTCGATTTTCTCCGCCGGCAAGTCCTTCGGCTCCCTGCTGGGCGCGGGCTCTTCTGCACCGACTGCGCGACGCGTTTTTTGTCGAAAGGCTTCAGCAGATAATCCACCGCATTGACTTCGAACGCCTTCACCGCATACTGGTCGAAAGCCGTGGCGAAGACGATCTTAGGCAGGGGGATTTTCCTGTCGAGAAGTTTCTTGATGACGCCGAAGCCGTCGAGTCCAGGCATCTGGACGTCGAGAAAGACGAGATCAGGACTATGTTCTTTGATGAGGCTGATGGCCTCGAGACCGTTTTTCCCCTGCGCTACGACGTTGACGTCGCCGGCGCTCTTGAGCAGGTAGGCGAGTTCATCGCGGGCGAGTTGCTCATCGTCCACGATTACTGCGGAAAGGGGCATTCGGTCTCCAGGCGTCTGAGGACTGCTCCCGAGGTCTGATCAAAGTATAGTGGCGGCGTTTTGGCAGCGTCAACGCAGGCGGCAGGCGAAGCTTCAGTGCGGCTGCTGCATCATGCCGCCCATATCCATCTTGGTGAAGCCGGCGGGAATCTCAAACAAACTGGCGGGTTGCGTGCCTTCCTGAATGTTGCGCAATTCTCCGCTGTTCACTTGCCCTCCCACTTCACCGGAAACCGCAGCTTGGGGTCGAGCCAGAAGTGGCTGACATCGCCGCTGGCGTTCGTGGTCTCGTATTTCACCGTGCTGCGGCCGTTGACGGTATCATTGCCGACCTTGTGGCAACTGCTGCCTTGGTGTCCCATCTTCTGCCAGTCGCCGCAGGCATTCTCGACGTCGCCCGCCTGGAAGAAAGCGGAGGCGTATCCCATGCGCTGGCTTTGAGCCTGCATCGGCATCTCCATATACATGTGCTGCTGAGCCATCAGGACGACCCCAGTCTGGGTTGCATAATTGATGATGACTGCGCTGCCGTGGGCGCTGGCAGTTTGCGATTCGATGCGCATTTTGTCTTTGGCGAAGTAGATCTTGGCCTGCGTCGGCGTGCCCGGTTTTTGCAAGTCAACGATCTCGGCAGAAAATTCGGCCTGCGCCAGCTGCAAAGCTGGCAGCAAGCATGAGAGCCCAGAAACACGAAATACGAGTGATCCATCGAAGCATGTGAGTCTCCTTCATTTCGCGTCCGGCGGGACTGTCGCATCTTGCCGACCTCAGAGCAAGAGCGGAGGAAGAATAGCAGAAGCATCGGACGTGCGGACAGGACAGGGAACAAGGACAATCACCGGGACGATCTCATGGCGAGTCAATGCCCGCTTTGTCCCTGAGGCTTGGAGAAATCCCGAGCAATCCATTTCGACAAGAACGTGCTCTCGCGATCCTTGAAGCCCAGCTTGCGATACACCTGCAGCGCCGCTGCATTCTGCCGGACGACTTCCAGATGAAGCGCTCTGACGTTGAGCGACCGGGCAGCAGTCTTCCACGAAGGCCATGGTCTTGCGTCCCCAACCGTGCCCGCGATATTCCGGCAGCAGGTAGAACTCGTCGACAAAGGCGTCGCGGCCCAGCCATTCCAGGCTGTAGCTAAAACAGATCACAACGTAGCCACGGGCACCTCGCCATCCAGAATGAGCCACACGCGGCCGAGATTGGGGTCGCGCAGCAGAGTGGTCAAAGCCACGCCGGCTTTCTGCTCGTCGAAGCCGTGTCCATCGAAAGCGTAGTACGCTCTCATGAATTTCAGGAGCGCAGCGGTGTCGGATTCCGCCGCCAGCCGAAATGACGGCTCGGCCGTCACACCACGTTCTCCAGCGCCAACGCCATGCCCAGGCCGCCGCTGACGCAGAGCGTGGCCACGCCGCGCTTGGTATTGCGCTTCAGCATTTCGTGCAACAAGGTGACCGTGATGCGCGTGCCGGTGCAGCCGATGGGATGTCCGAGCGCGATCGCTCCGCCGTTTACGTTGAGCCGGTCGCGATTGAAATTCAATTCGCGGTCGCAGGCGATGCACCTGCGCGGCGAAAGCTTCGTTCAGTTCGATCAAGCCGAACTCGTGCAGCCTGAGGTTATGTTTCTCTTCCAGTTTGCGCAGCGCCGGGACGGGTCCAATCCCCATCGTGCGCGGATCGACTCCGGCCGAAGTTACAGCCGAGATTCGCGCCAGCGGCTTCAGATTATTCTGCTTTACGAAATGCTCGCTCGCCACAATCACGGCGGCAGCGCCGTCGGTGATTCCCGAAGAATTTCCCGCGGTGACGGTTCCAGTTTTCGAAAACACCGGAGCCAGCTTGCCCAGCTTTTCCATGCTTGCATCCGGGAAAGGATGTTCGTCGCGGCTGAACGTGGTCGCGCCTTTCTTGCCTTCGATGGTCACCGGGACAAGTTCGGCGTCGAATCGTCCCGCGGCAATCGCCCGCGCGGCGCGGGTTTGCGACATCAGGGCAAATTCATCCTGCTCCTCGCGCGAAATCTTGTAATGCTCCGCCAGCACTTCGGCAGTCTCGCCCATCACCATTTTCGCCATCGGGCAGAAAAAACCGTCGCGATACATGCCATCGACCAGTTCCTGGTTGCCGAGCCGGTATCCCCAGCGCGCTTCGAGATAGTAAGGAACCCGCGACATGGATTCGGCGCCGCCAGCGAGAATGCAGCTAGCATCGCCGAGCAGAATCGACTGATAAGCCAGCGCAATCGACTTCATCCCCGAGGCGCAAGCTTTGTTCACGGTGAATGCCGGCGCTTCCTGCGGCACGCCGCTGCGGATGGAAATCTGCCGCGCCGGATTCGGTCCGCCGCCGGCCTGCCGCGCGTTGCCGAAGATGGTTTCTTCTACTTGCTCGGGCTGGATTCCGGCGCGCTCGATCGCGGCCTTGGCGGCCACTGCGCCCAAGTCGGCAGCCGTAAGAGATGCCAGCGATCCGCCAAACTTTCCGATCGGCGTGCGCACCGCGGAGAGAATGTAGACTGCCTGCAAATGTCGCCTCCGAAACATTTGAGTCTAGCAGGGTGGGGAAAGATGCTGGACGGGCGTAGGTCACAGGAACGGATTCTCGATCCGCACACCTTCTATCTTCCGTCCGTGCTGGAAGTCCTCGCTGTAGAGCCGCTCGCACTGGCCTTCCAGAGCCGCCGCCACGATGAGCGAGTCATACCATGACATCCGGTGCTTCTCCACGATCCGTAAGGCTTCGAAATAGATGGCGGGCGAAGAGTGCACAGCCAGCAGCGGGCGGAGCACCGTGATGAGGTATTGTTCGGCTTCGGCCACGCTCATGGGTTGTGCAAAGCGCCGGAACGCAACGCTGAGGAACTCCTGCACGACCTGATAGCTGATGATTCCTTCCCCAGTATCCGCGGCGCGCCGAATGAGATGAGCGGACTTTTTCGCCTTCAGGGGCGCTTGGGCATCGAAGGCGTACACGAAGATGTTGGTGTCGAGAAAAAATCTATCGCTCATTCATCTCGTCCCGCGTGTAGGGTCCAGACGAGCGCACGTGCCGGAGGCGGCGCATCAGCGCATCCACTGCCGCACCACCTCCCGCCTGCGCGGCATACTGCTCCAGCCACTCGCGAAAGGCCGCGTTCAAAGTCTTGTGTTGCGCACGCGCTACTAATCGCGCTTGCTCGATCAGGGTTTCTTCGGCGCTCAGCGTGATGTTTTTCATACTGTAACAGTGTACACTGTTTCAGTGTAATTTTGAAGGTGATCCTCAGACTGGCGCTCGCCGATAATCATTTTATAACTGGACGGGTTAACGCCCCGGGCTGAATTTGGCTCGGGGCATCGGTTTTCCGTAAAGGAAGTGGGCCAGCTCAGAGCAGATTGACAAAGGAATTACACTCAGAGCGGTCGCTAGGAGGGATCGACTGCTAATGGCGAACGGCACAAAAGGGGATGATCCGATCCTCGATATTATTCACTTTAAGATCCGCCGATTCTCGCCAGCTGCGGATGCCCTCATTGCGGAAATAGTCGAACTCGGTGCCCAGCGCGAATTGGAGTCGACTGTCAATCTCTTCGCTCCGCCGCCGCTCGGCGTGTTGGAAGCGAAGCTCAAGGAAATGCGCGACCGTCTGCTCGCCGACCGCAGGCAACGCGGATGGGAGGTCTAGAGCCTTGATATCGGATGGGCCGTACCCGTTCCTCCCTTGCCATTCCCTCTAACCTCCGGCATAATAAGTGTTTGTCTTGACCTCGCCGGACTCTTCCGGAACAAGGATATACATCTGTGTTAATGATTCGACTGTCGCGCATGGGTGCGCGCAAGCAACCGCATTACCGCATTGTGGTCATTGAGAAGGCGCGCGCGCGCAACGGCCGGCCGGTGGAAGTTGTCGGGACCTACAACCCTCGAACCAACCCCGCCAGCGTCGAGTTCAAGCGCGACCGCGTGGATTATTGGGTTTCGAAGGGCGCGCAAATGTCAGAGCGGGTAGGCAAGCTCTACTCCAAGCCTCCGGTCGCTCCGGCAGTTCCCGCGGCATAAGCGAACATCATGACCGAACACTGGAAATGTGCGCGCTCTCATCGAGCAGATTGCGAAGTGGATCGTCGACGCTCCCGATCAGGTCTTCGTCGATCATCTCGATGACGACGTGATCGAACTGGAGGTCGCGGAAGCTGACGTGGGCAAAGTCATCGGCCGCCAGGGGCGCAACGTACGCGCCCTGCGCACGCTTCTGAGCGCGGCGGGAGTGCGGGCGCGCAAGCGATACACTCTGGAAGTCATCGACTAGGAAACCGAGCGAAGAGCCAGCGCCAGGGCAGGGAACCGGACCATTCGCGATCCTGAAACAAGTGGTGAGTTCATTACGCTGGCCCGCGTGGTGAAAACGCAGGGCCGCCGCGGCGAAGTCGCGGCTGAGATTCTCAGTGACGTGCCTGATCGATTCGCCGCAGGCATGAAGTTGCTGGCGCTGCCGCGGAGTTCAAATGCAGACCGGCGCGAACTGGAAGTGGAAGAACTCTGGCCGCACAAAGGGCTGCTGGTGCTGAAGTTCGCTGGCGTGGATTCGATCTCCGAGGCGGAAGCGCTGGTGGGATGCGAATTGCAGGTGCCGCGCAGCCAGCGTTCGGAGCTGCAAGCGGGCTGGAACTACGTCAGCGACCTGGTAGGTTGTGCGGTGCTTGACCACGGACGCGAGATCGGGCGCATTGAAGATGTTCAGTTCGGAGCGGGCGAAGCGCCATTGTTGATGGTGCGCGATGCTGGGGGCCGGCTGGTGGAAATCCCGTTCGCTGAGGCGTATCTCGACAGCGTCGATGTGGAGCGGAAGCAGGTCCGCATGAAATTGCCCGAGGGCCTGCTGGAAGTGAACGCTCCGCTGACGACGGAAGAGAAGCGGGAGCAGGCGCAGCCGGAGCGAGAAAAAGCATTAAGACAGAGGGAGATCACGGGTAAAGCTTCTGTCGTAACTGTGTCCTCTGAGACTGAAGGTTCTGATTCTGCGATGAAGGCCGATATAGTAACGATTTTTCCGGACTTCTTTCGCGGGCCGCTGGATTACGGCATCACCCGCCGGGCTCAGGAAATGGGACTGGCGGAAATTAAGGTCCACGATCTGCGGGAGTTTACCCGCGATCGTCACCGCACCGTAGACGACCGGCCTTTTGGCGGCGGCGAAGGCATGGTGCTGAAGCCGGAACCGCTGTTTGAGTGTTTGGAGTCGATGGGCGTTGCGCCGCGCGAAGAGCGACTTGCAGGAAATGTGAAGCAGTCGGTAATTTTGCTCTCCGCGCAAGGGCAGCGGTTTACGCAGAAAGTCGCGGCGGAGTTGGCTTTGCTCGACCGCATCGTTTTAGTCTGCGGGCGGTACGAGGGTGTGGACGAGCGGGTTGCCGACTTTCTCGCCGACCGGGAACTTTCCATCGGCGATTATGTTCTGAGCGGTGGCGAAATGGCTGCCGCCGTGATTGTGGAAGCAGTCATGCGGTTGCTTCCCGGCGCCGTCGGAAACGAAACGTCGACCCAGCAAGAGTCGTTCACGGTAGATCGCAAAAATGAAGAAGCTCGGACGCTGCGGATTCGACTTGCGGGTCGAACGGATTGCTGGATTATCCGCACTACACGCGGCCCGCGGAGTTTCGCGGGATCAAGGTGCCGGAAGAGTTGATGTCCGGCAACCACGAAGAAATTAGGCGGTGGCGTCGGCGACGGGCGCTGGAAAAGACATTCCGCAACCGTCCTGACTTGCTCGAAGGCGCGGCGTTAAGCGAAGAAGACAACAAGTTTCTGGCCGAGATAAAGAATAAAGAAAAGACCAAGAAGCATCTCGACTGAGTTTCAAGATTTCAGAATCCAGAAGGACTAAACATTATGTCGAACTTAATCATCGAAAAATTGCTGGCAAAGACCCAACGCACTGACATTCCCGCGTTCCACGCGGGCGATACCATTCGCGTTCATGTGAAAATCAAAGAAGGCGATAAGGAACGCCTGCAGGCCTTTGAAGGCGTGGTGATCAAGCGCGACAACGGGCCGCAGGCCAGCTTCACCGTGCGCAAGATCAGCTTCGGTCAGGGCGTGGAGCGCATTTTCCCGGTTCACTCCAAAGTGATCGACAAAGTCGATCTGCTGCGCTCGTCCAAAGTACGCCGCGCCAAGCTGTATTATCTGCGCGGCCTCAAGGGCAAAGCGGCGCGGCTGCGCGACGTCGAAAGGCCGAGCTAGCCCTTCTTCGTTCCGGATGGCGGTTCTCGGTCGCCTCTGATCTCCCTGCTTTTCGCGCTTGCAGGAATGGGCGTCGCCAAGTGAAGATGGTGGGGCAATTCCTTCATTTCCCCAATGTCGAGCCCCGCGAAGGCTTCCCCCGAGTTCACGCTTTCTCCTTCGGCAGCCAAGCTGCGCCTGCTCAAGAAGCTCCGCTGCACGCTGCGCTATGAAAAAAAAGCCTGGGAGTCAGGCGCCGCGCTGGTCGCAGGCGTGGACGAGGTGGGGCGCGGGTCGCTGTTCGGGCCGGTGGTTGCCGCGGCAGTGATTCTCGAACGCGGCTACCGCGTTCGCGGTTTGCGCGATTCCAAGCTGCTGTTGCCGGAGCGCCGCGAACAGCTCGCGCCGCGCATTCGTGAACATGCCATTGCGTGGGCGGTTGCCGCGGTGGATGCGGCGCGCATCGACCAGATCAACATCTATCAGGCGTCGCGCGTCGCCATGCGCGAGGCGGTGATGCGTCTTCAGCCTGCCGCCGACCATCTTCTGGTCGATGCTGTTTGCCTGGATTGTTCGCTTCCGCAAAAGGCCATCATTCACGGCGACGCGCTTTCCGCTTCGATCGCGGCGGCTTCGATTCTCGCCAAGGTCGAGCGCGACCGCATGATGTGCGAGTGGGATGCGGTCTTCCCCGAGTACGGCCTCGCCTCGCACAAGGGCTACAGCACGCCGCAGCATCTGGCGGCCTTGCAGCAATATGGCCCGACCCCGCTGCATCGGCAGTCGTTCGCTCCGGTTTGGAGTAGTCCGGTGGAGCAGGTGGTTTTCGAGTTCGACTGACAATAGACAGCGTCGCAAGCGCTGGGTGGCGATTTTCGCTTGACACCCATCTCCTCTGAATTAATCTTTCCTGATGAATCCAACACTCAAGGCAGTTCTCTGGGCGGTTCTCTGGTTTGTTCTGGGTCACCTCAGCTGTGCTGTCATGCACCACTGGCATCACCACATGACGAGATAGCGATCAGGGGATAGCGTCTTCGCATACTCTTGGCGGT
Source organism: uncultured Acidobacteriaceae bacterium (assembly GCA_963800575.1). Taxonomy (GTDB): domain Bacteria; phylum Acidobacteriota; class Terriglobia; order Terriglobales; family Acidobacteriaceae; genus Sulfotelmatobacter. The sequence continues at coordinate 532,945 of CAWDBN010000006.1, forward strand.
TGCTTTCGCGGGCCTACTTCCCTGCGTCGGCCGTCTCACCGTTGAGGCTGGAGTTGAGTTGATTGACGAGTTTCGTATTGTTGATAAGCCTGCCGCAGAATCTCTGCTTGCTGTTTCGCGGTTGGCCAATCCTGTTTTTCGACTGCTTCGGTTAGTCCGGGCAACTCCAGATGCGAGTAGGTGAAGCGGGCGCCGTAAAGAATGTGTTTGAACCACGGCCTGCCGGGGATGCCGTCAGGGTTGAGCCAGTTTCGTTCGACCTGCATGGTGCCGTGGTTGATGGTGTCGGCTAGTTTGGGGTCGATTGCGCCGGACGCCAGCGCGCGGTTTGCAGATTCGTCGAGTCGTTTGCCTGCGGCTTCGAAGTCGTTGATCGGCATCGAGCACCGGCTTCAGGTCGAGTTGCGCTCGTGTCATTTCTCGTCGCCATGCCTTTCGTCAATTCATTCACGAACTGGCGGATGTTGCTGGCGTAGCTGGCGAAATCGAAGGGGAGCAGGTCAGCGTTGGCGAGGCGCAGCGCGAGTACGCCCCACAACTGCGACATTAGAGTGTGATAGCGGTAGCCAGGATCGCCGAAGTGGTTCATCCAGAAAAAGTCGTCGTAGGCGGAATGGTAAACGCCGTAGGGTCCGTCGAACTGCAGGCCGAGGACGGGCATCCCTACAAAGTTGAGAAAGACGGTGTGGTCGGAGCCGCTGCCGATGCGAGTGTCGGCCAGATTCGAATCAGTAACGTTGAGATCGGTGACTGCTCCTGATTGTTTCGCTTCGCTCACGCTCGCGCGCGGATGATTCCTTCCACGCTTCATAAAGCGTCTTGCCCGAGGGATCTCTCAGCGTGCGGCTGGTCTCGACCAGCATGGGCGCGAGCGACGCCACTGCCTGGCCGTGAAAGTTTGGCCCTGAGGTCGAGGAATCGACGTTGATGTAAGCGACTGCTTTTTTGCGCAGTTCGTCGGCGAACTGCTCTCCCCACTCAGTGGAGCCGGTGAGGCCGACCTCTTCTCCGTCCCAACTGCAGAAGACGAGAGTGCGACGCGGACGTGTTCCGGCTCTTGCCAACTTTCCCAGGGCGCGGGTCAGTTCCATCAAGGATGCGGTTCCACTGCTGGGGTCAACGCCGCCGAAGACCCACGCGTCGCGGTGATTGCCCAGCACGATCCATTCGTCGGGCAACTGCGCGCCGCGAATGCGGCCTTCGACGACGTAATACGGCTGGGTGGAGTTGTCCATCTCGATCTTCACATGCACCCGCACGCGATTGCCGCCGAGGTGATACTTGATGGGAAGTCCACCTTGCCAATCATCGGGCGCGACCGGGCCGTCCATGTGGGCAAGCAGCGGTTTGGCGTCGTGCCAGGAAAGCGGCAGCGCTATGATCTTCGGGATCGACACGGCTTGGTCGACCGGAATTCGTTTTGCGCCAGGGACCGAGGCCCATCCCGGAGTGAGCGGATCGCCGGGCACCATGAAATCGTAAGTGATCGCCCCGCGCTGAATGTGATACTCCGGGCCCCACGGGCCTTTGGGGACGACCTGACCTTTCTTGTATCCGTCTTCGGCGGGATCGCTATAGATAAGAATCGCGGCTGCGCCTTCACGCTCGGCGGTGAGCGCCTTGAATCCTCGATAGCTGTATCCCACGTAGCTGTAGGGATCGGAATAACGCACCAGCACGACCTTGCCTCTAACGTCGATGCCTTGCTTGCGCAGAAGTTCATAGTCTTCAGGATTGCCGCTGTGAGCGTAGACGAGCGGGGCCGTCACGTCGCCCGACGCGGACATGCCGCTCCACGCCGAACTGATGCTTTTATTCTTCATGTCTGCATCGCCGGGGACAGGCAGTTCGCGAAGCCCGGCGCGGTAATGAACCGGTGCAACCATTTCCAGGAAGGTGGATTTCGGATTGCTGCCGTACACGTCGTAGCGGCGGATTACAACGTCCTCGAGACCTTCGTTGCGCCATTCGTCGGCGATGTAGCGCGCCAGTTCGTTGTTGCGAGCGGAGCCAGCGACGTGAGGCTCGGCGGTGAAGATGTGATGCTGGCGGCGTTCTTCATCCGGGGAGGGGATAGCTTTGAACTTGTTCTCGACCTCGGCCTCGTGGGTCGCAGCAGACGGGGTGAAGCCGAGGATGGAAGTCTGGGCATGGGCAAAGAACGGTGATTGGAACACGAGCGCCAGATAGCACAGGGCGCTGGTGGATAGCATGGGCCGGCGCAAGCTCATGATCAGCATCTCCTAGCAAAACGAGTGAATGCTCAGGGACGATGTAATTTAGTTTCTGATTTGTTCCGCCCTATCTTGATCTCCTACTTTGCCTTGTAGATCTCCGACAGCAAGTCCGGCTTCGATTCATCGCGCACCAGGTGAGGGTAGCGTTCACCGCCGTGGTAGTCGAGCGCGTAGGTCTTGAAGTAGTCCGTATTCTCGACCAGAAGTTCAAGCGGGGCGGTGCCGGTCTTGCCCGCCCGGAGCGCGTCGCGCAGCACCTCCGGCGAGTAGTGGCGGCCGTTTACCGCAATCAGTTTCATGCCGGGACCGATTCCAGCCAGAGCCGCCGGCATGCCCTCAATGGTGTCGGTGATCGTGCCATCTTCGCGCAGGTCAATCCCGATCGAATACGCTACGTCGATGAAGCGCTCACCGCCCTCCCCGCCGCGATCCATTTCGGAAGGAGATTCGTCATAGATCACTTTCCATCCGCTGCCTTCAATGCCGCCGAGTGGAGCGCCGGGTCCGTGATTCGTAAGCCGTTCCGTCCAGAAGCCGCGCCAGTCGTAGGATACGATCTGATTCAGAGCATTGACGACATCGTCGAAGGTATAAGTCTTCACCATGGGCCCCGTGCTGGGAGCGCCATGGAAGAGCTTGCAGAAGTCATCCAGAGATTTCTTGCCCTTGCTCTGCTGGCGGATGATGACGTCGGCCCACAGCCAGTCCAGAGTGCCTTCGTCGTAGAAATCGGTTGAGCGGCGCCAGGATTCCCAGGCACGCGGAGAGAAATAAAGCTCTGGAGCGGCATCTGCGGTATCTTGCAGGTTGCGCCATTCGCGGCCCGGAGTGTGATCGAGTTCGGCGGCTGTCAAGGACAAATCATCCCGCGCCTGCTCGGGAGTGAGCAGTCCGCTGCGGGCGGTCAGCACGGTGCCAAGGTAATTCGTCAGACCCTCGTATACCCACAACAGATCGTCTTCCATGGGTTGTTCATAGTCGGGCGTGGCCAGATCCGCCGGACGCCGGTATTTCCCGTTCCATGAATGCACATACTCGTGAGGGAGCAGGCTGGCTTCCATTTTGCGCATGCCTTCATCGACTAAGCCGCGCTCATCAACACGGCTGTCATCGGATTCGTGGTGCTCGAGTCCGAAATGCGCGACGTGATCGCTCAGGCTGAACAGGAAGTGGTAGTCGCGATAGTGGTGCGCGCCGAAAAGCTTGTTCGTTTGTTCGACCAGATTCTTGTAGTGGTCCCAGACTTCCTGCGGAGGTTCAAGAGCGGCGGCGCTGTCGGCGGCAACGTCCATCTCGACCAGCGGGTCGTCGGCTAACTTGACGACCTTGAGGAATTCGCCGGTGATCACCGGAGAATCGACCAGCGTGGTCAATGAAGTCGGCTGAAAAATGATCTGGGTGTCGCCCCTCTGTCCGGTGAGCGACGTCGACGCGATGGGCAACGGCGTGCCATATTTCCATCCGGCGGGGAGTTTCAGAGTGGCCACGTAGGTGAGATCGTCGGACTTCCAGCCCTTGGGATAGAGCAAGACCTGATTCCAACTGATGACGGCCATTTTGTCGGTGGCGGAGGAACCTGCGGAAAAGCCGCCTTCAAAGGTTGCGGGAGAGAGGAAATCGAGCTCCGCGTTCACCTCATTCTCGCCAGCCGGGACTTCTACGTGAATGGTGAAGCCGTCGAGCAGATCGCGCCGCCACTTCAGAGTCTTGCCGCCGGCGGTGAATTTCAGTCCGGCCAGGTCAATTACAGGGCCGTCGGGAGCGTGCTCGCCGGGAATCCACTTTGGATAATAAAGTGTGAGGTCCCCGGCGCTGGCGGGGATCTTCAGCTTAGCGTGGAAGATTTTGCGAGGCGTGGAAGTGGCGTCCACGAAGAGCGTGATGGTTGGCGGCGTGGCTGACCAGCTGAAAAGTGAGAAGAAGAGAACACAGACTACTCCCAAGACTCTTGAGAGTTTCATTTATGAGGCCCCCATTCCTTCGATGAAGCGGATCGCACTCGCTGCAGAATTTTAGATTCTAGCAGGGAGTGGGGGAGCGGTACAGGGACGGTCCTATGAGAGTGCACCAGCAAGAGCGCGCCAGCGCTGCTATCATCTCCACGATGTCGCGGCGCGGGAAATTCATCACGTTCGAAGGGCTGGACGGGACCGGCAAGAGCACGCAGATGCGGAAGCTGGCAGCCGCTCTGCGCGGAGCGGGGCATAAGGTGGTGGAAACGCGCGAGCCGGGAGGAACCCCGACGGGCGAGAAGATTCGCCGCGTTTTGCTCGACTCAGCGACCGAGGGGCTCTCGCCGTTCGCGGAAATGGCCTTGATGTTCGCATCGCGGGCGCAGCATATTGCAGAGGTGATCCAGCCGGCGCTCGAGCACGGCCAGATTGTCCTTTGCGATCGCTTCACCGATTCCACGGAAGCTTATCAGGGCGGCGGCCGGAAGCTCGGGAGCGAGGCAGTGCTTGAGTTGCATCGCGTGCTTTGTGGAGATTTGCAGCCGGATTTGACGATCCTGCTCGACTCTGATCCGGCGATGAGCGTGGGGCGCGCGCGAAGGCGCAATAGGCGGGCTTCGCATGGTGCCGGCAAGAATCCGCATAAACATCATTCCGACGAAAACCGCTTTGAGCAGCAGAACCGGGCTTTCTTCGCTCGCGTGCGCGAGGGTTATATGGCGATCGCGGCGCGAGAGCCGCAGCGCGTCACAGTCGTGAATGCCAGCGGCACACTGGCGCAGACGCACGGGAGGATTGCGGACGTTGTAGGGCGAAAGCTGAAGTTGGGTGCGAGGTGACGTTTGGGCTTCTCTGATTTTCACGGCAATGCTGAAACCGTTCATCGCCTGCGCGATATGCTGGCGCGGAAGCGCTTTCCGCATGCGGTGATCCTTTCGGGAGCGCGGGGATCGGGGAAATATACGCTGGCGCTGATGCTGGCGCAGGCGCTGAATTGTCTGGCGCCGACTGAGACTGATGGGCTGCCGGACTTCTGCGGGCAGTGCGCGAACTGCCGCCGCATCGCCCAGGCTGCCGATCTTGACACGAGGTTTGCCGAAGCGGTGGAGACGCGCGAGGGACTGCGCGAGGCCGACAAGAAAGATACTCGCCTCTTCGTGCAGACTCACCCGGATGTGCTGATCATCCCGCCCGACCCTCCGCAGATGATGATCAAAGTGGATCAGGTCCGGCGGGTCATCGAAACCATTTACTACCGGCCGTCGGAGGCACGGGAGCGCGTGTACATCTTCACTGACTCGGCGTTCATGAAGGAGGCGGCGAATTCGCTGCTCAAGGTTCTGGAAGAACCTCCGGAGTTCGCGACCATCTTTCTGCTTTCGGAGAATCCCGGCGAACTGCTTCCGACTATACGATCGCGATCGATGGTGTTTCCTCTGGCTGCTTTGCCTGCGGAGGAAGTGGAGCGCTACCTGGCCGAGCAGCGTCCGGAGTGGAAGGCGCCGCAGCGCGCTCTCGTTGCCAGACTGAGCGAAGGCGCGCTGGGACGGGCTCGCACCTTCGACGTGGATGCGTATGTCACCGCTCGCTCTGACGCGTTGACGATTCTCAACTCGGCCCTGCTGGGAGGCGAACACACGCAGCTATTCAAGATCACGGAATCCTATCGCGCCGGCGCTGAGGGGCGCGAGAAGACGGAACAGCTTCTGCGCACACTTTACTCGCTGCTGCGTGACCTGATGTTTCTGGGATCAGGGGCACGGGGGTTGATTCACAACACCGACATTCAGAGTCAGCTGACGAAACTGGCTGAGGGTGCTGACTTCGACTGGATCGCCGCGGCTTCTGACCGGTTGGCTGAGGTGGAACGTGGCATGCGCCGCAACCTGCTGCGGTCGTTGTCGCTTGATAGCTTGAGCCTGGCTCTGGAGAAAGTTTGAAGTCCCCTGCGGCGCCCACGGGACGGAGCCGAATAGAATTCGAAGGGGATGGAATCTGAAAAACCAAAGCGACTCCCGCACTCTTTCGAGTCACAGGACCCTCACCCAAACAACATGATATGGGGCGTTACCGGGATTCGTTGAAGGCAAGCTCACGGCAGGTGCGACGAATCACTTCGTGAGCGGAGCCCGACTCAAAGAACTCGAAGCCGTAGCGAAAAGCTCTTTTTTGGCGAACCATGGCATAAATGTTCACGAGGCCGAAAGGAAGCGTGAATACCAGCTCCACGACCTCGGCCAGGGGAACTTCAAGTCTCAGCATGGCTGAGATTCCGGATTCACTGATGTCTACCGTATGACCCTTCAGCAGGCCGCAGGTCTGGGAATTGACACTGATGTCGACCTCGATTTTGAACCGAGCCTTTCGACGGGCATCGGCAATGGTTCGAAGAGTAATTCCTTCGGACCGATTCTCACCTTCAAATACCGGCTCTCTCGCCGTGGCGCACGGGTGAGGCAGCGGGCTCGAGAAAATGGTCAATTCCTTTGACTCTTCCATAACGCACTATTCCGAAACCGTACAAGATGGAGATGACAATGCCTGTTCATAATTGAGCATTTGTGACCAGTTAAGGTGATTCCTCGACGGCTGGCCGCTCGGCCAACTTGTTGTTTGCCTGCGATCCAGTGAAGGGTATGTTCATTTGATTGCTCGCCGAGCGATTAGTGCTTTCACCAATTCCCTTCAAGAGCTTCCAGTGGCACGATCAGAACGCCTGGACGTTCAATGCTGCGCATCGAAAGGGATGCTAAGTTGCGTGATCGTGCGCGAACGACTAGCGGTATAGACCCATTGCTTTACGGCCGCCGCGGCAGACTCGCCCAGAATCGGATTGCCGCCCAACACCTCGATTGCCTCCACATTTCCCCTGGGCCCGATGGTGAGTTGGAGGCGCACGGTCCCTCCAATGTTGAGGCGCTTCAGAGTGTCGGGGTAATCCGGTTCGACGCGGGTGATTAATCTTCTTTGAGCGCCGTTGCCCTCGCGGACGATGGTCAGAGTCTTTACATCTCCCACAGGGGTCTCGGCGCTTACATATCCGATCGCACCTTTCGTTCTGGCCACATAAGCCACCACTTCGGCGTCGGAGCCAAGTTGCTTTGGCATGGAACCTCTACCTGAGAAGACCAGAGCGCGATAGTAGCTCTGCAGGTCGTCGTCGGTTCCCGCGGCGAGGTATTCATGGAGGAAGGCTTCGTGGACTGGCCCATCCCTTTCGAATACCGGTTCGACGTGAGTACCGTCCCTGAGCGAGGTGGACTCCTCCAGAAATACGCTTTTGACCTCATTCGCGGAAATCGTGTCCAGTTTGACACTTCCGTTGGCGATCACCTTGACGTCGGCCGCAATCACGCGAAATGGGGCGAAGATTACAACCACAGCCAGAAGGGAAAGTAGTTTGTGATTTTTCATTGCGTTCCCCTGCTACCGGCCTCCGTCATTTAGAAATTCAGACTGGTCTTGAGGACCAGCGCATTGGTATTGGGCGCAAACCCGCTTGCGTTGACCTGCGTGTAGAATCCGTTCGGATACGGACCGCTGCCGTAGCCATTCATGAAGTGGCCTTCCACTTTCACGTTCCAGAACTTGTTGAGGTCAACTCGCCCGGTAATGACTTTGTCGTAATCGTGATTGGCGGGTATCGCGGTGTCGGTTGCCGGAGGATAAAAGGCGGAGAGCGCGCCGCCTACAATGTTCGAGATCGTGTAGTGAGAGTAATAGGACCCGATCTGAAACCGTTTGCAGATCCGGTAAGCCCCGGAAACGTACCAGCCGCGTATATCGGCGAAGCTTTCCGAAGTGCCGCTGAAGAGCTCCTGGTTGCGCCAGTAACGGCGATACTCGGAGTCGATCCGAAATCTGCCTACAACGTACTCGCCGTAGAACTGGTTGGTCCAGTCGGCTTTCGAAGACTCGGAGTAAGGCACCAGCCCTTCTCCAAGGTCAAACGGGTTTAGCGCCGAGCCCTTGCCGGTGATGTCCTCGTTCATCCGCGATGCTCCAACTAGAAGACCCTTTAGCGGAGTGCTCCAGCGAAGATCGGCGCCATACTGCAGGCCACCGTAGCTCTTGATATCGCCTCCGAAACTGCTTAAGTAATAGGGATAGCCGCTGTAGATGCTGTCGCTGCGGTGCCCGGCATAGGCCGTGTAGGCGAGAACTCCGAGGCGGTGCCTGAATGAAATTTCTCCGTACATATCCGCACCCAGATGAGAGATAGTTGCGTCGCGGAGGTCGGTCGGATATACGCTTTGCGGAAGCAGGGCAAAGGTGCGGAGGAAATCCTCGCCTTGAGTGTCGTTATAGAGACCTAGTCTGGTCTTAACTTTCCCGCCACGAACCCCGAACCAGCTCTTGAAGCGGTAATCGGCAACCGCCCAGTCGAGGGATGGATGGTATTGGCCGAGGTGGCCAAGGTTGCGGTCGTAGCCTTGCGCCCCGATCCGGAACTTATCCGTGACCTGAGACGACATATTCAAACCGAAATCAGTAAAAGCTGCGCTACCCTGGCCCGTATTCATGGTCAGCCAGTTGTTGTCGTTGGTGTAGACGAATCCCTGCGATATGAAGCCGTGGACCTGGACGGTGCGGTCCAGAAGTTTGAACTCTTGTGCCATCAGGGCGAATTGGCCCGCCTGGAAGCACCAAAGTGCAAAGACAAGGCTAAGTATTCGCTTGTGCATTCGGCCTCCGGGGCGGTGGATCGGGGGAATTGGAGTGAGAGCAATCCTCTGCGTGCACTTTGGGCTCCGTGATGCTGGGGGGGTAAGTTATTGATCTTTCACGAGTTGAAGGATGATGATTGAGTCAGGAATGTCCCGCAATTGGACGATTGTCCAGCTATCAGTCACCCCCTTATCCGCCGCCCCGACGAATGTTCCGTTGATGAAGACGCATAACACTCCTGCCTCTTTACAGTCACATGTGTCGACTTGCAGCACTGGAATGCGAGTCAACTCTCGAGGACAGGGGATTACACTCGAAAAACCGCAACGGGAGCTGTGAGGACTCCTGGGGCGAATCTCGTCGCACGAGGCATGATCTCGCCGGCTGATGGCGAATACTCGAAGTCGCCGGGCGAAGGGTAGGGTAACCATTACGCGGTTCTAACTTAGGTGTTTTCATTCTGTTGCCGAGATTACCTTCGGTGGTTCTACGCCCTTCAGATAGATTGCCCCGGCCATGCTCAGCGCCTATAATCGTCCTACTCTGGTTTAAGAATTCTCCTTCAGGTTCCGGGTAGCAGCAAGCGAGGGTGAAGTCTGTCTTCCCTCGTGGCAAGGTGAATTGGGAACCCGGTTATGCGAAAGCACCTGCAAATCGCCCTGATGGCCAGCACCGTAGCCGCGACCTCTCTTTCTCTGACGTCCCAGCTCCGCGCCGAAGGCGGCGAAGGAGCGTCTGAAAAGACTCCTGCTGCAACAACAACAACGAAGATCACTGCCACTGACGAGGGTGGGCGCAAGATCTATGTCAACGAGCCTGTCCCGGCCAGTCAAACTCGTCACGCGCAGGAGTCAGAAACGCCGCGGCGCAGCCTGATGTACTGGAGTTCGAAGGAGAATCGGTGGAAACCGGTGCCCGGACCGAATGCGGCGGCGATGCGAGCTGCGCGCTCGGCAGCGGCGGAGGTCAGCCAGTATCTGGGACATGACTCCGATCAATCGGCGACTGCCAAGATTGTGAATGCGAATTTCCGCGGACCGGTGGCTAGCCCCGGTGACATCGACAGCGCCATTGAGGCGGCTGCGGCGCGGCACAATGTGGACCCGAACCTGGTGCGCGCGGTGGTGAAGGTGGAGTCGAACTTCAATCCCAATGCCGTTTCGCGAAAAGGTGCGATGGGGCTGATGCAGTTGATGCCTTCGACGGCGCGGCAGCTGAAGGTGAGAAATCCGTTTGACCCGGAACAGAATGTGGACGCTGGCGTGCGCCACTTGAAGCAGCTTCTGGAAAGTTATGACGGCGATATTAAACTGACCCTGGCCGCCTATAACGCGGGCGCGGGAGCGGTGGCGCGCAGTTCGGGCGTGCCGCACTACGCCGAAACTCAAAACTACGTCCGGCGGATCACCAACCTGTACTACGGTGTGTCCGACTTTAACTCGGGCGCTTCGCGCACTCCGGTGACGGTTCAACGGGATGCGCGGGGTGTGCTCTACATCAGCAACACGGATTAGGTTTGCGGCATCTGTTTTACTTTAGTCTCTCTGGCACCCAGGGCATCAGGTTCAACCAACTGGTTCAAATAAGCAGGAACGAAGGCACGGGCTGGTTATTTTGAAGAGTTCATTGCGCCAGCGTTGTCTATGGGGAGCGTGGCTTGCGCTTGCCGTGTTCGTCGCGGTCGTTGCTATGGCTCCGGCGGCGGAGGCTCGCGCGCATCACTCCGATGCATGGGCGCGGGAACATTTCGCCAATGCCGAGCGCATGCGCGAAGCCTTGAACGGTACGCCTGCTGCCGATCGTACCCGCCACGACTACCAGCGTGTGTTGAATGCCTACCGGTCTGTCTATCTTGGAGCGCCCGCTTCAAGCAAAGCTGATCCCAGCGTGGTTGCCGTGGCGGAGACGCTGGTCGAAATGGGACGGCATTTCGACGACGACAAAATCCTGAATGAGGCGGTCGAGCAATACAAGTTCCTGCGCCGCGAGTATCCCGGGAGCAAGTACCGTTTCGACGGGCTGTTCACGATTGGCGAGATCTATAAAGACGATCTGAACGATGCCGATGCGGCGCGATCGACCTTTCAGGAGTTCTTGAGGCGGTATCCGCACAATCGGCTGGCTGATGATGCGCGTCAGGCCATCACTGAACTCAAGCAGCAGGCGCAGGCCGAAAAAGTTGCAGCTGCGCAGAAGGCTGCAGAGAAAACGCCGGAAAAGACCGGGAGCACAAAGGACGCGAAAGACGGGATAGACAGCTCCGTTTCGACTGCAGAGTCCGGCGGGGACAAGTCCCCCGAGCCGCGTTCCGGACGTCTGCCGCGGGTGACCGGCATCCGGCACTGGTCTACTCCAGACTACACGCGGGTTGCCATTGACCTTGAAAGCGACGTGAAGTTTTCGTCGCAGCGGCTCGATGGTCCGGCGCGGATCTTCTTTGACTTGCGCGACACGAAGCTCGCCTCTACGCTGGTCGGCAAGAGCTTCGACGTGGATGACGGCTTCCTGAAGAAAGTTCGTGTGGCCCAGTTTGCGCCGGGCCGCACACGGGTTGTGCTCGAGGTCGACAATCTTTCCGATTATGACGCTTTTCTTTTGCCTAATCCCTACCGCCTGATCATTGACATTCATGGCAGGAATGGGCGGGCGAAGCAGATCAAAGCTGAGGATGCGGGCGAAGTTGCTGCGGCACCTGATGAAGGCACGGTACCGTCGAAGACCCTGCAGAAAACCGTGAGTGCGGATTCGAGCGATGACACGCAGGAGTCAGGGACTATCGTTGCGAGCAGGAAACCAACAACGACGGTCGTAAAGAAAATTGTGGAAGCTGATGATGACGATCCGGGACCCAGTGTTCCGTCGTCTCGCGCGGCGAAGCGGAATGCCGTTTCCGCGAAAAGGCAGGTAGCCAGCAATCTCGACAGCGAATCTGACTCTACCGATGCGACTGTGAGTGCAACACCAAATAATCCGGGAGGGTCCGGGCCGAAGTCAGGTGTGCGCGCTCTCGCTTCCGGCAGGTCGGGAAGCAGTTCGGGTCTGGATATTCGTGAAGCCAAACCCACCGCAGGCGGCGACCGTTCGCTGATTCGCGCTTTGGGATTGAAGATCGGGAAGATTGTGATTGACCCGGGACACGGCGGCCACGATACCGGCACCATTGGTCCCAACGGCCTGGAAGAAAAGGATCTGGTGCTCGATGTGGGCCGGCGTTTGGGCAAGCTGCTGGAGACGCGGCTGGGCGCAGAGGTGGTTTATACGCGCAAGGACGACACCTTCATCCCGCTCGAAACTCGCACCGCGATTGCGAACCAGGCACGCGCCGATCTGTTTGTCTCCATTCACGCCAACTCGAGCCATGATCCTGACGCTCGGGGAGTCGAGACCTACTACTTGAATTTCACCTCCTCGCCGGAAGCGCTGGAGGTAGCGGCACGCGAGAACGCGGTTTCTGAGAAGTCGATTTACGAGTTGCAGGACCTGGTGAAGAAGATCGCACTCAAGGAAAAGATCGAAGAGTCGCGGGAATTCGCGGGAGATGTGGAGCAGTCGCTGCACACTGGTCTAGCCGCCAAGAGCCCGGGCATTCGCGACCGGGGCGTGAAGAAGGCGCCATTTATCGTGCTGATTGGGGCCAATATGCCTTCGATCCTCGCCGAGGTTTCTTTTGTCAGCAATCCTACCGACGAGCACCACCTTGAGACCGGCGAATACCGCCAGCGCATCGCCGAATCGCTCTACCGCGGCATCGCCAATTATGTGAATGGACTGAGCGGGGTCAAGGTCGCCAGCAAGATCGATAAAGCCGCTGGACAGTAGCTTCCCAAGGCCTTAAGAGGCGGTTTCCCATAGCAATGGCCGCCTCAGGCTCCATTGACTGTGCCACAATCAAACTGTACAGTTCAGACAGATGAAATGGAGAGTTTATGGCCACCAGTCCCAGCACCGGCAAGAATGGAGCGATAGTCGTTTCCGCTTTGCGTGCCCGTGCAAATTTCGGGAGGCTCTTGCGCCGTGTAGATGACGAGCGCCGGTCCCTTGTGATCGAGAAGCGCGGAACCCCCATGGCGATACTGCTCAGCATACGCGATTACGTCAGACTGGCGGCTCCCGAGCCCAGGTATTGAGGGTCATCGGAGAAGAGTCGGAGCGAAAGGGGACAAGCGCGTTAACCTCTTCGCAAATTAACCGGATCATCAAGGCTTCGCGGAAGAGCAAGCGGTAATGCTTTTCCTCCGGGTGGTGATTGACACGAATGTGTTGGTTTCAGCGGTTATCAAGCCGGCTGGGCTGCAGCGCACGGTTCTCCTGCTCGCGGTTACGAAACCAGCGCGGCTGTATGTGTCCCAGTCCATCCTGGAAGAATACCGCGAAGTGCTTGGCCGCCCGGAGCTGCAGATTCGCAAGGGACTACGACAACAATTGCTTCAGCTCATCAAGAACCACAGTTACACCGTGGTTCCCGCTAAGCGAGTGGAAGTTGCCAGCGACCCAGACGATAATATCTTCCTGGAATGTGCCGATGCAGCAGGCGCAGACTACCTTGTCACGGGGAATCTGAAGCATTTTCCGAGATTCTGGAAGAAAACCAAGATAGTCACGCCACGGGAATTCGTCAGTCTGGCCGCGCCTCACATGATCGAATAGCGAATCACGCGAGTCTGGCGGGATGGACGTCGTCGGGTCCTGCCGTCGGAAACTTTTCCCCATCCTCTGTGGTCTAATAACGGAAGGGATTCTGTGCCTAGCGGTGTATTCATGCGCGCTTCACGATGTGCACTCTTATTAGCTCTCATAGTTTGTTTCCTCAGCGTTAGTGCGGTCTTCGCCGCCGGCCCGGGCGCGGATTCTGCGCCCCTGCCTATCCTTCCGAAGCAATTCGCGGGGTGGCAGATTCAAGGTGCAGCGCAGGCAAGCAAAGATGCCGCTGTCGCGGACCCAACCAACGCGGCACTGCTCAAGGAATACGGTTTCACCGATTTCGAGGCCGCTGCTTACAAGAGTGACGACGGACGCACACTGAAAATTCGCGCTGCTCGCTTCGCCGACGCCAGCGGAGCTTTCGGAGCCTACACCTTCTATCTGCAGCCGGAGATGGCGCGGGAAGAGATTGGCGACCAGGGCGCTTCGTTGAATCAGCGAGTTCTTTTTTACCGCGGCCACATCGTGGTCGAAGCCTTATTCAGCCAGCTGTCTGTGATGTCGGCGGCGGGACTGCGCGAACTCGCCGGCTCGCTGCCGCACCCCGGCGGAAATGCCGGCAACCTGCCTCCCATCCTGGCTTCCATGCCGCACCACGGCTACTCCCGGAATACGGAGAAATACGCCGAAGGGCCGCTGGCTCTGGAAGCGATCGGGTCTCCGCTGCCTGCGGATCTGGTGGATTTCAGCGCGAGCCCCGAAGTCGTGCTCGGGCAATACTCCACCTCCGGCGGAGGAGCGACGCTGATGCTGATCGAGTATCCGACTCCCGCGGTGGCGGCCGAACATCTGCGCCGCATTGACGCCGCAAATCATTTCCCCGTACCCCAGGCGGGTGTTGATGCGATCGAAAACGTTGGCCCGTTTTTCGCCAAGCGCACGGGGCCGATCCTTGCGATTGCTGCGGGCCCGCTTTCGCGGAGCGACGCACAGGATTTGCTGGGTGCGGTGAACTGGGCGCCCAGCGTTACCTGGAACGAGAATACGTATTTCGACAAGAAAGACAATATTGCGAACCTGCTGGTCAACATCATTCTTCTATGCATCATCGTGGGCGCGATCTCTCTGGCTGCCGGGGTCGCCTTCGGTGGAGCGCGCATTCTTCTGCGCCGATTTTTCCCCGGTCCGGTCTTCGGCCGTCCTGACCAAACTGAGTTCATTTCGCTTCAATTGGGAGACGCGGCGCCGGGCTCCGCGGCTCGGCCTCCGGCTGCGACGGACACCTCCAACGGTTCTTAAGTGCCTGAGGAATAGTCGGATTAAGGCTGTTCCGGCCACTTTTCGTCTCAAATTGGGACAATTTGACTGATTGTTGATTGGTTATGTAAGTGACTGAAACTAAAGACATTTATTTACCAAAAATTGCTTGACACCCTCCTTTTTCGGCTCATAAGATTTTGTGCAGAAAGTTTTGACGGGATCTTTTGCCTCCGTTGGAACTATTCTCCCTTGAAAAGAGAGGGCCACCCTGTTGCCGGGTGGCCTTTTCGTTTTGCTCGCGAACCGATTCGCGTGTTTAGTAAAGCAAGCTGGAGCACGAGTGGAGAAGTGCTTGTACTTTCCACTGAACTCTTGCTTGCCGTTTGCGTATTATTTCCTGGAGATCATGCGGAGAAGTGTTTTGGGGCAACGGGCTTCGGCTGACGCGGCGGCGTGGAGGAGATCATGTTTTGCGATGCATGCGGTACGACAGTGCAACTCGGACAGGCGTTCTGCAGCAAGTGTGGCAAGCAAATCGTAGGGCCCGTAGCGGTAATGCCGCAGCGCCCTGGACGCGTGCAGGGCAACCTTCAGTTGCTGGGGATTCTCTGGCTCGCCATCTCTGCGTTTAACACGATCGGTGGCGTGGTCTTATACGTCCTCGCCAACACATTGTTTGCTCATCTGCACGAGCTCGGAGCGCCGGAGGCACCCACCGCGTTTCTGCGTCCGCTGCTGAGCGTGGTCGGGATTTTCATCCTGGCGAAAGCGGCCTGCGGGTTCATCGCCGGCTGGGGATTGATGCAGCGCGAACCCTGGGCTCGCATCATCGCGCTGGTGCTGGGCTTCATCGCGCTGTTTAATATTCCCTTCGGTACCGCCGTCGGCATTTACACCCTGTGGGTTTTGCTGCCCGCACAGTCGGAAGAAGAATACGACGCCATGGTGGCCGCCCGCGCGGCATAGTTGAGCGGGCCAAGCCCGGTTTTGTTCCGAGAGAGATCAGTCGTCTCGACTGCCTGCGGTTGCTCGATCGGCGATTTGATAAACTGAAACAGCCTAACCAGAAGCCGACGTAGCTCAGTTGGTAGAGCAGCCGATTCGTAATCGGCAGGTCAGCGGTTCAAGTCCGCTCGTCGGCTCCATTCTTTCAAAACTCCTGCCGCGTTACCGAGAATCCCGAATCAGCGTCATTCTTCGTAAAGTTATGCAAAGATTGTGCGAATCCTGGTTTCTTGCGCAACTCTCGGTTCATAATTCCGTTCATAGGTGTAGATCGAATCGTTTTTGAAAAGGAGATCCCTATGCTCAAACAGTCCCTGCTCATCCTCGCCGCAGCAGGTCTTATTTCGCTTGCGGCGCCTTTTGCCGGCGCTCAGGATGCCAACAGCCCGCAATCCCCGCCCATGCAGGAGAACGGTGGACGGCATCACGGTCCGCCCGACCCCGCCAAGCGCACGGCCGAACTGACCAAACATCTCAACCTCACCTCCGATCAGCAGACTAAAGTGCTGAGTGCCCTGCAGTCGGAGCACTCGCAGATGGAGAGCTTGCACCAGGACTCTTCTCTTTCGCAGCAGGATCGCCACGCGAAGATGATGGATATCCGCAAGAGCACCGACGACCAGATCCGCGGGTTGCTCGACGCTGATCAGCAGAAGAAGTGGGACGAAATGCAGGCCAGGCACGAAGGGATGCGCAATGGTCACGGCGGGCCGCCCGAGGGCGGCGCACCGCCCCAGCAGTAGTTGGTTGAAAACGAAGGCCGGTCGTTTCTCTCGCGGTGAGAATGCGGAGAAACGGCCGGTTTTTTGCGTCTCAATACTTCCTTTGCCTTCCACCACAGTCAGGATCCGGTCGATCGCCGGAATCGTGATCTCTTCCTTGGCGCCGTCGGACGGCTTTCCGCTTTCAAGCTCCGCGTTCTTTCTGATACTGTTTTGAGTCCGCGGGATGCCCATTCCAGTACGCCAATTCCAGTACTATGTGATGGGCGTCACAGTCTCTTATGGATTCGGTTCTATAGTATTCGCAATTGCGGGGAAAGGACATTCGTGTGATTGTTGGAGTTCCTAAGGAAAGCTATCCGGGAGAGCGCCGGGTTGCGCTGGTTCCCGCAGTCATCCCTATGCTGGCGAAGGCAGGACTCGAAGTGGTTGTGGAATCGGGTGCGGGCGAGGGATCGGGCTATCCTGATTCGGCTTATGTCGAGAAGGGAGGAAAAGTTCTTGCCGACCGCGCTGCCGTGTTCGGCACCGCTGACATTATTGTTCAGGTGCTCTGCTACGGATCCAATGACGTGACCGGGAAGGCTGACCTTCCTCTGTTGCGGCGCGATCAGGTGATGATCGGATTTCTGCGACCCTTCGGCTCCGCCGAAGTCGTCCAGCAGATTGCCGATGCCGGGGTCACCTCGTTTTCAGTCGAACTCGTGCCGCGTACCACGCGTGCGCAAAGCATGGATGCGCTTTCCTCGATGGGGACGATCTGCGGTTACAAAGCGGTGCTGCTGGCTGCGGAGACATCCATCAGAATTTTTCCCATGATGACGACCGCAGCCGGGACCATCACCCCGGCGCGCGTGTTCGTAATCGGCGCCGGAGTGGCGGGACTGCAGGCGATCTCGACTGCGCGCCGGTTGGGCGCCGTGGCTTCGGCATACGATATGCGCCCGGCGGCGAAAGAGCAGGTGCAGAGCCTTGGCGGACGATTCGTCGAACTGCCTCTCGAAGCTCAAAACGCGCAGGATGCCCGCGGCTACGGCACCGCCCAGGATGAGACCTTCTATGCTCGACAGCGCGAACTCCTGACTCGCGTGGTTGCGGAGAGCGATGTTGTGATCACCGCTGCCGTGATTCCCGGCAAGAAGTCGCCGGTGCTGATCACCGCCGACATGGTGAAAGGGATGGCCCCCGGTTCCGTGATCATTGATCTGGCTTCCGAGCGTGGCGGCAACTGCGAACTTACCCGCACCGGAGAAACGGTGAAGGTCGACGACGTAACGATCATCGGCGCCATCAATCTGGCCAGCAGCGTTCCCTACCATGCCAGCCAGATGTACGCCCGCAATGTAGCCACGTTTCTTGCATACATGGTGAAAGACGGCAAGCTGCAGCTGAACCTGCAGGATGAAATTATCCGCGAGACCATGGTCACGCGCGGGGGCGAAATCGTGAACGCGCGAGTGCGCGAGTTTTTCAAACTCCCCGCGCTGGTGCCGGCGGGAGCGAAGTAAGAGCTGAGAACGGAGAGCACATGCACGATAACCTGATCGATGCGCTGTTTATTTTTATGCTGGCGTGCTTCATTGGCTTCGAGGTCATTCGTCACGTTTCGCCCTTGCTGCATACTCCTTTGATGTCGCTAACCAACGCACTCGACGCTATCGCCGTCGTGGGCGCGATTGTGCTCGTGGGCGAGCGCAAGAGCACGTTCGCGACCGTGCTGGGCACAATCGCCATCATCGCCGCCACCAGCAATGTGGTGGGCGGATTCTTCATTACGGATCGCATGCTGAAGATGTTCAAGAGCAGCCGTCCGACAAAACCATGACGAACGGAAGCGTGACGACGGCAAGAGCCAAGTGCGAACTGCGCGCCAGTGTAAATGGGTGGTGCGGTTCGACGTTGAGGGTCCTTCCGGCAGTTGTCCTCGCCGTGGGAGCGATTAGCTGTAGCAGTCTGAAAGCCGCTGACCTAGCCGGAACATGGGTCGCAACCGATGCGTCCCGACAACGACTGCCAATCTTGCAGCAGAAAGCATCCGCGAAGATAGTCTTGGATGGAAATGGAAGTTTCTCTGCTTCTGAGGTGCCCGAGGACCTGCTTTATGGACCGCCGGCAGCCTCCGAGGGGTTGGTAACGGGGAACGGTACTTGGAAACTCGTTTCACGAGAAGGCAAGCAGCAGGTGCAGCTTGATTTCAGCGCGATCGCAATTGGCCGGCGGGGTGGTGTTCCATACGAGACGTACCTTGACATTTCGAAAGGTTGGTCGGCGACAAGCCTGTTCTATTTCCAGGGAGACCCCGACGAAGGACGCAGAATCGAGTTTGAGCAGAAATGAACTGGGCGTCCGCCGATTGCAAAGCTGTTTTGATCTATCTTCGCGTTTCTTCGAGTAAGCTATGAACGAGCTCGCCACCAGCCCATACCTCATCGAAGCCGTCTATCTTGTCGCCAGCGCGTTGTTTATCCTTTCGCTGAAGTGGATGAGTTCGCCGACTACTGCGCGTCACGGGATTTGGGCGGGTGAGGTCGGCATGGTGCTGGCCATCGCCGGCACTCTGCTTCACCACGGCATCGTCGACTACAAGTGGATTGCCGTCGGGCTGGTGCTGGGCAGCGGCATTGGCATTCCGCTCGGCATGGTTCATATGACCGCGGTCCCGCAGCGAACCGCGCTCAGCCACGCTTTCGGCGCCCTATGCGTCACGCTGGTCGGCACGGCTGAGTTCTATTTGGGAACCCAGAACAATTCGAAGTTTGGATTGTCAGTGCTCTCCATGGAAGTAATTCTCGGAGGCCTGACCTTCACCGGCAGCTTGATGGCGGCAGGGAAGCTGCAAGAAATCCTGCCCCAGCGACCCATCACTTACAAAGGACAAAATCTTGTCAACTTCGTGCTGATGGCCGTTGCCGTCGGCAGTGCCGTTTACCTGGTCTTGCATCCCGAGGCGAAGCAATTCTTTCCGCTGATCGTCGGACTGTCGCTGATCTTTGGGGTTCTTCTGATCATCCCCATCGGCGGCGCCGACATGCCGACCGTCATCTCGCTGTTAAACGGCTATGCGGGATTGTCCGCGGCAGCGATGGGATTCGTGCTGCAAAACAAGCTGCTGATCATCGCCGGCGCGCTCGACGGTTCTTCCGGACTGATTCTTTCGGTGATCATGTCGAAGGCAATGAACCGGTCGTTCACCAACGTTCTGTTTGGAGCGTTCGGCCAGGTGCAGGCTGCGGCCGCCGGCGGCGCGGAAGTTAAGCCCGTGCACAGCGCCACGGCCGAGGAAGCCGCGGCGATCCTGTCGGCAGCCAACAAAGTGGTTATCGTCCCCGGCTACGGCATGGCAGTGGCGCAGGCGCAGCACAAGGTGCGCGAACTTTATGACATTCTCAGCAAGAAGGGAGTCGAAGTTCGCTTCGCCATCCATCCCGTCGCCGGACGGATGCCGGGGCACATGAATGTGCTGCTGGCCGAGGCCGACATTCCTTACGACCGGCTGATCGAGATGGAGGAAATCAACGGCGACTTCCCACAGACTGACGTCGCTCTCGTAATCGGCGCCAACGACGTCACCAACCCGGCTGCGCGCACTGATGCTTCCAGCCCCATCTACGGCATGCCGATCCTCGATGTCGATAAAGCCCACACCGTGATGGTGATCAAACGCGGCATGAGTCCCGGGTTTGCCGGCATTGATAATCCGCTTTACTACCTCCCGAACACTCTGATGCTCTTCGGCGATGCCAAACAATTCGTCGGAGCGATCGTCCGCGAACTCAGCGGCGGACACTAGACAGAGCTGCTCACCGATCCTCATTCTTGATGTTACTTCTGTAACCGAGCGCACCGAGTATCCGGTTACCCCGACCGGTTCATCATCAATAATTAGGTATCCGGTGTGGGCAGGGTTTGCCCAGGCAGGACCGGTCTGTTCATCACGTTCAAAGGAAGTCATCGCGGTAGTATGTCTACGGGAGCGCGGAAGGCAATCGAAGGAGCGCAGGAATCACCGGAAGCTTTAGCGCGCCTCGACGTAAAAGTTCTGGCCATGGTCATGGCCCATGCTCCTCTTGCCGAAATCCTGGAAGCCTTGTGCACCAACATCGAGAAGCAATATAGCGGGTTGCTGTGCTCGGTTCTCCTGCTGGATGCCGACGGCAAGACCTTACGTCACGGTGCCGGCCCTTCCTTGCCGAAAGAATACGTTCAGATTCTTGACGGCATCCAGGTCGGCCCCTGCGCTGGGTCTTGTGGCACTGCCGCTTACCGACGCCAGCCGGTTATCGTCTCCGATATTGCCTCCGACCCCCTGTGGGCCGGGTGCCGCCATCTGGCTCTGCCTCACGGGTTACGGGCTTGCTGGTCTACGCCGATCGCCTCGCAGGATGGTGGCATCCTGGGAACGTTTGCCGTGTACTATCGCGAACCTCGAACGCCTGATGGAGCGCATCTACAACTGATCGCTCATGCAACGCATCTTGCTGCGGTCGCCCTGGAATGGCATCGAGCGCAAGCGGAACTAAAATCGGCGGAGAGCCGTTATCGCACGCTGGTGGAGCGTCTCCCCGCCGTCACCTACGTCGCCGAACTGGGCCCCTTAGGCCGATGGCACTATGTGAGCCCGCAGATTGAGTCGATGCTCGGATTCTCGGCTGCGGATTGGCTCTCTGATTCCGCGAACTGGTTCAATCGCATCCATGCCGAAGACCGCGAGAGTACCTTGGCGGCCGAAGCGCGCTTTCAGAAAAACCGCGATTTGTATCAGGCGGAGTACCGCATGTTCGCTCGCGACGGCCGTGTGCTCTGGTTCCGCGACGAGGCTGTCATGTTGCCTACGCCAGAGGACCAGCCATGCCTCATGCAAGGGGTCATGTATGACATCACCGAGCGGAAACGTCTGGAAGATCAACTCCTGCACTCGCAGAAAATGGAGGCCGTGGGACTTCTGGCGGGAGGCGTGGCTCACGACTTCAACAATCTTCTCATGCTCATTCAGGCTCACAATGAGCGGCTGCGCCGCGGGCTCGCTCCGGATGCGCTATCGCAAAAAGAATCCCTGGGCATTGAACATGCGGTGACTCGAGCGGCCAGCCTTACCGGCCGGTTGCTGGCTTTCAGCCGCAAGCAGGTCCTGCAGCCCAAAGTCATGGACTTGAATGAAGTCCTGGCCGAAGTGGCGAAGATGCTGGAGCGTTTGATCGAAAAAAACATTTCCTTGCGCGTAATGCCGGCTCCGCAGCTTTGGCCGGTCAAGGCCGATCCGGGACAAATGGAGCAACTGATCATGAACCTTGCGGTCAACGCCCGGGACGCGATGCCGCAGGGAGGACATTTGGTGATTGAAACCAGGAACGCGGTTATAGGCGACAACCATTCGCGGCTGCGCGATGGCATGCTGCCGGGCCGCTACGTAACGCTGATTGTCAGCGATACCGGCGTGGGAATGGATAGTGAAACCCAAGCCCACATGTTCGAGCCCTTTTTCACTACCAAAGAACCAGGGAAAGGCACCGGGTTGGGGCTGCCCATTGTCTATGGAGTGGTCAAGCAGACCGGCGGCTGGACCCATGTCGATAGCCGGCCGGGAAAAGGCACGACTTTTGAAATTAATCTTCCCCGTGCGGAAGAGGACCGGGCGGAAGAAGCGGAGAGCAGAACAGCGCTGCAGGTTTCCCAGATACGAGCAGATCTCGCCGCCGCTCCCCGGGGTACGGAGACGGTTCTTCTCGTGGAAGATGAGACCGGCATTCGTGAGTTGGCTTGTGAATTTCTTCAGCGGCAGGGCTACAAGGTGCTGCACGGGATGGATGGGAACGAGGCTCTGCGAATCGCGGAGCGCCATGAAGACCTGATCCACGTTCTGGTGACCGATATGGCCATGCCCAACGTCGGAGGTAAAGAGTTAGCAGACCGGCTGAGGAAGGTGCGTCCGCAAATCAAAGTTTTGTTCATGTCCGGTTATCCCGACCACGAAGCCTTGGGCGGCGTGGAGGTCGGCGTACAGAACGCGGTCCTGCAGAAGCCCTTTTCCCTGGACACGCTGGCGGAGAAGGTGCGGATGCTGCTCGACCAGAGGTAAGTCTAGATCTGAGCAGCATGGTATTCTAGATAGGACCAGCTGCGTACCGTCTTGGCGGAAATTCCCCGCAGTCCTAAGAAGAGTTACTAACCAATCATGCTTTCAGTCAGTAATGTTTCCATGCGCTTCGGCGCCAAAATACTGTTTGACGAAGTCTCCACGGCGTTTACGCCGGGCAAGCGTTATGGCCTGACCGGGCCCAATGGCTCCGGCAAGTCAACGTTTATGAAGCTGCTCAGCGGCGAACTGGAGCCGCAAAAAGGGACGGTGGTGCGTCCGCGGAAGCTCGGAGTTTTGAGCCAGGATCAGTTTGCCTTCGATGCCTACACTGCGATCGACACGGTCATTATGGGCAACAAGCGCCTGTGGGCGGCCATGCAGGAGCGCGACGCGATTTACTCCAAACCCGACATGACCGACGAAGACGGCATGAAGCTTGGCGAACTCGAAGGCATTGTTGGAGAAGAAGACGGTTACACAGCGGAGAGCGATGCCGCGATCTTGCTTCAAGGTCTGGACATTCCGGACGAAGCGCATTCCCGCAAGATGAGTGAACTGCAGGGGGGACAGAAAGTCCGCGTGCTGCTGGCGCAGGCGTTGTTCGGGCATCCGCAGGCGTTGCTGCTGGATGAGCCGACGAACAACCTGGACTTGGATTCGATTCACTGGCTGCAGGGATTTCTCAATGCGTACGACGGCGTCGTGATCGCCGATCTCGCACGACCGGCACTTCCTCAACAGCATTTGCACGCACATCGCCGACATCGACTACGAGACCATCATCACTTACACGGGATCGTATGACGAGATGGTGCTGGCGAAGACGCAGGTGCGATCGCAGATTGAATCGCAGAACGCGCAGCGCGAGAAGAAGATTTCGCAATTGAACGAGTTTATCGCGCGCTTCCGCGCCGGCACGCGGTCAAGCCAGGTGCAGTCGCGGCGCAAGGAAGTGGAACGGTTGCAGGTGACGGAACTGGCTAAAGTCGAATATCGCAGCGGCCTTACATCAAGTTCGAGCAGAAGCGGCCTTCGGGCAAGCACATTCTCGAAGTCGAGCACCTGGGCAAGGAGTATAGCGACAAGCAGGTTATTCGCGACTTTACGGCCAGCATCACGCGCGGAGAGAGAATCGCATTGATGGGGCGCAACGGAGCAGGGAAGACCACGCTGGTAAATGCGCTGCTCGCGAATTCGCCGACTACGCCGGAAGTGGAGTTGCGCAAGACCAGCGGTTACGACGGGCCGTTCGTCGACTCCGGCAAAGTGATCTGGGGCCACGAGGCTTCGATTGGATATTTTGCCCAGGACCATCGCAGCTTGATCGAAGGCGGCACGACCGTGCTGGAGTGGCTGCATCAGTGGAATCCGGCAGCGGTCAGCGAAGAAATTCGCGGCTTGCTGGGGCAAATGCTTTTTCAGCGCGACGAAGCCACGAAATCCACCAGCGTTCTTTCCGGCGGCGAGGCGGCGCGGCTGCTCTTCTGCAAGCTGATGCTGCAGAAGCCAAATGTGCTTGTGCTCGATGAGCCCACGAACCATCTGGATCTGGAGGCGATCAACGCGCTGAACATCTCTCTGCAGCGGTATCAGGGGACGGTTTTCCTGGTCTCGCACGATCATGACTTGATCGACGAGGTCGCGACTCGCATCTGGCACTTCGAGAGCGATCACAAGATCACCGACTTCAAGGGGACTTACGAGGAGTATCAGGCAGCGGTGGTGGTGTAGGCCGAAAAGCAGGTTCCTCACCCGGCCTTCGGCCGCTGGTCGGAATGACAAGGCGTATTAAGCACTATGTGGGGACGGCCATCCTCGGCTGTTTCTCGAGCAATGCTCGACTGCACCATTCCCGTTGCATGTAAATCAACCAGGTTCTCCTCAGATTTCCACAAGCGTTTGCTGTTGCGTTTACCGCCGCAAGTTGCAGATAATGGCGGCGTAACCTTCTTGCGCGGTTCCGGCGGGAGAAGTTGCATAAAGTCGTGTACAGTCGAGCCGATTTACTTAGGATTCTTCATCTCACGCCGCGCCAGTTAGCCAACTGGGAGCGCGCGGGGTTGATTGCTGCCTCTACGACCTACTCTTTTTCCGACCTGCTGAAAGTGAAGAAGGTTCGCGACCTGTGCGCGATGCGGGTGCGGCCTGCGGTGATTCGGCAATCGCTTGAAGCCATGCAGAAGCAGGCGTCGGGCATGGGAAATCCGTTGGTTGATGCCGGAGTTTCTTCCACCAACAAGCATCGTGTGGCGTTCCGCCATGAGGGCAGGCTGCTGGAGCCGATCGCGGGACAGTTCGTGATGGACTTTGCGACTCGGGAAAAAGTCGTTACCAGCACGCCGATTCCTACACCAGAGTCAAGTCCGCTGGAAAACGACGCCGCCGTCTGGTTCGCGCGCGGCATCGCGTTGGAAGAGGATCCGACGACCCAGACCGAGGCGTTGGCGGCCTATCAGAAAGTGCTCGAGTTCGAGTCCAGCCACGCCGCCGCGCACATTAACCTGGGCACGCTCTACTACAACCGGCAGGATTTCACGCTCGCAGAAAAACACTATCGCGCTGCCTTGCAGGCCGACCCTCGCTACGCGCTGGCCTATTTCGACCTGGGCAACGTTCTCGACGAGACTGGACGTGTGCAAGAGGCCATCCAAACCTACAAGATGGCGATTCAGTTGGCTCCCACTTACGCCGATGCACACTACAATCTCGCGCTGGCCTACGAAAAAACCCGCGAGCCGCGCAAGGCGCTGAAACACTGGCAGGCCTACATCAAGCTTGATACCACGGGGCCATGGTCGGTGCATGCGCGGAATCAGATTCAGCGCATTCTGCAGGCTGATACGCTGAAGCTGGTGCATTCGCGCCGCGGATAACGATAATCGTTATCTCCCCGCCGGCGTCATCCTGAGCGGAGCCGCTCTTCAGGCGGAGCGAGGATCTCCCGTTGAACGAGCTGAGGCTCGATGAAGAAACAGTTCGCACTCTTGATAGTCATCCTGCTTATTTCATCGGCCTATGCGATTTATGCCGCCAAGAGTCTTGGACCACCGGGACTAGCGTTTTTCATCTTCGTATGGGTGGCTGTGTTCTCATGGGCCAGAGCGCGGAAAAAATCTTAGAATTTCAAACCAAACCACCGAGGCGCGGGCTGAACGCCTCATAACCTCCTCAGTGCTAAACTAGTTCGTCTGCATCCTCCGCGAAGGTATCCGTATGCCCGAAACGACATTGCAATCCGCCCCTCCCACGCCGCTGAACACGCTCACCGAAGACGAAATTCTTTTCCGCGACAACATTCGCCAGTTTGCCGACGAGAGACTTCGTCCTCTGGTGAAGGAGATGGACGAGAAAGGCATCTTCGACAAGGATCTCATCCACCAATTCTTCCAGCTCGGGCTGATGGGGATCGAAATCCCGGAGCAATACGGCGGAGGCGGCGGCAAGTTCTTTGAAGCAATCCTGGCGGTAGAGGAACTGTCGCGCGTTGACGCATCCGCGGGCGTTGTGGTCGACGTACAGAACACGCTGGTCAATAATGCCTTGCTGCGATGGGGAAACGCTGAGCAGAAGAAGCGCTATCTGCCCAAGATGGCGGCTGACACGGTCGGCGCCTATGCCTTAAGCGAGGCTGGTTCCGGCTCCGACGCTTTTGCCCTGCAGACGCGCGCTGAACTCAAGGGCAGCGACTACGTTCTTAACGGTCGCAAGCTGTGGATTACGAACAGCAAAGAAGCCGGCTTGTTCGTTCTCTTCGCCACGCTCGACCCTGCCGCGGGGTACAAGGGCATCACCGCATTCCTAATAGAAAAAGACTTCCCCGGTTTCAGCGTGGGCAAGAAAGAAGACAAATTGGGCATCCGAGCCTCTTCGACCTGCGAACTGATTCTGGAGGACTGCCGCGTGCCTAAGGAGAACGTGCTGGGCGAAACCGGCAAAGGTTACAAGATTGCGATTGAAACTCTCAACGAAGGCCGCATCGGCATTGGCGCGCAGATGATCGGTCTGGCGCGCGGGGCCTGGGAATTCGCGGCG
Organism: uncultured Acidobacteriaceae bacterium; assembly: GCA_963800575.1. Taxonomy (GTDB): domain Bacteria; phylum Acidobacteriota; class Terriglobia; order Terriglobales; family Acidobacteriaceae; genus Sulfotelmatobacter. The sequence continues at coordinate 559,538 of CAWDBN010000006.1, forward strand.
AAGTACACCCTGGAGCGTAAGCAATTCGGCAAGGCCATTGCGGAGTTTCAGGGCATCCAGTTCCAGATTGCGCAAATGGCGACCGAGATTGAAGCTGCCCGCCTCATGGTCTACAACGCGGCTCGTATGAAGGACGCAGGCCTGAACTTTGTTAAGGAAGCGGCGATGACCAAGCTCTTCGCTTCGCAAGTAGCCGAGCGCGTGACGTCGCTGGCCATCGAAATCTACGGTGGTTACGGGTTTACCAAGGATTATCCCGTCGAGAAATACTGGCGCGACGCCAAGATCGGCAAGATCTACGAAGGCACGTCCAACATGCAACTGGCGACCATCGCCAAGCTTCTGTTGGGAAGTAAGGCTGGGTAGGCTCACCCGCCGGGGCCGATCGCTCGGAAACCCTTGCCTGGCGGTCGTTTCGGAGCTGCAGGACTCTATCTGGCAACGGTTACCCTGCTCATTATATGCATCGAATTGCACTTCGCGACCCAGCCCCATACCGCGGAAATCAATCTAAACCAAGTAAATTCAATATCTTCCAGCCGCTTCCACCATTGGCTGACAAGCTGCAATCTCCTCTGTGCCTGCCTTTGTGAGGCCAGGCCGGGGTGCCACTTGACTACTTTGTTCAGTTCCACAGCGGTGATGCCGATCACAGTTCAGAACGCGGTTCCAAAGAAGAAACGAACTCTCATTCCGTTGCTCACCGTGGTGTTCCTGCTCTCCTACGGTCTGATGACCATGCTTATCGTCGAACAGGGTTCGGTCATTCAATCGCAGCGCAATCTCATCAAGATCTTGATGACCGACAGTGCAGAACTGTGGACCATGAAAGGCAAAGCCGTCGTCGATCAGCAAACGGCCCGGACGAAAGCTCAGGGCCACGCGCTGGCTCCCCAGACTCCGTCGACCCAGACTCCGTCAACCCAGGCAGCACCGCAGCTCCATGCCCAGGGCCATACCGGCAGGATCGGGAAGCCCCAGCCCCAGCATCCGCCCGTACCTGCCGCGGATTTGGTAGATCAGCGTCGCACTTTGCGAACGATTTAGTACCCAGGTAAGCAGTAAGCGTCCACGAACGCTTTTTGGAAAATTTGACACCGATGAAGGTTCTGACCCTAGCCTTGATGTTTAGTCTGACGGTTGCCAATCCAACCCCGCCCGTGCGCCGCCCATCCGGCCACCTGGGGCAGCACTCTAAGGGTGGACGCTGGTACTTCGCAGCCAACGGCCACGCGGTGTACTGCTACGGACCGGTGATGACTCTGCCTCAGGCAAACGGCGACCTGCAAAAAGTTGCCACCTTCTGCCGCGACGGCAAAACTGTCGTGCCGCTGAAAGACTAGCCTTTCTCCGCAAAACGCTTCGATGCGGAGCACACCGAGATCGCCGAGAAAACCAGCCCGGCGGTCTTTGTGTTTGCGCGAGTGGTTGTCACGCTCAGGACAATCCTCAGTGCGCCTAGTAAACTAATCTTTCATGCCCGAACTCCCCGAAGTTGAAACCATAGCCCGCGGACTAGCCAGCCGCGTCTCCGGCGACGTGATTGACTCGGTCTGGCTCGGCCAGAAACCCGAGCCGCTGAAGTCTCCGGCGCGGGAAATCGCTGCCGCGCTCGAGCACAGCCGCATCTCAACCGTGCGGCGCATGGGAAAGCATATCGTCTTCGATCTGGAGCCCAACAGAGTCCACCGCAAGACAACCGGCCCTACTCAAGCGCAATGGATCGTCCACCTGGGCATGACCGGACGCCTGCAGGTCTGTGAGCCGCGGGCGAAAATTCTGAAGCACACGCACGCGATTCTGAAGCTCAAGTCGGGCAGGGAACTGCGCTTTGTCGATCCTCGCCGCTTCGGACGCCTGAGCGTTGCCCGCGCCGGGGGCTTCGAGGCGGGCGGCATTGAGCCGCTGGAAGCCGATCTCGACCACTTCCTCCCTTTGTTTCGTGGCCGCAAGACGCCCATCAAGAGCGCGTTACTGAATCAGAAACTGCTGCGCGGCGTGGGCAACATTTATGCCGATGAATCTTTGTTCCGCGCCGGAATTCGACCCCGCCGCCGCGCCTCGACCATTACCCGCGACCAATTGGCTAAACTGCACGCATCAGTGAAACAGGTTTTACGGGAGGCGATTGCCCTCGGCGGCTCGTCCGTTTCCGATTATGTAGACGCCGACGGCGAAGAAGGCTTCTTCCAACTGCAACATCGCGTCTACGGCCGCGAAGGCGAGTCCTGCCTGGTCTGCAAGACGCCCATCAAACGCGTCGTAATTGGCGGTCGCAGCAGCCACTACTGCCCGAAGTGCCAGAAGTGAGAACGCAATTGATGATTCATGTTGAGGATTGTTGATTGATCCCGCCTCTCTCGAGATTTTTCAATCAACATCATTAATCAACGGTGAGCACATCCCGCAGCAGTTCTGGTAATCTTCTCCTCCATGCCTGACTTCTCCATCGGAGTTGACCTCGGCGGTACAAACCTGCGTATCGCCGCCGTGAGCGCCACCGGAGAGCTGCTCGAAAAGGTGACGCTCGGTACCAAACTTGCTTTGGGTCGCGACCATGTCATCGACGAAATGTGCAGTGCCATTCAGCGTCTATCCGACAAGTACAAAGCAACAGGAGAGTTTCTCGGCGCCGGTATCGGCGTTCCGGGCCTGATTGACCTGCAAACCGGGATGATGCGGAAGGCGGTCAATCTTCCGGGCTGGGAAAACTATCCAGCACGTGCGGAAATCGAACGCCGTCTGGGCGCCCGTGTGGTCCTCGAGAACGACGCGCGCGTTGCCGCTCTCGGCGAGCAGTGGATGGGCGCAGCCCGCGGCGTCGCGAACATGGCCGTGCTCACGTTGGGTACCGGAATCGGCGGGGGCATTGTGCTCGGAGGAAGAATCTGGCATGGCATGAACGGGATGGCGGGCGAGTTCGGGCACGTCACCGTCGAACCGGAGGGCTATCCCTGCGCCTGCGGCAACCGAGGGTGCGCCGAGCGGTATGCTTCTGCCAGTGCCCTTCTTCGCATGGCTCGCGAAGCGGTCGCCCGCGGTGAGGCGCCGTCGCTGGCCAGGGCCGTATCGTCGGATGCCGAGTTCGGTGCAAAGGCAATCTACAACCTCGCGACCCAGGGAGACGAGCCCGCCCGCCGCATCTTGCAGAGTTTCGGACGCTACCTCGGGGTACTTCTTGCCGACCTTGTCAATGTCTTGAATCTTGAGATGTACGTCATCGGCGGAGGGGTGTCGAGCGCCTGGGATGCTTTTGCGCCCCCCATGTTCGAGGAACTGCGCGAGCGCTCGATCGTCTATGTGGCAACAGCTCCGAGGGACCCGTCGAGGGGCGATTCTTCAGGAAGAGAAAAAGGCGCTTCATCACAAGCGGAGAACCGTAGCAGTCAAGAAACCATCATCACGCGTGCTGTGCTGGGAAGCGATGCGGGGTTGTACGGAGCGGCTCGCGTTTCCGTGCTGGCCAGTTAGTTTCCGCGCGCCGACTGTGAGACCCGCTGTCCGGGTGCGGGATTACGCAAGCCAAGATGGCGCGCTGCCCCGAGGAAAACCTGGTTCTGTTCAGGCGTGCCGATTGTCACGCGAATGCAATTCGGCGCTCCCCAGTGCCCCAGCGGACGCACCGCCACTCCTTCATCCTGCAGACGATTGGCGATAGGCGCGGCCTCTTCCCCGAGATCGCAGAATAGAAAATTCGCCGCGGTGGGTACTACCCGATAGCCCAGCGCCGACAGTCCCTGGCCCAGCACTCGTGACTGCTGGGCGTTGTTCTCGACCGCGCGCTGAATGTGGAGGTAGTCGTTGAGCGCCGCCGCTGCCGCTGCCTGCGCCACCGAAGATACCGAAAACGTATTGCGCATGCGCGCGCAATATCCCAGCAATTCCGCAGGGCCCAAACCATAGCCCACGCGCAGCCCGGCGAGTCCGTGAGCTTTCGAAAAGGTTCGCAACACCACCGCGCTCGCTCCCTGGCGAACATAGTCCAGCGAGTTCGAATACTTGATCTTCCGCAGAGCCGCGAAATACAGGGCGAATTCGTAGTAAGCCTCATCCAGAATCGCGACTACATGCCTGGGAAGCCGCGCCAGAAAGCCTTCTACGGCATCTGCCTCGACCATCGTCCCCGTGGGATTATTGGGGTTCGCCAGAAACACAATGCGCGTGTTCGAGTCGATCACGGCGAGAATCGCTTCCAGATCGAAGCCGTCGTCGCGCATGGGCGCTTCGACCAGACGCCCGCCCGCCGCCTGCACGGCCATCGAATAAACAATGAATGAGCGTTCGCTGGTCACCGCATTCAGCCCAGGCGCGAGCAGAGTTTGGCAGAGCAGGCTCAACAACCCCGTCGAGCCTGCAGTCACCAGCACCTGCTCCGGCGGCAGTCCGTGGTGCGTGGCCAGTTTCAGGCGCAGTGGACCGGAATCGTCGTCAGGATACGAGTTCACTGTGCCCAGCGTGTTCCTCATCGCATCCAGAGCTCGCGAAGAGGGTCCAAAAGGATTTTCGTTGGAATCGAGTCTGATCAACCGCGACCGGCGCTCTACCGTTGCCGGCGTCGAACTGAGAAGGGTCGCCGCTCCCAGGTTGCGGGCCGGCTTGGAGACGATGTCAAAAAAACGGCTCATGCTTCGCCGCTCATCATGACACGGAAGTCTTCGCCCCCGCTACGGGTTTATTGCAGATCGTGCGCAGGCGGTCGACTTCCTGCAAGGTCAGGGCGCGGAATTGCCCGGGCGGAACGTCAAGCGTGAGCGGACCGTAGCGGACGCGCTTAATCTTCTCGACGTGGTGTCCGACCTTTTCGAACATGCGCCGGATCTCCCGATTGCGGCCTTCGATTAAAGTGATTTCGTACCACGGATTCGTAGCTTCTTTAATCAGGCGAATTGCCGCCGGCGCGGTCCGCACGCGGCGGCCATCTTCGGTGGCGATCGAAACTCCTGCGCGCAATTTCTCCAGCGCTTCGTTGCTCGGGGTACCCGCAACCTTCACGACGTACGTCTTCGGCACCTGCGACGCGGCTTTCATCAACTTGTTCGCCAGCGCGCCGTCATTGGTCAACAGCAGCAGGCCTTCGCTCGCGTAATCCAGCCTTCCCACCGGATACACGCGCTTTTTCACGCCGCGAATCAGCTGCATTACCGTCGGCCGGTTTTCCGGATCGCTTACGGTGGTGACATAGCCTCTCGGTTTATTCAGCAGCAAATAGATATGCTGTTGCGCACCTTGCAGCAACTTGCCATCCACGCGTATGTGATCAGTCTCCGGATCCGCTTTGCTGCCCAGTTCCGTCACCACGGTACCGTTCACCTTCACGTGGCCGGCACTGATCAGTTCCTCGGCCTTGCGCCGGGACGCAATGCCAGCAGCAGCAATGATTTTTTGCAGTCGTTCAGCAGGCATGTATGAGGGACTATTCTTTCTGAGCGGCGGACTCCACGATCTCTTCCGCCGGAGAAGGATCCGTCTCTTGCGATTCTGCGGCGTCTTCCGCCGGAATCAACTCTCCTTGAAACGACTCTGCCACCAGCTTCTCGAACTCTTCCATGCTCGGCAGTTCGTTGACGTCCTTCAACCCAAAGCGCATCAGGAATTCTTTGGTCGTCTTGTAAAGAATGGGACGCCCAATCACTTGCTTGCGGCCCGCGGTGGTGATCAGCTTGCGGTCGAGCAGGGTAGCAATCACGCCGCCCGAATCCACGCCGCGAATTTCGTTAATCTCCGGTACCGTGGCCGGTTGCTTATAAGCAATCACGGCCAGCGTTTCCAGCGCGGGCAGCGAAAGCCGTACCGGCGGCTTCAAGCTCTTGGCGAAGCTGCGCACCATTTCGTGCTGTTCGGGCTTGGTCGACATGCGATAGCCGCCTGCGACCTGACGAATCTCGATGCCGTGCCCGGGCCCGCCGTAGTCAGCAACCAGTTCTTCCAGGGCCGCTCGCACCCGTGACTTCACTTCAGCGTCGTCCGCAGCGCCCTCGGCAATCGCCGACTCCCTGACGAGCTGCACCATCTGCTCGACGGTGATTGGCGTCTCCGCCGCATAAATGATGGCTTCGAGTTGAGGTCTTAAACCCATAAGATCAGTTACCAGTTGCCACTACCGAGTAAATTCAAAACCAATTCGTACGAAAACTCCCGGCCATCAACGAAACCTACAATTGCCTCCGCGCCAGTCGTCAAATCAGAACCGATTTTACTGGCAACTGGGTACTGGCAACTGGCAACTGTTTCTACTTCCAATCATCGCGCACTGCCGCCTGCTCGCTCATGATTGCGTCGAACCCAACATGTTTGCGTACTGCGATCTCACCGAACATCTGGTCCTGCCGCACTTGAATCGCCTGCAGCCGCACCATTTCGAGCAATGCCAGAAACATACAGACCAGCGCCTGCCGTGAGGGCACGCGCATCAGAAGCTGCTTCAGTCGGATGGGCCGCGATTCCAGCGCCAGCCGCCGGCGCAGATTATCAATCATCTGGCCCACTGTGACCGTTTCCTCGTCGACGTTGATCACCGGCCGGGTGCGCACCCGCTCGAGGATTTGCTGGAAGGTCTTGACCAGATCGATCACATCCGCAGCCATCTCCGGCGCAGTGCCTTCGGCGCCGACGAACTCTTTCAGCGACGGATTGCTGAGCACCGCATCTTCGATCTGCTGCTTTTGCAAAAGCATCTGCGCCGCCGACTTGAACTTTTCGTGCTCCAGCAGCCGGTTCACCAGCTCGGTGCGCGGATCTTCCAACTCTTCAGCTTTTGCCGACGGATCCCGCGGCAGCAGCATCTTCGACTTGATGTGAATCAGCACGGCGGCCATGTAAATAAAGTCGGCCGCGACGTTCACATCCAGCTCGCGAATTTTCTCCACGTATGCCAGATACTGCGCCGTGATGCGGGCGATCGGAATGTCGTAAATGTCGATGTCCTGCTTGCGAATCAGATCGAGCAGCAAATCCAGCGGCCCTTCGTAAACATCGCTTACCGAGACCGCAAAAGGAGAATCGCTTTCTTCCTTATTCGCCGCTCGCGAATCTGATTGCTTAATCGACGTCGAGCGCGGATCGGCAACGAGCACCCGCGAGACGGACTCCAGCGCATCGTCCCCGGATGTAATAATTCCGTGCTCCACTCTGCTTTCCATCTTTAACCTGCTCAAATCCTACTTGGCATCATCCGCCGCCGGCAGCTCATACGCAAGTGACATTCCCATGGCGTCGCGGACCCCGTGCATTGTCTCGGCTGCGACCCTGCGCGCTCGTTCGCTGCCCGCTTCCAGAATATCCCAAGCCAGCCGCGGATTCTCCTCAAATTTCTTGCGGCGCTCCTGCATCGGATTCAGCAATCGCACCAGCCCATCCGCCGCCCAGCCCTTGCACTCGATGCACCCGATGCCAGCGGAACGGCAGCCGGCGTTCACTTTGTCCATCGTTGCGCGATCACTGAAAATCTTGTGCAGATCGCCGACCGGGCACACATCGGGATTTCCCGGGTCGGATCGTCTTACCCGCGCCGGATCCGTCACCATCGTCTTCAGCTTCTGCCGTACGACTGGCTCCGGGTCGGTGAGCAGGATTGTGTTGCCGTATGACTTCGACATTTTGCGCCCGTCTGTGCCCGGCAGCTTCGGCGCGGGCGTGAGCAGAGACTGCGGCTCAGGAAACACATCTCCGCGCTTTCCGTAAAATCCGTTGAACCGCCGCGCAATCTCACGCGTGAGTTCTACGTGCGCGACTTGATCTTCGCCAACCGGCACAACATTCGCCTTGTACATCAAAATATCCGCCGCCTGCAGCACGGGATAGCCCAGAAACCCATACGTCCCCAGATCTTTGTCTCGAATATTTTCCCGCTGCTCTTTGTACGTGGGAACGCGCTCCAGCCAGCCCAGCGGCGTAATCATCGAAAGCAGCAGGTGCAGCTCAGCGTGCGCCGGAACGTGCGATTGGATGAACAGCACAGACTTCTCCGGATCGAGCCCTGCAGCCAGCCAGTCCAGCGCCACTTCCAGCGAATTCTCTTTTACGCGGGAGGTGTCAGCATAGTCGGTCGTGAGCGCGTGCCAGTCAACCACGCAGAAAAAGCATTGATACTCGTCCTGCATGCGGACCCAGTTCTCAAGCGCACCCACGTAGTTTCCCAGGTGCAGTTTCCCGGTCGGGCGCATGCCGCTGAGCACGCGCTTCCGCAAGTTGGTCGAAGGTGTCATCAGTTTTTCAACGAGTCGCAGAAGTAGAAATAAAGAGGCACAACGGCGCCACAACGCCCAAATTCACAGCTTGCAGCATCACGCGAGGGTACATCGATACTATCACGCAGGCCGCGGATTTCGGAGTGAAAGCAGAACTCCCGCTGCCGCTATGCTTTATAATTCGCCCTCCACACGACAGAAGTCGGCATGTCAAATCTAGCCCGCAAACTCCGCCTCGCCGATTACTTCACACTGGCCTGGGGCTCCATGGTCGGCGTCGGCTGGCTGGTGGTCATGGACGACTGGCTCTTGCGCGGCGGCTCTCTCGGCGCCGTGCTCGGCTTCGCCATCGGCGGCGCGCTGCTGTTCCCCATCGGCTGGGTTTACGGCAGGCTGGTTGCCGCCATGCCCGATGCCGCGGGCGAGATTGCCTACACCGCAGCCGCTTTCTCCCGGCCGGTCAGCTTCTCCACCGGATGGATGATGATGCTCGCCTACTTCATTGTCTGCCCGTGGGAGGCCGTAGCCGTCGGCCGCATCGCCGGCTACATTATCCCGTCGCTCGATTCCGTCGAAATCTACCGCATCGCCGGGCGCCCGGTTTATCTCCCGCACCTGCTCGTCGGTCTCGGCCTCACGGCGCTGCTCACCACGCTGAACTATCGCGGCATCCGCCTCAGCGCCACCTTCCAGAACTGGACGTCATTCGGCACTCTACTGTTGTTTGTCGTTTTTGTCGCGGTCGGCGCAAGCCAGGGTTCGCTGCACCACTTACCTCCACTCTTTACTCACACGCGGCTCGTTTCCGTGCTGCTGGTGTTGCAGATCGTCCCGTATTTCATGACGGGATTCGAATCCGTAAGCAAAGCCGCGGAAGAATCCACTCCCGACTTTCGCGGGCAGAGATTTCTGCAGGCCATCTGGATGGCCATTTTCGTCGGCATTCTTTTCTACACGGTCATCATCGCCGCAGTCGCATTCGTCGCTCCTTGGCACGAATTAACCTACGACAAGTTCATGACCGCCCTAGCTTTCCAGCGCGCCGTCGGTTCACGCTGGATCGTCAACATAATCCTGGCAGCGGCGTTGCTCTCGCTGTTCAAGTGCTTCAACGGAAATTTCATAGCCGCCAGCCGCCTGTTATTTGCCCTGGGGCGCCGCGGACTCGTCGATCCCCGAGCCGGCCAGATCCATCCCGAACATCAAACACCGTCAATTGCGGTTCTCTGCATCGGGCTCGTCACCGCCGCATGTATGCTCCTGGGTGACGCGATTCTCGTGCCGATCACAGAGGTCGGCTCGGTAGCCTGCGCCATAGGATGGGCTGCCACTTGTGCAGCCTATCTCTCCATGGGGCGTTCAGGAAAATTGCCCGGCGGCTCGATTCTGTCGCCGGTCGAATGGTTGGTTGCCAGCCTTGGATTGCTCGTAGCCGTCGCGATGATGTTGATGAAGATCGTTCCCGCAATCCCCGGCCATTTCACCGAGTATGAATGGCTGGCACTGGGAATGTGGATTCTTCTCGGCGCGATCGCAAGGCGTCGCCCGCACCCAGTTTCGTAGAACCAGTTTCGTAGAAAAGGAAAACCGATGAAGCTTCATACCGCGAGTCTCATAGCCGTGATCGCTCTATCGCTGGCCGCATCACACTCATTGCCCGCGCAATCGCCAACCGCTCTCGACCTGGTCATCACCAACGGCCACATTATCGACGGCACTGGTTCGCCTTGGTATTCCGGCGACGTTGGCATCCGCGACGGAAAAGTCGTCGCCATCGGCAACCTTGCAACCGCGCCCCGCAAGCGCACCATCGACGCTGCCGGTAAAGTTGTCGCTCCCGGTTTCATCGACATGCTCGGGCAATCCGAACTATCCATCCTTGTCGAACCGCGCCTGTCTTCGAAAATCTATCAGGGCATCACGACCGAAATTACAGGCGAAGGCGGCTCCATCGCACCGCTCAACGACGCCATCATTCAACTCGATCGACCCGGCTATGACCATTACAAAATCACTCCCGACTGGCGAACCTTCCGGCAGTATTTCGCGCGCCTCGAGAAACAAGGCATGGGAATCAATCTGGCCAGCTACGTCGGCGCCACCCAGGTACGCCGCATGGTGCTCGGCGACGATGACAAACAACCCACGCCCGAACAGCTAGAGCAAATGAAGGCGCTGGTGCGGCAGGCTATGAAGGACGGCACGGTCGGCGTCTCCACCGCGCTCGAATACGCTCCCGCCCCCTATGCAAAGACGGAGGAACTGATCGCGCTCGCCGCCGAAGGCGGAAAATTCGGAGGCATCTATTCGACACACATGCGCAACGAAAGCGATTCCGTAATCGAGTCCATCGACGAAGCCCTGCGCATCGGCCGCGAAGCCCACGTGCCCGTGGAAATCTGGCACATAAAAGTCGCCGGAAAAAATAACTGGGGACGCATGCCCGAGGTCGTCGCCAAAATAAATGCCGCCCGCGCCGCCGGCGCCGACGTTACCGCCGACACTTACGCCTACACCGCCTGGTTCAACTCATTCTCGGCGTTTATTCCGGCGTGGGCGCATGACGGCGGTGACGCAAAGATGGTCGAGCGTCTGAAGGATCCTGCCACTCGCGAACGCATCCGCAAAGACATGCTCACACCTTCCAAAGAGTGGGACAACGAATGGCAGGAAATCCCCGGACCCGATGCCATCATGATCGGCGTCACTCAGAATCCCAAGCTTCTTCCTCTGCAAGGCAAGCGCCTTTCCGAAATTGCAAAACTCTGGACCAAAGATCCAATGGATGCCTTGTTCGATTTCCTCATCCAAGATCCCGACTCCGACGTGGCCGTCTTCGGCATGTCGCAGCCCGACGTCACACTTGCACTGCAACAGCCATGGGTCGCCATCGACAACGATTCATCCGGAACTTCGCCGGAAGGCATTCTGGGCCAGGAGCATCCGCATCCTCGTGCCTATGGCACGTTTCCCCGCATCCTGCGCAAGTACGTCCGCGAAGAAAAAGCCTTGACACTCGAAGACGCCATCCGCAAATTCTCCGCCTTGCCGGCTCAACGCATGCGTCTTACCGATCGCGGTGTCCTCAAAGCCGGCATGTGGGCTGACGTTGTCATCTTCGATCCGGCGACCGTGCGCGATCTGGCTACATTCGACAATCCAAACCAGCTCTCCGAAGGGATGGAGTATGTTCTGGTGAACGGTGTGCCCGTCATCGACCAGGGGAAAATGACCGGAGCCTTGCCGGGAAAAGTTCTGCGCGGCGCAGGATACATGCCGTAGCGTGGGAAGTGCGCAGGAATCAGCGTGGGGAAGACTCGGGAAGGGCACGACTTCCGTCGTGCCATCGCGCGCCGAGCGCGAACATGGGCTTTAGCCCCTGAGGGAGACCCTACGGTTTCAGCCGCGCCTGTGTCACAGGAGTAGTCAACACGATCTGCGGTTCCGCCACGGTGCCTGTGATGCTGTAAACGGGCGAACTTGCTGGTCTTAGATCGGCGCCTCGCGCCAGCTTCAGGTCCAACACTTGCTTCAAGGAAGCGGTGCCGCTGATTTCATACGTTCCGCCGGCAGAAACCAGTTTCCCTTTTTCAATCTCGATCTTCCCACCCCGCAAACGCGCCCGCCCCTGCCAGCGCGCCACGCGCAGCGGCCCCTCATCACTCGCCAACGAAATGTGCGGCAAAACGCCGTTCCGCATATCGAACTGCAGTTCACCGTCAGCCGATTCCCAGAATGCCGCCGAATCCGTGCCCGACGCCGTAAGCTGATAAGTCCCCTCGGCAGTTCCCGAAATCCACGGGTCGTGCATCGCATTGGCCATCTGCCCCAGCGAAATCCCGGTCAGAGTTCCGCTCCCGGTATAGACGGGAGACGCGGGCGTAAAATCTACCTGCCAATCGCCACGATGCTTGCCGCCCAACAGATCGGCATGCAGGTCCGAAACCTTTAGCTTCCCGCGTTCCAAGTCAAGTGCCGCGGAAACCCGGTCTGCAACCAGGTCGTGAATTCGTAAACGCCCCACGCTTACCTTCCCCGATGCCCTCAGGTTTTCGAGAAACGTCGGTATCTTCGGCTCCTCTGGCGTAAGCACCTGGTACCACTGGCGCTGGTCCGGTTGCGAACCAAACCACTTCGACAGTTCGCTCAGCCCAATCTCTTCGCTATTCAAATTGAAGCGGACCAGGCACGCGCCCGGCATTCCGCAACCGCGTGGCAAAGCTACAGACCCCGTCCAGCGCGCATCCCCAGCCTGCGAGATCAACTTCTCCACGCGCGTTTCATCGGGCAAAAGCTGCAGGTCTGCGGAAGAGATTTCAACTGGTCCATTTAGTCCTCGCACCGCGACGCGCACGTTGTGCAGTTGCGCCGTCCCGGTCACCTGCGGCAAAGAAAAACCGGAGGAACTCCCGGAAATGTTCCCCGCCCACGATCCAGCGATCTGCAACCTCATCTCAGCCGCGCCCTCCACGCTGGCGTTCACCGCCGGCAAACCCAGCAGGCTAGCGAGGCGCAAGGTGCGCGATACGTCTCCATCTCCGCGGATCACCAAGCCATAACCCGACCGCGCCACCCAGCCAACCGCTTGTGCTGGCAAGGGGCGTCCCAGCGCGGCCGGGAAAGGGCCGAACGCCACGTGCAACTCGTCGGGAGCCGGGAAACCATCAACTTCGAGCAGGCGAGCTAGCTTACCCGGCGTAGCGATATGCACCCTTGCCTGTACCGAGCTCAACACAAACGGTATGCTCCCGGCAGTGAATTCCACTTTGGTGATCGCTGACCGCAGACGAAGGTTCGTAATTTCGCCCCGGCCCTGAAACTCCGGTCCCCTCGGCGATGCTCCTTCTTCCTTCACCGTAAGATTGCCCTCTACGTTTCCCGCAGACACTAGGTCCGGCGGCAGGCTTTTCTTGGCGCGTCGAGCAAGTTGCGCCACAGCGTTCATGGGAACGCTTTCCAGCTTCATCGCCAAATCAACCCGATGCAGGCCCGGCAGCCCAGCGTCGCCATGCACCTTGATCGTGCCGTTGCCGACCGGAGCGCTGCAAGAGATTTCATGGACCATCCCTTCCGCCGAGCTGTAACGGCCGTCGCAGTGCGCCGCCAGACGCAATCCCTCGCTGCTCGAAATGTCGTAGCGGCGGAAATCCTGTATCGACCCGTCAAGAGCAACCCGCATCGCCGCCGGGATGCCGCTCAAAGTCGCGTCCAGCCGGACTTCTCCCCGCCAGCCCTTATCGTTTCCCGATACCAGCTTCGTGAGCTGCCCCAGTTGCGCACGATCCCACTCCAGGCTGAACTGCAGTGGGGTTTCACGCAGGCTTCCAGCCCGCCGCCATGTTCCGTTCATCCGCAACAGGCCCGCATCGTTCAAACTCATATCGGTACGCAGCGGTTCTGCTTTCAGCCGCGCTCCCCAGGTATCTTCTGATTCCTGCCATAAGGCGAAGTCCGCATTCAGCAGCGCGTAAGGCTTTTTTTCCTGCCCTGCCTTGAAGTTGATGCGCCCCGAACTGGCTTCAATGTAGGGAAAGCCGGGGCGCGCCTCCATCTTCGATTTCGCCGTCGGCGCCAGAGGCGTGCGCTGTGTGCGTTCCAGCAGCGCTTGCCAATTCCAGCGGCCGTCCGCCAGGCGCACCAGATTCAGGCTAGGCTCAGTTAGTTCCAAGCCGGGAGATATCCAATCGTCCGCGCAGCAGCGAGGTCAGCCGCACCACGGCCGTCACTTCAGGGGCACGCAGCATGGGCTCGGCGCCGAAAGCCGGGTCTTCGTAGATGATCAGGTTTTCCAGGTCAAACCCGGGTTGCGGCAGGAATCGAAGGTGGACCGCGCCAATCTCGGTGGGACGTGCCACCGCAAGACTGATCGAATTTGCAATGCGAGCTTTCAGCCGCGCAGCGCCCGGGCGCACCAGGAATAGACCCAGCAGAATCACCGCTGCTACAGTCACCACCTGCCGCTTGGAAGAAAGAAGCTTCACCGCACCACTTTCAGCGTTCGCCCCCAGCGCGTCTCATCGAAGAAGTGCAACACCACATGCGCCAGAAATCCCATCCGGTCCGCAATTCCGGTTTTGGTGTACTGGTCGGCCGGGGTTTCAAACGACCAGTAGATAAACATGGGACGCCCAATCACATTTTCCTGCGGAATGAAGCCCCAGTAGCGGCTGTCCAGGCTTACGCCCCGGTGATCGCCCATGGCGAAGTAATGCCCGGGGGGCACCACCAGATCGCCTCCCTCGATGTGCGAGGCCAGGTCCACGATCCAGTTTGGATAAACTCCATTTTCATCGGACGGAGGTACCGCGGGGAAATCGTTGCGGTAGGAATCGTTGGGATTGTCCGCATCGTGATCTATGTAAGGCTCGTTCAGCGCCTCGCCATTTCGATAAACCACACCGTTGCGCAGATGAATTCGATCTCCCGGCACGCCCATGATCCGCTTCACCACATAAAGCCCGGCATCATGCGGATCAGGGTGCAGAAACACTACGATATCGCCGCGCCGCACCGCACGATAAGGAAGCAGCGGCCCTACCCACGAGGTCTTCGGCGCAAACACGATGCGGTTCACAAACACGTGGTCGCCGATCAGCAAAGTATTCTCCATCGAACTGGAGGGGATCTCGAACGCCTGCACTACAAATGTGATGATGAACAATCCCGTCACCAGAACGGCCGCCAGCGATGCCAGAAACTCTACCGGAGTCTCACGCGGTTTCTCTTCGACCTCGTTCTGTTTTTTATTGTCTTTATTAGCCAATGTGCTCAATCCATCCAGTCTCGTTTTTCAGATCTGCGACCGGCAGCCTCAGCGCACCAGTTGCAGTGTGCGGTGCCACCGCGTGACCTGAAAGATGTGCGTTACCACGTAGGCGAGGTGGTACAGTTTAGCACTTACCGAAGACGGTGCCGTTCCATCGCCCTCAGCCCCTTGTACCGACCAGTAGATCACCAGCGGGCGCCCGATAATATTGGCCCGCGGCACAAATCCCCAGTAACGGCTGTCGGAACTATTGTCGCGATTGTCTCCCATTACAAAATAATGTCCCTCGGGAACAATCAACTGTCCGTCCTCAACCAGTTTGCGCAACTGCAGCCACCATTCCGGTGTGAGGCCCGACGTCGCATCCAGCCGCGGAAAATTATCCCGGAACCCGTCATCCGCAGGGTGGCTGAAGTGCGTATATGGTTCCTTCAACGGCACGCCATTTACCAGTACCTGCTTGTTGACCATCCGCACGCGGTCGCCAGGCAAACCAATCACACGTTTCACGAAATGCTGCGCCGGGTCTACCGGATAGTGAAACACAACAATGTCGCCGCGCTGCACGCGGCGGTAGGGCATGAAATAGTCTCCCACGCCGCCTCCGCCATAGCACAGCTTGTTCACCAACAGGTAATCGCCCACCAGCAGCGTGTTCTCCATCGACGGAGAAGGAATCTGGAACGCCTGAACGATGAAGGTAATCACGAACACCGCGATCACCACGGTGCCCAGCAACGATTGTATCGAGCTGGTCAGGTCAGTCCCAGCCGCCCACGCCGTTCGATCGTGCGAGAAACCATCGCGCGAAGGCTGATCGTGGGGAGAATGATTCTCCGGAGAATGATCCCCCAGAGAATGATCGGCTGCCGAGGGTTCGTGCCCGCCATGCTGGGTGGAAGAAAGCTCGCTCGAAGAAACTCCGCCCGAAGGATGTTGGCTTGCAAAATTTTCGTCTGGGGGATTCATGCACTCACTTATCCAGCGTCTCTACCTATCTGCGGACCTCGACCCCCGCGCCACCCGGGCTCCCGCCGATTGCGGCCGCGAGGCCAGATAGGACAGCAACTGCCGCGCGGCATCCTGCTCCGCCGTCTTCTTGGTTGTACCTTGTGCTCGTCCCACAAATTCCGCGCGGCCTTCACCGTTCTTATTATTCAGACGAACTTCCACGGTAAACGTCTTGCTGTGTTCCGGTCCTGCCTCCTGCACGAGCACATATGAAGGCTGCGCCATCCCCAACCCCTGAAGGGTTTCCTGCAGTGCCGACTTGAAGTCAGTCATAGGCAGCGTACCGCCTTCGCGCTCCATCCGCTCCAGCTCGGGCGCCAGAATCTCCCGCACAATGAATTCACGCGCCGGTTCCATTCCGCCATCCAGGTAGATCGCCGCCAGAATCGCCTCTAGCGCGTCCACCAGCAGCGCCGTCTTGCTGCGGCCGCCGCTTTTCTCCTCGCCCCGGCCCAGCCGTAGATAGTGTCCCAGTTCCAGCCGCTGCGCCACCCGGATCAGGTGCCGCTCGCTCACCACATGGGCGCGCAATTTTGAGAGTTCTCCCTCGCGAAACTGGGGAAAGCGCTGGAACAATTCCTCGCTGGTCACTAACGCCAGAATCGCGTCTCCCAGAAACTCCAGCTGCTCGTTGTCGTTGACCTTGTACTTGCTCTCCCCCGCCTGCTGCGCCTCCTGCTCCCGCGCCTGCGAGCTATGGGTCAGGGCCTGCTCGATCACCGCCCGGCGGCGGAAGTGGTAGTTCAACGCCGTCTCCAGCGCGGTGATTTCCCGTTCTTTCATGATTGCATCGCCGGAGGTCCGGAATCAGTTCTTCGGAGGAGCAGGCGCCGGAGTACTGCTGCCCCCAACCAACTGCGTCAGGCGATCTTTCTCATCGCGCGCAGCCTTGCCCGCGGGGGTGCCGTCCTTGGTCATGCTCACCGCCTGGTTGGCGTATTTCAGGGCCTCGGGATATTTGTTCTGCATATCCAACGCCACCGACAGCCGGAAGATCGCGATCGGATCAACCTCCTGCGGATAGGCGTCAATTGACTTTCTCAGATTTCCTTCCGCGTCCGCCCACGACTTCGCGTTGAAATCGAGCGTCCCCACAATCTCGTAGGCCTCGGAACGCACGTACCCCTTGAACACATCCACTTTCTCCGGAGGGAGGCCCCCGGGAAGGTCCGTATCCACGGTGACCAGCGCGCGTTGAGAATCCTTTCTCGCCTCCGCCAGACGTTGATCTTTATCGAGGTCAGTCTCGCGGGTACGCTCGGCCAGCACTTGGGCGACTCCCAGCAGAGCTTGCGGATCGTCCGGATCGATAGCCAAAAGTTTCTGTGAGACCTCCAACATCTTGTCCATGTCATTGGACCGCTGGTAAGAGGCTACTACCGCCCTATAGAGCAGTTGCCGCAACTCGCTGTCCGGAAACTTCGCAGCAAAATCGTCCGCCGCTTTCTCCTGGGCCGCAGGGTCGGTCAATGCCGCCGCCGTCTTATAGGCGGCGAACTCCTCTTGTGTCTTGGCCTGTGGCGGACGCTTGCCTGCCGGTACTGCCGCCTGTCCCGCCGGCGCATTCTGCCCCGCAGGCTTGTCATTGGTTTGCGCAAACCCGTTCCCCGCGAAACCCCAGACCGATATTCCCAGCACTGCGGTGATGATCGCTGCTCGCTTCATGCTTTCTCCTCGGCTTGTGCCGCCTGATTCAAACTCGCCCGCCTTAACTTCTGGAACTCCAGTCCACCGGTCGCATTGTAACCGTACTCGAATTGTAATCGCGAGGGCCATCCTACTGCGGTTTCGCGGGAGGTTCATATGCCTGCTGCAACCCCCGTTCCGCCGCCGCCTTGACCTCGGGCAATCCTCCCCCGGCGTTCAATGCCGCCCGGTACTCCTGCAACGCGGCCTCACGGTCCTCTTTCATATCGAGAATCCTACCTAAATACACGTGCGACCATCCCACCACTTTAGGATCTTGTGTCGCCGCAATCGCTTTCTGGAAGTTATCCTGGGCTCCGTCCCGGTTCTTGTTGGCCACAGCCACTTCCGCCAGAATGAACAGCGCCCGGCCCTGGTCGCCGATCTTCCTATCGAGCGCCTGCTGCGCCAATTCCTGCGCTCCTTTAGGGTCGCCAGCCGCCAGCCGCTTTTCCGCCGTTATCAGCATCCGCCGATCTTCCGGACGGGACAGCTGCACCAGTTCCGGCGACGTCGCGCTGGCAAACTGAACCGCAGCTGCGGCTTTCTGTTCTCTACCTAGATCCAGGTTCGCTATGAAATCGCCGTATGCTCCTCGAATACCCGTGGGATCTTTCTCAAACGCCACCACGGCGTCGTAGAAGTATTTTGTCAGAATGTATCCCTGCTTCACCGCGTCATCCACGGCCTGCGCGCGCATCGCCTCCTGCGCCGGTTGCTTGCCTCCCGTAGTGCGAATCTCGATGGCACGTATCAGGCATTCCGTCACCAGCAGCGAGATGTCAGTCTTGAAGCTCTCTTCCAGCGGCGCTCGCTTCACCGACTGCAGCAGCGGTTCCAGCCGCTTGATGGAGCTGTAGTGCTTCTCCGCCAGCGGATCCAGTTCGTAGTGCAGAAACGTGTGCCGGATCTGTTCCATCTTCAGCGCCGACTTCGGCGCTTCTCCCGAAGGCGCGTTCGGGGCCGGAAACACGATCACGTAATAATCCGTCCCATAGTTCCGCGCATCCGTCTCGTTCGGCGAACCCATGAAGTCCAGATAAATCGTGAATCTTCGCCCCAGATATTGCGAAGAAGGCAGTTTTAGATAGATCTCGGTGTCGAACACCATCTTTTGCAGCGGTTCGTGGTACCGTTTCATGGCCGCCGCGTAATCGTTGCGGTGCCGCTCCCAGATTGAATGCAACCCGGCTTTTTCGTAAAAGGGCTCCAGCAGCTTTCCGAAAAGCGCGATCGCGGACGCGTCTGGAGGCAGATCCTCCTCCTTCGTTCGCGGCAGAAAATGCGGCGGTCCGTCCACATATAGAGCCAGTGAAAGGTATTGCGACAGGTTGCGGTTCGGATCGTTCGACGCCACGTGGCCCTGATAGAACTCGCACAGTGCCGTCCGCGCCGCCTCGGCCTCCGGCGAATTCAGCAAATTTTTCTGGACCTCGGCCCGAACCGTGCTCCGGACCACGTCTGAGATGGTCAAGTCCTGATCGTAACCGCAGGTGTTGAGCGCCGCCAGCATCGAAAAAATTGTCTCGTTGCTATCCAGCACGATCAAAGACTGATTCTGCGGAACCTGATTCTGCGCCGCTTGCTTTTGCGGAGTCTGGTTCGCCGGAGCCTGGCCCTGCGGAGCTTGAGTTGGCGCTGGCGGTTTCCGCGGAACATCCTCCTCCGAAGAGGGCTGATCCTTGGAAGACGACTGCCCCTGGGAAGGCTGGTCCTGGGAAGGTGACTGCCCCTGCGCAGGCGGCTGGTCTTGCGAAGCTTGCCCTTGCGGAGTCGGGTTCTGTGGAGCCGGTTTCGGCGGAAGCGGAACCGGATCCTGCCCGGCGCACAGCGACGCCAGCAGCCCCAACAGGGCCGCAAACCACAGACTGCGCAATCGCAGACTCAGGAAACCCTCCACGGATTACCGGTGTGCCGAGCGGAGAACATCCTCAAGTGTAAGGACTTCCGAGCAGGGGGTCAAACCCGGGCAAGGATACAACGAGAGGGCCGCAAAGGTGTTTTTCGGGCGGCACGAATCTTCATCTTCTGCCCGTTCTACCCTCGCACGCTAATCCTCGAGAACGACAGCACCGCTCGCGATGAGATCGGTCGTCCCATCGACATCGCCGGACGGAACGTCGTAAAGATCAGCATCCTCTTTACCTGCGGCAGCAGTTCCTGAGATTCCCCCGGATCGGAAAGGATCTTGTAATCGTCTACTCGCCCATGCGAATCCACGTGGGCTTCAATCACCAGCGAATCTGTATTCATCGCGCTCAGCGTCGTGCCAAAGGCGCTCTGCTGCAACTCCGGGCCGGTATTCAGCACCAGCGGCACATCCTGATTATTCGCCTGCACTTCTCCCGGCATCGCCAGGATGGCGGTCACCAAACCAAAAATCAATAAGGCGCAGACCAGGCCGGCCGTAGCCGGCACCATAAATGCGTTCACTGCATTTTCGACTCGCATGCGCAAGCCTTCGAACCGGGGACGCCGTCCCTCCGCCGCCTCCCGCGAAATCGCCAGCCGCAGCTTCAGCCCAAGGTCCGCTGGCTGCTGCACACGCTTCACGCTCGTCAGCAGTTGTTGCGTCTGCCGCAGCATCCGGTACTCCAGCGCGCACGCCGAACATCCCTCCAGATGCGCCTGCAAACCCTGCATCTCGGTCCCCGTCACCACCCCATCCAGATAGGGCGACAACAATCTCTTCACGTCGGCACACTTCATCCCCAGCTTCGGCGAACCCGGATTCATGGCCACATACCTCATGGCATCACCTCGACCCTTCTTCCCCCTCCAGCAACCTGGTTCTGCAAATTCTGCGACCGCAAACTCGTCTCTACCTTATCTTCATCCGGAGCAGTGAGTCCCAGTTCTCCACCCACCTCTCGCACGTACGGCGACAGCCGCTGCTTCAAAGCCTGACGTCCTCGAGTGATTCTCGACTTCACCGTTCCCAGTGAAATCTGCAGAACCTCCGCAATTTCTTCATAGGACATTTCTTCCAGATCGCGCAAAATCAGCGCCGTCCGGTACGGCTCCACCACCTGCCGCAACTCCGCATCTACGCGCTTCTGGACTTCCAGGTGCGCCACGCTCTCGAACGGCGAATCCCTGCGGTCGGTCAGCGCGTTTTGCATCGCCGTATTTTGCATCGCCCCATCCCCGTTCGCCAGTCCGTCCGACTCCACCGGTTCGATCGACGTCTCGTGCGCCTTATGCCGGAACCACCATCGCTTCCGGTTCGCCGCTTCATGCAATGCAATCCGGTAAATCCAGGTCTTCAAACTCGATTCGCCATGGAAGCTCTTCATCCCGCGGAAGACTTTCAGGAAAACATCCTGCGTCGTATCCGCCGCGTCCGCCGGATCGCTCACCACCCGGTACACCAGCCCATAGACCGGCCGTTGAAATTCACCGATCAGCCAGGCGTAGGCTTCTTCCGATCCGGCCTTCAGGTCGGCGACAATTGCCGCTTCCTGCGCCCGTGCTCCGATCGCGCTCGCCAGATCTCCCAAGGTGGTCACTCCCGCCTTACTTCCAATACTACGTGACTGTAAAGCTGATTATAGAATTCTCCACCTCATCCCCCAACCGAAAAATCGCCCACCGCCCCTGGCTTACGGATTAGAGGTCACCGCCGCAGGTTACCGGCGCACACCCTAATCTAGATAGACTCCGCCAAGGCATTCCAGGTTCCATTCGCAAGTGATTTATTTACAGAGACTTAACTAGTCGTGGTCTTCAACCCCCGAGGCCAGTGGCTTTTTCCTCCTCTCGCGCCGATTTCGCTCCGACTCTGGGACCGGCTTGCCAGGGGGATTGAAGTAAGAGTCGCTAAACACGACGTCGCCCTGAAAGCTCTTCATGCTGTCGCGATAACGCCGGCTGGAAACTGCGGTACGGATCTCGGGTTTCGCATCGTCCAGCGTCAGGGTGTGCTTGCTGATCATTTTGTAAACGAAGTGAGCTCCCCCCGGGTCGGAGAATACTTGGGAAACTTCTCCTGGCTTCAGGTCCATCACCGTCTCATGTTGCGGAGGCAGCGCATCGCGGCGCACCTTCTCCATCTTCGTGTTGGACATGGTGTGCGGAATTCCGGCTTCCGCGTAGGCCTCGACTTGCAACTTGTCTGGATCTTCGCCCTGAACTGCGCGCGCCCGGATATCGGCCGCGACCTTGATCATCGCGTCTTCATCGGCCTTGGTCTGTGCGTCTTCATGCTCGCCGCGCGCGACCGCGGCTTGTTTTAAGCGGGGAATAAAGATACGTGCCAGTGTGGCTTCCTCAAAGGACGCCTCGTTCTCCTTGTAATAGTTTTCGAGATCGGCGTTGCTGATGTTATTGGCCTCGGCCTGCAGCTCGCGGGAAAGGTCTTGAGCAAGCAGTTGCATGCGCGCATAGCGGATCTCTTCTTCGAACGCCGGCGTTTTATCAAGGCCGCGTTTTTCCGCCGCCGCAGCCATTCTCAGATTGCGGGCATAAGCGTTTGCCACATTGAGCCGAAGCGACGGCGACATGCCCGGCTGTAGTGCTTCACAGAGCTTTTCAAACTGTGCTCGAGTGATCACGGTTTTGCAGCCGTTACCTGGCGGAGCCGGTTCAGTGCAGAAATCATTTACCGTAATGACCGGATCGTCGGGCGCAACAACCGCCTCTGGCGCCTCACGGGCGGGAACTGTGGCCGGTGACGCACCTTGCCCGTAGGCCAGGCTGGCGAGCAGGAGACAGATCAGACCTGCAAGACAAGGAAAGCGCATGCTTTAGTATCCCCGTTGCCAATGCTCGGTGCAAACAAAGGGGGCACGCAACAGGCTGCGTGCCCCGGTTGAACCGATTGATCAGCCAGCGATCAACCCACTTGTCATTTCATTGCCACTGTCATTGCTCAAAGGCTCCCATGTTGATTTGCCCATTGGCATTGACCCGCGGATTGCCGTTGAAGTCCACCGTGCCGAAATCGGCCGAACCTAGACCAGCGTTGCCCGTGTTTTCAGCCGGAGAACTCGTCGGGATATCAAAATTCGGCGTCGGCGAGCAGGCGGTCAGCGGCGTCGGTGGCCCACTCTCCTTGGTCGACGTGCAAGTGGGTACAGTCAGGTAGTCGGGATTCGCAAATACCGAATTCGCGTCCTGCCCCGTCTTCGACTGGTAGGAAGCGAACGAGGAGTAGCTTTTCCCGTTCAATTCAAACGTGGTCGTCGAACTGGTCGTGTAGAAATCGTTGTAGTTCGAAGTTACTCCACTGCCCGACACGTAACCGTACATGAACAGCCCCTCGGCGCCGGTATAAACAATGTTGTTTTCGAATACAATCCCCGTCGCCCGGTACTGGATCTGGAATTCGCCACTCCCGGTCTTCTGCGTGTCGTTGTCATAAAGGCTGTTGTTCACAATGGTGATGTCCGTGCTCCCGCCCGTCCCGGTCTTGGCGTAGCCGCCCACCGAAACGCCGCACGAATTCGCCGCGTAGATCAGGTTGTTCCGAATGATCACGTTGCTCGAGACTTCGCCAGAGGTTTCGCTCGCGGCCTCGATATTCAGGTCGTTGCCGTAAAGCGTGTTGCGCTCGAACGTCACCTCCGTGCAGCCGTCGCAGTACAGACCATCCTCATCGTAGGAGTTGCCTTCCCCGGGGTTCTTGAAGGCGCTGTTGTTGTAGATAAGGTTGCCATAGACGTCTCCGTTCTTCGCCTGGTCGTAGCCCGTCGGACCGACTCCCTCGAAGCCAATTGCGTCCATGCCAATGTTGTCATTGTCATAGATCGTATTGTTCGACACGACAAAGTTTTGCACGTTGCCGTTGTAAGTAGTCGTCTCGCTTTCTCCGGTCAGGCATCCCGTCACCGTGTTGCCGCTGACCGTCACGCTGAGCGGAGTCGAACTCGTACCGAAAACGCCGATGCCATAAGCGTTTCCATCTTTTCCCGCCGAGGTTTGGATGTTCTTAACCGTGTTGTTGAGTATGTTGATCCCGCTTCCGCTGCCGGCAATCAGAATTCCGGCGGGCACATCCGCTTTTTTCGAGGTCTTGTAGTTTTGGATGGTGAACCCTTCGATGGTCAAATAGCTCACCCCGCTCGTAGCGCCGATCATAAACAGACCTTGCGTGTTGCAACAAAGGAAGCCATTGCTGGTTTCGAAACTAGGCGTCGTGCAGCAGGCGACGCTCGTCCCATCCACAATGGCCACGCCCTGTCCGTTGAAGACGATGGGAGCCGAGGACGTTCCCGAGTTGGCGAACAATACGCTCTCGCTGTAGGTCCCGGCTCCCACATAGACGGTACTGCCGGCCGTCGCTTCGAGCGCCGCGTGTCCGATGGTCAGCCAGGGAGCGCTCGCGCTGCCGTTATTAGAGTCGCTGCCGTTTTTGGCAACGTAGTACGGTTGTGCCTGCGCGCAACAGCAAAGCGCGAGCCAGCAGGACAGGAAGAGGAACGGAGCGCGCATCAATTCACGCTTCAATAGGGGTTGCGCGCTGGGGTGAAAGCGATCAATCATTGAAAGGCCTCCTGATGGATTTCTGGGTTTGTGTTTTGAGAATCGGACCCTCCGCGGGTATCAACGGCTGGGAGATTACGAACGATTATTTTTACTTTCGTTTGCTGAGGTTTGTCAAGAAGAAAGAAACAAATAGAAGGACAGAGGAGCACTGGCTCCAATCCGGGAATGAGGGCGTCTGGGAAGCAACTGTGCCCGGTGAACTGTGCCGGGTGAACCGGGACTGAGAACCCGCTGGAATTGGCCGCCCCATGGGGCCTATGCCGTGGTGCTTCGCGTGCGCTCGGGAAGTTTCTTGAGAATCTCCTGCACCGCTGCCAATAGCTTCTCCGATCCTTTATCCAAATCGAGCACGGACTTTTCCAGGAACGCGATGGCGCCATCTCCCTCCAATCGGGCCGCATTCCGTTGAGACAGGCCCGTCATCACCGCCACTGGGATCGCCTGCGTGACCGGGTCTTTCTTCAACGCGACGAGCACATCGCGGCCGCTCATCTTCGGCAGCAATATATCCATCAGAATCAGATCGGGCAATTCCTCCCGCGCCATGCGCAAAGCTTTTTCGCCATCGATCGCACTGCTTACTTCATAGCCGGCACGCGCCAGCGCGCGCTCCGCGGTGAGTCTCAGAAACTTGCTGTCGTCCACTACCAGAATCTTGGTCATCGTCCCAACCTTTCCGACTCCGTTCTTCTTGATACTGGTTCTATCGGCAGATTCAGAATTGGGATAAAAACAGAAGGGCCGTACCACACCGTCACGAAGTGAGAGCTGTCTAAGAAACTTGAACTCAGGAGTGTGCTGCTGAAAACGGGGTAGTGTCCTAATTCTGCGTTAATGGAATTTATGCCACTGGTCCCGAGGGGGCAGGGGTGCATTCGTGGCCGCCAAACTCTCCGACCACGCTCCATTCCGGGTTCTCAGGAAGGGCCAGCACAGCAGACGATGCGGTGAATAACTGTCCGCATCCGGTGCATTTTCCAGATGCTATGCTTCCTTCAGCGTAGATAATGTCGCTTAGAGTGCGAGTCATTTTGGGGTCAAAATACTATCACAAGCATACGCTTAAAAGGACGGATGGAGTGGTTGGTCTTGTCCTAAATGCGAAAAGCTGATGGATTCGCAGCTTCGCAACCTTCGTTGCCAAAGGATTCAAGGCGATGAGATTTGGGGATTTTGTGGAAAGAAGCAGCGCCATGTGAAACCCGAGGATTCTCCCGAACTCGGCGATGCATGGATTTTCGTCGCGATGGATGCGGACTCGAAATTGATTCCTGCCTACGCAATCGGCAAGCGGACTCGCGAAACCACCTACGCTTTCCTGAACTCGCTGCGGAATCGTATCGCTCACGAACACCGATTCCAACTGACTACGGATGGATTCGCTTTCTACCGCAAGGGCGTAGAGGATATTTTCGCTGGACAAGCGGACTTCGCCCAAGTCATAAAGATATTCGGAGATCATGGTCAGCACGATGCAGCTGGACGCTACTCTCCTGCTCCGATGATAGAGACAATAATACGGGTACGCGACGGACGCCCTGATAGCCGTCACATCTCGACAAGTTTTATTGAAAGACAAAATCTTACGATCCGCCAATCGCTGAAACGGTTCGCGAGACTGACGCTTGGATACAGCAAGAAACTGGACAATCTGAAAGCTGCCTGTGCGCTGCATTTCGCCTACTACAATTGGTGCCGTGTTCATTCGACGATCCGTGTATCACCCGCGATGGAATCTGGCATTTCGACCCACATATGGACCTTGCGGGAATTACTCACCAACGCAATTTAGGACAAGACCGAGTGGTTAGGACGCCACCGAAAATCAGCCACGCTATTGGCGTCTCCCGTGCGAAGGTGTACCATCCTCGTGGCTTTTTATAAAGCGAAGGGCGACTGAGTCACCGGCCTAATTGTTAGCGAAACTGTCAGGCAACTCCAGGAGAGACCGTGCCGCACTGTCGGGAAGTCGCCATCCCGCCGCGCTATGCTCCCAAGGCGCTTTTCTGGGCTTCGTTATTTTTGGTTTTGTGCGTGACTCCGGCGCGCGCGCAAAAAACGGCACAAAAAGATAGCACCCCTCCAAAGTACGACCTTCATACCGAGACAAAGACCAAAGGAGTCGTGGACGAAATAAATCTGCTCTCTTTCGGAACCAGGAAAGACTTCACCGAAATCGTCCTGAAGAGCGGAGACGACAAGATCCACATCTACCTCTGCCCCAAACCGTTTCAGGAGGAGATGGGAATCACCTTCACCAAGGGTGACGAGATTGCCGTCACCGGTTCCAAAGTCAAGCAGGACGCGTCCGACATAATCCTGGTGCGCGAGCTCGTAAAAGGCACTGACACCCTGATGTTCCGCGACGACAAAGGAAACCCGGTATGGGATTGGCGAACCGGAAAGTGACGTCGGGAGCTTTTTAAACTCAACTCTCCGTGGTATCGCGGTTCTCAACACTAAGCGGCGCCAAAAACAGAATGGACCGGAGAAAAAGCTGATGGGTGCGTTCCATCCGCCGATTCCATTCGCGTCGTTAGTCGCTAATGAAGATCTTCTTGTTCCTTACCACGGTTCCAGTTCCGCCAAACCAGATCGTGCAGCGAACGTTATGCTCTTCGAACACCCAACTATTATTCTCCCGCTCTTTCCCGCCCAGCCAAAGCTTACGGTCTTGCGCGAGCTTTGCGACGCCATCTTTGGTCATCCCGGAAGAGATTTCGTCACACACGGACCGAGTACTCAAGCTAATATGCTCTGCAGGCTGGGTTCCTTCTTTCCCTTCGAGGTCCGGCGCCATGGGAACCGGAGCGCCGCCGAGCTTTCTCCGCCACAGTTCACGCCCATCCGCAGTGAGTGCGCGAACATAGGCGCCATCAAAACACGACTCCTCGTCGTAAATGTCGGGTCCGGTCGCAGTCGGTACCGCTTGGGTCATTTTCATACTCTTGCATCCGGGCAGGGGGCTGACAGACCACATTATCGTTCCGGCGGGCAGGGAAGGTCCGGAACGAATCTCAATGCTGGCTTCAGAGGAATCGCCTTCGGCAGAAGCAGTCAGAACCACCGTCGAGGAGGGTTCCTCCGCCTGGAGGGTCGCTTCATCGCCAGCCACCGTAAGTTTGGCAGCCTGTTCGGGAGAAACACCCCAGCGTACATCGTGCCGCAAGCGTCCGTCCTTGCCCACCGCGCGGAACGTGCGTGTCTCTCCTATCAACATAGTGGCCTTCGTAGGCACCACGGAAAGTGCGGGCGCGTCTTGCCCCAACGCCATGCGCCCAGTCGTGCTCATGCAGCACGCGAGAAGTGCGAGAACAGCAGCGCATGTCACTTTCCGCATTCGTTTATATCCCTGGGATTTCAACTTCTTCAGGTTACGTCCGGCGGGGAAACTGCGAAAGTTACCTTGGGGAGCCGATTTCTCGCCAGCCCCGTCGCAATTCGGAGAAGTAACGTCTTATGCCGGAGTCCCGGCCAGCGGCAGCCAGACTTGAAACCGCGTCTCACCAGTCTTCGAAGTAACCTGAATGTTTCCCCGGTGCTTCTTCACAATTCGTTGCACCGTGTCCAGGCCCAATCCCGTGCCTTCCCCCACTCCTTTCGTCGTGAAAAAAGGTTCGAAGATGTGGGGCTGCACCCCGTCGGGAATCCCTGGACCGTTATCGGTAATCTCAACCACGGCGCAACCATCGTCACTGTAGGTTCGGACGCGCAACTCGCCTTTTCCATGCATCGCGTCAATCGCGTTATCAATAATATTGGTCCATACCTGATTGAGTTCGCTGCCAAATGAATTCACCAGCAGCGGAACGCCCTGGTAATCGCGTTGCACGGCCACACCTTGTTTCAGTTTGTGATTCAGGATCGTAAGAGTAGTTTCCAGGCCCTTCACCACATCCACATTTAGAACCGGCGCCTGGTCCATGTGGGTGTATTCCTTGATGGCGCCCACCAGATCCGATATCCGTGAAGTGCTGCTCTCGATTTCGTGCAACAAACTTGCGATCTCGACCGAAGCGGCGATCCGAACCAGCGCCGCTCGAGCCGTCTCCGCATCCAGTATTGCAAACAACGATTCGACCGTTTCCGGCTTGACGTTCCGTCGCGCCAGCCCAGCCGCCAGCATCCATAAATCGTTCTGTCCATGACTGCGCAGCAAGGAATCGATCTGGTCTTCCAGATCGCTGATGGTCAGCGGATCCGGTGGTACAACATCGGGCACTGTGAACGAAATTTCCAGTTTTTCGATTTCTGATTTCTGTGCGAGAGAAAGATCGCGCCTTCCCAGCTCGAGACTTGCGTCCCTGATCTTCTTTAGAGTCTCGCGCAGCTGGCTGGCCGCGCGTTTCGCAGCCGAAGCCGGATTGTTGAGTTCATGCGCCAGTCCGGCCGATAGCTTGCCCAAGGAAGCCAGCCGGTCGCGCTGTTGCTCGAGGCGGGTAGTCTCACGGATTCGGTCCGACATCAGGCCCACCAGCCGCTGAGTCAGCACCGGCATTTTCTGCACCAACTCTGGAAACATCGAAGCCGGAAATCGCAGCGCGCGGCCGTCCGTGAGAGCTCGCCCGCTCACCGTAAACTGCTTCATCCTCGAGAAGGGCAGGACGCCGGTGACATCGCCCGGTTCTAGGTCAAAGACGAAGGTTTCGCCTCCGAGCTCGCCGCGTCCTTGAAGATGCCCCTCAAGCACCACGAACATCGCATCCGCCGGATCGCCCTCACGCGAATACACATCACCCGCCTTCAAGCTCAACTCCTGCGACTGGCTGAGGAACCAATCGAGCTGATCGTCCGGCAAATCAGCAAATTCCTGGACGCGACGTAGTTCAGATTTATCGACCATTTAGACCTTGCTCAAGTATTGATGAATAAACTGCACCCCAACCGATCCTTCCCCTACTCCGGAAGCCACACGTTTGATAGAACCGTGCCGCACATCGCCCACCGCGAAGATGCCAGGAACATTCGTTTCGAGCAGAAACGGATCGCGGTCCGGCGTCCATCCCTTCGGGCGTTGCCCGTCCCGTATCAAGTCGGGACCGGTCAACAGAAAGCCACGCTCATCCCGCTCCACGATGCCCACCAGCCAGTCCGTCTGTGGCAGCGCTCCGATAAAGATAAACATCGCACTCGCCGGCACGCGCTCGATCTTGCCAGTATCGGAGCACAGCACAGAAATCTCTTCCAGATGCGTCTCGCCGTGGGCCTCAGTCAAGCTCGCATTCGTCCAAAGCTGAATGTTGGGGGTTTCCTTAATCTGGTCGATCAGGTATTGCGACATGGTGCTGGAGAGCGATTCGCCGCGCACCAGAATAATCACCCGGTCCGCGTATTTCGCGAAGTTCATCGCCGCTTGACCGGCCGAGTTCGCCCCACCCACGACATAGACGATTTCACCCTTGCAGGACAAAGCCTCAGTAGCGCCGCCGCCGTAATAAATTCCCGCACCCTGCAAACGGTCGATGCCCGGAGCTTCCAGCCGCCGCCACTGCACCCCAGTCGCAATCATCAGCGCGTGACAGGAGATCTCGTTTCCATCCGCCATCTTGATGATCCGGTAAGGCCCTTCCGCCCGTACGCCAACTACTTCCTGCGCCAGAATTTCGACTCCGAAGCGCTGCGCTTGCACCACCGCCCGCCGCGCCAGATCGGCTCCACTAAGTCCGGTCGGAAATCCCAGATAGTTCTCAATGCGGGAACTCATTCCCGCCTGGCCGCCCGGCGCTTCCCGCTCAACCATCACTGTATGCAAACCTTCGGAGGCTCCATAAACGGCAGCGGCCAATCCGGCCGGACCGCCTCCCACAATCGCCAGGTCGTAGAAATCAGTTTGAGCCCGCGTGCGCAACCCAACTTTTTGTGCGACCTCCGCCGGCACGCCCTCGAGCAGCTTCGTCCCATCCGGAAACAGCACCACCGGCAGATTCGCCGCCTCCGGCCCCAAAGCTTCCAGCAACTGTTTGGTTTCCGGATCATTGGCCGAAAGCTCCACGTCCGTCCACTGGTAGGGAACGCGGTTGCGCGCGAGAAAGTCCCGCAACTCGTACGATCGCGGCGACCAGCGCGTGCCCAGCACCCTGATCCCCTGAAACGTTGGACGGTACGAAGCCTGCCAATCATCGAGCAAATCATCCAGTTGTGGATACAGGTGCTCCGCCGGAGGATCCCAGGGCTTCAGGAAGAAAAAATTGATGCTCGCCTGATTGATGGCGCTGATCGCGGCGTTGGTGTCCGCATACGCAGTCAGCAACGCCCGCTTCGCGGCGGGAAAGATCACCATGGCCTGTTGCAGAAATTCCACTCCGTCCATCCGCGGCATGCGCTGGTCGGCCAGCAGCAATGCCACGCTGTCGTTGCGCACCTTCAACTGCTTGAGCAGGTCAAGCGCCCCCTCGGGCGAATCGCTTCCGATCACGCGGTAGTCGGCGCCGTAGTGCGAGCGCAGATCGCGCTCAATCGCCCGCAGCACATCAGAGTCGTCATCCACGCTCAGCAAAATTGGTTTCGCCATGCTCGGTCCCGATCCCAGGAAAAGTGCCTCGCAAATTTCTGGCAAAGAGATAAAGAAGATGATGCCACACTTCGGCATTCCCCGTTTGAAGTGGCTAGATGAAACTATTTAGATACAGAAAGCCGGTATTCGGTCGCGCGATTCGTTGACCGGCCACCAGCCGCATAACATGGAGCGGCCAGACCGAAATGAGGAGATCGTCTTATTGGCAGGATGTGATTTCTACACAAGCTCCGCAGGTGTAGCCACAATCTCGAACTCCACCTGCCGCTTGCCGAGAACGGGATGCAACGCCGTCAGTCTCACTTTCCCGGCTTGTTCTTTCGCTCGCAGCCATACGGCCCCAGTCCCACCTACCAACGCAAAAGGATTGTCTCCAATAATTTCCGCGGGACCCTCGATCTCCAATTGGATGGCACCGCTGGCCAAGGAGCGGATTGCTCCGAATTCATCGGCGACGCGCAACACCACACGGGTTGCATCGGCGCCATCGGCCAGGAGTGTGTTGTCATCCGGCAAAACCGAAAACTGCTGGTCAATCCCTTTGCCCGAGTAACGCTTCACAATCACTTGCTTGCCGCGAATGTAGCCCTCGATCCGCAAATCTCCCCAGGCGTGGCGAAATGGCTGCAAGTGAACAACGAAAGGCGGATGGAGTAGGTTTCCAAACTCGGTTCGGTCGGGATCGGCCTCGGCTATCAGTTTGTCATCGACATAAAACTTCAGATGATCGCAATTAGAGCAGACGACAGCCTTGCTGAATCCTATCGATTCGTCCCCAGGCGCCCAGCGGAACGCGGGTTCAAGCACGATTTCCTCCTCCGGGTCGCACTGCGATTTGTAGAAGCCTGCGGCGGGTTTGGGCTCGCGAAAAATGTCGGCGACGCCGTGGTAACAAATCCGGTCGCCCGAGCCGAAATCGTAATGCGTGTTGTAATCGAAGGCGCACCAGCCCAATCCGCCCGCATACTGCGGATTCGACGCCAGTTGGTTGTGCACTCGCGCATGCCTCAGCGTGTGCTCGGTGAGTCTTTCCGTATTGTCAAAGCTCTTGGTTGGAAAGGTATGCCCAATAAATTCCGTGTTCAGGTACAGAGGGTGGTTCGGGGCCCTCAGCGGAAGGCCGAAATCGTTGATCGTAAACACGTCTTCGAGAAGTTCCGATCGCTCGAAGTTTCGAATGCCTCCAGTTTGCCGCGTCGGGTCCAGTTGATGAGCCAGCGCATTGGTCCGAGTGTAGAAGTCGTGATCGTCATCGGATTCGTTGATGCGCACTCCCCACAGAATGATCGAAGGGTGATTCCAGTCGCGGCGAATCATACGGCGCACGTTGTCCACGGAAATATCCTTCCAGGCCGCGTCGCCGATGTGCTGCCAGCCCGGAATTTCCTCCAGGACCAGAAGGCCGAGTTCGTCGCAGGCATCCAGAAAATGCCGCGACTGAGGATAGTGCGAGGTCCGCACGATATTGCATTTGAAACTCTTGCGAAGGATCTGTGCATCGCGCTTCTGCGCGCGTCCCGCCATAGCCTGACCCACAAAGGGGAAGGTTTGATGACGGTCGAGCCCGCGCAACTTGATCACCTTGCCGTTCAGTTCAAAACCGTGTTCGGTGAACCGCGCTTCACGAAAACCGATGGTGCGGAAATCCTCATCCACCAGGCGCGATCCATTCAGCAAACGAACCCTCACCGTATAGAGTTTCGGCCGTGTCAGATCCCAGAGGATAATAGGCCCAAGTTTTTCCAGCCGCACGGTGTGCCGCGCCGGATCGCCCGCGGCTTCGGCCGGTCCAATCTGTTGCGCACCTGAAGCGACGACGCGGTCCCCGTCCTGCAGCGTGACCTCAAGCGACAGGGTTTCAGCCGAGGGCTTCATGTGCTGCAAGAAGCAATCCACGGCAACGCTCGGATTTGGAGTGAGCACATCTTGCGGCCTGGCAAAAATGTTTTCAATGAAAGTTGCGGGAACCACGCGCAGCGCAACTTCGCGATATATTCCCCCGAAAGTGAGATAGTCGATCTGATGCCCGAAAGGTGGAATGTCGCTCCGTTCCGTGGAATCAACCTCGACCGCGAGCACGTTCTCAGAATCAAAGTCGAGATGCGGAGTGAGTTCAAAAGAGAAGGGCGTATACCCTCCCTTGTACTCTCCCAGGCGAACTCCATTCAGCCAGACCGTTGAAGCCGTCATCACTCCTTCGAAATCTACGAAAACGCGTCGATCGCTCACTCCCGGAGGAAGATTGAAATGTCGGCGATAGACTGACACGAATTCGTAGTCTTTGTCGTCAAAGCTGTGCCACGGCAGGCGGATGTTCGTGTGAGGAATCACCACCCGCTCGAAATTAGAGTCGTCGAAGTCCTTCGCGCGTGCCTCTGGGATCGCTGATCGGCTAAAGCGCCAATTCCGGTTCATCGGAAGGACAAGCCGTTCACCCTCCCCAGTCGCCGGAGACGGACCAGAGGTTTTCGCGAACGCCTGTTGCGCAAGCATTCCGGCGATCAGCGTGCTGGTTCTCTTTATGAAATCTCGTCTTTGCATGATGGAAACAATCTGGAGTCCAACTCCAGTGTCAGCTTCCTCTCAACCGTGTTCAACTCTTTTACCACGTTGCGGGAGCCCCCGATGGGTGGACATTTGGTCAAAGCTGGCGATTCTAAGCCATGACGTCTAGCGTCCGACTCCCCCATTAGTAGGAGCGTTCGCCTTTTCTTAGATCGGCCTTCGCGCGCACGCGACTTGTGATAGCTTCGCTGAGTCAAAGTGAGCGCCTGAGCATGGACCGGCGAACTTTCGTTCAAACCGTTGCGGGAACTGTAGTGGGGGCGTGCGGACTGGCACAACGCCACTGAAGCCGCGGTCATCATCGCCCCGGGCGGCGGCCACCGTGAACTATGGATGGACCACGAAGGCTACACCGTCGCTCGTTGGCTCAGCCAGCATGGCGTGGCCGCTTTCGTATTGAAGTATCGCCTGGCACGCGAGAACGGCTCGGTCTACACAATCGACGGAACCGAATTGGCCGACATTCAGCGGGCCGTTCGTCTGGTCCGCAGCCGGGCATCGGAATGGGGAATTAATCCGGAGCACATCGGCGTGATGGGTTTTTCAGCTGGCGGAGAGCTCGCCGCGATAGCCAGCACTCGCTACGATGCCGGCGTCGCCGGCGCCTCAGATCCGATTGAACGCGAGAGTTCGAAGCCAGCCTTTCAGGCGCTCCTCTATCCGGCCATCTCACACAATATGAGCCTGTCGAAACAGACCCCGCCCGCGTTTCTCGTCTGCGGAGAAGACGATCGGCCCGATATAGCGGAGGGTCTCCCTCAACTATATTTTTCCCTCAAGCAGGCCGGCGCGTCGGCGGAGTTGCATATCCTTGCACGTACTGGACACGGCTTCGGAATACGTCCAGGCAACCGCCCTCCCGTTTCCGATTGGCCTCAGCTCTTCCTTGAGTGGTTGTATGTACAGGGAATGTTGGAGCACAAATAACTAGCCCTCTGCTCTCAGGTACTGTCCTATCGCGTTCCTGGGTTAATTCGGATATTGGGCTTCTGGCGTTTGCTAGAACCGGCGGTAGGGGGTCGGGGAGACAGATAGTGGCACCCACGATTGTAAGGGGAAGATGGGAATGCGGCTATCTTCTCCCTCAGCCCTCCTACACTTGTACCCCCAATTGAATGTTCGATGCCATACACTGGTTCCCTTAGTACGTTGATAGCTCCCCGCGGCCCTTCTTTCTGAGCCCGCCACCAACGCCACCCTGCGCTCGTATCCCCTTGACAAACATAGCGATCGGAGACTAAAAGATTTGAAAGTCCTCGACTCTCGGACCAACGCGGAGATCATTTCAATGCCCCAGTCGCGCAGAGATTTTTTCAAAACCGCAACGGTCGGCGCCGTCGGCGCTACCATTTTCGGGTTCGACCTTCAGCCCGCCTACGCGCAACTCAAAGAGTTAAAGATTGCACGTGCTGCCGAAACGCGCTCGACGTGTCCTTATTGTGCGGTAGGCTGCGGCGTTCTGATTTACACGATCGGCGATCGGGCAAAGAACGTCACGCCGCAGGTCATCCACGTCGAAGGCGATCCCGATCATCCCACCAACCGCGGAACGCTATGCCCCAAGGGCTCTTCGCTCGAGCAGGACATGCTCAACCCGCGGCGGCTCACCAAGCCGCAAGTGCGGCGCCCAGGCGCCACCGAGTGGCAGGACATTTCCTGGGACGACGCTCTGAATGAGATTGCGCAGTGGACCAAGAAAACCCGCGATAGCTCCTTCGTCGAGAAAGATGCGCAAGGCCGCACCGTGAATCGGTGCGAAGGCATCTCGTTCATCGGCGGCTGCACGGATACGAATGAGTTCAATTTTCTGGCCGTCAAGGCCATGAGGGGGTTGGGCTTGGTTTATTTAGAAAACCAAGCCCGTGTTTGACACGGCCCCACGGTCTCAAGTTTGGGACCAACATTCGGACGCGGGGCCATGACCAATGGCTGGATCGACATCAAGAACACCGACATGATGTTGATCATGGGCGGCAATCCCGCCGAGAACCATCCCTGCGGATTCAAGTGGGCGATGGAGGCCAAGCGCAACCGCAACGCCAAGCTGATTTCCGTTGATCCTCGATTCACGCGCACATCCGCTACCGCCGACCTCTTCTGCCAAATTCGCGCCGGCACCGACATTGCATTCCTCGGCGGCTTGATCCGCTATGCCATCGAGAACAACCGCATCGCCAAAGAATATCTCGTCAACTACACCAACGCAGCCTTCATCGTGAAAGAGGGTTTCAAACTTCCCGAAGACGGCTTGTACTCCGGATTTAACGCAGCCTCGGGCAGCTACGACAAGACCACATGGAATTACGAGGAAGGCGGAGACTTCAGCGGAAAAACCGACGCCGCCACCTCCGCGCATGCAACTCCTGCGCCTTCAAACCCGGCAACGCCCGCGCCTCCGCCCGCGTTGCCGCCGAACGTCGCCTACGACCTCACTCTTCAGCATCCGCGCTGCGTATTCCAATTGATGAAGCAGCAGTATTCCCGTTACACCCCTGAAACTGTCGAGCGGATCACCGGCATCCCCAAGGACCAATACCTGAAGGCTGTCGATCTATTCACTTCGGTCCGAAAAGATGGCGACATGAAGAAAGTCGCAACCATCATCTACGCCGTCGGGTGGACGCAACACACTTTCGGAACGCAAATCATTCGCACCGCCGCCATGATTCAACTCTTGCTCGGCAACGTCGGAAGAGCGGGCGGTGGCGTGAACGCCCTTCGCGGCCATTCCAATATCCAGGGCGCGACCGATATGGCAGGCCTCTACGATTCACTTCCTGGCTACCTGAAAGGGCCGGTTCCCGACGACAAGGATTTGGCGACGTATCTGAAACGCACCACCCCATCGGCGTCGAAACCCTCGCCATGGAATTCGATGAACTACTACGCGAACACTCCGAAATTCATGGTGTCGCTGCTAAAGTCGTTCTACGGAGACGCCGCTAAAAAGGAAAACGATTTTGCCTTCGATTACTTGCCCAAGTTCGGACAGGATTGCTCGTGGACGCATATCTGGGATGACATGTACAACGGCAAGGTCAAGGGCATGTTCGCCTTCGGAATGAACGGGGTAATGATTGGTCCGGACACGAACAAGAACATCAATGCGCTGAAGAGGGCCGACTGGTTGGTGGTGGGCGAAATTTATCCAGATGAAACCAGCGAATTCTGGAAAGCGCCGGGCATTTCGACAGACGAGCAGAAGAAGATCAACACCACCGTGTATCGCCTGCCCTGCGCGGGCTTTGCCGAAAAAGACGGCAGCATGACCAACTCCGCGCGCTGGGTCACCTGGAAATATGCCGCCGTTCCACCTCCGGGACAAGCTCGTCTCGACCAGGACATCGTCGCGCAGATTTTCTTGCGGGTTCGCGACCTGTACAAGAAAGAGGGTGGAAAATTCCCTGATCCCATTCTGAATCTGAGTTGGGCCTATGCCGACGCGGCTCATCCTCCACTTTCCCAAGCGGCCATGGAGCTTAACGGCAAAGCTTTAGCCGATTTGAAAGACGACGCAACCGGACAGGTGATCAAGGCCGGCCAGCAGTTGCCCGGATTTGCTTGGTTGAAAGACGACGGCACAACCATGTGCGGCAATTGGATTTATTCCGGCATGTGGACCGAGGCCGGATCGCAAATCCAGCGACGCGGCACAGAGGATCCATCCGGAATGGGCGTTTTTCCGAACTGGGCGTGGTCGTGGCCGGCCAATCGGCGCGTGCTTTACAATCGCGCTTCCTGCAATGCGGATGGCAAGCCGTGGGATCCCGATCGCAAGCAGGTCTGGTGGAATGAGGCGGCAGGCAAGTGGGTGGGCAACGACGTCCCCGACTTCAAGCCCGACTCCCATCCTAAAGATCACATGGGCCCCTTCATCATGAATCCCGAAGGCATCGGGCGATTATTCGCTCCGATCGGAGTGATCGCAGACGGTCCGTTCCCCGAACATTACGAGCCGATCGAAAGCCCGATCAAGAATCCGTTCCACCCCGACCAGTCGAATAATCCGCTGGTCAAGAAGTTCAAGACGCCATACGACGTGTTTGGATCGCCGGAGGAGTACAGCATCGTCTGCACCACTTACCGGCTGACCGAGCAATATCACTACTGGACGAAAAATAATCCGATGAACGTCCAGTTGATCCCGGAACCGTTCGTGGAAATTCCGGTGGAGCTGGCGGACGAAAAAGGAATTCGTGGAACGGACAAGATCAAGGTCATCAGTGCGCGCGGAACCTACATCGCGAAAGCCTTTGTCACTCGCCGGCTGAAGCCGATGATGATCGACGGCAAGAAGGTCTATCAGATCGGGTTGCCGATCCACCAGGGCTTCCGCGGCATCGATGAGGATGAAGGAAGAAATGCGCGGACGCCGGCGAATTTGTTGACGCCCACCGTCACCGATCCGAATGCTCACACTCCTGAATCCAAGGGCTTCTTAGTGAAAGTCGAGAAGGCATAGAGAACGACAACGACATAGGGAACGACCATGAGCCAGGCCGCAACAGAGCTGATCCGAATCTCCGGTCACGCCGGACCCGTCCCGGGCAAAGGTCTGAACCGTGAATTCCAGGTCTGCAAGCTGGTCGACACCACCACGTGCATTGGCTGCAAAGCCTGCGAAGTCGCTTGCCTCGAATGGAATGGTTACACCTTCACCGAAACCACCTTCGATAACACCTACCAGACGATGCCCGAGACGGCATGGAATTACTGGAATCTCATCAAGTTCAACGAGCATGAACGCGCCGACGGCACCATGATGCTGCTCATGCGCAAAGACCAGTGCATGCATTGCGCCGACCCGGGCTGCCTCGCGGCCTGCCCCGCCGACGCCGCCATCGTCCAGTATGCCAACGGCATCGTCGATTTCCAGGAAGCCAACTGCATCGGTTGCGGCTATTGCATGACCGGCTGCCCCTTCAACATTCCGAAATTCGATCCGCCCTCGCGCAAAGTTTTCAAGTGCACGCTCTGCAATGACCGCGTGTCGGTGGGCCTCGAACCAGCCTGCATCAAGGCCTGCCCCACGGGCTGCCTTCATTTTGGGGCGAAATCGGAGATGAAGGAACTTGCCGAGACTCGCGCCGCGCAGCTTCGCCAAAACTCCGGTTTCGAGGATGCCGGAGTTTACGATCCGCCCGGAGTGGGCGGAACCAACGTGATCTATGTTCTGCACGATGCCAAGAATCCAGAATTATACGGCGGGCTCCCGAAAGATCCGCGCATCCCTCTGTCGGTGCGGCTATGGAAACATCCGCTGAAATGGATTGGCAACTTCGGCATCATTTTCGGCGTCGTCGGGGTTTTCATTCACTACTTGCGATTCGGCCCGAAGGTCGTAAAAGAAGACGAGCAGGAGTCTCACGGAGGAGGCCAATGAGCCGCGAACCCTATCTCCTTCCCAATGGACGCGTGCTGCGCTATACGTTCCGCGAGCGGCTCGTGCACTGGTTGGCGGGCATTTCCTACGTATACCTTCTGCTCACCGGTCTCGCCTTCTGGAGCCCCTGGCTTTTTTGGATCGCCATCGTCCTCGGCGGGGCAACGATTTCGCGCGAGTTGCATCCCTGGTTCGGCCTCGTCTTCGTCGTCGGGGTCGCGCTGATGTACCGCATGTGGCACCGGCAAATGAAGGAAACGCCCTCCGACAAGGCCTGGTGGGCTGCCATCGGACATTACATTCGCAACGAAGACGATCAGGTTCCTTCCGCCGACCGTTTCAACCCCGGCCAGAAGTTTCTGTTTTGGGGTTTCTTTTGGAACGGCATCTTGCTTTTGCTCACCGGCCTCATCCTCTGGCTCCCGCAATACATTCCCTGGAACCTGCGTTTCCTGCGCCTCGCCGCCGTGTTCATACATCCCGTGTGCGCGCTCGCTACCATCGCGCTTTTTATCATTCACGTCTACATGGGAACCGCGATGGAGCGCGGCGCTTTTGGCTCCGTCATTCGCGGCGACGTGTCGCGCGCCTGGGCCGACCAGCACCACCACACGTGGTATGAGCAACTGCTTCGCGACTCGGCTGCGCGAAAGTGAAAGTGAAAGTGAAAGCGAATGATGCGAAGTGGGATCGCCGAATTCGCCGTGCTAACGAACTAGCTTCGTCTTACCCGTTCTCCGCCGAAGGGCTGCATTACTACGCCCAAGTTGCAGCCTTTCAGAAGGGTATTTATGGCGAAATCCAGAAAGCTCTCGCGGATTCGCCGAAGATCTCCTCCGATCGCCCGCTGCGCGATGAATTGGATTTTTTTCTCCTGCTCCCAAAGTTCCCCGGATTTCTGTCGGTGATTCAGCAGATTGCCCCAGCGCCCCTTGCCCAGGCCGCTACAACTCTGGCCAGGAAGGGATCAGCAGCATGGCAGCGCGCGATTGAAGAATTCTGGTACGGAGATGGAGATTTAGCGCCAGGCGGGGACGCCGAACAACCCGAAGCCAATGATCCGGGCGCAGCAACTCATTCCGATCGAGTGCTAGCCTGGATTTTTCTTCAGCCCTACGCCGAATATCTAGCGGATCACCGCGAAGTCGAGACTCTCGACGGAACTCCATCGACGTGCCCGCTTTGCGGCGGCAAGCCTGCCGTCGGCGTGTTACGCAGTGAAGGCGACGGTGCAAAGAAGTCGCTGATTTGCATGCTCTGCGCGCACGAATGGCTTTTCCGAAGAATTTATTGCCCGGCGTGCGGAGAAGAACGAGAACCGCAGATGGGATTTTATTCAGCGCCGGAGATTGCCCACGTCCGCGTCGACGTCTGCGACACCTGCCATACCTATCTGAAAAGCATCGACCTGACGAAAACAGGACTGGCAGTCGCCGTGGTCGATGAGCTGGCGACCATACCGTTGGATCTATGGGCACGCGAACACGGCTACCAGAAACTGCAAATCAACCTGTTAGGAACCTGACGAGAGAGAATTCACTCGGCAACGCCCACCGTGTAACCCAAATCGCCTTCAGCACCATGGTGCGCGCTTCTAAAGCCAGCAGCTCTCAGTTCAGCTTCCACTTCGTCGCTGGTGAACGAACGCACAAATCGCGCATAACTGATCCGATCCCCGACCTCCAACGGTTCCCTCCTTCCGCGCAACAGAAAACGCCAAAGTCTCGCCGTCCGGTAGACGAGAACATCATCGCTTGCGCCGCTCTGCCGTGCAAAGTAAGAAATCAGAAGCGGAGAGCCCGGCAGAGCGCGCTCGCTCAAAGCCTGAAGGAAGGCAACCCTGCGCGCCTTGGTCGGAATGTGCGTGTGTACAGTCCAGCCCACAATCAGCCCATCGTAAATCCGTGGACCTTCCGGAACCCTGTCCGGCTCGCATAAGGTCAAGTACTTAGATTCGCCGAGTCGCTCGAAAATCTGTTCACTGGCGCGCACCAGCGGCAAACTGCATTCAAACCCTTCCGCGTCGAACCCAGCCTTGCGCAAAGCCAGAACCTCCCGGCCCCCACCCGCGCCCGCAACCAAGATACGGGACCCTCGTTGAAAGAACCGCTCCAGAACAAATTTTTCCCAACCAAAAAAGCCGCTTAGATTATGCTCGGTCGATGCGTAGTACTGTGATTGATCAAAGTGCTCCGCCGTCACGGCATTCAGTTCGTCAGCATTCAGGCAGCCCAGCCAAAAACCCTCGTGCATCGCGCTCGCAAACCTACCGAGTCGATTGAACCAGCGATCCGCCAGATCGAAGTGCTTCACCCTCGATCTTCGCGCCGGCACAGTGTTCCTTTCGGTCACGCCGTTGTTCGTTGCCGCTGCAACTCCCACGCTTGAGGTTTCCATCGGAAAGTATCGGTATAAAGAGGATAATACCGGCATTCGTTCCCTGACTGTTGAGAACAGGGGCAGGGCCGATTTTCTCGCGACCACCCCTCGCAATTTGTCGACCGGCAGAGCGATAGGGAACATGAGAATTCCACAACCCCAACCCTCACCCCGCAAGGGCGAATTGTGGCACTATATCTGCAGGTCAAGAGGTGATTCCCCATGTTCCCCGTTCGCGTAATTCTCTGGACGCTAGCCATGGCATACACCGGATTCATTCTGACCAACCAGGGGTTGCGAACGTTCAAC
This sequence comes from uncultured Acidobacteriaceae bacterium, assembly GCA_963800575.1. Lineage (GTDB taxonomy): Bacteria > Acidobacteriota > Terriglobia > Terriglobales > Acidobacteriaceae > Sulfotelmatobacter. Next base: position 600,823 of record CAWDBN010000006.1, read on the forward strand.
AGCCTCTCCATCACAGAAGCATTCCTCGGAGCTTTGACAGGATTCCTCCTCGCGATCATGTTCACTCTCCGAGAAAAGCGGCGGCCGAGGCCAGCCTTCATCGGACAGTCCATCGCACAAATGTTCCCGGACTGGGGCACGTCCCGCGAAAACCGCGACTCACCTCCGAACCGAAAGCGCTGATCCCAACAGGCATGCCGAGTCCGCGCTGATCGTGTTTCATCAGCCCACGTGAACTAAATCCAAGCGGACCACACATCCCCACTTAGCTCATTGATGGTCAATGAGTGCTAACGCCTGTTAGCAGCAGTTGACTTCCTGTTTGCCCGTCACTCGGGCACAATCGAAAGGGTACGAACGGACCACATCCACGAAATACTCGACGGTACGTCCATTTCGCTAGAGCGAGACTTCGTCGACCTCGTCCTTAGGACACCGTTCTTTTGTTCGTACCACCCTTCCATTCTCATCCAGTGAACAGGCCATCGCCGCTCGAAATCGTCGCAACCATCGAATTGACGGGCCGATACCTTCAGCGTAGCATTAAAGATGAGTGAGTCACGTCCTTTCCTCTTTCAGATCCTCTGAACTAAGTCAGTCCTTCTGAAGTTAGCTTCCCTTAGCTGCGACAAGCTGCGAGGTTGGCGTAACGATCCAACAATCAACATTCCTTCAAAAACCACACCCATTCCACGGTCTCTGCGAGCGTGGGCAGGCGGACATAGATGGCCTTGCAAAAGAGGATTGCAATTGCATGAAAACTCACGCCACCCTAAAACCGGGAGCTAATCTGAGACATCACCGAGGAGTTGGATATGGCCACAGGACAAACTAGGAATGCTCTCAATGATCGCACGTTCTCTCTGGAGACGCTTGCAGAAAGTGAACAGAGATCTCGGACACTTGTGGAAGCATTACCCGACGCGATTCTTGTTCATAGCGAAAACAAAATAGTTTTTGTCAATCCATTCTGTGTGCGATTGCTGGCCGCGGCAGGACCGGAGCAACTCCTCGGTAAGGACATCAACGAGATCGTCAATCCTGACGACCTGCCGGCAATAAGAAATCGAATTCAGGACTGTTACGCGAGCGGACTTGCGTCTCCTCCAATGGAGTCTGTTCTGATCGCCTGTGACGGGTCGTCGGTGGAAATCGAAGCTGTCGCGATCCCAATTTGCTGGAACGGAGCGCCGGCGATCGAGGTGGTCGCCCGCGACATCAGGGATCGGAAACGGGCAGAGCGAGCAGTTCAGGATTGGCAAGAACGCTTGGTATTGGCACAGAAGGCTGGCCTTCGGATTGGACTGTGGGACTGGGACGCAGTGGCCAACACGGTGAGCTGGTCGGACGAGACCTACCGCCAGTTCGGATACACGCGGGATACATTTTCCGGGCGGGTTGAAGATGCTGTTACAAGGATTCACCCGGAAGACCGGCCTAGAGTAGAAAATGCGATCCGAAAGGTGATCGCGGGTGGAGGCGAGTACGCACAGCAGTATCGACTGGTGTGGCCCAACGGAACTAAGTGCTGGGTCGACGCGCACGGCGTGATGGTTCGTAATGGGTCCACTCACATGCTTGGCATAGGAGTGGATATTACCGACCTCAAGAAAACTGAACAGTCGCTTCAGGACAGTGAGGAAAAATACCTGTTGCTGTTGAACTCGACCGCAGAAGCGATTTATGGCCTCGATTCAGAGGGAGATTGCACATTCTGTAACCCTGCATGCCTGCGTCTGCTTGGCTACGGCGCTCCCAAAGACCTGCTCGGAAAGAACATGCATGACCTCATGCATCACACGCGGGCGGATGGGAGCACATATCCGAAACAAGATTGCGAAATCTATGTAGCGGTCCGCGAAGGCAGGGCCAGTCACGTCACCCATGAAGTGCTGTGGCGCGCCGATGGAACGAGTTTCCAGGCCGAGTATTGGTCTTATCCAATGTATAAGACTGGCGAACTCGTCGGTGCGGTGGTCACTTTCCTCGACATATCCGATCGCAAGCGGGCAGAACAAGCGCTGCGACAGTCGGAAGAGAAATATCGGGAGCTGTTCGAGAACGCAACCTACGGCATATTTCAATCAAAATTGGACGGAGCTTTGCTGGACGTGAACCCAGCTCTGGTAGCCATGCTGGGTTACAGCTCAAAAGAAGAGTTGCTCGCGCGGAATTTGAACCGCGACATCTATGAGGCTCCGGCCGACCGCAGGTCGATTCTTGACAGTTTGGGGCCCAGCGGGCGCGTAAGGGGGTGTGAAGTCAATTGGAAACGGAAAGATGGCAAGATCATCGTCGTTCGGATAAGCGGAGGGGCTTTCCGCAGACACGATGGCTCGTTCAGTCACTTCGAAGTCATTGTGGAAGACATCACCGAACGACGGAGCCTGGAGGCACAGTTCCGTCAGGCGCAGAAGATGGAAGCCGTCGGGCTGCTGGCGGGAGGAATTTCGCATGACTACAATAACCTTCTGGGCGTCATTCTCGGAAATGCTGACCTACTCCTCGAAACGACACCGACTGGAGTGCAGCAGCGCTACGCGGAGCAGATCAAAAAAGCCACTCGTCGTGCGGTCGAATTGACCCGGCAGTTGCTAGCTTTCAGCCGTAAGCAGATACTGTACCCCGTCATCCTCGACCTGAATGCAGTCGTTCGCGATGTCGGGAAGATCCTGCACCGCCTAATTGGCGAGGACGTGCAGATTGTGACAGATCTGGAGACTAGCCTGGATTCAACCCGGGCTGATCGTGGACAAATCGAGCAGATCCTCATGAACCTCGCCACAAATGCGCGCGATGCTATGCCCAACGGTGGAACCTTCACGATCCGAACTCGCAATGCCGAACTGGGGCCAGACGATGTGGCCCTCCATCCCTACGCCAAGCTTGGGCGGTACGTTCGCCTCTCGGTAAATGACACGGGAGTGGGAATGACGGATGCCATACGGCACCGTGTGTTTGAGCCGTTCTTCACTACGAAGGTAGAGGGGCGCGGTACGGGGCTGGGATTGGCCACGGTCTATGGAATTGTTAAGCAGAGTACCGGATATATCTGGATTTCGAGCGCGCCAGGAGCCGGTGCCACGTTCGAAATCTATTTGCCGCGGGTGGATGAAAAAGCTCCGCCACTGGTTAGCGGCCTGGAAGAGCGAAGCGAGTATCCACGAGGCACAGAAACAATTCTCCTGTTGGAAGACGAAGAGTCTCTGCGGCAAGTGACGTGCGAGTGTCTCACCACGAACGGCTACAACGTCCTGCAAGCCGGTCGCGGAAATCATGCCATCGAGGTGGCCGAGCAATACAAGGGACCTATCGCTCTGATCGTCAGCGATGTAGTGCTTCCTGACATGAGTGGACCCTCAGTTGCGACGAGATTACGGGCGTTGCATCCGGAAGCGAAAGTCTTATACGTTTCAGGATATGCTGAAGTCCCCGTGGCGCAACAACTCATCGCAGACGGAGCCATCCTCCTGCAGAAGCCACTATCACGAGGTGACCTTCTGAGCAAAGTGGATGAGATGCTCCATCTGCGCACTTCGCACGGCTCCCGATAAGGACTCCGGCCCGGCTCTTCGATTCGCGTATCGCGCGATCGTTTCCGATTTGTCGGCAAACGGGGAGTGATCCGAGTTGCCAGCTGGCAGGCAATCGTCTCAATTGGCAATAAATCCCCATATCACTTATTGACTCCCTTCCGGCTTGCGCTCCGCGCGAGCGCTGCCAGCGAGCGCGCTCGGCACAAAGTCAAAACCAGTTCTGTGATCGGGGTTGGGAGCGTAGGGAATTTCAGGTTGCCTATAGCCATCCCACGCAACTCGTTGACTGGTTCGACCCGCGTCCGTAATATGAAGCGACCCAAAAACAGGCAACAAAGCTCGACTGAAAAGCTCGACCGAAGAATGATCGACCGGCAATGATCGGCCAAACCATTTCGCACTACCGCATCATCGAAAAACTCGGCGGCGGCGGCATGGGCGTCGTCTACAAAGCGGAAGACACGCGCCTTCATCGCTTCGTCGCCTTGAAGTTTCTTCCCGATTCCGTAGCGCGCGACCCGCAAGCCCTCGTCCGCTTTCAGCGCGAAGCCCAGGCCGCGTCCGCGCTGAACCATCCCAACATTTGCACCATTCACGACATCGGCGAGGAAGACGGCCAGGCCTTCATCGCCATGGAGTTTCTCGACGGCCAGACCCTGAAACACCTCATCGGCGTTCGACCCCTCGAGTTGGACACCTTGCTTTCCCTCGCCATCCAGATCGCCGACGCCCTCGACGCCGCTCACGCCAAAGGTATCGTGCACCGTGACATCAAGCCCGCCAACATTTTCGTAACCGAGCGCGGCAACGCCAAGGTCCTGGATTTCGGCCTCGCCAAAGTCGCGGCATCGCCCGCCACCGGACAAAATGAAGCCACGCGAACCCAGGCCGTCGAAGAACATTTAACCAGTCCCGGCACGGCGATAGGCACCGCGGCCTACATGTCGCCCGAGCAAGCGCGCGGCCGCGAGCTCGATATCCGCACCGACCTCTTTTCCTTCGGCGCCGTGCTGTATGAGATGGCCACCGGCCAGTTGCCGTTCCGCGGAGCCACCACCACCGACTTGTTTGATTCCATCCTTCATAAGGCGCCAGCGCCAGCCGCAAGGCTGAATCCCGATCTCCCACCCAAGCTCGAAGAAATCATCACCAAGGCTTTGGAGAAAGATCGCGAGCTCCGCTACCAGGTTGCAGCGGAAATGCGCGCCGACCTGAAACGCCTCAAGCGCGAAATCGAATCCAGCAAGTCAGGAATTCCCGCCGCCGTCGACGACTCCGGCCGCCCGCCAACCGGCGCCGCAATCTCAGCTGCATCGACTAGCAAACAGCAGTCAGCAGTTTCTTCCAGTCAAATCTCTTCCACCACGTCACCACGCGCCGCGCGCCGGAAGTTCTTGCTGCCCGCCGCAGTGGTCGTCGTCGCGCTAATCGCCGCCGCTCTCTACTGGCGTTCCCGTTCCGCCGCGCCAGCAGCCGCGCCTGCGACCCTCACCGAAAAAGACACCGTGGTCCTGGCCGACTTCGACAACAAAACCGGAGACTCCGTCTTCGACGACGCCCTCAAGCAAGCTCTCGCCGTGCAACTCGGACAGTCCCCCTTCATCAACATTCTTTCCGATCGCAAGGTCGGCGAAACCCTGCGCCTCATGGGCAGCCAGCCCGGCACACGCATTACCCCCGAAGTCGCCAAGGAACTCTGCGTGCGCACCGGCAGCAAGGCCATCGTGCTCGGTTCCATTTCAAATCTCGGTGGCCAGTACGTGATCGGCATAAACGCTGTCGGCTGCAGCAATGGAGACACCCTCGCCGAGGAACAAGAAGAGGCGGCCAGCAAGCCCGACGTGCTGAAGGCCCTGAGCAAAGCCGCCGCAACCCTGCGCACCAAACTCGGCGAATCGCTCGCCTCCGTGCAAAAGTTTGATGTGCCCGTCGAAGCCACCACTCCCTCGCTCGAAGCCCTCAAAGCCTACAGCATGGGCATCACCACCGGACGCACCAAGGGAGACGCCGAAGCCATTCCCTTCATGAAGCGCGCCATCGAACTCGACCCCAACTTCGCCATGGCTTATGTAGGTCTCGCCGTCGAGTACGCGAATCTCGGCCGCGCCAGCCTCGCCGCGGAAAATGCCAAGAAGGCCTACGACCTGCGCGATCGCGTCAGCGAGCGTGAGCGCTACCGCATCTCCGCTTTCTATTTCCAATACGTCACCGGAGAAGTTGAAAAGGCCACCGAAGCCTACGAACTCTGGGCAAAAAGTTATCCCAACGACCAGGTGCCTCACGGCAATCTCGGTTTCATCTATTCCGCTCTCGGCCAATTCGACAAAGCGATCGTCGAGACCGAAGCTCAGCAGCGCCTGGAACCCTCAATTGTCGGCTACGGAAACCTCGCCGCCACCTACATCAATCTCGATCGAATCAAGGAAGCCCGCCAGACTCTCGCCGATGCCCAGCAGAAAAACTTCGACGGACTCACTCTTCGCGCTGATCAGTATTCCCTCGCATTTCTCTCCGGAGATGCGGCGGGCATGGAGCGCCAGGTCGCGTGGGCCGCTGGCCGCCCCGGCGAAGAAGACCAGATGCTGAGCGACCACGCGGATACTCAGTCCTATTACGGCCGCCTGGAACAAGCCCGTGACCTGGCCCGCCGCGCCGCGGATTCCGCCGTGCGCTCCGACGCCAAAGAAACCGCCGCCCAGTGGATCGCCTTCCAGGCAATCCGCGAAGCCGAAATCGGCAACGTCACCGCCGCCCGCCAAGCCGTCGCCCGCGCCCTGGCGCTCGCTCCCGGCCGCGACGTCAAAGTCATCGCCGCCATCGCCCTCGCCCGCACCGGCGAAACTTCCCAATCCACATCCATCCTCGAATCCCTGCAAAAGTCCGAACCCAGCAACACATATTTAAAGGTCTATTGGTTCCCCGTGATCGAGGCCTCTATCGCGATGGCCCAGCAGCAGCCCGAGCGCGCCGTCATCGCCCTCGAACCCTCTCTGCCCTACGAGCTAGGAGCGCCCCCGCCCGGCATCTCCATGTATCCCGCCTACATTCGCGGCCTGGCGTACCTCGCGCAAAAGAACGGCCCCGCAGCCGCCGCCGAATTCCAGAAGTTCCTCGACCATCCCGGAGTAATCCAGAACTTCGTGCTCGCCTCCCTCGCGCACCTCCAGCTAGCCCGCGCCTACGCCATCTCCGGCAACACCGCAAAAGCCAAGGCCGCCTACCAGGATTTCTTAACTCTCTGGAAAAACGCCGACCCCGGCATCCCCGTCCTCACCGAAGCCAAAGCGGAATACGCGAAACTGCAATAGTCACTGCTTATCGGAAGGCCGTGGGTGGCCCACTCACGCCCGCCTTTGGCTTGAGTGGGGAGCTAGCCGTAAGTTCGGGGTAAGCCGAGGAAGATGCGCACCCAGTCCGAAGGGACGGCAGAACCCACGGCGACCTATTTGGTTGTCAACGAATGGAATGCCGATATTTCGCCGGCCCAATCGCCGGGTTTACGGTCAGGCCTATGGAATCCCCGTACCCACCAGGCTCACCGTCTGCGGACTGCCTCCGCCGTTGTCGGTAATCACAACCTGTGCGGTGGGGTTGCCAGTACCAGACGGCGTGAAGGTCACGTTGATGAAGCAACTTGCTCCCGATGCCACGCTCGTACCGCAAGTGTTGGTCTGGGCAAAGTCTGCAGCGTGCGCGCCGGTGATCGCAATGCTGGTGAAGGTTACCGCAACCGTGCCCTCGTTGGTCAGTGTGATCTGCGCTGGCAGGCTCTGAGTACCCTCCGGCTGGTTCCCAAAGTTAATGCTCGTGGGAATCAATCTCACGTAGGTGCCCGTTCCCGTCAGTGTCACCGTCTGCGGACTGTTCGTCGCGTTGTCCGTGACGGTAAGAGAACCGGTCAACGCACCCATGCTCTTCGGTTTGAAGGTAACGCTGAACGTGCAACCACCTCCAGGATTGACGTTCGGGCCGCAGCTTTTCGTTAGGCCGAACGGCCCTGTCACGGTGATGCCCTCGATGGTCGCGATTCCGAGACCGGGGTTCTTGACCGTCACCACCTGAGCCGCACTGGTGGTGTACACCACTTGGGTTGGAAACGTCAGGCTCGTGGGAGACAGCGTCAAAGTGGGTAAAATGCCGACACCCGTGAGCGGAAGTGATTGCGGACTGTTGGCAGCATCGTCCGTGATACTCACTGAGGCAGCGCGAGTACCAGTTGTCAAGGGCGTAAAGGTGACCGTGATGGAACAACTCTTGCGCGATGCAAGTGATGTCGGGCAGTTGTTGGTTTCAGCAAAATCGCCGCTGTTCGTTCCAGTGACCTCGATTAACGAGATTGTCAGAACGCCGTCGCCCGTGTTGGTAAGGGTGGAGGCTCGCTGAGTGCTCTTGAAGCTAACTGTCTGGTTGCCGAAATTGAGATTCGCCGGAACAAGACCTACGGCCGGGGATGGCAAGGCGATTTTTGACACGAAGGCGTCCCCGACGCTGGCATTGCAGCTGCTATCACCGTTGCAGGCTTTTTGGAAGGCGCCGGACGTGACGGGAAAGTTGTTTGATTCGGTGAGCCCTGTGACGTAAGCGTTGCCAGAGCTATCCACGGCGATGCTTTGGCCACCGTCTTCCGAGATGCCTCCAAGATACGAAGAGTGGATCAACGCCGAGCCCGACGGGTTGATCTCGGCCATGAAGGCATCGAACGAGCCGCCTCCGTAGGCTGGCTGGAAGGGATTCGCGGTGGGAAAATTAACAGAGGCGGTATACCCCGTAACGTAAGCGTTGCCCGAGCCGTCCAAGGCGATGCCGAGTGCTTCGTTAAGGCTACTGCCTCCAAGATAGGTGGAGTAGACCAAAGCCGAGCCTGCCATGTTGACCTTGGTCACGAAGGAGTCCTGGTTCCCGTTGCTGTCTGTTCGCAAGGCACCAGGCGTAGTCGGGAAATTTTTTGAGGAGGTTTCCCCTGCGACATAGGCGTCCCCCGAGCTGTCCACAGCGATGCCGAAGCCAGTGTCCCGCCCGGTGCCGCCAAGATACGTTGAGTAAACCAGGGCCGAGCCCGAAGGGTCGACCTTAGCGATAAAGGCGTCGACATGGGCGTAAGGGCCGCCGGCATTGGCCGCCTGCAATGGATTCACCGTGGGGAAATCGAACGAACTGGTGTATCCGGTTACGTAGGCGCTGCCGGAGGAGTCCACGGCGATGCCCTGCCCACTGTCTATCCCGCTGCCACCGAGATAGGTCGAGTAAACTAAAGCTGTTCCCGCCGGATTTATTTCAGTCACGAAGGCGTCGTCGTTGCCACCATAGGCTGGTTGCAAGGGATTCATCGTGGGAAAGTTGGCTGAGCCGGTGTAGCCCGTGACATAAGCGTTGCCCGAGCTATCAACGGCGATGCCTTGGCCCTCGCCGCTGCCAAATAAGGTGGAGTAAACCAAGGCCGAGCCTGCGGGGTTGAGCTTGGTTACAAAAACGCCACCAACCGTCTGGAAGGCGCCGCGCGTGACGGGAAAGTTGGTCGAGCCCGCATACCCGGTGACGTAGGCGTCGCCCTCGCTGTCGACGGCGATGCCAAAGCCCTGGTCAATAGAACTGCCACCAAGGTAGGTGGAGTAAATCAAAGCCGACCCGGAGGCGTTGAGCTTGAGCACGAAAGCGTCCTCTTCGCTTCCGCCGCCGTTCGCCGGTTGCAAGGGATTCTTCGTGGGAAAGTTGGCCGAGGTCGTATACCCAGTGACGTAAGCATTGCCCGAGCTATCCACCGCGATGCCAAGGCCAACGTCGTAGCCGCTGCCCCCCAGATACGTCGAGTAAATCAGCGGATCAATGTACAGGGCCCGGCGTGCGTCATAGCGCGCCACCTCGAATCTCACCTCGTGTGTGTTCGTGACGGCGTAACGTGCCGCTACCAACTGCCTCGTTCCATTCTTCTCCTGATAAGCAACGGGCTTGTGCCAACGAACCTCACCGACGCCCGTCTGGAGAACCAAATCTCCCTGTTCGTCTCGAGCGATGCTCTTCGCTCCGCGAAGGTCGAGCTGGATGCGATGCGGGTCGGCGCCGGGGGCAACAACAAAATCGTACTCGAGTTCCCGCTGGTTGCCGTAGTAGACCAGGTCGATCCCGGGATAAACACCCTCGTACTTCACCTTGGCGAATGTCTGGACATCGCTGCGCCACTTCTTCGGATCGTTGCCAATGAAGTAGTTACTCTTGCCGGGGAGTTCGTCCTCGCCATCGATCTTGGCCGCAGGATTGGCTTTTACAAGTTTCATGCGGAGAACAGCGCGAGTGGCAGCGAGCTCCTCAGGCTGCCGTGCCGGCAGGGCGTGCGCAGATTTATCACTTGCGGTCTTGGCCTTGCTGCTGCGTAACGAAAAGACGGCTTCGTCGCTCGTCAGAAAAAGCGAGTAGCCGCTGCCGCGTGACAGAAACTTCACGCGCCCATCCGTCTGGCCCTGATTCGCCTCAAAGCTGAGCGGCAACTTGCCGTAACTCTCAACCATTTTGCCCTGAGTCGCGGTATCAGGTTGTGAGACGCGATTCGGCGCGCCACTGGTCAGCGGTTGATTGATGGGAGGCGCAGGATTGGACTGCGCCATCGTCAACCCGCTGACGAAGAGCAGGAAGCAAACGCGGACGGACATCATGGCATCCTCCGAAGAACTGAATGGCAGAGCCTTACTCGGCGGGAGCGCTGGGGAAGGAAAGCCGATGCGGCAATTCTCCGTCCCGGTGGGGTCGGTGGTCAAGCGCCAGCCCAAATCAAAATCACAGCCCATCACCCGCGCGCAGCAGCGCCGCCACCGAAGCCGTCAGCACCGCCCGCGCCTCCGCCGCATGCTCCGGCAGGATCGCCTTTTCAATCAGCAGCATCGCCGCCCCATGCACCACCATCTGCAATGCCATCACCACGGCCAGATGGTCGTCAGGCGAACCACCCAGCTTTTCGGCCACCTTCTGTCGCATCACGTCCCGCACCGGCCGCACCGTAGGCTTCACCCCGGCCCGCACCGAACGCGCCGAATGAAAAAGTTCATACTCCTTCTGGAAAAACAGTTCGTACTCCCGGGGATGGCTCAGCGCATAATCCAGATACCGCTCGCATCCTTCCTCCGGAGAAGAAATCCCATCCAACTGCGCCGCAATCTCCCACCGGGTGCGCTGCAGCAGCCCCCGCAGTATGTCGTCCCGGTCCCGAAAGCGCCGGTAAACCGCCGGCGTGTTCGTCCCCGCCGCCCGCGCCACCGTCCGCATGGTAAGCGCCTTCTCTCCGCCCTTCTTCCACAACTTCTGCGCTGCATCCAGAATCTTGTCTTCCAGGTCAGGGTCAGCTCGCCGCGGCACAGGTCCTCCTCTCGGAAAAAAACGAAACCTCGCAATTATGTATACATCGTAAACATAACAATGTACAGGCAATAGATGCTCCGTCCTCCAGCCCCATTACCAAAGTTTGTTCCCTCAATAATTATGTTGACACCGTAAACATAACGACGTATAACTTATCTCATAGCCGGGCCCCCTCTGCGGTAGCCAAGAGCCTTACAGGAGTAGATGAAGATAATGTACTCGTGGGAAAACCCTGACGATAGACTTTCCATCGCTCAGATGAATTCAGAACTCCAGCACGCCCAGCTGGAACTACTAAGCGCCCATTGTGCAACACACCAGTTGCGGTTGCGGTTTTCGGCGGAGGATTTGGCGCGCTTTGGGCAGCGCGATATTTTGCGCAAGTCGGTGCAGTCGGCGGCGGCGCTGAGCGAATTTTATTCGTCCATTGAAAAGAAGATTCCCGCGATCGAGGCGGGCCCTGAGCGCGCGCCCCAAGTTACAGAGGACCAGATCGCCGAGGCGGTGAAGCGGGTTTCCGTTTATTTCAAAGAGCAGCGTGAGCACTATCTTGCCTCGGCCGTGCCGCTCAGCAATCGTGAGAAGGCGTTGATGTGGCCGTTTTTTTCTGCGGCCTTGCTCGACCGGGTGAGGATTGTCGAGCTGCGGGGGGCGCGCGTCCCGAATCCGCCTTTTTATGAGGAATACAAGGCTTTGGGATTCGTGAACCTGCCTGAGGTTACGCACATGCATTCGCTCACATTTCTCGATGTGGTGGTGTTCAACGAGAAAATGACGGAGCGCGCGCTGTTTCACGGCCTGGTGCATGCGGTCCAGTTTGACGCTCTGGGACTCGAGCGCTATACCGACATCTTCGTGCGCAGTTTTGTGCGGACCAAACTTCATTTCTCGGTTCCGCTTGAAGCGCACGCGTTTGCACTGGAGTCGAAGTTTGCGGGTACGCCCACCAGCCGGTTTTCCGTGGAAGACAAAGTCCGTCTGTGGATCGACCAGGGCCGCTACTAGCTGCATTGTGTTCTGAAACATTCCGGAGGGAATACTCCTTCGGATGCGCGGGCCTCCCCCGTCGCGGTCCCCGGGCCGGCGCAAGCTGTCCCGGGGACCTATACAGTTTGTTTGTCCCCCAACGCTGCACGGGGGCGGCGCGAGCCGCCCCCTTTTTTTCCCTGCGCCTGCCGCTTCCTGATTTATTTCCCGCTTGGAAGTGTAATATGAAGCGCAACCTTACAGTTGCATATCGCGAGGCACTAAGTTAATATGCAATCTAATATGCAACCCGGAGGTTGCCTAACATGAACGACCGCATTGAGAAGCGCATTGAACTCAAGGCGCCGGTTGCGCGGGTGTGGCGCGCGCTGACCGATTACCGCGAGTTTGGCGAGTGGTTTTGCGTGAAGCTGGACGGGCCATTTGTGCCGGGCCAGATCTCGCGCGGCCGGATTACTCATCCCGGCTACGAACACATCAAGTGGGAAGCGACGGTGCAGAAAATGGAGCCGGAGCGGCTTTTTTCCTTCACCTGGCCGCATCCGAAATCCATCGACAAAGCGGACTATCCTGCCGACTGCTCGAACGAGCCGACCACGCTCGTTGAGTTCCGGCTGGAGAAAACCGCCAGTGGTACGCTGCTGGTGCTGACCGAGTCCGGCTTCGACAAGCTTCCTGGCGATCGCCGTCTGGAAGCCTTCCGAAGAAATGACGGCGGCTGGACCGAACAAATGAAGAACATCGAAAAATATGTCACACAAAAGCCGTAGCCGCACGGCCTTCAAACGGCGGCCGCGTGCCGCTGTATTTGCGGCGCTCGGCGACGAGATGCGGCTGGCGCTGGTGGGGAAGCTCTGTGCGGGGCAGCCTCAGTCGATCTCCCAGTTGACGGAGGGTTCGAGGCTGACCCGGCAAGCGATCACCAAACATCTTCGCGTGCTCGAGAGCGCGGGAATTGTGCGCAGCAATCATCGGGGCCGCGAGACCCGTTTCGAATTCGATCCCGGGCCCATCGAAGGAATGAAGCAATACCTCGATTTCGTTTCCCAGCAATGGGATCAGGCGCTGGGCAGGCTGAAGGCGTTGGTTGAAAATTGACCTCGGCAAAATCTTGCTCTGCGCGAGCCTCGATTCGCGCAACGAGCCCAGGAGTTTCTCCGCGAAGGAGGTGCCAGGCTTCCTTGTAGGCGTCGTATTTCGCGCCTGGCATGGCTGGATACAGGCCTACGGTCGACATGCCACGGACTACTTTTTCGGGGAGGATGTACCAGACGTCTTCGGGAATTACGTAGGCGGCTATGAAATCAAACGCATCTTTCTTGTAGGGGTGGTTGCCGGTTCTGATGGTGCAGTGGTAGCAGCGTCCCATTTTGTAGATGGTGGACTTCACCTGAACACGGAAGATTCGCGTGCTCTTGTGGTGCACCAGAGAATCGTATCCGGATGGTTCTCCCCAGGGTCTGGCCGGGCGTAGTCCCTCCTCGACGGCCCGCAGTGCGAAGCACATCTCGGCCCATGCTCCCCGGTCTTTGGAGTTCTTGATGTTCATGCCACGAGGTTTTTTCACGCACTTGGCCTCTTTTTCGAGCTTGGTTGCCGATTAGTCGAGATGTGTCCGAACAAAAAACGCGGCCATTGGCCGCGCAATTTCCGAACCGATTCCACTCTCCCATGCCACCGGGACAAAGGGAAGATTCCGATGATGCAGAAATGTCTGCCGGATTCCCACTTCGGGAAGGGCAAGGTCAGCGAGAGGATCGGGAGAGGCTCGTCCCATGCCAGCGCGCTATTAAGAGGCCAGCTTTTCTTTTCCACGTGCAGGCTTGGTCGACGTCTCACCGTAGCGGTTCTTGGCAGTGATCTGTGCCGCCATTCTCTTTAGCGTCGGGGGTCGTCGCTCCCTGCTGCTGGAGGCGCGGCGGGATTCGTGGGCTAAGCGCTTCACGTCTCCTTCGCGAAGGCCAAGCTCTTCGGCGTGCAGGCGGCCGTAGGCGTTGACCTCATCCCACCGCGCGCGCCGGTCGTAGTGGCGAAGCGCCTCCCGAATCAGTTCGCTCATGGTGCGGCTCTCCCGCTTGGCTATGGACTGGGCCCGCTTCAGCATTTCCGGTGGCAAGGTTACGGATAGGGTGCGAGTGCTTCTCATGCTAAGTATTGTAAAGCATGATTTAGCAATATCTAACGGGAGCAAATCCCGTGCGGGACGCGACTATGGAATCCCGCCCCATCTGTCAAAGAGCGAAGGGTCCGCCGCTCGCGCGGATGTAAAATTGACGTAACCGAGATGAAGCAAACCAAGCCGCCCTGGCTCACAGACATACCCTTTACGCTAAGACCGCTCAGGCGCGTTGACTACGGGCTCGTTCGAGCCAAGCTCGACGGCCTGCTATTCAATGTAGATAGAGACCTGCAGCGCAGAGTGAGAAGCTTTGAGCAGAGCCAGCGGTGGCACTCTGCGCGCCAGTTGGTCGGCCTTAATGCCACGGTGAGGTTCACGAAGAATTCCTATGACGCCGTCCGGTACCTTGTCGCGGATACGCCGGAGGATCTCAATCGCAGGCCAAACTATGTTCTGATCGTCCCCGCCGTTAATCGTCAGTTACTCGATCTGCTGTTCACGCTCGTGTATATGTTCGACGATTACGCCGCCCGTGTGCTGGAGTACGAAAAGGCGGGATGGCGGGAATCCAAGCAGGAGTACGAAATGCTGCACGAGAGGTTCGGCGATGATCCTGAGTGGAGCGACTTTTTCGCAAATCGAGGCAGAATCCTCGACGCGATGGCGGCTTTCCTAAGCCTGACCCAGGAGGAGCAGCAAAAGATCAGCCTGATCCCCTGGTGGGGAACGCCGACTCAACTCATGCGCAAGAAAACGCAAAGTCAAGCGTTTCTGAAATGGCTCTACGAGTGGTTCTACCAGGATCTTTCCCGAGAAGCGCACTTGAGCAGCAGCGGCGTATACAGAATCGCTCCGTTCGTTCTTGCCGAAATAGTGGGAGGGAGGGAAAAAGAGATTGTGGACAGCCACGTGATCCAGATATTTCGCTTCACGCAGATCTCACGGTTGGCGCTGATAGTTCTCGCCATCATAACCGAACTGAGCACTCATTTTTCCCTCGGAAACTTCGACTCGGTGTCGTACCTTTGGCAGATACTCTCCGATCAAGTTCCAGAAGGCAAGGACATGTTCGAC
This sequence comes from uncultured Acidobacteriaceae bacterium, assembly GCA_963800575.1. Lineage (GTDB taxonomy): Bacteria > Acidobacteriota > Terriglobia > Terriglobales > Acidobacteriaceae > Sulfotelmatobacter. The sequence goes on from CAWDBN010000006.1 coordinate 615,886, forward strand.
CAGCGGTACAAGAGCCTCATCGACAGATCGCGGACTTAGTTGGGGTGTCGCCGCGCGCTCGGTCGCGAAACCGTCAAATTCAAGCGGGGCGCTTGCGCCGCCCCGCTTCAAGCCGCTTGAATGGCGGCGACCGTGGCGGCACGACTGAAGTCGTGCCTTCCCGATCCGGCGCTTCCCCGACCGTCAGGACTGGGGAAGTCGGTCGAGCACGGGCGGGACAGCGGATTCCTCCTGTCTCGCTTCGCTCGCGCGTCGGAATGACAAGGGGTTTGGGTAGCCGTATGCAAAACCAAGCGGGGCGCTTGCGCTGCCCCGCTTCAAAATCAAAAGCCAGCGGGCAGGCGTGGCTGCGCATAGAAATCCCAAACATGCTGCAGTCATGGAGTCCGACCCTTCGCAAAAAGCGAGATGAATGGGGCACCCGGCGTGTCCTTGATTGAGATTCCCCTAGTGCCCTTAGCGGCGAGGGTTGGCGGAGATGTGGGAGAACTCCCTGACGCGGCTGAGGTGGGGGTGGGAGTGCAGGGGTCCTTCGACTGCGCATGCGGATTCATAAGGCGAATCCGCATGCTCCGCTCAGGATGACAAGATGTATGCTTCTCGAACCAACTCACTCATGGTGCCGGGACGCTAGAGAATGTTTACTGCGCGAGCGGCTAACAGAGCCACCGTGGTCAGGGAAATGAGCGATTGAACCATCATGAGGATTTTGGCCCAGGCTGATAATACGGGACAGTCAGTTGGTGAAAATGCGGTGCTGGTATTGAAGGCGAGGAACAGGTAATCCACAAAACCTGGACTCCAGCATTGCTCTCCCATCTCGCGCTTGGCTTGCTGATCGAGAGTCATCTGGGGGAAAAGGAATGCTCCGTCGGTATGTACGCCACGCAACTCACGCTCGCGGGGGCCACCTGCATCCAAACGCCAGTACCACGAGGCGAAGACCAGGATGTTTGTAATCCATAAGGCGGCGGCGGAACGCAACAGCTCCTTCGGAGACTGTCGATGCGCGGGTAGAGCCGCGACCAGCAGTGCAAGCGACCAGATCATGTCGACCGTGACGATGGAGCTGAGCAGATAGCCCAAAAACTTATTGAGGCTGTCTTTGCCGCGCTGGCGCGCCCACGTCGTGGGAATCAGAAGCACTCCGACAACGGCCAGGATCAACCAGTCGGGACCCGCTGACAGGGATTCGGGCAGAGAAAGGCGCAATCCGCCTATGGCAAGCAGAGCAAGCATCACAGGCCAACGCGGCTCCAAATGTTTCGAAGTATTTGGCATGGTGCTCCATGGTGCGATGCCGACCTGAAGAGGGCAATTCAGCGTCGCTCTGAAGATTGTCGCATGCTGGGCTGATTGTCTGAGCGGGCCTGTGGTCAGACGTGCAAAAAGCAAGCGGGACGGCTTGCGCCGCCCCGCAAAAACTGGCCACTGGTCGCTGACAACTGACCACTGCCTTTAGGTTCCTTCGCTCCAGCCTGCCAGATATTCTTCCTGGTCCGGGGTGAGGCGGTCGATTTTGATTCCCATGGACTCGAGCTTCAGCTTGGCTACTCGCTTGTCGAGTTCGTCGGGGACTTTGTAGACCCTTTTCTCGAGCGTCTTGAAATTCTTGACCATGTACTCGACTGAGAGGGCCTGGTCGGCGAAGCTCATATCCATTACCGAGGCGGGATGGCCTTCGGCGGCGGCGAGGTTGATGAGGCGGCCTTCGCCGAGCAGATTGATCTTGCGGCCGTCCTTCAAGGAATATTCGTCGACGAAGGTGCGGGTGGTGCGCTTCGAGGACGACATTTTCTCGAGCGCCGGGATGTCGATCTCGACGTTGAAGTGGCCGGAGTTCGAAATGATGGCTCCGTCTTTCATCAGGTCGAAATGTTCTTTGGTGAGCACGCTCTTATTGCCGGTGACGGTGCAGAACACGTCGCCTAACTTTGCGGCTTCGGTCATCGACATCACGCGGAAGCCATCCATGACGGCTTCGAGAGCCTTGGTGGGATCGACTTCGGTGATGATGACTTCGGCGCCGTTGCCGCGGGCGCGGCTGGCGAGTCCGCGGCCGCACCAGCCGTAGCCGGCTACCACGAACTTCGAACCTGCGAGCAGGAAGTTGGTGGCGCGGATGATGCCGTCGATGGTTGACTGTCCGGTGCCATAGCGGTTGTCGAAGAGATGCTTGGTGTCGGCGTCGTTCACGGCGACGATGGGGAACTTCAGCACGCCTTCTTTCGCCATGGCGCGCAGGCGGATTACGCCGGTCGTGGTTTCTTCGGTACCTCCGATCACGCCTTCCAGAGCGTCAGTGCGCTTGGTGTGGAGAATGGTGACGAGGTCGGCGCCATCGTCCATAGTGATGTGCGGCTTGTGATCGATGGCAGCGAGGATATGGTTGTAATACGTGTCGTTATCCTCACCTTTGATGGCGTAGACGGGGATGCTCTGATCGCGGACCAGGCTGGCGGAAACGTCGTCTTGCGTCGAGAGGGGATTCGAGGCGCAGAGGACTACGTCGGCGCCGCCGTCGCGCAGGCAGATCGCGAGGTTCGCGGTTTCTGCGGTGACGTGCAGGCAGGCCGAGATGCGGATGCCTTTGAGCGGCTGGTTCTTGATGAATTCCTTGCGAATGATTTGCAGCACCTTCATGGACTGGTTCGCCCACTCGATGCGCTTTTTGCCCAGTTCGGCCAGTTCCAGGCTCTTGATATCACTGCTGACTTGTGCTGCTGATGACATACGCCTCCTGTGGCGCTTTGCTGCTGAAAATTTTGTTTGGTTACCTGGGTTGCCTGATTCGACTCGCTCGTTTGATTGCTTGCTGCTTTTTCAGAATACACGAATCGGGGGAAAGATCAGCATGCCTAAATACTCTTCGGGGAGTGGCACTTTCGGCCTATTTCCCCGGCTGAACCCTCGTTAGCCGATCCGGCCCACGCCATGTCGTCGAAGGGCAGAACCGTGTCATCCCGAAGCGCGGAACCACTGTCATCCCGAAGCGCAGCGAGGGATCTTGGTTCTTGCCTGGAGCGGCAGGCGTTGCATGCGCCGGCAAACCCCAGGATCCCTCGCTTCGCTTCGGGATGACTATCCTCGCTGGAGGTCGACCATTATTTCCGCACAGCCTGACCCACTGGCTCACGCAGGCCGGCGTCGCTTGCCAGCTTTGCCGCCTTGTCGGTCGCTTCCCAGGTGAAGTCGGGATCGTTGCGTCCGAAGTGGCCGTAGGCTGCCGTCTTCTTATAGATGGGGCGGCGCAGATCGAGCGACTCGATGATGCCGCGCGGAGTCAGCTTGAAGTGCGGCGCGAATCAGGTCGGGAATGATCGCGGGATCGACTTTCTCGGTGCCGAAAGTATCGACGCGGACGCTTACCGGATCGGCTACTCCGATGGCGTAGGCGAGCTGAACCTCGCAGCGGTCGGCGAGCTTCGCGGCGACAATGTTCTTGGCGATGTGGCGCGCCATGTAGGCTGCGGAGCGGTCGACCTTCGTCGGATCCTTGCCGCTGAAAGCGCCGCCGCCGTGGCGTCCCATGCCGCCGTAGGTGTCGACGATGATCTTGCGGCCGGTGAGACCAGTGTCGCCCATGGGGCCGCCAATGACGAAGCGTCCCGTGGGATTGATGTGGTACTTGGTGTCTTCATCGAGCAGGTGGGCGGGAATCACGGCCTGGATCACATGCTTCAGAATGCCGGCGCGCAATTCCTCGTTGCTGACGTTCTCAGCGTGCTGCGTGGAAATTACGACGGCATCGACACGGAGCACTTTACCTGTGGAATCATATTCAACTGTGACTTGGGATTTTCCGTCGGGGCGAAGGAAGGGAAGCGTTCCGTTCTTGCGCATCTGCGAGAGCCGCATGGTCAGCTTGTGCGCCAGCGAGATGGGAGTCGGCATCAACTCCTCATTCTCATTGCAAGCATAACCAAACATCATGCCCTGATCGCCGGCGCCGCCGGTGTCTACGCCCATGGCGATGTCGCCGGACTGTTTGTTGATGCTGGAGATTACGGCGCAGGTGTTGCAGTCGAAACCGTAGACGGCGTTGTCGTAGCCGATGGATTGAACGGTACCGCGGACTACGTTTTGAAAATCGACGTAGGCTTTGGTGGTGATTTCTCCGGCGATGACTACGAGGCCGGTGGCGGTGAGGGTTTCGCAGGCTACGCGACTGGCGGTGTCTTCGGCGAGGCAAGCGTCGAGAATGGCGTCGGAAATCTGGTCGGCGATCTTATCGGGATGGCCTTCGGTCACGGATTCAGAGGTAAATAAAATGCGGTTCTTTGTTTGCTGCCAAGATTCGTTCTCCTTAGGAAACTGCTTTTGGACCTTATTTCCGGCGACGGTAGGGGGTATTGCTCGTGCTCACTAGGATCGCAGAAAAGACTGAGTAAACATTCTACTGTTGGGATCAGTCAGGAACAAGATCCGCCGAAAGAAGTCCTTGAAAAGGCTAACAGAGGGTCCCCGGCCGCGCAACGGTTTTGGGGCTAAATGCCACAGGATGAATTCAATAGCGGAATTGGCGTGGTGGACGGAGGGATCGGGGTGGCGAGCAGATTCGGGCACATGAACCAGTACAGGATACGTTCAGTGGTCGGGCCGCCCCACTCAAGCCAAAAGACGGCTTGAGTGGGCCACCCGTTCACCTGTTGCTTGAAGATAGGAAGTCAAGATCCCCACCCTAACATCGCAAAGAGCGCGATGTTAAGGATGGGGCACCCGGCCACTTGCCTGTCATTTCTGCTGCTCATTTTTTGTTCATCCAGACGCGCCAGGTTAGGGGGCCGGCTTCCTTATTGGTTAGGGGGCGGCCCGCCAGTTTGAGGGCCAGCTTGATCTGACCCTGATGGTAGCCATCGTGCCAGATCATGTGCTGGAGCAGGAGGATCGGGTGATCGAAGTGAAGATTCATTTCCTGGCCTGCCTGCACCTTGCTCTTCACTGCGTCCCGAACGGCCTGGGCGCTGTCGTTCAGCATCTGCGCCATTCGAGTTCGGTCGCGCTCGTCCGCCCACTCTTCTTCGGGCAGAACTTTCTTGGGCAGATCTGGGGCGAACTCCGGAGCGTCTTCGGAGAGGAATACAAGCCGCACGTAATGCATATGTGCGAACATCTGCGCGATGGAGGGGCTGCCCTCCGTTGCCCTGATCTCCAGTCCACCCTCTGGGATGGCGCGGAGCAGGTTGACGAGTATGGTGTTGTTGCGGTCCCAGGAATCGAGCAGAGCCTCGAGCAGGTTTTGGTCTGGTGGGTTCGCCATATCCACATCTTCTTTGTTGTTGATGGGAAATTGTAGCGAATTTTGTCTGCCGAGAGCAGAGACTGAGAAGACGACGGCTTAAAAAAACTAAACACAGAGGACACAGGGGAACACGGGGTACATCGGAATAAAGCTTCCGGGCAGGCGAAACACATACATCCAGCACTGGAATTGCCCCACTCAAGCCAAGGGCGGCTTGAGTGGGGCACCCGCCTTGGTCCCAACGCCCGCGAGCGTGAGTTGATACATGGTGCCGGTTTCTGCGAACGCGCCGCCCTCCCACGCCGTTCCATGGGGATTGCCGTCCGACTCATACCTTCACCAAGAACCCCGCTTGCTGCCCGCGTTAGGGCACCGCGCAGCTCGTGCTCGCCGAGCATGGATCCGGCGGAAAATATACCGACGTGGCGCCCAGCACGTTGATCCACACTTCAGCCGAAGCAACGCAGCCCCCATTCGGAGCGGTCACAACTGGTTGCACTTCGGCGCGCTGACCCAATTTCGTCACGAGCGTGCTTCCCGGCAAATCGAGCGACGCCGCCTGTCCGGGAGCAAGCTGCACGTTGAGTGTGTTGCCGACCTGCGCACTCTGAGAGTTGACAAAACTGAGTTGGCCGACACAAGGATCGGGCGGATACGCCACCACGTTCAAGCGCACCGTCTGCAGTTCGGTCACGCCGATCATGCCGAAAACAGGATTCAGGGTCCAACCGGCCGCGCCCGGAACGGCAACGCTGGAGAGGCCCAGCACGTTATCGTAGATTTCGGCCGAGGCGCTACACTGGCTAACGACTCCGGCAGCGACAGTGACTGTAGGCTGCACTTCAACGCGCTGGCCGGGCACGTTTGTCAGTGAGTTTCCATTCAGCGCCAGCGATGCCGATTGGCCAGGCTGCAGCGCGACATATGTAGTCGTGCCCACGGGAGCGCCGTCGACGTCCTGAAATCCGAGGTTTGCGAAACAGGGAACGGGCGGATATGCCACGATGTTGATCTGCAGCGTCTGTCCACGAACCAGCCCGATCATGGGAAAGTTGGTGTAGTTGGGCAGGCTTTGGGCCGCTGACATTGCCGAGAACAGAAGGACTGCTGCGGCCGTCAGAGCCAGCCTTGATGTGAGATGCGCGAAGTTTTTTGTCATGAAGTTCTCCTTATGCAAGTGAAATGCCTTGTCTCCCGACGAAGGCTGAGTCCCGCGCGTAAACAGAAAGGCGGAAAGCGCGGGCGAAACGCCTCATCGGCCGAGAGAATATTTCGAGCCGGCCGAACTCGGTAACTGTCCCACTCAAGCCAAGGGACGGCTTGAATGGGCCTCCCGCCCGCTTCCCAGCTAAGCTTTAGGCTTGCTCGGGGTGTAGAATGCTGGACGTTTCTACGCCGCGAGGAAGTCTGGGCCAATGGATTTCCGATTCGAGATCGACCCGAGGAACAGAATCCTGCTGGTGCGGGTTAAGGGGCGGCTTACGGATGAGTTGCTGGGGGAGATTTATCAGCGGGTTCGGACGCACACGCGTGCGGTCGATGTTCGGGCTGGGATTGTCGACTTCTCATCGGTGAATGATTGGGCGCTATCGTCTGAATTTTTGCGGGAACTGGCGAAGCAGGAACCCGCGATGGCTGATTCGGCCCGGCGGCGTCTGATCCTCGTAGCCCCGGCTGCGGTGGGATTTGGTCTGGCGCGCATGTTCCAGATGCTGGGAGAGTCTACGCGGCCTTTGCTGGAAGTGGTGCGCACGCTGGAGCAGGCGCTGGCGGCGCTGGGCGCGCAATCAGCGGAGTTCGAACCTTTCGAGTGAGCGTCTCAAAAGACCAAGCTTCTCAAACCCAGGGGAGCTTCAGTGCGGAGAATTGGGGTTCGATTGGGTGGTCTTGCCGGCGGATGGGTTGGCTGCAGTGCCCATCACATCTTTGTGATTGCCTGACATGTTGCTGGTGTGTCCGGAGTTCTTGTCGACGGTTTCCATTACATCCTTGTGATTGCCCACCATGTTGCCGGTGTGCGATGCGGTGTTCTTGTCGGCGCCTGTGTCGTGCTGGCCCGCGTTGCCATTGGCGCCGGAGGTTGCCGGAGGGGCGGCGGTCTGAGTCTTAGAGGCGCTGCCCTGGCTCTTCCTGGGGGCACTCTGCGCCAGCGCGAAAGCAGACAGGGCTAACAGGATCAGACTGGATTTCAATATGGCATTCATGGGGCCAGCGTAGCGTCGTGGGGAAGACGGCGGCAAGAAATTTTCGGGATAGTTGGTGTCTTCGGTAACTGCACGGCGCGGTCAGGATCTTTCGGGAGGAGGCTAGCGAGCTGTGGCGGGGGCTGGCGCCGGCGGGAGCACGCGAAAGCCGGCAGCATCGAAGACGTAGGTTTTGACTTCGCCTTCGCTACCCTGGGCGGGGATTTCCTTGCCGTTCAGTTCGAAGCTGATGCCTGCGGCGTTTCCCGCCTTGACTACGACTTCGCCGCTGGCGCGAACCGAAGTGTGCGCGGGCGCGATCAGGGTTTCATGGGCGACGGGTTTGCCGTCGGCGGTGATCGAGACCCAGCTGGTTTCGTCGGCGCGGATCAGCACGCTGAAGGTGTTGGTCGAGGTGACTGGAGCGGCGGGGGCAGTCACCTCCTCGGTCGTGGGATTGGCGGGGGATGAGTTTGCAGGAGGCGTGGTGGCGGCGCTGGTGGCGGATTCGGTCGCGATTGGTCCAGTGGAAGGTTTGCCGGACGACGGGATTCCGGCAAGTGGTGTTCTTGCCTTCAGCGTAGCTGCCGCATGTGACGGCTGGCTGGGGCGTGACGGCGGGGCGCTGGTGGGAGCGGCGGCCGGAGTTTGATTGGAAGCGAGTGCGGGTGCGGATGCGGGCTCGCGGTGGCGGCGAGAACTCCACAGCGCGAGCGTGAGGGTCAGGAGCAGCAATGCGACCGCCAGTTTGCCCCACGGAATTTCGGCGGCAGAATCACGGTTAAGGTTAGTGTCGGAAGCGGAGCCCTCGGGGTTTCCGGTCGGATATCTTTGGCGCAAACGCGCTGCGGGCGGATGGGTTACGGAATCGGACGATGAGGAAAGATCTTGATCGCGGGGAGCTTCATCAGGATGATTTTCCTTGTGACGATCCTGGTTGTGACGATCTTGGTTGCGACGATCTTCATTGCGACGATCTTCGTTGCGACGAAACTGTTTGCGCCGATCTTCGGTGAGAAGCTGGCGGCCGGTTTTGTTGCCGGGATGATCGTGACCGGCGCGATCGTGGTCGAGACGATCGCGCACTTCCGGCGAGCCGGAGTGTCCCTGGACTTGATCTTCGCGCGACTGATTTTCGCGTACCTGACTCTCGCGTAGTGCGGCCAGGTAGTCGGCTATGGCTTCTTCTTCGTTGAGGCCGACCTGGCGGGCGTAGGCGCGGACGAAACCTTTGTTGAAGACGCCGCCGGGAAGCTGGTCGAAGTGCTCGTCTTCGAGGGCACGCAGCATGCGAGTGCTGATTTTGGTGGTTTCGGAGACGGCATCGAGCCCGATACCTTGCTGCTCGCGCTGCTTGCGAAGTTTTTCTCCGAATGCTCCCAAGGCTGACTCCGGCAGACGGGTCAGATTTCCGTCCGCATCGAGATGGAATAATCATAGGCGAAGGCGGGGGACGATGCCAGAAGAGGGTGTGAATTCGACGTTACCGTCGAGTGCGAAAGTGCCTCAGGGGCGAAAGCCCGACCAAACTGGGGCTCTTTTAACGCAGGCCTGAAGGCCTGCTCCGCCCCGCCCGTCGCTTTCAGTTCGCGGATGTGGCCTGAAGCTTTTTCTCGTAGCTGGCACGGTCGGGCTTTACCCATTCGTCCAGCCAGTCGAGCACATTGTGATACCAGAAGATGTCATCGGCGGGCTTGAGCACCCAGTGATTTTCATCCTCGAAGAGCAGCAGTTTCGAGGGAATGTGCATGGCCTGGAGAACCTGAAACATGGCATAGCCTTCGCTGGGGTCGACGCGGTAGTCGTGCTCTCCGTGGATAATCAGCATTGGAGTCTTGAAGTTTTTTGCGAAGGTGGAGGGCGCCTGATCGATTAACGGCTGCTGGTTTCCCCAGGGCGAGCCCTTGAACTCAGGCTGGACCCCGCCCGCCAGATCGGACGAGTAGAACATTGTGATTATGTCAAACAGGCCATCGTGGCAGACGAGGGTGCGGAAGCGGTCGGTGTGACCCTCCACCCAATTCGCCATGTAGCCGCCGTAACTTCCGCCGGCCGCTGCGATGCGCGTGGTATCGACGTAGGGCCAGGTGAGCGCGGTGTCGACGGCCTTCATTTGATCTTCATAGGGCGCGCCGCCCCACTGGCCCTTGATGGCGTCCATGAACTTGATGCCGAAGCCGGATGAGCCGTGGAAGTTCGGCATGATCACCACGTAGCCGGCGGCGGCGAAGAGTTGCGCGTTCCAGCGGTAGTGGAAAAGATTCGTCCAGGAACTTTCGGGTCCTCCATGCATCAGCAGCAGCAGCGGGTACTTCTTGTTCGGGTCGAAGTTCGGCGGCTTTACTTCCCAGGCCTGTATGTTTTCGCCGTTCCAGCCGTGGAAGGTGAAGCTGGAAAATTCGCCGAATTCGATGTCTTGCAATACCTGAGCGTTCATGTGAGTGAGAGGCGTGGGCGAGCCCGCGCCGGCCCCAAGATTGAGCCGGAAGATATCTGCGGGGTGGGAGAAATCTGTTTTGGTGAAGACCAGGAATGTACCGTCGCGGGAAACTTCTGCTCCGTTGACCGCGCCGGAGGTTTCCAACGGCGTTAATTTCAAGGTGTCGACGTCCAGCCGCTCCAGCGGCTCCTGGCCGCGGTCTTCGAAGGTCGCGTACAGACTCTTGCTGTCGGGCGCCCACACGTAGGACCCGACGGAGCGATCGGTCGCTTCGAAAATGTTTTTGTGCTCGCCGGTTTTGCGGTCATAGAGGAAGAGACGCGTGAGGTCGGTTTCCTGCATGGGACGCAGCGTGGCGCTGTAGGCGATGTAGCGGCCGTCGGGAGAATAGAGCGGAGTGCTGTCGGTGGATTTGTTGGTGGTGATGGCTTTGGGCGCGCCTCCGTCGACCGGGATCACGAACAGGTCGCTGTTACCGGTTAAGGCTTCATTCTCGACGTAGCGGGAAAAACAGATTTCGCGGCTGTCGGGAGAAAACGCAACTTCCTCGCTGCCGCTCTCGGTCCAGATAGGGGAATCGACGTCGCCCGGCGTAACATCTTTGGCCGCGCCTCCGTCGGCGGGCATAACGAAGATGTGATTGCGCATGCCATCGACCCAGGTGTCCCATCGACGAAAGGGGATGTCGGAAATCACGCGGACCTTCACTGGGTTATCGGCACGCTGCTTGGCCATTTTCTCGTTGCAAGCCATGTCGGTGCAGGAGGGGAATACGGTGGCAGTGATGGCTATCGTCTTGCCGTCGGGAGACAGGAAGAATGAGTCAACGCCGGTGGGAACGGCCGTTATTTGCCTGGCTTCGCCGCCTTGCACCGACAGGCGAAAGATTTGCCGCTTGTTCTCGACGCGTGTGCTGACGAAATAAAGATAGCGACCGTCGGGCGACCAGCGCAGGTCGCCATTGAATCCCTGGTCGGCAAAGGTGATTTGCTGGGGATCGCCGCCCGCGGCCGGGACTCTCCAGATATTCGTGACTGTCTTATTCTTCTCGACGTCGCTACGTACGACAGTGAAGGCGATCCATTTCCCGTCGGGCGACACGCGGGGGCCGGCAACCCTGGCCAGGCGCTGCATGTCTTCCACCTTGAAGGGATGGGCAGCCCAGGCAGTGAGAGTGAATGACAACAGGGCGAATGTACAAATGAGTGCTTTCATGTTTCCTCGCAATATCGAGAGCGGAAGTCGAGTGGGTGCAAAATGCGGTGGTTCTCGACCGCCGGAAAATCAGACCTAATTTACTACGATTCTCTTATTGAGTCTTTTTCTCAAGCGTGATGGTGAGGTCGGCCTTGCAGGTTTTGGCGGGGTCGACGAAGGCTGAGCCTTCGCGGCCGCCTTCGGAGGCGCGGAAGAATAGGCCTTGCTTGGTGCGGTCGGGCAATCCGATGAAGCGGGCCTGGCCGCTGGCGCTGGTGCCGATTTGCAGGTCCAGCTTGCGGACGTACATGAATCCGTAGGCGATGTGGACGCTGATGTTGGCGGTGTAGATGGGCGCGCCAGCATTATCGACCACCTTGAAGTCGGCGGTGCAGGGGCCGATGCCGCCATCGATCACGGGAACGGATTTGGAGTCGGCGGGGGCGGCGTTCTGGGCTTGCGCGGCGGGTAAGCAAAGGGCTGTCAGCAGGAGTACGCAGAGCGCGATTTTGGAGGATGTGAGTGTTTGCATCGTACTTTTAAGGATACGCCATCTTGCTGGAAGACGTAGAGTGAGATAAGCCAAACGTGCAAACTCCCGAAGCACGTTTGGAGGGGACGCCTCGCTGCGATCGGCTGGACCCTTCGGCTTCGCCCAGAGCAGGCTCCTTCGGTTTTCGCTCGGGACAGGCTCTGGAGGCGGCCGTCCCTACATGGACCGGACAGTTGGCCTCTCGGGTAACCGGCTAACTCGAGGGTGGCATTGGCTTTAAGGGTTCGGGTTACCAACGTTCATTGCCCCGGCGGCGATGCGCTCCTATAATTTTTGGAACTGTCACTCCGTCCAGCTGAAGATCAAAGAACTTAGGGTCGGGAAACCAGCATTGCGAAAGCCAGATCAGTAAACTAAGGATCAGAGAATCAGGCATGCCCGAGGCCACCGGCACACAATTGACGCGCCATAGCCAGGAGATGACCATCTTCCACGACGTGGCGAAAGCGCTTACGTCTTCGCTGGACCTCGACTCGATTCTGCAGACCATCATGGAAAAGATGGCGGAGTACTTCCGTCCGGACACCTGGTCGCTGCTGATGGTGGACGAGCAGCACAATGAACTTTATTTTGCGATTGCCGTGGGCGACGCCGCCGAAGCGCTGAAGAATGTTCGCCTGAAAGTGGGCGAGGGCATTGCCGGCTGGGTGGCGAAGCACGGCGAACAGGTGGTATCGGCGGACGTGGAAAATGATCCGCGGTTTGCCAAACGGGTCGATGAGACTACGCAGTGGGAGACGCACTCGGTGATCTGCGTGCCACTGCGATCGCGGCTGCGGGTGCTGGGCGTGATCCAGCTGGTGAATGTGGATATGGCGCAGTTCAACGAGCCGGAAGTTTTCTTTCTGCAGGCGCTTTGCGACTATGCCGCTATCGCGATCGAGAATGCGCGCTGGGTGGAGAAGATCCAGGAACTGACGATCACCGACGACTGCACCGGGCTATACAACGCGCGGCATCTTTATAAGACGCTGGAGACCGAGGTTTACCGGTCGTCGCGTTTCGGCTACGAGTTCAGTGTGCTGTTTATTGACCTCGACCATTTCAAGTCGGTCAACGACACCCACGGACACTTGATCGGCAGTAAGCTACTGGCCGAGATTGGTTATCTGGTGAAGGCGCAACTGCGTTTGATCGACTTTGCCTACCGCTACGGGGGTGACGAGTTCGTTGTGCTGTTGCCGCAGACTGGGAAAGACCAGGCGCTGGTGGTGGCGAAACGGTTGCGCGATGCGCTGCGGGCCAGCAGCTTTTGCCGCGATGAAGGTCTAAATCTGAACGTGAGGGCTTCGATTGGACTGGCCACTTATCCGCATGATGCGCGCGACGCGCATGACATTATCCGTCAGGCCGACGAGATGATGTACCTGGTGAAGAATACGACCCGGGACAATATTGGGATTGCGCAGCGGGGAGTGATGAAGTAGCTCTCAGCTTCTAGCCCTCGGCTTGGGCTCAGAACTTTCCCGAGAGTCGAACTGACGATCCTGCCGTTCGGCGTGAGAATAACGAGGGCCGTCAGCTTCGTTTCATTTCGCCATCACCGCTTATCTTTTGCAAGATACGCGTATCACCGGGCTCTCACTTCGTGAAAATACCGTGATCCTCGTCATATTTCTGTTCGACTTTCTGAGCTGCCTCCGCCATTTCATCTGCATCTTTCTCCAACCGTTCGGAGACGGCGGCTTCGTTTGATGGCTGGCGTGGGGAAGTTGCTGAATCCTTCTTGATATCCGGCATAGTGCACCTCTTGTTTGATTATAAACACTCGGCCGCCGGTTAACGCGCGCTATCGCGATATTTTGCCAATCAGCCCTCAGACCGGGCCGACCCCTCGTCCCTTCTGCCCAAACTGTGGCACTGTAATCGACATCATTTGATGCTATAATCGGTGCCTGGAGTTCTTATGAGAACAACCCTTGCGCTTGACGACGATCTGGTACGGATCGCCCAGGAGTTCACCGGCGTAGAAGAGAAAACGGCGTTGGTTCGGGAAGCTCTCAAGGCTCTCATCGAGCGGGAGAGCGCCCGCAGGCTGGCGTTGCTGGGCGGCACCATGCCCAAGTTGAAAGAGATTCCGCGCCGCAGGCGGCCGAATTGATTCTCGCGGATACCTCGATTTGGATTGACCACTTTCGCTCGGAAAACAGAGAGATGCGCAAGCATCTTCAGCAAGGGAATATTGTGATGCACCCGTTCGTCATCGCGGAGCTTGCACTTGGATCTTTGCGGGAGCGCGCGAAAACGCTTGCACTGCTCGACCTGTTGCCGCAGGTGCGAATGCCTAACTTGGCAGAGGTGCGCCTCACGATCGAGGCTCGCCGTTTGTACAGCATGGGCATTGGTCTGATCGATACGCACTTGATAGCGTCTGTCTTTGTCAATTCGCCCGTGGTTCTGTGGACGCGAGACAAACCGCTACGAAAGGTTGCCGAAGATCTCGGCATTCACGCCGGGCTGAATTGAGTCCTGAATTGAGTCCTGAATTGAGTCATTGAGCGATCGGGTCATCGAGCGATTTGAAAAAAATCTTCAATTGCATAATCACCCAATCTCCCAGTCGCTCAATTGCTCAATTTCTTCTCCGGCTCGGCTGGCTTCGCGTCCGGCTTCCATGGATTGGCATTCGCGGGGGCGCTCGGGTTTACGTTGAAGTCCCAGACGTAGAGGTTCATGCCTTCGTTGCCCTTGGTCTCAATCAGGACGTACTCGCCGGGGGCGAGGTCTTCGATGGGAGTTAGCTTGAGCCAGCCGCCGCTTACGCGGTCGATGGTGGTCTTAACGAAATTCTGGTCCTGACTGATCTTGCCGTTGGGCGCGCGCTTCAGTTCGCCGACGATGCGCTTGCCGCCTTTCACCTTGGTGTGGACGATGTGGAAACGATCGAAGGGAACTAGCGGCTGCTCGGGCTGCTGCGGCTGCTGTGGGCCTTGTGGTTCGGAAGCTCGCTGCTCGGGGCGAGGAGCGTCGAGGCTCGGCTGGGACAATTGTGCGGACGAAGTTTGGCCGCTGGGCGCTGCCGCAGAGCCATCCTCGACATTAATGTAGATCGATGGCACGGCAACGTGGGCGTGCACGGTGGCGCGTTCGCCCTCGATTTCGACGCTCTGCTTGGCGCCGGCCATGGGAATGACTCCGCGCAGGAGGTTTGCCTTGGTGTCGCGGTTGATATCTCCCTCGCTCTGCTGCAACTCGACCAGTTGCGGCTGGCCTTGAAAGTTATCGAGCAGGAAGACGCCGGAATAATCGGGCAGGCGCAGGCCGGGAGCGACTTGCGGAAGGCGGGAGAGTTCAGCTTCGCGGTCGGCGTCGATTTCCTTGTCGACAGCCGCAGCTTCGGGGATGGCGGAGGTGGAACGGTCTTTCTCGTATTTCTCGGTCGCAGGCCAGTCCACCAGCGCGGAGGGAAGTTCCTCCCACTCGTCGCGTTCGGCGCTCTTGTAGCGCACGCGATCGCCTTTGATCTCATATTTTGTGACCAGTTGGTAGGATCCATCTTTCAGGATGAGACGGCCGGCGAGCTGCTGGGCGTGGGTTTGAATGCCGGGAGCCAGGAATACAGTGACGATGAATAACAGGAGCTGGGTTCGACGGAGCATAGGATGATCTGATTATCATCCCAGCGAGCGATCTTCGCCAACGGTGTGAGTCGGCCGTGGGGCGGCAGAACGTGGTTAGGATGGATCGAGTGAAAAGCCCCACTCAAGCCAAAAGACGGCTTGAGTGGGCCACCCTTTTTCACTTGTGGTTCGCGGAACCTCTACTTGTCCTTCTTGCTTATCTTTTCCTTCTTCGCTGCCATCTCGACGCCGCCGGTTTTCGCTGGACCGTTACGGTCAACCAGCCTGGCGAAGTCCTCGGCCTTGAAGGGATACTCGCGCGCTGACTCCTGCCCGGTTGGTTTCGAAGTGATGTCCACCCGGCGGTTGTAGGCCAGCACGATCGTTTGTATTTTCTTCAGAGCCTTCTGCCGATCTTCCGGGCTCAGGCTGGCATCCTGGTCCACCTGCTGCTTCACTTGATCGGCACTCAGGTTCTGCTCTTTGCCAAAAGCCTGCGTCTCAATCTTGTCTTCGGGAACCCCTTGTTCCACGAGGAACTTTTTGGCGAGCGCGGCCCGCCGTTCGGAGAGCGGCTGGTTATAGGCTTCCGACCCACGCTTGTCGGCGTGGCCGGAGAGAACCAGGCGAGCATCGGGTTCGTCCGCCAGGTATTGTGTGAAAGAGGTCGCGATGGCTTTCAGAGTGTCCTTTTCGCTGTCGAGGAGAGCTTTCTCTGACTTGAGCGATCGCGGCCGATCTGTTGGGAAATAAACGCTGCGCGCGAGTTTGATTTCGGGTTGCACAATCGAGCCCACGATGTGCAGCGTGGCAGTTTTCGTTTCAGATCCGCCGCAGCCGTTCTTGGCGTTGAGCGTGTAGGTAACATTTTCATCGACGGCGCCGGGGTCGGTCTTCTTCGGAGTGATCTGCAAAGTGCGACTGCCGGTGGGATCGACCGTGCCTCCGTCGATCGAAACGGCTGAGGCGTTTTTCGCGCTCCAGTTCAACGCCGTGCTGTCATCGACGACGACCTTATCGCCGACCTTCTTGTAGTGGACTTCGGCCGGCGCAAGATCCAGATTGGCCTGGACGGCTGTGTTCACATTGACGGAGGCGGTGGAAGTGACGGTGCCGCCGGGCCCCGTCGCGGTCAGGTTATAGGTGGTGTTCTGCATGGGCTTAACGGATTCCTGACCCGAAGTTGCGACCGGTCCAACCGGAGTAATTTCGACGCGAGGCGCGTCTGTCGAGGTCCAATTGATTTGTGAAGCATCTCCGCAGTTGACCTGCGCCGTAGTCACCGATAACTGCGCGGTGGGCTTGGCAACCGCGACGGTCGCACTGGCTGTGCCCACGGTGAAGCGAGGTATGGCGCTCAGTTTCTCGCCCCGCGACCAGGGAACCGTCTTGCGGACACCCTTGGGGATGTCGATAATGACACGCTGATTGGCGGGAACGTCGACCGAGCCTGACCAAGCTTCCTTATCGCTATCACTGGACAGGACCGTAACCTGATAAGTGCCGGGTGGAACGACGAGTTCCTGCTTCCAGATCCAGTCGTTATTAAACTCGTCGACATGCCCAACAAAATAGTCGGGAGTCTTCCCGTTCAGCAGCACCGCATCCCGAGGAGGTCCCCCGATCGAAATAGCGCCGAAGGGACCGGAAACGGTTCCGGTGACCGGCGTCAGGGCGACCTCGAGCTTAGTATCTTTGCCGGCGGTGATGGTGACGGTTTGGGTTGAGGGAGCATAGCCGTAGTTGACCAGTTCAATCTTGTGGTCGCCCGGGCTGAGGCTCAGGGAGTGGTGTTCGCTTGCTTCGCTGATGGCCCGGCCGTCCACGAAGATGTAGGCCTGTTTGGGAGTGACGTGAAGGACGAGTTTTCCGTCCTGGGCAAAGCTTGAGCTTCCACCCGCCACCAACAGCACAGCGGCGGATAGAAAGAAACGGGATAGCAGGGTTTGAAGTTTCATAGGGATCTCCTTACCTCGGGACCTTGCTCTGGGCGCGATTCGAAAAAGAGGACGTGATCCGCAGCCTCTTTACGACGGGGTCCATTCATGCCGGCGGGGTTAGTGCATTTCGCCTGCGTTTGATCCCGGGCAACTTCTGCGAACGCCAGGTAGTATACGCCAAAACACCGGGGAAATAAGGGTTCTGCGCTTCCCGGCGCCTGCCGAAGGGATGCGGCAGCTTGTAGTATTCTCGCGTTCTCTATATTCTGTTGCACGCGCGACGCCACCGACTCCAGACTCAATGAACTCAAGATCTATCTTTTGTGGTTACATGCTGTGCACGCTGCTCGGGAGTGCGACCGCCTTCGGTCAGGCGGCTGCGGCGCCGGCGCAAGCCAGCCCGCAATATTCGGTGCAGGGAACGGTTGCTTCCGCGGCATCACCGCAGGGAGAGCCGGTTTCTTATGCGTCGGTGACCCAGATCAATGGACTGCTGGCGCAGTTGGAGGCGACCTCCAAGAGCGCGCAGGACGACCTTACGAAGCTGCGCATCGAGCGCTGGAAGACCGACGGGTCCTCGAAGAAGCAGGCGCTGGGGAACGTTGAATCCATCCAGCGCAATCTGCAGAATGCATTGCCGGAGATGATCAAGCAAGTGCGCAGCGCGCCGGAAGACGTGCCCGCGACTTTCAAGCTGTACCGGAATCTGGACGCGCTGTACGACGTGCTGGGAAGCGTGGTGGAAGCGGCGGGAGCGTTCGGACCGAAGGACGACTTCCAGGCGCTGGCCAATGATCTGACCAGCTTTGAGGGCACGCGCAAACAGATTGCAGAGCGTCTGGAAAACCTGGCAGCATCGAAAGAGCAGGAGATTGTGCGCCTGCGCGCGGACTTGAAGACGGCGCAAGCGGCGATTCCGGTCGCGCCTCCGAAGAAAACCGTGGTCGACGATACCGAGCCGGTGAAGAAGCCGGTAGTGAAAAAGAAGAAGCCGGTCGCGAAAAAGCCAGCGACGCCGACGAGCACAACGCCCGCGACTACGCCGCCGCAGACCCCTCCGGCGCAACCCAAGCCGGAATAATGCGGGCTTCGGGCTTCGGCTGCCGGGCTTCGGCCGAGCCAAAGGGGTGCGTCAGTCTTGAGCTTTCCTAAGTGGTGGAAGGTTTCGCCCAAGCCCGAAGCCCGAAAGCCGGAGCCCAATTGAGCTTCCCATGAACCATCACGGCAGCATTCTCGCGGCTATCTTCGGCATCGTGATCATCGGCGTCGTGCTTTTGGATGCGTTTGAGACGGTGGTGCTGCCGCGGCGGGTGACGCGGCATTTCAAGCTGACCGCCTGGTTCTACCGCCGCACCTGGATTCCGTGGAGAGGCATTGCCCGCCGCATCCGGACATTTTCGCGGCAGCAGAGTTTTCTAGGATACTTCGGGCCGCTCTCGCTGATCACGCTGCTGGTGTTCTGGGCCACGACCCTGATTCTGGGCTTCGCTCTGGTGCAATATGGGATCGGTGAGCATGAACAACTGAGTGGCGAGCCGATCACGTTTGGCCGGCTGGTCTATCACAGCGGACAGACCTTCTTCACGCTAGGCTATGGCGACATTCTGCCGACGTCGAGCCTGGCGCGCGCGCTTTCGGTGATCGAAGCGGGCATGGGCTTTGCATTTCTTGGCGTGGTGATTGGCTATCTCCCGGTGGTGTACGGTTCGTTTTCCCGGCGTGAGATTCAGATCTCGATGCTGGATGCGCGTGCCGGATCTCCTCCCGCTGCCAGCGAGTTGCTGGTCCGGCTGGCCGGGAGTTCGGAGAATCGGGCGATCGAACAACTGGTCCTCGACGGGGTTTTGCACGACTGGGAGCGCTGGGCGGCCGAGTTGCTGGAGAGCCACATTTCTTATCCGGTGCTGAGTTTTTTTCGTTCCCAGCACAGCAACCAGTCATGGCTGGGAGCGCTGCTCACCATACTGGACGTAACTTCTCTGCTGCTGACCGGCGTTGACGGAATTCATCCCGGGCAAGCGAAGCTCACTTTTGCCATGGCGCGTCATGCGGCGGTAGATCTGGCGCAGGTGGTGAATGCGCGCTACGATCCGCTGGCGGCGGAAAGGCTCACTGACGCGGAATTTGACACCTTGCGAGGAACTTTGGCGGCTGCGGGATTGAAACTGCGGGAGGGAGATGGCGCGCGGCAAAAGCTGAACAAATTGCGGTCGATGTACGAACCCTACGTGCACTCGACAGCGCGAAATTTGATGATAACTCTTCCACCATGGCAGCCTGCGGAGAAGATTCGAGACAACTGGCAGTCGGGGCCGTGGGACCGGATTATCCAGGCTAAGGGGCTGGCCGTGCTGGGGCAGAAGCCAGTCACGCCGCTGGGCAGCGATGACCATTTCTAGGGGATTGAGTCATTGAGCGATCGGGTGATCGAGTCACTGGAGAACCAAGACCTACTCGACGATTCTTCAATCTCTCAATCACTCATTCACTTAATGGCTCAATTCGATGCTAGGATCGCGTTTTCATGAAAAGTATCGGCGAGAACGTGGTGCGCATTGAAGCCGAAGCGCTGCGCGCGCTCGCGGACCGCATCGGCGGCCCGATGGCCGCGGCGTTCCGGCGAGCGGTGGAGTTGATGTTTTCCTGCGCGGGACGCGTGGTGGTCACAGGGATGGGCAAGAGCGGGCTGATTGCGCGCAAGATTGCGGCTACGCTGAGTTCGACCGGGACTCCGGCTCTTTATCTGCATCCAGTCGAGGCGCTGCACGGGGATTTGGGGATGGTAGTGCGCGGAGATGTGGTGCTGGCGCTTTCGGCTTCCGGAGAGACGGAGGAGATTCTGGCGCTGCTGGCTACGATCAAGCGGCTGCAGGTGCCGCTGATTGCCATGACAAGCGATGAGATTTCTGGAGTGACCGCACCTGCTGGGAAAGGAAAGTCAAAGTCAAAAGCAACAGGCAAAGCCCGCCCTGAGCTTGCCGAAGGGAGTGCCCGCTCCACACCAGCATCACCCGCTCGCCGATCTACTCTAGCTTCTGCGGCGGATGTGGCTTTGGATTGCTCGATTGCGGAGGAGGCTTGCTCGCTTGGACTGGCGCCTACTGCTTCCACCACCACAATGCTCGCTTTGGGTGACGCGCTTGCGGTTACGCTCAGCGAGAAGCGCGGGTTCAGGGAAGAGGATTTTGCGAACTTGCATCCGGGAGGGAAGTTAGGCAAGAGGCTGGCGCGGGTGGAGTCTTTGATGCACTCGGGCGAGGCTCTACCGCGGGTGGGTCCGCGGACGAAGATGCCGGGCGTGATCTATGAAATGTCGCGCAAGAAGCTGGGCGTGACGGCGGTGCTGGAAGGCGAGCGACTGGTGGGCATCATCAGCGACGGCGATTTGCGCAGGCTGCTGGAGAAGCGCGGGAAAGACGTCATGGATCTGACGGCGGAGGAGTGCATGACGAAGAATCCTCGGACCATTGCGGCTGGAGAGTTTGCCGCGACCGCGCTGGCAATGATGGAAGAGAAGAAGATTACTTCGCTGATGGTGGTCGGCAGAGGCGGAAAGCTGGACGGGATTGTGCATCTGCACGATCTCTGGAGCACCGAGTTGGTGTAACACCGGCAGCTCCCTGGGACGGCGGCGCTACAATCATCTTATGTATCACTACGATCCCAATACGGCGCTGGAAGAACTCACTGAAGATGCGACCCTGCCAAACCCGGTGCACGTGCGTGACATGATTTTGCGCAAGCATCCTTCGACCGAGAAGGCTCTGGAGTTGAACCGGCTGTTCGTCGAGTATCAGAAGTTTTTCGGGGAAACGCAGAAGTTGGGCAAAGAGATTCTAAAGCGGCTGACTTCCTAGTGCCGATTCGCGAGCACCGAACATATCGCTCGATTGCCTATCTGCCGGCCAGAAAGTCGATCAACTCTTCGCGACTGAATCCCGCTTCCCTCAACAAGGACATCAGGGTGCCTTTTGGCAGGTCGCGATTATGACTGGGAACAACCGCTCTGCGCCGAGACGTCGGATGGAAAAAAATGAAGTGGCTGCCCGAAGTGTGATCCAGAACAAAGCCGTTCTGCTCCAGAAAACGAACAACCTGGCGTGGTTTGACTGCGGGTAGCTTTGCCATGCGAGTACTTCACTGCTTTTATGTGAAGAGTCTTGTAGAGTCTCTTCTCAGCGGGAATACTCCAAATCCAGAGAGGCCACCAGCGTGTTGTCGTCAGTCGGAACGGGATCATTATGTTTGCGCAGGCTGGCAATGTAGCCCGAGATTGCGTCTCTCGCCATTTCTCGGGCCTCGTCTACCGTGCGACCGTACGTGACGCAGCCAGGTAGGGCCGGAACCAGCGCGGTGTAACCGCCCTCGGGTTCGGGACGCAGCATGATGTTGTAACGGTAGCGAGCTTTAGCCATGAGACTGTAACCATTCTAGCAGGGGCTGGAAGCCAGTCAAAGAAAGTCGCTGCTACAATAACAAATCCCACTTCCACAAGGCTCATCCCATATGCATCGATGGTCAGAATCCTTCATTCCTACACTGCGCGAAGCTCCCGCCGACGCGGAAGTAGCCAGCCACAAGTTTTTGGTGCGTGCTGGTTACATTCGGCAGCTGGCGGCGGGCATTTACTCGTATCTCTTTCTGGGTAATCGCTCGTTCAACAAGATCATGGGCATCGTGCGCGAGGAGATGGACCGGATCGGGCAGGAGTTTTTTCTGCCGGCGCTGCATCCCCGTGAGATTTGGGAGGCCAGCGGGCGCTGGGCTTTGATGGGTGACAACCTGTTTCGCCTGAAAGACCGCAAGGGCGCCGACCTCGCGCTCGGTATGACGGAAGAAGAAGTGATGACTTCGATTGCGATGAAAGAGCTGCGCAGCTACAAGCAGTTGCCGCAGATCTGGTACCAGATCGCTCCGAAGTTTCGCGATGAGCCGCGGCCAAAATCCGGGTTGTTGCGGGTGCGGCAGTTCATGATGAAAGATGCGTACTCGTTCGACATCGACGCGGCCGGGCTGGATCTTTCCTACAAGAAGCATTACGACACTTACTGCCGCATTTTCGACCGCTGCGGATTGAAGTACATGGTGGTAGAGGCGGATTCGGGAGCGATGGGTGGCAAGGAATCGCATGAGTTCATGGTGCGCACTCCGGCCGGTGAGGATCAGATTGTGAGCTGCGATGGCTGCAACTACGCGGCGAACATGGAGAAAGCTACATCGAAGCTTGAGGCAGTCGAAGACTTGAAACCCGAAGGCGATGGCAAGCCGCTCGAGGTTCACACTCCGGGGCAGAAAACGATTGAAGATGTGGCGCGTTTTCTGGGCGTCTCGCCGAAGAACAAGATCAAGACTCTGGCTTACGTCGCCCATCAGGTCCGAAGCCACCAGGAGCCTTCCGGTCTAGGCACCCACGATCCGATCAAAGGAATGGTCGGACGACTCGATGTCGTGGTTTTGATGCGTGGGGATCATCAGCTCAACGACGCAAAGCTCGCTGCCGTGTTGGGACAATACGGCTGGACTAACTCTGCGCCGGCAGAACAGAGTGACATTCAACGCGTCTTTCGAGCACCCGCCGGATATTTGGGACCGGTGGGGATTGAGTGGGCCAAGGATTTGAAAAAAGATGCGGGGCAGCCGGTGCTGCTGGTCGATAAGGCTCTCGAAGGCCGCGCGAATCTTATCGCCGGCGCGAATAAAGAGAACTATCACCTGAAGAATCTCACGCCGGGGAAGGATTTTCATCCTACGGCCTATGTTGATCTGCGCGCGGTGACGGCGGGCGAAGGTTGTCCGAATTGCGGAAAAGCCCTGCGCATCGATACGGCGGTCGAGATTGGCCACATCTTCAAGCTGGGTTACCGCTATTCGGAGTCGATGGGCGCGCGTGTGCTCGATAAGAACGGCAAGGAAGTTACTCCGATTATGGGCAGTTACGGCATTGGGATCGAGCGCATTCTCACGGCCGCGGTGGAGCAGAACAACGACGAGAATGGATTCTGGCTTCATCCCTCGATTGCGCCGTTTGAAATTGTGGTTACTCCCGTCAATGTGAAGGATGAGAGCCTGCTGAAAGCGGCGGTCGACCTGGGAACTCGTCTGGAATCCGCCGGCTTTGACGTGATCCTCGACGATCGCGACGAACGGCCGGGGGTGAAGTTCAAGGATGCCGATCTGGTTGGAATCCCCTTTAGAATCACGGTTGGAAAGAAGGTTACCGAAGGCACCGTGGAAGTGGTTCTTCGCTCGACTCGCGAAGTACGCGATGTTACGATCGCGACGGTAGTGGAATATTTTCAAGGAGTGCTGCCAGCCAGGACCTGAAAGTGGCGTCGCTGGCCCCGGCGGCGCAGTTTTAAGACTATGGGAACTTTTAAAGCACTGCTTGGAGTTGCGGTACTGGTTTTTGTGGTAATCGTGTTGTTTCAGGTGCTTCCGCCCGTAATGGCGAATTTCAGCTTTACGGACGACCTCAGGCAGGTCGCGATGATGGCGGGGGCGAATCCACAAAAAACCGACGATGACGTTCGCAATGACGTGCTCCGCAAGGCCAAGGAGCATGACCTGCCGATCGATGAGAAGCAGGTCACGGTGCAGCGCATCCTCACGCCGGGTCTGATGGCGGTTTACGTTGCCGCAGATTACACCGTGCCCATCAACCTGCCCGGCTATTCGTTTGAACTGCACTTCAATCCGTCGAGCGAAAATAAGTAAGAGTCAGTGGCGAGTGGTCAGTTGCCAGTGGACTGCGGGGTCGCCTGACTTCCCGGCCTGGGGACTCGTTACACATCCTCTCTTCAAACTCAAGTCTCACATACAGGTTGAGTACCGACGCATCGTGTCCCGTTATCGGGTCGTTGGGCGCCTGCTCCACTTTAACTGCCAGGGTTCCCTCGTGGCCTGGCGGGGACCAGAGCCGCGTCCCGAGCTTATTTGTGAGCAGGCTTAACCGGCAGTGCGGTGCGCTGCGCGGGAAGACACGCTGCTCTGGAGGAAAGATCGAGGCTTGAGGGCGCGGGTGAGATTGCAAACGAAAGCTGCGCGGCCGGTGGCCGCGCAGCTTCAGAGGGTGACACAAGATACATGTGCGGAAACAGCGTCAGATCAGAGTCGGGTCTGCAGGGGGAGCAGACGCGAACCTCAAAAACCAAGTTCTACGAGGGACCGCAGGTGCCGTCGGGAGCATTTCCTGCTGCCGAACCCACGCCGATTGCGACCGGCTGCGATACCATGCCGTTGTAAGTCGCCGTAACTTGATAGTATCCGGTGTAGAGCCAGTTATATTGGGGTGGTGTCGGCAGTGCGAGAGGGTTCCCAGACTCAACATCAATCCAGGTGCAGATACCCGAGACAGCCGTCATCAGTCCCGTTGAATTAATGGGTACAGTGTTCGGACCATAAGGCGGAAGCGCGGCCCCGCACTCATTTGGAGGTTGGCTTCCGCTAGACTGGCAGCCTACCGGCATAACCGTGTATGTGACCGAATTCGTGACGGGGACGGTCTTGCCGCTGTGGTAGACCGTGTTGGTCACCAACTGCAGCGTTCCATCGATGCCTGAGAGATTGAAGAAGCCACCGCTGCTCCCGGTTGTCGTCGTGATCTCGATCGACTGAACGTAATCCGAAGTGCCGCATCCGGTTGAGATGAGCGACAGAGTGACCAGCAATGCGGCCAGAATGTTTGTGCGTTTCACGTGAGAGAATCCTCCTGAAAAAATCCCCGCTGATTCCAATCCGAATGTTGTCAGCTTCTAATAATGGAGGCAAGGGAAATGTGTGGTTACTATGCAAACCATTGGTCACGTCCAATAGTCACAGCGGGTTTTTTTTCGCGCGCCGCGGAAGGATTTTATCTTTAGATTAGGAGTGAGTAAGTGTGGTCTGCGTTGCTTGCACGCGGTCAGATAGAAAACGTTAAGCCGGCAAACCCCAAGCCCCTCGCGCCTTTACATAGTTTCCTGGTCATTCCCTGGAATCGACGGCGGCCCAGAGTCTAAATTTGCGGGTCCAAATCTGAATGGCAACCTCTCTCAGGAATTGTTCAGGCTTACGCGCGATCTTAGAAGACCGCGCACAACTCCAGACTTAGTGTCGGTCTTTTCGGGTCGATTTAGTACCCATAATTCCCGCTCAAGGGCCAGTGACATTCGTAACGTTGCCACTAAGTTACCTTCCACCTACTATCCCAATTAGGTTAAGAGCTTTATCACGTGTTTGCCGCTGATCAGGCCCTTGCGGGCGAGCGCCAACGCGCCAGTGGAACGGCTGGGCTTGCGAGAAGCAGACCGGCGAGAAGTAGAGCAGTGAGAAGCAGAACGGTGAGAAGCAGAACGGTGAGAAACAGGTTCGCAATCGTTTCCTCAGCGCTTGCAGCCAGGTGTCCGCAACCAGTGAAGCTCAGGTGGAGGCAGTTCATGAAGATGCAAGTTCGAGTGCTACTCAGTGTGCTGGTGGCGCTGGCATTGATGTTCCTGGCCGGTTGCGGCGGCTCCTACAATTGCGCGGTCACATTCGGCAGTTCGAGCTGCACGCCCACCGGTTCAGGGTTTGGCGGAGGAAGCGGTGGTGGCGGTGGTGGCGGCGGTGGCGGTGGCGGCGCTGCTGTGGCTTTTGCTTATGCCGTAGATCAGAATGGCTTCATGGATGGCTATGAACTGAGCGCGAGCGCAGCGACGTTTGCGCCGATCAATGGCTTCCAGTCGCCGTCGGTTCCACCCACGGATCCGAGCATTGGAGTGGTCGTGGCACAGCAGCAGTTCCTCTACTCCGCGTTCTCTTCAACGAACCAGATTTATGGATGGGCGGTAAATAAAACGTCCGGAGCACTGACCGCGATTGCCGGAAGCCCCTACAGCGTCTCCTATCTTGGATTTGTCGGCGTGAGCGGATTCAATCAACTCAGCATGATCACCAATCCCGCGGGTACGCTCTTGTTCGTCGCCGATGCCGGGAACGATGAGATATGGGTTTACGAGATTGGACTGGCCACCGGCACCACGCCGGGTGTGCTCACGCTCGCTCCGGGATCTCCGTTCTCGACGGGAACGTTCCAGCCTTGGAATATGACCACCGACGGCCTGGGAAAATACCTGTACGTGACATCTATTACCGCCGACCACCTGGGCCTCGGCATCGCGGCATACAGCATCGGAACCGGAAGCAGTGAGGGAACTCTGGCGCCGGTGAACGGCAGTCCATTCTTTTCTACCCAATCTGCTGCCTATAACATGTGGGCGGTGCAGGGCGAGCCGAGTGGAACCTTTCTGATCGGGACCAGCGGCAAGAGTGTAGCCGCCGGGGCGGCCACCGACGACAAGAATCTCTACGTTTATTACATTGAGCAGAGTGGGACGGCTCCGGGCTCGATCCAGCCGGTAGCCAACTCACCGTTCGCCACGGTGTATGCGCCGTTCAATATCGCAGTTCAGCCCGTCGAGGCCAACGGGGAGTTTGTCTACTCGTTCAGCGTCAACGACAGCGGCGCCGCATACAATCCGTTGGAAGGCTATTTGCTAAACACGACCACTGGCGCATTGACTCCCATTGCGGGCCCACCCGGTTCGCCTTTCAGCGGCGTAACTTTTGCGCTGTTTGGTCAATTCGACCAGAGCGGCGACTATCTATTTTCTTACGGAGATACCGCCACGCCCCAGCTTGCGGTGATGGACGTCACCGCCGGCACAGGTGTGCTTACCGAGCCGCTCACGCCGACTCCGCTTGTGACTACCGGATACTGGGCGGTGACTGATCCTCAGTAGACGCCGCTCAATAAGCGTTTCTGCTCCGGTTGGTATAGCCGAATCAGCATCCGAGCCTGTTAACAGCTTAGAGACCCGCATGAACTGCGGGTCTCTTTTTGTTGGCGTGCGCGGCGGTACAATGGAGGCATCGCATCCTGACATTGCCCGTGGCGCAGAACGGCGGCAGGGAAGCGGCAAAGGGTGAGCCGAGGGCAACCTTTTGGCGCATTCCATTCTCTGAGAAGCACGTCTGACCAGCAGGCAGTCTTATCACTGGGCGTTGATTCACTAGGCGTTGATCAGGGGCGTTGAGTCAAACCGTGGCCATTAAGATCAAGATCCCGAGAAAGGGAAGCAACGGAGCGGGCAATGGCGGCTCGACCGGCCGCAGGCTGACGCGCGACCCGGTGATTCGAGCCGCGGTCATCATCTTCCTGGTCGCGGCGATCGGCCTCGGCGGATTCTTTTGTTACTACTACATCAAGTACGACCGCATCATCGCGCAACGCTTCCGCAGCCCGGTGTTCAGTAATTCTGCCAAGATCTACGCTCTGCCGCGGACGGTGCACGACGGCGACAAAATCGATGCCAGGGAAATCGCCGCGCTCCTGCTCCGCGCGGGGTATTCAAGCCAGGACGGGCAATCGCCTCTCGGCACCTTTCATCTGGTAAGCGACGGAATCGAGATCACGCCCGGCCCGGAAAGCTACCACAGTCCGGAATCGGCGCACATTGCGATTCAGGACGGACAAGTGAATAAGATCGTCAGCCGGGGCAATGAGCTTTCAGCCTACGAACTGGAGCCGCAGCTGGTAACCGCGTTGTTCGATTCCGGACAGCGCTCCAAGCGCCAGGTGGTGAAGTACTCGGACATTCCCAAGGTAGTGATCGATGCCGTGCTGGCGATTGAAGACCGGCGTTTCTTCGAGCACAGCGGGGTGAACTTCATCCGCATGTTTGAGGCGGGCTGGATCGATCTGACGCGGCAACGCCACGAGCAGGGCGGTTCTACCATCACCATGCAGCTCTCGCGCGGTTTCTTCCTGACGCCGGAAAAAACCGTGCGCCGCAAGGTGACCGAGATGCTGATTGCCGAGGAGATGGAACAGAAGTTCAGCAAGCAGCAGATTCTTGAGTTCTACGCCAACTGGGTAAACTTGGGGCAGCGCGGATCGTTCGCCATCAGCGGCTTCGGCGAAGCGTCGCAATCCTATTTCAATAAAGACTTGAAAGACATAACGCTGCCGGAAGCGGCGCTGCTCGCCGGCATCATCCAGGGACCGAGCCGTTTGTCGCCCTACCGGCATCCGGAGCGCGCTTTGGAGCGCCGCAACCTCGTGCTTGATTCAATGGTCGAAACCCACGCCATCACCCGGGAGCAGGCGGAAAAAGCCAAGGCCGCTCCGCTGAAGCTGGCGCCGCCGAACGTGGAAGCCAGCGACGCGCCATATTTCGTCGACATGGTGCGCGACACCCTGATCAACAAGTTCAGTGAACACGACCTGAACGACCAGTCTTACCGAATTTACACGACGCTCGATCCAGACCTGCAGAAGGCCGCGGCCCAGTCGGTCGAGATGGGCATGAAGCTGGTGGATGAGCAAATCACAAAGTTGCGCACCAAGCGCGTGAAGGTGGGTAAGAAAGTTGAGACGACCGTGACGCCCGGCCCGCAGGCCCAGGTCGCGATGGTCGTGCTCGATCCTCACACCGGCGCGGTGCTGGCTTTGGTTGGAGGACGTGATTACGGTTTCAGCCAGTTGAATCACGCCTTGTCAAAGCGGCCCACCGGTTCCATCTTCAAGCCATTCGTTTATGCGGCGGCGATGAACACCGCGCTCGACGGCTCAACCAATGTGATCACGCCGGCTTCGACGGTAACCGATGCACCCACCAGCTTCGCCTACGGCGACCAGATCTACGAGCCGCGCAACTATAAAGAGGAGTACCACGGCGACGTCACGCTTCGTTATGCGCTGGCGATGTCGCTGAATAACGCCACTGTCAAAGTCGCGGAAGAGGTCGGCTACGACAAAGTGGCGGATCTGGCAAAGTCGGCAGGAATTGTTTCCGTGAAGGCGACGCCGGCCATGGCTCTAGGCTCGTACGAGGCCGCTCCGCTCGATATGGCGGGAGCCTACACATCGTTCGCCAACAGCGGCGACCGGCTTTCCCCAATTCTGGTGAACTCGGTGCGCAATGCCAAGGGCGACGTAGTGGCGAACTTCAAGACCGACCAACGCCAGGTGCTCGATCCGCGCATCGCTTACGTCATGACCAACATGATGGAGAGCGTGATCAACAACGGCCTCGGTTACACGGCGGTTCGCTTGCACGGCTTTTTGCTTCCGGCCGCAGGCAAGACCGGCACTTCGCACGACGGCTGGTTCGCCGGCTACACCTCGAATTTATTATGCATCGTGTGGGTCGGCTACGACGACTACAGCGATATTCGCCTCACCGGCGCGCAGACCGCCGGACCCATGTGGACCGAGTTCATGAAGAAGGCGTCGGCGCTGCCGCAGTATGCCGACATGAAAGAATTTTTGCAGCCGACGGGCGTGGTCGACGTGCAGCTGGACAAGGCTACGAACCGCCTCGCTACCTCTTCCTGTCCGGACGATTACACGGCGGCCTTCGTGGCGGGCACGGAGCCGCGCGAGACTTGTGATCAGCAGGCCGGAATGACTGGATTCATCTCCCGCTTCTTCGGCACCGCCCAGAAGCCATTGCCGCCTCCGAACTCGGCCAATGTACAAGGCCCGCAAGACGACCCGCAGAAGAAGAAGGGATTCTTCGGCAAGATCGCTGGAATCTTCAAGGACGACAAATCTCAAACGCCGCCACCCAAGCCGCCGGACGCCACCCAGCCCGCGCCGCACTGAAGCTTGCCGCTTATCGAAATCCTGTGGGTGCCCCGTCCTTGTCGCTCCGGTTTTCTGGAGCGACAGGGCGGGGATTTTGACTCTCCATCACTCCGGACAAGGTCGGTTTCAATATTCACCGACCGCGCCAGCGTTTACAGGGTTACAGCCGCGGTGACCGTTTCGACACCGTCTCCAGGTTTGCCGGCATTAATCGTGATCGCCTGATTGTGCTCCCGCGCCAGATCTTCAGTGAAATCCGGTATCGACGTCGTCACTGGCGAATACATAATCACATTCAGGCTTCCACTCAGTTCGTTGATGATTGTGGTCGAAGGCGTGAACAGCACCCAGTTGTAGGGAATGTTTACTTTGCACGTTGCCGTGGAACCGGATACGGTGGCAACGCTGGTCGCGCTCTCAGTAATGCCTACAGCCGCGCCTGTCGTCTCGTTATCCGAAATTGCGGATGCGCCTACCGTGCAGGCGATCGTTCCACCCTTCGGCAGCGCTGTCTTCAACGTGATCGTAACCGTGGTCTCGATCGTGCCGCTGTAAGTTGTAGTTGCGACAGTGGTGTCAGCGATGTCTGGTGCGGTCCCCAAAGGATGAAAGGTTCCGGTCTTGGAGTCCTGAAAACCGAAGACCTTTGTTGAGCGAGGCGGGTTTGCGGTTTGCGCGGATGCCAGGACTGATCCAGCCAGGGTCACAAGCGCAATTGTGGTGACACGAGCAATGAAGTGTTTACGCATGGAAGTTTCCTTTCGGAGGTGGGAATATGGGGGGAGAAAAGTGTACGACACCTCCGTCGATTCGTGCGAGGCTTTTTCCCAAGGTTTTCAACAGCCAGAGTAGAAAGTCCCTGCAGACAAACGTCTGTAGAAGCCGGCCCCAGCATGGCTTTCGGAGCGAACCGCGAATTCGCCCGATAACGGTCAAACCAATTTAGGGTTGGGATCCGATCTTGAGTCGGAGGGAGGGGTGGTTGATGGCACTGGAAAAATCCACACCCCTGATGTGACATCTGACCTTGTGCCGTCGTCGAAATTGCGTAATCATGGTCGAGGCCGTGACGGTCGGGTGAACCCAGGTCGTTGCGCCTCTAAGTCCTTTATTTCACGGATTTTAGTATCTAAGTTCTTTGACATCCGGATTTTACGGAGAATTTCCTGCTAACGTGATGATTCCAGTGATGGGAGGGGGGAGGGGGGTACCCCAGTTTCACTCTCCCGACTAGACAAAACATCCTGTTCTGGAAAGGCCTCCCGAGACTTTATTTCAGCGGGAAATCAACAGCCCTATATCGGGCTGACAGACTCAAATTTCTTCGCCGCCTGACGAAAAGTATGGCAGAATGGCGACGTTGGACTCGGTCGCTTTGGGGGTGCGTATGTCCTACCGAAAGGCCTGCCTGCTTCTTCTTCTTGTTGTAATCCCTTTCACAGCCGCACTGGCGCAAGTCGCTCATTCGGAGCAGGTGCAGATCGCACCGCCTTTGATTCGCGCCATCGATCCTCCGGCCCCGGACGCATCGGCAGCTGCTCTGGAGCAACAGGGCGATGCCCTGGACGCGGCGAAGCTCTATTTGGACGCGCTGGATTATTATCGCGCAGCTTTGCTGAAGTCGCCCAATAGCGCCGAAGTGCTGAATAAAATGTGCCGCAGCGAACTGCTCATCAACCGCTGGAAGGATGCGCGCAAGAGCTGCGAGCGGGCGATCAAGGCGAATCGTACATTCGCAGAAGCCTACGGCAACCTGGCCGTCGCCTATTACGGAGAGCGCAAGTATGGCTCTACCATCAAGGAATGCAACAAAGCCATCGCCATCGATAATACTTCCGCGGCGTTTTTCAACAATCTGGGAGCGGCCTATTTTGCCGAGAAAAAGTTCGAGCCCGCGGTTGCCGCCTATCAGCACGCTTTGCAACTCGACCCTGACGTCTTTGGACGAAGTTCACGCACCGGCGTTGAGGCGCAACTGGCTGGCCCCGAAGACCGCGCCCGCTTCGACTACACGGTCGCGAAGTTGTACGCCAAGATGGGCTTCTCCGAGCAATCGCTCGAGTACCTGAAGAAGGCGATGGAGGCTGGCTATAAGGATCTGAAGAATGTCTACAAAGACGAAGAGTTTGCGGCCCTGCGGAAAAATCCGCGCTTCACCGAACTGATGGCCTCGAAAACCGCGGCGATTACGGATTAGCCGGGCGGATCGCGAGCGATATTGTTGCTTATCTTTTGTTACCCATCTTTGCGCGAAAATTACAAAGTTTTACAAAATTAGACGGAACTTGGCCGGGTTCTGGGGTTTAATCATTGCAACATACTCCTGAAAACAACAGGGTGAGTAAGGAGAAACGGTAGCCCATCGGATGCTGACCCGAGCACGCCCCAAGCAAGCGTCCGATGGGTTTTTTTTCTGAGCTTTCAACTTAGCAGGACCACGAAACGCTCTTTATTTCTTCGCTCCTAACGCAGCATCCAAATCCTCCGCAGCCTTACTGATTCCCCCGGCGATATTTTCGATCACGCTGGCGACCATTGGAATCTGCGCATCGGCTTCCTTCCACTTCTTTTCGTCCATGTATTCGCGGACCGCGGCGATGGGTTTCGCGCCGTATCCCGTGTAAGCGCCAGGAGCATAAATCTGGTTCTTGAACCACGGACGCTCGGGCAAACCTTTCTCATTCAGGAACAGGCGCGAGATGCCAATCAGATCGGCGTTCACCGCGTCGAGAGCTTGCGGAGAAATCGTCGCGCCGCTGCTCTTGAATTTGGCCAGAGCCTTCGAGTAATCATCGGCGCTCTTCTTCAGTAATTCGATCGAATTCTTCAGGGGCGCGAAGTTCATGAACGGCGGCACGATTTCGGCCGGAGGCGGAACGTAGGTTTTGTGCGGATCGGAAGTCGCGGTGAAGACTCCCTCCTTGAGTTCGAGATTGCGCTCGGTGAACTCGTCCTGCTTCTCCTTCAGCAGCTTTTCCAGTTCGGTTTCATACTTGGCGATGGCTTCGGCCTGCGGAGTGTAGTCGTAGGGAAGCAGATCGGCATCGGCAATGCGCATCATCGCGGTGCCTGCGGTCTGGGCCAACGCGCGTCCGTAGGCGAAATCCGTGTCAGCGAAGTGCGTGTACCAGTAGAAATCGTCGTAGATGGAATGGTATTGAGTGCCATCGTCCTCGCCGCCAAAACCAATGTCCAGCGCGGAAATGCCCGCGTGGTCTTGGAAAGCGGTGTAGTCTGATCCATCGCCGAGCGCCCAGACCTCCAGATCGGTGCGCTTGCGAATCTGCCCGCGTTCCTCCGCATCTTTGGCTTTCAGGATGGCGCGCAAATGGGCTCGCTCCCGCACCGGGATATTCTTCTCGGGATCGTTGATATCGCCAGCAACGGCGCTGATCACGGCCTGCAGATCCTGCGTTCCACCAGCGAAGAGGAAGCCGCGGCCGTTGCCATCGGTGTTGAGGTAAGAGACGGTGTGCTTGCGCAGTTCGTCGAGGTGCGTCTCAACCCATTCCGTGGAGCCGAGCAAGCCGGGTTCTTCGCCGTCCCATGCGCAGTAGATGATGGTGCGCTTGGGCGACCAGCCTTGCTTGTGCAGTTCGCCGAGCATGCGAGCCTCTTCGAGCTCTGGAGACATGCCCGCGAGAGGATCGTCGGCGCCATTCACCCAGGCATCGTGATGGTTACCGCGAATCACCCACTCATCGGGAGTGGTCGAGCCTCGCAAGGTCGCGATTACGTCGTTCACGGGTTTGGTATCCCAGTTCGACATGACTTTGAGATGGACGCGCGCCGGACCCGGACCGATGTGGTAAGTGATGGGCAGCGCGCCGCGCCAGTTTTCCGGTGCGACAGGACCGTGCAGGGCTGAGAGAAAGGGCAGCGCGTCGGCGTAGGAGATTGGGAGCACGGGAATTTTTGTGATCGTCTTCGCATCTTTGATGGCGAGCCGTTTTGCGCCGGGAACTGCGCCGACGCCTGGGGTCAGAGGATCGCCGGGATAATCGGTGTCCATGACGCTGCCGCGCTGCACGCCCTCGCGCGGACGCCAGCCGCCTTCAGGGTAATCTTCGCCGTGGAAATAACCGTCTCCCTTGGGATCAGAATAGATGATGCAGCCGATGGCTCCGTGCTCGCCAGCGACTTTGGGCTTGATGCCGCGCCAGCCTTCGCCGTAACGTGCAATCACGATTGCGCCTTTGACGGAAACGCCGAGACGGTCGAGCTGTTCATAGTCGTCGCGGTTGCCGTAATTCACGTATACCAGCGGCGCGGTTACGTCGCCGTCGATTGAATAAGCATTGTAGGTAGGGAGTTGTTCGGAAGTCTGATTCGAAGTTGGATCGATGGCAAGGGCTGGTTCTTGCAGCTTGGCGCGGAACTTTGTGGGCTCGAGCAGTTCGAGCACGCGCTCTTTCGGCGTGGGGAATAATACGTCGAAGGTTTCGATGTGCGCGTCGAATCCCCATTCCTTGAAGCGGGCGAGCATCCACTCGGCGTTGTCCTTGTCGTAAGGCGAGCCGACGTGGTGAGGACGGGCGCTGAGGCGGCGATCGTTCTCGCGGATGTTGGCGGCGACGATGCCCTCCTGAAATTTCTTTTCCAGGTCGCGTTCGGCGCTGGAAGTTTGCGTGGTGTAGCCGAGAAGCTGCGCCGGGGCTGCGGACGAGGCGGCCATTTCCGAGGAAGTTTGGGCTACCGTGAATTGCGTGAAGGCGAAGAGTAATACGTAGCAGGTCAGCGAGCGCAACGTGGTCAAGTTGGTTCTCCTGGGTTCGGGGATGGACGGAGAATTCTAACACCGAGGGTTCGGCGGAAGAACTCCTCGGGCGGACGCGAGGACTAGGCTGTGCTGCTGCTCCACGGGTCGACCGTGAGGCGAATGTTTCGCGAAAGTAGGCGTGATAGAATATTCCGATTGTGACCTCGTTTCCTTCCTCTCTCGCCTGGGCTCATCCTCTCGTAGCGGAGTGGTTTGTGCGGCGGTTTGGCACGCCTACGGAGCCACAGGAGCAAGGATGGCCGCACATTCTGGCTGGGCGGACTACGTTGATTTCCGCGCCTACTGGGTCGGGCAAGACGCTGGCTGCGTTTCTCGCCTGCATCGACCGGCTGGTGCGCAAGGCATTGGCGGGCGATCTGGCTGATCGTACGGAAGTCCTCTACGTTTCGCCGCTGAAGGCGCTGGGCAACGACATCCAGAAAAACCTGGAGGTGCCGCTGGGGGAAATCCTGGCGATGGCCGGAGAGCGCGGCTTGCTCATGCCGGAAATTCGCACTGCGGTGCGGACTGGCGACACGCTAATGCCCGAGCGGCGCGCCATGCTGAAGCGGCCACCGCACATTCTGGTGACCACGCCGGAGTCGCTTTACATTCTGCTGACGGCGGATAAGAGCCGGGCGATTCTGCGCGATGTTGAGACCGTGATTGTGGATGAGATTCATGCTGTGGCCGATGACAAGCGTGGGGCGCATTTGACTTTGTCGCTGGAGCGGCTGGATGCGCTCGCTCACAAGCCGCCGGTGCGGATTGGGCTTTCGGCTACACAGAAGCCGATTGAAGAAGTTGCGCATTTTCTTACGGGATGCAGAACCTCAGCGGCTAAGGCCGACTCCGGGGGTGCGGCTCATACGGCACCCTTCGGCGCGCTTCGCTTGCTCAGGGCAGGCTCAGAGCTGAAGTCGTGCCCTTCCCGAGCCGAATCCGCCGCCGGTTCTGTTTCACAACCTTCCGATCCTGTCATCGTCAACATTGGACACAAGCGGACGCTTGACCTGGCGGTTGAAGTTCCTTCCATGCCTTTGGGGCCGGTGGCTTCGAACGAGATGTGGGACGAGGTTTACAACCGGCTGGTGGCGCTGGTTGAGCAGCACCGGTCGACGCTGGTGTTCGTGAATACGCGGCGGATGGCGGAGCGGGTGGCACACAATCTCGGCGAACGCATTGGGGAAGAGAATGTGGCAGCGCACCACGGCAGTCTTTCGCGCAAGCTGCGACTGGCGGCTGAGAAGAAATTGAAAGAAGGCCAGGTGCGGGTGCTGGTGGCGACTGCTTCGCTCGAACTTGGCATTGACGTGGGAACGGTGGATCTGGTGGTGCAGATTAATTCTCCGCGGGCGATTGCAGTGACGCTGCAGCGCGTGGGGCGGTCGGGACACTGGCGTGGCGCGGTGCCGAAGGGACGGCTTTTTTGTACGACGCGCGACGATCTGCTGGAGTGCGCGGCTCTGGTGCGGGCGATTCGACATGGCGATCTGGACCGGCTGATGATTCCGGAAGCGCCGCTGGATGTGCTGGCGCAGCAGATTGTGGCGGCTTGCGCTGCTGAGGAGTGGAGCGAGGATGCGATGTTTGCGCTGGTGCGACGGGCGTATCCGTATCGCAATCTGGCGCGCGCCACTTTTGATGCGATTCTGGAGATGCTGAGCGAGGGCATCGCCTCGCGGCGCGGGCGTTATGGCGCGTATCTGCACCGCGATCGGGTGAATGGCAAACTCCGGGCGCGGCGTGGGGCGCGGCTGGCGGCGATTACCAGTGGCGGCGCGATTCCGGACAACTCGCTTTACGCCGTAGTCGCGGAGCCCGATGGCATTGTGGTGGGGACTGTAGATGAGGACTTTGCTGTAGAGAGCAATCGCGGCGACATCATGCTGCTGGGCAATACTTCGTGGATGATCCGGCGGATCGAAACCAATGCCGGGCGCGTGCTGGTGCAGGATGCGCATGGCGCGCCGCCTAGTGTTCCTTTCTGGCGCGGGGAAGCTCCGGCGCGAACTCAGGAACTTTCGGAGCACATTGGAACTTTGCGGGAAAAAATCAGTGAGATGCTGCAGCATACTTCGCCCGTCGGCTTTTCGGCTACGCAGCCGGAGGTTGCGAGGGCAGTTGTTTGGCTTAAAGAAGAGTGCGGACTTGATGATTCCGGGGCGGAGCAGGCGATTGAATACATTTTGCAGGGGCGAGCGGTGCTGGGTGCGGTGCCAACGCAGACGACCGTGATTGCCGAGCGCTTCTTTGATGAAGGCGGCGGGATGCAGCTTGTCATCCACGCGCCGTTTGGAGGGCGCATCAACAAGGCTTGGGGGCTCGCGCTGCGTAAGCGTTTCTGTGTAGGGTTCAACTTTGAATTGCAGGCTGCGGCTACCGACAACGGGTTGAACATCGCACTGGCTGAGCAGCACAGCTTTCCGCTGGCAGACGTTTTTAATTTTCTGCAGGCGGCGACGGTGCAGCCGATTCTGGAACAGGCGGCGCTGGATTCTCCGATCTTTGCCACGCGCTGGCGCTGGGATGCGAACCGGGCTCTGGCGCTGTTGCGCTTTCAAAACGGAAAGAAAGTTCCGCCGCAGATTCAGCGCATGCGGAGCGATGATCTGCTGGCTTCGGTTTTTCCCGACGCGGCGGCTTGCTTCGAAAATATTCAGGGTGAGCGGCAGATTCCGGACCATCCGCTGGTGAACGAAGTGATGAAGGATGTGCTCACTGAAGCGATGGATATTGACGGGCTGAAGTCTGTGCTCGGCGGGCTGGCGGATGGACGGATTCGGTGTCTCGCGGTCGATACGCCGGTGCCGTCGCAGTTCTCGCATGAAATTCTGAATGCGAATCCGTATGCGTTTCTCGATGATGCGCCGCTCGAGGAGCGGCGGGCGCGCGCGGTGCAGATGCGGCGGATGCTGCCGGAATCTGTGCTCGAGGAAGTGGGCGGGCTGGATCCGGCGGCGATTGCGCAGGTGCGGGAGGAAGCCTGGCCGGATGTGCGGGATGCCGATGAATTGCATGATGTGCTGTATACGCTGGTGGCGCTGCCGGAGAGCGGGCGCGATTTCAGTGCGGAGCAGTGGAAGTTTTATTTCGATCGATTAGTCGGAGAAGGTCGCGCTGCATTGGCAGTCGTTAGTGGGCAGATTTATTGGGTCGCGGCAGAGCGTGCCAAGACTTTTTCGGTGTTGTTCCCTGACGCGCAATTTCAGAATTTGCTGGCGGAAGTGGAAACTACGGCGCCTTCCCGCGACGATGCTTTGTTGACGATGGTTACTGGATGGATGTCGCATTTGGGGCCGACTACGGCTACGCAACTTGGTGAGACTTTAGGGATTGCTGCTTCTGAGATATCGAATGCTTTGCTTCGCATGGAGGCTAGCGGAACGGTTCTGCGGGGAAACTTTAGTGGCGCTGCTGTCCCCGCACAAGCCGCCGAGACGGAATGGTGCGAGCGGCGCCTGCTGGCTCGCATACATCGGTTGACTGTCGCTACTTTGCGCAAGCAGATTGAGCCGG
The DNA here is from genome assembly GCA_963800575.1 of uncultured Acidobacteriaceae bacterium. Classification (GTDB taxonomy): domain Bacteria; phylum Acidobacteriota; class Terriglobia; order Terriglobales; family Acidobacteriaceae; genus Sulfotelmatobacter. The sequence goes on from CAWDBN010000006.1 coordinate 653,886, forward strand.
TGACTGCAGCGCAATTCATGCAGTGGCTGCTGCGCTGGCAGCATGTGGCTGCGGGGACACAGGTTTCGGGTGAGCGAGGAACGCTTGAAGTGCTGCGGCAACTGCAGGGGTTTGAGATTCCGGCGAATGCCTGGGAGCGGCAGGTGCTGGCGCGGCGAATTGTGGATTACGATCCCAAATGGCTTGACCAGCTTTGCCTGACCGGGGCAGTGGGTTGGGGGAGGTTGTCGCCGCATCCGGCGACGCTGGATTCAACCGCGGGCCGCGGGTCGGAGACCGGTGTGGTTTCCCGGCGGCGGGTGATTCCCACCAGCGTTGCGCCCATTACATTTTTTATCCGGGAAGATGCTGACTGGATGACGCCACGGCATCCCGGAGCGGAGCAGGAGGCGAATAACGGCCTGAGCCATGTGGCGCGGGTGGTGCTGGATTTTCTGCGACAGCGCGGCGCTTCGTTTTTCGCCGACATCGTGCGCGGCACCGACAAGTTAAAGGCTGAAATCGAGACTGGACTATGGGAGTTGGTGGCAGCAGGTTTGGTTACGGCCGACGGCTTCGACAATTTGCGTTCGCTGATTGATCCTAAACGGCGGGCGGGGCAAGGCAGCGGGCGGACGGCGCGCCCGCGGCATAATGCTGGGCGGTGGGTGCTGCTGCATACCGACGATGTGGTGGAGCGGCCGCGCGCGGTGGAAGCAGCCTGCTGGATGCTGTTGCGGCGTTATGGAATTGTTGTCCGCGATGTGCTGGCGCGGGAAGCAAACCTGCCGCCCTGGCGCGAGTTGCTGGCGGGCTTCCGACGGTTGGAGGATCGGGGCGAGATTCGGGGCGGGCGATTCGTGGATGGATTTCTAGGCGAGCAGTTTGCCCTGCCGGTTGCCGTTGAGTCGGTGCGAGCGATGCGCAAACTTGATCCCACGCCAGGGGCGATTACGTTGTCGGCTGCCGATCCGCTGAATCTGGTGGGGATTCTGGTTCCGGGCGAACGCGTGCCGGCAATTTCCGGAAACAGCGTTACCTTTCGCGACGGAGCGGCGGTGTCGATACCCGCGGTTGCTTCGTCCGGGGATGAAGCTGTAGCGAGTTGATGACTTGCGAGGCTTACAAAGGCGTCTACAAAAGGCATCCGCAAAAAAAACCAGGGATCCGATGAGGGGGCCCTTCGGATCCCTGATTCGCGCCATCTCGACAAGGAATACTGCAAAAGCGCTTCCCCCATCGCTTTTTGCCGAGCAGTAGCGCAACATCGGGAATGCATGCCGTATGCCAATCATCGCGGGTTTGGCAAGGATCGTAGGCATTCCTCCAACCTGCTGTGAGCAAAGCGCTTAATCGCTAACTACGGCTAGGGCCATGCTGGCTCTTAGCTGGCGGCCAGCCCCAAATGCTATCCGATCGGATAGCGATTCCTATCTGTTCGGATAACGGAAAAACTTCAATTCGGGAATGAATTTGGAGCGGAAGTGTGATAAGAAGGGCGCGAGGTGATGACCCTTGCATCCCCGACTTCTGGTGGTTTCCGGACCCTTGAAAGACTCGACGATCCCCCTGTCCGAGGGAGATATCACGATCGGGCGAGAGGCGTCGAATGGAATCGCGATCAGCGACCCTTCAGTCTCTCGAAAACATTGTCTGCTGAGCGGGCAGGACGGAAGATTCCTGGTGCGGGACCTTGACAGCCGCAACGGAACCCTGGTGAATGGCAGCGGCGTCGAAGAGCAGTGGCTGCAACATGGGGACGAGATTGCTGCCGGCGACTCTTCGTTTGTGTTTCTGCTTGAAGACGAGGAGCAGGCGCCGGCGGCGGGCCGGGTGGAGTTCGAAGAGGCGCAGTACACCGCAGAGACCACCATCCTCAATCCCAGGGACGTGATTTATCTGCAGCCGGACCGGCTGCAGAGCGAGCTGCCTGCGAGCTCCCGCCTGGCCCGGAATCTGAATGCATTGTTTAAGATCGGCCGGATCGTGATTGCGATCCGTGATCTCAACGAGCTGCAAAGCCAGCTCCTGGACCTGATATTTGAAATTGTCCCGGCGAGCCGAGGCGCGATTTTGCTGGCGGATAAGGGAGGCCAGCAATTCAATTCCACGTTCGGACGCATGCGGCAGGCTGGACAGCCCCAAGCGGTGAGGGTGAGCCGCACGATTGCGCGCCAGGTGCTCGAGCAGGGGGTTGGCATTCTGGGCAGCGACGTTGCTGGCAGCGAGGAACTGCGGGAGATCGAAAGCCTGGCGGCGTCCCAGGTGCGCTCCCTGCTGTGCGTGCCCTTGACTGTGTTTGAGCAGGTGATTGGGTGCATCTACCTGGACAGCGATAGTCCAAGGAACCGTCTCAACGAAGAACACCTGCAACTGGTGACGGCGATTGCGGGCATCTCTGCGGTCGCGCTGGATAGCGTCCGGCGGCTGCACTCGCTGGAGCAGGAGAATGTGCGCCTGACCCTGGAGATGAGCCAGGAACGAAGTCTGGTGGGAGAGGGGACGCGCATGAAAGAGGTTTATCAATTCCTCAAGCGCGCCGCGCCCACCGACTCGACAGTGTTGATCGAAGGCGAGAGTGGAACCGGCAAGGAACTGGCGGCGCGGGCCTTGCATCGCAACAGTCCGCGGGCGAACAAGCCGTTTGTGGCTATCAATTGCTCTGCGATTCCTGAGACGCTTCTGGAAAGCGACCTGTTCGGCCATGAGCGAGGGGCCTTCACCGGGGCCGCCTCGCTGAAGAAGGGCCGGCTCGAAGTGGCCGACGGAGGAGTGGTTTTTCTCGACGAAATCGGGGAACTGGCTCCTGCTTTGCAAGTCAAACTGCTGCGCGTGCTGCAAGAGCGTGAGTTCGAACGAGTCGGCGGAATCCATCCCATCAAAGTGGATATCCGGCTGATCGCCGCCACCAACTGCAATTTGGAGCAGGCCGTGCGCGACGGCAGATTTCGCCAGGATTTGTATTACCGCCTGGCAGTGTTGAAGATCACGATGCCTACGCTGCGGGACCGGAAGGAAGACATCTCCATGCTGGCGCACCATTTCGTGCAGAAGCACGCGAGGCGCTGCAAGGTGAAGGCGCGTCCGATTTCGCACGATGCCTTGGCGTGCATGAAGAATTACGACTGGCCGGGAAACGTGCGGGAACTGGAAAACGCCATCGAGCGGGCTCTGGTGCTGGCGTCCTCGGATGTGATCCTGCCCGAGGATCTGCCGGAATCGCTGCTGGAACGGCCTCCGATGCCGGAGATGATCGAAGCGAAATATCACCTGGCGGTGAAGGAATTGAAGAAGCAACTGATTCTCGACGCCGTGGAGCAGACGCAAGGCAGCTACGCTGATGCGGCTCGCATTCTGGGCGTGCATCCGAATTATCTGCACCGGTTAATCCGCAATCTGGAGTTGAAAGAGATTCTGAAGGACGTGCTGCGCGACATCCCGGAGCGCGGATTGACTGGGCTTTCGGGTGGCAACGGCAAGGCTAAAAGCAATTAGCGATTTGCCGTTGGCAATCAGCTGGTGCCTACGGCAGCCGCAAACGCATGAGGCTCGCGGGGTCGAGATAGGTTCCTTGCCAGCGCACCGCGACGTGAAGATGCGGGCCTGTGGCGCGGCCCGTGCCGCCGCTTAGTCCGATGATCTGGCCCCGCTTCACTCGATCGCCTTCCTTTACTTTGAATTCCGAAAGATGCAGGTAGAGGGTAAGCAATCCCTGGCCATGATCGAGCACCACGAAGTTGCCCTCGAAATAAAGTGGCCGCGCAAGTAGCACCGTGCCGTCATTCATGGCGGCAACGGGAGTGCCGGTGGGGACGCGGAAGTCCAGGCCGAAGTGCGTGCTCTGCGTCTTGCCGTTGAAGACGCGCTCGGCACCGAAGACATCAGAAATTTCAGCTTCGGCCGGGGCGGTGAATTCGCCAGACCACTCGCGCTCTGGAGTCACGCGATTCAGATAGTCTTTCTTCACCTCCACACCTTCTTCAATTTGTTTCTGCTGCTCAGGGCTGGGCTCGGTGAATTTGCTTTCAACGTTGAGCTTGACTTCAGTCCTGGGATATTTTCCGCGGGCGACAGCGAACTTGCGCGTAAAGGAGATTTTCCCACTTGGCATTTTTCCAGGCGTTGTCTGGCCGGTCAGCTCGATGGGATAGGTTCCGGGGGCGGTTTCCAGGCTGACGCCTGCCAGCGCGATCCAGGTCGTACTTGTGGGATCGTAGCTGAAGGAGACTTCGTGTCCCAACCAGGATCCGCCCAGTGATTCCAGCCGCGCCGGCGGCTTCACTTGAAACAACAGGGGACCACCATTGACCGGCCGCGTGGGCTGCACGCGCACAGTCCAGGTGGCGGCACAGGCGGGATGGACTGGATCGAATAATAACCAGAGCAAGAGAACGAGTGCGAGTGTGATGCGGAAGAAGGGAAGAGGGGATTGCCGGTTCACCGTACCAGCCTAGCATGAGAATTCGATACAATCCGGGAACGATTTGCCCGCGATGGTAGGCGGATGCGAACCGATATCAGAGGCCCACATGCCAAGCACGAAAAAGAGCAAGGTACAGCCGCGAACGGAACGGCCACAAATACCCGGCTACGGCATTAGCAAGAGCAAGACCGGGATGTTGCCCTGGAAATGGGCGATGAAGACTCTTGCGGACTCCCGCGAGTACTGGATGATCACCGTGCGTTCCGATGGCCGACCTCATGCCATGATCATTTGGGGCCTGTGGTTCGACGGCGCGTTTTGGTTCGGCACGGGGAGCAAGACCCAAAAGGCGCGCAACCTGGCTAAGAATCCAAACTGTATTGTGGGCACCCAGGATGCAGCTGAAGCGGTGATTCTGGAAGGAGTGGCCGAGCTGATCACAGACCCGGCTGTTGCGAAGAAGTTAGAACCAACATCGCTCAGCAAATACGGAATGAGGGGCGGCGACGGCTCTGAGCCCCTCTACCGCGTGCGCCCGAGCCGTGTATTCGGCTTTATAGAGAAGACCTTCCCGAAAACTGCGACGCGCTGGACATTCGATTGAGATCGGTGAGCGTAATCGAGGTTCTTTGAGAGTCATACGATCGCCTGCGGGCTCCGGCGTAACCGTGGAAAACTGCTTGACAGCACGCAGTGCCCCGCCGTATTGTTACAGTAGTATTACATAGTAAGTCTATTGATGTAGTGCTGTATCCCTCCTCCGTATCGCCGCTCAGCCCCAGGCTCATCCAAGCCCGGATATGAAGTCTGAGAGTCAAACTATCATACAAGAACTCGAAACCGTAATGGCTCCTGGCCCGCTGTTCATGGTCAGCATGGGGCGTTCGGGTTCGACGTTGCTTTATGCACTTCTGAACAAGCATCCCCAGGTTGGGCTTATGTTTGAAGCCGACCTCGTGTGCTTGAGGTCCGCATTTCTCAAGCCCAAGGCACTTCGCGATTGGGCGGAGCGTGGCGAGTTCCGCAATGATGTCTTTCGCCGGCACGGTTTGGACGCAGCAGATGTGGGAGAGGGAATCTCGGACTTTGTCGGCGCCTTCACCGCTACTCACCAACTCTTCGCGCAGCGCAAAGGAGCTACGATCTGGGGCGACAAATCTCCCAGTTACCACGACTGCCTCAATCAGATGGTAGACGACTTCCCCGAGGCCCGGTTCATCATCGTTTGGCGTAATCCCAGGGACACTGCGAACGCCGTCCTGCGTGCAGCCGCAAAAGGCAGCTCGCACTTCAACCGCAACGGAGCGGTTCTTCGCGAACTTCTCGACTACGAGGTGCTTAAGAAGGAATGCGACCGGGTGCTGGCTCGTGGGAAACCGGTCTGCCAAGTCAACTATGAAGAACTTATTCTGGACACGTCTTCGGTGATGCGGCGGGTATGCGAGTTTCTGCAGATTCCGTATGACGATGCGCTGTCCAATCTTGAAGGTGCGGACCGGTCCGCCATTTACGGAGGCCCGAATCACGCCAATGTCAGGGGTGACAAAATCGTTCGGGAACCCCGGCCGGACTACGTCGGTCCCACGCTCGGGACGAAAATCAGCCAGTATGTGGCTCTGTGGCATCAACGCTACGGTGCCGAGTGGCCTCCCTACCCTCGACCGGAAGACAATAACGCTCAGCCTCCCAATCGCGTTTCAAGCCTCATGGACTCCGCGCTCAACCATGTATTTCGTCTAAGAGACCGAATCTCCTGGGTCGCTTTCTGCTTCATCCCGATATCGCTGCTGCATCACTACCGGGATTTGAAAAAGCGCCATCGCGGGCTTTCCTTATCCGATTGTCCGTAATCCATAAAGAGTTTCCTGTCAGCCTCGATACTCTTCACGCCACGCTCCGGGGACGCGAGGGATTCAGCGGGTTCACTGGGCCGACACCAGCACCGCCAACTGTGCGTTGTGGACGACGCCATTCGATGTGGCCGTGACCAGAACGCTATATGAGCCCGGGGGAGTGGGATTTGTATTCGGCGGTGGCGGAGCGCTGCTGGATCCTCCGCCGCAGCTGGTCGCCAAGAAAAGAAGAGCGAAAAGCGGAAGGATAACTTGCACTCTCCGTTTGCTCCTGCCGACAGGGAGAATTATCACCGCGCCAAAGGCGAAAGCAAAACTGCATGCGGCGACGAACCAGCGACCGGGATTGTGGTCGCGCATAGGGAACACTCTCGCGGTTGTGCCAGGGACGCCGGCGACGACGGTCAGAGTGGCCATGCCAGAACCCGTCACCATGGGAGATGCTGGGCTGACGCTGCAAGTGAAAAGGCCGGACGAAGGCGCGCAAGCAAGCGACACGGGAACGCCGATTCCATACGGCCCACCGAGCAGCAGCGGAACCGTTCCGGTCTGGCCAGACCGCACGGTAAGGCTCGACGCACCGGTGGAGAAGGTAAAGTCGCTGGCGGTGACGTTGAGCTGCACCGGTGCGCTGACGGAAGACGCGACTCCCGCGGTGCCGGAATAGACCGCCGTCACGTTCAGTTGGCCGATGGGGAGTTCCGTTGCTGGAACGGCGATTGTTGCTGTCTCGGTTGTGGAGGTGGTAACAATTCCAGAACCCAGAAGGCCTCCCGCGAACACTGTCCCATTTCCAAGCAGGGAGACAATGCCGACCGGAGTGCCATATTGATCGGTGCTGGCGGTGACCGTCACGTTGAAGGTGACGCTTCCTGAACTGTTGACGCTTGAAGAAGAGACCGTCAGGGTTGTGGTTGAGGTTGCGACCGCGCTGTTCGCGACGAAGCTAAGTTGCTGCGGCAAAGTATAAGACGCTGTGTTCCAGTTGGCGTCACCCGAGTAGCTCGCGCTCAACGAATAGGTTCCCGCCGGCACATTGTCAAGCGTGACATTCGCCGTGGACAGACCCTCATTAATATAGGACTCCGCGACCACAGCGGCGGTCTGCGTCAGCGTGCCCAAACTGACCGTCACCGTTCCCGTCGGCGGCACATTAGCTGTGGCCCCTCGCAGCACAACGTGCACCACGACACTGGATCCGGCCACATAATTTGTGCTGCAAGTTCCGCCCACCGTGCAGACCGTCGGAGGTTGGTCGAGTACTTCAAGCTCAAGCGACGGAGTCCCCTGGACGACCGTGAAAGTCAGCGGGCCGCCGCTCGACGGAGTGTAGCTGGCGTCGCCCGAATAACTCACGGTGACCGAATGCGACCCCAGAGCGACAACCTGCGGCGACCAGGTTGCCACGCCATTCACGTTGAGCGGGACTGTTGCCGACGCGCTGCCATCAGTGAAGGTAGCCGAGCCTGTCGCAAGCCCGGAGGAATTCGTATTTAGCCCGGTGGGCACGGCCACGTAGGTCAGGGCGCTGCCGAAGGCAACCGTTCCCGTGGGGATGCCGATGCCGTATGTCAGCGAGGTGACGCTCGGCTCAGGTTTGATCATCACTGAAACGGGGGACGAAGCGCTGGCCCCGTATACCCCATCGCCTCCATATTGAGCCAACACCTGATAGGAACCTCCCGGCAGGGTAGTGACACTGGCCGAAGCCGTCCCGGCAGCGAGCGCAATCGCCTCATTGCCTCGCATGGCGGAGACTGGATTAGTCTGAAGCACAATCTCGCCGGTGGGTACGACAGTCCCGGAGACGGGTGTCACCGAAGCAGTGAGGGAAATCGGAGAACCGTGTGTGACGGTTGTCGGAGAAAGCTGGAGCAGGGTCGCGGTCGGCAGCAAGGCCACCTTCATCCAGTCGGAGATCAACTCATTGGCGTCAAAGGATCCCAGACCCGTGGCCTGATCGTATCCGGTTCCTGCCTGGTAAATGCCAAATTCGTAGAGATTTGAAAAGTAGGGATTCGAGTAGAGAGTCGTGCAATTGGGAATAGCCGGGAGTCCTGGGTTCGGTATCATGCACAGTATGTCGTTGGTGCCGAGCGTGATGTCGTGAAACACGCCGGATTGCTGCTGCGCCAAGGCGTACAACGTGTAATCGGCCTGACCCTGGCGGCCATACTTCTGATTGACCAGAGCCATGATGCCGGCCATGGCGGGAGTGGAAGTTGAAGTCCCGCCCACCAGAGTGACCGCCGATGTCGCCGCAGCGGCGCAGTCTCCGGGCTCGGCGCAGATTGGCCAGGCGCTCAGGTTCGGCCCGTTCGCAGCGAAAAGAGAGACGTCAGGCAAATCACGAGCCCCATCATTTGGTACACCCGTACCCTGCTGCCATACCGGCTTTGGATAACCCGCCGTGCAAGTCGGGAAAGACGTTAGCGAACCTGGGGTTTCCTGCGCGCAGTTGCTGCTGGCGCCTCCGCCTGCTGCAGAGGGAATAGGACCGGACTGCACAGCCGCTCCACCATCGAGCGCGGTGAAGTATGGGACGATATTCAATCCCAAAGCGTCGCTCCAGGGTTGCTCCGGCAGCGATGCCTTCAAGGATCCGAGACTAGCGCCGTTGGTCTGGTTCCAGAGCGAGGAGATGCTCGAGCCTCCGGTGGCGTAATCGGAATAATAGAAGTCGGTTCCGCCTACCGATACATTCCACGGTGTGGAGCTGAGGCCATTGGCGGTCAGGCCGAAGGCTTCTTCGGTGCCATTCGGGCCGAGGAGTATGACATTGAGGCAGGCCGCCGCGCCCGTGTCGCCGCTGGCCACGAGAACGGTCTGCCCTTGCGCCGCAGCCTGCTCCCAAAGTCCCGCCCAGAGCTGGTTCCCGGCGTCGCCGAGCAGTGGCTCGCATTCCCCATAACTCAGGCTGAGCACAGATGCCTGATCGTCTTCGACAGCGCGTAACGCGGCGAGTGCCAGATTATTCTGATAAGGCTGTCCGCCGGCAACGTAGAAATTGACCGTCGCGTTGGGCGCGACGGCGCCGCTCAGCTCGATATCGAGGAGCGCCTCGATGTTCGGAGCCAAACCATCGCCGGGGTCTTCGCCGTCGACCACGATCTGCGTGTTGTCACCGGGCAGATTAAATAACTCGCGGTAGGCATTCACTAACGCCAGATTCACGTTAGTGGCCCCGATAATTCCAATAGTCTGGCCGGAACCGTTGGTTCCCGCCGAGTAGACGGGGCTTAGGTCATACTCGGTGGCGAAGTCCTCCGGTGCGAGTGCATAAAAAGGAGCGTTGTTCGCCGTCAGGGTGAATGCCGGCACCGAGCCGTGTGCGCCACGCGAGAACTTGGCCTTGCCGGCCTCTGAAACATAGCTGCTGAGCGGGAAGGTATTTAATGGGGCGAAGTTGCGAATAAGCGAAAAAATGGCTTCGGGAACGCTAACCTCCCGGTCGTTCGCATAAAACCTTCTGCCGCTTGCGGAATATTGATGAATCTCAGTGTGCAGCGCTTCGCGCACTTGGCCGGCGGTTCCGGAAAACTCGATCATTGCTTTGCTTCTGGTCACGCGAGCGACGGAAAACCCGTGAGCCCGAAGCCACGCGGCCACGGTCTGAAGATCTTCGTCTCTCGCGCCGAATCGCCTGCCGTACTCTTCCGGCTTCACCCACTGATGGAACATCGGAGACCCGGGATTGTGTACCTCCCGCAAGAAACGCTGGCGCGCCGCTTCACGCTCCGGCGGGCGTTGCAACATGACCAACATTCGCCACATAGGGAAGTCATCGGGGACTGCACCCTGGTCGAATTCCTGCCGCGCGAGCGGATGCACAGAGCCGTGCAGCGTGGCCCGGAGGCTCTCATCCACAGAAGACTCGGAAGCGTGAATAGCTGACTGCGAAAGCACTAGGGAAGGGAATGAAAACGCCGAAGCCAGAAAAAGGAATAGCCAGAAATGCGCCGGTCGCACGACTTACCCCCGGAAGGAATTCCCTATCTCGACGAAATTGCGGTGGACGTGAACGGATGTGGGTCCGGAATCCTCGCTGGCACATGCTAGCCGCCGGTCACATCGCCCGACACTATAGCACATCCCGGCCGCGTAATTGCGGCTCGCCCGGATGATCGGTCTAGTTGGGGAGAGAATTTGGTGGACCTGGTCGGGATCGAACCGACGACCTCTTCCATGCCATGGAAGCGCGCTCCCAGCTGCGCCACAGGCCCACGATTGAAGACAAAAAGCCGAAGCCCGATAAATCGGGGTTGGGGAAAGTACTTCCGAGGGAAGTACTCAAATCATTTTCGCCCACATTACCGGGATAGTCAACGCACGCAGATTCTTCTGTTTGTTTCCACAGGCATGTTCTGGCATAATTGATCGTGCACCCCACCTGCACAATTTTTCAAACACAATTTAGAGCGAGGAACAGATGCCAGCGAAGTACATCTTTGTAACGGGCGGAGTTGTGTCTTCCCTGGGCAAGGGACTGGCGGCGGCCTCCATCGGCTGCCTGCTGGAAAGCCGCGGGCTGAAGGTCAACCTGATGAAGTTTGATCCTTATCTCAACGTCGATCCGGGTACGATGTCGCCCTTTCAGCATGGCGAAGTATTCGTGACTGACGACGGCGCCGAAACCGATCTCGACCTCGGCCACTACGAGCGCTTCACCCACGCTAAACTTTCTCGCGACAACAACTGGACCACCGGCCGGCTCTATGAGCAGATCATTGCGAAGGAGCGTCGCGGGGATTACCTGGGCAAGACGGTGCAGGTGATTCCGCACGTCACGAATGAAATCAAGGCCGCAATGAAGAAGGTGGCGCAGGACGTGGACGTGGCGATCGTCGAAATCGGCGGCACAGTGGGAGACATCGAGTCGCTGCCCTTCATGGAAGCGATTCGCCAGATGCGGCAGGAACTGGGGCGCGAGGATACGCTGTTCGTCCACGTGACGCTGGTGCCGTTCATCGCCGCGGCTCAGGAACTCAAAACCAAGCCCACGCAGCACTCAGTGAAGGAACTGCTCAGCATTGGAATTCAGCCTGACATTTTGCTTTGCCGTACTGATCGATTTCTCGCCAAGGAGCTGAAGTCGAAGATCGCGCTCTTCTGCAACGTGCAGGAAGAAGCTGTGATCACGGCTAAAGATGTGGCTTCGGTGTATGAAGTGCCGCTGGTGTTCGCAAACGAAGGTGTGGACACGCTGACCCTCAAATATCTGCACATGGACGCGAAGGATCGCGACCTCTCGAAGTGGGAAGACATTGTGCATCGCGTCTACAACCCCAAAGACACGGTCACGATCGGGATTGTGGGGAAGTATGTCGAGTATGAGGATTCGTATAAATCTCTGAAGGAAGCGCTGGTGCATGGCGCGCTGGCGCACAATCTGAAACTGCAGTTGAACTGGATTGAGGCCGAGGGTCTCGAGACTAGCGACCAGAGCAGCATCGAAGCGCAGTTAGAAGGTTATGACGGGCTGCTGGTTCCTGGCGGTTTTGGCAAGCGTGGAATTGAAGGCATGCTGATCGCGATTCGTTATGCCCGCGAAAATAAAGTTCCGTACTTTGGCATTTGCCTGGGAATGCAGACTGCCTGCGTTGAATTTGCCCGCAACGTGGTAGGGCTTGCGGACGCGAATTCGAGCGAGTTCGATCAGGCGACTCCGCATCGAGTGATCTACAAGCTGCGCGAGTTGCGCGGCGTGGAAGAACTTGGCGGCACCATGCGGTTGGGCGCTTGGACTTGCAAGATTGAACCCAACACTCTGGCCCACAAGATTTACGGCAAGCTTGAAATCAGCGAGCGTCACCGCCATCGCTACGAATTCAATCGCGAATACGAAGAGCCGATGGTGGCCGCGGGACTGCGCATTTCCGGTTCAACGCCCGATGGCACTTATGTCGAGATGATCGAACTGCCGGACCATCCGCATTTCATCGGCTGCCAGTTTCATCCCGAGTTCAAATCGAAGCCGCTGGAGCCGCATCCTTTGTTCAGCACGTTTATTGCGGCGGCATATGAGCACGGCTCGAAGCGGCGGGCGCAGAAGGAGACTGCGGCGGTCGAAATGTTTCATCGTCCGGAGAAAGTGGCGCGACGGTAAGCTAAAGCTTTCGCTCTTGATTTCTTCCTTCCAAGTCGGCGATGTCCACATCGGCTCGGGGAATCTCTTCCTCATTGCTGGACCCTGCGTGATCGAGAGCGAAGAGCACGCGATTCGCATGGCCGAGATCATCAAGGGCGTGACCCGGGCGCTCGGTTTCCCACTCATCTTTAAAGCCAGCTACGACAAAGCTAATCGCACTTCGATTCGCAGCTATCGCGGCCCCGGAATTAAGGAGGGCCTACGCATTTTAAGAAAGATCAAAGACGACCTTCAGTTGCCGGTGCTGACGGACGTTCATGAAGTGGCCGATGTGGCCAAGGTCGCCGAAGTGGTCGACGTGCTGCAGATTCCTGCGTTTCTGTGTCGCCAAACCGATCTCGTGGTGGCCGCGGCGCTCAGCGGTCGCGCCGTAAACCTTAAGAAGGGGCAATTCGTTTCGCCCTGGGACATGCGGCACGCGGTCGAGAAGTGCCGCCAGGCAGGCAACTCGCAAGTCTTTCTCACCGAGCGCGGCACCAGCTTTGGTTACAACAACCTGGTCGTCGACATGCGCTCGCTTTCGATCATGCGCAAGTTTGCGCCGGTGGTTTTCGACGCAACGCATTCGGTCCAGCTGCCTTCTGCTCAAACCGACGACGGCAACGCCGCCGTCGCCGTTAGTGGCGGCCAACCTGAGTTCATCCCGGTGCTGGCGCGTGCGGCAGTCGCCGCCGGCGTGGATGGCGTCTTTCTGGAAGTGCACGACAGACCCAAAGAAGCGAAGTCCGATGGAGCTAATGCGCTGGAGTCTACTAAGCTGCGCGAAGTGTTGAAGGAGTTGCTCGCGGTGAGGAAAGCGCTGGATGTGGCACGGGCTACGCCTTAGCTCCTGGCTGCTTTCACCGTGTTTCTCTATCTCCGTGGTAAATTTGAATCTCCGCATGAAGGAAATAGCCAGCTGGGCTTTGAACGTTGCCACGATGCGCGGCGCGAGCTATGCCGATTCACGCATTGTCAGCCAAAGAAGCCGCGCGCTCACCACGAAGAATGGGAAGGTGGGCAGCGCGTCTGACGCCGAGTCTGCTGGCATGAGCGTGCGCGTGATTGCCGACGGCGCGTGGGGATTCGCGGCCTCCGAAGACCTGTCGCGCGCTGGAGTTGAAGCTACGGCAGCTCGTGCTGTTGAAATTGCTCGGGCGTCGGCGCAAGTGAAGCAGAAGGATGTCCTCCTGGCTCCGGAAAAGCCCGTGACCGCGGAGTGGACCACACCGCATTTGGTCGATCCATTCTCGATTTCTGTTGAGCAGAACATTGCGCTGCTGCTGAATATCGATTCCGAACTGCGTGCCGTTGCCGGCATTACCCTCGCCGAGAGTAACCTCAACTTTAATCGTGAAGAACAATGGTTCGTATCGTCGGAGGGAACCGACATCCATCAGACGAAGCACTCTGCAGGCGCAGGCTACGCAGCGTATGCGTTTGCGAACAACGAGATTCAGAAACGGTCTTACCCTAATTCTTATGGTGGACAGTGGCAGAACAAGGGCTACGAGCTGATCGATGAGCTGAAGCTGGTCGAGAACGCGCGCCGCATCGCGGAAGAGGCGGTTGCGCTGCATCACGCCGAGCAATGTCCTGAAGGCACGTTCGACATCATTCTCGACAGTTCTCAGCTCGGGCTGCAGATTCATGAATCGATCGGGCACCCTATCGAACTTGATCGCGTGCTGGGCATGGAAGCGAATTTCGCCGGCACTTCATTCCTCACGCTCGACAAATTGCGCACGCTGCGCTATGGCAGCGAGAGGGTGAATGTGGTCGCCGACGCGCGCCAGGAGCACGGGCCGGGCTTGGGAACTTTTGCCTTCGACGACGAAGGCGTTCCGGCGCAGTGCACGCCGATCATCACCAATGGATTGTTCACCGGCTACCTCAGCTCGCGGGAGACCGCGCACACCATCGGCGAGAATCGCTCAGGCGGAACGCTGCGCGCGGAAGGCTGGAACCGTTTGCCCATGATCCGCATGACCAACATCAGCCTCTTGCCCGGAGAAAAGCCGCTGACGCTCGAGCAACTCATCGCTTCCACCGATCATGCCATCCTGATGCAGACCAATCGTTCGTGGTCGATTGACGACCGCCGCTACAACTTTCAATTCGGCTGCGAGATCGGTTGGGAGATCAAACACGGCAAGCGTGTGCGCATGGTGAAGAACCCTTCGTATTCGGGCATTACAACCGAGTTCTGGAATTCGCTGGATGCGATCTGCTCGCGCGATGAGTGGACGCTCTGGGGCACGCCCAATTGCGGCAAGGGTCAGCCGCAACAGGTGATGGGCACGGGCCACGGGGCAGCGCCGTCGAGATTTCGCGGAATCAAAGTCGGAAGCGCGTACAAGGGAAGCTAGCCCAAAAGCTGATTCACCACAGAGACACAGAGGCACAGAGAAGAGCTAAACCAGTCTTAATGCTGACCAGGGAACAAGCCGCCGAAATCTTCGCTCGCATCAGGAAATTCTCGTCTGCCGATGAGACTGAGGTACTTTTCTCGGGCAGTAACTTTGCGCTTACGCGTTTCGCGAACAATATCATCCATCAAAATGTTGCTGACGTAAACCATCTCGTCTCGGTGCGCACGGCGTTCGGCGGACGCACGGCTCGCGCCTCCACCAACAAGTTTGACGACGATAGCTTGCGCCGAGTGGTCGAATCTTCGGAGGCTCTCGCGAAGGTACAGCATCCGGATCCAGATCTCCTGCCCATGCCCGATTCGGCCGAAGCTGCGGGCGCGGGCGGAAGTGTCCGAGCCACCGAACCTCCGTCCCGCTATTTCGAACAAACTGCGGCCATCACACCCCAGCTTCGCGCTTCTGGCGTAAAG
Source organism: uncultured Acidobacteriaceae bacterium (assembly GCA_963800575.1). Classification (GTDB taxonomy): domain Bacteria; phylum Acidobacteriota; class Terriglobia; order Terriglobales; family Acidobacteriaceae; genus Sulfotelmatobacter. The sequence continues at coordinate 669,110 of CAWDBN010000006.1, forward strand.
AAGATCGTCGAGGTGGCGCAGAAACACAAACTCACGACGGCAGGCATTTTTTCGAGTTCTGACTCGGTCGAGGGCATTTTCAACTCCCGCGGTCTGAGCGAGTGGCACACGCAAACGCTAGCCGAAGTTTCCATCACGATGTTGGGCGCCGATTCCTCCGGTTGGCAGAAGGCTAACTCGCCCGACGTGGCAAAGCTTGATCCGCTTGCTCTGGCCGAGATTGCCGCGAAGAAGGCGCTCGACTCTGCACATCCCGCAGAGATTCCAGCAGGGAAGTACACAGTGATTCTCGAGCCGGCTGCCGTGCTCGACATTGTCGGCTTCATGTTCTGGGATTACTCCGGCACGGCGATCCTCGACGAGCGCTCCTTCCTTAGCGGCCGCATCGGCAGCCAGCTTTTCGGAGAGAACATCACCATCTGGGACGATGTCACCCATCCGCTGCAAACCGGTTCTCCCTTTGACGGCGAAGGCATGCGGCGGTTGACTTTGCCGCTGGTTGAGAACGGAGTCGTGAAGCGAGTCGTGTATGCGCGGGGCACGGCTGCGCGCATGAAGAATTCGGAATTCAAAAACAAAGTTGGGCCGGTCGAACCCACTGGCCACGGATTCGCGCTGCCCAACGAAATCGGCGAGATGCCGCTCAACATCGTTTTCGCCACTCAGCAGAATCCACAAACTCTCGATCAGATGATCGCCTCCACCGAACGCGGCGTGCTCGTCACGCGGCTGTGGTACATCCGCGAAGTCGATCCCTATGAAAAGATCGTCACCGGCATGACCCGCGACGGCACTTTCCTGGTGGAAAACGGAAAAGTTCAACGCGGACTCCGCAACTTCCGCTTCAACCAGAGTTTGATCCATCTGCTCTCCGGAGTCGAAGCCATGAGTGTGCCGGTTCGGTCGTGCGGCGAAGAGTCGTTCGACATGGTTGTCCCCGCCATGAAGGTCCGCGATTTTAATTTCACCGAAGTGACTAAGTTCTAGGAGCCACTGGCGTTTGGCTGCCGGTCAGCCCAAGTTATTCTCGGTAAAATCCCTCTAATTCGCTCATCTGCAAGCAGTTAGCACCCTTTTGTTCCATGACTTCGGTAACTTTGCACACCTGATTCCTGGGTGTAGGCTGCCCATAAGTTCCGCAAAAATCCGGGTGCGCCCAGCGGCTTCAGCGCACTGGAAAAAGGCTGGTTAGAAACCGTGTCCGACGAAGCGGCAGAGGAACAACTGACGGTGGACCCGCAGTCACAGCAAACTGCGATTAAGCACTATGCCTCCATGCAGAGTGCTCCGCGGTTTCCGCTGCATCTGCCCGTGGAAGTAAATTCGCCGGGTGGGGCGTGTTCCGCGGAGACGCAAAATATCTCAGCCAACGGCGTGCTCTTTGCGATGGATCGCGATGTGCCTGTCGGTTCGGTGGTGGACTTCACGATTCTGCTTCCGGGAGAGGTTGTAGGCTCCCGTCGCGATGTACAGATTGACTGTCATGGCCGCGTGGTTCGCAGCTTTGAAGACCAGGGCCGGCGCGGCGTTGGCGTAGTGATTGACGAATACCATTTTGAGCGGGCATAGGTGCAAAGAAACTGATGGCGAGCACTTCGGTTAGCGTGGGAGAAAATAACGGCGTTCCCGAGAATGGTGGCACGGGCCACTTCATTCGCGTGATCCTGGCCGATACCCAGGCTATTTTCCGCGCCGGGCTGCGCAAAATCTTCGCGCTCGAAGACGATATCCGCGTGGTGGGCCAGGCCGAGACTTTGGCCCAGACCCAATCTGCCGTCACCAAGTTTTCCGCCGACATTCTGATTTTTGAGTCCGCGCTGGCGCCGAATCCGGTCGAAGCCGTGGTCGAACTCCTGCGTCAGGCGCCACAACTGAAGATCGTGGTGGTCACGCCCGCTTCCGACGAACAACTCACTCTTGAACTGTTCCGCCGCGGTGCGCATGGCATCCTGTCGCGCGAAGTGGAGCCCGAGATTCTGGTCGATTGCCTGCGCAAGGTTGCCGCCGGCGAACCTTGGCTCGAGAGTCAGGCGATTCATTGGGTGATGGAAGCGTATCGCGGCCACAACTTGCGGCCCTCGGGAGCTCGCCCGAAAGTTCAACTCACGCCCAAGGAGACGCTGATCGTTTCCTGCGTCACCCAGGGCATGAAGAACAAAGAAATCGCAGTTCGCGTGGGGACGACCGAGCAGGTCGTAAAGAACTACCTGCGCAAAGTGTATGACAAGCTGGGCGTCGCCGACCGGCTCGAACTCGCGCTCTATTGTCTGAGCCATCACGTAGTCGATGGAGTCAAGCCGCCTCCGATTCCCCCAAGCACTCCTCAGAATGCCGATGGAGTCAACGGTGCCGCTGCCGCAGCCGCCGCGGGTGCGACCACTTCGAGTGCGCCGGCGAAGCCTTCGAATTCAGAAGATCCCCACCACACCCCGCCGCAGAAGCTCTCTTAGGTTTTTTCTTGTACCTGCGTTGTTCTCGCTAGCGCCTGCTGTTCCCGGGATGCCGCTCGATTTGATCTAACGCGCCTCTGACCATAGAATGAAGTGAATGCTGAGTTGGCCGATAATATCAGCCGACTCGGCGTGCCGCGATAGCCTTCCCGAGAGCTATCGTCCTGCGCAGATTCTCGCGGAGAGATGGCCGAGTGGCTGAAGGCGCACGCTTGGAAAGCGTGTTTACTCGAAAGGGTAACGTGGGTTCGAATCCCACTCTCTCCGCCATACTTTCGAAATGGAATCCGTCCGGGCTGGCAAAGCTGCTTCCCGTGTCCAAGGTGACGATCTCAAGCACCCCGATCTTGAGTGATTCACTGTCAACATTTTTTGAGTCACCGGTGGCAGAAGAACAGCTCCTATTCGGCTGCAAAACCCTGCATACCGATCCACAACTGTGCCAGGACTTGCAGATTCTGCTTGTAAGTGCGAGTGACTGTGAACTCCCTTCCTCCTCGCATCCGCAGCCCGTACTCGCCCGTGGACCGTGGATGAATCTCTTCCACCAATGCCGCGTTCACCAGCACAGATCGATGAATTCGCACAAACCCGTGCTGATTGAGCTTTTCCTCCATGGTCGAGATAGACTCTCGCAGCATGTGCGAACTTGAGGTATGCAATAACAAGACGTAATTTCCTTTGGCCTCCACCGCGATAACGTCTGCCGCATCGACGAAGAAAATCCTCTTCTTGGCTTTGATCGCGATCCGCGCAGAACTCCCCATCGCAAGCATGCGTGCAGGCCGCTCTGGCGGCGGCATTTCCTCACGCGCGGCCTCTGGTTGCGGATCGACGTTATCCGAGAGACTTCCATAACCGGTTTTGCCACTGCTTCTGCGGCCAAAGTCCATCGCGCCCTGCACGGCCGTTAATCGGCGTCTGCTTTCCAGTTCATCTGGCTCCCTTGCTGCGGTCCTTGTCATCTGCGAGGTATCCTTGCTCGACATCATGCTGGTTACCCCGCCCGTTCCCGCAGCGGCAACCCTTTCTTCTCGAATGCTTTGATGCTGTCGAAGATCTGAGCTCTGGACGGTCCAGCCCATTTCCCATCTTTTACTTCGCCTCCGTCACTTGCTCCCGCGCTTCGTTGTAGGTCCCGAACTTCTTCGCCACTGTCTTCAGCGTGGGATAGAACTGCACAAACGTGTGCTCGACGGCGGCATGAGCCTCATGGCACGACCAGCAAGTGCCGTTGGGCATGGCCTCGGCGGCTTTGCCATCGCTATCGAAAACGTAGTATGCCCACTTATCCGGATTCCGCGCCGAATCCTTCACCTCGACAACCAACCCCATCAGATCGGTCTGATAGTGGCCCTTCTGGTTGATGGAACTTCGGCTTGCCGAATCCCGCTCGTCGATGACGAACATGCATTTCTCTGGCCACTTTCCCGAGTTCACAAATTCGTTGTACGCCCAGCGCTGTACGAAGACGTTTGTGAATAGCTCGTGGCTGGCGGGCGCGGGACTGTAGTTCATCCCGTATCCAGCAGACAGAAAGATCCATTCGCGGTAGTCGGCAGGCCGGATAAGGCGGCCTTTCTCGTCATATTGCGGCTTGGGCGCTTTTTCGTCGGGCGCGACGGCCAGCAGCGCAAGGCAAGTAACCAGAATAAGCATCGAATACGACAGGTTTTTCACCATGTTGTTTCCATTTTTCATAATGCGGCTCCCGATTTTCAAAATAAAGAACGCCATTGTCGCCACCTGCACAGATACTTTTGAGGACCAAACCTGACACGTTCAGTCTCAACTCTCCTTTTCAATCTCTCGCCTCGCGGCCTGTCCTAGTTGACCGCGACCGGCATTGGTCCCCATCAGTTACTCGTGAAACGCGACCGTGCTGGGATCCTCGGTTTTGGATTGTGCTTGCATTTGCGAGCTCACAATCAGGGAGACAGAAGCGCGGAGCTCGCTAATCCGATTATCTTGAATGTCCTTCGGCCCATTTTCTTTCCACTCGCGGTGCAGATTTCAGGACGATCCGGCTCTTATGATGCGGCCATTCCACTTGCGAACAGTATTCACAGTTAACTTGCGATTTGCAAGTAAGTATTCAACAATAGATCTAAAAATACTCTGACAGAAGTCCCTTCGGCCAGAATGGCGTCCAGGTCAGCGCTCCGAAAGCCAGAGCTGTGCATCTCTTCGAAGGCAGACTCCAACGGGAGCCTGCGTGTGCGCGCTGAATTGCGCGGCATCGCCCGCCTGTGTCGCGTCTGTTTTCTGATAGCTAACATAACAACCAGTCGTCGAATTCTCAGAGTCAAGCTTGCAAGGAATCTCCGGAAATACGAAGTTTTGGAATTCGTCTGCCGTTCGATGTAGCCGTACAGCATGCAGTGACAGGCTTACCGACTCACCACTTCAAGTGGGGCAGCTACGCTGTGACGCTGGGCAGTTGCCATTCCGCGTTTCATAACCGCGGATTCAATCATCGATGTAAACGATTGAAAACGCGACGATCTTCTTCTGGTTCGCTAATTGCAAACTCTCGAGGTGGTGGAAGTGTTTAGTGACTCATCGATTCTTCTCGGAGAGTCACGAGACTCATTCTTTTGCTCGGAGGAGAAGATGTACATGCGCGGCGTGAAGTTGACTCTGGTTCTGCTTTTGGTGGTCTGCGCGGGCAGTGCTGTTTCCGCGTGGGCGCAATCGACTTCAACCGGCACGGTTGCCGGCTCGGTCACCGATCCTACGGGTGCGCTGGTGTCGGGCGCAGCGGTTACGTTGACCGATACCGCGACCAATGTTGCGCGATCCACTACCACCAACGCAACCGGACGCTACATTTACGTCGATGTTAACCCGGGCATTTACAACCTCACGGCCGTCAAGGCGGGATTTGAGACCACGAAAACCGAGAGCCAGGAAGTAAAGGTCGGGGCCAGCTTGACGGTTAATTTAACTCTGCAAGTTGGCGGCGCTAACGTTGTTGTGGAGGTGTCAGCGGTTGGCAATGAGCTGCAGACGATGAATGCAACCGTCGGCAACACCATCACGAATCTCACGATTGATAATCTGCCGAGCCTGGGCCGCGACGTCAGTACCTTCATCGCTTTGCAGCCAGGCGTAAGCCCCGATGGCTCCGTCGCGGGTACGGTTGTCGATCAAAGCGCTTTTTCGCTCGATGGCGGCGACAACACCAACGACATGGACGGCAGCATGAACGTCTACACGAAAAGTTTCGCCGGCGACCCGAGCGGTGGTGTGGCGAATCAAAATAGCGTAGGGCCATCCGAGGGCGGCAAAGGCGTGGGCGGCGCCACAGGGGTTTTGCCCACTCCCCAGGATAGCGTCGAGGAGTTCAAAGTAAATACCGCCGGCCAGACCGCCGACTTCAACAGTTCTTCCGGCTCCGAGGTGAAGGTGGTCACCAAGCGCGGAACCGATGCCTGGCACGGCACCGCGTACGAATATTACAAAGACAACAACTGGTCGTCGAACAGCTGGCAGAATAATCATAACGATCCCATAACTCCGATTCCCAGCTTTCATTACAGCCGTTACGGTGGAGCGATTGGTGGCCCGCTTATCCCCAAGGAAGTTCTGGGCGGCAAGACTTACTTCTTCTTCAATTACGAAGGTTTCAATTTCCCCGACTCTGAAACTATTGTTAGGAACGTCCCTTCGCCAACCTTGCAACTGGGGCTGTTGAAAGATGACGCGACTGGCGCCATTTACAACCTGAACCCGACTGCCGTGACCTACAACGGTATTACTTACCCGGGAACTGCCAACGACCCCCGTGGAATTGGAATCAATCCGCTGGTGCAGCAGATATGGAACAAGTACGAACCTGCTTCGAATGCCAACTGCACTCAGACACTATGCGACACTGCGAATGTTCAAGGATTCTCGGCCAATCTTGCCCAACCAACGACCAGCAAGTTTGCAGTGGGGCGCCTGGACCACGATTTTTCGTCCAAGTGGCACTTCATGTCCAGCTATCGTTGGTTCGAGCTGAAAGCCGCCGCGGATGCTCAGGTTGATATCGGCGGCTTCTTCCCTGGAGACACGCTCGGCGTTCCGGCTTCTCAGTCCAATCTCCCGCAACAGGCTTTTCTATGGACGGCAGGCTTGACTACGAATATCAGCACCAACACCACCAACGACCTGCACTATAGTTTCCTGCGCAACTTCTGGCAGTGGAAGAGGACTGGAGATACGCCGCAGACGGCCACGCTGGGCGGAGCGCTTGAAATCGATAGCGGCCAGTCGGCCGGGTTCGGGCAAGTGAATGATCTAGGGCCCTACAACGTAGACACGCAGAACACGCGCAACCGTTTCTGGGATGGGCACGATCAGATGCTGCGTGACGATATCTCCACGTTGAAAGGCAACCACCTCTTCACGTTTGGCGGTACCTACGAGCACAATTGGGATTACCACCAGCGCACCGATAACGGCGGAGGCATCAACAATCAGGTCGTCTACGAACTGGGCGACGGCACCTCCGGGTCGCTTCTGGCGCAAGACATACCGCTTTGCGGGCAGGCAGGGGTCACCATCTCAAATTGTAGTTCGCTAACCGCGGCAGCGCTGGGCATCGTTTCCATCTCGCAGGTCGCTTACACCCGCTCCGGCGCGAATCTGACGTTGAATCCAATTGGAACCCCGGCATTCGACAAAAGCAAGATTCCTTACTACAACGTGTACTTCAGCGACACATGGCACATGAAGCCGACCTTCACCCTAACTTACGGGTTGGGCTGGACGCTGGAGATGCCGCCGGTGGAACAGAATGGCAAACAGGTGGAACTCGTAGATTCCTCAGATCAGGTAATTTCGGGTGCAGCCTACCTGGATGCTCGCAGGCGCGCCGCTCTGCAAGGCCAAGTCTATAATCCCGAAATCGGTTTTGCCCTGCTGGGCAACACCGCCAATGGACCGAAGTATCCCTATAACCCGTTCTACGGCTCCTTCAGCCCACGTGTGGCTGCCGCGTGGAACCCTCACTTCGACAGTGATTCCGTTGCGGGTAATATTATTCGGCCACGAAGATACGGTGGTTCGGGTTGGCTATGGCCGCATCTTTGGCCGCCTGAATGGTGTGGATTTGGTGCTGGTGCCCTTGCTGGGCCCCGGTCTGCTGCAGCCCACTCAGTGCCTCACTGGCCTCAGCAGCGGTGTCTGCGGCGCTCCTAACTCTAATACTGCTCAGACCGCCTTCCGCATTGGTGTGGATGGCATGACCGCCCCGCTTCAGCAACCTTCAACGACGTTGCCTCAACCGTATTATCCCGGAGTCAACGGCATTTCATCGGCTACCGCATCCGTATTGGATCCGAATTTCCGGCCCAACGAGGTTGATTCAGTTAACCTGACCATTCAGCGCCAGTTATCTCGCAAGGTCATATTGGAGGTCGGCTACATCGGACGCAGAATCACTCACGAGTACCAGCCCGTCAACCTTAACGCGGTGCCCTACATGATGACCTTGGGAGGCCAGAAATTCTCGCAAGCGTACGCCAACCTGGTACTGCAATACTGCGGTGGCTCAGCGGGGCTGGCTGGGGGCGGTTGCGCCGGGGCGAGCACAACCGGCCTCACCTCAGTCACCCCGCAACAGTTTTTCGAGACGGCATTGGGGGGCACGAGTTCTCCTTACTGTTCCGGCTTCCCGAGTTGCACTGCGGCGGTGGTCTACAACGAGGGAAACGCTTATGGAAACGGCTGCACCCCTGGCGTGGGCAGTTGCGTTGCTGTGAACAATCCCACTACCAACCTCACCCGTGCCCTAGTCTGGAATCTCTGGAGTGATCTGGACGCCGGCCCGATGCAACAGGCCAACGGTGGCGCCCTGTCCGGACCCACGATGATGAATAACCTCAACGCAGCCATCGGGGGAACTTCGCCCCAGATGTCGTCCGGACCTGCGGATAACGCCAGCACTGGCTACGGAAACTACAATGCTGGTTTCGCATCCCTCAAGATGGCCGACTGGAAGGGATTGACCTTGCAGTCGAACTTCACATATTCCAAAGCTCTGGGGACTGGAGCGCTAGTCCAGGCAACCGGCGGGTTCACCCCAGACGATCCCTTCAATTTGGGCACGATGTACGGGAATCAGACCTTTAACCGCAAGTTCGTTTACAACTTCTTCTTCGTCTACCAGCCGCCCTTCTTTAAAGGACAGTCAGGGCTGCTGGGGCGCGCGCTGGGCGGCTGGACATTCTCGACGGTATTCAGCGCAGGCAGCGGCGCGCCGGTCGAACTCTTTACCTCGACCGGAGATGGTCAGGAATACGGCGCGGGTGACAACGTCAACTACTTCGGCAACGAAAATATCGTTCCCGTGGCGCCCGCCACCAGCGGTCACCGCTACGACCAACCCAACGGCCAGTTTCCAAATCTTTTCAAAGCCGGGCCCGCTGCGGCGAACGACTTCCGTAACCCAATTCTGGGGTTAGATAACAAAGACTGCGGCTTTGGCTGCATCCCCGGCCTGCCTTACTGGAACATGGACCTCAGCGTCCGGAAAAATTTCAGAGTGGCAGAGGGCATCAGCATGGAAATTCAAGGCGTCTTTGCTAACGTTTTCAACCACGATCAGTTCCTCGACCCGGATGGCTTTTTCGAAACCGGCCTCTTTAGTGGCTCAGGACCAGGCGGTTTCGGGACGCTCTCCGGCGGTTCGGCGCAGGAAGAACCAGGAGGCAATCGGCAGATCGAGGTGGGGGCCCGCGTTCGCTTCTAGCTTACTGAAATTCGATAGGCGACTGGACGGCGCCTCGAACTAAGCCAATCCGTAGCGCTTTCTCTCCGGCCGCACCGCACAGGTGCGGCCGTTATTCTGCACAAGCCCTGGCGCGCGAACGCCCTGTCACTGACACCGCGTGTTCCCCACGTAGAGTCTTTCTACGACGATTTCGGAGATCAATCTTCCGGCGCCGAGTGCGCCCGCTTCGCTCCCCAAACGAGAAATCTTCAGTTGCACTTCATTGGCCGACTTTTCCAGCGCGCGTTGTTTTATGGTTCGCTTCAAAGGTTCCAGGAACAGCTCCGGAGCGGAACGAAACAAAGCTCCCCCAAAAATGAGGACGTGCGGATTCAGTAAGTTCACAACGTCAGCCAGAGCCACAGCAATGTGCGACACTGCCTCGTGCAGAACGCGAAAAGACAGACTGTCATTTTCCATGGCAGCTTGTCCGATCATCTCAATACTGATCCGGTTCAGATTGCCTTGCGCTAACTCTCGAACTTTCGAATCCACCCCCTTTTCGATAGCGCTCTTCACCGATTGAATAATGGCCCCGCACGAAGCCAGCGTCTCCAGGCATCCATTGTTGCCGCAGCAACACAGGGGACCGTGTTCATCGACGGTCATGTGACCAAATTCGCCGGCGCTGCCGCCTGGTCCGCGATACAGTTTTCCATCGATAAAAATCGCGGCACCAATACCCATTCCAACGTCGACGTAGATGAAATCACTCAGACCTGTTCCGAGGCCAAAATGCTTCTCCGCGGTTGCGATCGCCCGGACGCTATCCTCAAGTTGGCAGGGTACGCCAAATTCGCGTTCCAGGATGTCTCTAAGCGGGACGTTTTTCCATTCCGTCATCTGACCTGGGCGCGGGAAGGATAGGACCACACCCTTACTGACGTCGATCACCCCGGAATGACCGATTCCGATTCCCTTGAATGCATGCTTCGGTTTTTTGGAATCATCGATCGCTTTGTGGATCGCCTTCAGGGTTCTGGAGAGAACAAGATCGCGCCCATCCGACATTCCGGTCTCCGACTCCTGCTTGTAGACCAGAGTGCCTCGTATATCTGTGACCACAATTCTGGTGTAGAACGATCCCAGATCGACTCCGACCAGGAATCCGGCGTCTTCTCGAAGCCTGAGAGAAATGGGCTTTCGTCCCAGAGCACTCGAGTTGTGACCCGATTCCACGACCAACCCCTTGTCGATCAGGTTTTGCACGATGGCGGTAATCGACGCCGCGCTCAGAGACGTTTGCTTCGCAAGTTCAGTTCGCGAAATGTCGCGTTTGGCGTGAATGAGTTGCAGAACATTCCACTCATTCCTGAAAGACTTGGATTCGGGATTGCGAACGACATGCCTTCGCAGACTCTTCATGCTCACAAGCTATGCCCTTTCTCGCACGTCAGCTGCTTTGTGCCCGGGAACTCAGGGGAGCGCTCCAGTTGCGGCTGGGCAACCTGCTGGCCGTGCCCGTGATTTACGCTACTCGTGCATCGCTGCGCGAGCTGGACCCGAACCTGGCTCGCGGTCCGATCCTGCTGGCGATATGAAGAATAATTACTTCTTGACATAAATGAATTAAGAGGCGTAAATAGTGGGCGCCGTAGCGCATATTACTTCATTTACTGAAGTAATGGAAGCAGATTTTGCGGCCGAAACGGAAGGCTCACAGGAGAGCGAATGCTCCATAAGCAAGTTGACTTGACGATTGGAACAGGGCTCCGCCATCGACTAGGAGGCATTCATCGCGATGCGATCGCCCGGGCAGTCCTCCTCGCTGGAGTTTTCTGCTTGCTCAGTTTTCAAGTTGCCCGCGCCGGGGTCACCGGAAGCATCTCGGGAATCGTAACCGACAAGAGTGATGCCGTAGTCGCCGGAGCGGAGGTTACGGCTCACAGTGTCGAAACCGGCATCGAGCGCGTAGTCGTTACCGATCAGAAAGGTTTCTATTCCTTTCTGGCTTTGCCGGTTGGCACCTACACCATCAGCGTGCGCAAGGATGGCTTCAAGGAGTTTCATCACACCGGCATTGCCATTGACGCGAACAGCGCCGTGCGGGCGGATGCGCGTCTCCAGGTCGGCAGCGTGCATGAAGAGATGACCGTTTCCAGTGACACGGTCCGGGTTGAAACTGCAAATACACAGATGGGCGAGGTGATCGGGAGTACGAAGATGGAGTCCCTCCCGCTCAATGGCCGAAGCTACACCGATCTGTTAGCCCTGCAACCCGGTGTGGCGCCGGAAACTTCAGGAGAGTACACGCCGATTTCGCCTTCCGGCAATTTGAATGCGGGTAGTCTCTCCGTCAGTGGTCAGCGCGAAACGGCCAACGGCTTCATGGTCAACGGCGGCAACGTGAATGAAGGCGTAAGCCAGACCTCCTCCATCGTTCCCAGCCTGGACTCCATCGAAGAGTTCCGAATCCTCACCAACAACTTCGACTCCGAGTACGGCAATTACAGTGGCGGACAGGTGAATGCAATCACTAAGTCAGGGACGAACGAGTTTCATGGAGAAGTTTTCGACTTCCTGAGAAATGATGCGTTGGATGCGCGGAACTTTTTTAGCGACATCCGTGGAGCGTTCAAGCAGAACCAGTTCGGCGGCACGTTCGGCGGTCCCATTGTGCGCAAGAAGATTTTCTTTTTCACAGATTATCAAGGGACGCGGCTGACACAGGGTCAGGTGGCCGAGGTGCCGGTGCCTTCCAGCGCTGACCTCACTGGAAATCTGGCCGATGTTGGTAGCGCGATCACTGCTCCCGTCAATGGTGGGTACTGGGCGGGTATTCTCTCCAGCGAGTTGGGTTATCCCGTTGCGGGTGACGGTTCTGAACTGTATTACTACACTGCAGCGACCATCAATCCCAATACCTCAAACCCCTACGGAATAAATTGCACGAGTAACGATCCGGTGACCGGTTGCGTCTTCCCGAATGCAGTCATTCCGAAGTCGGCAATATCGGCACCCGCCACGGCGCTTCTGAAGTACCTCCCGCAGCCGAACACCTCGATCGGAGGCCAGCCGTTTTTTGAGACCTCCGCCTACAACAACGTGCTGCGGGACGACAAGGGTGGAGTCCGCGTGGACGGAAGCAGCGCGATCGGTCTGCTCTCTGCGTATTACTTTCTGGATGACTATACGCAGCAGTGCCCGTACTGCGACGCGTCGCTGCCGGGATTCGGCGTTCTCAACACCGGTCGAGCACAGATGCTCAATCTCAGCGATATCACGACGCAGAACCCAACCGCGGTGAACGAGATTCGCTTGCATTACATGCGCAACGCGAACTTCGTCGGCCTGCCGGAGGGAGGTGTAGGGCCTTCCCTCTCTTCTTTAGGATTTGCGACGGGAACAAACACCCTGGGTATTGTCCCGCTTGCGCCGCAGTTTAACGGTGTGCCCAACATCGCATTCAACAATCTCTCGTTCGGCGTGAATGCCTATCCGCTCGCACAGTACAACAACACGTACCAGGTGCTGGACAATTATTCGAAAGTCATCGGCACCCACTCCCTCAAGTTCGGCGGAAATCTCCATTACGACCAGATCACGCAGCACACCTACGGAGCTAACAACGGCAGTTTTGCTTTCGATGGTTCGGAAACGGGGCTGGACTTCGCCGATTTCTTAATCGGTGCGCCGGTATATTATCAGCAGGGACAACAAGCTCCACTCCACTCCCGCAGCCGGTATTACGGGCTGTACGCGCAGGATAGCTGGCGCGTCACTCCCGCGCTCACGTTGAACTACGGACTACGCTGGGATGTAAGTACGTCCTGGTGGGAAGAAAACAACCAGTTGGAAACCATTATTCCAGGGGAACAATCTCGGGTATTTCCGGGCGCTCCTACGGGATGGGTATTTCCGGGCGATCCGAATGTACCGTCTACTTTGGCGCCAACCCACTACAACGATTTCGCTCCCCGAATCGGGCTGGCCTACTCACCCTCGGCCGATGCGGGCCCTCTTCATTGGCTGTTCGGGAGCAGCGGCCAAAGCAGCATCCGGGCTGGATACGGTTTGTTCTATACCGCAATCGAGGATCTCACTGACGCGCTGGAGGTGGGTGATGCTCCGTATGGATTCTTTTACACCAGTCCGAATCCTTCTTTATTCGCAACCCCTTTTGTTGATCGAGCCACGGGGATCAGCGAAGGGCAACGCTTTCCCGAAGTGCTTCCTCCTCCGAACGTATCCGTTTCCAACCCTGATCCGAACGTGAACTGGCCCCAGTTCCTGCCCATCTCGAGTTCGCCGGGATACTGGTACAAGAACCGTCTTCCCTACGCCGAGCATTACGAGTTTTCGTTCGAGCGGCAGCTGGGCACAAATTCGCTCTTTAACGTCAGCTATGTTGGGACACAAAGCCATCGCCTGCTTGTATTAGTGGAGGCCAACCCTTCCATCCCAGCGCTCTGCCTCTCTGTGAGCCAGACCAGCCAAGTCGCAGCTGGGACCGCAACCTGCGGACCGGGCGCTGAGACCGGCACTTTCACCACAGCCTCAGGACAAACAGTAATTCCGCGCCAACCACTGGGAGCAGACTTCGGCAGCACCGGGCTATACGAAAATATCGGTACCGCAAGCTTCAACGCGCTGGAGGTTACGGTTCGCCATCGCAGCCGCCGCCTGGAGTTCCTGGCGGGATACACCTACAGCAAAACGCTCGATCAAGCGTCCGGACTGGGCGATCAAGTCAATCCTTTCGATCCGGGACAGACGAGGGAATTGGCCGCCTTTGATCTAAGAAACAATCTGGTCTTCAGCTATACGTACGAGCTGCCTCTCGATCACTTGTCAGGTTTGGCGGGCAAGTTGCTCGGCGGCTGGAAGCTCTCCGGCATCACCCGCTTCTCCGATGGACTCCCGGTGACGCTGCTCGAGCTTGACGATAACTCGCTCATCGGCACTCCATGTGCCGGCCCGAACTGCAACGGCATTGACGTACCCAACTACACGCCTGGACCATTGAACTACTCAGATCCCCGAAAGTGCAGTAACAACCCCAACTGTCCACCGTATTTCAACACGTCGCTGTTCGCATCGGAGCAACTCGGTCAGTTAGGCGATGCGAGGCGCCGCTTCTTTGGCGGTCCCGGAATCAATAACTGGGATATGGCTCTCCTGAAAGAATTCACTTTGAATGAGCGCATGCATTTCGAGTTCCGGGCTGAGTTTTTCAACGCGTTCAATCACACGCAATTCATAGCAACCAGCGGCCTCGGATCGCCGAGCACCGGCACCTGCGTCACAAGCGGGCCCGGAGAGCCTTGTGGAGGGCCAGGCTCGCCCTTTGGGTACATCACCACCGCCCGCGATCCGCGTATCGGCCAGGTCGCACTTAAGTTCGTTTTCTAAGACTCGTTGCTGTGAAGAAGGGTGGCCTTGGAAATGTTGAGCGTTAAGGTCAAGCAGAAGAAGAAATGGCGTCTCGTCGCTGTACTCGCTCTTTTCCTGTTGACGTCCTGCGCCCTTACGGTCGGGCAGGATGTCCAGACGTTTGTCTCCTCGAAGGCAGGCGATCGCATCACTCCAAAGTCCGTTCTTCATTTCCAGAAGGATCAAATCCCTCGCTCGCTAACTTCGCGATCGATGGTAGCGTCACTTACCAGAAAATGGATGGCTTTGGAGCGTCCTTTCTTGGAAGCCGGCCTCATCTGCCTGAATAGTCTGCCTGCTTCGAGGCGCGAGTCTGTTTTGCGCGCCCTCTTCGATCCTGAAAAGGGCGCTGGCTTCTCCGCCATGAAAACCGTAATTGCATCTACCGATTTCATGTCAGCCGGGCCTTTCTACAGCTATGACGACGTGCGCGGTGACGTCGCGATGACCCACTTCTCGATCGCCCGCGACCTGGGACCGAATGGGCTGATCACTTTCATCAAGCTGGCTCGCCGCTACGGCAACTTTGTCCTGCAAGCACCCATGGATTATCCACCGGACTGGATGTTGTTCGACGTGAACAAGAATCAGGATGTGAATCCGCAAGTATTACGAGGCGCTAGCTCATTATTATCTCCGTTATCTTCAGGAGTACGAAAAGCACGGCGTATTCGTCGACTATCTAAGCCTGTTCAATGAGCCGGATATCTACACCAAGATTTCCTACAACGAGATCGACGCCCTGCTGAAAGACCACGTGGGCCCGCTTCTCAAAAAAGAAAACATTCGTATCCACATCATGTTGAGTGAAGCCCCCAACCGCGAGGATGCAGCGCGCAATTATCCTCTGTTGCTGAACGACGCGGCGGCGCGCCAGTATGTCTCTGTCGCGCCTTATCACGGATATGACGACAAGGATTGGGACAAAATCCTGAACTTGCATCGTCAATATCCTGACCTTCCTTTATGGATGACGGAGGTATGCTACGCCTACGATGCAGGCACGCCTAAATCGATGTCTCTTCCCCGGTTCGACTTTGAGGATGGCGGTTACTGGGGCAATCAAATCTTCAACGACCTCGAGGTCTATACCTCCGCTTGGATTTACTGGAACATGATATTGGACGAAAAAGGCGGACCCTGGTCGGTGTCGGAGATTCATGGAAACCCGGACCCGAACGTTCAACATCCGGTAGTGATCATTGATAGGCGATCGAAGAAGGTGACCTACACCGGCCTCTATTACTACCTCGCGCACTTCAGCAAGTTCGTGCGCCCCGGCGCAATTCGCATCAAGACCACCGGATCACTCGATGGAGTTCGGGTCATGGCTTTCAGAGCGCCGGATGGCAGAATCGTGACCGAACTGATGAACAGCAAGAAAGAAGATGTGCAAATGGGCGTGAAATTCCATGATCGAGTGCTTCGCCTGAAATTGCCGGCGATTTCGATCACGACAGCATTGTGGAATGGGGAGAGCGTCAAAGCACAGACCAGCCACGCGCTCAACAGGCAAGGAGCACGACAAGCAGATCACGAACGGTCCACAACTCAATCACAAGGTGGCGCACAATGAAACTGACACAAGATGATCTCTCTTCGACAGAAGAAAAGCTGGCGATCGAGGGTGGCAAGCCCGTCCGAACCGAGCCTCTCCCTCTGGAGTTTCCAGGCGTCCACCATATGAATGAGGAAGAGATCGAGGCAGCGTTGCGTGTTTTGAAAAGCCGCTCGCCATTCCGCTACTACGGCGTCGATCTACAAGGAGAAGTAGAAGCCTTCGAGTCCGAGTTCGCATCGTTTCTCGGTGTCGCTCACGCAGTCGCCGTGAGCAGTGGCACCGGGGCTCTGCACACCGCGCTCTCGGCTCTGGGCGTCGGCCCCGGACAGGAAGTGATCGTTCCCGCCTATATGTGGGTTTCGATTGTCGCAGCGGTAGTGAATCTTGGCGCCATTCCAGTTTTGGCTGACATCGATGAAACTTTCTGTCTTGACCCCGCTGCGGTCGAGAAATCCATTACTCCAAGAACTACGGGAATCATCGCAGTCCACATGAGTGGCGCGCCCGCGGACATTACCGGGCTTCTCAAAGTGGCCCGGGAGCGGGGATTGTTCCTTCTCGAGGACTGCGCTCAGTGTGCCGGAGGAAGTGTAAAAGGCAAGAAAGTCGGCACGTTCGGGGACATGGGAATATTCAGCTTCCAGATGAACAAGAATATGACCAGCGGAGAAGGCGGCGCCGTCGTTACGAATGACGCCCGCCTTTACGACCGAGCCTTTGCCGTTCACGACCTGGGCTATGCTCGCGATGACAACGGCCGCACCGTCTTTGATAACCTCTCAATGTGCTTGTGGGGACGAGGATACCGGATCGATGAACTACGCGCTTCCATCTTGCGAGTTCAACTCCGGAAGCTGCCCCGAATCATCGCCAACATGCGCGGCAGCAAATATCGCATTCGCAAGGCGCTCGAACAAATGCCTCAGCTGCGGCTGAGAAGAATCGTTGATCCACAAGGCGACACCGGTTCGTTTCTGATTTCAACTTTTGACACGCCCGAAATCGCTAACCAAGTCAATCAAGCATTGCGCGCCGAAGGCATTATCACTTTTTCCCAAGGCGTCACCAACGTGGTGATGACCAACTGGGGTCTTCATGTTTATTTCAACATCCCGAGTCTGACGAATAAAACGAGCGTGGACAAGAAAGGATCACCTTGGAGCCTGTCAGAGAATCGAGGGTCGACCGCCAGCTACCACAAAGGCACCTGCCCAGTCGCCGACAGCTTATTCGAACGCAGCATTTTGCTCGCGATTCCATCGTGCCTTACTGAGCGCGACGAAGAAGATATTGTGCACGCTTTCCGGAAAGTCTTAGGCAGGCAGCTATGACATCTCGCAAACAACTGAATGTGGCAATGATCGGCCAGGGGTTCATGGGACAAGCGCACTCCAATGCGTTTCATCAGGTCGGTCATTTTTGTGAGTCTCCCTACGACCTCAAACTGAAGATTATCTGCGGACGCAATCAACCGCAGCTTAAGGCGATGGCTGCGCGCTGGGGTTGGGAGGAAGTAGCTAGCGATTGGAAGTCGGTAGTAGAGCGAAAAGATGTAGACGTCATCGACATCTGCACCCCCAATTATCTTCACGCACCAATTGCAATCGTAGCCGCCCACGCGGGAAAGATCGTGCTTTGTGAGAAGCCGCTCTCCATGTCGGTGGAAGAAGGAGAGCACATGTCGAAGGCGGCGAAGAATGTACCCACCCTGGTGTGGTTCAACTATCGCCGCGTGCCCGCGATCGCTCTTGCCAAGAAACTAGTGGACGAAGGAAGACTAGGCCAAATCTACCATTACAGAGCCACCTATCTGCAGAGCTGGGGAGCAGATCCAGCGAGCCCGGATGCATGGCGATTCAAACAGTCGGAAGCCGGATCTGGCGCGATGGGCGATCTTTTGTCGCACTCAATCGACCTGGCTTTGATGTTGAATGGGTCGGTAGACGAGGTTTCGGCCCTCGTCCACACTTTTGCCTCCGGTCGGGAGGTCGATGACGCAGCGCTAATGCTGGCGCGTTTTGCGAATGGCAGCATCGGCACCTTCGAGGCCACTCGTTTTGCAATCGGCTGCCGCAATCGGAACTATTTTGAAATCCACGGCGCAAAGGGCGCTATCCGTTTCGATTTGGAGGACCTTAATCGCCTCCACGTGTTTGACGCTGGAGATGCCGTCGCGGCCCAAGGTAGTCACAACGTTTTGGTTACCGGCCCCGGCCATCCTTACGTCTCTAATTTCTGGCCGCCCGGACATATTCTCGGGTATGAGCACACGTTCATTTTTACTCTGGCTGATTTCCTGCAGTCCCTCGAGAAGAATCAGATATTCCATGCGAATTTCCAGGACGCGGTCGAGGTTCAAAGAGTACTGCACGGCGTCGAGGAATCTGCACGAACCAGGTCATGGACAAGGATAGCGAACGGGGTTCGAAAGCAAATCGGTTAGAGGTCAAGGAAGGCCCGAACTGACGTTGGGTCTTCGCCGGCGCGAGCACGAAAACCAAGATGCTTCGTGATGATCTGCATCGCAATATTGTCAGGCAACATTTCCGCGGACACGCGGGTTAGTTTTTCATCGCGGGCGACCTGGATGATACGAAGGAGCAATTCATTTCCCAGACCAAGTTTCTGATACTGATCTGAAACCAGCACGGCAATTTCCGCTTCGTTGCCGGCATGAAGCTTGTTCATGCGGCCGACCGCGATGATCCGGCGCTCTCCGCTGCCGGGATCGGCCCGCTCTGCGACCAGCACCATTTCGCGGTCGTAAGCACCGAAGCAGATGCGCAACAGTCGCTCGTGGTCCACGCGTCGGCTCAGGCTCAGGGAACAGAAATAGCGCAGGTAGACGCTGCGGTCGGAAAGCGTTTCGTGAAACTTGACCATCAGCAGTTCATCTTCGGGGCGGATCGGGCGGATCGTCACCTGATTTCCGTCTTTCATCGTCCAAGTCGAAACATACTGCAAGGGATATGGACGAATGGCAGGTCGGGGCAACTGATCGAGCGTGATCGCTGGACCGTGCAGCACGATTCTGGCATCGAGAGCCAGCAGGCGCTCCGGTGAAGCCAGCAGCGGATTGATGTCAATTTCCGCTATCCAGGGTTGTTCGAGAACGAGCTGACTGAACCGGACCAGCAGTTGCTCGAGAGCCGCGAGATTGACCGGCTTCCGTCCGCGAACGCCTTTCAGTGCGGTGAACACTCGTGTTTGCTCCATCATTCGTTGTGCGAGCGTCGTGTTCAGCGGAGGAAGCGCGAGAGCGCGGTCGCGATATACTTCGACAAGCTGGCCGCCCGAGCCAAATAATATGACCGGCCCAAACTGGGGATCCACGCTGCTGCCCAGGATCAATTCATAGCCGTCCAGCTTCGCCATGGGCTGCACTGTGACGCCCGAGAACTGGTCCGAGCCAGCCTTCTCTGTTACGGAAGCCTGAATGGCGCGATAAGCAACCCGGACCGACGCCTCGTCTTGTAAATTCAGTTTGACTCCGCCAACGTCCGTCTTATGCGTGATGGTTTCGGAAAAAATCTTCAACACGACCGGAAAGCCAATTTCTGAAGCTAGCGTGGCCGCTTCATCTGGGCTCGCCGCGACCCGCGTCTCTATCGAGGGAATGCCGTAAAGCGACAAGACCTGCTTCGATTCCAATTCCGTGAGCAGAGTGCGACCTTTGCTTCGTGCGTTCTGGATGATTTGCTCCACCTGATTGCGGGATGCGCTCGTCATCGTAGAGTCTTCAGTGAGCGTAGGGGTTTGGTAGAGTCCGCGCAGGTTGTAGGTATACCGCCACATGTAGGTGAAAGCGCGGGCTGCGGTATCGGGATAAGAAAAGGTCGGAATTCCCACCGAATTCAGGGCCGCTTCGCCGGCGGCGATGCTGTTTCCTCCCATCCAACTGGCGAGCACAGGCTTACCGTATTCTTTGGCGTAAGGCTTCAGGCGCTCTGCGATCTGCAGAGGATCGGTCATTCCTTGCGGGGCAAGGATCACCAGGAGGCCATCGCTGTTCGGGTCTTGGGACGCGATTTCGAGGGCGCGAGCGTAGCGTTCAGAATCAGCATCGCCAAGAACATCAATGGGATTGTTATGACTCCAGTGGGCGGGCAGGAATTCATCCAGGCGACGCAAACTCTCTGACGAAAGTTCCGCCAGCTCTCCGCCATTCGCGACCAGCGAGTCGGTGGCGAGGACAGCAGGTCCACCAGCATTGGTGAGGATCGTGAGGCGCGGACCCTTGGGTCGCGGTTGCCTGCCCAGTACTTCCGCCATATAGAAAAGGTCCGCGATATTGTGCACCCGCAGAACTCCGCAACGGCGGAAGGCTGCGTCCAGGACTTCGTCGCTGCCGGTGAGCGCTCCCGTATGTGACGCGGCCGCGCGTGAGGCCGCTTGCGAACGCCCGGCTTTGATTACGATGATCGGCTTGCTGAGTGCAACTTCGCGGGCCGCGGACAGGAACGACTGCGCATCGCCTACGGATTCCATGTAGAGCAGGATGCTCTTGGTGTGCGGGTCGTCGCCGAAGTGGTAGATCAAGTCGCCCCAGCCAACATCCAGCATCGAACCCGTAGAAACGATCGCGCTGAAACCCACTTCCTCGCGGCGGCTCCAGTCGAGGATCGCGGTCAACAGTGCTCCACTTTGACTCAAGAACGCAACGTTGCCTGCTCTTGGCGCGTCTTTGGCGAATGTGGCATTCAATCCGACCGCCGGGCTCATGATGCCGAGGCAGTTTGGTCCAATCAAGCGCAGCGGCGAAGGACTGCGGCGCAACTGCTCACGGATCTGCTGTTCCAGGGCAATGCCTTCCGCACCGCGTTCCTTGAATCCGGCCGAAATCACGACCGCGGATTTGGCGCCGGCATCGACGCACTCTCCAATGAGTTGCGGGACCGTTGCTGCGGGGGTGGCGATTACAGCCAAGTCCACGGGGTGGAGGATGTTGCGAATGCTCTTATAGGCGTCGAGTCCCAGCACTTCTTCATGGTTCGGGTTGACGGCATACACGGTGCCTTGAAAGCCGTGCAGCAGGTTCTCCAGAACGGTTCGACCTACCGTGCCAGGACGATCGGTCGCGCCGATGACGGCCACCGAACTGGGAGCGAACATCGCGTCCAGGCCGTATTTCTCGGGCGTTGTTCTTTTCTTTTCATTCGGTGCCTCTTCCACGAGATCAGCCTCAGTTGAACTCACAAAAGCTCCTCACCACTCAACCTTGCCGCGGCGATAACCGCTAGTCAAGGATAGACCATCCGCGAACGTTTGGGATTCGCCTCAGGACTGCAGAGCTTCAGGCACCGTCCTTTCAGTTCAACCGCGAATCGTCAGCAAAGGACACACAGCGTGCGCCACGATATGCTGAGCCGTTGTATGGGCCAGATGGCTAACCGCATTCACCGCTCCATGCGCCGGGCGCACACCGAGAACAATCAAGTCCGTCCCCCGCTCCCTGGCGATTTCCAGAATTTGCTCGGCAGGCGAAGCGAACTGCCCGACGTGGGCGAACTCAACCAGAAATTCCACATCACACCATGACTCAGCTTCAGTTGGTGCCAGTTCTCTGAGACGACGCACCAGCGACGCCGTAACTTCCTCCAGGTCAATGCCCTCGGAACGCTGCCCGACGACGTGCAGTAAAGCCAGTTGTGACTGATTCTCCTCAGCCAGAGAAATGGCATAGGGTAAACCAGCTAAAGATTCCTTGCCAAAATCTGTCGCGAACAAAATCTGCCGAAAGTGACTCTCGCCGTTCTTTACGCGCGGCACGTTCGGCCCCACAGTGAGGACAGGACAGGTAGCCTGCCGAAATATCTTCTCGGCGACCGAGCCCATCAACAACTTGTGGACGGCCGTACGGCCATGAGTGCCAACCACGATCAGATCAACGTCACGTTCGCCAATCAGCCGCGAGAGCACCTTCCAGACATCGCCTATACCGAAGAGTACCTCGTGCGGCACTCCCTGAAGCTGCTCCTCAAGGTGCGCTGTCACTTCTTGCTGCAATTGTTCCTCCCGTTGAATGTGAGCCGGCCAGCTTTCCGGCGCGGTGAAGAGGTAATCTTCTGAAGGCACAACATGGGCACCGAACAACTTCGCACCGTACTGACGGGCAATTGCCAATGCATAAGGTAACGCGGCGTTGGAATAATCAGAAAAGTCGGTGGCAAACAATATGTTCTTGAGTCCGATCCGCTTGCCGGCTTCCAGGGTTTTCATGAAGCACCTCCACAATTTGACTTGAAATATCCGAGCACCCAGACTCGCAACTTGCATCGGGAACACTCAGCCGGAAAGTGTGAAGATCACCGTGATCGTGGTTTCCACTTCCACCGGTTCTCCGTTGAGTAAAAATGGACGATAGCGCCACTGCTTGACAGCTTGGATCGCAGCTGGCACTAGCATGGGATGTCCGCTTATCAGCGCGAGGTTCTGGATCTCGCCTGTTCTGGAAATAATTGCCGTGAGCACTACCTCACCCTGAATGCGTCCCGCTCGTGCAATGGTTGGATAATCAGGCTGGATTTTCTGAATCAACCGACCTTCCGTCACGCCCTGGGAAATCCGAATCCGTTTAGGGACCGCAGGAATTGCCAATTTTGGCACGGACGAAAGATTCGAGGTTGAACTGATAATCCCACCGATTACTCCACCCAACTGGCCGCCAGGAATTCCACCCGGAACCCCGCCGATGACTCCTCCAGAAGACAAGGCAGGCGGCGCCTCATCTTCTCGAATCATCTGTACCTTCTGCGGAATCCTGCTGGGAGTGCGTAAACGGCCATCCATAATGTCAGTTCCCACGCGCTCCACGACCTTGGCGGCCGCTGCGGATGCGGCAGGTGGTGGGGGCGGAGGCGGGGGCGGAGGCGCGATTAGAAACGAGAGCAGTTGCTGCCTGGGCAGAGTTTCCGTAAACATCAAGGGCACGAGCAGCAAGCCACCCACGAGGAACGATTGAAAGAGAATTGACATCACGGTTGCCAGGTTTCGGCGGCGGCGCTGCAGTCTACTTGATTCCAGCAGAACATCTGCAAATAGCGGGCCTTCCGGCGCTGGTATCGAGGTAGGAGGCACTTGAGGCGCACGCCTTACGTCGACTGGCTTTTGAACCTCTGGTTCTCTGACTTCGGTTGCGGTGCTCATGGAAACCTCCATCTGCACAGCTTCCATAACTCTTCTACGTAATCAATTGTCCTCCCAATAGACCTTTGAAACCGTACTTGACGTCACGGTTTTTGGTGATCTCGATCACGTGGCGTCTATTCATATTGCGCGTGAGCTCTTCTGCTCGACTCCTTTTCCAATCTCAGTCGCTGACTGTCAAGACCGGGCATTTGGCGTGGCAGATGACCTCATGGGTGAGAGCCCACGGTATGTGCGCGGCCATTCGTGGGGAAGGCGTTCGGTTCGCACCCATGACGATCAACTCGGTTGAGTGTGTAGCTGCTGCGCCGAGGATCCCTTCCGGCGGAAAATCCATTCCGGCCACATATTCTGGCCTTGCCGCCAGATCCGTGTTGGTTGGAACCAGTTCCTGCAGTTTCCTCACACTCTCCTCTCGCATCCTTCGCTGCCACTTTGTATATTGTTCAGCAGCATACATAGATGGGCCGTAGGCTGCGGGCCCAAGATCTGCGACCGGCATCGGTGGCACCATGTGCAGAAGTACGAGCTTTGCCCGATAGTCTTCCGCCAGTGATAGCGCATACGGGAGAGCTTTGGCGGAAGCTGGTCCGAAATCGGTTGCGAATAGGATCCGCCTAAACTCAGTTGTGGCCGAGTCTGCATCCGGGACATGCGGACCGATTGTGAGCACAGGGCAGGAAGCCAGGCGCAGGACTTCTTCCGCGACCGACCCAAGTGCCAGCTTCTTGAGGCCGCCTCGTCCGCGAGTTCCAAGCACCAGCAGATCGACACTCTCACGTTGAATTGCCGCCGCAAGGACATCCCATACTGGACCTTGTTCAAGCAGCAGATGATGATTGAGATCTTTCATCTGTACTTTTTCGCCGAGGTGTTTCATTTGCTCTTCCGCTTCAAGTCGGCGATGATTTAGTTCCTTCGGCAAGGGTTCCAACGGGATCTGGTCACGCGGTGCCGGTGGAATAGCGTGCACCACAGAGAGTGCGGAACCATATCGCCGTGCGATCGCAATCGCATAGGTGAGCGCTCGCTGTGCACCATCCGAAAAGTCTGTGGCAACCAAAACCTGCTTGAACCCTGTCCCTTGCTTCCGATCGTGTATCTGTGCAAGCCCTGACATAAGTTTCCTCCTGTGCGCCTCCGACGTCCGCGCAAGACTTGCTAACCGATCCGTGGCAAACTGCTACCAGATCGGCGTGCCAGCCTTATCGCGGAAGGAGAAGGTTGCGTCACCGCGGGCGACTTCCCGCGCAAAGATAGTTTCCACACCTTCAAACTGCACTTTCGTACCCAGCACCGTGACCACATCTCCCTTGTTGAAGACAAGGTCGTAGGTTTTTACGAACTTGGTGGGTGCGAGGTGCACCTCGATGGTCTTGCTGGCAGATAACCTCAAGATCAGGTGTGAGCCCATACCGCCGCTCACCGCGCACTGACGGTTCTTCACTTCTTCCACTGTTCCTTTGAACGTGGTTTCGACCGCCGGGTCATACTTCGGAACTGCAATGCCCGGTTCCGGCTTCTGCGCTGCAGTGGCCGGCGCGATTGTGAGGACCAGCGCAACAGCTGTGAGCATCAGAGTGAGGATGCGCGAGGTTTTCATGAGGAATCTCCTGCTAAACATCGAAACCTCGAACTTTCAAATCAAGTGTGCCCCCGCTCCCTCCAGGATGCTGTGATACCGATCACCGGACGCTGTGAGAAGGCACGAGGAATTTCCCGTTCTGCCAGGTCACCTTTTGCGGTGATCCGGATCACTGAACCTGGCGCCTCCAACGTTGAAACTCTCAACTAGAGTTGCCTGGTTCTCTTACAAGACTACTGAAATGTGTGTATCCAAAGAGAGGAAACGAAATCATGAAGACGACGAAGTTGGTGATATTGATAATGACCATCGCCGTAGGCCTGTTCATCCTGATTCCCAATCTGTCGTGGGCTGTCGATGACGGAGCCACCATCTACCAGACAAAATGCGCTGCCTGCCACGGGGCCGATGCAACCGGCAAGCCCGCAGCGAAGATTCCGAGTCTGGTGTCGGACGAGGTGAAGAAGGCCTCGGATGACGATCTGGCCAAGGCAGTTACTGAGAAGCCGAAGCACCCGGGCATGGTGAAAAGCCTGGCTCCTGACCAGGTGAAGATGGTTGTTGGGTACGTTCGCAGCCTGCAGAAATAGGCTTCGTAATTCACTGTTCCACTCGCGCCCTTGGATGTGACGTGCATCACAGACCAGTGTGAACAGGTGCACACCTGGTGCGACGCGTCGGAACAACGAAGCAGCGGACTTTGTCACTATTAAGGATGATGCCGAGGTTGTTGATTGAGACGGCAGGCACAATCGGTTGTGTTCCCGGTCACAGCAATCGGGACGGCGGCGGACTAATTTGAAATGAAAGGAATGCTCACGCTTGGGTGGCTCAG
The DNA here is from genome assembly GCA_963800575.1 of uncultured Acidobacteriaceae bacterium. Classification (GTDB taxonomy): domain Bacteria; phylum Acidobacteriota; class Terriglobia; order Terriglobales; family Acidobacteriaceae; genus Sulfotelmatobacter. The sequence continues at coordinate 694,820 of CAWDBN010000006.1, forward strand.
CTCCCGGGGCCAGCAGCACAGCCTGTTTGTTGGATTCCGAGCGTGCTTAGAGTTCAGAGAAAAAGTCTTAGTTTCAGAAGAAGTCGCCGTCTCAGAGGAGAAAATGCGATGTCGATAAAGAAATTGATTCTAGTGTTCTCAGCTTTGTTCTTATTCACCTGCATAGTCGTCGCGCAGGACCAAACCAAAACAAAACCATCAAGCATGTCACCGTCAAGCAAACGTCGCCTGCATCCGGCAAGGAGATGTTTACATCATATTGTGCCGTTTGCCACGGAACGGATGGAAAGGGTGGAGGCCCTGCAGCGGCCGCTCTCAAGACTCCCCCCGCCGACCTTACGTTGCTGAGCAAGAACAACGGAGGGAAGTTTCCCTCTCTGAAGGTCAGCTCTATCCTCCGTGGCACGTCCGATCTCCCCGCGCATGGATCCAAAGAAATGCCGGTTTGGGGACCGTTGTTTCGCAGTATAAGCGGAGGGCACGAGACTGAGGTCCAGCAACGCGTGTCGAACCTTACCCAATACGTCGAGTCTCTGCAAGTGAAATAGGGCGATCTGACGAGCGTCTGCGGACCGGTATAGAGCCGATCGGGCATGAGCGCAAGCTCGTGCCCGCTGCTCGTCTGTCGTGGAAGTGATGGCTTCAGCTAATCTCGTTAGTCGGCGAGAACGATCACCTTCTCATGCGACAGTCGTTCTAGTTCCTGATAAGAGTTCTCCAGGCCTCGCGGTTGGTGACTTTCACGTGCCGCATGCTCTTTACCGCTTTCATATATTGTGCGCGCTCGAAGGCGGAGGGATTGGGACAGCGAATCTGACTCATGCTGCCCTTCATCTGATGAACGGATTCGTATTCGTGCTTCTCCATCCATTCCAGTAACCCCTCTTCGATGTGCTGAAGCTGCGCAATACCATTCTTCAACAGCGTGGAGCAGAGTGTAGTAACGTCAGCACCCACCATAAGCAGCTTCACGACGTCTTCCGGGCCATGCACGCCGCTCGTCGCAGCCAGGCTGGCTCGAATGCGACCATAAAGGATACCGATCCAGGTCAGCGGAAGCCGCAACGCCTGTGGAGTGCTTAGCAACACGTTCGGTTGGATCTCCAACTCATCAAGGTTGATGTCTGGCTGATAGAAGCGATTAAACAGCACCAAGGCATTCGCGCCGGCCTCATCCAGCCGCTTCGCCATATTCGACATGTTGCTGAAAAAAGGGCTGAGCTTGACCGCGACAGGAATTGTCACAGCCGACTTTACGGCTTTGAGAATATCGAGGTATTGCTGCTCAACCGTGTCGGAGCTAAGGTCGGGATCGGTAGGAATGGAATAGATGTTGCACTCGAGAGCATCTGCCCCCGCCTGCTCGATGAGATTGGCATATCGCGTCCAGTTGCCGGCGGTGGCGCCGTTGAGGCTGGCAATGATTGGCACCGTCACCGCCTTCTTGGCATGAGAGATATGATTTAGATATCCCTCAGGGCCCATCCGGAATTCATCGGGCTGGGGGAAGAAACTTGCCGCCTCGGAAAAACTGTTTGTCCCTTCGGCCAGATGGTGTTCCAGCTCAAAGGTCTCCTGCTGCAACTGCTCCTCGAACAGCGAATACAACACCACCGCGGATGCCCCCGCATCTTCGAGGCGGCGGATGCCATCGATCTCTTGGGATAACGGTGATGCTGAAGCAACCAAAGGTGTACGAAGCTTCAAACCCAGGTAGGTGGTACTGAGGTCAATCATGATTTCTCCTGCATGTTCGTTTTGCTTCTCTCGGCTTACTCAGTTTTTATCGGTTCTCCGTCAAACTTCCGCTGCGCCAGGTATTCGTAGAGGTGAAAGCGCGTCGTCGCATCCTGCTGGGCTTCAGCCCAAAGGTGCTTTGCGTCTTCCGGTCTGCTTTTGGTGAGCATTTTGAAGCGCGATTCCATCTGCATGAAATCTGCAACTTTGTGCGTTGGGGTTCGGGAATCAAGAGTCAGCGGGTTCTCGCCGAGGGCTGCCCGTTCAGGCTTATAGCGATAAAGCAGCCACTGTCCGGAATCGACAGCTGCTTTCTGATTCGACATGGCGGTAGTCATATTGATGCCGTGAGCAATACAGTGCGAATAGGCGATGATAAGGCTCGGTCCGTTGTAAGCCTCGGCCTCCAGAAACGCCTTCAGGGTATGCTCGTCCTTCGCGCCCATGGCAACGCTTGCGACATAGATGTTGCCGTAACTCATGGCGATCAGTCCCAGATCTTTTTTGGGGCCGGGCTTTCCGCCTGCTGCGAATTTCGCTACCGCACCTCGAGGTGTGGATTTGGAGGCTTGACCTCCGGTGTTCGAGTAGACTTCCGTATCGAGCACCAGCACGTTGACGTTGCGACCGCTGGCTAATACGTGGTCGAGGCCGCCGTAGCCGATGTCATACGCCCAACCGTCCCCACCAACTATCCAAATGCTTTTCTTGACCAGCAGGTCGGCGACGGAAAGGAGTTGCTTGGCTTCGGCGGGAATCTGCGCCTTGCAATTTTTCTTTTAGCAGGTCCACCCGCTGGCGTTGCTCGTAAATATCCGCCTCGTCTTTCTGTGGAGAAGTGAGAAGTGCGGTCGCGAGTCCTTCACCAATCGTTCCGGCCACGCGCCGGACTAGTTCTTGCGCGAACTCGGTCTGCTTGTCGATGGAGAGGCGGAAGCCCAGTCCGAACTCGGCGTTGTCTTCGAAAAGAGAGTTGGACCAGGCGGGTCCGCGGCCGGCCGCATTCTTGGTCCAGGGCGTAGTGGGAGATTGCCGCCGTAAATCGACGAGCATCCGGTCGCGTTGGCAATGATGGCGCGGTCGCCGAACAACTGCGACATCAGCTTGAGGTATGGAGTTTCCCCGCAACCCGCGCAGGCGCCGGAGAACTCGAACAGCGGCTCCTGGATTTGTTGCTGGCGAATGCTGCCAACTTTAATATTGCGGCGGTCGAGCTCAGGGATCTTCAGAAAGAAATCCCAGTTTTCGCGCTCCGGTACGCGCAACGGAGGCTGCGGCACCATGTTGATCGCCTTGAGCCGGGTTTCGGCCTTGTTCTTCACTGGACAAACTTCGACGCAGATGCCGCATCCCGTGCAGTCTTCCGGCGCCACTTGAATCGTGTATTTGAGACCTTGCCATTCCCGGTCGCGGGTGTCAGTAGATTTGAAAGTTGCCGGTGCACATTCCAGTTCTTTGGAGTCGTAAACCTTAATACGGATGACCGAATGCGGGCAAACCATGGCGCACTTCCCACACTGGATGCAGATCTTCGAATCCCATGCGGGGATTTCGAGTGCCAGGTTACGCTTCTCCCATTTTGCGGTGCCAGTGGGGAAAGTGCCGTCTACTGGAAATGCGCTAACCGGCAATTCGTCGCCGCGTCCTGCGTACATCACGCCCAGCACATCGCGCTCGAACTCGGGTGCTGAAGGCGAGAACGGAGGAGGCATTTCAATCGTGCTGGTGAGTTCGTTCGGGACTTTCACTTCGAACAGAGTGAGCCAGAGTCTCGTCCACGGCTTTCATGTTCTGGTGCACGATTTCTTCGCCCTTCTTGCCGTAGGTGTCGCGAATCGACTTCCGGATTGCCTCGATCGCCTGTCGGGCGGCAAAACTTTGGAGATGGCGAAGAAGCACACCTGCAGAATCGTATTCATGCGGCTGCCCATGCCCGGTATCACGCGCCACTTGATAGGCGTCGATCACGTAGAATTTCGCTCGCTTCGAAATGATCTGCTCCTGCACTGACACGCGGGAGATGGTCCCAAACTTCATCCGCGCCGAATGGACTGTTAAGCAGGAACGTCCCGCCCGGAACCAGGGCGCTGAGCATGTCGTAGCGCTCAAGGAAAATCCACTGGTGACATGCGACAAAGTTGGCGCTGGAGACCAGATAGCTGGAGCGAATGGGCTGCGGCCCGAAACGAAGGTGGGAGATGGTGACTGCGCCGGACTTCTTCGAATCGTAGACGAAATAGCCCTGGGCGTAGTTATCAGTGTTCTCGCCGATAATCTTGATCGAATTCTTATTGGCGCCCACCGTGCCGTCGGCCCCTAAACCGTAAAACATGGCCCGAACAACATTGTCAGACTCAGTAGAAAACTCAGTGTCGTACGGCAAACTAGTGTGGCTGACGTCGTCCTGGATGCCGATGGTGAAGTGATCTTTTATCTGGTGATCGGGTTGATCCGCTTTCAGATTGTCATAGACCGCCTTGACCATGGCTGGGGTGAATTCCTTGGAGGAGAGCCCGTAGCGTCCACCCACGATTGCGGGCGGAGTTTGCCGAGGACTGTAACCTGCTCTTACGCCTTCGTGAAGCGCGTTCACAACATCGATATAAAGCGGTTCGCCAATCGCTCCCGATTCCTTGGTGCGATCGAGGACGGCGATCTTCCGCACGCTGGCCGGCAAGGCTTCCAGGAATGCCTGCACCGGGAAAGGACGATACAAGCGAACTTTCAGCAAACCGAGCTTTTCTCCTTGCGCGTTGAGATGATCGATGGTTTCGTGAGCGACTTCGGCCCCTGAACCCATCATCACGATTACGCGGTCGGCATCGGGCGCGCCGACGTAGTCAAACAGGTGATAGGAGCGGCCCACTACCTCGGCGAATTTGTTCATCACGGTTTGAACGGCTTTGGGGCAAGCGTCGTAGTAAGAGTTGGCCCGTTCGCGCATCTGGAAGAAAACATCCGGATTCTGTGCAGTGCCCCGCAGTACTGGGATGATCGGGCGAGAGAGCGCGCTGCGCGATGTTCGAAAATGCGGTCCATGTTGATCAGCGCGCGCATGTCGTCTTCCGCGAGCATTTCGATCTTGTTGACCTCATGCGACGTGCGGAAGCCGTCGAAAAAGTGCAAAAAAGGGATGCGCGACTCAAGCGCAGCCGCGTGGGCGATGAGAGCCATGTCCATGGCTTCTTGCACGGAATTCGAGCACAGCATGGCGAAGCCCGTAGTGCGGCAAGACATAACATCCGAATGGTCACCGAAGATCGAGAGCGCGTGAGTCGCCAGGGTGCGTGCCGATACATGGAACGCTGTGGGAGTGAGTTCTCCCGCAATCTTGTTCATGTTCGGAATCATGAGCAGGAGACCCTGGGATGCCGTGAATGTAGTAGCCAGCGAGCCGGTTTGCAGCGCGCCATGGACAGCTCCGGCAGCCCCGCCTTCGCTCTGCATCTCCATTACGTGGGGCACCGTGCCCCAGATGTTCTGGATTCCTTGAGACGACCACTCATCGGCCCATTCGCCCATGTTGGAAGACGGTGTGATCGGATAGATGGCAATGACCTCATTCACTCGGTAGGCGACGTATGCGACCGCCTCGTTTGCATCCATGGTCTTGAACTTGCGCTTCATATGTCATCCGCCTGTCGTTCACTCCATGAGCATGGACGAAGCGGAACATCGCCGCAGCAAGGCAAGTCACAGCCGCATGTGACCCAGATCACAAAACGCGGTTGTGAGCCACATCACAATGGCGTGTGCCTCGCCGCACAGCCAGGCGATTCACCGCGGGCGGACACTGATTTCAGCACCAGGAGGCTCGTACATGCTCTCGCCATACGGTATGGAGATTGTAGAAAGCTGCGTCACCTGCAAGCTGCGTGCGGATCGTCTCTTTTGCAATCTGCCCGCTACCGCGCTGCAAAACTTCGAAGACATCAAGTTCGCCACTGCGTATCCCTCAGGAGCGGTGCTGTTCGTAGAAGGGCAGCTGCCACGGGGCATCTTTGTGCTCTGCAAAGGCAGCGTGAAGCTCTCGATTAACTCTCCGGGAGGTAGAACGATGATTGTAAAGCTGGCCGAGCCCGGGGAAGTCTTGGGGTTAAGCGCCACTATCTCTGGCAAGCCTTACGAAGTAACGGCGGAGACGATCGATCCCTGCCAGGTCAATTTCGTCAAGCGTGATGACTTTCTAAGCTTTCTGAAGGAAGACGTCGAGGTCTGCTTCAAAGTAGCAGAGCAGTTAAGCGAGAAGTATCACAATGCTTGTAAGGAAGTGCGGTCGCTGGGGCTGTCCCATTCCGCCGCCGAGAAGCTGGCGGCATTGCTCCTGGAATGGAGTGCCAGGAACGGAGAAGCCACTAAAGCCGAGCCCCGCTTGAAGATAAGACTCACGCACGAGGAAATCGCCCAGATGATCGGAACTTCGCGAGAGACGGTTACACGGCTGTTCGCGGACCTGAAGAAGCATCAGATCGTGCAGACCAAAGGCTCGACGTTGGTGATTCATAACACGGCAGCGTTGCGCGACATCGCAAACCATAACTAGCCGCACCGTCCGCCTCATAACTGGCAACGAGCGTTGTTGCAAGGTCGTGCCTGCGACCACCTTCGCGAAAACGCGACCGATTCGAAATATCACAAATCCGGAAGACTTTTGCGACGTGACCAGGATCACAATTCCGGGTGATGAGAGTCACCGCAGGCTAGTTGGTCCTCTTTTATCTTTGTCCAAGTAGGTAGGCGATCGCGCCCGTTTCAAGTGGGAGGGGAAGCACATGACTACAGCAAACGGCAATGGACAAGGTTCAAATCATGGAAACCAGAACAAGCCAAGACTGGTTTTCTGGGAGCTGACCAAAGGCTGCAATCTCCGCTGCATCCATTGCCGGGCCAGCGCTACGGAGTTGAGCTCTCCCAACGACCTTTCCACGCAAGCCGCCTGCGGCATTATCGACCAGATTGCTGAAGTCTCGTCCCCCATCCTCGTGCTGAGTGGCGGCGAGCCGCTCTTCCGTAAAGACATTTTCCAGTTAGCGCGTTATGGCACGGACAAGGGCCTACGCGTGGCGCTAGCCACAAATGGCACTCTGGTTACGAAGCAAGTCGCGCAGAAGATCGTCGACAGCGGCGTGAAGCGCGTTGCCATCAGCCTGGACGGCTCCGATGCGCCGACTCACGATACCTTCCGCGGCATTCCCGGCGCGTTCGACGCTGCCATTACAGGTTTCCGCAATCTGAAAGATTTGGGAATGTCGGTGCAGATCAACACGACGATCGCACGCCACAATGCCCATCGGCTTCCGCACGTGCTGGAACTGGCAAAGTCGATCGGAGCCGACGCGCTCCACACGTTCCTGTTGGTACCGGTAGGTTGCGGTGTGGATATCGCCGCTGAGCAGATGGTGCCCCCGGAAGAGTACGAGCGAATGCTGAACTGGTTCTACGATCGCTCCCTCGAAGGTGGGATCGAGCTGAAAGCGACTTGCGCGCCCCACTACTTCCGCGTAGTTCGCCAACGGCGCGCGGCGGAACACCGTTCCGCAGCGGCGGCCGCGCAGGCTTCGCCGCCAGTCCAAATATCTGTCGGGGAAGCTGCGCAACATTCACATATCGGCCCGACAGACATGACGATGCCCGGCTCAACTGGCATCGAACTGAAGCCTCACGGCATCGGCAAGGCCGTGGGACACCCTGGAACCCATCCTTCCGACATGAACGCGATGACCAAGGGATGCCTGGCCGGAACCGCCGTCTGTTTCATTTCAAATCAGGGTGAGGTCTACCCCTGTGGATACCTACCGGCTCTGGCAGGGGATTTGAAAAACCAGTCGTTCGCCGACATTTGGGAGAACTCGGTCGTATTCAATCAACTGCGCGACGTGAATAACCTGAAAGGGAAGTGTGGTTGCTGCGAGTTCCGCAACGTTTGCATGGGCTGCCGCGCTCGAGCTTTTGCCGCCACTGGAAACTATCTCGATGAAGAACCTTTTTGCGTCTACGAACCAAAGGCAAAAGGTTTGAACGGGATTACACCGGCGCAAGCTTCTCGCTAAGAAGTGACATCGTCTCATCCTTATTAAACGTGCGAAAACCCTCCCGGCAAAGCGTGATATCCCGCAATCTGGGTCTGTTGCTTCCTCTGTTCCGTTGATACTGTTGCCGTAAATCATTGAAACTACATGTGATAACACCTTTCCGCGGGGGCAGCGCTTTGGCGAACCAGCTGCCCTTAATAAGGAGCGGACAGGGGATAAAGCATTGGAACCCACTTTGATGGTCGTTGGCCTGAACTACCGCACCGCCCCCGTCGAAGTGCGGGAGCGCTTCTGGATCAGCGAAGACCGCCGTTACCAGGCGCTGGTCGAGCTGCAAAGAGCAGAAGGGATCGAAGAAGTTATCGTGCTGGCCACCTGTAACCGCACGGAGTTTCTGCTGTGGGTGAACGACGTGACCTTGGCCGCCAACTCAGTGATGCGGCTTCTTGGCTCCGAGTACGGGCTGAAGCTGTGTGAGTGGAAGCACTTCTACCGCTTGCTGGATGAAACCGCCCTTCTGCATATCTTCCGCGTCGCTTCCAGCCTTGATTCCATGGTGGTCGGCGAGCCTCAGGTGATCGCGCAGGTGAAGCAGGCTTGGCAGCAGGCGCAAAAAGTTGGGGCAACGGGCCGGTTTCTTGATGCTGTGATGCAGAAGGCGCTCACCGTCTCGAAGCGCGTGCGCACTGAAACGGCGATTGGCAACGCAGCGGTTTCGATTCCCTATGCCGCGGTGGAACTCACGCGTCAGATCTTCGGAACGCTCGAAAACAAGAAGGTGCTTCTGTTAGGCGCGGGCAAGATGAGTGAGCTTTCCGCCCGTGGATTGCTGAACCATGGCGCCAGTTCGGTCAAAGTGATCAACCGCACGCTCGAGCATGCCGCCGAGTTGGCCGCGAAGCTGGGTGGAGTCGCGATCCCGTTTGAAGAGCGCTGGCAACATATGGCAGAAGCCGACATCATCATCAGCTCGACTTCCTGTCCGCACACCATTCTCAGCCGCGAGGAAGCCGAGATTCTGGTTCGCGGTCGCAACGATCGCCCGAGTAACGATCGCCCGAGTAACGATCGTCAGGGTAACGATCGACCGCTCGTGATCGTGGATATCGCGTTGCCCCGCGATATCGATGACGCGGTCCGCGAAGTGAAGGGCGTTTTCCTCTATAACCTTGACGACCTGGAAAACGTCGTCGACCACAATGCGGGCGAGCGCGAAGCTGCCGCCGCCGATGCACAGAAAATTCTAGAGGCTGAAGCGCAAGGCTTCCGCCGCAAGCTGATGGCGGAGCGTGTGGTGCCGACCATCGTCGCACTGCGCCAGCGCCTCGACGAAATTTGCCGGCAAGAATTGGATTCCTTCCGACAAGAGAACGGGCCTTTTTCCAAGGACCAGGACGAAATGTTAAATGCAGTCATGTCCAAAATGACGAAGAGGATTGCAGGGTCCCTGGCCCGTGAACTCAAGGAACTTCCAGAGAAGGTGGAACAGGAACAGATGACCACTGCGGTGCAGCGGCTGTTCCACCTGCAAACGCCTGAACCGGCGCTTGCCGACACCAGATCCCACTGAGGAGCAACGAGACCGTGGACAATTTAGAAAAAGACTCATCCCATACCAAAGCCGGCTGGACCGATATTCAGGCGTATCTGCTCGCGATCTTCTGCCTCGTGTTGGGAGTGGCCCTCGGCTACCTGTTTCGCGGTTCTGCTTCCCCGGTCGCCCAGATGGCACAAACGTCTGCTGCTGTTGACGGTGGTGTACCTCAGGGGCAGTCAACCCAACCGAAGCTGACTCCCGAACAGCAGAAGGCGATGGTGGATCAGGCCGTCGCGCCTTTACTCGCCACTCTGAAGACCAGTCCTGATGATTTCGACACGATTGTGCAAGTGGCGAATCTTTATTACGACGGGCGGCAATATCCTGACGCCGTCAAGTACTACCAACTCGCCGCGAGAAGGCAGCCCACAAACCCAGATGTGTTAACCGATCTCGGAACCTCGCTGTGGTACACGGGAGACGCCGATGGAGCCATCGCTGAGTTTCAAACAGCGTTGAAGTATCGGCCCGATCATCCGGGAACTCTGTTCAATCTGGGTGTGGTTCGGTGGCAAGGCAAACTGGATCCCAAAGGCGCGGTTCAGGCCTGGGAGGAACTGTTGCGGCGCAATCCGGATTATCCGCAGAAACAGGAAGTCCAGGAATATATCGACCGAGCCAGGCAGCACGCCAAAGGGTAAGTGCCGGGGCACATAGACCTGTGCGCCAAATCACATACAGCGGATGCGTGTTCGTTGCACAGTGACTCGGAGTCCGCAGGACTGCAAGCAATCCATTAAACCGTGGGTTCGAAGGAGACATAATATATGGCAAAAACAATGAAGGCGGCTTTCGTCGAGAAATTCGGCGAACCGTTGAAGGTTCGAGAAGTTCCAATTCCAGATCCAGGGCCGGGAGAGGCGCTGGTTCAAGTGGTCGCTAGTGGCGTCTGCCACACCGATCTGCACGCAGCGGATGGCGATTGGCCGATCAAACCCACTTTGCCTTTTATCCCCGGGCATGAAGGCGCGGGCTATGTGGCCAAGCTTGGACCGGGCGTTACCCATCTGAAGGAAGGCGACCGAGTCGGCATCGCATGGCTGCATAGTGCTTGCGGGCATTGCGAATTCTGTCTTACCGGCTGGGAAACACTGTGTCCAGAGCAGCAGATGTCTGGCTATACAGTGAACGGCTCCTTCGCGGAATATGCTTTGGGTCAGGCGGATTATCTGGGCCGGATTCCGGACAAAGTATCCTTTATTGATATTGCGCCGATTCTCTGCGCCGGCGTCACTACGTATAAGGGCTTGAAGCAAACCCAGGCGCGCCCCGGCGAGTGGGTCGTAATCTCAGGCGTGGGCGGGCTCGGCCACATCGCGGTCCAATACGCGAAGGCGATGGGCTTGCACGTCGCCGCCATCGATATCGGACCAGAGAAGCTGCAATTGGCCCGCAAACTTGGCGCCGAAATAACCGTGGACGCAAAGGAAGAAGATGCGATCCAGGTAATCCAGAAGAAAATCGGAGGAGCTCACGGTGTACTGGTGACAGCCGTATCTCTTCCGGCGTTCAAGCAGGCGCTCGGGGTGCTACGCCGCGGCGGGACCTGCGTTCTGAACGGTTTGCCTCCGGGCGAATTCCCCGTTTCCATTTTCGATTTGGTGCTGAATGGCCAAACCGTGCGGGGTTCGATTGTCGGTACCCGTAAGGACCTCGAGGAAGCGCTGCAGTTTGCCGCTGAAGGCAAAGTGAAGGCGACCATCGAGGAGCAGCCGCTGGCGTCGATCAACGATATCTTTGATCGTCTCAAGAAGGGGAAGGTCAACGGCCGGATCGTTCTCGATATAGCTGGCGAGTCCCGTTCGAAGAAATCTATCCCGACGAAGACCTCTGAGACTTACGCTGTCGCGTAACTCTCAGGACTCTTTTGCACGGGAAAAACTAAGCAAGGCGGATTGCATTGCTCGTTGCGCGAAGCTCAGTACACGAGGCGAGCAGCGCAGTCCGCTTTTTTGTCAGGTGGATTATCGGGTCACTGAGGGACGTGACGACGCTCACAGACTTAAGTAATGGCGAGCGCTATCTTGGCAGCGTTCGAGGAATCTTCATATTTCAAGTTCTGAAGAAGAGGAGGAATCATCATGTCAGTTTCGGATCTCGTGAAACAAACTTCCGTTCAGGAAGCAATCGCGACGCTTCGCAAGGGCGGCGTCAAAGCTAGATATGAGAACTTCATCGGCGGCACGTGGGTAGCGCCGTTGAAAGGCAAATACTTTACCGATTACAGCCCGATCAATGGTGAGCCGATCGGTGAGATCGCCCGTTCGTCGTCCGAAGACATCGAGAAAGCTCTGGACGCAGCCCACAAAGTCAAGGATCTCTGGGGCCGCACTTCACCCGCGGATCGCGCCAACATCCTGCTGAAGATTGCAGACAAAATGGAAGAGAATCTGGAGCTTCTGGCTCTTGCCGAAACTCTGGACAACGGCAAACCAATTCGCGAAACTCGCGCCGCCGATGTGCCGCTCGCGATCGACCACTTCCGTTATTTCGCCAGCTGCGTTCGCGCTGAAGAAGGCACAGTAAGTGAAATCGATAACGATACGATTGCTTATCACTTCAAAGAACCGCTGGGAGTGGTAGGGCAGATCATTCCGTGGAACTTTCCGCTGCTGATGGCAGCGTGGAAGCTGAGTCCGGCGCTGGGCGCGGGAAACTGCGTGATCCTTAAGCCGGCTTCCAACACTCCGCTCAGCGCTTTGGTGCTGATGCAACTGATCGCGGATGTTGTTCCTGCGGGCGTGGTCAATGTGGTTACAGGACCGGGCGGCGAGATCGGCAAAGCGCTGGCGACAAATCCGCGCATTGCGAAAATCGGCTTTACCGGCGAAACCACGACCGGCAGGCTGATTATGCAGTACGCCTCCGAGCCCATCATTCCGCAGACGCTCGAGTTGGGCGGGAAGTCGCCGAACATTTTCTTCGAGGACGTGATGGATGAGGATGATGAGTTTTTCGATAAAGCTTTGGAAGGTTTTGCCCTGTTTGCTTTTAACAAGGGTGAAGTCTGCACTTGTCCTTCTCGCGCTCTGATTCAGGAATCGATCTTCGATAAGTTCCTCGAGCGCGCGGTCGAGCGTGTGGCCAAGATCAAAGTCGGCAACCCACTCGACCCGAACACCCAGATGGGTGCACAAGCATCGCGCGACCAACTGGAAAAGATTCTCGAATACATCAAAATCGGGAAGCAAGAAGGCGCGAAGTGCGTGACTGGCGGCGAGCAGGCCCATCTTGGCGGCGATCTGGAGAAGGGCTACTACGTGAAGCCGACAGTATTCGTCGGCAACAATAAGATGCGCATCTTCCAGGAAGAAATCTTCGGGCCTGTGCTTTCGGTGACGAAGTTCAAGACTCTGGAAGAGGCCATTGCCATCGGCAACGACACGGTGTACGGACTGGGCGCGGGCGTATGGTCCCGCAACGGTACGAATGCCTATCGCGTGGGCCGGGAGATCAAGGCAGGACGGGTGTGGACCAATTGCTATCACCTGTATCCAGCGGGTGCGGCGTTTGGCGGCTACAAACAGTCTGGCTTTGGCCGCGAAACCCACAAGTTCGCTCTCGGACACTATCAACAGACGAAGAACCTGCTGGTGAGCTACAGCTCGAAGCCGCTGGGATTCTTCTAAACGACTTGGAGAGAACTTGATCTTGCAGGGCGAGTGCTCGGCACTCGCCCTGTTTTTTGACCTAGCGAGTGGAATGCGGCTGTGGAGTTCGGGCCGAAAATAAAGTTTGGAGAACCGTTAAGGCGGGTGTTTGGTCGCTCGCTTCGAGGCTGAGAATCGGGGTATCCCCCTCCCCCCTCCCATCACTAGAATCATCACGTTAGCAGGAAATTCTCCGCAAAATCCGGATACCAAAGAACTTAGATACTAAAATCCGTGAAACAAAGGACTTCGGGGTGCGACGGGTTGGCTTCTGCCAACCGTCACGGCCTCGACTATGATCGCCGATTTGAATTGCGGGGACAAGGTCAGATGTCACAACGGGGATGTGGAAATTGTCAGATCGCAGTTAAGCCCGTGACCTCACCCTTTCGCAAAGAACGCGAAGGATGAGCCACCCGTGCTGGTCTGACGGAACGAAAGGCCGCTAAGCCAGGCTGTACAAAGGGCCGCATAAACCCTGGAACATAAGAGAGGACAATCAAATGAGAAATGTAATCTACGCAATCAACACTACCCTGGATGGCTGCTGCGACCATACGAAGACAATTGCCGATGATGAGCTACTTGAACACTATACGCACCTCCTGCGAGAGGTTGACCTACTCGTGTATGGGCGTAAAACCTATCAATTGATGGTTCCTTACTGGCCGGATGTCGCAAGAGACCATTCTTCGACAAAAGCGGACAAAGAATTTGCCCAGGCATTTGACTCCAAGAAAACAGTTGTCTTCTCGCGATCATTGCACAGCGTGGAAAGAAACAATACGAGAATTGTTCGTACTGACCTTGGCGACGAAATACTTAGATTGAAGCAAGAACCAGGCAAGGATATTTTGGCCGGCGGGGTAGATATTCCTTCGCAGCTTATAGAGCTTGGTCTGGTTGACGAATATCGTTTCGTGGTTCAGCCAATCGTTGCCGGGGAAGGGAGACGGTTGCTAGAAGGTGTCAACTTGCGGGAGAGATTACAACTAAAACTCGTCGAATCGAAGATGTTTAAGTCAGGATGTGTTGCGCTTCGTTACTTGAAACAGTGACAGAGCAATCTGCGAAAGCTGTGCTGGCTCAAATGAAACAAAATCAGCGGCGGGCAGGATCGTTGGGAATCGGTGAAATCGAGCAGTTCGATGGGCGCGCCGTTTTCGTCTATGAAGGCGACGCGGACGCCATCAAATGGCTGTTGGGAGGAATCAGGATTTCGCGGCCCGCACGTTCGGAGTCGAAGGATCCTGTCCTGACTGTGCCGAGGTAGCCGCGTGGAGGAGTTCCCACGACGCCGTCAAGGTGGTGGGAACTCCCTTATGCGTCAGTGCCTGGGCCGAGTGGCACGGGGTCCTTCGACTCCGTGAATGCTTCGCTTCGCGAGGCATTCACTGCGCTCAGGATGACAGGTCTGTGGGAGTCGACACCGGCATGACTAGCATTTACCGGCGCGTCTTGCAACATTAGCGTGGGGAGACCGATGGAAATGACCGTGCTCTACTGATCCTCAGCCACACCCGCCTGGGCGCCTTCTTCCTCTCCGTCGCCGCGGATCAGGCCGAATTTCTTTAGTTTGTAACGCAGGGCGTCGCGGCTTATGTCTAACAGCTTGGCGGCGTGGGTTTGGTTGTTGTTGGCCTGGCGCATGGCTAGCTCGACCATGGCGTGCTCTACCTCTTCCAAAGACGTCCCGCCTTCCGGGATATAAAGCCGCGGCAAGGTGCGGCCGTTGGGCAATGTCTGTCCTCCGTCGGCTGGTGAGGTTCGTTCGAAGACGGTGCGGCCGCCGGATTCGCCAACAGAGAAGGGAAGATACAACGGCCGCAGGAGGGGTTCGTCTTCCAGGATCATGCCGCGCTCGATGGTGTTTTTCAGTTCGCGCACATTGCCGGGCCAGTTATGGCTGAGAATCAGGCGGCGCGTGTCATCGGTGATGCCGCGAATCGACTTCTTGAATCTGCGATTGTAGCGATCGATGAAGAAGTCCACCAAGGGCATGATGTCTTCTTTTCTGTCGCGAAGCGGCGGGATGAAGATTGCAATAATAGCCAGGCGGTAATAGAGATCCTGCCGAAACTCACCTTCGCGCACTGCCTTTTCGAGGTCGCGATTGGAAGCGGCGATCACGCGGACATCCACCTGCATGTCCTTGATACCGCCGACGCGTCGGATGACCTGGTCTTCGAGAACGCGCAGCAGCTTGGCTTGCAGCAGGGGAGAGAGTTCGCCGATTTCGTCGAGAAACAGCGTACCGCCATCGGCCGCTTCGAACAGGCCCTTCTTCATCTGCTTGGCATCGGTGAATGCGCCTTTTTCGTGGCCGAAGAGTTCCGCTTCCATCAACGTTTCCGGGATGGCCGAACAGTTGATCGCTACGAAAGGTTTCTCCTGGCGGGAGCTTTCGTAGTGGATGGCTTTTGCGATGAGGTCTTTGCCGGTGCCGCTTTCGCCTTGAATCAGAATGGTGGTGGCTTCGCTGGACGCAACCTTGCGGACGAAGTTCATGAGTTCGATCATCTTTGACGAGACGCTTACGACGTTGTCATAGCCGGCCCCGCGGCGCACCTCGCCGCGCAGAGCCTGGACCTCGGTGCGCAGGCTGGTGGCTTCGAGGGCATTCTTGATGGTGACGTGAAGCTCGTCGAAATCGACCGGCTTGCCCACGAAGTCGTACGCGCCGAGCTTGAGCGCGGCTTTTACATCGTCGAGCTGAGGATCGGCGGTGATCATGATGACGGCGCGGGCGTCACCGTTTTTCTTGAGCCGGTCGAGCACCTCGATGCCGGTGAGGTCGGGCATGCGTACGTCGAGAAGGACTAGATCGGGCGATTCGTGTTGCGCGAGCTTCAGGGCAGGGACTCCGGAATCGGCTTCGATCACGTGGTAGCCCCACTCCTCGCACTTCTGACGGAGCGACCAGCGCACGAGGCGCTCGTCGTCGACGATCATGATTTTCCCTGCGGGCATCGGTGTTTAATTTACTACGAAATGACGGCGGGGTGCTTCGGCTGTCAGCACGGGACCCGCAAGGAGCTTCATGAAGCGGCGATGTGAGCGGTGGGCATATGAAATGGAAGGAGTACGGTGAATTTGCTTCCATTTCCCATGACACTGCTCACCTCGATGCGGCCGTGATGATCTTCCACAATACGGTGAGCGAGAGAAAGACCCAGGCCGGTGCCATCCCCCTTGGTGGTGTAGAAAGGGCGGAAGATGTTGGGCAAGTTCTGAGGAGAGATGCCGCGCCCGGTGTCGCTGACAACCACGCTAGCGCAGTTGTCTCGTCTGGCGATCTCGACCTGCACGGTGCCCGCTCCCTCCATGGCCTGGACTGCGTTCAGGAGCAGATTTAGGAGCACCTGGTGGATCTGATCGCTGTCGTGCTCGACTTCGGGCAGGGTCGGATCCTGGCGCAGTTCGATCTTGATCGGCCTTGAGAGTACCTGCTGGCGAGCCAGCATTACGGCGTGTTCCACCGTCGTGTTGAGATTGCCGCGGCGAACCTCGGGACGGCGGGGCCGAGCGGTTTCCAGAAGGTCGGTCAAGGTGCGACTGATGCGCGCGATCTCCAGCCGAACATCTTTTACGACTGCGCGGGCAGGGCTGGTTGCGGGCAAGTCGCGGCCGACGATTTCGATGACTCCCGCGATGCCGGCCAAGGGGTTGCGAATCTCGTGAGCCAAACCTGTGGCTAACTCGCCGAGCGTTGCCAGGTGCTCGGCGCGAGATATTTGGGTGCGATGCAGACGTTCGATTTCTTCACGGCTCTCTCGCAGTTGCTGCATCATGTGGTTGAAGTTGCGGCCGAGGTCGCCGATTTCATCGTTGCGCTGGGAGAAGCTGACCGCGACCTGCAGATTACCTTCACTTACCTGCTCCATCTTCTCCTGCAATTCAACCATGGGCCGCTGAACCAGATAGGCAAGCACGAACATTGACACGGCACAGATGGCAACCGCTCCTGCTCCGGCGAGGATGAGTACGGCGTGGCGGTCAGGGTCGCGCAAGGAGACGGTGGCGAGAGTGAAGAGCAGCAGACCTGCCAGCAGGACCAACCCCACCGGCAAGATGGCTTTGAGCTGCCAATTGACGCGTACGGAACTCAATCGGAACTCCTCATCCAGAGTGGTGAAGGCTGACGCCTCCGAGTGCCCAATTGTTTTCGCCGCGAACTGATTGCGGCTAAGCATAGGCGTGCATTCCTGGCAGCAAGTATGTCACGCCGAAGAAAGTGAACATCACCACGGCAAAGCCCAGGATGGCGAAGTAGGCAGCGCGGCGGCCGCGCCATCCGCGAGTGATGCGCATGTGCAGATATCCCGCATACACCAACCAGGTAATCGCAGCCCAGGTCTCTTTCGGATCCCAGCTCCAATAAGAGCCCCAGGTGCGATTCGCCCAGTAGGCGCCCGCCGCGATCATCAGGGTGAGTAATGGAAATGCGATCGCGATGGTCTTGTAGGTAATTCGGTCGAGTTCGTCGGCACTGGGCAGCATGCGCTCCAGGTCATTCCGCCGCCACAGCAGTAACAAGTACAACAGCGAAACAAAGATTGCGCCGACCAGGCCGGAGAGAATGAACGGGCTGGCAGCCAAGCTGGTTGGGAACAAGCCGTCGGCATCGAGGGAACCGTAACTGCCGGCTCGCGCCCGCAGCACAAAGAACACCAAGGCGAGAATCTGAAGCAGAATGCTCAAGAACACGGCCCGATTGGCGAGGTCGAGCAGTCCCTCATTGTGAGTCTTGCGCCAGATCAGATAAAGAACCAGTGGCGCGGCTACTGCTGCGAGCACGAGAAGGAGCAACCAGCCGAGATCGGGGATTACAACGAAGAGGCGCACGCCACGGGAGATGAAGACTTCCGACTTCTCTTCCGGGTTCCAGGCCACTACGCTGAGTCCTCCCCATTTTTCAAAGCGGGTGAGAACGCCCACATAGGTAGCCGCGGTAAAAAGGCTGGTGGCCGCCAGAAACGTTTCGGTCTTCATCTTGTCCTGGATGAGGAACATCATGGCCAGTGCGAAGCTGAGTGCGCATGCCGCGTAGGCCAGCATGGCTAATGTGACGTGGACGTGCAGCCATGTGGATTGCAGCGCCGGCACCAGCGGGTGAACTTCGGTCCGGAGCAACTGCATGAGGATGACGCCGACAATCGCTACCGGCATGGTTACCGTGCCGATGACCTTCACACCATATTTTTTCTCAGCTACCAGCGTGAGCACGGCGAGGGTCCATACGAACATGAGCAGCATTTCGTAGATGCTCGCGAAGGGCGGATGCCCAGCTTCATACCAGCGGAGCGCTACCGCGCCGGTGTTGGCTAGTAATCCCGCCCAGGTGGCCAGTGAGGCGAAGCGGATATAGGCAGGAATGCCGGTGATGCCGAATCCAAGATAGAGGGTTCCAGCGCCTGAGTAGAAAATGAGGGCGGCGTAGAGCAAGTTGGAATCGTTGAGCAGATTGCCGCTCTTGACGACATTCAGAAACGCCATGAGCAGCAGGAAGGCGATGCCCAATCCCACCATTACTACGAGCGTGCTGCCGGTAGCTGCCGGTTGCGGTTCGACTGTTGCAGTTCGTGCCATGGATGCTTCCTCCCGGCCGGATTATTTTCCGGCGAGCGCTGGGACAGGCGCCTCGGCGCCCGTCTTCGCTGAGATTTTGAGTTCCGATTCGATTTGTTCAACCAGTTCGCGGAAGCGTTGCTCAAAGGCATCTTTATTCTTGTTCGCGGTTCCGCCTATCCAAAGCATCAGTTGGCCCCGGGCATCACGCACCGGTACGGCCCACACCCGCATGTGGACGAAGTAGAAGACGAGGGCCAAGCCAAGACCCATGAGGATCACGCCTGCCCAAACGCCCCATTGGCCGGGCTCGTGCGAAACCTCCAGGCCGGTGAAGTAGGCCATCTGGATATCCTTGGCTTCGAATGCGTAGGGCGAAGATGCATTTTGCTCATGGCCGGGGATCGGGGGCAGCCAGACGTTTACGGGCTGAGCTGACTTCCTGGATTCCACCAGCAGATGAACCGCGGGATTCTGCAGTTCGTTCGAGCGCGTATAGACCTGGCCATCACTCTCCACATAGTCGGGAATAAACTCGGCGAGGCGAACCGTTGTGTCGGCATCGAGCGGAAGAGTTTCATCGAGGCTAATCGTGATGTCCCTAGGATCGCGACCGTCGCGTGGAGTGGCAGTGAGCACGAGCTTGTCGAGCTTTCCGGTCTTGCCATAGCTCGCCTGATAAAAACGAATTCCGCCGTAAACCAATGGATCGTTGACGACGATCTGCTTGCGCAGGATTACCTGGCCATCTTTCAGAACAGCAAGATCAGACCACCAGCGTTTGGGGGTGCCATCGGCATAGTTTTCCTGACCAGCGCCGTCGCAGCGGACGGCAAATGGCAGGTTGCGCTTGACGCCGTTTTGCGGTTCCAACTGGCTCGACTGCTGTCCGCGGGTGAGCGTGACGAAAGCGCGCCAGCCGTATAGCGCATCGACGATGCCACCGAGAAAAATAAGAAGCAAGCTCGCGTGCACGATATAAACGGCCATCTCGGAAAAGCGGTTGCGCTCGCCAAATAGAGAAAAGCTGGTCTTATGTACGATCCGCTCCTGCCCGAAGCCTGCCTGGTGAAACACTCGTTCGGCGGCACTCAAGGCGACTTCTTCATCTTTAATCGGAATCAGCACATGGCCGGGAAGCGCTTTGCGGAATACTTCGTCAGGACTCTTATAGGGACGAGAGAAAAATCTCCACGCGTTGGGAAAACGCTGGATGGATGCAGCGATGATGCTGAGGCTTACCAGGCTCAGAAGTAATACGAACCACCAGGCATGGAAAACGTCAGTCAGTCTCAATCCATCGAGCAGGCGCAGCACCTGCGGCGAATAGGCGCGCTGCATCTCATCCGCGTCGGTCACGGGACGCTGAAGAATCACGGTCCCCGCCGCCGAGAGGATTACGACTAGGATGAGCAGAATGACTCCGGTCTTAATCGCAGCCAGCGTTCGCCAGATCTTGCGGATTATGGAATCGAAGGTTGCAGCCATAACTTTCCTCTTCCCGCGGTAAGGAAAGCACGTTTTGCGCCATTGTTGTTGGTGCGGCGAAGTCGTTGAAATTCAAAGTCGGAAGGGAGCGTCAGTCTGATCCTCGACCCGAATTGTGAGCCATATCACACAATGGATTGGAGTTCTGCGGGAATTTGGCGCAGACTAATGCTGCTGGCGCGGCTTCGGTTCGTTCGCCCCGAGAGCGCAGTTCCATGGGTCATTTTGACCATTCCACTGAGGGAGAATCCCCAAGGTGGTGAAAGTTTCAACCCTTGCGATCTCCCAAAGAGTCGAACCCGTCTCCCAACTGATTCTGTTGCAATGCATTAGAGAAGATGTTCAGAAATCCGCCGCGCCGGAGAACTAAGGCGAGATGCGTGCACAAGCAACGGAACAGGGAGTGGCGGACGTGGCGCTGAAATCATTCGAATTGAATCGCAGAACGACTCAGAGGCTAGGCGTGCTGGTCTGTCTCCTCGTTGTCGTCGTATTTGCCGGTCCTGCCTTCGCTGCGAAACATCCGGTTCCACTCGATCCGAAGGCCGATCCCGCCACCTGTATCAGCTGTCATGAAAACAAAACCAAGGGCAAGGCCGTCCATTCCGCGATCGCCATGGGTTGCCTGAGCTGCCATGAAATCCGGGTCAACCGGGATATAACCTACGTAAAGCTGATCACCGCCACGCCTTACAAGCTCTGCCTTACTTGCCACGCCGACAAAGATTCCACGCAGATCAAGGGTAAAGTGCACCCACCAGCGGTTCGCGATTGCCTGACCTGCCACGATCCACATACTTCGGATAATAAGAATCAACTGTTGAAGGCGACTTCAGGAGACAAGAAAGACAATCTCTGCCTCACCTGCCACACGCAGGGAACAAATGTGCCGGATGGCGGCAGCCGCCACGCCGCGCTCGACGTGGGCTGCGACGCATGCCACACCGTGCACAAGACAGGGGAGCGGGGCAAGCGCGAATTTGATTTTCACCTGACCAAGGACGCTCCCGCGCTATGCGTGGACTGTCACGATGTGAAGGAAGTGAGTCTGGTGAAGGCGCACCAGGGACAGCCCTTCGCCACGGCGGATTGCCTGACCTGCCACGATCCGCATCAGTCGAAGTCTCCCAAGCTGATGCAGACGTTTCTGCACGATCCTTTCGCGTCGAAGCAGTGCGATATCTGCCACGCGCCGGCCAAGGATGGCAAAGTTGTCCTGACCCAGGCCAGCGCGAAGGAGTTGTGCGTTACCTGCCACGCCGACAAGGCCGAACAGATCGAGAAGGCGAAGGTGCAGCATCCGGGCGCGGCGGGCGATTGCACCGATTGCCACAACCCGCACGCAGGACGCTCTCCGGGGTTTCCCAAGCCAGACGCGGTTTCGGTATGCCTGGGCTGTCACAGCGAGCAAGTAGAGCAGGGCAAGAAGCAGCATGTGCACCAGCCAGCCTTCGAGCAGGGCTGCGCCATCTGCCACGATCCGCACGGCAATGACAACGAGCATTTGCTGCGGGCCAAGGCGCCGAACCCGCTCTGCCTGGAGTGCCACGGCCCCGACGCCAAGCCGCAGAAGCTGGAAGGCGAAAACCTGGTAACTATCTTCGACGGCAAGGTGAAGCTGCCGGAGAACTACTTCGCCAAGGTGCCGATTCTGCCGCTGGAGTACGGCCTGGGCCATCCCGTGGAGCGGCACCCGGTTTCAGATCTAGTGGATCCGAAAGATCGGACCCATGTTTTGATTCCTTTGAATTGCCTGACCTGCCATGAGCCGCATTCCTCGGCACAGGCCGATCTGCTGGTGAAGGATCAGGCCAACAACATGGAATTCTGCCATAGCTGTCACAAGGGTTTGATTGGTCCCAAACAACAGCTGGGCCCGGCGCAAGGAAACCCAGTGCCAGGAGTTCCTCCAAAAGGGGTGCAATAGATATGACTGACGCGATGCGAGGATCTGCTGGCAAGGGATTGTTTGCGGCTGCAGTGCTTACCCTGCTGGCCGCCACTTGGGTTTCCGCGGCTTTCGGCGATCAAAAGAAAGCGGCTGCAGAGCCGGCCAAGGCGCCTGAGGCGCCGAAGATCGACATTTCCAACATCGTATGGCCGCAGCCTCCGGCTATCGCACGGCTCCGGTACCTGGATTATTTTTCTGCCCAGAAGAAGGATCCGGAAAAAGAGAAACCCGAGGTCAAGAAGAAATCGTGGATGGACCGCATGGCCGGCGTCAGCCCGGACGATGCCGCTCAACGCGCCGGTACCAAGCCGCGCTACCAGCTTGGAACTCCTTACGGGCTCGCGGTCGACTCCAAGGGATTGTTGTACGTGGCGGATACCAAGGTGGGAGCAGTTTTTATCTTCAACCCCGAGAGCAAAGACACCGGGTTTATCAAACATGGCGTCGACGCCAAGTTCGGCCGCATTTTCGGGCTGGTCATCGATGATGGCGATCGGCTTTTCGTCTCTGACGGCCAGTACAATCACGTGCTGGTGTTCAATTCTGAACATAAACTCGAAGGCCAGTTCGGCGAAGGCGTGATGAACGATCCGGCAGGGCTGGCCATCGACGAAGAGAACCGTTTTCTTTACGTGGCGAATACCGGAACCGACCAGGTACTGGTCTACGATGCCGACACGTTCAAGCTGCTGCGCAAGATCGGGACTGCCGGGAAGAACCGCACGCTCACCGACCCCGGTGATTTTGCCGCGCCCACCAACGTGGCCGTGGATAAAGATGGCAACCTCTACGTCACCGACACGCTGAACGACCGGGTTGAAGTGTTTGACGCGGAAGGCGCATTCATCCGCACGTTCGGCAAGAATGGCGACGGGCCGGGGGAGTTCACGCGTCCCAAAGGCATTGCCATCGATTGCGACGGCCATGTGTGGGTCGCGGACGCCAACTTGAACCGGCTGCAGGTATTCACGCCGGAAGGTGATTTGCGTCTGGTCGTGGGCGGATTCGGCTGGCTTCCCGGGCAGTTCCAGGCGCTGGCGGGCATAGCGATCGACAAGCAGAACCGGGTCTTCACCAGTGAGCAATATCTGGGCCGGGTGCAGATGTTCCGCTACGTCACGAATGCGGAAGCACAGGTGGAATACGATCGCCGCCTGGCCGAAGTGGCGAAGAGGGCGGCACAGAAGCCGGCAGCAGCGCCACTGGGCGAGAAGAAGCCTGTGGACAGTGCGCCCCAGCGTTGAGACCCAGTACCCAGAGTACCCAGTAGCCAGTGCCCAGACAAAGACTCTTGGTATCCCGCCTAATCTCGCCCAAACGCCCCTGGAATTAGTGCGGCAAATCGCCTCCTCTAACCATGCCGGATGTTGCGTTATTTCACCAGTTCAGCTGTGGGAGAAGTCTCATGGCCCACACAGAGCGCAGAGTATTCAAATTCGCAACACTTCCCGCGCGGCGCGGAACCCCTTCTGTAGCAGGGGTTTACAGTCCCGACGGGAGATTGGCGATTTCTAACACTTAGGTGATGGCCGTGCACATACGTAGGTGAGTAAGAAGTACAACTCGAACAAAGGCCTTTATTCTGAGGAGGTTTTAGACCATGAAGAAAGTGATGCTAGTAGTCCTCTTCGCGCTGCTGGCAGTAGCGATGGCATCGGCGCAGGCATTCGTACCCACCACCGACGTGTTGGGTGCACACAATAATGGGGGACGCGGCTGCGCGGGCTGCCATGCTCCCCACAGCGGCGGGCGCGGCGCAGGCGGCTCGACGGTGGCCGGCGGCGGCCTCACCAGCCTGGGCGGCAACGAAGGCGATTATCACCTTTGGGGCCAGGACGTATCGTTGATCACCCAGGAAACCCTGCAATTCGGCGGCGGCTATGACACGGGCGGCGCCGGCTACACGGTCAATTTCGTTGCCGGTCAGTGGACAGCTTCGTCCCTGCCAGCAATCTCGGGCATTGCTTCCTGCTTGAGCTGCCATGATGGCAACGTCTCGAAGGGCGCGATGATGATGAATCAGTCCTACGAGCAAGCGGCTGGCCTGTTGCCGAACGGCAACGGAACATACAGCACCAAGGGTGCGCTGTATGGCACCGCGCCCATCCCGACCCTGCTCGGCAACGACGGTGGGACGCCTGGCGATTACCTGAACGATCACCCGGTGGGACCGAACGCGAACTACAACGGCCTGAGCTATCCTCAGCCGCTCTCCGCCTACGGCCTAACCTACGTCGACTCAACCGGCTTCCTCGGGCCCGCGCCCACCTGGACGGCAACGGGACAGTATGCGACGTTCCTAACCAACTACACCGCTTCGGCCATCAACGGAATGGTGATCGATGCCACGAACCAGGTGCCTTATGTGGTTTGCACCACCTGCCACAACCAGCACCAGATGAACGTATACAACGCTGGCGCAGGCCTGGCTGCCGTGAACGGCAATGCCACCGGAACCTACGCGACGTACTTCTTCGTCAATGGTCCTTACAACCCGGGTGCGAAGTGGACTCCGACCGCAGCGCCCTCGACCACGCAGTTCTGCCGTCAGTGCCATTTCGGTGTAGCCAATGAAGCTTTTGGCGTCACCAACGTCACAACCGCGTACTAGTTGATTGCTTTGCCTGAGGGGAGAAAGTATCTCTCCCCTCAGATTTTAAAACTTGGTTATTCGGTTATTTGGTTGACGGACGATGGGAACCAGAAGTTAACCAGGTAACCAAATCACCAAAACTAAACGACTGGGGAGGGGCGCCGCTGGAAGTCTGCCCCGAAAGTGAGAACCGACGTGAAAATCTCGAACTACAAACTGCAGATTCTCAGCCTGGCGGTACTGGCAGTTGCACCGGCTCTGGCCCAGGTTGCGTCTCATGCTCCGACGGCGGTACAGCCGATGGTGGCGACGAGTGCGGCGCCTGCCGCCGCGCCGGCCGCGAGCGTGAACCTGGCCCCGCTCCAGGCCATCACCAACCGGCCGGTGGCACGCATTAACGGCACTGAGTTGACCGACCGCGATTTGCTGCGCGAGATGCTGATCATCTTCCCGTACGCGCGCCAGCACAACGGCTTCCCGAAGGCTGAGGAACCAAAGATCCGCATGGGCGCGCTGAAGATGATCGAGTTCGAAGAGTTGGTCTATCAGGAAGCGCAACGAAAAGAGATGACTGTGCCGGCGGCGACGCTGCAGAAGGCGATGACGGAATTCCGTGCCCAGTTTCCAAACGACGAGGCGTTCGATGGATTCCTGAAGGCGGAAATGCACGGTTCGAAGCAAGCGTTACGCCAGCAGATTCGACGCTCGCTGCTGATCGACCTGTTCCTGAAGGCGGAAGTCACAGACAAAGCAAAGGTGACTTTGGCGGAAGCGCGCGCTTATTACGAGAAGAATCCGAATGTGTTTCGCTACAGCGAGAACTTCGCCATCCAGACCATTTCGATTCTGCCCTCGGACAAGGCCAGCGATGAAGTGAAGAAGCAGGCGCGCACAGCGGCGGAGGAAGCGTGCCAGAAAGCCAAAGCGACCAAGAGCTACGAGGAGTTTGGTCTGCTGGCGGAAAAAGTTTCGGAAGATGACTTCCACGTAAACATGGGCGATCACAAGACGGTCGACCGCGACAAGCTGCCGCCGGAGATCGTGAAGGCAGCTCAGGCCATGCAGCCGGGACAAACGAGCGATCTGTTGCAACTGGGCAACTTCTACACCTGCTTCCGGCTGAACGCACACAAGCCAGCTGGCAAGAGGACGTTTGCTGAGGTGAAGGATGCTCTGCGACAAAGCCTGGAGAGAGAAAAGTCGGAGCGCCTGCGCGCCGGGCTAGACCAGAGGCTGCGGCAGAACGCGACGGTGCAAGAGCTCTAAGAATCGGGTGATTGGCCATTGAGCGGTCGGGCGATTGAAAACGGTGGGGTGACAAGAGGGTTCAAGTGCGGCGGGGATTTAAATTTCGTGTTCCGCTTAGAGCCGGATTGGCAGGGTTGGCGCTACAGTGGGCGCTCTGCACATTCCCCTCAAAAGCGGCGGCGCAGGTGGCATTCGGCGACCTGCATGCTACCGCGAGCGGGCAGCTGACGTCGCTGTACGACGACAGTTTCGGCAATCTCGCAGGGTCGGATGTGCACTCCCTGGGCTTTGCAGGCAGGGGAGTGATCAGCGGCGATTACTACAATCCTAATTTCCTCTCTTTTACTCTGCTTCCTTATTACGGGCGCTCGCAGGACAACTCCGACATGCAGTCGATTACCGACGCGAGTGGTTACAACGGAACTCTCAACATCTTCAAAGGCAGCCATTTTCCCGGGGTTGTAAACTTCAACCAAAGCTGGAACCAATCGGGAACGTTCGGGGTCCCTGACGTGGCGGGACTGGCGACGAAGAATAACAGCCACGGATTGAACGTGGTCTGGAGCGCACTGTTGCCCGACCTGCCAACGCTAACGGTTGGGTTCGGCGATACGGGGGGGACAAGTTCTCTGTTGGGCAGCGACGAGTCGACGGTATCTTCGACCAAGAATTTTAATGTCGGCAGCACTTATAACATCGCCGGTTTCTATCTGACTGGCGGCTTCATCCACTTGAACACGGATGTAAATATCAACGGGCTGGAAGACGGGGAGTCGGAAACGGCGCGGGGCTCATCGAACCAATACCGTTTTACCGCCCAGCGTGCGATTCCCTACAAAACGAGCAGCGCGTCATTGAGCCTCAGCAGGACTAGTTACAGCGACGACGACAGTCTCGGCGGCACAAATTATGGCACCACGGACACCGTCAACGGTAATGTGAACCTGGCATTCCCCAGGGCGCCGGTGCAGGTGACCACGAGCTATACGGATAACCTTCTGGGCAGCATCGAGCAGCAACTGGTAAGCAACGGAGAGGTGCCGCTGGCCAGCCTGAACAGCCCCGAATCGCGCTCCGTCTCGGTGGAGGCCAGCACTTTTGTGAATGTATTGCCTCGTACGCTGGTGGGTGCGTACGTCACGCGCACCCAGCAATACTTCGACGGAGAAAACTTTGGAGTAACGCAGGCGGGCGTGAACGTAAGCTACAACTTCCTGCACACGCTGAAGGGCTTGATGTTCTACGGGGGATTGGTAGAAAGCGCGACCCAACAAGGCAACACCCGGATCGGATTTATCGGCAACGTCACTTACGACAAGTACCTGGGCAAGTGGCAAGTGGACGCCTTCTGCCGCTACGATCAGGATGTTGAAACCCTGCTGGTGATGTACACGACCTCAACCTTGAATTATGGCGGCTCAATCAAGCGCGAGCTGGGGCACGACGTGCGCTGGGTGGCAGTGGCCAACCTGGTGCGCAGCGTCTTTGATCAAACTGCAGGGAACGCCAGCCACGGGGAAAGTTTCACGACCATGCTGATCTGGAGCCGGGCATCTGTCTCGGGAATTTATACGCAATCGAACGGGACATCGATTCTGACCGCGACCGGGCTGGTGACGTCGCCGGTGCCGGGATCGGTGCTGGGTACGGGCAACTCGATCCTGTATAACGGCACGAGTTACGGCGCCAACGTCAGCGTCTTTCCGGTGAAGCACATGGCCATCAGCACGGCATGGTCGAAGTCGCTGAGCGATACCACGAGTCCATCGCTGCTCTCCAATAGCGGAAACACCAACTACTACGGTCTGGCCACGTATGAGTACAGAAAGCTGCTGTTCCAGGCGGGTGTGACGAAGTTCAACCAGAGCATCAGCACTTCGGGCACCCCGCCCACTATGTTAACGTCCTACTCATTCGGGATTTCCAGATGGTTCAAAGGATTCTAGGCCGGAAGTGGAGAGCAAACCGGAGCCGGTGGGTGATTGCCTGCAGCGTCCTGCTCGTAAGCGCTCCTTTTCTGGTGACCCCTGCGTGGGCCGGCAAGAAAACTGATCCCGTGGGCGTTCCCGCTCCTCCCGATTTATTGCTGGAAGGCGGGCGCAGGCTGAGTTTCGAGCGCAGCTTCGGCTCCGAAAAAGAAGTGCTGGGAAAGCAAAAATTCTGGACCCGGGTTCTGAATGTGGTAGCCGGGGAACCGGAATACCGGATGGTGGTTCGTCCCTATAGCGTCGCAGTCGATTCCCAGGGGCGAGCGATCGTAACCGACCCGGGCGCGGCCGCGGTTCACATCTTCGACTTCGCACGCCACAAATACAAATTCATCGAGCGCAGGGGAAAAGAAAAGGATGCAATGCTGGCGCCACAATGCGTGGCCCTGGATGCGCAAGACAACATCTATGTCACTGACTCCGAGTCGGGCAAGATCTTTGTGTTTGACCCGAGCGGCAAATACCGGCGCGCGATCGGCAGTTTAAAAGGCGGGGAGGGTTACTTCAAACGGCCCACGGGAATCGCCGTGGATTCCTTGGCGCAGCGGATTTATGTGACCGATACCCTGCGCGACAAGATCTACGTGCTGGATATGCAGGGACAGGTGCTGCAGACCATCGGCAAGCACGGCAACGGCAGCGGCGAATTCTACTATCCCACCGAACTGCATCTCGACCGCTACAGCCTCCTGGTGGTAGACGCGATGAACTTCCGGGTGCAGTGGTTTGGCCGCAATGGCAATGCGGAGGGAATGATCGGACAGATTGGCGATTCTCCAGGCCAGATGTTCCGGCCCAAGGGCGTTGCCGTGGACTCAGAAGATCACTTGTACATTGTGGACGGGCTTTCGGGAATGGTGCAGGTTTTCGATCGCGAAGGCCGGCTGTTGTACTTTTTCGGTAAGCGAGGGGTCGGACTCGGCGAGTTCCAGTTGCCCACGGGTTTGTTCATCGACCGCGACGATCGCGTATTTGTGGTGGATTCCTTTAATCGGCGAGTGCAGGTATTTCATTATCACGGACTCGCGAAGCAGGCGCGGGGGGCAGGCCAGTGAGAAGCCTCGCGATCGCCGGCGTTTTGCTTTTCGCGATGGCAACTGTTCTTGTGGGGCAGACGCCGCAGGAGGACGTGCTGGGTATTCACAATCTGGGACCGGGCAGCCAGTCGCCGGTGACCGGGGCACTGCCCGCCTGCCAGTTCTGCCACGCGCCGCACTCCGGCATGAACGGACCGACCACGCCGAACACACCGCTGTGGAGCCAGAAGCTCTCTACAGAATCGAATTACACCGTTTATTCAAGTCCGACGTTGGTGAACACGGAACTGGAGCCTGCGCTCGGCTCGGCCAGCAATCTCTGCCTTAGCTGCCACGATGGCACGGTGGCGCCAGGAACGAACGTGCCTTACGGCAATCTTCAGATGAGCGGCGCGATGAATAGTCAGGATTTATTCATCGGTACGCTGCAGGGCATTCATCCGTTTAACTTCAAGCTCCCGCTTAATTGCGCTAACGACAACCTGCTTTCGAGCGTTTGCAGCGGCAGCACCGGCAATCCGGCCGTCCCCTTGGTTAACGGCAACGTGCAGTGCAACAGTTGTCATAATCCGCACGCGGAGTTTGTTGACCCGGTGCAAGGGGATTTTCTGGTGATGAACAACGCGAACTCGGCCCTGTGCTTGTCCTGCCACGTGAGCCAGCCCTCCGACATAAGCGCGATCCGGGTGCGAACGGCAAGCGCAGCTACGGCGACTGCCGCTGCGGGCACAGGTACAGGAATCAGCCGCTCCACGAGCGGCCAATACAATCCCTTCACCGCCTGGCGAGAAAGCATTCACGCGACGGCCGCTCACAAACTGTCGAAGGATTCCAAGGTGGCACCGTACATTACCGTGAATCAGAATGCCTGCCTCTCCTGCCACACGTCGCACAATGCTCCTGGCGGTGCGCAGTTGCTGAGCGGACCGATTCCAGCGATTCCGAACATGGACGCGGCAACGCAGAACTGCATCACGTGCCACAATGGCAGCACTAACCTTTCCCCGGTGATCCCCAATGTGTATGCGGAGTTCGCCAAGGTAGGCCATCCCTTCCCAGTAGGGGGCAACCGGCACAGCGAGCAGGAAAGTCTGGTGCTCAACAACGACCGGCACGCCACCTGCGTCGATTGCCATAACCCGCATGCCTCGCAGCAAACTGGTTCTTTTGCATCGACTGCAATTCGTCCCTCTCAGAACGGCACAGTGGGGGTCAGCGCCACGGATGGCACCACTGAGGTGAATCCTGCGGTCGATCAATACGAGATTTGTCTGCGTTGTCACGGAGCGAGCACTGGCAAGCAGGTTCTGGCCGTTTACGGCTATGCACCGGTACGCGCAACGACTGGCGGCGACCCGTTAAATCTTCTGCCGCAGTTCGGGGCTGTGGCGAGGTCAAGTCACCCGGTGATGCATGAGACCAAGAGTGGGCTGCCGCAACCCAGCCTGCTCAAGTACATGTGGGATCTGGACGGCCGCACCCAGGGGCGGCCGATCAACGCCCGCATTCTTTGTACGGACTGCCACAATAGCGACGATAATCGGGAATTCGGCGGCACCGGACCCAACGGACCGCACGGTTCGCAGTTCTCGCACATTCTGGAACGGCGCTACGAGTTCAGCCAGGTAGCGCCGGGCTTTCCGCCGGCTGCCGGTCCGGGCAGCACCATCCTGAATCTTCTTCCTGCGATCCTTGACTCGGGAGCCAGCGGACCTTACTCGTTGTGTGCCAAGTGTCACGACCTGAACAACATTGTTTCCAACGCCAGCTTCAGCAAGCACGCACTCCACAT
The DNA here is from genome assembly GCA_963800575.1 of uncultured Acidobacteriaceae bacterium. GTDB lineage: Bacteria > Acidobacteriota > Terriglobia > Terriglobales > Acidobacteriaceae > Sulfotelmatobacter. The sequence continues at coordinate 725,501 of CAWDBN010000006.1, forward strand.
CAACGCCGGGTTCTCCTGCTCGGTGTGTCACACCGCTCATGGCATGGGGGTAAACGCCTCGAATGTTACGGGAGAACGCATGGTCAATTTCGACTTAAAGGTTGTGGCCGAGAACGGCACTTCGAATTTACGCTCTCCTATTTCCTACAATCGCGGCACCAATACCTGTACTCTCACCTGCCACAACACGAGCCACAACGCTGACGGCACGGTGACGCCTGCCGGTAGCGCTAAAGCGCCGGCAGAGGGCAAACATTGAAGTGAGAGGGTTGCTCAGCTAGTGGAGCTACCATCGAGGTACTCGCCGTCGAGCCAGGACGACAAATCACCGGAGGGGCAAAATGCGCCGCGGTGAGGAGAAAGACGCGGGGTCGAGCCGCTCTTCCATGCGGGAGCTTTCGCGATGCCGCTCGTAAGGTCGTGAAATCAAAGCCGTAATCAGGTAAGGCGTCGCGAGCTGTAGTGTTGGCACTCGCGGTGCACCCCAGAAATTAGGCTTTTGGCGGTGCTTGTCTTGACTGGGGAACACTCAAACAAGGGCTCAGAGATGGTTGAAGAAACTAATGCAGGTTCCGCCTCCAGGGTGGGTTGGCAGCCCAGGCAGTTGGCGGTGATGTGCGTCGTGTGCCTGGCGATCGGGGGCGTGGCTGGCTACTTGTTGCGAGGTTCGGCTCCGGCTGCGCCCCAGGCGCCGGTGGCCAGGGCAGTGACGACTGCAGCTCCGACTGCAACTCCAACCCAGGCAACGGGGGAATCTGCGAGCCAAAGGCAAGCGCAGCAGATGCCACACAAAATGCCAAGCTTAGACGATATGAAACAGATGGCGGACGTTAAGGCCGCGCCGCTGCTGGCGAAATTGAAGTCCGACCCACAGAACCCGCGATTGCAGAACCAGCTCGGCTTAATCTATGAGAGCGCTCATCAATTTAAGGAAGCCGCCGGATTCTTTGAAAGATCGCTACAGTACGATCCGAAGAACATTGGCGTGCGGGCTGACTACGCCTCTTGTTTGTATTACACCGGGGATGTGGATGGAGCGCTTGCGCAACTCGACAAGTCGCTAGCTTACGATCCGAAACATGCCGGCACGCTGATGAACATAGGCATTATCAAGTGGCGTGGGAAGAATGATGTCGATGGCGCGGTGGCGGCGTGGGAGAAACTGCTGCAATACCATCCTGACTTTCCGCAGAAAGCGCTGGTCAAGCGCATGATCACGCAGGCAAAACAATCGGAGGCAAAGGCATCAGCTCTTCGAATAGACTAGAACCCCGGAGCTTGTGCCCCCGGGGTTTCGGGCCTGCGTCCGTCACTTCAGGCAGCCAGCGCCTCGACGAAGTGCTGACAGACTGCGGTTTCAAGTTTGTAATAGTTCACCTTGACCGGCATGGTCAGGAATGGCGTCAGGATGTCCAGAGCCTTGGGATAGAACTCTCTCTCATAGCGCTCGGCATCCGATTTGGTTGTCCAAAGGCTGATGGTGATCATTTTTTCTTCTCTCGTTTTTTCAGAGGAAAAGGGTAGAATCTCCAGGAAGCCGGTTTGCTTCTTGAGGATGGGCAGGACTTCACTCTTTAGGACCTTCACGAACTCCTCTTTCCGTTCCGGCTTTACTTCGAAATCAAGAATACGCGCAAACATGGTGTGCTCCTTTCGATGTTAGGACTTCTACTGGTTCCAAGCCTGGTCCCTCGGTCTCAGGTGATTCAGGTTCTTCTCAAATACCGGGGGCCCGGGCCGATTCAACCCTTACCATGATTGGGTTTGCCGATGCAGTGATCGATGAGTGCCAGCGAGGTGCACTAAGTCACATCGTCAGTCTTTCGGCTGGCAGGGTGAGCAGTTTCCGCGAAGCATGGAATGGCTACATGCTGATCGGGTGCGCCCTAAACCGATGGTTATGACTGCAGCGAGAGATAGCGTTCGTAGCCTACCTCTTTGATCTGGTGAACTTGCGCTTCGAGCCAGTCCACATGATCCTCTTCGTCTTTGAGCAGCTTGACCAGCAGATCGCGGCTGCCGTTGTCTTTCTCCTGGGTCGCGATCTGCACCGCGGCGTTGTATTGCTTGACCGCACCCAACTCAAGCACCAGGTCGCTCTCAATCATGTGGCGTACGGTTCCGCCAACGGTTAACTGCAGGGGCTGCATGGAAGGAGTTCCATCGAGAAAGAGGATTCTTTCGATCAGCACTTCGGCGTGCTTCATCTCATCGATGGATTGTTTCTTGATGTAGTCAGCGAGTTTCTTGTAGCCCCAGTTTTCGCACATTTCCGCATGCAGAAAATACTGGTTGATGGCGGTCAGCTCTTCCCGCAAAGCATCGTTCAGTTCTTTGATTACTTTTGGATTACCTTTCATCGGCACTCCTTATCCACTTCGAGTGTACGCTCATTTTTGCCGCTCCTTTACAGGGCCCAGGTTCCAGCATAAATTGAGTACCGATAGTGAAACGCTCGGAGTTGTGCATTGCCGCTTTCCTCTGATCACAGCGAGCCTGGACTTTTGCCTTCATCCAAGCCAATGGCTGATGCGTTGCTCTCCGTTGACCTCCTCGAGGCTCTCCCGGATGCGACCGTCGCCGTCGGCCATGATGGAACCATCGTCCAGGTAAACACGCAGGCCCAGGCGCTGTTTGGCTACGACCGTGACGAATTGATCGGCCAAAAAGTCGAAATGCTGGTTCCGGAAAGCTATCGCCGCAAGCACCACCGTCATCGCGAGAGTTTTGCAAAGACACCGAAGACGCGCAGGATGGGAGCGGATCTCGATCTCTACGGACGACGGCGCAACGGCTCGGAATTTCCCGTAGAGATCAGTCTCAGTCCGGTATCAACGGAGAAGGGAACATTGGTGCTGAGCGCGATCCGCGACATCAGCGATCGCAAGAGGATCGCAGAAGCACTACGGAGAGCGAATGAAGAACTGCAGCGGAGAACCACCGAGCAGCTCGGAGAATACAGATCAAGGCTGGCCTCGATCATTGATTCCTCGGAGGACGCGATCCTCAGCAAAGGCCTGGACGGCACCATTACCAGTTGGAACAGGGGGGCCGAGCGCATCTATGGCTACGCGCCAGAAGAGGCAGTTGGAAAGCATATATCCCTGTTAATTCCTGGTGATCGGCCTGAGGAAATTCCGGAGATTCTTCGGAAAATTGCACGAGGCGAGAGGATCGAGCATCACGAGTCGGTGCGTGTAACCAAAGACGGACACCGCATCGACGTCTCTCTTTCTGTGTCCCCTTTGCGAGATTCGGCCGGCGAGATCGTGGGGGCGTCGGTAATCGCGCGCGACATCACGGCGCAGAAGCGGTCCGAGAGTCAGCTTCGTCAAGCTCAAAAGATGGAAGCGATCGGCCGGCTGGCGGGAGGGGTAGCGCACGATTTCAACAACATTTTGGGGATCATCAACGCCTGCACCGAATTTCTGCGCGACCGCATCGATCCTGCCGCCGAGCCGTCGCTCTATGTTGAGAATATAAAGAAAGCGCTTGATCGGGGTACCTCTCTGACCAAGCAAATGATGACTTTCAGCCGTACCTCGACCATCCAACCCCGCATCCTCGATTTGAACGAGCGTCTGGGGGAGATCAGCAAGCTTCTGCGTCCGCTGCTGGGAGAGGATGTCGAGATTCTGATTGTGCCCCGAACCAGCTCGGCGATTGTCGAGGCCGATCCCGGACAGCTCGACCAGATCGTGGTCAACCTGGCAGTGAACGCTCGCGACGCCATGCCTCGTGGCGGCAAGTTTATTCTCGAAACCGGCGTGGTGAGATTTGATGAGGACTTCGCCGAGCAACATCAGGCCATGCCCGCCGGGAAATACATCCTGCTTTCGGTTAGCGATACCGGCAGCGGCATGGACAAGGCCACGGTGGCACGAGTTTTCGAGCCTTTCTTTACGACCAAGGAGGTTGGGAAGGGAACTGGTTTGGGCTTGGCCACGGTTTATGGAATCGTCAAGCAGAGCGGAGGAAACATAGTGGTCTACACCGAGCCGGGGCAGGGGACGACATTTAAGATCTACCTGCCGAGCGTCGAGCATAAAATCGGTGGTGGGTCCGAACCCGAAGCAGAGGGCGTCACTCCGAAACGCCACGGAATGTCGATCCTGTTGGTGGAGGATGACGAGATCATGCGCAGCTTGACTCGAAAACTTCTCGAGGAACACGGGTACGGCGTAGTCGAGGCGGATGACGGAAAGTCAGCGCTGGAATGGGTGGAGTCTCATCCCGATCGGATTGACTTGCTGCTGACCGACGTGGTGATGCGTCGCATGAGCGGGCCTGAGCTTGTTGAACGACTCAACGCCTCTCAGCCGCACCTGAAGGTCGTATACATGTCAGGTTATACGGGTGAGCTGATGGCAAACCGCGAGGTGTTGAAACCCGGTGTAACCCTCCTCGAAAAGCCCTTTAGCCGAACTGCTCTTCTGAATACGATCCACGCAACATTGGGGTAAACGCCGTGCTGAGCCTTACGCTTACTACGGGCGTGCAACCAGCTGACCGGTGATGGGGATCACACATCGGTGCGGGAAAGCACGCACTTCGGCGTTCTCGGGGCACGGCGGGAATGGCGTCCCAGATCTTCGAAATCACGTTAAACTACCTGTTTTGTGTAGGTTAGACACATATCGCGGAGGTTTCGCCCGGCCTGCGAAGAGTGGCGACGGACTTGCCAAAGCAAGAGTGCAAGCGGAGGCACTCATGGCCACTCGCATCGTAAGTGACATCCAGAAAGTTGCATCGGCTGACAAAACCTTTTGCGATCTTCCTCCAGCTGTGGCCGAGACCCTCGAGCAGGAATCGATCACCACGACTTACCCTACGGGAGCAGTATTGTTCGCGGAAGGGCAAGCGGCGCGCGGAGTGTTCATCGTGCGGCGAGGCCGGGTGAAGCTTTCAATTTGTGGCAGTGACGGCAGGACTCTCATTCTTCGTATGGTCGAAACCGGCTGCCCATTGGGCGTTGCGTCTGTAGTTTCCGGACGCCAATATGAAGCAACTGCCGAGACTCAGGAACCCAGCGAGATCAGCTTCCTGCGACAATGCGATTTGCTGCGCCTCATGCGCCTTCACGGCGAGCTTGCCCTGTGGGTGACCCAGCACATCAGCCAGGATTACGCCTCTACCTGCCGCGAAATCCGTGACCTGATCCTTTCGGATTCCGCCAGCGAAAAACTTGCCAGATTGCTCGTGGGATGGCTCGACCAAAACATCGAATCCAGAACCCCCAGCCGCATGAAGCTGGCTCTTACGCACGAAGAGATCGGGCAAATGATCGGCACTTCGCGAGAGACCGTCAGCCGGCTCTTCGCGGGTTTCAAGAAGCAGCATCTTATTGAGCAGAGCGGCTCTACGCTGGTGATCCCCAACCGCGTTGCCTTGGAATCCCTTATCACTGCATAGAGGCATCACGGCGTGCAGGAAGCTGCTCGATCAGGGCAGATCTCCCCAACCACCGGGTCCTTACTAAGGTTTAGTCGGTGGGTTGTCGCTTGGGTCGGGAGTGCCGTGCTCCTCTCCGCTATCGGCGGGCGCCTTGGCCGACTCGACCAGGTGGGCTCGTTCCAGGGCGCGGTAATATTCCGGGCGGGAATGCAGGTAATGATCGGCCGGAACTTTGCCGTTGAGCCAGGCGGTATCCATCGGATAAACCAGCGGGTCGAAGATCACCATGTAGGAATGCCAGATCAGGATGGCGAAGGTTGCGAGCAGGGCCTCGTAATAGTGGACGGCGGTGGCCGCGTCCGATACCCACTTGGGGAAATACCGCAGCGTGAAATTGTTGAACCACAATAAGACCCCGGAGACCGTCATTACCAGCGTTCCCCACATGAACGCGAGATATTCCAGTTTCTCGGCGTAGTTGAATTTCGCGAACGTGGGGGCCACTTTCGTGAGTCCAAGATTGTAGGTAAAGACCTGCACCAGATCGGTGGCGTCTTTGATTTGCGGCAGCATCGCTTTCACGAATAAGCGGTCCGGTTTATTTACCGCGAGGTGGATCAGGTGATAAACGGTGGAAGCGATAAGCACAACGGCTGCGGTGCGATGCACCAGGCCGCGAAACGCCAGATGGCCCTCCCAGATCAATAGCGGGCGCGCCCACCATGCCTCGGGGTACTTCAAGGCGAACCCGGTGAAGACCAGGGTCGGGAAGCTCAGGATCACGCCCCAGTGTGCGATGCGGAAGTTGCGATTCATTCGAGACACTTGCGCGTTGCTGGTGTAGCGCGGCCGCGGCCGGATGATCTTCGCCACAAAGTCGATCAGGTTGTGCAGGATCATGAATCCCAACGTCATGGGGATTAAAAACAAATAAGTCCAGCGGATCCATTTAACGACTGGATGGGCGGCGCCGGTCGAAGTTTGGACGTGCACCGGCCCGATGAGGAAATGGCCGCCCGCCCCGGCGTGACAAGCACCGCAGGTCTTTGCAAGGTTCGCCTCATTCACGGTGGAGCGCGCATCGGCCGATCGAAAGATATCGTGCACGCCGTGGCAGGAAGCACAATTGGCGACACTCTGCGATCCGCCGCGCATGGCCAGGCCGTGATAGCTGTCCGCGAAGGATGGGACCCGGTCAGCGGGCAGATTGTAGCGCAGGGCGAGGCGTTCATCGCTGTGGCACCGGCCGCAGGTGGCCATCGAAACTCGCGAGGCGTTCACCAGTGACCCTGCCTCTTTCGGTTCCAGGATCAGGTGCTCTCCGTGGCAGTCGGTGCACACCGGGGCCCCCTGCTCACCGGCTTTCATGGCTTGTCCGTGCACGCTTTCGAGATAGGTCTTGGCGATATCGGAGTGGCATTGTCCGCAGGTCGCCGGGATGTTGAAGTGGTTGACCTTGGAGCGTGCATCTTGCGAGGGCAGGATCCCGTGACTTCCGTGGCAATCCGAGCAAGTTGCGGCAGCCCCGTCTCCATCCACCACGGCTCGTCCGTGGACACTTTGTTTGTAAAGCTCCACGGGATGGGCGAATGGAATCTTGTGGCGTGAGAGAAATTGCTGGTTGCTGTGGCACGAAGCGCAAGTATCGGGCAGATTCTTTTTAGCGACAGTCGAGGCGATATCGCCCGAAGTTTGAATCTGGTGCACCGGGCCATGGCAGGACATGCAGTTCGGTGCGTCGGGGTCGCCAGCGGCAGCGGCTTGTCCGTGGATGCTTGACCGGAATTCCTTCACTTCATCGGCGTGACACTGCGCACACTTTGCGGGCGCGGTCTGGGCCGCCGCGGCGACTTCATGGTGATCGCCGTGGCAGGACTGGCAAGCCCCATCGCCCAGCGCGCTGTGCACGCTGTTGGGCACATGGGAAGCTTCGTCTGCATGGCACGTCGCGCACTTTACCTTCGATACTTTGGCGGGGTGCGGATAGTCCTTGATAAAGGTATGGCAATCGGTGCATCCCAAAATGCCGTGGACGCTGGCCGCGTGCTTCGCAGGATCGATCGAGATGCTTTTCCCGCTGCCCGACTTCATGTCTCTCTGGCCGTGGCAGGCCAGACAAGTTTCGTCTTGCTTGAGCGGCTGCGGTAAGTCTGCCTGTGCCTGTGCCCGGGGGCGTGCGTGTGCGGGGGAGAGTGGAAGAAGACCGGCCAGCAGAATTAACGCCAGAAAGGCAAGACCGAATCGAGCTACCCCGGTTGCTCTATCTGCAATCTTTTTCCGCAAGCCTAGACTCCCACTTAATCCTCTTCAATCTTGAGGGCTTGGCGGAGAAAGTTCCGTGATTTGGGTCACGTATGCTTGTTAGCCACGGGCACGAAAGTACAGGGCAGGACAATGTGGCACCGGCGAGCTTCTTTACGAGCCGTAATTGGGACCTGCGGCTGGAGTTAGGAATCCCAGCGAGTTCTTAGACACAGGGCTGTCCCGATCCTCACTTCATTCCCAGGTCGGTTAGTATTTTGGGATTTTCTTCTCCCGCGGCCAGAACCTGATGGCACGCGGAACAATCATTGGTGATGGTCTGGCCATCGGCACTGGTATGGCTTCCGTCATGGCAGCGGAAACAGCCCGGCGAGTCGTTGTGTCCAAGATTGTTGGGATGAACTCCCCAGGTCACCCGCATGTCAGGGAAGATGTTGCGCAGGTAGATATTGGCCACTTCCTGTCCGGATTGCTCCACAAGAGCCCGCTGCGCTTGATAGATCTGCGGGTAATTGCTCTGATAAAACTTGTTGATTTCGGCATTTATAGCCTGCTTGGCTACATCGCGGGTGGTGTAATTCACTTTGAGAACTTCGACTGCCTTTTTCTTGATGAAGGGAAGACTCGGGCTGATGTGCCCGATCGACATTTCCTTGTCGACCGCATTTTCGGGCAACTCGAACACGTGCGTAGGCCGGTTGTGGCAATCAATGCAATCCATCACGCGATGTTCTCCCTTGTCCAACTGCTGTTGGGTTGGCTTCGCGTCAGTAGAAATGAATTCGGTTGTCTTCCCGTGATCGTCGGTGTAATACACGATGGGGATGGTCTGGCGCTCGGGGTCGGTTGAAATGTAGCGGATGCGCGCGTTGTCGGCGAGATGGTGCCCGTGGATGCCGACCGAACCTTGCCAGGTGCGACCACCTACTTTCAGTAGCAAGACGTCGGTCTGCGGCGTGTTTTTCTCATCTTCTTTGTAGCTGGTATTGACCAGGAACTTATCGCCGGTAAAGCGCTGCGGCCAGTGACAGTGCTCACAGGTTTCACGGGCCGGGCGAAGGTACTTTACTGGGGAGGGAATTGGGCGAGAATAGGTATGGAAGGTTACCGCAGCCACCTGCCGCAGACCGGAGAGCTTCGATCGCACAAACCACCCCGCTCCGGGTCCGATATGGCATTCGACGCACTCGACCCTCGAGTGCGGCGAATTTTGATAGGTCGTATACTCGGGGGCCATTACCGTGTGACAAGTTGTTCCGCAGAAACTCACCGAATCCATGTATTCGACGCCGCGATACGATGCGGTCCCAATGATCAGAAGGTTGAGCACGGTCGCGAAAGCGACCCATTCAAGAGTACGTCGTACCACAGGCAGACCCAGGTCGATGGCTGGATAAACTCCTGGCAGCTCTCCTCTCGCACGCAGGCTTCGCCGCCTGAGCCAGATACCAAGTGGAATCAGCAGCAGACCCAGAACAAAAATTCCTGGAAGAATCAGAAAGACCAGAAGACCAATATAAGGATGCGGAGGTCCCGGCAAGAAGATGTCATAGAACCAGAAGGCGATCGTGGTCAGTGCCGTGCTGGTGGTGATCACTGCCCCGGTGAGTGTAGTGGGATTCTGGCCCAGAAAATAGACGGGCTGCGTCCAGTCTTGCATGCGTTCTCGCAGACTCATTTGAAACCGGGCTCCCTTCCTTCTACTTTCCGCGCTCGCCGCCTACAGGCACACTCCACATCTTGCCGCGGCTAATCCGCCGCCCTGAACAATTTCCCATGCATCCCGGGCAACAGTAAGCGCCCTCGACTATTTCTTCAGCGTCCGGATATAAGCCACCAGACCCTTGATGTCTTCTGGCTTTAAAGATGCATACTTCGGCATCTTGTTCTTGCCGTTCGTGATGATATCCGTAAGCTGTGCGTCCGACATTCCCTGCACATCGGCAGTTGTGAAATCGTGGGCGCCCATCTTCTTCCCCATCGCCGAACCCGTCCCGTCAGCGCCATGACAGCCGGCACATTTCGATTTGAAGAGGTCTGCGGCGCCTTGTGCGTTCGCCGATAAGGAAAGGCTTAGGACAACAGCCAGCGCTGTTGCCACGGTCAATACTTTGAAGTCGATTCTTTTCATCTTCAGCCTCCATCGGGGTTTGGTGACCAACTTTAGAACGACAATATATCTACAGACTGAGCAATATTGCACTCTTTTTGGCGGAGGTCTGTGATGCTGGTCACAGCTGCCGGTCAGGAGATTTTGCCAAAAGGCTACCCGTCAGAACCGATTCGCGCGGCCCCGTGATGGTCTTCACCACACTCTGTGATGAGCGTCACCGCCCCGCCTTATTTGCAGGGTCACAATAATAGTGAGGCTGAATTATGCCGAAGGATAATCGCAACCTACTAGACGTACTGAAGTTCGAACTGGAGTTTCTTGAGCAAGGAGGCTACGGACGATTACCCCGTGAAGCCTGGCGCGCCCGTTTTGTTTTCGAGGATTCCCCCACCTGCATGAACTTTAACTCCAAGGACCGTGAACCCTGCAGCGAATGCCTCCTCATGCAATTCGTCCCAGAGAACGCGCAGACCGAACAGACCCCTTGCATTCATATCCCGCTGTCGCCGAGCGGAGAGACCCTCGATTCTTTGTACCGAACCGGGACGCAGCAAGAAATTGAGGAAGCGCTCGGCATGTGGCTGCGGGCCACGATCCAGCGACTCGAAGCGAAGGCTGGCGGCACTGCTTGAGGCGTGGGCCGGAAGCGGCCTTCCGATGCGGAGGGATCGCTCCAGAGCCGTCGCAGCCTTGAACGTGGGACTGATACCACCGCGATCTACACGATCGAGCCTGAAGAGAAGCTTTCCTAAACACAGAGTGTCGGCGAGACTCGCGCGGCCTGAATCTTCTACGTAGGCCGTTCATCCAAAACAGAGCATATTTACGCCATGGTCGGTGGCGTCGATTCAACCCGAGGAGTGGATGGATGTTTGAGAGCATTCTCTGCCAGGTCACGGAATACGATCCTGACGTTCTAGAGTCCCTGATTGAGCTCGCAGTTGAAATTGCTCGGGAGGGTCGGGAGGGAAGGCGCGTTGGCACGCTATTTACGCTCGGAGATGAGAAGGCGGTGCTCGCGAAATCCAGACCTTTGATTTTGGATCCGTTGCTGGGGCATCCGGAGTCTTCGCGGCACGTCACCAATCTAAATTTACGCGGAACGATCAAGGAACTGGCGCAGTTGGACGGTGGGTTCGTGGTAAGTCGCGAGGGAATTGTCGTTTCGGCGTGCCGCTATCTCGATGCCGTTGCCGCGCAAGTGGAGGTGCCGCTGGGACTCGGTAGCCGTCACATTGCCGCCGCGAACATGAGCGCAGTCACGAAAGCCGTGGGAATTGTCGTCTCCGAGAGTTCGGTAGTGCGGCTTTTCTGTCATGGAAAATTGGTCGGCGAAATCATTCCCGAGGTTTGGATGATGGATCGCGCCCACCTGCGTGGCACAGTGAAAAGGGAACAAGTCGGCGAACTGACGATTCTCACGCCAAATCTGCGACCGGCCTCGATCGCGGAGTAAAGACGACAAACCACTGATTTCCTTTACCGTGTATGGATTGAAGCGACGCACAGCCATATCGAGGATATGGGAGACTTATATTGCATGAAGAAAATTGGTTTTCTTTCATTCGGTCATTGGACACCTTCCCCGCAGTCACAAGCTCGGTCGGCGACCGACGTGCTCTTGCAGTCCATCGACCTCGCCGTGGAGGCCGAGCGTCTGGGAATGGACGGAGCCTACTTTCGCGTTCATCACTTCGCTCAGCAACTGGCATCCCCGTTTCCGCTACTCGCGGCGGTGGGTGCGAAAACGCGAAAGATTGAAATTGGCACGGCAGTCATCGACATGCGGTATGAGAATCCTCATTACATGGCAGAGGACGCCGGGGCTGCGGATCTGATCTCCGGCGGCCGACTGCAGTTGGGAATCAGCCGCGGTTCGCCCGAGCAGGTGATCGATGGTTGGCGCTATTTTGGCTACCGTCCGGCTAAGGGCGAGGACGATGCAGATATGGGCCGGCGGCATGCCGAGGAATTTCTTGAGTTGCTGCGCGGCAAAGGCTTCGCTCAGCCAAACCCACGGCCAATGTTTCCCAATCCTCCGGGGCTTCTGCGTCTTGAGCCGTACTCCGAAGGCTTGCATGATCGAATCTGGTGGGGGTCGGCTTCCAACGCGACCGCAGAATGGGCCGCGAAGCTAGGAATGAACCTGCAGAGCTCGACCCTCAAATTCGACGAGACGGGCGAGCCGCTGCACATCCAACAGGCTGCCCAGATTCGTGCCTTTCGCGCAGCCTGGAAGAAAGCGGGTCATACGCGTACTCCGCGCACTTCAGTGAGCCGCAGTATTTTTCCGTTGATCGACGACCGCGATCGTAGCTATTTCGGAAGAGGTTCTGAGGAAGAGGATAAAATCGGATTCCTTGACGAAAACACACGGGCGATCTTCGGTCGGAGCTATGCTGCTGAGCCGGATATCCTCATCGAGCAGCTTAGGAAAGACGACGCGATCGCGGAGGCGGACACGCTATTGCTAACCATTCCAAATCAACTAGGTGTTGCCTACAATGCGCATGTCATGGAAGCAATTCTCACTTCGGTCGCACCAGCCCTCGGTTGGCGCTAAACCGGATTTAATGAGCGGCGAGCACGCCCAGCACTTTCGTGAGGATAATCGGAAAGAAACCCTAGCTGAACCGGCAAGGCTGACGGCAGTTCGCGGGAACCATGCCCTACCCGCCCGCCAACTGCACCGACGCTTTTCACGCTGCGTGCCGCTGCACCAAAAATCTTCCCGTTCACTGCTCACTCTGCAAATCCTGGAGTTCCTCCGAGTCTTTCCATGCGCTCAGTTTTCGCAGAGCCTCAGCTTGGAGTAAACTGGCCCCGTCCAGGGAGAAACTCGAGAAGGGAGAAACCGGTATGAAGTCCAGGTCATCGGTTTTCGTTATTGCTCTGTTATTGATCGCGACGCTGGGGTTAGCCCAGGATCGCAACCAGCCATCAGCCAAGTCGCAGGAGCGCATCACCCGGGAAGTTCGCCACGAGCTTCTGATGCTCCCCTATTTCGGAGTGTTCGACAACATTGCCTATAAAGTGGATGGGTCTACGGTCACGCTGCTCGGGCAGGTTGTAAGGCCTACGCTGAAATCCGATGCCGGGAACGCGGTGAAGCGGATCGAAGGGGTTGAGAACGTGGATAACCAGATTGAGGTTTTTCCGGCCTCGCCCATGGATGATCGTCTGCGCATGCGCTTGTATCGCGCGATCTACGGCTACCCTGCGCTCGAGAAATACGCTCTGGGCGTGCAGAAGCCGATTCGCATCATTGTGAAGAATGGCAACGTCACCCTCGAAGGAGTGGTCGACAATGAGGGCGACAAGAATTTCGCGGGAGTTCGCGCCAACAGTGTATCCGGCGTTTTCTCGGTGACCAACAACCTGGTAGTTCCGCCGAAGTAGAACACATCCGCGGGCGGCGTCCGTACTGACGCTGCCGCTCCCTTCCACTTCGCCGCACAAGCGACCTCGGATCGCTTTCGTGCGTATAATGGTCCGCGTTCCGAACCAACTCCGGAGGAAATGCCATGATGAATCGCCGCACGTTCCTTGAGACCGCCACGGCGGTTACCGCAGCCACGCTGCTCACCAGTCGCATGGGCTGGGCTGCGGCGGACCACAAGATCGATAAGCTCGGCGTGCAGCTCTACAGCGTGCGCGATCAGTTGAAGGCTGACTTCGATGGCACTCTGGCCAAAGTTGCCGCGATCGGCTACCAGGAAGTCGAGTTCGCCGGATATTTCGATCACTCGCCCAAAGAGGTACGAGCTGCCATCGACCGCCATGGTCTGGTCTCACCCTCCTGCCATGTTCCGTGGGACGTGCTCGGCGACAAGTGGCCGGAGCAGATCGAGTCCGCCAAAATCATCGGCCAGGGCTACATCGTCTGTCCCTGGATCCCTGAAGAAATCCGCAACCAGCCTGACGGTTGGAAGCGCGTGGCGGAAACTCTCAACCACGCCGGGGGAGTGAGCAAGAAGTCTGGCGTTCAGTTCGCCTATCACAATCACTGGTTCGAGTTTCTCCCGGTCAACGGAAAGCTGCCTTACGATTTCCTTCTCGAAAACTGTGACCCGGACCTGGTCAAGATGGAGCTCGATCTGTGCTGGATCGAGGTCGCCGGCGCCGATCCGCTCAAATATTTCGACCGCTATCCCGGACGGTTCCCGCTGGTGCACGTAAAGGACATCAAGAAGCTGCCGAAGATTTCGGCCGGCGGTGGCCAGGATTTCGGGGATTCGCTCAAAGACATGACCTCAGTCGGAAGCGGGATCATCGACTGGAAGCGGATTTTTGCGCAATCCGAGAAGGCGGGGATCAAGCACTACATTGTCGAACACGACAAAGCAGCCGTGCCTTTCGACAGCATCACAGCCAGCTACGTGTACCTGCGCCAGTTGCGCTGGTGAGACGGATCACGCTTTTCCGAAGGGATCTTCGAGCGATGGACTTTGCGGAGTGAATAACTCCGCGCCGTTTTCCGTGATGTGCATATCGTCTTCGAGACGGACGCCAAACTCGCCTCGAATGTAGATGCCGGGCTCATCGCTGAAAGTCATGTTGGGTGCGAGCTTGGTGGTGTTGCCCCGAACGAGGTAGGGCCACTCGTGGCCGTCCATGCCGATGCCGTGGCCCAGGCGGTGAGTAAAGTATTTGTAATCCGGCCCGAAGCCCGCGTCAGTGATTACCTTGCGCGCCGCGGCATCGACGGAACCGCATTCCGCACCCGGATGTGCCGCGGCCAGCGCCGCTGCCTGTGCCCGGTGCACGATGTCGAAGACTTTTCGCATCTTGTCCGCCACTGGTTCCGAGGCCTTGCCGAGTACGAAGGTGCGCGTGATGTCGGATTGATATCCTTCGACGTCGCAGCCATCATCGATCATCACGATCGAACCTTCGTGAATCACCTGCGGTGTCCTCGAACCGTGAGGCAGAGCCGTGTACTCTCCGACCTGTACGCTGGCCTCGCCGGGAAAACCCATCTGTCCGTAGGCCGCCGCGATCAACTCTCCCACATCATGCTGCGTCATGCCATCGCGAAGCGCGTGATAAACCGCTTCGTACACCGCGAGGGTTACCTGGTTCGCCAGACTCATCAGTGCGAGTTCGTGCGTGCTCTTGATCCTGCGGCAACCCGCGGTCACCGGGGTTCCGCTGGTCAGCATGGCTTGGGGAGCGGTCTTGGCAATTCCGTCAGAAAAAACGAAACGCACCGTTTCTTCAATCCCCAGCTTGCCAGTGGAGATGCCACGTTCTTTCAATCCCTGCGCCACTCGCTGGTAAGGATTTTCGTCTTCCTGCCAGGTGCGCACGTCTGGATTTTCACCGTCGGGAGCGCCTGCGAGCTGTTCGCGGGCGCGGCCTTCTTCAAATGCCGGGCACACATAAAACGCTGCGCCTTTGGCGGGCAGAACCAGTGCGAACATGCGTTCGCCTCCCCACCAGCGAATGCCGGTGAAGTATCGCAGCGACGTGCCTTCCATGAGCACGATGCCGTCCAGCCCGGTCTCGTTCAATAGCTTGCGGGCGCGCTCCTGGCGTTCTTGCCGTTCTTGGCGGGTTATGGGAGTGGCTTCGTTCTTCCGCGAACTTAAGCGCGCCAGAGACCGTGGGAGGGCGGAGTCGCCGGATTTTTCGTCGGCTGCCCCACCCAATGCCAGCAGAGGACGAGCCACTGCGGTGACTCCTGCCGCCACGCTACCAGCTTCGAGAAACCGCCGCCGCGAGATCATAAAACCTCCAGATTCCTGAAATGACAGCCCGGCCATTATAGGTGCACACGAATCTTGCCGCCAGGCGATCGCCGGTTCGTCGAGTGCAATTTCCATGTGTCCCGCGAAATGCGGTCTCGCGACCATGACTGGGAGATAATTGCCTCATGGAAGCGGGCTTCCAATGTGCAGGTTGTGGCGAGTGGAACTCCACCACGATCGATGAATCCGCCGGATACCGTCAGAGCTACGTGGAAGATTGCCAAGTCTGCTGCAAGCCCAACATGTTGTGCATTGGGTACGATACGGCGTCGCGAGAGTTTTTCATCACCGCCGCGTTAGAGTGAGTGGGGGGCTGAGTTCGTGGCCTGTTCCGTGGTGAGGCGTAGCGAACTGAGGCTCTACGACTTCTTGATAATATTCGCGATATAGTTAGCTGCCCGGTAAGAGGAGCAATCGCCGATTCAGAAAGGGTAGACCTCGATGGCGACAAATTACACAGGTGGTGGACGGATGGTGGCCCACAATATGGTCACGACTCAGTTTGAGCTGGACGGTTTTCGCGTCACGCGGACTCTTGGAGTGGTGCGCGGGATCGTGGTGCGCTCGCGCTCGATCTTCGGCACAATCGGCGCTGGATTACAGACGCTGGTCGGCGGCAACATCACGCTGCTCACCAACCTGTGCGAGAAGACGCGCGCCGAAGCTTTTGACTTGATGCTGCAGCACGCCGCCGAACTGGGCGGCAACGCCGTGGTCGGCGCCCGCTACGACGCGACCGAAGTGATGCAGGGCGTCACCGAAGTGCTGGCTTACGGGACCGCGGTATTTGTCGAACCGGCGAAGTAGTTGTTGTCGATTGCTGACTTCGAACGGCCAGCCCGCTTCTCAGTCTTTGTACACCCAGCCTGCGACCAGCGTTGCCAGGATGGCGCCAAACCACATCTCAATCATCCAACCAAAAGGAAGCCCGCGGTCCCCGGCGAACCATGTAGCCTGCGCGAAGTTCAAGGGGAAGCCGGCGAAGAAGCCGGCAAGAAAGCCGACCTTCAGCGCGCTGCCGGGGCCGGGTCCCAGGGTCTGACGCGCCCAACCGTAAAGATGTGCGGCTGCGATTGCGAGAATAAACAGGAGCACGATCCACTGGACTACGAAGAGTGGATAGCGTGGAGTTTTCAGAAAAAACCCTGCGTTCTGCGCAGCCACATAGCGCGCATCGGTGATGACGTACTTGCCTACAACAAAACTCCAGATCGTCCAGACCACGCCCCCGGCTAAACCGCCCAGCCAGATCCTGCCTCGGTTCAAATGCATATGCGCCCCCGTTTGACGTCGTTGAATAAACGGACGAAGTGTACACCTAATTTCTGGCCGGTGGCGATGAAACTGACTTTGATCCTTTCCTGTTTCCCTGCGGTATAGTCGTCGGATCATGAGATTCGCGCATGTCTTCCTCTTTAGTCTCGTCCTTTTCGGAATTACCGCCGTCAGCCATGCGGCGGACTTCAAATACATTCGTCAGGGCAGCTCGCAGGACGTCCAGACCCATACCGAAGCCGGAATCGCGATGATGGGCGGGGGTAGTGACCTGGACGAAGCGTTTCGCTGGCTCTGCGCGAAGGGCAACGGTGGTGACTTTCTCGTCGTGCGGGCGCACGGCGGTGCGGACTACAACCCCTACGTTGCAGGTTTGTGCCAGATGAATTCGGTGGCGACGCTAATCATTCCCAACCGGAAAGCGGCCCAGGAGCCGCGTGTGGCCGAAATCATCAGTCAAGCCGAGGTCATCTTCATTGCTGGCGGCGACCAGTCACGTTACGTCAACTTCTGGAAGGGAACCCCGGTTGAGGATGCGATCAACGCCCACGTGGCTGCAGGCGAACCCATCGGAGGGACGAGCGCTGGTTTGGCAGTGCTGGGACAGTTCGTCTACGGCTGCCTCGAAGATAAGCCGAACGACGCAGATCTCACCTCGCACGAGGTCCTTGCCGATCCTTATATCAAGCGAGTGACCGTGGTGCGCGATTTTCTCAACGTTCCTGGCCTTGAAAACATTCTCACGGACAGTCATTTCGCCAAGCGCGACCGCATGGGACGCAGTTTGGGATTCCTGGCGCGGATTGTGCAGGACGGCTGGTCGAAGGCGCCGCGCGAGATTGCTATCGACGAGAAATCCGCTTTGCTGGTAGAAGCCAGCGGAAGGGCGAAAGTGGTCGGCACAGGGCTCGGGGTCTACTTTCTGCAAGTCACCGACGCACCGGAAGTCTGCAAGCCGGGCCAACCGCTGACATTGCGGAACGTCGCCGCCTATCGCGCGCCCACCGGAGCCGGGTTCGACGTTCGCGACTGGAGCGGCGACGGTGGGGAAGCGTATTCCATAACGGTGGAGGCGGGGAAAATTCGCACCAGTCGCACTGGGAACGCCGCTTATTAGTCGCGCCGGCGTCCTGCCGGCTTTCGGCAGCCCCGGCGGACGGTCTCCAGATGGCCTAGTCGCCCTGTTATCCACAGGAAAATCCGCCATGGGCGCGGAGTGCAAGAAAAATGTTAGCGAATAAATAGCGAAGGAACCTGGAGGATAAACCCAACCCCTTGTGGTCGTCTTTCTGGTTAACCACAAGCGCTCGTATTTTGCCGGATCACTCCCGAAGTGGACACCCTACCTTCAAGTTTGCGCTTGACAATCAATGACTTACGGGTAAGATGTGGTACAAAGTGGTACAGAGTGGCCAACACAGTAAAGGTCGTGGTAACGGGAAGCTGACAAAGAGGAGCCGGTGGGAAACCGACCCAAAAGTACGACAAACAGCCCGAACCACCCGAGTTTGACCGAACTTTGCGCTGCTTTTACCTCCCTCGTTGCTGTCGTTGTGGCTAATAGGAAGACCAGACCCTTAACAGATTCCGGCCTCCGAAGAGGCTTTACACATGTTTCGCGGCAATCACCCAACTCGCGTCGACGAAAAGGGACGGTTAAAGGTCCCTGCGGAATTCAAGCGGGTGATCGACGAGAAGTATGGACAGCAATTCTATATCACCAGTCTGGACGGGAAGGTTGCTCAAGTATATCCCTTCGAGGAATGGGAACGGATCGAGCAGAAGCTGGCCGGGCTCTCCACTTTCAATCCTACGAAGAAGAAGTTCCTGGCCCGGGTCAACTATTACGGGCAGCAGGTGGAAATGGATGGGCAAGGCCGGCTACTGATGCCGCAGTTGCTGCGCGATGCGGCCAGGATCAAGGGCGAAGTAGCAGTTCTGGGCAATCTGACGTATCTGGAAGTGCGGAACCTGGAACTGTTCAAGAAAGAGATCGAAGAAGAAAAGTTTACGCCTGACGATGAGAAGACGCTCGACGAATTGGGCATCTAGTGGGCGAGGGTTCAACAGACACCCCTCAGGGGGTTGGGCATGGTGGTGGAAGGGAAGCGAACCATCTTTCACCAAATCATGTTCCGGTTCTTTTAAAAGAAGCGATCGACTTTTTAAACGTGCGGCCTGGCGGGACCTATATCGACGCCACGGTGGGCCTGGGCGGACACAGTTACGAAATCGCAAAACGCCTCGGCGCACCGGGACATTTGATTGGGCTCGATAAAGATCCTGCGGCGCTCGAAAGGGCCGGCTCCAGGCTTCGGCCTTCGGGCTTCGGGGAAACGGATTGGCCGGGTATCGAGTTGCGGCAAGCGTCATTTGCGAGCTTGGCCGAAGCCCGGAGCCCGATAGCCGACGGCCTGCTGGCCGACATCGGAGTGAGCAGTTTGCAGCTCAACGATGCCGCGCGCGGATTCAGTTTTCAGGCGGATGGACCGCTCGACATGCGGATGGACCCGCGGTCGGAGGGTACCGCCGAACAAGTGGTAAACCACCTCGACGAGTGCGAGCTTGCCGATGTGATTTACGAATTCGGAGAGGAAAGGAGGTCGCGGAGAATCGCCAGAGCCATTGTCCGGTCGCGGCCGATACGATCTACCGCACATCTTGCGGATGTCATATCAGCCGCGGCCCGGCCAATGAATTCTGAGTCAAGGCGAATTCATCCGGCGACCAGAACTTTTCAAGCTCTTCGAATCTTCGTAAACCGCGAACTGGACGATCTGAGGGCGCTGCTGGACGCGGCGCCCCGGGTTCTGAAGCCAGGAGGACGCGTGGTGGTGATCAGTTTTCACTCGCTGGAAGATCGCATCGTAAAGGATGCCTTCCGCGAAGGCGCGAAGCAGGGTTACTTCAGTTTGCTGACGAAGAAGCCTGTGACGGCAACAGAAGAAGAGAGCGATCGCAATCCGCGGGCACGCAGCGCGAAATTGCGGGCGGCGGAAAAAGTTTAGCTCCGGAAAACCTGCCGGAGTTCCCGGCACAGCTGTAATGGCGTGCCGGGCCTTCAGGTTTTGAAAAGAGCGGACAGGAATAAAGATCCGCTAAGGAAGCGGCGGGTTCCGTGGTAGGAATCCAAAATTGAGGCTGGAAAATGTACACAGGAACATTGATTCAAGACTTGATGGCGATGGTGGAGCGGGCCGAACGGGGCGCTCTGCAGAAGCAGATCGTGGACGAACTGGAACTGCAGCGGCTTTTTGAGTTGCAAGTTCCACAAATGCAGAATGAGCCGATTCTCGCAGGAGCGGCATAAATGGCGGCAGCAGCGGCAATTCACAGTGCGATTCCGACGGCGCGGCGAACTACATTCTTCACCGGGACCCCTGAAATCTACTTCGCCAAGGCGATCGACAATTCGCGGCTCGTAAAGGTGGAAGACCCAGGACGCAATCGCGAGATGAAACAGTTTGGCACCGCGCTCGCTTGCTTGTTCCTTCTAGTCTTCACCTACGCCTGGCAGCACTTCCGGGCGATTGAATACGGCTACCAGATCGAGTCGGCCAAGCGAGAGCTCAACGACTTGACCGAGATGAACCGCGCGCTGCGGTTGGAAGATGCATCGTTGCGCGATCCCGAACGCATTGACCTGATGGCGCGGCGTATGGGATTGGTGCCTCCGGTACCTGGTCAAGTGATCCGCATGGATAGCGCAGCCGCGGATTCGAGCGCGCCAGTAATGGCGAGCGCGGAGCCGGTGCTGGTGTTAGCAGGGCAATAGCGCGTTGGCGGAAAGGGCCGAGCTGAGCCTGGCATCGACGGGCAAAGTCGGCTGCCCACACGAACTTATTTGGCGGGCCACCGATTGGTGGGCCGCCATGTTTGTCTAGAATCACGGCCGCATGGCAACTAACTCCAACCTCGGCAAAAACTCCCGGCTCTATCTGCTGGGCGCGATGCTTCTGTTCTGGTGCGTGGCGATTTGCGGGCGGCTGGTTTATTTGCAGATCTTTCGCTACGGCAGCTTCGTGAAGCAGGCCGAGCACCAGCAGCAACGCGAGATTCCGCTTTCCGCGAAGCGCGGAGTGATCTATGACCGCGCCGGACACGAACTGGCGATGTCTGTGCTCGTGGATTCTGCTTTCGCTGTGCCCACCGAAGTAAAAGACCTGCCAACTGCCGTCTCGCTGATCACGCGCATCACCGGCGAAGATCGCAACGTGGTGCTCGCCGATTGCCGCAATCACAAAACATTTTGCTGGGTGGCGCGCAAAGCGGACGATGAAACCATCGAACGCATCAAATCGCTGAACCTGCAGGGCATCCATTTCCAGAAAGAGCCGAAGCGCTTTTATCCCGCGCGTGATCTAGCGGCGCAGGTAGTCGGGACCGTCGGCATGGAGGATTCCGGCCAGAGCGGCATCGAGCATGAGTTCGACGACGAACTGCGAGGACGTGCGGGGAGGATGTTCATTTCAGTCGATGCGCGCCGGCAGTGGTTTTCCGATGTCGAAAAACAGCCTGAGCCCGGCGAGAGTCTGGTTCTGACCATCGACAAGAACATTCAGTACATCGCCGAGAAGGAACTGGATCAGGCAATTCATGACACGCAGGCGATCGCGGGCACGGTCATCGTCGAGAATCCGCACACCGGAGAAATTCTGGCGCTGGCGAATCGGCCGACGTTCAATCCGAATCTGCGTAAGGAGATCACTCCCAACGCGCTCACCAACCGCGCCGTCAGCTATGTTTACGAGCCGGGGTCGACTTTCAAGCTGGTGACCATTTCGGCGGCGCTTGAAGAGAAGCTCACAAATCCTAATGAAGTGTTCGATTGTCAGATGGGATCGATCGTTTACAACGGCATGCGCATTCGTGACTCAAGACCCCACGGGCTCTTGCCGGTGTGGGGTGTGCTGGCAGAATCGAGCGACGTTGGCGCCATCAGAATTGCGCTGCGGCTGGGCGAAGATCGGTTCTACAAATACATTCGCGCATTTGGATTCGGCCAGCAGACCGGCATCGAGTTGCCCGGCGAAACGCGTGGGCTTACTA
This sequence comes from uncultured Acidobacteriaceae bacterium, assembly GCA_963800575.1. Lineage (GTDB taxonomy): Bacteria > Acidobacteriota > Terriglobia > Terriglobales > Acidobacteriaceae > Sulfotelmatobacter. The sequence continues at coordinate 747,344 of CAWDBN010000006.1, forward strand.
AACCGGTGAGCCGCTGGTCGAAAGTTTCGATCGCCGCCATTTCGATGGGGCAGGAGATTGGCATTTCGCCGCTTCAGCTAGCAGGATTAATCTCCACCTTCGCCAACGATGGCGTGTGGGTTGCCCCGCGTATTGTCGCAGGAAAGGTCGAGCCAAACGGCGCGCCGCAGACGGTGGCGTTTCATCCGGGAGCGTCGCGGCGGGTGATTTCAAGTTATACCGCAGCCGAGATGCGGTCGATGATGCAAAAAGTTGTGCTCGAGGGCACCGGCCGCAAAGCGATTCTGGAAGGTTATACGTCAGCGGGGAAGACGGGCACAGCACAGAAAGTCGACCCGGCGACCGGAGCGTATTCGAAGACGAAATACATCGGATCGTTCGCGGGATTCGCGCCGCTCAACAATCCGCAGATTGTGGTCGCGGTCATTCTTGATTCGGCGGTGGGCCTGCACCAAGGCGGCCAGGTTTCAGCACCGGTGTTTCGCCGCGTCGCTCAGCAGGTGCTCGAGTATCTGCACACGCCGCACGATCTGCCACTCGCGCCCAATCACCAGTTGTTGCTGGCGTCGCATGCGAGGGATAAAGATTTGGAGGAAGGGACGCCGGATCATCCTGGCGAGCCGCTGGAGACAGTCGACGTAAACGGAGATTCCAGTGTCGCGCAAGCTCAGGGCAAGCCGTCGCCCGCGCCTGTCCATGCGGATGGACACGTAGTCGAGGCGGCGATGCGGCAAAGTGAATCCGATGCAGGCGCGTCGAGCGGCCCAGGCGAGGCATCGGCGAAGAGTCCGGATATAGTTTCTGCGCCCCCGAAATTGCCAGAAACTGGAACCGTAGTGTTAGACGTTGAGCAAGGCGGCATCGAAGTGCCATCGTTTGTTGGCAGGACCGTGCGCGGTGCGGTGGAAGCAGCGCAGGATGCCGGTCTCGAACTCGAAGCCATCGGTAGCGGGGTGGCCCGCCAACAGTCCCCTCCGGCAGGTACACACGTGTCCGCAGGCGCGCACGTCACGGTGCAGTTCGCACAGTAGCAAAAATCTCAACCTTAGTACCGCGAAGCACGCAGCAAGAATGCAAATGCGAAGAAGCTCCTTTATAGCGCGTCTTCCTTCCTGCACTTCCCGTTTGACCGCCTGAAAAACCGCGTGTTACGGTAAACAGTCACGCGCCGAGCAGTCCATTCGTTTGCTCGCTGATTGAGGTTTGGAATTGTCTTCTGTTGAGGCGACGCCTACCGGCTCCACAACCATCATCCGCAAAACTGCGCTGAATGCCGTTCATCGCCAGATGGGCGCGAAGATGGTCGACTTCAACGGCTGGGATATGCCGGTGGAGTATCCGGCGGCGATCGGCTGCGGAATCATCAATGAGCACATGGCGGTGCGCACCGGCGTAGGCATCTTCGATGTCAGCCACATGGGCGACATTCGCCTGGCAGGACCGCAGGCGCTGGCCGCGGTGCAACATATTTCCATGAACGACGCTTCGCGGCTGGCAGTCGGGCAGGCACAGTACTCCGCGCTGCTCTATCCGCAGGGGACGTTTGTGGATGATGTAATTGTGCACCGCTTGGGCGAGGACGAGTACTTGCTGGTGATCAACGCAGGCACGCGCGAGAAGGATTTCAACTGGGTGCGCGACAATACGCGACAGTTCGATTGCGCAGTCGAGAATCTCTCGGACGACTTTACCCAGATTGCCATCCAGGGCCCGAAGGCCGTGGACGTGCTGCAGAAGCTGACGGATGCAGATTTGAGCGCGGTGAAGTTCTATTGGGTCACGCGTGGCACGGTCTGCGGTCTGAAGAATATTCTGATCGCGCGCACGGGATACACAGCCGAAGACGGGTTCGAGATTTACATTCCGGCGGATGAAGCAACCAGCGCGCGAGTGTGGAATGAGATTCTGAATGCGGGCAAAGAATTCGGCATCGTCCCCTGCGGCCTGGGCGCGCGGAACACTTTGCGACTCGAAGGCAAGCTGCCGCTCTATGGGCATGAAATTTCCGATACGATCAATGTTTGGGAGGCCGGCCTCGATCGCTTCTGTAAGATGGAGAAGCCAGAGTTCGTCGGCCGCGCCGCGCTGGAGAAAGCAAAAGCCGCGGGCGTGACGCGGACCCTGGTCGGCCTTGAGATGACCGGGCGCGGCATCGCTCGCGACGGGTATAAAGTGCTGGATGGCGGCGATCGCGAGATTGGATACGTCACCAGCGGATCACCGGCGCCTTTCTTGAAGAAGAACATCGCGCTGGCCTACGTGCCGCCAGAGTTCGCAGCGGTAGGCACGGCGGTGAATGTTGAGATTCGCGGGCAAGGCGTGGGAGCGCAGGTCGTGCCGACGCCGTTTTATAAGCGGCCGAAGAAGAATTTGTAGCGCCGCTCTCGGCGGCGCTGGTAATCGAGGAGCAAAAAGCCATCATGGCCTATCCAACAGACCGGAAGTACACCAAAGAGCACGAGTGGATTCAGTCGAGCGGCGCCACGGCCACAATCGGCATCACCGACCATGCGCAGGAGTCGCTGGGCGACATCGTCTTCGTCGAACTGCCCAAAGTGGGTGCAGAACTTGCCGGCGGCAAGACCTTCGGAACCGTCGAGTCGGTGAAAGCAGTATCGGATTTGTACTCTCCAGCCTCGGGCACGGTCACCGAGATCAACGCTGATCTGGCAACGGCGCCCGAGAAGGTGAATAAAGATGCGCACGGCTCCTGGATGCTGAAAATCACTTTGAAGAACCCGGACGAACTGGATGGGCTGCTTTCCGCCGCTGATTATGAGAAATTCGTGGCGGAAGAGGGTGGGCACTGAAACTCATGTGATCCTGGGCACGGCAGGAGCCAGCCGACGACTGTCACAATCCAACTGACCTCGAGTTACATCTAAATAGTTTCCCAACTATGCGCTATCTGCCGAAATCTCCCGCCGACCGCGAAGCCATGCTGAAAGCCATTGGGCTGCGCTCGGTCGACGAACTGTTCGCTCCGATTCCAGCAGAATACCGGCTGAGCCGCGATCTCAAAGTCCCGCGCCAAATGGCGGAATCGGAAATCGTGGGCTACTTCCGGCAACGATCGCGGGAAAACGGCGAAGGCTACACCAGTTTTCTGGGTGCGGGCGCCTACGCTCATTACCGCCCGGTCATTATTGATTCACTCATCTCGCGTGGCGAATTTCTCACGGCCTACACGCCCTATCAAGCCGAGATCTCACAGGGCACGCTGCAATCCATTTTCGAATTTCAGACGATGATCTGCGAACTGACGGGGATGGAAGTGGCCAACGCTTCCATGTACGACGGCTCAACCGCCGCGGCTGAAGCCGTGATGATGGCGGTGCGACTCACCGGCCGGAGGTCGGTTGTGGTGGCGCGGAGTTTGCATCCCGAATACCGCGAAGTGCTCGCGACATACGCAACCCACCAGGGGATGCCACTTTCGGTGGCTGGTTTCGGCGAGGATGGGCGGCTGAATCTGAAGGAGCTGGAGAAGTCGATTACGCCGGAAACGGCGTGCGTGCTCATCCAGTCGCCGAATTTTTTTGGAACCATCGAAGACGTGGCGACGATCGCTGAGGTCGCGCACAAGCACGGCGCGATGCTGGTGGTTTCCATTGCCGAAGCGGTGTCTCTGGGAATTGTGGAGCCGCCGCGCGAGGCTGACGTCATCGCGATGGAAGCGCAGTCGTTCGGCGTGCCCCTCGGATTTGGCGGTCCCTACTGCGGAGTGATCGCGACGCGAGAGAAATACGTGCGGCAGATGCCCGGCCGGCTGGTGGGCCAGACAGTCGACAAACAGGGCAGGCGCGGATTCGTACTTACGCTGGCCACGCGCGAACAGCACATCCGACGCGAGAAGGCTACGTCGAATATCTGCACCAATCAGGCGCTGGTTGCGCTGATGGTCAACATTTTCATGACGGTGTACGGCAAGGCGGGGTTGAAAGAGTTGGCCAGGCAGAACCTGGCGAAGACAGCATACGCCGCAGCGCAATTCGCCAAAGGTGGCAAGGTGTTATTTGCCAGCGCGCCTCGATTTAACGAATTCGTCGTGCAAACCAGTGAAGATCCGCATGCCATTAACAGCCGGCTTCTGACGCACAAAATCGTTGGCGGCCTTCCCTTGAACAAATTTTATCCCGAGCTAGGAAATGCGGCGTTGTGGTGCTGCACCGAGCTGACTACGCGGAACTCGATCGACACAGCCGTGCTGGTGGCCGAAAGGGAAGGGCCGGCACCATCAACTAAGGAAGAAGCTGGGGTTGAGGAGGTGGCGCGATGAAGGACAGGATTCGCAAAGCCACACGCCACGTCAATCAGAACGAAGGCCTGATCTTCGAAAAGTCTTCGTCTGGGAAAGCCGCGTGGAAACTGCCACCGCTCGATGTGCCTGAAGTCGATACCTCGAAGCTTCTCGGATCAACGGAAAGAAAAGATCTTGGCAACATGCCCGAAGTGAGCGAGATCGAAATCATTCGCCATTTCACCCGGCTATCGACGTGGAATTATGCGATCGACCTGGGCATGTACCCGCTCGGCTCATGCACGATGAAGTACAACCCGCGCGTGAATGAAGCTGTGGCGCGCGTGGAGGGAATCGCGAACGGGCATCCCTACCAGCCGGAGAAGATTTCACAGGGCGCGCTCAACATTCTAAAGACGCTGAGCGAGTGTCTCATCGAAATCACGGGGATGGACGCGATTACGATGCAGCCCGCAGCCGGCGCGCATGGCGAGATGACGGGACTGCTTATGGTGAGGGCCTATCACCAGTCGCAGGGCAACGCGCGCAAAAAGATTCTGATTCCCGACTCGGCGCACGGCACGAATCCGGCGACCGCGGCGATGGTGAACTATGCTGTCGAAAACCTGAAGTCGGACGCGCGCGGCATGGTCGATATCGCCGCGCTGGCGGCGCAGATGAGTGAAGACGTCGCGGCGCTCATGCTCACCAACCCCAACACGCTGGGAGTGTTCGAGCAGGATATTCACAAGATTGCCGACATCCTTCACGCCAAGGGCGGCTTGCTTTACATGGACGGTGCGAATATGAACGCGCTGGTTGGCAAAGTTCGGCCAGGCGATTTCGGCGTCGACGTGATGCACCTGAACCTGCACAAAACGTTTTCCACGCCGCACGGTGGTGGCGGCCCAGGGTCGGGACCGGTCGCGATCAAGAAAATCCTCGAGCCGTTCCTGCCCACGCCGGTCGTGGTCACCAAGGCCGATGGCACTCTGGGTTTCGATTACAACCGTCCGCATTCAGTGGGGCGGGTTCGCGCTTTCTACGGCAACTTCGGGATGTTTGTCCGCGCGCTGGCTTACATTCAGGCGAATGGGCCAGACGGTTTGCGGCAGACCACGGAAGACGCCGTGCTCAATGCCAACTATATTCGTAAAGGACTCGAAGGCGCCTACGATCTGCCTTATTCGACGGCGACCATGCACGAAGTTGTCTTCAGCGACAAACTGCAGGCGAAAAAAGGCGTGCGCACCATGGACATCGCCAAGCGCCTCATCGACTACGGCTTCCATCCTTATACAACGGCGTTTCCGCTGATCGTTCCGGGCGCGCTGATGATCGAGCCTACCGAGAGCGAGTCCAAAGAAGAGATGGATTTATTCATCGATGCCATGAAGTCGATTGCGGAAGAGGTGGAAGAAGATCCGCAGATGGTGCTCGATGCCCCGCACTCGACGCGGGTTTCGCGGCTCGATGAGACCGCCGCTGCGCGCAAGCCTGTTCTGCGCTGGAAGCCGGCAGTGTAAATTTGTAGCGCCGGCGTCTCGCCGGCTGTGGAGCCGGCACGTTCAAGCTTGTCTTGGACTTGCCGAAGGGACAGCCGCCGACGACGACGGCGCTACGTAATCCTTCGCGCGTCACTTCGCCGAAATACCTACCGAAGCCCGCGTGGTCTCCCAGTCGACACGCAACGTGCAGCCGTGCGCGGACTTGTCATAAGCAATGGTGAAGTTCTCGACCGGCGCGGGCAACTTGGAAACTGTCATGTCCACGCGCGCCAGTTCATCGCTCTCATATTTATATGGAATGCCCCATTCGCCCGTCTTCTTGTTAACGATCAGCGTCCACTTATCAGCTCCCGGCACGGTGAAAATGGTGTAGCTGCCTGCCGGCACGGTCTTGCCCCCGACGACAACATCGGCGCTGGTGACAAACGTCGTCGCCTCATTGGCGCCGGTGCGCCACACTTCGCCGAAGGGCACGAGGTCGCCATAGATCTTGCGACCTCTCATACGCGGACTGGAATAGTCGGTTTTGACCGTCTTACCGCCTCCCAGATCGCACATAGCTGATGCAGGCGGGACTCGGCCGGTTCTGGCCGAAAGAAGCGGCAGTGAGGAGGACTGTCATCAGCGCAGGAAAAACAATTCGTTTTTGCATGGATTCTCCTTTCGAATACAACTATAGACAACAGCGTTAGACGCGCCTTAAAGGGATATGTCAGCAGACCGATGATTATGCTCCCTCTGCCGCCACAGTTACAATCATCTGATGCCGGTATTCGATGAGAAGCAGGAAGAACTCGAACACTACGAAACCATGATGGGCGTGCCCCGCGGGCGGCTGGCCGTGACCATGGACACAATCACCGATGCCATGGCTTTGGTCGGCCAGCATGGCGTCTATTGCCAGAGCCAGCGCTGGCCCGGCAAACCGGTGATGGACATCCAGATCATTATGAAGAGTCTGACTGACGCGAAGGAGTTGATCCAGAGCGTGATGGAAGAGTTGAAGAAAGAAAAATAACTCCGCAGACTGCCGGCGAAGGCAACCTGGCAGAGATCCCTATGTTCGCCAGTCAATCATTGCTCGCCAGTTAGCCGGTACAGCACCGACCCGTGCGGATGAAGGTTGACGGAGAGCGACGCCGCGGAGCCAACGTCCTTGCGTTTCCAGAGATCGCGAAGCTTGTAACTTCGGCTGGTTAACCCAAGATCCTTCCAATCATAATGGACGGCCTGTTCAGCATCTCCAATGTTGAACACTGCCAGGTAGTAGCCTTGCCCGTACTCCGGCTCAGCCAGCCAGACCGCAGTCTTATCGCCAGTCACAACTGGATGATTGCCCCGTGAATGCTGATCGACCGCGATCACCTCGGGATTGCTCAACAATGATTCCGTCCATTTGTCCACGGATAGCAAGTCTCCGCCCATGATTAAGGGCGAGCGGAAGATGGACCAGAGCGTCACCATGGTTCTTTGCTCATCCGGGGTGAATCGTGTCTCGCGCAACTCGCCGTCGCCTGGCCTCGGCCCCAAGTGTCCGAGCGGCAGCATGTCGGCATCTGGCCAATGGCCGGGCGCGCCGTACGGTGCCCATTTTGCGGTCGTCGCGAACTGCGCGTAAAGGCTTTGCGACCATTCATGCTTCTCCCACGGACCCCAGTGGTCCCAGAAATCGTCGCAGATGCGCCACATCTCTGCGTATCTCGCAACCTCACTCGCGTGCTCCAACGCAGTCGGGCCCGGCGAGAGGCTCAACAGCATTGGCCGCTCCGTTTTCTTGATCGCGTTCGCCATCATGCGAATCTCATCAGGCTTGTAGGGATGGTCGGCAATACAGTCCGCCTTGACGAAGTCTACCTGCCAGCTGGCATATAACTTCATGATCGAGTCGTAATAAGCCTGACCGGCCTCCGAGTTCTTCACTCCATAGTTATAAGCGTTCCACGGGCACGTGTCGGTCGGGTCCGCGGCATCCTGCGCGTGGTACGGCGAGTCGGCTATCGGAAGATTCCTGGCAACCGCGTCGCGCGGGATGCCGCGAATGATGTGGATGCCGAACTTCAGACCCAGCGAATGAACGTAATCGGCAAGGGGCTCGAACCCGGCGCTGTTCGCGGACGAGGGGAAACGAACTGCAGATGGGACGAACCGGCCATCATCGGACAACAGGAAGCTATACCCTTTTGCGTCGCCCGCCGAGTCTGCAATGTACCAGCCTTCATCGATGACCACGTATTCCCATCCAAAACGCTTCAAGTGTTTCGCCATCCAAAGGGCGTTGGCTTTGAATTGTGCTTCCGTGATCGTGCGGCCGTAGGAATCCCAACTGTTCCATCCCATGGGCGGAGTAGGCGCGAGATTTGCCGAGGGAACTATGACCGGTGGTGCACTTGAATTCGACTGGGCAGCCAGGATCTGAGCAAACACGAGAGCACCAAGGAAGCACACCACTCTGGTTTTCATCGAGATTAGTTGTACCAGATCGCCAGATGCGCGGTGAGGAAAATGGCATCTGAGGTGGCAGCGCTGGGAGATCACAACTGCTCACGTACTTGTCCGGTTGGGCTTACGCCAACGTGTACTTGCCACGCTCGATCATCTTCTGCGCGATTTGTTGGCGCAGTTCGATGGTATTGAAGGGCTCATGCTTGGCCAGCCGGCGCAGGATCGCAATCTGAGTGCGGAGCATGTCACCGTCGGCCACAGCTGCGATCACCTTTCTGGCTGCAGACTCGACCTTCTCCATGGCTTGCGAGAGATAGACGCGCGTCATGGCGATGGGAAGCGCGGCCGCAGCTTCGCCTTTCGTCTCCGCGATCTTCTGCGCGCGCAACACGGCTGACTCCATCGCGTAAGTTTCGATCGTCATGTCGGCGATGGCGCCCATGATCTCCTGCTGGTCCTGAATTGCCTGCATGTATTTCTGCGTGGCCGCACCTGCCGCGAACAGGCCGAGTTTCTTAGCCTGGTTCACGAGTTTGCGCTCTTCAGCGAGCGCACCTTCAAGATCCTCACTCATCGAAGGTCCGGAGAGCACTTCATCCATCAGCTTCTTGATGGCAGGCATCAGCGGCAACTGCCCACTCATGGCGCGCTTCAGCAGGAATCCCGTGATGATGAGCCGGTTGATTTCGTTCGTCCCTTCAAAGATGCGGTTGATGCGCGCGTCGCGGTAAGCGCGCTCGGCGGGATACTCCTCGACAAAGCCGTAGCCACCGTAGATTTGCAAAGTCTCATCGACAACGTAGCCGACCATCTCCGACGCCCAAACCTTGATGATGGAACACTCCACCGCGTATTCCTCAATGGCCTTGCGAGTTTCCTTCATCGCGTCAGCGCCCGACTTATCGACTTCATTGAGCGCACCATCCATCATGCCAACCGTCCGGTAGATCGCCGATTCCCCTACGTAAATCAGCGTAGCCATGTTGGCGATCTTCTCCCGCACCAGACCGAAGTCCGCGATGACTTTATTGAAAGCCTTGCGCTGCTTGGCGTAAGTGATGGCGTGTTCGAGCGATACCCGGCCTCCGCCCACGCACATGGCGCCCAGCTTGAAGCGGCCGACGTTCAGAATGTTGAAGGCGATGATGTGGCCCTTGCCGATCTCGCCCAGCACATTTTCTGCGGGAACCTTGCAATCGTTCAAAATGACGGGACAAGTGGAAGATCCGCGAATGCCCAGCTTGTGCTCTTCCCCGCCGATGGATATGCCAGGGAAAGTCTTCTCCACCAGAAACGCGGTAAATTTCTCGCCATCGATCTTGGCAAAAACAGTGAACAGGTCGGCAAAGCCAGCGTTGGTAATCCACATCTTTTCGCCGTTCAGGATGTAATGCTTGCCGTCGGAGGAAAGCTGAGCCCGGGCGCGGCAATTCAGCGCATCGGAACCGGAGGATGCCTCGGACAAGCGCATACGCGCCAACGATTTCGCCGGCCGCCAGGCGCGGCAAATATTTCTTTTTCTGCTCTTCTGTGCCGAAGTAAACCAGCGGCAGCAGGCCAATGCCAGTGTGTGCGCCCCAGGTCGTGGCAAAGCCGGCATACTGCGCGATGTGGTCGGCGATGACGGCGGCAGTTACTTTGTCCATTTCGAGGCCGCCGTAAGCTTCAGGGATCTCGACGCTGCTCAGTCCAAGCTCTCCAGCCTTCTTCAACAAAGCGCGCGAAATGGAGAAGTCCTTATGCTCCATCTTCTCGGCGTTCGGCAGGATTTCGTTGACCGTGAATTCCTGCGCAGTCTGCCCGATCAATCGTTGTTGCTCGGTGAAATCTTCGGGCGTAAATACTTCGTCCGGTCGGCGGGATTCAAGCAGGAAGCTGCCGCCGGCAATTCTGGTCTTGGGTACTGCTCTGGTTGTGGCCATGGCTGATCCCTTCAAACACAAATTCCGGCGCGGAGGCGAGACACAGAGAGCCTCTCAATTGTAAGCGAGAAAACAGGTAGAAGCGCGTTGCTTTGGTAATACGCCGGAGGTTACGCCAGGTTCTCGAATATCCCCGCCGCCCCCATGCCGCCGCCGACGCACATCGTTACCAAACCGTAACGTCCGTTGCGGCGCTTAAGCTCGCGGATAATGGTGGCCGTCAGTTTGGCTCCAGTGCAGCCCAGCGGATGCCCCAGCGCAATCGCGCCGCCGTTGGGGTTCACCTTCTCCGGGTCGAGCCCCGCTTCCTTCATCACCGCCAGCGCCTGCGCGGCGAAGGCTTCGTTCAATTCGATCACGTCGATATCGGAGAGCTTCAACCCAGCCATCTTCAGAGCTTTCGGAATAGCGAACACCGGGCCCAGTCCCATTTCTTCGGGCTTGTATCCGGCCGTGGCAAAGGAAACGTAGCGCACCAGCGGCTTGATGCCTAGCGCCTTCGCGCGTTCAGCAGACATCACCACCGCCGCGGCCGCACCGTCTGACGTTTGCGAAGAATTTCCAGCAGTCACTGTGCCCTTCGCGTGGAATACAGGCTTCAGCGCGAGCAAGGCTTCGAGTGAGGTATCGGCGCGCGGACCTTCGTCCATTTTGAAAACAATTTCCTGCCGCTTGGGCTTCGATCCATTGGGAGTTGTAAAGCTCACCGGCACCGGGACAACTTCGTCATCGAACTTGCCAGCTTGGATCGCCGCCAGCGCCTTCTGATGGCTGCGTAGAGAGAATTCGTCTGCGGCCTCACGCGTGATGCCGAAGCGTTGGCCCACACGCTCAGCGGTGAGGCCCATGTTGAGATAAGCGTCAGGGTAGTGGTCGACGAGCCAGGGATTCGGCGAAACCTTGTGCCCGCCCATGGGGATCATGGTCATCGACTCGGTACCGCCAGCAACAATCGCTTCGGCGCCCCCGCTCATGATGCGTTCAGCGGCCATAGCGATCGCCTGCAGTCCCGACGAGCAAAATCGATTGATGGTGAGCGCCGAAACCTCTACCGGCAGCCCAGCGCGCAGCGAAGCGATACGGGCGACGTTCATCCCCTGCTCGGCCTCAGGCGTCGCGCAGCCGAGGATAACGTCTTCAATCTCTTTGACGTCGAGTTGTGGCACGCGCTCCAGCGCACCCTTGATGGCGACGGCGGCCAGTTCATCAGGGCGGGTCGCGCGGAGCGTGCCCTTGTGAGCGCGCCCTACCGGCGTGCGGACGGAAGAGGCGATGACGACTTCTCGCATAAAAATTCTCAGTTCTCGCTAATTCGATTTCAGCGACTGCCATATTCGATGCTCGGCATCCCGCAACAGCTTCACTTGGCCGGAGCGTAGAAATAATAGTCAGCAGTGTAGGCGCTCTTGGTTTCCGCATCGCGGTGCGCCGCATCGCAGCCCTCGGCCGGAGGCTGGCCGCCGTGCGTGTGAACGCGCTGAATGGTCGTCACGTTAGCGAGCTGACCATTTCCTGAATGACTAACCACCTTCACCAGCAGCCAGGGAACTGACTGCGCATCAAGGGAGTCGACATGGGCAACGGCTTTCCCCGTCACCTCGCTGCCGTCCTTCAGTTTCCACGTGGGACCGGCAAAGTGTTGTCCGATCACTTTGTCTTTTCGATCATGCAACTCCGCGTCGGGTGCCTTGAGCGTCCAGCTGAACTTGCCATCGGCCGCGGCCCGGCAGGTATAGATCTGCGATCCCGTCGCATGCGCGAGCAGCACAACTTCTTCGCCCGCGGGCGCCTGAATCGCATCAGGAACGTCCGGGGGAACCTCTTTTTGGGGAGAATCGCTGGCTCTGGGCTGATGCTGGTGAGGTCCCAAACATCACGACGCCGAGCCCAACGATCGCGGCAGCAACTAGTAAAAGTTTTCGCATGAGCCAAATTGTAGCAGGCATAAATCCTTGGAGAACGGCAACAGCTAATTCCGCAGCGTCTTCCCCGTCTTCAGCGTGTACTGAATCCTCTCCTGCGTTTTCTTCTCGCCGCACAGTGACTTGAATCCCTCCCGCTCCAGGTCGAGGATGTACTGCTCGCTCACCGGCGTGCCCGGGTGTAACGTTGCCCCCGCAGAGCACTTCGGCGATCTTTGTCCCGAGCTTCACTTCATAATCGGTGATGTAATCGCCCTGGCGCATCATGTGCACTCCCATCCTCAGCGTGGCCAGAAGACCTTCGCCTGGCGCGGGGATGTCAGTACGAGGCACCGGCGGCTCGTAGCCGGCGCGGACAAGTTCGAGAGCGCGAGCCTTGGCGTCAGAAAGCACGCGCTCGCGATTCATGGTGATGCGATCGCTGTCGCTAAGGAAACCCAGGCCGCGAGCTTCGTGTGCGGAGGTCGCAACCTTCCCCGTAGCGATCGCTTCGAACACCCGCTTCATGGCTTCCAGCATTTCGACCGATCGAGCAAGCCCATCTCCGGAACCCTTGCCGCCACGCGCGACAGCAGCGCCATCGACGGCGCGCAGCAGCATTTCTTTGCAGCCTCCGCCGCCGGGCAGCAGGCCAACGCCGACCTCGACCAGTCCGGTATAAAGCTCGGCGTGAGGCTGGCGCGCCGCCGCGTGCAGCGAGATTTCCGTGCCTCCGCCCAGGCACAATCCAAACGCCGAGGCTACCACCGGCTTCGGCGAGAACTTGATGGCCTGCGTCATGCTCTGGAATTGGCGGATGGCGAGGTCCACGTCGTCCCACTCTTCTTCCTGCACGCTCATCAGCAGCAGCATCAGGTTGGCGCCGACCGAGAAATTCGCGGCATCGTTAGTGATGACGAAGGCGTCGAACGCGTCGCCCGGGCCGCCAGGTTTGAGTGTTTGCAGAATCAGGCTGATGATGTCGGCTCCAAGCGAGTTCATCTTCGAATGAAACTCAATGCAAGCCACGCCGTCGCCGAGATCGACAAGCGAGGCGCCGGAATTCTTCTTCACCACGCCGTTGGATTTCTTCGCAACGCTCATCGACCACACGCCAGCGGGAACTTGCACCGGCTTCCGGGCTCCGGCGGCTAGGTCGAAATAAACGCGGCCTGACGGAGTCTTCGAATCGTCGCCGTACCAGGACTTCTCCCCGGATGCCAGCAACTTCTCAACGTTCGCCGCTACCGGCTTGCCTTCTTTCTTCATGCGAGCGACGGTGGCCTCCACCCCTGCGGCATCCCACAGCTCAAACGGCCCCAGTTCCCAGCTGAAGCCGAGGCGCATCGCGCTGTCGATCTCGACGATTGAGTCAGAAATCTCAGGCACGCGGTTGGCCGAGTACGTCCACAAGTCAGACAACGCCGACCACAAGAACGCTCCCGCCTTGTCGCCTTTCTGCGGACCGCTGCCCTCCAGCCCAAGCAGCATCCGCAGCCTCGCGCCCGTGTCTTCGATATTCTTCGCCATGTCCAGCGCCGCGAATTTTGGCTTCTGCCGGGGATGGTATTCAAGCGTCTTCCAGTCGATCGCCAGTCGCTCGTCTTCCTTGCCTTCGCCGCCTTTTGCCCTCTTGTAAAAACCGCCCTTGGTCTTATCGCCCAGCCATTTGCGCTCGATCATCTGCGTGAAGAAGTCAGGCAGGCGAAGTTCGCTGCGCTCATCCTGCACGTTCGCGGTCATATTGCCGACCACATGACCCAGAACGTCCAACCCGACCAGATCAATCGTGCGGAAAGTCGCCGACTTCGGCCAGCCGACCGCCTGTCCCGTCAGCGCGTCGATGTCTTCAATGGTCAGGTCCATCTCTTGCATCAAGCGCATGACATTCAAAACGGAGAACGTACCGATCCGGTTGCCAATGAAGTTGGGCGTATCCTTCGCGAGCACCACGCCCTTGCCCAGCTGCACGTCGCAGAAGTGCGAGACGGCGTCGATGGCAGCCTGATCGGCTTCCGGCGTGGGAATAAGTTCCAGCAAGCGCATGTAGCGCGGCGGATTGAAGAAGTGCGTCCCGAACCACGAACGCCGGAAGTCCTCGGAGAATCCTTCTGAAATCTTTCCCACCGGCAGCCCGCTGGTATTTGTGGTCACGATGGTACCCGGCTTGCGCACAGCTTCAACTTTTCGCAGCAGCGCCCGCTTCAGCTCGAGATTCTCGACCACGGCTTCGATAACCCAGTCCACCTCCGCCAGCTTCTTCAAGTCGTCATCGAAATTGCCCACGGTAACCAGCCGGGCGAGAGAAGCATCCATAAACGCCGCGGGCTTTGATTTCTTTGCCGCGTCGAGGCCAGCGGCGGCAATCTTGTTCCGCGCCGCCGCGTTCGCGCCCGGCGCAACGTCCGGCGGAACGATGTCGAGCAAATAGCTGGGAACTCCCGCGTTCGCAAAATGTGCGGCGATGCGGGCCCCCATAGTCCCAGCCCCAAGAATCGCGACTTTATGAATGCGCTTCATGATTGAAACCTCAGTTGATAACTCGCACTACCCCGTGCTCCCCCGTGTCCTCTGTGTTTAAGGTTTTGTAGTGACAATTGACAATCGGAAATCGCCTATGGCAGTTTATCCACCGCCCAGTCATTGTTTCCAGTGTTCACCACAATAATGCTGGAAAAGCGCCGGCGGGCGCGGGTGCCTTTCGCAGTCTCCGTAACCAGGACGACCGGAAACTCATAGCGCCCCCGCCTCAGCAGCTTGCCCCGCTCGATTTCATAAGCGCCGGGCACGGGCTGGGAGAAGAAAGCTTCGACGCCCTCCGAAGTAACTGCTTCCCTGGCATGGCTACTAAGCAGCGCCGTCCCGCTTTCGACGTCGCCAGACTGCCATGCCTGAAGAAAGTGATCCGCCGCGGCAAGTGCGGCAACGTATCCCGGGTCCAAGGCAGAAGATCGAGTCTTCGCCGCCACATGCGATAGCAACAACAACACACAAAGAACGAGCCCGGTCAGCTGACGAGAAAACGCACGATGCAGCACTCGGCGAACGGACATAAAACGATTATGCGGGATAACGCGGCCTGAAGGGAATTCAACGATGCCCACTCTAAAGTTCGGGGTGCGTGTCCACATAATCGAGCGCCCGCCGCGCCATTTGTTTCTCTCCCTTATAAGCGAGCAGCCCGGCAGCATCTTCCAGGCGCACCCAGCTGGCGCGTGCCACCTCAACGCGCATCGCGGGTGAAATATCGTTGACGCGGCCGGAGCGGTAGCGCATCAGGTAGAAACTCACGATCTTGAACACCCGCGCGCCGTCGCCCCAGGCGCGTGTGTACACGTATTTACTGTCGCCGAGCTTGGTGACCGGCTCCGCCGTTACTCCGGTCTCCTCATAAACCTCCCGGAGCGCGCTTTCCAGCGGCTTCTCGCCGGGATCCACCAGGCCTTTGGGCAGCGCCAGCACCGTCTTTGGGCGCCTAGCTGCGCGATTAGATCTGCCACTCGTAGGGCCGGCAGGCGCGTCGGCGGGCTCGATTGCGGCCATCCACCAGACTCCTTCCCGGAACCGGATCACCACGCCGCCGGCCGATATCTCCCGCACCATAACCGGCAAGTTAGCAGGATTACAGGAGTTAGTCATCTTCGTCAGGGAAGGGGTAACACGCAGGTAACATCCGCCAGGCACGTCCCGTAACTTAAATGGCACCAACGTGCCCTGCAGCGTTCCTCTGAATAGTGGCATCCTATAAGTAAGCGGTAGGCGCGAGTTCCCGCAAGGGACGTGGGGTTTGCGGTGAAAAGTCTTGGCAGGATCATCCGGTCGGTACAGGCCTTTGGACGGGAACTATCCGGCAAGGGCGCCTCGCCTCAGCTGCGCGTTCCCACCATCGGAGTTGCACTCGGCGGCGGCTTTGCCCGGGGCATGGCCCACATCGGAGTCCTGAAGGTCCTCGAACAGGAAGGAATCCCGGTTCGAATAATCGCCGGCACCAGCGTGGGCGCGCTCATTGGGGCTTGTTACTGCAGTGGGCTTTCCATCGAAGAACTCGAAAAAGTTGCGCGCTCGGTTCGTTTCACCACCTTCGCCCGCTGGACCGTTTCCCGCTTCGGTTTCGCCTCCAACGATCGCATGGTGCAGTTCCTGAACCGCACCTTGAAGGTGAAGACGTTCGAAGAGCTGCGGATTCCCTTGGGCATTACCGCAACTGATTTCAATACCGGCGAAGGCGTCGTCTTTCACTCCGGCTCCATGATCGATCCAGTGCGCGCCAGTTGCGCCTATCCGGGGATGTTTCTGCCCGTTGAGATTCGCGGGCGTTGGCTCGTTGATGGCATGCTCTCGCATCCCGTGCCCACCTCTCCCCTGCACGAAATGGGAGCCGACCGCGTGATCGCCGTACATTTGCGGGGACAGTGGTCAAAAGACGGCGTGCCCCGCCATCTCTTCGACGTCATCGGACAATCTTTCGCAATCGCTCAGGATCAAATGAGCCATCTCTGGCGAGGCGCCGCCGATGTGATCATCGAGCCCGACGTAGCCGGCTTCGCCTACGACGACTTCAAACGCGCCGGCGGACTGATCAGCGCAGGAGAAATCGCTACGAAAAAAGTCCTGCCCGAAATCCGCAAATGGCTGCAGACGCCGGAAACATCGACCGCCGCGAAACCGCTTCCCACAGTGGCGCGCCCCGCGCCCATGCCGGCGGACTGACCTCGCCTCCTTGTCTCTGGCACGACGAAGGCCCTTCGTTTCGTTCACTCACTGGACCTCGATTCCCTTGACTGACTGGCCCAACAGAGGCTAGAATCGAGACTAGTCAGACTAGTCATAAGGTGAATTTGAAGCCATGAAGGAAACCACACGCCGCCATGTAAGTTCGAAGACCCCGGAATCCTGGCAGGTTCAGAGCGCCAAGGCCCGCTTCAGCGAGGTCTTCCGCCGCGCCCGCACCGAAGGCCCGCAGCGCATCACCCGGCAGGGCAAAGAAGGCGTGGTTATGGTCGCCGAGGAGCAGTACGAACGGCTCGTAAGCAAATCGCGCCAGCCGAAGAGTCTCGTCGATTTTCTGCGAAATTCTCCGCTGCGAGGGGTGAACCTGGAGCGCGACTCCGACCCCGGGCGGGACATAGAACTATGAGCTACTTGTTGGACACGAATTGCATTTCCGAGCCTACTCGAGACCGACCCGAACCTCGCGTACTCTCTTGGCTGGATGCAGTGGATGAGAGCCAGCTTTACCTAAGCGTTTTGACCCTGGGAGAGATCCGGAAAGGTGCAAGCGCACTGCCCGAGAGTCGGCGAAGGTCACAGCTGGAAGTATGGTTGGAAAGACAAGTCAAAGTTCGTTTCTCGGGACGAATTCTCCCCATCAGTGACGATATCGCCGAGCGCTGGGGATGGCTCGCCGCGGAAGCTAAACTAAGGGGAAGGTCCCTTCCCGTAATCGATGGATTACTTGCGGCGACCGCCCTCCATCACAACCTGGCATTGGTGTCGAGGAACATCACAGATTTCCTT
This sequence comes from uncultured Acidobacteriaceae bacterium, assembly GCA_963800575.1. GTDB lineage: Bacteria > Acidobacteriota > Terriglobia > Terriglobales > Acidobacteriaceae > Sulfotelmatobacter. The sequence goes on from CAWDBN010000006.1 coordinate 764,874, forward strand.
GTAACGCGTGTACCCATTCTGAATCCTTGGGTGGAGTGAAACCCTATTTCAGCGATGCGGGATAGCCGCTGCCTCCGCGCAAATCCGCTTCCAAGCATTCTCCACATGCCGAGCCTCGGTCTTCGTCTGCCCGACGCAGAGCCGCAGCGTGAATTTCTCGTTCAGCTTGGTGTGCGTCAGAAAAAGGTCGCCGCTGCGATTTAACCGATCCATGATCGTTTGATTCGCCGCGTCCCCACCCTTGTGGCGGAAGCACACCAGGTTCAACGGCACGGGTGCGGCCACCTCAAAGCGAGAGTCATTGCGAACCCACTGCGCGAACTGCTGCGCCAGTTCGACGTGGCGGCGGATGTGGTGCTGCAAGCCCTCAACGCCGTAGTGCCGGATCACAAACCACAGCTTGAGCGAGCGGAAGCGCCGCCCCAGCTGAATCTGCCAGTCCCGGTAGTCAATCACTGCACCCGATTCCGTCGCCTGGTTGCGCAGATATTCGGGCAGAATGCTCAGCGTGCGAATCAGCGCGTTGCGGTCAGCGACCCAAAAGCAATCACAGTCGAAAGTGGTGAACATCCACTTATGCGGATTGAAACAGTAACTGTCGGCGAACTCGACTCCGTTCTGCAGGTGACGAAACTCCGGACAAAGCGCGGCCGTCCCCGACATCGCGGCATCCACATGCAGCCAAAGATTGTGCTGGCGGCAGACCTCCGCGATCGGGGCGATCGGATCCATCGCATTCGAAGACGTCGTGCCGACCGTGGCACACACAAAACACGGAACCAACCCGGCGCGCTGGTCAGCGTCAATCTGGCGGGCCAGAGCATCAGGGCGCATGGCGAACTTTTCGTCCACTTCAATCAAGCGCAGATTGGAAACGCCGATGCCGGCAATCATCGCCGCCTTTTCGAGCGATGAGTGCGTCTGCGACGACGCGTAAGCAACGATTCGCCCATCGCATCCTTTCTGATTGCTTGCGTAGTCCGTTGCGCGTTCGCGCGCCGCCAGCATGGCGCACAGCGCAGCGCTCGATGCGGTGTCTTGAATGACGCCGCCGCCGCTATTCGACGACAGAAACTTCTCCGGCAAGCCGAGCATGGGCACCAGCCAGTCGAGTACATGCGTTTCCAGTTCGGTGCATGCGGGACTGGTCGACCAAAGCATCCCCTGCACGCCAAGCCCGGAAGAGAGAAGATCGCCGAGAATTCCGGGGCCGGAACCGTTGCTCGGGAAGTACGCGAAGAAGTTCGGAGATTGCCAGTGCGTGATGCCGGGCAAAATTAAGTTCTCCACATCTTTTAACAATGCGTCGAACGGCTCGCCTCGCGCCGGAGCATTCGCCGGCAGCGAGGCGCGAATCTGCCCCGGCTTCACCTGCGAGAGCACCGGAAACGACTCGATACGGGAGTGGTAGTCGGCGATCCAATCCACCATGGCATGGCCGTGGCGCCGGAATTCGTCGGGCGTCATATGAAAAGATTTTTCGTCAGACATTTTTCTCTAAGAATGTCCTCCAGGAATGTCGTCTAAGAAAGTTCTCCGCAAACTGAAGACTCAGGGAAATGTGAACTTGCAGCCTACTCGGGTCGCAGCCGTCCAAAATACAAGCGCGTCTTGTATTCGAAAACGGCGCGGCCCTCGATGGCATTGGCCTCAAAGATGCGGCGCAGTTCGCTCAACATTGGCGCATGCCGGGGATGGCCCGGCCCAGGCGCATAAGACGACGAAAGCAAGCGGCCTTCCACTCCGGCGTAGTCGAACTCCTGGCGCATCGCAAACACTCGCGCCTGAAACGGCGCGGGATCAAAGAATTCGTTAATAGCCGAGGTCGTATTCTCGTGGCGAATATCCTTATAATCAGTAGCGTAGGTCAAGAGCAACTGCTCATAATCGCGCAAGAAGGCGGTCGAATCCGTGACCCGTTCGTTCCACAGAAGCACCAGCCAGCCGCCGGGTTTCAGAATGCGAACGAACTCGCGCCGGGCCCGCGCGCGATCGAACCAGTGCGCGGCTTGCGCCGCGGTGACCAAGTCCACACTCTGATCCGCCAGCGTAGTCGATTCCGCCGTTCCCGCAACGCTAGTGAACTTCGGAAACGCCGCTAGAAAACGCTCGCCCGCCTGCCGCATCTCGGCATTAGGTTCGACGCCGAAGACTGGACTGCCATTCTCCAGCAGCGTGCGAGTCCAAATGCCGGTGCCCGATGCGATATCAGCAATCACATGGCCGGGAGTCAACCCACACTCTGCCCTCAGCTCCTCGACTACTTCGGGCGGATATCCCGGCCGGTAGTGCACGTAATTTTCTACGCGATCGGAGAAGCGGCTGGTGGCGTTGGAGGCTGGCATCGGGATCCATAAGCGGCAAGCTGTTCATCTTGCCTGCAATCCCATCTTAAATCGCAGGACGGTCAAGTTGCGATACCATTCCAACTACGCCGGGTCTAACTAAACCGGGAAAGTTTCATCGCATGAGAATTGTCGTCAAAGTCGGCACCAGCCTCATCGCTCCCGCAGGAGAGATCGACGCGAACGTGCTGCGCGCCATGGTCGATCAGTTCGATCTCAACAAGAATGAGTATCTGATCGTCACTTCCGGTGCCATCGCCGCAGGCATCTCCGGATTAGGACTGAGCCGGCGGCCCAGCGGCGTCCCCGGCATGCAGGCCTGCGCCGCCGTCGGGCAAAGCCAGCTGATGCATACCTACGAGCGCCTTTTCTTCGGCAAAAAAGTGGTGGCGCAACTGCTGCTTTCGAGCGACGACTTCACCTCGCCGGTCCGCTACCGCAACCTGCAGAATGCGCTCGCCGAACTGCTCGCGCTCGGCGTGGTGCCGATCGTCAATGAGAATGACAGCGTCAGCGTCCGCGAACTGGAAGGCGCTTTCGGCGACAACGACGAACTGAGTGCGCTGCTGGCTACCGCCGTGAGAGCTGACTGGTTGTTGTTGTTGACCAATGTAGATGGACTGCTTATTCCCAACGGTCGCAAGAAACCCAGGCTGCAGCGTGTCGTGCGCAAACTGACTCCTGCGCTCGAAGCGCAATGCAACGGCAAGAGCGCGCTGGGACGCGGAGGCATGATTTCGAAACTGCGCGCCGCGAAGCTGGCAAGCGACGGCGGCGTCCACGTGGCCATCGTGAATGGCCGCCATCCGCAGGGGATCACGCTGGGCATGCAACGCAAAATAGGAACGTATTTTCCTCCCCGGCAGGGGTGAGACAACTAAGAGCGAGGCGGATGACAGTGACCGTTACCAACTCGGCTTCCACGAAGGAAAAGCTGTTGCGGGCGCGCGCAGCCGCTGCCCAGCTCGCACTGCTCTCCACCAACGAGAAGAACGCGTTGCTCCTGGCTATTGCCGATTCGCTCGAAGCTCATGATCAAACGATTCTCGCGGCCAACCGCGAAGATGTGGAAAGTTCCGCCCTCGAAGGCGCCATGCGCGACCGCTTGCTGTTGACTCCACCGCGGATCAAAGAGATGGCGCAAGGTGTTCGCGAAGTCGCCGCACTCGACGATCCCATCGGCGAAACGCTAGCCGAGTGGACCCGCCCAAACGGCCTGCACATTCGCAAAGTGCGCGTCCCGCTGGGCGTGGTGGGAATCATTTATGAATCGCGCCCGAACGTCACGGTAGATACCGCGGTGCTCGCCCTGAAAACCGGAAACGCAATCGTTCTGCGCGGCGGCAAGGAAGCGGCGCGCAGCAATCAGAGGCTGGCGAAGATTCTAGCCGCCGTGCCTGGAGTGCCGGACGGCGCGATCGAACTTCTCGATTCGAGCACGCGGCACTCAGTGCAGGAACTCATAAAGGCGCGGGGCCTCTTGGATGTCATCATTCCGCGCGGCGGCGCAGAACTGATCGCATTCGTCACTGAGAATTCCACCGTACCCGTGATCGAAACCGGGGCAGGGAACTGCCACATCTTCATCGACGAATCTGCCGACTTCGAAATGGCCGATGCAATCGTGATCAACGCGAAAACCCAGCGCCCGTCGGTGTGCAACGCTGGCGAGAAGCTGCTGGTGCATGAACGCATCGCGGCGGAATATCTCCCGCGCATCGTGAAAAAGCTGATCGAAGCCGGGGTCGAAGTTCGGGGAGACGGAAAATCCCGCAGCCTAGCCGCTGGATTGAACATCGCGCCTGCCGCCGAGCAGGACTGGTACGAAGAGTATCTACGGCTGTGCATAGCAGTTCGCGTGGTGGCCAGCGTTGACGAGGCGATTGCCCACATCAACCGCTATTCCACGAAGCACTCTGATTCCATCGTGACCCGCGACGAAGCGAACGCCCGCAAGTTCCTGCGCGGAGTAGATTCCGCCGCAGTCTACTGGAACGCTTCGACCCGCTTCACCGATGGCGCCGAGTTCGGTTTCGGCGCCGAAATGGGCATCAGCACGCAAAAGCTGCACTGCCGCGGTCCGTTCGCCCTGGCGGAACTTACTTCTTCGAAGTACGAGATAGTTGGCACGGGGCAGGTGCGGTAGTCTCAACCGCGACTTTCACTCCCAGGACGGACGGTTCACCTAAATACTTCCATGCCTGCTGTGTTACCTTACTTACTTTCACCACGGGTGCCCAATGCGATTCTTTTCTGCGGTGCTTCTTGCTTCAGTTGTCCTCTTTTGCAGTCTGCCAATTAGTGTCAACGGTGGTGGGCCGCAGCCTTCTGCAGGTGCGCAATCCATTTTCGGCTTTCGCGACGCCACCGCCGAAAACGCCGCCGAAGCCCGGTTTATCGCCGTGCCTGATCCCAACCTGGCGAAAGAGCATTTGCGCGAGCTGACGAAAGCGCCCCACATGGCCGGCACGCCCGAGGACAAGGCTACCGCAGATTACGTCGCCGAAAAGTTTCGCGCGGCTGGCCTCGAAACCGAGATCGTCGAATACAAGGTGTGGCTTAACTATCCCTCGGAGATCAGCGTCGACATCACCGCGCCCGCCGGAGTCGAAATGCACGGCCCCACGCGCGAGCACGTTGAGGGCGATCCATACGACAACGATCCGCGCGTCGTGATGCCGTTCAACGGCATGTCTCCGTCGGGCGATGCCGAGGCCGATGTCGTCTACGCCAACTACGGCACGCCAGAAGATTTCGACAAACTGGACAAGCTGAAGATCGATGTTCGCGGCAAAATCGTCCTCGTTCGCTACGGCCAGAATTTCCGCGGGGTGAAAGAATTCATCGCGCAAGAACGTGGCGCGGCAGGAGTGATCATCTATTCGGATCCGTTCGACGATGGCTGGAGGCGCGGCGATAAGTATCCCGCGGGGCCGTGGCGGCCCGATACCGGCGTGCAGCGCGGATCGGTAGGGTACATGTTTGAGTTCCCCGGCGATCCAACAACGCCGGGAGTGGCGTCGCTGCCGTCGTTGCCTGACAGCAAGCGCATTTCTCCCGAGCAGTCAGCGCAGATGCCAAAGATTCCGGTCACGCCACTTTCCTATCACGATGCCGCGCCTATTCTTCAACATCTCGGCGGCCCCGACTCGCCCCGCGAATGGCAGGGTTCGCTGCCCTTCACCTACCACGTGGGACCAGGGCCGGTGCGCGTCAAGATGCATCTCAAACAGGATTATCAGTTCCGCACTCTTTGGGATGTGATTGGCCGCGTACGAGGCAGCGAATTGCCCGACGAGTGGGTGGTTGCAGGCAATCACCGCGACGCGTGGGTGTACGGTGCGGTGGACCCGAACAGCGGCACCGCAGCGATGCTTGAAAGCGTGCACGGAGTCGGCGAGTTGCTGAAAACGGGCTGGAAGCCGAAGCGCACCATGATTTTCGGCAGTTGGGATGGCGAAGAAGAAGGATTGATCGGTTCCACGGAATGGGCCGAGCAGCATGAATCCGAACTGGGCGGCGCCGCCGCGTATTTCAACATGGATGTCGCCGTGGCCGGGCCGAAGTTCGGCGCCTCGGCGGTTCCCAGCTTGAAGCAGTTTGTGCGTGATGTCACCAAGGCCGTGCCCAGTCCCAAGGGCGGCACAGTCTACGAACAGTGGCAGAAATCTGACCAGCCGCAGTCGGCCGCGGAAGCGACCCCAGATTCGCGCCGCAAGCCCGCTGCTCCTGCCAACAGCGATGTCCAGGTTGGTGACCTCGGCAGCGGCTCCGACTACAGCGCGTTCCAGCAGCACCTGGGCGTGCCTTCCGATGACATAAGTTCTGGCGGACCCTACGGCGTGTATCACTCCGTGTTCGATAATTTTGCCTGGTTCACAAAGTTCGGCGATCCGGATTTCGTTTACGAGCAGCAGATGGCACGAGTCTTTGGCCTGGAGGCATTGCGCATGGCCGATGCCGACGTGCTGCCCTACGACTACGAAGAATATGGAAAAGAGATCGCCGTCTACCTCGATGACGCCAGGAAAAGGGCCGAGAGTAAATTCGGAGAGCATGGGCTCGATCTGCACGCAGTGACCGCAGCAGCAAAACATTTTCAGGATGCTGGAGCGAAGATTCAGGCGAAGCAGAAGAACCCGCCGCGAGATCCCGCACGGCTGAATCAGGCGCTGCGCGGCGCTGAGCGCGCTCTCCTCGTGCCTGAGGGACTGCCGCACCGTCCCTGGTACCGCCATGCGATTTACGCTCCAGGAGAATACACCGGCTATGCCGCGGTCGTAATTCCCGGCGTGAATGAGGCTCTCGACAAGGGCGACGCGGAGCGGGCGCGCCAGCAGTTAGCAGTTTTGACCTCTGCGCTCGAGCGTGCAGCCAAGGTGCTCGAGGGATACCGGTAGCCAGTTGACTAGTTATCTGACTAGTTATACAATTGCGTTGGAGGAAACTTCCCGTGAGTTCCTGGCAACTGCAGGAAGCCAAAGCCCGCTTCAGCGAATTCCTTAACGCAGCGCTCAATAAGGGGCCGCAAGTCGTGACGCGCCGCGGAGTCGAAGCTGCAGTGCTTGTACCGATCGACGAGTGGCGCCGAATGCAGAGCGCGTCGCGCTCCGGGATCAAAGAACTGCTGATGTCGGGCCCCCGTTTTGAGAATATTGTTCCGCCGCGCAGAAAGTGGAAACGACGGCCGCCCGTGGAGTTCGAATGACCCGGTACCTGCTCGACACGAACATAATTTCGGAGATTCGCAAGCCGAGGCCGCACGGAGCCGTGGTGAAATGGTTTGGGGGACTGCGGGACGAGCAGATCTGTCTTTCGGCGGTTACGCTCGGGGAGCTGCAGGAGGGCGTTGAGCGCACCCGTAAACAAGACGCAGCGAAAGCGAGCGCCATTGAGGCATGGGTTAATGAGTTGGAGGATTCGTCGATCGTACTGCCGATGGATGCGCGTTGCTTTCGCGAAACCGCACGGATGATGTTGGGCAAGCAAGAGGGCCTCTTGTACGACGTCATGATCGCGGCGACCGCACGCTTGCACGGGCTTACGGTAGCGACCCGGAACGAAAAAGATTTCAGGCATCTTGGGATAGAAATCTTCAACCCGTTTAAATCCAACTGATCCCATGACCTCCACCCACGCGCTCGGGCAATTCCTGCGCACGCTGCCGCATTCGGCGGCGGCAACATTTCTTGCGCTGTTTCCCATCGTCGATCCCTTCGGCGGCATTCCGATCTTCTTCAGCATGACGTCTTCCTGGACTGCCCAGGAACGCCGGAACACCGCACTAAAGACCGGTCTGTGGGTGTTCGTCATTCTGGTCACGTTTCTATTCTTCGGCCGCTTCGTTCTGCATTTCTTCGGCATCTCTTTGCCGGTCTTGAAAATTGCCGGCGGCCTGATCGTCGCCAACACTGCCTGGGGCATGGTGACTTCTCACGCGCGCATCACGCCGGAAGAAAGTAACGAGGCGCAAGGCAAGGAAGACATTTCTCTGACTCCGCTCGCCATGCCGCTGATGTCGGGCCCAGGAGCCATCGGCGTAGTCATGGCGCTCGCGGCCAACGTGGACAGCGCCGCGTCCTACTTGGGCATGGTCATTGGCATCGCCGCCATTGCGCTGACCGTTCTTCTTTTCTTCTGGTGGGGAGGCCCGCTGGTGCGTCGGTTGGGTCCGAATGCAGTCGGAGCTATCAACAAGATCTTCGGCTTTCTGATTCTCGCCATCGCCGTTCAGCTGGTGTGGGATGGCGTCGCCGACTTCCATAGCTAGCCATCGCGGAGGCGAAGTCTGGCCTAGCCCCGACTCGCCTTTGCCCAGTCTGGAACGGGCTCGAACCATTGACTTTCAGACGGCCCGAGTACCGCGATAAGCCGGTATCCCTCTTCGGCTGAGTTGTCGAACAGGATGGCGTGGTCGGCGCGCGCCAGAGCTGTCGGAAGATTCTCGAAGCTTCGCCGGTAACGCCGGCAGACATCGCTCTCCGGGACATCATGGCCGCCCGCGAGAACTCGGTTTCTGATTCGAGCCAGGTTGATCTCAACACTTTCTGTCCCGATGTAGACCAGCACGACTTCGAAACCACGATTTCGCGCATCAACCATCATTTGCAGATAGTGTTTTCCGGCGAGCGTCGTCTCAACGGCGAAGCTCTCATGCTTGCCGATATGCTCTTTCGCAGATGCCAGAACCTGACGCGCGGCTGCAATCGGAAATGCTGCGGCCGACGTCGGCTGCAATGTTCTCGCGATTGCGTCCGGATCCAGAACGGGAATCGCCCGGAAGACATCCAAGTTCCAGCTTGTCAGGGTTGTCTTACCGGAACCGTTGGCTCCGGCGATGATGGTCAGCCTGGGATGGTTCAACGGGAGGGCGAGGAGGACTGGGGTTGCTGTTTCCGCCGACGCTCAGCAAGGATTTCCTGCAAGCGATTTCTTTCAATAGCCACGCCAGCGCGGGCAGCCTGAGCCATCTTTTGTGCCAGTTCGATCCAGTTCACAGCCATAGTCATAGCATACGCCCACCATGGTTTCGGCTGTCGACGTTTTTGAAAAGGAGGCGATCCCACCTCTCGCAAAGGACGCGACAAGTTGGGCACTCCGCGCCTGCCCCGATCGACACAATCAGAGGCTCCCGATGCCCTCAATATCCCGCATCTCCAGCGGGCTGGCCCAGAGCCCGTCCGCGAACATCCTCTCCACTTCGGGAGTGCGCTCGGAAAGACGCTTCTTAAGTTCGTCGACACTTGGTGCTCCGAGAAATTTCGCCAACGAATTCGCAACGTTTCGGTATTCGGCACGGCGCAGGAACATCGGCGAGTGCTTGAGGTAAAGAGCGCTCCAAGGACGCCACTGGATCATCAAGCCAACATTTTGAGGCGGGATCACGCCGCGCAGGAACAGAAGGTAGTCCGCGTCAGCGAAATCGTCAATCGGCATAATCGCGGCAAGGCCCCCGCTCGTGTGCCGCTCATTCAGCGTGTCGGCGTGCAGGGACACGCGGCGCCTCCTATTGCCCTCGTCGATGAAGGTGGGCAGATGCTGGGAAGCAAAGCTCCATTCGACATTGCCCGGCCCGCGTTTACGCCTCACATACCTCACTGGGATCGGCTCCGCAAGAACTTTTTCCAGCATTTCCCAGCGCTGCTCGACCAGCAGAAAGCTGACAAAGGTCACAAAGAGTTCATGGCCCAGGAACTTGAAATAATCGAAGTCCCCGCTGCCGAACCTGCCGCTGAAATTCTCAGGCAGATCGTATTGTTGGAATATGCGCCCAAACGAACGAAGAACCTCTATCGCGGCGTCGAGATCGTTCATGAGGGAAATGGTTTCGGCAATCTTTGAAAACTCGGCGACGGTCTCCTGGGTTGAGGCAAGCGCGGTAATCAGGGGTTCTATTATGCCTACCTCACTATGTTTCTTCGGCTCATGCTCTTCGAGTGCTGTGAGAATCTGAGCCAAGTTACGCCTCAAAATGATAATTCGGTTTGGCTGTTGGTTTTCGATCGCAGCCACGGCTGGGATCGTCGCGGGGCGCGCCTCGCGGCCGGCGCCTAGCGCTGAGCGGATTGCGGCGTCAAGTTGCTTTCCTAGGAGGCTCCGCTCTGTGGCCCTGCCCTCCGCGTGCGCGGGCATGTCGTAGCCGAGGACTCTCCTCATCTTCAAATCAAACGGCAGCTCCTCGATTCCCCCAAACTCCCGATTGAAGACAAGGACGACTCTCTCATGGCCGAGCGCCTTGAGGGCGTAACCGAGCTCAATCAGAACGTTTGGGTTGGGACTTGCCCTTTTTCCCCCTCTATTCACGATGGAAACATCTGCGACAAATGCGTCGGCGGCCGTTATCTTCCCAAATATCGTTGATGCTATGTCAGGCGCGCCTGGAACCCCCAGCGTGTCGCGATCGACAACGGGTTCGATCTCGACCGAGTCGTCGGCCTTTATGGCTGCCGCCGCGTCCTCTAGGGCTCGTTGGATGAAGCCCCTGTTGCATGCGTTAGGCAAGTCAGATTGCCAGGAGTAGAAGACTATCTGCTTCATCCACCGAGAATACTATTTCTCGGCTCTCATTTCAGCGACACCAGCCGCTCTACCAGCTCCGAATAATCCTTCTTATCGATGCGATGCACCTGCTTGTTGCACTTGTTCCACCCTCGACGAATAATTCATCAAGCGGAATTTCGGGCTGCACGTGGAGCAGCAGGCCAAATAAAGCCAAATAATTTTCCACAGCTCCATTGTGACATCTGACCTTGCCCTCATCCCGAACTTGCGCGATGATGATCGAGGCCGTGACTGCCGCGCAAAGCGCGATCGATCCCGTCCTAAGTCCTTTGCTGTCTAGATTTTGACCTCTAAGTTCTTTGACATCCGGATTTTACAGGGAAAATCGTGCTAACCCGATGATTCCACACATGGGAGGGGGGAGGGGGATACCCCGATCTTGTGCGCCGCAGCACCCTTGCTACCGCACACGGCTCGCCTCGCTGAAAGATTTATTTCGCGCAGAAACCCACAGCGTCCACGGCGAGAAAGTGCAGCAAGAAGACGCCTGGCTACTTGATCGATACCAGCCGTTCAACCAGTTCCGAATAATCCTTCTTCTCGATGCCATGCACCTGCTTGTTGTACTCGTCGACCTTCGACGAATAATTCATCGAGCAGAATTTCGGGCCGCACATGGAGCAGAAGGCTGCCTCTTTGTAATAGTCGTCGGGCAGAGTTTCGTCGTGCATCGAACGCGCGGTCTCGGGGTCGAGTGAGAGTGCGAATTGCTTTTCCCAATCGAATTTGTAACGGGCGTAGCTGAGGGCGTCGTCGCGGTCGCGGGCGCCGGGGCGTCCGCGGGCGATGTCGGCGGCGTGGGCGGAAATCTTGTAGGCGATGATGCCGTCTTTTACGTCTTTTTCGTTCGGCAGGCCGAGATGCTCTTTCGGCGTGACGTAGCACAGCATCGCCGCGCCATACCATCCGATCATGGCCGCGCCGATAGCGGAGGTGATGTGGTCGTAGCCGGGAGCGATGTCTGTAACCAGCGGGCCGAGCGTGTAGAACGGCGCTTCGTAGCAGAGTTCAACTTCTTTTTCGACCTGCTCCTTGATCTTGTCCATCGAGACGTGGCCAGGGCCTTCGATCATCACCTGCACGTCATGTTGCCAGGCTATCTTCGTCAGCTCGCCCAGAGTTTTCAGTTCGGAGAACTGAGCTTCGTCGCTGGCATCGGCCACACAGCCGGGACGCAGACCATCCCCCAGCGAAAAGCTGACGTCATACTTTTTAAAGATTTTGCAGATGTCGTCAAAGCGTTCGTAGAGGAAATTCTGCTTGTGGTTGTAAGCCATCCACTGCGCCAGGATGGCGCCACCGCGGCTCACGATCCCGGTAATGCGCTTCGAGATTAACGGCAGATACTGGATCAGCACGCCGGCGTGAATCGTCATGTAATCGACGCCCTGCGCGGCCTGCTCTTCGATTACTTCAAGCATGACTTCAGCGTTCAGATCTTCCACGCGTTTCACGCGTGCAATGGCTTCGTAAATCGGAACCGTGCCGATGGGAACTGGAGAATGCCGCAGAATGGCTTCGCGAATCTCGTGAATGTTGCCGCCGGTCGAAAGATCCATCACGGTGTCGGCCCCGTAATGCACGGCAGTATGCAGCTTTTTCAGTTCTTCATTGATTTCAGAAGACACTGCTGAGTTTCCGATGTTGGCGTTGATCTTGCACAGCGAAGCCACGCCGATCGCCATCGGCTCGAGTTCCGGATGATTGATGTTGGCGGGAATAATCATGCGGCCGCGAGCCACTTCGTCGCGCACCAACTCGGCCGTGAGCTTTTCGCGGTGGGCAATGTAGCCCATTTCTTCCGTGACCACGCCCTGACGCGCGTAGTGCATCTGCGAGAAGTTGCCGTCAGTGTTTGCGCGCCCGCGCTGCGCCAGCCACTCAGCACGCGGCTTGGGGACGCCGTGGCCATTGTTGCCATTGCCGGAGTTGCCGTTCGTGGAGGTCATGTGTCGGAGCCAGCTTTCGTCTGGATTCTACTGGCCCCGATTATAACCCGGACGCGCCGGAAGAATGCCGTGTCACTGCGTTTGCTCGGCGCATTCTATCGAAGTGCAACCACCAGGACCTTGGGTGCGAACGTTGCCGATCGCATTCTTGATGTGAATGGCGCTCATGGCTGTGGGATAGACCCACCAAAGCCGGCGGATGACGCGATCTCCGGGCAGCCAGGAGTGTGGCTTCTTGAGTTCGTAAGTCAGCAGGAATTCTGCTGCATACAGCGCCAAACCTTTGGCCATGACGGGTTGGTTTGCTGGCGCGCTGGTGACCCAGGGAGCACCGGCCTCGTACTCATGGACCAGCACGAGCTGACGGCTGGTGAAGCGGAAGCTCTCGGCTCCGCCGAGTGCGCCCATGACCACGAAAAATTTTTTATCGAACATCCGCTTCGGTTTGGCGGAGACAGGCGTGGAGGATATCTCCATCGGTGCAGATGGAAGTGATTCAGGCGCGATCTTGTCGAAGTCTTTGCTCTGGGCGGCAAGCCGGCTTGCGGGCATTAGCGCAAGGACAAGGATCAGTAATTCAACTGCGGTGAAATGTCGGTTCATTTCATTCCTGTCGAGATGGGCGCTGCGGCAAGGAGACCGGCAGTCGCGGGTTGCGCCGGGGAAGGTTTCATCCGGCGTGACTTAACGGGAGCAAACCCGGTTCCAGTCTGCGCAGGATGTTTTTCAACGAATTGGCCTGTTTTCTGGCTGTGAGGTCGCGCGCTCGCAGCTCAACGCGCAGGATTTTCGTCGAAGGCATCTCTAATGTTTCCTACTGTGCTCAGTGCTTTTCTAATGTTGAATCGTCTAATGTTGAATTGGCCAACCGCAGATGGCGCCGCACTGTCACCGGTGCGACGCTTGCTCATACGGATTGGCGGGCCTAAAATTTGAACCGTTCTCAAGAAGGAGAGTTTTTCTTATGCGAGTGTTCCGGCTCTTGCCGCTCGTTTTGCTGCTAACAGGTGTCCTCGGTTTCGCTCAAACATCTTCCACCGCCAGTTCCTCCACCAAGCCGGCTTATGGTTCCAGTCTCGATACCATCGACAAGAGCGTCGATCCCTGCGTGGATTTTTATCAGTACGCCTGCGGGAACTGGATCAAGACGGCCGAGATTCCTGCTGACCAGTCGCGGTGGGGTGGCTTCAGTGAGGTCCGCGAGCGCAATCGCAGCATCGAGCACGACATTCTGGAAAAGGCCGCGGACGGCGGCGCGGGCCGCGATGCGGTCGATCAGAAAATCGGCGATCTATACGGCTCCTGCATGGACGAGCAAGCGGTGAATGCGAAAGGCATTGCTCCGCTTCAGCCGGAGCTGGCCCGCATCGCGGCAGTGCGAGACAAGGGCGCGCTGATCGAGGAGATCGCACATGTGCATCTGGTCGGGCCGAATCCGCTATTCAATTTCTATTCCAACTCCGATCTCCACAATGCGGACGAGGTGATCGCCTGGGTCGATCAGGGCGGCCTGTCGTTGCCCGACCGCGACTATTACATCAAAGACGACAACGCAAAAATGAAGGAGATGCGGCAGCACCTGGTGGAATATGTTACGCAGACGTTTACGCTGGCGGGCCAGACGCAGCAGCAGGCGGCCGATTCGGCGCAGACCGTGCTGCGCATTGAGACCTCGCTGGCGAAGGCTGCGATGGACCGCACGGCGCGCCGCGACCCCAAGAATCTGCGATCACAAGATGAGCCGCGACGAAGCTGTCGCTCTGGGACCGAATTTCTACCTCAACCGCTACTTCGTCGCGATAGGCGCGCCCAACTTTACCGAGATTAACGTGCCGAATCCTGATTTCTTCAAGCAGGTAAACGGCGTTCTGGAAGCGGAATCTCTGGACTCGCTGAAGACCTATGTGAGCTGGCACGTGCTGAACGCGGCGTCCCCGTGGCTTTCGCAGCCATTCGTCGAAGCCAACTTCAAGTTCCAGCAGAACCTCAACGGCCAGAAGGAAATTCAGGCGCGCTGGAAGCGCTGTGTCACGCTCACCGATCGCCAACTGGGTGAGGCGCTTGGGCAGAGATATGTGGAACTGACCTTTGGCGCGGACGCCAAGCAGCGGATGCTCAAGATGGTGGACGCTCTGGAGGCGTCTCTCGCCAACGACATTAGCGAGCTCTCCTGGATGAGCGAGGAGACGAAAAAGCAAGCCAAGGTGAAGCTCGATGCGATTCGCAACAAGATCGGCTATCCCGATGTGTATCGCGACTACAGCTCGGTGGTGATCAAACGCGACGACCTGCTGGGCAATGTGGCTCGGGCCAACGAATTCGAGTCGAAACGCGAGATTGCCAAGATCGACAAGCCGCTCGACCGCAAGGAATGGGGCATGACTCCACCAACGGTAAACGCGTATTACAACCCGTCGTATAACGAAATCGTATTTCCTGCGGGCATCCTGCAGCCGCCATTTTTTGACAACAAAATGGACGACGGCGTGAACTTTGGCGGGATTGGCTTGGTCATTGGTCACGAACTCACCCACGGCTTCGACGACCAGGGGCGCAAGTTCGATCCGCAAGGCAATCTGCACGATTGGTGGACGGAGCAGGACGGCAAGGAATTTGAGAAGCGCGCCAGCTGCGTGGCGGACGAGTACTCGAACTTTGTTGCTGTCGATGACGTGAAGCTGAACGGCCGTCTCACGCTGGGCGAGAACACGGCTGACAACGGCGGCGCGCGCATCGCGTTGAGTGCGCTCGAACACAAGATCGCCGACGACAAGACTGGAAAAGAAGGTCAGAAGATCGATGGCTACACTCCCGAGCAGCGCTTCTTCCTGGGATTCGGGAGGGTATGGTGTGAGAAAGTGCGTCCTGAACAGTCCCGCGTCTGGGCGGTCACTGACCCGCACTCGCCTGGAAAATACCGGGTCGATGGCGTGGTGCAGAACATGCCAGAGTTCCAGAAGGCATGGGGCTGCAAGGCCGGGCAGCCGATGGTGGCGGAGAACGCCTGCCGTGTGTGGTAGACATGTCTGTTAGATAAAATTGTAGGGACAGCCGCCCCTTCGACTTCGCTCAGGGCATGCTCTTGGCTGTCCCTACCACGATCATCGCGGTTGATCCCAACCGCTCAGCCGCGGCCACCAGCGCCGCACGTTGCGGCAGTATTCTTCGTAAGCTGCCCCGAACTTCCCGCGCAAGGTTGGTTCTTCATAAAAAATGACGAACAGATGTATGCCGAGTGCAACCGCGGCGACGGCGCCAATCAATCGCGGATCGGGATGTCCGAAAATCACCCACAGACCGATCCATCCTGCCGCGAAGCCCACGTACATGGGATTGCGCACGTAGCGGTAGAAACCAACTACGACCAGGCGCTGCGGCGGAGCAACCGGGACTGGCGTGCCGCGTCCGGTCCATCCGAAGTCCCAGACGCAGCGCAGGGCAACGGAGAATCCCAGCACAGATGGAATCGCCGCCAGCCATCGCCAGCGCGCCGCGCCCGCCGTTTCCACGGTGAAACCGAGCCATCCCGGAAGCAGCCAGAACCAAAGGCCGAAGAACGCCGCGCCCACCAACAGCGAGGCCGCTGCCGTTAGCCACCGATAGCCGTGCCCGTCTTCCGTACTCCGATCAGAAGGTGCATCGGTCATAGGACCTCCCGTTTCAAGCTACCTTCACAGGGTTGGGCGAGCGACGCGAATTCCTGTTTCATTTCGCTACTGCAGGCGAGGTGAACCAACTTCGTTTCAATCCCTCCCGACAATATTACCGCTCCCGCGTCGTCTTCGGGTGCTGCCGTGGGGCGCCGAGAAAAGAAAGGCCCGGCGAAATGCCGGGCCTTTCTCTCATTGCAGTGGATTTCTGTCCACCGAAGATGCGGAAAATACTTGTGTCTAGTAGTGGTTCTGCATGATCAGGTGATCGACGATACGGTGGGCTTCGTCGATGTGGTGGAGAGCGCGATCCCGCAGACCGCGCACCCCGGGATCATCCTCTTCGCGGGCGATATCGTTGTGCGCCTTGTCGAGCAGCTCGAGCGTGCGATGAAAGCGGCCGGCGCGGTCCATTCCAGCATCCACCGGAGGATGATCGTTCAGACTCTTGCCATCATCAATCGCGGCATTTTTGATTTCTCCGATGGCTTTGTCGATCTCATCAATGGCGTGCTCTTCTTCCTTGTCCATGTGATGAGTGAGAGCCGGATTCTCCAGGTGGGCGCGCGCGTGCCGCAAGTCGGTGAGCGCATGCAGGTATGCCGGATGCCTTCCTGGTTCGTCAGCGAAGGTGAATGCGGCGCAAAGAGCAACGATAAACGCGAGTACGGTGCAATGTCGTACAGTTTTCATAGTCTCCTTAAGTGACATGTTGGCAGAATGAACTTCGTTAGGAATGAACCCGGACCTGGAAGTTTTGACTCGATGGATTCTAGAGTGCGGTCTCGACAACGGGAAGTTACTACAGGACATGTCCCGCCAAGTGCCGACTTTCAGGGACTTATAGCGTCGACGGGTCCTCGTCGAGGGTTCAGGACGGCACGATAAGATTCAGTGCTTTCCCGGCGCCTTGAATCCTTTGCGGCGTTGCTCACTGTAGCGATGCAGCGCATCGAGGATGATGGGATAGGCTTCGGCCGCCGGGCGTATCTCGTCCACCTCAACGGCTTTGCCTTCGAGCTGTTTGTAATCCTGAAAGAAGCGCCGCAGCATGAGCATGCGGTGTGGCGGCATCTCGGCGGCTTCATGGTAGGAGTTGAACTCGGGATCCTGGGTGGCGATGGCGATGATTTTATGATCTGGCTTGCCGCCGTCGATCATCGTCATCAGGCCGATAGCGCGCGCGTGGATGATGGTGAGCGGCACGACCGGATCCTGACAGAACACGAGTACATCGAGCGGATCATCATCTTCGGCAAGCGTCTGCGGAATGAAGCCGTAGTTCGCGGGATAGTAAACGGCTGAGTAGAGAACGCGATCGAGCTTGATGAGGCCGCTCGCTTTGTCGAGTTCATACTTCACGCTCGATCCGAACGGGATCTCGATGACGCAATCGAACTCGTGCGGGAGTTTGTCGCCGGGGGTTACATCGTGCCAGGGATGGATCATGGGATTGTCGAGTCACATTCATTCTAGCGGAGGAAGGTGCGCTCGTGTGGACCTCCGGAACCTTGATTCTGGCCGCGGCCTCGCGTAGAGTCTGACGTGAGCGGTAGTTTGCTCCAGTGGGTGGTTGCTTATGTCGAGCCAAGGCAAGACTTATCTGAAATTCGGCGGGGCCACGCTGTTGATTCTTTTCCTGCTCGGCTACCTCGCTTATACCGGGGTCCAGGACAGCAAGAGCTACTACGTCACCATCAGCGAACTGCACAAGATGGGGAACGGCGCTTACTCGAAACGCCTGCGGGTCGCCGGGAATGTGCAGCCCGGCTCGATCAAGCGCACCGGAACCCACGTTGAGTTTGTGCTGATGGAACAGGATCAGTTGCTTTCCGTGGATTACACCGGAACCGAAGCGCCTCCTGATACTTTCAAGGACGATTCCCAGGCGCTGGCCGACGGCAGCTTTGGCCACGATGGCGTCTTTCATGCCAAGGCGCTGCAGGCTAAATGTGCATCGAAGTATGCGCCGAAGCAGCCCGGCACTCCCGCAAATGGGGCGCCATCGAATGAACCGCCCAAGAGCATGACGCAGGTGCAGACCGGCTCTCAACCGGTTGCGGTTTCGAACTAGCAAGCTTGTCATCCTGCGCGCTCGACTTCGCCGCGGGCTTTCGCTATCTTCTAGCTTTCCACTTGATCCCATGAATGCGAGCGCGTCGGAAACCGCGGCCCCGGCCGGAATCATCTCTGTCAAAAATCTGGTCAAGCAGTTCGGGCGCTTCGCCGCATTGCGCGGAGTAAACGCCGAGTTTGATGCCGGCAAGTTTCACGTGATTCTCGGCGACAACGGAGCAGGGAAGACGACTCTGTTGCGCGCGCTGGCGGGATTGGCGCATCCCACGCGCGGCGAGATTTCCATCCTGGGCAGGAATCCGCACGAGGCCAGCCGCGAGGTCGGTTACATGGCTCATCCGTCGCTGCTTTACGACGAGATGAGCGGCCTGGAGAACCTGCGCTACTTTGCCCGGCTCTACGGCATTGCCGGCGACAGCCGCTGCCAGCAGGTGATTCAGGCTGTGGGGCTCGACCCCGAATTGTCGCGGCCGGTGGGGAAATACTCGCAAGGCATGCGGCAGCGCATGTCGCTGGCGCGGGCCATTCTGCACGACCCGAAAATACTTTTGCTGGACGAGCCATTTTCCAACGTCGATGTGCACTCGGCGCGGGAAATGGTCGGCCTGCTCAAGGGCATGCGCGACGCCGGCAAAACTATTTTTGTAGTCACGCACCAGGCTGCGCTGCTCGAGGGCATAGCCGACGAATTTGTGTGGATGCAGGCCGGGCAGATCGTTGACCGCACTCGTCATCTAGTCCGCGATCAGAACCGAGCGGTGGAACCATGACATCGTTCTGGTCGATCACGCTGGTCACGCTGGCCAAAGACATCCGCCTGGAGTGGCGCTCGAAGGATGCACTCAACGCCATGCTGTTCTTCTCTCTCCTGGTGGTCGTGATCTTTGTTTTTTCTTTCGATCCTCTGGCAGAAGAATCGCGCCAAATTGTTGGCGGGCTGGTTTGGGTGGCGTTCTTGTTTGCAGCCGTGGTTGCTCTGAACCAGACCTGGGCTCGGGAACTGCGCAACCAGGTGCTCGATGCCTACCGTGTCTCTCCGGCTCCGGCCACTGCATTATTTCTGGCGAAAGTGCTGGGGAACTTCATCATGGTCAGCCTTCTGGAAGCACTGATGGCGCCTCTGTTCGTGATCTTTTACAACCTGCGCGTCCTCGGTCCGGCATGGCAGTTGATTCCAGTGGCGCTGTTGGGAACGTGGGCGCTGGTGGTGAACGGAACTTTTTTTGCGGCGATGTCGCTGCGCACCCGCAGCCGAGAGCTTATGTTGCCTCTGCTTTTGTTTCCGGTTTCGATCCCGGCAGTGCTGGGCATGGTGGCAGCGACCACAAATATTTTGACGGGTGAGAATCCAGCTCACTTCTACATTGTATTGCTTCTCACCTATGATGTGGTGTTTACTACAGCTTGTCTGGCCTTGTTTGAAACGGTGTTGCAAGCGGAATGAAAAAGGCCTTCCCCATCCTGGCGGTTCTGACGGCGCTTTTGCTCGTCTACGCCTTCTATCAGGCTCTCTGGGTCGCGCCGACGGACGCTCTGCAGGGTGATGTTTACCGCATCATCTACTATCACGTGCCTTCGGCGTGGACGGCCTTCCTGTTGTTCTTCATCAACTTCATCGCATCGGTCGAATACCTGGCCAATGCGAAACCGTCAACGCAGCGCGCCGCAAAGTGGATTGTGATTGCGATCGGAATTGTTGGGGTCATTGCGCCGTTTATCCCGCAGGTGCGACAGGAGCTGCCGGTCGGGATGTATCCCAGTTCAGTAGCCACCACGGCGCTGATCATCGCCGCTCTTTATTTCGCGGTCGGAAAGTATTTTCCGGGGCAGGATCTCGACGTGCTCGCGGTGACCACGGCGGAGGTGGGCGTAGTTTTCTGCACCATCGTTCTGATTACCGGGCCCATCTGGGCGCGGCCGGTGTGGGGCATCTGGTGGGCGCCGGGAGATATTCGTCTGACCTCGACGCTGGTGTTGTGGCTGATTTATGTGAGCTACCTGGTGCTGCGGCGTTTTTCTGACAGCGCACAGACCCAGAAACTGGCCGCTGTTCTGGCGGTCTTTGGCGCGCTTGATGTTCCGCTGGTTTATTTTTCCATCTGGTTCTTCCGGACGCAGCATCCTCAGCCTGTGATCGGCGGAGGAGGCTCGATCGATCCGCGGATGTTGCAGGTGCTGTTGATCAACTGGATGGCGTTTCTGTGTTTCGCGTTTCTGGTTTGCTGGTCGCGATATCGCCTGGAGAAGTTGCGTCGCGAAGTGGAAGAAGCGGCAGCGCTCGAATCGTTGCTCGAGCCGGCGGGCCCAGTTGCACCGTCTTCCAAACCTAAAGTTTCTTTAACCCGGGGGCCACAATGAATTCCATCAAGTTTCTTTACGCCGCTTACATCGCCACCTGGGTGATTCACGCTCTCTATCTGGGTAGCCTGGTGCGCCGCTACAGCCGCTTGCGGCAGCAGATGAAAGATTTGGGCAAGTGAAAGGCGGCTTCGGGCTCCGGCCATCGGGCATCGGCAAACCGGCCCTTGGGCGCGTGCTTGATGGTGACGCTTCTTTTGTGATCTAGATTTGCCGAAGCCCGAAGCCCGAAGCCCGAAGCGCGAAGCCCGAAAGCCGAAGCCCGGCTTTCAGTTCGCCGCTCCCCGCTGCAGAGCGCTGATGAAGTCGGTGCTGCCGGCGGAACGCAGAAATTCGTAGTCTTCGATCATAGCGGCGGTTCCGATGCGCAACGAGGGCAGCGGCGATTCCACCCGGATGACACGCGCCGTAAAGCGCACCCGGACGGCGTCGGTCAGCGTGATATGGGGTGGGAAGGTAAGAGTGACCTCGCAGCGCGTTCCAGCCGCGACCGGGCGGTCGAGGTAGAAAAAGACTCCGCGGGCGCTCACATTCTGGGTTTCAGTGTGGAATTCGTTGTCCTGATCGTTTTCCTGAACGAGGCGAACCACAGCCGGCAGGCGCATATCGAAGCGCCGCATCATCCGCCGTTCCTGAGAGTCCGGTTGCATCCGTTGCGTATATTCCGAAAGCATTGTTCCTCAATGAAGACGAATCTAAAATGCAGTCCGGAAATCAACCTTCAGGCTGGGTAGGATATGCCCCGCCCCTCGACAGGCCCTGACAATCACCAATGTATAGAAACGCCAGCACATTGCAAGAGCAAAAAGGCTCCGGAACTGAGTCGGTAAATGTTCCACGGGCCGGAGCCTGGGTCGAGCGGCAACAGGTCCGGATACCTGATTATCAGCAATCCCGCTGCCATCGCGTGCCCATGCCGTGTGCGGTTAATCCGCGACGAATCAGCGGCTTCTGGTTGCTCGACCCCGGTTGCGCGTGGGGAATGCAGACCTTTGCAGAAACCACGCCCGCCGCTGTCGCCTGCAAAGCGCTTCACTCGACTTTCGTGCCACGGTTTTTCCTACATGCCTCCGGCATCTTTCCACGGCTCGAAACGCATCAGACAAATCCGGGAGCGGGTGCACGGGCCTCGCCTGACTTGGAAGGACTTGGCTGGCTTGACCTGGCTGGCTTGACCTGGCTGGCTTGACTTGGCTATCCATCAGATGTTTAAGTAGTTGTTTGCTTTCCGCCAGTTCCAAGTGACAGTTCAGCAGCGGGCGGTTTCGCCGGTGCCGGGTGAGTACTGACTCGCGCGCCGTTTCTACTCTCTCCAATCTATTGAGAATGTTCGGGTTGCATCGGAGGAAAAGCGTGATGGGTAATGGCCGTTGGTCTGACAGCTTGGGAGAACATTCGGCAGAAAGCTTGGGACAAACTTTGGAGAAAGCTTCCGGAAAAAGCCTTTTATGGGTTCGTGCTCTTGGGGGGCTGGTCGTGCTGCTGGTGGCCGGGTCGGTGTTGCTTGGAGTGGGTTCCCGCCGCTATGCCGAGCGGTCCGTTGCTCAGGATCCTGCTTCTCCAAGTCCGGCGTTGTCCGGGTTGTCGCTGAAGTCGAAGCCGGAAGCGCGCGCCATCCTGGGACAACTGCCGCTCATCTTCGAGCCTAACCAGGGCCAGGCTGATCCCGCGGTGAAATTCCTCGCGCACGGCTCGGGATACAGTCTCTTTCTCGACGCGAACAGCGCGGTGCTGGCCATGCAGACAGCGCCCTCGTCTTCATCAGCAGCATCGGCGGCATCGTCAGCACAGCCTAACGAACAATTCGTGCGGATGAAGCTGGTGGGCGCCAACCCTGCGGCAGCCCTCGCCGGAGCCGATGCGTTGCCCGGCAAGAGCAACTACATCGTCGGCAACGATCCGCAGAAATGGCACAGCGGCATTCCGCAGTTTGGCGGGGTTCACTACGCCGGTGTTTATCCCGGAATCGATCTTGTTTTCTACGGAAACCAGGGTCATCTGGAATACGACTTCCGCGTCGCTCCCGGCGCTGACGCGTCGCAAGCGGAACTGGAATTTGAGGGGACCAGCAAGCTGAAACTCAAGGTGAGCGGTGGAGACCTGATCCTCACCAGCAAGAACGATGGCGGCCTGCGCCTGCGGGCGCCTCAGGTGTATCAGCGCGACGGAGACCGCCATGTGCCGGTCACCGGACATTTTGTTCTGCACGCTGCGAACCGCGTCGGTTTCGAGATTGGGCCTTATGACCGTAGTCGCGAGTTGATCATCGACCCGCTGCTCGATTTTTCAACGTACTTCGGCGGCACTGGAACGGAAACTTCGCCTTCGGTCGCGGTCAACGGTGACGGCAGCATCTATATCGTGGGTTCGACGCAGGGTTCGCCGGTGAGCACGTCGGCGAACTCATTTCCTCCCACTTCCACCCTGACTTTGATCCCGTCGACCTTATCGCTCACCACGACGAGTCCCAGCCATATCTTCGTAGCCAAGATCATTCCTTCGCAGCCGCCCTCGGTAGCGTTCGAGACCTTTATCGGCGGCACCGGAACTGACACCAGCGTCGGCATTGGAGTCGACGACGGTGGCAGTGCCTATATCGTAGGCAACACGAGTTCTACGGACTTCCCCACGTTCGGCATTCCTTACCAGACGGCGCCTGAGACTAAGACGCAGTGCGTCCTCTCCCCCACTTGCACGTCGGTGTTCGTTAGTGTGTTGAGCGGGAACGGGGCGGGGCAGGGAACGACGCTTATCTATTCCTCCTATCTCTCCGGCAATGGCGACGACCAGGCCAGCGGGATGACGATCGACACCAAAGGCGACGTGTTCGTCACCGGCACTACGACTTCGCAAGACGTGCCCTCCCTTAGCGACGCTTTTCCCGCGACCTACCTCCCGGTGCCGTACCAGCAGACACCGGAGGCGAGCCTGCAATTCTTCGTCACCGAGGTAAATACTAGAAACCCGAATAGCGTGGGCGGCATTCAGTATTCCACGTACTTCGGTGGAACCACGCCGACTCCTGTTCCTGCCAACTGTGGTGCGCCGCCGTGCAACGTTGGTGGCGGCATCGCCGTCGATGCAACCGGCAACATCTATTTCAGCGGCACGACGAATTTTTACAATAACGGCGCAGGCCAATTCGGCAACGGCGTTCCGGGAATCGACTTTCCGATCGTGAACGCGTATCAGCCCTGCCTGGACACAATTCCCCCGACAGTCCTCACCAATCCATATAATTGCTCGCCGCCGACCACCGGCGGGGCGCCCTATCCGACCGATGCCTTTGTTGCCAAAATTAATCCCCTTGGGGCCGTAGGCACGCAGCTGCTGTTCTCGACTTACTTCGGTGGCGTCGGTAACGAAACCGGCCCCGGCATTGCGATTGATTCCGGCGCGGCCAATATCTATCTGACCGGAGAAACCAACACGGGAGCGACCAGCACGACGCTCTTCAATCTGCCCACGGGGATCGTGCCCTTCCAGTTGTGCCTGGATACGCCTCCCGTCACCCCACCCAATGTCCCGCCTTGTCCGCCCATTGCGGCTACCCCGGCGCCCTTTGATGCCTATGTGGCGCGAATGACCAACCCCACGCAGAACGGCTCCGGCACTCCAGTGAATGTGGCACTGACTTATTTCACTTATTTGGGTGGAGCAGGAAACGACAGCGCTTCTGCGATCGCCGTGTTGGATTCGCAGAGCACGACGCTCAGCGATGTAGTTCTCACCGGAACGACTGCTTCGAATGACTTTCCGACCACGATCGGCGCATTCCAGACCACGCTGAACGGAACGCAGAACGCTTTCTTTTCCCAGATTAATACGACCACGACGGTGAACCAAAATCAGGTTGGCTCATTCTCCACGTATCTTGGTGGCAACGGCGTGGATCGTGGCACGGGTATCGCGGTCGATCCCAATTTGAATTCTTATTTTGTCGGCGATACCACCTCGACGAACTTTGAGGTCAAGAATGCCCTGCAGACTACGCTCAACGGAACCCGCAACGCGTTCGTGGCCGAACTGGGGACGGCGGCCAGCCTGAGCATCGCCTGTCTGGGGCAATGCGTGTCCCCGAACTCGGCAATCGTAAGCGCGGGAAATTACGTCACGGTGACCTTCACGGTCGCCAACGAGGGGCCGGACCCGGCCACCAACATCCAAGTGAGCGGCAACGTTCCGATTTCCGAGGGAGTAACGTTCAACAGCGCCACAGTGGGCGGGGGCACCTGCAGCGCGCCCAGCAGCAACGGTGTAGTTTGCCAGATCCCCACGCTGCAATCCGGCGCCCTCTCGACCGTCACCTTTGTCGTGACGCCGAACGGCATCTGCAACGCCTGTTCGGTGACGGGGACGGTCTCCAGCGCCAACGATACGAATACCGGCAACACGGCTACGGCGTCGTTCACCGCCGGCGGTTATACTGTATCTGTTAACCCCCCTTCTGTGACGGTGGCAGCTGGCCTGCCCGCGGTCTATGGGGTGAGTGTGTATCCATCCGGGAGCGCGTTCCCGGCTAATATCACACTCAGTTGTAGTGCTCTGCCAACTGGGGCGGGCTGCAGCTTTACCTCAAACACGGTTTCGCTCAGTGCAGGCGGCTCTGCGTCAATCACCCTGAACCTCACCACCACCGCCCAGCCCGAGACCACCGTCAGTTCAACCGGATGGCGGCACCCGATTTACGCCTTCTGGCTGATGGTTCCCGGGATGGCTCTGTTGGGGTTTGGTTCCGGCGGCAAAGCCAGTGGGAAGAGGATGAAGCGTTTGTGGGGTTTACTCGCGCTTTCGGTGCTCTTTGCCGTAGTTCTGCTGCAGCCCTCTTGCAGCACCGGCAAAACACAGCCGACAGTGAGCGGAACTCCCTCGGGCACGTACGCTCTCACCATCACTGCCACTTCCGGCACGTTCAGTTATAGCGTGCCATTCAGTCTGACGGTTGTCCCGTAGACGGCAGCGCCGTAAACGGCCGTCCTGAAAAGCAGAATTGTGTGGAGTGGGTCGAAGCTGCGTCAGTCTAGGCCCCTGCGGAAAGCTTGTGGTGGCTCTTGGCCTCAGCGATTCCGTACTGCCGGATCTTGTACAGCAGAGCTTTGTAGCTGATCTGCAATAGCGCGGCGGCCTGTTTGCGGTTCCAGTTGGTCTGCTCGAGCGCTTGCCGGATGGCTTCTCCCTCGGCTTCGTCTTTGGCGGAACGCGCCAGAGATTTCAACCCGCCGCTCGCTTCGCCCTTTGTTGCCGAATCTCCCCGCGCCCCGCCGTTGCCGTCGTTGCGGGGCTGCAATTCGGCGACTGCCAGATTTTCGTCGCCAAGGATTAAGTAGCGCTTCAGAAAATTGTTCAGCTCGCGCAGATTGCCCGGCCAGGAATGCGCCTGGCAGGCCTCGAGCATCGCGGGAGAAAGCGGCAGCTGGGGCCGCGCGTAACGCTCGGCCATGCGCGTCATGAAATGCTTCAGCAGAATCGGAATCTCTTCCTTGCGCTCGCGCAGCGGCGGGAGTGACAGCGTGAACGCGTTGAGGCGATAGTAAAGATCTTCGCGCAGCCGTTTTGCAGCCAGAGCCTGCGGAATGTCGATGTTCGTGGCGGCGAGGATGCGCACGTCCACGCGGATGACGGAGCGGCTGCCCAGCCGTGAGAATTGCTGATCTTGCAGCACGTGGAGCAGCTTGGCCTGCAGGGCCGGCGGCATCTCGCCGATTTCATCGAGCAGGATCGTGCCCTTATTGCACAGCTCGAACTTGCCTGGCTTGGCGTGCGTCGCCCCGGTAAATGCTCCCGGCTCATAGCCAAAGAGTTCGCTCTCCAGCAGATCGGCGGGGACGGCGGCGCAATTCACCTTCAGGAACGTGCGGTGAGCACGCGGCGAGAGTTTGTGAACCAGGCGAGCCAGCACTTCTTTGCCGGTGCCGCTCTCGCCGAGCAGCAGTACCGGAATGTCGACATTCGCGACCAGCGCGGCTTGCGAGCGGATCTTCCGCATGACGGGGCTGGCCGCAATGAAGAATGTGTCTTCACCAACTTCCTCGACTTCGCCTCCCACCGGCATCTTGCCCTGACCCAGGCACTGGTTGACCACGGCATCCAATTCCGCTTTCTGGAAGGGTTTGGTGAGGTAATCCTGGGCCCCGAGGCGCATGGCCTGCACGACCTTCTTGGTATCGTTGACGCAGGAAAGCATTACAACTTTCACGCCGGGCCGCTTCTGCCGCAGTTGTTCGAGCGTCTCCAGGCCGTCGATACCGGGCATCAGGACATCCAGCAGCACCAGATCGGGCTCCATGCCCTTGTCGATGCGCTGCAGAGCTTCTTCACCGGTCGACGCGGTTTCCACTTTGTAGTCGTCGACCTCAAGCAGCGTCCGGATATAGCGCAGCATGGCCGGTTCGTCATCCACCAGCAGAATCTTGGCCGTCTCGCTTGTCGCCTTCCCGCTCATCGAGTCTTTCCTTTGCCCGCGGCGCTCGGGACCGGTTTGAAGGGAATGAGGAAGGAGAATTTGCAGCCCGCCCCAGGATCGCTTTCCACCCAGATTTTTCCGCCCATGCCCTGCACCAGGCGGCGCACAATCGCTAAGCCCAGGCCCATGCCTTCCTGGTTTTCCGTGCCCGGCAGGCGGAAGAAATCATCAAAAACTTCCTGCTGATACTCCGCTGGAATTCCCGGTCCCGTATCAGACACACTCACCTTGACGGCATTCGGTTGCGAAGTATCCTGCCGCCGGCGCTCGCCAGCGGAGGCCGGCAGAGCTGCCGCGCGGCGCTCCCACATGTGAGGCTCCGCATGCAGCCAAACCGTGCCGCCCCGCGGCACAAATTTGAAAGAGTTCTCCAAAAGATTCGAGATTACGCGCTCCAGCTTCGGAGAATCAAAAGGAAAAACCGGCAGCTTGTCGTTCGCGAGGAAGTAAAGAGCCAGTCCTTTTTCCTGAAAGCGTGTGGACCACAGCCTGCAAACATCGGACAGACACTCGTTGATGTTGCCCGCGGCAAACTGCATCTTGAGGGCGCCGGTTTCGAGGGCGCTGTAGGTCAGGAAATCCTGAATGAACTGCTGCAGCCGCTTGCCGCTCGACTGCATATCGTGCAGCACTTCACGCTGCCGGTCGTTCAACGATCCCAGCTTCTCGCTTTGCAGCAATTCGACATAACCGTTCAGAATTGCGAGCGGCGTTTTCAGATCGTGAGCCGCGGAGCCGAGAGCATTCGTGGTGCGCTGGAATCGCTCCTGCAACTCGGAGTGCGCTTGTTGCAACTCAACCGCATCGAGAATCACTTCCCCGACTGCAGCCGGCAGGGGGGCGCCCGTCTTTGCTGTGCCGGGCCCGGAGACAGAGATATTCTTTTGTGCGGTGGCCATAGCTATAAAAGGACGGTCTAACACAGAGGGAGGAGAGACTCGACAAGCTACCGCAGAACCCTGTACAAAAATCGTATGCTACGCCACTTTTCCCTGTCAACGAAAAATGCAACCTGATTACCCAAGTGTGGCAAAACCTTGCACTTAACCACAGGCCAGGACCATAAGTGCGCCGTTGCCGGGCGGGGGTCGCCGGGTGCCGGAAGCAGGTGCAACCGCCCCACTTTGACGGCGTTAGCCCTCCCAGCGCCCGGAGTTGGCCGGACAGCTCCGGGTTTCATCCCCTTTGCTTCTTGGATTCGGCTCATAATTCAGGATTTGGCCCCTAAGATGCTGGAAATGCTGGGTTAAACGAATGTTCGAAATGGGAAGGGGTGTGCGTGAACGGTAAGCGTGCAGCGGCAGAGCGTCGACGGTGGCCTCGCCTGCCTTTAGCAATCCCGGTCTTTGTCAGAAGCCGGGCAGAGACGGGAAAGGAATTCCTGGAGTTTGCCACCGCCCTCAACGTCTCGGCCGGAGGCATGCTGGTCGCAGTTCGCCGCTCAATCCCCTCCGCAGCGCAGGTTTTGCTCGAGATCCCCAGCGCTCCCCTCGCTGCCCTGGCAGCCTTGCCACAAGTCGCACGAAACCTCCGCGCGAAGGTGTTGCGCATACAGCACGGAGAAGGCTACAACCTGATCGGGCTGAAATTCTCCCGACCGCTGCTCGATTCTGACGCTTCTGCCAGGCCGCTCCGACGGAAGCTCGCTTCTACGGTGTGAAAATCTTTTCCCTCATCCATTGCCTCTTCTCCGCCCCGATTCCGGCCTGCTTGTTACCCACCGTTTCACCCCTCAATCTTTAGTAAGTTGCTTTTCATCAATCACATAGACTAGCCTCAAAGCATACGTGTCGACGGCCCCGGCGTTTGGTTCTCCGGGTGCACACTACCCCATAAGCCTATGCTGCGGTAACTTCGACGCAGCTTGGAAAACTTATGAGCACTTCAAATCCAGTCAGCGCACTAATCCAGCCCCTGGGCGAGATGCCCCCCGACTCCGTCGTGTTCGGCGGCACCGAGGCCATGCGGGCCCTGCGGGAGCGGCTGACGAAAATCGCCGGCGCCAACGTCCCCGTATTGATCCAGGGAGAGAGCGGCACGGGCAAAGACATTATTGCGCGCATGATCCATGCCGGTTCGCCGTGGAAAACCGGTCCGTGGGTCAAGGTGAATTGCCCGGCGATTCCCGGCACGCTTCTTGAAAGCGAACTGTTCGGCTACGAAAAGGGAGCCTTCACCGGCGCCTACGGCACCAAGCCGGGCCGCGTCGAGATGGCGCACCGCGGGACTTTGTTTCTTGATGAGATTTCTGAACTCGACATGGCCTTGCAGTCGAAGCTGCTGCAACTGCTGCAGGACGGCCAGTTCTGCCGCATCGGCGCACAGGAAGACAAGAAAGTGGAAGTGCGCGTGGTCTGCGCCACCAATCGCAAGCTGGAAGAGGAAATTGCCGCCGGCGCCTTCCGCGCCGATCTTTTCTACCGCATCAATGTCGTGAATCTCCACATGCCGCCGCTTCGCGAGCGTGCCTCCGACATTCCGCAACTGGTCAGCTACTTCCTCGAGTATTACAACCACAAATTTAACTCGCGCGCCAACCCGCTCTCCGCCGACCTGATGAACGCGCTGAAGAAATACCACTGGCCCGGCAACGTCCGCGAGCTGGAAAATCTGATGAAGCGTTACGTGATCCTTGGCACGGAGGAGTCCATCTCCGGCGATCTGCGCCCGCAGCCTCAGGATTTCTTCAGCGCCGATATTTCCGTCGATGGTCCCATTTCGCTGAAAAAGATTACCCGGCAGGCCGTGCGGGAACTCGAACGCAAGATCATCCTCAAAGTTCTGCAGCATCATCACTGGAACCGCAAACAGGCGGCCCGCGCTTTGGGCATCAGCTACCGCGCCCTGCTGTACAAGATCCGCGACGCCGGCCTGCCCTCGAACCGTGCACCGCGCCTTCCCGTTCAGGAAGAAGAAGCGGTGCTACCCGTATGCGCCGCATGACTAGTCCCGTTGCTTCATCAGCGCGCGACAGTGAAAAGCGATCTGCTGTTCCTCCTGCGTAAGCAAAGCCTGAATCTTGGCGGCCGTGAGGCCGAGGGCTTCCAGGCCCGCGGTAGCTGCGGAGCGAATGCGTTCGCTGTGCTCTCCGATGCCTCCGGTAAAAACCAGAAGGTCGATTCCGCCCAGCAGAGCAATGTAGGCGCCGATCGCTTTGCGTATCGATGTGGCGAAAACATCCAGCGCGAGAATGGCCTGCGGATCGTTGTGCACGGCGCGTTCTTCCAATGCCTTCACATCGCTCTCACCGGCTGAGAGCGCATAGAGCCCGCTCTGATGGTTCAGCAAATCCTCAAGCTCGTTCGCGTCCAGCTTCCCATTTCGCATGAGGTAGAGGAAAACGCCGGGGTCGAGATCGCCGGAGCGTGTGCCCATCGGAATGCCGCCCGTAGGCGTGAGGCCCATGGTGGTGTCGATGGATCGTCCGTTGCGCAGAGCGCAGAGGCTGGCTCCGTTGCCGAGGTGCGCGAAGATAGCTCGTTCGGGAAGCCGCGAGCCCAGCCGCCGCACCAGCGACTCGTAGGAAAGGCCGTGGAACCCGTAGCGTCGAATTCCGCCGTCGAAATAGCGCTGGGGAATCGGCAGATGCGACGCCACTTCCGGCATGGTTCGATGAAAAGCATCGTCGAAACAGGCGTAGTGCGCCGCCGGAGAAAAAATCGCCTGCGCCGCGGTGATCAGCGTAAGCGCTTGCGGAATATGCAGCGGCGCGAAATGCACGGCGGCGCGCAGTTGGTCGAGAACCTGCGGGGTGATGAGCTGGTGCGTGAGCAGATGGGGGCCCCCGTGCACTACGCGATGCCCCACGGCCGCGGGCGCCGCATGGATACGCTCCTGGATTGCCGCCGCGAGAGTGGTGAGGGCATCGCTCTGCGACTCGTGAATTTTCCGTCTTCCGACCAAAACTGTTCCGTCGGAAGAACGAATGTTCAATGTGCCGTCGCCGCGCCCTATGCCGTCCGCGCTTCCCGTCAGCACAGGTTCTTCCTCGATTACGCCCCGGCGGTAGATGCCGAACTTCAGCGAAGAAGAGCCACTGTTGAGAACGAGGATCAGATCGTCTTTCCCGCCCAAATCGTCCGCCATGGCTATCCCGGCCACTTCCAGTTGCGGATCTCTTCTTTATCGATGCCTTCGGCATGGGCGTAATTGATGCTGTCAATGATCTGGTCTTTCAGCCATCCTTTGACGTGCGCTCCGATCGGCTGAAGGCGCGGAACCCGGTCGATCACATCAATCGCCAGATCAAAGCGGTCGATCTGGTTGAGGATGGCGAGTTCGAGTGGCGTGTTGATGTTCCCTTTTTCCTTGTATCCGCGAACGTGAATATTGTCATGATTCCTGCGCCGGTAGCTTAGTTTGTGGATCAGCGCCGGATAAGCGTGGAAGTTGAAGATCACTGGCTTGTTGACGGTGAACACCGAATCGAAGTCGCGGTCGGGGAGTCCATGCGGATGTTCGCTTTCCGGCATGAGTCGGAAAAGATCGACCACGTTGACGAAGCGGATCTTCAGATCAGGAAAGTGTTCCTTCAGGATCGCAACCGCTGCGACCGCCTCCATGGTTGCGATGTCACCCGCGCAAGCCATCACCACATCCGGCTCCGCGCCGACGTCGGTCGAGGCCCAGTCCCAGATGCCGATGCCCTTCGTGCAGTGGTTTACGGCTTCCTCCATGGTGAGGTACTGAAGGTGATCCTGCTTGTCGGCGACGATGACGTTGAAATAATTCCGCGAGCGCAGGCAATGATCCGTCACACTCAGCAGGCAGTTCGCGTCCGGCGGCAAATAGATGCGCACCACATCCGGGCTCTTGTTTGTGACCACGTCGAGGAATCCGGGATCTTGATGCGTGAAGCCGTTATGATCCTGCCGCCATACCAGCGAGGTAATCAGGATGTTGATCGAAGGCACGGGCGCGCGCCAGGAAATCTCTTTCTTCGACTTCTCCAGCCATTTCGCGTGCTGGTTAAACATGGAATCGATCACGTGCACGAAAGCCTCGTAAGTCGATAAAAGGCCATGGCGGCCAGTCAGAACGTAGCCTTCAAACCAGCCTTCTAACGTGTGCTCGCTCAGCATCTCCATGACGCGCCCGGAAACATCGAGCTCGCCGCCGTCGGCGTCTTCCGGCTTGTATTCGGCGAGCCACGTCTTCTTCGAAGCCGCGTAGATCGCGGTAAGCCGGTTGGAAGCCGTCTCATCCGGACCAAATACGCGGAACGAATTCATATTGCGCCGCATCACCTCGGCAAGAAAGTGTGCGAGCACGTCGGTCGGCGGAGCATAACTCCCACCCGGAGCTTTTACTTTGACAGCGTAGTCTCGAAAATCCGGCAGTTCGAGTTCCCTACGCAACAATCCGCCGTTCGCGTGTGGATTGGCGGAAATCCGGCGCGTACCCGAGGGCGCAAGTTCCTGAAGCTGCGGCACGAGCGTTCCATGGCCATCGAAAAGCTCTTCCGGTTTGTAGCTGCGCATCCAGTCTTCCACAATCTTGAGATGAGGCTTGTTCGTGGCTGGATCAACTACGGGAACCTGGTGCGCTCGCCAGAAATCTTCCACCTTGTGGCCGTCCACCTCTTTTGGACAGGTCCATCCTTTCGGGGAACGAAGCACGATCATGGGCCAGCGCGGCCGCGTGGTATCGCCAGTCGACCGCGCACGTTGCTGGATTGAGCGAATCTCAAGAATGCACTGCTCGAGAGTCGACGCCATTTTCTGATGCATGGTGAGCGGGTCGCTGCCTTCCACGAAATAAGGCTTGTGCCCGTAACCAATCAGCAGCGCCTCCAACTCATCGTGCGGAATGCGCGCGAGGATGGTCGGATTTGCGATCTTGTAGCCATTAAGGTGCAACACCGGCAAGACCGCTCCATCGCGAATCGGATTCAGGAACTTGTTGGAATGCCATGAGGTCGCAAGCGGACCGGTCTCAGCCTCACCGTCACCAACTACAACGGTGACGATAAGATCGGGATTATCAAACGCCGCGCCATACCCGTGCGAGAGCGAATATCCAAGTTCGCCGCCTTCGTGAATCGACCCCGGCGTCTCCGGCGTGCAGTGCGAGCCGATGCCTCCGGGAAACGAGAACTGCTGAAAAAACTTGAGCATCCCAGCTTCGTCGCGGCTCTTGTCCGGATAAATTTCCGAATAGTAGCCCTCGAGATAGCAGTTGGCGAGCGTAGCCGGCGCCCCATGACCGGGCCCTGCGACGTACATCACATTCAAATCGTACTTTTTGATCAGCCGATTCAGGTGAACCCAAACCAGCGACTGGCCGGGATCCGAGCCCCAGTGACCCAGCAGTCGATGCTTGAAGTGTTCGGGCTTGAGAGGCTCGCGGAGCAGGGGATTGGCGCGAAGATAGATCATGCCGGCCGCGAGATAATTGCAGGCCTCCCAATAGGCATGCATTCTTCGCAGCTCTTCTGGCGAAAGGGGTGACGACAGGGGCGTTGCGACTTCAGCGGTAGCCATACATATTCTCCTGGGGGTGGAGGTGAAATCAGAGTCTGAGGAAGGTCGGCCTTACCTTCACAGAGAAGTATATCCTGCTGCGCCGGGGTGGGCGCGCGGCACCAACTCCATCAGCCGATTCCGAGTTCGTCGGGAGATTCCAGCGGCGTACCGCAGCGCCGGCAGATTACGGAAGAACAGTCGCCGCAGGTAAGAGGATCGTTCACCTCAACGGCACAATTCGGGCAGTAGAAAGACCCGCGGTCGGGTTCCGGTGACGGACTCTGAGGATGTGTCGTCATGAGGAGAAAGACTGTAGCCCTATTTTGATCCTGTTAGGTCGAGAGGGCTTTGTCGGTTGCGTTCGTCGAAGTACGTTTCGTAGAAACCCCACATGTGGCTACCAAAGAAGTACCCCGCGACAGGCCAGATAAGCAGATTTATGGCAGCCTCGACAACGTAATCGATCGTTCGGCGTGGGATTTGTGGCTTTCGGATTAGGTATTCTGCGGTCATTGCGAGGAACATAAATCCACCCCACAGCAACACCCCCGTGCGCAAGACGAAGCTCCTCTTGCCTCTAGCCTTCGTTTTCAGCCAACGCTGCCGCGCCTCCTCGCCTGGTGGCTTCAAGAGCGAACAGTACCATCGCCATGAAATCATGAAGACATTCTGGAGCAATTCTGTAGGGATTTCAAGACCGCTGTCGTAATCAGGGCATAATCGACAGCGAGCAGGAATTGGCCGAGGTCGAGGTAGAATCTCCTCATGCCTGAAAAATCCCTCACCCCCGACGAGAAACTGCAGCAGGAATTCAACCGCTGGGCTGCGGCCGGCGAAGGGCCGAAGATGGAGAACCATCATCTCGACATCACCGCGAAAACAATCCGCAAGATGAATCTGCGTCCCGGCGAGCGCGTGCTCGATCTGGGTTGCGGCTCGGGATGGGCAACGCGGCTGCTGGCGCGGCTGGTCGGCGAGGGCCCGGATGGATTCGGCCAGGTAGTCGGCCTCGACGTTTCCGACGAGATGATTCGCGAGGCTCGCGCCGCATCGAAAGATTTCGACAACGTGCTCTACGTCTGGGGATCGGCGCAGCAGATTCCCTGGGAAGAAAACTTCTTCGACAAAGCGTTGTCGGTAGAATCGTTTTACTACTACGCCGACCAGGACCGGGCGCTGATGGAACTGTTTCGCGTGCTGGCCCCGCGGGGCAGGTTATTCATCCTGATCAATCTATACAAAGACAATCAATATTCGCTGCAGTGGGTCGACAAGCTGAAAGTGCCGGTACACGTGCGCTCAGAGGCAGAATATGTCGACCTGCTGAAGAAACATGCCTTCGAAAATGTAGAAGCGTGCCGCATTCCCGACGACACGCCAACACCCGATGACTACCAGACCAAATCGTTCCACACTCTCGACGATCTGCGGGCATTTAAGCGCGAGGGCGCGTTGTTGCTCATGGCTTCAAAGCCCGACCTGCGCACGCCCTTGCCGGGTTACACAATTTACTGAGCATTTCTGACTAAAACTAGATCTCGTCGTCATCGTCGCGATGGCTCAGATCTTTCACTGGACTCAGCGCGCGCCCGTCCGACGCATGATGAATCTCGATCCTGCCATTCACGTTTGCGAGCTTGATGCGCGGGCCGCCCGTGCCCAGTTCTCCGCGCAAGTCGTGGCCCACGACTCTGTGATGATTCACATGCAGCCCGAAGTCGTTGTCGATTCCGCCGGAAACGGTGCTAGCCTCGATTTCCGCTTTGGAATCCGAAGGGATCGTCAACTCGACCGAACCATTCACCGAATTCAATTCAACGGGCGAGCCGGAAAGCTGGTCAAACCTGGCGTCCAGATGGCCGTTGATGGTCGAAAGTTCGGTGCGGCCGGCGAGATTGTGTGCCTCCAGCCTGCCGTTGATGCATGAGGCATGCACCTCTCCGGTGACGCCGGTGATGTCAAGCGAGCCGTTGATCAGCTTGATCTCGTCCAGTCGCACAGTGCGCGGCACGGTCAGCGTGTATTCGACGCTGGCAGGATTGTTGTGTGATCCCCAGCTGAAGGTGAGGTCGTGGTCGCGATACTTGGTGCGAATTGAAAGATGTTCTTTGCTCGA
Organism: uncultured Acidobacteriaceae bacterium; assembly: GCA_963800575.1. GTDB lineage: Bacteria > Acidobacteriota > Terriglobia > Terriglobales > Acidobacteriaceae > Sulfotelmatobacter. The sequence goes on from CAWDBN010000006.1 coordinate 800,356, forward strand.
ATCAATTTCGATGCGCGCGTCGTCAAGCCGCTCCTTCGCATCGGCGTATTTAACAGCATCCACCTTCACTTCATTCTGGTCCCAAGTGGAGATGTGAACTGCGCCATTGATGTTGTCGAGCTCCACGCGGCCGTCGGGAGTGAGAGCGTAGGTCTGATGGAATTCCTCAGTAAATGCGCCCCGGTGATCGGACGCGTGAGCTCCGAGGGCGAAAATGAAGAGGGCACAAATGGTTCCCAGAGCTGCACCCAACCAGGTGGGGAATTGGCGTTGTCGGTTCATAGGCTTCCTCCGTCTCAACGGGTTAGACGCGGCGATGTGGAATTGGTGAGGACCCCTACCGGAAAACTGCCCCGTTTCCAGATATACGGAGGTCAGGCCAGAAATGTTCCAACTTTCTGTTTTTTCAAACCCGGTCCGGTGCCGGCGCGTCCTCAGTTACGCCCTTCTCGCCAGCTTCGGTCAGCAAGTAAACTCCCACGATCGTCATCTCCGGCTCAATCGGATGCCGGTATCGCTGCCCTGGAAACACCACGTAATAAATCGCGGGATATAACAAGATCAGCCAGAACAGCAGCCAGGCGCCGGGTCGGCGGCGGCGCAGAGCGCGTCCCAGGCCCCAGAACATAAGCACGGAAGAAGCGAGAAACAGCGAATTCTTCACCTGCGCCAGCCACCAGACTTGCGCCAGCCGCGGCGGCCCAGCCCAGAAATAAATGAAGCGCTTGAGGCAGAGCACCGCGAAGCGCCCGTAATCCTCCTCGATGTAGTCGAGTGCCTGCCGCTTGCGCATCGCGATGTAAGCCAGTTCGCCCATCGCGGTGTATTGGCGCATGGAGTAAACATCCTGCGTGGGATGCACTTGCTGCATCCATGTGCCGTCGGCCCCGCGACCATTACCCAGGCGCAGCTCTGCGCCGAAGTTGTCGCGAATAAAAATGAACGTCCCGAAGGTTTTGTAGTTTCGTACCGTCCAGGGTGCAACGCAGGCCAGAAAAACGACGGAAGCCAGCACTACGCCGGCGAGCGACGGTTTTCCCCGCTTGGCGCGGTGATACCACGCCCACAGCCCCGAGGCAGGCAGGAACGATAGCAGCACCGTGCTGTCCACTGCCGCGACGCCCCATAGCAAGCCGAACCATAACCATGGCTTCAGACCATCGCGTTCTTCCAGAGTGAGCGTGAGCCACAGAATCACAGCCAGCAGAAGGGGCGACAGACTCGTTTCCCAGACCCAGCGCGTGCACCAATACATCGTGTAAGGGAGCAGCGCCCAGGTCCACGCGGAGCCGACCGCAACTTTCTCGGAAAGAATCCGTCGTGCGATCAGAAAAATCGGAATGCAGGTAAGCGCCGAGAAAATACTATTGATCGAGAGCAGCACAAACGCTGACGCTCGCGAGTAGATTCCGAAGATGTGGAATACGCCCGCAGTCAGATAAGGATAGAGTGGAGGCTCCCACGCGGTAGGCCCCGTCGACGCCCCGAAAGGATTGCTGAAGCCGTGTCCGGAGGTGATGGCCGCGGCAATGCGTCCCATCTCCCAGCCAAATCCGAAATTATCGTCCGCACTCTTGAACTTGTAAGTATGGCCGACGATAATCCAGCCCACGCGGAGGAAGAGCGCAATGGCCACAATCCAAAACATCGAAGTGCGGATACGAGCCCACGTGTCGATCAGCACAGCTGGAATGCGTGCGCGGTCGGCGGCCACGGCAGGTCTTGAATTCATGAATGATTCTATTTGTAGCTGAGTCGCGACTCGGCGGCAACTGAACGACCTGGTGCTCACCTAGCCAAATGCATATGTGGGGACGGCCGTCCTCGGCCGTCCGGTCGGGCGCAGCTCGACCTCCTACTTCGCCGCCGCGGCAAATTGACACCGGTCGGCGGTGTGCCCTGAATGTATAATTGCACGACTGATCTTTCGAGGGTCCCCTCATGGGCTGGCTGCAAAACAAGTTCGAAAAGAATTTCATGATCAGCACGGTGGACTACGTCTTCAACTGGGCGCGCAAGTCCGCCGTGTGGCCGATGACGTTCGGCCTGGCCTGCTGCGCCATCGAAATGATCGCGTCTTCGACCGCACGCTTCGATATCGCGCGCTTCGGCTCCGAAGTATTCCGCCCCAGCCCGCGCCAGAGCGACCTGATGATCGTTGCCGGCACCGTAACCTTGAAAATGGCGCCCGTGGTAAAACGCATCTATGACCAGATGCCCGACCCGAAGTGGGTAATCTCGATGGGCGCGTGCTCGTCGGTGGGCGGCCCGTTCAACACTTACGCCGTGTTGCAGGGCGTCGACAAAATCGTTCCCACCGATGTTTACGTCACCGGCTGCCCGCCGCGTCCCGAAAATCTTTTCTACGCCCTGCTCAAGCTGCAGGACAAAATCGATACCATGACGCTCGCGAAGAAACCCACGGAAGTCCGTCTTGATCCGAATATGCTCGAAAACTTCAAGCGCCAGGTAATGATCGCGCAAACCCTGCAACCGAAGTAGGACTTTAGTAGACTTGTGTGGGGACGGGCGCATTCGCCCGTCCGACGAGCGAAGCGAGGCTGTTCTTCCGGTAAGATGGAAAGCTAGATGCCAAACTTCACGAAGCTAACCACCGAATCCGACCTCCCGCCCACCGACGAAGCCAGAGAATTTCCCTGCGGCGCCAAGACCATCTGCATCGCAAACGTGAACGGCGTCTACAGCGCCATGGACAATATCTGCCTGCATCGCGGCGGCCCGCTGGGGCAGGGAATGATCGAAGGTGGAAAAGTCGTCTGCCCGTGGCACGGCTGGGCGTACGACCCAAAGACCGGCGCCCCGATCAGAATCCCAGCGCGAAGGTTGCCGTGTATCCGCTGAAGATCGAAAACGGCGATGTGCTGGTCGAAATCTGATGCGCCGCCCCGATTGACTTTGAACTGTGCATGCCGACCGCGACTTCCGTGTCGTATGTGATTGGCGACGGCCAACCCTGGGACGTTCGCGGTGAAGATGAACCGGGCTATCCAAAGACCTCTATTATTGTGCTTCTTGGTCCTAATTGGCGCATCTGACCTGCTTTCCGGCCAGCCGGAGAGCCCGCAGCAGGGGCGATGGGGGCAGTGCAAGAGCGAGGACCCCGCACAAGCTATTGTCGCGTGCTCGGAACTCATCGGATCAGGCAAAATGGCAGACGCGACGCTTGCGGAGGCGTTCAAAGATCGAGGCCGCGCGTATGCGCACAGGCGTGATTATGACCGTGCTATCCGCGACTACACCCAGGCAGCGCGACTAAACCCCAGTGACCCCAATGTATTCGACGGACTCGGCTTCGCGTACTGGCATAAGAGTGACTATGACCGCACAATCGAGAATTACGATCAGGCGCTGCGGCTAAGGCCGTCGATGCCGATGCTTTGATTGGTGGTGGCCTGGCGTACTGGGCTGAAGGCGATTATGACCGTGCGATCCAAAACTACGATGAGGCACTGCGCCTCAAACCCAGCTCTGCCGATGCATTCTATGATCGCGGGCTGGTATACGCTTCTAAAGGCGACAGCAATCGCGCCATAGACGACTTCACTCAGGCACTGCGCCTGACACCTGGTGATGCTGATGCTCTTTATCACCGTGGATTGGCATATGCACATACTGGGGATTATGAGGATGCGATTCAGGACTACAGCCACGTCCTAAGCATCAAGCCAGCCGATGTAGACGCCCTTGGCGTTCGTGGCGTGGCGTATACGAAAGAGGGTGACTATGATCGCGCGATCCGAGACTTCGATCAGGCACTACTCACCAATCCGAGGTTCGGATTTGGATTCGGCAAGCGGAGTATCGCCTATGCGCGTAAGGGTGAGTATGGTCGCGCGATCTCTGACTGGAGCCGCTGGCTCTGGCTGAAATACGGCTTCTTAGGCATTACGATACGGTTGTTCATCCTCGCACTTACAATTGGTCTTGGTTTCTGGCTTAAGCGTTCCGACAAAAGTCACCCTGCCCGCCCGTAAACGTTCTTCGTCAACGATGGGACTGCTCGCGTCGATAGATGGGGAACAGACGTTAAGTGATGAGCTGTAGAAACCTCCCCGACGAATTCTCATAACCCGGAAACACGTCATTCAAATTCTTGTTTCCCATGTGCCGCGCCACCGCTTCGCCCAGCACTTGCCGGAAATCCGTAGTCAACGCCAGATCGCGCCCCTCATAAAGCTGCGACTGATCAAGCCCCGGCCAGCGTCCATAAACCCTGCCACCCTTCACCGGCCCGCCCAGCACGAACATCACGTTAGCGTGACCATGGTCGGTACCGCGATTGCCGTTTTCGCGCGCCGTGCGGCCGAATTCCGACATGGTCACAACCACCGTGTCTTCCCCGAGATCGCCGAGATCAGTCCAGAACGCGGCAATCGACTGCGAGAAGTCGCGCAACACATTCGCGATCTGGCCCTCGGTCGCGCCTTCGTTCACGTGATGGTCCCAGCCGCCAATATCAGCAAACGCCACCTGCACGCCCAGATTCGCCTTGATGAGCTGGGCGAGCTGCCGCAAACTGTCGCCAAGGCGTCCCTTGGGATAGTCCGCGCCCGGCGCCGGCTTGTACTTCGACGGATCGGCAGCCTTCAGCATATTCACCGCGTCAAAAGTTTCCTCGCCCGTGCCGTGAAGCACAGTATCAGTCGAGTGGTTGTACATAGCTTCGAACGCGCTCGCAACCGGCGAAGGTTTCGGATTGCGTCCGCCAACCGAAAAGTCGTTGATGTTATTCATCGCGATCGCCGGCTCAAGCCCGCTCAAGATGCGCGGAATCGACGGCCCCATGGCAATCGCCTGGAACGGAGATTTCTGCCCCGGCTGCGGCAGGTCGTGCAGCGAACGGTTCAGCCATCCATCTTCGGTAGACTTCACTCCGGGAGTCCCGGCCTCCATAAAATCCTGCGCATCGAAATGCGAGCGGCTGGGGTCGGGCGATCCGGCAGCGTGCACAATCGCCAGTTGGCGCTGCTTCCAAAGCGGTTGGAATGACGTCGAGCGAAGGATGCAGCCCGAAGAATCCATCAAGATCGAGCACAGCCTTGCGCGGAATATTAATGCTCGGCCGCATCGCGTAATACTGCGGTTCGCCATAAGGCACCACAATATTCAGCCCATCAGCCGCGCCCCGCTGGAAGATGACAACTAGCCGCTTGGTGCGCGCACCCGGCTCAACCGCGCCCATGGCAGCGCGAGCCAGAAAGCTCGGCACGGCCACAGTACCGACCACGGCGAGAGCGCCGTTACGAAGAAAAACCCGACGAGTAATGGACATAAGAACAGCTCCTGCCGTAGCTACCTTCTCTGAAATTCCGGCGAACCGAGCAACAAGCCCGCAATCACGGCCACATCTGGAGAACGCCCAGCATCTGCCGGCTTGCGCGCCCCGGCCTTGTTATCTGCGACCGAGTGCGCACCGTTCTTTCCCGCGTCGATCTGCGCCACGATCGAGTCGTGCGTCTGCTGCGAAACCCCGCCAACCACAAGACTGGTTTCGAGCGTGGCCAGCGTCGCAGCCGCATCCGGCGGCGGCGAACTGCTTCCCCGCCAGTTGCGCCGCATCCACTTTCACACCCTTGATCTTGCCGCTGGTCAAGGCCAGTGCAAAATTCATGCGGTTGAGCAACGCCGAAGAACTCACCCAGGTCTCCGCCTTCATGGAATATCCCGTCGGCGGCTGCGCGCCATAAAGAGGCATCCCCATGCGATTGAGCTGCCCGACCAGCGGCTGCGCATCGTCAATCTCCGCGCCGGTGGCGCGCACTGCCGAAGCCACAAACTCCAGAGGAGTTTTCACTTTCGCGCGGTAAGTGGTGTCGTCCCAAAACTCAGGAGAATGGAACAGCGTATTCAAAACTTCGCGGATGTCGCCTTTTTTCTTCAAGAACGTCTTTGCCATTCGATCGACCAAAGCCGGCGGCGGATCGTCCGAAACAAAGCGCTCCGCCAGTTTCAGCGAAATAAAATGCGCGGTCTGCGGACTCGTGGCCAGCCGGTGCAGCACTTCCAGGCCCTCGCCTTCACCCTTGGGTTTGATCTTATGTCCCAGCACGAACTTCGGCCCGGGCTCATGCATGCGCGGATCGAACTTGAACCCTCCGCCTTCTGCCGGCTTGTCGATGGTCCATCCCGTAAAAACTTTGGCGACTTCGGTCACGTCGCGCTGCGAGTATCCCCCGTTCACGCTCAGCGTGTGCAGTTCCATCAACTCGCGCCCGTAATTTTCATTCAGCCCGCTCGTGCGCTTGCCCCGCTTCAGAGAAGGATGCCAATACGGCCCAGGATGCGCAGGAATTCCCAGCCCCTGCTCCGAGTTCGGCCCAACGCTCAGCCAGTTATCCAGATAGAACAGCATCGCCGGACTCTTCGCCGTAGCCACGAGAAGATCCTCAAATTTGCCGAGCGCATGCGGACGGATCACATCGCGCTCGTAGCTGGTCAGCATCAGGTGGTCGAGTCCCTTGCCCACAAACACATTGAAGTGGTTGCACCAAAAGTCGGTCATCACTTCTTCAAACTGGCGCTGGCTGTAGACCGCGCGCAGAATCTTCGCCTGCGCCAGTTCGTCGTTGACCACGCCCCCGGGGTTGTTCATGGCAAGCAAAGTTTCTTTCTGCTTCGGAGTCAAACCTTCGAGCAACTCCTTCCCCTTGCCTCCCCGCAGAGAATCGGCAACCGCGAGCTGCGACTCCGGCGTCATGCTGAGAACCTTCTTGAAACGTTCGTCCGGAGGAAGGTTCGGCAGTTGCTGCACTTCAAGGTCGGAGTAGAGCCGCTCCTCGCGCAGCCGCGCCTGCTCTTCTTCTTCGGGCGTCGGCTTCGTTGGTGGCGGCGGCGCAGCAGCCGCCATCGTGTCCTGATCTTGCTGAACGTTCTTCATGTCCGCCGTGGAATCGCTGCTGCCGGCGGCAGAGCTCATCGCATCGCGCGTCGCGTTCTGCGCCATCATGGAGCCATCCGTCGGCGTGCCGTTGGTTTTGCCCGGAGCAGCATCGGCAGCCGCATTCTTGGCCGCCTCTTCCTTGCGCTCTTTTTTCTCTTCCTGGCGCGCCAGCTGTACCTGAAACACCGCGCGCCGCGCGGGATCAGACGGCATAGGCCTCTTGCCATTCCTTACTTGATTGATCTCCTGCCCATCCGGAAAGTCTTCCGCAATCTCCCGCGTGCTCATGCGCAGGGTGCGGAGCGGCTCCAGGCGCACGTCGAGAACTCGCTCATCGATCTTTTCGGGATGCAATTGCAGGTCGATCCACCGCTCGACGCCGATCGCCATCACTTGCTGCACATCCCCGGGGCGCGGACCGAAGGTGAGGCGATTGAGCGCGTGCAGGGCGCGCCGCTGGTCATCAGCGGTGGAGCCCGCCTGGTCCTTCTTGTCAGCCAGCAATTGCGGGACCGCACACGTCAGGCCAAAGCAGAGAAGAAAAGTGCCGATCTTCGCACGCCCCACAAGCATGGAATTCCCCAGGGAAAAGACGGATAGCCCCTACATTATCAACCCGGATCGAATGAAAAGGTTGCTGGGCGTGGTTACCAAAAGACAAAGACCAGGAAGCCTGTGGGAAGCCAGGATTGCGAGCTAGAAGCTAGGAGCTTCTACGTCAAATACGTCTTCCCGCGCGAAACCTTATGCTGCAAGGTCGCAGCCAGCTGGTCAACATCGCCGGGAGCAATATTCACCGGCATATGATCGGCCAGCAGCGGAGCCCGATTGCTGCCCACGGCATCTCGCCGCACCTGAATCAGAAAGGCCTGCACCACATTAGGATCATATTTTTGCGGAGTCATGCGCACCAGGTCGCTCAACGCGCTGCCCAGCGAAAGCGATTCGCGATAAGGGCGAGTGCTGGTCATGGCATCGAACGTATCGGCCAGCGCCATGATGCGCACCGGCATCGGCAGATCGTCGCCGGCGAGCGCGTCAGGATAACCCGACCCGTCGTTGCGCTCATGATGCCAGCGTACGGCCTCGTGAATCTTCGGCCAGGGAAACTCGACGCTGCTCACAATCTGATGCCCGACCACAGTATGGTCCGCCATTTCGCGAAACTCTTCGGGATTGAGCGCGCCCGGTTTGCTGAACAGGCGGCGGTCGACTGCCACCTTGCCAATATCGTGCAGATATCCGGCGCTGCGCAGCGCGGCCACTTCGCCGGCATCCACTCCCATCGCTTCGCCGATCGCGGCGGCATAGCGGCCTACGCGCAGAGAGTGCCCGTGAATGTTCACGTGCTTCACGTCAATCGCAGTGGCAAATGCCTCGAGCGCCGTGTCATAGAATCCGTGCAGCGAAGCCATCAGCCGCAAATTCTCCGTCACCCGCTGCGCCAGCGTCTGCGACAGTGCATGATTCTGCACCGCCAGCCCAATGTAGCTGCACAGCAGGTCCATCGCGTCCAGTTCCGCTTCTTCGTAAGGCGCATCTCCAGGACGCCTGCCCAGCGCCACAATGCCGGCCAATTTGCCCGAAGCTTTCAGCGGGGCCAGGCACTTGAAAAGCTCCGGAGCTACATTGCCATTCGAGCTGAGGAAAATAGAGTAGGTCGAAGCGTTCAGCACAATCGGTCCGCGCGCGGCTGCCAGCGCGTGCGCGTGTTTCGGCAGAAGAGGAATAATCGCCGGCTCAGGCAGCATGGCGAATCCCTCGGCCGCCACCGAAGTCAGCATGGTGGGCTTGTCGCTGAAAACGAAGAGCGCACCTTCGCGCGCGCCCGCGGCTTCCATTACCGCGGCAAGCATGCGGCGTGAAGTGTCTGAAAATTCGCGCTCCGCCGTCAGCTCCGGCCCCAGTTCGGAGAGAGCTTCAACAGTGCGCAACAGCCTGCGGAAATGGTTGGTCTCCACGGCCAAGACGAGTAGTGCGAGAATGCAGAGCAGAATGAGCGTAGCATGCGGCAACAACGCCCCGCGAGAGCCGCTTGTTGGTTAGTTTGGTGCTGGCGTGGTGATGTCGAGCGCAGGGTAATACCGTGGAAGAGCGGCGCTTCAGCGCCGCGTAAAGCGTCTCTCGTAGATCGGGGCTTCGGCCCCCGAGGGTCGGCGCTAGAAATGCTCCCGCAACTCCGCAAACCGCCCCACAATCAACAGCCGCTGCCCCTGAGGCGCCGCATTCACTTCTTCATGTTCGAGGATCCAGGTATCACCGTGAGGCACGAATACCGCGTGCAAACCCGCGGCCAGCGCCGGGTTGATGTCCGACCTGGGACTGTTGCCGATCATCCACGTCGAATCACGCACCAGCGAGTGTTTCTCGACCAGGGCGTGATAAACCTCAGGATTTTTTTCCGCCACGATCTCCGTGGCCGCAAAATATCCCCGCAGTCCCGACCGCTCAATCTTTCCCGATTGCTCCTCGAACGCGCCTTTGGTCACCAGGATCAGCCGATGCCGCGCAGAGAGATATTGCAAAGTTTGCGGAACATCGGGCAGGAATTCAATCGGATGCGCATAGATCGTCTGCGCGAAGCCCGTGATCTGAGCATGCAACTCCGGCGTAACCGGCTGCACGCTGAGCCGTTCAAACGTCGCCACCAGCGAGTGTGAAAAGCTGTGCAGGCCATAACCATGCGTCGCGATCGATTCGCGCTCCACGTCGTTGAGCACTTCCCTCACCTGCTCCGGAGAAAACTCGTGATGATTCAGAAACGAAATAAAGCGGACGATGGCACGCTCAAAGTAGACGTTGTTTTCCCAGAGCGTATCGTCCGCGTCGATCAGAAGCGTTTGGGATTGTTGGATTTTTTCGGCGGTACCGGACAACCGCGAATGCTCCTTGCGAGAACTTTCTAAACCAACCAATCCACCCGCGCCTCAGGCCCGATAATTCCCGCTTTGTGCCCCATGTCCAGCAGTCGCACCACGGCCTCGCGCCCATCCGGACCGTAATCCAGCGTGCGCTCGTTCACATACATCCCGACGAACCGGTCAGCGGTCTGCGGATCAAGATCGCGAGCGAACTGCATGGCATAGGACAAAGCCTCTTCCCGGTGATCGAGCGCATACTGAATGCTATCGCGCAACGCGCCGTTGACAGCGGCAACCAATTCCGGGCCCAGAGCGCGGCGAATCGCATTCCCTCCCAGCGGCAAAGGCAGCCCCGTCATCTTCTGCCACCACCGGCCAAGGTCGACAATGCGGTGCAGGCCGGCCTTGTCAAAAGTGAGCTGGCCTTCATGAATGATCAGTCCAGCCTCATACTTGCCCTCAAGCACCTGCGGAATAATCTGGTCGAAGGGCACAACTTCCGTTTCCACGCCCGGAGCAAAAAGCTGCAACGCAAGATACGCAGTCGTGAGCATACCGGGAACCGCGATGCGTTTCTCTTTGATCTCACTCTGCGTAAACGGACGCGGCGAAACCACCATCGGCCCATAACCTTCACCCACGCTGCCGCCACAGGACATCAGCGCGTACAAATCCTGAATATAAGGATAGGCGTGAAACGAGATCGCCGTCACATCGTAAACGCCCTCCCGCGCCTTCTGGTTCAGCGTCTCGATATCGCAAAGCGTATGCGTGAACCGCAGTCCCGCAACGCGCACCTTATTAGTAGCCAGTCCATAAAACATGAAGGCATCATCAGAATCTGGGCTGTGAGCAATGCTGATCTCGCGCACCCCGGAGCCTGCATCGGAGGAATGCTTCGCTTCTTGTTCGGAAATTACGGTCATTATTTAGACTCCAAACTGCTTATCCCGCATGCTCTTTACCGTTGCGTCACCGAAGCACGCGGCCAGCGCGCCGCAATTCCCGCAGCCATCATCACCTTGATCACTTCCGCGAAAACAAACCAGTACAGCCCCCAGCGAATCGCTTGCGTCACCGAATGCGTCAACACGGCGAGCCAGCCTAAACCTCCGGCAAAAAGTACAACCTCGCCAAGAAACCCACCCAGCGCGGCGCAGGCAAAACTCTTCCGTCCCCGCTCCATCACAAAACCCGCAAGCCACGCCACCAGCGGATAAGCCAGCAGAAATCCACCGGTCGGTCCGAGCAGCTGTGCGATCCCTCCCGGCCCCGTGGGACTAAACACCGGCATGCCCATCGCGCCCTCGGCCAGGTAAAGTGCGAGCGCTGCGAATCCGCGTCGGCTGCCGAGCAACAGCCCCACCAACAGCACACCGAAGTTCTGCACCGTCAGGGGCACGGGCGTGCCCGGCAAGGGAATCGTGATGTGCGCGCACACGGCCACCAGCAAGCTGCCGCCCACCACCAGAGCAATTTGCCGCGCGCCTTCAAAAATCCGCCCTTGCGATGTGCTTAAGGTTTGAATTGCCGGTTTTGCCATGGAAGGTCTCCGAATTTTTGAAACAGGAACATACTACTCAACGCTGCGCGGCCCCCGCTCCGCTTCGCTGGAACTCCCCTCGTGGGCGGCATGAGCAGCCTGCAAATGGTGCCGCAACCGCACATACAACGCGATCGCAACGCACACCACCACCAGCGTACTCGCACCCAGGATCAGGAACCACCAGATCATCCGCACAGCCATCTAGGATAACAGATGACCCAACGTCTCAGTGCGAGCAGCTGCTAACGTGGAGATGCGATGTGAGAATGCCTGTGTGGGACAGCCGCCCTCGGCTGCCTGCCCTTCGCGAAGTCGACCAAGCCAACCTCTCTAGCTTGCCTTCCCCAGAGCCCTCTTCTCACGCATCGTTTCGAGCCGCTTCAGCGTCAGCTTCAGCCGTTCGCGCCCAAACTTCGAACCCGTGATCACCTTCTCGATGTTCTCGAACATGTGCGGGTCCCCGATCTTTTCGCGCAGCTCTTTCAGAAAGGGATGAACCTTGCCGAACACAAAAAACATCTCCCCACTCACTGCCGGCTGGATGAACAACTCTTCGCTCAGCGCCCCTTGCACCACGAAGGCAGCAGCCATGCTCCAGTATCCGCTGACCTGGCGCAACCAGTTGTTTTCCTGCGAGCCCATCGCTCCGACAATTTTCATGAAATCATCGGCGCTTTCCGGCCAAAAGCCGGTCACCCACCAGTTGCGCGCCTTGCGAATTTCCGCCTCGCGGCGCAGGTCGTAGAGTTGCATAATGAGTTGAGCATCCGTAGCGGTCGCTTTCTTGGACATGAATCACCTCGTTCGGAATTGAGTCATTGAGTGCTTGATTGGAGTTGAGTCATTGAGCGATTGAGTGATTTTGCGATTGCAAAGTCGAATCCTGAAGCAGCCACCGAATCGCACAATGACCCGATCGCTCAATCACTCAATGAATTCTACGCGCTCGTAGTCGCCGCCAGCTCAGGCGCAGGCCGTTCGTACTCGCACTCTTTATTCGGGCACGCAATCACCGGCCCGTCTTTCAGGAATTTCTGGACCAGATACTCGCTGCCGCAACTTGTGCACTTTTCCGCAATCGGCTTATGCGCCGAAGTGAACTTGCACTTGGGATAATTTCCGCACCCATAGAAAGTATTGCCCTTGCGCGCCCGTTTCTCCACCAGATCGCCTTCTTTGCACTCCGGGCACTTAACGCCGATATAGTTCTGCTTCACGTACTTGCATTCAGGATACCCGCTGCAAGCCGTGAACTCCCCATAGCGTCCATGCCTGATCATCATGTTCCGCCCGCACTTCGGGCAAGGTTCATCCAAAGGAATGTCCGGAACCTTCTTGCCCTGGTCAAGCCGCCGCGTAGTCTTGCAGTCCGGATACCCCGTGCACGCCATGAACTGTCCGAAGCGCCCGCGTTTCAGTACCATCACCCGCCCGCAGTTCTCGCAATATTCCTCCTGCGTGGTTTCCTGCACGTCGGCCGAATCAAGATCAGGCAGGTTAATCGGATTTTCTTTTGTAAACGTGCAAGTGTTCGGATCTTCCTTATCGTAGGTGCTGCAAGCATAGAACGAACCGTGCCGGCCCCACTTGATCACCAGCGGCGCGCCACACTTTTCGCACTTCTCGTCCGTGGGCTTCTCCATCCGCTTGATGTTCTCCATATGCTTTTCGGCATATTTGAGATCTTTCGTAAACTTCTTGTAGAACTCGGCGAGCGTGTCCGTCCACTTCTCCTTGCCTTCTTCAATCTCGTCGAGTTTTTCTTCCAGGCCGGCGGTGTAGGCAATATCGAAAATGTCGCGGAAGTTTTCTACAAGCAGATCGGTGACCACCAGCCCAATCTCCGTCGGCGTAAACTTCCCGCCCAGCTTCTGCACATACTGCCGCTCCTGAATCGTCGACAGAATCGCCGAATAGGTTGACGGACGCCCAATGCCGCGCTCTTCCAGCTCCTTTACTAGAGAAGCTTCGTTGTAGCGCGGCGGCGGCTCGGTGAAATGCTGCTCCGGCTTCAATTCCTTCAGCGTGAGCTTCTGTCCAGCTTCCAGCGCCGGCAACTTGTGTTTCAGTTCTTCGTCTTCTTCGTCTTTGCCTTCCTTCGATTCTTCGTAGACTTGCAGAAAGCCATCGAACTTCATCACCGATCCAGTCACGCGGAACCAGAATGTCTCACTCTTACTTTTCGCGTCGATGTCCACGGTCGTCTGATCGAACACCGCCGGCATAATCTGCGACGCCACAAAGCGCTGCCAGATCAGCTTGTAAACCTTGAACTCATCTTCCTTTAAGTACTGTTTAACCTCATCCGGGTGCCGCATCGCCGAAGTCGGCCGAATCGCTTCATGCGCCGCCTGCGCTTCCTTCTTCTCCTTATATGTATTCGGAGTCTCGGGCAGGTAGGCCGCGCCGTATTCCTTGCCCACATATTCGCGCACTTCCTGAATCGCTTCAGGCGCAACCCGAGTCGAGTCAGTACGCATGTAGGTGATCAGGCCGACGAGTCCCTCTTCGCCCAGTTCCACGCCTTCGTAAAGCCGCTGCGCAATCATCATCGTGCGCTTCACGCTGAAACGCAGTTTGCGCGAGGAATCCTGCTGCAACTTGCTGGTGGTGAAAGGAGGCGCTGCGTTGCGGCGTCGCTCCTTCTTATCAACCGACCGGACAATCCAGTCGGCCTGTTCCAGCGCCGCGCGGATCTTTTCCGCATCCTCACCATTGGTGACCTCAATCTTCTCTTCGCCCTTGCCCAGAAAGCGCGCATCGAACGCAGGAGGCTTGCTCGCCGCTAGGTGCGCGTCGATCGTCCAGTATTCTTTCTTCTCGAACGCCTTGATCTCGCGTTCGCGCTCCACAATCAAGCGCAGCGCAACCGTCTGCACGCGTCCGGCAGAAAGCCCGCGCCGAACTTTATCCCACAGCAGCGGCGAAACCTGGTACCCGACCAGCCGGTCAAGCACGCGCCGCGCCTGCTGCGCATCTACAAGATTCTGGTCGATGGCCCGCGGATGTTCGAACGCCGCCTGCACCGCCCGCTTCGTAATTTCATTAAAAGTAACGCGCTGAATACGCGGAGGCGCGTCGGCCTCGCCCTTCTTCTTTTTCGCTTTCTTCGCGTGCCCGTTGCGCGCCAGTTCTCCCGCCAGATGGGCCGCAATGGCCTCGCCCTCGCGGTCCGGGTCAGGCGCCAGATAGATCGCATCCATCGGCCCCGCCAGCTTCTTCAGCTTGGCCAGAACCTTTTCTTTCCCCGGAATGACAACGTAATCGGTCTCGAAGTCGTTGCTCGTATCCACGCCCAGCGTGCTCTTCGGCAGATCTTTGACGTGGCCAAGCGAGGCCTCGACCGTAAATCCCTTTCCCAGATATTTCTGGATCGTTTTCGCCTTAGCCGGCGATTCGACAATAACTAAACTCTTTATCAATGCACCCTCAGTTCTTAAGTTTTCGCTTTGAACCTAGCACGAATGGGACGAAGGCAACAAGTTACCGGGGAAAAAACCGTGAGCCATCAGCTGGCAGCTCTCAGCTTTTGTATGAGAGATGTGAGCATTCGTTTCACCTCCACGGCTCGACCGGAAAGGCGCTGATAATCTGGCGTCTGCAACAGCTTGAGATCCCTGGCAAGCAGCAAGTGATACTCCAATTCGCTTGTCGAGCCCGCAGCCATCTGGAGGAACCGCGCAAAGTCGACATCTCCTCTTCGACAAGACCCCTCTGCAATGTTGGCGCCGATCGACGCTGACGCCCTCCGCATCTGGCTGGTCAATCCGTACATCTCCTCCCGAGGAAACGATTTGCTCGATTGGTAGACGTCAAGCGTCAAAGTGTGAGCCCTTTCCCAGACCTTGAGATTCCGAAAGCTCTGCATTGCCGCATCCGCCATAAGCTGAGAGCTGATAGCTGACAGCTAAAAACTCTTCACAAAATTCTTCCCAGGCATCTGCCTGACTTTACCTGTTAATTCCAGTTCAAACAGCGCCGCAAAAATCTCCGACGATGACATTTCCGCCTCCAGCTTCTCCACCAACTCATCAATATGCGTGGCTTCATCAGCTTTCAACAAGGCAAGAATCCGCTTTTCATGCGGCGGAAGCCCTTCGTCCGGGAATAGAGATGCCGACGAGCCTCTCCCGGATTCAGGCGAGCTCGCTGGAGTCAACGCAAGTTTAACTTCCGGTGGCAGATCCTCCCAAACATCTTCCCACGTCGCGACCAGCTTGGCGCCCTGCTTGATCAGCGTATTCGGCCCCCAGGAATTCTTATTCGTGACGTTGCCCGGCACAGCGAAAACGTCGCGATTCTGCTCTAAAGCGCACCGCGCGGTGATCCGCGTTCCAGAATATTCAGCCGCCTCAACGACCAGCACACCCACCGACATGCCGCTCAAAATCCGGTTGCGGATGGGAAAATTCTGCGGAAAGGCAGAGGTGCCAAGCGGAAATTCCGAGATCAGCGCGCCGCCAAGCGCAAGAATCTGTTCCGAAAGCCGCGAATTCTCTTTCGGATAAATCACATCCACGCCCGTGCCAAACACCGCAATCGTCTTACCCTTGGCCGAGATCGCCCCGCGATGGCTTGCCGTGTCGACCCCGCGCGCCATCCCGCTGATAATTACCAACCCCTGCGCCGCCAGGTCGCACGCCAGTCGCTCGGCCATCCCCGAACCATAAGGCGTGGGGTGACGCGTCCCCACCATCGCAACCCCGGGCTGCGTCAACACTTCGGGATTACCCCGAACATAAAGCACCAGCGGCGGATCATAAATTTCCTTGAGCCGCGGCGGATAACAGGGATCTTCAAGCGACACCACCGTCACTCCAGCAGTCACAGCCCGAGCAATTTCCTCCCGCGCCAGTTCCGCCGATTTCCCCGTCGCAATCGACTGCGCCGAAACCGCCTGCATGCCAGTACTTTCCAGCTCGGTGAGCGAAGCGCGAAAGACCGCTTCAGCGCTGCCGAAATGTTCCACCAGCTTCCGCGCCTTGGTCGGCCCCAAACCCGGCGTCAGTGAAATCGCAAGCCACTCCAGAATGTGAGTAACAGAGGGCGATACAGCAACCGCATTTGCCACGTCTACTCCAGTGCTTCCCAGCCTCGAGACGGAGACTGCGCGGACTCTACCGACTCGCCGAAACGCGTGTCAAGGGAAGCCGTCACAAAAGCCTGTCGAAAAAAGGTCTGCTAAAATCAAAACAGGAATGAGACCTCTGCGCATCTCTGCGATTTCCTACCTCAATGCCGCTCCCCTCATGTGGGATTTCGAAAACGGCGAGGCCGGAAGCGAGTTCGATATTTCCTACACCTTGCCGTCGGCCTGCGCCCGTGCGCTCGAGACCGGAACCGCCGATATCGGCATCATCCCGGCGGCGGCTTACGCCCAGGTCCCGAGGCTAATGATCCTGCCCGGCGTAGCGATTGCCTCGCGCTGCCCCGTGCGTTCGATTCTCCTGGTCAGCCGCCAGCCAATCGAAAAGATTCGCACCGTGGCTCTCGACACATCTTCCATGACCTCGGTCGCTCTGACCAAAATTTTGTTTGAAAAATGGCTGGGCGGCGGCCGTACATTCAGTTCGATGGAACCGGATATCGAAAAAATGTTAGCCCAACACGACGCCGGATTACTGATCGGAGATCCCGCTCTCCAAATCGACCGCTCGCGCTATCACACAATCGACCTAGCTGAAGAGTGGATTCGCCACACCGGCAAGCCCTTCGTCTTCGCCTTCTGGGCAGTTCGGGAAGATGCATTGCGTGAAGTCGCGCCATCACAAGACCTGGCAGCAATATTTCAACAATCCCGCGACCACGGACTCGAACCCGCCAGCCTCGATCACATCACCCGCGAATGGGCTCCACGTCTCAATCTCGAAGAATCTGCCATACGCTCCTACCTCACCGAAAACATTTATTACCACCTCGACGCTGCCTGCCTGCAGGGCCTGCAACTCTTCTACCGTCATGCAGCCGAGATCGGGGCGCTGCCAGCCGCGCCCGAGATGCGTTTCCTGATCCAGGCAAATGTCCAGGCAATGTCCCGGCAAACGCCGCAATTGTTTAACAAATCCAAATGCTGCTTCCTCTACATCCCTTGCTCGCAGTGCCGCTCTGGCGGCAACTCCGTCACCTGGGTGGAATCGGTCTACTTCTATTAGGACTGATAGACAACTCCGTGATTCCGGTGACCGGCAGCATGGACGTCCTAACTATCTGGCTCGCAGCCCGTCATCAGGAACCGTGGCCCTACTACGCCTTCATGGCCACCCTCGGCGCGGTCATCGGCGGCTACATTACTTATGCCCTCGCGCGCAAGGGCGGCAAAGAGATGATGGAGCGCAAGCTTTCCAAAAAAAGATCTGCGCAGGTTTCCCGGGCATTCGAGCGCTGGGGATTCGCCGCCATCGTGATTCCCGCCTTACTCCCTCCGCCGTTTCCGTTCCTCCCGTTTTTGGTGGCTGCGGGCGCAATGCAGTACTCGCGAAAAAAGTTCCTCGCAGCCTTGGTGCTCGGCCGCGGAATTCGCTACCTCATCGAGGCCGCCCTGGGATTCGTTTACGGCAGGCACATCCTGCGGTTCTTCACTCGATACTACAAACCGGCGATGGCCGTCCTGATCGGCCTGGCTGTAATCGGGACGGCGGTGACACTGGTCCAGTACTTCCGCTACCGCAAGAAGTTAGGAGCAGCCACAGCCTAGCCGTCGGTAGTCGTGCAGACCGACCGTCACCCTACAAGTGTCATCCTGAGCGAAGTCGAAGGGATCTCCCGCTTAACCAAGCCCAGTGCGTAAGCCAAACTGCACCACTACCTAAGTCTGTCCCCGCATTTGGCCCAACCCCCCACCCTCCGTTAGAATTGAGCTGCACATGTCCCTGACCAAGCAACAAGCCCTGGAGATGTTCGAGTCCGATGACCTGATCGGCATCGGCATGGAAGCCGACGCAGTCCGCCGCAAGCTGCATCCCGAGGGCACAGTCACCTACATCATCGACCGCAACATTAATTACACCAACTTCTGCACCGAATACTGCACTTTCTGCGCCTTCTATCGCCCGCTGAAAGGCCCGGCGGCGAAGGAAGGTTACATCCTCGATTTCGACACCATCTACGAAAAGATTCGCGAGACCGTCGAACTCGGCGGCACCGGCGTGCTCATGCAAGGTGGCCTGCATCCCGACCTCAAGATCGACTGGCACGAGAAGATGCTGCGCGGCATCAAAGATCGTTTTCCGCAAGTTCATCTGCATTGCTACTCCGCGTCTGAGATCATCGCCATCGCCGAGTACAGCAGCCTCAGCATTCGCGACACGATTCTCCGCCTGCGCGATGCCGGACTCGATTCCATCCCCGGCGGCGGCGCCGAAATTCTCGACGACGAAGTCCGCTACAAAATCGCCCGCCTGAAGTGCCTCACCAACGATTGGATCAACGTCCACCGCACCGCCCACCAGATCGGCATGCGCACCACCGCGACCATGATGTTCGGCGTAGGCGAGAATTACGAAAACCGCGTCAACCACTTCCAGCGACTCTACGATCTCCAGGAAGAAACCGGAGGCTTCACCGCCTTCATCCCCTGGAGCTTCCAGCCCCACAACACCGCGCTAGGCGGCCGCCACTGGGACGAAGCCACCGCCGTCGAGTATCTGAAGACCCTGGCCCTCTCGCGCCTCTATCTCTCAAACTTCCTGAACGTGCAATCGAGCTGGGTCACGCAAGGCCTGAAAGTCTGCCAGATGGGCCTCCGCTTCGGCGGCAACGACGTGGGCTCGGTAATGTTAGAAGAAAATGTAGTGAGAGCCGCAGGCGTAACTAACTGCACCACCGAAGAAGAGCTACGCCGCATAATCCGCGACGCCGGTTTCCGCCCTGCCCAACGCGACACGCTCTATCGGCAGTGCTTCCTGAATTGAGACGCGCGCAAGTGCTTTCCCCTCGCTGTTGGTTAAGATAACGGATCGGGCGCCGGCCGTATTGACCCAACCGACCCTGTCCTATACGCTTATCGGCGTACATGGCAAACGACAACAGAACCCTCGGCGAAGTGATCTACGATGCCCGTGCGAAGTTAGGCAGTCTTCGCGGCATCACAAAGAAACTCAACATAACCCCCTCCTACCTGAGCGATATTGAAAATGACCGCAGAATCCCATCCGAAGAAGTTTTGCTGAGGCTCGCGAACCTTCTACATCTTGACTACGACGACCTCATGGCTCGCGCGGGGCGGTTCGGCGACGACGCTGTTCGTTACATGATGAAGACCCCGGCGACCGGCGTGCTCCTGCGACGACTGGCGCAGGGACGAGCCTCGCCTGAAACAGTGCAGAAGTTGATCACCAAAGCGGATGAAGAGATCGCGCGCGCGAAAGGAGGGCAGAAGTGAGGTCGCGGTCGGGGTTGTACCGACGGCAGGACGGGGAAGAACGTCTTTGGTACCAGCCATCGGACATCGAGAGAATGATGGAGGATGCGTTACGCAACTCGATGTGCCTCGCCTCGGAAGAGAGCCCAGCCACGGATATAGAGCGGTTCATCGGATCCGTGGGTGCGCGAATGGATCAGCACGCCGATCTGGAGCCTGACGTTCTCGGGCTGACCGAGTTCCACAAGGGCAGCGCCCCGAAGATTTTCATAAATCGCGACCTGACCGGGGCGATTGATGACGACGACACGCCACCCGGCATTCGGGGTCGTTGGCGCGCAACGATGGCGCACGAGGCAAGCCACGTTGTAATGCACAGAATATTGTTCGAACTTAACGAAGGCCAAGCAGCCCTCTTCTCCATCGAGCCACAGCCGCCGAAGCAACTTATGCGCTGCCTGAAAAAGAACGTGCTCTTTCGAGGACGTGCGAGCGACTGGCGCGAGGTGCAGGCGAACATGGGCATGGCTGCGCTACTAATGCCACAAGGTCTCTTTCGCGCGGTCGTGGGACACACTGTTACTAACCTGAACCTTCATGCCGATGGCCTGATCGCCGGATCACCTGCTGCTGTAAAGCTCACGGCAGAGATCGCCACTCTGTTCGACGTTTCAAGACGAGCTGCGGGTATCCGCCTTGAGACGATGGGACTGCTATCGCCTTCCCGGCAACCATGGCTGATCTCCGGAAATGGACATAGAAATTTTTTGTCGGCATTGTTGACAAGTCGGCGAACGCGGCGTATTGTGCGTAATAAAGCGTTCCAATCGGGCAAATGAGGAGGAGGGAATGAGCGATAAGAAACACAGGGTTGAGTTCAAAGCGCACAAAACAGTTCGGGAGGAAGTCCCGGTCAGATTCAGAACCCGAGACGGCGAGAGGGTTGCATTCGAAGCGAAGAAGAAGGTCAAAGAGCCTGTCAAAGTCAAATTTATGGCGAGGGGTAAATAGATGGCGAACTACGTAGCTCGGATTGAACTACACAGCGCGACCTACAACGATTACGAAACGCTGCACGCAGCTGCACAGGGACGCGGATTTTCGCGAACGATCGTCGCAAACGACGGAAAGAAGTATCAACTGCCCACAGGAACGTACGTTGCCGAGAATACAAACGCTACACTGGAACAAGCGTACGACGCGGCGCGTGCGGCCGCTGCGGAAACTCGAAAAACATTCTGGACAGTCGTCGCCGATTGGGCATCCGCACGATTCTCGCTCCAGCAGACGGCATAGTAGACTACCCGGAGCGCCCGCCGTTTGCCCCTCAGCGAGTGGTGGATTGTGGCCGTCCGGAAAATGGAAACGGCCCCGGAATTCCCGAGGCCGCGCGTCCCGCTAAATTCAATTTCCTGCCACGCCAGCCGGTGGAGGCGATAAGGCTTACTTCGTCGCGCCATTGAGAAGCCGAGCCGCAAGACGTCGCCGGACTTCGTCGCCTGGAATCATTTCGGCCTTGCCCGATCGAATCTCATCGACCCGGTTCTTGATCTCCCCTGCCCAGGCCTCTTCCACTCCCTCCTCGGCGCACCCCTCATCGAGGCTCTCAATCAGTCGATCGATGATCAGGCCTCGATCCTGCGTAGAAAGCGCGAGCGCCCTCTCCAGCACCTCGGAAACTTGCGGCGTCATCTGTGCCATGACCACCTCACACCAGATATTCTATCGTAGGTCGCGAGCGATCATCTCCCGAGATATAGATGCCACTCTGTGACATCTAACCTTGCCATCCACAGACCCTGCGTCCGACAATGATCAAGCCGGAGACCACGAAGCCGGCGCAGCGCACCCGATCTTTGACAATCGAACCGCAACGAGAGATAAGTCCCGTAAATGCAAGATTTTACGATCCGCTCTGCTGATTCCAAGGCATTTAGCCGAAGCGAGATCCTCTAAGTCCTCTGGATGGAATATTTTGCAAGTAAGTCGTTTGCTGTCAATATCGTAGCCAGACCTCAAAAACGTAAGTTGCTGATTCCAGATATTTTACGAGCTCCAATCTGCAATTTTTTTGATCTGGATCAACCACCCACCTCAGGTTAGAATGATAAGGTCGAAGCGCACGTGATCCGATCCTCGCGACGACGACTCGACGCACTCCCGACAGCCCCCAGCACTAGACAAGATGAAGGTTTTTCCCGCAGGTCTGTTGTGGCTCGTCGTCGCAGCCGCCGTTGCGCTTTCACTGCAGAGCCCAACTTCATCCGCCGCGCAATCTTCCGCACCAGCACGCGCTGTCGTCGCCGGCATCGTCACCAAAGATCCCGGCAGCGAGCCCGTGAAGAAGGTGCTAATCGAGCTGATCACCGAGAGCCAGAGCGATGGCGGGAACTACACCGCGCTGAGCGGCGTGGATGGCGGCTTTCGCATCGAGAACATCTTGCCGGGGCGCTATCGCTTGTTTGTGGAGCGCACCGGCTACCAGGAAGTCGACAAGCACCAGAGAAGGAGCGAAGGCCGCGTGCTCACGCTCGGCGCCGGGCAGGAGCTGAAAGATTTAGTCATTCGTCTGCAAGCCGCGGCGGTGGTCGAAGGGCGCATCACGGATGAAGATGGCGATCCCATGGCTGAGGCGCAAGTCGCCGTATTGCGCCAGACTTTTGTCGCGGGACGCAGTCACTGGGAGCAGGTGGGAGCCGAGCGCACCAACGACTTGGGCGATTACCGCATCGCCGGCCTAGCCGCGGGCAACTACTTTATTTCAGTAACGCCGCCGCCGGACTTCAGAAGTCTGATCGAGACCACCGGTAATGCCGCTATGCCTCGCAACGCCGCAAGCTCCGAGAAGCCCGCGCCGGCCGCTTACCAGACCACTTATTATCCGGGCACGCGAGATCGCGGGCAGGCCGAGCCGATCCAATTGCATGCCGGGGACGACTTTCCCGCGAACTTCTCGCTGACCAAAAGCCCGACGTTGACCATCCGCGGCTCGGTGGTGAACCTGCCGCCTGGGACTACGGCAGCGATCATGCTGCAATCGAAAGATTTCAGTCTGGTACTGAACGGCGCGGAGATGCACCGGGATGGCAGCTTCGAGATTCGCGACGTTTCTCCAGGAGCTTACACGATTTTCGCAACCGTAGATAACGCCGCGGTGCCCATGCTGGCGCGGCAGTCGCTGCAGATTACTTCGGCGAACGTGGACGGTCTGCAGCTTGCGCCGCAGGCCGGCGGCTCGATTCGCGGGCGTTTGCGGATGGAGGCCGGCAGCGCATCGAGACCTGACGCCAGCCAGATGTTTCTTCTGCTGCGTTCTGCCGATGGCGATGACGATGCGCTTGGCGGCGTCACGATTGGAGACGGTTCTCCGACGCTGGCGCACGTGAATGCCGATGGCAGCTTTGAGTGGAAGAATGTTTCTGCCGGACGCTATTATGTTCAGCTCTCCGATGCGAGCGACATGCCCGATTGGTTTCTGAAGTCGGTGGCCGCGGGCGGGCGCGAAGCCGCGGACTCTGGATTCAGCGTGAGCGGTGGCACCACAAATGTCGATGTGCTGGCGAGCGCCAATGGAGCCCGCGCGGAGGGCGTGGCAACGAATCAGAAAGATGAACCGGTCGCCGACGCGGTGGTCGTGGCTGTGCCCGAAGCGCGCTTCCGCACCCATCCCGATCGCTATCGCAAGGCTTCTACCGATCAAAGCGGGCGCTTTACGCTGCGCGGCTTGCCTCCCGGCGATTACACGATCTTCGCGTGGGAGAGTATCGATGGCGATGCTTACTACGATCCCCAATTCCTTGCGAGTTATGAAGGCCGCGGCAGGGCGCTGCACGTGAGTGAAGGCGATCGCACGAACTTGCAGCTCAAGGTAATTCCAGCCATTGAAAACCAGGAGTAACCTCGTGCTCGCACCGGCCGCAATGGCGTATGCTTTTGGAATTATGAAACGCTTATCGACCTTCCTCGTTCTGTTCATCGGCACACTGAGCGCTGGCTTTGCGCACGCTGCAGACACGCCGGCGAATGCATTGCTCATACTCGCTAAGCAAGACGGCATGCTGTTAATCGTCGATCCCTCGAGCTTGCAGGTGTTCGCGCGGGTGCCGGTTGGCAAGGATCCGCACGAAGTCATCGCGTCCAGCGATGGCAAGACGGCCTACGCCTCCAACTACGGATTCGGGGCATACAACACGCTGGCGGTTGTGGATCTGGTGGCGCAAAAGGCCTTGCCGGCTGTCGACCTGGGAGCTTTGCACGGTCCGCACGGATTAACTTTTGTGGGCGGTAAGGCATGGTTCACCGCCGAAGGCGCGAAAGCGATTGGCAGCTACGATCCGGCGACTAAGAGCGTGGATTGGATTCTGGGAACGGGGCAGAACCGGACGCACATGATCTACGTCTCCCCGGATCTGAAGACGATTGTCACCACCAACGTGAGTTCCGGAACGGTGAGCATTATCGAGAAGGCTACGGGAGGCCCTCCTGGACAAGGCTCGGCGCTGGGCGCGCCGGGCGGCGATTGGAATGAAACGGTCGTACGAGTGGGCAATGACTCCGAGGGTTTTGATGTCTCTCCGGACGGGAAAGAAATTTGGGTCGCGAACGCTGAGGATGGAACTGTGTCGATCATTAATCTTGCAAGTAAGCGAGTGACCGAGACTCTGGCGGCGGATGTGCGGGGCGCGAACCGGCTGAAGTTCACGCCTGACGGGAAGCTGGCGCTGATTTCTTCGTTGCGGAGATCGGATGTGACGGTTATCGACACCGCGACTCACAAGACTGTCAAACGCATCGCGGTTGGGCGCGGCGCGGCCGGCATTCAAATGCAGCCCGACGGGGTGCGGGCCTTCGTAGCCTGCTCTCCTGATGGGTTTGTTGCTGTCATCGATCTGCATTCGCTGGAAGTGGCTGGGCGCATCGAGGCCGGCCATGACCCCGATGGGCTGGCTTGGGCGACGCGGCGGTAGTGGCGTTAGGGCAGAAACTCCACTTTATGACATTATGATACAATAATGTCATTTCAGCTGGAGAGTGCCATGTCTGAAGAAATCCGAACACGTGTAAATGAGAACGGCCGGGTCGTGATTCCCTCTTCTTTTCGTAAGGCTCTTGGCATCGAGGTTGGAGATGAGGTAGTGCTGCGCATCGAGAACGATGAGCTGCGCATCACGACCCAGCAGCGTCGCATCCAGCGGGCGCAACGCCGCGCCCGACAATATGTGAAGAGTGGCTCGCTAGTTGATGAGTTGCTCGCGGAACGCCGCGCGGCTGCCAAACATGAATAGAGTTGTGCTTGATGCTTCCGCCATCCTCGCCGTGATTGGAGGCGAGCCGGGAGCCGAGAAACTGACTTCTGATCTACTGGCGCGCGCGGTTGGCAGTGCGGTGAATCTCTCCGAAGCGCAAGCCAAGCTCGTGAGTCGCGGTTGGCCTTCCGAACAAGCGTGGGAAGACGCGAGCAGCCCGGTTCGAGAAGTGCTGGCATTTGATGAGGCACAGGCAAGGATTGCCGGCGACCTCGTGACTCAGACCCGGCATCTTGGGCTATCGTTGGGAGACCGCGCGTGTCTCGCTCTGGGAATCGCGCTCAAAGTTCCTGTCTACACCGCGGAGAAGGCGTGGAAGAAGCTCAAAGTGGATGTGAGGGTCCACGTCATCCGGTAATCGCGCGTGAGAGCCTGAATCTAACCCGCCGAATCCGGTAGAATAAAGGTTTTCAGCCAACCCTTTGCTGCGTTCTGATCTCATCGTCTCTTCTGTGCTGGCCGCATGGGCTGCCCCCAGGGGCATCGGGCCCTACCTCCGTCAACATCTTTTAGATAAGACTTTTCAGGGGCTTTACCATACTGACGCCTTCGATCGCATGCTGCTGGTTCCGTATTTCATTGTGCTCGTGCTGCTCGCGGCCTACGGGATGCATCGCTACGTTCTGGTTTATCTCTATTACAAGCACAAAGGAAAGCGCACGACAGAACCGGCTGCGTACTTCGAGGACTTGCCGCGCGTTACGGTGCAGCTGCCGATCTTCAACGAGCAGTACGTGGTCGAGCGGCTGCTGGAATCGATCTGCAAGCTGAAATATCCGCCGGAAAAGCTCGACATTCAGGTGCTTGACGATTCGACGGACGAAACTGTCGAAGTGGCGCGCAACCTCGTGGAACGCTATGCGGCGATGGGCAATCCCATCAGCTACCATCACCGCACGAATCGCGAGGGCTTCAAGGCTGGCGCGCTGGCCGAGGGACTGAAGACCGCGAAAGGCGAGTTCGTCGCGATCTTCGACGCCGACTTCACTCCTCCGGAAGATTTTCTTTTGCGCACGATTCATCACTTTACCGATCCGAAGATCGGGATGGTGCAGACGCGCTGGACGCACATCAACCGCAATTATTCTTTTCTGACCCAGGTGGAAGCGATTCTTCTCGACGGGCATTTCGTGCTCGAGCATTCGGGACGCGCCCGCAGCGGTGTCTTTTTTAACTTCAACGGCACGGCTGGGGTTTGGCGGCGCGCCGCGATCGACGAAGCTGGCGGCTGGCAGCACGATACGCTTACGGAGGATACTGATCTTTCTTACCGCGCGCAGCTTAAGGGATGGAAGTTTATCTACCTGCAGGATGTGGAATGCCCGGCCGAGTTGCCGGTGGAGATGACTGCGTTCAAAACCCAGCAGGCGCGCTGGGCCAAGGGACTGATCCAGACTGGAAAGAAGATTCTGCCGCGGGTGCTGCGCAGTGATGCGCCGCTGCACACCAAGATCGAAGCCTGGTATCACCTGACCGCGAACCTGAGCTATCCGCTGATGATCGTGCTCTCGGTGTTGATCTTGCCGGCCATGATCATCCGCTTTTATCAGGGATGGTTTCAGATGCTCTTCATCGACTTTCCGCTGTTCATGGCGTCGACGTTTTCTATTTCGAGCTTTTACCTGGTTTCGCAGCGTGAGCTCTTTCCCAAGAGCTGGCCGCGTGCACTGCTTTATCTTCCCGTCCTTATGGCTCTCGGTATTGGATTGACGATTACCAACACTAAAGCCGTGATTGAGGCGCTGATCGGCAAGCAGAGTGCATTTGCTCGCACGCCGAAATACCACGTGGAATCGAAGAAAGACAAAGTCGGCGCTACCAAATACCGCAGGCGTTTGGGCTGGGTGCCGTGGGTTGAGCTGCTGATCGGCTCCTACTTCGCGCTTACGGTGTACTATGCGGTTGAGAATGAGAACTACGTTACGATTCCGTTCCTGCTGCTGTTTGTGGTGGGTTACTGGTACACGGGATTGATGTCGCTTCTGCAGGGGCGGTTTGCCGGCGTGGGGCTGAGTGCGGGGACTCATACCAAGCCGTTCCCGGTGGGAGTGTGAAATATGTAACAGGCCGGCACACTGCCGGTTCGCTCGGGGCCGGCGGGACGCCGGCGCTACCGACATTGACTGACGCTTTCTTTGGCTTTTCGAATCGAACCTAGGGTGGATTACGTGATGCGAAAACTGGGGTCCTCCTTTATTCTCGCGGGTTTTCTTGCTGGCATTTTCTTTCTTGCTACGGCTGCTTCGAGCTTTGCTTTCGATCGCCAGCCCAACTCCGACTATCGTGCCCGGCGCGTAGCTCTCGCCAAGAAGGTGGGAGGCGTGGTGGTTCTGTTTTCGGCCACGGAGAACGACGGTCCGAACGATCTTTACGGATTCCGGCAGGACGATAACTTTTTCTATCTCTCGGGATCGATCGAGCCGGGCGTTGCATTGCTGATTGCGTCGGCTGCCGATGCACAGGGCGATAAGCCGGCGCGCCCTTACACTGAGATTCTTTTTCTGCCGCCGCGGAATCTCACCCAGGAGAAGTGGACTGGACCCAAGCTCGGTGCGGAGAATCCGGAAGCGCCAAGCATTACGGGTTTCGATCATGTGGAAGATATGGGGCAACTGCCCAACGATGTTGCCCGCTATGCAACCGGCGCCCATCCCGTTCTCTACACCGATGTCGATCCGGACGAGGAAGCTTCGGCTTCGTACAAGCCGCTGCAGTTCATGAAGCGCTTCAACGCGTACCTGACGTTTCAGGATGTGAAGCCGATGATCTGGTCGCTGCGCACCACGAAGGATGCTGGAGAGGTCGTGCTGATTCGCAAAGCTGTCGACGCCTCAGTGGCGGCACACTTTGCGGCGTTCAAGGCAGTGAAGCCGAACGTAAACGAGCGCGAAATTTCTGCACTGATGCAATACGAGTGGGGAAAGCGCGGCTGCGAGCGGGTGGCGTATGCGCCCATTGTAGGGTCTGGCTATTATTCGACGGTGCTGCACTATTCTGATGATGACAACGTGATGAAATCCGGCGACATGGTCGTGATCGATGCCGCGGGCGAGTACTCGATGTATGCCTCCGACATTACGCGCACGCTTCCCATCAACGGACACTTCACGGCACGCCAGCGCGAGATCTATGACATCGTTCTCGGAGCGCAACAGGCCGCCA
Organism: uncultured Acidobacteriaceae bacterium; assembly: GCA_963800575.1. Taxonomy (GTDB): domain Bacteria; phylum Acidobacteriota; class Terriglobia; order Terriglobales; family Acidobacteriaceae; genus Sulfotelmatobacter. The sequence continues at coordinate 828,491 of CAWDBN010000006.1, forward strand.
TGGCTGCTTTCCAGTCCGGCAAGTCGCACATAGGCCGAAGCGGCGGGGATTCGCTTTACCAGGTCGCGTTCGATTACATCAATACTCATGGCAAGGATCTGCATGGGCAGCCGCTGGGACAATACTTCATCCACGGCTTGGGCCACTACATCGGGCTCAACGTTCATGATCCCGACGACTATACGGTTCCGCTCGGTCCGGGCATGGCATTCACCATCGAACCGGGAATTTATATTCCCGAGGAGAATCTTGGGGTGCGCATCGAAGACGACTTCCTGGTCGATCAGGATGGGAAGCTGATCAAGCTGAGCGGAGCGTTGCCTTCAGGGGCTGATGAGGTGGAAAAGTTGATGGCAGGGAAGTGAAAGAACCAGTGGCCAGTAATCAGTGATCAGTGGCCAGAAAGCGGATCCCGACTAGAGTTCTTTATCCCCACTGATCACTGATCACTGGCCACTCTACGAGATGTATTCCCGGATGTACTCGTCCTGGGTGTGTGCGAGTTGTTGCAGGTCGCCGTCGAAAATCACTTTGCCGTCGCGCAGGATCAGAAAACTTAACGGAACTCTGCAATGCTGGCCCGGCGGCAGCGGGACGATGTGGTTGGTTTGCTGGTCGAACTCGTGCGTGGCCATGGTGAAAGCATCCTGCAGGCGGTGGGTGACCAGCAGGGCGCTGGTGTGGTACACATCGCGCTGCTTCACAATCAGTTCGATGATGGTGTTCGAGGTCACGGGATCGAGACCTCCGGTGGGCGAATCGTAGAGCAGAAGTTCCGGCCGCGTAATTAGAGCGCGCGCGATGGCCACGCGCCGCCGCATGCCTCCGGAGAGCTCGGCGGGATCGAGATCGAGCGTTTTCTCAAGTTCCACGAAACGCAGGACCTCGCGCACTTTGCGATCGATTTCGTCATCATAGACGCCGTGCTCTTCGGTGAGGCGGTACGCGACATTTTCCTTCACACTGAGAGAATCGAACAGAGCGCTTTCCTGGAAGACCATTCCAATCTTGTCGCGCAGTGCGAACAGCTGTTTTTCCTGCATCTGGGTTACATCTTCTCCCAGCACGAAAATGTTGCCGGAGTCAGGCTTTATCAGCCCCAGCGCCAGCTTGAGAATGAGACTTTTGCCTGAGCCGGCTACGCCGAACAGAGCTTTGGTTTCTCCCCGGGCCAGACGGAAGGAAACTCCGCGCAGAACTTTGTTCTCGCCGAAAGCCAAGGCCACGTCTTCAAATACAATGGCCGGCGCAGCATTGTCTTTTGTGCTGGCGATGGGGCGATCGAGGGGCAAGGTGGGCGCGGACATAAGCTAGTTCAACGACAGCTAGTTTAACGACAGGCTCACTCAACGACTAGTTAAACGATAATACGGCCATCAGGAATCGCGTGAGGAACAAATCCCCCGCGAGTATCAGAACGGACGCGGCGACCACGGCTTGCGTGGTGGCGCGGCCCACGCCCTGGGTGCCGCCGCGGGCGTTCATTCCGTAGAAGCAGCCTATGGTCGCGATGATGAAGCCGAAGAGAACGGGCTTGATCAGCCCCATGAAGACATCCTGAAAAACCAGCGACTGCCAGGCGTTGTACCAGTACTGGCGGGCATCGAGACGGAGCAGGACCTTGGCGATGAATAAGCCTCCGGTCAGGCCGACCACGTCGGAAATGATGGTCAGGAAAAACATCATGAAAATCGTGGCCGTCATGCGCGGCGTGACCAGCTTCTTCATGGGGTCGGTGCCCAGAGCACGCATGGCGTCGATTTGTTCGGTCACTACCATCGAGCCCAACTCGCTGGCCATGCCGGAGGAATTCCGCCCGGCGACCATCAGGCTGGTGAGCACGGGGCCGAGTTCGCGGACCATGGAAGTGGAAACGAGTTGTCCGACCAGAGTGATGGAGCCGAAACGCTCGAGGGTGTTGGAGGCTTGCAGGGCCAGCACCGCTCCGGTGAAGAAGCCGGTGAGCACGACGATAGGCAGCGATCCCACGCCGATCGCGTCCGCCTGCAGCATCATGTCGGAAAAGTAAAGCGGTTTGCGGAAGAGATTGGCGACTGTCTGACCGCAGAACAGAACGTAATCCTGAACCGTCAGGACTCTTTCCTTGACGAGTTCGGTGGGCGATGTGAGTTCCATGCGGCTCGGAGCGCGGCGGTCGAGTGCGGCGCTTTCACGAAACTATAACAGAACAGGGGTCAGGGGCCAGTGGCCAGTGGCCAGAAAGATCAAGCGAATGTGCCCGCCGAAGGTTGGTACAGGGTTTCTGGCCACTGATCACTAGCCACTGACCACTGCCCTTCCTTTATCCCCTGGTCTTTTTCTTGATTTCGATGTTCAGGCGGCGGATTTTCTGATTCAGGGTGGAGAGCGGGACTTTGAAGTGTTCGGCGGCTTCGGTCTGGTTCCAGTTACATTTTTCCAGCATGTCGGTGATGACGCGGCGCTCTACGTCTTCCACGATTTCAAAGAGCGACGCATCCATGGGCGGATCTTGGAGAGCGAAAGCCGATCCCCGGCCCAGAAGATTGTCGGGAAGCAGGTCGATGGTGATTTCTGGTCCGGACGACAGCACTACGGCGCGCTCGATTACGTTTTCCAGTTCGCGCACGTTGCCCGGCCAGGAATAGGACATCAGGGGGCGCAACGCCTCCGGCGTGATGCTGCGCACCGGGCGGTCGTTTTCCTGGGCATACTTCTTGAGGAAGAAATCGACCAGCAGCGGAATATCCTCTTTGCGCTGGCGCAGAGGAGGAAGGTCGATGGTGATCACGTTGAGGCGGTAGAACAAGTCCTCGCGGAAGCGGCCTTCGCGCACGGACTGGCGCAGATCGATGTTGGTGGCGGCGATGATGCGCACATCGACCTGGACCTCCTGCACTCCACCGAGGTGCATGAAGCGGCGGTCTTGCAGGACGCGGAGAATCTTGGCCTGGGTGTCGAGGCCCATGGTGGCGATTTCGTCGAGGAAGAGCGTGCCCCGGTCGGCCATCTCGAAGAGGCCTTTTTTGGAGGCTATCGCGCTGGTGAAGGCTCCCTTCACGTGGCCGAAAAGCGTGGACTCGAGCAAGTCGGTCGGCATGGAGCCGGTATTCACCGGGACGAAAGGCCGGTCGTGGCGCGGCGAGTTCAGATGCAGGGCTTTGGCAATGACTTCCTTGCCGGTGCCGCTCTCGCCCTGCAAGAGTACGGTCGAGCGGCTGTTGGCCACCTGGGCGACGAGGTCGAAGATCTTCAACATCACTTCGCTCTTGCCCACGATGTTCTCGAAGTTGTAGCGCTGCTTGAGGGCGCGCTTCAGCTGGACGTTTTCTTCTTCGGCGCGGCGCCAGCCCACGGCGGCGCGCACGTCGGCGAGGAGCTTTTCGTTGTCCCAGGGCTTCTTGATGAAGTTGGCGGCGCCGGACTGCATGGCGCGGACCGCATTCTCGACCGTGCTGTAGGCCGTGATCATGATGACGGGCAGGCGAGGTTCGTGGGCGTGAATTTCCGCGAGAATGTCCATGCCGTCGCGGCCGGGCAAAGCGAGATCGAGCAGGATCAGGTCGAAAGGCTGCTCGCCGATGCGCTGCAGGCCGGCTTCGCCGGTAGCTGCGGTTTCGACGACGAAGCCTTCCATCTCAAGCAGAGTCTGCAAAGATTCGCGAATCTCGGCTTCATCATCGATGATGAGGACGGCGCCGGCGAGGCCCGACGTTCCGTTTACGAACGTACGCGAGATTACGGCGGCGTCAGACATATTCGGCCTTGGAGGAGACAGCCTTCCGGCTCAGAGGGAAATCGAGGGTGAAGGTGGTTCCTTGCCCGGGATGGCTCTCCACGCGAATCTTGCCGGCATGTTCCTGGATGATGCCGTAGGTGACGGAAAGGCCGAGACCGGTGCCGCGCGGCTGGCCTTCGCGGGGCGCGGTCTTGGTGGTGAAGAAAGGATCGTAAATGCGCTGAATGTGCTCGGGGGCAATGCCGGTTCCGGTGTCGGAGATGCACACGCTGACGCTCTCACCGTTGAGCGTGGCCACGCGCAGCGTGCCGCCGCCCGGCATGGCGTCTTTCGCGTTCAGGAACAAGTTCAGGAACACTTGCTGCAATCTTCCCGCATTGCCTTGAATGGCGGGCAGCTTAGGTTCAGGCGTGTTGTGCACTTCGACCTTGGCCACCTTGAACTGGTGTTCGAGCAGGGCGAGGGTGTCGGCGATTACTTTGTTGACATCCACATCGCCGATCTCGCTGCCGCTGGTGCGCGAGAAATTCAGCAGGTTGTTTACGATCTCCGAGGCGCGGAAGGTTTGCCGCGTGATCTTCTCGAGCAGGCTGGCTTTTTGCGGATCACCTTGCAGTTGTTTGCTCAGCATCTGGGTGTAGGAGGAGATCACGGCCAGGGGCGTGTTGACTTCGTGAGCCACGCCGGCCGCCAGCAATCCGATGGAGGAAAGCTTGTCGGCCTGGGAGAGCTGGGTTTCGAGATCGACGCGTTCGGTGATGTCATCCATGATCACAAGCCGGCCAATGACCTGGAACGTGCGGGTCACGAGCGGCGCGATGGCTACATTGACAGTGCGGACTTCGCCGGCCGGCGTCTTGAGGCGGAACTTGTACAGGTTGCGAATGCCTGCGTCCTGCCGCATGCGATCGAACTCTTCGACGAACTCGGGCGGGAAAATGGCTTTCAGCGGCTGGGTCAGGGTCTGCCAGCGTGGGACGGCGTACATTACTTCCATCTGCGCGTTCCAGCTCTCGATGCGGTCTTGCATATCGAGCGCCATCACGCCGACGTTGATGGATTCGACGATGTTTTCGTTGAAGTCTTTCAGGCGCTCGTACTCGGCAACTTTCTGCTGCAGCGAGGCGTAGAGCTGTCCGTTTTGAATGGCGATGCCGAGATAGCCGCCGAGGGTTTCGAGCAACTCCATGTCTTCGCTGGAGAGGAAGTCGCCCTTCATGGTCTTGCCCAGGCCGAGCACGGCGATGGTCTTCTCCTGCGCGTGGCAGGGAATGTAGTAGTTCAGATCGAGCCGGGCGATGGCTTGCTGCGCTTCCGGGGTCTCGCGGGGCACCTGGTGCGTGTTCTCGAAGAAAAGATGTCCCGCCGGTTCGGGCCGGGGCGCGCTGAGGAAAGCGAGGTCGATGTGGTGCGGCATCGCGAGGCCGAACGACTTGGCCGGGACAAAGCTTCCCGTGGTTTCGCTGGCCAGAAAAATCGCCATGCGGTCGACCGCAAGAGTGCGGGACAAGCGGTCGATCAGCGAAGACAGCAGAGTATTCAGGTTGGTTTCTGAATTCAGCTCGCGGCCGAACTCGAGCAGAGTGCGGCGGTAGTCATAACGGGTGCGGTAGAAGAACTGGTCGATGCGGTCCTGAATCCACTTGCGAACCGGATCGAACAGCAGGGCCGTGACCACGACCGCGAGGATCAGACCTACCGGACCGGAGTTGGGCCGCCAGTTGTGCACGAGCAGGGCTACGGCCGTTACCAGGCCGAAATACAATCCGAGAACGATGGCGGCAGCGAGGGTGTAGACCACGCCACGCTTGAAGATGAGGTCCACGTCCATCAGGCGGTAGCGGAAGATGGCATAGCCGAAAGTAAGCGGCAGCAGCGCCAGCGACAATGCAGAGACTTTTATGGCCGTGCGGGCAGCGACCCATCAGATAAGGGATGACATAAAAAATGGTGTAGGGAACGATGGCCAGGACGGTGCCGCGCGTGACCCACTTCAACTGCTGCCGCAGAATGGTCGTGCTGGCGTGCCGGTAGCTGTACCAGAGCACGACCGGCTGCGGTGAGAAAGAACACCGACCCGTAGCACATTTCCATGCGGTCGAGGTTCCAGCGCAGCCGCTCACTGGCCTGCAGCCACTGGGTCGCGGCGATGTGCGCGGCCAGCAGCAGTGCTCCCGGCAGATAGACCAGCGCCAGAGCCAGGGATGCTTGCGCACCGTCTCGCGTTTTTCAGGGAAGGTGAGGACGAAGTGGAGAAACAGGGCGGGCTGCAAAATCCCGGCGGCGATGTTGCCCCAATAGATCGTCCAGTCGAAATCGTTCAGCTTGCCGGTGTACTTGAAAGAATAGGCAATGAAGGAGACGAGGCAGAAAATGTAGAAGTGGGTGGAGCCGGGAGCGGTCCAGCGGCGCAGCAGGACGTAGAGGCCGATGCCGAGATAGATGAGCGCAATCAGCCGCAGCCAGTTGTTGAGCGAACGCTCCGCGGGAACCAGAATGACGCTGGAATCGAGCGGGACCGATTGCCGGAGCAGGGAATACGTGGCTTTCGACCAGATGCCGGTGCGGTAGAGCTGGCGCTCCAGTCCCGACATATTCTGGACATCCTGCCCGTCGATGGAAACCAGCTGGTCGCCGGGTTTAATGCCGCTTCTTGCCCCTGGTCCGTTGGGATCGACCCGGTCGGCAGTGAGGTGCCCGCCTTGCTCGACCCACCAGACGCCGTCGTCGGGAACCAGGAACTTCCACTCGGAGTTGAGATTGAAGCCGGCGAAGACGACCGCAGCCACGGTCAGAAGGAATAACAGGACAGCAACGGAGCGGACTTGGCTCTCCCGGTTCATGGCTTTCGGCGGCGACCCCCCTGTGGGGTGGCTGGCGGGCCGCAGAGCACCCTCCGGCAACTCGATGCCTGGCTGAGGCTCAATGAGCAACTTCGCTGCCATGTCGTTTCCCATTCCGGAACTGCTAAGTGCCCTATCTAAAGCAACTTCCAAGATTATAGATGGGTTTTCGGAAACTGCGTATGCTTTTCTGGAGGTTTGTGTGGAATCTTGTATCTGAATGGGATGGAGGATAGTTAGGCGAGGATTGGCTGGAAGCTGCTACGGGCGGCTTCGGCACCAGTGGAGACGGAGACACCTTACGCCGCCGCAGAACGCCGAGGGCGCTCGAGGCTTTAGGAACGGTTCCTTCTGGCATGACAATGGCGGTCGAGGCTTTACTCGCGCTGGCCAAGTTATGACGGCCAGGCTGCGGGCGCTGCGGTCCCCGGGCCCAGGCTGACGCGGATTACGTTGAGCAATTCGTCGTTGTCGGCGGGCTTCTGGAAAAATGCTGCGGCCCCAGCCTTCAGGGCTTTTTCCTCGTTGTTCTGAGGATCGCGGGCGCTCAGCACAATCACGGGAATACCGGCGAGGGCGTCGCTGTTTTGCAGCCGGTCAAGGACGACGAAGCCATCGCCGACGGGCAGGCCGAGATCGAGAATAATCAGCGCTGGCCGTTCTTTCTGGGCTGCGGCGATGGCGGCATAGCCGTCGGAGGCCGTGGTCACTTCGTAGTTGTTAGCCCGCAGCCGCAGCCGCAGGGCACGCAATAGATCAGGATCATCATCAACCAGCAGAATCTTCGGTCTTGGCATTGGAGTTCTCCTTATTTTTGTGGACATATCTTCTTGGGCACATCAATGGGAAGCTTTGGCGCCTTTCTTGGCGCCCGTGTGGTTTCGTTCCATTCTCGTCATGATCATCTGGGTTACGCGGTCGGCCACGTTTTGAACCTGCTCCTCCAAGCCTGCGCCCGGTTTGTGGGGCGCAAGCTCAATTGGAAGCGCGCTGACGGTGAGAGTGCATTTGGTTTTGAGGTTGCCCAGACGCTCCATTTGCTCGCGAATGCGCATGGTCATGGCCCCGGAGCCCTGCAAGTCGGTCGAGGCCACGACAAACAAAGTCTCGGCTGGTGGCCGACGTTGCCATCGGCGGCAGGACCAGGTCTTTGTCGAGGTACACGCAGTGCCGCAGGATTTCCAGACACTGGCGCCAGGTATCTTTCCAGCTCCCGCGCGGAAGAGATACCAGCGGGATCAGTTCGACGCGTACCAGGACAAAAGCCGGACGCAAACGGTCTTCATACGTGACCACCGGGGCAAGCAGCTTGGCCAGGGAGTAGACGGGCAGAGTGAAGGTGAAGGTGCTGCCCTGTCCCAGTTCGCTTGAAACCCAGATGCGTCCCTGATGCAGGCGCACGATTTCGCGGCAGATGAATAATCCGAGTCCTAACCCGGAGCGGCTGTTGTCGATCGAATCCGGGTCCTGGTAGAGGCGTTCAAAGATAAGAGCCTTGGCTTCGGGACCAATGCCGCGGCCGGTATCGCTCACTGAAATGTAGACGGCGGCCGGGTCTGCTTCGACCATGCAGGCCTTGATCATGACCGAGCCCTCCGGCGCCGTGAACTTGATGGCATTGTCCACCAGGTTGATGAGCACTTCGAGAACGCGGTCGGGATCGGCATGCACCAGGGGCAGCCTTTGATCCAGTCCGATTTCCAGTCCAATCTTTTTCTCCTCGGCTGTGGGCCGAAGCATGGCGGCCGCCTGTTGAACCAGTTCCTTGAGTGAAATGCAGCGCAGTTCGACGCGCATTTTGCCGCTTTCGGCGCGACTGGCTTCGAGCAGGTCGCGGATCATGGCGTGCAACTGATTTACGCTTCTCAGGACTGTCTTCAGATGGTCGGATTGTTCGGGAACGACGGGGCCTGCCAGGCCGTCTAAAATCAGGGTCACGTACTGGTGAATGCAGGTCAGGGGAGTGCGCAACTCGTGCGAAACGTGCGACAAGAACTGGTTCTTGAATTCCAGTTGCTGCTTTTGAGCGATATCGAGAGCGCGCAGCAACCCTTGCCGTTCCACGGCATAGCGGATGGCGCGCTCCAGTTGCTTGCTGGAGATATTGCCTTTGATCAGGTAATCCTGCACTCCCTGATGCACGGCTTTGATCGCCAGCGCTTCATCGTCCTGGCCGGAAAGCACAACCACAGGCACGTTGGGCGCGTGCTCCATGACGCGACGAAAGGTGTCCGCGCCGTGGCTGTCGGGCAGGTTCAGGTCGAGGAGCACGACTGCGGGGGTATTCTTGGTTAGCGCAGCCAGGCCATCGGACAGCCGGTTGACACAACTCACGGTGACCGGAGATTTACCTTCGACCAGGCGCAAGCGAACCAGGTCCGCGTCTCCGGGGTTGTCTTCAATCAGCAATACGTTCGTGGTTGGGTGATCCATTATTCTCCTTGTGGCGGCAACACCGCGAAGCCGAACCAGAATTGTTCGATCGACTTCACGGCGGAAAAAAATTCAGTCAGATTTCCCGGCTTGCGGACGTAGCAATTCGCGCCCATTTCGTAGCTGCGCACGATATCCTTGCGCAACTCCGAGGTGCTGAAGATCACGACCGGAATCCGGCGCAGATCAGGGCCTGCCTTCATGGCGGCCAATACCGAGAGGCCATCCCGCTTGGGCAGATTCAGGTCGAGAAGGACCAGGTCGGGCCGGATGGCGTTGGCATACTTTTCCCGGCGGTATAGAAAAGCCAGCGCTTCGGCACCGTCCCTGACATTGCTGATCTGGGCGGGAGTGCTTGCTTCCTGCCAGCGCCTCGGTAACCAGAGCCACATCGCCCGGGTTGTCATCCACCACCAGGAGCTCCAAGACCGTTTTCACGATTGCGCCCCTTTTTCTGCTTCGTGGCGGTAGCAGGGCAGGGTGAACTTGAAGGTGGAACCCGATCCGACCTGCGATTCCACCCAAATCTTGCCGCCATTGTGCTCGACAATCTTCTTGCAGATGGAGAGGCCGATGCCGTTGCCGGGATATTCGTCGCGCCCATGCAAGCGCTGAAAGACAACAAAAACGTTTTCCGCGTACTCCGGCGCAATTCCGATTCCGTTGTCGCTCACACTGAATTGCCATTGCTGGCCGGCTTGTTCTGCCTGCAGTGAAACCAACGGCGGCTCTTTCCCGCGAAACTTGATGGCATTGCCGATCAGATTCTGGAAGACTTGCGCCACCTGGGTGCGGTCCGCCCACACCACCGGAAGCTCCGCATGGCGGACGACCGCGGCACTCTCCTCAATCGCCGCGGCCAGAGCCAGCAGGACGTCTTTCATTACCGCATTGCAATCGACACTTTCGGGAGCTTCCTTCCCCCCGATTCGCGAAAACGCCAGCAGGTCGTGGATGAGCACCTGCATGCGCTGCGCCCCATCGCTGGCGTAGGCGATGAACTTGTCGGCATTCTCGTCGAGTTTGCCGCGATAGCGTTCGGCCAGCAGCTGGGTGTAGGCCGTGACCATGCGCAACGGTTCCTGCAGGTCATGCGACGCGACGTAGGCGAACTGCTCCAGGTCGGCATTGGAGCGGGCCAGTTCATCCATTTTGTGGGCTAAGTCTTCTTCCGCCTGGCGGCGCCAGGCGCGCTCGGTCTTTTCCCGCAAGGCACGGCGGACCACCTCGGGCAGTCGCGCCAGACCGTCTTTCAGCACGTAGTCCGTGGCGCCCTGCTTGATGCATTCGACGGCGTTCACGTCGCCCAGCGCGCCTGAAACCAGAATCATGGGAATATCCAGACCTTCGCGGCGCAATACGGCCAGGGCTTCCATGCCCTTCCAGTTCGGAAGGTTGTAATCGGCCAGCACAATCTCGGCGCAACGAGTACGAAGCGCGCTGGTGAACCCAGCTTCGTCCTGCACCAGATCTGAACTGACTTCGAAGCCATCCGCTCCGAGCGCACGCAGAACCGATTCCGCATCCAGCGGATTGTCCCCGACCAGCAGGACGTGCAGCTTAGGTTTCGGCTCGGCGGCGCTCCTGCTTTCGAGTTGAGTCCCGGGGCTGCTCAATTTGCTTGCTCTTCCAAATGTGATTTGGCGTTGGTGCGCCCGCCCGGCGCTCCGGCGCTCCATGCTGTTGAGTGCAAGGGAGGGAGCGCGTCGTTTTGGTTCCCTCCAGGCGAGCCTGCAGCAGGAGGGACCGCTATTCCTGCTTTGCCGAGACGAGATGCAACACCACACTCCACGGGCCGGATGACTCCTTGCCACATTGCTTTCGCGAAGAGGAATGGAACGAGGGGAGAGCGATGCCGCCTTGCGATGCAGCCTCTTCAATGAGGTTATCGGCGATGCTGGCGCTAGCTTTAGTCCGAAAGCGGGTCGGCACCGAACTTCAGGAGATCGGTAGTGTATGCCGAAGTACGCCCTTTAGATGTGGTGGAAGAGTGGAATCCAAAATCAACGGTCAGAAGATTGTCCGGCAGGATCAGGATAAGGATAAGGATTCTCTCACCGGCGAGAAAAATTGGACGGTTTTCATCCAGCCTTGCGTTCATCTTCCGGAGCTTCGGGGGCGACGTCTTCTTCGTCCCACTCGAACGAGAGTGCCCGCGCCGTGGTTTCGATGGGCTCGAGTTCCGGAATGTCGTCGGCCACCGATGTGCCCAGTTCGGCGAACTTGCGTGCGGAAACCAGCACCCGGCTTTCGAGCGAGCCGACAGCTTTGTTATAAGACTCGACGGCGCGGTCGAGTCCGGTGCCCACCTGGGTGATGTGCCCGGCGAGCAAGCGCAGGCGATCATGCAATTCTTTGCCGAGCGCGCTGATCTGCTGCGCATTGCGCGCCAGTTTTTCCTGATTCCATCCGTAATTCACCGCCTTCAGCAGCGCGATCAGAGTGGTCGGCGATGCTGGAATCACGCGGCTTAGCACTCCCTGCTCAATCAGGCTGGAATCCTGCTCGAGCGCGGCGCTGAAAAACGTTTCGCCGGGAAGGAACATCACCACGAATTCAGGTGTGGGATCAAACTGTTCCCAATAATTCTTGCCGGCGAGGGTCTTCATGTGGTCGCGAACCTGCCGCGCATGATTGGCCAGGCAGGCGCGCCGGGCTTCTTCGTCGGTGGTTTCGAAAGCATCGAGGAAAGCTTGCAGCGGCGTCTTGGCATCGACCACAACGTTCTTGCCGCCGGGCAGCTTCACCACCAGATCAGGACGCAGCCTGCCCGTTTCCGTGGTCACCGACTCCTGCTCGGTGAAATCGCAATAGGAGAGCATGCCGGCGATCTCGACCACGCGGCGCAACTGAATCTCTCCCCAGCGTCCGCGTACGTTGGGAGTGCGCAAGGCCTGTACTAGATTTCCAGTCTGCGATTGCAGTTCTTTCTGCGTGGTGATCAGCGATTGCACCTGGGCGCGCAGTTCGCCGTAAGCATCGCCGCGGGCGACTTCCATCTGCTGAATCTGGGCATCGACTTTATTCAGTGAATCGCGCACGGGAGCAACCAGATCGGCGACGGCTTTTTGCCGTGCATCGAGCTCGCCACGGGCTTCAGTCTGGAAGCGCTTGAGCGTTTCCTGTGCGATCTGCAGGAACAAAGAATTGTTGCTCTTCAACGCGTCCCCGGCGAGTGCCTTGAAAGTATTTTGCAGGTCTGCGGCTGCACGCTCCCCAGCCTTGGTAAGGAATTCGATCTTTTCATGGCTGGTCTTGCGTTCCGATTCGAGAGCGGATTCGAGCCTGGCCTTACCTGCGACTAGGTCTGTGTGGGCCTTCTGAAGCCGCTGCCAGATCAGCCTTTCCGGCCGCTAATTCCTTTTCCATCAAGGGCAAACGCGCGGTGAGCGCAGCGGTTCGCGAGCGCAGCACGAGCCAGGCGAACACGCTGCCAAACAACAGCCCGATAACCCCTGCGATCCAAAGTTCCATTAGCGAAGGTTCCATAGCGAAAGTAACTTCTCAATCTGGATTCCAGCCTCTAGCCTAGCACTAGCGGCAAGTTTTGAACCTGAAGTCTGATCCCCCCAGGTCGAGTTGCAGGGGCCGAGCAATGTCGAGACTCTGTGGAGTGATCAAGCCAGTGATTGATAAGAGATTCGCGATCGCGCTTTTGCTGCTGGTGGTTGCCGCCTTAGTATCGCCGCGTCGGGCGATGGCTGCTCCCGGAGAAAATGATGGCCCCGCCGGGCAATCCGCGCAGGGCGCGACTTTAACGCCCGCCGCCGCAACCGCTCCCGACATTCCTTTCGGCGACTACGACTCACAAGCCGAACGACAGCTTCTGGACCTCGCGAATCAGGCGAGAGCGCAAGCCGGTGCACCGCGTCTGACGCTCGATGCCGGCCTTTGCCGGGCAGCGCGGACGCACGCGGAGGCGATGTTTGCGGCGCGGCAACTCTCCCATCAGTTTGAAGGTGAGCCCTCCCTACCCCAACGCCTGGCGGCCGCGACTCATACGCAACTCGATCAGGAAGGCGAAAACGTCGCACTCGATTTCGATGCCGAGAGCGGGCACAAACATCTGATGCTGTCGCCTCCGCATCGCGCCAACCTGCTCAACGCGGCTTATAACGTGATCGGTCTGGGCGTGATCCGCAGCGGAGACCGGCTCTACATTGTGCAGGATTTCGGCCACGCCCTCCCCAATTATTCTTCGGCGGAAGTGAAGGAGCGGATTGCGGCGGTAGTGGCGCAAACGCGGCGCCAGGCCAGCCAGCCTGATCTTGCACGCAGCGATCTGCCCAATGCAGATGCCGCTGCCTGCTCGATGGCGCAAGCCGACAAGCTTGGCGGCTCCGTCGTTCATCAACTCGCGCAGCGCTATACAGTGCTCACCTACACCAGCCTGCATCCGGAGACGCTGCCCGCGAATGCCAGTCACGTGCTCGCCGGCCGCAACCTGCGCAGTTTCTCGGTGGGCGCGTGCTACGCGCGCACCGAGACGTATCCTACGGGCGTGTATTGGGTGGTGCTGACGCTGGAGTGAGCGGTAGAATACCAACATGGAGATTCGACTTCGTCCCGAACTTGAAGCCGCGATTCGACAGGACCTCGAGGGCGGTTCCTACCAGACCGTAGAGGAATACGTCGAGTACGCGGTTTCGATGCTTCACGAACAAGAAACCTGGCTGGCTGCGCATCGCACAGAAATCGAATCGAAAATCGCCAAGGGTTACGCTGCCGCGCAACGCGGAGAGCTGCTGGAGCCTAAGGAAGTGCGTGCAAGACTCAGCCAACTGAAGCGAGCGCCCAGCAGTGAACAACGGTAGGGATGAGCAGGTATCTGTTCACGCCTCAAGCTACGCGTGACCTCCTCGACATTTGGAGCTTCGTAGCTCGCGATAATCGCGAGGCTGTCGATCGCGTTGAGGCAGCAGTTTTTAGGGCATGTGATCTTCTTGCGGATTCTCCGCTTGCGGGGCGGACAAGGAACGACCTGACTCAATTACCTGTTCGTTTCTGGGTTTTGCATCCATACTCGAACTACTTCATTGTTTACGACGCGGACAAGAAGCCACGACAAATCATCCGAATCATCCACGGTGCTCGTGATTTGCCTTCCGTTCTGAGGTAGGCCGTTGGAAAGCCGAGCCTGACACTACGCGAGATTCGAGCTCTCGGCTCCCGTGTGCTAACCTTGCCCGTGCCCTCCGTCTGCGGTTCCTCGTATGGAATCCTCAGCCCAAGTCCGCTTACCTCAGGTTGCCCCGCATGACATCCGCATCGGCACCGCGGGCTGGTCTTATAAAGATTGGGACGGCGTTTTCTATCCCTCCGGTATGTCGCGGCGCAGGCAGCATCCGCTGGAGTATCTGGCGCGCTTCTTCGATACCACCGAGATCAACACATCCTTCTACGGACCGCTGAAGCCGGAGTGGGCGAAGCTCTGGTGCCGGAAGGTCGCCGCGGTGAATAAGGATTTCCTTTTCACGGCGAAACTTTATCGTGCGTTCACGCACTCGCCCATTGCGGTGATGGAACCCACTTCTGCCGCGACCATCCGTCCCACGGACGAAGACGAAGCCCGCACGCGTGAAGGCCTCGACGCCATTGCCGGCGAAGGGCGGCTGGGCGCCCTGCTCATCCAGTTCCCGGTGTCGTTCAAAAATACTTCTCTCAACCGCGAGTATCTCGACCGGCTGCTGCGGCAGTTCATCGAATATCCGCGTGTGGTGGAAGTGCGGCACTCCAGTTGGAACGACGCCGAAACGATGGCGGCCTTCACGCAGAGGAATGTCGGGTTCTGCAACATCGACCAGCCTTTGCTGGGACGATCGCTCGCGCCCACCGAACACGTGACCGGCCCGATCGGTTACGTCCGCCTGCATGGCCGCAACTACGAGCACTGGTTTGCCGATCAGAGTTCGCCGATCAGGGGTCCGATTCCGACAATCGCAACGACCGCTACAACTATCTGTACAGTGAGAGCGAACTCGCCGGCTGGAAGGGAAGAATCGAGAGCGTCGCCGAACGGGCACAGGCGACATACGTGATTACGAACAACCATTTCGAGAGCAAAGCCGGCGTGAATGCGCTGGAGTTGAAGGCAATGATCAGCGGGAAGCGGGTGCTGGCGCCGCCTACGCTGATTCAGAAGTATCCTGAGTTGCGAAGAATTGCCGATGCTGCGGAAGATTTCGGAGAGGACTTAGGGCCGAGGTTGCCGCTGCGAGCTTAGAGAGGGCCGGCTACGTGCCCACCTTGGCATGGTCGGACATGCGTTGCTTGTTGTGGCGGAGCGCGACGTTCATAAACACATTGCCCATGGCAGTTTCGAAGCAGATCATCAGCGCTTCGACATCTTCGCTCGTCTTGTCGCCTTCTTCGCTAGTGAGCAGCAGCGGAGGGTGCACGCGGAAGTGGAAGCCCTGGTCGTTGAGGGCGCAGACGGCGTTGCCGACGACCTGGTTGGCCAGTTCGAAGATGGTCTCTTTGATCAGCCCGTCGGATTCGGGCAGTTCGGCGCCTGCATAGTGGCTGGCCACGCGCACCGCGGTTTGCGGCTCGAGGTCGAGAATGATGCGGCCCTCGATGTCGCCCGAGAGCGCCACCATGCCAGCTACGCCTTTCCGGCGATAGCCATCCTCTTCCATCGCCAGGTGGCCCACTTTCGTGGTGCCCGAAAGCCCCTGCGACAGCACGGCATCAGCCGCGTTGATGAAAGGCTGAATGAGATCCATCTTCATGCGATTAGGCTCCCGCGCCGGCCGCTACCGCGCCGTCTTCTCCTAAGACGTACTTGATGACTTCATACAGCACTTCTGGCTTCACCGGCTTCTGCACGAAATGGCGCGCCCCGCGCTGTAATGCGGCCACAATGTTTTCCTGGTAGCCGACCGAAGACACCATGACGACGCGAGCTTCGGGATGCGCCTGAACGATCTTTTCGGCGGCCTCGATGCCCTCCATCTGCGGCATGGTGATGTCCATCAGTACGATGTCGGGATGCGTGCGCTCGAATTCGCTGATGGCTGTCAGCCCGTCCCCAGCCTCGGCCGCCACCTGTCCGCCAAAACTTTCAATCATGCGGGCAAGATTCTTGCGCGCGAACACGGAATCGTCCACGATCAAATAGCGGACCGGTTGGCCGTCCTTGCTGCGTTTCACTGGTGCAAACTGCTCCATAACAACCTCCCTGTAACATTCCATCACGGCGGTTGCCCGCCGGCTAGATGACTCAGGTCCATAGGACCTGGGTCAGAAAGTTCGTTTTAGCGCCCGGCGCGGAGTGCTTTTCCCGCCCC
This sequence comes from uncultured Acidobacteriaceae bacterium, assembly GCA_963800575.1. GTDB lineage: Bacteria > Acidobacteriota > Terriglobia > Terriglobales > Acidobacteriaceae > Sulfotelmatobacter. The sequence goes on from CAWDBN010000006.1 coordinate 844,774, forward strand.
GCCGCTTTCCCCGTGGCCTTCGTTGCGGCCACAAAGAGCCTGTAAAGTGGACGAAAGCAGGTCCAGAGCCACCACGCGCGTGGCATAGCCGCGTTCGATGCCGGCTTTGGGCATGCCAAAGACCACACAAGATTCTTCGCTCTGCGCGATGGTCACGCCGCCGGCTTTCTTCACCGCGCCCAGACCCTCCGCGCCATCATCCCCCATGCCGGTCATCAGCGCGGCGATGGCTTGCGGGCCGAATTCCTGCGCCACGCTTTGGAACAAAACATCGACGCTGGGGCGGTGGCCGTTGACGCGCGGCTCATCGCTGAGCACCGCTATGTCTCCCATGGTCAGGCGCTTCACTTTCATGTGGCGGTTTCCCGGGCAGACCAGAACGCGCCCGGCCTGCAGCACGTCGCCGGATTGAGCTTCCTTCACGCGCAGTGAACACAACTCGTCCAGGCGGCGGGCAAACATCTCAGTAAAGCCGTCGGGCATGTGTTGCACGATTACGATCGATCCCGGAAAATCCGGGGGCAGCTGCGCCAGCAGGAATTCAAGAGCCTGCGGCCCTCCGGTGGAAATTCCGATGGCCACCAGTTTGGTGGGCGGAGGCGCGGACTTGCCGAGCGAGATCTTTTCCGGCGGCGCGGCGGTGCGAAACGTTCCGGGCCGGACAACCTTGCAATCGGCGGCTGCCTTGATTTTGGCGATCAACTCCGCCGCGGTTTCGGCCATGTGCGCCGAAGCGTCCTGCGGTTTGGTAACGAAATCGAAAGCTCCCAACCCTAATGCCTTCAAGGTGACCGAAGCGCCTTCCGTCGAGTGGGAACTGACCACGATGACGGGCAGCGGATGCCGGCGCATGATTTCCTTCAACGTGTCGATGCCGTTCATGCCCGGCATCTGCAGATCGAGCGTGACCACGTGGGGTTGCAACTCTTCGATCTTCCTCATGCAGAAGGTCCCGTCCATGGCGGTGCCCACCACATCGATCGAAGGTTCGGCTTCGAGCATCTGCGGGATCAGCTTCCGCATCAGGGCGGAATCGTCCACCACCAGCACACGCACTTTTTTTACCTCTGGTTTCATGCGTGGCCTCCTGCACTGCTCAGGGCCAGCCGGGCGCGATCGGTGTGGTTCAACAAGAGTCCGCATTTGACCAAGCCCGCCGCTTCGGGACGCAGACGCGCGACGTGCTCTACAACCGCAAGCAGATTCAGGATGAGCACAACTTTGCCATCCCCCAGGATGGAAGCGCCGTTTACCAGGTCGGTGGCGAAGGTCTGGTCGTCCAGAGCTTTGATCACTAATTCTTCTTCGCCCTCCAGGGAGTCGACGATCAGTCCGTACTTTCTTTCTCCGACGGTGATCACGAGCACAAAGAGTTTGGTCGATTTCCGGTCCACGTCGGGCGCAGCGGGCCGTCCCAGGCGGAGCAGGGGGAGCACCTGGTTGCGAAGCTGCAGCACTTCATAATTATCGACCTGGTGGACTTCCGATTCCATCGCCCGGGCAATCTGGCTGACCGCGTTGAGCGGGATGGCATACAAGCGCTGTTCCACCCAGAACATCAGCGCCTTGATGATCGCGAGCGTGAGCGGCAGCTTCAGACGGAAGGTGGTGCCCTGGCCCACGTGAGTTTCCACATGGATCGTGGCTTTCAGCCGCTGGAGCACGCTCTGCACCACATCCATTCCGACGCCGCGTCCGGAAACTTCGGTGACTTCTTCCGCGGTGCTGAATCCGGGGCGGAAGATGAAGTCCAGAGTTTCGCTTTCGCTGAAGCGCGACGCCTCTTCCGCCGTCATCATGCCCAGTTCCAGCGCTTTGCTGCGAATTTTCTGAGCGTCGATGCCGCGGCCATCGTCGCTGATCTCGACCACCACCTGATTGCCCTGGTGATACGCATTCAGCTTGATTTTTCCCCGCGGAGACTTGCCCAGGCGCCGGCGTTCCTCGGCCGGCTCAATACCGTGACTGACCGCGTTCCGCACCAGATGCGTCAAGGGTTCGGCGATGGCGTCGAGAATGCCTTTGTCAAGGTCCGTCTCCTGCCCGGCAAGTTCCAGATCCACTTCGCGGCCGCACTGCCGCGCTACATCGCGCACGATGCGGGGGAAGCGCCGGAACAGCTGGTCGACCGGCACCATGCGAATCTTCATGACCGAGCGTTGCAGATCGTTGAGCACCCGGGACTGGAAGGCCATGGCGTCGGCAAACTTGCCGCGCAAAAGCTCCTTGGGATAGCGCTTGCCAAACTCGCCGAGCGCTTGCTGCAGCATCGACTTGCCAATGATGAGTTCGCCCACCAGGTTGAGCACGTTGTCGATGCGTCCGGCTTCGACGCGCAGAATGTTTTCCACCAGAGCCTGCGACAGGCCGGGTTCGGGCGCCGGGGCTCGTTCTTCGACAGGAGCCGGCTGGGCTGAGGCGGACGCTGAAATCTGAGCCGGAACAGGTACCACTGAGGCTGAGGCCTCAAGCGCCGGCACTGCATCTTGCTGAACAGTCTTCGGAACGTTTTTCGGTGCCACGGCCGCAGGCGCCTCAATAAGAGTCACAGCGATGTCGCCCGCAATGGTCGGGATGTGGCACTTGGCGGCAATCTGTTCCTTGGACTGCGTGCTGGCAAACACGAACTGCACTTGCTTGGAGGCGGCCGGCGACTTCGCGTCGGGCCGCACCACGATGACTTGACCAATTGCGCTGATCGCATTCTGAATCAGTTGGCGCGCAGCGATCGGCATGGTGCAGTGGGGATCGATTTTCACGACGATGTCGTACAACCCCAAGCCGGCAGCCTGGGCCTGGGCCAGAGCGCGCTTTTCGGCATCGGTCCAGTCTTTTCCTGTGGATCGAGCGGGCTCGACGGATTTTTTCCGGCGGCGAGTTTTCTTGGCCGCCGGCGCCGCAGTCATCTCGCTGATTCTTTGCCGCAGACTCTCGGTCGGAGGCATGGCGCCCCCGCCGTGGTAGGCCGCGATCATCTCGGCAAAAACGTCGGCGGCGGCAAAAGAGATTTCGGCAAGCGCTCCATGGGCGGCCGCGCTCTCGAGCGTGAGTGCATCCTCGAACAAGTGCGCCAGTTCACTCAACTCGCGCAGTCCGCAGGCCGCCGAGTCGCCCTTCAGGGTGTGCACGGTACGGCGAATCGAACGCACGATTTCCTCGTCGCCGGGATTTTTCTCCAGCTTCAGGGATTCTTCGTTCAGCGCCTGCAGCAGTTCCTGCGAAGTCTCAAAAAACAGCTCGCGCAGTTCCGCTCCACGCTCATCGGGAGGATTCGTCACTCGCGCACCTCAATCCGCTGGTAAGCCGTGCCGCTGTCCTTGTGCACCATCTGGAACTTTTCCGTGAGGCCGAGCAAACTCTCCGCATGGCCCACGAAGAGATAGCCGCCGGGGTTCAGGCAGCGGTAGAACTTTTCGATCAGCCGCTTCTGCTCTGCCTGGTCGAAGTACATCATCACGTTGCGGCAGAAGATTACGTCATTGCGCTGCGGCAGATACTCCGTCTTCAGATTGTGAAAATCGAAGTGAACCATTTCTTTCAGCGCTTTCTTGATGGCATACCGATCGCCAACCTTGTCGAAGTAGCGCAGGCGGAAGCTGTAGTCGACGGTCGACATCTGGTGTTCGTTGTAAGCGCCTTCCTGCCCGGTTCGCAGCACCGAATAGCTGATGTCGCTGGCCAGAATCTCTACCCGCCAGGGCGGAGGAATCAGCGGCTTGGGCAGCGCGACTTCCACCGGCAGCGGATTGCGCAGGTAGTAGTAAGCCAGCGAGTCGGCCGCCATCATGCCCAGCGTGTAGGCTTCCTGCCCGGTGGAGCAGCCCGCGCTCCATACCCGAATCGAATATTCGCGGTGCGCCTGCTTCCGCTTCAGCATTTCCTCCAGCACAAATTTCTGGAACAGATCCAACTGCGCCTTGTGGCGGAAGAAGCTGGTCTCGTTGACCGTCAGGTTCTCGACCAGCTTGGCCAGTTCCGCCTTGCCTTCCTGGCTGATCAGCAGCCGGTAATAGGCGTAAAAAGAATCGATGCGGCATTCCTTCAGCCGCCGCAGCAGGCGATCCTGCAGAAAATGGGTGCGGCGCTCGTCGAAGTGCATGCCGCACTCCTGATACACCAGCGCCTGCAGCAGCCGCAGTTCCGCATCCGTCAAAACAGGAGCAGGTGCCGCTCCGAATGTACTCATGCGTTCTCTCGTTCCTCGTACCCGAGTTTCATTCCTTCTCTATCCGGCAGGCTCGCCCCAACGAAGCCTGCTGCAGCGAAACTTCAGCGCGCCGCTGCTCCGCGCGCCTCCGCCTTGGTGATCTTGCCTTCCGTGCTCACACTTTCTTGCAGCAGACTGGCCGGAGCCAGAAGTTTGGTCATATCCAGCAGCACGACCAGGCGGCCTCGAACCTTGCCCAATCCCGTGACGCAATTCAGTCCGCCTTCCTGGAATACGGCAGGCGGGGGCTCAACGTCAGTGCTGGCGATCTTCAACACTTCCGAGGCCGAGTCCACGATCAATCCGGCCAGCTTGCCGGAGTGCTCGACCACCAGAATCCGGTTCTGCTTTTTCAGCGTGGCGTGCTTGTCGCCAAAGCGTTTGCGCAGGTCCATCACCGAAACGATCTTGCCCCGGAGGTTGATGACGCCTTCCAGATAATCGGGAGCGTCGGGCACAGCGGTAATCTCCGGCACGCGCACGATTTCGTGCAGCGAAGTGATGGGCACGCCATAGGTCTCGCGCCCGACCTGGAAGCCCACGATATGGAGTTCACGGCTCATGGTTGAGTGGTTGGTCGCCAGTTCTAATAACGGGATGCTGCCGCAGCCTTGCGCGCGTTCCGCTCTTTCTCATCCGCCGCCTGACGCGCGCCCGCCGTCTCTTCCAGCGCGAAGCGGTCCATAAACTCGAGCAGCCCGCGTGACATCTTCGACATCTGCTCCGCCGAAGCCGCCAGCTCGGTCGAGCCTGAGGTCGACTGCTGCACCAGTTCGCGCATCCGCTCCATGGCTTTCACCACGGCTTGCGCTCCGGAGGCCTGTTCTTCCACCGCCGAATTGATTTCGTGGGTGATTTCGTTCAGCCGCGTGGTTGCCCGCGCGATCTGCGACGAGCCATGCGATTGTTCGTTGGTGGCCGCTCCGATTTCCTGGGCGAACTTGTAAACTTCCGTGACCACGTTCGAGATCTTGCGCAGCGCCGCGTTCAGCTCGCCGCCAAGGTCCAGGCCTTCGTTGACGATTCCGGTGGAGCGATCCATGTTTTCGACCGCCTTGCGCGCTTCCTTCTGAATGCTTTGAATCAGTTCGGAAATTTCCTTGGTGGATTGCGCCGACTTTTCCGCCAGCTTGCGGACTTCATCGGCAACCACGGCGAAGCCCAGGCCGTGCTCGCCGGCGCGCGCCGCTTCGATGGCGGCATTCAGCGCCAGCAGGTTGGTCTGTTCCGCGAGATCGTCGATGACTTCGATGATTTTTCCGATGTCGTCGGCGCGCTGGCCCAGGGCCCCGATGATTTCGCCCGAGCTGGTGATGGTGGTGTTGATGCGGTTCAGGCCGTCGGTGGCCTTTTCCATGGTGGCGATGCCGCTGTGCACTTCTTCGCGCGAGCGGTTCGAAATGTCGAGCAGCACCTTGGCCGTATCGGCCACGCGCTGGATGGAAGCCACCATCTGGTCGATGGAAGCTGAGGTTTCGCTTACGCTCGAAGCCTGCACCTGCGTGCTCTTCACCATGTTCTGCACGTTCACGCTCATCTCGTGCATGGTGCTGGTGACCTCATCGATGGCCGAGGAAGCCTGCAACCCGATCTTGGCGGAATCGTCGGAGGCATTAGCCACCTGTCCGCTGGCGCTGGCCACTTGCGAGGAAGCGTCGCGCACGCTGCGAACCAGCCGCCCCAGCCCTTCCACCATCTTCGCGAACGCGTTGCCCAGAGTGTCGTGCGGAGAACGTGGCTTTACCTGGACCGTCAGATCTCCTCCGGCAATCGATTCGGAAACTCCCGCCATCTCTTTCAGATAGGTGACCATCTTGGCGAAGGTGCGGGCCAGTTCTCCAATCTCATCTTCGCGGGTGACGTCGATGTTGTGCTCCAGATCGCCCGTATCGCCGATCTGCCGCGAGACCTTCATCAGGTTGGTCAGCGGTTCAGTAATCGATTTGGCTGTGGTGATGGCGACCCAAATTCCCACCACGAGGGCGGCCAGCGTGCTGGCAACGGAAAACACGATGGTCAGGGTACTCGCTGTCTTATCCGACTGGGCCCGCGCTTCCACCAGCTTGTGGTTTTCGTCATCGGCCATGTCGAGTGCGTCGGTGGAATTCTTTACCCAAGCAGAAGCATCTTTCTGGAGATAGTAAATCTGCAGTTCGGCGACGGTCGCGTTGCCCGAGTCCACGTCCTTGCGTTTGTCGATCAGGGGCTGAGCGAACTCCTTGCCCCAGGCCTGCTCCAGTTGTTCCACTTTGCTCAGCGCCGTGCGTTCCTGTTCGGAGTTCGCCAGCGATGTTCCCTGCTGCAGCTTTGCACTGAGCGTGCGCAGGCCATCGTTCATCCGCTCCACTTCCCGGGTATCGCCACTGAGCAGGTAGTTGCTCAGGTAGAGCCGGTTCTGCATCATCTGGGACCGCACCTCGTTGGTGGCATCGGCCAGGTCGAGCGAGACCTTGGCCGCGTCCTTCGCGGCATGCTCTCTGAGCACCGCCACCAGGTTCACGATGAACAGCACTACCACCATGCTGAGGATGATTCCGAAATTCTGGTATAGCTTTTTGCCGATCGTCATGCCGTTTTCTCCCGGCCGCCTGTTTGCCGTTGCCTACTGATGCGGTTCGAACTTGAGTTCCACCACGCCTGAGCTCTCTACCTGCGCGGGCTCAAAGCGCCATTTCCTGACTGCGTCCAGGGCGGCGCCGGCCAGCACCGGATGTCCGCCCACCACCTTTGCGTCCTTCACCGATGCCGTTCGGCGCGACCACGACCTGAATCTTCACCGTGCCGGTGATGTTCATCTTCCGCGCCAGATCGGGATACACGGGCGCCACTTTGACCTTGGCCCGGCGTGTCATCTCGCTTGACGCATCCTGGGCTCGGAGCCCCGCCACTCCGGCCCCGGCCGCTATCGCCTAGTACTGCGAAGAGCACCCCTGCTCTACGAAAAGACACAGTTCCTCCCTGGCAATAGTCGTGGTGATCCCATTGGAGCAACGCCGGGGCCACGCCTCGGTTTTTGAGAAAACCAAGGTAACTCTGCGGATCTATCTGAAAAACACAAGACTTAATGCGACTAACGGACCTCGTTCTCGATCGTGTCTCACGATTAGCCTTGTCTCATCTTCGGCTTTGCATACAATTGATTCTCACAGTGAGATCCGCTCCCCACGTTTTTCTCGGGATTTCACACTAAGGCACCCGCCCACCCATTTCACTTGACTCAAAATGAGATGGCGGGATAGTTTTCCATTAGATTCAATCACTTGTGAGAATCATGAAAATCCTGCGCTGGCCAGCGGTGACTTTCTGAAGATGACCGAAGGCAATTCGACGCCGTCGCCGGAAACCGCCGCCCTGCCCAACTCCGACGATGCCTTTCAAAAGCTCCTCCTGCGGATTGCCGCCAAGGCCGCGGAGCGCGCCGACCCGGGTTCTCTGATCCAATTCTTCTGTCGTGCCTCCCGCGAGTTTTTCCAGGTCAGTGGCGTTTATTTCTGGCGCCGCCACTCTGGCGACGAACTCGTCGGCGAGCAGGCCGATGGCAAGCTGGCCGAGCGTTTCATCGGGATCCGTCTGCTGCCCCAACAGGGCGCCGTCACCACCGAAGCCGTGCGCAGCCGCCGGACGATCTTCGTAAACCAGATGCAAGCTGAGCACGACTGTCCCGGTGCTGCGCCAGTTCGAACCGCGATCCCTGATGGCCGCTCCTCTGGTGGTCTTCGATGAAGTCATCGGCGCAGCGACCTTTCTGCATGATTCCGACGAAGGATTCTTTAATGAAGACCTGGCCGCCAAAGCTACCATTCTGGCCGGGCAACTGGGCAGCCTGCTCGAAGCAACCCGGCTCGGCGAAGCCTCGCGCGAGGAGCACCGCAAGGCGGAAATTCTGGCCGAGGTCGCCAATGCTCTGCACGGAACTCCCGACGTCGCCGCAGTCATCGAGGCCCTGGCGGATCGCCTTCGTCTGCTCTTGCGCACCCGTCTGGTCTCGGTTCTTCTACGCCGCGATGGGCCCTTCGAACTCCGCGCCGTATCCGCCGAAACTCCTCAATTGGCCAATTCTTTCCGGGCCGGGCACGACCGGCAGACTATTCGCTTCGCCGCCGATCTGGCGCAGCGCGCGGTTTCTGCCGGAGAAGCCATCACGGTTTCCGTAAGCAGCGATCAACATTCGCTCGGCAGCATGGTTTCCCCGGGAATGCTGATTGCCGCGCCCTTCCGCACTTCCCGCACCCAGGGGGCGATCCTCATCTATCCCCGTCAGGACGGAACCTTCACCGCCGAGGAGAAGTCACTGGTAACGGCCATCGCCGGCTTCGGCGCGGTCGCCGTCGCCCACGCCGAACTTTGCGCCACAGCGCAAGGCCAGGCGCACGAGTTGCACCAGTTGCTGGAAATCTCTTCCGAACTCAGTTCGAGCGGCGACCTTGAACATTTTCTTCAGGCTTTCGTGGTGCGCGCCACCGACTTTCTCGGTTTCGGCCGGTGCTTCATAGCTCTGCTCGAAGACGGGCAGTTCCACATTCGCTATGCCGTCGATCGGGGCGAGCCCCAGCGTGTGGATACCGTGTTTCCCGAGGGCGTGGCCACGCGCGCGCTGCGCGCCAGGGAAGTCTTTTGGTCCGACGATCTCAGGCAAGTGGCCGGGGTGAATTTAGAAGTCATTGCTCAGCACCAGGCCAAGCAGTTGCTGGCCGTTCCGCTGCTGGGCGCCGACGGAAGCGTCCTGGGAATGTTCGGCGTGCTCGACCGGCTCGACGGTACCGGCGTCTCGCAGCAGGATATCCGCCGCGCCCGCGCTCTGGCCGCCCAGGTTGCGGTGGTGCTTGAGGTGGCGCACAACCTGCATTTGGCTGAGCAACATCGACGGCGCTCCCAGGTGCTAACGAAACTGGCGGGGGAGATCGATGGTTTGCTGCACCTGCCGGATTGCGCCTACAAGTTTCTTGAGAGCGCAATCGAACTCGCGGGAGCCAAGGCTGGGGCGGTAGCGCTGTTTCACGAGGGACGATTCCAGACCGTCGCGATGCATCACCCTGCCCAGGCGGCAGCCTCGGCCCCGGATGCCCGCATCGCCGATCCCCGCAACGCCGATCCCAGCAACGAAGATCACCCGCTGCAGCAGAGATTCGCGAATGTCCTCTCCGAGCTAGTCAACAAGCGAACGGAGGCGATCGTCTCCGGCTCCGCCGCTGAACTGTTCGGCTCCGATCTGGCCTCGAGTTTAGCCTGGCATGATTGCGTGGTGGTGCGTCTTCCCGGCTCCGATGGAAATCTCACTGGCTTGCTCTGCGTCTCGGGACGCGCCCGCCCGCTCACCGCCGAAGACCGCGACCTGCTCGAAGCTATTGCCGGCCACGCCGCCCGGGTTCTGGAAAATGCCCGCTTGTTCACTCGCACCGAACAGGCCAACCATCATTGGCTGGAAATCTTTGATGCCATCACTGACTTCATCGTGGTGCACGACGAAACCGACAAGGTTCTTCGGGTAAACCGCTCTCTGGCCGCCATGATCGGAGTTGCTCCGAGCGAACTGATCGGGGTCAACATGCGCGCTCTGCTGACTCTGACCAACGAAGCCACGCTTTATTCCTGCCCTTTTTGCCGCTCCATGGGCGAAGACGGCGACGAATTCGTTCATCCCGCTCTCGACCGCACTTATCTGGTTTCCACATCCCGCGTGCACGGCGCTTCCGGAGAAAGCACGCAAACCATTCACGTGCTCAAAGACATCACGGACCGCCGCGAGGCCGAGCGCCGTTACCGCGAATTGTTCGACAACATTCAGGAAGGACTGTTCTTCAGCACGCCAGAAGGCCGCTTTGTCGAAGTCAACGACGCTCTGGTAGCGATGCTCGGCTATTCCAGCCGGGAGGAACTTCTGCAAGTCGATATCCCGACTCAGGTTTACTTTTCTCCCGAGCAGCGCCAGCTCCACGCCCAGGCCATGGAGAAAGATGGCCACCTGCGCAACTTTGAGGCTACGCTTCGCCGCAAGAACGGCTCCCCCATCTACGTGCTCATCAACGCCTTTGGCATGTATGACAATCTGGGGCGCTTGCTGCAGATTCGCGGCCTGATGCTCGATGTCACCGGCCTTCACACTTACCAATCAGAGCTGCAGCGGGAGCGTGACTTCTCCGGCAAGATTCTCAGCAACACCCAGAGCCTCATCCTGGTCGCTGACACCGCAGGCCTGATCAGCTACGCCAACCGGCGCTGGTATGAGGCCGGCTTCGAGCAACGTGAGCTTCTGGGGCGTCCCTTGTTGGAGCTGGCTGCTCCCGGCTACGTGCGTCCTCTGTCGGATGCGCTGCAAGCCATTCTGCGCGGCGGACAGGTCGACAATCTTGAACTGCAGATCACCCGCGGCAACGGCCAGGCCGGCCAGTTCTCCGTCAACCTGAGCCCCATGCGCGACGAACAGGGCAATATCAACAGCATCGTCGTAGTCATGACCGATATCACCGACTCTTCCGAGCTGCGCGGCAAGCTGGTGCACGCAGAGAAAATGGCAGCCGTCGGACAGCTGGTCTCCGGCGTCGCCCACGAAGTAAATAATCCCCTGACCGCAATTCTCGGATTCGCCGACTTGCTGCTGGAGAATCCCGAACTTCCGGCCACGGCCATTAAAGACCTGCGCGTGATCCTGCAGGAAGCGCAACGCACCAAGCAGATCGTGCAGAACCTGCTCAGCTTTGCCCGCCAGATGCCACCCCAGCGCAATCCCCTGCAGCTCAACCCAATCCTGCGCCGCACCATCCAGTTGCGCTCTTACGACTTCAACAGTCACGGCGTGGAGATCATCGAACATCTCGACGAGGGCCTGCCTGATGTCATCGGCGACGCTCAGCAGTTGCAACAAGTTTTCCTCAACATCCTGAACAACGCCTACGACGCCGTTCACGAAGTCGGCCGGCCCGCCCGCATCGAGATCATGACCACCAAGGTCGGTGACGCCGTTGAAGTTTCCTTTACCGACAACGGCTACGGCATCTCCCATCCCGACCGCATTTTCGACCCCTTCTTCACCACCAAGGAGGTCGGCAAGGGAACCGGCCTTGGCCTCAGCATTTGCTATGGCATCGTGAAGGAGCATGCCGGTGAGATTCTCTGCCACAACAATGTCGATCGGCCGGGAGCCACCTTCATCGTCCGCTTTCCCGCAGCGCCCCACACTGCCTCTCTGAGTGTGGCCGCAGGAGTGATTCAAAAATGACAACCCCTGCCATTCAACCAGCCCTTTTGCCAGTTCTGCTCATCGAAGACGAGCCTTCCATCATGGCTCTGGTCAGCGCCACTCTCGAGCGCAACGGCTACGATGTGGTCTGCATCGAGTCCGGCGCTGAAGCCCTGCGCCTCCTGGAAAAAGGACAATTTCTCGGCGTGGTTTCTGACATGCGCACACCCGGCGGCGTCGATGGAGCCCAGGTGCACACCTGGATTTCCGCCAACCGCCCCGATCTGGAGAACAAAGTCGTCATTATCACCGGCGACTACGCCAACGAAGAAACCGTGACCACCTTGCGCAAGATCGGCGCTCTTTATCTGGAGAAGCCTTTCCGAGTGCAGGACCTCATCTCCGCCGTAGAGAAAACCATGGGGAAGGCCCGGTGAACCCCACGCCCCCCAAGCCGCCCTTAGGCAAGACCGCTCTCAACAGAGAAGACCTCCGCGTTCGTCTCCTGATCGTCGACGATGAGCAGAGCATCCGCAAGCTCTGCATTACGGTCGGCGAGGCGCTGGGCTTCATCTGCCTCGAAGCCGACAGCGGCGAGTCAGCCCTGGCATTGCTCGAGGAGCAACCGGTTCACGTCGTACTGAGCGACATGGTCATGCCGCACATGTCAGGCCTCGAGTTTCTAGAGAAAGTGAAGAAACTTCTGCCCCGCACCGAAGTCGCGCTCATGACTGGACACGGTTCCATCGAAACCGCGGTGCAGGCGATGAAACTCGGCGCCTACGACTACATCACCAAGCCGTTTTCTCCGCTCGAGGAACTCCGCCTGTTCCTGCGCCGCATGGCCGAAAAAGTCCGCCTGGTCGAGGAGAACGAATTCCTGCGGGAGCGCATCGATTCCGAGACCGCGGTGCATGGCTTTGTCGGCTCTTCCGCCAAGATTCAGGAAGTGTTGCGCGTCGCCTCGCGGCTTAAAGACACGCGCACCGCCGTGCTTATCTCCGGTGAAAGCGGCACCGGCAAAGAGTTGATCGCCCGCGCCATTCATTTCCGCGGAGCCTTCGCCAACCGTCCCTTCGTGGCCGTCGATTGCGGATCGCTCGTGCCCACACTGATCGAGAGCGAGCTTTTCGGCTACGAAAAAGGAGCCTTCACCGGCGCTCTGAAATCGAAGCAAGGACTGTTCCAGTCGGCCGACACCGGCTCGGTTTTCCTCGACGAAATCGGCGAGTTGCCGCTCGAGTTGCAAGCCAAGCTGTTGCGCGTTCTGCAGGAAAAAGAAGTGCGTCCCGTAGGCAGCAACCAGCGCGTCAAAGTGGACGTGCGCATCATCGCCGCCACCAACCGCGATCTCGAAGCCGCCTACAAAGCCGGAACCTTCCGCAAGGATCTTTACTTCCGCCTCAACGTCGTCACGGTCCACGTGCCCGCCTTGCGCGAGCGCCGCAGCGACATTCCGATGCTGGTCAACTGGTTTTGCGAGCGCTACGCTCCCGGGGCGGACTTGCGAGTATCCAACGCCGCCATGAAATCGCTGATGAATTATGATTGGCCCGGCAACGTGCGCGAGCTGGAGAACTGCGTGGAGCGCGCCGTCGCTCTGGGCAACGGAACCTTGATCGACCTCGGCGATCTCCCGCCGACCATCGCCGCCATGGGTTCCGCAGGATTAACTTCGCCGGCATCACGGTCGGGCACGGAATCCGCGGCGGAGCTGGTTTCCGATCTCGCGGCCTCGGCCGAATCGAGTTCCGCAGAAGGCGCTGCCGCGGTTCCGCTCCACACCACCGATCTCGAAGATATCGAACGCGCCACCATCCAGCGCGTCTTCGAGCAAGTCAAAGGCGACAAAGCCCTCGCCGGACGCATGCTCGGCATCAGCCGCGCCACGCTCTACCGCAAACTAAAACGCTACAACATCAGCGGAAGCGCGGGTTCTGGACCTTCGAGCCATACGTTGCAATAAGCGCGGAAATCATCGAACAGTAATAACATGAGAGCGCCATTAACACCGAAACAGAAAGCCTTATGCATCACGGTGGCGTTCTGCCTGAATACGCCTCTGTTCATCTTTCTCTTTGGCTATTCCCGCGAGTTTTCTCCCAGGCAGGTCGGTGTCGCGGGTTTGCTGAATTTCGCTGTCGGAGTCCCGCTGCTCGCTCTGATCACCGAGAAATGGATTCGCAAACTCAAATAGTTAATAGTCCAAAATCAACATCGACAAAAAGTCACCCAGAGAAACCTCAGGTGCCCGTATGATTTGCGTTTCGTAACGCAGGTTCCGGACCGTCAAGCCACACGCTGCAGCAAAGACGCTAGTGTGGAGCGGACACTCCTGTCCGCTGCCTTTGACCTTGATTTTGATCGTGCTCTTGCCTTTCGCTTGTCATCCTGAGGAAGCGGAGTCGCGCGCAAAGCGAGCCACTCCCGGCGAAGAGCCGGCCTGAGCGAAGCCGAAGGGCGCGGTTAAGTTGCTCGAAATACGCCAGAGCTTCAGCGCCCGAGGGCGCGGCGACCACCAACCTCGACAGTGGTTTCGTCATCTATCCCTTACAATCTCCATGCTACAAAAAATCGGTCAGGTCAATACAGGAGAAAGGATCCATGGCCACCAGTAAAGTCTGGCTCATCACCGGTGCCGGCCGCGGCTTGGGCGTAGATATCGTCAAGGCGGCTTTGGCTGGCGGCCATAAAGTCGTCGCTACCGGCCGCAATACTGACAAAGTGGCCAAGGCCCTTGGAAAATCCGCCGAACTGCTGGTCGTGAAACTGGACATCACCCAACCTGCCGACGCGGAGTCCGCGGTTAAGGCGGCCATTAACCAGTTTGGCCGCATCGATGTGCTGGTCAACAATGCCGCAAACTTTTATGCAGGATTCTTTGAAGAATTGTCGCCGGAGCAGATCGAGCGGCAGTTGTCGACCAGTCTGGTCGGCCCGATGAACGTAACCCGCGCCGTTCTGCCGGTTATGCGCAAGCAAGGTTCAGGGCTCATCATCACAATCTCGTCGACCGCAGGACTCATCGGTTTTGAGTTCGGCTCCGCCTACGCCGCGTCGAAGTTCGGCCTTGAGGGCTGGATGCAGTCGCTGCAGCCTGAGGTCGAACCCTTTGGCATCAATACCATCACGGTCAATCCCGGCTTCTTCCGCACGGAACTCCTCACCGAAGAATCTACAAATTTCGCAGAGCGGACCATTGAGGATTATACCCAGCGCAGAGCGAAGCAAATGGAATTCTGGAAAGGCTACAACGGCCAGCAGTCCGGCGATCCCGCCAAGCTTGCCCGGGCATTAGTTATGATCTCAGGCCAGGAAAAGCCGCCACGGCGCTTCATTGCAGGTGCAGATGCCGTTGCCACCGCAGACCAGGTGGCCGCAACCCTTCGGCAGCAGACTGATGCTTACCGTGAGCTGTCATCTTCCCTCGCCTACGACGATGCGGCATGAGCTGGGCCGATGACGCCGTGGCTGGTGATAAATCTGATTTCGCCACTCGACGAGCACCAGTCTGCGGGAAGCTCCGTGTGTTGCAAGCCAGCCCTCTGCTCGAGCTGCGGCCCCCTTTTGTTGCTGGACTACCTGCCAGACCCCGAGAGTCTACTTCTGGCTAAGAAGATAGAGGTCGGCATGGCCGCCGGGGCGCGAGTAGACGACGATGGAAAGATCTTTGGAGAAATCGTACGCATTGCCAGAGTAGTCCCGGTGGAATCCAAACGGGAACTTGAGCGCCGGCTCCGCGGGCCCGGTTAGTTTTCCGTCACGCCATGGTTGCCGGTAAATCGTCGTCTCACCGCGCGATGCGCCCAGGTAGAGGATGCCCTTTCCGTCCGAAGAAAAATGGACGACGAGTGTGTTGAGCTCCGGCAATATCCGGATACATTTGTGATCGGCCAATGAGAACTCGCTCACGCCGATCGTCTGCCCTACTGTGCTTTGCGACGAAAGCAGATACTTACCGTCCGCCGAGGCATCCCAAACTGCCCCGCAATTGTCTGCCACCTTTTCGATACTTGAGCCATCCACGGGCACTTTCCAGATGGACAGCACGTTTAAATCCTTCTCCGCGCCGCCCAGATACAAGAAATTCGGGTCTGGACTTGGCGACCCAAAGCCGGCATCAACTCCAGACCAGGGCACTGGGCGAAGGCCCGTCCCGTCGACGTTCGCGATGTAGAAGTTTTGCACCCCATTCTCTCTGACTCCATAAACGAATTTGGAATCATCCGACGAAAATGACGTGGTTATGAGATTCGTACCCGACGCGATTTTGATTCGGTTACTGCCGTCTATATCCGAAACCCAAAGGTCGCCCTGCTGGGCGTTTCCCGAAAGCGTGATATAAGCAACCCGGCGGGCGTCCCACGACAACCATGGTTGGGTAGCGTCTTCAGATACCAGATCGTGCGATTGTTTCGTCCGCGTGTTGTAAACCGTCAGTAAGCCCGATCGCCTTCCATTCACAAAATAGATTCCCTGGGCGGAGGGCATTGGCGATAGATCAGGCCCCGCTCCGGAGGTTACTTGCATCAGATTTCCGTCGGCCAGTCGGTACTCCCAAATGTTTGTGACGCCGTTGACCGTTCGGCTGCAAAGCAGGGTCTTGCCTGCCTCTCGCCACACCAGGCCACTTGGGCTTCCGGAGAGTTCGCCGATTTTCTGGGAAGCGTGAGTGGTGGCGTTGACCCGGTAGAGAGTAACGTTCGTGGAACCAAGAGCCCTGTCATTTCCCGTGCTGACCAGCACATCCTTGCCCTCTGGATAAGGCAGAATTGCCAACGGGTCGGACCCTTCCGGCGCCTTAAAGACCATATCCTCCGCCAACCCCTCCATCGACTTGCGATAGACGCCGGTGGCACCGACTATCCTCGCGAAGTAAAAAGAGTTTCCGTCGGGAGCAGGAGCGCCGAACCCTTCGGAGGTCACAGTCGCGGGCGCCCCGCCCAGCGTCGGTACGCTGCGGACTCCTCCCCCTGTGGAGTTGAGAGTGTAATAGATACGGGTGCCGTCGGGCGAAAAGCCCTCTACGATTTTGTCTACCGAATCGTTCGTGAGTTGCAGCGGTTCTCCGCCCGAGGCCAGCATCACGAAAACCTGATCGAAATCCGCGACCGTCGAAGTGAATGACACGGTATGGCCATCGGGGGAAAGCACTGCCTGGTTCATCGGCTTGTTCCAATGGCTGATCTGAATCACTTTTGCCGGACCGCTGCCGGACAAGCCGTGAAAATAGTATGCGGCCAGTCCACTCAGGGCGATAAGCGCGATCGCTGCCAGCGCAATGTACATCTTGTATGAAGTTTTCTTTTCCTCCGGCGATGCAGGCATAGTGCCGGCCGAAACCGCGCTCGAAGCCGGGGAGGCCGCAGGCTCGGTCATGCTCGGAACAAAGCTGCTCGATCGCCCGGACTCTGTATCCCGCTTCGCGCGTTTCAAGTCGCTGCGCAATTCGGCGGCCGACTGGTAGCGCAGATCGCGGTCCTTTTCCAGCGCCTTATTAATGATGTCTTCCAGCTTGGGCGGAATGTTGTGATTAAAACGAATTGGGGAAGGGAAATCAGAATCAAGGATGGCTTTCAAGATGAGGGCGGAAGTCTCGCCCTGAAATGGCATGGTTCCCGTAGCCATCTCATAGAGCACGATTCCGAAGGAGAATAGGTCGGTGCGGGCATCGAGTTCCTTGCCTTTGACTTGCTCCGGCGACATGTAGGCGACTGTCCCGACCATCGCTCCTGGGCTGGTCAGGTAGTCAGCGTCCCCAGCGCCTGATTGTGTGTTCAGCGCCGCGACGGTGCTCGAACTGCTGGAAATGGCGACCTTGGCGAGGCCGAAATCGAGAACCTTGGTATGTCCGCGCTCGCTGACGAACAGGTTCGCGGGTTTAATGTCACGATGTATGATCCCTTTGGCATGGGCTGCATCGAGGGCATCGGCGATTTCAATGGCTAGTGACAGCACAACCTCTGTTTCCAGCGGGCGTCCGGCGATCTTGCGTTTCAGCGTTACGCCTTCCAGAAACTCCATGGCGATAAACGGCCGGCCGTTGTCTTCGCTGATTTCGTAAATGGTGCAAATATTGGGGTGGTTCAGAGCAGACGCCGACTGCGCCTCACGTTGGAAGCGAGCCAGGGATTGCGCGTCTTTGGCCACGTCGTCAGGCAGGAATTTCAAGGCCACAAAGCGGCGCAGGTTTAGGTCTTCGGCCTTGTAGACCACCCCCATTCCGCCGCCGCCAAGTTTCTCGACGATGCGATAGTGCGAAATGGTTTGGCCGATCATGCGCAGCTGCAGCTTAACGTTGGCGGAGCTGACAAGTCAATGAAAGCTAACGAGTTGGGAGAATCTCAGATCAATAATTGGTGATAAATCCTCCACTGCACTCACTGACCGGAGCGGCTCAACAGGAGTCAGACAAAATCCACAGCCCCTTGTGACATCTAACCTTGCGTCTCACTCCAATTCACTTCTATCATTGACCAAGCAAATGCAGCACACCCAGTGCGCATAACGCGGCAGAATCCGAGCAAAAATCGGGGCATAACTCCTTTGTTTCACGGATTTTGACTCCTAAGTTCTTTGACATGCGGATTTTGCCGGGAAAATCGTGCTAACTCGATGATTCCACAGAACGAGGGGGGGAGGGGGTATACCCAAATTCTTGCTCCGCCAGCCACGCAGCGGAGTCCTCCTGCAGCAACTGCATCGACATTTATTTCGATGAGAAATCCACAGACGGATAATTGTCGGGTACGCCAAGAAAAAGCACCCTGAGAAACCTCAGGGTGCCCGTACGATTTGCGTTTCGCAGAATAGCCTCTATTCGCCCTGAGGTTTTTGCTGCTCCTTCTTCTGCCGTTCTTCTTCCTGTTTTTTCTCCTCAGGTGTCAGCGCCTTCGCCGGCGGCTTCTGCGCGGGTGCAGGTTTCGCCGCCGCAGCAGGAGCGGCAGGCTTCGCCATAGCAGGCGTCGCGGGCCTTGCCGCTGCTGGAGGAGGTGTGCGCTGCTCTGGTCGCTCGACCGGCGCAGCAGTTTGTGGACGCGCCGCCGGAGCAGGCGGAGTCCGGTTCGGCGCAGGCTGAGTGGCTTCCGGCCGCGTCGGCTCCGGACGATTATTCGGCTGTGCTGGTTCCGGATGACTATTCGGCTGAGTCATTACCGGTCGATTGCCGGGTTGTGTCGGCATGGGCTGACTCGGTTGCGTGGCCGGACGAATCGGTTGAGCCGGAGCGGCCGGTGCAGCCGCGGCAGGCCGCGCGCTCGGAGCAGGTTGACTCGCCGGCCGATTCGCTGGTTGATTCGCGGGTGCTGCAGGCTGGCCGGGTCGCGTCGGCACATTGGCCGCCGGATGCCCCGTGTTCGGGGTCGCCGGTTTCCCCACAGGCGCGACCTTCACCATGGGTCGAGCCGCCGCAGAAGCCGCCGGACGCAGCGTCTGCACCTCGCTTCTCGCCAACGGTTGTCCGGGATGCGCTGCCAACGCCTGTTGCTGTTTCGCAAAAGGCACTGGCGGTGGAGGCGGCGTCTTTTTAGCGACGACCTGCCGGCTGGCTATCGCTGCCGGAGGCGCGGCCACGCGGCCTGCGGTTGCGGCCTTGGCACCGAGCACGCTCGCTCGCGTTGGAGCCACGGAAGCTCGCGCACTCACAGACATGGTGGCGATTTGCTGTGCGCTAACCGTGACCGATGCTTTTGCCACGGGCTGCGCGCTCACGAACGCCTGCTGCGGAACCACCATCACCGCGCCCTGCACACCGCGGTTTGCATAAGTGATGTTCGTAATCGTCGTCGAGTGATTGATGATGGTCGTGTTATAGACGTTCGTCACCTGGGTGACATTCACCGTGGTACTGCTGACATTGACCCGGGTTACATAAGCTTGGCTCACATGATAGGACGGCACATAAACTTCCCGCGGGCCCAGCGGAAACCATCCCACATTGCCGCCGACGCCACCCGGACCACCGCCGATGAAGACCACCAGCGCAGGCGCATACACAGCCTGCACCGTTACGGGACCAGCGACCCAGCCCCAGCGTCCGCCAACACTCACCCAGCGTCCATAGTGGAACGGTGCGTAGCCCCACGAAGAATCATCTACCCACGTCCATCCCCAGGGAGAAATCCAGGCCCAATGGCCTGCGTGATAGGGCGCCCATCCAACAGCAACCTGGTTGGGAAACCAGACATGGCCATAGCTGGGATCGTCGCGCCAGTCGCCGTAGTCATCGAGGTCGTCAAAGCCGACTACATCACGCGACAAATACTGCGCCGAACGGGAATAGTCGTAGCGGTGGTCGCGCGCCTCCGACCATGTATCGAACTCGTCGAGATCGTAAATCGGCTCCACATCGGCGTAGAGCGAGTCGGTTCCGCTGAATGTGCCTCTCTGCCCGCCGCGCAGCGCGAAGGTCTGCCCGTCACCCGTCGCCGCGCCTTCGCCGGAGCGGACACTGATGACTGTGTAACTTCCATCGGCACTCGCCTCCATCCGATAGTGCCCGGGCTGGAAAACGTTAAACGCCTGGTTGGGAGTGTCGACCTCGAAATCCTCCTCGT
This sequence comes from uncultured Acidobacteriaceae bacterium, assembly GCA_963800575.1. Lineage (GTDB taxonomy): Bacteria > Acidobacteriota > Terriglobia > Terriglobales > Acidobacteriaceae > Sulfotelmatobacter. Next base: position 864,713 of record CAWDBN010000006.1, read on the forward strand.
CCCGCAGCCACCGCACCGTAACGTTGATCGCACCCGAGCTGAGCTGGATCTGAACCGTATCGTCATCCAGGTTCAGGAAAGAGAAGGTCGTAAGCGGCGCCAGACGAATCACGGCCGAGCCCAATTGCACTTCAGCGCGCGAATTCTCATCTGTCCAGAGCTGGTCGCCCGTGCTCATAGGACGGTTGGGGACGGCTCCGACCCAATCGGTCTCTCCCGCCGGCAGAAACGAAACCGAACCCTGCAAATATCCGAGCCGAGCGACGCGGCCCGGCGGATCGTCTTGATCTTGTGCACTGGATCTTGTTGGTAAAGCAACGGTGGCGAGCACAATCCCAAGGACTGCGCTCCACCAGACTAACTTCAGACTTGTTTTCATAAAAGTGTTCTCCCAAGCTTTCTTCGCGAAACCCTGCTTCGCGGAATTCCCGTCAAGGAGTTGGTTGCCAAACAGGATTTGCCCGAGCATGCCTGTCAGCGACTTTAGGACGAGCGACCCGAACACTGGCGAATGCGCCATGCCGGGTACGCCCAAGTGACTTGTTGAGTTGCCCACAAGCATAGCAGATCAGCTAAACTTCTTCCCCGCTAGTGAGACTCTTGTCTCAGCTTGAGACCGCGGGCTGAGCGGGACCGCTCCGATCACCTCCGGCTGATTGCTAACTTATTGAAAAATCTAGCGCCTGAGTGCTAATCCTTCCGTTCTGCACTGTGGTCCCGGTCGTGCATCTCTTTCTGTCGTAACCGCGTGTTCTGGCTCCCCATGGCTCTTCCTAACCGGGAAGAGGGGGAGCCCAACCGCATTTATGCCGGGGCTGATTTATGCCGAGCTTGCCCGGCCGAGAGAGTGCAGATTAAACGGCACAGGGAAAGGGCTGGCATCGTTTTGGCGCAACAGGGCACAGCTTCATCGCGGACGGCGCAAACCAGCACGGTCGCCGAACTGGCCCGTTTTTTCCCCGAGGCCACGCCGGTTCGCATTCCGGTTCAGTTTACCCGCAGCAGAAACGCGAGTAATGAGAACCGGCCCGGCGCCCCGACCGTCGAGGAAAGTACGGTCATCGAGTTCGGCACGTCGCGCGAAGTTCTTTTTGCCTGCACCACGCCGCTCGAGTTCGCCGACGTTCTGCGCTTGCGCAACTCCGACGGTTCACTCGACACGGAAGCATCGGTGGTGGCCGTGCAATACCACCCCGGCACAACCATCGTGGCCGCCCGCTTTCTCACCTCAGTTCCTAACTGGATCGTGAAATCATGACTTCATCGCAACGGTCGTCTCCGCAGCCGTCGTCTTCGCAGCCATCTGCGCCAGTTCCAGATCTCGCCAGCGTATGGTCGAGCGCGCGCCGCCTTTATCCCATTTATGCCGAGATGGCCCGGGAGTTCGTCATCGACATACCCGGTTGCGCTGATCTCGAGGCCCATGTGGACACGCCCGGGCCTGAGTCCGTCGAGCAGGCCCAACAATGGCTGAGCGCGCTGGACGACAAAATCCAGGTTCACCAGTTGCGCCAGTTTCTCCAGACTAGTTCACTGGTGGATGCCGACGGTCTAATCGCCCTGTTGACGCACTTCCTGGGTAAGACCCAGCGAAGCGATTCCGGGCGCGACAAGATTGATTTCCTGATGGTGCAGTATTTCAGCCAGGGCGCGCCCAGCGAACTCGACGACAACAACGCTGACGTTGCCTATGTCGCCCAGGCTCTCGAACCGATTCTCGGCACGGTGGAACTAAAAACTCCGGTGTGGTTGAACGCCCTGGACCGGGTGCTCGATTCCGCCCGCCGTTGCCGCTCGCTTGACGAGTTGCTGCACGGTGGGGTGCTCGAGCAGGGACGCAAGGCCAAAGCTCAGGCCGGCGATCTTTTCTACTTGCCCATCGCGCTCGTGGCCTTCACTCGTTTCGGATATTTGATGCGGCGCGCCTTCTTTCGCCTGATGCTCGCCGATCTCAACAACATTCTCGACGGCCTCACTGAGCTGGAAGAAAAAGGCGTGGAGACGATTGACTGCCGGCGCGCTCAGTTCTCGGATAAGGAACCGATTATTCGCCTGCGCATGATCTGCCAGTCGTGGAAAGTCATGTTCCAGGCGGAGTATTCCTCTGGCCAGCCGCTGCGCATGCTGGTGGACCTGCGTGCCTCCGTGGACGGCGCCCTGGGGCGCGCTCCAGCCGTCAAAGGCGCCGCCTCGGCCGCGCCCGCGGCGCGAGCCGCTGCAGCCGCTGCCGGCGCCGCAAAGCCGTCAACATCACCAACTCCTAACCCAGCCGCGCCCAAGGCAGCTCCTGCAAAACCTGCTACGGCCGCAGCGATCGCGTCAAAACCGTCCGCGCCGAAGGTAGCGACACCACAGAAGGCGGCGGCAGCACAAAAGGCTGCGCCACAGACGGCTGCGAAACCCCAAGCGAAGTTCGCCGCGGCCGATGCGGACGCGCCTGAATTCGAAATCTCCAGTGCACCAGAGTGGAATCCGGACGCGGATTCGCAGACCGGCCAGAAGAAATAAGCGCCAAGAAGGAAGTTGCAAGTGGATCATCCGACCGTACTGGTTATCTCCGACGACGTAGAGTTCTCGCGAAGCATCACCGCGCGTTGGCAAATGGAGCGCCACGTGCCGACGTTCACGCTGCTGAGCGGGGACCTCTGGCCACGTTCCATTGATAACTTCGCGGTTGCCATTGTCGGTCCACTGCGCCGCGAACTGCTGTCGGTGGTTCTGGAGCCTCTGCACTCGACCCAGCAGCCCTTGTTTTGCGTCTGTCAAGACGCTCCTACGGCGCAACTGGTGCGCCAGCGTTGGCCGCGCACCTCGGTGTTGCGCTGGGATGAAGATTGGCTGAACGTTTTAATTCCTGCGGCGGGAGAAGCGGTGCTCCGCGCTGCCGCCGAAGCCCGCGCTCGCGCCTCTGAGGAAGCTTGCGCGACTCTCGAGCGACAGGCCATGCTCGGCCGTTACATGCTGGAGATGCGTCACGGCCTGAACAACGCGCTCACTTCACTTCTGGGCAATTCCGATCTGCTGCTGATCGAACCCGGATGTCTTTCGGCTCAGGCCCGGGCGCAGATTGAAACCATTCGCAACATGACGCTGCGCATCCACGAGGTGCTGCAGCGTTTTTCATCGATTGAAAAGGAAATGAACGTGGTGGCTCAGCAGGTGGAACGCGATTCGGGTAAATATCGCGTCGCGGCCACGGCAGGCGACTGAAACAAAGCTGCTGGAACAGAACTACCAACAGAACTACTGAAGATAAGAAGTGAACTGATTTCGTACTCCCCCTGGCAATACGCCGACTTGATCTCGCCCGGCAGGCGTGCAAAGTATTTCGTTGAGCTTGGGGAAAGGCCCTATGCATAAGCTAATCGCGACCAGCACCATCCTTGAACACGAGCTGTCGGAGCTGCGCCTGCTGGTCGAGCGCCAGACCGGAGTCGTTCTTGATTGCCCCAACAGCGCCCTGGCCGCGCATGTGGCCGATTGCATGGAGGCGCAGGGCCTGGGTTCATCCACCGCGCTTCTCGGTACGTCTTCGCGCCTCCGACCAGGATCCTTCCACCCTGCCATCCCTGCTCGATGGACTGGTCAATGTCAATACCGGCTTCTTCCGTCATCCTGGAGCACTCAACGCTTTGACGCGGCAGGTTGTACCCGTGCTCTGCGCTCGCAAGTCGGCCGACGGGCCGAGTCCGCTCCGCATCTGGAGCGCCGGCTGCTCCACCGGAGAAGAAACCTATTCCATCGCCATAGCGGTCTGCGACGCGTTGAGCCGCGGCGGCAGCTCGGGGAATAACGCAAATGGCTCGAATGGAAACAGTAACGGAAACGGAAAGTCGACCGCTTCGCGCAGCGGAGGCATCGCCGATGCCGGGCCAGCCGCTTCTGGTTCCGCGAACCTCGGCGCCGGTTTCTCGATTCATATCGTGGGCAGCGACTTGCTGCCGCGCAACATCGAAGCCGCGGATCGCGGAGTGTATCCGCAGTCGGCGCTCGATGGCCTGCCGCCAGCCACCATCCGCAACTATTTTTCGAAGATCAGTTCGCCCGTCATTTCACCGAATGGGGCGAACGAAGCTCAGGACGAAACCGACAGCGACGGCCTAAGCCAAATCCAAAACCCAATAAGAAACGGCGCTGCCACGCGATCACAGAATGTTCCAGCCAACCCGAACCACCTGCTGGTAAAGCCGCGCCTGCGCAGCCTGGTCACTTTCAATTGCATGAATCTGGCCCGCCCTGGCTACATCGGTCGCTTCGACTGCATCTTCTGCATGGACGTGCTGACCCAGTTCTCCCGCGCCCAGAAGATTGCCCTGCTCGAGCGCTTGCATCTTTACCTGGAGCCCGGCGGATACCTCTTCCTGAGCCAGACCGAAAAACTCTGCGCCCCCAACCTGAACTTCCGCTCCGAAACCTTCGATGGATACACGTTTCACCGCAAGCCGCTCGCGGCCAGCGCCGCGTACGGCCGTTAGCTAAAAACTATTCTCGTATCAGCTCTACACCTGTTCTTGCGCATGCGCGGATCAGATCTTCATCCAAGGTCGCCACGGGTAGACGGTTGGTCCGGGCGAGATCAAGATAAGCAGCGTCGTAAGCGGTCAAGCCATGCTCGCGGCTAAGAGACTGGATCCGGTCGAATACGGCATCCGGCTGTAATTCCTTCAGCACAATCGGAAGCGCTGCCAGGTCAGTAAGGAAGGTGCGGATGAGGTCACCGGAAATCCGCTTCCGTTTTTCGCCAACCAGCAACGCGTTCAGGACTTCGTGCGGCCAGAACGAAGGGGCGATCGCCGAGTCGCCCTGCTTGAACATTCGGGCGACTCTGTGAGCTAGGGTAGAGTTTTCATCGGGGAAGCACCAGGTAAGAACCACCGATGCATCCACCACAAACCGGCTCACCGGCGTCCTTCATTGATCAAGTCTTTGACCTTGAGGCCGCGCAACGAAAGTTTATGCCGCTTGCCGAACCCGGCCAATCGCTCTGCCGCGTCGGAGACGGGACTCTTGCCGGAAGGCTTTCCCATGCGTTCTTTCAGCAACTCTCCAAGCAACCGGGAAACGCTGGTATCTCCGCTTCGCCGCCTCGATGCGAGCCCATCGGGCGACGTCCTCTTCGAGGGTGACGGTCACGTTGCGTAAGCGGTTGGTGGATGACACGAGATTAGTGTAACACGAAATTTGTGTGATTCTGCTAAATTTGACGTTCCGATCCGGGCGCCTACGCGAACAAAAACTCCTTAGTCCGCAACTCCTTAATCGTATCCCTCAATTTCGCCGCCTTCTCAAACTCAAACCGCTTCGCCGCTTCCCGCATGTCGCTTTCGAGCTTGACGACATAGGCGTCTAACTCCGGCTGTGATTTGAACTCCGGCATACCCTCGGCCTCGCCGCCGGTCAGGTCGGTATAGTCGGCCGCGACGATGCCGGCCAGCGTCATGTCCAGCGGACGAATGATCGATTCCGGCGTAATTCCGTTCTCCACGTTGTAGGCAGTTTGAATCTCGCGCCGGCGGAGGGTCTCATCCATCGCTCGCTTCATCGAATCGGTCATGCGGTCGGCGTAGAGAATCGCGCGCCCATGCAAATGCCGGGCGCAGCGGCCGATCGTCTGGATCAACGATCCCGCCGACCGCAGGAAGCCTTCTTTGTCCGCATCGAGAATCGCCACCAGCGAAACTTCCGGCAAGTCCAGGCCTTCGCGCAGCAGATTGATGCCAATCAATACATCAAACTCGCCTTTGCGCAGATCGCGCAGAATCTTCACCCGCTCCAGCGTTTCAATCTCCGAGTGCATATAGCGGCACTTCACGCCGACCTCGGCGTAATACTCGGCCAGGTCTTCGGACATGCGCTTGGTCAGCGTCGTCACCAGCACGCGCTCGCCCTTCTCCACCCGCTCGCGAATCTCGTGCAGCAGATCGTCGATCTGGCCCTTCACCGGACGCACCTCAACCTCGGGATCGATCAGCCCCGTCGGCCGGATAATCTGCTCCACCACCACGCCCGCTGACTTCGTCAGCTCATACGGTCCCGGCGTCGCCGAAACATAAACCAGCTGATTCGTGCGATGCTCAAACTCTTCAAACGTCAGCGGACGGTTATCCAGCGCCGAAGGCAAGCGGAATCCGTACTCCACCAGCGTTTCCTTGCGCGAGCGGTCTCCGGCATACATGCCGCGCAACTGCGGCACGGTCTGGTGCGACTCGTCGATAAACATCAGGTAGTCGCGCGGAAAATAATCCAGCAGCGTCGGCGGCGGCTCGCCCGGCATCCGTCCCGTAAAATGCCGCGAATAATTTTCGATGCCGTGGCAGTAGCCCATCACCTTGATCATTTCCAGATCGAACTTCATCCGCTGATGAACGCGCTGCGACTCGACCACGCGTCCTTGCTTCTCCAGTTCCACTTCCCACCACGCCAGCTCTTTCTTGATCGACTCCACCGCCGACGCCCGCGTCTCATCTTTCATCACATAATGCGTCTTCGGATAAATCGGCAGCCGCATGTACTTCTGCTTCACCGTGCTGAACAAGGGATCGATCTGCGCCAGCGACTCCACCTGATCTCCCCACAACTCGATGCGATAAGCCATGTCGTCATAAGTAGGGAAGACCTCGATCACGTCGCCGCGCACGCGAAACGTGCCGCGCTTGAACTCGCCGTTGGTGCGCTCGTAGAGAATGTCAACCAGCTTGCGCGTGATGTCTTCGCGCGTAATCTTCTGGCCCTTTTCCAGAAACAGCATCATGCCGTAGTAAGCCTCGGGCGATCCCAGGCCATAGATGCAACTTACCGAAGCCACAATCAGGGCGTCGCGCCGCTCGAACAAAGACTTGGTCGCCGAAAGCCGCAGCTTGTCGAGTTCATCGTTGATGGTCGCTTCCTTCTCGATGAAAAGATCGGCGGCGGGAACGTAAGCCTCGGGCTGGTAGTAGTCGTAATAAGAAACGAAATACTCAACCGCATTGTGCGGAAAGAAATTCTTGAACTCGTGATAAAGCTGCGCCGCCAGCGTCTTGTTATGCGCCATCACCAGCGTCGGACGGTTCACCGCCTCGATCACCTTGGCCATGGTGTAAGTCTTGCCCGAACCGGTAACGCCCAGCAAAACCTGATGCTGCTCGCGGTCATACACCCCGCGCAGCAGCGACTCAATCGCGCGTCCCTGATCCCCCTGCGGTTTGTAATCGGAAACGAGTTTGAAATCCATGAAAAGCAGCTTCTAGCTGTTAGCCCCTAGCTCTAGCCAGTTTGTCATTCCGAGCGAAGCGAGGAATCTGCTGTCCCCGGCGCCATCCTCACAGACGGCAATTTCGACGGTAGAGAATCTCTCTATTATAACGCTGACGGGAACAGGCTCGATCGCCCCTGCTGGCCGCCGGGAGTATGTGATAACCTTCACATCCGAGGACCAATGCTCTTAGAGATATTAAAGATCGTCCTCCCCTTCCTTGGCGGCGGATTGGCCGGAGCTTTGCTGAACGAATGGTTTCGTCGCCGGGCAGCAAGCTCCAGTCAATCCCTCTAATCGAAAGAGTCAATCGGCTTGTTAATCCCAAGCTGGAGGGTTTTACCCTGGCCCGGATGGTTGGGGACGCACAGAACCCAAGGTTGGAGGAAGTTAGAAATGTCCGGGAATACCAGTTAACTCTCCGCAACACGACTACGATCCACCTCCAAGACGTGCAGATTCAATTTGAATTTCCTACCGAGGACGTAGAGGGTTGGGCATCGAGACCTGCCCTGAGCAAGGCGGCACCGTTGCTGCTCGAGTCAACGCCGACTAGCCCGTGGAAGAAAAGCTTCAGGTGGCTCGTCCCACACTTACCCTCGTCCGACTCAATAGAATTCGGTTTCAAGGCGGTAAACCCCGGATCTGCTGACTATGAAGTGGCGTTATATAAAGTGGATCGGGTGGTGATTGAGAGGTCCAGAGGCGAGCCGGCTGGAAAAAATCCGCGGAGCTATTGATCGGTCACGCAAGTTCCAGCGCCTTCGCGCTTGGTGCTCTTGCCGTTGTTGTGGGGATAGCGTCAGCAATAGTCTCGGATCACGGGAGCAGATTCACCCCGCTCAATGAGGCAGGTTGTACCCTCACGATCGTTTCGTCCTACGGGCAGTTCCCGGGCCAGACGTCGCTGTGGCCGTGGGGATCCGGGCCGTGGGAGGTATCTAACCGCGTCGCCAACGTCGGCCCTCAGATCTGCCTTCTGCAGTCGGACGCATTCGGGGCCGTCCCCGTCACCCTCCATCCGGGGGAGGACAGGGACCGCCGAGCGTATTCGGTCTCGAGACCCAAGTTGAAACCCCACGAATTTTCTTTCGGCGCAGACGCCCCGAGCCGCACGGCCACCGTTGCGTTCTATGAAGCCCAGCCGCGCTGAATGCCGAGGAGCAACGACGCCTCGGCTTTTTGTATCACGTAAGGCCCGCTACAGTTCCGCCAGCGCCCGGTGCACCAAAGAAATCGCGATCGATCCCTCGCCCACCGCGGCGGCCACGCGTTTCACATTCCCGGCGCGCACATCGCCCACGGCAAATACTCCAGGCAGGCTTGTCTCCAGCATGAGCGGCGCCCGCGAAAGCGGCCAATGGAAGTCGCGAAGAACCGGATCCAGATCCCGCCCAGTAAGGACGAACCCTTTGCTGTCCATGGCCACGCATCCCTTCAGCCACTCGGTTCGAGGAGAACCTCCGGCCATGATGAACAAATACCGCAGATCATGGGTCGAAATCTCGCCGGTGTTCTTATCCTTCCAGGTCACGCGTTCCAGTTGTGTATTGCCGTCGAGGCCCACGATCTCTGTGCGGTAATGCACTTCAATCGCGGGATTCTCCTCGATCCGCTGGATCAGGTAGCGCGACATCGTGTCTGACAATTGCCCCGCCCGTACGACCATATGAACTTTTCTTGCCGTTTGCGATAAGTAGACCGCGGCCTGTCCGGCTGAGTTCCCTCCGCCGATTACAACCACTTCCTCGTTCCCGCACAACTGCGCTTCGATGTAAGTGGCTCCGTAATAAACGCCCTGGCCTTCAAACTTCTTCAGGTTGTCGATTGCCGGCTTGTTGTACTGCGCGCCGCTGGCAATCACGACCGTACGCGCGCGAATGGTTTGGCCGCAGTCCGCGCTCAACTCGTAGGGACGCCGCTCGCAATTCAATTTCGTCACACTGCTGGCGACCAGCACTTTGGCGCCAAACTTCTGCGCCTGTGCTGCGGCACGGCCCGCCAGTTCGTTTCCCGTAATTCCCATGGGAAACCCCAGATAATTTTCGATTTTCGAGCTCGCTCCCGCCTGACCACCGGGAGACTCGGCCTCGATGACTAAAACGTCCAGGCCTTCCGACGCGCCATAAACCGCTGCGGCCAGACCCGCGGGGCCGGCCCCCACAATTACCAGATCCCGCACTTCCGTAGTTGTGATGTGCGCGTTGAGCCTCAGGCATCTTGCCAACTCCTGGATCGACGGCCCGCGCAGCACGGTCTCTCCATTGCAGATCACTACTGGAATTTCGGCAAGGGTGACGCTAAACCGGTCGAGGAGTTCTTGTGCCCCTGTTTCGGTGTCCAGATCGATATAAGTATGTGGATGTCCGTTGCGAGTGAGAAATTCCCGCAGATGCAGCGTCTTCGCCGAGTGCCGCGATCCCAGCAGAATCACGTTCCCGCTGCCACGACGAAATCAGCAGCACCCGGCGCAGAATGAACGCCCGCATGAAGATTCCGCTCAACTCCTCGTCCCGCGCCACCAGGACTCGCAACGCCTCCGGGCTCAGTTCAAGAAACTCGCCGGCGGCTGTCACACGGCCGCGCGCCAGTGAGCCGCGGCCCGAGATCATCGTCATCTCGCCAGTAAAGCTTCGGGCCTGGTGGGTCACGATCAAGCGCTCGCCCTGCATGGTGGGTTGCACGATTTCCAAGGCCCCTGAAAACAGCACGAAAAAACGCGCGGAGGCATCTCCGGGCTCGAACAGAATTTCTCCGACCGTAGTCTGCCGGATCCGGCCGAACGGGCGGATGCGCTCAATCTGCGCAGGCGTGAGCGCAGGAAAGGCCTGCTCTTGATTGACCGGCCCGCCGGAGAAGAAGGGACTGGTGCCGCCGGAACTGGGACCAACCGGGCCGATGATCACCGGAGAAGACATGTTTCACCTGAGAGAGGCAGAGTATACACAGTCGAGGCAGCCACGCAACTTCGTTAGATGACGCGAATCCGGTCGAAGGTCCAGGCCGGCTTGTCGGTTACGGCTTCACGTCCCCCACGCTCACAATCTTCGCCGTGGCGCGGAATTTCTTGTAATCCCGGTAGGTCTGCTCCAGATTCACATCGAAGTTCTTGAGCAGTGCCAGACGCACATCGATCTTTGCCGTGACGTGCAAGGGCAGCCACACTTCGTCGTTCACCCGCGTCTGCTCCAGCATGAAGCGGGAACCCTTGTGAAACCGAGCCAGAAACAATCCCCAGGAAATCGTGTCCAGGCACTCTACATCCATCTTCGCCAGTTGCAGATCGTTCTTGTCGATCCAGACTCGTCCGCGGAACTTCGACAGATACCTGGACTCCTTCAACTTAGGCACAAATCCCGGACGCGGCTCGCCCTCGATCACCCAGGCCTCGCGCCCGCCCAGCGATTCCGTGCCCACCAGCGTGAAATTGTAGGCGTCGGCCACTTCCAGCACGAACTTACGGTCTTCTTCGCGATCCTTCTCTTCTTTTTCCTCGCGCTTCCTGCGATCGCTCTCCGACTCGTTCTTGCGCTTGTCGATGACCTTCTGAATTTTCTCTTCTTCCTTGGCCGCATCCTTCTTGTCGAGTGCTTTATCGTCCTTCTCGATCAACCGCTGCACCTGCTCGCCATAAAGCTCCATCACTTCATAAGTCTTTATTTCGGTCGACTTCACCTGCCCCTTGCCATCGAGCTTGTCCTCGGCGTCGCGCTCGATGTAGGTATAGTCCCGCAGCCGCTTGTCGTTCTCAAGGTCCTTGTCGGCGACAATGCGAAGCAACGTTTGCATCTGCTCCTGCGAAAGTTTGCCGTTGGCATCGGGCTTTAAATCGGGCAGGGAAGTGGCGCCAGGCGGGACGTCCAAAGCAGGTGGAGCGGATTGATCCTGCCCGAATGCAAGCAGACTGGCAAACAGAATGATGAGCGCCGTAAGCGGAGTGAGACCCAGTCTTCTCATGAAGGTACTACGCCGTTAGAAGGGCAGCAGTTCCCGCGGGATGCACGAAATGGCGCTCACTGATCAGCCGCATTCTTGTACGCCTTGCCCAGAGCATTCGCCCCGGAACAGCCGTTCATCCACGCGATGCAGGCCCTTAGCCATGGCCGGAGTGATCAGCGGGTAGTGCTTGATGTCGAACAGGTGATACACGATGAACCACACCGGCTTGTCAGTGGTCATCCAGTTCTGCCGATCGAACCGCTTCAGGTTGACGGGAACCGAATAACGCCGCAACGTGCGCTCGCGCCGCAGGTTGAAATACCCATTGAAGTAGGTAATTGCCAGCTCACGCAGCGTGCGATGAATGGGCTCGCGCCAGCGGCATCCCGTGTAGTTCGATTTGGCGACAGCACCCCAACCACCGTTCTGGCGAAAGATGGCGATCACGTGATCGGTATCGTGGTCCGCCTCAAAATCAAGCAGCAGCGGAGGATACCCGTTAGCCCGCAGCGCCGCCGCGGCAAAAATGGCTCCTTCGAGGCAGTGTGCGGTCTGCTCGGCCAACACGCGCCGCGGCGACCAGGCCGTATCCGCGAGGTGATAAGGAGCATCGTCGAGAAACTTCTGAATGCCGTAAGGATCTTTCATGCTGCGCAGCTTGCGCAGTTCCGATGCTGTGAAACCAGCCAATGGGTCGCTCATCGTCGCATGAGTTTACATGAGACTATGCCGATTTTGGTGGCGCAGCGCTTCCGGCGCTGCGATCGGGTTCCACACGAGCATCAGGGCTTCAGCCCCTGAGGTACTTTAATCAACTTCTCCCCGGAGTGTGAGGCGAACAGTTCGGCAAGTTCGTGAGGGCTATCCACGAGCACGTCAGGCGATTGCTCCTGCAGAGTATGCGGGGCAAAGCCATAACTCACGCCCACCGTCCACAGTCCAGCATTCCGTCCGGTTTCAACGTCGACATGCGAGTCGCCAATGATCGCAGTCTCTTCCGGACATACTCCGTTTTCTTCGAGCAATTTGCGCGCGCCTTCCGGATCCGGCTTCTTGCTGGCAAAACTGTTTCCGCCATAAATCTGCGTAAACGGTCCCAGCCCGAGTGCTTCAACGATGGCCCGCGAAGGTCCAACGGGTTTATTGGAAAGCACCGCCATCCTGCGAGGATGTTTGTTGGATGTTCGTTGGATCTCGGCCAGCGCTTCATGCACGCCGTGGTAGACCGTAGTGTGATCCAGCTTATGCTCACGATAATAAGAAAGAAAAAACTGCAGGCCCCGGCGCACGATGGCTTCGTCAACCGCTTCGCCGCCAAGCGCGCGCTGAATCAGGATGGGCGCGCCATCTCCCACATAGCTGGCAATCACATCATCGGGCAGCTCCGGACGGCCGATGTGACGCAGCGCCGCGTTCACCGAGTGCACCAGATCGAGACGCGAATCAATCAGCGTGCCGTCGAGATCGAAGATCACCAGCTTGATCGCTTGCGGGTCAAAGGCGCGGCGGGTCTGAATCATGCCAATTCAGAATAAACGATGGCAGCATGCGCTGGTCAGCATCCCGCACCTCGCTGGACACCCGATGACTAAAGTTCACAGAATTCCCGAGGCATGAACTTGTATGTTTTCCCACACCCAATTCCGATTTACAATGCAACCTGCCGGGTAATATTCAGCACCGTATTCAAACCCCGGCTTATTCATAAAGCTCCATCACGGAACCGGATGGCGACCACAAAAACCGATCCCAAGCTCTCCATCGCAAGCGGCAAGAAGTCCCAGACCTACGAGGGACTAACGCGCGAGCAACTGATCGAAGCCTACCGCATCATGTACACGTCCCGGCGCATCGACGACCGGGAAATCCTGCTCAAGCGCCAGCAGAAAATCTTTTTCCAGATGTCGGGAGCGGGGCACGAAGCCATCGGCGTAGCCGCCGGCATGGCTCTGAAGCCGGGCTACGACTGGTTCTATCCTTATTATCGCGACCGCGCGCTTTGCCTGGCGTTGGGCGCCAAGCCGCTGGATATGTTTCTGCAGGCCGTGGGCGCAGCCGATGATCCCAGTTCCGGCGGACGCCAGATGCCATCACACTGGGGCTACAAGCGGCTGAATATAGTCACCCAATCCTCCCCCACGGGATCGCAGATTCTGCAGGCTGTAGGCTGCGCTGAGGCCGGACGTTATTTTGCGCAGCGCCCCAAGGCCGCCGAAATTCCGCCTAAAACCTCACTTGACTATCGCCAGTTCAAAGAAGTCACTTTCCAGGGCGACGAGATTTCCTACGTTTCTCTCGGCGACGGCACCACCAGCGAGGGCGAGTTCTGGGAGGCCATGAACGCCACGGCTCTCAGCAAGCTGCCCGTGATTTTCTGCGTGCAGGACAATGGCTACGCCATCTCGGTCCCGGTCGAAATACAAACCGCCGGAGGCAGCATTTCGCGGCTGGTCTCTGGCTTCCCGAATTTCCATTTTGAAGAAGTCGATGGCACCGATCCGGTCGCGAGTTCGGCTGCTTTTCAGCGCGCCGTGAAGTATTGCCGCGAAGGTCATGGGCCGGCGTTTGTGCATGCCCATGTGATCCGCCCGTATTCGCATTCGCTTTCCGACGACGAGCGCCTGTACCGTCCCGACTCCGAGCGCGAGCGGGACGCTGCCCGCGATCCGGTTTCACGCACGCAAATGTTTCTGCTGCGCGAGGGAATCCTCGACGAGAAGGGCATCAACGAACTGGAAAAGAAAGTCGAAGAAGAACTGCAGGTCGCGGTGGATCTAGCCCTCGCAGCCCTGCCGCCCGCGCCCGAGAGTGTGCTGCAGTATGTGTATTCGCCCGATCTTGACCCCACCTCGGCGTCATTCGAAACTCAACCCGTGGTCGGTCCTGATTCGCCCGATGGTAAGAAGCCCGCGGCCAAGACCATGGCCGACTTGATCAACGTCACCCTGCGCGACGAAATGAAACGCGACGAACGCATTCTCATCTTCGGGGAAGACGTAGCCGATTGCAGCCGCGAAGAATACCTGAAGCGCAAGCTGGTAAAAGGGAAGGGCGGCGTCTTCAAACTGACGTTCGGTTTGCAGAACGAGTTTGGCCCGGACCGCGTCTTCAATTCTCCGCTGGCCGAGGCCGCCATCGTGGGCCGCGCCACAGGCATGGCTACACGCGGCCTTAAGCCGGTAGTAGAGATTCAGTTTTTCGACTACATCTGGCCAGCCATGATGCAGATTCGCGACGAGCTGTCGGTGATCCGCTGGCGCTCGAACAATGTTTTCTCCTGTCCCATCGTAATTCGAGCCGCGATTGGCGGATACCTCACCGGCGGCGCGATTTACCATTCGCAATGCGGGGAAAGCGTGTTCACCCACATCCCCGGCCTGCGCGTGATCTTTCCCTCGAATGCGCTGGACGCAGCGGGACTGCTGCGCACCGCGATTCGCTGCGACGACCCAGTCTTATTTCTCGAACACAAACGTCTGTATCGCGAGACCTACGGCCGAGCCCCGTATCCGGGACCGGACTATATGATTCCGTTCGGCAAGGCGAAGATCGTCAATCCAGGCACGGACCTGACCGTGATTACTTACGGCGCGGTGGTGCCGCGCGCCCTGCAGGCGGCGCAGAAGCTCGAGCGTGAACACGGCTTCAAAGTAGAGTTGATCGATTTGCGCAGCCTGAATCCGTTTGACTGGGAGACGATTGCCGCGTCGGTCGGGAAAACAAATCGCGCCCTAGTCGCCTATGAAGACACTTTAAGTTGGGGCTACGGTGCGGAGATCGCCGCACGCATTGCCGACCAACTCTTCGATCACCTGGATGCGCCGGTCCGCCGCGTGGCTGCCGCCGACACATTCGTGGCCTACCAGCCGATTCTCGAAGACGCCATCCTGCCCCAGACCAACGATCTTTTCCGCGCGATGAAAGAATTGGCCGAGTACTAGAAACAACCCCTACTTCGACGCGGCACCCTGCTTAGAGTCTCCCGCCTTACTTCGCTACAGGTTACGAAGGCTTGCGCCGCAAGGCGATCCTGGTTGCCCGTTCCCACAGGCGATGCTAGGCTGCAAATAAGTGAACCCGGCAACCATCAGCTCTCTGAATTCGAGCCAGCCTGCAGCCGGCCGCGCCATCGCGTGGCTGCAATCGGCAACCGCAGAGGTGTGGCTGAAGTTTCTGCTCGCGCTCGTGGGATTGGGACTGGCGTTCGGGGCCGCGTTGCTTTCGACCGCCTCGGGCGAAGCCGGCAATCTGTGGGCGTCGGTGATTCTCGCCTCCGTTGCGCTTCTGATGGCCGCCTTCGTGGGTTTGGTCACAGTGCCCTACCTGGCGCGCCGAGTTGCGATCGAGCGCTTGCGCCAGACATTTCATTACGAAGTCACGAAGGCGGGGGTGGTCTATGTGCTGGTCACGCTGGTAATCGGCATCGCGGCGCTGAACACGGGAAACAATCTGCTCTATATCGTGGTGGCAGCGATGCTGGCGGCAATCCTGGTCTCAGGAGTGGTTTCCGCGCTGGTGTTGCGCGGCCTGGAATTGCAGGTTCGCCTGCCCGAGCATGTGTTCGCCGGCCGCCCCGTCGTAGGACGAATCGCTCTGCGCAACTCGCGGCGGTTCCTTCCCTCATTTTCGATTCGCGTAGTGCCTGCGCGCAGGGAAAAGCAGGAGAAGCAAAAAAAGATCCGCAAGCAATGGCGGTGGGAGCCCGCGACATTCGTTTTTCCGCCGAACCGTGCTCCCGAGAATCAGTGGGTGAAGCTTCGCGATTGGCGCGTGAGGCGAGTCGACGTGATTCCCCCGCCGCCCGGGATATTCGAAGGAATGATTTATTTCCCCTATCTGCCGCCGGGAGCCGATCTCACCGCGGACCTCGAATTGTGCTTCGATCGCCGGGGACGGTACCAGGAATCGAGTTTCGGCGTGGCCACGCGATTTCCCTTTGCCTTCCTCACCAAGACCAGAGACGTTCCGCTGGAGAGCGAGATTCTGGTTTATCCCCCCATTGAGCCTCCCGACGAGCTGTTTGAAATCCTGCCCCTGGTGCGGGGAGAGTGGGAAAGCTTTGTGCGCGGGCGCGGCTCTGACCTGCACAGCATTCGCGAATACATGCCGGAAGATTCGGCGCGCCACGTGGACTGGAAGGCGACTGCCAAGTCTGGCTCGTTGAAGGTCCGTGAATTCAGCCGCGAGGATGAGCGCAGGTTGTGCATTGTCTTCGACAACCCCGCCGCTGGGCTGATTTCCGGGCCGGCATACGAGCAAGCTGTGAATCTGGCCGCCTCACTGGCATGGCACTTCTCTTCGCAGGATGCCGAGGTCTCGTTTGTCGTCCCCGGCCACGGCCGTCTTACCGACCTGCACGAATTCCTGGCGCAACTGGCAGTGATCCAGCCCCAGAAAGATCCTCAGGCGGCACCGGCTCCGCAGGCTGCTTGGCCGCGGGATCCCGAGCGAGCAGACGTGCTCCGCCAAATCGACCTTGGCGCCGGAGGCGAATACAACATCGTGCTCACCGCGCGGCCGCGCGGAACTCTGCCCACCGCGTTGTGGAACTGTTCGTACTTCGTCTTCCTCGGGAGCGACGTTGCCCCCGCTGTTGCCTCCAATTCACCAAAGGGGTAGGGAGGCTTTCTCGTCCTTACTGCCGCTCTCGCGGAATCTTTTGTTCAGTTTCAGAAAGACGATAAGGGCGTTATCGCCGGCATGACCGTCCACGGCGAAGCGCGCATTTTCGAGGCCAGGAAACTTGCACTGGGTCGGGCGGCCCTAACCGCGCCACCTCCAGCCCCTCCCTTCTGATCGGCAGCCGCCAGTCGGGTTGAAATAGCACGAAGGTAACGTTGCGCCCGGCACGCCTTGGAGGTAACGTTACGTCCTGTTACCGGAGTACATTGAACACTTGGGGCAGAAGGTTTAACTTCCTCTTATTAACCAGAAGCGTTTTTTCGCGATGCCGCGAAGCTGGATCTAGCCCAAGTATTGTTCGAGATTTGACGTGTTCCCATGAGCGAGAACATCAAGATTCTTTATTACGCTCTCTGGCTGGCGCATCCCGTTCTCCAAACGGTCATTGCCATAGCTATGCTTCGTCGCGGCCAGGAGCGCGAGTTCAAATATTTCTTCGCTTACGTGGTCACCCAGATTTTGACTTTCGCCGTGGTTTTTCCCAGCTACCGCTACCACTACCACTACTCCGCCATGTTCTACGTCTCATGGTTCAGCACGGCGATTAGCGTAGCCCTGGGTTTCAAGGTGATCCACGAAGCCTTTCTCGACGTGTTCCGGCCCTTCCACACATTGCGCGACCTGGGCACAGTACTTTTCAAATGGGCAGGTCTGGTGATGCTCCTGGTGGCCGGCGTCGTATCGGTTTCCACCAACTCTTCCGATACCGTGCCGTGGGTGCAGGCCATCACGACCGCCCAGCGCTGCGTACGCATTATTCAGGTTGGTATGGTGCTTTTCCTGTTGTTCTTTGCCCGCTACCTGGGGGTGAGCCGGCGTCAGCACAGCTTCGGAATCGCTTTGGGTTTTGGAACCTTCGCCGTAGTGGAACTGACGCTCATCGCGTCTTGGGCTGGCGATCACCTAAGTAGTCTCGGGGTGAACCTGATCAATATGGGAGCCTACAACGCAGCGTTGTTCATCTGGTTGGGCTACACGCTCGCGAAGAGCCCTGCCCGCGATGCCGCCTCCACATTGCTGCGGCCCCAGCGCTGGGAGCAGAGCCTCTCCGACATTCAGCACCCGCTGCCCGCCGACTCCCTGATTCCCATGTTCGAAGGGATGGTGGACCGGGCTCTGTCGCGCACTCGCGTGTCGCCCGCGGAAACACCTGAGAACGTCGCCGCGACTCGCGCCACTGTCGTACCCATGAATGCCCTGACCATCTCCGGGCTGATTGAGCGCGTCGGATCTAAACGCTAGGCAGCGGGATCCACTGCGCCAAACTCAGCTTCTTTCCACTTCCTTCGCCATCGCGCGGCAATTCCGTATTTCGTAAATAATTCCCCGCGAACCCCGTGTGTTTAACCCCATGCGATCCTGCGCATGGAAAGTAAGGGGAAAACCTTAGAATATCTACGGATTACCCAGTATTTTCAGGTTTATTGAAGGTGTGTAGGTTGGTACCGAGCGGGGGTGTGCCAGCCAGCCTGGGAAATTCTTGCGGAAGAGCTTGACTCGTGTCTTATAATTCTCCTCCGCGTCAGAGGATCCGCCACATAGGGGGAACTCGGGCGTGGAAGGAGTGAACCCATGAAGTACGCAATCAGGATTTCGGTCCTGATGTTTGGACTAGTGGGCACGTATCTCGCAGCCGCCGTTCCGCAGGTTCCCGCCCCGGACGGAGGCCCGATTCTACTGTGCCCACCTCAACAGACAGCTAAATGCAACCCCGGTTTACCACCGATGATGAAATAGCAGTTAATCGGATATCGGGTTAAGCCGCAAGGTCACCAAAGTAACCTCTAGGTAATTGGGCCGAGCACTTGGGGCTCGCAATCTTCGGGCCGACGGGCTTCATACATAAACCGTCGGCCCTGTTTTTTGCCTGCTCGGAGAGTTCAGGGCGTGCGAATTATGGGGAAGGGCACCACCTCACAGGCTGCGGAAAACTCTCGTCCGACCAGGTTCGGGAGCGGAGACTCCGGTTGGAGCAAGTTCGGGAAGGGCACGACTTCAGTCTTTAACCTGCCCTGAGCAAGCGGAGCGCGCCGAAGGGTGCCGTTAGGTCGTCCACGATGTATCCGCGCTTTAGCGCCTGAGGTAAGTTCTTTCCTGAGCTTTGCGTCGTCAGCGGTACGCTATTCCTTCGTTGTCAGTGCAGACCCCAGCGCGCGTTCCAACTCTGCAGGATCCGTAACCGGCGGTTGGCAGGCAAAGCCGGAACAAAGAACCGCAAATGGCTTCCCTGAGTTCAAACCCGGCAGGTTCGGAATGGTGGCTGCCAGCGCCGGAGGAAGATTTCTGGCAACCGCCTCGTTCGTCGTCAGTCGTAGCACGCTTTTGTTGAAGGCGAAACCTGCGACCGCGACCGCAGTAAGACTCTTCGCCGTCTCGTCCCGTTCATGGTCCGCGATCACAACTACTTGCAGCGGATTCTCCAACAGGTGCAGGACCGCGATTCCATAAGTTGCCGCAAAAATCCCAAATTGCTCCGCCACGCCGGCAAACGTCTCCAGCGTTTGCTCCGCTTTATCGCGATACGCGCTGTCGCCGGTGTAATGATGCAGGCGCAGGAGCGCGATCGCCGCCATCGGATTTCCCGCCGGAGTTGGCGAATCCTGCAGTGGCTTGCGCCGTGTCGCGAGCACGCCCAGGCTCTTGCCGTCCGCCACCGGCTCGGCATCGAAGAACCCTCCGGAAGCCGCATCGAAGAACCGCGCAATCATCGCGTCGCCAATGGCCCGCGCGAATTTGAAATAACTGAGGTCCGCCGTAGCTTCATAGGCGTCAAGGCAAGCCAGCGCAGTCGCAGCATAGTCATCCAGCAGACCGGAAACCGCGCGACGTTCCGCCTTGGGATCGGAATAAGCGACCACATGCAATAGCCCGCGTTGTGGCTTCCAAGCCTCCGCCAGCACACGGTCCAGCGAGCGCAACGCGAAGTGCCGCGCGGGTTCGAGATCGAGAACCTTCGCCGCTTCCAGATAAGCCGAAACGCACATGCTGTTACATCCCACATAAACCGTCTTATCCACGTAAGGCGTAGGCCGCTTGAGCCGCGCCGCATACATTTTCTTCTTCGCGGAATCGAGCAGGCTGCGCACGCGCTCGCCGCTAAGGCCCATGCGCCGGGCAATTTCTTCGATCGGAGCCCGCACGTAGAGCACGTTCTTCGCGGGATTGTGGTGCATCTCGCCGATCTCGTTGATGTCATAATGCAGCGCCGCCACCTGCGCTTCTTCTTCCGTGAGCACGGCGCGAGCCTCGTCGAGGGTCCAGGTAAAGTAGTCGCCATCGTCATCCATGGAAATATCGGCATCCTGCGAAGCATAAAAGCCGCCGCGCTCGCGATCGCTTAGCCACTCATCCATCCATCGAATAATGTCGCGTGCCACGCTGGCAAAGAATTCCGAACCCGTGGCCTGATACGCGTGCACGTAGTTCTTCAGCAACTCGGAGTTGTCGTAGCACATCTTCTCGAAGTGCGGCACCACCCAGCGCTCATCCACCGAGTAACGATGAAATCCCCCAGCCAGCTGGTCGTAGACGCCACCGTTAGCCATGTGCTCAAGTGTGGTCACAATTACGTTGCGAAGTTCGTCGTCGTTGGCAAGGACCATGTGGGGACGGCCGCCCTCGGCCGTCCGCCGGAGCGAAGCTCCGGCTGCACTCCGAGCATACCGCTCGATCAGCAAATCCAAAGCAGACGGGTGCGGAAACTTCGGCGCCTGCCCAAATCCGCCATGCTGCGGATCAAACATGCTGAACGCAGACTTCTGAATCGCCGCAACAATGCTCTCCGAAACCCGCCCGCCGCGCCCGGCAAAGGACTCCGCCTGCGCAATGGCACTCTCCACCATCTTCGCCTGCTCCACCACATCGCCATGTTTTTCCTTGTAAGCGCTGGCGATGCTGGTCAGAACGCGCTTGAAGCTGGGACGGCCATAGCCGTCCGTCGGCGGAAAATAAGTTCCTCCATAGAACGGCTTGCCATCCGGCGTAAGAAAAGCAGTGAGCGGCCAGCCGCCCTGCCCGCTGACTGCGCTGACCGCAGCCTGGTAGCGGCTGTCAATGTCCGGCCGTTCGTCGCGATCCACCTTGACCGCGATGAAATGCTCGTTAACGATAGCCGCAACTTCAGCATCGTCATAAGACTCGCGGTCCATCACATGACACCAGTGGCACCAGACCGCGCCAATATCAAGCAGCATGGGCTTGTTCTCGCGCTGCGCCGCGGCAAACGCCTCCTCGCCCCACTCATGCCACTGAACAGGCTGATGCATCGCAGAGCGCAGGTATGCGGATGAAGCGCGGGCCAGGGAGTTGAGGGTGGTAGTGGTCATGACTCTAAGTGTACTGCGGCACGCCTCTCATCGGCCGTCGTTAGCTGTGCGGCACGATACCCGACTGTCATGCTGAGCGAAGTGGGATCGTCCAAAGGACGATCCTACGCAGCCGAAGCACCCCATACCCGCGGTAACTGCCCGGAGATCTAACAGGAGTTCTCGCGGGAAGTCCGTGTGCGGCATCACGCCGCCGCCAAGAGGCTTGTCATTCCTCACCGGGCGCCAAGCCCGGTGAGGAACCTGCTGTCGGGTCGCATCGACTCAAGGCTTTCGCCCGATCGAAGAAAGCGTGATACCGGAAAGACTGAGGCGAGTGCTCGATGATTTCCACATCCGTTCCCGGGTCATCCATCACATCGCTCTCGTCAGTTTTCCACTAGCATGGTGGGTGCGGCTTCCGCAGACCGCGCCGTTCCTTGACATTCGAAAGCAGACCGCATCCAAGTTAGGGCTAAATCCTTCAGCTTGAATATTTTACGGCTAAGTTATTTAGAAACAATATTTTAGCCAGATTCGGGCTGGATATGGCCGACCTAAGCCATTGCGAGTCAATAATTTAGCGGACTTGATCTGTAATTTTTTTGATCCAGATCAACTTCGGTTCCGTACAAAGCGAACTGATGGGTCGAGTACAGCTTCCGCAATCCAGCGCTCTGACTCAACACATGCTCGAGCAGCGGATTGTGATAGAGCACAAACACCGCCCGCGGATGCTCCCGCAGACTCTGCTCCAGATTCGCCATCATCCGCCGCAGCCCCGACTCGGGAAACGGGTTGAAAAGATAAAGCACCATAGGCTCCGCGGGAAAAGAGAACTCAGTCGCGTCCGCACAAATCGATTCCAGCGCGAAGCACTTTTGCGATGCGTTTCTGTACTGGCTCAGGTTCTCCAGAGCAGCCTGATGCAACGCTGGCAGAAGTTCCACGCCCACAATGCGGCGAAAGGGATAGTTCGAAGCCATCAGCAGAGTGCGGCCCTTGCCCGATCCGAGATCGACGAAGACAAAGTCGTGAAAGTCAGAATGACTTTGCTGCCTCAAAGCCTCGAGCATTTCTCGAAATAAATCGGGCTCCGTCGGCTGATATAGTGAGTGGAAGACTCCAAGCAGCCGGTTGCGCCAATCGACGGCGGCGCTGGTGGTGTTGACGTGATGATCCCAATCGTATTCCGCGTCGCCGTAACGCTGGCGGAGGCGTTCAGGAGCGGAGTCGCGAACAAACTCCCAGATCGCAGCCAGGAGTTGCCGCGTAGCCGCGAGGCGGCCCTCGCGCACAGCAACGTCATTCCACCATTGCCGCGCCGAGCGCGACAGACTGGTTCGAGATGAAGCGGAGGGATCGATGCTCTGCATGCCCCGCCATCATAAGCGATGGCAAAACGGCGAGGATGAGATTGATGATGAGATTACGGCTGCGGGGCGTCGAAGGTCGGCCACCGTTTAAATCCCGGAGGCAGACCTTTTGTGGCAAACTGAAAATCAGCCGGCACGCGAACTTCAACCCGGCCTTCGGGAGTCAGTTTGTAGGGATGACCGTCGGGATCGACCGGAATCCGAGCCCAACGCTCCGCGGTCACCAGCTCTTCGATGCTGGCAGGCAGGCGTCCAGTGCGTTCTCCGAAACGGGTTACAGCCGCTTGCAGATGCTCCACGTCTTCGTCCACGCGCAGCGCGCGCAGATGGTCCACTGCATTCTGCCGGATCAATTTGTCCTGGGTGTTCTGGTAGCTTGCCATCCACAGGCTCCGTGCTGTTTCATAGTCGCCGGCATGCGATGCCATCTGCGCCGCCAAAACTTTCAGGAAGGGATGAGCGTTCGGAACCCGTGATCCGCGCGCGAAGGCCTCAGCAGCGTTCTTGTAGTCCTTCAGTTCGGTGAAGTAGACGAAGCCCAGGTCGTAATAAAGCCTCCAGTTGTCGGGATTGTTCTGGATGCCGTAATTCATCAAATCGATCGCGCTCTGGGGCTGGCCCGCGCCGAAGGGCGGCTGGGGCGCGAGAAAGCTGCTGCCAAACTCGTAGGCAACCACGAGGTGCGGATCCAGGTGAGTCGTGATTTCAAGCAGCGGCGCCAGCAGGTTGTAACTCGCGGCGTAGTAATGATGTCGGTTGCCGAAATACTGAACGGCGCGAGTCCAGTAAATGCAAGCCATCAAGCCGTCATAACCGAGGCTGGCGCGCTTGATCACCTTGGGCGAATTGAGGAAGAGCACTTCGTCCAGCGTGGCTTGCGGACGAAGCTGGTCGACGTGATGAAGCACAAACGAACTCGCGGCCAGCGACACTACAAGACAGGCGGCCGCAATCAACGAAATTTTCCCGCGCTGCTTCATTATTTCAAATCACGATTCTCGAAAATCAGCACGGCTCCGCTCAGCGCCATGATGGCGTAGAACACCGCATAGAGCGTGTTGTTCAGGATCAGTTGTCCGGGCACGGGCTGTTCATGGGCTACGGAAGTGATTACGTTGAATGCCGAGAAGTTGGGCACCAGGTAAGCCGCGCCGGTGGCCAGCCAGCGGGTGAATCCGTGAGCCATGCCTGCGAAGTTCCGCAGGTCTTCGGCGAAGCTTCCGATGACGAACAGCGAGAAAGCAAACACGGCAGAAAGCAGCGGCGAAGAAAACGAGGAGAACAACAACGCCAGCGAGCAGATGATCAGGAATTCGAGAATGATGAAGTAGAGCGCGACCAGAATCAGCGCGTCGGCGCGCACGAATTTGTGCGAAACGTAGAACAACGCCGCGAACACTCCGATGGCCATGAAGAAGGCATTGACGACCAGCGTTCCGGCCAGGCCGAAGAACTTGCCGACGATGAACTCCCAGCGGCGGACGGGACGGGAGAGCACTGTGTAGAGAGTTCGCTTTTCGATTTCTTTCGAGACCAGGCCGATGCCGATGAATATGGCAATGACAACGCCGAACAGGGAAACTGCGGTGAGGCCGAGATTGATGACCACCAGCTTCTCGATTTCAATGGAAATCTGGCCCACGAGGATGGCCGCTCCCGAGAGCAGCAGGGCGAAGGCGATCAGGTTGTAGAGTACGCGATCGCGCACGGCTTCGCGGAAAGTGTTGGACGCGATGTAGACGATGCGGGTTCTCATGCTTTGCTCCCGACGCTGGTCTCGGCATGGCGCAGCTTCTCGACGAAGTAAGCTTCGAGCGAAGTGCGCACCGGGGTGATGGCAATCAGCCGCAGGCGCTCGCGGCGCAGGGCGTCGATGACCGCATCCTGCTGACTTTCGTCAATGATGGCGCGAACCCGGTCCGGGGTCACGTGGATTTCCGCGCCCAGAGCCTTGAGCGAAGCTGGCACCTGCGCGCCTTGCCAGATCACTTCCACTTTGCCCTGAACGCTGGAGGTGAGTTCTTCGATTGCGCCGACGCCGCGAACTTCTCCGCGCTGAATAATGGCAACGCGGTCGCAGAGCGCCTCGGCATCCGACAGAATGTGGGTGGAGAAAAATACCGTCTTGCCTTCGTGCTTGAGCTGCTCCATCAGGTCGCGCACTTCGCGGCGGCCCATGGGGTCGAGGCCGGACATGGGTTCGTCAAAGAACACCAGTTTGGGATCGTGCAGGATGGCCTGGCCGATGCCCACGCGCTGCAGCATGCCCTTGGAAAACTTGCGCAACTGCACGCCCTTTATGTCGCGCAAACCAACTTGATCGAGGACCCGATCGACGCGCTGCTTGCGCTGTTTCGCGGGCACACCGGAGAGCTGTCCGTAGTATTCGAGCAGTTCATGAGCCGTGAGATAGTCGTAGAAATAGGGCTGCTCGGGAAGGAAACCGATTTGCGCCTTGACTGAAGGGTCGGTCCATTCATGGCCCAAGATGCGCGCCGATCCGGCGGTCGGGAACACCAGTCCCATGAGCAGTTTCAGGGTTGTGGTTTTTCCGGCGCCGTTGGGGCCGAGGAAGCCGAAAATCTCGCCATCTTCCACCGTCAGATGCAAGGGGCTGAGGGCGCGCTTGGGCTGCTTGCGCCAGAACCCCACCATGTAGGTTTTTTCGAGTCCAAGAATTTCTATTGCCGGCATGGCTACTCCAACGAAGAGAAAGCTGAAGGCAGCCTTCGAGAGAAATTATAAGCAAAGAATTTTCTTTTTTGGAAGGGGTTGGGGATTACGTCCGTCACTGGCCCGAATTATTGCATGGGTAACAGAGCCTGGCAGGCGTTGTAGCTGGGGACCAGGGTGAGCGTGCCCGCCGGCTGGACGCGCAAGACCGCGTCCTCGACCGAGCAGTAAGAGCGTGTTCCGAACTGCCAGCTGATGGGCGTGGCCGTGGCGTAGTACTGGTTGTTGATCGTGCTACCCGCGCCGATCGATCCGGTGGCATTAAAGTTGTAACCGCTCTTGCCGGCTCCGCCGCCGTTGGTGGCCAGATAATTGTCAATGAGACAGCCGGTCGCAGGACCTGCGGTGCAAGGGGACACGCCGCCCAAAGTGGCAAGGGCCGCCGGGAACCCGATGCCCGGGTAAGCGTCGAAATAAGCGACTTCTGCCGTGTTGATGGTGCGAGTGGAAGCGGCCGCCGCGGAATCGTTGGCCGCCATGCGAGCGCGCAGCAGGTTGGGGATTGCGATCGCCGCAATGATCAGAATGATGGCGACCACAATCAACAATTCGATTAATGAGAAACCCTTTTGTTTCCGCATTGAGTGCTCTTCATCTCCCGAGACTTTGCCGGGACCAACCCCGGGGCATTAAAGTCCCCAGGGACGTAAAGATTTGTCGCATGCCGAGGACCAAACCGAGCGGGTTCGAGACTTAGGTCACAATCAGGAGAACTGCCTTGCTTTCAATCTGATACAGCACCAGACCTTCGATTTCCATTTAGGGAAAATTCCGCCTGAGGACGCAAACGTCCATGGTTTTGACAAATTGTGTCAGTTTGCGACAGAACCAGCTCGTGGCTTGAGATTCGACCGATTCAAATGGCAAGGAGTGACGGGGTATTACGCTCGTAACTTCCCCATCTTAACTTACGATTCTCTTTGCTCTCCGGTTTCCCATAAACTTCCGGAGAGCGGCGTTTTCTGGTGGCCGCGCATAGCGCTTAACCCCGCACTCGCGCATCAATACTCTGGGCGTTACTCTGAATTGGCATCACGCGATCATGTATTTCAACGGAAAACGCACTCTCGCATCGGGTTTGACCGCGTTGCTTTTCGCGGCAGTCCTTTCGCTTTCGCTCAGTAAGGACTTTTACGGCTCGTCGATGACGAACCCGTATCTTTCCCTGGCGCTATTTAGCGCGCTGATTGTTCTGGGAATGATTCGGCGTTCCTGGCTTGATCTGCTGTGGGTGCTGGCGGGCGGCCTTCTGCTGGCCGTCCTCGATTATCGCGTGATGGGCTTCCGTCCTCTGTGGATGGCGGGTTTCTCGTTTGCCGGTCTGGCTGCCTTCGCGGCTTTGGGCACTTACGCCATCTGGGCCGAGGGCGAAGAGCGCAAGCTCTTGCTTTACGGATTCGTTCCCATTGTGCTGTTCGTGGGAAGCGAATGGATGGCGAGCACTCTGCTCGACATCACCGAAGCACTCCATCCCAAGACATTCGACCTGTTCCTGTATTCCTTTGATAGCAGCCTGCGGGTGCCGATCGGCTTCCTGGTGGGCCAGGCCTTCTGGAGATGGCCATCGTTGTGGTGGACGTGCTTCGTCTTCTACACCGCGCTCCCGCTGCCTCTGGCATTGGTTTATGCGGCCCATCTCCGGCACGCAAAGCAGAGCGCTTTGGCGGTCATGATTGCGTTTCTCGTGACCGGACCATTGGGAGTGATGTTCTACAACGTGCTGCCGGCGTGCGGGCCGATTCACCTTTTTGGCGGGGCTTTCCCGTGGCATCCGCTTTCCACGGCGGATGCGATGCGACTCCGCGTCGTGCCAGTGCTGATGAAGGGCGCTCGCAATGCCATCCCGTCGCTGCACATGACGTGGGTCCTGCTCATCTGGTGGAACTCAAGAGGGCTTCCGCGCTGGGTGCGGGGCATTGCCCTGGCCTTCGTCTGGTTTACGGTGTTGGCCACGCTGGGGACAGGTGAACACTATTTTGTGGATCTTGTTGTCGCGTTCCCGTTCTCTCTGATGGTGCAGGCTCTGTGTTCGTATTCTTTGCCGTTCCGCAGCGGCGAACGCCGGACAGCTTTCCTGTTTGGCACATTTGTCACGTTGATGTGGCTGGCGCTGCTCAGCTATGCGACGCGACTGTTCTGGATTTCGCCGTTCATACCTTGGGCGATGATTGTGGCCACGGTGTCTTCGTCGGTTTTCTTTTGGCATCGCTTGTTACGCGCTCGGCAAGACGAGCTACCTGCGCGGTCCTTGGCTGCTGCTGCGGGCGCAACTTCCTAAGGCAGGCAGTCAGTGGTGCGGTTTGACTCCCGGCAGTCTGCCACCTGAGATCCCCTTCGGCTTCGCTCAGGGCAGGCTCTCGCCCCGCTGGAGAAAACGCGGGGCTTCGGGATGACGCCGCCGAGGCGCAGCGCCGAAGATCCTCAGATTCGCTTGACAAAAAAAGAGAGAGGCAGCGAAGTTGCCTTCGCTGCCCCCGGCTTGTACCCTCCCCCAGGTACTTCGCCAAACTTAACTGTTAGTTCGCCATCGGCAACAGGGCCTGGCAAGCGTTGTAGCTGGCAACCTTCGTGATGGTGCCCGCTGCAGCCGTGCGAACCACGCCGTCATCAAACGCGCAGTATGCCTTGGTGCCCGTCTGAGCGCTGATCGGGGTTCCAGTCGTGTAGAACTGGTTCGGAACCGGGCTGCCAGCGCCTGTGCTCGGGGTCGCGGCAAAGGTGTAACCGCTCTTACCGCCGCCCGCGCCGTCGCTGGCCAGGTTGTTATCGATCAAGCAGCCTGTGGCAGGCGCCGGAGTGCAGGGTGAAGCTCCACCCAGACCCTGCAAACTGGTGTAGCCAACGGTCGGATAGGCGGCAAAGTAGCCGATCTCGCCGGTGACAGTGGTACGCTCGGAAGCGGCCGCGGACGAATCGTTGGCTGCCATGCGGGCGCGCATCAAGTTGGGAATCGCGATGGCTGCGATGATCAAAATAATAGCTACCACGATCAGCAGCTCAATCAGTGAGAAACCTGTCGCACGGTTCTTATTAATTCTATTCTTCTGCATTTGTATTTTCCCCCCAAGCAGTCTGTTCCTGTGCGAAGCAGGCAGGAACTTAGGATGCACTAATTAATGCACGCAGAGGGCCAGAGCGGGGGCCAGCGAAGATCCTTTGTTTTCTTGCATCGCTGTGGGCAAGGCCAGGTTACGGTAACGCTTTGGCCGCTCTGCAGCCACAAAGGGTCCTCCTAGAGTGACAAAAGTTGGCAAGTCGCCCTCCGTGGGGTCGGTCGCGTTCGGCTTTCGTAATAAAACGGGGCCGTCGGCATTTTGCACAGCCGTCCCGTGGTAATTCGTTGCTGTCAGGCTCGGCCCGCCGCTGTTCCCCCAGCCCCGACCCCGCTTGGCTAATCTGTCGAAGGAGAATCACTATGAAGAGTTCAATCCGCTTTTTCGCGGCCGTGTTGTTCTTCGCGGTTGCAGCCACTCTGAGCGGTTCGGCCCAGGCGAGTTTTTCCACTGTGGGAGGCGGTGGATTTTGGGGACCGGGACTTTGTGAAAACGTGCACGAGTGGATGGACGACGTGACATCCGCGACCCTTGTCGCGACTGCTAACGAGGTTCGCGTTCGGCAGTTCATACTCCAAAGCTCGTTCACCGTTGGACATATCACGACCATACTTAGCAACGGATCCTTCTCCGGTACCACATTCAACTTCGGTATCTACAGCGCTTCCGGGAATCTGCTGCTAGATTCTGGGCCCTTCAATGGGGACTATACCGAGGATGGCCTCGTCCAGACCCTTTCAATAACGTCCGTCACTCTCAGCCCTGGCACATATTATTACGCCCAGACTGCGAGTGAATCCGGCATCCAGCCAACGGGGCTCGGCGGCAATAGCTCCATTCCGGTGGTGGACGCGATTGCCAACGCCACTACGCCGCGATTCGCGATCGCGGCGAATGCTGCGTCGGGCGGAGCGCTGCCCTCCACTCTCGGAACCTTGACCGCTGAGACTTCGAATTGGGCTGGGACCGGAATCGCGTTTTTTGAGCCGTAGGCTTTTTGAGGCGGCCTGCAGGAACCAAAGCAAAAAAGAGAGGCAGCGAAGTTGCCTTCGCTGCCTCCCGGCTTGTACCCTCCCCCAGGTACTTGCCAGACTGCTACTAGTTCGCCATCGGCAACAGGGCTTGGCAGGCGTTGTAGCTAGCCACCGTCGTGATAGTGCCAGCCGCTGCGGTGCGGACCACACCGTCATCAAACGCGCAATACGACTTTGTACCGGTCTGCGCGCTGATCGGGGCGCCAGTCGTGTAGAACTGGTTCGGAACAGGGCTACCTGCACCGGTGCTCGGAGTCGCGGCGAACGTGTAACCGCTCTTACCGCCGCCCGCGCCGTTGGTGGCCAGGTTGTTATCGATCAAGCAGCCTGTGGCAGGCGCCGGAGTGCAAGGCGACGCTCCACCCAGACCAGCCAAGCTGGTGTAGCCAACGGTCGGATAAGCGGCAAAGTAGCCGATTTCGCCGGTGACAGTGGTACGCTCGGAAGCGGCCGCGGACGAATCGTTGGCAGCCATACGGGCGCGCATCAAGTTAGGAATCGCGATTGCTGCAATGATCAGGATGATTGCCACCACGATCAGCAGCTCAATCAGTGAGAAACCCTTCTGTTGTTTCCGCATCTCTATTTTCCCCTCGTTTCGGACTTTTATTGAATTCATGCTGCTCATGTGATGACGCAGTCGGACTGGATGTTCGCACTTGCCGGGCCAAAGCGGCTGGTTACCTTGGTTCCGGCTGGGGGTGGTGCAATCCCATTATTTTCAGTAGAAAGCCAAACTATGGTCTCATTCTACCGCTTTCCACGTAGCGCTTCGTGCCAAAATGCGGCGCGGAGACTGACAATTCGTGTCAGTTTGATTCGGGGCTGGCCGTACTGATGTACCGACTGATTCAGCCACTGATGCACCCCTATTCTTCGAACGCTTTTGGGGGCGAATCTTGCAAGGCCGGCCTTCACTTGGCCTGGACGCCGGCAGCCTGCAGGCGGCTGATGGCCTTCGCCGCTCCGACCTGATCGGGATACAGTTGCAACTCACGCTGGTAGGCGGCGAGCGCCTCGGAGGGGCGCGAGTTTTGTTCGAGCGCCGTTCCTAACTCGTAATGATATCCCTCGGCGTCGGGCTGAATGGTTAGCGCTTGGTTCAGAAAATCGATGGCTTGATCGGGGTTGTGCTGCGCGAGGCGGATCTGGGCCAGTCCGAACCAGGCGTTGGCCAAGGCCGGATTTTGTTGCAGGGCGGTTCTGAACCAGCGCTCGGCCTGGGGCAAATCTCCGGACTGCTGATAGGCGAAGCCGGCGAAATCGGCGGCGCGCCAGCCCGGCTTCAATTCATAGGAGCGGACAAAATGCGGAGCCGCGTCGCCGTAGCGGTGGCGATCGCTGAGGGCAGATCCATAGTTCAACTGCGCCCACTCGTTTTCGGGAGCGCGGCTTACCGCCCGCGAAAACAGAATGACATCGTTCGCCCAGTACTGCGACTGGATGGCGCTGGCAAACGCGAGGACCACGACGATCGCTGCGGCCAGCAGCCGGACCAGCTGCGGCTGCGGCCACTTTTTTCTTATCCAGGAATCTCTTAGCCAGGAGTAGGCGAAGCCTGCGAGCAGCGCGACTCCGAGCATGCTCATGTAGGTGTAGCGATCGTGAATGAAGTCATCTTCATTCATCAAGCGCAGGTCGAGGGTTGGAAGCACGGGCAGGATCAGCCATGCGAAGGCAGTCCATAGCGGTGTGCGTAATCGAGGATCGCGGCGTGCAGCGGCGACGGCGAGCGCAGCCAGAGCGAGCAGAGCCAGCAGAGTGAGAAGGAACTGTCCGCTGGGGGTTTCGATCAGGCGGAAGTCGTAGTGCGGGCTCAGGCCTAGGGGAAGGACTGTCCGGTATAAATTGAAAAGCAAGATCTTTGGCGCGCGTCAGGATGATGGTGCTCCACGGCAGCGACGAGGATGCGGGCTGCCGATCCGCGAAGAGCGTAGGACCTGAGACTCAGCCAAAGCGCTGCGGCGAGACCGTAGGTCGAAATTATCGCCAGGGGAAACGCGCGGGATGAGGGTGAGGGCGGCTTGCAGGGGAATTGGACGAAAGGGAATTGGACCAGAAGTCGATCAGAATAATTCCGGGCAGGACTACGCTGACTTCCTTGGTGAGCAACGCGGAAAGGAATAGAAGTCCAGAGAGAGCCCACCAACCGACGGCACTGCGCTGCAAGGCCGCAGCTTTCTTGTAGGTCAGAAAGCTGGCGAAGCAAAGAGCGGCAGCGAGCGGATCGTTCACTGAGGAGATCCACGAGGCCGACTCCGCCTGCAGAGGATGCAGGCCAAAGATGGCGGCGGCCAGGAGGGCTGAGCCGGCGTCCTTCAACAATCTGCGTGCGATAAAAAATGCCAGGGCCGTGGCCGTCACGTGTGCCAAGACCGATGTGACGTGGAACCAGTGGGGATTGAGCCCGAACAAAGTTTTATTGATCAGGAACCAGAGCGAAAGGAACGGGCGGTAGAAGCGACCCTGCGACCCCGACATCGACGCCCATAGCTGATGCGTGAACAGGAAGCCTAAGCGGCTCCATTGCAGGTTCGGGTTTTGCGGAATCTGGGGCGGGTCGTCGTATACCCAGCCGAAGGTGAAGGTCGAGGCATAGGTTAACAGCACGCCGATCAGCACGCCTGCGAGGGGAAGCAGGTTGGTGCGCGTTGGCGAGGAGGTCGGTGGCTGCGTTTTTGAGGTGGGCACAATTTTGACGGCGCGCTTGTTTCAGTATCGGTGATGCCGTGTGCTGATCCTGTTCCAGCTTACAATGATCCTGCTCTCAATATGCCTAACCCTCTTGAGTCCCTTCAAATTGATTCCGATATCGCGCGGGCGTGGACTTTGCCTTCTCACCTTTACACCGACCCGGCTGTCTTCGCGGCCGAGAAGGAGCGCATTTTTGCGCGAAGCTGGCAGGTGGTGGGGCATCGCGACCAGGTGGCGAAGCCGGGCGATTACTTCACGACGGAGTTGGTGGGCGAACCGCTGCTCATCGTGCGCGGCGCCGACGGCAAGCTGCGCGGGTTCTATAACGTGTGCCGGCACCGCGCCGGGCCTCCGGCTGAGGGCTGCGGCTCGCGCAAAGTCTTCCGCTGCGGATATCACGGGTGGACTTACGATCTGGATGGATCGCTGATCAGCGCCACGGAAATTGAGGGCGTCGAAGGATTTCGTCCGGAAGATTTTGCTCTGGTGCCGGTTGCGGTCGAGGAATGGTTCAATTTCATCTTCGTGAATCTTGATCGCGATGCGCGGCCTTTGCGCGAGAGTCTGGGCGAATTGCCGAAGCAGGCTGAGAAGTTTCACTTTGCCGGGATGAAATTGTTTGAGCGCCGCACCTATGACATGAAGTGCAACTGGAAGACTTACGTGGACAACTATCTCGAAGGCTACCACCTGCCCAGCGTGCATCCCGGACTGAATCGCGAACTCGACTACAACGCTTACGTGGTCGAGCCTCATGCGGAGTATGTGCGGCAGTTCAGTCCCATTCGCGGCGCGCAGCCCGGGGACACGGCTCCGCGGCGTTACGCGGAAGCGCAGGAGAATCTGACCACCGACTACTTCTGGATTTTTCCCAACTGGATGCTGAACTGCTATCCCGACAATGTTTCGCTGAACATCGTGCTGCCGCTTGGGCCTGAGCGTTCGCTGGCGATCTTTGAATGGTATCTGCCGGAGAAGGAGCATAGCAGTCCCGCAGCCAAGGCTTCGGTGGAGTTCAGCGACCAGATCCAGATTGAAGACGTTGCCATCTGCGAGAGGGTGCAGAAGAATCTGGGCTCACGCAGCTATTCTCGAGGCCGGTTCAGTGTGACGCAGGAGAAAGGCGTGCATGCCTTCCACCGGATGTATGCGGAGCGCGATGAAAAGGATTAACCGCCGAGAGTGCGCCGAAAAATAAAGATTCCGACCCATGATTTTCTCTCGGCGATCTCGTGCGCGCTCGGCGGTAAAGGTTTCTCTCGCTTTTACCAGGAGGCAGGTGACGTCATCGTGCTGCGGCGTTGAGCCGACGAACAGATCCACTTCTGCCATCAGGCGCTTGAGCATTTCAGTGGGAGTTGTCGCGGCGCCGGCTGCAATGGCCGACAGCAGGCGGGCTTCGCCGTATTCCTCCTGGTGGGCGTTTTCTGCTTCGACCAGGCCGTCGGTAAAGATGATCAGCCAATCGCCGGGAGCCAGGGTGACGCTGGCCGACTCGTACTTTGCCTCCGGCTGGATGCCGAGAGGTAATCCGCCTACGTCGAGGCGCTCGATTGCTCCACTCGCGCGACGCAGAATGGGGTTGTTGTGGCCGGCATTGATGTAGTGGAAGACCCGGCGGGCCGCGTCGTACTCGGCGAGAAAAGCGGTGGTGAAGCGCAATCCGCCCTGACTGTTGGAGCAGGCGTACTTGTTCATGTTGGCGACAAGCTCTTCCAGAGTAACTTGTGCAGTAGAAAGCGTTTTGAGGCTGGCCTGAAAAGTGGCCATCAGCATGGCTGCAGGAATGCTTTTGCCCGCTACGTCCGCCACCGCGAACACGATGCGACTTTCTTCGTTGGTTTTGCCGGGGCGGGGGAACACGTCGTAGTAGTCGCCGGCGACCGTGTTGGCGGGGCGCGTGATGTAGGCGATCGAGATACCCGGAATCTGCGGCGGAGCGCCGGGCAGAAGCCAGGTTTGAATTTCACGCGCGATCTGCAAGTCGCGCTTCATGACGACGCGGTCGGCAATCTCCAGAATCAGCAGCACGAACAACAGCAGGCCGCCCCAGAAATGAAGATCGAGTTCGACGACGTGGAGTTCGTTTCCGGACCCGCGATAACTGAAACCGCTGCTGGGAAACACCAGCATGATCAGCGCCCCCAGCAGCAGGACCCGGCGGGCGGGCGAAAGTTTCTCTAAGATCGCCCAGAAGAATTCCTTGATCACATGCCGACGGTGGCCGCGCCGCGTAAGTCCTTCAGGAGTCTTGGCGGCCACATCGCGCGAATAGAGGCGGTAGCTGGTGCGGGCATCGGTTTCGAACTGCGACCAGAGCTGGCTCAGCTCCATGCCTTCCGTGACCCGCTGCCAGAAGCGGCGCAACCGCAATCCGAGAGGAAGGCGTTGCGCGGGTGCTGGATCGGCCGGTGGAAATGCGGTTGCCATGGGAGTCCAGTGATTATAGAGCAGTGGCCAGTGTCCAGTGAGCAGTGGCCAGTGGCCAGTTGCGGGACTTCGAGGAACTTCGCTTGGCTAACCGCTGAACACCAGCCACTGAACACTGGCCACTGACCACTGCCTTTAGAACAGCGCCAGCTGTTCGTCGAAAGCCTGCGCTGGCCACTTCTCGGCGTACATCGTTCCGCGTGGGTCGGCGCGTCGGATGCCATATTTCTCGCGGAAGTGCGTGATGAGTTGTGCAATACGCTTGCCATAAGAAGGCGGAAGAAACGAGCGGTCTTGATAACGCTGGCGGTAGTTCTCGACCAATTGCGGGAAGTGCTGCTCGAGAAAAGGAAGAAAAACCGCTGCCGAACAGGGCTTCAGAAACAAAGGTCCAGCGAAGATGTGGCGGGCTCCGGCTGCGGCAGCGGCGCGCACCACGGCCTCCAGATCTGCGGGCGAATCGGTGATGCCGGGCAGCACGGGCGAGCAACTCACGCCGACGGTGAGGCCCGCTTCGCTGAGTTGGCGAACGGCTTCCATCCGCAAATCCGGGCGCGGAGCACGCGGCTCGAGAATCCGCGCCAGCTCGACGTTCAACGTGGTCACGGTGATGTGAATCGACAGCGCGTTGTTTTGCGCGACGGCACGGAGAAGATCCATATCGCGGACGACGAGATTGGATTTGGTGACGATCCCCAGCTCGAAACCCCGGTGGCGCGCGAACTCTTCGAGGATGCTGCGCGTGACTTCGTAGCGGCGCTCGGCCGGCTGGTAAGGATCGGTTGCGGTGCCGAGGGCAATAGCTTCCCCCGGCTTGACACGCCGCAGTTCGCGCCGCAGCAGGTCGGCGGTGTGCTGCTTGACGTAAATCTTCTGCTCGAACTCGGCGCCGTCGCGCATTTCCATGAATTCGTGGGTGTAGCGCGCATAGCAGTATTTGCAGGCGAATTCGCAGCCGCGATACGGATTGATGGTCCAGCTGAAGGGCAGCCGGCGGCCGCTGACGCAGCGGTTCAGCAGGGATTTCGCCGAGAGAGTGAAGTATTCAACATTGTGGCCTTCGCGCAGAGATTCGCCCTCGGACGCGAGCCGGGCAATGCCGACCAAGGGAGATTTCTCGGGAAGCGCGAACAGGGGCAGGGTGGACATATTCGCCTTTTGTTCGCCTATGCTAAAGGTCGATGCCGCTCCTGTCAAGGAAGAAATCGGGGACGTTAAAGATGTGAAGGTCGATCGAAAATCTTCTAGTTCGGCTGATGCGCGGAGCGGGCGGCGGGCTCTCCAGCCGCAAGCTTCATCCTTGCCTTCGTTTCTTTATGCGGCGTTCCAACTCCCGCTCGTATGCGTCCTGGCGCGCCAGCCGTTCACGTTCGCTTTCGCGCAGGTTCACTTCCAATTCGTGCCTGACTCGGCTGGTTTTTCTCCCATCACGCGTTTTCACCAAGCAGAAAACGAAACAGTGTTCAGCTTCAGCGAGATCCGGACCTTTGACCCTGGCTTCTTTCGTGCCGAGTCCTCTCGTGCGCGAACCAAGAGAGGGCAGCTTCCGAAGAGGATCGATCGGTTCGGCTGCGTGCTTGCGTGCTTCCGCGGCGATGAAATTTCTCAGCACATGTTGAGTGTATTGGAGGGTGATTTGGGTGTTGGTCACCAGGGAATAGCCCATCAGGCGGATGACCGCTTCCTCCAGCGCGCGATTATTTGACCGGACGTTCTGCGCAATGTAGAGCGTTACATCCGCGGGGAGTATTAATTTTATCTGCGCCGCTTTCTTCCGCAGAATTGCTACTCTTGCTTCAAGGTCGGGGGGCAGAACCAGGTGAGGAACAATGTCCGCCTGCATGTGGCTCCTTTGCGCTACTGAAGCAAGATTGTACCGCGCTCTGGGCAGACGATGACAGTTTCCATCTGTGTGGGGAACTCGCCCGGCGGCGTTTTCTGCGTGATCGTCAACTCTGCCTTCACGGATTTGATAGCCGCCAGCTTGGCCTCGCCGCCCATCGCCGCCACCACCTTCGCTGCGAGCGCTTTGCCTTCTTCATTCGAGGCTGTGGGTTTTGCGTTCTCTTCATTTGTTATTTGTTCGCGCCCTCCTTCGCACCGGGCGGCGGCGGAATGGTGATATCGATTTCCTTCACCGCTCCGAGTGAGGAGAGAGGCTTATCGAATTCTTTGGTGTTGCCGATCACCAGCACTGCGAGCTGGTCGCGATGCACATACTTCGCCGCTACGCGATTCACGTCTGCGGCGGTCACTTTCTGGATCTCCGCGGGAAATTTGTCGAGCCAGTCGGAGGGATATCCGTAGTATTCGTAGGTCAGGCGCTCGTAAAGAACTTTATCGGGAGAGTCGAGGCGGAAGATAAACGCGTTCAGGATGGCATCTTTCGCGTGCTTGATTTCCTCGTCGGTGATGGGCTTCTTGGCCAGATTATCAATGTCTTCATCGAGCGCCTTGATTGACTCGATCGTGGTCTCGCTCTTCGTGCCCATGGAGAATTCCTGGATGCCGGGGTGCCCGAAATTCGCACCAATGCCGCCGCCCACGTGGTAGGCCAGGCCGCGCCTGGTGCGGATGTCGTTAAACAGCCGCGAGGAGAATCCTCCGCCAAACGCTTCGTTGAAAACAGTGATGGCATAGTAATCCGGATTGTTGCGCGTGGTGCCCAGCGTGACCATTTGAATGCTGCTCTGGTTTACATCGTCTTTCGGAATGAGGTAGTAGCCGGGCTCGGCCGGATGGAACTGAATGTCATCTTTCGGCAATTCGGGGCCTTTGGGCCATGCCTCGAAAGCCGCGCGGAGCTTGGCTTCCATCGCTGCCGCATCAAAGTCCCCACTGATCCCAAGGATGACGTTGTTGGGATGCACATAGGTGCGGTGCCAGTCGATCAGATCCTGTCGCGTTACTGCGGCCACGGTTGCGTACTCAGCTTCGCGGGCATAGGGATTGTCCGCCCCATATGCCAGCTTGGCGGATTCGCGTGCTGCGATTTCTCCGACCTCATCGTTGCGCCGCGAGATGCTGTCCTGCTCCTGCTTTTGCGCCAGGTCGAGCTTGTCGGCCCGGAATTCGGGATTCTGCAACAGGTCGGCGAAGACTTTGAAGACATCGTCGAAATCGCCTTTCAGGCAACTCAAGCTGATGGTGGTTGAATCGGAATTGCCGCCGGTCTCAACCTTGGCCGCCCGCACTTCGAGAAAATCGTCGAGTTGATCGCCAGTCTGTGTTTTGGTGCCGCCGGTACGCCAGACTTCGCCGAACATATCGACCAGCCCAACTTTGTTCGCCGGTTCATCGCGTGAACCTCCGCGAATGCGGGCTGAGCCGCCGATCAGCGGCAGTTCGTGATCCTCCTGCAGGAAGATCACCATGCCGTTCGAAAGCTCAATGCGTTTCGGCTGCTGGGGATGGAAAGCGGGCAGAGGAGGAACGGGGATCTGCCGCCAGCTTGCGCCTTGCGCCGCGGCTGTTGAGGGATGCGCGAAGATTGCAGCAGCCACGAGAATCGTCGAGAAAGCAATCCGCAGCCTTTTCATTGCGCACCTCCCTGACCCGCCGGTGCTTGATCTGATGGAGCGTGATTCGACGCGCCTTTATCTGATCCCTGCTCGCCGCTTTGTCCCGTGATGGTCTCGATCACGCCTACGGTGCGGTTATTGTCGTTGAAAGTTTCGTTGGCTACGCGCCGGATGTCTGCCTTGGTTACCTTGTCGATGCGGTCTACCGATCGGAACAACTCGCGCCAGTCGCCGTAACGAGTCTGGTAAATCGCCAACTGGGTTGCCAGTCCCTCGTTGTCTCCCAGGCCGCGGATCAGATTGGCCTTGGTGCGCGTCTTGATCATCTTCAACTCGTCGTCGCTGATGTCTTCCTTCTTCAGGCGTTCGATTTCGACGTGAATCG
Organism: uncultured Acidobacteriaceae bacterium; assembly: GCA_963800575.1. GTDB lineage: Bacteria > Acidobacteriota > Terriglobia > Terriglobales > Acidobacteriaceae > Sulfotelmatobacter. Next base: position 903,098 of record CAWDBN010000006.1, read on the forward strand.
CGTCGCCCACTTCCTGCGGAGTGTGCCCGGGCAGCGGGAAAGCGTAAAACGCGAACAGGTGCGGGTACTTGGTGCCGGGCAGGCCGCTGAATCCAGCGGAGAACGATGCGATCTTTTTATCGCGCACCAGTGCGCGGTAAAGGCGCGAGGTGCGGCCTTCCGACATGAGATCGGTGATGGCGTCATACACCGCGTCGTCTTTGGTCATGTAGTCGGGCCGATGGTAGCCCTCAAGATAAAGGGGCTGCGACTTTTCCATGAGCACGACCTTGCGCTCGGAGTTCTGCGGAGGCTCGGTGGTGGTGGTTTCATCGGGTTTCTGGCTGGCAGGCAGGCGGCCGAAATACTTTTCGAGCATGGGCATGACCTCTGCCGCTTTCACGTCACCGGCCACCGCGACCACCATGTTCGAGGTTACGTAATACTTGTCAAAAAACTTTTTGGCATCGGTGGCCGAGAAGGAATTCAAGTCCGACATCCATCCCACCGTTGGCCGATGATAAGGATGAGCCTCGAATGCCGCGGCATTAAACTGCTCCAGCAGCCGGCCAATCGGGTTGCTATCGGTGCGCATGCGGCGCTCTTCGATCACCACATTGCGCTCTTTGTAAAACTCGCGCAGCACGGGGTGAAGAAAGCGCTCGGACTCGAGATAGGCCCACAGCTCCAGCCGGTTCGCGGGAAGAGAATAGTGATAGGCGGTCTCATCGTAATCGGTGAAGGCGTTGAGATCCTGACCGCCGCTCTGCTCAACGATCTTGCCGAACTGGTTGGGCACGACAAACTTGTCGGCCGCGGCGATGTCGTCCTTCCATGCCTTTTCCAGTTGTTTGAGCTTGGCTTCGTCGCGGCCCACCCGTTTGTCGCGCTCCGCGATGTAGGCGGCGTAGGCGGTCTCCACCTTTTCCAACGCGGGCTTCTCGGCGGCATAGTTGGTGGTACCGATCTTGTCGGTGCCTTTGAAGGCCATGTGCTCGAACATGTGCGCCAAGCCGGTTTTGCCCATGGGATCCTGCGTCGAGCCGGCGTCGACCATGGTGAAGAAAGAGAACACGGGAGCCTCAGGCCGCTCGCAGATCACGATGGTCAGGCCATTCGGCAGTTTCTTGACCGTGATGCGCTTTTCAAACGAGGCGAGATCCTGGGCCGCAGCAAGCGTCGTGAGGATGAGAAGCAGTACGAGAGTGCGGGGCCGGAGTATGCGATGTTTCATTGGACCTCCAAAGGACTGGGCGAAACTGCTGGGATGGACATTTTGGAACAACCATCTTAGACGGATGTGAAGGGCAGAAGTTTGAAATTACGTGGAGGAATGGGGAGTTGTCAAACCCACCTCGGGCGTTAGGTCGAGCGAAACCCTAGCAGGCTGCATTTTGCGCTCAGCGTGACTTGAGGCACAATGCCTGCGGGAGCGTACGAAATGGATTCGACGATCGAGGTCCAGGGGAAGCAACTCAAGCTGTCGAATCTGGAAAAGGTGCTGTATCCGGCGACCGGATTCACCAAGCAGCAGGTGATCGACTACTACGTTCGCATTGCGCCGGCGATGGTGCCGCATCTGGCCGGGCGTCCGCTGACCCGCAAGCGCTATCCGAACGGCGTGGACGAGGAATTTTTCTATGAGAAGAATGCGCCGCAACATCGGCCCGACTGGGTGAAGACTGCTCCCATCTGGAGTGACAGGAACCGCCGCACTATCCACTACATTCTCGCCGACGATCTGGCCACGCTGGTCTGGCTGGCGAATCTCGCCGCAATTGAACTGCATCCGTCCCTTTCGCTCGCGAAAGACATCACTTGCCCCACGATGATGGTCTTCGATCTTGACCCGGGAGCGCCGGCAAACATTGTGCAATGCTGCCAGGTGGGGCTGTGGCTGCGGGAAATCTTCGATCACTTTGGTATGCAGAGTTTTCCGAAAACTTCTGGTTCCAAGGGATTGCAGATTTACGTTCCGCTCAATACTCCGACGAATTACGAATTGACTAAGACGTTCGCTCACGCGCTGGCGCAGTTGCTCGAACATGAGCATCCCGAACTGGTTGTTTCGGACATGAAGAAGCAGGTTCGAACCGGGAAGGTTCTGGTTGACTGGAGCCAGAACGACGAACACAAGACCACCGTGGCCGTGTATTCATTGCGCGCGCGGGAACATCCGACCGCTTCAACGCCGGTGACCTGGGACGAAGTTGAGCGCTCGCTCAAAAAGAAAGATGCCGACCTGCTGGTGTTCGAAGCGAAGCAAGTCGTTGCACGCTTTGACAAGATGGGAGACCTGTTCGCTCCCGTGCTTGAACTGAAGCAACGGCTGCCCGACCTCAAGGGAGTTGCGGCTTCGGTTGCAGAAGAGGCGACGCCAATTTCGATTGCCGCTCAGGCAGAGAAGATGAACCGGAGGGGGTTCGCCCGCGTCCCACGCGAAAAACCGGAAAAACGCCGCGGGCGCGCAAGCCGAGACGCAAGGTATAATCCCGTCCGCTGCGCGTTGGGCTGCGAGATGTTACTTCGAGAGCTTGCCATGCCTCAACTGTTTGTCGGAACCTCTGGATGGGCCTACCCGAGCTGGAAGCCTGACTTTTATCCCGCCAAGCTCGCGCAGAAGAAGTTTCTCAGTCACTACGCCACGCAGCTCAATACCGTCGAGGTGAACTTCACCTTCCGGCAACTGGTGAAAGAGACCACGATCCAGAATTGGATCAACGAAACGCCGCGCGCATTTTCGTTTCGGCATTAAAGCGCATCAGGTGATCACGCACATCAAGCGCTTGAAAGGGACGGAAGATTTTGTTCCGCGCTTCCTGGCGACGATTGAGCCTTTGGCCAGCGCCGGCAAGCTTGGGCCTGTGCTTTTCCAGTTGCCGCCGAATCTGAAAGCCGATGCCGCGTTGCTCAAGGATTTCCTCGCACTTCTGCCACGCAGCCTGCCGGCGGCATTCGAATTCCGGCACGAATCGTGGCTCACCGACTCGACTTGGGAACTGCTGAAGTCAAGCGGAGCGGCCTTGTGCGTGGCGGAGACGGAAGAGAGAACCACGCCGGACGTGGTCACCGCGCCCTTCGTCTATTACAGATTCCGGAAGCCGAGTTATACGCCCGACGAGCGCAGTGCCATGGTCGCGCGGATCGGAGAGCACCTGGCGGCCGGCCGCGACGTCTTCGCTTACTTCAAGCATGAGGAAACGCCGGAGGGGGCGCTTTACGCGGTGGACTTGCTGCGCGATGCTGGCCGGACGTAGCAAAGTCTCTACGACAGTGCCGCGCTCCGGCATCCTGTCTGATCACTTTTATCAGCGTCCGATAACGCGCATACTCTTCTCGATCCCTTCTTCATGGCTTCAGAAGCCAACTCGCGCGTGCTCTCCAGCTTTCTCGATTATTTGAGAATCGAGAAAGGACTGGCGGCGCTTTCCATCAGTGCCTACACGACCGACATCTGCCAGTTCTCGGAATTTCTGGAAAAGCGCAAGCGCCTGCTGCTGACTGCCAGACGTGTCGACGTACGCGATTTCCTGCAGCAGCTTTTTTCCCATCAGGTCGACGGCCGCAGCGTGGGACGAAAGCTCTCGGCGCTGCGTCATCTTTATCGCTATCTGTTGCTGGATAAGAAGCTCGAGCACGATCCCACGCTGAACATCGAGTCGCCGCGGCAATGGAAGGTTCTTCCGAAGGCGTTGGCGCGCGACGAAATGGAAGCGACGCTGGCCGCTCCCCTCGCGCGGCACAAAACCGGAGAGGTGAGCAGCACGAAAGAATCGGACGCACTGGCGGCCCGCGATCGCGCCATGCTGGAAGTTTTCTACGCGGGTGCGCTTCGGGTTTCTGAAATCATCAGCGCCAAATTGGAAGACTTGAAGCTTGAAGCCGGCTACATGCTAGTGCGCGGCAAAGGCGACAAGGAACGCGTGGTACCGCTCGGAAGATCGGCGCAGGAAGCGCTCACACAATATCTGGCAGAGTCGCGCCCGGCACTGGCGTCGGGGAAGAGAAGCGGAACATCGGCAACCGTTGCCTCGTCCGGAAAGAATTCACCTCTACTATTCATTGCTCGTGGGGGCAGCAAGCTAACGCGCCAGCGCGTGTGGCAGATGGTGCGCGCCGCCTCGGCTGCTTCTGGGCGAACGGCTTCTCCGCACATGCTGCGTCATTCCTGCGCCACGCACATGGTGGAGAACGGTGCTGATTTGCGCACGGTGCAGACCATCCTCGGCCATGCCGATATTTCTACAACTCAGGTCTACACCCACCTGGCGCTCGACCGCTTGCGAACCGTGTATCAGAAGCATCATCCGAGAGCGAAGGCGAGATGAGGACTAACGCGAAGCTGGAGTTTACAATTGCGAACGAACGGTCGAAAACTACGGTCGCCAAAGGGGTCACTGACTTTATTCGCCACCTGCGCGAGCGCAACGCTTCGCCGCACACCATCAAAGCCTACAGCCGCGATCTGTCGCTGTTCGCCGCCTACTCCGGCTCGCGTGGATGGAAGCAGATCGACCATATCGCTGTTCGTGGATTTCTCTCGCAACTCTACGAGAAGGGTCTGAGCAAGACTTCCGTGGCGCGTGCCTTGGCTGCGGTGCGGTCTCTTTATCGATGGCTGGCGCGGGAAGGCGTCGTCGAGCAGAATCCGGCGAAGCTGGTCTCGACGCCAAAACTTCCCAAGAAACTTCCGCGCGTGCCCACGATTGAAGAAATGAATTCCGTGATCGACGGCGAAATGCCCGAAGTGGCAGCTTTCCCGGAGCGCGACCGGCTCATGCTGGAACTGCTGTATGGCTGTGGCATCCGCAACTCGGAACTCACTGGGATCAACCTCGACGACATTCGACTGAGCGCCGAGGCCATTCTCATCCGCGGCAAAGGAAAGAAAGAACGCTATGTCCCGTTTGGCGATTCAGTAAAGACCGCGCTGGCGATCTATCTTCCCGAACGCCAGAAGGTTCTCGCGGAAAGTGGCAAGCATTCGACGGCGTTGCTAATCAACTGGCGTGGCGGCCGGCTCACCACGCGCAGCGTCGGCCGCATCATCAAGAAGATTGCCGTCGCCAAGGGACTTTCCCCCGACGTGCACCCGCACACTCTGCGCCATGCTTTCGGAACGCACATGCTCGAGGAAGGCGCCGACCTGCGCGCCATTCAAGAGTTGCTCGGCCACGAACGCCTCGCCACTACGCAACGCTATACGCAGTTGTCGATGAAACATGTGCTGCAGGTGTATGACCAGACGCATCCCCGTGCGAAGTAAGGCGACCCGCCCGTGTCCGAACAGAGACTCCATCCTCGCCGTTCTTTGTGATTTCTAATCCTTAGCACCTCCAATTGAGTATTACGAAGGAAGATGTTCCTCAGAGCCTGTCCTCTAGCGGAGAAACGTATTACTGTCTAAGTCAGAGGCAGACTTGTGAGTAGTGAATCCGCACCAAGGGCGAACGTTTCAGAACGTCTGGCGAGCGCTATTACTGAGTTGCGCGCGCTGCAGGGACCGCTTCTGACCGCAAAAGTAGATCCTCGCGTTCTCACCGATTTTCGCGACGCGCTGAATCGCATCCGCAACACTGCGTGGGCGGCTCAGCAATCGGCGAACGCTCCACTTTTTGAGCAGGGAGCCACCACTGTGGCTTCTTATCTGACTGCGGAGCGAATTCGAGCCACCTACCAGCTTTGCCGATCTCTTCATGGCGATATCTGCCGGGATGACATTGAATTTCAAAAGGGACCGCTGGTCGAGCTCTATGGCGCTGCAAAAAGTCTGGTAGATGAATTGAAGGAGAGGCTCTGATCACTTTTCATCGGAAGCCTTGTTCCGCAGCTGCTCCCACATCCCAACCACCCGCGCCCTCAACTCCGCAGTCAGCTTCTCATAAGCCGCTTCCGACGCCTCGCTCTCTGGCGGAGGAAGAATCGGATCGCCAATCACGATCTTCAGTGGCGCGAACCCATGGAACGGTTTGTTCCGCGGCCACACTTCGTAGAATCCCTCAATCGCCATGGGCACAATCGGCACCTGCAGGTGAATGGACAAAATGGCGGCGCCTTTCTTGAAAACTCTTGGCGTGCCGTCGATCGAGCGCTCGCCTTCAGGATAAAGAATGAGCGGGCGTCCCTGCCGCAATCCGAAGGCGCCGGCGCGCATGGCGGGAATCAGGTTCGCGTCCGGATCCACGACCACCACGCGCAGCGAATGCGCCAGCCGCAGCATGAATCCTTTCCCGAAGATTTCGCTCGTCCCCACCGCGAAGACCTTATGAAATACCTCCGGCGGCAGAACGCTCGCCAGGATGACCGGATCGAGATAGCTCTGATGATTCGACGACAGAATGTAGGCGCCACTTCGAGGCAGCTTCTCAATCCCCCGCACATGCAAATCAAAACGGTCGAGTGCGATTACCTGAATCAGGCGGGAAACCAGGTACCAGAAGGGATCGCTGATCGGCTTCGGCCGGGCCAGGGAACTCACATCAGCGGCAGCTGGTTCTTCGGCCAGAATCGCTTTCCAACCGGCAAACGCCGCACGTGTTCCCGGGCCACCAGCGCCGCTGGCCGCACTTTGCAGCACGGCATCAATCAGCTCGCGCACCGTATAAATCTCGGCCAGCTGCGATTCCTCGACGTTGCCTCCCAGTTGGTCTTCGATCTGGCTGAGCAGTTCGACGCGCTGCATGGAGTCGAGACCCAGGTCGAGCTCCAGATTGAGAGTTGGCCGCAAGGTCGGCGGAGCCGTGCGCGCGGCCTCGCGCACAATGTTCAGCGCCTGCTGCACGCTCGGCTGATCGAGCCACGCCATCTCGTCCGCCGACAACGGCTGCTCAGCCGGTAATTCAGCATCATCGTCGGTCTGCCGCGCCTGATTCGCCTTTACATGCTTCTCTACTTCGAAGCGCTTGATCTTCCGTGTGGTGGTGCGAGGCAAATCTTCCTGCCAGATCTCATAGCTGCCAATGCGCTTGGTGGAAGCGATCTGCTGCGAGAGGCTCTCGATATCGAAACGGATGACTTCCTTGGCGTTCACAATCTTTTTCTGCCGCAGCACATCGAAGTTGGGCACAATCACGGCATGCAACCGGTCTCCGCCTTCGCCGGGCTTGCCTTCGAGTCCCATCACTGCCAATTCTTTGATGTAGGGCGATTTCAGGTAATGCGCCTCAACCTCTTCGGGATAAATATTCTTCCCGTTGCTGAGTACGATTACTTCTTTCCTGCGTCCGGTGAGGAATAAGTTACCGTCCGCATCGAAGTAGCCGAGATCGCCAGTGTAGAACCATCCGTCGCGCAGCACCGCTGCAGTGGCATCCGGACGGTTCCAGTAACCCTTCATCACGACCGCGCCGCGCAAGGCGATTTCACCCGTGGCTGGACCGTCTTCCTCCGGGGCCTGCGAGTCAACGATTTTGCCTTCGACGCCTTTCAGGGCCTTGCCCACCGATCCAATCACGTTATTCGTTGGCGAATTCGCAAACACGGCCGCCGTTGTTTCCGTCAGCCCGTAAGCCTGCAATACATCAATACCGAGATCGCGAAAATCGGCCGCAATCTGCGGATCGAACCGCGAGCCCCCTGTCATCAGATAACGCATCTTCTTGCCGAAAGCTTCATGGACCTTGCCAAACAGGATGGGACCGGCGTTGAGCCCAACCTTGCGCAGGGTTCGATTGAGTGCCACGAGCGCCCTGAAAGCCCTTTGCGCAATCGCTCCTCTTTTCGCGACCTCCTGAAAGATCCGATCGTGAATCAGATAAAAGAATTGCGGCACCACGGCGAAGGTGGTGATATTGCGTTCGCGCAGAGCGCGCAAAAGCTCGGTGGTGTTCAGAGTTTCCAGATAAACAACGCGCGCGCCTTTCACCAGGGGCAGCAGTAGATTCGCCATCTGCGCCAGTACGTGAAACATGGGGAGCACGCCCAGCAGCGCGTCCGACGGCCCAATGTCGACCCAATTGAACACGGCTTCCACTTCGCCGAGAAAATTGGCGTGGGTAAGCATCACACCCTTGGGGTCGGCGGTGGTGCCCGAGGTGTAGAGCAGGGAAGCGAGGTCGTCCGCGGTTGCAGGCGCAGGCTCGAATTTTCCTGGCCCGCCATCGAGAATCGCCGGCAAATTTGCCAGCCAGCGCTCGGAGTCAGACTGCTGGGCCATGCGGTCCGGGTCCATCAGCACGAGTCCAACGTTGAGGCTCGCAACCGCCTCACGCGCCGCCTGCGCATGCTTCGCGTCGCAGAATAGGGCGGAGGTACCGCTGTCTTTCAGCAAGGTGGTCAGTTGATCGGCGTGCAGCGCGGTGTCGAGCGGCACGACCGTACATCCAGCCGCAATGATTCCCAAATACGCCGCTACCCAGCGGGGATGGTTATCGGCCACGATGGCCAGTCGCGATCCGCGAGCGAATCCGTTTTCCGTGACCCATCGCCCCACGGATTCGGCCATCCGGTGAAGCTCCGCGTATGTACAACTCTCGATGTGATCGTGGCGCTGGATTTCGAGCGCGACGTTGTCCGGCCAGCGCTCCGCGCATTCGACAAACCGATCGTAGAAAGTGGGCATGAGTCGTGTGGAATATACACGAAAAAGTTACGATGCACGACCTACTGCCTGGTCCAGTTCCTAAAGAACGCAAGCGTTGTTTGCACAAACTGCAAGGCGGCATCGAGAAAGACGGGCCCATGGTTGCCATTTGGCACGACCCATAGGGCAGACCGCGGAATCGCGCGATACATCTCGACCGCCATTTCGACCGGATAAAGGAAGTCGCGGTCCCCATAGACGATCAGTGTCGACGCTGTGATTCTCGATAAGTACGAGGGCGTAAAGTTCATATCGTCGTAGCTGTCCTTCATTCCGCGCGCCCAGTCCCACAGCGCAGCGATCTGCCCGTCGCCCAGATGGTGGCGCTTGCGCATGGTATCCCACTCCTTCGCCGGTTGTTGATCGGGTGCCGCGACTTGGCGCATAACCGTCCGGGCCTGCTCCGGAAAGTACATGGCCGCGCTGACCAGTACCATGGCTTCGATTCGATGAGGTTGCATTGTTGCCATATGGAGAAGCGTGTTTGCTCCAAAGCTGAGCCCAATCGCTCGACATTTCCCAATGCCGAGATGGTCTAACAACGCCAGGGCGTCCAGTGCGCACTGTCGGTGGGTAATGGTTCCCTGAGGGTTGGTGGATCGGCCGTGGCCGCGTGCATCAGGTTTGATCAGCATGTACTCGCTCACGAACTGATCACGGCCGGCGTAAACCCAGTCATCATGACAACCGGTTCCGCCATGCAGCAGCAGGAGCGGCTCTCCCGATCCCTCAATCTCGTAGCACATTTCGATGCCGTTTAATTGAGTACTTTCAGGCTTCACGACGTAGATTATTGCTGCTGGTGCGTCAACAAACAATCTGGCAAATACGCCTGATATAATGCAAAATCCCTTTACAGCAAGTGCGCCAACAAGTGTGGCCGCGATTCGAACCTCTCGTCCCTGCCCTAAAAGGCCCATCGGATACAACAGACCGCCACTCTGGATCGCGCATCTAATATGCTAGGCTAAAAGAGATACGTTGGGGCAGTTCCCGCCCTCTGAAGGATTTCACAGTTTGATTAACACTCTCATCGGCAAGGTCTTTGGGACCAAGAACGAACGGGTCATCAAGAGCTTGAGGCCCAAGGTCGAGGCCATTAATGCCCTCGAACCCGAGATGCGAAAGCTCACGGACGCCGAATTGCGCGCCAAGACGGACGAGTTCCGGCAGCGCATCCAGGAAGGGTTGGCTCGTTTCACTAGCACTGCCACGACAGACTCCGAAGCTGAAGCACAAGACGGTCCCGATCGCTCCAAACAACTCGAAAAAGAGCAATACGAAGCTCTGCAGGAGGTTCTGGACGGGATTGTGGTGGAGGCCTTTGCCGTGGTCCGCGAGGCCGGACGCCGCGTGCTCAACATGCGCCACTTCGATGTGCAGTTAATCGGCGGCATGGTGCAGCACCAGGGCATGATCTCGGAAATGAAGACGGGCGAAGGCAAAACCCTGGTCGCCACACTTCCGGTTTATCTCAACGCCCTCAGTGGGCGCGGTGTTCACGTAGTGACGGTCAACGATTATCTGGCCAAGCGCGATTCCGAATGGATGGGCAAGCTCTATCGTTTCCTCGGTCTCACAGTCGGTGTAATTGTTCACGACCTCGATGACGAGGAGCGTCGCGCCGCCTACGCCGCCGACGTCACCTACGGCACCAACAACGAGTTCGGCTTCGATTACCTGCGCGACAACATGAAGTTCGATCTGAAAGATTGCGTGCAGCGCGGTCACAACTTCGCCATCGTCGACGAAGTCGATTCCATCCTGATCGACGAGGCCCGCACCCCGCTCATCATTTCAGGCGCGAGCGAGGAATCGACTGACAAGTATTACAAAGTCAACCGGATCATCCCCAAGTTGGAGAAAGGGGAAGAGCTGAGCCCTGCAGAATTGCGCCAGTTGCTCGAGGAGGACAAGATTTCGCCAGGGAAGCGTGACGCGTTGATCCGCGAATTGAACGAAGTCGGCGACGACGCGACGAGAAGGATTCTCACTGGTGATTACGCAATCGACGAAAAGCACCGCAACATCACGGTGACCGACGAAGGCTGGACGAAAGTCGAAGGCCTGCTCGGCATCGGCAACATCGCCGACCCCGAGAACTGGCCGCTCAAGCATCACGTCGAGACCGCGATCAAAGCGCACGCGCTCTATCGCCGCGATGTGGAGTACGTGGTCAAAGACGGCGAAGTCATCATCGTCGACGAATTTACCGGTCGCATGATGCCCGGCCGGCGCTGGTCTGACGGCCTTCACCAGGCCATCGAAGCCAAGGAAGGCGTCAAGATCGAGCGCGAGAACCAGACGCTTGCTACCATCACCTTCCAAAACTATTTCCGCATGTTCAAAAAGCTCTCGGGCATGACCGGCACCGCGGAAACGGAAGCCACCGAATTCGAAAACATCTACAAGCTGGACGTTGTGGTTATTCCCACGAACAAACAGATGCTTCGGTTGGAGAATCCCGACGTGGTCTTTCGCACGGAGAAAGAAAAGTACTTTGCGGTTGCCGACGAAATTCAGAAGCTGACCGAGAAAGGCCAGCCCGTGCTGGTGGGTACCACGTCGGTGGAAAAGTCAGAGCGCCTCTCCGCGTTGCTCGACAAGAAAGGTCTGAAGGGCAAGCACGTCGTCTTGAACGCCAAGTTCCACGAGCGCGAAGCGGAGTACGTCGCCCAGGCCGGGCGCAGAGGTGCGATCACCATCGCCACCAATATGGCGGGCCGCGGTACCGATATTTTGCTGGGCGGTAATCCTGAATTCATGGCCAAGCAGGAGATGGTGAAGAAGGGAATCGCGCAGCAACTGCGCATGGCCCAAGGCAAGATCGAAGGTCCACAGGAAGACGGCACGATTTCAATCTTCTACTACAACGGCAATGAATACACCGTCCCCACCGACAAATGGACGGAGGCACTGAATCGCTACAAGGTGCAGACCGACAAAGAGCACGACGAGGTTACTGCTGTCGGCGGTCTGCACATTCTGGGCACCGAACGCCACGAGTCGCGCCGCATCGACAATCAGCTTCGCGGACGCGCCGGCCGCCAGGGCGACCCCGGCTCCTCGCGTTTCTATCTCGCGCTTGAGGATGACCTGATGCGCATCTTCGCCAAGGAGTGGGTCTCGAAGCTGCTCGAGCGGCTGGGCATGGAAGAAGGCATCCCCATTGAATCGAAGCTCATCAGCCGCCGCATTGAGACGGCGCAGAAGGCGGTCGAAGGCCAGCACTTTGAATCGCGCAAACACCTGCTCGAATACGACGACGTGATGAACAAGCAGCGCGAGGCCGTCTACGGCTTGCGCCGCCGCTTGCTCGAGGGCATGGACCAGAAAGATCTGATCCTCGAAGACTACGTTTCAGCCATTCTCGGCGACTTGATGGAAGAGTATTGTCCGCCCAAGAGCCACGCCGACGACTGGAACATCAAAGGCTTGAAGGACGCGGTCTTTACTCGCTTCGGCGTCGATTTCATCGCCGAGGGTGTGAAGCCGGAAGCTTTGAACCGGGAGGAACTTGGCGACGCGATTTTCGAAAAGCTGAAGGAGCGCTACGACGCGAAAGAAAAGCTGATCGGCCCTGAGGCCATGCGCCATCACGAGCGCATGATCATGCTCAGCGTGCTCGATTCGCAGTGGAAAGATCACCTCCTGAGCATGGATCACCTCAAGGAGGGCATTGGCCTGCGCGGCTACGGCCAGCACGATCCGCTGGTCGAATACAAGAAAGAATCGTTCGAAATGTTCGAAGCCATGTTGCAGCGCTTTCAGGAAGACACGGCCCGCTATCTCTACCTGATGCAGATTATCGAACGCCCGCCGGACGCGGGCCCCCCGGTCCGCAGGGAGGCGAACCCGCAGGTCACGGCCCGGAGACCGGAGTACCGTCGCAACAGGGAAGTGGAGGGAACGGACATCGTCCGCCGCGGCTGGTCGCAACTTCCGCCGATGACCTGGAAGAAGCCTTCATGCGCCGCAAGCGCCGCGAACTCGAACAAGCGCGCATGGCCGGAGCCGGCGATGTGCAGCCAGTGCAGCAGGTCGTTCGCGGACAGGAAAAAGTGGGCCGCAACGATCCTTGTCCCTGCGGCTCCGGCAAGAAATTCAAAAAGTGCCACGGCGCGTGAAGTTTCACATCGGTCTAAGTTTGTCCCAGAACTTCCACCACGAGGTTGGTTGATTCTCCATGCGCTCTGGGTACCACCATGCCGCGAAATGAGATGTGTAAGCTCTTCCACGGTCATCCGTGATGCGCACATCGCATGTGTAGGGGCTTTCGATGATCTTTAGGTTCCTGTGAAGCGGCCGCTGGGTACGGATGTCATAGTGCAGCGTGAGCGTTGCAGCCTTCACGTAGGTTCGATCGGAACCCTGCGTCTCGACAAGGCTCCAGAAAAATCGCGCGTATTGCGCAGGAATTTCCGAGATCGGTTCCTGCAATAGTTCGACGGGTGCGGCGTTTCCTGCGACAAAGTCGATCGTGAGTGTATCTTGGCCCGTGAGCCTTGCAAGGCGCAAGATGTGCCCCATCACGTAGTCATCGCCCGCGTAGTTCATTAGACTGGCAAATGAGTGGCCGATGTTGTGAGCCACACTTTTTAATACCTTGTAACGCGCCACTTTCGTTTCCTCAATAACAGATCGCGCGGGCGTCTTAACTATCCGTCCCAGTTTAAGCCAAGAGCTTTGAACGTCATCTCTTCAGCTCGACTCTTCGCCTGAGCCTTCCACTCCAGAAACAATCCCGCATAATTCTTCGTGATGTAATCCGCCGCAGTTACGCCGAGTTTCCTCGCAGTCGCATCGATCCACCGCGGGGCGCCTTCGATCTCGCAGAAATTTCCGATCGGCGTCTCGTCCACTACAACCTGCCCCTTGCCATCCGTCCACTCAGCGCGAAACTTCTCATAGCGGAACGAAGGCGAATAGCCCAACGCTCGAAGGATCAAGTCCATCTTCTTTCCGTCGCCTAAGCCGGTCTCTAGCTCGACGCGAGCGTTGTGCCGCCCGATCTTCCCCTTCGACTTGTGCGCCAGTGTCCACTCCGAGCCATACTTCCGGACGCGGAGCAGTTCCTTACGCCTACGAAGAACTTCGCCGGGAAGGTCGTACAGAGTGTTCATCTCGTGCGTCCGCGGCGTCAGCACCCGAAATCCCGCCGCTCGCAGCCTGCGCGCCAGCGCGCGCAAGTCGGTGACTCGAAACTTGATTTCAATTTCCCGATTCATCGAAGGACGCTCACCGAATGCAAGTGTATTACGGCGAGAGGCCGCCCGTCGCCGGAGAGGGGCCGGCGCCAACCTGCGGCCCGCCGATTTTCTTTTCCCAATCAACCGGCTCTATCGGGCCCACGACAAACACCCAAGCCAGCGCTCCAATCCAGGAGAACACACCTGCGATCAGAAAAGGCCAATAAAACTGGCCAAGACGGTTCAGCAGATATCCGGTAATGGCGGGAGCAAAGGAGCCGCCAAAGTTGCCCACGAAATTCTGCACTCCGGTCCAGCGCCCGGAGACCCGCGGCCCGGCCAGCGTTTGCGTTACCGCCCAGCAATGCGCTCCGTTTACCCCAAAGCAGACACCGGCCACAGCGAGCGCCCAGACGAAAACTCTGTCGGGCGCGACTGCTGCCGCGGCCAGCGAAACTCCCAAGCCGGTCATACCGCCGCCGAGCAATGTCTTACGCACTCGCGTCGCCGAGGCGCCCGAGGCTATCCAGCGGTCGGAGACCTTTCCGCTCAGGATCGCCGCCACCGCTGCTAACAAAAAGATCAATCCCCCAACCCGCGCCATCTGATTCATCGAAAGATTGCGGGCCCGCACCAGATAGAACGGCAACCACGCCACCAGGAAATACAAGCCGTAGTTGATGCAGATCTGTCCCAGGCAGGTGCCCCACGCTGAGCGCTCGCGGAAAATGTCGAGGATTCGAACTTTCGGTTCCGAGGCTGGCGCAGTTGAGGTGGTACCGCTGGGCATCCACGCCAGCCAAGGGACTAGCCACAGCAGGCTCCCCACCCCAAGTACCAGAAAAAATGGCCGCCAGCCAAAGCGGCCAACCACGCTTCCTCCAACTAGCATGCCGACCGCAGGCCCCAGAGAGAGTCCAGCCATAATGGCCGCATTACCGAAGCCGCGGCGGCTCTCGGTGAAGAAGCTGCTCCCTAAAATTTTGGAGTACGCCGGAAACGAGATCGATTCGCCGATCCCAAGAATTACACGAATCACGATCCACGCGGAAAATCCATGCAGTATCCCCGTCACTGCAGTTGCTGCCGACCATACGAAGAAACCGGCGGCAAACACCCATTTCACTTCGAAGCGGTCCACCAGCCAGCCGGCAGGAATCTGCATGCAGCCGTAGGTCCAGAAAAATACCGAGAGCAGAGTTCCGAGCTGCGAAGCCGAAAGGTCCAGTTCGTCTTTGAGAAGCGGCGCCGCGATCGAAAGATTGCTGCGGTCGATGTAGTTGATGAAAACCGACAGGGCCAGCAGGAAGACTACCCGGTTCATCCCGTCGCCGCGCGACGCATCGTGGCTGATCGTGTCGCTCATCGAGGCAAAGCCCGACAATGCTACACCATCCTCTGCCAGTTTCCTCGGAGTTTTATCCGCGGCCGAGAAGGGGTTAGCTAAACGTCGGCAGTTTCACCAGATCGTTCTGGGGAACCGGCTCGAGCGGTTCTCCGGCCTTGCGCCAGGCGGTCAATCCGCCGACAATCACGAACGTGTTGAATCCTTTTTCCCGCAGCAGATGCGCCACCCGGGCGCTGGTTGCTTCGCGCGCTCAAGTGCAGTAAAGATAAATGTCCTTGTCTTTAGGAAGGTTCTTGATCTCCTCCGCAAGATTGTTGGGCTCGATACGGATCGAGCCTTTGATCCGGGCCGACCCTCCGTCGTAGTAGCCGTGGCTGCGGACGTCGACGATGAGCACCCGGCCCCCATCCTCAGACGCCAGGCGCGCGGCCAACTCCTGCACCTGAATCCGCGGCACTACGCGATACATCTTGTTTTTCCGGAATTGCACTGCGCGGTAGATCGCATACACCACGAGAGCGGCGAGCACCACCACTTCCACCGCGATCCCGGCTGCGTGAAAACCGCGCAAGAGGGCGGCCAGAAAATCGCGAGAAAGATATCCCACTGAAAGATAGGTGATGGAATACACCAGGGAACCGGCAAGGTCCAATTGCAGAAACTGCCAGAAGCGCATCTTCATGCTGCCGGCCAGCGGCGCCGCCATGGTGTTGACCCCGGGAATAAACTTCGCAATTACCAGCGTGGCTTTGCCGCGTTTGTAGAAGGACTCCGCCGATCGCAAAATGCAGGTCTCAGGATTGATCGACACCCGGCACAGGAACCCCAGCAGCAGCCAGCCCATGTATCGTCCCAGCCAGAACTGCACTGTGTCGCCGAGCAGCAAAGCCACGACCGCAGCCAGCAGCACGTAAGGACCCCACAACGCGTGCGCCGCCACGGCAGCCCCCGCGGCCACCAGAGCGATCGCGGCCGGAAAGGGAAGCCCAATGGCTTCGGCCAGCAACAGACCGAAGGTCAAGGCATACCCGTGGCGCGCCATCAGCAGATACAAACTCATAAACACTCTTGGATAAAGAAAATCAGGAAAGGGTTCAGTATAAACAAGCGGACGGGTTACTTCTCTCTCGCCACCACAAACTCCGGCGCCCACAGCAGCGCTCGCTTGATCTCGG
This sequence comes from uncultured Acidobacteriaceae bacterium, assembly GCA_963800575.1. Classification (GTDB taxonomy): domain Bacteria; phylum Acidobacteriota; class Terriglobia; order Terriglobales; family Acidobacteriaceae; genus Sulfotelmatobacter. Next base: position 919,370 of record CAWDBN010000006.1, read on the forward strand.
AATCCGGGAAGGTGCAGATCGCTTTCCGCGCTGACTCCGCGTACCGAGCGGCGCGAGCGTGCGCCGCCGCCAGCGATCCGTAGCGCTGCAGAATCTCCATGATCTGCGCATGCGTCACGCCGTTAAAGGCGCGATCGCGCAGAATCTTCTCGATCTTGGCGCGTTCCTCGGGCGTGCAACGCTCGAGGGCATGGATCACCGCCATCGTGACCTTGCCCTCGCGCAGATCGCTCGCCACCGGCTTGCCCAAAACATCTTCGGACGCGGTCAGGTCGAGCACATCATCGACGATCTGAAAGGCCATGCCGAGATCGTGCCCGTACTGGCCCAGAGCCTTTTCCTGCGCGGCCGTTGCCCCACCCAGAATTGCTCCCAGCCGCATGCAAACCGAAAACAGGCACGCCGTCTTGCGGTAGATCAAATCAAAATGCTCATCGAGCGTGATTAGTTGGCCCAGTTTTTCCATCTGCAGCAATTCGCCTTCAACCATCTGCTGCGTCAGTTCGATCAGAGTGTCGAGTATGCGGAAGTTGCGCTCTTGCACCGCCACCTTAAAGGCTTGCATGTAGAGCCAGTCGCCCGCCAGCACACACTTCGAATTGCCCCACTGAGTATTGGCGGCAGGCCGGCCGCGGCGCGTCTTGGCCTCGTCGATAATGTCGTCATGCACCAGGGTCGCGGTGTGAATGATCTCGACCACGGCGCCCAGCTTCACGGCACCCCGTCCTTCGTAATCAAAGAGCTTCGAAGAAAGAAAAAGCAATGCCGGACGAATCCGCTTGCCTCCACCGTTCCGCAGATACTCGCCAATCTCCGTAATGGCGTGCACGCCCGAGACGGTATCCTGCCCGAACTCGCCCTCCAGAGCCGCGAGATCATCGTGCAGCAGGTCGAAGACTTCTTTTCCGTTAATGATTGCCGGTGCGCTCACTTAGTTCGTCCGATAATTCGTAAACTGCAAATCGATTCCGAAATCATGTCCTCGCAGCATCGCGATTACTTCCTGCAGCGTGTCGCGATCCTTGCTGCTGACCCGCACCAGGTCTGCCTGAATTGAAGCCTGCGCCTTTTTCTTCAAATCCTTGACCAGCTTCACGATCTCCCGCGCCTTTTCGATGGCAATGCCCTGCTGCATCGTGATTTTGCGCTTGGCCGTGCCGCCAGCTGCCGGTTCAACCGCGCCATACGTCAATCCTTTTAGCGAGACCCCGCGCTTGACCAGTTTCTGCTGCAGGATATCGTTCACCGCCTTCAGCTTGTACTCGTCGGCCGAGTGCAGGACGATGGCGTCCTTTTCCAGTTCGATATTCGACTTCGAATCTTTCAGGTCGAAGCGCGTATGAACTTCCTTCAACGCCTGCTGGATCGCATTCGACACTTCCTGCAGGTCAACCTTGCTCACGATGTCAAAAGTGTTATCGGGCATCTGATTTCATTTCTTTCTGAAATAATGGAATCTGACCCTTGAGGGTACCAGAAGAAGACCTCCGAAAGGAGGGTTAACCTGCAGAAACTTTGCTTTCAGCGGTTTCAGTCAATTTGAAAAAATTGTAAAAGTTGCGAGCCGTCTGCTGCCCGATTTCTTCCGCCGTCGATCCTCGTAATTCGCCAAGCTTGCGCGCCGTTTCCCTCACGAACGCCGGCTCGTTGCGCTTGCCGCGATGCGGCACTGGCGCCAGATACGGCGAGTCGGTCTCAATCAGCATGCGTTCGCGTGGAATCTGGACTGCGGCATCGCGAATTGTTTGAGCCTTCGGGAACGTCAAGTTGCCGGCAAACGAAATCATGAACCCCATGTCGAGCGCACTCTTCGCCTGCGGCCAGTTCCCGGTGAAACAATGCAGAATTCCTCCCAGCCCTTTCGGCGCCCAATGTTCTCGCATCAATCCGAGGCAATCGTCCCATGCATTCTCACTCTCTTCTGACGGACGGCAGTGAATCACAATCGGAAGTCTCGCGGCCGCCGCCAATTCCATCTGCCGCAAGAAAACATCTTTCTGCACCTCGCGCGGAGAGTGATCGTAATAGTAATCGAGCCCGATTTCTCCCCACGCGATGACTTTCGGATGCTTCGCCAGCCGTTCCATGTTCTGATATGCCGCTTCATTGGCGAGCCGGGCCTCGTGAGGATGAATGCCCAACGTCGCGTAGATGAAGTCGTACTCGTCCGCGAGCCGGATTCCCGAATCCACATCCTCGGGACCATCGCCATTGCCGATGGCGACGATAGTCTGAACCCCAGCCTCGCGCGCGCGCGCAATCACCTGCTCGCGATCAGAGTCGAATTGCTTCCCGTCGAGATGAGCGTGAGAATCAACAAACATGGGCTCGTCTTTCAGGCTCCGGGTGAAAGCTTTGCATCCTTCAGGTGATAGTCGATGTGTCGGCACGCTTCGCGAGTGTCCCAGATCGCATCCTCGACATCGCCGGCATTGGTTTCCAGTTGCTGCTGCAGTTTAGGCAGATACTGGTCGTAAATCTCAATTGCGGACTCGCGAATATCCAGTAGCGCGAGGGTAAATACGTTCGCCTGGTCCTCGGTCATGACCCTGCGGGCCTTCAGCAATTCGATCAACGCTGCTCTGTCTTTGATCGTGAAATCTCGCATCCGGCCCTCTACTTCAATCTCGCGCCCACGGGCACGTCCTCCAAAAAGCCAGCCAGCACCGGCTTCCCATCTTCGAGCGACGCGGCCACGATCATCCCATTCGATTCCATTCCGCGCAGTTTGCGCGGAGCAAGATTCGCGACGATCACAACTTTCCGCCCAATCAGACTTTCCGGCGCATAGGCTTCGGCAATTCCGGCCAGCACCTGCCGCGTTTCAGTTCCAATATCAACCTCAAGTCGCAGGAGCTTGTCCGCCTTAGGCACTCTCTCCGCGACCTTCACCAGCCCCACGCGAAGCTCGATCTTGGCGAAATCGTCAATGGAGATCTTATCGTTCGCCGCTGCGACGGTCGTAGGGACTGCCGCCGGAGCCGCCACGACCGGCACCGCCTTCGGCCCATTCGTCGGTGCTGGCGTCGCAGCCGCTGCCTCCGCCACCGGAGTACTCCTCTGCTCCTCTTCCATCTTCTGCATCCTTTCAATCGCGCTCTTGTCGGCGCGCGGAAACACGGGCTGCACTTCACCCAGCTTTGTGCCCAAAGGCAGTTGTCCCCAAGCCAGTTCGCTCAACGCGAGCTCCTTGATATCGCCCAGCCCCAACTGCAGCCAAATCTTCGCGGCCGCATCCGGCACCACGGGATACGCCAGCGCCGTCGCAATCCGCAGCGCTTCGGCCGCTGTATAGAGCACAGTCGCCAGGCGCGAGCCGCTGTCTTCATCCTGCTTCTCGCCCAGCGCCCATGGCTCATTCTCGACAATGTATTTATCCACCGCCGCCACCAGCGCCCACGCCGCCTCAAGCGCCCTGGAGAACTGGAACTGATCAAAAAGCGTCCCGAATTCGCGGATCGTCTTCCGCGCCGTCTCCGCAATCGCATCATCCGCAGCCGTTCTCGACGCCCCGTGCGATGGATACGGCACCTCACCCTTGAAATACAGGTTGATCATTTTCAAGGTGCGGCTCGCCAGATTTCCCAACCCGTTCGCCAAGTCGGAGTTATAGCGCTGCACCAGCGCGTCAAACGAAAACGATCCATCCTGCCCGAATACCACTTCGCGCAGCAGAAAATAGCGCAGCGCATCCGCGCCCAGCACGTCGAGAATCGTTTCCGTTCGTACGATATTGCCGCGTGACTTCGACATCTTGCTTTCTTCAAACAGCAGCCAGCCATGGGCCACAATCGTGTTCGGCACCGGCAGCCCCGCGGCCATCAGAAACGCCGGCCAATAAACACAATGGAAGCGGACAATCTCTTTCCCGATCATCTGCACATCCGCGGGCCAGAATTTCTTGAACGCCTCCTGTGCCCCTGGGTGTGAAGAACCATATCCAATTGCCGTAATGTAGTTCGCCAGCGCATCAAGCCAGACGTAAATCACATGCTTGGGATCGTCCGGCACCGGAATACCCCAGCTAAACGTCGAACGGCTGATCGAGAGATCACGCAGCCCCGAACGCACAAACGAGATCACCTCGTTGCGCCGCGCCTCCGGACGAATGAACTCCGGATTCGCATACAGCGCCAGCAGCTTGTCCCGAAACTCCGATAGCTTGAAGAAGTAGTTCTCTTCTTTAACCGTCTCGGTAATGCGCCCGCAAGTGGGACAGGGGTCCCCGGGCTGTGCGCCGTCAACATAAAGCTCATCCGACACGCAATACTGCCCGGTGTAAGTGCCCTTGTAGATGTATCCATTGTCACGAATCCGCCGAAACAGTTCCTGCACCCGCTTCTTGTGCCTATCTTCCGTGGTGCGGATGAAATCGTCGTTCGAAATGCCCATCCGCTTCCACAACCGCCGGAACTCCGCCGAAATCTCGTCGGCATACTGCTGTGGAGTTTTTCCCGCAGCCTGCGCCGCCCGTTCGATCTTCTGCCCATGCTCGTCCGTGCCCGTAAGAAAAAACGTTTCCGCGCCCAGCAGTCGCTGCCGCCGCGCAATCGTGTCGCAGGCAATCGTGGTGTAAGCGTGCCCGATGTGCGGGTGCGCATTCACGTAGTAAATCGGCGTCGTGATGTAAAACTTCCGGCTCATTAAGTCTTTCAGCGCCTCTAAAGTTTTGTCATTCCGAACCGGCGCTAAGCCGGTGAGGAATCTGCTTTCTCTTTGCGGACGTGCAGGTATGCTTCGATTGCCCCACTCATCACCGTCTTCAGCGGCACATGATGCTCAGCCGCGATCCGCCGGCAATCTTCATACTCCGGCGCGTAGTTGGTGACCGTTCCGTTCATGCTCGCGATCTTGATCCTAACCTCGCCCCACGGTGTGCCGACGCTTTCCCACCGTCGCGCCAGAGTCTGCCGCATTTCGTCGCGCCGCCGCACGCCCAACGTTGTGGTCTCCGTGAAAATCAGTTGCGTCAGCTTGCCCGCGTCTTCGGGCCGGCACAAAGCCGTCAGCAGCATCCCCGGACGATTCTTCTTCATCTGCACCGGCAGGCCAAAGGCATCGAGCGCGCCCTCTTCCAATAGTCGATCCATCACATACCCAAACACCTGCGGATTCAAATCGTCGAGATTCGCCTCCAGCACCGTGATCGTCTCCGACGCAGTCTTCGCAGCCAGAGTCGAAGCAGCTTCTCCAACCGTCAGCCGCACCACATTCGGATGCCCTGGAAAATCCCGCGACCCCGCTCCATAGCCCGACTTCTCAATCTTCATCTCCGGAAACGCCGCGAAGCGCGAAGCCAGCGTCTTCACGATCGCCGCGCCTGTCGGCGTCACCAGCTCCGCCTGCAAGCCAGAGGAATACACGGGTGCGTCATTCAGCAACTCCACCGTCGCGGGAGCCGGTACAGGAAAAGTTCCATGCGCGCACTTCATCGTCCCGCCGCCGACATTCAAAGGCGAACAGATGATCTCATCCACTCCCAGCGCTTCTGCCCCAACGGCCGCGCAGACAATATCCACGATCGCATCCACAGCGCCGACCTCGTGGAAGTGCACGCTCTCGATCGAAGTGTCGTGAATCTTCGCTTCTGCCCGTCCCAGCGCCTCGAAGATAGCGATAGCAGTCTTCTTAGCAGATTCCGAAATCGAAGCCGCAGAGATGATCCGGCGAATCTCACTAAGCCCGCGAGAAGGCCCGTGTGGCGCGGACACTCCCTTCGGCAAGCTCAGGGCAGGCTCTGTCCGCGTCTCACCAGGATGAGAATGTGAATGACCATGACGCTCATGCTCGTGCTCATGACCATCGCCGGAATGCAGATGAGAATGTTGCCCCTGCCCCGCCCAGTACTCCTCGCGCGGCAAGTCCTTCTTCCCATCGACGTAAACATCCACCTTGGTGGCGGAAATCCCGCTGCGCACCACTCGCGAAATCTCCAACTTCGCCCCCACCCCCAGTCCCGCCATAGTTTCCTCGAACACCCGGGCCGGAACCCCGGCATCCACAAGCGCGCCCATAAACATATCGCCGCTCATGCCCGAAAAACACTCTAGGTAAGCAATGCGCATAGAAATGAAACTGATTTTTCATCATAGGGAAGCGTGCATCCTGCGTCAAACCAGCGTCCACGCGCTCTGCTAGAATCACTATCTTCTTAGACAACGCAGAGGGAAGCTTTGTATCGTCATCTCGAACATGTTCTAGCCGGACGCATCGTAGAGTTTCTTCGCCGCCGTTATCCGGACGCAACTCTGCCCAACGTTGTCATCGAACAGCCTCCCAAGGTGGAACTCGGCGATTTCGCAATCCCTCTCTTTCCCTTCGCCAAGCCGCTTCGCACTGCTCCGCTTAAGCTTGCCGAAGCCATCCGCAATGAGATCGGACCGATCGAGGGCATCGCGGAAATGCAGGTCGCGCCTCCCGGCTACCTGAATGTGAGAATCGATCGTGTTTGGATGGCCGCCGCTCTCGCCGCCGATCAAAAACCGCTCGTCGCGATTCCCGCGGGAAAGATTCTGGTCGAGCACACCAGCATAAATCCCAACAAGGCTGCCCACATCGGCCATCTTCGCAACGCCATTCTTGGTGACACATTTGTGCGTCTGCTGCGTTACGCGGCCCGGGAAGTCGATGTGCAGAATTACATCGACAACACCGGCGTGCAAGTCGCGGACGTGGTCGTGGGTTTCACGCAAATCGAGAAAAAGTCCTGCGCAGAAATCGAAGCCCTGACCCGCCAGCCGCGTTTCGACTACTACTGCTGGGATCTCTACGCCCGGGTTTCGCAGTGGTACGAACAAGACAAGCAAAATTTTCAAGCCCGCGCCCGCACGCTGCACGGTATCGAAGACCCCACCAGCGAAACCGCGGCCATCGCCGAACTGATCTCGACCGCCGTTCTGCGCCGCCACCTCGAAACCATGGACCGCCTCGATATCGAATACGACTTCCTGCCCCGCGAGAGCGAAATCCTGCACCTGCACTTTTGGGACGCGGCCTTCGTCAAGCTGAAAGAAGCAGGCGTGCTCACCTTCGAAAACGAAGGCAAGAATAAAGGATGCTGGGTCATGCGCCGCGCCGGAACAGCCTCGACCTCGCAAGACGCAGCGAACACAGAAGAATCCGAGAAGATTTCCGAAGAAGACCAGAAAGTAATCGTCCGCTCCAACGGCACCGTCGGCTACGTCGGCAAAGACATCGCCTACCACATGTGGAAGTTCGGCCTGCTGGGACGCGACTTTGCCTATCGCAAGTTCTACCGCTATCCTGACCAGCACGAGTGCTGGATCTCCGCCATGCAAGGCGAGAAAGATCATCCCCACTTCGGCGATGTTGCCGAAATCTACAACGTGATCGACGCCCGCCAGTCCGAAGCTCAAAACACGGTCATCGAAGCCCTGCGCGGACTCGGCCACGACGAAGCCGCCGACCACTACATTCATTTTTCTTACGAGATGGTGGCGCTCACCCCGCGCTGCGCCGCCGAACTCGGCTACAAGCTTAGTGAAGAAGACAAGACCCGTTCCTACATCGAAGTCAGCGGACGCAAAGGCTTCGGCGTAAAAGCCGACGACCTTCTCGACCAGCTCATCGTCTCAGCCAAAAGCGAAGTCGACTCGCGCCATCCCCAACTCACCGACGCCGAGCGGCTGTCGATCGCCACGCAAATCGCCATCGGCGCCTTGCGTTACTTCATGCTGAAGTTCACCAAGCAGTCCGTCATCGCCTTCGACTTCAAAGAAGCTCTCAGCTTCGAAGGCGAAACCGGTCCCTACGCGCAGTACGCGGTAGTCCGCGCCGCCAGCATCTTCAAGAAAGCCGCCATTGATCCCGAAACTTTCTGTCAAGACATTGCCGGCAAGGTCTCTGCCGCAGACTTAGCCAAATTTCTGGCGGGTGAAAACGCCAACGAATTCTGGGAACTCTGGCTGGCCGCATCGAAAACTTCGTACTTGGTCGACCAATGCATTGCCACCACAGAACCGGCTTACCTGGCCAAGCACGCCTTCCAACTGGCGCAACTTTTCAATGCTTTTTATCACCGCTATCCCATCCTGACTGAGCCAGATGAAAAGCGAAAGCAATTCCTTCTGGCCACCGTAGCGGTAGTCCGTCGTGAACTGATTCGCACGCTCGCGATCATGGGAATAACCGTGCCGCCAGTCATGTAGAATGCCGCACAGAGCGGTGCGCCCGCCGATACTGTAGTCCGGAAGAAGCGCATGCCTGATACCCCAATTCCGTCCGCCATTTCCCAATCGTGGCTTCGCAGTGCGTTTCGTCTGCTCATCGCTTTGATCGTGGCTGTCCTCTTCGCCGGTTTCCTCTATGAAAATATCTCCGAAACCCGCGAGCGCCGCTTCCACCCCATGCCTGGCCAACTCGTCGACATCGGCGGCTACAAACTGCATATCGACTGCACCGGCCAGAGATCGCCCACGGTAATCCTCGATGCCGGCATGGGCGATTCATTTCTGTCCTGGCGCAAAGTGCAGCCTGAGATCGCAAAGTTCACCCGCGTCTGCTCCTACGATCGCGGAGGTCTCGGCTATAGCGACTCCAGCCCGCGTCCGCGAACCAGCCGAGTGTTCGTCGACGAACTGCACAGTCTGTTGCAACACGCCGGCATCGATGGCCCCGTGGTCCTCGTGGGCCACTCCATGGGCGGATTCGATATGCGCCTCTACGCCAGCCTTTATCGCAACGAAGTAGTCGGCCTGATTCTCGTGGATTCTTCTCACCCCGAGCAGCAGAAACGTCTTCCGCCAGCAATTAATGATCTGGACGCGAGCTGGCTGCGGGAGCAGGAATTTTTCGAATTCACCATGCCTTTCGGACTCCCGCGTCTTATGGGATTCTGCGGCAACGACGACGCCATCCGCGCTGCCGATTGCAACTTCCATAGCGCGCGCGAAAGCGTCGCAGAATTGAAGTCAATTTCCCAGAGCGCCGCGCGGACTGCCAACAGCGGCCCGCTCGGCGATATCCCTCTCGTAGTGCTCTCGCACGATCCAGACATGCCCCAACCCGATCTCCCCGAAGATCTGGTCAAGCCCACCAACGACGCCTGGCAACAGATGCAGGAAGAATTAGCGCACCTCTCGACCATGGGCAAGCAGGTAATCGCGAAGAACAGCGGCCATTACATCCAGCTCGATCGCCCAGACCTGGTGGTCGACGCTGTCCATAGTGTCGTCGATCAGGCGCGTCTGGCTCTGCAACCCCCACCACCCAAGCGTTAAGAAAACAATCCGCGAGCAAACCTGCTAATGTGAGTTTTTTCCAGCCAGCTCCACATGCCGTCCGGGAGGATGATCATGAGGTCTTCGCCCCACACCTGCCGCAGTTTCGCAACGCGGCTCGGTTTCCTTTTTCTGCTGGCGCTGTCGAGAACTCTGGCCACGGCGCAAGATCCCCAGCCAATTCAAAAGTCCGACTCAGCGCAAACCGGCGCAACGCAGCCCGGCGCCCGTCCCCGCATCGGTCTTGCGCTCAGCGGCGGCGGTGCGCTCGGCTTGTCTGAGATCGGAGTGCTCGAGTGGATGGAGCAGAATCACATCCCCGTGGACCGCGTGGCCGGTACCAGCATGGGCAGCATCATCGCCGCCATGTATGCCACTGGGATGTCGCCCCAGGAAATTCAGAAGTTTGCCGAGAACGTCGACTGGGATGTTGCCCTGCTTCCCGAGCCCACCTACCGCCAGCTGAGCTATCGCCGCAAACAGGATCGCCGCGACTACCAGATTCAGGCCGCACTCGGCCTGAAGCACGGCCTGAAGGGTCCGAACGGACTCAACCCCGCCGAGGGCGTCGGCCTGCTCCTTGATCGCATCGCCTTCCCCGTTTCCGGCATCGCCAGCTTCGACGACTTGCCCACTCCTTTCCGCTGCGTGGCCACGGATATGTTAAGCGGCGACCGCGTCGTGCTGCGCGATGGTTCTCTAGCCAAGGCCGTGCGCGCCAGCATGGCCATTCCCGGCGTCTTCACTCCCGTGGAAATCAACGGCCGCGTGCTCGCCGATGGCGGCATGGTCGAGAACATTCCCGTCGAGACCGTCCGCGAAATGGATGCCGACACCGTGATCGCCATCGATCTCCGCGTTCCGCTCGGAGAACAGGAGGAACTGGAAACCCTGACCGGCGTGCTCTCCCGCGCCCTCGACGTAATGCTTCTGCAGAATGAGCGCCGCTCTCTCGCTCTGGCCAACGCCGTCGTAACCGTCGATACGGCAAGTTTCGCCATCGACGACTACGATCGCCTCCACGATCTCATCCAGCTCGGTTACAAGAGCGCCGCGGATCAGTCTGCCACCCTGCTGCCCTACGCCATCAAAGACGATGCAGAGTGGAAGCAGTATCTCGCCGCACGTTCGGCTCGCAGACGCCCGCAACCGAAAGCCGTGCAATCCGTGGAAGTAGAAGGCGGAGACTCCGACCAGGACCGCCGCTTTGAAAATACTCTCAAGTCGGTCACCAGCGGACCACTCGATCTGCCGAAACTCGAGACGCAACTGACCCGCATCGCCGGCGAAGGCGAGTTCGATCGCTTAGGCTACGAAGGCTTCACCCAAAACGGCGTCGCGGCACTGAGAGTCACCGCACACGAGAAGACCTACGGGCCACCGTTCGTGGATCTCGCCGTCAACGTCGACGGTTCCGGAGTGGCCGCATTCGATTTTGCCGCCGGCGCCCGCATCACTTTCATGGACGTGGAACATCACGGCGGCGAATGGCGTAACGATCTCTTGCTCGGCTCGAGCAACCTCGCCGCCAGCGAGTTCTATCGGCCGCTTGGCGACACCCATCTTTTCGTCGCACCCTATGTTTTCGCGTCCAAGCTCCCGCGCAACGAATTCACAGGAGAAACTCGCGTCGCGGTTTTCGGTGACGAAAGAGCAGGAGGCGGTCTGGATCTGGGCTTCAACACAGGTCAGCGCAGCGAACTCCGCCTTGGCTACGAGATATTCGACGGAAAGCTCGCATCCCTGATCGGCAGCGCAGGCCTGGCTTCAGTCACCGGCAGCACGGGAGAATTCCGCGCCCACTATGTCTGGGATGGTCAGGATAGTCCCGAGGTTCCGAGTCGCGGACCGCGCATCGTTGCCAGCCTTTCCCGCGTGCTGCAGAGCCCCGGACTTCTTCATCCCATTGCGCAACTCGATGTTCAGACTTCCACTTTCATTCCCACGGGGCCAAAGACTTCGCTCTTTTTCCTCGCCTCCGGTGGAACCACGTTCCACGGCACCGCTGGCCCATTCCAGATTTTCACCCTCGGCGGAACCTTCCACCTCGGCGCCTATCTTCCCCAGGAATTCGTCGGCAATCACTACGTTTATTCATCCTTCGGATTCCGCCGCGAGTTCTATCACCTGCCGCAACTCGTTGGAGGAAAAATCTATTGGGGCGGATGGTACGAGGCGGGCAGCGCCTTCAATGATCCCAGCACGGTCGTGGTCCGCGGCACGTTCAATCTCGGCGTGATCGCAGAAACCATCGTCGGCCCCATCGCCCTGGCCACCAGCGTAAGCCCCACCGGAGAGTCGCGTGTGAACCTCTCCATCGGAAGGCTGTTCTAGCCGCGCTGGGGTTATATGTCAGAATAGAAGCGCGTCAGGATGGGCTCGGGAAGGGCACGGCTTAAGCCGTGCCGCCGTGCGCAAACACAAATGCGGGCTTTAGCCCCTGAGGGACTTGTTCCCCTCTCGGAACCCTGATTCCGGCTCTACGGAGGTCATGTTGCATGTGCAGGAACATCAAAACTCTTTTCAACTTCGATCCGCCCGTCAACGCCGACGAGATTCGCGCCGCCTCGCTCCAGTTCGTCAGGAAGATCACCGGTTTCAACAAACCGTCGAAAGCGAATGAAGCTTCGTTCCTGGCTGCGGTCGATGAAGTAGCGGCCATCTCGGAAAAGCTTCTCCAATCGCTCGAAACCAGCGCCCCGCCAAAGAACCGCGAGGAAGAAGCGGCCAGGGCGAGAGCTCGCGCGGCGGAAAGATTCGGCGCTTGAGTAGGCAGCGACCGTAAGTCGTTTAGATTATCCTGGAGATATAGCAGAAAAACGCCGCCTCGCCGGAATCGTCCAGGACGAGTCGGTTCGTCGGAAGATTGCTGAAGATCACACAGCCGCTTGCTGTTTGTTCTGAGGGCCATTTCCCGCCCCGTAGATAGCATTCCTGGCAAAGGTTGTAACCATCAGTGCTGGCCCTCTGGTGCTCTGTCTCTCCAATATCTTCCAGTTACAATCCTTTCAATGACTTAGGCTGAATTATCAGAACTACGTGCAACGCCCTCGAGGTTGCACTCATCTAAGTGATTGAAAAGGCAAAGCCGAGTGAATTCCTTATGATGAACCCAATGAAAACCGGAACCAATTCAGTCGCCATTCTCGCTGTCATGCTACTGGCCACCACGCTGGCTCTAGCGGCGCCCAAGGCGCCGAAAGCCGACGCTCAGGATATCCCGGCATTCCCCGGAACGCTGGTCAACGCACGCTTCATCTACGTCACCAGCTATGACGGCGATCAGTTCAATCCCAACCTGTTCCCCGAAGACCGGCAAGCCATCGCCACGGTGCAGGACGCGATGCAGAAGTGGGGAAAGTTCATTCTGGTCTATGACCCGCACCAGGCAGATATCGTCCTGATGGTCATGAGCCGCCCGTCAGAAGATGTGCTGGCGGTCTACGATGCCCACGGCTGGCCGCAGAATCAATACCTCTGGCGCATGATGGGCCGCAGCGGCCTGCAGCCCACTGAAGCTCCGCTGGTCACCAATCTGGAAAAGGCCTTCGAGCAGGCAACAGCAGGCAAATGAAAAGCAGGGAAGTCATTAAAAGACAGACCTGGCTTCGAAGTGGGCGTAGCCCACTTGACATCTAATCCCACTTAGTGATAGCTTGTTGTTATGCCGCCCTCCGCAGTCATCAGGAACCCTGATTTCCAGCTGGTCTCAGAGTTCGCTCAGCCAGATGCCAAGAAGCGCCTGTCGCTCGGTGAAGCTCTCAGCGGAGCTACGGCGTATAACATCTACCGCAATCCTCTCGGCCAAATCGTTCTCGATCCGGTCAAGGCCGTTCCTGCCAGTGAAATGTGGCTGTACGAAAATCCGCGGGCCCTCGCCAGCGTGAAACGAGGTTTGAGGGAATCGGCGGAAGGGAAGAGCGTTTATCGCGGCTCGTTTGCCAGGCACGCCAAGGAGTAGGCGTGCGGAGAAAAATCAAGTTCACCCCGACGGCGGATGCGCAATACTCGGATTTAGAAAATACCCCGTCGAAAGCAGGGACATTCGAGCAGGTTCGCAAGGCTATCGGTTACCTCGAAATAGACCCGCATCATCCCGGTCTCAATACGCATGAGTTCACTTCTCTTGCCGGCGCAAATGGAGAGAAGATCTTCGAGGCGTACGCTCAAAACAAAACCCCGGGCGCTTACCGCATATTCTGGCACTATGGGCCCGACGAAACGAAGGGTAAGAAACGAATCCCAGTCATCACCATCGTTGCGATCACGCCCCATCCCTAGCAGCGTAAAGGCGAACTCTTCAGAGTCTAACTCTTGCCGCCGGCGATCATCAGTCCTGCTCCCACCACAACCAGGACGATGCTCATAACCGGCGGAACCTTCTGGTCATCGTGCGTCGTGACGCCCACATGCGCGTCCCCAATGCTGACGCCGTGATGTTCGGAATGCGGGAAGGGCACAAAAAAGGAAAGCACCCCCAGCACCAGCACTACAATCCCAACCAGCATCAGAGCTTTCAAGGTATGGCCTCCAGAAATCAGAATTGCCGGAAGCGGACGAGCCGTTCCGACCGCATAGGATGCCAACCCTGGCGAAATGGCTGTGAAGAAAAGCGCATCTTTCCGCAAGAAGTTCTAATTTGGTTCACTAATTCGCGAAGCCTTTCACGAACTCAACCAGACTGCGCAACGCGATTCCCGATGGTCCCTTCGCGATCCACGGCTTTTGGTCTTCCATCCACGCCGTGCCCGCGATGTCGAGGTGAATCCATGGCGTATCCTCTGCGAACTCTTTTAGGAACATGGCCGCGTTAATAGCGCCTCCCCAGCGCCCGCCGGAGTTCACAATGTCCGCGATGCTTGACTTGATGTTGTCTTTGTATTCGTCGTCGAGCGGCAGCCGCCACATTTTCTCGCCCGCCTCTTCGTTCGCTTTGTGGAAGCGTTCGTACATCGCATCATCGTTGGCGAAGACTCCTGCGTTGGCGTAGCCAAGCGCGACGACCACGGCGCCGGTAAGCGTCGCTGCGTCTACCAGATTGGTGCAGCCGAGCTGGCGCGCGTAGACCAGACCGTCCGCCAGGACGAGGCGGCCTTCAGCGTCCGTGTTGATGATCTCGATGCTCTTGCCCGACATGGCAATCTGCACGTCGCCGGGCTTCTGCGCCTTGCCCGAAGGCATGTTCTCAGTGGCGCATACAATGCCGATGACCTTCACTTTCGGCTTCAGCAGCGCAATGGCACGCATCGCGCCGATCATCGTCGCTCCGCCCGCCATGTCGTATTTCATCTTCTCCATGCCATCGGCAGGTTTGATCGAAATGCCGCCAGTGTCGAAAGTAATTCCTTTGCCCACAAGTCCCAGGACTGGCTTTTCCGGAGCGCCCGCGGGCTCATATCTCATGACGATCAACGCCGGAGGTTCGTCGGACCCTTGCGCCACGCCCCAGAATGCGCCCATCTTCAATTCTTTGATCTTGTCGGCGCCGTAGACTTCACACTTCAGACCAACTTCCTGACACATCTCCTTCGCGCGGTCGCCCAGAATGGTTGGAGTCATGCGGTTCGAAGGCTCATTCACCAGGTCGCGTGTAAAATTTTGCGACTCGCCAATGACCTGCGCCTCGTTGGCCGCTTTTTCGAGCGCGGCCTGGTTGCCGGAGGCGAGGATGGTAAGTGCGTCAATCTTCTGATCCTTCCGGTCGCTGCGATAGTAGTCGGCGTCGAAGTTGCCGACCAGCGCGCCCTCGACAATCGCGCTCACCGCTTCTTCAACAGGAATACTCGGCGGAGCGATGAAGGCGAAGCTGCGGATCCCGCGTGCCTTAAGGGTGCGCACCGCAGCCCCGGCGACGCGGCGCAAATCGTAAGTCGCAAACTTCTTCGCCGCTCCTCCACCAATGAGCAGCAGACGTTTTGCTTTCACTCCGGCAGGTTTGTGCAGCAAATTGCTTTCAAAAGACTTGCCGGTCAATTCACCGCTGGCCAGCAGGTCGGCGGCGGCAGACTGCACGGCCGCGTCGCCGGTGGCGAGCTTGAGTTGGGGCTTGGCGTCTTTGTTCTTGTTTTTCTGTGCCTGGTCAGTGTGGTCGAGCACAATGGCGACCAGAGACTCGGTTTCGAGTTGAGCCGGTGTAGAGAGAGAAATAGTCGTTTTCATAATGTCGTTTGAAGTTATTAGGTAACAGTCCAGTATCGTCGGCAGACGGGGGCGAGCGCAAGCGCGAGAAGATATTTCAACCTGTTAAACTCATCCCCATGTCGACGTTCGTTCTTGTTCACGGAGCTTGGCAGTCGGCCGGTACGTGGGACCGGGTGACCCCTTTGCTGGAGAAGCTCGGCTATAGGGTAATAACGCCGGTTCTCTCCGGGCTTGGCACGGACCAAGGCCGTCTGTCCTCCGACATCACGCTGAGGCAACACGTAGAGGACGTCTCGCGCGAGTTATCCAGGCTTGCGGGCGCCATTGTCCTTGTCGGTCATAGTTACGCGGGCATGATCATCAGCGGTGCGGCCGAAACGATCCCAAGTCGAGTCGAGCGTTTGGTTTTCCTGGACGCCTTCATTCCAGAAGATGGGCAATGCGTGTTGGACTTGCTTCCGCCAGAGATTGGCGCCCATTTTCGCAAAGTCGCGCGAGAGCAAGGAGACGGCTGGCGACTTCCGGGCGGCGAGAGCCAACTCGATCTCTGGGGACTGAAGCCAGGCGAGGCGCGTGATTTCGTACGCGCGAGGCTCTGTGATTTTAGTCTGCGTTGCTTCGAGGAGCCACTTCATCTTCCGGCAAATCGCAAAGCGAGCGTTCCAGCCACCTTCGTCAGCTGCGTCGCGGAAGGATATCCGGCGAGGCCGTACTTCGCGCCATTTGTTGCGAAAGCCCGATCTTCCGGCTGGAAGATCGCTGAAGTGAAGACTGGCCACGACTGTCACGTCGAGCGTCCCGGCGAAGTCGTGGAAATTTTGCTGGCGGCCGGCAGTGAAGTAATTGAGAAGTCAAAAGAGAGGTTGGGTTGATGAAGGTCCAGTGGTGGATTCTCTTCTTCCCGGTGGTCTCGGTGATCGTGATCTCCCTGCTGGTGAAGCAGCATGCGGCGAAGGCGGCGCGGTCGCATGAGGCGGCGTCCCCTGTGGCTGCGGGTTCCAGATAGTTCGCGCCTCACGCGGTTTTTGAGTTAAGTCTCGCCTGAATCTCTTCCAGCAATCCGGCAGCGGCTTCGCCGGCATCGCGAGTGGAGAAGTCGCTGCCCAATTCGATGACCGGCAGGTTGGCGCAGGCAGACTGGAAGGCTTGCTGCGTGGCCGGAGACGCGGCAACGTCCGGGCCCATCAGCAGGAGATCGAAATGCGTGATGCGCATCAGGATCATGGCATCGCGCAGATGGCTGCTGGTGTGGACGTCGTAGCCTTCGCGGCGCAGCAGTTCGCGCAAGTAGGCGAGCACATCGGCATTGCTGTCGAGGCACAGAACGCTGCGGCCGGCCAGGGCCGGCGCTTCGGCGCGGACTCGGGGAGCGTAGAACGAGGCAACCGCCTTCTCCTCCGAGTCATGCGTGTCGAACAGCTTCGCCAGGTGAGACAGCTCCAGAACCTTGCGCACGTGTTCGGGTACGTTGCAGAGCTTCAGGTCTCCGTGTACCTGGCGGGTGCTGGTGAGGGTGCGGACGATGGTGCCGAGTCCGCTGCTGTCGATGAATCCGACATCGCCCAAGATGCAGGACGATGGAGCGGCGGTCGCGCAACAGCCAGGCAACGTGTGCACGCAGAGACTCGCTCTCACCGCCGGCAACGATTCGTCCGTTGCAGTGGACGATGGTGACGCGTCCAACATCGCGAGTATCGAGTGAAAGGCGCAATCGATTCTCCTACGGATGAAGCAGGGCCGCAAAATCGCCACATTATACGCGGGTCCGCCCAACTTCAAAGTAAAACGATGGTGATGCCCCGATTGTTGCGGCCGAGGTCGGAGTCGCTTTTGAGTTCGGAATGGGATTGCAGAAGCTTCCATGCGATGTCGTCGGACTTCGACCAGTTCTCGCCGAAGATGCAGCCGCGAATGTGGCCGCTCTGCGCCAACTGGAGCAAACGGTTTTGCACGGCGATGCGAATCTCGCCGCCGGCGCCGCTTGAGCCGTAGCCGTGAACCAGCTTCAGCAGCTTTGCCTTTTCCTGATGTGCGAGGGCAAGTTCGCGGTCGAGGCGCTCGAGGGCTTCGCGGACCAGCGGCATGTCGGACTTGAGGTTGACGGTTTTGATGGGCTATCCAGACCAAAAAATCTCAGATACCTTGCGCTAAAATATCTGGAATCAATGAGTTGCCGAGGGTTGGCCGAGAGCGATCTGGCTAAAATATTGGAAACAAACAACTTACTCGCAAAATATTACAATTACACGACTTAGCGCGAGCCGCCTGCTTCAAGTGCCCTAGAATCAGGGGCTGAACTTGTAAAATATTGCATTCGCTGGGGTTATCTCTGTGCTATTTAATTATCAAAGATGTAATGCGTATAGAAAATTGTTGCAGCATGGAGGATCGAAGTCAAGGGAATTTTATTTGCGGCGGCTTCACCGTGTGCGGGGCCAGTGCTAACGCCTATTTACAGAAGTCGGTTCCGGATTGCACGTCGTTGGCGACAGACTTCCGACAACCCGACTTCTAGACCGCGTTGAAGGATTGCCGCACGGAACATTGGGCAGAGACGAGAGAGATACGGGCAGACAGGAGAGTGGAGATGGGAGAAATGATCAGACTGGAGACTTGGATAGCAAGGATTGCTTTGGTTGTGGCCGTACTGGGATGTGTGAGCATGATCCCGGCTGCGGCACAGGAAAAAGCGCAATCCACTGCGGCAGGCGTCGCGTCAAGAAAAGACGGGCGCGCCGAAATTGATGCCCATGCGGCGGAATGGTTAAAAGAGAGCGATGTGCCAAGCGTAGCGGTGGCATACATCGAAAATCGAAGAGTGGCGTGGACCGCCGTCTATGGCGAGCAGAGTCCGGGCGTGCCAGCCACGGCAAAGACGCTGTACAACATGGCGTCATTGACTAAGCCCGTGACGGCGGAGACAGTTTTGCGGCTTGCATCGGCAGGAAAACTTTCATTGGACGAATCAATGTCACCCTTCTGGCTTGATCCCGATATCAAGGACGATCCGCGGAGCAAATCATTGACGCCTCGCTTATGCTTGTCGCATCAGACCGGATTTCCGAACTGGAGGAGCAAGACCGGCGGAGTCCTGAAGATCCAGTGGGACCCTGGAACCCAGACCGGATACTCGGGAGAGGGATTCAACTATGTTGGCCGGTTTACCGAGAAGAAACTCGGCAAACCATTTGATTTGCTCGCACAAGAGATGGTGTTCGACCCCATCGGGATGAAGGACACTTCCTACACAGCAAAGGACTGGCAAGCTGGACGCCTGGCGGTTCCCCACGGACCTAAACGCGAGAAACCTGTCGACGATGTCGCGCAAGCCTGGAATGGCGCTGACTTGCTCCGCACGACCATTCAGGACTACGCGAATTTCGTGGTCAGCGTCATGCACGACGAAGGCTTAACCAAGGAAATCGCGGTGGAACGGGCGACCCTGACGCGCGATCGCATGAAACCCGAAGACTTGAAGAATGTGTGCAACACCGCCGGAGAGCCCGGACACTGCCTCGTGACCGCAGGAATGGGTTTGGGTTGGGAAGTCGAGACTGTGAATGGAGAAAAAATTCTGGATCATGACGGCTCCGATTGGGGAGTGAAAACATTCGTGATGTTTGTTCCGTCCCGAGGAATCGGCGTGGTGGTCTTTACCAACGGAGAAAACGGCGAAGCGGTGATCAAGAAAGTGGTTGAGGCTCTTTATCCGAACCGGCTATACGTGGCCACGATGTAAGGATTTTCGGTTGGCTCGTATCCGCCACATGTGTGAGTGTAATCGCGTGTTTACCGAGTCTGATTGCAAAACATGGCGGCGCGGTGAATTGCGCGGCAGATGGCCTGCCCGTCATCGTCAAAACAACAATCGAGCGCGCCCGCATTCATTGCCCCGGTCCACATAACCTCGTCTGGCGTGTGGTGAGTGCAAACGATCTCCATGCCCAAGCGGAGACGCAGGTAGAAGATTTCCTGCAAGGTTACCAACCCCAGGTTCAGCACTCCGATCGGGATGGGAAACTGCGATGCTATGGTCTGAAGCTCGGCGAGCGACTGGCAACAAACACAACATCAGAAATCGACCTGATTTGGGAGGCCAAATTTTGGGCAAGGGCGGGATCGTCTTGCAGGATCACGACGGCTTTATGCATTTGACGACTTTCTTATGCCCAGAAACGAAAGAGCGATTCACGGCGAAGACCCTCCGCTTCACCCGGAGAATCTCATGTCGCTGGATGTGCCCCCGGCTGCGGGAATGTAGCATTTAAGCGTATAGTCCATCACCATGCGGTCGGCATTGAAGCGCCAGCCCAGCGTGCGGATGGTGCGCTTCATGCGCTTGACCCAGCCGCGCGGCAGACCGTCGCGATCACGCTGGTAGAACAAAGGAATCACTTCTTCCCGAAGGGCCCGGAGCAAATCCTCTGCGTCGCGCGTGTCGTGGACGTTCATGTTGGAATGGGTTCTGCCCGTCCCGATGGCAAATCCATTCATGCCGTCGTAGGCCTCGGCCCACCAGCCATCGAGAACAGAAAGGTTCAATCCGCCATTCAAAACCACCTTTTGGCCGCTCGTGCCCGATGCTTCCAGCGGACGCCGGGGGTTGTTCAGCCAGACATCAACGCCCTGCACGAAATAACGCCCGACGTTAAGGTCATAGTCTTCGACAAAGACGAACTTATCGGCGAACCGTGGATTGCGCATCAATTCGGCGATCTGCTGCAGAACCCGCTTGCCCGGTTCGTCGTTAGGATGCGCTTTGCCGGCAAATACGAACTGCACAGGCCGTTTGGGATCGTTGACCATGGAAGCCAGGCTCTCGATGTCGGCGAGAATCAGGTTGGCTCGCTTGTAGGTGGCAAAGCGGCGGGCAAATCCGATGGTCAGAGCATCTGGACTCAGTACCTTACCCAGTCTCTGCAAGACCTCTCGTGATTCGAGGCGGCGCTCGGCTTGTTCCACGGCTCGGCGGCGGACAAACTCGAGCAGTTGCGATTTCAGGCTAAGGTGCGTCTCCCAAAGTTCGCCGTCATCCACATTCTCAATGCCTTCCCAGGTGCGGGCTTCGCTGCTGTGCTGGTGCCAGTTCGTTCCCAGATGCCGGTCATAGAGGCGAAACATCTGCGGAGCGAGCCAGGACGGAACATGAACTCCGTTCGTGATGTGTCCAATGGGAACCTTGTCTTCCGGCTTACCCGGACTGAGCCCGGCCCACATCGCCCGGGATACCTCGCCGTGCAGGGCGGAAACTGCATTGACACGGCGCGAAACTCTCAGACCCAGCACCGTCATACAGAAAGTTTCCTGCTGGTTGTCTGGACGCTCTCGCCCCAGCCCCATCAGGCTCTCCTGAGAAAGACCCAGCTTTTCGCGCAGAGGCCCAAGGTGCTCTTCGATGAGATCGGCATCGAAGCGATCGTGGCCCGCAGGCACTGGGGTATGGGTGGTGAAGACGACTTCCCGCGACACGCGTGGCACCGCGCTGTCGAATCCGATGCCCTCTTCCTCCATGCGAGTGCGAATCGCTTCGAGCACCGCAAATCCGCTGTGTCCTTCATTCAAGTGAAGAACGCCAGGGGTGATACCCATGGCGGTAAGTGCGCGGAAGCCTCCGATGCCAAGCAACAACTCCTGGCGGATTCGGGTGCGAGCGTTTCCGCCGTAGAGGCGGGAGGTTAACGCGCGGTCGTCCGGAGTGTTATCTTCAATATCGGAATCGAGCAGGAAAAGGTCGCAGCGTCCCACCTCGACGCGCCAGACTTTGGCATGAATGGAACCGGTACGGGTCTCGATTTCTATCACGACGGGACGGCCGTTGGTGCCGATCGCGATTTCTAAAGGCAATTGGGCGAGGTCGGTCTCAAGATATTCTTCCTGCTGCCAGCCGGTATGATCCAAGCGCTGGCGAAAATACCCTTGTCCATAGAACAAGCCGACGCCAACCAGCGGGATTCCGAGATCGGATGCGCTCTTAATATGGTCTCCGGAAAGTACTCCGAGGCCACCGGAATAGACCGGAAGTGATTCATGGATTCCGAATTCCGCGGAGAAATAGGCGACAGGCAAGGGCCGCAAGACGCCGGCATGCCGTGAGCCCCAGGTACGGTCGGCCTGCAAGTATTCCTGCAACCGGCGGTAGGCGTAATTAATGCGGCTGTGCAGTACGAGTTCGGCGGCGCGGTTCTCCAGTTTCGCCAGGGGAAATTCCGCCAGCAGCGAAACCGGATTCTGGTTGAGCTGCCTCCAGCGTATGGGATCGAGATCGCGGAACAAGCTTACGGAATCGTGGTCCCAACTCCACCAAAGGTTACGCGCCAGCGCCCAGAGGCGTTCCTGCGCAGGAGCGATGAAGCGATCCAACATCCGCGCTTCGCTCACCACGGGCGCGACCTGAGCGGCCGCCCGGCTCAACATGTGAATCTCATCTTCGCGGAAAACCCGGGGCTCCAGGGTTTGAACCACCAGAACACCCTGTAGAACCCCACGGTCGATGAGGGGGACCCCGAGGAATGACTGGTAGGCATCCTCGCCGGCTTCGCGAAAATACTTAAAACGCGGGTGAATCTGTGCCTGCTCGACGGCAACAGGCCGCACCTGTTCCGCCACCAGACCCGCCAGTCCTTCGTTGATTGCCATTCGCAGATTGCCGATGCACTCTCGCCGAAGCCCGACGGTTGCGGCGAGTACGAGGTTGGCTCTGTCTGGCTCGAGTAGATATGCCGAACAAACGTCGGTTTCAAAGCGCTTGGCAATCAAGGCGACGACGTTCAGCAAGGTCTCGGCGGGTTGTCCCCCCTCCGCGGTAAGGTTTGCGATTTCCTCCAGAGTGAGGACGTGCGTGACCTCGCGCACGTGACCGCTGACACCCAATTCTTCAACTTTTTCGCGACTCTCTTCCAATCCCAGGCTACCCAGTTCCATTTTATTCGAGTCCTTCGGCTTGAGGTGGTCTTTTCCACCGCAATCGACTGGAGCGTCTAACTCGTCAACATCCGGTTAGAGCGGGACGATCATGGGGCAATGTAACTCTCGCAGGGCAACCTTACGTTCGCACGTGGGCTGAGTCCAATCGAAATTAGTGATTCCGGTCATGCGGATTGCCGAGAGCGACTCGCCGCTTCTCGTCCCGAATGAAGCAACGCGCGCCTGCTTGACATACAATTGAGGAATAACGTGCCTTGACGGCGCGTTCCCCCTTGAATCGTCCAGACGCTCGCTTGCACCGTCAGGACGCGCGATGAGTCAGCGTGGCAGCCGGTGGTTATTTGCAGGGTTGACCTAATAAAGTAATACAGCGAAAACTGTAGAGGCTGGGTACGTGTATTCATCCGATAATACAGCGCTACTCGTGTGCGAAGTGCCGTGAACCTCAGCAGGCAGAAGGGTTGGAAATGAGCGCTGTGCAATTTCTGATTGCCGATGATCATGAGTTGTTCCGGCGGACGGCGCGATCTTTCATTGAATCTCATCCCAATTGGCAGGTCTGCGGCGAAGCCGGGGACGGAATCGAAGCGATTGAAAAGGCGAAGCGACTCCGTCCTCATGTCATCCTGATGGATATCAACATGCCTCGCATGGACGGGTTGGAGGCGACACGAATTATTCGCCGGGATCTTCCCGATTGCAACGTCATCATTGTCACGCAGAATCACGAAACGATCGCCCGACAGCAAGCTGCCGCGGTCGATGCGAGAGGGTCGATCACGAAGTCGGAATTTACCCAAGAGCTGCCCACCACAATCAAAAACCTCTTCGAGAGCCCAGTCTCAGAAACCGTCGAAGGCACCGGGGTAGAAACCGCAGTTGCGCCGGGATGGGTTCGCGGCGGAGGGGCGTTGGGGCAATTAGTCCGTGAATTTGATTGGGCGAAGACTCCGCTCGGTGCCATCGAAGAATGGCCACAAAGCTTGAAAACTGTTGTTCGCACCCTGCTGACGTCACGCTTTGCCATGTGGATGAGCTGGGGACCGGAACTCACGTTTCTCTACAACGACGACTACGCGCGGATGACTCTTGGGGAGAAACACCCGTGGGCTCTGGGGAAGCCGTCTCGCGAGGTATGGAAGGAAATCTGGGACGACATTGGTCCTCGCATTCACCGAGTTCTGGAGACAGGCGAGGCGACATGGGATGAAGCGTTGCTTTTGTTCCTGGAGCGCAGCGGATATCGCGAGGAAACTTATCACACTTTTTCTTACAGTCCCCTGTCTGGAGACGACGGTACAGTAGCTGGGCATCTCTGTGTTGTAACCGAAGAGACCGACCGCGTTATTGGCGAACGGCGCCTCAAGACACTGCGTTCCCTTGCGGGAGAGTTGAACAAGACGATCACCGAGGAGGAAGTTGTCTCCTGTATCGCTCGCTGTCTCGGGGAAAATCAAAAAGACTTGCCATTTACCCTTCTGTATCTCTTCACAGAGGATGGAAGCGAAGCCCGCCTGGTTTGCCAAACCGGCATGGCGGAAAACCACCCAGCCGCGCCGGAGTCGATTGAACTGGCGGGGAAGAATCAACCTTGGCCGCTCGGCGAGCTGCTCGACGGCAAAGATTCCGTTGTGGTTGAGAACCTGCCCGAGCGGTTCGAGTCAGTCCCATCGGGCTCCTGGGATAAGTCGCCTTGGCGAGCGCTGCTCCTACCCATCACGAGTCAGGGTCAAGACAAGCCCGCCGGTGTGATTGTGGCCGCCCTGAATCCGTACCGTCCCTTGGATGTCAGCTACGCTGGATTTGTCAATCTAATTGCCGGCCAGATCGCCGCCAGCATTGCCAATGCGCGCGCGTATTCGGCGGAAAAAAAACGTGCGGAGGGTCTAGCCGAAATTGACCGCGCCAAGACAGCATTCTTCAGCAACGTGAGCCATGAGTTCCGCACGCCCCTGACTTTGATGTTGGGGCCGCTCCACGACCTGCTGTCCAGAAGTCAGACCCATCTTTCCCCAACGGCCAAGGAGCAACTCGACCTGGTAAGTCGGAACGGGGCGCGGTTGCTGCGCCTGGTCAATACCCTGCTCGACTTTTCGCGTCTTGAGGCTGGACGAGTGCAGGCCGTCTATCTAGCTACAGACTTAGCCCGCTTTACTTCTGAGTTGGCGAGTGTGTTCCGTGCTGCTACGGACAAGGCGGGATTGCGGCTCATTGTAGATTGCTCCGATCTCGGAGAACCGGTCTACGTGGATCGCGATATGTGGGAGAAAGTTGTTCTGAATTTGATTTCGAACGCCTTCAAATTCACCTTTGAGGGAGAAATTGCGGTCAGTGTGCATCGCGTGGGCGACATGGCTGAGCTTCGCGTTCGGGACACCGGAGTAGGAATTCCAGCGGAAGCCATCCCTAAGTTGTTCGAGCGATTCAATCGTGTTCCGAATGTGCCGAGTCGAACCCACGAAGGAAGCGGGATCGGTTTGGCTTTGGTATATGAGTTAGTGAAGCTGCACGGCGGCTCGGTAAGGGCCGAAAGCATTGT
The DNA here is from genome assembly GCA_963800575.1 of uncultured Acidobacteriaceae bacterium. Taxonomy (GTDB): domain Bacteria; phylum Acidobacteriota; class Terriglobia; order Terriglobales; family Acidobacteriaceae; genus Sulfotelmatobacter. Next base: position 944,213 of record CAWDBN010000006.1, read on the forward strand.
GGGGGAAGGCTCGACATTCGTTGTGAGCATTCCCTTTGGACAAAGTCACCTCGCTGCCGGCCAAATGGGTGGCTCGCGTAGCTTGTCTTCGACTGCCGTGGGCGCAAAACCGTTTGTCGAGGAAGCCCTGCGGTGGCTTCCTGACTCTGCCACCGCGAGCGACGAGATCTTTTCCCTGCAGGATGAGTTGCTGCCGGTCCCTTGTCCTCCGGCGTCGGAGACTGCCGTTCGTCCTCGTGTGCTTATCGCTGATGATAACTCCGATATGCGCCAGTACCTGGCCCGTCTATTATCGGAACAGTACGAAGTGGAAACTGCTCCTGACGGGCAAGCAGCGCTTCAGGCCGCGCGCGAGAACCCTCCGGATCTCATCGTTAGCGATGTAATGATGCCGATCCTTGACGGCTTTGAGCTGCTGAAGGCACTGCGCGAGGATGAGCAGACTCGCACGATTCCGGTCATCCTGCTTTCAGCGCGCGCGGGCGAGGAATCGCGAGTGGAAGGCATTGAAGCGGGTGCGGACGATTACTTGATAAAACCCTTCTCTGCCCGGGAACTGCTGGCTCGCGTCAGCGGCAGACTGGAGATTGCCCGGCTGCAGCGAGATCGGGAAACGCAACTCAGGACAAGCCAGGCAGAGCTGGAGCAAAGAGTTCAGGAACGCACGCAAGAACTGTTTAACGCAAGCGAAGAGCTCCGCGAACTGTCTGCGCGCATTTTGCAGGCTCAAGACGAGGAGAGACGGCGAATCGCGCGAGAACTCCACGACGGAGCCGGGCAACTTCTTGCCGCGCTCGGCATGGAGGCTGCCAATTTAGCCGGCGAGGGCGAGCGGCTGAGTGCGCGTGCCGCCTTGTCGCTGAGCAACATCGAGTCGTTCGTCGCACAAATGACCCAGGACATTCGCACCATGTCTCACCTTTTATATCCGCCCCTGCTCGACGAGGTTGGCCTGCAGTCCGCACTTACGGAATACGTGAATGGGTTTGCCGAACGAAGTGGAGTCAAAGTATCGCTCGACGTGCCCGCGGCTATCGAGCGTTTGGACCGCGACTACGAGCTGTCATTGTTCCGCATTGTTCAGGAATGCCTCACGAACATTCATCGCCATTCGGGGAGCAAGACCGCCAGCATCAGCATCATCCACGACCAGGGAGCGCTTGTTCTCGAGGTTCGAGATGAAGGCAGGGGCATGTCGGCCGAACGGCTGTCAGAAATTCAGTCGCGAGGGTCGGGTGTGGGAATCCGAGGGATGCGAGAACGGGCTCTGCAATTATCCGGGACGATGAGTATTGAATCCGGCGGTTGGGGAACCAGAATTCGTGTGATAATTCCGGCTCCGAAAACTGTTTCGCGAGAAGGAAGGGGCTGTGAACCGGTACAAACCGTGGTCTGACAGGGTGCGGCGAATTACCTTACTAACGAGGAAAAGTTGAGTACTGTTGTTCGGGAGTTCGAGAGCGCGGTTATTTGTTCAGGCTGGCAGTCCAGCTCATCAGCACTGACATTGGTGTCAATGCCCCTTTCAGCTGCGTGTTGATCAGGAATCTCTGACCGTCTTTGCTTGCGTCGTAGTTGAACTGCTCCGACGTTGCGATCATTTCGCGAGGGTTCGCCTGGAAAAGGGCAACCGGGGTTCCCCCGTCGAAACTGGCACCGATAGTCACGGGCGTGGCCATAATCTCGCCGTCCGGCGCGAGATAGAACAACTCTTTTCCGTCGCTTCGCCATCTCGGCTGTTCTCCGCCCGCATTCGACACTTGCCACTTCCCATGCGCGTCTGGAAATGAAGTTACGTAAATTTCCCATCGTCCGCTTTCATTGGAAGCATAGGCAACCCATTTTCCGTCCGGAGAGAAGCGGGCGTCTTTGGGAGCGGAGACTGCTTTCAGGAACGCAGTGGCCGTGAGTTCGGGAAAGGTCAAGTACCACAAGTCGGTGCCGCGCTCATAAAGGAGGTATTTCCCGTCGTGCGACCAGTCCGTGGGATAGCGGTCGGCGCCGTCCTGCGGGATCAACTGTTCTTCCTGTGATCCGTCTGCGTTTTTCAGGTATAAGTTGAACTTTTGCGCACGGTCTGAGCAAAACACGAGCCGGGCACCGTCCGGACTCCAGACCGGCGACGAATCAATGGCAGGATCGAAGGTCAGCCGTTTGCTATGCTCGTTCTCCAGATCGTAAGTCCAGAGATCGGTATTCGTGCTCGCGGCGTCCATGGCGTCGGCCGCAACGAACTTTCCATTCGGCGATAACGCAACGTTGCCGTAAATGCCCGGCTGGGTTGCAACTCCAACTTGCTGCCCCTTGCGGTCAAACCAGAGCAGTTGCGACGGCCCCGTGTCGCCGGTTCTCTGGGCGAACAGAACTCCGCTCGCCGAGCTGGAGAACACCGCCCTCTCAATTCGCGGCAAGTACTGAATGTCTGTGAGAATGGGACTCGGCTCTCCGCTCAGTTCAAGCTTCTTGGCGTCGAATCGTTGGGCAAAAAGAGTTTGATCGCGGTAGAAGAGCAAATAACCCGGTTCGGCGTAGGCGACATTCGCTTTCGCCTGCGTGACCAGGCGCTTCTCATTCGAGTTCAGGGAGCCCGCATAGATGGTAGAGAGAATTTTCCGGCCGGAAAGATCCATGGCCAGATAAAGAAAGTGGATTCCATCCGGCAGGAAGACGGGCCAGCGATGGCTGTCCTCTCCGCGAGTGCGGTCTGGAAATGTGACTTGAGTTGCCGCACCTCCCGACGCTGCAATTCGGAATAGGCCGACTCCCAACTGTCCGCTCGGAGTGAACAGAATGACTCCGTCTTTGTTCCAGGCGCCGCCGCGGCCGTTCGGCGCTTCGCAGAGCGTTTGCGGCGGCCCGCCCGATAGATCCAGCTTCTTCAGTTTCCCGTCGGCGAAAAATCCGAGCGACTTGCCGTCGGGAGACCAGAAGGGGAAGTTGGCTCCCTCGGTGTTGGGGATCGCGGTTGCCAGCGGAGAGCCGGGTTCGTAGATCCACAGAAGGTTTTTTCGCTCGGAATCCCGCCCAACGATTGCGGCAGTATGGCCATTGGGGGACACAGCCACGTCTCGAGCCGAGAAGGGAAGCGGTGCAGAAAAATATTCGGTTCGCTCAGCCGGGCGGCTGGCGCGCCACCAGATCACGCACGCGATCAGGAGCAGGGCGAGTATGCATGCCACGGCTGCCAGAACGGCTTCCCGTCTCGTTCTTCCATGATCTTCTCCGTGCCCTGCGGGCCTGGCGGGTGGGGTTTTGCCTTCCGCAATCCACTTCAACTGCAGCCGCAAGTCGTGCGCAGTCTGGAACCGGTCGTCGGGATTCTTGGCGAGGCAAGTTGCGACGACTTGCTCGAACACCGGTGGCGTGAGGGGATGAGTTGCAGTGATTGGTTCAGGTTCTTTCTCGAGGATGGCGCTGGCAACGCTGATCTGGCTGCGGCCCGCGAACGCCCGGTTGCCGGTGACCATCTCGTAGAGAATTGTGCCGAACGCAAACAGATCGGACCGAGCGTCCGCCTCTTTGCCTTCGAGTTGTTCCGGAGCCATGTATTGGATGGTGCCGAGAATTGCTCCTGCGGTGGTCAACGGAGAAATTGGACTGGCCTCGGTCATGGTGCGGGCTGCGGACAAGAGAGGCGCGCCGGACGCTGAGGCACCGAGACTCGGGCTCGTGGCCTTCGCCAAACCGAAATCCATCAGCTTGGCGCCCGCCGCCGTGAGCATGATGTTGCCGGGTTTGAGATCGCGGTGGACAATGCCTTGGCGATGCGCGGCGGTCAGCGCCTCGGCAATGGCGATCGCAATCTTCAGGACTTCGGGGAGCGGCAATGCGCCTTTGCGCAGTCTTTCCGACAGCGGTTCGCCTTCGAGAAACTCCATCACCAGATAGTCGGTTCCATCCTGGGAGCCGATATCGTAGAGACGGCAGATGTGGGGATGGTTCAGCGCGGAAATTGCCCGGGCTTCGCGCTCCATGCGCTGTTTGAGTTCGGGCGATGAAGAAAGATGAGAAGCAAGAACTTTGACGGCTACCGTTCGATCGAGGCGGACATCGCGGGCACGGTACACCTCACCCATGCCGCCCGCTCCCAGCGGCGACTGTATTTCATAAGGGCCAAGCTTGGTGCCTGAGGCAAGGGCCATGCGTGGGCGCCATTATAGACCGTTCCGCGCGTTGCAGAACGGTGCGCCGGTGGGCCGGCGGTGGGCCGGCCGTTACCTTTCGCTTTGCAGCGGGTCAGGCGTTCGAGGGGTTCGGGGGGAAGACGATTCCCCAGAAAGTTTCCGCGCGTTCGCCCTGCTCGGCAAACTCGATAGCGTAAGTGGAAAAGCCCTCCAGGGCCGACACTTGCGACACTACGCGGGCCGAGAGCGCGGCGCCCTGCTTGTTGCTTACGGTGACGAAGGAGCCCACCAGAAGCTCACGACGGAGTTGAACAGCAGCGCCGTGCTTATTGAGTTTCGTGGCCTTGGCCGGCATGGTAAAGGCTGATTTCTGCCGATCTTCTCCGGACAGTCCGACGGTGGCGTGGAGCGCCATGCGATGGCTGCGGCGTTTTGAGACCTGGCTGCGAGTAGCGACTGGATTGGGAGCGAGGCCTGGACGGTGCGATTTGGAGTGGGGATGTGCAGGTTTCATGTTCATTCTGATCGCGACCTTAGAATGTGCTCCGGGTCGCTGCAATGTGCCGTTCGTCACCTCCGGAGGTTACCACGCAGAACTCGTTGATTCTTCAAAGTGCGAGACGCGGTGCATCACGCCAGGAAATAGGACATGTACCAGACCGGCGTCAAGACACATGGGAGCTTCTGCGACTTATTCCCGTATCGGGAATCTTCCCACTTTATTTCACCTTCTGTGCAATTGTGATCATTTCCAAGATATGCCTCGATTGTAAGTTGATTCCCATGGGTTGGACGGTAATAGGGACTCACGCGGCCCTCCCCCAGTGTCCGCTGTTTTCCTCGGATGGCGCAGTTTAGGGAGATACTGCGCCACCTCTTAATAGGAGAGCGCATGATAATCGAAGTGCCACCTCAGATGTCTGACCAGTATCCCGGCGACGAGCAGAGGAAATTAGCAATCCTGCCTTACAAACCAAAGGCCGCGTTCCACTGGCCTCCAGACTGTTTGTGGCCATTCATGGATCACGAACCGGAAAATGACACTTAACGGATATCTTCGTTCGACCGTCAAGCCGGCGGGAGGAAGAAATCATGATCAATTTCGATCCAGTCGACGTCTCGCCCCGCGACCAGCAAGTCTTGAACTTGCTTGTGCAGGGCTGCAGCAATAAAGAAATTGGAGGCCAGTTACATATCAGTCCGCGAACGGTAAAACAGCACTTGCGGATGCTGTTTTTGCGCGCCGGAATTCGCGAGGGGAGGAAACGTGTGAAGTTGGCTCGCTATGCTCACGGAGGCAGTAGTGCAATCATGACTCCTTGCGAGGGTCTCAACCCGAGGGAAAATCAGATTTCGATGCTGGTTTGGGAGGGCCTGACCAATCGCGAAATCGGCAGGATCGTCGGCACCAGCGAACAGGTAATCAAGAATCATTTGAGCAGCGCATTTGACAAACTTGGAGTCTGGACTCGGCTGGAACTGGCAATGTACGTCGCCAGCCATGCCCGTGGTATCCGCTCTCAAATGACGATAAATCCCATCTCACTCATGGATCCTGGCCGGGCTGTTCTCAATGAGTGTAAACGCCCCTCAACCACACAAGTCGGTTAGCAGCAAGCGACAACGGAGGCGCTCTCCAGCTATTGCAGCCTAGCGTATTCTGCCTTGGCTTCTTTCAGAATTGGGACGTCAGGGTCGGCGGAATTCCAGAGGGTGAGGAAATCTTTGTAGGCGGCAAGCGCGCTGGCATGGGATTTATCGGCATCCGCTCCCTGCCCCCGTTCCTGAAACGTTCTCGACTGCAACGCGTGGGCGCGAGCCACTCCCAGATGCGCCAAAGTTCCGGTCCAGCAGTTCCACACAATGCCGCTGTGAGCGAGGATTTTCTCGAACTCGGCGGCGGCAGCTTCGGCCTGTCCGGCTGCCAGGTAGGCCTCTCCCCGGACGTACACCGGATAGAGGCAGGAGATATTGTTGACGAAGGGAATTTGCCCCAACTCGACGGTGGAAGCGGTTTGCAGAATATTGAGGGCATCGGCTGGTTTCTTTTTGTCGAGAGCCAATTGCGCGCCGATCGCGGGCAGCCAGAGCTCCTGGACATGGGTATCCAGTGGGAAGCGTTTGCTTAGGTCTTGAACCAGGGACTCGGCTCGCGCCGTGTCGCCGGCCATGGCCAGCGCGAGGGCCGATTCGCTCTCCGCTCCCTGACTGGCGGGAGCAAGCTTCGAGGTCCCCGCCACAGTGTGCCGGGCTTGCGCGGCATTGCCGAAAGCAGCTTCTCGCTGCGCGGCAATCGCCAAATAGACTGCGGCATTTTCTTTGTTATCCGCTCGCACTGCGGAGTTCACTGCGCGCTCGGTCAGTTCCCGGGCCTTGCGAAGATGACCCGCATAGGCCTCGGAATCTGATTCCAGGGCAAGTCCGACGTTTTCAAACTCCGTCTTGCCGGCAAACCAACGTTCTTGTTCCGCCATGGCCGCGGGGTCTGACCCGACAAAGGCAAGAGCGTACGAGGCATTGTGCAAAATGAAATCATCTACATTTCGCGACTGCGCCTTCGTGGATGACTTGCCGGGTTTCGTCATAGCGCTGCAAGGCAAGAGCGTAGTTGGCGAGATTTTCGTACTCACTCACTGCTTCTGGGGCACGGCGTGCGACTTGCGTCGTCATCTCTGTGGCTTTGTCGTACTGCCCCAGTGCGGCATATACCAGGCCGAGATTGACATAGGCTGCATCTTCCCGGGGGTAGATCTCTATCTCTTCGCGAAACGTCTGGGCTGCCTTATCGAGTTCCCCGGTCGCGTAGGAATAATAGTCGGCACTGATCGTCAGCCTTTCGCGCTCGCTGGCATGCTCGCGCAACTGAAATGCCTTGGTGAAATACTCGCTGGCCCGGCCGAGTTCGCTGAGCGTGGCGTAGTCGATGCCCAACGCTCGGTAGGCCATGGCAAAATCAGGATCAAGCGCAACGGCGCGTTGATCATAAGGCAGGGCTGCGGCGGGGCCTTTGTCGTCGGACGCCCTTCTGCCGAGACTGAGCGCTCGCAAAGCTTCGAGCGAAGACGTCGTGGCCTGTTCGAGCGGAATATCAAACTTCTGCACCGTAGCCAGCGATTCACCGAGTTCGGCGCGCAGCCGGGATGCGGCCTCGCCGAGCGCGTCCAGCACCTTCTCTTTCGAAGCCGCCGTTCTCTGATCTTCGGCCAGCGTATCTCCACTCTGGCAATTCACCGCCTTCAATCCCAGTACGTATTCGCTGCCCAGAGTGCCGATGGCTCCGGCAAGATAGGCCTTGCTGCCGGCGCGCTGGCAAACTTCGCGGGCGACTTCAGGTGTGAGCTTCGTGCTCGCCGGACGGGTCATCAGTTGCAGGGCTTTGCGCGACCTCGCTATCGGAGAGGACATTCAAGAAAGGTGATTGCCGAAGGGAAACGTTGAGCGCCGTTTTGAGCGTGTCGTCGAACACTGCATCGCCGGTGGAATTCGAGAAATCGCCGAGGACAATGGTGTCCCTGGCAGTGATTTGGAAGGCGGGACGGTGAAGGGTCCGGTATGCTCCAACCGCTACAGTTGCCACGATCAGAGCGACTGCGGACCAAATATAGCGGCGCCGACTGGCCCGGTGCTTGACTGGAACTGCGATCGGAACTGCGATTGGATCTGGGATTGGAGTTACGGTTTGCAGTTCGGGCGTCCAGGTCACCGGAGCAATAAAACGATAGCCTCGGCGAGGAACGGTTTCCAGGAACTTGGGATTGTCGGCCGAGTCGTTCAAGGCCGCCCGCAGCTTGCGCACCGCAGTATTCAGGGCGTCGTCGAACTCCACGAAAGTGTCACGCGACCAGAGTTTTTGCCGGATTTCTTCCCGGGTGACGATTTGACCGGAGCGCTCGAGCAACAGCGCAAGAATCTGTAAGGGCTGCTCCTGGAGATGAATTCGGATGCCGGCCTTGGTGAGTTTGCCTTCCTGGAAATCAGCCTCGAAGGATCCGAAGCGAACAATCCGGCCCGCTGGTCTGCCCTGCTGCATACGAACGCCCCGCTGCAGAATGCGGGAGATTTTAGCATGGCAGGTCAGAAGTCCGGATAACTGCTTTTTCTTCCGTGCCTTAGCTGGTTAGCTCGAATCCGGGAACAGTTTTGTTGCCTTTTCCGCAAAGTTCAAGCAAATTGCCCCTGTTATGAACGCTGGCCAGTGCCGGACGGGTCCCTGCGGGGTTAGCACTAACCCGCAGTGTCGCTGGGCAGCACCGGCGGTTTCATACTTGGGGGGGTAAACCCGAGTCGGGAGAACTGCTGGGGGAGCGGTTCTCCCGACCCGCTAAGAGATCTGGAACACCCAGTTGATTGGGACCACTGAAGTCGCTACCAAACATGAACCGAAGAAGGGGTCGCCTATGTTTGCCCGCAAAGTTGCTGCGCGCTTGAAACCGAACTCACTTCCGAAATTTACGAATCTTATGGAACGCGAAATCCTTCCCTGGCTAAGAAAGCAGGATGGCTTCCTGGATCTGATTGTCCTGGCGGCCGCCGATGGCAGCGAAGTCGCAACCATCAGCTTTTGGGATCACAAAGGGAATGCCGAAACTTACAACTCAACCGGTTATCCGGAAGCATTGAACACTCTGGGAGAGCTCCTTGACGGGAGACCCTACCTTAAGACGTTTGAGGTCGTCGGCTCGACCCTTCAAAAGATCGACTTCTCCCCGCCACCGGAGGCAGAAAATTTGCTCCAAGAGACTGGTTCGACACCAGATCGCTCTCACTCCTATGTGACTAGCGTCTGAACCTCGATCGGGAAATCGAAGAAGGTGGATTCAGTTCCGCTCGTAGGATCGCTGGCCAGATCAGTCGCTTCTCGTTTACTTCTTCCGGCCTCGTATGGCTTCCCGCGCCTCTTTGTCCGCCGTTCTCCGGCGCTCGGTTTCGCGTTTATCCCAGAGCTGTTTGCCTTTGGCCAGAGCTAATTCGACCTTCACTTTTCCGTTTTTGAAATACATGCGGGTGGGGATCAGGGTCAGGCCTTTTTGCTGGGTCTTGCCGATCAGCTTGCGGATTTCTTCTTTATGCATTAACAGCTTGCGGGTGCGGAGCGGGGCATGGTTATGGATGTTGCCATGCTCGTAGGGGCCGATGTGGGCGTTGAGCAGCCAGAGTTCGCCGTCTTTGACCAGGCCGTAGGAGTCTTTGAGGTTGGCGAGGCCTCCGCGGACCGATTTGGCCTCGGTTCCGGTAAGAACCACGCCGCACTCAAATTTTTCCAGCAAGAAGTAGTTATGTGAAGCGATCCTATTAACGGCGGCGTCTCGCTGGCCGGAGGCTGTCGGTTCGCGGCGGGGGGATTTCTCCGGGCTGGGCTTGGTTTGGTGTGTGGATTGGCGGGGCATGGGTTCGGCTTCATCTTAACAGTGGGCTTCGGGCTTCGGCTATCAGGCTTCGGGAGCGAGCCAGACGCGCACTACGGGCCGAGGGTATTGTCACGGTTGGCTTTTCCTTCGCGAACAACAACTTCGCTCAGAGATGACAGGTGCGGGATGGCGGGAGCCCGAAGGCCGTAGCCGGTCTTTTCTCTTTTGGACTAAGACCAAGGAGTATAACTGCAGCAGGTGCAATCACATGGGGAGCCGGGAAACGCGATGCTATAATCGCAGCAAAAGCGCTGCTTTTGCGGTCGCGCGGAGTATTCAAGTGTGAGTCCCCGGTTCGCTGGCGGGTGGGGTAAAGTCTGCTTGTCCGGCGAAGATTTTGTAGACGAGGAATGCGAATGAGACGTCTGAAGCCTGCGGCTGCTGTGCTGCTGGTGATACTCGCCATACTGCCGGCCATCGCCGATAAGGCCAAGACTGCCTTTGAAAAGGGCCAGGATGCCGAGGCGCGGGAGAACTTCGAAGCTGCTTACAATTTTTACAAGCAGGCTTACGATCTGAAACCAAAGGATTTGCGCTATAAGGCGTCGTTCGAGCGCTTGCGCTTCAAGGCGGCGGCAACGATCGTCCATCAGGGTCAGGAACTTCGCGATCAGGGCAAACTGCAGGAGGCGCTGGCCGATTTTCAAAAGGCGGCGCAGATCGATCCTTCGCTTGTTATCGCGCAGCAGGAGTTGCAGCGCACGCTGCAGATGATTAATGATGCCAGCCATCTTCCGCCGCAGGCCGCGGGTCCGCCTAACAATCTGGAAAAGGAGATTCAGGGATGCGGCGGGTCCGGTAGAACTTGCCCCCATCTCGAACGTCCCGATCACGGTAAAGCTCACCGAAGATTCCAAGGTCATCTATCAAACCATCGGGCAGTTGGCCGGGATCAACGTCCTTTTCGATCCGGATTACACTTCGCGCCGCATCAAGGTCGAACTGAATGGAGTGACGCTCGAAGATGCGCTGGAGATTACGGCGCTGGAATCGAAGACTTTCTGGCGGCCGGTGACCAGCAATACGATCTTCGTGGCGCAGGACAATCCCGCCAAGCGCAAGGAGCTGGAGCAGAGCGTCCTCAAGACTTTTTATCTTTCGAATATTTCGCAGCCCACCGAGTTGCAGGATGTGGTGAACGCGATTCGCGCCGTGCTGGATGTGCAGCGCGTGCAGCAGTTGCTCTCGCAGAATGCGCTGGTGGTGCGGGGCACGCCCGACCAGATTGCGCTGGCTGAAAAGCTGGTGGACGACCTGGACCGGGCGCGTCCGGAAGTGATCGTCGACATCGCGGTATTGCAGATCAGCAAAGACAAATCGCGTACCCTGGGATTCCTGCCGCCGAGCAGCGCCACTGTTACTCTGCAGAGCAATATCAACACGACGACTCCTACGACGACCACGACGGGCACGACGACCACAACCAGCGGCTCAAGCGGGCTGGAGTTGAATACTCTGGGCAATCTGAACGCCACCGATTTTCAGGTGGCGATTGGTTCCGCGAACCTGTCGGCGGTGATGGGCGACAGCGACACCAAGATGTTGCAGAATCCGCAGGTGCGCGCGCTGGATAACCAGAAGGCGACGCTCAAGATCGGCGAACGCGTGCCGGTGGCCACGGGATCGTTCCAGCCGGGAATCGGCGGCGTGGGCATTAATCCGCTGGTCAACACCCAGTTTCAATACCTGGATGTGGGCGTAAACATCGACGTGACTCCGCACGTGCACGCCGACCGTGAAGTGACGCTGAAGATCACCATGGAAATCTCCTCGGTGGTGGGCCAGTCGAGCATCGGCGGCATCAGCCAGCCCATCATCGGCCAGAAGAAAATCGAGCACGAAATCCGGCTGAAGGATGGGGAACCGAGCCTGATTGGCGGGATCTTTGACGATTCGCAGACGAAATCCCTGGCCGGAATTCCAGGGTTGGCGCAGATTCCGATCTTGCGATACCTCTTTGGGCAGGTAACGCAGGATAAAGGCAGGACGAGACTGTTTTCGCCATCACTCCGCACATCATTCGCGGCAACACGATCAGTGAGTTGAACCAGCGCCAAATCGAGATTGGGACGGCGAACACGATTGCACTGCGGCACGTCAGCCATGTAGCGGCGCCGGCTGCGCCCGCGGCACAGCAGCAGGCGCCGGGAAGCCCAGCGCCCGCGAATCCGGCTGTGAATCCAGCTCCCAATCAGGCGGCAAACCCGGCCGCGGCAGGAGGGACGAACTTCCTGTTCGATCCGGAGCAGATCACGGCGGTGAAAGGCAACACGTTTGTCGTGAACCTGCTGATTTCCGGGGCGCAGAACGTTTATTCCGTACCCGTGCAGATGAATTACGATCCTGCCAAACTGCAGTTGGTGAACGTTTCCAACGGCGGTTTCCTGTCGCAGGATGGGCAAGCCGTGGCTCTGGTGCACCGCGAGGATGAGACCACAGGAACGTTGCAGATCACGGCCACGCGGCCACCGGGGGCGGGTGGGGTTTCAGGACAGGGCGCTGTGGTCAGCCTGACATTTCAGGCGAAGGCCAGCGGACAGACTCCGCTGACCATTACCAGGGGCGGAGCGCGCGACCCCGGACAACAGGCCATCACGGTGAACGGAGCACAGGCGTCGGTGACCGTGCAATAAGATCGTCGCGCGGTCTCCGCACGCCAGGATTTCGAGATCAGGAATTCGAGATGAAGCTGCACAGATTTCAACGCGGTCGGAGCGCCCGAGTCGCTCGCGGTTTTACCCTTCTGGAGTTGATCATCGCCACCGCCATCCTGCTCGTGCTCTCGACCATGGTGTTGCCGATGACACGCGTGGTGGTGCAGCGCGAGAGGGAAAAGCAGCTGCGAAGCGACTTATGGGAGATGCGCGACGCCATCGATCGCTACAAAGACGCGGCGGACCGAGGAGGATTCAGGACCAAGGTGGACAGCCAGAACTATCCTCCTGATCTCGAAACTCTGGTGAAAGGCGAAGATGTGAACGGCAAGAAGGTTCGATTTCTGCGCAGGATTCCTGTCGATCCTATGACGGGCACAACCGAGTGGGGCTTGCGCTCCATGCAGGATGACCCGGATTCCGATTCCTGGGGTGGGCAGAGCGTCTTCGACGTTTACACCAAATCGCAGGGCGAGGCTCTGGACGGCACGAAGTATAAGGACTGGTAAATGGCGAGAAGGTCGAAACGCAGGCGCAGCTCCGGATTTACGTTGCTCGAAATGATGATCGTGATCATCGTTATGGGCATCCTGCTGTCGATAGCGATTCCCATTTATAGCCAGTCGATCGTTCGAGCGCGCGAGTCCGTGCTGCGCAACGACTTGGCCGAACTGAATAAACTGGTCCAACAGTACACGCTCGACAAGCAAAAGGCGCCGCAGTCGCTGGACGATTTGGTCTCTGCAGGCTACATTCACCAGGTCCCCAAAGACCCGATGACGGGTGAAGCGAATTGGGATGCCCCGCAGTGTGAGGTACTCGAGTCTATCGACCAGCAGGATCCCGGCATCTGCGAGGTGCATTCGTCCTCGACTTCGATGTCGACCGAGGGCACGGCGTACAACACCTGGTAGGGCAGGTCCTCCGAGCGTATCAGCTACGGGCTTTGTTTTCTCCGCTCTAGGTATAATGCGACCGGCTGGGAATGCCTATGTTCCGCGTCCACCTCCTACTTTCGCTGCTTTTACAAGGTCTGCTCTATGCTCAGGGCACGATCTCCGTTGACGCAATCACCACGATGCAGGTGTGTAGTAGCGAGAAGGTAGAATCCGCTGGCCCGTGTGCGACCGCACCTCGTCTGGTAAGCAGGACAAATCCCACCTATCCGGAGAAGGCGCGTCTGAAAAGAAAGCAGGGCACCGTTAGTCTGGGGCTGGTCGTCACCAGAGATGGCTCGGCTACGGACGTGCATGTCGTGAACGGCGTTGACAAAGACATCGACCAGGCTGCGATTGACGCAGTGAGCCGGTGGAAGTTCGATCCTGGCACCTACGAGGGTAATCCCGTTGACGTGGAGTTGACAGTCCAGGTGAATTTCCACCTGACTACAACCCTCCCGCCGAGCGCTACTCCCAACGGTATGTCAAAGCCGGCCAAGGGCAACGCGGAGGACTTTCGCAATTTATATTCCGATGCCAGTGAGGCCTCCAGTCGCGGGGACTACGTGACGGCCACAAATTTGCTGCGCCGAGCCACTTCGATGGTTCCTCAGAACTCAAACGCATGGAATCAGCTGGGACGAGCATTGATGGCCATGAATGAGCTGGATGCCGCGGCGAGCGCTTTCGAGACCGCGATCCAGAACGACCCTGCCAGCAGAGATGCATATAACAATCTCGGCCTGGCCTACTGGCGGCAGCGCAAGTACGAAGAAGCAGCAACACAGTTCAGCAAGCAAATTGTCATTAATCCGCAGGATCACTACGCGCACCGCAATCTTGGCATGATGTTTCGCGATCAGAAGAAATGCGGTGATGCCATGCCGGAGTTGCAAAAGGCCCTTGCGATCACCCCGAATCATGCCGAGACTTTGCTGGCAGAAGGTGAGTGCGACCTCGATCTAGGAAATCGCGCCAAGGGGATTTCGGAGTTGCAGCAGGCGACCAGCACGTCCTCAGCGCCAAGCGTTTTCAACAGCGCGGCCTATGCCCTGGCGAAACGAACGATCGAGCTCGATATGGCTGAGAAGTGGTCCGAGGCATGCCTCGCGATTGAAAAAACGCGTCTGCAAAGTGTGTCGCTAGATCATCTGACCGCGGAACAGCTCAATTACGTCTATTGGACGGCAGCCTATTGGGATACACGGGGTTGGATTTACTTCTTGCGAGGCGATAAGGTGCACGCGCAATCGTACATAACGGCGTCGTGGTCGCTCCGGCAGGATCCGACTGTAGGTGACCACTTGGGCCAGATCTATGACGAACTGGACATGAAGGAAGATGCGACGAGAACGTACGCGATGGCCGTGGCCTCGGCCGACAAACAGACTAGAGCTAAAATTGATCCCGATGACATTGCCGACGCGAAGGTGCGGCTGCAGAGACTTGCTGGCGGTAATGCCAACAAAGAGATTGAACGCGCCCGGATTGCCTTGAGCGCCATGAGTGTGTTGACCGTGCAAAACGCTGGAGAGAGCAGCGGTTCAGGAGATTTCAATGTCCTGCTTGTTGGGGAAGGGACACCCCAGGTTCGGCAGGTTTCCGGAGACACGTCACTTGCCAAGTTTGCCGAATCGCTGCAGGCGGCAAAGTTCCCTGCTCATCTTCCAGAATCCGCAGGTATGGGCGTTCCGCTGCGCGGCACGCTGACTTGCCATTCCGAGCAGCCCCAATGCCGCTTCACATGGCTGAGTCCGGAAGAGGCGGTCAACGTGGTGAGAACCGAGATGGCCGCGGCCAGCGCCACCCCCGCGCCGAGTACGCGTGATCCGCATATTTATGACAGTCCAGCGATGGGCATGCGCGTCTCACTACCCGATGAATGGAAACTCATGCGGGAAGAGCCGGGATCATTCAGCCAGCCGCGAAATGCTATGTTCGGTAAGCCCGGTACCGCGGCAATGTTTATGCTAACTCGCGAGCACATGGAGGGTTCATCGCAACTCTACGAGAAGATGATCGACGCTTTCTTTTCCAAACGGCAGGACTACAAGCGTGCCGGGGAAGAAGAGGTAAAACGCGATGGGATGACGGGGACACGGTGGAATGTAAGCTGGAATGAAAGTGGCGTGCCTTACACATCCGTCATGGAGATATACAGCGTGGGTGACGATCACTATCGCCTGACCACGCTGGCGCCCACGGAGGTCTATAGCCGCTACGCCGAGACCTTCGAGGATATCTTGCATTCTGTGCAATTTCCAATGCTGCGTGCCAATCCTGAGCTAGTGGATCCAACGAAGTAGCTTCCGTTATCTTCCCGCGTGGCCCGGCTTGTTGTGTCGCAATGTGCAAGGACGTAAGATCGTAATATGCCCGTCGAAACTGAAGTTCAGGCTCCCATCTCGATTCGCGCGCCGCGCGGCAATCAAATTACCTGCAAAGGCTGGCAGCAGGAAGCCGCCATGCGCATGCTGATGAACAATCTCGATGGGGAGGTGGCCGAGCGTCCTCAAGATCTGGTGGTCTACGGCGGAACCGGGCGCGCGGCGCGCAGTTGGGAGGCCTACCACGCGATCGTTGCAACCTTGAAGAAGCTCGAGAATGACGAGACTTTGCTGGTGCAGTCGGGCAAGCCTGTGGGCGTGTTCAAGACGCACGAGTATGCACCACGCGTGCTCCTTGCGAATTCCAATCTGGTGGGTCACTGGTCGAACTGGGAGAAATTCAACGAACTGGAGCGCGCCGGGCTGATGATGTATGGCCAGATGACGGCGGGGTCGTGGATCTATATTGGCTCGCAGGGAATTGTGCAGGGGACGTTCGAAACGTTCTCGGCGGCGGGCGAAAAACATTTCGGCGGTGATCTTGCCGGGAAGCTGATCGTTTCTGGCGGCATGGGTGGCATGGGTGGAGCGCAGCCGCTGGCCACGACCATGACGGGCGCGGCATTTCTGGGGATCGACGTCGACCCCGAGCGCATCAAGAAGCGGCTGAAGACCGGCTATTGCGACTTCATGGTCACGACGCTCGATGAGGCCTTGCGCATTTTGAAGAACGCCGTGCGCAAGAAAGAAAATGTTTCGGTCGGGCTGGTGGGGAATTGTGCTGACATTATTCCGGAGTTGGCCGCGCGCGGCGTGGTGCCTGACATTCTCACCGATCAGACTTCGGCGCATGATCCGCTGAATGGATATGTCCCGAATGGCATGACGCTCGCCGAGGCAGTCGAGCTGCGGAAAAACGATCCGAAGGGGTATCAGGAGAAATCGCTCGATGCCATCGCGGCGCATGTCGAAGGTATGCTGCAGCTGCAGAAAATGGGAGCGGTGACGTTTGACTACGGCAACAACATTCGTACGTTCGCTTTTCAGCGCGGCGTGAAGAATGCTTACGATTTTCCCGGGTTTGTGCCCGCCTATATTCGTCCGCTGTTTTGCGAGGGGCGAGGACCGTTCCGCTGGGTTGCGCTGTCGGGTGAAGCGTCAGATATCCACGTGACCGATGAGTTAGTTCTGGAATTGTTCCCCGAGAATCGCATTCTGCGGCGCTGGATCGATCTGGCACGCAGGCGCATCAAGTTTCAGGGACTGCCCGCGCGCATCTGCTGGCTGGGCTATGGCGAGCGGGCGCGGTTCGGCCTCGCGATGAATGATCTGGTGAAGAAAGGCAAGATCAAAGCGCCGATCGTAATTGGCCGCGATCATCTTGATTGCGGGTCGGTGGCGTCTCCGTTTCGCGAGACGGAGAGCATGAAAGACGGTTCGGACGCGGTCGCCGACTGGCCGCTGCTCAACGCGCTCTTGAATACTGCAGCCGGAGCGTCGTGGGTATCGATTCACAATGGCGGCGGCGTGGGCATCGGTTACTCGCTGCATGCCGGGCAAGTCACGGTGGCCGATGGTACCGACGCGATGGCCAAGCGCATCGAGCGCGTACTGACGACGGATCCAGGGATGGGAATCATTCGGCATGCAGACGCCGGATACGAAGAGGCCAAGGAATTTGCGAAACAGAATGGCGTGAGAGTGCCGATGGACGACAAATGAACACACACGACAGATGCGGAGGCTGAGTGCGTAAGGAATCGGCACTATTTCTTGTCAATATTGGCCAACTGCTCACACTTAAATCTTCGT
The DNA here is from genome assembly GCA_963800575.1 of uncultured Acidobacteriaceae bacterium. Lineage (GTDB taxonomy): Bacteria > Acidobacteriota > Terriglobia > Terriglobales > Acidobacteriaceae > Sulfotelmatobacter. The sequence continues at coordinate 961,476 of CAWDBN010000006.1, forward strand.
AAGCCCGGCCCGCGTCGTGGCCCCGACCTAAAAGACCTTGGCATCATCGAAGACGGCGCCGTCCTTGCTCTCGGCGGGAAGGTCGTTTCTGTCGGTACCACTAAAGACGCGATGCGCGATCCGTGGCTGAAGAAGAATCGCAAAAAAGTTCTCGAGATCGACTGCGCGGGCAAAGTTGTTCTGCCGGGTTTCGTCGATTCCCACACACATCCCGTTTTCGTCAGCCCGCGGCTGGTGGATTTTGAGAAGCGCATCGAAGGCGCTTCCTATGAAGAGATTTCTGGGGCTGGTGGAGGTATTCGTTCAAGCGTGGAAGGTGTGCGCAAAGCAGGGAAGCGGATTCTGACTGAGAAAGTTTTGGCCGCACTGCGCGATATGGCAGCACACGGCACTACAACGGTTGAAGCCAAGTCAGGCTACGGGCTAACGGTTGAGTCAGAACTGAAATCCCTGGAGGCGATCCGCGAAGCTGCCTCCCGCTGGCCGGGAACGGTGGTTGCGACTCTGCTGGGGGCGCACGCCGTCCCCAAAGAGTTCCAGGGTCGCTCACAAAAATATGTTGAGGTTGTCTGCGGGGAAATGATTCCGCAGGCGGCGAAGCGGAAGCTCGCCCAGTTCGTCGACGTTTTCTGCGACCGGGGAGCGTTTACCGCGGAAGAGACGAAGCAGATCTTTGAAGCCGCCGAACAGCACGGCTTGAGCGTGCGGGCCCACATGTGCCAGCTTACGGAAACGGCCCTGCAGCCGTTCTTGCGTTTCAATCCGGCGTCTTTTGATCATCTGGACCACGTGAACGAAGACGACGTCGCGCAATTGGCAATGCACAATACCATCGCCACTCTGGTTCCGGGTGCGAATTATTTTCTGGGACTTACGCAATATCCTCGGGCTCGCCATCTGATTGATGCGGGCGTGCCGGTGGCGTTGGCGACGGACTATAACCCGGGCACTTCGCCGACCCTGAGCATGCCGATGACAATGTCGCTGGCCTGCACGCACCTGAAAATGTCGCCGGGGGAAGCCATCGCCGCGGCCACGATCAACGGGGCGTGGGCGCTGCGGGTCGCGGACCGAAAGGCTCCATCGAAGCCGGAAAAGATGCTGACTTGGCGGTGTTCGCAGTCGAAGATTACCGCGAGATTCCCTACTGGTTCGGGACCAACCGATGCGCGATGACGGTGACGAATGGCGCCGCGATATAACCTGCGCGGCCGGTGACATTGAGCGAACTCGCGGCCATTGCTATAATCGAAGCGTTCCGCACGTGTTCGGCAACGAGCCGTTTCATTCGGTTGGAATCCAGAACAGTCAGGGTGAAGGGAACAATCCTCGCGGCCCGCGATGGCTAAGCGGGTTTCGACACGTGGCCAGGTAGCTCAGGTGGTAGAGCGCAGCCCTGAAAAGGCT